>NZ_LR216287.1 GCF_900696045.1 Candidatus Nitrosocosmicus franklandus
CAATCAGCACAGGATTCAGGTGCGTTGGGCTATTGGTGATGGCAGGCTGAATACCTCGCCCGAAGGCTTGATACTTACACCTCCATTCCATCAACGCCATCTTCTATGGCCGCCCTTCTCCTTACGGAAGGCTGTCTTTTCTCGGGAAAGGCTTCCTCCTTAGATGCTTTCAGGAGTTATCCTAAGCAGCTTAGCTGCTCAGCTTGCCCTGTCGGACAACTGATAAACCAGAGGCTGCGCTGCCCTGTTCCTCTCGTACTAGGGGCAACTTCCCCTCAGACAACCACGCCCCTGTCAGGCAGAGACCGACCTGTCTCACGACGGTCTAAACCCAGCTCACGTTCCCCTTTAATGGGCGAGCAGCCCCACCCTTGGCTCCTGCTGCAGAACCAGGATGGGAAGAGCCGACATCGAGGTACCAAACCGCGGGGTCGATGGGAGCTCTCGCCCGCGACGAGCCTGTTATCCCTAGGGTAACTTTTCTGTCACCACCAGCCCCCAATAGTGAGGACATGATGGATCGCTAAGCCCGGCTTTCGCCTCTGAATCCCGTATCATTGGGAATCCAGTCAGACTGGCTTTTGGCTTTGCCCTCACCGGCGGAGTTCTGTCCCGCCTGAGCCAATCTTTGGGCCCCCTCGATACATTTTCAAGGGGGTGCCGCCCCAGCCGAACTGCCCACCTGCCGTTGTCCCTGATAGACAGGTTAGCGATACGGTAACAAATGGCTGGTGTTACACTTGCGCCTATGTCAGTCCCGGAGAACTGACCTTAACGGCTCCCAGCTACTCTCTGCATTTGCAACCATATCGCAGCAACAGGCTGCAGTAAAGCTCCACAGGGTCTTCTCTCCCCGACAGAGGTTCGAGGACTGTTCGTCCTCGTTATGTGGCTTCACCGGGTTGTAGGCAGGGACAGCGGGGCCCTCGTTGTTCCATTCATGCACGTCGGAACTTACCCGACAAGGCATTTGGCTACCTTAAGAGAGTCAGAGTTACTCCCGGCGTTTAGCGGCCCTTAGCCCAGTTGAACCCAGGTTTTAGGTACCGCCACTGGCCAGGATACAGAGGCCATACAAATCCTTTCGGACTAGCGACCACCTGTGTTTTTATTAAACAGTCGGGACCCCCTAGTCACTGCGACCTGCAGTCCCTACTCCTCGTAAAAACTGCAGGCACTCCTTATACCATAGGTACGGAGCTATTTTGCCGAGTTCCCTTGCCATACGGTATACCCGATAGACCTTAGACTTCTCATCCAGGGCACCAGTGTCGGATCTCGGTACGGTCTTGAAAGTATCTTCCTATTTTTGCTTTCATTGTCTCCTGGAATCAAGTAAACCCTTCTTGCGAAGGGCCATTCGCATCTCGCCTTAATTCTCGCCATTACGGCACTCCTCAAGGCTTGAATACTTAGACAAAACGACGGTTCTGCTTACCCTATCCGGAAGCGACAAAAAAGGTATAACGAACTTTCAAGGCACTGGAATATTAACCAGTTTCCCATTCAAACAACTCTGTTGAGGTTGTTTTTAGGACCGGCTAACTCCCGGCTGATGACGCATTGCCGGGAAACCCTTGCCCTTGCGGTCGCCGAGATTCTCACCCGGCTTTGCTGTTACTACCACCAGGATCTGCACTAGTAGTTCGGTCCACTGGACTTTACAGCCCAGCTTCTACCCAAACACTACGCCCACCTACCACGCACCGACATCGTCGGCGGTCTAAAGTATCGGTAGTCTACTTGAGCCCCGTACATTTTCGGGGCTTTCGAGCTCGGCAGGTGAGCTGTTACGCACTCTTTGAAGGGTGGCTGCTTCTGAGCCTACCTTCCTGCTGTCTTTGCTCGAAAACACCCTTTGGTTTGACACTTAGTAGACATTTGGGGACCTTAACTTTAGTCTGGGTTGTCCCCCTCTCGGTTATGAGGCTTACCCCACATAAACCCGCCTCCTAGCTTCTACGACGCTTGCACATTCGGAGTTCGAATGAGTGGCGAGCTCTTTCGAGCCCTTACCACCCGATCGGTGCTCTACAGTACAGGCAATCTCAGCTAAGGCAGGACTGCGATCCACTTCGGTGGGAACTAGCGATCACCGGACTAGATTGGTTTTTGACCCCTAATCCCAGATCAGAGGACCGATTTGCACGTCAGGACCCTTGCAGACCTCCAGCGAGCTTTCGCTCACCTTCGTCTTATCCAGGACTAGATCGTCCGGTTTCTAGCCTTACTGCCATGACTCAAGACCCTTTCAGATCCATTGCCTCTTTTTTCAAAAGAAAAAATGCGCAAATTCGGTTTCCCTTCGCCTTCCCTCTGTTAAAGGTTAAGCTCGCCATGACAGCAATCTCCCTGGCCCGTGTTTCTAGACGGAACGTATGACTCTAGAATATCCTTTCGAGCCATACACGTCTGTAGCCGATTGGTTTCAGGCGCTTTTAACCCCCCTTCCGGGGTACTTTTCAACTTTCCCTCACGGTACTAGTATGCTATCGGTCTTGGTGAATATTTAGCCTTGGATGCTACTTTCACCCATCTTCACTGGCCACTGCCAAGGCCAGTTACTCTGAATATGGCAGAATCCCACTCTCGTTCGCCTACGGGGGTATCACCCTCTATTCCGGTACTTTCCAGTACACTTCGGCTGTGATCACAGGATCCTATACGCCATACCCGTAACACCACATCTCTATTATGTTACCATAACAGATTCAGTTTGGGCTGTTCCGCTTTCGCTCGCCGCTACTAACGGAATCTCATAATTTTGTTGATTTCTTTTCCTCGTCCTACTCAGATGCTTCACTTCGGACAGTTCGCTCTCCCAAGCTAATTAAATAGCAAGGGAGTGTAAAGAGAGACCTCATTCGGAAATCCCGGGGTCGACGGTCGCATGCACCTAACCCAGGCTTATCGCAGCTTGCCACGTCCTTCATCGCTTACCAAGCCGAGTCATCCACCAATCGGCGTCTTTGCACCAGTCCAGTAGTATTATTTTGTTTATCTAGTCACTCACTCATCAAAATGATGATGGTGATGGTAATGGTGATTGCTTTACTTTACCAGTTCCTTTCTTTCTTTATTTTTGTAGTGGAATAAAAAGTCTAATTCGAGTATTGTATTAAACATAGATTCTCTGTCAGTGTAATTTTTTATTTCTTGCTGTTTGCACTACAACACCACGATACGATATATTTACTACAAAATCTATTCCATTATTACGCGAATAGTTTTCCTAGTTCTATATTCTACATTTTCGATTTTTTGATGGAGTTTTCCTATACACGATGATCATCGTAGACTCCGAGTCTACTACATCAACTTCATCCTTTGTCAGTCGCGCCCATTTTTCTCTTTGTATCTATATGGGGTCTTTTTAGCTCCTCACGTTTGACGACTGTTTTCGACAAAGGATTGCATCCGGTTTTGTACTATTTGGTTTTTTGCTGACTTAAACCTTTGCTTGGTTGGTTATTTTATCTTTAATGATCAGATAGATGCATTAATTATTATTATTATTATTATCAGTTGTACTATGATGTCTTTCTTTTGATATTTACACAGATGTCCAATAGTTATAGTAATGATTCCAAGCAAGGAATGATGTATATAACAATACACATTCATAACAGATTAGTTTGGTAGTTAATTAATTTCTTTCAATCAATTGTAGTAAGATGAAAAATTAAGGAATTGTTATTACTATTGTTGGATTATTTTTGATAATATAATAATTGTATTATGTGTAGCTTTTTTGCAGGCTAGACTAGATAACTAGTAAAAGAAGACATGACAAGACAAGACAAGACATACATGTTCATGTACATCTAATCCATTATCTTTACCTTTACTTTTACCAGCCATCCAGCCAGCCAGCCTGCTATTATTCTGCCACTACTATAATACAATTTTTTTATCTAAGGAGGTGATCCGGCCGCAGGTTCCCCTACGGCCACCTTGTTACGACTTCTCCCTCGTTGCTGACCCCAGGTTCGATAGTGCCAATGAGGCACCACCTCGCCAAGAACCAACTTCGATGAAGCGACGGGCGGTGTGTGCAAGGAGCAGGGACGTATTCACCGCGCGATAGTGACACGCGGTTACTAGGGATTCCATATTCATGAGGGCGAGTTTCAGCCCTCAATCATAACTGTGGTAAGGTTTAGAGATTGCCTCCTCCTTTCGGAATCGAAACTCATTGTCCTTACCATTGCAGCCCGCGTGTGGCCCGAGGGTTTCGGGGCATACTGACCTGCCGTAGCCCCCACCTTCCTCCGTCTCAGCGACGGCGGTCCCTCTAATTAGCTCCACTACTCCTGAGAATAATGGTAGCAACTAGAGGCAGGGATCTCGCTCGTTACCTGACTTAACAGGACACCTCACGGCACGAGCTGGCGACGGCCATGCACCTCCTCTCAGCTTGTCTGGTAAAGTCTTCAGCTTGACCTTCACTCTGCTGTCGCCCCCGGTAAGATTTCCGGCGTTGACTCCAATTGAACCGCAGGCTTCACCCCTTGTGGTGCTCCCCCGCCAATTCCTTTAAGTTTCAGTCTTGCGACCGTACTCCCCAGGCGGCAAACTTAACGGCTTCCCTGCGGCACTGAGTTAGCAAAAAGCCAACTCATCACCGAGTCTGCATCGTTTACAGCTGGGACTACCCGGGTATCTAATCCGGTTTGCTCCCCCAGCTTTCATCCCTCACCGTCGAGCGCGTTCTGGCAAGCCGCCTTCGCCACTGGTGGTCTTCAATGGATCAACGGATTTTACCCCTACCCATCGAGTACCGCTTGCCTCTCCCGCCTCCTAGCTCTATAGTATCTTCCGCAGCCCATCTGTTAAGCAGGTGGATTTAACGGAAGACTTGTAGAACCGGCTACGGATGCTTTAGGCCCAATAAACGTCCCGACCACTCGGGGTGCTGGTATTACCGCGGCGGCTGACACCAGACTTGCCCACCCCTTATTCTGCACCATTTTTAGAGGTGCCAAAAGATCTCCTTAACGGAAATCACTCAGAGTAACCCTGTCAGGCTTTCGCCTATTGCAGAGGTTTCGCGCCTGCTGCGCCCCATAGGGCCTGGGCCCTTGTCTCAGTGCCCATCTCCGGGCTCCTCCTCTCAGAGCCCGTACCGGTTACAGGTTTGGTGGGCCATTACCTCACCAACAGCCTGATCGGCCGCAGTCCAATCCAGGGGCCATATAGGTTTGAGTCATTACCCATTCCAGAAGTAGTGACCTATCGCGGTTTATCCTCAGTTTCCCGAGGTTATCCACGTCCCCTGGGCATGTTGACTACGTGTTACTGAGCCGTACGCCACATATTGCTATGTCGACTCGCATGGCTTAGTCCCACTCTGATAGCAGTCGGGTCCGGCAGGATCAACCGGAGTCAATGGCAAAATCTCTTTTGCCTTTTATCCGTTGAATCACTTTCTCGTTTATACATACGTTCTTTTTTCCTTTCTTTTCCTTCCTTTTTATTCCGATTGACCGACTGCTTTCTTGTTGATGATAATAATCAATCATCAAGTAGTAGTCAAAGAAGGAACAGGAAGAAAGAAGAGAAAGAAGAGAACGTACGTCCCTGATGGAAACTAATAATTTATTTAGTATCCAGTCAGGACATTTATTGAGTTTATTTCTTTCTTGTTGTTAGTATTCTTTTTCTTTGTATAAGAGAGAAAAAGTTACAACCACTAATCAACCAAGAAAGAGAAAGAGTACGATCGATTGAAAAAAACTAACTAACTGTACTATTCCGTATAGTGTATAGACATAGACATTCAGATTCATTCTTATTGGATCATCTTTAATGCAATCAAAAAAAAGTAACTGATAATACTAGTATTTGTTCATCCTTTATTTTAGTTAGTACAGTATCATTGTTATTTACGTGTCTTTATATCTTCGCATACATGCATCTACCTGATCATTCCCATGTCAGATTCAATCTATCAGGTCAGCACTGATATGCTGATTGAACCTCCATTATGATTTTGTTATTATTACTATTTACTATTAGATTCATCATCCATATATTCAACAACCACATTGGGGTTGTTTTTCTACTGTTGTGTATCTAAATCGTTTTTATTGTCAAGAGCGCACCTGGAGGTCTGTAAATCATATTATGGCATTAGCCAATTTTTTTTCATTACCGACGCCGCCTTTTGTCTTGGATGCGTTCATTACCATTTAGATAATTGATAATATTAACTTTAGCATTAAGGTATTGCAAAGAGGATAGATTTTCTTAATTTATGGCAAGAGTTGCCTTGATTTCTATTATAGATTGGATTAATAGTATTGGTAACTAAGATGATTGACACAATAAACAGATTTGATAAAAGTTTGATGTATGTGTTCGTTGACCCATTCAATGAAAGCACACCTGCCTGGAGTGTGTCTTGATTTGCAAATGTTCACCTACTCATAAAGAGATAGGATTTAATCCTTGAAATGCCGATCGAAAAGTGGGGAGGTGTAGCAAGGAAATTTGTCAACTTTGACCTCAACAAAAAGAGGAGAAGAGTATTACTTAAAAATGATTCCAGAAAATATGCCCTGTTTACTTCTTTCATCCTTTTATGTAGGTGAAAAAAAATCTGTATTTTTGAAATTTTATAACCCGTCTGATTCTCAAGTATATTTTTGGAGTGAATATTTCTTACAAGGAAATGCAAATAACAAACATCAACCCTATTGCTATGTAAAAAAAGAATTTGCATCAGAAGTCAATCGAATAGTAGATGATGAAAAGACCAGATACAGTATCCAGGAAGTAAAAAAACTAGATGATATTTTGGACAAAGAAATTGATATCCTCAAAATATTGGCTCCAGATCCACTCGCAATTGGAGGAACTGATAACAGTTTTAGAGAAAAGGTAACCTCATGGGAGGCCGACATAAAATATCATGAGAGTTATATGTATGATATGGGTCTGATTCCGGGTGCGTATTATAAGCGTGTTGGAAATAGTTTGGTGTTACACGAGTTTTCAATTTCAAAGGGTGTTGATAAATATCTAAACACCCTCTTTACATCAAATAAATTTCAGAGTAATTTTAGCAACAATGAATACGATAAATTTCTTTTAAAGTGGTCACGGCTACTGAACCAACCTATTCCCAACATAAAAAGACTTGCTTTAGATATTGAGGTTGATTCAGAAGAAGGGCGTATGCCTACGGCCAGAGAACATGATCGAGTCATTACTGCGGTTGGAATTTCTAGTTCAGACGGCCTAAAGAAAGTTTATGTTTTAAAAAAAGGATCTGATGTACAACTAGACTCTTTGGATCAAAGCATTGAGGTTTGTGAAACTGAAAAAGAAATGCTGTTAAAGGTTTTTCAAGTAATACAAAATTATCCAATAATTTTGACTTATAATGGTGATGATTTTGACTTGCCTTATCTATATGCCAGATCTCAGGATCCTAGAATCGACCCCATAAATGCTACTCCTATAGAAAAGGAACTAGTTCCTATAGTAATTAAAAGAGAGTCCTTCATCAAACGAGGGATGCAAGCAGATCCTGTAACATTGCAAACAGGAATTCATATTGATTTATTTCGAACATTTCAAAATCGATCTGTCCAGAATTATGCTTTCAGTCATAAATATTCCGAATATACGTTAAACGCCATTTCTGAAGCCCTATTAGAGGATACAAAGATCGAATTTGAAGGGAGTATCGGCGATTTATCTATTCAAAAATTAGCAGAATATTGTCTTAAAGATGCGGACTTGACTTACCGCCTCAGCTCTTTTAATGATAATTTACTGATGAAATTGATTGTTATCATCGCTAGGATTTCAAGAATGTCTATAGAAGATATTACAAGGTTTGGTGTGAATCAATGGATTCGATCCATGATGTTTTTTGAACATAGACAACAAAATATTATTATTCCTAGACGCGATGAGCTACTACAAAAAGGTAGCTCTTCTACCACAGCTATAATCAAGGAGAAAAAGTATAGGGGAGGATTAGTGGTTGAACCCGAACTGGGAATTCATTTTAATGTTGTTGTCGTTGATTTTGCCAGCCTATATCCAAGCATAATTAAAGTACACAATCTTTCTTACGAGACAGTTAACTGTCCACATGATGAATGTAGGAAAAATCCAATTAATCATATAGAAGGGACAACACATTGGATCTGCAGAAAAAAAAGGGGTATGACTTCGATTCTCATAGGCACTTTGCGTGACCTGCGAGTAAATTATTATAAACATTTGTCAAAGGATAAGACACTTAATAACGAGGACAGACAGCTGTATAGTGTAATTAGCCAAGCAATTAAGGTGATTTTGAATGCCACTTACGGTGTTATGGGGGCGGAAATATTTCCTCTGTATTGTCTACCTGTAGCTGAAGCTACAGCTGCCATAGGAAGATCTACTACAACGAAAACCATACGAAAATGCAATGAAGATAATGTTAAAGTCATTTATGGTGACACTGATTCCTTATTCTTGAAGAACCCCACAGACGAGCAACTTAAATCAATTTCTAACTGGGCAAAGACAGAATTAGGTGTTGATTTAGAGATAGACAAACGGTACAGATATGTGGTATTTAGCGCGCTAAAGAAAAATTACCTAGGTGTTCTTGATGATGGGACCGTTGATGTAAAAGGGTTAACAGGTAAAAAATCCCATACACCACCCTTCATACGGAAGGCTTTTTATGAAATATTGAATGTCTTAAGAGATATATATTCGGAAAAGGATTTTACCAATGCAAAGACTAAGATAAAGGAAATTATTCGTTCCTTAGCTGAGGATTTAGAGAACAGGAAAATCCCTCTAGCTGAGTTGAGTTTTAATGTGATGATTAATAAATCGCCCGAAAAATATGGAGTCCGGTCTCAAAATAACAATGAAAACCATACGTTATCATTGGGTGGTAAATCTAAGGATTTTGGCAATGTCAAAGGTATTCCTCAGCACATTAAGGCAGCCAAACAATTAGTCGAATTAGGACAGGAATTAAAGGCAGGTGATATTATTTCTTATGTAAAGACAAGAACAGTAGATGGTGTAAAGCCGGTATCGCTGGTGAGCAAGTCAGAAGTCGATAACGAAAAATATCTAGAAGCTATGGAAGCGACATTTGACCAGGTTCTTTCTTCATTGAACTTGAATTTTAAATCTATAATTGGTAAACCTCGTCAGTCAAATTTGGATGAGCTTTTTTGGGGTTAGGAAGATTATATCTGGTAAATACTCAGCAGTGGTGAAATACTACTAAATTGGATATTTTAACGAAACTCGAAAATATGTTTACTAGACCCGAGTATACTTTATCTGGCTGTAATTTTTGTGATATACCCATTCCTGTTACCTTCGATAACGCAAATGTAGTTGTTTTTGGAGCTCCTATTGACATCACAACTACATTCGGAAAGACTACATCCATGGGTCCTCATGCAATTAGGACTACATCCTCTAAGCAAATTGAGACATTGGTTTATGAGAAAAACATTGAAATCTATGACAAAGCACTAGTCTATGACCTTGGAGATATTAAATCAGATAATTCAGATTACTCCGATGTACATGATTTGGAAAAAATAGAATCTTTTTGGAACAACTTTGATGAAAAAATCTCAGTTGTTATAACACTATTAAGAGACACACAAAAAATACCTGTGATTTTAGGTGGAGAGCATACGATTACTTATTCAATCTTTAAGTGGATATCTCGAGAGCGGCCGTTATTACTGCATTTTGACGCCCACAGAGATATGAAATCTACTTATGAAGGGATGACTATGTGTCATACAACTCCTTTTTATCACCTAATCGAGAATGGATATCTAAGAGGTCAAGATCTGGTACAGATTGGCATCCGACAAGGTGATAGGAATGAAAATCAATTTGCTCTTCGCCAAGAGGTCACTACATTTGACGCATGGAATTGCCATAATGATTTTGATGAAATAAAATCGTGGATAAGAAATAATACACGCAATCGAAAAATCTATGTATCTTTTGATATTGATGTTTATGATTTATCGTATGTGTCATGTACAGGCACACCCGAACCCTATGGTTTGAGCCCTTTTCAAATTGTGGACCTAATTAATAGTATTGATGAAAGTGCAGTCCTAACAGGAGTAGATTTCGTCGAAACAGGATTTAAGAACAATGATTTTAGAGAAGGGGCTTTGGCAACTCAGACTCTACTCAGAATACTAACGGGAGATTTTATGTCAAAAAAAGCAAGTAAAATTCATTTTTAAAATAACGATTAGGTTGCATTAAGAGGCAATCCTTGGTCTATTCGACAATTTTTCTTGCAAGTTGATTGGTAGAAACGGTTTATCTTTAATTTGATCTTTAATTATTGAAACTAACTTCGTGCCGTCTTCTGAATAGCTTTTCTTTGTTAATCTTTCCCTTACGGAGACCGTTTTTGATGCAACTTCTTTTTCACCTATTATTACCACATAATGTATCCATTCAGTTTCTGCCTCCCTTATTTTCTTGGATAATGTGTCATCTCTATCGTCTATATCACCACGTATGGAATTTTCCTTTAATATTTTTAGGAATGACTCACATTGAGGTAAAAATTCATCCCTGACTGGAATAATTCTTACTTGTGTGTTCATTAACCATAAAGGTAAATACGGAACCTTGCCTTCACGCATTAATCTGGCAGATTTTTCCAATAATGCAAAAATCACCCTTTCAATTGCTCCACTTGGGGAATTGTGTAATATGACCGGGTTCTTTTTATTTCCATGTTCATCTACATAGGTGATGTCGTATCTTTCAGCATTTTCAATATCTATCTGATCTGTAGATAGGGCTGATGCTTTACCAAGATTGTCAATGAAATTAAACTCCCATTTTAACGTAAAATAAAAAAATCGTTCCTCCCACAATTCTACTAGAACCGGTTTCCCAAAATTTGATACTAAATCGTGGATATATTGCTTGTTTTCATTGTAAAAGTCTTTGGTAAACCTGATGGCCATTTCCAAGTCATCTCTAGTTGAAAGACCTATATCTTCAATGACTGATACTGATAATTGAAACCGTTTTAAAAATTCTGTTTTGGCTTGCTCAATGTCTTGACAAAACGCATGACAATCTGGCATACTAAATGCACGTAGTCTTCTTAAACCAACTAATTCTCCACTTTTCTCTCTTCTAAAGCTATAACGCGTTAGTTCATATAATTTAAGTGGCAGATTCTTGTATGACATCTGAAAATCTTTTGTCATAAGAAATTGACCAAAACATGCTGCGAAGCGCAAGAAGAGATCCTTTTGATCGGACTTTATATTGTATTGTCTTGCGGGAAATCTGTTGAAATAACTCTCCATTGAAGGATGGTGCGAATCATACATTATCGGAGTTTCAACCTCCAACCCTCCGTAATCTAATACCTTTCTTGTGACAAATTGTTCGAGCAAAGATTTCATTAGTCGCCCCTTTGGATAATATCTCATGTTACCTGAATCTGAGGCGGGCTCATAATCAGAAATGCCTAACCTTCTCATCAATTTGACGTGGGGTGGTTGTTCGTCAACAACCCGTTTCTTAAGAATTTCATAGTTAAGCAAATTTTCTAGATTCTTTTCTGATTTTCTAAATTTATATTCATCATGTTTTACTAAATTTCCTTGGGTATCCATTATATACCAGTTTGATTTCAAATTTTTTTCAGATTTTAATGCCTCAGAGACATCTTCTTCTTCTTCCTCCTCCTCCTTCTCCACTTCCTCTAGATGGTGACAAGCATCTACAGACATTCTGCCATCTTTCTTAAGGTGATGCTGAGTCTGCTCTTGTTGTGCTAACTCTTGAGGACTCTTTTTATGAAAGGATTTAGAATTTTCGGCCATTGGGTGACCTTTCACTTTAAATTCTAGCGATTTTGTCCAACCAAATGGTGCTCTACTTACTGTGATTCCAGATTGACTCAAGGACTCGTTTAAAGCTTTTTCTATTTCAATTAACAGTCTAAATGATTTGCTTGGAGTCTCTAAATTTGAACTAAGATGAGCATATGGATAAAGCAGGATGGATTTACCCTTAATTTTTGAAAGATAGTCGTTAATTTCATGGACAATATCCATAATCATGCTTCTGTCGTCTCCTTTTTCGATTGACATCAAAATTACGACTGTATCTTCCAACCTCTGTTTTTCATTTATGGTCAAAGATTCTGCGTCAGAAATCTCTTTGCTGACGGGATGATATTCAATATAATCAACATGCAGCTGTAAAATTCGCATAACTACTACTATTATTATCTAGAATCTTTGGTTTGATATATTCCATACTTTATGACGACAAGAAAATGAAATTTTTTATTCTTCGGATTCTTCCTATAATTGCGTGGGAATTAATGATTTTTGTTTTGCTTGTTCTTTTGATGACTCTCAAGAGTATTGTACCTATGATAATCCTGTAGCACCGTTTGGAGAGGAGCAACAGGATTATTCCCTTATGTTTGTCTTTTCTAAAATTTCACAGATTAATGGTTTTACGAGTTTTGAAAATATTGAGGATTTGATCGAGAGAGTCATTTCTCATGAAACAATACATGTAGTTATTCTAAAGTTAGAGGGTCGGGATGCGTCAGACACATTGGATGATCTGGAAATTGTTTATACATTCGGAGCAGGCAGACCTCATATAATCCGAATGAATTTCTTAGGTTATGCTAATGATAATACTGGTCTTGTGACAGCTACTCTATAAAATCTGTTATCTTGTAATTTGTTAAATGCTTGATGGATTTTAAAATCTCTTTTTTTATGTTAATTTTTTGATTTATTGTTGATAATTCTTCTACGAATCTTAATTCATCTTCGTGGAATGATTGCTGGTCGAGGAAAATTTGATTATAAATTAGTTTTTGATTTATAGTTTGTAAAGATCTTAGATTTCTTTGGAGGCTCGAAATATTAACATTAGAATTTGATTTTTCTAGAGCTCTGATTAAACCAATTTTATTTATATTCAACAGACTATCCGAAATAACTCTGCTAAATTTATTAATGAGAACAAATTTGTCATCAGACTCTTGGTAGCCTATTATGGTAGATGGTAAGATCCTCTTTAATCCATTTTTTTTCATGTTTTGACAGTGCTTGCTATCTAGGATTATAACAGATCTACCGAAAGACATGATAGCGTCAATTATCTGGTTGCCTAACCTTTCATCTAGTTTGTCTTGATTTGACTTGATTTCAATTGGGAAAATCGTCATGTTTTGGATTTTAATCTTATGTGTTTGAGAAATGTTCTTTAAAAGAGTTCCACGTGTATGAATATTTTTGAGATCATCATCTATCTCAATCGAATTTTTTCTGATCTCTTTGGGTTTGTAACCAGAAGTTCTTATAATTGCTAATATGAAATCAAACCTTCTGTTCAATGCTTCGTTCTTTATTTCCAAGAAATGCTGAGGCTTTTCTACCGTTTTTCCAAAAAAACTATTATTGGGATTGGTCTTTAGATAACTTAAAAATTTGTCTTTAAGTTGGGATTCGTTCATTGTTTTGGGTGTGGGGGCTCTATCCTTTGGACATCTCCACTCACGCTTTACAAGCTTCCTTTAGTTGTCTCACAAAAGAACTTAAATTTTCAAGCATAGCATCCTTATTGTCTTTGTATTCCTCTATTACTTTTATCAGTGAGCTTCCAACAATTACACCGTCTGCACCTGCTCTGATCATTTTACGCACATCAGCAGGGGTGCTAATACCAAATCCAACAGCCAAAGGTTTGCCGTATCTTGACGTGATCTCTTTTGTCCTCTTGATTGATTCAAATGTATATTTCTCGAATCGGTTTCTAGATCCGGTAATACCATAAACCGAAACCATATAAACGAAACCTGTGGAAATCGCGGATATTTTTTTCAATCTCTTGTCATTTGTATTTGGGGATGTAAGAAAAATTGTTGCCAATTGAAATTGCTTTGAAAGGTTAAGAAAGTCTTCGGCTTCTTCAAAGTTAAGATCAGGAATGATGAATCCATCGACACTATAATCTTTTGATTGTCTCAAAAACTGTTTAAATCCGGTGGAATACAATATGTTTGAATAAGTCATTGCCACCATAGGTGTGTTAGGAAATCTTTGTTTTATTGATTCTACTAACTTGAGACAATCAATTGGTTTGATTCCTTGCTTTAAAGTATCAGAAAATGCATTCTGGATTACTGGACCATCAGCCATCGGATCTGAGAAAGGGATGCCTATTTCGACGATGTCTGCACCTGATGCAATTACTGTTTCTATTATCTGTTTAGATGTTTCTAAATCAGGAAATCCACCTACCAGGTATGTAATCAGTGCTTTCTCTTTACGCTTTTCTAATTCTAAGAACTTTAAAACAACTTTGTTCTTCAATTTCTAACAATATCCTCCTCTTTTCTATCCCTTTGCATGGTATTGATCATGGCTTTGAATATTTGCCAAAAAATCCTGTACTACATGGAGGTCTTTGTCTCCTCTTCCAGAAACAGTTATGACCACAACATCATCTTTCTTGAATTCCTTTGCGTTTTTCATTATATAAGCCAAAGCATGTGAAGATTCTAGTGCGGGAATAATTCCCTCCGTTCTCGAAAGCTCCAGGAAGGCATTAACAGCCTCTTTATCTGTGATTTTAGGGTAGATAACCCTCTTAATGTCCTTTAAATACGCATGTTCAGGTCCGATTCCTGGATAATCCAATCCTGCTGAAATACTATGAGCTTCCTTTATCTGACCATAATCATCCTGCAGAAAATAGCTTTTCATGCCATGAAAAATACCCACCTTTCCTTTTGATAAGGTTGAAGCATGAAAATCTGTTTTGATGCCTTTACCCCCTGCTTCAACTCCGATGAGTTTTACTTTCGTATCATCGATAAACGGATAAAAAGATCCGATTGCATTACTTCCTCCACCAACACATGCAACAATGGCATCCGGAAGATTGCCTGTTAATTTTATTGCCTGATTCTTTATCTCCCTTCCTATTACAGCCTGAAAGTCTCTGACTATAGTTGGAAATGGATGGGGGCCCATAACTGATCCAATTAAATAATGAGTATCATTTACATTTGAGATCCAATCCCGTAGCGCTTCATTAATTGCATCCTTTAAAGTCTTTGACCCAGAATGTACTGGATGAACCTTAGAATTCATTATTTGCATTCTAAACACGTTAGTTTGCTGTCTTTCGACATCTTTAGCACCCATGTAAATCTCAGATTCGAGTCCAAAAACCGCACATGCAATGGATGTAGCTACCCCATGTTGTCCGGCTCCTGTTTCTGCAATTATCCTTTTCTTACCCATTTTGACGGCTATTAGCGCTTGACCTAAGGTATTGTTTATTTTGTGGGCACCACTATGCAATAGATCTTCTCTTTTAAGGTAAATTTGGGGTCCGCCAAGTTTTTTTGTTAGATTTTTTGCAAAATAGAGTTGAGTTGGTCTACCTGCAAAACTTTCGAGCATATTGGCAAGCTCTCCTTGAAATTGTTTATTTATACTTAATTTTAGATACCATTTTTCCAAATCTTCTAAAGCAGGAATTAATGTTTCGGGCACATATCTCCCACCATAAGTTCCGAACTTACTCGGCAAAAAATTAGATTTCAATTAATTAGAGTTAAAATGAGTTATACTATTTAATATTCTATCGATTTATTGCTTATCTACCTACCTACTGCTTGTTAATTCTTTAATCCTTTTGCTTATTGATTCAGGATTCTCCATCAATGATGTTCCGATTAAAAAGCCGTCTGTTCCCACTTCCAATAAGCCTGCAATGTCTTCGGGTCTTTCAATACCACTTTCAGAAATTACTGTGTTTCCCGATTTTGGTACGCTGGATAGAATATTGATCGTAGTGTCTAAACTTGTCTCTAACGTGTCTAAATTTCGGTTATTTATCCCTATAATGTGTATATCATGTGAATAGTGGCGTTGTAGTTTAATTGCCTCCTTAAATTCATCTATATCATGAATTTCCAAAATCGTCTCTAGTCCAATGCTACTTGCATATTCGATAAGGGTCTCGAGATCTTTTTCAGCTAGGTTCCTATCAAATACTGATTTTATAAAAAGCACGCAGTCTGCGCCAGCAGTTTTTGCGGCCTTTATTTGGGTGTCACTAACAATAATATCCTTCATCAGGAGTGGTAAAGTGGTTGCTCTCCTTGCCTTTAATACATTTGTAATTGATCCATTAAAAAGGTACGGTTGAGATAAAATTGATATTCCAGCAGAGCCTGCTGATTCCATTGTAGAAGCTATCTCTTCTACTCGAAAAGTTTTTGAATCAGCCAATACACCTTTCGATGGAGAAGCATACTTTATTTCTGTTATTAAAGGCACGACTGACGATGATCGGATCCTATTTTTGAGGCTAATTGTTTTGTGATTAAAATAATTGCGTTCATTTCTAGTGTTAATTTCATATAATCCCTCATCAATTGCTTTAAATGAATTCATTGCCAGGGTTTTGAGAACTGATTTACTTTGAGTGAATCTTAGATCATTTGCTACCATATCAGAATTCTTTATCCAAACAAAATTAGTGCTATGAATGTTTAGCTGTAAAAGTTAATATATCTATCTTTTATCTTTGCTTCTTTTTGATTTTTCATCAATCCAATGAGAATGTCCATACATGTGTTCTCGGTTATTTGACCAAATGCAACTTGGGCAGAGAGATTTCTTAAATCTAAATTGCTATCAATAAAGCTCTTCATACTTGATAAGGACTCTGATTTCTCTATCATTTTTTGAATTCTTAAACTATGATAGTTGATGTGAATTTCACTAGCCTCATCATAATCGACGCCATAAATATCAGAAATTTTGAGAATTAGATCCTTTTCTTTTTCTTTTACTATGTTTTCATGAAGAGCATCCAATGCGTTCTTTCCCTTAGAAACTCCATTGTTATTTATTCGTTCTGGGTTATTCTCTTTGTCGGTGAAATTATCTTCGTTTTTAAAAGAATTCATTAATATACTATTTATATGTAGAATCGCATAATAAAACTTTCCTACTTGTCTGTGAGAAACGGAGGACAAAAGGCTGGATTGTCTTCACATAACACTTAATTAAAATAGCCATTGATTATTTTTTTCATATAATAATTATGGCAAATTCTCCAAAATTTATTTTCATAACAGGAGGTGTTATGTCTGGGCTAGGTAAAGGTATTGTAACTTCGTCTATTGCAAAATTGCTGCAACTTTGTAACCTGAAAGTTTCTTGCGTTAAGATGGATCCGTATTTGAATTTTGACGCTGGCACGATGAATCCACTGACCCATGGGGAGGTATTCGTTACTGATGATGGCGGTGAATGTGATATGGATATAGGAAATTATGAGCGCTTTTTGAACACAAGCCTAAAGTCCAGCCATAATCTTACAGCTGGTAGAATATTTTCCAATGTTATGAGATTGGAACGTGAGGGGAAATATCTTGGTCAGTGTGTTCAAATTATTCCTCATATAACTGATGAAATAAAAAAACAATTAAGAAAAATAGCCACCGAGGAAAGTGTAGATGTTCTAGTTGTAGAATGTGGTGGGACTGTAGGGGATATTGAAAGTCTGCCTTTTCTGGAATCTCTAAGACAGATGAAATTAGAGGATGGGATTTCAAATACCTTTTTTGTTCATGTTACTCTGGCTCCTGTTTTAGACGCCGTCGGCGAACAAAAAACAAAACCTACCCAACATAGTGTTCAGGAATTAAGAAGGATAGGTATCCAGCCCGACCTTCTTGCCGTAAGATGCAAGACTCCATTGACTCGTGAAACTATAAGAAAAATATCTCTTTTTGCTAGTGTTCCCACTGATTGCGTAATATCTAGTCATGATGTTCCATCAATTTATTCCGTCCCAGAGGTTCTGTATAAACAAGGGATAACTGAGGTTATCCTGAGGAGTTTGAATTTGAGAGCTAGGACCAACATTGCAAAGTGGAATAAAATAGCTCGGACGTTCGTTGATACTAATGGTATTTTGAAGATTGCCATAGTAGGCAAATACGTTGATCTGAAAGACAGTTATGTGAGCGTGTACCAGGCTTTGCTTCACGCTGGTGCTAAATTTGGCAAAGAAATATTGATCGATTGGATCGATTCCATGCACTTTGAAAATTCTCCAGAAGATGGCGAAATTGGGAATGATGCCGAGAAGACTCGTTTACATAATAAATTGAGTCAATTTGCTGGGATACTTGTACCAGGTGGATTCGGAAGCAGGGGTAGTCAGGGTATAATCAATACATGTAATTATGCTAGAGTTAATAACATTCCTTTTTTAGGAATTTGTTTTGGATTTCAACTAGCTATAGTTGAATTTGCTCGCAACGTGTGTGGATTAGACTCCGCTAACTCCACTGAGATAAATCCAGATACAGACAATCCAGTAGTCATCTATATGCCTGAACAAAAAAATATTAAAGAAATGGGAGGAACAATGCGGTTAGGTTTACACGAGATAAATGTCAAAAGCGGTTCTATTGCGAATGAAATATACAAAAAAAAGACAATTCAAAAAAGACATAGACATAGATACGAATTTAATCAAAAATACACGGAATTGGTTGAAGAAAAAGGTCTTAAATTTTCGGGATCCTCGGATGAGGGAAAGAGAATGGAAATACTCGAAATACCAAGCCACCCTTTTTACTTTGGGATTCAATATCACGGTGAGTTTCATAGTCGACCAGGAATTCCAGAACCAGCTTTTGAAAGATTTGTAAAAACCTCAATTCAGAACGTCTAGATATAATCAATCTCAAATTTTTAATTCATAAATCTTCTGCCTCGCGTCTCTAAGGGAAATTTTTTTCTTCACATAACCCCTATTCAATAAATGAGATAATGATAACCTGATCGTACGTTCGGGCAGCATGGTCTTGTTGATGAGATCTTTTTGAGTCATCGCGCCTTCGTATTCCAATGTTTTTAAAATCAGCTTGGCACTTGGAGGCATCCTTAGCAAATCTTCTGCATACTTGACCTTCTTTTCTATTATCTTTGTTGCAGAATAGTTATTATTTAAAGTAACCAGTCTTGCTGGAAATTCATGTTTGTGGCATTGAAGTTTGTCAGTGATTTTTACTCTAGTACTTCCGTCCAGAATCACTTCACAATGATGACTTGAAGTTATATCAACAATTTCCACAAAGCTGTCGTCAGAAACAATTAAGGGACGACGAGTATTATCCAGCGAGTTAACGGATACGATAACAAAGACATGAGAATTTTGTAAGACAATTGGACCTCCTGTGGACATTGCATAAGCGGTAGAGCCAATAGGAGTTGCAATTATGACACCGTCACTATTGTCATGCCAAATATCCTTATTATTTATTCTGAGAAAATGTTCCATTAAAATGGCACTTTTATTTGAAAAAATGGCTACATCATTTAAAACTGGTTCAGTCTCCTTGCCATCTACTATCACGGCTATTCTTTCTTCCTCTCTTATTTCATAATTGCCAGATTTTAATGAGTCTTTAATCATGTCAATCCCTTTCACATCAATCTGTGCAAGAAAACCTGTAGAATTTGACTCATAAAGGCCCAATACAGGAGCAGATTGAACAGTTATTTTGTGAAAGTAATTTAGGATCCCTCTATCTCCGCCAGGTACTATTACCATGTCGACGTCTTTAGCAAGCTCTTGATTAGTAGAGTTCATTATTTGAGTTTGAATATGGGAATCCTCAAGCGTTTTTATGACTTGATTCAACATTGTAGAATCCTTTCCTGTAAACCCCGACAAAGCTATTCGCATTATAGTAAATCTTTGTTAAATTGAGCTAATTTAATAAAGTTTGTATTTTTTCAACAAGCGGGTCGCTTAGTCAATGACTTTGAATTTAATTGTATTATAAATATAAGTAGAATTTTTTTCTATTAATTTAAGACTAGATGGAATCTTTTCTATGCCCCGCTTTTTAGATTGAAGGGCCGATATCACAGAACCTGCCCCGAAACTTATTGCCCATAAGGGATCCTTTTCCTTCAGATATGCACATGTAAAAGATGTGGCTAATATATCGCCCAAGCCAGTATGGTCCGGACTATCTATTTTCTTAATTTTAATTGAATAAACGATGTTTTTATTTAAAAAAATGATATCCGTTTTAGAAGTAGATATAATGTGTTCTATCCCATACTTTTTTTTCAACATTTTCATTCCTTCTAAGGATGCCAGTCCACCTGTTAAAGCAGAAAGCTCATCTTCATCTGCTTTGATGGCTGTAACTCCTTTCAGATCTAAATCCAGATGCTTTTTGTTGGTAACTGAGCCGTCTTCACTTGCATTTCGTAAAAAACCTTGGGGATCAACCATAACAAACCTATTCTTTTCAGATTTAACAATCTCTGATAAGGTATCAGCAGATATTTCGCCAATAACTGGACTAACTACTAATCCGTCACTGTGAGGAATATCAATTAACTTGATTGGTGAGCATCTAGACAAAAGAAATAATTCTCTTCCGCCATCTCTTTTTGATTTTAACTTAAATCTAGTGGTGGGGTTCGAGGGATCGATCTGACTATCTACCAAATTGATACCATATTCTTTTAAAGTCTTGACTTTATCTGAAATATCTGTTCCTACCTTGGTTGCAGGACTAGGATCAAATTTGAACGTTTTTGCCAATAAAGATCCATAACATACTGGACCGCCAAGACTTTCTAACTGCTTCCCATCCAGATCAACTATTTCATCTAATACAATATGGGAAGCAATGCATAATTTCATTCTTTGACTATGAATTTCAGAGGTCTTAAAGGATCATAAGAAGGTTATCATAAGATTTAAAGGATGGACTTTGTTTCAAAATTAATAGATGCCTAAGAAAAGAACCAGCAGGGGTAGAACAAAGGGTGGAAAAGGTAGTTCAGGGACAGTACATTGTAGCCAATGTGGTGCAATGGTACCCAGAGACAAGGCAAAAAAAATAACCGGTAGGATAACTCTTGTGGAACCCCAGTTAGCAAAAGAATTGAAATCACAAGGTGCTTATATTGCACCCGCAACAGATGTGAAATTTTATTGTGTGTCTTGTGCAGTACACAGAGGTATAGTTAAAGTTAGATCAGAGAACGATAGAAGAACTTCAGGAAGATTAGGGTAAATAAGATAAAATCAAGTTCTTTTCGTAAGGGTTTGGTATTGACTGATTGATTGGGTGTTTGATAATACCTTATCCTTATGGTTATTTTCTAAAAATATGACAATAAATTGATTTGAATAGTTTAAAGTAAAAGAATTATGAAATGCTTTTTATTACTTGGTTTCTGTAGTCGTTGTTGATTTTTCATCGGGCTTTTTGGTTGTGTCTTGTTGATCAGCCGGGTCTTTTTCAGTAGTAGTTGTAGTAGTCGTTGTTGTTGAAGTAGTCGTTGTTGATTTTTCATCGGGCTTTTTGGTTGTGTCTTGTTGATCAGCTGACGAACTTTGATTTGATGAGCTAGTTGAAGTCGATGTTTTTTGCTTTGAACTCTCCAAAAACCTCTTGTATATTTCATCTTCTTCTTTGTCCTGACTGAATACAATTTGAGCTACATTTCTTCCTGTTTCGTTAGGATCAGTTTTGTCCAAATAATCTGCCCTTGGCCTTGTTGTAGTAGAGGGCTTTGTATCTTGTTTTGTCGTTTCAGCGGGCCTAGAGGTAGTAGTTGTTGTACTAGTCGAAGTTGTGCTAGTGGATTCTGTCTTTTTGCTGGTAGGTTTGTCAAGGTAGTCATTAACATTTTTTGTAAGTTTAGATAATGAAGTAGGTGGTTCGTTCAATCTAGATATCTTGGTTCCATCGGCAACACCCTCGTATTCTGGATTTCTTTGGAATATTTCCCTAAATGTTTGTGCAGAAAAGAGAGGCATGCCAAGCTTTGCAGATACGACCTTCAGCCTTTCTAATACTGTGATTGCAGATAGAATTGAGATTATCCATATTGCTACGGATATGTTGTCTGCAAACGGGATAAAGCCAAGGATAGCAATTATAAGAATTCTTTCTGCTCTTTCGGCAATCCCCTTCCCTTTCAGATCTATGCCCAGTCCATCTCCCCTTGCTCTGGTATAGCTTACTAACAAAGATAATCCTAACCCGACCAAAACAAGCACTGGGTTTGTAAAACTACCTATCATTATACCTACAAAAACAATAATTTCAGATACCTTGTCAATAACTGAATCTAAATATCCTCCAAGCGGTGTAGAACGCTTAGTAACCCGGGCGACAGCTCCGTCTACTGCATCAAAGAATCCTGCAATGATTAAAAATATGGCACCTAGAAACGTAGCAGTGTACCAATCCACCCCGATAGCAGGTGAATGCAGGGAAAACATAATAGCTGAAATGATTGAAAGAATTAAGCCTATCCATGTCCAAAAGCTCGGTCCAAAGCCCAAGCTAGCAAATCCTCTACCAACTTTTTCAAACATAGGATCAAATTTATTTCTTAAATTGTTAAGCACGTAATAATTTGACCCGATTCGTAATATATAACCTTTTACTATACATTTACCTTTTTGATTCCTAATTTTTTATTAAGGAACATAAATAACATAATATTATAAGGAAATTTACTTCGTGCTAATTGTTTCTTAATTCTTTAATAATTTATGAATGGACTATCACTATATTTGTCAAACGAAATTAATCTCAAAAATTTAACGTTTAAGCCAAGGAGGGTAGTTATTATCGGCCTTGGTCAACTTGGTCTTCCAGTTGCAAAATATGTTAAAGAACATGGATTTGATACCTATGGTTACGATATTAATCAAAAAGCCATGCAGTCAGCTGAATCAAAATATGGGATAAAACCTGCTACAAACTTTGGTGACTTTGACGTACTTATTATCTGTGTTTCTACACACAGACCAGATGACATGTTCTCACCCCAAGTAGAGGGATTAATGTCAGTTGTAGAAAAGATATCAAGGGAAGCAAAGACCGGTGCACTCATATCAATTGAAAGTACAATTCCAAAAGGCACATCAAAAAGAGTATTTGAGAAATTAGATCACAGACTTCACGTAGTACATGCACCTCACAGGTGGTATGCATTAGAAGAAGACATTCACGGTGTCAATCAGCTGCGAATAATAGGTGGTGTTAGTAGATGTTGTCTGCAACATGGACTCAACTTTTATGATGGAAGACTACTCGACAAAGAAGATAAAGCAGTAACAATGATGCCAAATGCATCTTCATCACCATCCTCATCACCATCCTCCTCCACAATGGTAGACAACTCTTTGTCAGTAGCAACAACTTTGGAAGCAAAAAGCAAAACAAAAACTTCAAGCTCTATTACTACTAAATTAAACAAAAAAAGAAGCCTAGGTATACCAATGCATCCAGTATCTTCAGTTGAAGTAGCTGAATTAACAAAAATAATTGAAAACGCACATAGATACCTTCAGATAGCATTTGCAGAAGAACTGTATCTTTACTGTAAATCAAATGGCATAAGCTTTCCAGAGTTGAGGGAATCTCTTAACACCAAATGGAATGTTGAGATACTAGAACCAAGAGATGGAATAGGAGGTCACTGCCTACCCAAAGATACAAAGATGTTTATCAATTCATCAAACACAATAAAGAGCAAGATTTTACAAGCAGCAATGGAGATAGATGAAGACTACCGTGGGTACTTCAATAGCGCAGATGAACCAAAGGTTCCTCGTAGCCGAAAAGATTATGAAGTGATTAAGGCACTAAGATAAACCGGAACGCAGATCAAAAATGTCTAAATCGCAGAATATTCTGGTATTTGGAGCTCACCCTGATGACATTGAGATCGGCATGGGTGGAACTGTTACAAAACTGTCTAGACTGGGATATAACGTTAAACTGGTGATTGCAACGCTTCCTAACTTTACCCAGAACGACAAAAAAGAAGAAAGAAGGATGGAAGCCATTAGATCTTCAAAGGTGATGGGTTGTCCTGAACCTGACTTTTTGGATCTTCCTCCTGAACAAATGACTCATAGCAGGAAACTCGTTGGGATTATGGATAAATATATACTGGATTATAGACCCGCGGCTGTATTTACGCAGTGGATAGGTGATTCTCATCAAGACCACCAAGCCTTGACCAGATCTGTAATATCTGGAAGTCGAGATACAACTGACCTCTACATGTACGAAACAACCATTCCTGGCGGGATCACCGAACAAGCGTTCAGACCACAGCTATTTGTTGATATAACCGACTATATAGAACCCAAAAAATCAGCTCTCGAATGCTTTGAATCTCAACAAGCTCGATGCGGTCCAATTTGGATAGATGCTATAGTTGGAAGAGCAGCATATAGGGGATATCAACTCAATTGTAAGTATGCAGAAGCTTTTGAGGTAATCAGAGTATCTAAATGGTAATGAAGTTATTACTTCATAACTCATCAAAAATAATCAAAAATTTTTGATTCCATTTTTTTTATATTAGATTTCTTTGACTTTACAATTTCCATTTCTTTTTTATCAAGATAAGTTTCATTCCAGTATCTCATGCATACCAGATGTCTGTATTTATCAATCTTTATTTTCTCATTAAATAATACGTTTCTTACTATGATATCGGGTTCGTTTATTCCGGCCACTGTTCTCATCGGACAAGTTGCTGAAAACCGGGGATTAATTTCTATAATCTTTACTTGATTGTCATCATTATCTATTCTAGATTGTATGTTAATCGGTCCAAATGCTTTTAAAAAAGTCGCTATTTTGTTACAAACCTTTGTAACCTTTGGAAAAACGTCAATAAAAGCTTTGTATGTTTGCCCATGTTTCAAGACCTTTCTCATAGTTATCGAAGACATTATTCCTTTACCATCCTTATCCATAGTAATTCCTGTTGTATACTCCTTTGAGTCGTTTTCCAAATATTTCTGAATCATTGGTTTCCACTTTGCATTTTCTATAGTACTAATAGCAAAATCTAACTCATTTCGGTTATTGACCACATGAAACAATTTAGATCCAAAGCCCTCTCGTGGTTTTACTACCAAAGGGTACCTTTCTTGCTCCAAGAATGACTCCAAGTCACCGGGTAGACATGTGGGAATACCGTTTAAATTATTCTTGGACAAAAATTCATTTGTCAAATATTTGTCCCTGCACATATTGACAATGCCTTGTTGGTTTGAAATTACCTTGGCACCTGTCTTATTCTCAATTTCATCCTTATACTCTGAAAGGATTTGGAGTTCAATATCAGAGCCTATGAACAATATCTGAACTTTATTTTCAATACACACATCAATCATTCTTTTTAAATAATCTGGATCAGAGGGTTTTTTGATTATAGAAAACCTATCAACGCGGTAAAGTCCTGCAGATTCATAGGTTATATCTGTCCCGATTATTTTGTATAGGTGATCACTCTTTTTTTTATAAAGATTATGGTATTTTAGAGATTTGATGATACCTTGGGCTACAATGCCTCCGGTAGATGTAACTAGAGTATGGATATTTTTCATTTAAATAAGATGCGACCAAAAAAATCTAGTTTATATAAACAGGTTTGGTAAGGTCGTTATTTTTGACTAAATTTTCTGCCCATTCATTTTCTATTTGCTTAAGCCCTATGTTAACAGCATAATCTATTATACATGATTTAAGTTTTAAAGCATTCCTTGATTTTTGAACATTTTTCTGAAGTTGCTTAATTTCTCTTTGTTCTTGTTTATATGTAAATAAATCTTTCAATAGTTCATTTAACTGTTCTTTATCGTTGTATATCATCGATCTCTTTCTTATTAATGGCTCTATTTTATTTTTCAGCTCATTATATTTTAAATCTATATCAATTACAAAATTTGAAATGTTAGTGATATTGTTTTCGCTTAGATAATTGGATGCCTCTTTTTGTGCAAATCCTGTGTATACGTCACTTCCCGCCCAAAGTATCATGGTAGGTAATTTTACTTTTAGGTCATCAAATACTTTCTTGCCTACTAGAGTATATCCAATACTCCCCCCCGTTCCAGATATATACCCAGTAATGGACAATTCTCTTGAGAGTAATAGCAAGATCGGAATTGCCCTCGGGGAAACCAATGACAATTTGTCTTCTGGAATTGAAGCATTACCCTTTTTTCCTATAAAAAGGGATAAATTCTTTTTGCAAGACATGCATTTTCCTATCAGAGTTGCTCCGTGATTGTCGTCATACCGAATCTTTGAAGATGCTTTGCTTCCACAGTTACAATGTATCCATAAAGAAGAATGTTTGTCTAAGTTGGGGCTTACTCCTGTAAATATTCCACGGGATCTGAAAAACCCTTCTGATTTGTCTAATGATTCTATGTATGTATCGTTCTCTGAAAGTAAATAATTGTAACCTCTCTTAAATACATTTGACATATCTGACAAGTTAACAAAGAGTACATCGTAACCCCAAACAGAATTGACAATTTTTGACATAATTATTGAATTAAATTCAGAATAACTTTCAGCAACTGCAAATGATTCTTCAACAATATTCCAAAAGTCCTTGTATCTTGCATAAAGTGATTTTATTTCTTGCTTTGTCAGATTCTTGCTGTTTTTTATCCAACTATAAATTTGATCCTCCCAATCTTTAATTAAAGATCTGGTAGGAGGCTCTGTCTTGCTTGATACCTTCCATCTAGTTGTTTCATTTATCGGGTATCTTAAATCCAGTATACCGCTTGAACTCCTCACGTTAGGCAACTTGGCTATATGCATCCATTTGTCGCCCATAAAATCGTGATCAACAATTAAAAATAGAGGTACAACTTTGGGATTTGTCTTTCTAATGTGATTTGATAATACTTGTAAAAGAACAATTTTTTTAAATACTCCACTAAATGCAAATAGATTGGGTTGGTGAATCCCAACTACAATCTTGATATCTTTTTCACCAAGTGTTTCGACTTGTTTTAATATCTTGTTATCTAAGGTACCGGCCTTTTTATGAAATTTTGTAACCACTCCTTTTAATTTTTCTCGATTAGAGTAAACAACTTCATCATTAACCGTCGAGGTTTGATTGTTAACGGCTTTAACGGCATCATCAAAAGTAACTGGGATAGATTCTATGAATTTAATTATATCTGAATCCGAGGAATTCAGGTATTTTGAAAATATTGCGTTTAGTTTGCTATTGCCTTCAATCCTAGCGACCGTGTTACTTCCCAAACCTTTTTATCATTATTATCTATATAAGTTTCTTTTTAACTCTATCTTATTACTCTTCTATAAGATTTATCAAATGATTTATTCTATTGAAATTGCCTATTTCCCCAAGCGAGTGGGCATCGCTTCCAAGGTGAAATTTAACACCTTGCCTTTTGAAAATCTCAAGGAATTTAACAGGGGGGCGAACATACTTTGAATTAAGTTCAACTATCTTGTCATTTGCTTTAAAGAGTTCTCCTAATTTTTCAATTTCTTGATCATTCAAACTAAAACCGACCTCTGGCGCCAAATGCCCAATCACGTTTACAAAAGGATTCTTGGCCACTTCTATCAATGCTGAATACCATAAATCTTTAGGATATTTAGTATGAAAGCTTGCTATTATGAAATATTCACTGGCAAGGTATTCTTGTGGACAGTCGATTTCTCCATTCTGCAATATTTTCGCTTCAAAACCAGGAAGTATCTTTACACGACTACTTGGTATATGTGTATTCAATTCCTCAATATATCTTCCGGTCCATTCTGAAGACCTCCTTACATGCTCTGTTATTGCTATTTTTTTTAATTTTTTTTCCTCTGCTGTTCTAATAATATTGGGTACAGTTAGGTTAAGATCTGAATGGTCGTTATAACTGCAATGAATGTGCATATCTTGTTGCCTGTCAAGTATCATGTTTATCTGAAAAAAGTATGGTTATATCTTTAATAATTTTTCTACATTATCTATGTAAAAAATATTTATATCTTAATTGGATACCATTATTAAAAACGGATGCCGATTGCATAGAGAAATTTCCACAGTATTGATACCCGGTGCTTCCGCACCAGCTGGCATCAATACTATAAAATCCTTGAGATTATCAGGCTTTAAGGGTAAAATATTATCTACTGATTCTAATAGTTTGTCGGCAGGTTTTTACTTATCTGATTTCTATGAGGTTATTCCAGAGGCCGAGGCAGACAACTATCTGGAAGTGTTACTGAACATTATCGATAAATATTCCATCCAGGTGTTGATGCCATCATCTGGATATGATATATTTCCTTTTAGTGAACATAAATCCAAATTAAAAAAGCACGGTGTATTTCCAGTAGTCAGCGATAGGAAAATACTGGAGATTTGTAGGGACAAAATTAGCACTTTTAACAATTTAAAGACAGAATTCAGATTGCCCTTTACAACCCTTAACCCCGAAGAAGTAAGTGTGTACCCCGTTATCGCGAAACCACGGTACGGAAAGGGTAGTAGGGATATTGTTCAGGTTAATGATGAACAAGACTTGCGTTATGTTTCCTCAAAATTTTCCGATATGATTTACCAGGAATATCTACCCGGTGATGAATATACAATTGATGTCATGAGTGACTTGGAGGGTAATCCAATTGTATCTGTCCCTAGAATACGGGTGCAAACAAAGAGCGGCATATCTACCAAAGGCAAGATAGTATTGGACAAGTATTTAATCGAAGAATCGATGAAAATTGTAAGGAAACTTAGAATCATCGGACCGTCTTGTATTCAAATGAAGAAAGACAAACTAGGTGAATTCAAACTGGTTGAAATTAACCCTAGGCTTGGGGGAGGCACTATATTTGCTACCTTGGCTGGAGCCAACTTCCCAAAGATGATAATTGACTTGATTGAAGGAAAAACTATTGTTCAACCAAAAATTTCTGAGATTACAGTATTAAGGTATTTTGAAGAAATAGTATTGGATGAAAGGAACAAAATCAACTACATTGGAAAAGACCTTTTAACCAGTAATGCATGTCATGTGTAAATTTGCTTAGCGGTTGGTTTGGGTCTTGATGAAGGTTATTGATATCTAGATAGTTACCACTAGCCTCAATCAGCTGACAGGGCCACATTCCAGTTAAATTCATCAAAATTATGCAAAAACCTACAGCCATGCCCATCCCTATTAATATTACATCTAAATTTTTTGAGGATGCTTGAGTAACCAAGATCTCATCACTTGTCCTTTATATAAGATTGTTTATTCTGCATGTCAATATCTTTTTTTTTAACGTTGTCTTATCTCCATCCCGTCTTCTTAATTGTGATTGCTCCATAGATTAAAAGCCATGTGTACACATATGTAGATAATAGCGTAAAGAACGGTCGATACAACCAATTCCTATCACCAGGATTACGAAGTCTAAAGTCCACCGCATAAATCATTCCTGTAAATAACACACCTGCAAACCAAACTACTGGTGTAATATAGTCCCCCATTAGTGGCAGAAAGACTACGGTTGAGGCCACAATATATGGTCTGATAAATTTCATAGAAGTTTGTAGATAGTATAAGAGCGCTACATAAAATGGCCTCTTCCAAAATATTCCTCCTGCTGCAAATAGACTTCTGATAAAACTTTTCCTCCACCGAATTTGTTGCTTTATAAGTGACTCTAATGTTGGAGGTACACCAATGTTCACTCTAATACTCTGTGAATACATTACTTTCCAATAGCCATTCACTACTTTTTTTCCATCAGACTCTGATTCTGAATTTCCAGGATTTTCTGAAAACACACTTTCTGAAGCATATCCCTCACCATTCAAAACTGGAACTGCAGCTTGATTTTGATTTTTAGAACTGTAAGAGATCGCAGGTGGACGTGTTGACAATACGTGTGCAGTCATTCTTCTGTCTGTTGCAAACTTGAATTCCATTCCCAAGAATCTATCCCTTGCCCATTGAGGAATGAAATCTTGAATGGCATCTCTCCTGTAAAAGCTTAAAGAACCTGCACAGCAGGTGACGGAAGCATAAACACTTTCCATCCCTTTTTGAGCCCTGCAAGCACCATCAGCATAAACATCTTGTAATTTTTCAAGAAAATGATCTCTGAATCCACCTGTGTGGCGATTCTTTACCCTGCCATGTCCTGTCACTGCTCCTAATTGTTTGTCCCAATAAAAGAGCTGAACAGCCTTCTCGGTGGCATCATGTGCCATATCGCAGTCACTATCCATAAAGGCATAAATTTCGCCTTTTGCTATCTTGCTTGCTACTTCTATTGCTTTCTTTTTACCTACACTTTCCTTTAGATGCACAATTCTCAGATTCGCAGATGGATTTGCATTCTTAATATCATCTAATATTGCTCCCGTGTTATCGGTACTGCCATCGTTTATTACGATAATCTCTTTTTTCTTGTATGTTTGATCTATACAAGATTGAACACAACTAGTAATATCATTCTCCTCGTTTTTTACAGGAACTACAATCGATACCAGAGGCAGTTCGTGTTCAGGAATTTTTTTGTTAAAGACCTTGAAATAGGGATCTTTATATCTAAAGTAGGAAATAAACAAGATATTAAACAAAACAAAGGAAGTGAGTATACTGTAGATACCTACCCCTAGGTCTATTACAAATATTGTAAGGTAAACTTTTGTAAATAAGATTGTTAATACGGCAGATAAAAGTAATGCCCTAACAAGCCACCTCTTATTGTCCAGTTCTCTCGTTTCAACAATCTTAGGTACACTACTTAATGACAAACGTTAAACCAACTCACTAATAATTAAATTCCAATAAAGCTGTTTATTACTTTTTTCCTCTTAGGTTACTTTACTTAGTTATTAGAATTTCTAATAGTAGAATATTATATAATAAAATTAAACAGGGAGATTTGTCTTATGACCAATTATTAAAAAGATTACCCGCTAATCCCATCTCATTCTTTCGGTTTCACGGTCTGACTTGGTAGATTTCTTCCAGTCTTTATAATGATTTCTGCATAAATAAATGCGTTTTTTAGAGCTGTCAAAGTCCAAATCAGGTGACATTTTTGCCTTTGTCAAGCTCATCGATCTATCAGCAGAATCTTCACATCCGTTTACACTACAGCTTACTCCTTTTTCCACTTTGCCCATGAAAATGCAAAACTCGTTGCAGTATAATAAAGTTATTTTGGAATTTCAAAAAAATAAAGTAAACATTTTCACTTACAGGGTAAAATACTGTGCAACCGGATTATGAACAACAATGGCGGCAGTTGAAAACTCGGGAACTATCTGGCCACTTTCTGTGAGTGTCATTCCATTTATCGACGGATTTAAGAGTTTCCAGACGAGAAAATGTTGAGTGATATCAGGACAACTTGGATATCCCCAGCTATATCTTAGACCTCCTTCCTTTAAGGACAAATCTTCTTTTATCCTATTGTTAATCCAATCTGCCAGAGCTTCTGTTGATTCTACTGCTAATCCATGTAAATAATACGCATCTGTGTATCGTCCATTCTTGTTCCATTCCTCTATTATTTCAGCTACTCTATTTCCCATTGTTACAGACTGAAAAGCAACGATATCGTCCTCTTCTGAATCAAAATAATCTGCTAAACACAGGTGCTGTTCGTTTGAAGATCTAGGGAACTCAAAAATCAACTCAGATTCGTTTTGTTTCTCGTCTATGTATTTTATCAAGAGATTGTTCTTGCCTACTCGTCTGCACTTAAAGTATGAATAAACTGCTTGAGGTTCAAATAGGTTTTCTTCTATGACTTTATTTTTCCATTCTGTGAGAAGATTTTCATATTGGTTCCTTAGATCCTTTGCGCTTTTTCCTCTCAATCCCCAAGAAAGTACAAAAAGAGATTTTTTATTCAGGTAATTCCAAATATCAGGCAATGAGAGATCAGTATTTTTGAATCTGTACACATAATTCAGTCTTGGGGGAACGGGTTTATTTTTGACCGGTCTAACATTGCTTACAAAATCCTCCGAGTTTGCTTTTGATGCTGAAGTATCATATTTTCTTTCCTCCCATTTGGTAATTTTTTGAATCCAATCACTCATAAATTGATCTCTTTCTTTACTCATCAGTTTATTCATCACTTTTAGACCCTCAAAGGCAGTCTTGCAATAAAAAATTCCTGGTTCATAAATTGTTCCATCTCCTTTTGCTATTCTATTAATGTAATCGCTGTTTATCGCCGCTCCTCCACATAAAACCGGAATTTCAATTCTATTTTCACGCAAAAACTCGGCGAATAATTGCATCTGTTTTGACGTAGATACAAGCAGAGCAGACAATCCCACAGCATCAGCATTTACCTCTTTTATTTTGTTAATAATCATTGGTATCGGAACCTGCTTGCCCAAGTCATGTACTTCATATCCATTGTTTATGAAAATCGTTTTAACCAAATTTTTCCCAATATCATGTACATCTCCATAAACAGTACACAATACTAATTTTCCTTTACTAATTCCCTCTTGTTTGATAAGGTATTTCTCTAGCTCTGCGACAGCGGCCTTCATACATTCTGCCGATTTTAATACAAATGGGAGTATCAGTTCACCGGCTCCGAATTTATCCCCTACCTCTTTCATAGCAGGTAAGAGTACTTCATTTAAAGTCTCGACTGCTGCCTTGTGTAACATTTCTTTATCTCCTTTAATTTCGATTTTTTTGATCCCATTTTCGTCCATTTGGGTTTCGACGATTTTCATTTGCGAATCTGATTGATTCCTGTCTGAAATTGCTAATGCCACATCGTTTTCTATTCCATCCTTTAGTCTATTTACAATCCTAAAGTAGCATCTTTTTCCTGCATCCCAGTTCATGTCGAGTTCCAATACACTATTTTGCTTTGAACTTTGACCGCCCTGCGACTGAAATGAGGTATTGTCTGAGCTAAAGTGTGAAATTAATTCTGCCAGAGCATTGTTACTGTTATTAAAGATCAGATCTTCGCATTTAGCTCTGTCTGATCTACTAATTTGAGGGTAAGGGATAATATCTTTTGGATTTATAATTACAGTATCAAGTCCATTTTGAATTGCATGGTACAAGAATACTGAATTAAGGAATTTTCTTGCCAGAGGAGGAAGCCCAAAACTAACGTTACTTAATCCAAGAGTGGTCAGGACTTTGGGATATTTTTCTTTGACCAGTTTTATCCCCTTTAAAGTTTCCGATGCAGAGTTAACATATTCTGCTTCGCCAGTCGCCAGAGTAAATGTAAGTACATCAAAAATTAACTGCCAGGGTTTAAGTTCGATTTCCATTGACTTGTTGTAAATCAAACTTGCGACTGCTAATTTTTCGGTACTGGTTTTGGCCATTCCATCTGGACCAATACACATGGATATAGCAGGCGCACCATATTTTTTCATTAAAGGAGTGATGTCAGTAAATCTACTTCCATCTCCCTCCAGATTGATGGAATTAATAATAGGCACACCGGGTATTTGTCTAAGTGCAGCCTTTACGACTTTAGAATCTGTCGAGTCGATAACTAAAGGGGCTTCTATCTCTAGACTAAGCCTCTTTACGAGTTTTTCCATAAACTCTTTTTCATCAGAACGCTCCGTTGTAGCAACGCATACATCTATGCAATGTGCTCCATCCTCTACCTGACGTCTTGCTATTTCAATCAGACCATCAAAATCATCGTTTAATACCATCTGTTTGGCCTTTTTTGACCCCTGAGAGTTTAGCCTCTCACCTATTATCAGGGGTCGTGGATTCTGAAATAGATCTACAGAGTTTAAGGCCGACGAAACCTTTGGACTGTCGTTATATTTTATCTTCATTTTTATTGTTATCTAATTAGATTCTTGGTAGATCCGATTATTTGACGGGTTGTTCTGCACCACTAGCAGTAGCGCCACTACCACTACTTACACTAACATCTGCATAATCATCACTATTTTGGCCTTTTGTTTGATCCAACTTGTCCAGCATTTGTCTCAACTGTGTGATATGTTCGGGGGATGTTCCACAGCACCCACCAATTATTCTAATCATCTCGTATTTCTTTACAAATTCTGATAACTTGGTAGTTATCTCACTGGGTGTCATCAGATATTTTGCCATACCATTCTCATTAATTGGCATACCGGCATTTGGCATTACTAAAATAGGTATCTCTTTTTGTTCACATAACCACTGTACACTTGGAGTCATTTCAACCGGGCCTGTAGAGCAATTCAGCCCAAAAACATTAACTCCAAGATTGGATAACGTTGTATATGCAGACTGAACATTTGTGCCCAAAAGCATCTTGCCATACTGGTCTAAAGTAATATTTGATATAATGGGGATGTGTTTATCCAATTTTACCATGGCCCTTTTGCATCCTTCAACTGCTAACTTCATCTCTAATACGTCTTGACCTGTTTCAATTAAAAGTACATCACATCCTCCGCTGATTAAACCTTGAGCCTGCAAATAGTATGCTTCCTCTATCTCATCTAATGGAATATTACCTAAATCGGAATCATTAGAACTTGGGAGAAAGCCAGTTGGTCCCATAGATCCAATAATGAAAACTTGTTTTCCTAATTCCGATGCTGCTTCCTTTGCTAGTGAAGTTGCTCTGATATTAAACTCTATAGTCTTATCACCCTCTCCAAATTCATCCAACTTTAACTTGTTACTTCCAAAAGTATTGGTTTCGATGCAATCACTTCCTGCTTTGATATAATCCATATGAATTTTTTTAATCCACTCTGGTCTCGTATAATTTAAACTGTCGTTAAAGCCATCTTTGTTGTTTAGGTAATCACTTTCTTTGGGTGCGAATTTTTGAATCTCTGTACCCATTGCTCCATCAAAAAGAAGGATTCTATTGTTTAATTCATTCAGAAAAGAGGTCAAGATAATTATTAACTATATTTCCCCTTTGTTTGCTTATAATCCTTTCATTGAGCTAAAAAGATTAAAAAGAATTTTATACAAATTAACAACAAAAAAAACATGGGTTCATAGTTCAGCTTGGATAGAATGACTGCCTGCGGAGCAGTAGGTCGAGGGTTCAAATCCCTCTGGACCCGATCAAAATTTTTTCCTGGTCGACATTTTACAAGCGTGATTTCTAATTTCAAAAGGTTAATAGCTTAGCTTTTCTATAACTATAGTGTAGGTGCAAATGGGGAGTCACCTAACAGACAGTTAGGGCCCAAGGGGGAATAGACAAAAGGGTTAGTGAGTGTTGATTCCATAACTCGTTTGTTTGTTTGTGTGTTTGTTTGTTGCATAACATGGACTCCAATCTTGGGCCCCCCACTTTTTTTGCTCGTTATATATTGATTTTTCTTATGCTAAAAAATGGAAAATATAATCAGGGGTATATCTGATGAAAAATTCCGATTCCTAATAGACTACTATCTAACGTCATCATACACAGAGATGGTTTCAAAGATACTGGCCATCATGTCACACCAGCAAATTCCAATTGATCTTCAGATGCTAGGTGAACGACTACAAATTATCAATATGATTGCAACTAGATATGTTTGTAAACTTGACCTTCTCAACGAGATGCCAAAAGAGAAAGCAATTCAAACCTGTGAAGGCACCGTGGTTAACTATCTGTATGATAGATACATTCACAATTTCAATCCTTTCAAAGAGCAGTATACAAAATGAATTTTCCCGCATTTGTCTTAGGTTACAAAATTTCAGATATGGGTAGTGTATCGACGGTAATACTTGATGACCTTCAAAATGGTGATCAAATAGTAACAATCGAACCGTATCAAGTATCAAACAAAGAACAAATAGAAATGATGAAAGAATCAATGTTTCAAAGATGGTTATATGGTAAATTACCAAAGCCTATCAAGATTGACAAAAATATACATCAAGAAAGGTTGTTAGAAGAATGACAACTCCTTTTAAAAAATTGAATCAAAAAAGTCCCCAAAGAAACTTACCTAAACATCTTGTATCCGATTTAGACCCAGATGATTGTATTCACTATGCTAGGGTTTGCGATTCATGTGATGGTGGAAGTGAATATTGGCACTACTGGTGGGACTGATCACGTGAGAAAAAATATTTGGATAGTGAGAAAAAATGATAGTCTCTTTTGACCCTGTTATGCAGTGGTATCTAGTTTCTAGTGAAGGTATATCTCATTCTAAAAAAAAGTGGTTCGGGGCCCCCGACCTGATGAACCATTTGACAAAAACAAAAAACAACAAAAATCAGATTTTTACAAAGTCTATTTCTCTAGGTCTAAAAACGACTGGATGTGTCATTGTAAATCCTATCACTACTCTAATTTCAAAATACATTGCAAGCATATCAAAAAAGTGCTAGAGTATCGTGAAAAACTAAGGGCTATTATAAACTGAATTTTGGAGTGATTGAACAATGAGTATTTTAGAGTTTGATTTTTTGGGCCGCGACAACGTTGCAGTTAGCACGGTTTACGATCCCAATGTGGATGAAAAATACAGCATCCTAAAGTTAAAACTAGATAACATCCATCTAGAAGAACACCGTATCAAAAAAAGTCAAAGTAGAAATCCAATATTGGGATACAGACCCAACAAAAGAGCAATATAGAGATAACCTTCTTACAAACGAACAGGCAAAAATATTCAAACAGATTTACGATGAAGGATTCATTTCTAAAGAAGACTATGAAAGACAAATTGGGTATTTAAGAGCACGACGACAATGATGAAAGTCTGGGACTCTAAGCACCCGCAGTAATATGATTCAGATGCATATGGATTTCGCAATCATGATGCTGCAGCAACCTTCCCTACAAATAGATTTTTATTTTTTTTAATTGATTTACCCTTTTGTTTATTTCATTACGATATCTCTGGCAATAACAATGGAAATAGAAAGATTGTAAATACTGAAAGAATAGTCGCAAAAATAGTAGGTACAATTCCATTCTTTATCATATCTTCAACCTTGATTTTGCCTTGTTCATAAACTAGCGCACTAGGAGGAGTTCCCATTGGTAGAAGGAATGCCAGGGAACTAGATAATGTAATTGCTGCAAGAAATGCCATCGTGATCTTTCCTGCTCATATGACGCTATTGTTTCAGTATATCTATCAGTCGAAATTCTTTTAGAAACTTTTCGTATCTCTCATTTATCTCATTGCTAGCCATTTTGCCTGATTTTAAATCTCCAAGTGCATTTACTAATTTGTATAGTCGAGTTGTATCAAGTACAAGACCATAGTAGTCTCTCACCCTTTCTAATGTTGTTTCATAGTGTTTTTGGTTTCCTGAAGCTGTGGAATCAGATACCAAAATTACATCATACCCAATGTTAAACGCTTCCCGTAATGATGTTTCCACGCAGATGGAAGTATCTACTCCGCAAAATATCAATGTATTAATTCCCTCACTTTGAAGCCAAACTCTCAGTTCAGTGTCTTGAAATGCGCCATCTCTTCTCTTTATAACAACTAGATCGTTTTCTGTGGGTTTAATTTCATCTATTGTTTGGGCATCCCATGTGCCTCTTACAGTTATAGGAACTTTAAGTCGCTCTTCTCTTGCTAAAGGTAATAGTCTGTGAAAACGGGTTAAAAGATCTATACCACTAGCCTCTCTAACAGCTTCTGTATAAAATATTGGTATATTCTTGGTCCTACAAAACTCAATCAGTTCCTTTACTTTTGGAATGATCTTTTGATATTCTTGAATGTTCATTCCCAAATGACTGTAAGAACCATCTTTACTTACGAAGCCATTCTGCATATCTATCACGACAAGTCCAAATTTAAAATCTGTTGCATCGATAGAATCTCGGGACATGATAATAGTTATATGTTGCAATTAAAAAGAATATTGTCTAAGATTGTGATTGTTAGCTCGTATGTTCAAACATATACAACGACGTTGATCATCTCTCCAAAACCACTTATAAAGAATCAGTATTAAACTACAATATCACTCAAAATCCGTTTGAAAAATTATCTGCATAAAGTATCCTAACTTATAGAAAGTTTGATTTATAATAACTTTGTTGCATAACTACTTGAATGACTACACATAAACTCAAGGTTGCTATAATTATTGGTAGCACTAGACCTGGTCGTAATAGTGAAGCAGTAGGCATGTGGATATATGAAATTGCGAAGAAACGAAGTGATGCCGAATTTGAGCTAGTTGACATTTTAGATTATAATCTTCCACTATTGGATGAACCTATTCCACCCTCTATGGGTCAATATTCAAAAGAGCATACAAAACGATGGGCTGAAAAAATAGATTCATGTGACGCATTTGTATTTGTAACTCCTGAGTATAATCATGGGATTTCTGGTGCACTAAAAAACGCTATTGATTTTCTCTTCAAAGAATGGAACAACAAGGTAGCGGGATTTGTTAGCTTTGGGAGTGCCGGTGGTGTAAGAGCAGTTGAACAATTGCGTTTGGTAATGGCAGAGGTCAAGGTGGCAACTGTCCGAGCTCAGGTATACCTTTCTCTATTTACAGATTTTGAAAACTTTTCAAAGTTCAAACCCTCGCCCTTCCATGAGAATACAGCTAATACAATGTTAAATGAAGTCATAGAGTGGGGAGAAGCACTAAAAACAGTCCGAACTAAACAAGGTTAATATTCATAATTTGTTTTTAGTGAAATACAGAATTGGTCATTCAGAGTATGTTTCGTACCATGAGATCATCTTAAGAAAAACCCCTAATGATGGATTATGATATATCTCATTAAAGATAAGAACATATTTTTTCATACATTTTGATAAATATTGTTGTGCTATTGGACTAAATTAATCCTTGAGCAATGCTACCAAACATGTCTTCAATAGGAGATAAATTGTCTACGTTGTGCGCTATATCAAATCGAACTGTCTCTTGAATAGAGAAGAGAGTGTCAAAGGAATTAGTAACTCGAAATTGTATAAATAATGTAGAAATCTACTCTACTTGTGGAATCATCAATAGTACAAACTATACAAGATTTAACTGTTATCATGATAGTCGCCTCTATCACAACGTTACTATTTTACAAGTTAAAGCAACCTATAGTAATAGGACTAATTGTTGCTGGCATCGTAATTGGACCATTTACTCCTCCCTTTAGTTTAATTCATAACATCGATATTTTAAACCTCTTTGCTGAGATGGGTGTGATATTATTGCTTTTCATTGTTGGAATGGAATTTCCTATTCAAAAATTAAAAGAAGTTGGAAGAAAAGCAATTGTAATAGCTTCAAGCGAAGCCTTTGGTACTTTAGCCATAGGTTTTATAGTTGCACAATCATTAGGATTAGGATTTTACGATAGTCTTTTTGTTGCTCTTGCTATATCAGTAACTAGTACTGTTATCATAATGAGAGTTCTTGGAGAACTCAGAATGATGAATGACGAATCAGCTACTTTAATCTTGGGTACAACAATAATCGAAGATATCCTCATAATCTCACTATTGGCAATATTTCAATCCACAGGTGCGAGTGGAGAATTCGCTCTTAACGAAATCATAATTTCTGTAGGAATAACCCTTGGGTTTATTGCAGGAGTGTTATTAGTGGGCTCTAAAATTATCCCTAGAATAATGGATATTATTGCACAAACCAATCAACACGATGTATTGATAGTCGCAGCCGTAGGAGTGGCTTTTGGATTTGCTTTTATATCATTTCAATTAGGAATATCTGTTGCTGCAGGTGCATTTTTTGCAGGTGTTCTTGTTGCAGAGTCTAGATCACACTCAGTAACAAGTGTTTTGGCTAATCCTGTAAAAGACATTTTTGCAGCATTGTTCTTTGTATCGGTTGGTGCGCTCATGGACTTTTCACTGATTCCCCAGTTTATAGTCCCTGCATTGATATTGATAGGAGTTTCAATAGGGGCGAAATTCATGACTGTGTACCTTGCAGCCAGACTCCAAAAACTAAACAATCTTACATCTACAAGAACTGCCTTAGGTTGTTCCTCCTCAGGTGGTGAAATAGCACTTGTAGTAGCAAAAGGGGGAATAGATGTTGGAGCTGCAAGTCCAATTATTCTACCAATGATTGGTACGATGACAATTATAACAACATTCATTGCTCCTTATGTCATAAAGTATGGATGGAAGTTTACAGAGAAATTAGCAAAAGTACAAGATAAAGACAGGGAACAGTAGCAAAAGAATCGGTCTTCAAACATAGATGATAGTTCAAACAGGCCTTTTTAAGATATTGGAAAATTATATACTTTTAAAAAATCAGAGATTAAGCGATATTGTATAGATATCTTTAATACCTTTTTTGAGTATGTTTCTATCAGAAGGGAAAGATAAGAAAATCTTGTCTGGAAAGTCCCAAACATCTGAGAAAAATTCTGCAATGTATACCCTTGATTTCGGTACCATGGAATTTATGAAATGGCTAATGGCAAAAGATACAAATTCTGGAGATACTTTGATAGCAGTAAAAGACTATTTTGACAATAAATATGTCATTTTGTTTGATAGATCTATTCGAAAGACGTTATAGTTGGTTATAGAGACGGCATACCTTGGTGTATAGCCTGTAATGCTGATGATCGCGGTCATGTAGGGTTTGCTCTTTGCCTAAAACAAAACTATGATAGGAATGACCAAGCAGTTTTTTAGACAAAAGTGAATGAAAAATTGCTTAGATTTAAGTTATCAAGATGTACAATTTAATAAGGAAAAAGAAAGTAGTTGAAATACGCCTTCAAAATTTGAAAAACTTCTAGTCAAAATTTTTAATCTTCTATACAACAGGTTCAAAGGATGAAAATTTTTTATTGAAATCATATTTACTGAATTAGGGTCAAGATTTAATTGTAAATAATGCCAATTGATCTGTCTATTCCTTATACTAGAATAATCAGATTATATTGTATTAATCGACTTTTGATTCTTATCTTACTATTAGCACGGCAATTTCTACTTCTTCAACAATTCTTCTTGCAACACTTCCTAATCTTTTGAACATGCCAGTAATTCCCTTATGCCCAATGCTACCCATGACTATAAGTTCGATGTTATTCTGTTTAGCAAAATCGACAATCATTTCTACTGGATCACCTATTTTAATTTCTGTGGAGATAGAGATATAGTTTGTGGCATATTTATTTTTCACATCCTCTAGAATCAGAATCATTTCGTTTTTTATCTCCTCGTGGATCTTCTTAGCCAAGGGAGTAATAGTCACCTCATTGTTTTTTGACTCTATTTTTGAGTAGCGAATTGGTATTGGAATTTCATTAATTACATGGAGGATAAAGATTTGAGTTTGATTTTCTGCAGATAATTCCATAGCTTTTTCCAAAGCCTTTACTGACAACTCGGAGGTATCAAAAGGTACTAATATACGCTTAAAGGGCATCAGAGAATAATAATATCACGCTATCAATATAAATAATAACTATTTTCTTGGAAAGAACATCGTGTTAGTGATAAGAAATGTTTCTTCTTTTGTAACTAATTGATGAGAACTAGGTAAATCTTTAAGTCAACATACGAATAAGAAGATGAATCAACTAAGGGTATGATTAAATATTAATCCTGTTACCTTTAGAATCCTACCAACACTCTATCTTACAAATGGTTATAATTCAATCCTTCCCCATCTTATGGTCGTAAGACTAGAACAATAATGGAGAAATAACTCAACAACGATTTTGAATTTTGAGATTACTCCCATTCCATTTATAGATCACCCTACAAATTGAATGCGTATAACAAAGTGTTGATACGAAACAAAGATAGGATATAAGACATTTATTCTTACAATAATTAAAATTAAAAACATTGTCACGTCACAAATCAACGTACTAGGTTCTCCATAATTTTAATCCGGACCTAACTGAAATTCTAATTTATCGTCGTATATATCTAATTAATATTTAGTTTCTTCTATTTGTTGAATCGTTTGTGTCATGCAATCTTTAGTGTTTACAATGTCCTCAAAAGAATAGCTGGCACTGCCATCTTGAGATATAAAAATCGCTCTACTTGTTGTGGAACTCGTACAATCATCCCTTGGAGCCATGATATCACTACCTGTAGTAGATATTTCCTGGTCTTTTAAAGTTCTATCCCCTTACGAATACAGGGAGTTATTAGAGTACGCGATGTCATTATTGTTCTCATCATCATCATCACATAAAGACAGGGGAACTTTGAACTGTTCCATATAAATTGGCTTACCGAGTGTCAAGGCGACATTTTGGATATCGATCGAAGTCAATGGACTGCCTTTTTTCCTATAGTGAATAAGCAAATTTCTATAAAGATGAGAACTAAATGGGTGCAACCAATATTGCGGCAAGAACCAATAACGAACAAATCATTATTTTCATCAATGAGTCTAAAAAAGGCGACATAAAATATTATTTCGTTACTCGGTATAGATATTCATTTTAATATTGAATCATTTCTCAATAGAGTAGAAAAAAATTAATCCAATTTTTGTAAGATCATTGACGTCATCTGATAGACTCGATCTCAAACTTTTTATTAATGGCAAAATATATCGCCAAATATTTTAGACATTGAATTTACATCTCAAATGATGATGCAGAAAAGGGATCATACATCAACACGGTATTATTACCGTTGCACATCAAGAGAATATACTCAAAACTATATAATGGATGTGGCGTTCTTAGTAAACGAATCATTAATTTAAATAATTACGATTTCTGAAGACTAGAAATTGTTGGATTTATTATATTCAAAACGTAAAAATTTATTTTTTAAGAGTTTATAGATCAATTTGGAAAATTGAGTAAATAGGGAAGCTAATTCCTCTTCATCGTCTACTACTATACCCAAAATGGATTTCATGTTATAGGCAATAGATTACAGAGCCGAACTACTTAACTATATTCATGAATTTTATGGATTTTGATTTAAAAACGGTATTCATGTTGCTCATATAAGGTCAAAAAAATGGTAGCGGCTGGGTTGGTATTTAGGAAATATAATCAAAATCAAAAATCAAAAGTTTGCAAATTAGTAATATCTGAAGGGATTCATGAAACTGACGAGGCGAAAGTCCCATATATGTGAGGTCGAAGTTAGAACCAATAGGCTACTTTGTTTTGTTTGACTATAAGTCTGAGATATGATTAACTAACCTGACCACTTCCTCATCCACTGCAGCAGACTTATGATCGATTCTACAAGTTCTTGACCTTTTTGTGTTAGGCGATATTCTACTCGTGGAGGAATTTCGTTAAAGTACTGTCTTGAAAGAATTCCGTTTTTTTCTAATTCCTTAAGACGAATAGTCAATGTTTTACTACTGATACCTTTCATAGATTTTCTAAATGTTATATATCGAACTGGATCTGTCGAACAGCATAGTGGAATTAGAATCTCAAGTGTTCCTCTTTTTGTAACAATCTTTCTTAACTCTGATGTTTCCCTCATTAGATCCTCTATGCTATAGCCTCGGAAATTGCAAGAGTTGTTATCATTTAGAATTGAAAGCTGATTTGACTTGACACTTGATTCTTTTCTCTCGTTCTGTTTACTTGGGTTCACTTACTTTATCAATTTACTCTCACTAATTTAAATAGTTTCCTCTGTAAACATATGGTAATGAGTAAACAATCTCAATTAAAGGAAAAAATCAAAGAGCAGTATGAAAAAATTGCTATAGATGGAAATACCAATTCTTGTTGCATGCCCTCCAATGGTTGTTGTAATACTTCAAAGGTCATACTTACTCCTTTCGAATCATCAAAGGCTATTGGATATGATTCTGACAAGTTGAGGACAATCCCTGAATCTTCCATATTAGGAGTAGGGTGTGGAAATCCTACCCGATTTGGAGATGTAGGCGAAGGTGATACCGTGGTTGATGTGGGGTCTGGCGCGGGTATCGATGCTTTCCTGGCAGCCAACGTAGTAGGAGCATCCGGAAAAGTGATTGGCATTGATATGACAACAGCCATGTTACAAAAAGCGAGAGAAAACGCTGAAAAACATGGATACAAAAACGTCGAATTTAGAGAGGGTGATATCGAAAGAAAGATCCCTGTTGATAATGATTCTGTGGATGTGGTACTTAGTAACTGCGTCATCAATTTGACAACAAACAAGGAGAACACTTTTCGAGAAATTTATCGAATATTGAAACCGCATAGAAAAGGAAGAATGGTGATATCTGATCTTATAACATCCAAGGAAATGGATCCCTCGGAGGTTAACGAATCAAATTGGTGTAGTTGTATTGATGGAGCATTAACCAAGGAGAATTACATTCAAAGCATCAAGAATGCTGGTTTTGATCATATCGAGATACTGGATAAAAAACCGTATATGGAATTAGATTCGGAAAAGAAAAATCAAGAAAAGAGACTGATTAGGAGCATCTCAATTAGAGCGTTAAAGCCTTGAAGATATTACTAGTTCATACTACAAGCAAGTTTTAAGTAGTCTGCAAGATCCCTTTGGTAAAATGTGTGAGTAGATAGTCCATTAAACGATTGAACTTGTGATTTGACCAGTATACCATAACCCACATTACAACATTCCTCTAAATCTAATCAATTTTGGTAAGGGTCGTTCCATTTTTTTATCTCTATTTCTTCGAATTTTTTGGCGCCGCCTAAATTACACTAATTGATACTAAATTGCGGACTACAACAATGACAAATTCATAGCATTTTCGTAGGGTATTATCTCCATATAACTATTGATTTTGGAAATTGTAAAAAAAATTTTGACTAATCAATTATCTTTAACGCTTAAGTTTCAAATCTGAAATTTCGTTTTGTGAATCAAATTTACGGAAGTACAATGCTATCTATTGTCGTGATGGCAATTGCAATGTTTTCAATTGATTCTTCATGCTTAAATATTGTACTTGCCCAATCCGGAAACAATCTGGGTCTGGATGGAGACGATGATAATGATACATCACAACCAGAAACAAGTTCCCAAGAAGCGAACCATCACAGTATGTGTGTTTCTGGTGATATCACTTCATTGAGTTGTAACAATTTGTCTTCTGAAAGTATCGGTGACTATGCTCTTGGACCTAAAGGACCGACTGGTGAGAAGGGAGATAGAGGGCCACAAGGTCCAGCAGGACCACAATCTATAGTGGGTAAAATTTATACCGCGGAACAGGTGACAGATGACACTTCTCCATTTGAGGCATTTTCACAGTGCGACCCTGGGGATTATGCAATTTCCGGTGTGACCTACTATCGATATCTTGGTGATACCGTTGCTCCTCTTGCCTTTCTTCAAACTGGCCAATCCTCATTAGATTCCTGGGGAATTGCAGCGACCCCATTAATGGAAGACGACTTTGAGGTTTTTGCTATGGCATATTGTTTCGACAACCCTTAACTCTTTTTTGGACAAATCAAAGAGCATCACTTTATCATCTAAACCCTTTGGGTAAAAAAACATGTTGTAGATCTGATTCGAGTTTTATAACTAATATGGTGACGGTTGAATTGCCGTTCTGCATGCGGTAAAAAAGAATGAGTAAAGAAAAGGCTGATCAAATGCTTTTCTTCTTCTTGTTGTCGGTCCTGCAAGAAGCTTCTAGCATTTCTGGTCTATCGTCTGAATCTTTGTATTTGTTACAGGTCCTTATAGTTGAAATTACTTGTTGCAAAGTTAACACACACCGAATTAAGTCGGGTATAAGAAAAAGTCATGGAAAATGGGAAACTAAAAGTGCATATATGGAGGTTTAACTTTTGGTTGAGGCATCATTCATGTTCATGTATATTCTATTGATGCCTTATATTCATGATCCAAATTATCTATTAGTTTTGCATGCTCAAATATAACCATCAATTAATAAAGACATTGTCAAAAAATGATGAATTTAGTAAAATCCCATGTGAACACATCAAACTTGTCGACATGGATAAGAACGGGAATACAACAGGATGCGAGGAATGCGAAAAGATTAGAGATAAATGGGTCCACTTGCGAGTATGCCTTTCTTGTGGCAAAGTAGGATGTTGCGATAATTCCAAGAACAAGCACGCAACAAAGCATTTTAAAAATACCAATCACCCTATGATTCGATCATATGAGCCAAACGAATATTGGAAATGGTGCTATGTTGATGAATTATTGATAGATTAGTAGATTTAATAGACACCTCAAATCTAAAAAAAATGATATTCATACCCAAGATTAAGATTTGCCATGGTGAATTAGGACCTACAAGATAAATATTCAAATTAAAATTATAATAATCTCAACAATATGTTGACATGGATTTGCAATTTTCGCCTCAAGAATACTTTGTTAGGCGCGCCCCAAGAAAGGTCAAAAGTTATTCAAATAGCAATAGATAGATGATTGGTCGTACTTGATAAATTAATACCCAAAGAATAGTAAAGATTTCAAATACTTGTATCCAATAGGTTTGGATTGTAGTCAAATTGACCACTCTTGAAAGACATGTTTCAATATTTTCATTGCTGTTATCAAATTTTATCGGAACTTTGAGTTTTAGTATCGTCTTGCCTTTTTTAATTTTTTTAGTAATAGATTTTGGCGGTAATGCGCTTGTGTAGGGAATACTATCTGCAATTTACTCTGCTTTCCAGTTGATTGGTGCCCCTTTATTAGGAAGATGGTCTGATACCATAGGGAGGAAAAAAGTTTTACTAATAAGCAATGGTGGAACATTCTTAGGCTGGATAATCTTCCTAACTGCCCTATTATTGCCAGTCTGGAACATTTATGGTGTTGATACAGTCATACTAGGCACTTTTGTCATCACACTTCCGATAAATGACTTCCAATAATTGTATTATTTTTTTCAAGAACTCTAGATGGGATAACAGGTGGCAACATTTCTGTTGCTAATGCATATCTTGCAGATATTTCTACTGATAAATCTAGAAGTAAGAATTTTGGAAAGATGGCAATATCGTCTAATTTGGGTTTTATCGTGGGACCTGCATTAGCTGGAATTTTGGGTTCTACGGCTTATGAGGAATTGTTACCTGTTTTAGCAGCTGTATTAATTTCCTTTGCAGCAGTAGTTGTGATAGCGTTCAAACTGAAGGAATCAAAATTTGCGACAGCCATAACTACCTCAAAGATCAATCTGAGAGAAGAAACATCCATTAGAAAGATTTTTGCTTGTGAACCAAAGCCCTGTTATAAGCCTAACAATCCTAACAACCTCTCCATCCTAGATGTATTTCGATTGAAGAATTTATCATTCCTACTAGTATTATACTTTTTCATTTTCCTTGGATTTAATGTATTTTATACTGCTTTTCCCATTCATGCAGTTACAAGTTTGAAATGGTCCTCAACAGAAATGGGTCTATACTATTTTGTATTAAGTGGAGTAACGATTTTGGTTCAAGGACCCATACTTCGAAAAGCACTTCAAAAATTTTCTGAAGAAAAATTGTTCATAATAGGAAGTTTTATTTTGGGTGTAAATTTTTTACTGTCTATTCCTAATAGCACAATATTAGTCTATGTTGCATTAATCTTTTTTGCGGTAGGTAATGGTCTTAGTTGGCCATCATTTATGTCGATACTTTCAAAACACGCCGGGACAGTTCATCAAGGAGTGATCCAAGGTGTCGGAGGTAGTATGGGAAGCTTAGACAGTATTATAGGACTAATAACAGGAGGCATATTGTATAATTTGATTGGTTCTAATACCTTTCTTGTTTCTGCAGTGTTCATTTTTATCGTTTTTATTATGTCGTTTCGGCTTTTGAATATTGTGAAACAAACCTAATAGCTCCTTTACAAATACCGTTACTATTGCAACCATTCAATAGAAGTAAAACATAGAAATAAATTATCAATCTAAACCTTCAGAAGTCTATTGTCACTTCTATGCTAATGTAACCTGACCTTATCCTTAAAGCAGTTTGACGTTTATTCTTCTCATAAAAGTATAAGATTATGGATAACTTGTCATTCCAAATGCCGTTGGCTGTATAAAGATCATTACAAGATATGTATTTAGTAACGAATCCTAGAAATACTATCGATATTAGGTGGGATACGACAATATTATTGAATTTTTATTTCCAAGATACCTTTTACGTTTTTACCAGCTTCAACAAAGTGGGTCATGCATTAAACATTGGGACAATATTAAGTGGATTCTAAATCTCTCCAACAAGTCCAGTTTCTATCATGAGATCAGGAAAAGAGAGACGCTTGATTTGTACTATTGTACTTGAGATAACATGAATTTCAGAAAATATCTCTTGTCTATATTTGGAAGGATGAGTAATAGCTCCATCCTTATCGGTTATAATGAGGACCTCATCAACCAAATTTGCCATTGTTGCACCGTATTGGTTCAACAGTTTGAGTATATTTGTATAAGCCTGACGCAATTGACTCTCCATATCTCCCATCTGTGATATTTCCTGTATCATCGTGGCTGACTTGTCTTGACTGAAAAATGGTATTGCCAATCTTTTCGGCTTGGAAATAACCTTATACTTTCTATCATGACAAATCAAAATTTTTTGTTACTGTATTGACATTCAAATCGATATTAACTTGTATCAATTATTAGATGATGACTTTGGCAAATTCATTATCTGATCGTCGATGCAATTTAGGTACCGTTCAGAAGATTCGACTTAATGGTAAAAGTGGTAAATGCAAATTGAGTTTTCAATATTAAATCTGTATATAGTATAATATTCATACTATGTTATGCTCACACAAAAAATGATTCCTTGGATAAATAGGTCACAAGTACTATCACCGTTCCTTTCTCCTTCGATTTGTAATAAGCATCTACTTGAATCCTTCGCAAGTAACAAATCAAGTCAATTGAATGGTATGACATCTAAGGAATATGACAAACTAGACAAATTATTCTATTCCTCAAATTTTGCAGAGTCAATCGATGTTAAGCGAATTTGGAGAATGAATTGTTTTAACCATCTCTGTCATATCTGAGATTTTTGCTAGTTTATTGGAATTGGTTATGAATGATAGGTAATTATCTTTTTGATTTGATTGTTATTGGCACAGGAACTGCAGGATCTGCAGTAGCATCGAAATGTCGCTCTGAGGGGTTAACTGTCGCGATTATTGACGAGATACCTTTCGGTGGAACTTGTGCAATACGCGGATGTGAACCAAAAAAGATTCTTTTGGAAGCTGCAAAAACAATTGATTCCGTCCAAAGGCACAAAGATAAGGGAATAGTCAATGTAGACGAGACCCACATAAAATGGCATGATTTAATAAGATTCAAGAGAACTTTTACAGATCCCGTACCAAAGGAGAAGGAACAGAGTTACGTCAATAACGGCATCGTTCCGTTTCACGGCCGTGCAAGATTTGTTGGCACTGATTTAATCAAAATTGAAAATGACTCTGGCAATACCACATTAAGAGGTAAGCATATTGTAATAGCTACTGGTGCTAAACCGGCTGATCTAGATATTCATGGATCAGAGAACGTAATTACAAGCGATCAGTTCATGGAGCTAAATAAAGATCAATTGCCTGATAGTATTGTATTCATAGGTGGAGGATATATTTCGTTTGAATTTGCTCATATTGCTGCTCGGTGTGGTATCAAAAAAATTACAATTTTGCATCGGGGTAGACAACCATTGGGACATTTTGATCCAGACCTGGTAAATCAATTAGTAAAGAAGAGTAGAGATATCGGTATAAACGTACTATTGGAAAAAAAAGTTGAAAGAGTCGACAGGCAGGAAGCATCTTTGGTAGATAGCGAGAATAGCAATGGTATTAAATTAATCGTTTACTATTCATGCAACACAAATCCTAATTCAAATGGAGAATCATCTTTAACTGAGCCCACAATATCAAAAGTTGAAGCTGATATGGTGATACATGGTGCCGGGCGAGTCCCAAATATCAAGGGTTTGGATTTAGTAAGTGGCAACGTCGAACACACCACCAGAGGTATAAAAGTAAATAGATATCTTCAAAGTATTTCTAATCCTATTGTATATGCATCAGGGGACTCTGTAGATAATGATGGTGCGCCATTAACTCCTGTTGCAAGTTATGACGGAAATATAGTAGCAAACAATATATTAAATGGAAACAATATGGAATCCAATTATAAGGGTTTGCCGAGTGTTGTGTTTACAATTCCAACACTTGCATCAGTAGGTTTGATAGAAAAAGAAGCAAGGGAACAAGGTCTAAAGTTTAGGGTTAACTACAAAGATACCTCAAAGTGGTACTCATCTAGACGAATAGGCGAAACTCATTCTGGATTTAAAATATTAATCGAAGAAGAAACAGATAAGATTTTGGGGGCTCATTTGTTGGGTTCACATTCTGAAGAAGTAATAAATATCTTTTCAATAGCAATAAGATTAGGCCTAACTGCAAAAGATCTCAATAATCCGATACTGTATGCATATCCAACAAACTCGTCTAATGTTATTTATATGTTGCAGCCACAATAAGAAATGTATGTTGAAAAATAAATAATAGTAATATTATCCCTTTTCCATTCCCTCTTTGTGTATCCAGTAGTAAGATACCTTATCTGCACTTATCCAATAGGTCTCGGTTCCTGTGTCAACAACAATCTCCTGTGAAGAGTCTTCGAACCTGACATTGTGCTTGTGCAATTCTATACTTTCGTTATTGTCTAGTCTTATCATTACTTCTCCACTTTCTTCCAAGCATTTCTTTATATTTTCATTTGCCATATGCGTAGTACATTTAGAAAAAGTTAATGCATAAAGCTTTCGCCTACAAATCAGATGTACTAGTACCTTAATGCAGAGGTGATCAATCAGTAAACGATATCTTCGTAATAATTAATGATAAAACCGATTCAGTGATGCAGAAATTATTAGTATTTCATATAGAAGAAGATTTGTAGATTCATATGTAAAGTATATTTAAATAGGCAAAGAAAAAATTAGTATCCTCTTGTTTGATATCCTTCAATGATAGAACTAGTGTTACTAAATACAACATATGTATCAAATCTATACTGACCTACTTTCTAACATTTTGTTTAGAAATTTAAATCAATTAGAATGTTGTAACATTAATTTTGCTCAGTTTGGCGATCTTTTACCAAACCTCTTTTTTCTAATACTAAGTGAATTATTCCAAAATTGTTTACACATCCTTATTGGAATAACACAAACAATATAGATTTAGATGATATTGCCAAAACAACTCTGGACAGTTTCCAAAGATCATTTACACTTTAAACGGTTTAATTCTCAAAAAAAATTTTGCAAAAGATCACTAATAGATAGATTTGTTACTAAGTATAAGAGAAAACTTATTCATTTTGAGTATGACTTTACAAAACTATTGAAAAGAGTAATAATAACCCTAACAAATTACAATTAATCATATCCCTTTTGAAACATGCTTACAAAAATAGTCAAGGATTTACACAATCAGGCTGGGTTAATTTAGTTATTTGACTCCTACATCAAATATATGGTTTATATCATAATCACCTATTCTTTGAACAATAACTTTGATTTCCCATGTTCCATTTTGACTTAAATAGTTCCCAAATAACGAATATTTTCCAGGTGCTACTTTATCCATTGTATCATCTATAGGACCCAAATCTTTGCAGGATTATTAAACTCAAATACATTTCTAATATTTTCTACGGCTATTCCATTTGTATATAGTAGAAACATTTAAGCTGTTCTGGCCCGCCTTATTAGGATTTATCTCAAATACAACCCCTATATCATCAGATGTCATAAAGTTGTTTAAGTAACCTGGTGATGAACTAATAGTAGAAGTATTTTGTTGTTGTTGTTGTTCTTGACTTTGAGCTTAAACATTGTTCTCTTCAACTAAAAAAACATACGACCCTCTTGTAATGTGATCATCTTTTTTTGATAATACAAACCAATCTGTTGTATAGATTCCAGGTAAAATTCGAGACTTGTCTAAAGAAATAGAAAGTGACTTTCGAGCATCCAATACTTGTTAATCGTTGTTATCTATTCTCTCATTATTTGAATAGATGACCTTGATACTGCTTGCTCTTGGTTCAGGGCTTTCTGTAAAGGAAATTGTAACTTTGTCTGGTAAGGATTGAACCGAATCAAAAATCTAATTAGGACTTGGTTCTTCAGTAATTGGACTTGTTTGACTATAAGCTTGCAATAGTGAAAAACCATTTCCCATTATAAACAAGATGGCAAAAGAGGTTATGACTATACTATTCATAATCTTGTATCAATATAAAAGTATTTTATGACTATCGTTTATCAACGAGCCTACTTAATAACTGCAACAGTACATAATATTTTACTGTAATGATCAGAGATATCCTTTTGGTTATGGGAATCTATGAGGACCTTTCCTACGTCGACTGAAAATGAATTGTGAATCAACTCTGATGATAATTCAAATATTCTAACTTGGTTTTTACTTGGAAGGATTGTTATGGTAACTCGATTTTATATGTTTAGTTTAATGAATTTTCTTTTCTCGAATGCTAAATACTTTAGTTTTTCCGTAAGAATAAATATCATGTGTAATCGTATCAAAATAGTAATTTTTTCCTATGAGATCGATGATCTCTTTTGAAACGACTATTTGATCTGCTTCTGCTATTCCTTCGAGCCTATTTGCGAAGTTAACATTAGAACCAACAAGGGTTATTTGGTTTCTACTTTTTGTCTCTAGGAGGCCAAACAAAACATTTCCTATGTGAATTCCACATATCAAGGTAACGTCGTCTAGATTGATCGGTTTGGTAACAACTCTAGTGGACCAGCTTTTTTTTATTTCTCTAAATTTTTTTCTCATATCCAATGCAGCATCAATCGATTGTGAGGCAATTTCCTGTTTATCGTTAGAGGAATATCCGAAAAATGCCATCACACCGTCTCCTATGAATTTGTCTATTATTCCATCATATCTATGAATGACGTTGTTTGCTTCTTCAAAATATAATTCTAAAAGTTCAGCTACTGCAAATGGTTCGTTACTCAGATTATTGCATAAATCAGCAAATCCACTTAAATCCCAGAAGGCGATTGCAAGATATTTGTCTTTTAATTTCCGCTGCTCTGGATCCTTTAAGATATCGAGTATTTTTGAATCAAAATGTTTAGTAAGGTCATATTTGTCCATCTCAATATCCTTGTGCATTAATTATGAGACATTTTCTCACACGAATCTAAATGTTTGTGCATTATTCTGTTATTTTAAAAAATTTATCAAGATTAGTCTTGCATTCTTAACTGATAATATCGATATTAGAGAAATTATAAAATACTTCTTGTTGTGATTAATCGCTTATTAACATCGGCACTTTGGGATAATGAAATAGATTATTAATATCTCTTCCAATACCGCAATATTGACTCTTATCTGCCCTCCGATTTCAATAGAAAGTATGTAGTATTGGTTTCAATGATGTATTATATACATTTAACCAATTTAAGTTGTTCTAGAGGTCAATTTGGGTGTTCAATGGATAGTAATTTCAAACGTTGTGATAAGAAAATAAATCATTCATGTCAGGTTCCTTTTATGACTGCCACATACAACATTCGAACAGTCGCCATCTAGAGTGGGCTGCACCTGAATTACTAAATAACAAACAAAAGTGCCATGAACGAAAGTTATCAAATTTTTTGGTTATGGAAGAATCTGGCTAAATCTATGACTGGTAAAATAAGAATAATCACCATTTTTAAAGATATGTGAAAAGTATTTTAGAAGTTTTTAGACTAATCCAAATTAGGGAGGTTGGTTTATTTTTATAAAAGTTATGTTGGTAGAACGATATTGGATGTTCTCAAAAGCATATTACCCACTTTACCTTTAATAAAAATGAAATGATTTCTCAAGAAATCAGTAGAGATCTTTATGATTCTTTAATGGAAGTTCATAGCAGGAATATAAAGGAATTTGTAGAAAATCCAATATTAACAAAAGAAGATGTACCAATATCTAAAATTATTGGAATGATGTTAAAAGAAGATGTTCATGAGGTGTTTATTCAATTACCAGGAAAATCCATTTCCTGCATAAATATAAGAGATATTCTATCTTCCACGCATATTGAAACGTTAAAATCTTCAACTGTAGGAAGACCCATCCCCACTCTGACAGAGAATGACAATCTAGGAACCGCTGCAAGGTTAATGAATCTGCAGAGACTGAAATCTCTTCCTGTAGTAATCGACCAAGACGGAAATCAAGATCAAGAAATAATTGGACAAATATCGTCAAAGAGAATTATGCAGTATATTTATGATACTATCTCAAAGAAAAAGACTAATCTTCAGAGCAAGATAACTGCAGCAGACATTATGACGCCAACGTTAATAACTATTAATCCATCCGATAAATTTGATACGGCCAAAGGTATGATGAAAAAAGAGTCCATAGATCACCTACCTGTTGTAGAAAATCGCCGGGACAGTAGTGTAGTGATAAAAGGAATGATAACTTCAACCCATATTCTACAGACGCTGATACCTGCTGAAAGCATTGGAAGGAGATCTTTAGGGTCGGATTATGAGCTAAAATCAAATCAGGAAGTAATGGGTTTAGCTGATAAAAATGTTGTAACAGTCAAACCCAATGATAATATAACAACTACGATTAATACATTGTTAAAGACGAATTCAACTTACACTATGGTTCAATCCTCAGACGACGTGTTGGGGATAATTACATATCGAGATATAATTTCATTGTTAGGAGAACAAACTCAGAGGGAATTGCCTGTATATATAATAGGGATGCCTGATGATCCGTTTGATTCAGAATTGATAAAATCAAAATTCTACAATATTGTAGAATTTCTAAGCAAGATTACCCCAAAAATTGAAGAAGCAAGATGTAGGATTAAAGCGATAGAAAGCGAAGGCAGCCAGAAAAAAAGATATGAAGTGACGGCTAATATATTCACAGCAAATAAGCGTTATATTTATACCTCGAAGAAGAACTGGGATCTAGTTTCAATATTTGACGACATAAAAGAAGGTTTAAGGAATCAGATAGGATCTGAAAAAGATGACAAACAGAAAGCATCGATAAGATATCCTCAGGAATAAAAGAAGAGGGTATTTCTTGTCTTTTTTTGTAAAAAAGTTTGGTCTAATTAATGCCTATAACATCGATGATAATGATGATGACTGGGACGACCGTGATGATTGATTGAAACAACCATACTTGCATCAATCCATTAAATAGTTGCTTCATTAATTTTTTTCGAAATCAACTATATTCAGATTAGTTACCGTTTATTCAGAAATTTGTAAGAATCTTGTAATAATGCAAGTCATTCTTATGTTATTAGAAAAGGGTAAGTAAAACCAAAGGTAAAATTTCTGTTAGTTACAGGTAAGCGTTGATTTCCACTTTACGAATTGATTCATCTAATGGGAATAGTGGTGGCCCTGACATCTTTTAGAAGTAGGAGGCGGCAGGACTAATGAGCCATATCGAAAATGCTTAATGAAGACCTTGAATTTGCATTCGGTAATTATGATCGACAATCAGCGTATTTATATACCTTTTTACTCTCAATTATGAGTTGTGTATCAATTACAAAATCGTTAAATATGTTAAAATTTTAGTTTATTTCTCTCTGATTCAGACGTGAAAATATGAACAGGTCCTAGTCAACTACCGTCCAAGGTTGATTGTTGCTCTGCCTGTCAAAAGGGATCGGAGAGGAACAACAAGAATAATCTGCAAATAGTAGATGCAAATGTTTAGATTCATATAGAGGCCTTAATTTTCCTTCTGGTGCATCTACAGCGTATGTTTATCCCTCTTGGCTTTTTTGTCTGGGATTAGAATTTCTATATTTGTCTATTGGAATTTTTCTCATTTTATTAATAACAATTGATAATCTTGGGATTCTACTTTTGCATCTGTTGACGGTTCATCTAATAAAGAATTAAGTCGAACGTCACCAGGAAATGAAATAGAAAAATTAGGGTCTACTTGATGGTAAGAATGTATTAGATTAATCTATCAAACTTTAGACTGGATTTATAATTTGTCCGGATATCAAAAATTTAGACATCATGAAAAGTGTTAGGAACACAACTATAACAATACAAAACAAAACGAAACAACACAATACAATGTGATGATGAACTATCAAAAATGTAGTCTCAAGGTAACTACATTGAATCGTAACATAGGCTCTGTTCAGTTAACAGGTTTTAATTCCTTGTTGTGATAGTCGACAAACAGGTTCAACCAGTTTTTTACGTGTTTTAGTTTGCAGTTCTTTAGCCTGCAGGGAAAGTAATCATCGAAACTTTCAGTTCTGTCCTTGATATACTGCATTGTTCTTTCAATCAAGTTTTTTTCATAGGAGGAATGGAGATGGTGTTCTAATTTAAGGAATTGACAAGCCATGGGATACCAAGTACCACCATCTGTTGAAACTGGATGCTTTCCATAGTCTCTGACTATGTTTGACAGAAACCGTTCCGCAACAAACATGTTTCTCTCCTTAGAAATGGATAGTGAGAGAATTTCCTTACTTTTCGCATCTATTGCAACCCATAACCACGTGTATTCTGAACCAACCTTAAGCAATGTTTCATCTACAATGAATTCACATATCCTTCTTTGTTTTGTCTTGATAATCTTAGGTTGGTACTTTTGAATCCAGTTCCAGATAGTGACATGATTTCGTTTGATACAGTATGATAATCTTTCAGATGTTTTCCTAAGAGAAAGACCTGAAAAGTACAAATGTAAGCCATAATACACATATTTTGAAGGTGTTCTGTTTCTAGTATTCATAAAAGAGATAGGACATCTTCAAGCTATAGACTTGACGCTAAATGAACAGAGCCGTAACATACCTTTATCTATTGATATTCAATTAACTGTAAGCACGGACTTATCCCGGCATTATTCTCTCATAAACATCATGCTGCTCAGAGATTCATGAAATTGATATGTTTGTTATATGGTTAAAGTTTAGTATGTATTTGTGCTGGTAATTAATACCAATATAAGTATCATATAATTGGATCCAAAAAAGTATTATTACTACTGATTTATGAACTAACGAGACCTCTTAATAGGACAAAATAGAACCTCTGCAAGGAACTTTGATTGTCTGTCTTTTATGCAAGACTCGATCTTATTTCAAGTCATTACGTGATCAATTTTTATATATGCACATACTGCAATTGTGTATAGCAATAGTAATGAAAAAATTAGAATTGTTTAATGCAATTCTAATTAAATTGTATGCATGCTGCGGCACACTTTAAGATTTCATCATGCGAGACAAAACACTTACAAAGTTTTGCAATGGTGCATTTCAATGGTGCATTTGGTTGGAGTATGCAAAAATGTACTCATCCCGAAAGCTCAAACCGTATTTTAAATTAGACATTGTGGAAATTAAACGGCTTGACAAAGAGACTTGTCCTTTTCTTTTACCTTGTTTAGGGTTTCAAAGCTAAGCTTTCCTCGAGCATGATTTTTAATAGATTGTTCTTTGCCTTGGCACCTTGCTCTGCATTTTTCATCCTTTTAATTGCTTAATCTCATCAAATGCGTCTGACATTGTTATATTGTATGAAGCATAGTTTACAATACTAGAAGAAATCCAATTGACAAAAAAAAGACACCAATAAGTACGCAGATCAAAATACTTAAAGCAACAACGTGTCTTTATAATTATATGGTTCAAATAGATTTCTCGGAGGAAGATATAAAGAATCTAAAAACTATACTCCAATTCTCTAAAGATGCTTGTCCTGTGGAAAGTCTTGAGGGTAATATGGATAATGACTATCTTGATACTTTGATAGATAAATTAGAAAAATCAAAACCAGATCAATAGAACAGTCAAAACAATAAAACAATGAAGACAAAAATTTGGTTTTGGTAGATGCTCATCAAAATGCACTGGAGACATTGTCTCAAAGATAATTTGCGTTTCCAAATCGAATTCAACGTTAATAATATTGCAAGATATTGAAATCTATTTTCTTGCATACCATTAATATCACAAGATCGTTGCTACTGTTGTGAAAACCCTGAGAGAGAAGATAAGAGTAGAATGAATGTAGTATTTTGTTTAAAAGCAACCCTTATACTATGCGATCGTTTCAATATAGGGCCAATTTGCACTGCAGGTTTTATCAACTGATAACTCAAATGTTTCTTCTAGTGAATAGGTATAGCATAATAGAATCACAATTTTTTGGGTCCCTTTGATGGGGCTAGGGCTATTATTTGCCATTACACCAATTGGTTTCTTCTAAATAAGACTAATCGTTATTCTGGTATCAGTCGCTAGCAGCATTAACAAAACTATTAAATAAATAGTTGTGAATCCTCACAATTCATTTCGAAATTTTTCATAATTGTTGGAAATATCAATTAAGTTAGTTTTCACAATGACGGAAGTTTACCTGAGTCAAGAATATCTCCTTACTATGAATGATAAGGGTTAGTACGTTTATTTAGTTTTAATTCATAGAACTGTTCTTCTTCCTTTTCATTAGTTTGTATAATCCTCAAGATGGTGAATTTACTCTTAAGTTATTTGAAATAATGGTATTATTTCACTTTTACGTGTTTCTCCTAAAATACTAATCTTTTCTAACTGGTGTAAATGCCAAATGAGTATTGTATTCGAACCAAAGTCTAGGAGTATTTTCTTCATCAAACAATTGGACCCGTTTATTGATCTCATCATGTTCTATAATTATCTTGTTAAAATCAGTTCCCAATCTAAGATCATCAAAATTTATTGCATCTGGACCTCTATTTGCATAAAAGGGTGAGAGTTTGATTAACCCAGTGTCAAGATAAATCTGAAGTATATGATATTGGCCTGAAAATATATGGCAAGTATAAGTATAATTGCCCATAAATTTATAAAGAGATATTCTTGTTTCTTCCACAGAAGATCCTGTAAGTAACCTTAATAAATAGATTTAGTAGTATAATATTCTGCAGTAACGATTATAAAATAATCAATGATATGCCGTTATATTAAATATAATGTACTGGTAATAATAGTCTATTAATTAGTAAACATAAATATTTTCAAATAAACATAACATTGCCAATTTCAGCGTTAATAAAGAAGACTGACTAGCGTAATTTATTGGGCTAATCAGTCTTCTATTTCAGACAAGTCAGGTCTGACTTTTTTTAAAATTTTTTCTAACCTCTCTATTCTCTTCTCTTTTACTGCGAGGTCTTGTTTAAGAGAATCTATCTTCGATAACATTTCGCCGATCATCAGATTTAATTCGTTTTGGTATTGATAAATTCTTAATTCCAATTCCATCTCGCCTCTTTGTTGGTTGAGAAAAGTTTGGACTGTCAAATCAACATGTCTAGTCTTAGATAATTCAGCTATTTTTTTAAAGTTTTGTCTTCTCAATGTATAATACTTTAAAGTATTTTGTATGTCTCCCTTTTCAACAAAAGCTCTCTGCTCTTTCTTCATTTTGTTGTCATGAAGTAGAGTTTTTACGAGGATTGTCTTTGAAAATTCATCCAATGAACTCATTTATCTTCGACAAAGTTAGGTTTTTTCGTTTAAAAGTATATTGTACGGATAGAAAAGGCATTCTTAATGCTTCTTACTGTTTGATTCGCCATCTATTAAATCTGTAAGGACACAATTTTCTCAACATTTGTCAATCGCCGTTGGAAGTTTCGGCTTGATTTAGCGGACAATCGATACTGTAAATACGTACTATCACGATATCAAGACAAGCATGTCTTGATAGATGTCGCTAATCGCTTTTTTACATTCATTTTAGTTCCAATTTGATACCATAATATAGTATCTTACAGTCAGTATTTTTTAAAATGCTGGCGTTTGTTTCAGATGCAATAAATACAGGATTGCTAGCATTTCTCTAGACAAGATTTAAACACTCAGCTTTCTTCTTGATTTTTTTTTCATTCCTCCTCTCCATAGCTTGTTCCTTTTTTCCGACCGAATTTCACTATAAAATAAACAAATATTATTCTTAAATAGTTTGTTAGGAAGTTGGGTAAGCAATTTCAAAATAATTAACCTACAATATACACTACCTGATATTTTGCTTGGGATCAAAACCTAAAAATCAAAACAAGGATAGAATAAATTGTATTTCATGTATCTTTAAGACAAAGGGGGGCTCCTTTGGTAAATACTTCGAAACAACTTTGACACTCAATATCATAATAAGGTAATTTATCGCCATCGTCCAAAGTAAACACATGTAACCCAATTACTTCCAAATTGTCATTACTACTTGTTGTATGGCATTTTGGACATATTACTGAAGATAAATCAAATTCAAATGACAACTATCTTAGGTTGTTGATCTCTGATTAATATCAAGTTGGTGCAAAGCTTACATAATGTAGTTCTCCTTTATTTAGATATAAAATTCTTAGATAAACTGCTTCTGGTCTATTCAAAATTTTCCCAATAGGCGTTAAATTATTATGGAAATTGGTCATCTATGTAGATAAGAGTCATATGTTTTTTGATTACATTTGAACGAATAAATGAATGGATAATTGGTTGATAAAAAAGCTAATAAAGATAATCAATCTACTAACTTAACTATGGTATCGTTTAACATAGTATTGATTGCAAGAATCCCACCTGTGAAAGGATAGTGGATGATGATGCTGTTTTGATTATTTATTGAAGAACTAGATTACCATCTTTATTTGACATTTTCATGATGTTAAAATGACGTAATATTCGATAGAATTCACACTTTTGCCCAATAACAAGTCCAAGTTGGTGATCTACTTTTATTTTTTGTCCAGCTAATTATTCCTGTACGGACGGTTATGGATTAGAGACGGTCAATAAGTATCATTATTAAGCAAACCCTTATTCTTACATGACCAAAAAGTATGAAATGTAAAAAGTTTATTTATGCTATTTTTACCTATATCAATTATGACTTCAGGAAAATACTTTAATAAAGGTGTAAAAGCCTTGGATGAGCCTAACGTTGGATATGTTGTAAGAGAAACCCCAGACAAGATAGTAGTATTTGGAGAAAAAAATGAAAGATATGATATACCGATAAAAGAAATCCAACAGGTAGGGGCTAACGTGCTCATAGGGCTGAATTTCAATGATTTGAGGAAGTATGCTGTACGAAGAGATGCTCCTCTGCCTGCAAGTAGAGAGGATCCTTGGAATGAACCAGACAAAATGGTGGATTTGGCCACCTATGAAGGAAAATATCCCAATACCCTGTTTAACAAAGGAGTGAGGGCAAAGAATGAGGATCATGTGGGACACGTTATGAAAGAAACCCCAGACAAGATAGTCATTTTCGGCGAAAACAATAAGCGATTCGATGTCCCCAAATCCGAAATCTATCAAGTCGGAATGAATGTAATCCTCAAAATAGATTTTCCTGAAATTTACAACTACGAAGTAGACAAGAATGCTCCATTACCTACAGGCGAGCCTATCGAAACTGTCGAGAAGGACGCCTATCCTGAAGAATATCATGGACCCAAGTAACGAAATTTCCATCCCCATCACCACCACCATTTTTTATGTTTTTTGCTCTTGATTCATCATTTTAATTTACGAACTAGTACTATGTTCGAGATTTTTGGATAATCACAGCATGTATCATACCCAAATAAACAACATTCAGATTTCTTATTATGATTCATAAATCATAACATATTGTACATAGCTTACCACAGTAGACTGGCATTACTAATTAATGCAATTAAATATGATTAAATTTAAGCGAATCTAAACCAAATCCATGTTAAAGAACAAAGTTGTTTTGATAACTGGTGCAAGTAGCGGTATAGGATATTCGACAGCGATTACCTTATCAAAAGCTGGTGCCAAAATCGTCGCCGGAGCTCGAAGAACTGAGAAATTAGACGAACTCAAAAAGGCGATTGAAAACGAAAATGGGAGTATATTAACAACCTCTTTAGATGTAACAAGAAGAGACGAGTGTACCAAGTTTGCAAATTTGGCCCTCCAAGAATATGGAAACATTGATGTACTTATCAACAACGCAGGCTTAATGCCATTAAGCTTTGTCAAGAATTTAAGATTAGATGAATGGGACAGAATGGTAGATGTTAATTTAAAGGGTCTTTTGTATAGCACGGCGGCCGTAATTCCTACAATGCTTTCAAATAAATCTGGTCATATAGTGAACATTTCTTCTGTTGCAGGAAGAGTGGTGTTCCCGGCAGGAAGTGTTTACTGCGCTACTAAACATGCAGTAACTGCTTTTAGCGAAGGTTTGAGGCAAGAACTAAGCCAGAGATCCAACATTAGGGTAACTTGTATTGAACCAGGTGTTGTATCAACCGAGCTCTATAATACTATCACGGATGAGTCGCTAAAGTCCTTTGTTGAGTCAGTTAAAAAAATGAAAGCACTGGATGCGCAAGATATCGCCAACGCAATATTTTATGCTTTAAATTCCCCTGCTCATGTCAATGTTAACGAGATCTTGGTTAGACCAGTCCAGCAAGACAGGTAGATAGGTAGATACTCTGATCCCCGAGCAAGAGAATTTGACATTGTTTGGTAGGGATTTGCGGAGCTTTAGAAGGATCGATTTAAAACATCCAGAAAAATTTTTTTATTATTTACATATTAAATAAAATACGAGTTCATTGATATGCAATTGAGAAATTTGGTTGTATCAAAAGCTATCAATCAACAGATTGATTAGGAGAATATAGGTAATATATGAATACGTCATCTAGCAATGTCCGTCCATCGCTTTTGTCAACCCTTCCTCGTCCTCGTCCTCTTCTTTTCGTTGTTGCTATTATTGTTATGCTTTTGCCTTTACACTCTCTGAACTTCAATGGGCAACCAATTGCTAGTGCTATAGTTACAGTTAATGATAACTGGTCAAAACTTGGTATCAAAGTGAATGATGACCTATCTATTATGCTATCCTTACCAGATGATTGGAAAGTTGAAAAAAGCTCGTTAAATGATAATATTCAGAATGCCATTACCATAAGTCCTCCAAGAAATTTACCAGCCTTAGCGCATCAAGATAAATTATCTGTGGGTATTGAGGAGTTGGAGGATTCAAACATCGATTTATATGCTTATTCAATATCAGCCAAAGAAATTTTGTCCTCAAGACTTATTGATTTTGAACTGATAGACTCATTACCAATAAACATTACAGACCTTCAAGGGGAACGTATACTATTTAATCATAATGTAAATGGCAAAACAGTAAGAGTTTTACAGACTTGGATTATAGAAGATGATACCGCTTTCATATTGACCTTTGCCACCACTCCAGAAAGATTTGAATATTACAATCCAATGATAAACAAGATTATTTACTCTCTGGACATTAACTGGGGTCAAAATGAAGTTAAAGATAATAATAACAATAATTTGTTACCTAATTCTTCAGATAATCATTCCATCTATAAATCTGAGTTTGGGTTTGAGCTCTCATATCCTAATAGTTGGACCATAGATGAAGGAAATAATCGTGTTTCTTTTATCTCAACGCAAACTGACGAAATGGATACCTATTTAGAGAGACTGGACATTTATTACAATATTTTTAGTAATAGTATTAACAATTTAACCTCTTCTCCAAATTTTACTCAAGAAATAGATGAAACATTAAGTGTTCACCTACTTGACGAAATTGAATACCTAAAGAACAACTTACAAGACTTGAACATTATTTCAATAAACAATTTCCAAAATGAAAATAATGCTTCAGGCAAGGAAATGGTTTATACTTATATCTCTAATGGTGTACAAACAAAGGTTTACGAATTTTTACTAATGGGGAATTCCAACTTTATTATTATGACTTTTTCTACGAATATCCTGGATTCTAATGATGATGAAGATGACTTTTTCTCAAATACATTAGAATTTATCGTAAATAGTATTAGGTTTCTTAACCGATAGATAGGGCAGTATGTATATCAGTAGGTAGAAGGGTATTTTGTCGCATTTAAATTGGGGCTGGATATACAAGTATATATATAGCAGTAACAAGAATTGAAATTTACAATACATTAATTATGGGAGATTGAAATGAGCGAGAATGTTATCTGTAGAAAAACTCAGGAAGATTTAATAAAAAAATTCAATTCTCCACCTCTTTATTCCATAGTTATTCCAACATTCAACGAATCCGAGAACATTCTAAAATTAATTCATGAAATAAAATCATCTACAATCAAAGATGAATCGTATGAGCTAATTATTGTAGATGATGACTCACCTGATGGGACCGTCGGTCTTATAATCAAAGACTTTACGGAGAAAAGCAGTTTTGAAGTATACAAAATTAGAGAAAATATAGGAATACAATCTCATCAATATTACTTGATTTATCCAAAACAGGAAAGTCAATTCTACATTAAGGTAATAAAAAGAAGGGAAAGAACTGGTCTAATTTCCGCCCTGTATGAGGGCTTTAAATCATCCATTGGACAATATATTATAGTTATGGATGCAGACTTTTCGCATTCTCCAACTTATATTAGCCATATGATCAACGAAATAACAAGTTCCGATATGGATTTGGTAATTGCATCACGTTACGTCCAAGGTGGACAAATCATAGGCTGGACTGCAAAGAGAATGTTTTTAAGTAGATTCGCAACAAATTTGTCCAAACTGATATTTGGATTGTCAAATGTTTCTGATCCAATGTCTGGATTCTTTATTGTAAAAAGAAACGTTATCAGAAAAATGCATTTTAGCACTTCGGGCTTCAAAATATTACTTGAGATCTTGGTAAGATCCAAAGACCTGAAGATCAAAGAAATTCCTTATACCTTCTACGAGAGGGCTCTAGGATCAAGCAAATTGAACACAAAAGTAACAATTGATTTCTTTAAAGGTTTGTATACCCTTTATAAATCCAATCGTTGAATGATATTTTTAAATAGAACCTGAGGCACATGGATTGAGATTGGATTGGAAAAATATAATAGAATAATTTCGTTTCTTCCAAGCGCAACAGAAATATTGTTTGAAATAGGTCTGGGTCAATACGTATCTGGCGTTACACATGAGTGTACATATCCTCTAGAAGCATCAAGAAAACCCGTCGTAATCAAACCTGTTGTTGATTTTGAACACATGTCGGGAGCTCAGATCGATGAAAAGATAAAGGAACTTTCAACAAGAAATCAACCAATCTTTAAACTTGATGACGAACTAGTGAGAGATATACAACCAGATCTTTTGATTAGTCAAGATCTGTGCTCTGTTTGTGCACCTTTTTCAAACGAATTAACCCAAACCTTTAAAGTGCTCGGGTATAATCCTTCCAATCTGGTGCTAAATCCAAAGAATCTGTCTGATATTCTCAAATGTATCACTGAACTGGGTGTGGAAGTAGGTAATTTTGATAGGGCAGTTGAGCTACATGACAAGCTTGTATCCAGAATTCATCGGATACAGACCGTACATGAATCATCTAAACGAAAAAATCAATCTACATATGATCCTCCTCGAGTGTTATGTCTGGATTGGATTAATCCTTTCTATATGGCCGGGCATTGGGTGCCAGATATGATAGAAATAGCTGGGGGCATATCACTAAATGGCTCAAACGGAATGGATTCAAGACAAATTACTATGTCAGATATTGAAAAATTGGATCCGGATGTAATTGTAATGGCACCATGTGGATACAATTTGAAAAGGACACAACTGGAGTATGATAAAATAGATCTCCCTATATGGAGATCACTGAAGGCGTACAAGGAAAACCAGATTTATCTGGTCGACGCGAATTTTCTTTTTAGCTAATAAAGCAACTTTTTCTAATCTCCAATCAGGTAAGCCTCCATCTGATGAATGTAAAACCCTGTGTATATGATAAATGGAGAGAGGATTCAGAATAGCTATAAGGATTGATTATTATTCTTGACCATCAAAATAGGATTCGATATCTTTGTTATTCCTACTACCTAAACTAAATCCAAAGATTAGTTTTTCTCCTCTATTTGTAGTAAAAATATCTGATTACCAAATATTCCAAATTGTTCGTTCATTCTTTCTAGATGTTCGCTTCCTAATCCAGTTCTCATTTCAAAATAAATTGTGTTGTTGTTGTTAACACCACGCCTGCAGTTTCCTAGGTCAATCAATTTAGAGAAATAGTCTTTAACCCTTTTTTCAATTCCCACAGGCTCTCTATATCTTCCTCTGGCTCTGCTGCTGCTGCTGCTGATTAATGTCATTATAAAGAGAATAGAATTAGGATATAGCTATAAGATTTCCTTATTATTTTTATTATCAAATAATTTAATTAATAGTAATTGTTAGTCATTTCAGAATAATGGGAATTTTAAACTGAAAACAATTAACAGAGGAGTATCTAGCATTTATAGCAGATAAACTTGATCTGGCAATAAGTAACAAAGAGCACTTTCATCCATTAAGAGATTATCCTAAAGCTGCATTGATTTTTTATTCCATAAATCAACTAGGATATTATTTCTATAGCGATACATTAGAGAAAGTGTTTGAACTATCTGAAAAAAAGTATTCTGATCAAATTAAAGAGGATTTAAAACATATTGCCGAATCGATTACTTATCTACAAAGTGGGTTTAACGATTCTCTTTTGAGTGATTATAAAATCACAGCAGAGGAATTAGCATTATAATAGTAGATATTTGTTTTTCTCTCTTTTAAATTCTGTCCAAGCTATTAACTCATTTGTCTCATCATTGATTAATGGGATTCCAGTTAATACTATATGACTAGGGTCTTTAGGGTCTGGACCTATTAGGATTCTATGTTCAAATTTGCGGGTCTTTGGAGGTAAATCATCTTTAGGAATAAAATCATCAAGGCTCATCGTGATCATGTATAAGTTTGTAATTTATTGTTCCTAGTCTATCCTTTCACTTTATCCAGTAAGACAATTACATAAAACATATCGGGAAAAGTGTGCTTATCTCCTTGTCGTATTCCAACAGAGTAGTATTTATTTAGTCGGTATTCTTCTTGCCCAAATTCATTGCATTTATTTTCTATAAACCATTGGACATTACTTTCAGTCACTCTTCGTTGATTTATAGGTAAAGTTATGCTTCCAGTTATAACATCTTCAAGATTACTTTGAATATCATCTAGAATTTCACGAAACTTGTCATAACTTTCTTTTGATGCGGAATTGTTAATTTTTACTAACTCTTCTTTGCGCTCATCTACTACTAGCCTACCGTGGGGTTCATATACTCCATAAAAATGAATTGTCATTTTACCTATTTCATTCCCTCTTCCTAGTTTTATTCAATGCTGTTATAGTGTCTTTATCTATTATTGCCATTTACTTATACCTATCAAAATCCCTGGCTAAATATTCTAAATCTTTTAGTTTTGCTTTTGCGTGGTTGCTAGTTTTTCTGATGTCTTTATTTTTGCTATCTTGATTATTGAAAGTTAGAATTCCCTGGGAAGATATTACATCTATTGTTGTTTCGGAATCCTGGACCTGGATAATTCCATAATGAGGTCATAAGCCCCTTTACATTTTGTGCAGAATAGTTTGTTATCTAAGTAGGGTTGTAATACAATGTTTTTGCAGTCATCACAGAGGGGTATATCTTCATCTAGGTAAATACTAGCTTTATCCTCGATAACTGAGCCTCCTAGAGGAGAGTCGATATCAAAAAATTCTGATGATGTCATGGTAATTGCTGATACTCCTCCTTATGGATAGTTTCGATAATTACTTTAGATGAAAAGCCAGCTTACATTCACATTTATCCCCAAGTTTATGAGTAGCGGGATCCCATTCATGATTACTGCAACTAATGACTAGAGTATTATCTCGATATTTAGAAGGTTTAACTTTATGATCAGAGTATGGATGATTACATAAACCGCAATGTCTTGTTAAATCAATTAGGATGGGTATTGTTATTATTCAACCTATCCTCATTATCAGTGGCTCTTTATATTTCAGGTTCTTTGTTACTGATCTACGTCTACTTAATCTCATGCCACAGCAAAAACAGAAAATGATACTAGGATAAGCATTAAAGGCTTTCTGACAGTATCGACATTTTGCGTTGTATCTACCATATCCAGATCCATTTATGGAGGCTTCATTTTCGCATAGGTTTTCGCATCTAGTTCTTTGAAGTGTTATTATTTTTAGTGCCATGTTCATTGTCTAATTTATCAAAAGAAGTTCTCTCAATGCTTTGTATCTTTTAATGTATTCCTGGCCTTTAGATGACATTTGATAGTATTTATAGGTTAAATATTTGCCAGTGAGTATATTTTTTATATCTGCCTCCTGGATTAATTCATGTTTTACCAGGAGTTTTTTAATGTTAATTTGATTTGTTACACTTCCCAAAGTTACTCATGAATCACTACAATGAAAAACTATATGTATATGGGTTATTTCGTAACTTTAACAATTAAAGCAATAATCTAATTTATATTGTTTTTTCTGTTATTATATCTGAATACTAAACTATTCAAAAATATATTACGTTTTCATCAAACGAATAAAAAATTTAAACAAAATTGCTACCCTGTAATACTTCTCAAAATGATATTTAAATTTAAGTATAATTACTTTTATCCCATGCCAAGTAAACCAATTAAAAAAGGAACAATAATATCAATTAGTGACATTCATATTGGTGATAACAGTATTGCATGTTGGTATAACAATCAATTTCATGAGCCTTATTTGACAAGGATCTTAGAATACATAATTTCACAAAAAGACAATATTAAAGAGCTCGTGATATTGGGAGATCTATTTGATTTCTGGACATATCCGCCAAACGTCCAACCACCATCCATTACTGATATTTTAAAAGCCAATTCCAATCTCTTTCAATTAAATGGTATATTTGATAAGGTGGTAACAGCACTTGAAGGAAATGTTTCATACTTGGCTGGAAATCACGACATTAACATCACTCAAGCAGATCTCGACGAAATTCCATTATCCAACGGCTATAGGATTACCAAGAGACCTGATAAATATGTCACTGGTAATTGTCTTTTTACACACGGTCATCTATTCACCATCTTTAACGCACCCGACCCGAATAATCCAGTCCCTCTTGGACATTTTGTCACACGTCTTCTCTCTTATTCTATTCAACAGAATAAAGTTCCTGCTTGGAAAATAGAAGGATTTGGAGCTCCTTCATATAAAAAGATATTAAGTGATAAGAGGTTTTTACCCGTATTGAACCTTATTTTAGAAATGTACGCCGCTGATAAATTTGATGCATCAACCGTTGAACGATTTGTGGATATTTGGGTTCAAGTAACAAAATTTCCTGAAGATGGTACATTCAAAATGGCTGACGGGAGCACAAAAACCATTGACGATGTAAAAAAAGATTATGCAAATTTGTTCACTAATTGGGTGAACACTTATGGCATTGAATACGTTCAAAAATCAATATATACTGATGCATTTGCAAGCAATATGGCATGGTTCACACAACAAGACGCATTGAAAAATAATGTCGAACTTACCATTACTGGACATACCCATTATCCTACTTCTGGAGTAGAGGCACTAGTAAACGATGTCAATTGTGGGTATGAGTGTTTCGCAGAACCAGAATCTCAGACTTCTAGATATACATTTGTTGAAATAAAAAATTTTGATGAGGTACCTGACTCTACGGTTTATCAGATAATAAAATCTGATAGGATAGATCAGAAACAATTAGGGGATTGCAAAATAAAATCTACTCCCTTTGTCACACAGGATGGCTGGGTCTGGTTCCAAGGCACTAATAACAAACTCATGAAGATGAAAACTGATGGTAGCGAGATAACAAATTTTGGTCTTGAAACCAAATCTACTCCCTTTGTCACACAGGATGGCTGGGTCTGGTTCCAAGGCACTAATAACAAACTCATGAAGATGAAAACTGATGGTAGCGAGATAACAAATCCTCGCGAGTATGTGACATCCACTATGCCGTTTGTCACACAGGATGGCTGGGTCTGGTTTTCTGATTGTATAGCAAAGCTTACTCGGATGAAAACGGATGGTAGCATAGTAGATTATCCTGGTATTACGAGCGCATTGTCGACCCCTTTTGTCACACAGGATGGCTGGGTCTGGTTCCAAGGCACTAATAACAAACTCATGAAGATGAAAACTGATGGTAGCGAGATAACAAATCCTCGCGAGTATGTGACATCCACTATGCCGTTTGTCACACAGGATGGCTGGGTCTGGTTTTCTGATTGTATAGCAAAGCTTACTCGGATGAAAACGGATGGTAGCATAGTAGATTATCCTGGTATTACGAGCGCATTGTCGACCCCTTTTGTCACACAGGATGGCTGGGTCTGGTTCCAAGGCACTAATAACAAACTCATGAAGATGAAAACTGATGGTAGCGAGATAACAAATCCTGGTAACAATTACACAAAATCTACTCCCTTTGTATCTTATGATACAACATACTTCGAGGGCACAGATGATACGCTTTGGAGTCTTCGATGGAAATACGATTGTAATCCCGCCATGGATATCCCATTAGGAAGTATAGTATTTGGCCCCTTTGCCAGTGATTATTCAGTCTACATCAGAATAATTAACATGTCAAGCATAACACTACAACGATCTTCGTTTAAGAACGAATATGGTAAGTGGGTTAGAGGTTTAGAACCTGCGGTGCTAATCGTATCTGGTAGCACTTCCGGATTTTGGTTGCAAGACAATCCTGGGCTTGCTGGTACTGCAGGATCGGTAACTTACACTACACCAACCGATACTCTTGCTTTAAAATTTGGTTGCCCACTCACTTCTTCTAACTATCTTTCCATAACTGGTTCTCATGGTTTCAAAGTTTCTTACAAGAGCAAAGTGGCAAACCAAGAATGGTATTATAACCAAATCAGTGAAACTGGACATCCGCTGAGCATAGTGATAACTATAGGTTAGCGTTGTTCCAAGAACAGGAATAACATATTGATTATTAATTGTCGTTTATCCCTAATCTTGATTTTATAGCTTCTATTTCCGAGTTCATCATCTCTAGTTTGTCTGCTCTTTGTTTGTAGAAGTCTAGTTGTCGTTTGAGTCTATTTTCGTTGCTGATTGTAAGAAGGTCCACTGCTTTAAGATACTCGGAAAGGATTTCATCATCTTGAGGTTTATAGTAAGATTTGTCAAGGCCTGTGCTATGACCAACCAGCATCTCTCGAATAGTTTTATCAAGTTTAGCCCTTTGCATGTTTGTTACTGCAAATATACGCAAAGAATGACAAGGATGTTTTTCATGTTTATGTTGAGAGTATAGGGATTGGCGTTCTGATAATGAGGATACTTGATCCTCTAGCAATACTAGTCTTTGTCTGTCTCCCATAGCCTCTAATCTTGTGATTATAGAATGTGCTATGGTTCTAGGAGTTACGCCTAGTTTGAATATTGCTTGAAGGGGTAAATTTCCCAAAAAATTTCGTTGATTTCTGTCAAAGTTTTTGATAAATAGAAAAGAGTCACCAGGAGTCCAATTGCCATCTTGATCCTGTCTTAGATTATCACCATGTCTCTTTCTAAATTCAAGATAATAGTCAATGGCTTTGGCACATTCAGGAGTGCAAAAAGTAGTGTATCTGGCTTTAGGAGAGTTAGCATAAACTGTTATTTGATATAGATAATCGTTAGTTCCTGCAATAACCCATTTTTTTAGGTGCTTTAGTTTTAGTTCGGGTAAAGCTCCCACCCTCATGCCACTAGAGGCCATAAGCAAAACGGCAGCCTTACCCCTTTCATCCATCAGTGAAAGCAATTGACCGATTTCCTCATGAGTGTAGGCTTTGTATTCAAACTTTGCAATATTTTCACCCCTGAATTTTTTTAGTTTTTTAGCGTTGATCATTACATCGTTGATTTGAAAAAAGTGAGTTATGACACTCAAGAATGTGGATATGGTAGCATAGGATAATTTTCTACGTTCTTTCATGTCATACAGAATCTCGATAATTTCATATTCTATTGTTTTGGTGGATTTTGATATAATTTCTTCTAGGGTTAAGTTTTGGTTTTCTGGTCTTTTAAGATAGTAATGAAATAGAGAATGTGCATAGGATCTTTTTGTTTGTGGGGAGTTTAGACTGTTTATAAAATTGCGGTATATTGGACTGGAAATAAATTCCTTTTTTGCATAATAGTCTGATAAAGATGATGATACTACTTTCAGAGTCATAAATAGCTAGTTTGTTTAAATAGCTAGTATTATTTAAGTAAATGGATCTTTATCTTAATTCGTTTTTTAGCAAACCAAGTCCAAGAATCATAACTGGCATCGAGATCTTGTGTCATATTCTATACCCTGATCTCTTTAGTGATTTGAAATTACCTAATTTATCTTTCACCATTTCTAAAAAATAAGCATCCAACCGAGTTGACAACCCATAATCGGGATTTCATTCTGATTACAAGAGAAGCAATAACGCCACTATGTTACTATATAACAAATACATCCGTTAACCCTATCCAACATTTTTAGGTTTATGGGATATGAATTTGCGTTACCATCCTTATTCTCATAAACTGTTCCAATTGGAAAGAATGTCTTAGAATCAGGGTCTTTAAGATCATCATTGTATCCGTACATCAAATTAGAAATATGTGCTTCATACCTTATTCTGTAGGGTTCATTTCTCATTCTATTCCACCATTCAATCCCGGTGAAGCATTGATGAAACTGGAATGCAAATAACTCTTTATTCACAGTTAATCTAAAGATCTCTTCAACATCCATATCCACATCCTTTAGATAATATTCGATGGTAGATTCCTTGTCCTTAAATGTAATCTCTCTGTAATACGTATTTCCTACCTGAGGCAATACCTTTCTGAATCTATACTGGTTGCGTCCACCAAAAATAGCTTCAAAGTAATTTTGCCCATCGAATTGGCAAATCAAATTCAACTCCACAGCCCGTTTCTGTATATTGAAAATTTCCAACAAGTATAGCATCCAGGACTTGTCTGGTATCATGTTACCCAGATCTCTTTTTACTTGGATTGTATCAGTAATTATCCGGAATTTTCGCAGGTGATCTCGATATTCTTTGAAGGGTGTGTCTATGCATCCATACCAATAATGCATGTTATGGATCGTGTTTGATTTTATATTACCTTTTTTTAACTTGTAATGATCTAACCGCGCTTACAATGTTTTAAGAGTCATTGAGAAAATATTATTGAACCAATGAGCAAAAGAATCGTCGAATGTAATAAATTAACCTTAATATATTTTAGTAAGGAATGGTTGTGGCCTCCAAGGAAGAACATCAATTTTCTACAAAGAAAAAAATCTCACAACCTCCATTGAATTTGCTGTTTAATCCAGCTCTGATACAAAGAGATGACGTCTGGAAAATTGATATTGTAAAACTTCTCGAGATCCTGTTGTCTACACTTACATCATCAAGTTATAAGGATCTGAGGTTATGTGGAGTGGCCATTTTGACTTCAACATTAATACACAGACTTAAGGTAGAGTCTATATTTAGATTAGAAAAAATCGCAAATAAGAGCTCCTCCAACGCAGAATTACAAAAAGACAATGGCCTTAAAGAAAAAGTACCTATTCCTGACATTTCAAATCTGACCATGCCATTTAGACAGGAGATTACATATCCTGTATCTTTAGAAGACCTATTATCAATCTTGGAAAACATGATAACAGAATTGACCAATCCAATAACAAGAAAAAGTCAAGTTAGGTTGGAACCCATTCAAACAGTAGACTTTCAAGATTACCTTATCAAGTTTGAAAAAGTTATTGAGGAATTTGAAATAAAGTTAGCACAAAAATTGCTTCAGCAAAAACAAATAGTGTTTAATGATTTGGTTCAAGATATGAACGAACTGGAAGCGGCCAGATATTTTATTGCAATGTTATATTTGTGTATGAAAGGAAAGATAGAGATTCTCACTGAACCTTCAGATGATGAGAAAAAACCCGCACCTGACGATTCGGATTCCAATTTAGTTATGAAAAATTCAGTATCAATGAAGCCTGATAGGATAATTATGATTTCAAGGAAATTAGGTGATTAGGTTCAATGGCTAGATTACCAAATGATGAAGTTGTAGCTAGGCTAGAGGCAGCATTATATTCTGCAGGACGTCCAATTACTCTTGAGGAGCTAGTTAATGCTTCTGGAATTGATTCTAAAGAGAAGGTAAAACGTTTACTAGCCGAATTAATAAACAAAACAAGGGTTACATTTAAGGCATTGGAAATTGCGAAATTAGAGGACAACAGCTATGTATTTCAGTTAAAGCCTTCCTATACACCAATCGTAAAAAGATTTTCAAACAGACCTCAAATTTCTAACTCTGTATTAAAGACACTGTCATATATAGCGTTTGAGCAACCGGTAACAACAAAGAGATTGCTTGAAATTCGAGGTTCAAAAGTTTATTATCATTTGAAAGAACTTCAGGATCAAGAGTTTATACGGTTTAAGAGTTCTGGAAGAATAAAAGTTTACAGCACGACTGAAAAGTTCAATAGTTATTTCGGCATAAGTGATTTAAAAATGCTCAAGAAAAGTCTTCTTTCACAGCCTAAGAACATAGAAAAGAAAAACACTTAATTATCGTCTGCATAAATTTTAGTTGTGCGTAAGTCTATCGAAAATCTTGCAGGAAGAAAGTATACTGGTGGCAGAATAATTCCTAATCGTACGCGTCGCAAATATGAGATTGATAGATATCCTAACGAAGCAATTGTTGGGGAGCCGAAAAACGTTGTTCGTAGGGTCCGGGGCAATAACATAAAAGTTGCTTTCAAATTTGCAGAGTATGCTAATGTGAGTGACAAAGAAGCCAAGAAAACGACCAAAGCGAAAATTTTGAGGGTCACAAAAAATCCAGCCAACAAAGATTTTGAAAGAAGAGGGGTAATTAGTAAAGGCTCTATTTTGGAGACTGAACTTGGTTTAGCGAGAGTTGTTTCAAGACCAGGACAAGATGGCGTAATCAATGCTGTTCTGATCAGGCAATAATATTATTTCCTCTGTTTATTTTGGGAATAAGAATTTATAAAATAAATTAAGATTATTAGTATTGGTTAAAATAGGGATTACCGTTTTCCCTGGTAGTAATTGCGACAGGGATGTTTTCCATGTTCTCACATCTATCCTGAACATTGAAGCTGAATTCATATGGCACAAGTCATCAATCGGAAATTTTGATGGTATTATTATTCCTGGTGGTTTTACATATGGAGATAGATTGCGTGCAGGCGCTATTGCTGCTCATAGTCCATTGATGAGCAAGATTATCGATTTGGCAGACAATAAAGTTCCTATTCTAGGTATTTGCAACGGGTTTCAAATCCTGGTGGAAGCAGGGCTATTACCTGGAGCACTTATTCAAAATGATTCCTTAAAATTTGTTTGTAAGTGGACAAATACAGTAATTATGAACAATAAAACACCCTTTACTTGCTTGTTCGAAAACAAGCAGCGACTCTGGATTCCAGTGGCACACGGAGAAGGTAAGTTTGTCTTAGACCCTGCTTCTTTGAAAAATATCCGAGAAAACAATCAGATAGCAATTCAATACTCATCGGATAATAATCCTAATGGATCAATGGAAAACGTTGCGGCAGTATGCAATGAAAAGGGAAACGTGATGGGCATGATGCCTCATCCAGAAAGGGGTAGTGATATTGACTTGGTTCCAGACGGATACAGTGCAGATTCAATTATGATCTTCAAGTCATTGGTCAACTACTTGATGAAATAAAACGTTGTGGTTTTTATGGGTACCGTTGACGAAAAAGAGTATGAATATCTTGTCGAAAAATTAGGTCGAAAACCAAATGAACTCGAACAAGATATTATTGGGGTCGAATGGTCTGAGCATTGTTCATACAAATCCTCCAAAATACATATCAGATCATTACCTACTAAAGGAAATAATGTAGTAATAGGTCCTGGATATGATGCCGGAGTTGTAGATGTTGGGGACGGATATGTTGTTACTGTTCATATTGAAAGTCATAATCATCCATCGGCCGTGGAACCATTTGGCGGAGCAGCCACTGGAGTTGGGGGTGTGCTTCGCGACATCATTTCAATGGGTTCGCGTCCAATAGCATTGTATAATGCTCTTAGATTTGGAAACATTGATGAAACTTCAAAATTTAGGTCAAAGAATCGTTGGCTATTTAAGAATGTTGTAAAAGGAATTGCTGACTATGGTAATTGTATGGGAATACCCACATTAGGGGGTGAAATAGAATTTGATGAGTCCTTTAATAACTACTGTTTGGTTGATGTAGCATCGATTGGTCTTGCAAAAAAATCACAACTTGTAAGAAACAAAGCTGAACCAGGTGATTGGCTCATTTTGGGTGGAAATACTACCGGAGTAGATGGAATTCATGGAGCCTCATTTGCATCCAAAGAACTTGATGAGGAAAACAGGTCGGCTGTTCAAATCCCAGACCCGTTTTTAGAAAAGACATTATTAGAGGCCACAATGGAAGCTTTGGAAAATAACTGTATTTCGTCGATGAAGGATTTGGGCGGTGGGGGATTATCCTGCTGTTTGTCTGAAACTGCAGATAATCTAAACAAAGGATTTCAAGTTGAATTAGGAAAAATTCCTCTAAGACAAAGTGATATGACCGATTCGGAAATTATGATTTCTGAATCTCAGGAACGTATGCTTTACATTGTAAGCGAGAAAAACAAATCAAAATTTTGTGAAATATTTGATAAACACAACGTCCGTTACGCCTTCATTGGTCAGGTTATTGAAGGAGGGGAGTTGTCAATCACAAAAGGCGGTAAGATAGTTGCGCATCTGCCTGCAAAGCTTGTAGCGCATGCACCTTTATTAGATCGACCTTCTAGAGAACCATCGTATTTGGTTAAGATACGTGAAGCTTTCAATGAACCGCCAATTAACGAAAAGATAGACGACCTTGTTCTTAAGATGATGTCTAACCCTTCTGTTTGCAGCAGAAAATGGGTTTATCAACAATTCGACCATGAGGTAGGGCTTAGAACAGTAGCCAAACCTGGGCAGGCAGATAGCTCTTTAGTTAAACTATCCAAAGACAAATATTTATCATTCACTTTAGATGGTAATTCAAAGCAATGTTATTTGGATCCCTACCAGGGAGTATTAGGTTGTTTATCTGAAGCATTGAGAAATATTACTTGTGTAGGCGCTGATCCACTTGGGGTTGTGGATCATCTTCAATTTGGTAATCCAGAAAATGAGGAAATATTTTGGTCTTTTCTTCAAACAATCAAAGGCATACGCGATTTTTGTAATGTTATGAATATTCCTGTCGTTGGAGGAAAGGTGAGCTTGTATAATGAAACATCTGCTGGCCCAATAAAACCTTCACCTGTAATTGGTATGTTGGGAATAGTGGATTCAAGACAAAAAATAAGATATCAAAATTATCGCAGCGGTGAGTCTATTTTTATTATAGGTGTCACTAGAGACGAGCTTGGAGGTTCTGAATATTTTGAATATTGCTTGAATTTAGTGGGTGGGAATGTGCCTCAGACCAATCTTAGAGTATTAAAGGAAACTATTAGAGCAATACATTCTTTGCGAGAAGAAAATCTGATTGAATCAATACATGACTGTTCTAAAGGTGGATTGATTGTGACTCTACTTGAGATGGCCATACATTCTAACCTTGGTTTCATTATCCAAGCCGATAAAATTCCCTCTTCTTGTTCTAGAATTGATTATTTGATCTTTTCTGAAACCCATGATCGTTTTATTTTTACCACCCGAGATTCCGAAAGGGTTAAAAGTATTTTAGAAAATTTTGATGTGACATATTCAGAAATAGGATCAACCAAAGTTGAAAAGAGTTGTATCATAATGAACAGCAATGATGATGTTCTCAATATTGGATTGGAGCAGGTATCAAAAAATTATGAAACTAGCCTCGATAATGTATTTGAACATGTTTCTTAGGCCATTTCACACTTTAATATTTAAAAGATTTCTTTTGGAGCTCGATGAAATATTAAATAGAAAGATCTACGAAGGGTTATTTTCTAATGGTTCATGAAAATTGTGGAGTGGTGGGCATATACTCTCTTGACGGCTCAAATGTTATCCCGTATTTAATAGACAGTCTTAGATCACTACAACACAGAGGTCAGGAGTCTTGGGGACTTGCTATACCAAGAAAACAACCTTACAAGAAAACTGGGTTGGTTGCATGCTCTGCTAATGAGTTTGAGAAGATAATAAGTAAATACAGATCCAATATTGCAATTGGGCATGTTAGATACTCTACTTTTGGATCAAGCTCTTTGGAAAATGCCCAACCTCTAAAGGTCCAAGATATTTGTGTAGCCCATAACGGTACTATATCTAACGCTGAGCAACTATCAAACATGGTTGGAGGCTGTACGTTCACGCCTCAAAATATGACGGACACCTTAGTTGCTGCCCAACGCTTGGTAGGTCTCTTAAAGAAAAAAGATGACATGAAATCAGCAATGGCCATTTTAAAAAATGAGATGGTGGGTTCGTATTGTTTTACTTTTGTTACAGATTCAAATACGATTTATGCCGCTAGAGATCCAAAGGGATTTAGACCTCTTGTTTTAGGGTACCATAAGGATACAAACACCTACATCATTGCTTCAGAGTCGTGTGCTCTTTCCACAATAGGAGCGGTATTATTAAGAGACGTCGAGCCTGGAGAGTTGATAAGAATTGATAAGTATGGTGTGACATCCGAACGTTTTTCAGAATCGTCAAATCATGCCCACTGTGCTTTTGAGTTTACTTACTTTGCTCACCCTAGCTCTATAATGGAAGGTATCAACATTTACCTTGCTCGAAAGAAAATAGGTGAATTTCTGGCAGAAAAGTTTCCTCTTCCTGATGCTGACGTGGTCATTCCTGTTCCAGATTCTTCAAGGCCCGCTGCCCTTGGATATGCACTGAAATTGGGGGTTCCCTTTGAAGAAGGTCTCTTAAAGGACAGATATAGTAAAAAGGGGCCAATGAGGAGTTTCATAGAACCGCTTACTCAAGATAGAAAGGAGATTAATCAGAATATTTTGCCCATAAGAGAAATAATTGAAAATAAACATGTAATTATTGTTGATGATAGCATAGTAAGAGGCACGAGTTCCAGGGCCATAATTGAATCTGTAAAACATGCCAGTGCAAAAAAAATATCAATGGTAATAACTTATCCACCTATCAGTTATCCATGCTATGCAGGGATAGATTTTCCATCACAGGAAGAACTAATTGCATACCAGGTAGCAAGTACTGAAAATAATCCAACTAAAGTAGGCAAAAAAGTGGCTCAAATAATTGGAGCTGATAGCGTATACTATAATGACAATCTCACATTGGCAAAAGGAATTGGATTGGACAATAATGAGTTGTGCTTTTCTTGCTCTACAGGAGATTATACTTCACTCGGAATTAGACCTAATTTCAGGTCCAGGTTCCAAATTAATGACAGATTACTCACAAATTAAGATTTAAATCTCTTTATGACCTATGAAATAAAGTGAGCCTAGAAGAGCTACGCGATAAGGCCTTTTTTCAAAATTCAATTGACGTATGGATTATGCTATGCGAGGAGAAAAAATGGGACTATTTCGATACGAAAAGTTACTTGAAATTTATGGATTACTTATTCTCAAAGGGATTAAAAATTCAACGATTTCCTCTATGTATAAAAGAATCAGGTGGTATGTTTGAAAGGGGCAAGGACAAAACAAATTTTTTAGATAAATTATCTAAAATACATTCAGATAATGCTTCTGCTTATACTATAAAACTAACAGAAAAAGCTATTGCAGCTATTCGAGACTTTACCTTGTAAGATACTTTAACATTAATCAGTATCTCTTGTTGGTCCAGAAAGTTGATTTGTCAATCCTCCAAGCAACGTAATCTTTTAGAATTTTGTTATCGGTCTCTTCCATCAAAAACTGTGATTCTATAGCCTTTTTATTTAACCACAGACAAGTTTGTGAATTTTTAGTTTCATTGATTCCCTTTTTGAAATCCAAAATTAGACAGACAAATACTAATGTAATCACATGGCCTGATTCACAATTATTCTTGGAGGCTGAATCAAATTTCGTGTATACTCCAAGTAAAGCTAATGGTTCCACCTCAATGTTTGCAATCTCTCGCATCAAGCGTTTTAAGGTTATCTCAGGCGCTTCTCCATACTCAACTATTCCTTCTGGAAGCTTGAGTGATCTTCTATGTTTAATATCATAGAAACCATAAAAAAGAATTTCATTCTTACTGTTGTTTAGGATAGCTTTAACTCTCAATCTTGTTTCATGGCAAGCCAAGTAATAATCTTCTGGTCCAAATTATTTAAACAGTAAAATATGATTTTAGCTCTTTTTTACTAATTGAATCAACCCACAGAAACTTTCTTTGCAGAGTGCTAGTATACAGCTTTTTCCATTCAAGACCTACTATATTCATCCAAGATCTATAAACTCTAGGGTCGATATAATTGCGCAATGATGTTCCCAAGTTGTATTCTCTCGTATCTCTTTGCAATCTTAACTGAAATTCCAATTTTTGAATTCTATCTACTAGCTTTTTTCTTTGATTCTCATTCTTCCATTTCTTTGACCTTAAATCCTCTTTTAGTGATTTTATCGTGGAAATCTTTTTTTCTATCGATTCTTCGAATCGTTGGTTGGCTAATATCGCATTTGGATTCTTGGGATCGACCCCCTTCTTATGATTACATGTAATTGCTGCCTGTAAGTTTGCATATTTTGCAACATAAGTTTTTTCAAATTCTGAAGAATCCTTATTCAATTTAATTGGCGGGTTACGCAAAGATTCTTTTACCGTATTTGTTGCAATGTACGTTCTAAACACCTTCGCAGTTAAACCTGGTACATTTTTAGGATCAAGATTCCTTAAAAAAGCATTAACTCTCATTGAATTTATGTTATCAAAAACAGGATCTAAATACTTTTTATTTTTCAAAAACAATTCCAAATTTTTATAAAGTAGTAACTTATCTGGTGAATCGATCAAAATTGATTTTTTCCAAGGAACACTATCTTTTCCAAGGAAACTAAATTCGAGGACCTTATTACCAGATGGATCTCTTCCAAAAGTTATGTGTTCTTTTCTAAGCGTACTTGCCCCAACTGTGTCGGCTTCGTCAGGATCCTTTTCATCACCGACTCTCATAGCAAGTTTATTTATAAGATAACAAACAGTTGAAACTTTCCTTTGATTGGGGTCAGTTGATCCCATTCTTCTTATGATTTCATTTTCAATCTTATCGATATACTTTTCTAGGTTCATGGCTTTATCGTATTTAGCCTTATCGTTGTTTTGACGAATAGATGCAGAATCATGAAGCCAAACGTATTTTCTTTTTCCCGTAAGAGTTTCAACCCAAGATGCTAGCCATGTTGATGAATGATCATGAATAATTTTTTGCCATGGGCCTTCAGGAACATTCGCGTCCTCACCCAAATTCAAAATCACTTCTTCAGGTCTAACCCTAGGTTTCCACCTACCTCTAAGTGGATGTTGCCCTCTTCCCATAAACAGACCCGGTGGTTCCACAAGCCAATTCGCAACGTCAACCTCTATACCATCTACAACTGCCTTACCGTAAAAGTTCTTTAACTTTTCTTTCTCTTTTTTCTTTTCTAAAGTAATCTTTTTCTTCTCTTCTCTTGGTAACTCTCTCCAAGCCTGCTTCTCCCTCTCTTTTTTTCTTTTCTCTTCATCTACGTAACTATAGAATTCCCTAAAATCAAGATCCTCTATACTGGTTACGTTATGTAGTACGTCTTTTGGTAAAAGCTTCTTAAAGTCTGACAAAAAGTTCTGTTGGAAAACTAAATCTTTAACATAATGAGTATCCTTTTTCTTGGCCCATGCATAAACTAATTCTTCCTGGTCTCTATTAAGAGGATAAATTTCACCTCTAATTTTAAAAGTTAAGCCTTTAAATTCATACTCTGGTGGAAAACATACGCCATTATGATAAAGAGTATTCCATTTTCTGATCCCTTTGATTTGGTTTATGCCACTAATTTTATTACCTGAAGAAATCGAAATGGATGACAACTTATATAAAATAGACGATGATCAGAATATAAAAATATTATCAAAAACTGTTGCCTTGATGCAACAATTAAACAAGAAAGCTGCTGCTCCTTTTTGATGACTGAGTTATCCAGTGAGATATTTAGTTAAAATACCTGCTTTATTTCTATAATAAACTCCAAATTCAGGAAGTTTTGAAATCTGGTCGTGATTAAATACCGTACCATCTACACAGACGAGTTTGTCATTTATGCTACAACTGGAACACAATCCTATTCCGCATTTCATGTACCGTTCAATACTTGCCTCCAAAGGGAGGCCTCTTGTTAAAGACAAATCATATACTTTCTTCATCATTAGTTCCGGTCCACATGTATAAATGTGATCGATCTCTTGACCATTTGCGAGTAGATCTTGTAGAACGTCTGTAGGGTAGCCTTTTTTCCCCTCTGTTCCATCCTCGGTTGAGATTAACAAATTGTGGACTTTGTTTTTTAAAAGGGTAGAAATAAAATCATGAAAAAATAGTTCACTTCTTGTTCTAGCTCCTATTATTACTGTTATGTTTAAATCTATATCTTTGATATTTTTAATTAATCTGACTAAAGGGACTAATCCTGTACCACCACCTATAAGAACAATGTTTTTCACACCTTTTTTTACAGTAAAAGAATTTCCGTAAGGCCCACGTATACCAATCTTATCACCCAACTTTTTGTTAAAAAGAGACGTAGATGCAAGACCATTTTTTCTAATTGTAATGGCTGCTGAATTCTCCAAATCGGAAATCATGACACTCAGAGGGATCTCCTCTTTTCTAGGAATCCAAACCATCAGAAACTGTCCCGGTTTTGCTTTACTTGATAGTATGTCTTCAAAACTAAATGTCTTTACAGTTGGTGTCTCAGTTACAACTTTGGTGATCTTAACTATTCTCATAATATTCTTATTTGTGGGCAATACCAACGATCTCCTCTAATTTATTATAATTATTTATTCTCAAGTAGTGTTTTAAATCGGTAACTAACTTGCCTATAGAGTTGATTCCTTTATATGCCATAAAGCTTCCAACTTGTATGGCAGAAGCTCCTGCCATAATGTATTCAAGCATATCCGAGGCGGAGAGGATTCCCCCACAACCAATTATTGGAATTTTTAAAATCTTGTAGAGTTCATAAACGCATCTAACTCCAATGGGCCTTAGTGCAGCTCCGGATAACCCGCCTATCTTGTTTTCCAAAACTGGGCACTTGTTTTCTATATCAATCTTCATAGCTCGCACTGTATTTATAGCGGTGATCCCGTCAGCCCCTGCTTCTTCTGCAATCCTTGCTATTTGGAGTATATCAGACTTTCCCAAACCGACTTTAACTATCAAAGGTTTCTTGGATTGATTCTTAATACATCGTACAATCGCATTTACTAGTTTAGGATCATCACCAATTTCCATTCCCATTTTGTCCACATGTGGGCAGGACAGATTTAGTTCAAATCCTAGTATATTCATTTTACTAAATTTCTGAACAATAGTTTCAAATTCCTCTACTGAAGAGCCTACGATGCTTACAAAAAGAGGGGCTTTGTTGTTGGATATCTCTTGCACGAATGCATCTACCCCGGGATTAGCCAGACCAACAGCATTTAACCAGTTCTGATTTTCCAACGGAACAACGGTTGGATTTCTGTAGCCCTCGCGAGGTGAGGCGCTGATAGATTTGCTCACTATTGCCCCAGCACCAGACTTGTCCAGTCTTTCAAATATGTCATGAGATAATCCTAAAATTCCAGATGCAACCATAACAGGATTTTTCAGAGAGAGTCCAGCAAATCTAATAGGCACATTATAATCCAAATCTTTTTAAAGAAACTTTACGACTGGTTTATTAAAAGTTTATTCTGAGTTTTCAAACTGCGTGTAAGTTACGAGACGGTGGTGAAACTAAAACCAACACGTTCAGATGGAAACTATTTGAAAATCTAAATATAAGTAAAACAGATTAATCGCTTAATTTTGTAAATCCAAGAAGATTTGTTTATGCATTTGATTTATAAAGATCATTTTTCTTGTCCATGGATACTGGTTATGATGGTTATAATGACCTGACTGTAGCTCGATTATTTTAAGAAGGGGGAGTCGTTTATACCTTAACATTTCCAGAGGATGCTTATGCTAAATTCATAATCTTAATGCGCCGGCAAATTAATCAAAACTTAATAATATGAATTTTCTTTGATACTGCTAAATCACGGAAATAAAAGAAATGTCAATTTGGTCAGGATTACATTTTTGTTAGTATAATGGAAAGATTGGCATCTTCTACTTTATGTTTATATTTAATACAATACTTCTCTCGCATTAAGTTAGGTTAGAATATATTATACATGTATTTTACATGATTTGCTTATAGATATCAGAGCTGGGCTTGCCGGGGTAGCTCAGCCTGGTCAGAGCGTTCGACTCATAATCGAAAGGTCGCGGGCTCAAATCCCGCCTCCGGCACTTTTTTGTTAATTTGCTATTGAATAATGTAAAACTTATGGAAATAATTGCAATATTTATCAATAGCGTGAAATTTTAGCAATATTTAAATTAGTCGAACGAGATAAAAGGATCGTTTGCAAAGATCAAAAAGGATAAATAAATCCAACAGGCGAAGTTATCTTCAAATCATTGTTTTGAAGCGCCGAAAATGATCAGTGGTTGCTGTTATACCACAATTTTTTTAATATCCTATAATAGTTATTATCGAGTTTAGAATAAGGTAACGCATTCGTTTAAGTGATGCTATACTTTATAATTAAAACTTAATAATTTTTACTTAATAAGTCGAAAAAGCCTGTCCAGGAGCCAGTTTCTTTAGATTCATTATTCCAATTCTCAAAATTGACTACCTTTCTCAAGGGTATCCGGTCGAGCCATTTGCTTGTCTCCAAGTCTGGTCTATTTTCAAATTCCTTTACATAACCAAGGCACAAATATGCAATAGGTTTCACATTCGGTGGGAGTTTCAGGATTTTGCCAAGGAGCTTGTTGTCAATGATACTCACCCAACCAACTCCTATATTCTCAACTCTAGCAGCTAACCATAAATTTTGGATTGCGCAACACACACTATAAATTCCAGCTTCTTTGATCGTCATTCTTCCAATAACAAAGGGACCAAATCTCTCATGATCGTATGTTATGCATATATTGAGGTCGGATTCTAAAATCCCTTCAAGTCTCAAATTCAAGTACTTTTCTCTTCTTCCATCTTTTTCGGGGATGAGATCTATTGACTTTAACCTTTCCTTAAGAAAAGATTCTTTTATCAATTTTCGAGTGGTGATATTCCTTATCAAGATGAAATTCCAAGGCTGTGAGTAACCTACTGAAGGTGCATGATGAGCAGCTAGTAGGATCCTGTACAACACTTTGTCAGGAATAGGTTTGGATACGAAATTTTTTCGGACATCACGTCTTGAAAATATTACTTTATAAAATGATTCTTTTTCTTCTTCACTAAAAATATTATCATTATTTCCTTTCAATATTCTGAATAAAAATAAGAAGATACAATATAGATTTATACTTCGTATTCCATTGATTGATTTTTAGATCCCGCTATTTGCTAACAATTTTCTGCTAGATTTGCATAACCTTTTTTATATTTCTATTTACACTGATTTACACCGAAAAAAGATCTGCAAATTGAAATTTAGGGGGCTTAAGGGCTAAATCTAATAGATAATAAGTAATTAAAAATCCTTGACTATATGGTGTCAAAAGGTATCTTCATAATAGGGACTGATACCGATGTTGGAAAAACATTGGTTACTGCGTCTCTGGGGTGGAAGCTTTCAAAAAGGGTAAATAGACTAGGGGTTATGAAACCTTTCGCAACTGGCATAAAACCTTATTCAAAGAAATACTCGTCTAAAGATGTCGCAATTCTGTGTAAATCAATAGGGTTAAATGAGGATGAAAAAAACGTAAACCCCTACTATTTTCCAATACCTTGTTCGCCTTATATGGCCACAGACCTATTGGGATTGAGTCAGGTAGATCTGAATTATGCATTGGAGAAATACGAATACATGAATAAAAATTACGATTACCTTTTGATCGAGGGGATAGGGGGTTTACTGGTACCATTGAACAATAGTTCTTCCCTTTTAGATTTTATAAAAATGATAAATATGGAAGTAATAATAGTAACAACTCCTAAGGTCGGAACGGTTAATCATACAATGCTCACTGTCAAGTTATGTTTAGCCAACGGTATTTCTATCAGGGGTATAGTGGTCAACAAGATGCCTACTCGTCCGACTATTATTGAGTTAAATACCCCTCATTTCATAGAAAAATTGACCAATATTCAAGTTATAGGAACAGTACCTTTTATAAAGTCATTTAAGTATTCGACCCATACCTTCAAAATGGTTTCCGATGTAATTAATTTTTGAATTGTATATGCATCTCTTCATAAAAATTTAGTTAGGATTGTCAAGAAAAAATAGTAGTATCCATCAGTCTACAAAAATTATTTACTTGGTTTTAGTACAAGAAAGGAGCAATCCTAGTCTAGATCTTTCCTAATCTTTTTACATATTGTTTATAGGCCTCTAGATACGATTTCTTGTCCCCTATATCCATAAAGCTACCGTCTTTTACAATATATGAGTTAACCTTCTTTTTGTTCTTGATACATGATCTAACCGCTTCATCCATTCCAAAAGATACTGAGGATGGAATTATTTTCAAAAATTCAGGTTCAAAAACGTAACATCCAATGTTTATTAGCCCTGATATTTCTGGTTTTTCCTTCCAGTCAGTAACAAGCTTTTTTTCGCTACCGTCCAACTCGATGAAACCATATTTGAGGTTAGTCTTGTACCTCGTCAAGGCCATCGAAATGAATGCTTTGTCCTTAATGTGGTTTTCAATCATTTCATTTAGTGGAAACTCATATATGGAATCGCCATACAAACAAACAAATGAATCTTCTAAATGGTTTGCAGCAGTCTTTAACTGCCCAGCGGTGGCAAGGGGTCTATCTGACCTTGAATATTTAATTTCTATCCCAAATCTTGAACCATCTTCAAAATAATCTTCGATAGATCTGTGCAAATAACTGACACATATAACTATTTGATCTATTTTTTTGGATTTGATTAACCATTCTACTAGATATTCTAATAAAGGCTTATTTCCAAGAGGAAGCATAGGCTTTGGAATAAAAAACGTATATGGTTGTAAACGAGTACCTAATCCACCAGCTAATATGACTGCTTTCACAATGGTATGAATGCCATTTGATTATTTATAACATTAGATCTTTTTGAAAATTCTTAGGATTTCGTCTATTTTTGTTAAAATTCCATTAGGTGTTTCTGCAAATATTAGTATCATCGGTTCTTTTCCTATGTCCCCATAGTGAAATACTACTTCTAGATTTGGCTCTCTTTTGAAGGCTTCCTTTACACCCCACTGAATAGTTGTTCCTTCTTTCATTGCATTATCTACATGCTCATATTTTCGGTCATAGAATGAACACTTAAATAATTCTTTACAAATCTCTAAGAGCCTATCTGTTAATTTTATATTAATCGCCGATCGAATTGATGGAGTAAAATTATTGGCGACTAGAAGGGCCCTACCTACGTGGTTTGATGCGCCAAACTTAACTACGTTGGGGGAGCGAATCTTGTCTTGATAATTAGTAATCCGACCAACTACCCCTGCAACATCAAATAAATCACGAGGAATGGGTATAGAGTAAACAAAATTAGTCTTAGTCTCAGGGATTAGCGATGAAAAATAATTCAATTGTTCTAAATTTTCAACACTGGACTGCAAGGTAATTAGGGTTTCATACTTTTCAGAATTATTGTAAATCTGGGAGATGGGATTAGCGACGAGTAGTCCGTTACCGACTTTTAGTGCATTTCTCAGTGCTCTGTTTACGTAGGAATTTGAAAGTATAAAGGCGCGTTTGGGCTCACAACCCATTGCGATATATGATGCGATTGCAGATGAAAAGTTACAACCCGTACCGTGTGTCTCTGTTACAGGAAGTCTAGGGTTCGAAATTTTATGATAATCAGCTCTGGAAAAATTGTAGTAAAAGTCAGAAACTTCATTATTCATCCTATTATAATGACCTCCCTTTATTATGACGATTTCTGCACCGAGGTCACATATGTAACGAGCAGCTTTAGACAAGTCGTTGGTAGATTTGACTCGGGTATTACTCAGTAATTCAGCTTCTTTCAGATTTGGTGTAATTACGTTAGCCAATGGAAGTATATTTTGCTTGAATGCTTCAAAAGAACTCTCATCGAGTAATCTAATCCCGGTGCCCGAATACAAAACGGGATCGACTATTATGGGTTTTTCACAATTTGCTAGCTCATCTTTCACTATCTGGATTATAGATCTATCATATAGGACGCCGATCTTAATTACATCTGGTTTGATATCTGTTAGTGTAGTTCTTAATTGATTTTCAAAAAACTTTGGAGGGACCACAAAAATATCAGATACTGTTTTAGTATTCTGAGCCGTTAAGGTAGTAATTACCGTAGCACCATAAATGCCCAAGGCCGAAAAAGTCTTCAGATCTGCCTGGATTCCCGCCCCAGCAGATGAGTCACTTCCTGCAATGCTGAGAGCTTTTTTCATATGACTTTTGCACTAGCAATTATAAAAATTAAAGGGATAAATTAATGTCACTGATTGAATTGTGTTTTTATTTCCTGATACCTTTCATAGTTTAAGTGCAACTGAAAGATCAACGATGAACAATAAACCACACTCTAACACTTCGCTTCAGGTAAGAAGTATTCAAGTTGTCATAACTACTTATGGCACGGTCATGAATCATAACTGTTAAATATGTATCTCATATGAATTTTTTTGATTATAGTTGAGTAAACCTATGGACCTCGGTAGTTTGAAAGTTGGGTCTTATATTATAATAGATGGAGAACCTTGCAGAATAGTCTCTTATGATCATAGCAAGCCAGGTAAGCATGGTTCCGCCAAAGCCCGAGTAGCGGCTATGGGTGTATTTGATGGATCAAGACATAGTCTTGTATCTCCGGTTTCGGCAAGTGTAGAGGTTCCGTTAATTGATAAGAGAAATGGGCAAGTTATTTCGATATCCGGACAAGTCTTACAAATCATGGATTTAGAAACATTCGAGGTATTTGAGACATCGGCTGTAGAAGATGAAATTAGAGATAAAATAACCCAGGGTGGAGAGGTCGAATACTGGAAGGTATTAGATAGAGTTAAGATCGTCAGAGTGAAAAACTAAATAATCCCCAATCAAATGACTTTTTTCGTACCATATAGTTACAGTCAAATTTTTTAGAATAGTCTAACGATTTTCCCGTTTGGTGAGTGTCATGAATTCTTCTTATGATGCATTTAAATAATAAGAATGTTCAATAACCACAGTTGGAACAGCAATCAAAAATAAAGTTTGATCTTCATTTACCTCTTATTTTAATTCATACTCCTTATGGTTTAAGGTTCTTTGACAGGATCGCAAAAACCAGAGCTGCGAGATTTTATGCTAAATTTAACACCTACTTGATGCCGTTAATTACCATCATGGCATTATTCCTAATAGTTGGTAGTGTGGCCGCATTATTTTCTAGCGAAACTATTAGAGAAGGAGCAAGAGGTGTTGGCCCTCAGGCCAATCTGTTAATTCCGGGATTAAATCCATACTTACCAATTTGGGAGGGCTGGATTGCTTTGGTTATTACAATAATTGTTCACGAAGCAGGCCATGGGATAATCGCTCGTGTTTACGGAGTAAAAGTTGAATCAACTGGTCTAGTCTTATTTTTGGGTATACCCATAGGGGCCTTTGTAAATATTGAACGTGATGAACTAAATGGAATTTCTATGAAACAAAAGAGTTCAATCCTGACTGCCGGTCCTATGACAAATATCCTGCTTGCAGCGATTTCATTGATTGCAATTCTACTAATAACATCAAGTCTAATTATCACCAAACCGATAGACCCTGATCTCTACGGAGTAGTAATCACAAATGTGAATTCAGGATCTCTCGCAGAGTCCATAGGACTACAAAAGGGAGATACTATCCAACAGATTCAGGACACGCAAATACGTGATCCAACACAGCTTAACGAAAACTTGAATAATAACCTTGGAAAGTCGGTGACAATAGAGGTAATAACTGAGTCAGGTCAACAAATAACTAAAGATGCAACGTTACCAGCTCAACGTGAGCCAGGAAAGGGGATATTGGGCGTTTCAATTACTCCTATAGCTGATCCAAAAGAAGTATTGGATAGGTATAACACCATGGTGTTTACATCACCACTGGGATTGTTGGCACCTCCAACATTCGTGCAAGGAATGGTACCCTTTTCTGACTTTATGGCTGATAAGTATACTTCACCAATTTTTGGTTCCTACTACACAATACCCGCGAATCTCTTCTTTTGGCTATGGTTCATAAACTTCAATGTTGCAATCTTTAACGCACTTCCAATAGGACCTCTGGACGGTGGTCAATTATACAATTCTCTGATAGACAAAAAAACTCAAAATAAAAGGGGCTTACTGAAGTATTCTTCAAAGATAGTTACATATGGAATGGTAATCGTGGTTGTTTTGTCCATAGCCTTACCTTATTTGCTAAAATGATTCATTAATGAGAGTACAATGATCCTTGTTCTTTCTTTTTTTCTTCGACGCGAGCTATTAGTTCGAAATGACAGACAATTTAGAATAGTCTAAACCAAAGATTAATAACTAGCACTGGAGCATATTTAAAAATAAACCGTAAATCTTCGCTAGATTAAGGCGAAGGTATCTATAACCTCAATAAAAAGAATACCTATTGAAGTCCTCATTATTTAATTTTAAACTGTTGTATTGTATAAATCACGATGACCGAGTCTATCCTCTAGAACTAGATCCTTTTGTTATTGATTCAGATAATAAAAATGAGTGTGTAGAAGGCTTCCTTAAATGCCCAGAGTGTAAAGTCACCTTTCCAATAATTTCAGGTGTACCCATAATTGTAAAGGATTTTGTCAAATACTCTTCCCAGCGATTATCGACTTTTGGCAGGTGGTATTCTATCAGCAGAAGTGAAGAAATGAAGCGTTTTTTGAAGGACGTATCCGCAAGACTGGAAAAAAATTCTCTTGCCGAAAACAGGTACGAAATCGATGGCAGATATTTTCAAACATATAAATGGCTGCATAATGAAAATTTTGAAAGCGACAAGTTCCTGCATCTATTGAGATGGAAGATAAAACCTTCTGATATATACAGGAAATTGACAACTGGGATCAGTTACGAGCCTGAAGGCATAGCCTTGGATCTAGGCTGTGCTTTAGGGCTCTCAACGTTCGAGCTATCTAAGAAGTTTTCCTTCGTCTTTGGAATTGATTCCTCCTTCTCCTTCATGGTTGAGGCAAAGAAGAAATCCCTTGAAGCAGGTATTACAAACGTAGAGTTTTTTGTATGTGACTTACTTTCTTTACCATTCAAAAATCAAAAATTCCATTTAGTATTTGGGCTAAACATAGTGGAATTTCTCCCGATTCAAAAAATGTTATCCGTAGTTTACAATTTACTAAAGCCTCAGTCCATGTTTGTGCTCACAACACCTTATGATTACAATAGGGAAGTTGTATGTAATCCCAATTTGAATGCTGAAACTTTGAGAAAGGCACTAGAGAAAGGCGGTTTTGAGATTACTGTCAAAACAAAGAAAGAATCATATATACCTTGGATCCTAAAAATTAACGAGAGGACTTATCTTTTCTATTTTCTCGACTTGATAGAATCTAGAAAGATATCAAAACATAAGCACTAATTTATGTTCAAATCTTCTACCCTACTTGAGAGTAATCTTTTATAGATCAATTACTCTTGTTCCTTGTTCCAAAATCTAATTATAATATTTTTTTAAATCTATTGTCGACGGTATAGTGAAGATAGTATTTATGCAATCCGCGTCTACCTCTTATTCTTTTCTGGACTATAATGAAAGTGAAGTTGATAGCTCCATACCTTCAAATTGCTCCTTATACCTTTTTGGAAGAGCGCTCATAACAAGGAATGTTGAGCTTATTGATTCATTATATGGATTGGAAACTGTGCTAGTACCAAAGAAGCTAAATTTTATTAGCAGATTAATTAAATCAACAACAAATGTACCTGTAGAAGAGATTGATGAAACTACCTATGATAAACTTGTTAAACGTGATATTCGAGTTTCTCAAAAGATTAATGTATCTGAAAAAAATGATTTTTCAAGTAATACCATACATATGCAACAAAATACGCTTATTTCAAATAAGAATCTTTTATTTTTGCCCTGCAATACCGTTGTAGGAAGAAAATCCGATAAACGGAGTTTAGAGTATTACAAATTTCAATATCCGTGGGAGTTTCTAGAAATAATCCAAGATCTGTTAAGAAATGAGGTAACACACTCTATAATATCTAATAGAGCATCGATAGCAAAAACAGCGATTATCGAAGGGCCTTGTATTATCGAGGACAATGTGGTTATAGATGATTTCGCAAAGATAAAGGGCCCAACGTATATCGGAAGTGGGAGCTTTGTTGGTATGGGATCTCTAATACGCAACAGTATGCTCGACTACAATACAAATATTGGATTCAACTGTGAGATAGGAAAAACATATTTTGCGGGTAATGCCAAAATTTCGCATCATAATGTGATCCTGGACAGCATGATTGGTAAAAATGTATGGTTTGGCGGCTATTCGGGAACAGCAAATGTGCTTTTAACCAGAAAAAATGTCCAGTATCGAATTAATGGAAACTTATTTGATACAGGTCGAAACCATTTCGGAGCTGTGGTATCTAATAATTGTTCAATTGGTGCTTCAGTTATCATATTACCGGGGCGTAAAATCCCTCCAGATTCCATAGTGCCAGCTGGGACTATTTTTTCAAAGTGAGAGTGAGATAACAGTATGAAAATCGGGCCATGCCGTGACTAGATCTGCTGATAGATTAATCATCTGGAGATACTCTGATTTATGATTTTCTCATAGGCCTTGAATGCAGAAGCTTCATCTTGCAAAGCTTGTGATAAATATTGAGTTGAAATATCATTTTTCGTTTCATTACCAGAAAGCAAGTAATCGCGGAAGAACTCGTAACTTTTTATCTCATTTACAAAGGAATTCAGAAGATTTTCCTTTGTTTCTAAAAAAGCTTCTGGGGCTTCGGTCTCGTTAAACTCATTCAGCTGAGAAGTAAAATTGATAATGTATTTATTCGTAATCTCAGCCATAGTGTTGTTAGATATTTGGCCCAATTGCCACAGCCCGATTTGGTCTTGGAAAGCTCTTGTCAAATTTACTGATGCTTCAGTAACAGAAGCAAAATAATTGGCATACTGGTCTTGTGTAGTTTGAGCTGAATTTATATTTACAAAAATTAGCAATACAATCGCGATCGAAGAAATGCCGATAAGAAAAACTGTTTTTCTTTTCTCGGTCTTTTTCATATAGTAATTCCACTAGTCTGGAATAAAAGTGATTACCAAGTCAGTTAGCAAGAATTTTCATTTTTTGGATAAAATTTTTTTCATGTTTCAAGAATCGTCTCTGGACTTTATCTTCCAAAAAGTATAATCCTTGTGATCTATTAATTCAATATTATATTTACTTTCCAATTGAGAACGAACCTTATCTGCCTCGTCATACTTCCTGTCTTTTCGCAACTGATTTCTTATCGCAATATATTTTTCTATCTCTAGGGAATCTTCGTCCCTTATGCTATTGATTTTCAAACCAATTATGTCCATGAATTTTCGCAAAGTATTAAGAGAGTTTTGCATGTAAGAAATCGATAATCTGTCCTTTTCAGTGAGCTTTTGATTAAGTATATTCACGAATTTATAAAATACCATCATTGCAATAGGGAAATTCAAATCATTTTCCAACTCAGTTTCAAATTCCTTATACGCCTTCACTAACTTTTCATCATCTTTGTCTAAATTTTTTTCACCATTGACAATCGAAATATTGTTTCGTATTCTAAATTCTAATTCGTGATATGCATTAGCGATTTGCCTCCATTTATTTTTCAATTCTAGAATAACATTTTCAGAATAATCAACTGGTTTTGAGTAATGCGATGATACACAAAAAAGTCTAATGACATTAGGACCAGTTGTCTTTAGCATTTCACTAATCTTTATGGTATTGCCTATCGATTTAGACATTTTTTCAGATTTAATCGTTACCATTCCGACATGCATCCATAATTTAGCGAATGGACCTCCGACCAATCCCTCAGATTGAGCGATCTCATTTTCATGATGTGGAAAAATAAGGTCTTGGCCTCCTCCATGTATGTCTATCGTATTGCCTAGATATTTTAGGGCCATTGCTGAACATTCAATATGCCAACCCGGTCTTCCTCTACCCCACGGACTTGGCCAAGTAGGACCCTTAGAACTAAACTTCCACAGGGCAAAATCTCGGGGATCGTTTTTTGCTTCATCCAATTCAATTCTGACGCCCGGAAACATTTGTTGCATATTTTTTTTTGACAATTTACCGTAGTCAGGAAATTCGCTCACCCGAAAATACACTCCATTTAGTGCTAAGTATGCTTTTTTCTTGTCAATCAGACCCTGGATAAATTTAATGATCTCGTCTATATTTTCAGTCACCAAGGGATATGCATCGGCTCCTAAGACATTAAGTGCACTAAAGTCTCTGAAATAACTCTTAATGTATCTGTTCGAGATTTCTTTAGCGTCTATCCCTTCCTCTAAAGCCCTCGCTATTATCTTGTCATCAATATCCGTGAAATTCTGCACAAAATTTACTTTAATCCCTTTAGTTTTAAGTAATCTTCTCAAGACATCAAATACAATTATTGTTCTTGCATGTCCGATATGACATTCATCATAAACTGTGACACCGCAGAGATAAATATTCAGGATATTCTTAGATAAGTCTATTTCTTCAATGCTATTTGTAAGAGTATTATACAACTTCATATTCTTGGGCGGAATAATGTTCTTGACCGTTATAGGTTAATGTAGATATCATTATTTCGGATTTCAACCGGGTATGTATTCAATTGCACACCCTCCATATAGTCCAATAATTCTCCAGTGCGGATGTTATAGTGCCAAAAATGTAAGGGACACTCCACCACCTCACCTTCAACCTTACCGGGAGCTAAGGATCCGTCTTGATGTCTACAAAGTGCCTCAATAGCATAGTACCTATTTTTCGACAAAAATAAGGCTATCCGTTGACCATTGATGTTTAGCTCCTTCCCACTACCCTCCTTGATGTCGCCTGTGCTAGCTACTCTGATCCATGTCATTTAGATATTACACTGATGAAATGTTAAAATTATAAATGTTTATAAAAAACTGGTAAGCGCTTAAGTTAAATCAACCTTCTTTTGTAACCTTTCTTATAAAGAATGTATAGAATGTCTGAAGGCAATGACAATAATTCAAATCTCCAATTTGAGAATTCTGCCAACGAAAGCGAGTCTAAAGTACATAATTCTGATACTATCATTAATTTCAGTAAAACTGTGCAAAATTACGGAATTAATAGTGAAAAAAATGTAATAATTACTTCAGCCTTACCTTATGCTAATGGTGAAATACACCTAGGCCACATTGCAAGTACTTATTTACCTGCCGATATTTTTACAAGATTTTTAAAATTGACAGGAACCAAAGCTTATCATATATGTGCAACAGATGACTTTGGAACACCAATCTTAATAAGAGCCGAAAAGGAGGGAAAATCGCCAGAAGAATATGTGAAAGCTTGGAATGTTAAGGACAGGGTTGATTTCGAGTCCGTTGGGATAATATTTGATTACTTTTCGAAAACTAGTTCTGAAGAAAACATAAGATTTGTCCAGAATGTTTTCATTAAATTATACAATAACCAATACATTAGAGAAGAAACTGTCGTACAATACTATTGTAATGTAGATAAAAAATATCTGCCTGACAGATATGTGATTGGCACCTGTCCTTTTTGTAATGCAAAGGATCAGTACTCCGACTTATGTGAATCCTGTGGACGAGTTCCAGAAAAAATCTTAGATCCCAAGTGCATTTTATGTGGAACAACTCCTGTAAAGAAAGAAAGTCTTCACTACTTCTTTAAACTGTCTGAGTTTGGAGAAAAGTTGAAAAATTGGCTGAATAGTAACAGGAATTTACAATCGGATATAGTAAATTATGTTTTGAACTGGATTGACACAGGGCTTCAGGATTGGGATATTACTCGAGATCTTTCTTGGGGAGTGCCAATTCCTAAAATTAAATCAAGTGAGGATTTCAGAAATAAGGTTTTTTATGGATGGTTCGACAACCACTTATGCTATATTTCTGCCTTCAATGAATTCTCAGGAAGAGTTTTGAAAAAAGACGGCAGAGATTTATGGAACAATTCCGAAATAATTCACTTTATTGGTAAAGATATAGTTTATCACCATTATTTATTTTTGCCTGCGATTAGAATGGGTATTAATTCAGAGTACAAACTTCCAGATAGAATAATAACTCGAGGTCATTTGTTATTGCAAAATAGAAAATTATCCAAAAGTAAGAATTGGTCCATTAGTTTGAAAAGTTTCACAGACAACTTTAATTCAGATTATCTGCGATTCTATTTGGCTTCTATCATTCCGTTTTCCCAATCAGATATAAATTTTGACTGGGATACATTCTACGAAAAAATTAACAACGAGTTAATATCTAACATTGGAAATTTCATTAATAGAACACTTACTTTCACGAAAAAACAATTTGGAGGTATTGTACCATTACCAACAGATTTTGATCCTGTCGATCTGAAGATCGTGGAAGTGATCAAATCGGTGGCATCTGAGACTGGCAATTTAATTTATCAAAATCAAATTGATAAAGCTTTGAAGAGAATATTACAAATAAGTAGTTTATTTAATCAATATTTTCAAAGTAAAGAACCTTGGAAATCTCCTAATTTGGCAAATAATACGTTATGGATATCCGTTAACTGTGTAAGAACGCTTTCTATCCTTCTTTATCCATTCATACCTACCTTGTCTAATACAATTTGGAATCAATTAGGAATGAAAGAACAACTGATTGATCAAAGTTGGTATTCTGCAAGTAACCTTTTGGTCAAAGGAGGACACGAAATAGGAAAGGATATTAGTCCAATTTTCAAGCGGATTGAAAAGGAGGAAATTGATCGTATTAAATCTAATCAGATTGATAATTAAAATACTAAGTAGCAGTATTTAGTTACAAATGCATCAAGTAAAATTATCGGCCGCTATGATAGGACGCTTTCAACCATTTCACTTGGGTCACTTAGAATTTGTACGTCAAATCTTGGAGGAAAATTCTGAGGTAATAATAATAGTCGGTAGTTCGCAAGCTAATTTTACACCACATAATCCATTTACCGCTGGAGAGCGTATTCATATGATAAGAAATAGTTTGATAGAGGCCGAGATATGTATGGAAAAAGTAACCTTGGTACATGTCATGGATGATCAAAATAACTATAGTTGGTTCCGTAATTTGAAAACATATACACCACCATTTAACGTTCTTTATACAGGTAATATATTCATAAAATTATTGTTGGAAAAAGAAGACATTTCGTTGAAAGATCCAATATTTACCAAAAAGGATCAGTTTAACGGAACTAACATAAGAAAATTGATAGCAAAAAACGATCACTTTTGGGAAAGCCTGGTGCCTGAATCTGTAAAGGATGTTATCCTCCAAATTGATGGTGTGGAACGAATCAAGAAATTAGAATCCTCTTGGTCTGAATCTCCTTTTAATTACGTCTAGAATAAATGTGTAGAAATTTAATAAGTAATCGAGTATGTAATTTCATAGGATGTTTATAGAAAAACAATTTTACTATATCTTTGACTAGTACTTACGTGTAAAAGCATAAATAGTAACACGAATAGTTTACATAGAACACGGGGTTAAGACCGATAGATTGTATTCCAACTTTCGATGTAAAACTAATTTACAAAATGAATTGTTTAAACCGAGGTATTTGGCTCAACATGGCCTAAACAATACCAAATTAAACCAGTCATTCTTGTCAGAGAATACTTTGTCTACTGCAAATCCCGATCTCGATGCTAGATTTTCAATTTTCGTTAGATCATACTTGTAAGAATTCTCTGTATGAATCGTTTCTCCAGCATCAAAATGAAAATTTTCATCTATCGTAAGGATGCTGATAGTTTGATCAACTCTAGATTTAATATGCATTTCTACCCTGTTCTTACTTGAATTGTAGAAAGCATGGTGGTGAAATTTCCGCATATCAAAATTGCCCCTTAATTCGTTGTTAATTCGATTCAACAAATTTAGATTGAATTTTGATGTAAAACCTGCCTTGTCGTTATAAGCGGGTTCAATGAGATCAACATCTTTGATCAAGTCAAATCCAACCAAAAGGAAATCTTTATCATGGATGTTCAATCTAATCTGCTTTAAGAAATCTCTAGCTTCTTCTGGTTCGAAATTACCAATACTTGAACCGAAGAAAACGATCAGTCTCGAAAAAGTATCAAAGTAGATGTTGTTTTCAAATAATATGTTATTGCATTGTTTGATACCGTTTATGTAATCATCTGGAATGCCCCTAACCACCAAGTTCTTATTGAGAGTTTCAAGACTTGTAACGATCGAATCCAAGAAATTCATTGAAATATCGATAGGAAAGTAATATAATTTTTCTTGCTTTCTCAAAATTTCATGAAACAGATACTGGGTTTTTTTTGAGCTTCCACTTCCCAATTCTATTAGCACAATATCTTTAGATATATTTTTTATCAATTCAGAGGAGTTATTTTTTAGAATATTAATTTCGGTTCGTGTAGGATAGTATTCCGGCTGTTCCGTTATTAGTTCAAACAACTGAGAGCCCAATGTGTCATAAAGATATTTAGACGGGGTTGATTTTTGTTGAGGATTGCGTAAACCTTTTGTAATATCATTTCTGAATCCGTCAATGTTGTTACCCAAATACAAATTTTATCATATCTTTAGGAAAAGAGTATAAAAATTTTTGTAACTATAAAATACTAAAAAACCGCTAATTCATATCATTGTGTAATACATTTTCTCCTACATTTTCTTGTATCTATATTCATTGAGTTTGATTAGTCGATGATAAGACCCAAAAATTTCTGGATCGATCTTATCCAATACACTTTCTTCTTGGCTTTCTTCAATAGCACTGAATTCTTTTATGATTTCGTATTTTGAAGATCTTTGTGCAGGAATTCTTCCGGTAGATCTAATTAATTTACGCATTTCTAATGGTCTCATAAATTGTCCATATTGTGAGCCCGCAGAAGTAGATATACTCTCATTTATCAAACAACCCCCCAAATCATTAACTCCTGTGCCTAAGAGTATTTGAGACAACTTTGGTCCTTCTTTAACCCATGATACCTGGATGTTATCAATACGGTTATTGAAAAATAAACGTGAAATAGAATGCATTTTCACTATTTCAATACCATCAGCTCCTTTCCTAAGTCCGCTAACTAGATTGTGTCCAGACATGGGTGCTTCGTTATGAATAAAACTTAAAGGAACAAATTCTGTAAAGTTACCTGTTTCTTTTTGAATATTTCTTATAATTTCAAGATGAGTTGCGATATTTTCATAATTTTCTATATGGCCATACATTATGGTCGAGGTGGTTGGAATATCTAGCTTATGTGCGGTTGTGATTACCTTAATCCAATCATCAACGCTGATCCTTCCTGGCGAAATTTTATTCCTAACCTCTTTTACCAATATTTCTGCAGAAGTTCCTGGTAAGCTTCCTAATCCGGCCTCCTTTAGCATTTTGAGATAATCCCTGACGGAAGTATTAGCCCGCACTGAACCATAGAGAATTTCCTCGGGTGAGAATGCATGAATATGAACATCAGGAACAACTTCTTTGATCGCTTTACAAATATTAACATATAACATTCCGTCCATGCTTGGAGGTAATCCTGCTTGAATACAAATCTCCGTCGCGCCTAAATCCCATGCTTCCTTGGCTCGTCTGACTATTTCATTAATTGGTAACATATATCCCTCCTCAGTTCGAAAGTCTCTGCTAAATGCACAAAAACCACACTGCTTGATACAAACATTTGTAAAATTGATATTTCGATTAATAACATATGTGACTAAATTTCCATTTTTCCTTGACCTCAATTCATCTGCTACTAGAGAAATCGCAAGAATGCTAGAACCTGATGATTCGAATAATCGAATAGCTTCTTTTAGACTTATTTCACTGTCGCTAAGTACTTTATTTAATATAGAACTTATTTCAGGGTCTATATTTCTAAATAACTCTTCAATACTCATTCTGAATGCTATCCTCTTTGACCAAACCGTAATTATCTACAAGTGGCTCTATATAGCCTTTAAGTGTGGGATGGATAAACTGGGTATTCAATTTGGGATCGACAATGTAATTGGGATACAAAGGTAATCTCGCGCGTAAGACGTAACCATTGTCCAAGGTTACTTTGCTTATTTCCCGTATAGTTGGCCAGGGACTTTCTGGATTTACATAATCAGGTGTTAGAGGAGAGATACCACCCCAATCATTTATTCCCGCGGTTAGATACCTTGAATAAATTTTTGGACTCAAATTTGGTGGTACTTGTATGTTTATATTCTCAAGAATAATTCTAGCAGATGCAATGCATCTCAAAAAATATTCTAATGTGGGAGACTTGGCATACTCCATTGGCGTACCTGCTTTTGGTATAAAATTTTGCATTATTACTTCTTGAATGTGACCGTACCTCTTGTTTATCTCATTAATTTTCAGCAACGAATCGATAACGTCCTCGAATGTTTCGCCTATTCCAATTAGAAGACCAGTAGTGATCGGGAATTTCAATTCCCCAGCTGACAAGAGAGACTTCAATCTTACCTTGGGAATCTTGCTTGGAGCAAATTCATGTGCTTCTCCCGTGCTCAGCAATCTTTCACTAGAACTTTCAAGCATCATACCAAGACTTGCGTTTGTTGGTTTTAACTTGGTCATTTCGCTCTTCGTAAGTGTACCTGCATTGGTATGGGGTAAGAGTCCAGTCTTTTTGAGTATCTTTTCGCCTAAATCAGCAATTAAATCCGTCAGATTTTTGTGTCCTAGGCTATTCAGCCATGCCTTTACTTGCGGGTATTTTGTTTCAGGTCTTTCACCAGTGACAATTAGAGCCTCAGTACAGCCTTTTCGACTGGCTGCTTCTGCTATCGCCAGCACTTGTGAAGGCGACAACATTATAGCATCAATATCCTGTGGCTCTTTTTTATATGTGCAATAAGAACAAGAATCCTTGCAAAGATTGATCAAATTTATAAAAACCTTCCTTGAGTATGTGATAACCTTGGAATCGAAAGTATGGTTGCTTCTTATCTGAGTAGCAAGATATTGCAAGAGACTCAAATCACAAGTTGACAAAAAATGTGCTAATTCATAACAATTATTTCTATACTTCATTTGCCATATTTTGTGTGTAATTTCTGATTCGTAATATTCTGAAGTAACTTGCTCGGAAACCCTATCAAGATTATTAGAAAGAGACATTTATGATGTTATATTAACTTCGTTGGATATACATTAAAGGATTGCTAAGGTTTATGTTTTTGATCCGTTAAATTTGTGGAAAGAAGTAATTTCAAAACTATATTATTTTGGTTTAAAATATTTTAATCCCTTGTCGTATAGTAATAATGAATATGGCTACCACATTGGCCAATAACACTGCTATTAAGGATGAAAACGTAGGGAATCCAACCAAGAGGATTCGAGTACTTGTTACTAAACTGGGATTAGATGGTCACGACCGGGGGGCACTGGTAATTTGCAGGGCACTGAGGGATGCAGGGATGGAGGTTATATATTCTGGGCTATTCTGTACGCCTGAACAAGTGGTGAAAACCGCGATTGAAGAAGATGTTGACGTGATAGCCATGAGTTTATTGAACGGTGCCCATTTGACTTTGTTTCCAAAGGTCTCTCGTTTATTGCGAGAGAAAAATGTAGAAGACATTTTATTGGTAGGGGGAGGTGTAATTCCAGAGTCTGACAAAGGCGAGTTGGAAAAGGCTGGCATTACAGGAAATTTCGGTCCAGGTACTTCATTAGACGAAATAATTAATCATATAATAAAAAATGTGAAAAGATAACATATTGTAAATATACAGTTATGAGGTGGTCATAATACTGCTCAAGTTATATTTTCTTTAGGCCACATCATTTTTCTCAAATCTTTTCCAACTTTTTCAATCTCATGATTTTCTAATTCTAATAACATTGTTTCGAAGGCACTCTTCTTGTCCTTTTTGTAATTTGTTACCCATTCATTAGCAAAGTGCCCCGATTGAATCTCCTCTAATACCTCTTTCATCTTTGATTTGGAACTTTGATCGATGACCCGTTTACCTCTAGTTAATCCACCATATCTTGCAGTTTCGCTGACCCGGTTATACATTCCCGTAATACCATACTTTTGGATCAGGTCTACGATCAGTTTTAATTCATGGAGACATTCGAAATATGCAATTTCTGGTTGATATCCAGCCTCTACAAGGGTTTCAAAAGATTTTAGAATCATTTGATGTACTCCTCCGCATAAATCGACTTGTTCTCCAAACCAATCCGTTTCGACCTCTTCTTTGAAAGTGGTTTCTAGTACCCCAGGTTTTGTGCTGCCGATTGATTTTGCTAGTGCCAGGACTTTATCCCAGGCTTTTTTGGTATAATCTTGATGAACTGCAACTAATGAAGGAGTACCAAATCCCTCCAAAAACAATTCTCTTACTCGCTGACCTGGTCCCTTAGGAGCAACCATAATTACATCGATATTTTGAGGGGGTTGAATCCACCTCCAATGAATTGCTGCACCGTGTGAAAAACTTATCGTTTTATTTTCGGTTAGATTAGGTGCTATTTCATTTTTGAAAGTAACCTCTTGCTCCATATCAGGGATCAATATATGGATCAATTCAGATTCTTTAACTGCATCATCGACTTTTAGAACTCGGTGACCTTCTGAAACTGCTTTTTCCCATGTCTTACCGTTTGGTCTTAATCCAACTGTAACGTTTAATCCCGAATCCTTCATATTAGAAGCTTGAGCAGCTCCTTGGATTCCATAACCTATTACAGCTATTTTGACATCCTTTAAGGGGTCCAACGATACCTGATCATCTAGCCATCTTCTTGTAGCCATATGTTAGGGGGTATTTAAATTCATATATGTTCTTATTGATTTTAGGAATCCCTCATATCAGAGAAATTTTTTGTTCTTATTTATAAAATTATACAATAGACGATAAGACTGTTCCAAGTCAACCTGCGAGGAAATTTCATTCTTTATTTCCGAAACGTAATTCTCTATATACCATTTATCCTTTTTTTCTAACTTTGATACTAAATCACTATAGCGCTTTCCGTACTTTTTTATGATTTCTAATGACTTGGGACTATCTAAAAAAAGCCCGTTAAACAACGAAGTATCATCCAATAGAATGCTTTCACTTAGTATGGATTGAACCTTGTATGAACTTCCGGATATTTGCTTTAGGAATTTGAATCTATCTTTACTATTTTGTGGAACGTATCTATCAATCGTATCAATCAATGTTCTTGAGAATATTAAATTCATAAAATAGATCAAACTAATCACCAATGATATTAATGCATCATGACTAACTGCATTATCCAACTTAATTATTTCATAAAGAGGAAACATCCTTTTCACTAACTTTGATTCTACTGACTCTAAAGATTTATCGAAGGGGATATGAAGAATAATATTACTATTTGAAGATATAAGAGCTCCTGGACCAAACATTGGATGTATAGAAATTAATTTCAGATCTTTCTTATAGTCACCCAAATACTTCTTAAATTTCCTATGAATTCGATTTTTTACTGAGGAAACCTCGACTACTATAGTTTCATCTCGAAAGGAATTTAATAATTTGTCCATTAGTTTAATGGTGATTTCTGTTGGAGTACAAAAAACCACGATATGTGATTCGCGTATGAAATCTGAAATTTGTGTTGACCTATAAACATTAGACTCATCAGAACCATCATCTTTGTCTAAAGTTTTTCTATCCACAAGAAATATTTTGTCAATTCCAAAATGCTCTTTGTCTGCATATGATATTTTTTCTTTCCTTTTAGAGTGAGAATTATAGAAAGTTCGCAGGTATTTGAAATAGCGAAAAAACCAATTGCCCATGCGTCCTCCAGCACCAATTATTAAAATATTATACAATAATTTCACCAAGAAGGTAGAAAATTTTACTCGATACCAAGTCGATTGTGAATCTCTATTTGTGTCATCTTTGTATATTTTCCATAGTCATTGCAATTATTTCTAGTCCTCTTTTGATCTTATCTGCATCAATACATGTTGATATGCGGATAAAATTGGAATAAATCGATCCAAATCCACTACCGGGTGCAACAGCTACACCATTGTCCAACAAACTACCAACAAGCTTCAGGTCCGTGATCTTTATATCATTTTTGATTTTGGCAAATACGTACATTGCGCCATCAGGAATTACATATTCGAATGGCAAATCTCTCAAACCATCACATACAAGTTCTATGCGATCCTTCATGATCCGACTATAGAGCTGCGGATCAGCATCAAGAGCAAGTGATGCACACCATTGCATAGGTTCTGCCACAGAGGTCAAAGCTAACGCTTGAATCTTCGTTAACTTTTCAATTACACGCTTATCCAATGAATATGTAAATCCAACTCTAAAACCGGTCATGGCAAATGTCTTTGAAAAGGAGTTTACCAATATTGCTTTATCATAACCAAAATTAATTATGCTTTCAAAAGGCTTGTATGCATAATTAGAGTACACCTCGTCACTCAGAATATATAAATTTGATCGTGAAGCTAGTGCTACTATTTTTTGTAAGGTTTCCTTTGAGAGAATTTTACCTGTTGGATTGTTTGGATAATTTAGGCAAAGTATCTTGGTATTGATATTAATTTGACTCTCTATCTCATTCAAATTAGGCTCCCAATTGTTTTCCAAATTAGATTTCACGATTCTCGTCTTTACTCCAAGATAGTTTGCACAATCCTGACATGCAGGCCATGCTGGTTCTATAACAATTATTTCGTCTCCTGGTCTTAGTAATGATGAAAAAGTACCAAAAATTCCAAATCTCCCTCCAGGAGTTATAACGATATTTTGGGGATTTACAGTAAATTCATATATGTTGTTGTTTGTTCTCTGGGTTAAGAAAGTAGTTAGGTAACTTGCCAATCGTTCACGAAGATCTGTAATTCCTATAGTTTTTGTATAATGGTATTTACCTTCGTCATATATCTTTGCTAGCTCATGTCTAATCTCTACAGGTGGAGGAAAATCCGGTTCCCCCACTTCCATATGTATAATTTTTTTTCCTTCAGCCTCCAATACCTTGGCAAAATTAAAGACATCAAGATGTGATTTAATCTGAGGTCTTGAAATTTGATTAATGTCGGTCAATAGGTTCCTCTTGATCGGTTCATGCAGAAGTTGCTTGCTTGCTTGCAATTCATGTGTATTCTCGTTAACAGTTCTTAGTTCATGTAATTTTTTTTGTCTTTCATTTTCTTGAATCCTTACAGCCTCAGTTATTAACAAATTAATTATTCTTCCTGTGAATTCTGGATCAAGGTTAAGGCTTTTGGAATTGCCCAGTACATGAGTCTTTATATCCAATTCAGCTTTATCATCCACAATTTCCAAGTCCAGGATTGTTTTAATTTCTCCAATTTTTTTGGCAATCTCCATCCTATGGCTAATCAAACCCAAAATCTGGTTAGTGATTTCCTTCATATCGTTTCTTAGCTTTTCTACATCATCGAGCGACATTTTCATTAATCACCTACCTCAAAACTCGAGGAATTAAGTTAGCCTTCATACAACTATCTAAAAGTATAATTCCAGTAACACTGTCAACAACTGGAGGTGCCCGTGGGACTACACAAGGGTCGTGTCTACCAGTAACTAGTAGATCCGATTCTGACCTTTCTTTGAGATTTACTGTTTTCTGTAGTTTAGGAATTGATGCAGCAGGTTTAAAGGCAACTCTAAATACTAAAGGCATTCCATCGGTTATTCCGCCTAAAATTCCACCCGAATTATTAGACTTTGTCCTAATGGAGCCATCTTGACTATCTATAAAAAAAGAATCATTATTTGTCGATCCTCTATATGTTGAGCCTTTAAAACCACTTCCGAATTCAACTCCTTTTACAGCAGGGATGCTAAACAATCCACTTGAAATTTCTGACTCAATTGACTCAAAAATAGGTTCTCCCACACCTGCGGGTACCCCACTAACAATACATTCTATTACTCCTCCAAGTGAGTCGCCATCTCTTCTTGCTGCCAGTATTTCTTCTTTCATTTTGCGTGACACTTCTGAATTAGGACAACGGACATCATTTGTATACCTATTAGAAGCAAGTATATCGAGTGGAATATTTCGAGTATCCAACTCTACATTCCCAATCGACTTTGTATAACTTATTATATCTATATTTAAATAATTCTTTAAAATTTTCAACGCAATTGCACCTCCCATTACAAGGGTTGCAGTCAACCGCCCAGAAAACCTACCACTTCCTCTATAATCGTTAAAGCCGCCATACTTTACATATCCAGTGTAATCTGCATGTCCGGGTCTTGGTTTGGTTCTGAATTCCTTGTATGAAGATGAGTCTGAATCTGTATTCCATATTATCATACATATAGGAGCTCCCGTCGTGTAACCTTCAAAAACTCCGGATAAGATACTAACGGCATCGGCTTCTTTCCTCTGTGTAGTGATGCTGGATTGACCAGGTTTTCTGAGATCAAGCATCGGTTGAATATCCTCCTCAGATAATTTCAATCCAGCAGGGCATCCATCAACTACAGCTCCAATACATTTGCCATGACTCTCTCCAAAACTCAGCAAAGTAAAATTATGACCAAGTATGTTAGATGGCATTATCTAAAGCATCTCCGCAAGTCTGTTATATTATTATTCTCAAAGTAGACCAGATTTAGAAGATTATCGATTGACCATAATACTTTAGCTCGTTCCTACAGTTTGAATATCAGCACCCACCCTTTTTAGATCACTAACAAATTGAGGGTACGAAACATCTACAGATTCTGCGCCGTCTACAGATGAATTTTCTGTTGCTAGACCTGCTATAGTAAATGCCATAAATAACCTATGATCCTTAAAGGATTCAATAGATGCACCTCTGATCTGTTGCGGTGGCTTTATTATTATTGAATCTTCTTTTTCGACAATATATGCACCAAATCTTCTTAGCTGTGAGGCGATGTTAGCGACTCTGTCAGTTTCCTTGTACCTAGCATGTGATATGCCATGAATATGAGTTTCACCTTTTGCAACTAAGGATAGAATCGCCAAAACCGGCAAAAGATCAGGTGTCTTCCTAAGGTCAAAAATTCCCCCTTGTAATTTGGAATTACCCTCTACATTTAAACTACCTCTTAATCTATCTATGGTTACTTGACAGCCCATTTTTCTCAATATATCAATTATGGCCATATCGCCCTGTGGCATATCAAAATTTAAACCCTTTATTGTCAGATTCCCTTTTGTTAAAATAGCCGCTGCCATCAGCAGTGATGCCGTAGAAAAGTCACCTGGAACATCAAAATCCTTTGCTTTGTAAACAAGATTAGGAGGAACTATATATTCTTCTGTAACTACATTAGCGATTTTTGGACTTTCCATTTCTGTAATTGCTTCAGCAAAATTTTCGGAAATTGAATAGTTTATTTCGTTTATGATATCTACTCCAAAGTATTTCATAATATGAATAGTTGATTCAATGTATGGTTTTGAAACTTGATTCCCTAATACTTGAATGGTAGTACCTTTCTTAGAGAAAATGCTAGATAATAATAATGAAGAAATAAATTGGCTGGAAATTTGTCCACTAATCTGAGTTATACCCCCTTCTATGCCCCCACCCTTGACAATGACGGGAGGAAAATAATTTGAATTAGTTGAAAAACAGGTAACACCTAATTGATTTAACGCTTTAATTAAGTCACCCATAGGTCTCCTTCTTAAACTATCATCACCTGTCAACACACTGTACCCATCAGATACGAGTGCACATACAGAAGTTAACAGTCTAATGGTTGTACCTGAATTATCTGATTGCAAAACATCATTAGGAGTGATAAAACCACAACTACCTCCTTCACTGGTTACGGTAACATTCTTAAGATTATGTGATAAAACATCGTCTCTTTTACCCACAATATTGACTCCCAACATCCTGCAGCAATTTATCGTAGCATTAGTGTCCCTGGAAATTAATATATTGTTAAGGTTTGATTTACCTGCAGCAAGACTTGAAATGACTAATGCTCTGTGTGTATAGCTTTTACTTGGCGGACATTGAATTTCTCCTTCTAAACTTGATTTCTTTACCTTGATTTTCATCCTTACATCCTATCTAACTGCGATTTCTTTCACTAACTAGTATCAAAAAATAATTGGAAATATGCAATTCTTATTTTTTTGATATTTGGGTTTATAAGTACTTTGCTTCTATTATGTCATGCCAGAAAGCTACAAACCAACCAAATTTAAACAACCCAAAGCGAATCAGATTCAAGGTTTTAATGATTGCTAAATTACTTTTGACTTGTGATTATTTGTATTGGTATGTATTATTTTTCCGTTGAATTTTTCTAATGAATTCTTTAAATTTTGTGCATTGTCCTTATGGACAACGGCTGCAATAGCAGGCCCATTTCCTGAGTAACTCACCCCTAGACAATTATTTTCCAAAGCTTTGAGTAAGGGTAAATAATTATTGTAGAGAACTGAGTTGATAACAACTCCGTTTAGATTCATAGCTTTCCAGTAGTCCCCTCTCAATGCCAATCTAAAAGCATGGTGAAAGAGCTCCTTGTGATAAGACAGGTATTTAACCTCGCCTCGAGCCACTCCTGAAGGCAGAAAAATTATTACGTCCAAATCTCTATTTACCGGATCTCTCCTTATCAATCTCTTATAGTAATTATCAGTCAATACCAACCCCCCGTAGTAACAACCGCATGCATCATCATAGGCACCGGTAATGCTTACCCCTGACCATAGCGATGCGTTTACCGCAGTTTTTAAAACTGACCGATCATATATCTCGTCATTCAAGAGTTTGTGACATGCAAGTGATACTGCATTTGATACGGCACTAGAACTTTTTAGGCCCCAACCTGCTGGTATTTCAGAAATTAAATTAATGGAAATGAAATGATTTTTAAGTACGTTACTAGGTAGAATCGATCTAATTATTCTATTGACCAACTTGTCGTTTGCAAAATTTCTAGAGATTCCTGCATGTCCGGGTTCCAAAGAAATTTTAACAGTAACTTTTAAAGATATTCCTAGTGTTGAACCCTTGCCCGTAGCAATTGCATTTACTATAGAAACCGCTCCATACATTGTCGCTGTTGCAGATAAAGCCATTTTACTGCGGTTCTCCGAAAATCCCAAATAATGCTTTTTTCATGATCTCCTTTGGTGCTTTCAATCCCGTCCACAATTCAAATGCCTTATATCCCTGAGAGAGTAACATTTCATACCCAAATATTATCTGAGATCCAGCAATTTTAGCATTGTAAATCAGGTCTGTAGTAATCGGTTTGTACACAATATCAAAAACGGTTGTATTTTTAGAAATGAAGTCTGGCGTTATAGGACTCTTTTCTCCATGGAGTCCTATGGATGTGGTGTTAAGAATTAAATTTGAATTCTTACTAACTTTGGCCAAATTACTCGAATCTTCAATATCAAAAGGAATGCAATTTAACCCCAAGTTCCTTCCTAGTTGGATAACTTGATTTAGTCTATCCTGGTTTCTATTGAATATACTAATCGTACCGATGCTGTTTTTTTTTCTTGCTAGTCCTACAAGGGCGGCTCTGCAAGAACCCCCAGCTCCAAGAATTAATACCTCAAGTCCTTCAAAATTAGATATTTTTTTTTCCAATGGTTCCATTATTCCATCGATATCAGTGTTATATCCAACTAGCATTCCCTTCTCATTTTTGACTGTATTAACAGAATTGGCTAGTGCTGCCTCATCGCTCAATTTGTCCAATAGTCTTGTAATTTCAACCTTGTGTGGAATAGTAACGTTAAATCCTGCTATGCCTATTCTCCTCATTGCTTGAACGGAATCTTCAAGCTCTTCCGCAGGAACCCTAAACGCAATGTAGGAATAATTAAGTTGCATGTAACTGAAGGATGCATTATGTATTAGTGGAGATAAAGAATGTTCTATAGGATTTCCTATGATGCAAAATGTTTTGGATTTAATATCATCATCCACCTTAATTAGAGTTGAAGAATCCTTTTCCGCGCTACTCATTGATGCAAAACATCTTAACCTTTACTGTATTTATTCCAATTTGAATACTTTTTCTTATCAAATTCAACAATAAGTGTGGGCACCTCTTCACTTTGATGACTCGCAGTAAAGTGACGTCTCTATTAGGAGAATAATATAGACTGGTCGTGTTAATCAAAAGAAAGTCAGTCACCTTTTCATACAATGCTCTGCTTATATTTTGATGGAGTTTCGTATCCTGTCCAGTCAAAATTTACATAAGTTTAGAATCAAATAATTCCTTAAAAATTATCATTTGATCTATTGATAATTGGCCAGGAGCAACTGCGGCACCCAATGATGCATAAGTGAATGGAGCATTACCAGTTACTGAACACAAAATCCTACTAATAATGCCTAGTTCACCCATTGAAAAGGCAATCAAATTTATATTCGTATTAATACATTGATATAATTTGAGCATCGTAATTGAGTCATCAATGGTTTTGGCAGTAGTAACAATTTTTATGTATGGGCTATAAACACTCATTTCGGTAACTAACCTAATCAACTCTTCTAAGGAAGGAGTTTTTGCAAAATCATGCCACGAGATCAAGGTTCGAACATCGCTATTTTCAACCATATCGGCTACTTTATCGTTATTTGAAACAAGATTATACTCAACATCAACAAAAAGGGGTTTTGCGTCCATTAATTTTCGCAAAAGAGCGATTCGGTGATGCTCATCTTTACCGAATTTTCCACCTTCGTTTTCAGGTCTTAGTGTATACACACTTTGATTCTTGTATTTTGACAAAAGGTTCAAGTAATTATCAATTTTCCCAAAATTCTTTACAAAATCAAATCTGCATTCAATCAAATCGGCACCCTTCTGAATTGCCTTTTCTATTTCATATAATGGTAATTCTAATTCATTGGTCTCCTTGTTTTGGTCGTCAATCATAGGAATAGAGACACAAATTTTTCTAACCTTTGACAATAAGTTAGAAATGTTATTCGTAATTATAATTTTTTTGTGTATAGCAGGTTTGTAGATGCTCTAGGTTCTGGATTTCGGTTCCTTTCACCATCGCCTCACCCTCACCCTCACCCATACCTCAAATAAATCCTAATGATCATTTTCAATCTAGTGTGGGGTTTCGAAGCCTTGTAATTAAGATACCTAATGAATACAAAGCAAGCAGAGGTAAAGAGATAAACCACATTGTTAATCCACTCCCATCAGGTGTTAGGATTGCACCAAAGATGATCATGATGAGCAATGCAAATTTAAAATTCTTTATCCAGAACTTGTAACCTACAATACCACTAAGTGAAAGAAAGTACATTACAAGCGGGAGTTGAAATGAAATTCCAAAGGCGATAAAGAAATACAGTATGAAATTTATAAAATCTGAAATATTCAAAAATGTCAGGACGCCAATTGATTGTCCATACTGATACAAAAAATCCAGTGCCATTGGTACGGCTACATAAAAAGAAAACAATATACCTGCAAAAAATAGGGTGACCGTTGGCATTATTATAGTCAGTACGGCCTTTCGTTTGCTCGTTATTGAAATTGCAGGGCTTACAAATGCCAAAATTTCTCTCACAATTAGCGGCACGGCGCAAGTGATTGAAATTAAAATGGCTACATAAATTTGGGCAAAAAGAGCCTGACCTGGCGCCGTCTGAATAAGTTCTACTTGGGGAGGTAACAGGCTTTCGCTCAAAAATTGGGTAACTTGGCTGGCAATATTATTGTAGACGGTGGGAACAAGAAAATAAAAGGAATAATTATTTACATTCACCAAATGAATTCCAAATACGGTACAGACTACCATGATAGCGATGGTAATAACCACAATTCTAAGGAATCGATTTCTGAGCTCTTTCAAATGGTCAATAAAAAGCATATCTCCCCCAGACGTCATGTGCCTTAGGGAGTAATAGTGTGCGAACAAAAGATATAAACCATTCATACAACAAAAGGGAAACCGGTTTACAAAATTATTAGGGCCGTAAGCAAACAAGCAAGCCCAGTTGTAATAGGAAAATATTACAAAGGAGTTTGTAAACTTTGACTTTTGGACGAGAAGACTAGTCCGAACTATACTAGACTAAAATAAACTAACCTAGACTACATGTGATGTAATTTTTTTCCAGTTTGCAACCAATGCTTCTGGCCTTATGTGTAACTTTTCGCTTTTGATCCGGAATTTTGCTAAATCCACATACTCTTGCTTTATCTCTATTCCAACAAAGTGTCTATCCAAATTATAAGCTACTTTTGTAGTCTGACCGCTGCCATTAAATGGATCAAGCACAATGTCACCATTATAAGAATAAATCTTCATCAAACGGTAAGGTATTTCTTCTGGAAATGGGCATGGATGATTAATATATCCTGGCGGAACAGGGGCAATATGCCAAACTGAATTGGCTATTTCTTTTGTCCATTCTTCATGTGTCGCTGGTAGAATTTCTCGCCTCTGGTTGCGACCACTTTTCACATCACCCTTTCGAAGGACGAGTATAAATTCATGCATTATATTAGCACGGTAGTATTTTGGATACGGATTTATGACAAATGACCCATATCTGTTTGTACCTCCGGTAACCTTGTGCCATATTATTTCTTCATGTAAACTCCAATTTCCAAGAGGTTTGACTAATCTTGATAATAGCAAATGTGGTAACGGAATTAATGTTCCATTTACAACTTCATTAGCGATAACTATGCAACAATATCCACCCTCCTTGGTTACCCTGAAAACTTGGTCGTTAAACACTGACTCCATATTGTCAAGATATTCTTCTAACGTAACTTTGGTAACACCCCTATAGTATTCTGAATTTTTCTTGGTCGTGTGCAAATCATAGTCAATTGCGTTCCCGTACGGGGGTGATGTGACGGTCAATTGAATTGTATTAGCTGGAATGTTTTTCAATAGTCTATTACAATTTCCCAGCAATATTTTATCATAAATAGATTCAGGCCTAAGTAGCACAAATTATTCTTTAGAGTAGAGCCCATAATCCCAATACTCTAAAAATATCAACTGATTGATAAAAAAAATTAACAACTTGTTGTTTACTTTTCAAGAATGTACTCATTTGAAACCTCCATTCCAAAGTGCCTTCCAGTTGGAGGCTTTGAGTAAACCAATACGGAATCCCCTTTCTTTGCATGGGTAACTGGAAGGATATCCCCATCTTTCTGCAAAAATCTTATAGTTTCTGCATTCTGAACTATTATACTTCCAAACTCATTGTCATTGATTTTGGCCTTAAATAATCTCAATGGTCTTGATTCAATTTTTGCTCTTCCAACCCCAACCACTCTTGCAATCCCTTTGTCGTTGACGATGTAAACCTGGCTTCCAGCTTCTAATTCTGATAGGTAATTGGTAGTACCTCCAGGAATAATAGTGTAACAGTGAACAGCTCCTGCATTGACTCTAAAAGGCCTGGGCGAGGTAAATGATGAGCCAATAGATTCATTGTGAACAAGAAACAGAAAATTTGATTTATTACCTACAAGCATACCTTCTCCCTGTGTTAACATAGAAACAGTATCGATACAAACTCTTTCTCCCATGCCAACATCTATGATTTCTTCTATCACTGCAGGTTTGATTTCAAATCTTGATTTATTAATGATTTTGCTTACCCTGTCAATTTCATCTGCGTCTTGGACAGATATTACCACACCATCAACTCCAAGCTCCAGTATTGTAAACAGGGTTTCCACTTCATCTATCGATTTAGCTACTGCGAAAATTTCGATATCTGTACTCTGAAGAGAAGCTATGATGTTTTCAAGAGGAATAATTCTCCAATCATCCAAATCTATAATTACAAAGTCTAGTTTATTTGAAATTAGATAATCCTTGATTTGATTAATGTCTTCGTTACTTTTTACTTTTTTGTAGACCCCGTATTTTGAGTTTAAATGTGTGGAATCGTCTGCGACAACTGATTCTGAGGATGAGGAAAGAGCAGTGGGGGTTTCAGCACCTGACAAGTTTTCAGCACCTTCAATAACTAGTACATAATCTGCATTTTTAGAACTAAAGATAATTTTGTTTTTAAATGCTAATCCTTTCTCCTCCTTTTTATCAATAGATTCGACCTCAGAAGGGTCAATATACACAAGATCTACCTGGTCTTTGACCTTGTTAACTAGGTCTACAATTTTAGCGAGCTCATCTTTACCTATTTTTTCTGGTTTTATTGATAAATCGGTGTTGCGATATTCTTTTGGTTTAAGTATTATCTTTTTCTTTTTATTTTTCTTATCTATCTGATGATGATGATGATGATTATGAGAGTTCTCATCTTTTGCTTTTTCTTCTAGACTTCTTTGACTGTTGATCATTGGAATCCTTCTCAAATATGATAGAGTGTAATGCTTTTATTATTTCATTGGGCCTCTTGTGTTGAAATACATTTCTTCCAAATGTTACACCAATTGCCCCTGCTTTCATTGCATCACTACACATTTCCAAAATTTCTGCATCTGAATTGGTCTTTGGGCCACCAGCAATAACAATGGGAACTGGACAACTTTTTACTACCTCTTTAAAGGAATCAATGTCTCCTGTATATACTGTTTTTACAATGTCAGCGCCGGCTTCGGCGCCAATCCTGGCAGCATGAGCCACAACTGAACGCTCATGTGGATTCTTTATATTCTCACCCCTTGGATACATCATTGCTATTAATGGAATGTTCCATTCGTTACACTCATCTGCAACCAGCCCAAGTTTGTACAACATATTGGGTTCTTCTTTAGAGCCTATGTTAATGTGCAATGATACACCATCAGCGCCCAACCTGATAGCTTCTCTTACAGATCCCATCAGTATCTTGTTGTTTGGGTCGGGCCCAAGCGATGTTGCTGCCGACATATGAGCTATAATGCCGATTTTTGGTGGAAAGTGAAGTGCCTTTATGATACCCTTGTTAATTAAAAAACAGGTTAATCCAGAATCCTGGGTTTGCTCTATAAGACCATTAATATTTTTTATTCCTTCTATTGGTCCACTGCTAATCCCATGATCTAGGGGAATACAAAGCATTTTTCCATTCTTAAGAATTCGATGAAGTCGTATATCTTTCCCATGGACCATAATAGAAGAAAAATCGATTTCCTATTTAAAAGTGATATGGTTGTTGAAATAGGAGTGAGTTTCCTTCCTTGTCAAGTTATTTTTTTGTTATAGACGACAAGTTACAAACAGGGGGCAATGATAATTTGTGTTCATTTGTGATAACTAGGTCTTGGACTCTTTTAATGGACTCTGTTTCAATACCTCTGACTGCTGCTACAGATTCTTTCAGAAAATCTGACCCGTTTTTTGTTGCTTCTGCTGTTAATGACGATGATGATGATGATGATGCTTTTGTTCCTGATGGTATTACCTTATCCTGTTGTTCTCTTAATCCTTTTTGAGTACCAAGTATTATCTTGTCAATGATTAAATCCAGTTGACTAAATGGTAGACCTAACTCCTCTTCTGTTATCTGGTCAGCCCACAACCTTGCACTACTTTTTTTTTGTAAAATAGAATCCGGGATCTTTAGATATTTACCTAGCTCAATAATCTGTGACTTGTACAGGTCGCCTAGAGGCAATAAATCAGCAGCACCATCCCCATATTTTGTAAAATATCCAAGTACTAGTTCTGTCTTGTTTGACGACCCGACTACTAGTCGTCCGCTTAAAGCGGCATAATAGTACAAAATACACATTCTAATTCTAGCGACTAAATTTCCTTGAACAAGCCTATTTTTGGTTTCCTTCTCTAAGACATCCAAAAATGCTTTTTTGACCGGATTTATGCTTATAATTTTAGACTCGATGCCTAATTGATTACACACCTGCATACCATCTGCTATATCGTTTGCAGGAGTAATATCATCATCTGGTAAGAGAATCCCCAAAACATTTGTTTTATCTAAAGCCTCTACTGCTAGATATGCCAAAACGGCTGAGTCAATACCTCCAGAGATTCCTATCACTGCACCTTTTGATTTTCTAGTTTCTATTTCACTCTTTATGAAATTAACAATTGCTTCTTGTACTCTTGAATAATCCATTAAGGTTGATGAAGTTTAGGAATATTACATTAAATTTGTTACTATTTAAAAAATTATTATGGTAATAGAACATAAATTATGAATCATAAAGAATAATGGATACAATATTTTAATATATAGAAACCATATTAGATGTAGGGTCATTGGACACACGTAATATTGGTTTGAGGAATATCGAAGTAGCAGATACTAAAATATCTTCCATCGATGGTGAGAATGGAAAATTAATTTACAGAGGCTACGACATCCTTGATCTTGTAAATCATTCCACATTCGAAGAAACATCATATCTTTTGCTATATGGTGATCTTCCTCTCCAAGACCAGCTAGAGGAATTTAGCGCAAAGTTGGCTTCACAGAGAAGAATTCCTGATTCAATATTCAAGAACATGAAAAATAGGCCAACTACCGCAGATCCAATGGATGTATTGCAATCATCAGTTCTAGAGCTGGCCGATTATGATGCTGATAGGACAGACGAAAGTAAAGCAGCAAACTTGGCTAGGGCCATATCGCTTATAGCAAAAATTCCAACGATAGTTGCAGGATGGGATAGAATAAGAAATAAGGAAGAACCAATCGAGCCTTTGCCAAATCGTTCGCATGCACATAATTTCTTGTACATGTTAAAGGGTAAACAACCCAAGTACGATGTCTCAAAAATATTTGATATAAGCCTCATTTTGCACGCCGAACATAGTTTTAATGCTTCAACTTTTGCAGCCAGAGAGATTGCCTCTACTCGTGCAAGTATTTACGCTTCTGTTGGAGGAGCTATAGGTGCCTTATCTGGTGAACTTCATGGAGGCGCCAATATCCAAGTAATGAAGATGTTACTTGAAATCGGTGATATTTCCAATGTTGAAAGTTGGGTAACCCAGAGGATAAAGGAAGGAAAAAGAATAATGGGGATGGGTCATGCTGTCTATCGAACAACAGATCCACGTTCAGAAGTCCTGGCTACACTGTCTAGAGCTATATCAAAAGAAAACAACACGAAATGGTATGAGATGACTGAAAAAATTGAGCAAGTTACAAAAAAATTAATGTACAAGACAAAAAAAATCCACATATATCCAAATGTGGACCTTTATAGCGCATCATTATACTATAGTTTAGGCATTCCAATGGATCTAAACACCACCATCTTTGCTATCTCAAGAATAGCAGGATGGAACGCTCACATAATAGAAGAAAAATTCGCTGAAGCAGCACCAAAGCCGGCCCTTTATAGGCCCAAAGCGGTGTATGTTGGAAGGTATTGTGGCCCTATGGGGTGTGAATATGTCAATCTGGTTTTAAGAAAGCCTCAAAAACCTAACATAGAATCAAAAGCTATTTGAAACGATCTTAGAGTAGACCATCATTTTTTATTTTTTTATTTGGCAACAAGAAATATTATAGTAAGTTTTCTGAAAAAGCAAGAAAATATGAATAGATAATCAATCAATTAAGGTTTTAATTTATAAATCTGATAAAAAATTCTATTTCTATAAAGCTCTTGAAAAATATGAAATATAGTGATGTTGGAATAGATGTAAAACAAATCAAATCAATTCAAGCATTGATAGGTAAGAGTATTGCTAGTACCCATAAATTACCTGCTATAGGTAAAGTCATTTCCGGATTTGGACATTACGCAGGTGTAATACAGTTAGGTGATAATTTTATGACCTTGCATACTGATGGTGTTGGATCCAAGATATTGGTAGCACAACAAATGGAAAAATTTGATACTGTAGGGATTGACTGTATTGCAATGAATGTCAACGATACAATATGCGTTGGCGCAACTCCAGTCGGCTTTTTATCATATGTGGCTTTGCAAAAAACTAATGACTATTTGTTAAAAGAAATTACCAAAGGGTTGGTTAAAGGAGCAAAAATTTCCAAAATGGCTATAGTAGGAGGCGAAACAGCCATCTTGCCTGAAATTATAACTGGCGACAGTAAGAACAATGGATATAATTTTGATTTAGCGGGTATGGTACTTGGATTAGTAAAAGATAAAAAAAGATTAAGACTAGTGGTAGGAAATAAGATAAAACCCGGAGACATTATTATTGGATTAGAAAGTTCTGGCCTTCATTCAAATGGTTACACACTAGCAAGAAAGATACTATTAGACAAACATAACCTTGATGATAGACCTGAATTTCTTAATACCACATTAGGGAACGAGTTGTTAAAACCAACTGAAATTTACACTCAAATAGTTCTTTATTTACTTGATTTGTTTGGCAACGACATTCATGGTTTAGCACACATAACAGGAGGAGGATATACGAAATTAAAAAGACTAAACCCACATGTTGATTATATATTAGATCAAATGCCTCCAATTAGCGGAATTTTCAAACAAATAAAATCTGATGGAAACGTTACCTTTAAAGAGATGTATAGGACCTTCAATATGGGAATTGGATTCTGTTTAATAGTATCTAAAAGTATGGCAAGTGATGTAATTAAAGAGTTGAAACGTAAAAGAACCAAAGGGAAAATCATAGGAAAAGTCAAAAGAAATGGGACTGGTGAAATATTCGTAAAAACCGAAGAAATGTCACAAGAAACCTTAACAAAGTTGTGATAGGTTGTTGATTTCGTTTCAGAGACTAAATTGGTTTGTACTGTAGTTTAAATTCGTGTTTTTGCCCGTTTGAAATTAACTAACGAAATTTCCTTTATAAAAAGAGAAAACCGTATCCTTGGCTACTAATGAGGTGTCAATAAATTTCGTATACATAAGCAAAGAATGTACGAATCAATGAAGGACGGAAGGAAGGGGGAGCGAGAGAGAGAGGGAGAGAGGGAGAGAGTAAGAAGAGATAAGGAAAAAGTTAAGAATAAGACAGTCAATGCGATAGTAGAGAGGCAAGCCAGAATTTTAGCTATTTACAGATTTAATTCTTTTTTTAGACTACTTGTGGTCAAAACAGAGGCGGTCATATTATCGAGTTGATAAAGAGTTGCCTAATATCATCGTAAGTTCGACAAAATAACATCGGAAGAGATATTTTAGTCATATTACATTATTGAATGAGGGTTATAGTATTACTGTTTGTGAGGTTTTGTGTGGTTGAAAGTTTTAAATTCTGAATACAAACTTAAAAAAGAATATGAATTAATTTGTAAAGATATTGCAAACACAATACTCACCTATAACGAAAATTCAAATTTATTGTCAATTAAGGAAATAGATAAAATTATTAAATCAAAGTCTTCCTATTATAAGCTTCCAAGTATACCCAAATATACAGAAATTTTGAGATTTTTGCCTAATGATAGCAGATATAAAAATCTGCTTAGAATAAAACCTGTAAAAACTCAATCTGGAGTTGCAGTGGTTACAGTCATGCCAATGCCTTATGATTGTCCGCATGGAAAATGTATCTACTGTCCTGGAGGAATAGAGTACAATACTCCTTTAAGTTACATTGGAACGGAACCTGCTACCAAAGTTGCACAACACGTAAAGTATGATGCCTATGAACAGGTGCGAACAAAAATAATTCAGCTTATGGATAGAGGTCATGAGGTGAGCAAAGTTGAATTAGTCATAGTTGGAGGAACATTTCCTTTCTATCCTTTAGAATATCAAATCGATTTCACAAAAAGGTGTTATGATGCATTAAATTCCTTCGATAACAACTACGACAACTATAATGATCATTTTATAGGAACACACAAGAGCAAATCAATTGACGTAGCAAATAAAAGCCAAACATATGGTGATGATACTACTACTATTTCTTCGTACTCCTCCTCTTCCGCTACTTCCACTCCCTCCACTTTTTCAACAAACCATCAGGCCAGATTATTTAGGGAACTAGAAAAGGCAAAGGAAAAAAATGAAACATCTAGTATAAGATGTGTAGGACTTACTGTTGAAACAAAACCTGATTATTGTAAGAAAGATCATGTAGATCTGATGCTCGACCTTGGCACGACTCGTATAGAGTTGGGAATTCAGGTCCTAAACGAGATTGTATACAAAAAGGTCAATCGAGGTCATACCCTAAATGATGTATACGAGGCCTTTTTTATATCACGTAATTCAGGTTATAAGATTGGAGCACATATGATGCCCGGCCTTCCTGGATCAAGCATGAGCCAGGATATATCGGATGTAAAAATGCTATTCGAAGATACTCGTTTAAGACCCGATATGCTTAAGATTTATCCAACCTTGGTAATACCAAATACAGGGTTATATGAACTATACAAGAAAAATAGGTATGAAAGCTACTCTACTGAGGATCTAGTTAATTTATTGGTTGAAATAAAAAAAATAATACCACCATGGGTAAGAATTATGCGAATTCAAAGAGAAGTCGAGCCCACAGACATAGTAGCTGGACCTAAAATGGGTAATATTAGACAGCTTGTATTAAATAAGCTGGAAAGAGAAAAAATAAAGTGTAAATGTATAAGGTGTAGAGAAATTGGTCTTGTAAATGAAAACGTAAAGATAACGGATAAAGATATTGAATTATCAAGGATAGATTACAATGCATCAGGGGGTAAGGAGGTATTTTTATCTTTTGAGGTTAAAAACAAGAATTTGCTTTTAGGTTTTCTAAGGCTTCGATTAATGTCATCTCCGTTAAGGGCCGAATTGCAGCCCGAGTCTTTTAGATCACAATCTAAAGTTGGTGGTTTGTTGGCAGTGGGAGAAGAAAAACAAGACTTTGGTCGCATTGATTTTAGTAGAGAAAATGAAACCTTGATTACTTCTGCTATTGTAAGGGAGCTTCATGTTTATGGCCAAGTTGCAAAAATAGCAAGATCGTATGATACTGAATTTACCTCTTCATCTTCATCTTCATCTTCCTCTTCCCAAGGCCTATTGAAAACTGCTAATCTGAAACAATCTTTTGTTGGTGGTAGTGGTGGTGGTGTTGTTGTTGGTAGAGGCAATGATAGTGATAGCAGTAGTGACCATGGTTTTACCAACAATAATAAAACTTTATTCAACACTAGCAACTCATCTTTGTCCTCTTATCTCTATCAACATAAGGGTCTTGGAAAAGCGTTACTTTCTGAAGCTGAAAAAATATGTAAAGAAGAGTACAACTTAAAATTTCTTTCGGTTATTAGCGCTGTAGGCACCAGAGATTATTACCGCAAATTTGGATATACTAATAATGGTCCTTACGTATCTAAAAGACTATAGAAAGTACAGATGAGCAAGACCGTTGAAAATATTATCGGTAAAGGGACTTGGATAGATAAGATTGCAAATACAATTATTGAGAGAGAAAAGAAACTAGGAAGGTCTACTAGCCTGATAAGGGTTGAAAGTGGACTAGGTGCTTCGGGAATTCCTCATATTGGAAGTATGGGTGACGCAGTACGAGCTTATGGAATTTCGTTAGCCCTACAGAATCTAGGGTTTAACTCGGAATTGATTGCATTTTCGGATGATCTGGATGGACTCCGAAAAGTACCTCATGGTATGCCCGCCTGGCTAAATGAGTACATTTGTAAACCAGTCTCTTCTATCCCTGATCCATTTGGAGATTGCCATGATTCGTATGGTGATCACATGAGCGGCCTTTTGTTAGAAGGTTTAGACGCCTCAAACATAAAATATATTTTCAAGAGTGGAACAAAAACATACAAAGAAGGACTCTTAGCAGATCAAACTCATACCATTCTATCTAAAAGCAAGTTGATAGGAGATAAGATTTCAGAATCAACTGGTCAACAGAAATATACACAATTTTTGCCTTACTTTCCTATCTGTGAACAATGTAACAGGCTATATGTTGCAAATTCTATAGAATACATACCTGAAGAGAGAGTCGTGACATATACTTGTAGTGGTAACACAATAGGTAAGAAACCAATTAAAGGATGTGGTCACAATGGTCAATCAAAAATAGATTTAGGAAACGGAAAACTTGCGTGGAAAGTAGAATTTGCAGCTAGATGGCAAGCTTTTGACATAAGATTTGAAGCATTTGGAAAAGATATTATGGATTCGGTTAAAATCAATGATTGGGTTTCTGAAGAAATTCTAAACTTCCATCATCCACTTCATGCCAAATATGAAATGTTCCTAGACAAGGGAGGAAAAAAAATAAGTAAATCGGCTGGAAATGTTTTGACACCGCAGATGTGGCTTCAATATGGAACACCACAATCTCTACTATTATTACTTTTTAAGAGAATTTCAGGTACAAGACATGTTGGCATAGATGACATTCCTCAATTAATGGATGAGTATGATCTATACGAAGACATTTATTTTGGAAAAGTAAAGGAACCAAATGATAGTAAACGAATTAAGATAAACGGAATTTATGAATATATAAACCACCTAAACCCACCAAAAGTATATCCATCATTACACATTCCTTACAGGATCTTGATCCAACAAGCAGAGTTATTTAAGAATCAAACCATAGAGTCCAATATAGTAAACCAGATATTCGAAAGGCTGAAAAAGTATGGACTAGTAAAAAATGAGGATTATTCCAATGAATTATTGCAGAAAAAAATCAATCTAGCGATAAGATGGGCGCGTGATTTATCTGATATCGACCCGAGTGAATCCAATAGTATAGGTAGTACTATTAGTAGTAATAACGTTATTAATTATCAACAAGGCCAGATTAGTGAAAAGGCAAGCTCCAATGATACAAATCTGCTGACATCTGAACAAAAAACCTTGCTTGAAAAAATAAAAATAGAATTCGAAAACCTTTATAATAAAACACTTAAAACTCCACCAGAGGAAAACAGCAATAATGATAGCAACAACGACCAGCTAGCACAAGAGATCCAATCTATTATCTTTAACAATGCAAGGAGTAGTAATCTGCAGCCAAAAGAAGTCTTTAGGTTGTTTTATAGGATTTTGATTAATTCAGAAAAGGGACCCAGGTTAGGTAACTACATCGCAGATCTAGGCTTACAAAACGTAATAGCCACACTGGAAAAAAAGATCTCCTCTTCTTAATGCAGAAAGCAGACAAAAATACTATATATTGTTGCTTGGTGTAATTATATTATTGTAATTAAACCTAGCAAGAGTGGTGAATAAATTATCATGCTTACCGAGTCTGAGGAAGTGGGAGAAGAAGGAGAAGGAAAAGGAATAGGAGGTAGTATTGTAAGGTGAAAAAAGGATCAACGGCACTATCGGGCATTAGTTCAAACCAAACTAAATCAAGTACTGTCAGAGACTTTATTTACACATATCAGAATCTTTTAATGGTATTTGGACTAGTTCTTTCTTTTTCAGGCGGAAGCTGGGATATAACATACCATATTCTCAATATACCTGAAAGTTTTTTTTCTTATCCTCATTCGCTTGTTTATTCAGGAATTCTAATTGTAGTATGCATCTTTTTTATGAATTTGAGAAGGAATTTTCATGCAGAAAAAAAGATAAGGAATAATAACTATATTATTTTGAGCGGCATTGTACTGGTACTTGCCGCAGGACCATTTGATTTTTCATGGCATTCAAAATTTGGATTAGACGGCCTTCTAAGTCCTCCCCATCTTACTCTGCTTAGCGGATGGTTGTTGGTAGCACTTGGAAATTTACGAATTACCAATTTTCGTTTGAATGAATTAAGAGTCAAAAGCCAAAATTTACATGACGATCTTAGCAAAGCAAATCACAATTCTGCTGCTTCAGCTGCTATTACTACTACTACTAAAGCTCATGAAATAAAAGAATTTGATAGTCGTGGTCATGAGCTTGTTGGGGATGATGAACAAAAAGAAGTTCAGGAGGAGAAGGAGGAGGAGAATGATGAGGGCCATTTAATGAAGAAAGGTGAAAAAACCATATTAAAGAATCAAATGCAAAAGAATTATGGTAAACTGATTCCCAACAGTATTATAAATGGGGGACCAAAATTATACAAGCTTCAACTGTTTCTTAATCTTTCAATCCTTTTACTGATCATGTCTGGAATTTTGTACTTTTTCTCACTTCCATTTTCTGAGACGGAATTTTACAATTTCAATCCACCATCTCTTTTGGCATTATTTGTTTACGGACTAGGTTTTCCTATTTTATTCTCGGCATATCTGGTCAAAATTCTTTTGAACTATCCTGATTTAAAAATAATGGTACCGCTAGTAGGAATCTTTTATGTTATTGTAACTTTAATAACACAGATTTCATCAAACTCATTTCTGGCTGAATATTCGGGTTATTACTTACTAAACCTCATCCCGTTTGTCCTTTTGTATGCGGTCATGGCGAGAAGCAGTAGCAGTAGTAGCAGAAGACACCATCTCAGATTCAAAAATAAATTATTAGATAATAAGAGTTCACAGTTTCAACAACAACAACAACAACAACAACCGTCACCAAATCCAGACAATAAAAAAATAATGAATGTTATTTTCTCTCACATACCATCATCGTCTAATTTCAAATATCTTGCTCTTGCCACGACATTTGGATTACTTTCATATTCACTTTGTTTTCCACTGAATACTTATGTTTATAATGAAGAGTTGTACGGATATCTCATATACCAAAATTTGGTAGTAAAGGTTTATCAGGAAATCTTTTTTGAGAATTATGTTATTATAGCGGCCATGTCGGTTGCTGGTGGGTTCTTAGGGTATATGATTCTGCACATAACCAAATCCATGAGGATCCAAAACCATACAAGATAGATGAATCCGTATTGTATCTACGGCTACCACCACCGCCACCACCAGTAGTAGTAATAATAGAGTAGTCAATCAAGTCCCAAATCAAATAAAAAGACAAAAGTGAAATTGATGGCTGCTAGATAACAAGACTTAATTTTTTGTAATATTTAAAGGTCCATATGAACAAGGGTATTGGCCCTCTGCCTGACGTCTCTGAAATGTTGTCCAAGTCTAAAGAAGACAGGATCGTTAGCTATAGGAGGTTTTTTGCAGATTTGAGATTGAGCAGGCTTTATTTTCACTTAACCGTACTCGACTATTTCTCTGGCATGGATAACCCAGATAACAAGAATAATTTTTCTAAAGAGCTGGAGGATTTTGTTTCTTATTATGATGGAGTAAAGCTTTGGTTAGATAATCTGACCAACGAAAAGAGCATTTATGAAGAATTCCGAGACCAATGTTTGCAAGAGATAAAGGCGATCAAGGTCATTATTCAAACTTATGAAGATAGAATGAAACAATCTTTGACTGACTCTACTTCGACTTCATCTTCTACCTCGGATATGACATCTGTGAAGGACTAGATATCATCATATCTATCTGGATCCAAAGGTTTCAAAAAACTAAGAACGTTTTTGATTATTTTTTCATGATCGGCGTCTTTTTCAAGAGATAACCTGATTATATGGTCAGTGATAGGAAAAGATAGCATTTTTACTTTTTTTCTTACAGTCATTGAGTAAAGTACCTCTCCTAGTTTGGGATCAAAATCTGTATGTAATTTAGATATAAGTGCAAATTCCATATACATTTTAATGGACTCGGTTTCACTTTCTAGGGACATAATTCCAGGTCGCATTCCACCATAGACCAGTCTACCCAAATCATTTATGATTCCTACAAATCTTATTTTCTTGTCTATTCCAAGGATAAATTCATAAATTTCTTTATAGTTTAAGCCTTCTTTCACCATGATAATCACCAGAGTCTCTAGATGTTTTTGGATTCAGAATATAATAATGCATTTGAGAATTAGTTATTGAGAACGGTTTAATCAAACAACAATTGTTGTAGTCGTCATCATCAATTAGATTAGAGTACGACATTGCTCTTGTAGAAATCACTATTGTTATTATTATTGACATGATAATTAGAAATCAATCCTCTTTTAATTCATAGCTTTTTAAATTAATATAGTTTTGGCAGTTCGATAAAGAGGCGGTTTTTGAATACTTTAGGATGCTGTTGTCTATTTCATACTGTAGGCTGTTGTCTAGACAAAATTTATGAGGTTCAATAATTGTGGCTGGGAGGGCAATCAACTCGTCGGTATTTATTGAAAAATCTGGAAAAAAAATTAGCAGGCTGTGGAATAAGGTTCTGTGAATTTACCAACTAATGAGATCACAAATTCATTTAATGAAATTTATCATGTTGCACAGTGGAAAGAGGGTAGGCGGGTTAACTATGGAATCTCCTACCCAATTTCCACCATAGTCTTCAGAAGGGTTTGGAAGGACTATTTATAGTTCTTATCTATGAAAGTATATATATCATGATCATGTGTCACTAAATCAAAATACCGTTTCTAACAAGAGGTTATAAAATCTTGTAGTAAAATTTAGACTATACTATCCAAATAAGAAAATACTTGGTCTAAAATGAGCTATTAACAAATAGCATCCCGTCTACAAAAAATTACAAGATAGCAAAAGTTTGTTATCCTTCTTGTCATAGCCAGATCTTGAGATACATGTAGGCATGCATACTTGCAAAATAAAATACAAATATACGCACACCAAATCAAACGGAAGGCAAGCAAGTAAGCAATCAGAGTTCATATTTTTATAAATAAATTATAATGAATATGGCAAAATTTCTTCTTTTAGTAGCAGAGAGAGAGAGAGAGAGAGAGAGAGAGAGGTATGGCGACAAATTATATTTGAGGGTTAAAGATACATTATTGATACAATGCCACGGGGAATCAAAGTATTAATCGCAAGTGGAATTCTCTTCTTGATAGCTATAATTGTCTTCTTTGCATGGGGAACGTCCTTTAGCGAGATGTTTGTACAAAATAATCAAAGCATTTCGACTAATCAAATCACTCTCGCACCTCAAGAATCATACAATTCTAGTGTCACGATAGATTCTCCTTCAAAACTGCTGACAATAACTATTGACGCAGTCAATAGTGACCAGATTGTTCTCAAGCAACTGGTAATTGACCCCGACGGCAAAGTTGTTTCTAATTCTACTTTTCAAAAAACTTATTTTTCTACAATAACACCTGAGGTAACAGGGATTTATCGGTTTTCTGTAACTAATATGGACAACAACGATGATGCCACTATGTACATCTTCTTTGGTAATTTGCCGTTTTTAAATGAATCTGGACAAATTGAATTTACCGTCTTTGCAGGTCTTATCGCTGGAGTAATATTGTTTATAGCCGGAATTGTTACTATGATTATAGGGATTATCTTGTACATTAAAGACAGGAATCAAGAAAAATACAGAGGTTTTATTCCAAGGTAAAAAAGATTATTGATTCACTACTATGTTGTATTTTAAGACAGATCGACCACTTTTTTTCTTGCAGAAAAATAAGTTTTCGTCAGGATTCCTAATTTCTAGATATTTAGGAAACTTGGAAGTACATTTACTGCACAATCATCTCGTCCTGGCAAAAGACAAAGTAAGCGAGATAGTGGTATGGGTAGCAGTAGTAGTAGTAGTACCAACCACTGAAATAGTGTACCGAAATAACAACTATGTAACAATAGTCGTTGCAGAAAAAACAAAAAAAATCAGCTTGTCAATTAGAATCCTTTTCTATTAGAACCCTCATAATAATAAACATTGGAAGACAACAAGATTTTGGAAAGTATGTTTCCTTCTGACATACTTCCAAAGGTTTATCCAAAAGAGGTCATCCCACAAGAAAAATCAGAGATCGATGAAATTCTAAATAGTAATATATTCAACGTCATGCTCAACCGAAGATCCCAGAGAAAATTCGAAGATAAGGAAATAGAAAGTTGGAAAATTGATATAATATTTGCTGCAGCTGACACCGCTCCTACTGCCGGTGGTTTTCAGGGATTTGAAATTTACCATGTTGTCAATGAGCAAAAAAAACAAGATCTTGTCAAAGCTGCAAATAACCAACCATACGTGCAGGCTCCACTAGTACTTGTGTTTTGTATGAATCCTGATAGAATTAAACTGAAATTTAGCTTTGAGATATTGCACAAGTTTTCAATACAGGATGCCACCTTGGCAGCGGGGTACGCTCAACTTGCCGCTCATGCTTTGGGATTAAGCTCGATTTGGATAGGAATGATAAATGAGGATATGGTCAAAAGTGTAATAGGAACAGATTTACAGCCATCTTCAATTCTCTGCATCGGATATCCAAAAAAGATGTTAATGCCAAAACCAAAGAGAAACTTGACCGATTTGATTCATACAGTTCAATAATAAATCAAAGTTTTTTCCTTTCTCTTCCACTTCTTCTTCCACTTCTTCTTCCTCTTCTTCCTCCTTTTTCTCTAGAGCGCTCTTGAAATTAGTACTATAGTTAGTTACTAACTAATTGTTACAAATCAATACTACACAATTATAGCATTTTTTATTGTATTATTTTCGAATTCAAAAGCCTTTGCAAAGCTAGAAGAATTAAAGTTATGATAATTGTAAATCGAGGATTAAAGTTTATTATTGCTGTAAATAAAATTAAAAATTGTTACTTAAAATATTATCAACAAAAAATTAGAGTTTATGGATTTTTGTACAAGGCTGTATAGGGCAAATCAAATGATTCGTATAGTTCTGCAACGTTAGATGCTTTGTTTTGCAATTTTTGGTTGTTGAACTTGAATTCATCTTGAATAACTTTGACTGAATCAGTTTTATCATCTTGTTGATTACTCTTGTTGGTTTTCAATGGTTTGTCATTATCAAAGCCCTTGTTTAGATTGATTGGTTTTATGATGTTGTCCTTTGGATCTGCCGTTGCTGGAGAAGTGTTGACTATATTTTGTGGTTGGGCATTTGTGCTACTGCTACTGCTACTGCTTGAGTTATTTCCTTCATCTTCATCTTCATCTTCATTAGCACATGATGTAGTATCATTGTTCATTTCAGTATCCTTAGAGTCATTATCCACTTCAGCGCTGCAGTCAACATTTTCACTTTGAGCCATAACTGAGGAGGTTACTGGACTTAATCCCATAGAAATCGCCATCGAAAATATTGCTACTACTAGAAGAATACCTGCGTTTTTTGTAGAAAAGGTTTTAGTACTGGTCATAGACTAATTGATCTTCCGCTTCATAATTTATAATAAATTTGAATAATGTTGCAGTAAAAAATTGCTAACCAAAAGAGCTTCTTTATTCATCCAATCTAATCCTATCGAAGAAATCACCCCATGACGGTGTGATAACTTGATTATAGGGGAATTTTATCTAAAATTTCACCTAATTAATCTTCTTGTTTTTCTTTGCAATATAATGAGAGGCAATAGATAGTCCATCTTAATCCATTCCCTATTCTCCCCCTTCTTCTGCCCCTTCTCCCCGTTCTTCTTTTCTGTTACTTGATTTTCGATAAAGCAAAGATGAACAGAATTGTTGTCACAATTTAAGACTCTTGGAGTAAACTAATAATATTGTAATCGGTCTTTTTAGTAGTATTAGTAACACAAGGAGTAGCAATAGTAATACTAGTAATAGTAGGAGATAATTTGGTTTTACTACTGAATTAGCAAAGAGTCGATTTTGTGTTAGTTATTAATAACCAAAATAACAAGGATTTATTTTAGCGCATGCGTAATATACTGTCTAGATCTCACATGACTGATAATTGGAATGTAGGAATCAAATTAAGCGAGGCTGAAATAAAGAAATTAGAAGCAATAGTTGAGGATTTATTTGAGTCAAAGGCAGTAGATTCAAAAGATATCCAGGATTTTTTAAGGTTCACCGTCTTTATCGTATTTGATGAAGCTGACAAAAACAAAGAGTCTCTTCGGAAATTCTACAAGTCAAATTTACAAAAATACAATATTTATAAATCTAAAAGATAATGATTTTTTTGTTAGAATTATAAACATGAATTTAAGATTGTTTGATCGTCAATATCTTTCCTTATTTGTCGTCGTATTTTGTACATTTTCTTGCTAAAGTGTTGTTAGTAGTGGAATACGGTGTCTCCTATTGTTTTCTTCCAGTCTGAACGAATACCTGGTTTTCCCTTTAATTTTTCGACATAATTGAATGCAGACAAGCCAGCAGCAGCACCATCACCACATGCAGCAACGATCTGCTTATATGGAATGTTAGTTGCATCACCGGCTGCAAATATAGCAGGATGTGTAGTCTTACCACCATCGGTAACTTCAATTTCGCCCTTAGTGTTTATCTTTATCAAGTGTTTGACAAAGTCTAGGTTTATTTTTGATCCCATTTCAATAAACAATCCATCCACATCCAAAGTTTTACTTGAACCCGTACTATCTTTAATTTGAATTTGCTGTAATGCGTTAGAACCCTTTACTGATGTAACTGAGCTATTGGGTACAAGCTCCACATTGTTTTTTCTTTTGAGTGATTCAATCATTTCTTTGTCACCTCCAAGCTGACCTCCTCTATAAATTAGGTACACTTTGGAGGCCATTCTTGAGAGTAAAATTCCTGACTCAAGCAGGTAGCCTCCCACACCTACTGTTGCCGTTACCCTTCCCTGATAGAAAGGTGCGTCGCACTTTGTACAATAGTGGACTCCTTTGTTTTGATACTGAACTTCATTTTCCACCCCCAAATTATTTGGAACCTTACCTGGAGCCAACACTAGAGCCTTAGTAAGGTATTCGGCCCTAACGGTTTTTATCCTTAAATCGGTAGTGCCTTCGATTTCTTCTACCTTTTGTACTGTGTCATAGGTCATTTCACCACCAAAGGTCAAATATTGATTCTCTAGTGTTTTAGCAAGCAAAGGTCCGCTAGACATTATCGTTCCAGGATAATTTTCCAATTTAGGGATCAGGTTTAATTGTCCTCCCAAATCCTTTGTAATCAGCATACATTTGGCTCTTTGTCTTGCAACAAATATGCCAGCTGATAGACCAGCGGGACCGGCTCCTACTACTACAATTTCGTATTGTTCAACACTCAATTACGATCTTACCTTCTCCAAACAAAAATTGCACTTGTATTACTATTTGTAGTACTGTTATTACTGCTTTCCATTCGTCCTAACCAACTGAAATCAAAGTTGTAAGGTTCTCTATACCATCTATCTTTCCAAGCTTTTCATCTATTTCGCTCTTGATTTTTTGTAAATCATCTGATTCAAATATTACCAGTAGATCATAAATACCATAAACTGATTTGACTTCTCTTACCGTGGATAATTGTTTAACCTCATCTATAATACTACTTTGTTTTTTATAATTTACATTCAACAATACATAGGCTTCACTCATTTTCTATATCTTGGAATTAATCTTTGGTCTTTGTTAATAAATCTTGGTGAGGCAGGAATAATTACTCCAACTCTTTAAAATTTTTTACAAAAAATCGCATAATTAATTAAAAGTTTCTAGATTTTTTATAAATTCTAATCCTGATTTTATATGAGTTTGATAGTCAGAATCTGAAATTGTTGGTTCAAAACTGATATAACCCAAGTAAGAAATTTCTTTTAGCGATTGTACTATACTCTTAAAATCAATATGGCCCTGGCCGGGCATTTTTCTGTTGTTATCGGCAAAGTGCATATGAACAAGCCTTTGACCGACATCATTATTAGCTCGTAATATGGTCTTTCTGAAAGAGTCTTCTTCTATGTTCATGTGAAATGTGTCTAACATAAGCTTCAGGTGTGGACAGTTTTTAAGCAGAATCAAAGTGTCATCATAGTTGCAGCAGTAGGGAGTTGAGTAACGATTAAGCGGTTCTAAAACTAATTGCACGTCATTGTCCTTTGCAATCGACGATAGCTCATTTAAAATTGGTATACTATTATAAAGTAATCTGGTCTTTTCATCTTTGGCTACATTACTGTGTGTAACATCAAGATAATTTATCGGATCGGATAATAGGCAAATGTTGATTTGGGTTCCTCCCAAGTATCTGCAAAGATCAATACATTTTAAAACATAATCTCTTGTATATTTTACCATGCTTTGATCGTTACTTAACAATCTTCTTTTCCAACCATTAGTACTAGATTTGCCCCACATACCCGTCAGACCTATAATGCGAAAATTAAATGTAGAAAAAATATCTTTATAGAATTTTTTGTTGACTTCGTCAGGTTCTCCAAACATTTCTAAATTTTGGAAACCAATCTGACTTAGATTTGAAAGTGTTTCATCGACATCCTCTTTTAGCCTTAAAAAGGATGATAATGTTATTGAATAAGAAAAAGCCATTTTAAAAATAAAGGTATTGTTTATTTATTTATTGGATCTTTTATATAAAATTATTATTTGTAACCAGCCTGAATACATCTAAACAGCTAATTATAGGAAGGCCATTGTACTTTTCTAAAGTAATGTTACTGTCGATTTTTTTATTACTAGCAAAAGCTGCTAGTCCTTCTCCAGTTTCAAGATTATATGGTCGTCCATGAGAACCTTTGATGAGCTTTACGTTTGTTGAAATGCATTTTCGTTGAGGGTCGATAAAGAGATCAAGTGGATCGTATCCGGGCTTTCTGTGAATGTCCACTGTTTTGGTAAAGGTCGGAGCTTTATAAATTTGAGGATTTGCCGATCTATTTTCAGTAAGAGAGTCTGTGTTTGAAGTTGGTGGTTCGGTTGTTGTTGTTGTTGTTATTTCTGCCCCTCTGTCATCATACCACCAGTAATAACTAAACCATTTATCTTTGTCTGAAATTGCAATCAGGTCACCGCTTCTACTATGATTTATTTTTAGATTTACTTTTTCGTTTTCGTCACATACCTTTTCTATACCTGAAATCTCTTCTAGGGTTTTTTTGATTGAGCTGATTTTTGATTTTCCATTCTTATTGAGGTAAATATGGGCTATCTGATGGTCGACCATAGCAAAGGCTTCGCTAAATTCAAAATCAATGTATTCTTTATTCTTGATAGTTCTAACCTTTAGTAAACCCTTGTCTCTGAGGATTCTGTTGATTGGCACAGCGTCAGATACATCGTTAAAGCCGTACTCTGACAGCAAAAGAAATTGTGTTTGATCAAAAATTCCTGCTTTTTTGGTGCTTTCAACGATAGAGCCTATATAGTTGTCTATCTTTTGTAAATCCTCTTTTACCTGAGTGCTAGATTTACCGTGTTTTTGTGCAGAGTAATCAAGCTGGGGGAAGTAAGCGTATAACAGGTTTGGCCTTTCATTATCAATGGTATACTGAACGGATTTGGTAATCCACTCTGAGGACTTTATTGAGGCAAACGGACCCCAATAATCCATTAAATTAAACTCCCCAATCTTGTCCATAATTTTTTCATAGTAGTTAACAGGCCTTGAGTAACACCATAGATCCATCTTACCTGTCTCTAGGTGAATTGGGCGTGGAGAAATAACAATGTCATTATTTGTGTATAGCGAGTTTTGCCAAAATAACATGGCAGTCTTTAACTGATTATTTTTTTCTTTTATGATATCCCATGCTTTTTGTGACTGCACAAGATTGGTAGACTGCTCCCAAAATAGGGTCTGGAGGTTTTCTCTGTCAAACATTCCGTTTGAAATTATTCCATGCTCTTGAGGATATTTACCCGTAGTGATACTTGATTGGACTGTGCATGTTACTGATGGAAAGACTGGCTTCATATATCCAAAATCACCATCATCATTTCCAATTAAATTTGAAATGTTAGGACACAAATTTGTTTGAGAACTTAGGTGTGAAACATCTAATCCAACAATATCTAGAACAAAAAAATATTTGTTACCTGCTGACAACTTTCTAATCTATCCTAAATTAGAACTTGATTCATTTATTAGTTGTTTTTTTTTTGGAATGTAGAAAGAAAGGAAGGTATGAAAAAAGAAGAAGAAGAAGGATCTGAAAAGAAAAGAAAAGAAAAGAAAAGAAAAGAAAAGAAGAGCAAACCACTAACAAAATTGGCTTTTGTAATTTAATCTCTATTACCTAGACACAAATATGTCATTTGCAAAAATAGCCTCAACAAAATAAATAGATTGAATTTCATTCAATCTTTATTATGAGCATTTATTGTAGACTAAAACTCAGATAGATACCCTAATCAATTTTTTGTATCTTTAAAAGAACTTCGCATCGAGGACAACTCAAGCCTAGAAATTTAAATAACAAGTCACCATCTTCGAATTCTTCTGTGATTAGCTGACTAAGATTAATACTCTCCTTGCAGTGAGGACATTTTGCCATCGAAAGATGATATAGGGTTCGTATATATTTAAATTTATTAAGGTTTTTTGGGTTCATGGGAAATTATTGTCTTTACCGTATTCAGAGATAGTAAGTTAGTCATTTTATTTGCTGAGAATAAAGGGATTGTTTATATAAGTGTTAGGTGCACCTAATAGTGCATCTAATAAGCGAAAAGCATTTGTTGTCAAGCAAAAAAACCACCAAATCCCTTTGCTTGACATTCCAATGGCTTATCTCAAAACCAATACACGTCTGGAAAATCTGGAAGTTGTAGATAGGGGTGACGACCACCGACTGGTATAATAGAAAAAAAAGGTTGGCAAATCAAAAAAGCAGAAAAAAGGCGGATTTTAAAAGTCACCCAATTTTCAACTTTCATTTTAGCATATCAAGAAAGTTTAATTCAAAATTTTAGAGCGAATATCTTATCGGGATAATGTATTGGTCGGAACAAGTTTCATTCTCAATGTCTTAAAGGACCAAATTGGAGAGATAAACCCATTTGCATATGATGATACAATGGCTTGTTCTAATGTTATTAGCAAAATACCTGGTATCTTGTCCAAGTCATCAAAAATAAGTCAATTTTCCAAAAATTGTATGTTATATTTAACTATTATTAATTGAATAATTATATAAAATGAAGAATTATCAAAAGCTCACTATTATTACTGCTATTTTGGGACTTATAATTCCACTTATTGGGATTGCCCTTTATTTTTTCATCAATAGCTTTGTAGGCATTCCTATATTGGCATTATTTGTTGGATGGGCCTTGCTTATTGCAATCGGAATAATCGCTATTAATGTAGGTGCAATAATTGCTGCTTTTAAGATCAGAAATAAGAAATTGGTAGGAGGTATTCTGATTGCCTGCGGTGTGTTGTTGTTTGCTTTAATTCAATGGTTTGCCATTCCTGCACTTGTGTTATTTATAATTGCAGGAATTATGGCCTTTAGAGACAAAGACCAAGTTACTAATTTGAAAGAAAAAATTGGTAAAGAGTAGTAGAGCTTTGCCTCAGCAATTCTCTTGAACAGCGAATTGTTGAGGCAAATTATCTACTGCTAATAATACTGTAGAGGTTTAACCGTTCAACTCTTGTTCGATTTCCCTTTCGGCATCCTCACATTCCGACAGATTTCCAATACCCGAGGAACCGGGAACCAAACTGCAGTTGTTAATGTTATAATAGTGTACGCCATTATCATCTACTAAATATTCTCCTCTTTGCATTTCATTTGCAGTTGAAAGCTCGCTTTGGTTGGAACCTAGAGTGCTGGTATTTTGGACATTGCCTGAAGATTCATTATCGGAATTGGGGTTTGGAACAATTGTTACAGTTGCCACATCAAGCTGGTCCTTGCTGACACCATCAACACCTGTACTAGAATTCTGGAATGTCGAATTACCTTCGGTGACAGTGTTTGAGGGGCTTGATACTGAAGTAGATGCTAGTGCAACTAACCCACCGTCGTCTTCAACATGTGTCAATGACGACAAGACTGCACCAAAAATACTGCTCAATAATAGAAGGGTTAAAAACAATTGACGCTCTTTTTTCATCATTGATCTTTTTAATTAGATAGAGCTTAAGAATCTATTCCAAACTCTATTACAACAGAAAAGAATTGTAGTTACAAGATTCTTTTTAGGCCTATTTTTATACCGTTTAAATCCATCCAGCGAAGAAAGATCAGGTCATGCTAATCCTTTTGCTTAGATAGATAGACGGCAATATTAGAAGAGCGGTCGAAATGCCTGCGATTGGTCCTGATAATCCTGCAATGAATGCCGAGTCCAACAGGATTAGCAAAAGTAGCATATTTTTTACTATGAACTGCATTATTAGACTTCCTTGTAAATGACGTTGGAGTGTCTGAGCTTTATGGTAAATAAAGGTTACAACAATAGCTATAGCCACAATAAAAATCAAGTATTCTTGTAGGTGTACTACCAGAAAAGAGCCAAAAAAACCAACAATTACCAGGAAAATTATATAAGTGTAATAAACATTTTTGACACTTGCAACTTTTACTTGTTTATCATCAAACTCTCTTCTTGTTTCTTTAGAGCTTATCCAAGTAAGTACAAATACGTGAAAAAAGACCGAGCCTAGAGCTAATAATAATAATAATAATATTGTCGGCTCTAGATAGGCAGGATTGAAAGATGGAGGAAATGTGACATTGTTAGGAGTTTGACTGGAAAAGCCAAATAGAATACTAAATCCATAGAATACGTTTAGAGCTCTAATTCCTCCCATGAGAAAAGGTCTAAAAAATCCGGACTTTAGTTTATAGTTGTATACAAGTATAGAGAGTACAAGCGTACCAGAAATTCCTACTGCGATTATGTTAACAAAAAAAGACAAAAAGAAACCTGCACAAAATAAGGCAATCATGAGAAAAATCGCATGCCTTTCTTGTACCCTACCTGAGGACAGCGGCCTTGTTGGTCTTTCAATCTTGTCAGTCTTTATATCAAATAGATCGTTAGATACTAGTCCTCCCAAATATAACGATATTGATGAAAAGATCAATATTACAAGTTCTTCTAAATTGCTTTCTGACGTTCCAAATATTACAGCACCCTGAAACGCAAAATGTGCTATCAAAAATCCCAATATAATATCTGAAGGTACTGTAAAGATATTGGGGATTCTTAGAAGCTTAAGGTATGGATTGTCTAGCAACAAAATATTTCATAAAGTAAGATTGATAACCCTTCTTTCTATATCAATGGTCTAAATTTTGCAGATAATTAAAGGAAGTTGTTGCAGCCTCCAAGGGTTTATCCTTGTATGGGTACAGTTCAACAGTTATGTATCCATCAAAGCTGATATCTTTAATCGCTTTAAATACCTGTTTAAAATCAATTGTACCTAATCCAGGGATTAAGTGATAGTGAACCCTGTCTTTGATATCTGCCATATGAAAATGCTCGATATACTCTCTAAGATCTGATATCAAGGTACTTGGATCCTCATTGACACAGTAAAAATGCCCAATGTCAAAGTTTAGGCGCAAATATTTTGAATCAAAATTCTTCATAAATTCTAAAAATTGTCTAGAGTTTTCTATCAATAGGCCTGGCTCTGGTTCAATAAGGATTTTAATCTGTTTTTTTTCAGCAACTGGTAATACGGATTCTATACCCTGTCTAAAAAATTGTAAGGCTTTTTCTTTTGACAAATTTTCGGAAGGAAGTAGGGGACCACCTGGTTCTACAGAGATATTTTTGGCTCCCAATTGATATGCCAGATTTATGCAGTCTATGGTATGATTGATTCTTTGTTCTCTTTTATCTTGATTCTTTTCAATCCATGAAGGGTGATACGTATCGCCTAATGCAAATAAAGTAAATGCATTAAGGTTAGAGATTTCGAGTTTATTTTCCTCTAACATGCTTTTTAGTTCTTGCAACATTTTATCTGTAAAGTTAGCAGGATAAGCATGAGGAACATCACACATTATTTCAATACCTGTATAACCAACTTGAGATATCAATTTTGTAGAATCGATTAGAGAATAATTGGTAAAAGCATTAGAACTAAATGCAAATTTCATAATTTATCTATTTTAATTACTATATATAGTCATTTTATTTCGCCTCTTGTCCTTTTATCCAAAAATGGGAACTAGGTACAAAAAAAAGAGTTGTTAACTTTTTATCTTAAATTTATCAATCAATTTCAGAGTTAAAAAAAATGAAAAATAGATTTATCCACAGACCGAAATCTTATTAATCGTATATCACAGCGTTTCAAACTAAGCGTATTTTGGTCAAACAGTCGTTGTAGGCTTAGGCTCAGGATTGTTATAGACTCCACTATTCGTCGTGTGACCATAATCTTGGAGAAAATCATACAATACAACGTGATGTCCAGCTCCTCCACTACCTCCACCTGCTAGAAAATCCATGATAAATATCATAGCGATAAAACCGACGACGACAGCCACCAGAATTATAATTTTGTTCTTCATGTTAGCCCAAGTCATCTTGTTCTTTTGATTCGGACTCGGTGAACCTGGGGCAGTAGATGAGGAGATTGCCGATACAGATGGGGTGGGATTATTCTTCTTCTCGTAAAAGGCTCTTATTCTTTCTTCTTCTTCCAGTTCGCGCAACCTTTGTTCATGCTTTGACGTATTTAATACTGGAACCTTTTTAACTGTAGCGCCATCGATGGCAGATTTATGAACCTCATAAAGGATAAGAGTTTTTTTTCCTTCTTTGGAATACCTATTGAATAAATCCAGGGCCTCCTCATAATTTGAAAATTCAACGGTAGAACTAGTTTTAAATTTGCCACTTATCTCTAGTAGGAATTTTTTTATAACATTTGAATCGTTTTCATTGTTATCTTCTATTCCTTCCATGTTTAATTCGCTACCTTTTTCCACTTAAAATACAATATTCTAGTATATACATTCTTTGGAAATAAAAAAAACGAACAATGTATAATTCCAAAAACAGTTGACACTCCTTCATTTATACAATGCTTATATCCAAATATGTCTAAAGGTATTAGTATGGCAACCGATCAATCTGGTGCTACAAATTCAGGACACACCTGTAACCTTTGTGGTCTCACTTTTCAAACAAAAGATGAGAAAGAAGAGCATATGAAACTCGAACACTCAGAACACAAGCAACCTAGTGGCGTGTCTTAAATTTTTTATAATTATTTCGAATTTTCATTTTTCATTCGAAATAAAATCAAGCATTTTATCTTTAAAGTTTAGGAGTCTCTGACTAAGGGATCTTTTAAGTAAAAAACACAATTGCAATAAATAAAATGAAGAGACAATTAAGGACGGTTTATGACTCTAGTATGTTAGTCATTTAAATTATGATGATAGTCTATAATAATAATAAATCAGAAAATTATCATTTGAAGTTTCTTTGTCGTAATATGAATTTAAAAATGCTTATGCACTGAATCTTGTCCAACTCTTGAATCACTACATGATAACAAAATTAGAAGCTCAAGGAAGAAGAGTTTTAAAATTGAATTCAAAGCATTAAAAATAGAACACAAAGAAATTGAAAACTCTCATTATGCCAAACCCTCAAAATTCTGAAAAATAACTACTCAACAATCAAAATATATTTCTGCGGTAACGGTATAATATGTGACACAATTTGGAATTTTTCTCTGAATAATCCAAAATAGTACCATCATGTTATCACAGATAAGCTATTTTTTGGATCAGGGTATAAATTGCTACACTAAGACAGAGATAAGAAATGATGATTTTTTTGAGTAATGAATAAGACCAATTACTTATTAGCCAGATATATTATGACTTGACTTTCCATCCAAAAATGAATGTGTATTGCGCAGCTCAAAGTATTAGATAATATATTGGGGATTGATATTTCGAATCGCTTTATAGGTTAATAATTTCAAACTAAAATCGCGAATTTTATCCAACTCTACTGAAGCTAGAGTTTACAAAAAAGAAATGAGCATTATAATGCAATTCTTATCTAGAATCTCTGCCGTCACCGCCGTTACCACCATCTCCTCCAGAGCCACCTGAGCCACCTGAGCCACCGTCACCGCCGTTACCACCATCTCCTCCAGAGCCACCTGAGCCACCTGAGCCACCTGAGCCACCGTCACCGCCGTTACCACCATCTCCTCCAGAGCCACCTGAGCCACCTGAGCCACCATCATCTATATTCTGTAAAATTCTAACCCTTTGATTATCATCCGTCATGTTCTTATTCTCTATCCAACAGGCGGTGCTACCAGAGCCACCGTCACCACCGTCTCCTCCAGAGCCACCATCACCACCACTACTACCTATCGCCCGTTCACCAGGCTGTCCTTCTTCCCCAGGTTGTCCTTCTGTTACATTATTCTTACAGTATATTACATAGGATTCTTCATCCACTGAGCTCGTATTTTGAGTTAAACTTGCATTGTCGGAGCTGTTGTTAGTTGAATACGCACTATTACCATACGGAAACCCGAAAAGTGAGAAAGCTAAAAGAACTGTACATACAAGGATACTATTCATATTATGTTAATTTATGCATCACAAAATATTAATATTTATGACTATAACCCAATCAAATCTCTTCCGATAACTTTAAGAGATATTCATGGATTTCAAAAATAAAAATGAGGGCTAGATCTTGCAATTGTATCTTTCTTTGTGGTTACTTATAGTCTTCTGATATGTGATGCAAACAAGGCTATGTCAAACTTCTCTAAGATTCAAATTAATGAGGTCATCATTGAAATATCCTTTGCATGTGCCTTACTAAAAACCTCAAAACTACTCAAATCTTTCAAATATTAGGACAGGATGCGGAAATGTAAGCTCAAATTTTATTATCAAACATGATATTAGTAGTTAAGAATCATCGAATTCTAGGTGATCTGTTAAAAATCTCGTCCGATTTATTTCCAAAATTGATTTACTCGATGACCAAAGTACAAAAGAATCCCTTCCATAAATAGTCCAATTCAAGTCCATCGGTCTCAGAATCTCGTCCATACGCGGTCCAACGCTATTCAAACGAGATTGGTGTTAATAGAGAGAGAGATGTGATTTATTTTTTTTATATTTGGAAATATATATTACTGTTATGCTTTCAATTGGCAAAAAAAATTCCTTTAATAATTAAAGAAAAGGTAGGTAAGTTATTGATTTCTGGGATGTCACGTGACATGATCGCTAAACACATGGGGATAGGAGCTGGATCTGTATCAAGGATTGCTGATGAAATAATGTCAAGAGAGATTCCTGACTTGTACGCATTGAGAGAGATCGCTGTAAAAATAAAAAGTGATGGTTTTGATTGGAGAAACCTAGCATCTTTTGTTAGGTTTTCGAATTTGCTAGAACAAATGGGTTTATCTCAATTGGACATTGAGAATTTAATTCAGTATATAGAAAGCCATTGTTATAAAACTGACCAGAATATTCACGATTTTGTAATTGGTATGAATGAAAATCTCAAATTTGCATTTGAATTGGGAGTTCCCATTTATGAATTATCAGAGACCATAAAACAAAAGAAAGAAGAGATAAAAGCTTTGGAAAATGAGCGAAACAGATTAAAGACTTTGATTCAAAAATATAGGTTTGATTATTCAAAAATCCATGGGAGAATGCCTGACTATTTATGACCTTGAATTCGTAACTGGATCTCTTTTTGAGCTCGTGCATAAGACCCCAGGTACATAATACCAATGCGGATTGTCAAAAGATCACATCATGTTAACATCCCCGTCTGTTTCTTTTTTTGAATGAGATATTGTACACTACAAGACATGTTTTCATCATTTTGAATTAATATCCTCTGCTGCTGGTAATCGATACTTCAAACATTCATTGGAGAATTTGTACATGCTGAAAAATGCACATTATAATCATTATCTTAAAAAGGAGATTCGTATGACGGGAATCAACCTAATTGTTTCTCATGTTTCAAAACAAAAGAGCAATATTCCAACCACATGTCAGTTGCATAGTTTAATTAATTTGAAATTATTTATCAAAGATTTAGATGTTTGTTTAGAGTGCGAAACGAATCATCCAAAATCATCGGTGAAATAATGCATGACTAAAATTTGTTGATTGTGGACTTTAATCCTATGAAAGATTCGGAGGTTTTTATGGCGTCCTCAAGCCTTTCAAGTTCAAAAGTATTTGTGATCAAATCTTTAATTCTTATTTCTTCTGAACTTACCAATTCCATCGCCTTCCTAAGGTTTAATGGAGTAGAAGAAAAACTTCCCATTACTGTGATCTGATTATAGTGAATAGCATTTGCTTCGGCAGTCAAATTTTTAGCAAAGTTATCTGACTCATCAGTTGTTGAATTCTTTATTCCAGAAAAAATAATTATCTTGCCATTCTTGTTTGCGAGCATGAATGCGTCTTTAAGTGAATTCACATTATTATTAGAAACAAAGACTAGATTAGGGGATTGTTTATCCGTCAACTCCTGGGTAAGCTCCGATACATGTTTAAAATTCGTATCGTTGCTAGTAACGTTATAGACTCCATCTGCTCCCAATTTGGCAGCCATTTTTAACCTGTGTTCTATTTTTCCTATAACTATAACTTTCTTGTCGGTAAAATCTTTTTTTAAAAGCATTAATTGCATCAGTCCAATTGGTCCATCACCTATGATGACTATAGAATCGAAATTTTTCGATTTAATCTGATTTATTCCGTTTATGCAGCAGGCCAAGGGTTCAATAAGTGAAGCTTCCTCATTAGTAACGTTATCTAATACTGGTATGATACCATCTATTTCTACCAAAGTCTTTGGAATCGAAATATATTCAGCAAAGCCGCCATTTACAGTAGATCCCAATTCTTTTAAATTATAACATAAGTTATATTTTTTTTTATTACAGTACCAGCAATGCATACAAGGAATTACCGGGTATACTGATACCCTTTGGTTAGGTCTAATTCTTGAATTTTTTCCTATTATTTCGTTGGTGGTTTCAGCACATATTTCATGTCCAAGAACGATAGGTGGTTTGACCTTAAAACTTCCATTTCTAAAGGTTCGGACATCGTAACTGCAAACAGAACAAGATAATACTTTTAGAATTACATCGTCATTAGAATGACTTTTCAGGTTTAAATTCTCAATTTTAATATTATTAGGTCCATAAAAATAAGCTGCTCTCATCGATTTGTGTTTATTTCTTTTAAACAAAGTTATAATTGTTATATATAGAGATATGTTTCAATAGGGTAAGTATGGCACGATTTTTTGATCCTCATATTCACATGTATTCTCGAACAACAGATGATTATGAAAGGATGTCTATAGCCGGCATTGAAGTGATAGTACAGCCTTCATTCTGGCTGGGCTCGCCACGAACTAGTGTGGGGACGTTTGTAGACTATTGGGAACATATGATCACTTTTGAAACTCAAAGAGCAGAAGAATTTGGAATAAAACATTATACATGTATTTCGGTAAATCCAAAAGAATCTATGGAACGACCTCTGGCGTTAGATGCATTAGACATGATGATGAAAAAAAAATTTCTAAATCGAGATGGGGTTGTAGCTTTAGGTGAAATAGGCTATAACTTGATTAACGACCTAGAAGAAGAGGTATTTGTAAAGCAATTAGATATATGCAAGAAAGAAAATCTGCTGGCAATGATCCATCTGCCTCATAATAATAAACCAGAAGGAATGAAAAGGATGCAAAAAATTTTTGAAACTGGTAATTATGATTTTAAAAAGATTCTAATCGACCATAATACTGAAGAAACGATCAAAATGACCCTGGACCTCGGAGCATGGGCCGGATTGTCTGTTTATCCTGTTACTAAATTATCTCCTGATCGAGTTATCAAAATTGTAAATCAGCATGGTAGCGAGAAGATTATGGTCAATAGTGCAGCTGATTGGGGAGTCTCTGACCCCTTGAGTGTGCCATTAACCGCAAGGGAAATGAGAAAAAACAATTGTAGGTCCACTGATATAGAAAATGTAACCTTTTTTAATGCTTATGAGTTTTATAGGCAGTCAGATAAATTTAAGTGGAAGCCATAACTATTTCTTTTATTCTTCCGGATTAATTTTTGAGAATAGAAAATGTGTATCTAGATGTCTCTGCAAATACTGCAAACACCATTAATCAATTTTGAATAATTAAGTAGTTATATTACAAAAAAACGCGAATTGCTGTAAAGAGATTTCTTATTTTTCATTTGGTCTCGATGGGACCTTTCCCTCCTTTAGTTTTTGTATATAAGATAAGGAATAATAAATTGTGATAATCCACTATTTCATGAAAGCAAATTTAACGCGTATTTATTGCTCGTAACAATTTTATGAAATTCAACTTACAGTTTCATTATAATAACCAAACCTCTACAGAACAACGGTATGTCTTTAATACCATTATCAATGATTTTCAAAATTTATATTTGTTGCCTTGTATAGGATCGACTAATATTTGCTCGAAGTAGTTAGGCTGCAAAAAGCGGATCGCATCTACGTGTAATCAATATTTTGTTCACTTGGGTAAAAAAAAGCTCTTTCAATTCATTCAACGCTCAAGAAAAAAATCGATTCCCTTGGTTGACTTTATATTAACAATTGATCTTTTCAAGACTTTTAAACCCAATCCAGTAAACTAAAACCTATCAGAACTAGCATTATGAAGTAAGTATTGATAGTGATTATTCTGTGATTCGTAGCAAAAATACTAGATCATTTGGCTAGGGTTGTTAATATGTCATTTTTGACATCAAAATTCTGATAGAAGAATTTATGAAAGAAGATAAAAAGGTAGTAGATTTTTCTAATCTACCTTATGAATTAGGTTTTATTTTTTGGTATGTTATCTACTTTTGGTGTTGATTAGATGCAACCTAATGTGTTGCATATTGCAATTGCGTGACCACCATTGCCACCGTTTCCAGCGTTACCAGCATTACCACCATTAGCGTCTCCTGAATTTATATCTCCTGCGTTCTGTGTACTTCCACCATCAGCGTCTCCGCCTGAACCACCGTTACCACCATCAGCGTCTACTTCACCAGATATGCTGTATCCAACTGTTTCTTCAAGTGCTGCATCTAATGGTTGTAAGAATTCAGGGGTTACAACACCTGTATTGTCGTTTCCACCGTTTCCACCGTTTCCACCATCGCCAGCAAATCCACCGTTTCCACCATCGCCAGTTTCAATTTCATTCTCACCAGTGTCTCCACCAGCTCCACCGTTTCCACCGTTTCCACCGTTTCCACCGCTACCTGCAGTTAGTTCAAATGCAGAAACAGAGAGCGAGGATGGGATTAACGTTGCCAAGAGAGCAAATGCTAGTGCTCCAAAAATTGCAACGCTTTTCACAGTTAATCTTTTTTCCTTGTTGCTATTTGATTCATTATTTAGTTGATTCATATTAAATGGTTTAATGTATTATTATTATATTACAATTTGGAGTATTATTTTCATTAAAATTTTCTAGTATTATATTTGATAGAAGTTATTAGTGCCGTATTGACTTTGATACTGAGAGTGGATGATTTATTTAAAAGAAAATTTAGTACGAATATACTCCAATTAAATAAAGTATTACAAATAGTTAAAAAACTTTAGTGAGGTATAATGTCCTTTCATAACGGTAAATTCTACAAAATTCAACATTTTTCTCTAGAATATTAAAAATCTTTTTCCCCCATAGTCGAGGTTTGTATCCTGAGTTGCTCCTGTTGAATTTATTTTTTCATGCTTTTTAATATTAAACAAATTTCTTGCTGTTCGAAGAATTCAAGTATTCTTGATGAGATATCCTAGAATTTGATTAATGATTTTTCAGGAGATTAGATTTGTTGTTGGTATCTGACAAGCAATCTTACAATGCCTTATTCTATTGAAACAAAATGGATATGGCCTGCTTTACTTTTAGACCGCCATCCTTTATTCTTCATTATAGATAAATAATTTCAATAGAAAATGGTCAGCACCTGGTTTGTTTCAATTTGTTAGCCTTTTATTTGTGTCTTTAAAAAGGATGGCCTTCTAGAGTCTGATGAACATTATTCTTTTACTTGCTGATAAAAAATATTGTGTCTTAATCGCAAATACGAATCAATAGACGGCTCTGTTCACTTAATATGTTTTATTTCATTGTTATGATAGTCTACAAAGAGCCGCAGCCAATTCCGTACATGCTTTAACTTGCAATTCTTTATTCTACAAGGAAAGTAGTCATCGAAACTTTCGGTTCTATCCTTTATGTATTGCATCTTTCTTTCAATCAGACTTTTCTCCAGAGAGGAATGAATGTGATGATCGAGATTTAAGAATCTACGGGCCATTGGATACCAAGTACCTCATCATCAGTCGAAACTGTATGAATTCCATGAATCTTGACTAAACCTGAAATGAATCTTTCAGCTACAAACATGTTTCTTTCTTTAGAGAGATAGACAGTGCGAGAATTTGCCTGTTTTCTGTCTGGTTCAGTTGCAACCCAGAGCCAGACAAACTCTGATCCCACCTTCAACATGGTCTCATCTATTATATACTCTAGAACTCTTCTTCTAGTTGACTTAGCTTTTGAGGCTTGTACTTTTGAATCCAATTCCAGATGGAAACGTGATTTCTCTTGTATATCTGAGATAATCTTTCCGAGGCTTTCCTTAAGGATAGGCCTGAAAAGTACAAATGCAACCCATAATATACATACTTTGAAGGCGTTCTGTTTCTAGTAAGCATAAAAGAAATGGAATGCTTTCAAGCTATAGGTTTATCGTTAACTGAACAGAGCCCAATAGACCGTGAGATTGCATTAATACTTTCATGAAATTTAATTGTTCTTGTATTGTTATTTCCGTCCTATTGTATTTCCACTTACAATTCGCTCGATTCAATCGATTATGGATCTCAAATGAGATATATGATAAGAAACTTTACGAAATATATTTATTTAATATAATAATTTGGCAGACTTTTCATATGGACCTCTGATATATCATGTATGTTATTACCTTTTCTGATAATCATGAATACTAGTAGCAAACTCGTGATAACGACGTTACTGAGTTTTTCTTTAATGATGGGACTATTTGCTTCACAAAGTTATCAAAGTCTATTCGCACAAACAATAACAGATTTGTACCTGGACTCACCAATTCCCTTAGATAACAATCAGACATCTACATCAGAATCTACATTTGCATTGAATGAAGGCCTAGACGGTCAAGACGGTCAAGACGGTCAAGACGGTCAAGACGGTCAATCTAGGAATGGAAGTGACGGTCAAGACGGTCAAGACGGTCAAGACGGGAGATCTGAATTAATCCTACCATAAGAACAAACTCAAAACAGATTTTTATAAGCTAAAATCAATTTTTTCTTGGATACCTTTGTATTAAAGCAATATTTCTGAAATTCGATCTTAGGTACGTTCTGTTCTATTTTATGATTTCAATAAAAGAATTTTTTTGATATTGTAGAGTGAGACAGCATAAAATGTAAATATATCTCAAAAGAACAAATCAAATCTTCGAACACGAAATTTGTGAAAAATAGTTGCTCTATCGTTACTGACAGATTAGAAAAATATCGTCCATCAGATTTTCACCTTTTGTTAATGTCATTGAAGGAAATCAGTGGAGTAAAATTTTATTTCTTTCTGTGGTTTCAGATTATTGCTTGTTCCATTTCGATTCTGAATTAGATTTAACTTGTCCTAATCCGAGATCACTTTGTAATCACATATCATGTGATTGAATAAATGAATTCTTTTAAAATGCCGACTATACAGGGTTAGACCAGTACCATAATTTGAAACAAACTTTCTGGTTAAAAGCTATCTAAAATCGTTCATTGTTGATTTAATCTTTCAAGTAGCTTTTGTTAATAATAATTAATTTATTTGTTTAATGGTATTTAATTTTGTAATCAAGAATAAACGAGTACATAAATGAAATATTAATGTAAAAAATGTCGTAGCTTCAAAAAAAAGTGTACTGGTTGTAATTGAAAGCGAAGAGAAAGTCCCCCGACCTCTTGCAAGGTTGGAATATTTGTGCTCACATTCTTGAGGAAAGAATTTCAGCATTTGAACTAAAACTTCTTGATAATGAACAGAAAATATAATATATTATCTCTACTGGCCTAGGCAGACTAGCTGTTTGTTACCATTTAATCAGTTATATGACATAATAACAAATGTTGAATGGAAAATAGAAATACTGTCGGAAAATAGTTTGTAGAATTTACAAAATTATATGTTTAGAATAAAAAATGATAAAATCTTAGCCTTTCGGCTATTGATTCTATTCTATGCTATTTGTAGTTAAGGTATAGCGACGTTGCTGTATTCGTCGTCGTCTTCGTCGCCGAAGTTAACACCGCTATTACCGGAACCGCCGTTTCCGCCGTTTCCGCCGTTTCCGCCGGAGTTAGGACTTGCATCGCCACCGTCACCAGTGAAGATTCCATTGAATCCACTTATGCCGCCGTTTCCGCCAGAGCCGCCGTTTCCGCCGTCACCGCCTTCAGTTTCGCTTTCACCACCATTGCTTCCAAAGAAGTCAAAGATGCTACCTTCTGATTCACTTTCTGCGTCACCGCCGTTTCCGCCGTTTCCGCCGTTTCCGCCGCTGACATCACCTGATTCTATGTTACCAGAGTTTGATGTGCTTCCACCGTTAGCGTCACCGCCGTTTCCGCCGTTGCCACCATCTGCTTCAACACTACCTTCTATTTCTGCATCTTCACCAAGTTCTCCTGGGTTTCCGCAGACACCACAGTTATCATTTCCGCCGTTTCCGCCGTTTCCGCCGTTTCCGCCAGAGCCGCCGTTTCCGCCGTCACCAGTGCTGATTACGTTTCCGCCACTTATGCCGCCGTTTCCGCCGTTTCCGCCGTTTCCGCCGTTTCCGCCTTCAGTTTCGTCCTCATCATCATCATCGTCATTAAAGGCTGAAAATACTCCGCCTTCATCTTCGTTTTCTGCGTCACCGCCGTCACCGCCGTCACCGCCGTCACCGCCTTTTGAATCGCCACTTTTTATATCGCCAGAATTATCAGTATTGCCACCGTTAGCGTCTCCGCCGTCTCCGCCGTCTCCACCATTTGCACTTACACTCCCTTTAATGGAGATAGTTGCAGATGTATCTTGGAACCCAATGTTAGCCAGTTGAAGTGTAACTGTCAACATTAGGACACTAAACAGTGTTACGAATGTCATTTTATATTTAAGCTTGTCAAAGTTTATCATTGTCGGTATTTCACCGTTTATTAAAATGTACCCAATATATAAAAAGATATCTAATTTTGAACTATTGCTTTTATATAGAACAAGAACACTTTAGAATATTCTAGCAAAATTAACAGTATATTGGGAATTAATGGCAATCCTTCGTCATGTTGCCAATTTTATGTCCCTTTGTTTAGTTTATGGAAGCTATATAAAAATTAATCGTATAACAAAAATTGTTTGTCATATTTTCCATTATTGGAATCATTTGTATATATGAATTCTCGCTTATTTTTCAATCACGATTCAGATAATCAAATTAAGTTATCATTGTTCAATTATAATTAAATGTAAGTAGGTTGTTTATGATAACTTAAATTAATTTGAATATAGAGTATGCATCTCGAAGTAAACAGATACCACGTACCACCTTTGGATATAATGATTTGTCATTATTCAAAACTTTTCATTCACCAATATTAATTGATTAATTTGTGATTTTCTTCACATATGATCCACAAGATTAGGCGTAAATTAAAGTCTTTTAAATCTAGTACAACGTTCTATAATAATAGAACGAATTGAGTTTAGAAACTAATTCGACATTTTCAAACAGATTTAATTTGTATTGGGCATAGTAAACCAATTACTTTGATGAATTCAATCTAAAGAAAATTCTTGTGTATGATCTTTACAAATATTTAGGTTTACTTTTCACCCATGATTTTAATGATAGATTAACACGAAATTTGCGGCCATATATGCAGACATTATAATTAGCCAGAAACATACTGCTATTGGCAAGTAATGTCCGAGTCTATTTTTTATTTGTATTAACGCAATAGCTGCAGGGATTTGGATTGGTATTTCATAAAAAAACCGTGATTGAATCTGTTGATCTCCAAACAAGAATGGAAGTAGAAATAATGAAAAAAATATAATGAAAAAAATAGTATACCTTTCCTTTATCTGGACAATAAATAACCAATAAACTACTAAGAGTAAAATAATAGGATTTCCTACTTGTCCACCTAAAGTGAAATGTGTTGTGGCAATCAAATTTTCCCAAATTGTATGCAAGTCTTGTATTCCTACCTCTCTCTGCACGGCAAAAGCAATTTCCTGTTTTATACCTGAACTATCCAAGAGTAATAACCGCATCAAATCAGCGATTACTGATGGCAGTATAGAAAATGCAATATAGAGATATTTTTTTTTGCTATCCCCTCTTTTTAAGAAAAAGTTTACAGCAAGGAATAATGCAATTACGTATAATAGAATATTCCAAGTAGGAGTATGAGAAAATATCAACACTACAAGCAATGAAGAAAATGCAAGATAATTGATAAGCTTTGGCTCGTCTAAGGTTCTAAAAAGAAAAAGAATCGCCAAGTAGCTCCAGGTTAATGAAAACCAATTTGCATATAAGCCTCCATACACACCTATTAACACTTGCAATGGAATTGTAATCAAGGAAGCAAGGATGGATACGAGATGGTTCTTGGTTATCCCCCAGGAAAGAAAATATGTGCTTAATATGAGCATTGGACCTAACAAAATCGGTAGATACTCTAAGAATAATGGAAGATTAACTTGAGGGAATACTGATGATAATAAATATAATAACAATAAAGTAAGGGCTCTATCACCACCGGTAATAGTAACGAAGACGCTGTGTAGAAGTTCCTCCAACCCTACTGATTTTGTCATTAATTCTAACCATTTAGAATAATTATCAGTATCAACACCAATAATCTGATCCCCTTTATTAATAGTATCTAAATGTGGTATCATAGAAATAAGAATTGATAAAAGAATCAACAATAATAAATGAAAAAATTTGATTCTTGGTTTCAGATCTTTTTCCTCTGTGATGGATTTATTCTGTATTGAAGCAGATTGTCTTACAAATTTTTTTCTTACGAATTGAGAAGTTATTACGATGAGGTAACTGAATGGGATTAAAATCAAACAAATCGGAGAGAAAATGGAAAGAATTATGAAAAAATAATACAGATAATTTAATAATGGTGTCGGCATTTCAGGAAAGGTTATATAAGCGACGATTACAATCCCACTAAGAATACCAATAGATATCCCTATTACAGAGATATAGTTTACAGAAAGCTTCCAATCGAAATTGATAAAGTTTCTTGTAAAAACCCGATCGAACAAAATTAGCAACATAATAGTTGGAAATGATATTGAAACAACAAATTTTCTAATTAGATCATTATTCGTATATAAGCTTAGTAAGAAAGAAATACCAATAGCGGCAATGACAAAATACTTTTTGTTATTCAAAATACCAAATTGACACCATAAAATAGTGCATAAAATTATGATTATAGAGTCATAGAGACTATTTAGGAAATATTTATCGATAAAGCCAACTATGTAAGTTATACGGTCTATAAAAGGATACACAGTCGGTTGAAAAAATGTAAATATGTTTAGCGTATAAAAGCAAATCAGAACTGAAAAAAAAGCACAGCTTGCAACAACACAACGCGATCTGTTAAATCCCAAATCTTGAATCAAGCTCGGCCTTTTAATCACTATTTTATTCTAGAATTATACTGGTTCATAAGTATTCATATTGAAGCATTTAACTTGATCGTTCTTATTCTCCATACTCATATTTTGACGAAGCTTACTATTCCATAGGTATACTAGTTTGTAGACTATCAATACGAGGCGCAGATAAAATTTGTTTGAATTCTTTGGATTATGTCATATTCACAATGATATCAATGTAGAGGGTTTAAAATACAAACACATTCTATTCTTAATCGAAGCTTTCTCCAATAAAGAGATATTTCTCTACTAGTTTTTCTCGTCATTGACAGAAAAATTCCCTCTTTGAATAAATTTTTCAATACCATAGGATTTTCTATGAGGGAATTGTGTTAAGAGCATATTTGTGAGAATGTCGCTTTTGAATTTATAGAAGATTCATAAAGTAATCACTATGGTAAACCACAACAGTCTGTATTTCTTTTGATTAAGGTTGACACGATTCCATTTAGCTTCACTACCTACTATTAAGAATAGTAAAACATAATAAATCTTAAGAATGAATTTTCTTACCTGCGCAAGTAATTCAATGAAATTCATCTAAAAAATTCTTCTGATTCGCGTTTGTAAACTACCGAATTATTGAATCGTGCAGTTTACCCACAAAAACACTATTGTTTCTAAGAAAAGAGTATATAAACTTTAATTTCTTCAAATGCATATGTCATACTTCATTGACGGTATGATTATATCTGTTTGTAGTTCTTTACATTACTATTGAAAGTATTAATAACAGGTGAAAATGGTTTTATAGGTAAGAGACTTAAACAGCATTTTCAAAGATTAGGAGTAGATATTTTTTCTAATTATAATGTTAATGATACTAATGTGAATATTAACAAACAAATTAACATTCTTGAAAAGGAAAAACTGGATCGCCTTCAAGGGAATATAGATGTCATAATTCATCTTGCATCAAAAACCTCTATTCCTCTCTCACTTGCTGATCCGTATGACACATATTATACAAATATCATCGGAACCCTAAATATTTTAGAGTTTGCCAGAAATAAAGATATTAACAACATTATTAATGTAAGTACATATGTATACGGAAGGCCATTGTATAATCCAATTGATGAGAATCATCCGGTAAACCCACATTCTCCTTATAATAAGAGTAAATTATTAGCTGAAGAACTTTGTAGTAATTATTCAAAGGACTATAAATTAAATATAGTAACATTAAGACCATTCTATATTTATGGTCCGCTTTCTAAACCACTTTCCTTTCTCCCTACTATTATTCACCAGATTAAGACAACTGGAAAGGCGATATTAAGTCAAAAGAATACAAAAAGAGATTTTTTATACATTGACGATTTTGTAAAGCTCATTTTGAGGATCATAAATGATTTTCCAAATGGTTACAATGTGTATAATGTTGGATCAGGAAAGAGCAACAGCTTAGAAGATGTCATAGAAATACTTGAAAAAAATATGCAAAGGAAAGTATCAATTGATTATGACGAATCTATCAGGCCCAACGATATTTTAGAAATGGTGGCCGATATTCGTAAGGTATCAAATAAATTTAGTTGGGAACCAGAAATCGACTTAGAAGAAGGATTAAAACGACTCTTGTCTAACTAGAGAGAGTCGCTAACCACTAGAGTATCTGCTGTTAACCTAATTTAACTTCCTTTACTTATTACTTTATAAGTTCCTTAATGAGAAATCATGTCACAACCGACGTGTTTAGATTCTTTGAATATCATAAGTCAAAATTCTAATATATTAGATAGATACCAAAGCCGCCAGCCTTTATATCTTTCGTAAATTCGTAGAGTATTAGAAATTCAAATTAAAACGGCTGAAAGTTGACTTTCTCATTGGATTTGCGAAATAGAAGATCATTAAGTTGTGAAAAAGTCTCTTGTATTTTTAATCAATTGAAAGAAAGTAACAATCAATAATACAACCATGTAGTAGAAAGTTGACATGTTGATATATGATTAACTAATTAAAGAGAAAATAAATGAAAGTTATACTGAAAATCGTTTACTATTGGTACATGCTTTGTTAGGTAGTTAGTGGAGAATTAATACGATTTTTGTATTACTAAACAAATAGATATAACTGTGTAGTCGATCTCAATACCCATATCTAGTGATAAAAGAATGAATTTTCAGATCATTTTCTAAAATGCAGGAAATGTAACTGGACTATTTTCAAATATACATCAAATCCAATAGATCTCAAATTATAATACAAAACGAATCAAGAGTCTATTTTAAGTATTACTCCACGATTTCTGGTATAGCATCTATCTCCATTGCCAAATTGGAGATTTATACTTGAATTCCTCATACACCTCGGATAAATATTAAACTTATATCCCACCGATAGTAAATAATCTATAAATTTTTCAAATATGGAAAAAAATAAATGTGTTGGAACAAATGTGCTTAATAATTCCTAAGTGAACTATTAAGAGAAAAAGGCATATGCAGAGTTAAATGGAATATCATAAGACAAATAGCAAGAGCAAGTTGAAGGCTCATTTGACGAAACCTTGGCTCCTACATTCATTATCTACAAAACCTCCTTTCTCAAGTATGGCTGTAACAATATACTAAATCAGAGGAACTAGAATACGGAAGGACATTTATATTGGCGACAACGTCCACATAGATCTGCTGCGTATTGATTTAATAACAATAGACGATAATGTACTAATTGGAATGAAGACAATGATTTTTGCTCACCGATCTCATTGATCTCCATTTCTTGAAAGCATTTATTTAAGAACTACGTTACCTGTGGTAATAAATAAAGGGATTTGGATTGCTCTGGGGTGTATTATTCTCATTGGTGTGACTATTGGAGAGTATAGCATAGTAGGAGCAGAATCGGTTGTCCTTAAAGACGTTTAACAATATAATGTCATTGCAGGTAATCCGGCCAAATTTATAAAAAGTAAATCGAATCCAAACCAACAAGCAAATTTGGTTATTGAATTGTAGTCAAATGGGACTCATAATTATTATTACCTAATCGATCTAATTTAACTTCTTATATAGTTTGACTTAAAATTCTTTAGCATTTAACTTGCTTCCTACATAAGACCACATAATAGAGAGTCAGGTTACTAAGCAGAATCTATTATTTGACTAAGGCAGAGAATTTCTGATGCTTAATTAAGGCATGGGATTTCATGTATCTCGATAAACCCATACACTTTACATCAGGCAATTACCATAATATCATTTTTGTGACCAATTTGTTCCTTGAATCTTGTATAATTTATGTTCAGTAGTCTAAGTGATAGTCTAGACTTTATTCAAATTGACAAATTTACTCCCAAATTAATTGTTAAATGAAACCTTCGACAATTCGGATTTGTAGAAAAAATCTTTGAGCTAATATCAGGATTAGATCATCCATCATTTCTTTTGTAATCAAGTAGCATCAATTATAATCTGTAAATGATATTTTTGAATAACATAAAACAATATTTCGATATTTTTTATGAATGAGCATTTTACGCTCAAATCCCCAACGTTTGTATTTGAGCCTGTGAACATGATACCGATTTTTCTCCTTACTGCTTATTTCCTCAAGTTGTCTCACTTGATTCTGAAATAAGTAGCTAATTTCGAGTATTATTCTAGTATCATGTATTATAAACAGCCTAATCGGGACCAAGAAATCTTTTGAATTTTTATTTCCTGTGGTATGTGTTTTGAGAGAATGCTATCATGTTGCAAGTATTTTACTTTCGATAACTCCGTGGGTCATGAAAGATCTGTAAATCCCAATATCAACGCATGGTTGATAATAAACCCAGCTTTTATATCAAATATGAATACTAACTTTAAAGTTTTACATGTTACTCCATTATATATGCCGAAAATCGGAGGTGTATCTATTTACGTTAGCAATCTTGCAACTCAACTGAAAGATTTGAATTATGATATAACTATTATTGCACCCAAGCACATTCGAAAGGAAATTGTTCCTACAGATCCACCAAACATTATCAGGGTTCCTTCAATCTATTTTCCAGATTGGCCATTACCGCTCAAAAGTGCCAGTATACCACTAGACGGAGGGAAAAAAATTAGTAAAATAATTCAAAGAGGATGTTTTGATTTGATCCATATTCATGGCCATGTCTTTCCAATTTCGTTAATGGCAATAGATTTAGCTTACAAGTATAAGATACCTTGTATTTTGTCAATCCTTGGAACATTCGGTCTAAATCCTCATAGTCTTGGTGGAAAATTAGGTTTGGAAAAAACTTTTAACAAACTATTTTTTTCCAGGGCCTTAAAAAAAGTAAACGCTGTAATCGGATCTACCCCCAATGTTACCAATTATGCTAGAAGTTATGCACCGCTTTCACTTAAGTATTTTACTATTCCTTATGGAATAAATATGACGCAATTTAGAGAAAATATAAGTAATAAATACATTTATCGTCAGAAATATAATATTCAAAATGACAAGATAGTAATACTTTTTAGTGGTCGGTTCGAGCACATAAAGGGAATTATAGAGTTTGCGAGTGCAATAAAACTTCTTTTTATAAACAACCCTAACATAGAAGTAGTCATCGTAGGCGAAGGTTCCCTAAAAGATAGAGTTTACTCAATGTTGAGCGATATCCCAAATGTACATTTGCTTAAATGGCAACCTCAAGATAAATTACACGAAATCTATCTACTTTCAGATATGTTTGTCATCTGTTCCAAAACTGAAGGATTGCCTATTGCCTTGCTGGAAGCGATGGCGGCTTCGCTGCATATCTTATATACACCAGTTGGTGGCATACCTGATGTCCTAAAAGAGTATGCTTCAAAAACACTCATTCCCAGAAGCACTGTGGAAGATATATACAATGCTCTCAGAAAATCAATTACAGATTATGATAAATTTGACAAGGGGCAATCAAATACGGGTAATGTATTAGATTGGAAGGAAGTCGCAATAGAAACCGATAAGGCCTATAAACAAATTATTGGATTTTCTTCATGATATTATCAGTTTTTTAATTTTGTCATCACGATTCTCTATTTAGTCAAATGTTTATGGAATAGTAATAATATTGTAAGATTATGCACATCTTATCTGATCTTAGTTAATTCGGATATGCTAAAAAAAACAGACTCAGTCAGTAAATTGCAATTAACAAAGCGTAATGAGAATCAAGCTTCAAAGTCTATCTCATCGAATTAGTTTTACAATAATCGGCTATCTTGAATACAATCCATACCTCTATAGATATTTGAGCTATTGTACAATATATACTACAATAAGGTAACTTAAATAAATGGAGATAAATTAGGTTAAGTATCTACTGAAAGATACTTATAGAGAATAGATAAATATATAATGAGATTTAGGATAATTATATTTGGATCCCGAATTATCTATACTATTTTTATGTACTTTTCCGAAGTTAAATAAGAATGGAGTACATCGATTTGCTCTTGAGATAATAAATGGGGTAAAGTCTAAAGAGCCTAGGGTTTTTGAATTATACTGGTCTGTTGAAAAAGGGAAATTAAGTAGCTACATCGATTTATTTAATAATTATTTAGCAGTAATTAAAAGAGCAAAGATTATACATTTTGTATCTCTTACACCTTATAATATCCCGTTTTTAGTACTGGCAAAGTTGCTTAGAAAAAAAATAATTATTTCGTATCATGGAAATTATTTAGCAGAAGTTTCGATTTTTAAGAAACCACATATTTTTATACCTTTTTGGATTTCTGATAGAATTTCAAGAAGTTTGGCGCACAAGATCGTTTCCGCCAGTGTATTCTTGATAAACGAAATGAAGATTAATTCAAAAAAATGCCACGTTATCCCTTATCCATATGATCTGAAGATACTCGATGATGTGGTAAAAAAGAACCTAAAAACAATTCCAACTGAGATATTATTTGCAACAGCAACAAATTTTAACATACATGAAAAGGTAAAAGGCTTGAAGTATCTTCTTGATGCATTCGAGTCTATTTCAAAAAAGGTGGAAGGAGTTCGTTTGTTGGTCTTTGGATTTGGCAAATATCTTGAGAGTTACAAAACGAAATACATAAATAATCAAAATATTGTTTTCATGGGATTTAGAGATGATTTTAGGGATTTCTTGACAGGTATAGATGCATACGTTCACGTTTCAAGTTTGGATAACCAACCTTACGCAATAATTGAAGCTTTGACTAGTGGAAAGGTTATAATTTGTAATGACTTGGGCGGTTTAGTCGAGACCATAGACCCAATTAATAATTACGTCGTCTCCTTAAATACAGAATCGATTTTAAATGTCCTCCATGAAGTAATAGATTTGATTAGAAATCGGCCTAATGATTTTTATGAAAAAGGAAACAAAAATAAAAAATTTGCTGCAGATAGATACTCGTCACATATTATATCTAATGAATATATTAAATTGTATAACAAATTATTGGTCAATGAATGATTATATCGATTGTCCAGTATTCAACAAATTCGACTTCAAGATAGAGTTTATCTTTACATAGGTAAAATACATTACAAAAATGCAAATTAGTATATGAACTACATTTTATTGATCAAGATTTTCATTTCAGTCAAACCTGAGTTCTACTAGAGTCAAAAGACAAACAGGTAATGTCATTGAGTTTCCACCTGCCGAGAAAACAAAGTAAAATTTTCGAATTATTTCTTCAAATCGTGTTATCTAATTCTTCAATTCATATTAACTATAGGTATTTCTGTAACTTCTACTATCCCTCCAATGGAACCAGTGTCAAGGTGCAATAGATTAAATCTAGGTATTTTTAGAGTAATTATTAATTATAGAATATTTTATTTATTTTTGGTTTGAGCTGTTATCAAAGCCCTGAACAAGACCACTCTTAGCTCTGACGATTTCTAATATAATTTTTTTGAATTCTAATTTTTATAATAAAATCTTGATAATACATGTATCTCTTGAAAGGTCCAAACCATACCTCTAGATCTAACGGAATAGAGTAACTATAATAATACTCTTGTATAGTATCACAAATATTAATTTGTGTGCATTAGTTGTTGTATCTTATTATAATATTGTTACTAACCACAAATGAACTAATAGAAATACCTTAAATAAGTATATTTATGACCTTACTCAAAATATGATCAATGTATTTTCAAAATAAGATCTTTTTTCTAGTCCAATCATACTATTTGACAGATTTATTGTTGAATTATAGTATGTATAATCCATTCTCAACTGACTCAAGCAAAATATTTTAGAACGAATTAATACAAATACATCGATTCATTCGTTCCTCTCATTATATTACTATTCAAAAGTATGATTTTGGTAAACAATCTTTTAGAAGAATACTAATATAATAGAATTATAAATTAAATCTATGTGGTTACAAATAATAAAGATGTATTTTAGTTTGATATTTGTCATAGTTATATTATCTGTATTTGTACAATCAGCAGTGCCTTTTCAAATCGCTAATTCTCAATCACAAGGTAGTAACTATCCTATTCGAGATACAGAATTTGTCGAATACTATGATCCATATTCCATGATAAATATTTCTTATCCATCTTTTTGGCAAAAATCCAATGTATCTAATTCAGAAAGTATATCATTTGTATCACCCATAAAAACTATTGGTGTGATTGTTCAAAACGCACCTACACTTAATGCAACAATTGATGAGATAGCTATGAACACAATCAGTTTCATAAAGGAAAGTTTTTTGAATGCTACTATTCTTGATATTACTACATCATCTTCTGAAGATGGATCCACAATTCAGAGTCTAACATTTACCTTCGTGAATGGTAAAGATAAAGAAAAAGTATTACTTTTATCAAAAATTTTCGAAGATAGGACTTTCACCTTTTTGTATTATGCAGACGATATCTTGTTCGATCATTTTACTCCACTAACATCAGTTATGTTAGATTCATTTCAAATACCTTATTTTAGAGATGCATTTTCACCAAAGGATTTATACAATGTAGAATTATTATCTAGAGAAGATCTTCTTCCAACCACACAAACATCAAATACTACTAATGCAAACACTACCTCTAATTCCTCAGGCACAAGCGAATCAAATAATCGACAACCCTCAGAAAACCAAAGCCTTCCAACCACACAAACATCAAATACTACTAATGCAAACACTACCTCTAATTCCTCAGGCACAAGCGAATCAAATAATCGACAACCCTCAGAAAACCAAAGCCTTCCAACCACACAAACATCAAATACTACTAATGCAAACACTACCTCTAATTCCTCAGGCACAAGCGAATCAAATAATCGACAACCCTCAGAAAACCAAAGCCTTCCAACCACACAAACATCAAATACTACTAATGCAAACACTACCTCTAATTCCTCAGGCACAAGCGAATCAAATAATCAACTATCTTTAGATACCATAGATTTCGCCACATATGAAAATAATGATTTAGGTATAAAAATTGATTATCCTACTAACTTCATTAAGATTGAAAATGACAGAGGAAGCACATTTCTTAATGAGGAAAAAAATTTAGGCGCGACTATAGCGGATATACCAATAAAGAATTCTTTTTTGAATGAATTTAAGAATCAACAAGTCTTACATCTTAACCGAACCTTGAATGACTTTAACATTTTAGATTCAGAAGTGTCCGATTTTATGGGCTATCCTACAGATATGATATTATTTAACTATAAAAATGGAACACAATTATATAAAGGGGTGCAATTTATCAAGGTATCAAATGATAATACCTCTGCAGATATTTTTACGTACTTCGCTCCTTCCGTTCAAGTATTTGATGAATTCTTACCAGTTGCTGTGGAAATGTTCAGATCGCTAGAATTATCATAGGTAAGCATCAGGAATTAATTATATCCTTATACTGCGGTAAGACAATTATATCCTTATACTGCGGTAAGACTTATCAGTCTTCAGAAAAAAACGTTACAAAATTTGATAAGTATAAACAAGACATACTTACAAATTACTAGATTATAAACCAGAATTTCTTGGTATTTTCTAATAGGATGGAGACAGGCAGGGTATTTCATATAAACTTAGATTCAATGCAGAGCTGTAACATTTTCCAAAGATGATTCTTCAGAAGGATATGATTTAATAATATATCTATTCTTTCTCAACTATTGGAAGAAACTGATTCTAAAACATCCAATTATCATCGTTGTAATACTAAGAACCTATCCCAAAATTCGATAGAAATATAGCTCCTTATCTGTCTTGGTAAACCGTGATCTGTGTCCAGACTAAGGAAGACAAAGCAAAACACACTCTTCCTACTATCAGAAGGATTCCCGATGAATTATGGGACGAGTGTAAGAAGATACTGCCTAAAGAAAAGCCTCCAAAAACTGTGGGTAGACCGATTATTCCATATAAACAAGTACTGGATGGGATCCTTTACGTTCTTAGAACGGGGTGCCAATGGAAGATGCTTCCAAAAGAATATGGTTCAGGTTCTACCTGTCACAGGAGATTTCAGGAGTGGAATAAACTGGATGTATTTAAAAATGCATGGATCAAACTATTGAAAGATTATGAAGATAAAATTGGTCTCAACTGGACGTGGCAATCCATAGACAGTATATCCATAAAGTCATCTTTAGGGGGGCCAAGACTGGAAATAATCCCACAGACAGGAGCAAACTAGGCACAAAAAGACACATTTTGACAGAGAAGAAAGGTATTCCTCTATCGGTTGTAATTTCACCTGCTAGCACTCACGACATCAATCTGGTAACAGATGTAGTCGATAATACAGTAATAAAAAGACCAAAATCATTATCCAGATCGAGACGACGACGACGACGATTACAACATCTGTGTCTTGATAAGGGATACAAATCTGCAGAGGAAGAACAGGAATTAATCAAACGAGGATATGTTCTGCACATTCCAATCAAGAAGAAAAAAGGGAAGAAAGGTGAAATTGGCAAAGAAATATCAATGCCAAACCGTAAGAAATATTCTTCCAAGAGATGGGTTGTAGAGAGAACGAATTCATGGCATAACAGGATTAGGAAACTCTTCACACGATATGAAAAGAAGGATGAAAACTATCTTGGTCTAGCACAGTTCTCTTGTAGTATAATCATCTATAGAAAGTTAATTTTGGGATAGGCTCTAAATCTATCTGTATTCAATCTTATTCTAAGCAGAGTAGTCCTTATCACGTGCATACTTTAGAAAAATAACTACCAGAATGAAAGGAATAGAAATCAGCACTCCCGCAACAACTGTTGGATCACGAAGAATGTTTAGAAAATTTAGATCATTATATTTAAGCATACTTGAAGGTATTTTCGTAACATTCCCTACCATTGTAACATTACTAGCTAAGGTATTGACATCTGACATATATACACTAAACGATGTTGTTCCATTAATAAACCGATCTTGTTTTGGATTTATAAATTTCCCATAATAATAATCTTTCAAAACCGTATGTCCAATGACATTTACATTTGGTTGATTCATGTATATCGGGATCGGTTCACGACTCGTTAAATAAATATTCGATACATTAGCGATTTCAAATGTCTTGCCATGTGAGATTCCATTTATGTAAGCATCATCTGAAAAAGTGAACTCCAACGTCGTTCCTTCATCAATAGATATCTTGCTATACAACCCCCTACCATCATTCAATTTGATCTTGCTATTACTAACATTAAAGAATACATTTGTATAATTTGAAATATCCAATTGCGAAACATCATTATATTTAATCTGATCAAAATTATCACTCTTGGTTTTTATCACTAGCTCCTCAAGAGCAACCGTAGGAAAGATAACTGATGTGGTATTAATTGCGATATCCCCGCTCGCGTTCATTTCGCGAAAGATATTGAGATCTCTAAAATTAGTTGGTTTTGAAGCAAGGGGCTCCAGGGGCATTATTTCGGATAGATTTCTAAGGTAATTTGAGAAATTAAATGATGATAACTTATTCTCGTTCATTAAGGATAGCAAAGGATAAATGTCAACATAGGTAATTGTTCCACTTCCAAAAGGTTTTTTCAAAACTGGTATCGACAAATTCACACTATTCTCAATGGTGTCACCTAAGGCATTACCTTCACTGTTGAAAATCATAAATGGGGTGCTATCTTGTTGAATAGGTTGATCAGTTATTGTAATATTGCTGGCATCACCTAAGGCATTACCTTCACTGTTGAAAATCATAAACGGGGTGCTATCTTGTTGAATAGGTTGATCAGTTATTGTAATATTGCTGGCATCACCTAAGGCATTACCTTCACTGTTGAAAATCATAAACGGGGTGCTATCTTGTTGAATAGGTTGATCAGTTATTGTAATATTGCTGGCATCACCTAAGGCATTACCTTCACTGTTGAAAATCATAAATGGGGTGCTATCTTGTTGAATAGGTTGATCATATTTAGTACTTGAGTGTAGCAACGATATCTCTGATGAGTTACCAAATATAGTATTAGCTAGTGTGCCATATCCGTTTGTATTAAATACAGATTTCCCCCTGATTCCGCGTACCTGATATAATCTCTAAAGTCTCGTAGAAATAACATTGAGTTATCGTGACTTTCAAAATCATAAAAGTCAACACTTTTAACTCTACCGTAGCTCAATCCGACATAGCCATCATTAATAGCATTATCACTGTTATAGGGGTACGAATAGTTCATACCATTGACAGTCAGGGTTTGAGTGTAATTTGTAAAAGATAAGGACATATCAAATAAATGATTGTCAGGACCAACCTTCAGGTTAGTTTTCAATCCTGGCCAAGCAGGCTCATTGATCAGTGAACCATTAACTACTTGTGAAAAGAGGACATAAATATCGTTATTGAAAAGATTAATGCCCGTCTGTTTGTAATTTTCAGGATCTTGAAATGAATATACAATAGAGACATAATTCGGAATCGAAATATTCCTATTCCGATCGTTTAACTCAAACGTAGTAGCAACAGAAGAAAGATTGGTCGCAAAAAAGGGGCTCAAAATTAGGTTATTTAATGAGTCATATGAGGCGATCTCGCCAGGATCAGTTTCTCCATGCAGACCAGTTAAGGTTTGACTCCAGGTTCCAGAGATAGGTGACCACGTGTTAGTCTCAAAGTCTCTATTATTGTAACTTATCTGTCGAAAATCATCATAGAATGAACGATTGTATGAAGTTGGAGGATCAAAACTCAAAACAAGATTCTTATTCTTAAGAATCCGAGGATCTTTATCCAACATTACTGTATAATTCGAAAAACCTGATTGAGATTGTGACAAAATATCCTGCACGTACCACGACATTCTTTGATCATTGTTCAATAATTCTGTTGGATATACTAAAACTGAATTAGAATCAGAAACTGGATACGACACATTGGTTATGTTATAAATACTAACTTCATCATTAGAAAATACAACAGGTAGAGTTCTAATTAAATGATTAGATAACCAGGTAGTTGGATTTTTGCTTAATATTGCAACATCACGAGAATGGAGATACAAATATGCATGATCGAGATGGTAGGCTGACAAAGAGAGCAATGGAATGTCTGGGTACTTTGATTGAGTTAAAAGATCGGGTTGATTGAGAATGTAAGAAGGGGTGGCGAATACTAACATATGAGATGAAACTGTTGAAGGTGCTATTGCAAAAGCATTCTTATCTTTCTCTAGAACATTTTTTAGAAAATTCAAAGCATCCAATTCAGCATCGCTAATATTTTTTGCATTACTTGTAATACTCAAGTACCATAATTCCGATTGAAGCATCAATGATGAGAAACCCAATAACACTATTGAAGACACAAGAGTTGAAATAAGAATAAGAGATGTTTGCTTCTTCCTATTGTTTGAAACGTTGTCAATTAGCTTAATTAGTGGTATGGGGGCTAATAATGACATGAATGTAAATACAATCATTATGAACCTAATCTCCCAATATCCCGTATTCACTATGTTTACATTAATGAAGGAAGTTGCCCTTCCTAAAAGAAAGGATATGGTAATTACAATTAAAATCAAAACGAGTGGAGATTTATAATTTTTCCATATATTAGGTAGGTATCTTAAACTAAGTATCGCCAGGAGACCCGTTACCCCAAATAACATTGGATAAATGAACCATGGAACAAATCCGTTTGTAATAACCATAGAATATCTAAAATCATCAGTTACAATCCAAATAACCAACCCTAATAGAAAAATGACGGTGAATGCTATGGTGATTGTCAAAATCAAAGATCGCATAGTACTGGAAAAATGACGTTTTATCTTGATGATCCATTCCTCAGAAAATTTGGAAAGCCTTGGCAATATTTTCCATCTATATGCCAAAGTAGCAACAATAATTCCAGGCAGAATAAAGACGATCTGAGTAGCGAAATTTAATTGACGATCATCCAGAGGATCTGGCCAAACAAAGACTCTATAAATAACAAACAAAATCGTTACCACTGTTCCAATCAATGAACCCACAAGAGCATTATTTAGACTTGCTTTATCACGCTCTGTAATTAAAGAATAAATGATCAAGATTACGATGAATATCAAACCCTCCGATATGTGAGTAAGATTTAACGCTAAAATTAATACAGAGTATAATACAATATGTTTTATCTTAGGTAGGTTGTTGACTTTTAACAACATGAATGATATAATTAAAATTAAGAAGGCAGCGGACATCGGAGTAAAATAGAGAAATGGTTGCAAGAAATTAATAGTGCCGTTAAAAGATTTTTCTGCAACCTCTGTAAGTATGGTGGTATCAGTACTGCCATCTTGAATTAATTTTAATTGAGCAAAATAGATGAATGAGAGATTACTAAAGAATGTGTAAAAAATTGTTGCCAATGCTGGAATTCTTTTATCTATGTTTGAAAGAAATCTCTTTGTCAGGACGTAAATAGATAATGGTAGCAAGAGGTTCAACAAAATTGGAATTGTTTGAATATCAGTCATTTTCTGATTCATGCCAGACAATACGTCCAGGGTAGCGCTATACGAGTGAAATAACAAATAATTAAAATGAGTATATAGATCCGGGAAGACTGACAATATAGAAGAATGATTATAGTGTCTAGATGTATCCGCGTACGGTATTAATGTAGCATCTGGATACATAGCAAAATTAAAAATACAGTAAAAAGAAATACAGAGCATTATTGCAAGGACATCAGTTTTCTTTGAAAAGGATGATGGTTTGGATAAATGATTACGAAGTGATAAATCTTTAGTGTCAATTCTTTTTAGAGCTTTTATGACTAGGGCAATTCCAATCATAATAAAAATGAATGATAAAATGTAAAACCTGATATGTTCGGTCACAAATATCAAAAATAAGGATGACAATCCTGAAAGTACAAAACTTATAATGAATGACAGTAAAACGATCTCTAGCCTTGAAAAATATCGAGATAAGTCGAAAATTTGTAACAAACCATACCCCGAAAGAAAGGAAATACAAATAAAAGCAAGGATTAGTTGGACCACATTAGATTCTAAATTTAGAATATCTGAGGCTAACAAAACGGTAGAAAATCCAATAATAGAAATCCCGGTCCAAAGAACAAATTTATTTATCATGTACCTGTCAAACCCTTTCACAGAGGAATTTAGAACTAATAGAGTGACATGTGGAAATTTGTCGTAATTTTTTAAGACTATATAAATTATGATAATAACAAAAATTTCAAGGACAAAAAAAGGATACTTAATCCATGAATCAATCAGCCATAATGTAAAAGAAGAGAAAATAACAGCAATTATAGAGACGATTGCCAGGTTTCCAAAAAAATTAAGACTTGATGAGGAATCACTCTTATTTGACATTATTGATCATTTAATAAGTCTATAATATTCTTCAGCCAGTTTATTTCTATCAAAGTTTTTTTGGATTAACGCAACAGCTTTTTCTCTTGCTCGTTCACGAAAAGATTTTTCATCATAAATTTGCTTTATTATTATAGCTAATTGATCAATGTTCTCCGGTTCACAAGAGATCCCAACCTCATTTTTCTCTAATAACTTGCCTAGAATTGAATTACTATCTATAGTAGCGACAACTGGGAGTCCACATGCTAGATATTCGAGGCTCTTGGAAGGTATCGCATTATTCCATAAAGGATTAGAATCGTACGGTATTATACCAATATCTGCAGAATTTAGTATTTCAACAATTTCATCTTTCCTATCCTTTTTACCAAGATATAATACATTTTCATTCAAACCAAGATCTCTTACTAAATCTAAGTATTGTTCTAAATTAGATCCATCTCCAATTACAATGAGTTTTATATTTGTCATATCATTCAATAGAGATTTTAATGCTTTGATAACGACATCTAACTTGTAATACAACCCGATCATCCCGCTATATACCAAAACAAAATCATTATCATCAATTCCAAATTTTTTTCTAGTCTGACACTTCAATTTGGTATCTTGTTGTGGCTTAAATATATTGACATCCGCTCCGTTAGGAATAATCTTTACCTTCTTTATCCCTCTTGATAAAAGGTCATCAGATAATGCCTCAGTTACTGTCACTACGTAATCACTTTTCTTATAATATTTAGTAATTAATGATTTGAGCATACCATATAATAACTTGTATATTGATGAACGCGATTGGTTAATAGCATAATCCTCCCATTGGTCCCTATAATCAAAGATGATTTTCTTCGGTCTAAAGAGCCTAGCAAAGGTATAGGAAATAATAACAGGTTCACCTGGTGGAACCGATATGAGTACAATATCTGGCTTTGTGATGATGAAAGGTAACCACCCAGTAAAAATAAGAGAAAGAACATTGAATATACTGGAGAAAATATTCAATTTCAGGATTAATGGTGTTAAATTGAGAATTTGTATTCCATTGAACTTATACCGACCTAATTTTTCTCCACTGAAAGGATTAAAAGTACCAGATATAGTTACATTATTACCTTTATTTTTAAAAAAATTAGCAAGGAATCCAATCCTATTCCAAGCCGCTCCTGAGTAAGGATTAGGCATGTATAACATAAACAAAATATTCATTTTATTATTCACCTCTTCCAAATCACTATAAAAATTTTTTAAACAATTAAATCTCAATCTGTTGACTGAAGTATTTATAATAAAAGTGTCATAGAATCTTTGATAATCCTTTTTAAAATCAGTAATTTTCAACCAATCCGATAATGCAAAATCATTTTTGAATATATTTGCTAACTAAAATAAATCTATATTTTTAAGTTGTAATTCAACTTGAATCAATGTCCCATCATTTTAAATCAGAAGTATTATTCTGAATTTTAATACCACTTTTGAGAATTGCAGAAAAACTGCATTATATGACAAAATAAGTACTGGTTTCATGAATATAAAATAGTCAACATAAACCATCTCTGGTTTCCTTCTTGCATTATTTGCAACGACATTTAGATTTACATAGAGTTCGTAACTTCTCATGGTAGATGGTATTTGAAATGAATCACATCTATGTGCCATGACTAAATTCCAGCATTCTAATTCATGCTTTCTTGTTATCAGATATTGAAATTTGTTTGTAATCATGATTCTAGATACCACCAACACACAATTCTTCATCTGTATTTTTCAACGTTAAAAAGTCATCACGGTTCGATTTTCTCTCTGGATTGCGAAAGGAACTGCAAAGTATAACATAACCTTAAGCAAATTGGGAAATACCGACTATTATGATACTAATCCAAAGACCTTCAAAACTCTACATTTATTTTTTTAACCTTGCAATTGATTGAGATAGTATTGAATTACAAAATAATTCGAAACGATGAGAAAAACGACTTGTGTCTTTATAAGTGCCTATATGGCTATTCTGTTGCTTCCCTAATCTTGGAAAAAAAATATAAATTTCTAACAATTACCAAAAGCATTCCTTTATCTTCTGACTCTAGAATGTGACTTGTAAGCAGAATAATTTTTCAAAAGTATGATTTTGGTAAACAATCTTTTAGAAGAATACTAATATAATAGAATTATAAATTAAATCTATGTGGTTACAAATAATAAAGATGTATTTTAGTTTGATATTTGTCATAGTTATATTATCTGTATTTGTACAATCAGCAGTGCCTTTTCAAATCGCTAATTCTCAATCACAAGGTAGTAACTATCCTATTCGAGATACAGAATTTGTCGAATACTATGATCCATATTCCATGATAAATATTTCTTATCCATCTTTTTGGCAAAAATCCAATGTATCTAATTCAGAAAGTATATCATTTGTATCACCCATAAAAACTATTGGTGTGATTGTTCAAAACGCACCTACACTTAATGCAACAATTGATGAGATAGCTATGAACACAATCAGTTTCATAAAGGAAAGTTTTTTGAATGCTACTATTCTTGATATTACTACATCATCTTCTGAAGATGGATCCACAATTCAGAGTCTAACATTTACCTTCGTGAATGGTAAAGATAAAGAAAAAGTATTACTTTTATCAAAAATTTTCGAAGATAGGACTTTCACCTTTTTGTATTATGCAGACGATATCTTGTTCGATCATTTTACTCCACTAACATCAGTTATGTTAGATTCATTTCAAATACCTTATTTTAGAGATGCATTTTCACCAAAGGATTTATACAATGTAGAATTATTATCTAGAGAAGATCTTCTTCCAACCACACAAACATCAAATACTACTAATACAAGTACGACTTGAGGTTATTCATAGATACAAACAGCGTTGCAAAGAACATGATTTATTATCAATAAAATCGAGTTGGGTTTATTGATTTTCTAATATATTATATAATAGTCTCTGACAGAGGCTATATAGATAAATTTAGGCGTGACTATAGCGGATATACCAATAAAGAATTCTTTTTTGAATGAATTTAAGAATCAACAAGTCTTACATCTTAACCAATCAAACCTTGAATTATTGTTTCGCAGCTAAAGCATTCTATTCCTCTTTGATTAATATGTTAATGAAAGCGTATTCAACGGTGTCTTGGACAATCAAATACGAAAATGACATTGGTCTTGTAGTCAGATGTTAACCCCTACCTCCATTTTATGATTAGATACATTACTGATTTGAGTTTATAGATAGCTTAAATTCAAGGTAACATTTGAAAGTTCTTTCTCTGTACTGACAATTGGATTGAGACCAACGTTGCAATAATTGTGTGGATTAGGCAGGTAAAACTCTGTAAATAATCCCATTATATGTAAGTATATACAAGTAACCATCTTCAGGCCCTGTTTCAAGATCGGTAATATGAATGAATCCATCACCAAAAACTATTGAAGATTGTTCCTCTTCAGTGTCTACGACCCGATCAGGAATGTTTGGTAGTGCTAATGCAGTTCTGTTGGGGGTTAACTCAAAGTAATAAAGATTCCCTTTATTGTAGTCTCCTGCAAATAAATTATTAGAATACCTCTCACCTAGTGTAGAAGAATTCAAGAATTCTAAGTCTGTTATTCCAATCGGACGAAACCATGAGAGGATAGGGTCAGAATAGTACGAGCCTTCAATTCTAAAAAGATCATCTTCAGTATTGGTCGAATTCGATATAGGGCCAGTTACAGATTTCCAGCCTCCATTAAACCCCGGCTTTACTAGGTTTATCTCATCATATTTAGCTTCCCCATTCTCTGAGGTCCACACATTCCCGGTGATTGGATCATAAGTAATTCCGAAGGAATTTCTTATTCCATATGCATAATACTTACTTAGCGGGTTAGACGGATCTGTGGAAAATGGGTTGCCGGTAGTCGGGATTGATCCATCACTTGCATTTACTCTATAGATTATACTAGTATCATCAGGTGGTGGACCGTCTTTAAAATTTTGAAGTTGTCCTTTATGGGTTAATAAATCTCCAATCATACCATACAGGAGATTATCTGGTCCTATCATCAATTTCCCTGCGTTATGATTTGGACCCGGTAGCGCTTGAAGGTCAACTATAAGGGTCGGGTTTTCAAGGGTCTTGGTGAAATTATTCCAATCATATTTATAAACTCTATTTCTTAGAGTATCGTTCAACTGTGTGCCGGTTTCTGAATATGATATTCCACTAATAACCGGTTCTGTGAAATATAATAAAACGCTAAGATTATTATTTTCTTGTCCTTGGTCGAAAGTAGAAATTTCCGATTTATTACCCTTTGTATTATCAAGGACTGCAATGCCTAGTAATCCCCTCTCAACGTGAGTACTATTAACCGGCACTTTAAGTATTGGTTGTTCTACAAGTTGTCCATTAGATACTAAACGCACTGTCCCTCCTCGCTCCAATACCAGCATATTTTCAGAATCAAGAAAAGCCATACTTGTTGCATTAACTAAACCTTCAGTATAAGGTTCAACAACCAAGTTTGGGTCATCAACCGATTGTGCATATATTGAAACTGGGAAGAAAACGAAAATAAGAGAAAACAGAAAAGCAAAAACTGAACAAATTAAAATGAACGAAGTTTCAACCTTATTTTTTCTTGACAAGAATCCTACTGCTCTGCTATGATTCCCTATTTTCATGACTCCTGTTATAGCGAATAAATCATATATAAGTTATTCATCCTAACTTCGGTAACATTCACAATTGATTTGAATTGATATTTTCTCAGTTCCCATGTACTATACTTATATGGATTTTTGGAATAAAACTTGGATCGACTCGAATTCTAAATACAGAATGTATAGCATTAATTAATAAAATTATCATGTTTAGTAACAAGAGAAACATAAATTCTTGATCACTATGAAGCCATTTGAGGCCATAACCCAACAATTTCGCGTCAAAAAGGTTAAAACTTTGTCGTTTATTACTTCATATAATTTATTCGTGTCCGTATTTTCTTAAGGGCGTAAAAAATAAAGGAAGCTAATATTAGTAACATACCAATAAAATTGAACCCTAGTCCCAACAGTGCTAAAGGTATACTAAAGTAGCGGGTCTCATTAAATATCATCATCAGATTGACTAAGGGTATGACCGAAAGCAGAATCAAAGCTATCCCCCCAAGGCCAAAAAAAAGCAATGGTCTTTTTTCAATTATGATTTTTAAAATTGTCGATACTATATGAGCTCCATGGGTAACCGGATTCTGTTTTGAGGTTTTTTCCAGACCCTTATATCTAATAGTAACAGGAACCTCCATTATATTTAATCCATTTTGTTCAGCTTGTGCAAGTTGCTCCATTTCTGCTCCATATCCTACCGACTCGTAGTCAGAAATTATATTAAGAATTGTTTTATTATATGCTCTAAATCCACTCTGTGTGTCTTTGACTTTAATCCTTGTCAAGGATTGATTAAGCATCCCAATCATAGAAAGCCCTACACCTCGGATTAGAGGAATTTCTCTTAGAGAAGTTGTATTATATCGAGAGCCAATTACTACATCAGCTATACCATCTTTGATAGGTTTTATTAAATGAGGTATGTCTTCTGGGTTATGTTGCCCATCTGCATCAATTGTTATTACTATATCTGGATTATATCTAACACACTCTTGAAATCCCCTCTTTAATGCAAATCCTTTGCCTCTGTTTTGCAGATTCCTAATTATCTTGGCCCCTGTAGATAAAGCCCTTTGATATGTTTCGTCTGCTGAACCATCATCTACAACTATGACGGCATTTACAAATTTCTTAACAGAATTTACAATATTGGTAATATTATTTTCCTCATTAAAAGCAGGAATAATTGCAATAACATTTTCAGAAGCTTGTTGTCTTGAATCGATACTCGAAACAGAATCAATATGGCCATTATGTGACATCTATTATAACTACTCCAAATACAAAATATAAAAAGTTTTACCATATTAACTAATCGTTTAAACAAATTTACAATTTTAAAATTTTGTTTCTATGATCAATCAGCAACGAAGTTTTGGAACAAAACACGTTAATTAAAAACTACATCAAACATATCTATACAGTATAATTTCTTAATCTTGACAAAATTTAACTAAAATTGAAGAGTAATGAGAAAATAACATATCCGATATACAGAAATATCCTGAAGGGACATGTTCATATAACACTAAGGACACCGATAATTAACTTGGTTTAAAATGCATACCGATTTAAATTCTTATTTTACAAATTTTACTTGCATAAAAATAATCCTTAAATGGATAATTAATTAGTATTTTTAGTTTTTCACTTGGATTTTTCGCCTTCATATTATTTAACCTTGCAGGATATTTTTAGTACAGCCATAGCTCTGATTTGTAGTTTTTGTACCAGTTTACCAGTAATTCAATACCTCTTTCAAATTTAACTGAGGGTTGAAAATTTAATGTATTCTTCGCTTTAGATATATCGGCAAATAGTCTTTGAACTTCTGTAGGTCTGGGATCGACATGAATGGGTTTTAAGCGGCTATCTGATCCAGCATATTTTAAAACTAGTTCTGCTATCTCATTCACAGAAAACTCAATACCACTCCCAAAATTAATACCATATTTTCCCGGATTATTCGGTGACTTTAAAGTTTTATCATATGCTTCTAACACATCTGCTATATACATATAATCTCGAGTCTGTTTACCATCACCGTATATGATAGGCGGTTTATTTTGTAATACTCTATTTATAAAAATCGCGATAACTCCGCCATAGCCAGAATCTTTTTGCCTAGGTCCAAAAAAATTAAAGCATCTAACTATATCTACTCCTAAATTGTATGTCTCGTTATAAGTATAACAAAGCCTATCTGCAGCAATCTTACTCACTCCATAGGGGTGTTCAGCTGCGAGAGGGTGTTCCTCGTTCATAGGTACGTATTTAGCTGAACCATAAATCTCACTAGTTGATGCAAATAAGATCTTGCCAATATCATGCATTCTAGCAAATTCCAATATCTTCATTGTCCCTCCCACATTGATATCAAATGTTTCCTCAGGATTAACAATTGACTTATCAACATGAATTTGCGCTGCCAAGTGAATTATTGCATCCAAATCGGTAGGCAATTTTCTATATAATTCGGGATTACGAACGTCATCATGGATGAATTTAAAATTTTTCCTATGTAAGAGTGTTCGAATATTGTTTAAATTTCCATTTAAAAGATTGTCTACTACAAATATCTTGTGTCCTTCGTTTACGTATTTTTCTGATAGGTGACTACCGAGGAACCCAGCACCTCCTGTTATTAGGATTCTCATTTCGTACCGATGATAGTTTGTATGCCATATTAAGAGTTATTCTTTATTTCATGAATAAGTCGCATAAATGAAAGTTATATAACTGTATAGTAGGATTGATGAATTCTACGTCTATTTTTGAAAAGAATAGAGCGGAAGTTAGATTTACCTAATGTAAATTTTAATCAATTACTTGTCCTCTGATTTAACTTAGACTATCTTACATCTTTGTACTACTTTCGCCATAATTTTTATTTTCAAAGTTATTCTCAATTGAGGAATATGAAAAATATTTTACAATTTTAAAATATCGAGACAATGATACTAAACTGATTCATAAAAACTGCACCCATATCACCTTTATTCAGTAGGTTACCTTTCATAAATACATGTTGATCAACCATTTCGGAAGGAATTTTGCTATGTTTAGTAATTTAGCTTACTCAATTACGATCTAGTGTCACTCCGCTAAATTAATTTAACATGATCCATTAGTTGTCTGACTGCAATTCCGAAGCAATTATAAAGTTACCTAGAAATAGCCTTTATTTTACTCCTTCAGCTTGTTATATTTTCCATTCAAGATAATATTGCTTTGGCAAAGAGGGTAGATAAGAAGAGGGAGAGCCTTGATTTAGTGTTGGATTTAGGAGATGTTCCTCTCTCTATATAATCACAACTGAAATTAGATATTTAATTGATTGATTGTCACATTATCACGAATTCATCAATCATAAAATACTAAAGGTTTTAATTCAGGGTACACAAAAATTTTAGCATAATAAATAGAAAAACTGTCGGAACGGGGGTTTTATATCTATACGCAGATGCGATGAATTCTATAGTATCCGGGTTCCTTTTTTGGTTGATTTTATCGAAAATCACTACCCCTGATGTGATAGGTATATCATCATCAATAATCTCGTTCGTTACAATATTTTCTATTGTTTCATTGGTAGGTATGCCTGGAGGAATTCAAAGATATTTAGTGAGGAGCATTAACGAAAGAAAAATAGACAATGTTAGAGGAAACATTAATTCATCCCTATTCATTTTATCCCTTGGAATTACGGGATCATGCGTACTCATATTTTTCATTAAGGACTGGATATTTTATTCATTTAGCTTAGATTTAGGCTTATCGATTATTCTATTTCTAACTATGGGATTCTTGTCGGCCGCATCCCTGCTAAATGCTATTATGGTCACGACAATGAATACAAGGATCATAGCAACGTCATCGATTATAGGCACAGTAATTAAATTATCCATTACTCTAATACTTGTTTTATCCGGAATTGAAGTTTATGGTATTCTGACAGGGTATCTACTTGCCCCATTAGTTTCAACTGTAATCTTGGCAATGACCATTAAGAGAAAAATCTTGAAGCGAGTTGACGACGTTGCTCATGCAGATATTAAAATCGAACGATTCAAATCATTACGTGATATTTTTGTTTCAGGCACATCATTTTGGATTCCCGGAGTTTGTAACATAATAGGTTCTCAATTAGGAACAGTCTTAGTATTATTGTCAGTGGGTGCTACGCAAGCAGGAATTTATTTTATATCTTATTCAATAGCAACTGCCATCATACTAATAAACTCAGTTTTATCTACAATTGCATATCCTGCGGTTAGTTCAATGGATGACGGTCGTAAAAGTGCTGTGTGGAGATTTATGAAGATATCTATGTTATTGACATTACCTTTGTCCATTTCAGCCATATTCTATTCTGGAGAAATATTAGGGTTATTCAATAATATTTATTCGGAAGGAAGTTCTTATTTGCAAATTTTACTTTTATCGATATTGCCTACTACAATTATGTCAGGTACATCAGTATTGACTTATGCATATGGGAATAATCGTCAGGTTTTGTCAATAGGACTCTTCACGAATATTCCTAGAATTTTGTTATATTTTGTCTTTGTACCACTTTTAGGCGGAATTGGGGCAGCGTTTATCTATCTACTCGGATCGGTCATAGGTTGTGTAGTATCTCTAGTCATAGGGAAGAAGATCGGTTTAAAAGTATTTTGGAAAAAAACTTCATTAATCATACTTATCCCCGTCATATTGCTGATTCTGTTTAAGTTTTCGGGTGTGCACTATATCTTATCAATAATGACAACGTTAGTCTTAACTTATATCTTATTCATAAGATTAAAGATAATCGATAAGGAAGATATAGATGACATAACGAAAATTCTACCCCCGAAGATATCTAATTTGATTAGTATGACATTTATGAGGATTTCCAAACAAGTAAGGAAACGATAAAATGACCAATTGTTTATTCAAAATGGATTTATAGGATTCTCATTACCATACAAGAAGTCTATACGGTTTTTGATAGAAAAACCTTTGATATCAAATGATTGTGCATAATTTGTTCATCCTGAACTTAAGTTTTACAATAGTGTTTGTCTATTCTACACGGCAAAAGAAATATAGTTAATAGTTAATATCTGACTTTTTCGGTCAAAATTTTGATGGTAAATGAACAAATTTGGATTATGTGTTCATTACCTAATTGTCTAATGTTGTTTGACTTGCATCCATCCAAATTGGTTCTATCATGGATATCTCACTAATGCTAATCACAATGCCGCTAGTCTCTGGAAAATCGATTTCATCAGTAGAATTATTTGCAATTGCTATATCGGTGATTGGATCAATATTAGAAGAATTGATATCGGCGTGATACAAGCACATTTCATCTGGTATAGAAAGTTCATTGACAAATTCTAGGTCGATCGGAGCTAATGTAGGGGCTTGCCCAGCTAACAATATTGCTTCAGGCATGTTGTCTTCGCCGCAGGGTAATTTTGCTGCAACATGTCCGCTCTCTATCCGATATGGAGTCGTATCGTATAAGTGTAAATATTCATTTTCTGGCAAACTATTACCTTCTAGAAGTATGGCCTGACTATCACTTGTGGTGAATGGTCCTGGATTTGTATTTCTCTGTGAATTATTAGAATTTACTGACTGATCAGTAATTTCAGTTTCAAAATCAAAAAAGGTTATATTATTGATTCTACCATAACTCACACCAACATCTCCAAAATTGGTTTGATTGTCGCTGTTATTCTGCGTAAGGTATTTTGTATCATTTACCAAAAGATCCAATGATGATCCTTGTTTTACCATAGTTAAGTTGTATGTTGTACCAGGAGACCATGTCAGATTGGTTGGGACTCCAGGCCAAAATGGCTCTGCACTTTCAATACCGTTCCTCATAGTAAAACCAATAGCATAAACCGCATTATCATGGATATTAATACCTACAAGTTTAAAGTTATCTGGATTCAAATAAGAATAAACAATAGAAGCATAGTTATATGTTGAAGAATTCAGATTATTTACTTTAAACGAGGTCGAAATTTTAACAAAGTTATCGCCAGATTCTGGATATAATATGATCCTGTTAAGTCCACTATTTTCTGGTAACCCCCCTTGTATAGTGAAAGCTCTGTTTATCCAATTACCAGAAACAACATCCCAACTATCTATGTCGTCAATCCCCATACCCGTGGTATTCGTATTACTAAAACCCGATGAGGAACCTATTGACATAACACCATTATTACCAATATTTGTGTCAGATGAGTTAAGTTGTGCATCTATTGGATTAGACATGCTGGTACTAGATGTGACGATTAAAATACCTAAAATCAATAACAAAGAGAACTCCTTGATCATATTTTCATTATGCAAACTCATGAATAAAAAGATATTGTATTTTGAAATAATTAAAATAGTAACATATGTAGACTTTACAAATAGAATGAAAATCGATATTAACTTTTCCAGATTCTTGGAATGTTTTGATTGACTAGATTCAAATAAATATTTAATATTTTAATATTGATTAAGAATTGTAATTAAACTATTAATTCAAAAAATGTTCAAATGCGAGAACATGGTACATTTGATTATGATATCTGATAAACATTTGTGATAACATGTATGTCATAGAGACATATAGAGTAGTATTGATTCTTCATTCAATTTCCTGAGAATCATTTTGAAATGCTAGTATTACCTGCTTGTTGGTTTCTCCTTTAAACTGCCGTTGACTAACTATTTGATATTGGTTTATGCTATAACCCTTGATATGAAAGAGACTATTAAGTCTAGCATTCTATATTTATGTCACGGTATCTTAATGACATCTAGCTCACCGTTGTCATCATGCCGTAAGCATTAATTCTTATTCTAATGGAATTTTTCATCTATTAGCATCCTTGTCAAAAATGCTTCAATTAGTAATGTAATTGTTATTTTCGTAGTATACTTCATATTACCTTTTTTGCATCTATTTAATGAAATCCATTTGTAATTAGACCCTTAACAGATGGCAGACATAATCAATATTTTTATCTGGTCGAGGGGTTAATTATGGTAATAATAAATAGAACTTTATTGAATTTGGTTATTTGAGACACGTAATTGGGACGACATTCAAAGATTGTTTCTATTGTTGGTGCAAGACCAAATTTCGTAAAATTGAAACCAATACACGATATTCTTAAAGATGAACTATCACATGAAATCATTCATACAGGACAGCATTATGATTATAGACTATCAGATATTTTTTTTAAAGAATTTGACTTGCCAGAACCTGATTACAATTTAGATATAGGATCAGGTTCCCCTGGATATCAAGTTGGAGAAATGATACAGAAAATTGAAAGAATTTTGATTAAAAATGACTATGATCTTGCATTAGTTTATGGCGATACTAATTCAACCTTTGCTGGGGCCTTTGCTGCAGTAAATTCCAAGATCAAAGTGGCACATGTTGAAGCCGGTTTGAGAAGCTTTGATAGACGCATGCCAGAAGAAATCAACAGAATTTTGACAGACAATTTAAGCGATTTTTTGTTTGCCCCTACAAATACGGCCACTCGTAATTTACATAATGAGAGAATACTCGGAAAGATATATGAGACAGGGGATTTATCGGTTGAGTTAATTTCAATAGCAAAAGAATTAGCTACAAAATCTCACATAACAAGAGATTTGAATCTGGATCATAAGAAGTATATCGTTTTTACGATGCATAGAGCTGAGAACACTGTATTTGATGAAAGTTTCCTCTCGATAATAAAAGCCTTTAAATCACTCTCAGATATCAGAATTGTATTCCCTCTGCATCCTCGCACAAAAAAAACATTAGAGCAGAAGAATTTGTATCACCAATTAGAGAATTGTAAAAATGTATTAATCATTCCTCCTACAGGTTACATCGATTTTATTAGTTTAGTCCAAAATGCAAGTAAAATCATAACTGATTCTGGTGGTTTACAAAAGGAAGCTTATCTGTTGTCCGTCCCTTGCATAACAATCAGGCGAAATACTGAATGGGTGGAAACAGTGGAAACGGGTTGGAATGTGTTAACCGATACTAATGCTGAAAAAATTATAGATCACGTTAAAGGATGGAATCCATCTAAGAAGAACCATAGTAAAATTTTAGGAAATGGTGATACGGCCAAAGTTATTAAAAATATTATTCTAAATGAGATACTTGCTTAAACTCGATCCCTTCTAAGATAAAGCCGCATTGTGAAATTTTGAACGGCATAACAATTCACATGCTAAACATTTCGTCAAAGTCGAAATTCACTAAAATCGTTGATGGATTGATCCCACTGTAAAATAGCAAGATTTAATTTTAGTAAATGCTGTTTGGATTAATGATTATTTTGATTAAATAGCACTAAATAATTTGATGATACTTTGGTGAAGTGACTCATTCCATCCCTTCAAGAACTGTCTGGTTTGGGGCAGACTATTAAAAGTTTTTTTAAGATTTAAACATTTGGATATGTAGATTGTTAAAGATTTCGACAACGATCCTCACTAAAGTGAATTTGAGATGGTAAATAAAAAATGAAACATTACAATAAATTAAATACATCTATAGCCACATGCACTATTAATTGGGTCGTCACCCTTTATAGATCACAGGTCAACAACATGATGAATACTAAAATTTTATGTTTAAAAATTCCAGTATTAACTTCTTCAATAATTTAAGCTAGTAAGATTATTTCAGAATCGAATTAAACAATCCAATTATATAATATTGAGATTAAAGAATCAATGAATAAAAGAATTCAACTATCAATCATGTCAATCTTTGTTGCAGCAGCATTACTAGGTTCAGTGGTAGCATATGGAGACAACTATGCATACGCAGGTGGAAAAAAGAAAATCAATGATTCCCTACAGTTAATAGAACAACTTTCTGCTACTAGTCAATCTTCATCTTGTGGTTCTGATGATGATACAGTTGCCTCATGTAACAACTTGGCCTTTACCGCTAACTTAAACGACGGTAACAACGCAGCAGCTCAACAATAAGCTATTTAACTTTATTTTTTATTCTAAACTAAAGTTGTCCATACATTATCTTTGAAATATATTGTCATCTAACGCTAAAATTTTGAAGAAATATTAATATATATTATCAAGTGGATTCTCTAGAAAATCTGTTACTATTTATTTGTTTAAAAAGGATTTACCATATATTATGTTAAAATTAATACTGGTACCACATACTGAAAGTTAAAACGGAAATAACTCGTCATGTTTTCGTCTCTTTTATCGGATCATTCGCCTTATTCGTCAAGAAAAATAAAGATAATTAATAAGTTAAATTGAAATGTTTATCTCCTTAGCCGATGCCAGCTTTTCCCGTAATATTTTCTAACATGAGGTTTATACAGATACCAGATTATTACAGCATTGTATATTACCCCCAAAACAGAAATGAATTGACCATTTGCCACGTTCATCAAATATCCTGCAGCACCAAATCCTGACAAGACTAACAGCAAAGTCCATGACCAAGATTTACCTCTGTACAATCCATACGCAGTAAACAATGAAGTAAACCCTAAAATCATCAAAAAGGCAGGACCCATTAAATAGGTAGAACCCAAAGGCAACAACAAATTAAGAGCATAAATCCCCATAATCACAAGCAGTACTCCGCTAATGACTGTAACAATCGATACTATCAGAATCCCTTTCGGAGGTTTGGACCAATCTATAGTTTTCACTCTTTGTTCTAGCAAATGTTAATCATGCCTTTTAAATAAATGATTTGAATAAAAATGCCTCATTAAATTAGAAACAACAAATCTTAAATAATCTTGATAGTACGCGAAATCTATGTTTTCAATTAGAATATTAGTTATTATGATTGCTTTGGCAAGTTCTTTTTTAATTGCTATACAGTTGATATCTAATACTAGCACACCATGGGCTGTTGCACAGAACTTTGTAATTTCAGAAGAAAAACCAACAATTTCTATTGTTGGTTATGCAGAAAAGGAAATTCCTTCTGATGAGACAAGGATTTCTCTATCTGTGGAGAACACAAATACAAACGCAAATACAGCTAGAAAAAATAACGCTGATAAAATGAATGCGATCTTAGATGTCTTAAAGCAAGCTGGCCTCACGGATGACAACATTACTACATCTAATTTCCAAATTACACCAAATTATGATTATGAAACTAGTAATTATGATAGAATTATTTCCTATACTGCGATAAACAAAATAGAATTAAAGACTTCAGCTAACTCCAATATATCCAATTTCATTGATTTAGCCATCAATAACGGCGCTAATAGAGTAGAAAATATAGACTTTGTAATTTCAAAGCAGACTTTAGAAAATAATAATATGGTGCTTCTTAAAGAGGCATTTAGAAATGCTAAACAAAAAGCCGAGATTCTTGCAACAGAAGGCAACTTTACTATTGCAGGAGTAAAAAAAATTGATACCAGTACTGGAGGAGGATATTTCCCTCCATCACCATTTTTGTACGAAAGTTATGCTGGTAGTGATGCCAGGGAAAGTGTTCCAGGCCCATCTACACAAATTATTCCACAAAAGAACATTGTGTCCGTTTCTTTACCTGTTATTTTTTACATTGGCGAGGGCAATAGTAATGGTTGAAGGTAACACACCACATAACTACTACTATTTTATAAATATGGTATATTTTCTTAAAGTTGTTAATTTGCAGATTGTCTAAAATAGGATAACAATCATTCAATTTATCCAGTGGTTAAAGTCCAGGTTAAACATTTGGCTTGACGTTCATACCAAACAACAAAGAATTGTAAATGTACTAAAGCCATCTCATTTGTAGCAAGTCAATCAAGGTTCTACAAAATAATTGAGACTAGTTAAGGTCTATTCCACATTCAACACTAACATTTTATCACTTGTAGCGATTCTTATAATACAACTAGAGATTGACTCAACTTTTGATTTCATGTTAAGTGAAGAATAATGTATTTCTCTTTCCTGACATCAAGTCCGTTTTTTTTTGAAAATTCATGCAGTATAGGACCAATATGATCAAAGTTTAAATCTTCTTTTTTTGATAGAGATATTTGCCCAAAATTCCTATCTGCACTTCCTTCACGGCATATGAAGCGATCGATAAGGCATTTCTTTTTGTGCCATGAGTATATGCTGATATAAGATACATATTCACTTTAACTAATGTAGGTATTGGACGAATTGGTTTATTTTATTTCTAATAAGAGATAAATCCTTTGTCATAGAGCACTATTATATGAATAAGAAACTGCTGGATATCTTAGTTTGCCCTTTCGATAAGATTACCGCCTTAGACCTCCTTGAATTTGAAACAGAGTCTAAATCCCAAGACAGATTTGAGAGCAGTAATTTAGACATCATACAGGATGAAGAAGCCAAGGAATCGCAGACGCAAACAAGAGAAAGTGTCGATAGTACTATTATAAAAGAAGGAATGTTACTTTGTAAAACATGTAATAGGTTTTATCCCATCACCGAAGAGATCCCTATCATATTGCCTGATGAATTGAGAGACAAAAAAAAGGATTTAGAGTTTTTAAAAAAATGGAAAGATGCAGTCCCAAGTGATCTTCTGTCCAAATTGAAACCTTGGAGTGTTTAGCAATTTGGTATTATGCTAGCGACTGATACTCGATTGAATCAAATTCAATTGACGTTTTCGCCATTTTCTAACATACTCCTCGTTTGAATCTTGTTATATCTTACTAAATCGAAAATATCCGTTGTGGTCAAGGTATTGTTGATTGCCAAAAGTTCTTTCAATTAATAGTGTATCTAACAATCTATTTTCCAATCAAATTTCCCAATAGTTTTTCCAAGAGATATCATGACATTATGTGTTATCATATTATAAAGAATTTGAATCCATGAATTCCCATTATGATAAAAAATATAGAAGATTCATTTAAAAGAAAAAAAACCACTGCGGTTTGGTGAAATTTTTGTCTAACAATCCAAATCAAATACCAATAAGAATCATCAGAGAAAATTGGAATCAATTTTTTTATACTAAAACGTTCTCTATCTATTATGAAAACAGAGGTCAAAAAAAGCATAGGGGTATTGAACCTCAGCATACTTTTGTTGATTATAACTATTTATTCAACAAGTATATCAGGAGTAGCATTTGGACAGAATGATTCAATACCATTTGAAATTGGAGACATTTCTGACTCTATTGTAAATCCTGCTGACAATCCTTCAAACAATAATAATTCAAATTCGACAGATTATGGACAGAATGACGAAATCATTAACTGCGACATGCCACCCTGTCCACCAGGACAAGTATGCATTCAAAGCTGTCCCGAAGTCAACATTCAATAATATTAAAAAATCATTCTTGTTGGTGAATCCAAAAGCATCCAAAATTTCTTAAAAATCTTTTCTTGCAGTTATAACAACAGTATATTCCCTCCCTATTTGATTACACATGTCATTATTTTTGTAACAGTAGATGTATAAGTTACTAATATAGTTACGACAAAATTTGTTTAATCACGATTCAGGATCATCAGAGCACACTCATACAATTTTTGGATTTAATTTACTACAAACGAAGTAATCGAACATAAGGTTCATCTTTCTGAAAAAACTATCAATATACTTTGAATGACCAAAACTTCTCTCAAGTTATCTTATAGTCCAACAAAAGGATAAGATGAAAGCAATTGGATACAAAAAAAAATAATCTAAGAACGTAACGGTAGTCTAAAGGAGAATGTTGCACCCTTTTCATTTGAAGGGTTATTTTTAGCCCAAATACCACCATGATGCATGTGCATAATTTTCCTGCAGTTATATAATCCAAGTCCTGAACCATAAAAGGACTTTGAAGCAAACTTTGTGAAAAGTCTGTGCAATATCTCCGGATGTATTCCCTCCCCATTATCTCTAATATGAACAATTACATCCTTTCCACTTTGTGAAACTGTTATTGTTATCAATCCTTTCTGTTTTAAAGGTATAAAACTAATGGCGTTTTCAAGTATATTGGTTATGACCATTGACATATGTAGTTTGTTTGCATTTACCATACACACCTTATCAAAACCTTTGCATTCAAAATGAATTTCTTTTGAGTGTGGCACGTTTGACCTATTTATATTGGCAAACCGCTCTTTATAGAGATCAACTATTTCTTTGAGAAGCGAGGATAAATCAAATGTCTCCCTCGGAATCTTAGAAAAATATCCTTCGAGTTTGGTTGCAGTCAACACATTTTCGACAAACCTATGTAACCTATTACCGTTCTCATTAATAGTAACTAATATATCCTTTGTCTCTTTTTCTTTGGTACGGGACTTTAATATTTCCGTCAGCCCAAGGATGGACTGAAGAGGAGTCCTAAGTTCATGAGCTACTATATCTATAAATTCTCTTTGCATTCTGTCATGAGTCTTTAGTCGTTCTATAGATTTTTCAATAAGATCATACATTTTGGAATAATTCCACAGGCTTTCAAACATTGTCGCATATGACTTTGATATTTGAGTGCTATTTGAATATGAGGCCATGCCTATATGGGATAGTATATTGTCCGAATCCGTTTCTTTGGGCTCTATTACAATAGATTTACATTTGTCGACTATGATCATTCCCATTTGGGGTCTAATATTTTCACTAAATACCGATCTCAATGTCAAATTATTCATTTCATTAATAGTAAATTCACTAGTCTTGTCAGCACTATTCATATCTTCAGAATTCTTTCTTCTCAAAGACAGGCGGTACTTGCCTTTCTCTATTGTTATAATACCATTAGAATCTTGGGACTTGATTTTATCTGTCACAAGTATCTTGACAGATATCTTCTTACCTCCTGAGGACTTTACTATATGATCAAACATTCCCATATCAATCTGCCTGAGTAAGGCTTCATAGGAAGGAATTATTCCCAAGACTTCATTATTTGCTTTTGCAATCAATCCCCTTATCAAACTAATCGTCCTGCCAGAGTTTTCAATTGTTTCTATGAATGGTATCTCTTCGTCTTTTTCAAGTAAATTGATTATCTCGTCTGCAGGTTTGCTATCATTCCACAAGCGTTCAAAGATCAGCTTAAAACGCTCCACATAATGAGGATCATTACTATATAATAGACTTTCAGCCAATTCTTCCATTTCCATTCGTTCAATAGTAGCCATCATATCCCTATTAGTAACCGCAAAATATATTGATGGTTCCTGCATTAAATATCGTACTTCAATGCCTAAATCAATATACTTTTTTACCAACTCGACGTTATCTTTGGAAGCTTCAATCAACACCCTTATTGCACATTTCTCTCTCCGAATCCTTTCTCCTTCTTCTTCTTCTTCTTCTTTTGTCATAAATTTAAAATAGTTATATCCCATTGACAGACCTTCTGCCGAGGAAACCATGTCAATTTCTTTTGCATTAAACAAAATATCTCCTAACTTTTGCTCATTTAATGAGCCTTCGGATCTGCTCAAAATCTTGGTTATGTATTCAGTCGTCTTTCCTTCTTCAATCTCCTTTATCCTTTTTACTGCAGGAACAGCATTTTTCCAGAGGGTTTCAAAAATGTATTGACCTTGCGCCACCACTTCATCTGCGTTGCTATAAATTACCTCTGTTAACGGTTTGGCTTCCTGTAAGATTGTCGTAGCCATGTATTCTGATTCATTTAAGGCAATACCTCCTTTCATTCCATCCAAGTGACGCAATTCAGTGACCATTTGAAAAAGTTCTTTACAGTCTTCAATATTATCAGCTGTAATTTCAGTAATACACCTAATCGTACCTCCCCTATTGAGGATGTCAGAGTAACCATGACGGTATTCCGGAATTTTTACCACGATAGAGGGAGCGTTGCTGTCGAACGTAATATCCATTCTTGACTTTGTATTACGCATAAATTCAACACCTTTTTCTACGGCGTTTTTTGAGCCGTATATGATTTCTGATTTTTTTGCAGTATTTTGTTGGCTATCGCTTAATTTTATTCAAAAGATAGATACAAACTCATAGATAAGAAGTTTGTCATCCGTATGCAAGTTATTACAATAATCCTTTTAACCTTCTGACAATCAATACGGTTAATTTTAACTCGTTACTACCGATTTTAGTATCATAATTTTTTATGAAATTTAACAGTAGTTTCTTAGTTGTATTAGAGGCTAAAGTCAAATTTAAATAACGTGATGAACTGCGCATACGCATGTTATAGATTTTGATGATTAATTGTTGTCTATAAACAGTCAAATCAACCTACTAACGAAAACCAAACGAGGGTTTATGCAATAAGAGGACCGTATTCGGATTCTTAGTCGTTGTGTGACTTTTTTTATCAATCTTTAGTAGAGGATTTAAATGGATTCAAATATCATAATTTATGATGGTTACAACTTTGAATCTTTCTAAATAATATTGAATATTAGAACTTGTTTTAAATTTATTATATTGGATTATCTGATACCATGTTGTTTGTTCAATTTTGGCCTAAAGAATCTGTTACCACATGTATTGAGAGGAAATACAATAATAAAACAAAAAAAAATGACTCTGGAAATATTCCACCACTACTGCTACTTCAGTTGATATTGCCACTTCCCTTCTAAAATATTGAAGGCTAAAGTGGATGCTTTCTCTCATACAGATTGTTGTTGGGTTATCTTAGAAGGCAATTAGGAAACTATAGAATATCTAATACTTTGATCATTATGCATATTCAATAATTTTTTACATATAAAAGAGGCTCTTTAAATTGATCTTTATCTCCACCAAAGTATCCAAACCCATTCCCGTCACAATCTGTACCGACCTTTGAAGCATTATTGAGAAGCGCGCTCTTTACAACTGAAGGCGACGCATCGGGATTGGTGGCAAGATATAGTGCAGCAGCTCCTGTTACATGAGGAGATGCCATACTTGTACCACTCATCGTTGCATAAGCACTATCCTTGAAAGTTGAAAATATTTTTGTTCCAGGGGCTGCAATATCTATAACTGAACCATAATTGCTAAAAGTTGCTAACGAATCATCTCCACCATATCCTGTGTTTGGGCCCTGTGCGCCACACTTTCCATCACTATCTGCTATTGCTGAAACGGAAATGACATTAGGGTTATTGGATGGAGAGGTGTTTATCGCGTCCTTTCCAGCATTACCGGCAGCAACCACAAATACAATTCCTGCTTTTACAGCCTTGTTAATTGCAGTATCAAACGCAGTGGATTTGCATTCACATCCAAGACTCAAATTTGCTACTTCAATCTGACTAGCATGACTGGTAACATAGTCAATGCCTTTTATGACCGTTGATAAAGGACCGGTTCCCTTGCTGTCTAGTACTTTGATAGCCCACAATTTGGCACCCGGGGCGACTCCAACTGAACCAATGGCGTTGTCTTTGGCAGCAGCAATTCCAGCTACATGTGTTCCGTGACCATGATCATCATTGGCGGTGGTGATAGTAGTAGTATCCCCTCCAAATAATCCTGGAAGACCAGTATTGGTATTAACAAAGGATTTTTGATGATACACATTGAGGTCAGGGTGCTTTAGATCAATTCCAGAGTCTATGATTGCAATATCTACGTCCACATTTTCGTTTCCGTTACCTGATTTCGTTGAGCTCAAATCAGCATCAATTCTGTTTATACCTGTAGGTGTAGTTTGTGCAAATGCTTCGGTTAGTACATCGCTTTCTACATAATCTACCATTGGAAAGTTTTTGATAGCTTCTATCATCTGACTGTTAGGAACTTTTATTGCAATGCCGTTTAGTGCCTGTTCATATACCTGTAACAATTCTATTCCTTGAAATTCTACTTTTTCAGAAATAGTCGAAAAGAAGTCTGCTAAACTTGAATCATCATCTTTGAAAACTACGATGTACTGATTGGGTATTTCGTTACCTACTTCCATGCCAGAGTCCAAGATAATAGTAGAAGGAAAGTCAGAATAATCAGAAATCAAGGGTAATGCATGAGTAGTAAAGGATGAAATTTGATTAAAGTCAAGGTCAGATTGTGGTGATCCTACATTTCCTTCCTTTTTTTCTTCAATATTATCGTAAATTGCACTGTTTAATGTATTTAGCGGAAAAGGAAGCAAGTTTGAGGAATTAATTTCTTTTTCTTTTTTAACTGCGAGAACAGAATTATCTGTGTCAGCATATTGAGCTACGCCCGTCTGTCCATTTTCGTTAGCTTCAACGGAAATTAAATTTGAATTTGCATTCTCCTTATTATCTGATGAGAAAGTATCTTCATCACTCGAGCTGCCTCCAATATTAAAATTAAAATTTAGAAAAGGTATTTCAGGAATCACAAAATCAAAAGCATAAGAGTTTCTTACGACGCCTATATTCTGCAAACTAAAGACAATCAATAAGAATAGCATGCAAATTATGGCATGCCGTCTGATCTTGCTATTCACACAATACTAATGCATGTTATTAATTTATGAACTTTTGAAGACTTTAGTGTTCTATAATTTTAGTTCTAGATTATGTTCGACTCGACGAATATCAAATTCTAAAAGATTTTTCTAATAAATAACAACATTATTAGACGATACTCACACAAGGTTCATTCTCATAACTCGGATAAAGATTATGTATATACTATAGGAATAATCAGATCTATGCCTACAAATACAGTATAAAGATAAGGAAACGTTAAGAATCGATTGAATCAAAATTCAATAATATATTTATCTGTAAAGAATCAAAAAACAAAAAAAATTTATTGTTGGCCTAATGCGTTGTTACCGTCATTTAGGTTAATTGAGAATGCCAAGTTGTTGCATGAAGCAATTGTATCGTTACCAGAACCACATTCAGATAATTGTAGTGTTTCTGTATCTTGTGCTAATCCTTGAGCTGCTTCATTTGATTTTTTCTTTTTCTTTTTGTCATGGTCGTCGCCACCAGCAAATGCTTTGTTATCGATGGTGCTGCTTATTGCAACAACAGAACCTACTAAGACTGCTGCTACAAAGATTGACATGATTGATAAACTAATTTTTTTATCCATGTCAAAGTTTTCATTTTATTATATAATTGGATTGTTTAATTCGATTCTGAAATAATCTTACTAAACTAGATTCTTAAATAATATATTGCTAAAAGATTATTTTAGAGATTTTTCTAGAAACTTTTCGTTACAAAAGAAAAGATCTAATTTGCTTCAACATCCCTCATATTTTCATCACCTGTTTTACCCAACATTTCCTTCAATTTTGCATTTTCTTGTTTCAAGTTAGATATTTCTCTTTGCATTCTCACATTTTCCTGATCTAATTCAATGACTTCACCGTGAACGGGTTTGAGGTGGATAATCGGACAAGCTCCTCGTGAGTCGTCCCATACAATCTGATTTCAGTGTCTCTAAGCATCTTGGCCTCTCTAGCCTGTTCTTCATAAAGGTTTTTCTTTGCTAAAAGACCCATATAAATACGCTCGAACTGGTCTAACGATATCCCATGTTGCTCTGTCAGTGTAATATGATCAATCAACAAGTTTGCGAAATCTGGAACGCTTTTTTGTTTTTTGAAGCAATGTTCGTGGATCTTATGTATTAATGCCTCAGTTGTCTCGATAGAGATGCCAAGTTCCAGCGAAATATTGTAAAGTCTAACGGCCCATGAAAATGTTCTGACTTGTGTTTCTTCATTCATTAAATAGACGGCTAGCGTTCTAGTATAGTCGATTTCCAGGTCAACATCTCTTTCATCATCGACAATGTTTGATATTGTTCCAGTACTAATTTCATTCATACGTGCTATTTTATCACGCGGAATGCCTTGCAACCACTGCAAGATTACGTTTCTTTTGATACTTACTGGTATCATTATTATTTATGCAATTTTATTTATAAAAAACTAGCACCAAAGTTACATTATAGCATATACACTAAACTGACACGTAAATGACCAAGATTTTTTTTAGAAATGACACGGATTTGACTAAGGAATTTCTAATTGCATAGTCAAAAAGTTGAAACAAGAATCAATAGTATCTCCTATGAATCATTGTGTTATTTTGCCTGTAAACTGATATAGTTTCATTAATTATAGGAGATTATTTTGAAAATAAATAAAATGTTGATAAGATTTTTAATATTTGTTCAATTTCAATATATTATATACAATTTTCATAAATTCTTACCTATATTGTTGAATTAATTACCTTGCTAAAAATCTTAAATACTTTAAATTTTTTGACATTAATATTGAAGAAAATATTCCTAACTTTTTTACTATTTGTTTTGGTTGTATCTATGCCTCTCAGCATCATACCATATAACAAGCTATATGTACAGGCAACTACCCAATCAGATGAAGAAACTCCTCCTCCACAAATATCGGTTCCAGATGCTCCAGTAGTAGCAGAAGCTACAGGACCACAAGGTGCAGAAGTAAGATATACCGCAACAGCAACTAATGCTACCGGTGCCCCTGTGGATGTTACGTGTATACCTGGCTCGGGTACAATTTTTCCCTTGGGGACTACAACAGTCGAATGCACCGCAGTTGACAGTAATGGAAATGAAGCCACTCAGTCATTTCAAGTACGTGTTCAAGATACTACTCCTCCAACTTCAGAAATAGGTGTGGTCAAAACCGATTGGATGGGTTTGATAAATAATAACGAGTTCACGGTATCTGATGATATAGGACTTCAGTTCACAGGCTCTGATTTAGTAGGGATAAAGGGCTTTGAATGTAAACTTGATAATCGTAATTGGCGTCCAAGTACGATAGAATATGGTACTGTGGAAAACGCTGGCTGCTATTTTTTGAATCTTAACTCTGGACCACACACGGTGCAAATTCGTGCAATAGATACCTCAAATAACATCGAAGTAAACCCACAGACATTCTCCTGGAACATAATTCCATTAGAAAATTCGATTTCAAACCTTAGAGACTTTGTATCAACTATCACCTTACCAAACAACCTCCAATCTGAAATTTTAGATTCACTAAATAATGCACTTGGAAATGTTCAAGATGACGGAAGCTATGACCACCTATTATGCGAGTATTTGGACTCCTTTGCCTACAAGTTTGCGATTGCTACTCTTGTTGATTCATTTAACCAAGATGTAACAAACTTTGTAGACAATATTTACACTGCTATTAGAGACAGAACTGGCTGCAATCCTCCAACCATTAGTCTAGCTAATGAAATAACGGTTGACGAGGGAACTGATAGGGTCATTTTGGATGCTTCAGGAAGTTTTGATTCAAAGGATGGCAAGAACATAGATTATGAGTGGGAGCAAATTGCAGGACTCTCCGTGAATTTGGTAGATAGTGATGAAGCAAGGGCCTCATTTGATGCTCCACTTCTTGATGGAACCTCAAACCAGATCCTGCTTTTCAAGGTAAAAGTTACAGATCAAAACGATCTATCATCTGAAAAAACTATCAAAGTAATTATTCGAAACTTTGCACCTGTAAATGATCCACCAGTAGCCGAAAGACAGGATGTAACGGCCAATTCGGGTGAACCAACCCAGATAACACTAAAGGCCACTGATCCTCAAGGTAATGATTTGACTTATTCCATAGTATCAAACCCACGACAAGGTACTATCTCAGAATTTAACGAAGACACAGGTAGCCTGATCTATACCTCAAATGATGGATTCACAGGACAGGATAGGTTTACCTTTAAGGCCAATGATGGAACATCCGATAGCAATACCGCACCAGTCGTAATTACAGTAAATGCAGTTAACAGTCCACCAGTAGCCGAAAGACAGGATGTAACGGCCAATTCGGGTGAACCAACCCAGATAACACTAAAGGCCACTGATCCTCAAGGTAATGATTTGACTTATTCCATAGTATCAAACCCACGACAAGGTACTATCTCAGAATTTAACGAAGACACAGGTAGCCTGATCTATACCTCAAATGATGGATTCACAGGACAGGATAGGTTTACCTTTAAGGCCAATGATGGAACATCCGATAGCAATACCGCACCAGTCGTAATTACAGTAAATGCAGTTAACAGTCCACCAGTAGCCGAAAGACAGGATGTAACGGCCAATTCGGGTGAACCAACCCAGATAACACTAAAGGCCACTGATCCTCAAGGTAATGATTTGACTTATTCCATAGTATCAAACCCACGACAAGGTACTATCTCAGAATTTAACGAAGACACAGGTAGCCTGATCTATACCTCAAATGATGGATTCACAGGACAGGATAGGTTTACCTTTAAGGCCAATGATGGAACATCCGATAGCAATACCGCACCAGTCGTAATTACAGTAAATGCAGTTAACAGTCCACCAGTAGCCGAAAGACAGGATGTAACGGCCAATTCGGGTGAACCAACCCAGATAACACTAAAGGCCACTGATCCTCAAGGTAATGATTTGACTTATTCCATAGTATCAAACCCACGACAAGGTACTATCTCAGAATTTAACGAAGACACAGGTAGCCTGATCTATACCTCAAATGATGGATTCACAGGACAGGATAGGTTTACCTTTAAGGCCAATGATGGAACATCCGATAGCAATACCGCACCAGTCGTAATTACAGTAAATGCAGTTAACAGTCCACCAGTAGCCGAAAGACAGGATGTAACGGCCAATTCGGGTGAACCAACCCAGATAACACTAAAGGCCACTGATCCTCAAGGTAATGATTTGACTTATTCCATAGTATCAAACCCACGACAAGGTACTATCTCAGAATTTAACGAAGACACAGGTAGCCTGATCTATACCTCAAATGATGGATTCACAGGACAGGATAGGTTTACCTTTAAGGCCAATGATGGAACATCCGATAGCAATACCGCACCAGTCGTAATTACAATAATCTCAACAGACCCAGAGCCTGAGCCTGAGCCAGAGCCTGAGCCAGAGCCTGAGCCAGAGCCAGAGCCAGAGCCAGAGCCAGAGCCAGAGCCTGAGCCTGAGCCTGAGCCTGAGCCTGAGCCAGACAACAATGGAGACTCTTCTGGAGACGATAATACTACTACCCCTCCTACCTCTCCACCTGGAGACTCTACACCTACCCTACCCCCTTCTTCTCCATCACCAAACTCCTCTAATACAACAAATGGTACAGCAGGGGGCCTATTTTCCGATGGATTTCCGGGGTTTTCAGATAATTTGAGGAATCTCTTTGGAGGAAACTAAACTCTAACTTCTTTTGACAGGAAAGCAATAGTACGACTAACTTCAAAAAATCTCATTTTTTTGAGTTGAGATAAGATGGATTTTTCCCCATCTGTTTTTTTACTGGTTTGTTGAAATTGCATTATTTTCTATATCGACGGGTTTATCGTCGCTACCCTGCCAGTAGACAAATTCTGCAGGTATAACTAATTCTTCATAGATCGTAAGAGCTAATGTGTCTTTTTGTTGAAAAGATCCACGGTATAGAGTCTTATTGTATCTTGTTCTTATGAATCCCATTATTTGGTAATGCTAAAAATTCCTCTTCCTGAATATCAAATCCAAAATAATATATCATAAAGGAATGTAAAATAGAAATTCAAATCAATGTTAATAAATGTGATTATTGGTGTTTTTCAGTTGAGATATCATACTCTATAATTCTTCTCGAAGGTCTCGAATTTTCTTTGTTAATTCTAGTCTTTAGAAATGTGAAATCGTTGTTGATTGTCATTTTCATTACCTCAAAAGCTTCAGTGCAAATAATTTTCGGGTCCAGCCTCGTTTGAAAGGCTCTGTACTCTGCCAAACCTCTCACTGAATTAGAACTGAGGAATAATTTTGATTTCTGTGAACCATATAGTTCAATTACCTTTATTTTTTCATCTACCACATTCGAAATATCATTAAAAAGCACAGGTAAAAAATTTCTCGTAGACGGGTTTTCATATGCAATGATGGTAGGAGTAAACCTACCTGCCTCCATGGTCGCTTGAGCAACCGCACGATGGTCATGGTGATTATCCTTAAGTGGATGAGTAAAAACCACATCGGCCTGTGTCTTTCGGATAAAAAACTCAATGGAATTTATCAACTCTTTGGTTAAGTAAACGGCTGAATCCTCGTAGTCATCGATCCATAATTTTTTTGCCCCTATATACTTTGCAGAATTAATTATTTCATTTGAACGCTTTACTACTGATCCGGCACTTGAACCTCGCGTAACGACATACATATAGACGTTAACCCCACTTCTTGATGCATTGAGAAGTGTTCCGCCGCATCCAAGTTCAATGTCGTCAGGATGTGCACCTATAGCCAAAATATTCATATTGTTTCTATTTTACCTATCACCCTAACATGAATTTAATTCTGTTCCTTGTCTTTCCTTAATCGCCTATTAAAACCAGGTAAAAAACAATAATATTAATAATCGTAGGGTTACTAATCCTACAAATATTAATTCAACCATCGATGAATGCTGTATTGAAACAAAGATCGTCATCTTGTCTAATTTAGAAAGTCAGTGTCAGTTAGTTTGACAAAGTATCTTGATGCTGTCAATATGATTGCCATCAATACAAAATTAAATAAGCTTTTAAAGACGGCCTCTTATAATATTCAAAATCAATGCAATATTCTGATGACTATGTAAAATTTATTACAAAATCTCTTAACAAGTGTTCTACCATACTAGAAAATCCATCGGTTGAAGGTTATAAGAAGCTAAACCAGGAACTCGATCAGATAATTTCTTATTCCAAATTAGAAGATCACTCTAATATTCAAATAATAACAGAAAAAGTCAAATACATAGTTGACTCGTTGGTAACTGGACACAAACTTACAAACCAGATTTTAGATCTACTTAACAAATGTTTGAGAAAAATAAAGGAAGATATAACTATTCAAAATCATATTCTCGATCTAAATTTTGTTGAAGAGATAAAAACCATTTATGATACCATTAAGAAAAATGAAAAAGATTTTATTTATTCCAAGAATCTTAAAGTCCTACTCATTACAAATGACCAATTTCTTTCAAACCTGATTTTGAATAGTGTGGATTCTTCTATAGAAATTCAAACAATTGAAAATTATAGTAAAGCATTTGATCTAGTCAAAAACAACGGGTTTGACATAATAATATGTGATGTAACAGAGGACAATTTTATCACTGAAGATTTTATTTTAACATATTCAAAGACAATACCTATAGCAATATTTTATAGGTCAAGGGATTTGCAACTAGTTTTAAAGACTGCAAAACTGGGTGTTAGAAATGTCATTTCTTCTGATGAAATGGCCATTAAATATCTAGTGAAAACTTTGCATACGATATATGCAGAATGGGAAAAACAAAAGAAAAAGATCATGCTAAAACCGTTGTTAGAAGATCCAAATACAAAGATACTAGTCCGCGACATGTTATTAACCGAGTTACCAATAGTTCAAAAGGTAAGAAGTCATCTTACTAACGAGATAAATGTAAATTCAGCTATAAGAGATTCATACGACCTGAAGGTTAATGATTTGATCGTTTCGAATTCAAGTCTCATCGATTCACTAGTCAAGGAAAATTTTTTGATTAAAGAAAAAGTGAAGAATGCCCTGACGTGTCCAAATTGTCATGCTGTTGATTTGGATATTAATTACCAATGTATTTCATGTCACGATGAACTATTCACTAAATATGATGAAGTTATGGTACACCAAACGTGTGGATTTACTGGTCTAAGACAAGATTTTATAATTGGAAACAATTCTTACTGCCCCAAATGCAATAAGAAAATATCCAATTCAAACGAAATAATAAAAAAAGCCTCTTACCGATGCCAAAAATGCTTAAAATTCTTCGAAGAACCGTATATTTTCTATAGTTGCAACTTTTGTAACTATGGCCCTTTTGTTCACATAAATGGAAGAACACAACCTATTTACAAATACAACATAAATCCAAAGTTTGAAAGAGAATTCAAAAAGAATTTCTTTATCTTGCAAAAATTAAGTGATTATCTTATCAAACTTGACTATAAATTATCGTTTAACGAGAAAGCAGATACAAATATTGCTACCGAGACATTCTTTGATTTGGTAGCAAGAAAAGAAGAACAAACAATTATTTTTGTAATTTTTACATCAAACTTGGAATATAATATTGAACTGTTATATAATATTGAAACATTCCGGGGTCACTCCACAAAGGTCAATCCAATAGTAATCTCACTTAATGAGCCTGATCAATTATTGGTTAATATTCTGCTCAAGTTTAACATTTTCTTAATAGTTTCAGATAATGATGGTGAAATCCTTTCCAAAACTAAAGAATATTTAAGCCGCGTCTAAAATCATATTTATTAGTCTCAGACAAGGACAATCATTTATTTAAAACAACCAACCTAATTTTGAGGCTAAAATGAAAAAAAAGCATTTTTCATTTTATCACACTCCTTCCTCTAACCTTATTATGCATCTAACTCTATTCCAGGAAATTACAACAAAACAGCAATGTTATTGAAATGGAAATCTTATTCAATTTAGGGTCCTATTTGTAACAAGGAATTGCTAGTTAGACTAAATGGGTGATGACTCTAAACAGAAGATTATTTTTATTCAAAGGTCTGTCGTCAAAATAAGACCGTCTGAGATTTGCCTGCATGTAAGATATACAGGTAAATAATAGGTCTTTAGGTTGCAAGGGCCAAATTGATCGGTCTATTTGAACAAGGATTTGGAAAGAAAAGACTTCAATAAGAAAGACCGACCCTATTACTACCCACACTCCTCTGCTGTTAAATGTTAATTTTGAATCTGTAGACCTTATTATCGAATTCAATATTTACAACTGGTCTAACAGAGGTTAGAGTATTAGTTAAATTAAATAACTATTGGCACGTATATAATAAAAGAGACGAATAACTTCAATGAAAGTATTGATAGTAGACGATAATGAGAACATTACCGAGGTGGTTAAAGATTTTTTTGAGTTAGGTAATATAGAGTGTAAAACAATTAATAATGGAGTTGAAGGGCTGGCCGAAATTCAAAATAGCAATTATGATTTGATATTGCTTGATATAGCAATCCCAGATTATTCTGGTCTTGACATTCTTGATGAGCTGAAAAATAAATCAATCAAGAGTAAGAACATAGTTTTATTCACTGCTTCACTTTTCAACCCTGAGGATATAGAAAAATACTCTTCTATTGGTGTAAAGGAAATTTGCGAAAAACCAGTATCTCTTGAAAAACTAGAAAATATAAAACAAAAATATTTGTTTGCCCAAAACTAGATTCTCAGCTAATCTTAATAAATGATGTTTATAGATTAAATTTCATTTAAGAAGGATCATTATTTTTGCCTGTCTTCATTTTTGTAAATTTTTTTTTAAAATTACTATGCTTATATAATTTGTCTAAATTGTAAATTCAGCCCAATTGAATTCGTAATTCTGTTGGAGTATCATCTTAAATCAACATTATCTATCTTTGTAGTTTACATTAAAAGAGTAAATACGGTTTGGTTAAAATTCTCCTCAATACAAGAGAAAAAAGGCAAGAGACGAATATCGGAGGATCAAATCAAAGGGTTGAAAATAGCCTTATAATGTAGTCAAATGGAATTCGTAATCAATCAGATGGATCTATAATCTATGCAAGCACCTTTTTCAATGTTACTAATTCTATTATTAATTGATTTTTGGATGATAATCCAAACCTTTAACCAATACTAATTTGGATATCAAAATTAGACACTTTAATCCGAGAACAAATAAGTTTGACTTGAAAATAGATATATTGGTGTTGCTTATTATACAGGATTCTTGTAATTAATCCTTGAAATAGAACTAAAGAAATTCTATTTTAAAAAATGGAAAGAGAAAAAAGTATTTTTATTGTTGGCCTAATGCGTTGTTACCGTCGTTTAAGTTGATTGAGAATGCCAAGTTGTTGCATGAAGCAATTGTATCATCATTAGAACCACATGCTGAATCTTGACCAGTTAATGTTGATTGTGCGATTCCTTGAGCTGCTTCATTTGATTTTTTCTTTTTCTTTTTGTCATGGTCGTCGCCACCAGCAAATGCTTTGTTATCGATAGTGCTGCTTATTGCAACAACAGAACCTACTAAGACTGCTGCTACAAAGATTGACATGATTGATAAACTAATTTTTTTATCCATGTCAAAGTTTTCATTTTATTATATAATTGGATTGTTTAATTCGATTCTGAAATAATCTTACTAAACTAGATTCTTAAATAAAACATTATAATAATATTTTATCACTAAAATTTTAGTATAAATAGTATACCAAAAAAAAGAGGAGATAAATTAAAAAGGAATTTCCAAATAAATCAGAATACTTACTTGCGCCTTTATGCCTGCTAACTAACATTCAAAAGAAGAAGAAGAAGAAGAAGAAGAAAAGGAGGGCGTTGGGGGGATGGGGATGGTGGATGGGAGAGCATGGTTAATGCTAAAATACATTTGTAGCATTTAGTGTACCGGTCCCATTAGGATAAACCGTTGCTGCAGTTTTTACTTCTGAAAAAATAACGCCTCCTATCTCTATATTTTCAAGAGTAGTTGGATCATTGACAAACGTTCTAGATCCATCGGCATTTTCAGTCACATTCGTAGGATTGGTAAAAACCCTTAGTTGTACAGGAAGGGCATTGGTCGAATTATCTAACTTTATACTTGCGCGCATAGATATGAGTATATCACTAATAGTAATCTCATCAGCTGGGTCATACAAGTATTCATAGTTTAATGGAATATCGTTAATTGTGATAAAGGGTTTTCCACTAATAGCATAATCAGTCTCAAGACCAAGGGGTTTAGATGTAAAATTAGTAAAGACAGTAACATTTTCGTTTCCGGCCAATTGCGTCTCATTTGTTGTCAAGATCGCGGTATCATTTGTATTTGTCAGATTTTCAGTGATATTCATCTGATCAGCGAGTGGCGGAGTTGAACCCAGTAGTTCCACTATCGACGGAGGAAGTTCGAGATTTACATTGCTACCACCAGGAGTTAGTGATATAGTGGCATTTCCAGTGGAATTAGACATTATATCCAAATTTATGACGCTAGAATTAGAATTATTGGCAGTTGTAGTATTAGCTAGCCCATCGCTATTACTATTATTACTGTTATTTGCACCAGCACCGGTTGTCATATTGTCCAAGTCAATGGAATTTTGAAGTGAAAGTGCATCAAGGCCCGTAGAATTGGTTGAAGAAAATGAATAATTCGGAGATGGAAATGACAAAAACAGTAGCAATACAACAGGGAAACAGAATATCAAAAACCTATGAAAGTTATATTGGATATTTGGAACCTTCATATAACAGAAGGCACCAAGTGGTTATAAAAAAGTTTTTGAATTTTACTTTACTTAACCTTTGATAGCCAAATTTGATCAACAGAAATATTCAAAAGATTAAAGAAAATCACGCTTGATGCATTTAATATTACGTGTGAAAAAATTCATTAAATTTAAAATGTAGGTAGGCACGCACAGGTAGATAGGATAAGTGGAGACCTCTTTCTTTTGAAATCCCTATTGATAATGCTTAATTTCAAAACTAGTTTAGAAAATATAATCTTGGAAAAATAGAGATATTTCATTTATGACAAGACAATAACCAACAAAGACAATCAACTTGTTTGTCGCTACAAAGAAATTCGATTAGTTTATCCATTAATCATATTATTAAAGGATTGAAATTTCCCTTTTGGACTTCACATAATCATAATAGAGTAATGATGTTGCGGTACTCAAATTGCACAAGTAAGTTTGCAAGGTTTGTACAAACAATGGAGTTATATTGTTCAACTTTGGATCAAGGTGAAAGCACAAATGCCCCACTCCCCCTCCCATATTTAATGAAAAATATAAAGTAACAGTTTGATTAATACTTGGATCAAATTCGTTGATACGAATTTACTCTGGCTTAATAAGCTTCAGGTAAAAGTCGTTTATGCAGTATTTGCAGACCGGATGCAAACTCAACAAAAAATCTACTCATCGGTAACAACTTTACGGATTCAATAATTTCGAAATGTCATTATGGTGTCTTTTATGGTCGTAGAATTCACTGGTTATCAGAGAGGAGATATTGGAAAAGATTTTACGGATTATTTCATTCAATAATACAAGATAGTAGGAATTCCTAAATAACAGGGTCTCTCACCTGTCGCCCATTTAGCCCAGTATTTTGGAAATATAATTTTTATTATGGGACATTTTCTAGTCTATCATCAATGCGGGAATTACACTATGGAAGAAACGTCATCAATATGGCGCTGATAATAATTGATATGCAAAATGGGTTTGTCAGCAAGGGTGGGTCTTATGATAAGCTGGGAATGAATATCGAAAATTATCAACAAATCATACCCAATATAAAAAAACTAATTAATTTTTGTAGAGAAGAAAAAATTCCAATTTTTTACACAGAGGCTATTAGAGAGCCCAGTGGCATAGATCTCTTACTTAACATTCATAATATTCTTCCAAGGGCCCGTGAAGAGAGATTGCAGAACAAAAAAATTCCAATTTGCATGAGAGGCACCTGGGATGCCGATATCATTGATGAAATAAAACCCGCCGAGGAAGACCATATTATCCTCAAGCGGCGTGACTCTGCTTTCCAAGATACAGAACTCAGAGTATGGCTTCAGAGCTTGAATGTAAACACTCTGATATTCTGCGGTATAGACACTTCAATCTGTGTAGAGACATCATTACGTGATGCGTTTAACCTAGGTTATGATGTGATACTTGTATCTGATGCAACGGCTTCTGGAAATAAGAAGCATTATGAAACTACCATCGAAAGAGTGAGGGATTATTACGGAGTTGTCATAAGCATAGATGATTTAAGAAAGATGGTACGAACGCTAGAGGACCTGGGTGAAGACGAACTTCAGTCTACAGATGAAGAAAATGAAAGGATTAGTCAATTTCTAGAAAAACACAACCTGATAAACGTTCGAAGAGAAAAAAAGTAATAAAGAACTTTTTTGTGATCCGAATTCCCATCGACGGTTTATTAACTTCTCAAAGATTGTTCTAATCAAAACGAGGCAAGAATCCGAGAAAACAATTTCGAAATCTTTTTAGCAAATTTTGTCATTTTACATTCATTGAAGAATAGCAATAACTTGACAATGATTAGAATTGCTTTACAAAAATAGTAATTATCAGCCATCTTCTTTATCATTCGTCTTGTTACCATTAACTTGCTCTTGTAAGCCGTTATGGTACTCAAAAGAGTAATTTATCTTATAGTATTTCAGTATTATTTTATAGCATTATCTTTAACAAAATTTAATAAATAATTTTCCTTTATTATATAAATGAAACTTAATTTTAGTGGCATTAACTTTATTAAACAAGAATCACCTCATCGGGTCATAAATACAAAAAAGACAGGTAGCAAAAGGGCTGCATCGATTTTTACTATGACTTTGCTTATTTTAATGGGATCTGTTGCTGTATTTTGGGGTTTAAAAGATGTAAATGCTCAAGTAACCCAAAGTGAATCAACATTTAGGGTTATCGTCGAAGTAGTTAACAATGGCAATTTAGATGAACATGGAACTATTCATGTTTCGATGGATGGTTCTCGTAATCCTCAAGTATTAAACAATCAACTCTTTCCAGCCTTCCAAACTAGCACTTTTACATTCACCTTTAGCTCAAGCGAAGCTCCTGTAGGCAAAGGATTTGTCGCAGAAGTGATCTATGGAGATGACGAATTCAAGAGGGCCTATGGTACAAATACACCTGCAAAAACTCCTGAGGTTGTAACAATAACCATCCCTTAATTTTTTTTTGTAGTTTGCATCCAGTTTTTGATTTCGTCTCCTAATACTTCCTGGTCGATTCATTCCTATTTCGACCAAGACCATTATTGATATGATTATTGTAACCTAAAATTCCCTTTGTTTATATTTTTTACAATATCGAATTTGACTTGCTTTTTGCTTTGAATATCAGTACTTTTATCTCTACTATTATCTTCTTTAGGTTAAAAAAGTAAAAATATCAAGAATTTATTAGCAAAGTTTAATATCATTTGTCTTTACACATATCTGAATTCTGATTAAATTATGGTAACAGACCCTCTGAAACGCCCGGTGCTGTCATATGCTCATCATCAATTTATCATTTTGGATGAAGATGTTGATGCGGCAACTGCAGTTAAATTGATGCATGGGAGGAAAGCAGACACCATTATAGTAAAAAACAAGACGGGTGAATTTGTAGGGATTATAACAGACAGCGATATTTTAGACAAAATCGTCATGAAAGGGGAGGACTCTGACCAGGTTCCAATAAAGGCAATAATGACCTCTCCAGTGATCACTATATCTGCAAAGTCTAACGTTAGGATGGCTTTGGACCTTATGCGATTAAATTTAATCAAACGTATTCCAGTTACAGACAATGTCCATATTCTGGGAATAGTAACCCAACAAGGTCTAGCAAACGCCATTAGAACGTCAGTCTTAGAAAGGCAATTTAGAAGTTATCGAGTGGTAATCAGGGAGAGATACAAACCAATTTGGGGTAACCTTGGATTCATTTTACAATTTGCAGGTCTTTTATTTATTGCTCCTGCTCTTATGGCTACCTATGAAGGTGAAGTCCGTACTGCAACGGGTATCTTTCTTGGAATAACTTCAATGTCTGTTACTGGCTTTGTGTTAAACGCATACGGAGAAAAGACTCCCATGAATTTAAGGCAAGCTTCGATCCTGATGGTTTCAAGCTTTGTACTATTGAGTTTGTTTGGAAGCATTCCCTTTATCTATGTCAACCCGTTTGGAGATGATCTCGATTCGTATACCCTGCTTGTAAATAGTTTTTTTGAGAGTGCTTCAGGCTTTACGACTACAGGTCTTTCCATGCTAGAATATCCTGAAGATTTACCAAAGAGTTTTGATTTTTACCGTTCTTTTACACAATGGATCGGAGGATTAAGTTTCGTTTATTTGGTTATCACTTTCTTTTATCCTGAGCGAAAACTAGCCCATATGAAAGGTATGATGGGAGGCGGTAGTTTAAAATTAAGAGAACTCATACTCACCATAGCAGTTATTTTCAGTATTTACACCATAATTCTTTCTGCGCTATTATACGTTTCAGGAAATTATGACATTATATACAACATCTCATTGATATTTAGTTCGGTAACAGGTGGTGGATTTGTTCCCGCTTCCACAATCTTGTCGTCTGGAAACTACTTAGAATTAACGGTCCTGATGGCAGGAATGGTTATCTCTGCACTACCATTTGCATTCCATTATGCCTTGTTTAGTAAAGAAATGCATACTACTAAAATGCGGCCAGAAATAGCATTGTACTTTGGCATATTTGCAGTATCATGTATAGCATTCACGTACTTTTTACTATCTACCTATGCTAATTCTGATATCATGACTGGGATCTTCCATACCCTCAGCGCCGCTACAACAACCGGTTTTCAGTTTATTGATGTAACAATACTTTCTGATCAAGGTAAGATAGTGTTGATAGTAATAATGTTAATAGGAGGAACAGCCTTTTCTACAGCTGGAGGAATCAAGGTAGGAAGAATTTTGCTTATCTTGCAAAAACTCACAAACAAGAAATTTTCTGCAGACATTACTACAAGATCCATTTCATCTGCGTCCTCAAGATATGATAGTACTTACCATATATGGGAACATAAAGCCGACCAACATAAAGAAGAAAAAACATTTAACGAAGCAATATTAGTCATCATATTGTTTATCTCAACTTCTCTTATTACCGGAGTACTTCTCTCTGTAATAACACAAAAGGACTTTTTGGACTCGTTATTTGAATCAGTATCAGCATTAACTACAACCGGCTTGACTGCAGGGATAACAGAACTTGATATGGAAAATGGCGCGAAAATTTTGCTCGTTATAAATATGATAATTGGCAGGTTTGAAATAATCGCCTTGATTTATCTATTCTTAGAAATATCAAAGCTCAGAAAAATTGGAACCATAGGACATAAAACAAAGCCCCATAACACCTGATAGGGTTTTTAAATTAAATCCTCGAAAACCAACACGCAGTTTAAGGTTCTTTTTGAGCTCAAACCGAGTTTATTATGTATTTTTGCCTGTTTTCTAGCCGCACAAATTTACTATACCATGCGCTGCTGCTAGTTAAATTGATGAAAAGATATTTTTATTAAAATAATAATTTGTTTGCGTCCTCATTATCTCTCTCTACCTCTACTTCTATTACTGCTACTATTACTATTACCAATCGATAACTAATATAATAGATATATTCTCTAGAATTATAAAATAGAATATATTTTTATATTTTGCAGATCTATAAAAATCGATGAATACCGGAACTCTATTTGGTTTTGTTATTTTAACAGGCTTGTTAACAGCAGCAATGGGACTAGCACCACTGACAAGCTCCAGCAACGTATTTGCCCAAACTAATTCCACATCAAATCAAACAGCAACGAACACAACAATGGGACAAACAGGAGGAGATCACATGATGATGATGCGAGATAATTATGACGGTAAGAAAATGATGGGAATGGACATGGAACATAAAAAGTATGAAAAAATTAATGGTACATTAAATGTGATGGAAACAATGTATCAGGCAATTGCAGCAAAGTTTAATGTTACATTAGCTGATGCTATTGCTACAGCAGAGCAGGCTGTTGGAAATGGATCATATGCAATGTCAGCCAACGGTGAAGAAAAGGATGGATTCTTGGTATATTCTATAATATTAGGCTCTCCTGATATGAAATTTACAAAGGTATTGGTTGACCCGGGCAACGGTGAAGTATTACAGACTAAAGAAATTTCAATGATGGAATGGATGATGATGATGCATTCACAAGGAGGTCATGATATGGGCATGAAAGGAATGCATGGTGGCAGTAGTAGTGGAGGCTATGATAAAGGTTATGGCGGAAAAGGATATGGCAGTAGCGGTCATGGCGGCTGGGAGATGAATCCAGGATCTGGATGGTAAAGGAACTAGTTAAGGTAAATAAATTAAAAATAAACCTTTAATCAAAAAAATAATTTTTATTTATTGTTTATTGCATACTTTTTGTTCAAAATATACATAGAATTAAAAGATTCACCGCACCTCTATAAACATGACAAATAACAACGCTGAAGAGACAAGGCAAGAAAGAAGCAGGAGAATAATTTTGACAGAAAAAGAAGTTTCAGAGATTTCTAAATTGTATGAAATTGCTATCAACCTCTCAGAGAAAAGATCTTCATCGCTATCTCTTTCAAACAACAATTTTCAACGTCAAGATGATGACTCATTTAAGACAAGACCAACTTTTGATCAGGATGATAATTTTCTAAAGACGACGTCTTTAGAAAAAAGAAAGAAGGCCTGGCATGATGTCCAAGAATACCTGGAGAGATTAGGAAGAAAATATAATTACGATCCCGAAAAGTTTGTAATAAACAAGATTACTAGAGAATTAGAACCATACTCACCCAAATGAGAAATATGTTCAATACTCTACTCATTTAGTTTTAGACCATTGTCTATAGGTTCAGATTTTAAATTGGACGAGGAACTTTATTTTTAAGGTATTTTGGAAAAGTAAAAGATAAAAATTAAAGATCAAGGAACTAGATAGTAGCTATAATACTAGTCAATAATTTCTTGTTCTTTATTTGCTTGAAAAAATCTTGTAAATATGTTGTCCACTCTGACAATCGTCATCTGGATCATCTAATGTTACCTGAATAGTATATACCTTTGAAACATTTTCAATAACCAAATCCTCCGGCATATATTCGGCAGTGTTGCCGGTAAATCGGGGTTCACCTGATGCCGTTCGATCCTCTAAACATGCTCCTACCTCAAATGTATCGACTTCAAACCCATCAACAGAGTAATATGGTGAATTTTCGTCCTCACCCAAAGCCACACTTGCTGCAAATATTCCTTTGTCTGTTACAAATGTGTAGGAATAAAAGGACTCATCGCCCATGTCAACAGAAAATGATCTACCTGCCTCTCCTTGTACCGTCATAAACGGATTTCCATTTTTTAGTCCCATATCAGTTATTATAAAATCCTCCCTGTGGAAGACACCGTATGCTTGTTGTGGAAGAAAATAAAATACTAAAGCTATCGACAGAGAAAACGCTATTGCAATAGCAACACTATACTGCATTTATCTGTTTTATTGTAATTGTATTTATCCTTTCTTGCATTTTTTAATTTTACATAACTTGAATAAACGCCGCGACCAAATACATATTCCGATCAATGAATTGCCGCCGTTTTATGATTTCTCTAGCCTTAATTTCCTTTTCATTTGATGGCTCAGCAGAAAAAATGAATATACATGTTTGTATGGATTCTTTTTATCACAAGTTATAGTAACGACTTTGTCCAGTGTTTCGAGTTGTAATATTTGCAAAATTCTTGATAATTTCTATAAAGCAATTGGTTCCCTTGTGTAGCAGGTCAAGATTAGTGTACTCGTTGGGTGAGTGCATTTTGTTTGGTAATGTTGTACTTCCAATACATATTGAATCGACATTCAGTATTTCTTTAAACGCATACATTGGCCCTGTTCCAGCAGAAGATAAATTCAAAACGACGCCATTAAATATCTTTGAAGCAGAGTCGACAACTAGTTTCACATACTGATTGTCAATCGGCGTGCGGTATGCTGGCTCCCCGCTTAGATACTTTACGGATACCTCATTTTCTGAAAAGCACCTAGTAGTCCTCAAATATTTTAACAGCCTTTCAAATTGAATTCTTGGATCCATATTTGGAACGAGGCGAAAATCTAGCTTTGCAGTAGCAGATGAGGGTAAAATTGTTTTTACGCCCTTTCTTGTATAACCCGAAGTTAATCCAGAGATATTACAAGAGGGTTCGATTGCTAACGCCTTTTTAATTTCATATGCATTCTGATTGTTTATAAAATTGGTAACTCCGTATTCCTTTTTAAATGCCTCTTCATTGAAGGGTTCGTCTGCCAGCAATTGTAATTCTTTATCACTGAGGGGTTTCACTTCATCGTACCAGCCGTCTACTAAGATTTTACCTCCTACAGGATCATAAAGATAAGATAATAGATTAACGAGTTTCCAAGCAGGATTTTCTATGGCAACAGCCAAACTCGAATGCGTATCCCTTGAGGGCCCATATACAGTGATTTCAGTATTTAGAATGCCTTTCTGACCCAGAGATATTATCGCTCTTTCGTCTTTGTCTACGTATCCACTCTCCCAAATTACCAGGTCCGAATTTAACCTATGTTTATATTTTTTTAGATACCTTGAAAGATTAGGACTTCCAATCTCCTCTTCTCCTTCGATTAAGAATTTTATATTGCAAGGAACGTCTCCTGTATTTTTGAGAAAAAACTCTACCGCCTTTAACCTTGTTATCAGTTCACCTTTATCGTCAGCTGAACCGCGTCCGTAAATCAGGTTTCCCTCAACTTTACCGCTAAAAGGGTCTTCATTCCACTTTTCAATTGGATCAACTGGCTGCACATCATAATGGTTGTAAAACAAGAGGGTTTCTGAATGTGGATTTATCTTGGATTTAACTTCTCCAAAAACTATTGGCGGGATTTTATTGTGCGAGTTTACATTCTCAAGTTGGTCCACGGCATCCAAATAAAGTAGCTCAGAATGGATCCCGGCGTTTTTCATCAGATTGGCAAGCAAGATAGCACATTGTTCCAAGCCCTCACTTGTTGCCGAGATGCTAGGCTGCCTAATAAGAATTTGAAGATCAGAAACCAAACTATCCATCTGATCATCGTTAAATGAAGTAGACATGAACAGTTTATCCAATAATTTCATGTACCTCCCAATACGTATCAATAACTAAAAAACACTTGTTAATATTCATTATTAGGTGATCAACTCAAATACCACACAATATTATCTATTAAAATTTTGTTAAATGCATTATATGACTTTATATCTAAAAAAAAGTCTATAATATTTGAATATAACATTCGTTCATCTTTAGAACGAATTTGATGGTCAAAGCAATGGCGTGTTAGTCTTTGTCTTATCCCATACATGCTGGATAATTTCAGAGACTGTTTGATAAACATTGCCGTTGTAGCTTGCTTCCCATCTTTTAGCAACATATTGACTTGGAGAGGTTCTTTCTTCTAACCTTCTTTCTAAAATTCTAATGTACTCGTGACCAAGGTCCAGGTCCTTCAAACCTTGTTTTGCGACGTGAAGTTGAGTCTTTACTGTTTCAGAGACATTAAAATGTGTTTTAGCATCGTACCCTGACCTAACTATGGCAGCACGCTCTTCTCTTATCGACGAAAGGGGTCTAAGTGGCTTGCCTTCCAAAATAGCACGATACAAGTATCCGATAAAAAATTCTATCATTGCAACCAATTCTTTTGGTGTAGGCTGCACTGACATGATTCTGGTCTCTACCCTGTAGTTGGGAGAATTCAAACGTATCCTAATATCATCATGTCTATCTTTTTCTAATCCAAAGTAGTCACGCGAGTCGTCCATTCCGGGTCGTGAGGCGATGTAATCTATGTATTCTTCAATCCTATCAAGGTATTTTGGAATAGCCGGAAACCCAGAATTTTGTTGTTCAGAGTGATCATAAAGATAAACTCGTGGTTCATAAAAAGAGAATAATTTGCCAGCAAACAACCGACTGTTTGAGCCAAGTAGAATTGCTGATGGCAAAAGACCAAGAATGTAATTGAACATATGAGTTGTATAAATAGGGTTTAACCCCTGCAGATGCAGATGAAATCCTTGGATAGCAGTAGCAATCTTGTTGGGTTTGAATACTTGACCTTCAATCTCGATATCGGGGAACTTTTTTTGCCATTCATAAAAATTCAGGTATCTTTCCTTTCTTGTAATAAATTTCCTCTTAAAAATATCTGGCGAGGGATTTCCCCCCATAAAAACTGGTATAACCTTCCTATTCTTGTATACCTTATCCACAGATAACTCTAAAAATTCAATGAACTCTACAAAAAAACTATTAACACTAGACAGATCGTGCATTGAAATTGGCTCAGTTTTGACCTCAAACTGACATTTCCCATATTCAGAGTCCATGTCAAACTTTTTGCTCAATTCCTTTATCAATGGATGAGCATTCACAGGCCGCGCCCTGTCGTCAAGTAAGCAGATCTCAATTTCTACCCCTACACGATAGAGTTCATCCCACCGATGAAGGTCGTCTTGAATCCTTTTCTTTAATCCAATTGTTTGATCTGCCAGTGGATTATTCAAACTAAGTAAATCAATAGGGCGGATATTAGTATAAATTCCTTTATATGATATTTCGAGTTCGTTCATCGCCAAAGTATTCTCATAATAATATCGAAAAGAACGAATTTCGTAAGCAGAAATATATTAGAAATCTATACAAAACAACGGAATGTAACTAAGCATATAAATGTTTATACGTTACCTTGGGAATGTTCTTTTGATAATATTTAAAAAGCTGTAATATAGTAACAGCATGTTTTACTTTACTTCTAAATGATTTCTTTATTAAGATCAATTAGTTTTGTCCTAGTACTAACCACAGTTACGCTTTGTTTCTTATGACATTTATAACATAGCGTTCTTAAATTGTTTCCGTTGTGAATAAATTCAAGGATTGTCCTTACTTTATTGTCTAGAGTGTCAAACTGATATCCAAGATGATAATAATAAGACTTTGGTATGATATGGTCGCATTCAAGCCAATTTTTCTGCGACTTGTTCTTTTTTTTCCTCCTATCAAGCTGGATGCCACAGATCTGGCAAGTAAAATTATCTCGCCTTAAAACTCTATTTCTAACATTTCTCCAATAAAAATTAGAATTATACCATCGTGTAAATTCTTTGCTACATTTTCTTGAGCAATATTTCTTAAATGGCTTGCAAACAGGTTCCATGCATTTGAGGTTTCTGCATCTTTGTATACCTTGTTCATCAATTTTATCAAATTCACGAATGTAGACTATAAAGTTATTTGGGATTTTGTAAGTTTTACTATTTTGAATAACTGTTGTAGAGGACGAATTATCCTGAAGACTAGCAATATCCGTCGTAGTATTGGAAACATTGAGCCTCATTGATTTAGTATCTATTATGGTCGATACAGTAGTAACTGTCGGTGTACTCTGATCATTTTTCCTTTTTCTTTCTTTTCTCTTTCTGCTGCCTGCCATTTTACTATCCCAAGTCAAACAAGATAATCATACTAATCTGTGACAATGGTGTTTGAGAAAAAAGAGTAAGTAGGTTAAAGGTATCTGACAATAATTAGGGATTGGTTTGATTATTATTATTAATTGAGTTTGATGTATCGGGTGTCGCCATTGTTGTTGTTGTTGTTATTGTTGGCCATAACCATAGGTTCCTAATTGCAGATCCATTCGGATACAAGTCATACTCATAGATACCTACTTTATTACTTAGCTGAGAGAATTTACCCCCAGGTAATTCATTTGTTGAATAATAGATAATACCTAAATAGTTAGTAACGTTATCTGATTGATTATATACTTGATCGTATGCGTTCCAACCTATTATATCTGCATCAGTTGTTGCGACATAAAACCCAGTCCCTTTGGCAATCTTTAAATCGTCATTTACTAAGGACTCTGTAATTTGACTGTCGATTAGGGATTGATTCAAAGTTGCCCTAGACTTTGATTCTTCAACATAGTAGCCTATATTGTAGACGAGATCTGAATCATCAATTAGCCCCAGTTCATAAAAAATTTGAAGCTCCTTTGTTTTTGTTGTTGGTGGATCTGACATCGAAGTCAAGTTGAATTTGTTTAAAACTATGCTATGATTAGAAGTGTAAAACGGATCGGAAAGTTTCAAGTCTCCAGATTCTTTGTGATAAGAGCCGCTACTTTCTTTTGTGTTAGGTACAAGTTGCATAGATGGTGCATCTGTTCCATTGGTGGTCGTCGTTGTCGACGAGTATAACTGAGATCCATTCAAGGCTTTTTCTGATCCTTGAATAGTGGTAACCAATGAGGTTGAGGAGACATTGTTAATATTAGTCTGATTTAGGTCAGAAATAGTAGAATTGGCAGGATCAGCACCAGATTCAGCAGAAGTAGAAGTAGAAGCAGGTTCACTGCTATTTACTGTAGTAGATGTAGCAAATGAATATTTTAGATTAAAAGAGCTCTCTTCAAAGCCAAAACTATATGTTAATAACCCAATAATACCAATTATAGCAAAATAACAGGTAATTTTTCTTGATATCGCGCAAATCAACATAGATAATATCTTAAGAATCAGGATTTCAATTCTTACTATTAAATATTGTCAAAGCAATAAAAAACATTTAAAGCACCTATTTAAGATCACTCACTTATTTCACTTGAAGAGTACGCGGATTGGTCAGACTCGCTTTCCAGCTAAAAAACTGTTTGTTGTTACTCTAATTGTAATGGGTATAACATATTCTGTGATGATGTTAGGTGTATATCTATCCTCGATTCATCAAGGTCTATCATGTCTAACTTGGCCACTGTGTCCTAACGGGTTTGATTTTCCCCCACCTGATTATTTTTATGAACACATTCATAGGACATTAGTTTTTGTCTTGATGATTGCCCTGTTTTCCTTCACTGCATATTCATTTATAAAATTGAGTAGCAGAAGCCTGAGGATAAAATTAGCCTTGGCCTCTGGATTGCTAATAGGTCAAGTCATATTGGGATGGGTCATGATTGTAACGAAATTGCATCCTGTCATTGTTGCAACCCATCTTGCAACAGGTATTGCTTTTTTTGGTATTTTAGTTGTTACCCTGATATCATTGCATCATGTAATGAAAGAAGGAAACGGCAACAATAGGGTTAGTAGTAGTACTCGCAGCAGCAAAAGTAGTAGTGGCAAAAGCGGTAGTAGTAAATGATATAAGGAATAGAAAAAAGTCTAGAACCTAGATTTTTGTTAGTTTTAACATGTTTAGCATATTTACTTCCATCCCAAACCGATCCTCGCTACTTTTCATGTATTTATAGATTTTTAATACTTCCAGGAAATCTTTTAGAATATTGAATTTCCTGTTAATGCTTTTTCTAATAAAATTGTAAACATTTGTATATATCTTAAAGGTCGACAAAACGTCGGCTACATACTTTTCTTTGTCATGTAGATTATCTATAAACAATTGTGCGCATATTGTTGACGGGATTATCCCTTCACCTAGTAATGCATACACAGTTCCTATAGATTCCCCCACACCAATTGTTTTTCTACCATCGGTAAATGGAAGGCAGTGAGAAGGAGGAGTTATTCGGACAGGTCTGCCTACTTTTTTTATAACTTGACATGGATATTTTCTCATAAAATAGTCCAAAAAGACATGAGTTTGTTTACGCTTAAAGTCACCCGACCCGATATGGGCATACCCATTTCCTAGTGGAAAATACCAAAAGTACCCAGAAAGTGAAGGAAAAGCCTTTAGATAAAAGTCGTCAAATGGAACTTTATCATACTTTACCTTATACTGTATACAGGGAATCCATAGTTCGTTTTTTAGCTTGGGTAAATAGTGACGATGAAATCCAGTAGAATCAACAATAAGATCGTATTCACTTTCTAAGTCGGTTTTATTGGGTACTTTATTAAAGCAAATATCAGTACCTTTAATCATATCTTGAATTAGTTTTAGCTTGTCGTAACTAACCATTCCCTTTAAATTAATGTCGATGTTTTTTCCAGAGTCACTACCATCTCCAACATCGACCCGCATTTTTTTTCCTTCATGAAGGATATAATCGTCCATGTTTAATCCACACTGTTTGGCATAATCCTTCATAACATTATCGCATGTTGCCCATGCGCAGACTGCGTCATGTTCCTTTTCGGGCATCCTTTCAAAACCTCTGACAGTTACATCATGGATATCACTTAGCTGGTTCATCAAATACGCACCCGCTACCCCGATCCCTACGACAGCAATCTTCATTATATCGTACCATGATACTTATGGCAAATAAAATGATTTCATTTGCATCTAGAGATATAAATAAGAAGTAGAGTCCCAACATATTCATTAGATTTAAATGGTAGATTCAAAAAGGAGGCCTTCATCGTCATCATCTTCATCATCTCCTAGTAAGAGAAAGAAAAAGAAAATGGCAGGACCACTTAGGGCAGGGATTGCGTTGATTATTTTGGGTGCCTTCATTGTAGGATTAGGTACTTTGTTTAACAGAGAATCCATGTCTATTTATGGCTTTGTCGTTGTAGCTGGTGGATTCTTTTTGTACTTTGTATCATATTACTATCTAGAAAGAATTCAAAAAAACAAGAGCAAAAATCAATAAATTATTCAACAAAGCTAATAGAATCCTACTACTACTACCAGTTATATCCATTTTTATTCTACTACTGGCTTTATTCATTCCCCACCCCCATCCCCTTCCCCTTCTTTTTGATCTGTTTGGTCTGCTATCTATTTTGAAAAAGATAACATATTTTAAAAATGATGATGTCTACCTAATTGTAAACTCGAATTAGTATGGAGGAAGATTTGTTCAAGAGGTTTTGCAACCAGAGATTAGGAGTTTCATTCTTTTATCATTCGAAATTAACTTCAGACAACAATGACAATAATCAATTGATCTTAGACAACGAGAATAGTCTCCTTCTGAAGTATGAAGATTTAAAATTTAAAATAATTAAACTTTCTTCAGAAGCTAACATAGGTTTACAACTGTTTGGTTTAGAAAATGGGTTACGATCTTCGTTAAATGAAAATGAAAGGTTAATAACTGAAGAAACGAAAAAGAGGCAGAAAAAAAATAAAAAATCGTCAGTAGCAGTGGGAGGAAATGAAACAGCTTGCACTACGACCGTCTATCCAACTCAGGACGGAAATGTCAAGATTAAACGATATCTGGTATCGCATGATGGTCAAGGATATCTACTTGCCTTTCAGGACAGGGTTGAAAATTTTGAATCAGAACAAAGTCAGAATATAATTCAAACAATCCTTGATACTTTTAAATTTATAGACTAATTAATAGCAGAAGGAAACAACTAGACTAAAACTTGCCAAAAAAAAGTCGGTATTTTTTTTATCACATTGACTACCATACAGAAAAAAAATTGACTGCCTGATAAATGGCAGAATTTTGATGTCAGCTTTAAAAAACATAGTTATTCCACATAAATCGCAGGCTTGTAAGGCCTTGCGAATTTTGATTTATTCTTAGGATCAGTAATTTGCGTTTCTGTTTCGTTAAAGAAGTAAATATTGTCCGGTTGTATTTTCAATTCAAAAGCAATAAGTGACTTGGCATCCTCTAGCGGGATTTTTTCATCAAACTCGTTCTTTATCAGTCCTCTTCTGTCCAATTCTGTAGGAGATAAGGACAAAATGTCCTCATTGATTTTTTTGACAAGGTCGGAGTTACTTTTTATAAACTTTTTTTGTTCTTCTGAAATTGATGCATCTGCCAAAAGCGATTTCATTATTACACCAAAATTTTTGGTCTTTGTTATAAGAACAATATCAATTATTTTGTTATATAGATCTCTCTTTTTATTAGACGCCAAATAAATGTAGACTTTGTTTATATTTGTATTTTTGGTAACCTTTATAATCTTGTTGAGGTCCTCTAGCAAATTTGAGATTAAAAGTTCATTTTCTTCAGTAACAACATTAGCAAACCTTTTGTCAAACTCTGGCCAACCGCTATTGAATATTGATTGCATATTGCTTTGATTGTTAAATACCTTATTCCATACCTCTTCGCCAAGAAACGGAGTAATTGGCGAAATCATTTTTATTCTAGCCTTTAGAAACATGTATACTACGTATGCGTAATTTTCTTCGCTAGTCTGCTGTTTGCTCTTTGCTGATCTTCTTTTGAGATACCATTCAAAGTCCTTATCCATCAGATACAATACTGTGTTGAGCACATCCCTAATCCTCAGTTCGTCAAAATACTTGGAAACTTCAAGGATCGTTTCATTTAGCTTATGAAGTAGCCACTTGTCTTCCAAGTTTAATCCGTTTATAGCGATAGATGTAGCAGGGAATTGATCTGGTTCTTCTTTTTTGTTGGCTGACGTTGAAGTGGCAGGCACTGCCTCTGGCGATGCTGGTTGAGAGGTACTAGTTGTGGTTGTATCTATAGTTGTACCGGGTGTAATGGTTTCTTGAGTTGTTATAGTAGTAGTAGTGTTAGTAACCGCAGCTTTATCATCAAAAGAAGTACCAAAATTAGAAGTTAATTCATCTCCGAATTTTGATTTTATCAGATTACCATAGCTACTTTGAAAATTAACAGCAAATTCGTAAATGTCGTTTAACCTGCCATATATCCCCTTTAGAGTAGTGAATGAAAAGTCGACGTCCTGTAACAATTCTCCCAAAACCAACATAGCAACCCTAATAGAATCAGCATTAAACTTTTTTATGGTACTTCTCAAAGGGATTATGTTTCCCATCGATTTTGACATTTTCTTTCCATCCATTAACACTGACCCATTTACCGCAATCTGTCTTGGCCACTTGCTTTTAGGAAATATTATTGAGTGATTAAAGATAAAAAATGACAAGTGATTTGGTACCAAATCCCGTCCCGAATGTCTTGAATCTAATGGATAATAATATTCAAATTCATCCTTGATCGCTTTAGCCATCTCTAAAAATCCTTTATAAGAAGTTTCATTCAATCCTTCACCATTCTTTCTTAATTGTTCACCTGTTTTGCTTTCATTTTCATTTCCCTTACCATTTGAGGTAACTTTATTTGTACTGTCATGTTCCTCGTAGTCTTTAAATGAAGGTGGTTTCTTATCTAACAAAACATAATCGAAGAATGAATCGTCAATTAACTTGATATATTTTTTTTCCAAATCATACAAGTTAACGTATTTTGCTATGATATAATATACCATATAGATCACAGAGTCTGACAAGCTTTCAATTAACCAGTCTTTGTCCCACGGCAAAGCGGTTCCCAATCCGGATTTTCTCGCACATGCTCTAACTTTGAGCCAATCAAAGACGTTTTTGAATTCCTTCAAAATTTCCGGAGGAATTATTTCCATAGAATTTAAACAATTAAACGCGAGCGATTTCCATTTTGGATTACCATAGTCCAAAAACCACTGGTTATCCAACAATTTCACATAGCATTTTGTCCCGCACCTGCAGTAAACTGGCTTATTGGTCAATTCATAAAATATAACTGCAGTACCATCTGTCAATAAATCATTTTTGATCTTTTCTTTGGCAATTGAGACTGTCATGTCAGCGTATGATTGAGCACCATGATTCATCTTTCCAGAATAATATTCCAATGAATAAAGTTCGGATGTCGCTTTTTCAAGGTTAGGATCACTTTGGTCAGAAATCGAGTACTTTTCCAAAAAAATCATCGCTGGGACCTTTTTTTCTTCTTCTTTACTTTTTGTCCTTACATCGTTTGTTGACTGTTCATTAACTGGGGTAATATCTTTGGCTTCTGTATTCAAATTACGATTTGGTGACAGTAGTGGTGGTGGTGGTGGTGGTGGTGGTGGTGGTGGTGGTGGAAGAGTGAGGGAATCAGATTTGCCATTCTTACCCGTGTTTACAGCAGAAGCCTTACCACCATTCTCCAAAGAATTTTCATTATCAGAATGAATTTTAGAATCTATTATCGATATTGGAATAATATCTTTAAATCTGGATTTAGTAATGCTTTCAATTGATACTGTCCTTTTCAGATCTAGTAGGGCCTGCATATCATATGGTGCATGCGCAGGCACCGACATTACTACTCCGCTTCCTTCATCTAACATAACAAACTTTGCGGGTAGTATTGGGATTGATTTTTTGGTCAACGGAGCTATAACCGACATGCCCACATAGTCGGCGCCTTTCACCTCTCTAATTATTTTGACATCATAGTTAAGATATCCGAGCTTTTCAGAGGCGTCTTTACTTATTATCCAATTTTCTTTACCATTTACCTCTACAAGCAAATAATTTTCTTCTGGATTAATCCATATATTAGTAACTCCAAATATTGTCTCGGGTCTCAACGTTGCTACAGGTAAGAAAACATTTTCTTGTTCTTCTAACTGAAATTTAACAAACACGTACTCAGTAAATGCAGGTTCGACGTCTCCTAATGTATCATGCTGACTAACTGGGTTACCATCTTTTGGACACCAACCTACAGGGTGCGAGCCCTGTTCAATCACACCAAGTTTTTTTAAAGTATTGAATTGCCAGGAAACAAATTTCTTGTAAACCGGGTCAATCGTAGTAAATTCACGTCTCCAGTCAATAGCATAGCCCATTTCCTTCATTCCCGACTTGATTTCACTATGAAAATATCTAGCTATTTGAAGTGGATCGACAAAAGTGGAAATATCCTTATCATCTATTTTATAAATTGTCTTAAAATTCTCAATTATTTCTTTATCTCCCGATTGTACCCTTTTTGACATCCCTAAGATAGGAGTACCAGTATAATGAAATCCCATTGGAAAAAGAACATTATAGCCTCTCAATTTCTTGTATCTTGCGTGTACATCTGCAATTGTATACGTTCTACCATGTCCTATATGTTGAGGAGAATTTGGATACGGATAGGCTACAGTAATAAAGAATTTTGGTTTGTTTGTTTTTGGATCAGATATATTAGCATGATTCTTGTCCCAAAAATCCAGCCATTTGTTTTCTATCGAATTCCATATGTTATGCTCGCTTGACATTTTATTCTCCCTATTGGAAGTATTTCTATCCTGTATTTGAAAATTCGGAATTGCTTTGGAATTGCGTCATCACTCATTCATCCGTACAGCTACACAGCCACACAGCCACACACCTGCCTACTTATCTGACTACCTGACTACCTGACTACCCAATCACAGCTTTACCACCCTCTCAACACTCTCTCTTGCCCTCATTTTAGCTCTAGAAAAAGGAAAGAAATGAAAGATTCTTGCAAAATTAAGATTTGTCACCTACCTTTGCGTAATAATGGCAAATTGTACTAAAATATTTAATAATCAATTCAATTTATTATAAATTTCTAATTTGATGAAAGGCTTAAGTTAACCTGAAAAGGAAGTACTATCAAGATTGGAAAAGTCATTGGACTATTCTAAGTATCGCAATGGATTTTTTGTGCCGCTTATTATAGGCCTTGTTATGTTTTTTGTTTTGTATTCTTATTCTCGTCTAACAACTCCAGGTCAAGAGATTTTCCTTTCATCATCCTTATATCAACTTGCTCAAATAGTCATGGCTTCATTTCTAATCACACTTGCGATGATTTACTTTAGCATACACAGATTCTTCTTCTCAAAATCCCGTTTAGAAAAAGATCCGAAAGCGCTATTGTATCACTTGCAACACCCATTACAGACTAGACGGTACAAGCTGATCTTTATCGGTGCCACATTAGCTTACTTTGTCTTCTTTGGATTTCTTTCGAATATTTTCATATACTTTACGGATGCTGGCACAATTTTCTCTCTAGTTCCCTTACCTTCTTCAAACCACAGCTTGACAGAAGAAGGATCTCGTATGGAACACTCCTCAATCCCTCACCTTCAAGATACAAATAACAACATTCAATCAAACAATAATGAAATTTCTTCTGTTGTTCATCAGAACTTGCTGCATGATAATAGTAGCAACTTTGAAATAAATAGCGGGAGTATCAATAATACCTTAGATAGATCCATTCCACAGAATCAAGATCCACCAATAACAACTTTTCAGGGAGAATATCCCAGTTCACAACTCATTATTTGTTGCAATACAATAGGATATGTTCCAATGTTAATACTCAAATTGACGGATCAATTTTCAATTTTGATTATCCCTCTCAACTTGCTAATTGCAACAACTCTTTCTACTTTGGTGGGGCTGAATACCAGTTTAAACATATACTTGCTTTCAAAGAGAAAATCTGTCACACTATCAAAAAAGAACTTTCTTGGGGTATTGGGGATATCTACGGGTCTATTTGTAGGTTGTCCCACATGCACAGGTAGTCTATTTTATTCTCTAGTAGGATTCAGTTCTTTAATTCTTTTCTCATCTCTTAACTTTTATCAAATAATCTTTGTTGCAATTAGCATTCCTATGCTCTTTATATCTTTGATAATAATGATGCGGGTTCTTCAGAAATCATTTTTGAACACATGTAAATTGTAACTAACACAAGGAAAGAGAAAAAAGAAATAAATTAATAAAAAATTAGTTGTCGACCGTCCATCTAACCTAACCGACTAAAAGATTTATTGATAAGATTATTATTCCTTGTCAATAAATTCGTCTGGAGATGGTGGTTCGGGTGCAATGCCTTTTCTCTTTCGTATATCAGTTACTAGATTCCTGAATACTGACTGAGGTACTGCTTGCCAAGTTTTAAAGTAAGTACTCCACATGGCTTTTCCTGCAGTACCACCTCTCATGGTTTCAGACAGATCGAAGGTTTCAGATGCAGGTACCTCGCCTAAAATTATGGCTATTACACCTTTTTGGTCAACGTTTAAGAGTTTCCCACGCTTACCTGACAGGATTCCAGCCACAGTTCCAATCTGCTCTTGAGGACATTTTACTTCAATTCCTAGAATCGGCTCCAAAAGCACTGGATCCGCAAGCAACATCGCTCCAAGCATAGCCCTTCTAGAAGCAGGCATTAATTGGGCAAGTCCCCTGTGGGCAGGATCCTCGTGGGGAACAAAGTGGTGTAATACAAACTTTAGACCCCTGACTTGTTCCTGTGCAATAGGACCGGAATGAATTACGTCATCAAAACCTGATTTAATGGAATCCATTGATTCTTGAATAAACTGCACACCTTTTGTCTCATCTGCAAGCATGTTACCAGTCGGATCTACTGTAACTACACTTCTGGCCTCATCAGAACTCCATCCTTTTTCCCTTAATAGTCGAGCCATTTCCTTCTTATCCATGTCTTCTCGTAATTGTCCTGTTCGGATCATCTCTATGATCTCTTCGCTAAGGGGTTCTACCCGCAAAAAGATCTTGTTATGCTTATTTGGAGATTTGCTCATTATTGGTCCAGCTCTACCCTTTATGGTTTCACGGTAGTTGATCAACGGTTGAGTGGTCTTGATGTCTAATCCGGCCTCTTGTAGCAAAGATGTAGCAATTTCTAGGTGCAATACACCCATTCCAGCCATCAGCGTCTCTCCAGTCTCCTCATTTATCTTTACGATCAGGTTTGGATCTTCGACTGTGATTCTTCGCAGGCCTTCAACCAACTTGGGTAAATCTTTTGGATGTTTTGGTTCCACTGCGATCGTTACTACGGGCTCTGAGACATACTTTATTGATTCAAATGCATCTACACTTTTTACGGATGAAATAGTTTCACCTGCAACAGCATAATCTAAACCTAATAGTGCAGGTATGTTCCCACAAGGGAGAACGCTAACAACCTCCCTCGTATTACCCATATATATGTTTACAGATTGGACCTTACCAGTCCTCTTTGCATCAATTAAATACACTTCATCTCCATCCTTTATGGTCCCTGAAAATAGGCGTCCCGTTGCAACTCTACCTGCCTGGGGGTCGACATTAATCGTTGTAACCATCATTAATGCAGGGCCTTTTTCATCGCAATTCACCAGAGCTTTTCCAATGTCTGAATCCAGATTGCCAGGCCAAATTTTAGGGATTCTATATTTCTGAGCCACGTGAGGAGGTGGATGATGCTGAACCACCATTCCTAATACAGCATCGTGCAGCGGTGCCCGCTCGGCCAATTTCTTGATGGCATCAGGGTCAGTCGATGTGTATGCGTCATAAACATCCTTAAAACTAATACCTTTTTTCTGCGCTACTTTAAAGTTGAACCCCCAACGATCCTTAGCTGAACCAAAAGCCACTGTGTTTCCCTGGATGCTTACCTTCCACTTATCTTTCAATTCGGGTTCAGCGTAAAGATCAACGAGTCTATTAAATTCAGCAATAATATTAGACAGCCATTTTTGCATGGCAGCAGGATCCAACCTTAGTTCTTTGACAAGCCTATCGATCTTATTGATATATAGAACGGGTCTTACTCGTTCTTCTAAAGCTTGACGAGTAACAGTTTCAGTCTGAGTCATAATCCCTTCAACAGAATCAGAAACTACTACTACCCCGTCTATTGCTCTTAACGCTCGTGTAACTCTACCAGTAAAGTCTATGTGCCCAGGTGTATCTATCATATTGATGACGTATTCTTTGCCATCGTCATTTTCATAAAATAAGGTGACATTGGCTCCTCGGATAGTCATTTGTCTATTTTGTTCTAATTTCATAGAGTCTAAAGCCAAAGCCTGACCTGCTACACTCGGAGAAATGATTCCCGAAGCAGCCAAAAGACTATCACTCATGGTTGTTTTACCATGATCTACATGAGCGATAACACCAAAATTTCTGATTTGATCTTTATTTCCAATAATCCTAAGAATATCTTGCGTTGATTTAAACTTGGGCATCTTATATTTCAAAAAAGTTTTTCTAGGGTTATTAAACCTTCCTTGTTGACTTTAACTTCAAAACTGATTTCTGATAATATTAATTCAGAATAATTTCAGAGGAGGGATTGGTAAATTTTTGCAGTTTGTTGCATATCTAACAGTATTTAAGAAAAGAATAGATCTGTCATTCTACCTCAGAGACATATGTAAGAATGGCAGATAATATCTGATGATACAATATAATCCATTTATACAAGAATCTGACTATCTACAAGCAGCAGAGCAGCTACAATTACTGCCTGCTCTCTAATGCCCTTTCCCCATCCACTACTTCCTCCCTTCCTCATTCTCCTCCTTTTCTCTCACCTAATTCATCCACTCCCTATTCATTTCCTCTCCCCTCCTACCTTCCCTTCCCTAACGTTTTACCCTTCAACTTATATGGCAACCATATTATTTTATGAACTAGTTACATCATGACTGATGAAATAAGGGTGGGCCACACGCCGGATGCAGATGACGCCTTTATGTTTTATGCAATAGAAAATGAGCTAGTACCAATGAACGGTTTTAAAATTGTTCATCATGTAGAAGATATCGAAAAATTAAACAAAAGAGCCATGAACCACGAATTAGAAATTACTGCTATTTCTGCGCATGCACTAGCATACCTAGATAATTATACTATTTTGACCAGCGGTGGAAGTTTTGGGATTAACTATGGACCTATAATAATTTCAAAAGAAGGGAAATCTATCAGTGAACTATCAAACGGGGTAGTTGCCATTCCCGGATTTTTAACTTCTGCATATTTACTAATGACGATATCCTTTGGAGTACAAAAGTGTAGAGAGTTCCTTTTTAGTGACATACCTCAAGCTGTCATTAACAATTTAGTGGACTATGGACTAGTAATACATGAATCTCAGGTTACGTTCGAGTCGCAAGAACTAGTCAAATTGTTTGATTTGGGGGAGTGGTGGCACAAGATAACAGGCGGCTTGCCTGTTCCTCTTGGCATTAACGTTGGAAGTAACAATTTGATGAGCATTTCACGGATAAGGGATTTTGATAACTTACTAAAGAATTCCATACAATACAGTATTGACCACGTTGATGAAGCTATCGAATTCGCTTCAAAATATGGACGAGGAACAGATAAATCAATTCTAACGAAATTTGTCAAGATGTATGTTAATGATTATACCTTAGATATGAAAGAACAAGGAAAGAATGCAATTTCTAAATTATTCGATTTGGCACTTGAAAAGGGCATAATCAAAAGAGAGGTACCCCTCGTATTTTCAAAATAAACTGTAGCAAAATGATCAATGTTATTGCATGTTTGTTTTTTTATTTTGATGGATTATTTGCAACCTATACCAATTGACCGACCTTTACCATAATTTATGTGCGGGCGTGTAAGTTAGAGTCATCAAGTAGCCGAGTCTATTTTTATTTAGAAAGACTGAATAGTATTAAAGAATGTATCTCTTTGAACAGGATGACGCCCAATCTCTTTGACCAAGAATTTCAATTCCCCCGTTGTAGTTTGATTAGGCTTTCCGGCTGCCTTGAAAATTTCCTCTGAAAATGCAGTTCCTACCAAATCGTTACCGCCATAACATAAAGCCACCTGGGCGAGTTTTTTCCCCAATGCTATCCAATAGACAGATACATTAGGCAAGACGTTTCCAAGTAGCAGGCGAGCCAATGCAATTACTCTTAAATCATATGTTGATGGACTTTCAGACAAAATAGTATGCTCTTTTTCCAATTGTGTATTTTCTAGGCTAAATTTTAACGGTATGAACGTAGTAAAACCGCCAGTCTTTTTATTTAATTCGCGAAGTCTAATTATGTGGTCAACAATATCTTCTGGAGTCTCAATATGACCAAAGAGCATGGTACAATTTCCCCTAAGTCCAATTTTGTGGGCCTCGAAAGCTGTGTTTAACCATTCTTCTCCAGAGCATTTTCCAAGGACAATTTTATCACGAGTACTTTTGTTAAAAATTTCCGCTCCGCCGCCAGGTAAAGCATCTAATCCTGATTCTTTAAGTCTGGTCAAGACTTCCTTTATTGAGTTTTTTGTTACCCTAGAAATAAAAAAGATTTCAGCCGGCGTCAATGCCTTGATAATGACCTTTGGAAATCTTTTCTTTATTGACTTGAACATTCCTTCATAATATTCCAAGTCTAGCTTTGGATGGAAGCCGCCTACAATATGAAGTTCAGTTGCTTTTAATTGATTAATGGCCACTTCAGCCCTTTTTACTATCATTTCGTTTGATAGTGTATATGCATCATCATCCTTTTCCTTCCGATAAAATGCACATAATTGACAACTTGCAGCGCAAATATTGGTATAGTTCAAATAATAAGAAGAAACAAAAGTAACATTATCCCCACGGATTTGTTTTCTAAGTTGATCGGCGGCCTGACCTAACAAAAATAGGTTTTCATTTTTCATAAGATCCACGCCATCGTGAAAGGTTAGTTCTTCACCATTCATTGCTTTTTCCAACGCAGACGTTGGTCTGGCCAACAAAATATTGGACAATATCTTTGATTATATATTTAAAAATATAAGTGCTTTCGGGTAACCAAAATCTGACAACAAAATCAAAGAATAAATTAACCAAAGAAGAAGGTAATCTGATCATTGCAAAATAGCCAGATTAGTCATGATATATTCAAGCGTTCTGAACTAGAAGATACGATTGATAAAATCTTAAAAACAGGAGATCTTGAGATCAATGATCTTGTTTACTTGCTTAAATCGACTGAGATTCAAAGACTAGGATTTGTAGGTAATGACATTAGAGAAAAATTATTTGGCAAGCAAGTTTCATTTATCAACAACATTATACTAAATTATACAAATGTTTGTATAACATATTGTAAATTTTGTGCTTTTTATAGACCTCCTGGACATGCCGAATCATATACCGTGTCAAAGGAAGAAATTCTTCAACGAATAATTTTTGCAAAGACAAACTATGATATTAAACAGGTACTCTTTCAAGGAGGACACAATCCAAAGTTAAATACAGAATACTTTGAGGATATTTTTAGTACTATACGTTCCAAATGTCCCGATATCGCTATACATGGTTTATCTGCGTCTGAAATAGATATGATCGCAAAGGTAGACAGGAGTTCGTATCGCGAAGTATTAGATAGGCTTCATAAGGCTGGATTAGATTCTTTACCTGGCGCGGGTGCAGAAATCTTAGTCGACGAAGTAAAAGAGATAATTAGTCCACTTAAAATTTCAAGCCAGACCTGGCTTGAAATTATGGAAACTGCACACAGATTAGGTATAAAGTCCTCGGCCACTATGATGTACGGAACTGTAGAAACTATTGAACAGCGTGCACGTCATATCCTAAAGATTGCGGATTTGCAAAGAAAAACCAGTGGATTTATGGCATTTATCCCATGGAGTTTTGAACCAAATAAAACAGAGATTCAAGAGAATGGGACAGTCCAATTTGCCATGGGAGGATTTGAACTATTAAAGATGATATCTGTATCAAGGATCGCATTTAATGGGCTGATTGATCATTTACAATCTTCATGGTTAACCAATGGAATTGGTATGGCACAGCTTGCTATTTTCCATGGATCTGATGACTTTGGAGGGACACTAATAGGAGAAGAAGTCGTGAGCGCTACTGGCGCTAGGTCTACTGAACTTTTGGAGAGCAATATTGTAAATGCGATAAAGTCTATGGGATTTATTCCAGTAGAGAGGAACAATAACTACGATTTGATAAGGAAATATTAATATATATTTTTGCTAAATTCTAAAGATTTCCTTCCCATAGAACATACTAATATAAATAGGTTTATAAATGATCTTCAACAAAAAATAGAATTGTGCCAGTTGGAATAGACGACATGGCTATCTATGTTCCTAAACTATATATAGATTATAAAGACTTTGCTGAAGCTCGAGGAATCGACCCTCAAAAGCTCGAATATGGTATTGGGATAAAAAAGATGGCCTTGGCCGATGCAAATCAGGATCCAGCAAGCATGGCTGCAAATGCTTGTATGAGGTTGATGAAGAACAATGATCTTCACCCCCAGGATATCGGTAGAATTTATGTTGCAACAGAATCTGGGCTAGACGAGTCAAAGGCTATGAATTCTTTTGTTATAGGGATGTTAGAACAGGTTTATGGAGAAAGTACACTAGAACATGCAGGAGGTATTGAATGCAAATTTGCTTGCGTTAGTGGATCTTATGCCTTGTACGATAATACAAATTGGATTAGGGCTGGAGAAAGTAATGACAAGGCAGCTATAGTAATAGTTAGCGATATAGCAAAATACGATCTTGGCTCAGCTGGAGAATATACCCAGGGAGCTGGAGCAGTAGCTTTGTTGATCAAAGAAAATCCGAGGTTGGTGGCATTTGATGAAAGAGTAACTTCAACCATAATTAAAAACGAATATGATTTTTATCGCCCATTTGGAAAAGAAACACCTTTAGTCAATGGATTATACTCTAATTTATTATATCTTATACAGGTAAGAAAAGCACTTGAGACCTACAAGGAAAAAGCCCTTAAAGCAGGAATTATAGTGCTCAGAGATGATGAATCGGTTACAGATCATATCGATTATATAAGCGTGCATTTGCCCTACCGCCGCATGGGTGAAAAGGCTCTTGCATACCTATTACGACACGAATGGAGACATTTGCCTAGATGGAAGAAAATAACGGAGGAAATAGGGATGGACGAACCGGTCCCAAAAGATCCGCGAGGTACAATTGAATCCATCTTGGCAGATGTAGAATTCATGAAAGCAGATGAAAAATTCCGTAGAGCATTTATGATAACCAAATACTATCAAGATGTATTTGATAAAAAAATGGCTTCATCATTGCAAGCATCTGCAGTAATTGGTAATCTGTATACAGCTTCCATGTACATGGGATTGAGGAGTTTACTAGAATTCGAATATCTTAAGAACATTGATCTTTATGGTAAGCGTATTGGGTTCGGATCTTACGGTAGTGGTTGTAGTGCCATGGTATTTTCAGGAGTAATTCAAGAGAAATATAAAGAATTAGTATCCAGAATGAATCTAGATAGGGATATTGGACCTAGAACAAAAATATCTATTGAAGACTATGAAAAGTTGCATAAGAACACTCGAAAGTATAATGAGGCATTCTTGGATGCAGAAGATGAATTTATTTTAGTTAATATTGGAGGAAAAACTGCTGACAGAGCAGGATTCAGAGAATATTGTTATGCTGGCTAGCCAGCCTGCCAGTAACATAACTTTAATACTCCCTAGCTATTCAATCAATTTATATTTTATTTTGTGTTTGTCAAAAAGCTTAATCAAAACATGCGATTGTTCTCTGTTTTCTAATTCAAGACTTAGATAGACTCCCGCTGTTCCAGCAGAAATATTTGAGCTCAATCTGTCATGAACGACCTCAACAATATTTACATTTGCTTTTGCTATTTCATCTACAATATTCTTGAGTTCACCAGGTCTATCTCTTAATTCGATAAAGAGTTTTATCATCCTTCCAGTTTGCATTAAACCTTTGGCCACTACTTGTCCAAGTAAATACATATCTACATTTCCCCCTGAAAGGATTGAAACTATATTTTTGTGCTTAGAAAGATGCTGCCTATTTGATATAATATATGCTAATGATGCTGCGCCTGCAGGTTCGGTAACTATTTTTGATCTTTCCATAAGAAGGAACATGGTTTTTACTATCGAAAGATCATCAACAACCACAACATCATCTACATACTTCTTAATCAACTCAAATGTTAGTCTTCCAGGTGATTTAACGGATATTCCATCAGCTATGGTATAACCATTTTGAATGTTACATATTTTGCCCATTTTTATTGATTGCTTCATGGATGGATAGGCGACTGACTCGACTCCGATTACCTTAATCTTTGGATTCATGGACTTTACTGCAATTGCTGTTCCGGCTATCAATCCTCCACCTCCTATTGGAACATAAATTTCATCAATCTCCCTGAGATCCTCGAGGATTTCTAACCCCACAGTTCCCTGCCCTGCTATTATATCAGGATGATCAAAAGCTGGAATCAATGTTTTTCCCTCCAATCTCGCGACCTTGTAAGCATAGTCAGAAGACTCATCATAATTATTCCCCTCTAAAATCACATTCGCTCCATAGGATTTGGTAGCAGCAATTTTCGCAGGTGATGCATTCTTCGGCATGACAATGGTGCATGCCATCTTATTCATAGAGGAGGCATAAGCCACACCTTGCGCATGATTACCAGCCGATGCAGCTACCACCCCATTTCTTTTTTCTTGGTCACTTAATCTTTCAATCATTGTTGCCGCTCCTCTGACTTTAAACGATCCTGTCTTTTGATAACACTCTAATTTTAGAAAAATGTTGTTGCAACATATTTCCGAAAAGGTATTTGAACGTATCAGGTCAACTTTTCTTATCGATGACTTTGGCATTAACTTTTGAGCTTCCTTGATACTGTTCAGATCGATATTGAAAATTTTTATTCTCAAAAGATAAGTAAGTCAAGGTTAATTTATATTTAGTCTTAGAAGCTGATCTGCTTTTTTCCTCCTTGATCTTTACAAAAGATGTCAAAAACAGATTGACGGTTAGACAAGAAAATTAAAAGATCTTCGATATGCTTAAAGATTATTAAAAAGCCAATATTTCACAGTAAAATGATTGATCAACATGAGCTGAGAAAGACACTTGGATCTTCAAAGATCATACAGACCCCGTGTTGAAAGGCATAGAATGGTATCAAAACATATATGATAATATTTTTCGATGGTGCTAATGATAGCAAGCCATTTTATAAAATGGAATAGCGGTTTCGCAATAAAAAACCAAAACGCGATTCTGAAATCAAAAATATATCTCTAAAATTAATTTAAAACTGCAATCTTGATAAAATTTGAGTAATTCCGGTAAACTCTTTTTTTATTTCATTTAAAATTTCATCGGATATTTTTTCAAAGTTTATTACGGATGATTTTTCTTTGGTTTTTTTATTTTTGATGGTTTCAAAATCAATATAAATTACAATACCTTCTTCACCTTGTAACATCTTATTTTGATCAAGAGAAGCTGTGTTAATTTGGTATGCTTCAATTATGTATTTTTCTAACTTTTTCTTTAGATTGGCAAGGTGTATTTCGTTCTCTTTAATAGACGGATAATTTTGTTCAACTTGATACGCTTTCTCTATGAGTTTTTCTGATAGCTGACTTTTTGTAAATAATTCTTCAAATAACTGAGCGTTGTCGATTTCTTTATATCCTAACTTTTCTAGTTCTTCTTTTAGGATTCTATCACCTTCTACGGTAATTTCGCTTTTAGTTTCATCAAATAATTTCTCAGCATTTCTAATTTGCTTAGTCATATTTATGACCTCTTTATCAACTTGGTAATAAAGAAGTGAATGAAATTGAATTCCCAAATAAATGTAAATGTAATATTTTTCGATCTCTAAACTTAATTGCACATAGATACGTCTCAAATCGTCTGATTTGGTTGATTGCACAGGCACTGCTTTCCACCTCGGTAGATTAGTTTTTATCTCTTTTTCGAAATTTTCGAATAATTTAACTATATAATTTGGATCAAAAGAAGTAATCTCGATAACAGAGAAATCGGCAAGCATTACTTTGGTATTAAAAGCCTTGATATTTCTCTTTACAGCATTTTCAAATGCCTCTTGTAATTCACTATGGAATTTATTAATTATAACAATCTTATTACTAGATTTTTCTTTATCTTTTAGAGGCAGGCGCATTTATTTTTGTAATAATTATACCCCTTTAGCTGGAATATAAGCATAGCCATCAATAGGTTAAAATACCATCCACTTGACAAGTAGTTTATGCCCACTGCTTACATCTTGATAAATTGTATTTTAGGGAAGGAAGAAGAAATCATCAAACAGATATCTCAGATTCAACAGGTTAAAGAAGTTCGTGGCACATATGGTGTTCATGATATGTTTGTTAAAATTCAAACCGATACAGTTGATGAAATGAATAATACAATCACAAATAGTATAAGAAAGATAAACGGTATAACTTCTACTGTAACTTTGGTATCCATACCAGAACAGGGTGGGAGAGGTTAACCAGAATTTATTTTTTGATATGTGAAAATATTAGGAACGTACTTAATCCCACAGTAATCCACCCCACTGAACCAACGACAACAAAAATAAAGTAAATTGGAATTAACAATGCAATAGCAGATAATGCGGCACCAAAACACCACATGAAGAGTAATACTTGTATATCTATTTTGTTAAGTAATTTCATTTACCCTCTTAAATCCTCGTCATATCCAGTAATAGTATTAAGAGTAGCACCACAAGAATTGCAAACTCGAAATTCTGTAAATTCAAAATCGTCGTATTTGCGATAGGAAAAGCATTTCTTGTGATTGCAGAATATTTTACTAATCTTCTTTTTGATTATTCGCAAGGCACCTCATATATTCATCGAATGCCGCCGGTGAGATTTGAGCTCACGACAGCTCGGTCTTCAGCTTCACCCTGTCAGTTAAACAGTCGAGTGCTCTTCCAGGCTGAGCTACGACGGCACATTCTTAGAACATTATTTTATAGTATATATATCATTGCTTTACTGGTTGGTAGAAAAAACTTATATCAGAAACATAGATTCAAATATTAAATAAGATTCAACCCCAATCCTAATAAATAAATGAGTTTAATTAAAAGAATTAGCTATGACAAATAATAATGACATAGACACCTCAGCTAATGAATCATCTTCGGTATTTGAAACCCCAGAAGAAAAGAAAAGAAGGTTTCTGATGGAGTTTGAAAATCCTTTCAAATGTGACAAATGTAGCGAAAGATTCAAAAAGAAAAAATATTTGAGAGAACACAAGGCTGAAGTTCATGCATATTAGCAGACCTAAGAAAATCATGCATCATTGGATCAGAATGGTGTCACAAAATTAATGGTAAATTTATGAAAATATATACAAAAACAGGGGATAAGGGTACTACTAGCCTAATTGATGGAAGTCGCGTTATCAAATCAAGCAAGAGAATACAGGCTTATGGTATCATAGACGAGGTCAATAGTAATGTTGGACTACTAATCTCACTCCTATATGATATACCCGAACTAACAGACCTCAAAGATAGTCTCCTGAAACTACAAGAGCAATTATTTGTTCTTGGAAGCGATCTTGCAAATCCTTCTTCAGCAAATTCTAGATTCCCAAGAATTACAAATAATGATATATCTCGATTAGAAAACCAGATGGACGAAATGGAAGAATCCTTAAGTCCGCTAAAGTCTTTCATATTACCAGGAGGTTCCGTCCAAGCATCCCAATGTCATGTAATTCGCACTATAATACGTAGAGCAGAGATTTCAATGGTAGAGCTATATTTAAATAAAGAGATTAGTGAAAGCTCATACGTATATATCAATAGATTATCAGATTTTTTCTTTGTACTAGCTCGCACCATAAATAGTAAGCTCAAACAAGACGATATTGTCTGGAAGCCTTGAAGGATTGTAAGAAATTCAAGAAATACTCTTTCTATTAGGAAGAACAATTGTATTTTGTAAAACAAAAACCATCTAGAGTTCGGTTGAAGGTACTATTTTGGATTAGATATATGCAAACTACAAATCATGCTTAAGCCTTAATCCTTTAGACACCTAATCGATTGAACGACAAATTAGTTAGTGTTTGATTATGGTAGGCAAATGTAAATAAATAGTTCGATTGAATCTCAAATTTGCTTAAAGTTTTAAAATATCCACACATTGATATGAAAAAAAGAATGTTACTAATACTAGAAATTTATTTGTGTTTTAGATTCTTATTGGGTTCATGTACAAGAGAAAAACCCATCCAGCCTATCCATTTGACTCGATGTTTTATTAAATAAAATTTCTCTCCCTAACATAATCTTTTTGTACTATGCATTATAGTTGAACCATTTGTTTCGAAAAATTCAGGAGCAATTACATTAATTAACAGGACCAAAAAAATAGCAAAGCAATTTTATCATTTTTTATTTCAACAATTTCTGTAAATGAGCAAGTATTGTCATCCTGGGAGAAATCGATATTAATATGGAATAATTCCGTTTATATAGATACTCGTAATCCAATCACAATCAACAGCATTATTGTTAAGCATATTGTGCCTATACTCAAAATCTTTAGCATAAATTCATATCTTGCAGTTTGTCTTGGCATTGAATTATTCCTCTTATTTATCTTATAGATCCTAGAAATTTTTATCTCCAAGTAACTAAGACCAAACGGTATTAACGACACTAATATTGCCAGGAAGTTGAGAGTATTACTTTGAATAATATATCCAGCGAAGAAAGGTAAAACACCCCATGAAATAGAAAACCAAAAATCAGTATGGAATCTTCCGTTTAATAATTCAAAGTTATAAGCAAAAAGAAAAAAACCCTCTACTAGACCAATTATAATCAGATTTGGTGCATAATTTATCGAATAATATAATCCTAATGTGTATGATATACCAAGTGTCAAAATAATGATTGTCCATGATTGCCTCTTTGTTAGGAATTTTCCCCAAGGTTTAACAGGATTCGAACCTATGGAATCTACAACATGAGCAGCTACTCCCAGTGATAAAAAGTAAATAATAGTAATACTTAACACCCTCTCATAATCAATAGTAGGAGAAATCAGAGACCCCCATATTACAAATGATATGCACATACCAGTATACGGAAGAAACAACATTCCGCAAGCGATTCGGAATCTGAGGGGTCCGAATTTAGGTACAAACCACTCATTCATTCTATTGTCTGATGTCATTTTTTTATGGCAGAAACGATCAAAGATGTTTGAAATGTTAGATATGCCAACTTTATTTCTGTAAATCCAAAATCAAGGAGGGTTTCTTTTATTTTAAGATCCCAATCATTTTGTTTAATCAAGGTATCAAGGTTGGCGAATACGTTTTTCCATTTCCTGTCCCTCCACCAAAGATATTTGATGAGTTTAAAGTACTTTGTCCATGCGAATTTGTATGCGGCATTTTTGGGCAGAGTAAAATCATGGAGTACAATGCAACCGCCAAATTTTAAGACCCTGAAACATTCGTTAATTAGTCTGTCCAATTTAGTATATTTGGGTAGATAAGAAGTGGTGATACAATCAAAAGTATCATCGGCGAAAGGCAATAGTTCTGCATCTGCATTTACAATACCCATTTCAAGGCCTTTCATCATCATGATTTCCAGATACGGTAAAGTCAAGTCGAGGCCCACAACTTTGTTCTGATTTTTAATTAGCAAGGATGAAAGAATTCCTGTCCCACACGCAAGATCCAATACAAAAGAATTTGAGGGAATGCTACTAACAATTTTTTTCTTCCATACCGAGTCCTGTCCAAGAGTTGCCAAGAGAACCAGCTTGTCATAACTTTTCGAATTTTCTCTAACAAAAAATGTACGTGCATATTCAACTCCGGTTTTAGGATTCACAGCTAATATGCGATTCGTCTGCTATTATCTTTGCTGGTTGAGGATAACAATTTATTTACAAAGATATAAATTAATCCTCTTGAACAACAAGGTATGACCCAAATAAAGAATGTAATGTATATCGTATTAATTACTTTAACAATGTCCATTATAGCCACTGTCCTTACCTTTATGTTTGATAACTCATTTGACGTTAAAAGCCTTGTTAAGAGTATCCCACATTTGATACTTAACAATTTTTCTCAAATTTAAGAGGTCTTTAAATAATTTTGTCTGAAAGTATCGAAAGCAAAATTAATGAACTAAAGAAATTCACGTTACCCTACTATAGACTAAAAGATCTTCCAAGGACAGGATGGTTGGAGAAACTCAAGATAAAAGAGTCTGAATCAGTGGCGTCTCATACATTGCTCATGATAGTTATTCTGTTGTTCTGGACCTCAAAATACCCTTTTTCGGATAACAGGAAATTGAGATTAATTAACATGATACTAGTTCACGACTTGGCCGAATCAATTGTTGGGGATATTACTCCTGAAGCTATGAATGCAACTAAAAAAAGGAAAATAGAAGAAGAAGCGTTTAGTTTTATCTTAAGCAAATTTCCCCAAAACAACTTAACTAAAGATTTTTTAAGCGTCTGGGAAGAATACAACAAGCATTCCTCAATTGACTCAAAGATAGTCCATTTGATAGATAAGATAGAAATGCTTCTGCAAGCAGACTTTTACTTTGAAAGTAGAAAAAACATTCAAGTTTCCCAAATCTATCCATTTAAAGAGAGTGTATCTTCATTTATCAATAATAACAAAAATTACTTTGAGTCATATAACAAACCCAAACAGCAATCAACTGAATATGACGAATTGAGTGAAATTAAAGAAATATTAGCATATTTATGCAAATAACAATATGCAATACTTTACTGCACTAAAGATTGGAGAGAAGCGGGTAAGGGATGCCCAAGAACTCTTGTCAAGTTTCATCTCGGACAATACTCCCGCCCTACCGGCTTTGGCTTTGAAAGACAACAAAAGCAATAATTGGGAGCCGGTAGGAGAAGAAAATTATTTCGCAATTTTAAAGGAAGATCAGGGCTATTTAATTGCCATATGTGATAAAAATGGGATTGCAAAATCAATTGCAAACTGGTTCTCCGAAGAAAAAAAGGAGGAGATACGAAGAAAGTTAAATGAAAGAGGAGATATCTTTGAATATAATGGAAAAGTCTCTTTGCCAGTATAGCTTATTCTACCTTGTGAAAAAATTGGTTTTATGAGAGGATTTGAAAATAATGAATAAATACGAGAAGGAAATTGAGGTTAGAGGTCATCTGATAGACTCCTCTATTCTCACACGAATTTTTGATAAGGTGATGGATTTAAAAGGGGATTTTACAGTAAAGCAGTTCATAATCGGGAAGAAAAAAGAAGATCACAGTTATGCTAGGTTACTTATAAGAGCGAATTCAGAATCCCATTTGTCCAGTATTTTAGAAAATTTATACCGCGAAGGAGCGACAAGTATCTCGACAGATTGTGTTACATGTGTTGAAGCACCCAAAGACATGGTTCTGCCTGACGATTTTTATAGCACAACCAACAATGCAACTCAAATTTACTTTGAAAATACCTGGATAAACGTCGAAAGGATGATGATGGACAAGTGTATTGTGCTTGATCCCGTTACTAAGACGGCAGTTTGTAAGACTAATCGAGAAGTGAAAAAAGGTGATTTAATTGTGACTGGAGAAAAAGGGATCAAAATTATTCCTCAGGAAAGACCAAGAGAAGGCGTTGATATTTTTCAATTCATGAGTAGCACTAGCTCTAGCGAGCGACCATCTCAACAAATAGCAAAAAAAGTTGCTTTAGACATTGTTAAGACGAAACAAGGTTCTGGAAAGATAATCCTGGTTGCAGGACCAGTAGTAGTTCATTCTGGAGCAGCAGAGATTATAGCAAAAATGATTAGACTTGGACTTGTCGATGGAATATTGTCAGGTAATGCATTAGCTGTCCATGATATAGAAAATGCATTACTTGGTACATCTCTTGGGATGCATGTTAACGATGGCACACTCGCAATAAGAGGACATAGGAATCACATGGTAATTGTAAACGAGGTCTTTAAGTTTGGATCCATTAAGGCAATGGTGGAATCAGGTCGGCTGAAAAAAGGTATAATGTACGAATGTGTCAAAAGGAATGTTCCATTCGTCCTGTGTGGTTCTATACGCGATGACGGACCTATTCCAGATGTAATTACAGATGTAGTTGAGGCACAGATGAAGTACAAATCCTTACTGAAAGATGCAAGATTAGTAATCATGTTATCAACCATGTTGCATTCCATTGCTGTCGGAAATATGCTGCCTGCCTCAGTTAAGGTGATTGCAGTAGATATAAATCAACCAGTCGTTACCAAACTACTTGATAGAGGAACAACCCAAGCAATTGGAGTAGTGACAGATATTGGTTCCTTCTTACCAATCGTAATGAAGAATATAGAAAATCTTTTGTCCAAAGGTTAATAACTTTCTATTATGGCAATTTTTCTAGCTGTTCGTACTCTCATTTCAGGAGTAGGACTCCAGAACCCGTATGACCATTGCACCCAATGAATGTAAATAGATTTAGTAATCCTCGCTTCGCATAACTTCAGAGTCAATAAATTTAATTAATTTTTTATCAGAGACTCTTGTCATTACATTACATTTCACACACCTAAAAAAAACTTGAGATTTCCTAATTCTTGGCTTCTTTTTAGACTCTAGATGCTTGACAATCCAATCCTTTGGTGATCTTGTTTTACAATATGGACAAACAATACACGTTGATACTTCATCAATATCGTTTGAGATTGACATAATGGTGTCTTCTTAGTATTCTCCAACCTATTTATTTTAGATTCTCTTGAGGTATTGCCCGTTTCATCATACTTTGACATTTAACTTTAAACGGTATAAGAAATCATTAGTTGGGGTTTCCTTTTATTAAAGAAAGAGATAATTTTTAGATATAACGTAAATTTATCTACATCAAATCATGCAGGAAGAGAACTTTGTGAGGCTAAAGATCCTGCATATTATTTTATTCGTCTTTCTTATGCATTAATCACCTTTACTGAGGATCTCTTTTATTAAGCTCATTGCAACCTGCGGATCAGCCTTGCCCTTAGTGTCTTTCATGACTAAACCCAGTATAAAATTATTAACATTCGGATTGTTCTTATACTGCTTTACAAGATGAGGTTGTTTAGCAATTATTTTTTTTATCAAATCAGATATCTGATCAGAATCCGAGATTTTTCCGATATCCATTTTCTCCACTAATTCAAGTGGATCTTCGCCAGTTCTCAGACTTGTATCAAAAACCTCTCTCGCCAATTTCCTATTAACATTTTTCTCATTGACTAATCTCGCCATTGTAGCAATCAATTGAGGTGATAAATGCAAGCTAGACAAATCAGTACTATGGCTTTTACTAATGTCTGATTTTTCCGACTCATTTAGCTTGGTCAACATTTCATTAACAATCCAATTAGATACCTCAACAGGAGAATCATAAAATTTTAAGGCTTCTTCAAAAAAATCACTAATCTTTTTACTATTTATCAGTATCCGTGCTGTGTGGGGTGTGATTTTAAAAGCATTAATGTACCTATCCAGTCTTTCCCGTGGAAGCTCGTTCATCTGTTCCCTTAATTTGGAAACAAATATTTTACCTCCAAGGTTGATCCTTGGAATATCAGGTTCAGGGAAATATTTGTAATCTTCTTCTTCTTCTTTTGATCTCGCAGAAATTGTTATTTTTCTTTTTTCGTCCCAATGTCTGGTTTCTGCTTGGACCGTAATATCGTGCATAGCCATGGTCTTTTGCCTTGTTATTTCATAGTAAATTGATTTTTCTACATCTTTAAATGAACTGATATTCTTGATCTCCACCTTTTTTCCTCCTCCTAATGATACATTTACATCACACCGAATTGCTCCTTCCAAATTTGGGTCGCATACATCCAGGTACTCAAAAATATTGATTATTTCATTTAGAAAAAGTCTGACATCAGAAGGTTCTGTGAAATCTGGTTCAGTGACGATTTCAACTAGTGCGACACCAGCTCTATTGTAATCTATCAAACTATAGGAATTATTCGAGGGTGTATCATCTTCATAAACTATCTTTCCGGGATCTTCTTCCAATTGAATTCTGGTAATTCTAATGGGTGGTTTACTCCCGCTATTAACATATGAAGTGTCTTTATCACCCCTCAAGCCAGTAGATAAATCATATAATCCATTGACACCAATGCTGCTTATCTCGTAAGAATTGTATTGAGTGATTTGAAAATTTTTGGGCAAATCAGGATAAAAGTAATTCTTCCTATAGAAAGAAATCTTTTCAGGGATGTCACATCCAAATGCCAAACAAATCATTGAAGCAAATTCCACTGCCCTTCTGTTCAACAAGGGTAACGACCCTGGTAATCCAAGGCAAATTGGACAAGTATTTTCATTAGGTAATGAATTCCTATAATTACATAGACAATTACAAAATAGTTTTGTGTTAAGATTGGTAAGCTGACAATGAATTTCAAGCCCTATTTTCAATTGTTCAACGTTTGTTGTAGTCAATTTCATAAGCAGGGATAACACTCTCGATAATCAAAAGCCTTTTCAAACAAGCAGGCCAAATCAATAAGTTTCTGTTCCTCGAAGGCATTTGCTATCAACTGGACGCCATATGGAAGACCCTCCTTAGAAAATCCAGCTGGAATTGAAATAGCAGGTAATCCAGTAAGATTTGCAATGATTGTGAACAAGTCTAAATTGTATAGGTCTACAGGATTAGATAATTTTTCTCCTAATCGAAAAGGGAGAACTGGCATAGTTGGAAGTAAGATGATATCAAATTTTGTGAATAAATTAAGAAATTCTTGTCTAATCAATGAACGTACAAGTTGTGCTTTTTGATAATATTTACCGAAATATCCAGCAGATAAAACATAGGACCCTAGTAATATTCTTCGCTTAACTTCATCGCCAAACATCGATCTAGCTTTTGAGAAATAACTTTTCCATTCATATCCTTCAGGATTTGAATAATAACCATATCTTAAATTGTCAAATCTCGAAAGATTACTTGATGCCTCTGCAGTAGCAATTATGTAATATGCGGCTACCGCATAATCTAGTATTGATAATTTGACTTCCTCCAAATGGTAGTGATGTTTCTTAAGGAAATTAATTTTTTCTTGTATCCCACTTGCAATTTGGAAATCAGAACTATCTATTAATTCCGAAAGTAATGCCACCTTGAGACTAATTTTCTGCAATTCTTGATCTGATTTAATCTTACAGGGATCATTTCGAGTATAAGTTGTATTATCTTTAGCATCCTCTCCGGATATTGTATTAAAGATAGGCACGATATCAAAAATTGTTCTTGTGATAGGTCCTATCTGTTCAAGTGAATTAGAATACGAGACCAGTCCGCTCCTACTCACACTCCCGTAGGTTGGTTTGAGTCCAACTACAGAACAAAAACTTGCAGGACATCTTATTGACCCGCCAGTATCAGAGCCTAGAGAGATTGGGATTTGAAGAGATGATACAGATGCAGCGCTTCCTCCCGATGATCCACCTGCAACAAATTGAGTGTTCCATGGATTTCTTACCGGCCCATACGCCGAGAATTCAGAGGTACTCCCCATACCGAATTCATCCATATTTAATTTACCAATGATTATGCCATCCTGTTTCTCTATTTGTTCTATAACGGTGGCATTGTATGGAGAAATATATTCGCTAAGCATTTTAGACGCACATGTATTTTTCAACCCTTTTACACAAATATTGTCCTTTACTCCTATTGGCACCCCGGCCAATATTCCTGTTTTTTCACCTCCTCTGATCTTCTTGTCTATTTCCCTTGCCCTTTCAATGGCGTATTCAAAATTCTTTGTAATGAATGAATTAATATGTTTATCTACTTTATTTATCCTGTCGACAATTACAGACACGTACTCTTCCGCCGTGAATTCACCATTTCGAATTTTATCTGATACCACATTTGCAGATAATTTAAATAATTCCTTCAATCCCTAAATCCTCGGGCCCAAAATGTATCCATTCTTTGTATTCAAGGGCTTGATTTTGATATTAACTGAACTCTCTGCAAGTTTTCCAGTTTGTGGTTCATCATCTCGAAGCGAATCGAAGGGCTTTTCAATTTTCATATCACCACCCATCTTCAATTTATTATCACCTGTTGTATCAAATTCGTCAAGTTTATCAAATAATGTCAACACCTCGTGAATCTTTTTCGCAGTCTCGATTATCATTTCATTAGGTATTTCTAATTTAGAGAGTTCGCATAACTTTTTTATGTCATCAACATTTGACATGAACTAGGTGGGTTCGCACTCAAGCTTATATTTATCTTATGGAGTCAACCTATCTATATCTCGTGGGTAAAAAGTAGCATCCCGTATGTTCTCTAACTTTAATAATGCCATAACTAACCTTTCTAATCCCAATCCAAATCCAGCATGTGGCGGCATCGCATAATCAAATACCCTGAGATGGTAGTCAAATGCTGTAGAATTGAGCCCTTTCTTTTTCATGTTTTCAATAAGTAAATCCTTATTGTTAATGCGAGTGCTCCCAGACGATAGTTCTAACCCACCGAACATCAAATCAAACGACTCGCTTAGGAGATTCTTTTCATCGATTGCGGATTCTTTTTGAGCATTGCCTGGGGTTATGGATTTAACGTAAAAGGGTTTCATTGACGCTGGCCAGTCTGTTATGAAAAAGAATTCGTCACTAAAAATATCTTTAAGAATTTTAGGTGAGATGTCATCACCCCATCTTATAAATTTATGATTTGCCTGAAGATTGTTTATTAATTCTGTATAAGTAATCCGAGGAAACGATCCACTTACATTTGGTAGCTTGATCCCTAGATTTTCAAGTTCATTCGCATTCTTGGAATTGATTCTATTGACAATATGACGTATCAATTTTTCCAGATGCTCCATCATATCACGATAATCTACATAGGCCTTCTCAGCATCAATTGAAATTGCTTCGGATAAATGTCTATTTGTTCTCGATGGCTCGGCTCTAAATATAGGAGCTATCTCAAATACACTTTCAAATGCCATTGTAAGTTGCTCCTTGTATAACTGAGGGCTTTGAGCGAGAAATGCCTCCCTATCATAATAAAATATCGGAAACAAAGCAGCCCCTCCTTCGGTAGCTGTAGCAATCATCTTTGGAGTATTCACTTCGATAAAGTAATTTTCGTTGAAATATTCGCGAATTGAATTTATTATCGTATTTCTAATCTTAAATACAAATTGCAGGTAATTTCGTCTCAGGTCTATTGCTCGTAAATCTAATCGTGTATCAATCCCTATCGAAGAAATAGCTTGAGTTAGAAAAGGAGGAGGTTTATTAGAAATGGAAAGAATCTTAATTTCCTTTGGCAATATTTCAATTTGACTAGAAGAATTTTTCTGTTCAACGACTACCCCCGTTATTGCCAATGATGAATGTTCTTTCAAATTCCTCAAGGTTTTAAATAATTGAAGTGATGTTTCCTTCTTCTTGACAACAATCTGTACTTCTCCAAACTGATCTCTAAGTTGAAGAAAAAGCACGTTACCATGATCACGCTTAGATGAAATCCAACCTACTACCACAACCTCCTCGTTAACATTCTTACGAGATATTTCAAAGGAATAATGTGAACGTCTCAGATTTCCAAGGTCATCTTCAAGTACGATTTTGTCATCCATTCTAATATACTAGTTTCAAATTTTTATTAGAATATATCTCTTGCGTGGCTAATCCAAGATAAAAAATTTTGGGCCGGATTTATCAAAATCATTTATCAAATATAAAATTGGCTTTTAACTTGATTCTGTGTTATTAATCTTGTCTAAAATTTTCCAGGCATCTCTATACCTCGGTATAGACAGATTAGTTTCATTCTCAATCTTGAGAAGATGGTATATCCCAAATTATTGCAATCAACTTAGCTTTGTTTCTCCTTGATGCTAATTTGATCTTTGTCGAATGGATGGTAGTAATAAAAGATTTTTAGAAGGATTCATTCATACTATAAGACTATAACTCTTTGTAGTAACATATTAGAATTAAACAAGTTAACAGGTGAGTAGAATTAATGAGATATCGGTAACAAATTGGTAACAAAAATGGATCACTTTGTAAAATTCATCTTTTGTTCCCGATCCACTATGTGTACTAATAACATCATGGGTCAGATGGTTTTAGTAATGATATCGGTTTTGTAAAAGAACCTAATGACGAGTATAGATCCTAATATGGTTATATGAATGGCTTCTTATGATTATAGAAAAGTTCATGATGTTGTTACTTTAAAATAAATCTTGTTGTTTGTTAATTTTTCTTCACATCCTGTCAAACAGTAAAATAAACATGTCATGATTTTATATAAAAACTTGGGTTTCAGGTGAAGAATAAAATTACATTTTAAACAAGAATTATTGTTTTACACCAATGAAGCCATTAATCATTTTTTCTTGTTGACGGTCTTAGTGAGTGTTACTACGACATTATTGAACAAGGCCTTTGCTCAGACATCTGTAAAGGAAATTGTGATTAGACCTGATTCCTTTAAGATACAGATAGTATCTACAATTGTATGAAAATTGCAATTACTGTAGGAACAAAGTGATTAGTGATTAGAGTGAACAAAGATTTTAGATCCACATTGTTACAGAGATTCAAGTGTTGTTTGGCTCAGAACACTTGCGTCGATGAATCATATATATATTTGAGAAGATTGGAACACTTGAATATCAATGCAACCGCAGCTTGAATTGGCAGGAAAGATAATTGTAAATGGTAATCTCTATGATACAGTTCTAGATTTCTAAGGAAGACGAAACCAAAATAAAATATCTTGAATAAACTACTTGGTTCGTTGCATTCAATGTATAAGAAACGTGTGTTTCTTGACACCCATGATCAAGATATGATGGTTATCTTTTAAATAGCGAACAAAAATTTTGTATGTTTGTATAGAATCACATGCATTTCTTGTAATGTCTTTTTCAATAACATGTATGAGACGAATTTGGTCTTTCATCCCTCTATCTATTGTAACCATCTACTCGAGACCTAAAATCGACAGTAGTTGTTCTCCCAGAGGTAGGTAGCGTCAAATAGTGAATGTCATTCGTCCATGATCTGCTAGAGATTCCCACAACAAGAAAAAAAATCATCAATGGACTTATCGAGACTTGCTCTTTACTCTAAAACGCAGAGAATTTGCCATAAAGTCTATGACAGGCAAATCAACCGTTAGATGGTTGAACACAACAAATATTCAAATACTGTCATGGCGTTGTATTTATAATGGGAAACGACAAAGTCACTCATGTAACGACAAGTAATTGGGAATCCGAAGTATTAAAATCGGAGAAGCCAGTGTTTGTAGACTTTTGGGCGGAATGGTGTGGTCCATGCCGCATGGTTGGCCCAGTTGTCGAACAAATAGCCCAATCATATTCGGACAAAGTAAAGGTTGTAAAATTAAATGTAGACGAAAATCAAGAAATTGCTATGAAATACGGCATTCAGTCGATTCCTTCGTTGCTAATTTTCAAAGGCGGAAAAGAGATAAGACGAACGATTGGTGCAGCACCCAAAGATACATATATCAAGTTCATTAACGAGGCAATCACGTCGTAGTAGTAAATGACCTTATTTTTTTGCTAACTAACTATAACTAGTTTTAAAAGCATTAATATCCTCTTTTACTATAGCTAATTTCTGATTTGAACAAGTCTGATCTGCTTTCCTTATTTTCTTCGGATTACAAGAAATATTATCACGTTTCACTATTTGATAGGCTAGGATTTGCAAGACAAAAATGCACACTTTGTGGAAGATGTTTTTGGTCTATATTGCATAAGGATATCTGCCCTGACCATGAAAATTATAGTTTCATAGGAAACCCACCTACGACGAAAAGATTAAGCTATACGCAGACATGGAGTGAGATAAGCAAATACTTTCGGAAAAACGGACATCATATAGTAAGCAGATACCCAGTGGTATGCAGATGGAGAGAAGATTTATACTATACAATCGCTTCCATCGTAGATTTTCAAAGAATTGCAGAAAATCAAGTCATCTTTGAGATCCCAAAAAATCCATTGATAGTGCCACAAATGTGCCTAAGGTTCAACGATATCGAAAATGTAGGTAGTACTGGTAGGCATTATACATCATTTTGTATGATCGGTCAGACTTGCGATGCTGATTCACCAGGAGGGTATTGGAAGGACAGATGCATTGATTTGGATTTTGGTCTGTTAGTAGATGTCTTAGGAATTCCACCAACCGAAATTACATTCGTTGAAGACGTATGGATAGGTGCCGGGGCATTTGGTAGTTCTCTTGAATATTTTGTAAGAGGGTTAGAGTTAGGAAACGCAGTGTTTACGGAATTTGAAGGTACGGAAACAGACTACCGAGTGATGAAGAACAAGATTATCGATATGGGAGCTGGATTGGAGAGATTATCTTGGATAACCAATGGTACAAGTACAAGTTATGATTGTACTTTTGATCATGTTTTAGGAAAGATCTTGGATCAAAATCAAGTCAATTTTTCGAACGCTCTTGGAAGTGAGAACAGGATTAATGATCTATTATCAGATTATTTTAGCAAAGTATCATCCAAATTGGAAGTTAATAATGACATATCCTTAACTAGAAAGCAAGTTGCTAAGGAAATGGGAATTGAAGTGAGCAAGCTGAATGAAATTGTGGTCCCATTTGAATCACTATATACAATTATAGATCATGTACGGACCTTGGTATTCGCAATAAGTGATGGTTCGTTACCATCGAATGTAGGTGGAGGGTATAATTTACGAGTTATATTGAGGAGAACTCTGTCTCTCCTAAAGCAGTTAAGGTTTGATTTAAAAATTACAGATGTTGTGGACTTGCACATTGAACATTTGGCTTCGATATATCCTGAATTAAAGGATTTTCGGGATGATATTCACACAATCTTAAAAATCGAATCCGAGAGGTTCTTAGAAACCCAAAATCGTATAACAAACATAACATCTAAGATCAAGAAACAAAAAAATAAACTGAACATAGATGATTTATTAAGACTTTATGAGTCTGATGGTGTTACACCAGATTATTTGGTTGAAAATGGTTTGTTAGATGCGATACCCTCAAACTTCTACACAAGACTTGCAGAGATCCACTCTACAAATAAAGGACAGAAAGTCGAAAGTAACAAATTAAACTTTAAAGAAGATATAGATTTTACTAGTTTCGAGAAAACTAAACTAATCTATTATGAAAATCCATTGCAATTTGTCTTTTCGGCAAAGGTTGTTAAAGTGTTTGATGGTAATTATGTGGTCCTAGATAGAACTAGTTTTTATCCAAGGGGTGGTGGACAAGAACCGGATCATGGATTTATAGGTTCCAATAGAGTTGACAATGTAATAAAATTAAGAGATATAGTAATTCATCATGTAGACGGAGAATGCAATGCGAAGGAAGGAGATATTTTAAGCTGTGTCGTTGATAGAGAACGAAGGTACGCTATAACGAGGAATCATACATCTACGCATATCGTGAACCATGCTTCTAAAAGTGTCTTGGGTTCCTGGGTATGGCAAAATTCGGCCTTTAAAGAGGAGAAATATGCCAGGTTGGATATAACACATCATTCTTCACTGTCAAGACAAGAGATGCAGGCCATAGAAAAAAGAGCAAATGACATTGTGAGGCAAAACTTACCAGTCTCCATTGATTTTTACGAACGCGGAATAGCAGAACAAAATTATGGATTCACTATTTATCAGGGAGGAGTAGTTCCATCCAACAATGTAAGAATTGTAAAGGTAGGAGCATTAGATATTGAAGCATGTGGAGGTACTCATGTTTTCTACACAGGTGAGATTGGACTTATTAAAATATTAAAAACAGAAAGAATTCAAGATGGAGTAGTAAGAATAGAATTTGTGGCAGGAGCCAACGCCTTAGACCGTGTGCAGTCTCAAGATGATCAGGTTCATTCACTTGCAGCTAGACTTGGAACTAGTCGTGAAAAATTACTTGAAACCCTTTCTAAAACCCTCAGTGACCTAGATAAATCAAAAAAGAAATTAAAAAATCTGCTTCGAAGCACATCACCATTATTTATTGAGAAAGTTATTAAAGAGTCTAAGAGATTGGATTTACCTCACAATAATAACACTAAAACTTTAAGGTTTTATCTTAATAATGATGAAAATCATGATGAGGAATTCCATTTAGCTGCAGGAAAACTTTCAACTGAAAGGGATGATGACCTAGTATATATAGGCATAATTTCGCAAGAAGCCAAAGCAATTAAAATAGTTGTGTTTTGCGGAAAGGTTGCGGCGAATGTTATAGGTGCAAATGCAATTGCAGGGGCCATAGCAAAGAGTTTTGGCGGATCCGGGGGCGGGACCATACATTTTGGACAAGGTGGTGGAAATTTCTTGGAAAAAATTAACATTTTTGAGGGGAACTTGCCAGACCTTTTAAGAAATTTATTAGTTAGCAAGAGCTAAATTCACAAGTTCGTTAATCTGAAATTTTGTGATAATTTAGTTCAAAATCTGCAAATTTGACAGATACAAAGAAGTAGTTTTAGAGAAGAGGGAACTTCGAGTGGGTAGTATTATGTTATTATCAGAGTAAATTGTCAAGTTACTAATTTGGCCAAATTTGATTGCTTCAACGATTTTTTTATTTCAATCGCAATCCTTCTCCCAACGCCGAAAGTTTCCCCGTATTTGTACCGAGTATACGGTGAGGTTGTTGCTAGTATAGGATTACCAGGAACTCTAAGAGATACATCGTAAACAATGATATCAAGATCAACCGTTACAACGCTTTGAAGAGAATATGGACCAATAATTCCAGGAGGATACTCCTTTAAACAAGTCTTTGCAAATTTGTCGCCTACCTCGAAAACTTTTTCTAACAACGATTCTCTAATGCTAGCCGGGGTATGCCCAACTTCGATGTTCTGTAATTCAATCTCCATTTCAAGTTGATTCTTTGCTGGAATTGAAGTAGTGAAATCGTGTATATTACTCTGCAACCTCCTCTCAATTCCCAAAAACTCTACCTCATTGTCTAAAGGAGAATAAAAATAATTAAAGTTAAAATAAGTTCCTATTAAATACTGCTCTATTATAGAGTTTTTAAGATCTGTCTCATTGATCATCCCGGATTTAATTCGAATTTGGGATTTGGCCTTGTAATCATTGTACGAAGTTACAATGAAAAATGCTCGTTCCAGATTACGTTTTGCTTCTTGAATCTTTACAATGGACGGGCCGTCTATTTCTGAAGGAGATTTATAAATTCGGGGCAAGGCAATATTTGATTCTCTCAACAAGTGATACTGGTTCTTGGGAAGCTGTCTATCTTCTGCTTTCAAGATATATCTATTACCAAAGACAGGTACCTTAAGTTTATTTTCAATATTATCTATTCCCAAATAAACAACAAACGACCTGTGTGGAACGATAACAGTACTCTGATCTCGCAACTTTTGTTGATTTTCGTTATTTAATAGATCTGAGAAACTATCAAGAATTAGTATATCATCTGATAGCCGTTTAAACTTTTGGTAAGGTAATTCTCGCCCTTTTTGACATATGCACAAAGTCCTGAAGCCCTCTTCCTTGGCTCCGTCCAAAATTTCTAATGCAGAGTGACTACCTAATACGCCTATGGTAATATTCTTAAAATCATAATTATCAAGGATATTGTATATCGACAAGTCATATGAATTGTTATTTGTATTGTATTTGTACTATTCGGAATTGCCTCTTTTAGGTTTCAATCTATAAAATATTTTCTTTCCTTAAGAATCTTGTTTTTTTAGTTTTTCGTCAATTGCATTTTTAAGATCTTGATCATTCTTGTTTGAATAATCGACACCTAAGGTTTCCGCAATTGATTCCAGTTTCTCTCTGTCTACGGAGTTCTGCTGTCCGATTTTCCCGTCAGCAGAGTCATTTTCCAATGTTTTTTTGGCTTCGATCCTTGCCTTTTGAAATTCGCTCGTAGCTTTACCCATAGATCTAGCCAATTCTGGTATTTTTTTAGCACCAAAGAAAATCACAACAATAACTAATATTATGATAACCCATTCCAACCCATTGATAAATGCCATAAAAAAGTAATCGCAAGTCCGACTAATAAATACATATTAATTAATATCGATTTCTTATTCCGAACTTCTCGGTATGCCTGTATATCTTTGGCAAATTTAAATATACATTATTGTTGGTTAAAACAGTGAGATGAAGTACAACGAAGCTGTTTTCATAGGTCAACAGAGATCTAAGAAAGCCCAGCTGAAGCTGTTTGACTATACGGGCTTCGCCATGCTTACGTACACTGTCAAGAAAGGAGAGTCGGACAAAGGATTTTTGCCTGTGGGAGAAGAATTGCTTGTTACAAAACAAATACACGAAAACCAAATGATCATTTATTTGACGGATGAAGATGGTTTTGCCAAGGCACAATCCAAACCATTAACGATCGAAGAAGGGAATAAGAGGTATGCCAAAATTTTGGAAGATGGAATCAAAGAGTATTCTGGACAAGTCAAGACGATATAGTAATTTCTGTACCTAGACGGATTCCTCTTAAAACGATCTTTTCGATATTCTCTACACTAGATTTAAATACAACACATGGGAGTCTAGATCTCTGAATTACCTTTAAGCTAATAAGATCCATCAAATCATAAGTTCCAGCTATAGAGTTTTCCTTCCTTAGCATATCTATGCAATCGGTAACTTTGATTGAGTCAAATAATACAGCATTCTTGTTTGTTCTAGGATCAGAATCATATATCCCATCAACATCAGTAGCATTGAAAAATTTTATAGCGCCGGTCCTTTCAGCGATTAATGCCGAGGTTGCATTTGTGCTTTGACCAGGATACAAACCCCCTGTAATTATAATTTTTTCTGAATTAACTGCTGTCGAGATTTCATCTAAATTTTTTGGTGTTGTAGGATGACAAAGATCACCCAATCCAGACATAAGCAGTTTTGCATTTAGGTGGGAGACCATTATCCCTGTGAGGTCAAGACCCGATTCATCTAAACCCATTTCTCTCGACAAATCAATGTAAAAACGTGCAATTCTTCCTCCCCCTGTAACTATTATAGGTTGATATTCGTTAGCTATTTTTTTTATCAGTTGAGTGTAGTCCCTGAGCGCTTTGACCTGAGTATCAAAACTAAACAAACTTCCACTTAATTTTATGACTATACGTTGCTTGGCCAATACGTCATTCTAAAAGAAAACATTATAAAAATGGTTAGAAAACTACTCTGAATCTTTGATTATTGTTTCATAAAATTTTCTATTTTCCTTATTTGTGTAAACTCGGATCATATCAAGGTAACCGCTAATGACGTAAATCAATGGAATCTGATCAAATGACTTTTCGTATTCATCTTTTTTGTCAACAACCATTATTGATGAAACCTCCTCCTTTTTTGGAGCTAGTGGAATCGACGGGGCACTGGAAATATCCAAGAATACTTGTTCCCCACTTGCTTGATATTTTCCTATTATGGATTTAAGTTTACTCACCTGAGCATCAAAGATTCTTTTCTTCTTATCGGACTTTAGGTGTTCTCCAGTATTTTTGATTGCCTCGTCTGGGCGCAGTTCCTGTCTTTGTCTGGATAATGAAAAATATTCATAAATACATTTGAGTAATTCTCTCTTCTTGTAGTCCTTTGCCAAGTTCACATAAGAAATTTCTTTAGGCCCCAGTGATGGATCTCTAACATCACAGAGCATACCCAGAACCTTTTCATCATGTAACTCAAAAAAACTATCCAAGGATGACAAATCAGTCAAATTAAGCACAGAATTCAAACACTTCATAGCGTTTAACAACATTACTTCTCCCGACCTCACGGTCTTGTGAAAATAAACCGATTTAAACATCTGATATCTCGAGATCAACATGGATTCGTAGGAATACAATGCAGATCTACTAATTCCTAATTTCTTTGAATTAGTAACTTCTAATGAATTTATAATCCTATGATAATCAACCTTTCCATATTCTGTTCCCGAAAAGTAACTATCTCTTGGTAGATAATCCATCAAATCCACAGATAGGCCGCCGGAGATAATTTCATTTAAAAACCTCGTTTTGTGTTTTCCAAAGCTTAAAGAGGAAATGGTTATTGGATTGTATCCATTACGCTGTAATATGTCAGTTATCAAGGTATCCAAGATGATTCTCTCCCCCAATTTTTCATGGGAATGCGTAGTACATTCTTTCAAAACTTCTTCAAAAAGATGTGAAAAAGGTCCGTGACCAATATCATGTAACAGTGCAGATATCCTCAAATTTTGTATCATATCATCACTGTCTAAATATCCCTTTTCCAGTAAAGTTTGACCTGCCAATCCGGCGAGAAACATTGAACCAATCGAATGCTCAAATCTGGAGTGCAAGGCTCCTGGATAAACCAAATGAGCACCAGCCAATTGCCTTATTCGCCTCAATCTCTGGAAGATAAAAGTGTCTATTAATTCCCTTTCGACCAGAGTAAATTTTATGTTTTTGTGAATCGGATCAGTAATTTCACCTATGTATCTAAGAGGCATGTGTTAACTAAACTCCACGTGGTATTGCAATCCTATGAAACACTATACTCCAAGTATTCTTATGATTTCATTAAAAAGCAAGGGTTTGGACACATTTGAACTAACGACTTTCCAATCAAATATTCTTGCTAGTCTTAGATATTCATTTCTAGCCTTGTTCAAGAATTCCTTATTCCTTTCAAATTCATCAGGTTTGAAATTGTTGGCTGTCAATCGTTGCAAAGATATTTCTGGAAATATATCCAAGATCAGAGTCACATCCTCCTTAGGCAATCCTTTTTCCAGATTCTTTAACCAGTTAATGTCGAGACCATTTGCTAGTCCATAAGCAAGATTCGATTGGTAATATCTATTCATCACTATAGTTTTTCCACTCATAAGCAAATTCTCAATGTCCTGTTTTTTTTCCCATCGATTAGCAGCCATCAAAATATGTTTTGTTTCATTGTTGTAGCTTATACTGCCTTCCAAAAATGCTTTAATTTCCTTACCGATTCTTGTCGAATAATCTGGAAAACTCATCAACACCACATTTCCTTGCTGCTTTTCATGCAGATACTTAAATAACATGTTTGATTGAGTTGTCTTGCCTGATTTGTCCAACCCTTCTATTACAATAATCTTGCCAAATTTCTTATTGTTCACAACAAGCTCCAAGTTTACTGGTAAAAGTTTTAATTTATAAATCCTCTATACCCAAATATCGCATTGAAACTTAAAGCTATCAGTCCTTTAATAATCGTAGCAAGTGTATATATCCTGATATACTTTGCATTTACTTCCGGGATAATAAATGCAATAATTGAGGGTCAACAATATAATCAGGCTGTTTTTTTACCATCTCGCGCTGTCCAAAATAATTATGAAATGATAGTAGGGGTTATGATATTATTGTTCGGGTTTGCAGGTGCATTCATGACAGCTAAAGCATTCGTAATCCGCAAGATAAATGAAAAATATGCGCTACTTGGAGTAGGCTTTTTGATATTGGTTATTTCCATGATATTTATTTACAAGGTAATAGAGTTGAAAGCCTAGTATTTCTTATGAAAACAAAAGGATTACTTTATACTAAATTTGATCGAACGAGGGCAAAATCCTGTTTCTAATTCAGATACCGAAGCAGTAATAGTTAACTTTTTTTTAATGATGGTAGATACTAATGTAGTATTATGGTCATCTAGGCTTGCTATATATGAAACCGTATCAGAAAACCTTAGAAAGTGATTCTTCTCCATTGAATAATTATAGCCAGTCTTTTCCAAATCCATAATCAGTTTGGTCAAACTTCTTTGTGAAATATATGAAGTTAGAACCATAGGTATATTTTTGACGGAGTGATAACCAAACAAGATATTTAATAACGAAAAAGCAAAATAACCGGCATCTTGGTTACTACTTCCAAAATGCCCGTCTAAAGATAATTGCTTCCCCCCAGACTGAGTTTTTGAATTATACTTATTCTTGTGAGAAAAATATGTTCGAAAATAATCTACCAGTCCATTCAACGAGTCAATTACAATCAAAGAATCAACCGCAAAATAATCAGATATCTTATCCATCATTGAATGCAAAGTTATTTCGTAGGGCAAAAGAATCTCTGTCTTGTTGAATAGTTCAAGTTTATACCCAAAAGAGTTATTAATCTTTAAATTTGTTAGCTGAGTATCATAGTCAATTATCAAATTATTCTTAATATTTAACCTGGTAACCAGATTATTTAGAAATAATATCTTTGTATTTGGTTCTGAGTAGTACACCAAATTTATTCCTGTAGTTATAATGGAACTTATAGCAGTCGGATTAATTTGAGCACACCTTATATAACAAAAACGATTCTAATATTTATTGAGTGATCAAAGAAGTCAAACTATTACCGATAAGACCATTTTTGATATGGCCCGATCGGACTTTAACATTACAAAAAAGAAAATATACTTAAATAACGGTTCTATCAGTCCTCTTCCCGTTTCTACTATTAAGTCGATGACTGATTTTTGTTTGCGTTACTCTGAAACTGGACCTGATTCTCCTGATTTTAATACCTACCTGGATGAATTAAAAAATGAGGTAAGACAAAGGCTAGCAGACTTGATCAAAAGCCAAAAAGATGAGATCATCTTTACCCAAAGCACAACAGAAGGTATCAATTTAGTTGCCAATGGAATAAGATGGAAATCAGCTGATCGGATTCTGATAAGAAACCAGATAAATGAACATCATTCAAATTATTTACCTTGGCTAAAAGCTGCAGGAGATTTTAAGCTAAAGTTGGAAGTGTTCCCACTACACAATATAGAATCCACAGGTAGTATGTTGATCAAGGAATTTGAAGATATTTACCTCCGGCAAAATCATAAATTGATTTCAACCAGTCATGTAATGTACAATAATGGTTCGATTACCCCGGTAGAGTATTTCGGCAGGGTCATCAAAGAAAGTAACAATGACACACTCTTTTCAGTAGATGGAGCTCAAAGTGTTGGAGCTATCGACGTTAATGTGAAATCTATCAATTGCGAATTCATGACCTTTCCAAGTTTTAAGTGGATTTGTGGACCATTAGGTATAGGGGTATTATTTGTAAAGAAAAAAGCAATGAATGAATTGAACCCAATTTTTGTCGGGAGCGGTTCCGCCGAAGTACTACCATCAACTGGCACACAATCTGGAAAAAGGAGCCAACCAGCAGGACATGGTAGTATAAAGTATAACAAATACCCCGAAAAGTATCATGCTTCATTCAGAAATTTCCCTGGACTAGCAGGATTAGAAGCTTCACTAAGATATCTTTTGAGAATTGGAATTAATAATATTCAAGCTAGAAACAAAGCCCTGAGTTCAATATTGAGAGATGAATTATCCAAGATTAAGGAATTGGTAATCCATGAAGCAGAAGAAGAAAATTACAGGTCGACCTTAGTTTCCTTTTCATTTAAAAAGAAAAGCAATGAAAAGGTTATTAAACTAAATTCCAGATTGCGAAAACAAGGTATAATTTTAGCTGAAAGGGAAATAGGTACTAGAAAAATTCTCAGAGCATCACCTCACTTTTACAACTCAGAGGACGAATTACAAAAAACCTCCGAGGTAATTAGATCGGAACTTGCAAGCATTTTGTGAATTAAGTCACGAAAAATCGCTAGTCCTGCCGATATATTAAATTCCGGGTGAAGAGGAATCGATCATACACATTTCGATTTGAACACGAGGCAAACATTTGCTGTTTACCAATGACAGTAGGATGAATTGACGAAGGGTATTTTATTTGAGATATTGTAAGTTATGATTAGTAGTTTGGAACATTGAGATGGCGTTACAAATAGAAACCTAAAAGATATAAACTGGTTACCTTCTTTACTTGTAATTCAACGGGTATACAGATTGAATAACTATTATTTGTTAAGAAATTGATCATAACATAGAGCATCTTCATCACTACTTATGGCTATTGCACTTAACATATAAAAAATCATTGGATTAGGTATTACCATTTCATACTTTCGAATGCAATATATGAACAAATGCTCAAAATAATGGTTTATATGGATTATATATCGGTCAGAACCTTCAAATAATACAACCAGACACCTTAAAAGGGTATAAAATAAAGAAAGCAGAGATTACTGTGATTCATTACCTAGGTAATCCAATTTATGATGTTTTATACTCATTACTAATCTAAAAGATCGGATGAATACGTTACATATCTTATAAGCAGGTTGTAGAGATTATAAAAACTGCAAAGAAATAAAAGATCTATTAAAAATGAATTGAGATTGTTAACGATATAAATATCTAATAGAATATTTTAGAAAGCAAATCAAATGAAAAACGACTTGTTAGCCAACGGTATTGTGCTATGACAATGATTGAAATAACACCGGTTGTTAATATTATTTCACCTGTAGTAACCAAGACTTTAAGTTTCATTTTACCACTAAGAAGGATACTAACAATAATAATGTCGTCAAAAATGCATTAATCTTATCTCATCATAATTACAACAGATATTAAATTAATACAACAATCGTGAGCTTTTTTTAGTCTTTTCAATAGCTTATACTTCTTACCTTTGTCCAATACTCTCATATGAGATCGTGTATCCCTGTAATATTTCTATTAAAAGCTATGATTTTTTCACGCAGGTATTGATTAATTATCTCATTATACATTTATGCCGATAATTTCTTCCATGATTCTATGACACTTAAAATAGTCAGGTGAATGAAATGTGGCATGAGAAAAAAGAGTTATTATAACATATTATCAATCAAACTTTAGTTTATCAATAACGTGACTTATTTCCATTCTTCAAGAGCTAGTACGATTGGAAAATGCGTTTTATGTCGTCAAAGCATCTCCAATAGAGAGTGTATTTGGTGCAATATTATCCAAGTATTCATCTTTTTTATCAGGAGAGTCATTTGTTCCTTTTTTCCTTCGGAAGTAGCATTAGAAAGTGAGCTCGAGGTAGTCAGTGAGTCCCCGATAAAAGGAGTGGTTTTTGTAGCATTAGCTACGGAGATTTTAATTTTATCTAGGACATTGTTAGTTGAATTACTAGACCCATCAGTCTCTCTTGTTTGAGCAAATGTACCTTGAGGTGATAATATTGAAATTATGGTCACGAAAAATGTGCAAAGGTATTTTATTATATTTATCATTATAACACATTCTATAAACATAAATAATTTTCTTCATATATGTAATAGTAAATAGAACTTTACTAATATTAGGACTTACAATTTATTAAATACGAATTTTTTGTCTTTTATATACACCAAATTTGACAGCAATTCATGTAAAGTATTATGATGATTGTCAATGCTGCTATATACCCGATCAGAAAAAAGCATTTTGATTTCTAAAAGACAAATTACTAATCCCGTATAATCATATCCTCTTATCTTTAATGCTAAAGGATTACTAAATTGTTATTCATACATGCAAGAATTTAGTATTTGATTAGCATGGTAGCATTGTTTTGTAAAAGTATCGATTTATTCTAACATTGTATCATAAGCACATGTAAATACCTTATTGTAATACCGGCTGAAAATCATAAATTAATTTAGGAATTTAAATTAATTTTAAACTGCAATAAGTTAGAGGACGTTTAACTAACATCTGGTTACAGAGTAATGAACGAAATTGGTATATTTTGCTAAATATTACTCATCGTCTCCACCTAGTATGGATAAACAGATTATTATACTATAAAACCTCATATCTTATTACTTTTCTTGTTCTCTAAACTTTGGGTCAATTCATAACAAAAAATAATCTACCTCAAACTACTTATACTGTCATAATTAACTAGTTTATTGACCATTAGTAAATAAACTTCCAAGATTAAAAGAAGTAAATAAAAGTACTGACTAGAGATGAATTTGTAGTTGGCTTAAAATTTCCTTTTGTCCACGAGTCGATGATTTTGTGCAAACAAGCTGAGCAAATTAAGGGACAGTAATATCTTTTAATTATATTTACTTAGAGAATGATTACACGTGGAATACATATACTCATCTCTTGTCGATACGACGTTTGAATACTTTCAAGTGTTTGTGGTAAGTTTTCTTACAAGTATCATATTGTTTATTCCTATTCCATATGCACCGTTTCTCGTTATTGCTAGTTTTAATTCTAATCTAGATCCCAATATCCTTGCTATTGTAAGTGCATTCGGTGTGACTGCAGGTAGAACCCTGATATTCATTCTAAGTTATCACGGTAACAGGGTTCTTAGCAATAGAATAAAGGAAAATATGTTACCATTAAAAAGGCTATTAAAAAAATACGGATGGATAGGGTCATTTTTAGCTGCAATTACACCTTTTCCTCCAGATGACATTGTAATTATTCTTCTCGGTATGGTAAAACTTAGTCCATGGAAGTTCATAATAACAAATTTTGTTGGGAAGTTGATCTCTAACTTAATTGTTGTGTGGAGTGCAGCCTTAACTGGAAAGATTATAGTTGAGCAAATCATATTGCAGAGTCAAAGTTTTACCAATATGTTGATTCTGACTATTGTAAGCATCATTATTGTTGGAATCACAATTTACTCTTTAGTAAGGGTCGACTGGAGGAAAATTATTGGAAAGTGGTTCCCATGGACCTTGGATGATCAGAATGATTAAGATGCTGCTATTTAGAAGTTAACCCAAACCCACTAAAATAAAGACAGGTTACAAGTAGGAATTACTTCATATACCTGATGAGAAGATCTTTTCATGTCCGCTGGTGCTGTACTTGCGCGGCTATTCAATCACTATGTCATTTTATCATTCCTGTTCCCGAACGATTTTTTAAAATCGGTTCAGGTAGCCAAACAAAAAAGAGCTTGTCATACTAACACGAAATATTTTTGAATCACCGGACTGTTCGGCGGATAACAGATAAGAAGAATAGCGTCATTATAGCTAGTGTAATTGAAGTATGCAATAAATCTTGCATAGGATAAGTAACTGAATAATATCGCTCAATAATTAATTCCAAGAAAACCTGAAATGCAAAAAGAGCAAATGCTGTTGCTGCGTAAAGAATATTCTTTAGACCGGTCTTTTTATAAGTCGTAATAGATAGTAACAATAATGTAATTGAGAAAACCCCGATTAACAGGCTTTCCAAATTTTCGATGATTCCTATGAACTCTAGTTGTAGAGTAGAGATCATGAAAGTTGAATAAAAAAAATCCGGAATCGTAGTTATCGATGTCATCATTTCTAGCATTTAATTCTTGTCCTTATTTTCAGCATCAAATGAAAGAGATAAATAGATTTCTGCCAATTTGTCGCTCCATTTGCTCCATAGACTCGGGTAGTAGGATTTTAGTAATTTGGTTATCATCAGAGGATCAATATCTGAATTTAGTGAATATCGTTTGAATCTTCCATCTTTTATTTCCGTAATTATTTTTGTTCTAGTTAATCGACTCAAATTCCAGCTTACTGTGGGCGCGGTTATACCTAATTCCTGTGCAATCTCCATTTGAGTAGGCTGACCATGTTGTATAATACACATTATTATTTTGCGAGGTGTTTCTAGGTTAAAGAATTTGATTACATCTTTTTCATTCTCACCGAAAATGCCAGTTACAAAAAAACACTTGTGTAATCCAGTTCTAGAGGAGGTAATTTTTTCTTCTTTTTCTAATTTACTAAGATAGTATTGTATGGTACCCATAGAACACCCAAGATCACCTTTTATCCGGCGCAGATGTATTCCAGGATTGTCTTTTATATAGTTGAGTATTCTTGATTCATTGGTATTATCGTTAGTGTTCTGGTGTCCTCGCATTTATCAACCGCATCAACAAGATAATAAATGATATTCTTTAATAAATGATATTAAGAATCTAAACAAAAAAAATTATAAAAACTAAACTAGACATATGGAAAAATTTCAAGGACATTCTTTAATTTTTGAAAACAATTGCATCTATTAGTCGGTGTATAGCTCTAAATGATACAAATCATAATTCTGGTAGTATGAAGGCTTAATCAAATTAGAAACAAAATAAATGTAATGATAGACTACATTATTATAACGAGTCTTTTTTATAAAATATTTGTACTCAAATTAATTCCCTTAATTAGTACACTTATCTAATCTATGTTAGTTATACAAACCCGAGTTCTGAAATATACTTTGATATTTGTATCAATTTTCTTTTAAACCAGATTTGTAAAAAGTATTTAAAGTCAACAATGCAATGCTTAAGGTCCAAACAAATTTTTGAAAATGTTAGTAGGCACATCTATAATGAACTCAATATAGGTATCATCCGGCGAATTTCTAGTTCATACACTTCGAGCTACTATTTGATGTCAAGATACAAGATTGTCGCTCTTGTTTGCAATTTACATCCTGAGGAATAAATTAACTTTGACCAGTTCATCAAGATTTGATCAAACAATTTTTTATTTCCACAAAGAAATGGTTTTTGGAATCTCCATTAGTTCACGCAAGATCACAGAAAGGAGCCTAGTACTCACCTCATTGTGGTTTTGGTGCATTAGTCTGTTATTGAGATCGGCCACAAGAAGCTATTTATTGTTATCAATATTTTTCAGGAAATTCTGCATGAATTGTTTATTTATCCAGTGTACAATGGATCATTTTCCTTCAAAATTCACAAAAGGAAGGTTGTTTTATTAATGAATGAAAATTTTGGAAGCGCCGGAACCCTTCCTATTTACTTGAGAGCATCGATCGTTGAGCCAATATTACAAGCTTGTTCTAAGGAGGCACCCTTTATTAGCATTTATAAAAATACTAAATCCCTAGAAGATATTTCTGAACATTTAGTTAGAAAGTACTTATATCATTTGATAAACGGTAATTTTTTAAGATATGAAGGGCACAAAAAAATATTCGTTTTGCTCCCATCAGGAATGGAATTATTGGTTGTAATTTATGCACAAATACAACAAAATCCGACTTACCATAAGGATCTACGTATAAAAGTCGAATAAATTTCAAAGACTTTACCAATTCGATACGTCACTCTAAAAAAAGTGTAAAAATGATCAAAGCAACTATGAAAAATTCAAATAACTAATTTACTAAATTATTAGTAATTTGGTTCCCAAGTTGTCAACTTCAATTATCAAGTCTGATATTTGATCTTCATTTGACAAACCTTAGAATTACCCTTATTATACTCACTTAATTTTTCTGTTTTTCCAATGACAAAAAAAGAGAGGTTCCAACAAATCTGATAGACATGAACCAAAAAATAACTATTACCATAACAGCGATATATTGTAAGTAAATCAGTTCACCTCTCTATCGTATTACTCTCTCGGGGACCTGAACTGCAAATTATGATTGTCTGCGACAAATACTTTTTCTCACCTACATGTACCTAGTTTAGATATCAAAAGATCAACGGAGAGTAAATTGGAGTTTAAGTTTGACGATTCAGTTACTTGTGCTCTTTACATTCATCCTACATTTTTAGATGAATGTACCACAAATTATAATTAAATGGCAATAATAATTAATTTTGTATACCTAACGGTATGCACGATAGGACGATCCAATGGAAGGAAGAATGTGAAATGGATTAACCAATAATTCCAAGTCAAGAATTTTCTCGATCCATTTCATATTCTGTTAATCAAGAAACAGGTAAATTGCAAATATGGTTGCCTGCCTTATCTTATTTAATTAGGACGTATGTAAGAGCTAGATTGGCCAATTAATAGTATTGTTAGATGTTATCCTCTTAAAACGCATATGAACGATGCTGTGCAAAAACCTATGCATATACATTTAATTTCCGTTGAGTATATATTTACTTTTGACCAAAGTCTTAGATCATTACATAATCCACGATGTAAAAGTAAAACAATATCTTAATAACACGATCCTTTCAACTTTGCAGTATCAAAAATTCTAATCATGTTTATTAAAAACAAGGAGCAACACAAGTGCTAGATCTCATCACTGAGGATTTTGAAAATTGATAAAAGGATGCATTCTCATATCATGTAAACAGGCATATCTTATGCAGATGATCCCATTAGTTCACAATGGAGCTATCTCTTCAAACTAGAATGCTAGAATGTCGTATCACAAAGTATGAACAAGAAATAATCTTACTTTTTTATCTAAAATGTAGATATGACTTGAGTTAAAAATTATCATGCAATATACATAGTATCGACGATTATGAATCATTTTCAAATACCCAATTTGTTTATTAATGGTCACTTTACTAAAAAGAGATATCCAAAGGTTTTTACTTTACTAGCTATTTAAATTTATACAACAAGATAGTAACATACTAAATAATATGGGAGAAGATAAGAATTTTTTGCTATTTTCAAACTTAACAATTTGCGAGGAAAACAGAATCGCCTCAGACTTGCAAGATTTGTTATTTTAGTAGGATTCATAGTTGTAGCATTAGTTGTCCTATCTGTCTTCATTCCAAGGGCTGGTATAAGTGTGGAGGTAGTGCAAAGAGCTGAAGTTATAGGAACAATGAAACTACTTAGTGTGAGAGTGTCAAACAATAACTTTGAAACACTGCAAAACATTACAATCCAATTTGGCGACAATGGAGAGATACAATCGATTGGAAATATGGGACCATTTAGCTCAGTAATGATAACACCAGACAGAGAAGATCGGAATTTTGACAAGGCAATAGTAGAAGGTAATAATAGTATTATAAGGTAGGTCCACACCAGATAATCAGCTAGTAAACCAGACACATGCTCCAAAATTGGCTTTGTTAAAGTTAGAATTAGTACAGAGTAGGTGAATATATACCCTCATTTTCATAGGCCTATAATTGGTATATACAGGGTTTATCAGTCTCTAAACTTTAGGATATTCAATGGACAATCAATTGACATTTGTATAATTAATCTAACATCATGCGGATTAACGCATTTAGCTCATTTGATAAAATCCAAATGCATTACACATATTAGTATCAACATTATTTTCAGTAGATCATTTTACTTACTGGAAATGATCTGTCATCATTTGTTCACGATGTCTCTGAGACTACTTTATCGCGTATTATACGAGTTAAGAATTATGGGTTCCACCATTATCCATTAAGACAGGTACGCCTGGAGTTATACGCATTGACAGAATTGCCAGTAGTAGAAATTGTTTTTCCGTGCCGGTGTGCCTCTAACGTTGATATCTCTGGATACCTAATGATGATGAAAAAATTTGCTATAATTTCAATAACAAATTTTCTAACTTTTTCCAGTTAATGATCACATATTTCTGTCTGAATAACTTATTGATGTTGCCAAAGTTATAAAACGAATGTACCTGTTGTTATTATTCTAAACGATGTCTACAAGGTAATTTCTATTCTTCGTGAAGTTTTTAAAAGGATATCGGCATGGTTCAGATGGTGATAAATAAGGTTCGTTTAATAATGAAGAATAGATGATTTTCTTGTCTAAGGATTACGATTAATCATATCGATGATTTAAATCGGATCAAAAAATGATCATGTAACGTCATTATTAAAATTCCATTAACATGGTGATAGTTATGTCCATGTTTAACGATTTGTTAAATAACATCTGTTAGATCCTAGTAATTAAAGATCACGGCTCTGTCCTTCAATTACTATCATTGTCAGAGTTGAGCGTACTTTATCTATCTTTCTAATCTTCCAGGTAATAATTTCGCGTAATTTATCCATGTTATCAGAAGACACTCTAACTATAATATCATAAACACCGAAGACCCCATTCACCTCTACCACTTCCGGGACTTCTTTAATTTTTCTAATTATCTCACTCTCTGATCCTAAATCACAATTGATTAAAACATAGGCTGTTGGCATGTTTTACAGAGGCAATTTCAATTATTAAACGTTTTTTATTCTTTATTTCCTATGTCTTGGTGGTTCTTGTACTATAACTGGGTTTGAAGGTAAAGAATTTAGTTGAAGAAATTTATGACATAATTAATATACCCTAATAAAAAATTATAAACTTAGGCGGGGGTCGCCTAGCCTGGTAGGGCGTGGGATTGCTAATCCCATGTTCGTAAGAACTCGTGGGTTCGAATCCCACTCCCCGCGCTTATCTTGGGGATTTATACGACAATTTTAAATGCGATAGAAAAGCACCTAATGACAGAACGACAAATTTGGCGCATGAAAATACTTCTAGTCATATTGAACAACATCAGCAATACATCTATTCATCAATCACTAAAAGGATAGACTCATTGACAAAATCATGCACAAAACAATATTTCAACAAGGTTTTAAAAAATCTAGCCATTGCTAATATCGGCAATGCGAATACTATTTGTGATTATATTATCTCTGAAGAAACAGAGATCAACATCAAGAATTCTACTAAAGAAGGGAAAATAAAGGTTCTTGTATGGCTTTCAAATTATCATGAAAACAAAAAACTCTTTAGAGAACTAACCAAACAAGATATCCTAGAATTTTTAAATAATTTGCGAAAACCAATATCTGAGGACCCGACTCAGAGGTGGATTGGTTCTTACAATGGAAGACAAATCATTTTGAATAAATTTTTTAGATGGCTTTACAACCCTGAAGAACCAGATCACACAAAGAGACAAACTCCGGATTGTATGAAGGGAATAAAGCAACTGCCAAGGAAGGAAAAAACTCCATATTCTCCCTCAGACTTATGGGAACCCAGAGAGCACGTTTTATTTTTGAGATATTGTCCTAGTGTACGAGACCGATGCTTTCATGCTATGGCAAATGATTCCTCATGTCGGCCGTCAGAGTTGCTGAATTTACGAATACGTGACATTATTTTCAAAAAGACGCGTGAAGGAAAGCAATATGCAGAAATTCTGATAAAGGGAGGTAAAACCAGACCAAGGACCGTACCATTAATAGATTCAATTCCATATGTAAAAGATCTTATTGATAATCATCCCACCGGTTCAAACCCTGATTCTTGGCTTTTTGTTTCCAGTTCTAAAACATCCTTTGGATCGAGATTAACCCTTGATGGTTTAACCTATCAGTATAAATATTTCTATAAGAATCGATACTTCCCGGATCTTTTAGAGGACGAAACAGTTCCCGAAGCAGATAAAGCTTTGATTAGAAACCTGATAACAAAAAAATGGAACATTTATGTCCAGAGGCATTCGGCTCTCACCCTTAAATCCCAATTCTTAAAAGAACATGTTTTAAGAGACCATGCAGGTTGGACCTTAAGCAGCAAGATGCCTCAGATTTATATTCATTATTTTGGTAACGAATCTGCCAATTCTATCCTACAAGCCAAAGGAATTATCAAACCCGAGAATGAAGAAAATAATATTAGCACGATGAAACCAAGAGAATGCCCGAATTGCGGTGAACCAAATAAAAGAGATGCCAGATTTTGTGCGAGTGATCATTGTCGAATGGTCCTATCATATGACTCCTATAATGAAGTTCGGAATGAAGATAAGCAAAAAATTGACAGACTAGAAAATCAGATGAAATCACTGCAAGATGGTATGAACAGGATTTTTGCAGTCATACATCAAAATAACATGTTGATTAACATAAAGCCGGAGATTTTAGAAAAATTAGTAAAATAGATCGATTATATGTTGTCACTTTCTGCTATTTGAAAACCCATCGTCCTTTGTATAACCTGATCTTTATCCTTTTTAAGATTGTAAAGGAATTCCTCTATTTTTTTGTCAGTATCATATTTAGAAACTGTATCTAAATTTCGATAGTTGGCACTCAATAATAATTTCGTTTCCGAGGTCTCAATTTGTTTATAGAGCAAAAGGAATGGCTCTGTGTTCTTACTCCAGAGTAACTTTAATAGATTGTCTAAATCATCTTCGATTTGCATTATTTCGGATATTTTTACAATTTCATAAAGTCTACCCCATAAATTCTGTCCTTTAGAATCCATATAATTCACGTATAACAAGAGTTGTTGATCAATATCAGAATTAAATGGGGAATTTTCTGTAGATAAGTCAGAAATTACATACAAGTACATTTCGCTAATCTTGTTAAAATATATTGAATATAGTCTATTGATCAAATTCTCATCATGTAGCCTAGCGGGTAAGATTACAACGAAATTGAATAGATAGACATCATTGATAATTTCTATCATATCGTATTGTAATAATGACGCACCATCTTTTTGGACTAAGTTAGCTTTCTTACTTGTTCCAATTGCTTCAATTTCTATACGATTCTCAAATTTTTTCTTTTTTTCAAATTGCTTTACTTTGTCTATAAATTTCTTGAACTGTTCGAAAATGTTGTCCAAATCTTTTGGAATAACTAATAATAAATTATCCGAATTTACGGATAGACTATATGATTTAGAATTCCTTCTTTCCTTTCCTGAATTTAATATACCTTCAGCAAGTAATTCTTGAATTGCCTCGGTTACTGTGGACTTACTACCAATCCCTTCCTTTATACAATAGTTTAGAACGTCCTTTACTCTCTTGTTGCCCTCATTGGTTAGATAATCAATTATCCTATTTTTTCTATCTTCTTTTGTTGTCGTATAGGGATTTAGCGCCATTTTAATAGGTATATACGTATAGATCATATATACTTATTTATCATACATAATTATCTATAATTAATGGTTACAATATTAATCGACAACCAGGTTAGGAACCAATTACGCAGAATAGGACACAAACATCAAACCTACAATGACATAATAAAACAACTGTTAGAAAAAGCAAAAAAAAGTTCGGCTAATTCTGACCGAACTGCTATGGATGAAGGATAAAAATGTCTTCGACAAGATTAAATCAAGACTTTAGACAAGACCATGACAAATTATGTTATGCATTTGGATGTGATAACGAACATTCGGAAAAAATCAATGTAAGTGCCGGAACCTTTGGGACTATTACTTTAAAGCTGTGTAACAAATGCGTGAATTTATTCAAAGATAGTAATACATTATCAAGCCGAGGGATTTTCCAAAAATGAATGATAGAACATCAAATTATAATTTAGGTAGAAACATGCACCATACAAGAATATTGTACAAGATTTGCATTCACGATTACAGTAATATACTAATCAGTAGAAAATTGGCAGAAGAAAAAAGTGATGGAATCGAAAGTTTGACCGACTTGCTTCCATCATTATTATCCGAAATCAATCAACATAGTACAAAATCGGAGGCCGATTTAATACATGTATAATTTTATATTCTCGTTGGATAACAATAAACCTTTTGATTTCTGTAGGCTCTCTTTTAATAATGCTTTCTGCATACTAATCCTGCAATACAGAATTAAGCAGGGTTCGACATGTCCGAATAACCATTCTGAGAAAGGATACCAACATGAAATCTTCGGCCGGAGTCGTAGTTGATTTGATTGAATTTGACATATCTGATGAGTTAAAGCCTATTGTTTCGGAATTTGGATACGATAATAATGGATCAATCAAAATAACCTTTACAGAAGTTTATCAAAATTTGTCTTTACACTGTTTCTTTGATATAAATAAGATTCAAAAATCACTTGCCGAATTTGAAAGGAAGTTGAAGTCCAAAGTACAAAGGCTTTTGCCATCTCACTATAATCTTATCGAAGAGGATTTTATCAAGAATTTGCATAAGATAGACCTCGTTGAAGATGATACAAAGAGTTCAGATAGACAAAGTGATGATACTAAAACACAAGACAACAAAATAGTATATCAAAGAAAATATCAGTTAGGTTTTATCCTATATGAAGCTGTTATTGTAGAAAGGTTACCAAAATTTGTTTTTTATGACTCTGGCACCTTCAATCTCATAGATAAAATAGAAGTAGCAAATTACACTATTTATCCAGCTGATACAATAATTTCATCTAACCCCATTCCATATTCTTTTGAATCAGAACAAGAGCTAGCAGACTACCTGGAACTTGCCAAGAATGAAACTTTTGACTCTCTATTTGAAAAGATCCTATCAGAATTCAAAGACTACGTTAACGTAGAAGAACATAATCAAATAATATTATCATGTGGAATATTGTTTAGCTATTTTCAGGACAAATTCGGCGCAACTCCCTATAATATTCTAGTAGGAGAGAACGGGTCCGGAAAGAACTCGGCGCTACTTGTATTTAGGTTGTTAGGATATAGGCCTCTTTATATCACAGCTGCAAGTGCTGCAAATTACTATACATTTTTGGGCCAAATTCAGGAAGGCCAGGGAACAATAATAGAGGATGAGGCAGATAACATCTGCAACTCAATAGAAAAGAAAAACATGCTCAAGACAGGATATTCCAGTGGTGGTTCCGTTCCGAAGGTTGGGTTTACAAAAAATGGTAGACGATTCCAAGAATTCTATTTGACTTTTTGTCACAAGTGGTTTGCAATGGAAGAATTACCTCAGGGTAAAAACAACAGAGGTGTTTTTGACCGGTCGTTCATACATTATTTTATGAAAGGTGATGTAAAATACAACATTAAGGATGTATTAAAGGACAAAGATTCAAAGTCATACCAGAATTTAATTCACCTAAGAAAACTTCTCTTGGCTTTCAAACTTGTAAACTATGACCGAAAGTTTCCAAGTGTAAAGACAAATTTGAAAGATAGAGATGCCGAATTGACTCATCCACTGTTGAACATATTTTATGAGGGCCGCAATTTTGAAAAGATAAGATTAGCGTTATCAAAGATAATTTCTGAGAAGACGTCTACAAAGAGCAATTCTATTGAAGCAATGATTGCAGAAACTTTAAGACAGTTGATTGAAAATAAGAATGAACTAATAATTAGCATCTCCAACGATGCTTTCTATTCCAGGTTTAAGGAAGTATCTGAAGCAAAAGATTACTGTTTTGATGAATCAAATTCGACCTTCTATCTACCAGATGGAACCAAGATATCCAAATCTAAAATTATAAACTTGCTAAAGTCCAAATTCAAGGCAAAACTATTCAGGACAAACCAAGCCAGAGGTTTTACCATCAATAAACGCGATATTGAAAAAATCTCAAAACAATATGATATAATAGAAGAAATAATCGTTAATGAGAACCAAACTAAAGGAACACATTCGCCTGATGCTATAGAAGAAGATGAAAAACAAATGGCAAGTAAAAAGAAGGTGACGGAGGTGACGGAGGTGACGGAGTTTAAAGATGCCATACCTCATTTTGATGAAAAAACTTCAAAGGATGATAATCAACGAAGAAAAGAAGATGATCTCACCCCAAAAGATAAAGGAGGTAATAAAGATACTATCTCAAGCAAGAAGGAAAATGAAGTAGATAAGAATAACGAATCCTTAGCCGGTCCAAACACTTACTATGATAAGGAAGATAACTCGACTAATAGCTCTTCTGATACTTCAAATCCTGATAATAAATCAAATACAAACTCAACTGATCTTAACGCGACGCTTTCTAACTTAAGAGAGAGTAATAATAGTAGTATTACCAATAACAATACTGAGCATATAGGTAGAGAGGCTAAAGAGGAGCTAGGGCGAGAACCCCTTGTATCTAACAAATCAACGATCAATCAACCTGAGTCTATATCTTCTAAGGAACCATCTCACAACTCGGGTTCTACTTCCCTTTCATCATTGAGTTCTTACAACTCAAATTCTCAGCAGGAAACTCAATCTAATAAATATAAAGTAATTTCAAAAACAATATACACACCTTTAAAAGGCGTCACGGGTGTCACCTCCGTCACTGCATTACCCCCGCAATATCCCTGTTATTTCTGTGGTAATGATTATAAGACAGGTATAGACTTTGACATGGAACTTCATCTACTTGAGAAACATAAGCAACAAATGTTAAGGCTACCTATCAAAGGTAATTTAGATAATCGGAGCGAATATTTGGTTCAACTCACAAAAAAGAAGATTAGGGACGAAAGTACAGTTAATGTCGAAGGAGACCACTATGAACTCTGAAGATATAGACTTTATAATGTCTCACTTTGGTCATCAGTTACAGGATTTTCCACGTAAGATGATGACTGACAAAATAGGTGCTCAAGTTCCGGTATTTTCAAAAGAAGAGATCTTCATAAAGTGCCAAGAATCAGATTTCATAGATTGTAGGATTAATGCCTATCCGGAATACACTGAATACCAAGGAATAGTAAGACACCCCCCAAACTTTATTTTTATAGATCTGGACTTGTCGAAGTTTAAAAATTCTAAAAAGAAACTTGATAATGCTTTAGAGAATACCTTAAACAACATTCATTATCTTGGAGCAAAACCTACCGTGATGTGGTCTGGAAACGGATATCATATTTATCTTCCAATAGAAGCTATGGTTTTGGACCTGATAGATAAATTTTCAAAAGATAAATTCCCAAGCCTTTTCTCAGATAATTATTATAGCAAATACCATGGTTATTCAGTATCAGAATTATTTTTAAAATTCGCTAAAGACCATCTAACCAATGGAAATGCTGATCCGCAGCATCATCCAAAGTACAAAACATGTTTGATAAGGTTTCCCAATACCTACAACTCAAAAAACATCGGGAATGGATTAACTCTTGAAGAATCAAAAGTTAGGCTAATTCAAAAATGGGATGGTGGAAGAATTCCCATACAACTGTTACTTAAGGACTTTAGGAGGTGGATAGCACAAGAAGAACTTGACCAAAAAAGAAGAATCAGAAGGATAAAGTCCAAGATTCTCAATAGTAAATCAAAAAACTCGGAAATATTATGGATAGAGAAACTGCTTCAAATCCCACTTGAAGATCACAGAAAATATTGTCTTTTTCACATTTTGGTACCTTATCTTGTCAATGTGAAAAAGTTACCGCCCGAGGAAATTTCTCAGGTAATAGTTGATTGGTTGTCAAAATGTAACAATGTGAAGCATCTAGATTTTGATCCAGTGTCAGAAATTAAAAATAAGATGAAATATGTCAAAAGTTACAAGCCTATGAGTTTGCCTAAATTAAGAAGAGAAAATAAATGTCTGTTTCAAGTTTTGTTTCCTACAATTGGTAATTTTTGTGGGACTGGCTGTTGACTCGAATATCTTTCATAATATATATAGAATATCGAATTCACATTCACTAAAAAAGATTGGTAATAGTAAGAACAAAAAAAGATAAGATTTATTGAGATCTATATCTTAGTTTGCAAAGTTTACATGTATATGGTCGGTTATCAATGGAACAATTCGTCCGTTTACTATTTCTGTACAACCATTTCCTGCTAGTCCATTTACCGGTAGTAAGTTATTTCCGCCTTCGCAACGAAGGATAGTAGGTTGATTTCCATAATTATTATCACGGATTACTTCTCTAAGAAGCAGTTTATGATTATCTGTCATGGGGGCACCATTTCTATTTAAGAAACCAATATCAACCTCTTTTCCAGAATTATGGGAAACATGAGGATTTATCCAATGCCCATTTACATCTGATAAGCCACCCCATCCCAAATTCATAGCTGTTATTTTTACAGGAACATTCACATTACGAATGAGAACAGGTATCTCTGGTTGTTGTACCACTCGATTATTTACTACAATGGGATCCTGATCAACTCTGCAATCAGGGTTTCTAGCAAAGTTTAGGACTTGACTACAAGTCTGCTGTCTATCAATGAACTCTTGAGCAATTGCCATTATTGCGTTATTTGTTTGTTGTGTACCATAAAATTCACACCCATGGTTATCTTGTTTTTGAAAGAAATAATTCCCTACTTGAGGATATATAGCACGAAAAGCTGGCGGACAATTATCTCTTTGAGAATTTGCAATAGGCTGAAGAGGGTTATTTTGATCATTAGTGTCCAAAACCCTTGTATCAATAGAAACAGATGAATGAAATGGCGTGTTGTGATTTGCATCTTCGGTTTCTACTAATGAGGCAATTACATCATCTTGACCAGAAATGTAAACTGTAGTTCCTGATGCTGTTATGCGTTTTGGAGATTCATAGTCTACTTGAACTATCCCCAAGTTATTAGTGTTAAGAGTGATGCCTTGAATCACGTTGTTTACCATCGGTTGACGAGCGTTGTTCAGGAAAGCAGCAGGTCGTTGATCTCCTTGAGGTCCAATATTACACTTATCATTTCGATTATCGTGGTTTTCGTGACCATCATGAGATAGAGTCGAAGGAATAGTGCATGCCTTAATTCTAACATTTTCATTTGGTACAGGTTGATTATCAGTATTTTTTACAGATACAGTTAACCGTGCAGTTGCGTCCCCAGGTTGAGTATTGGTAGCAGGAGGAGCATATGGATTGATCGAATCTCTATTACTAGTTATTTCTATAATTAATGGTAATACCGTTACACTTACTGTGTCAGGTTTACTATCCTGTTTTCCGTCGTTAACCACAAGCTGATACACAAAAGTTTCTTCTCTGTCAACGTATGGAGCCATAAATGATGGAGCAGCGGTATTTGGATCTTTTAACGGCGGAGCAAAAGGTGTTACTGGGGTCCATCTAAAAGTTATTTCTCCAGCCGGTGTGCTTCCAAGACCATTCAACTCAACGTTAGATCCGGAGTTTACTCTTTGATCAGTTCCAGCATCAGCAACTGGTGGACAATTATCGTCATCGGCGGCGGCAGCGGTGCTAGATACAGACGATAGTGTCAATGGTATATTCGGAATTCCAGAGATTGTGTTAGCAGATACTTCGTCACATATCAATGGATTTACTATTATTGTTTCAGCTTCACTAGTTGATGCACCATGAGTGTCTGCTACAGTAAGTGAAAATGAAAGAGAAGTGTCTCGATCAACCGTTGGCGCAGTAAAGCTTGCAATTGGAGAATTAGCGCCAGATAAACTTACTGGAGGACCAGATACTTGATCCCACCTGTAACTCGCAATCGAATCGCCAGGATCTGGATCAAAACTATCTCTTCCGTCCAGGGTTACAAATTCTCCACTACTGACAATATTTGAAGGAAGAACAATTATCGAAGTCTCAGGAGGACTATTTTTAGGATTCACCACTATATCTATAAAATTAGGATTACTGTCGACAAACGCATCATTAACAACTGACTTAAATTGTAAGGTCGTCTTTTCGTCTACATTTGGAGCGACGAAGTCCCATTGATAAGAATCATCTAGATAACGAGGAGTCAAATTGACCGCTGGTCCTTTTGTTTGTATCATGCTGGTCGAATAAATAGGATCATTATCAGAATCTGAGTACCCCTGATCTATAGTTACAAGTGTGCCCGATCTAATTTCAGTTATATCGGTAGGTTGCACAACTCGATCATTTGAGATTGGTTTTGAGTTGGAAATAGAAAGATCCCAAAACTGTACGTCATTCCCAGAAGAATAGATCTCCCCATTAGGTCCCCTGGTTATAGGATAATCTGAACCACCACCGAATCCGCAAACGGCAGGACTATACCCCTTTGTCAAAAAAGCCGATTCAGGCATATTTGAAACAATTACACGAAAATGTGCCCCAATACTATCCTGGTTCGCATTTACTGCTCCATTCAAGGCTACTTCTCCAGAATGAGGATCACCACCGGTTTCCAAGTTAGCTTGATATCTATATGAAGTAGCGTCTGGATCGAGTTCACCATTTTCATCGTACACATAGTTTTCACAACTTACGGTCCAAGTTCCAGTGGCCATGAAATTGCCTCCCCTTATATGCTCTATGGGGCCAGAAAGATGTATTTTTGTTTCAATAGAAGGTTCTACGTAGTTTATCCCACCTTCAAGAGTTCTAGAGGAAGATGAAGCGTTAACAAAGGAACTATTTCCGTTCCATATTAGTATCAAAAAGATAAAACCCAAGACAATATAAAATACACTCAATCTCTGTATTTTCATTAATTTCAAATGTTTTGCAATGAAATATAATATTAAGAATTTTCTAAAATGAGATTAAACTTTCTTGTAGTAGAATTTCGTAGGTGATAGCGAGACAAGTAATTCCATTCAAATGTTTCGTAATTATAAATTCAATTATCCTATTTAATATTGTTCTGTAAAGAGTATATACTATTTTATGCTTGGGCGAAGGTCATCGAAAAATTCTACTCAGAGGAAAGCTATGAATATTCGAATCATCGACAATATTTCAACATCAAGGTGTGTTTCACATATTATTTTAAAAGTAATTATTAAACGTCTGCTATTTTCCCGAGCCAAAACATCAGAAATTTCGCTTAAAAGTTATAAAAAATAGAAATATCGAAGCAAATCTATTTTGTAAAATCAGACAAACTGGATTGATGTCGATCGATTGACGGACCAGAATTATTTTCCAATTCAGTCTTCCAATCTATTTCTGGCATATTCATTAATTTCAAAAAGTCGTTAACTGATTGAGGACCGAAGCCAGCGAAGTGATTGTTAAAGGCTATCAATATATCACCCATGTTTGAATTTTGATTTTGTGCTTCTCGAACCTTCTCAACATATTCAAGCATCTCATTTCTTCTGTTTTTTACGGTTTTACCAAAATCCTTTTCGGAGATACTTCTATCGCCTATGAATCTAACATAGACCTGATCGGAAGTAATAACAGAAGGAGAATCCAATTCGTCTCTTACACTCCAAACTAAGGATATATCATGTTCTCTCAGAAAATTATAAACATCATCAGTAAACCATGAGTTATGTCTTACCTCTAAAGAATATCTAAATCTGTTATCTAAATGATGGGCCATATCTTGAAAAGCATGGAATCCTTTCTTCTTTGGAAGAAACGGAGGAAGTTGTATCAACAGCGTCAAGGTCTTATCAACCAACGGTTCTAATGAGTAGAATAAAATGGACAAAGGTTTGACAACATCTTCTAACTTTTTTTCATGAGTTATTACTTTAGGAAACTTTAACGAGAATCTAAAATCATCAGGAGTTTTATCCTTCCATCCCCTAACAATTGATCTCGAAGGGATATGATAATATGTAGAATCAACCTCGACAAATTTAAAGAACTTTGAGTAATAAGGTAAATAGTCTTTATTTTCTAAATATTTCGGATAAAAGTTTCCCTTCCAGCCTTCATAGCTCCACCCAGAACAGCCGATATATAGTGTCAAGATCGACTTAGAATAGATCAAATAATAGAAAAGCTTTCAGTTAGAACCCATCCATACATTATAAAGGGTTAATTTTAGAAAATTTATAGAGTAACAACAAATTCAAGTTCTAGCGATTATTTATGAATCCTCTGATAGAGATTTAAATCTGTTTGGACGATACGAAAGTTTTGCTTTAATATCTTCTAGTGTTTTTATTTCATCTTCTAATACTTTTTTTCTTAGTAACGAACAATTTATCTCATGCTGTAGCTGGTCTTTCATACTATCGAAAGAATGAATCTGACTCAAATAATCGATTAGTAAATCCGCCTCAGTATCAAATAATTCCTTGTTTTTTAGTTTCTCTATAACCTTAAGCAGAAATGGTATATATCGCTGATTTTTTCTGTAGAAATCAATAAATTCAGTCATGTTCTTTAAGGTCAGGTACTCTCCATAGTATTCTCTAACTTCATTATATCCTAGATCTAGAATTTGCAAAACTTCAATAGTGTCTTTTCCTTCTGTGAACATTTGAAAAGCCTTTGCTCTATTTGATTTAGGTTTTTCTGGTATTGGTTGTGTTTGGCCATTACTTTCTCTAATGATCTTTCCTATTACTGAGAAAGACATGTGAACATCTTTTGCTATTTCTCTCATGTTTTTTCCTTCCTTATACAAGTCGATAACGCGATCTCTCTTGTTGTCTCTTATAGGGGTTGATGACATACTCTTTATAAAAAAATAAGTATAAAAGCAAAATCCCTGTTATCCTTTAAAATGGCAGATTATCGTTGATACCCTTGTTATTTTGATAAAATTTAGAAAATTTTTTGTGCTTGATTTTTGTAAAGTTTCTACTTAGATGGATATTAAATTTTTTAACTCTATTAAACAAAAACCTTATAGATGAAATGTCTTTATATTCTAAGAATTTTTCTAAAATAGTCCAAGCACGGATTTACTTGGCAGTATCTTGCAAGACATTAATAAAAAAGAATATTGTCAAAGCATTTGAAACTGATAACTGTTAAAATGTCATTTTCTTATGTCTTTAATCGAATAAAATAAAAAAATGATTTAGCCGAACAAGCTCCCAAACAAGTCTCCAATTGGATCGTTTCCGCTACTCGAACTACCCGAGAAAGCTGAACTAGAACTAGCTTGAGAACCCGTACCACATCCAACCTGATTCTTTAATGCCAATAGTTCAGGATGTCCGGCTAGAATAGCGGCTGCACCACCTCCAATACAAGCCAGCACCCGTTCTCCTTCAGGTGTAAGAGTATGGCCACCATTGGTGGTTAAAGTACCACATGGTTCAGCTATAGCCATGTCAACAATTGGATTCTTACATATCTCGTACCAATTTACTCCTCTGTTCTGTGCATTTACGTTTAAACTAACAGTACTGATGATTAGTAGTCCAAATATAGCTACCACCCCAATACTCCAATTTCTACTTAATGAAATTGCATGTTTTTGCAACAAACATTAATTATATATCGATTATATAAACTGCATGTTTTTGGCTTTCATTATCAATTAAAATCATTACCAAAAAACCATAAATAGTGGTAGTCACAACGTCTTTTAATGAAACGGTCTTTTTATTTAAACAGCAATAAAAAAATAACTTCTAAAGGCATTATGATGTTGATGCTCCTTCCTCTGTTTTTTATAAGTACTAGTGAAGGTATCAAATCAATAAATGCTAGCAGTGATGGAGATGTCAGTTGTTATGATAAAGGAATTATAGATGGCGAAGACCACCCATTCAACCAGGGAATGTATAATAGATGTGGAGAAGATTATTATCATGGATTTTTACAAGGCTGTATGTCAGTAGAGGGAAACGATAGAGATATTTGTGAAAGCGCAACAGATGCTTAAGTCAGTTTCTGTTTCGCATAATGATACTATTTTAAATTTTTAAACCATGATCCGATCTGACATCGACTTAATCTCAGATCTATTATAAATACCCAAAATACTCCAAATTGCCTGAAAAAGTACTAAACTTGAGATAAAAAGGGTTTTTTAAGGTACTTCAATAATTCTAAGACTTGCACCTTTCTGTCCACTGTTGGTTAGTAACTTATACTGACAATAACTATGACCGGAATAGTTGAGTTTTTAGGGCATTGTTCGTGTGCTAGTATTAGTCACTTCTGGATGAGTTACGCCTCTATAACCTTCATCATTCCTAGTGGATAATGAGTCTTCTTTTTAAATTGGAGTTAAGAATTTACTATTGCTTTGACAATCCACTAATAAATACCCACATGTTAAAAAAGAAGGCTCAATATGCCATGTATGTTATGTCGTTATCGTTATCATTTTAATCAAATCTATCATAACATGGTCGATCTCCACTATCATCTAAATCACAATATATATTGCCATTACATCCATCTGAACCTTCTGAACAATCATATTCAGAACTACCTGCGGTAGCGGCCTCATAAGCCGCATATCCTGCGTAATAACCATTCATAAATTCACTAGTATGAAATTCCGGTCCTTTTCCAGGTTGGTTGATGTATCGTTCTGATGGATAGAATAGTTGTGCATCCTCATAACCATGATCAAATCCAGATTCGTACGGGCTCTTACTGGATGCTAATGCAGATCCAGGAATGGATATGAAAAGAACTGCAAGGATGCCAAAAATCAGATAGTTATATTCAACACGGCATTTTTTTCTGTAATAATTCAATAGTAAAGTTGTAAGGCAGATTTATATATTTTTTCCTATTTTGGAATTCATTATCAATTATGTCCATAAGGACAAAACGGTCTCGTATCCATACCATGGCAACCGTGGCTCCCGAGGGGATATCATTAAATATTCACATACGATAAACTCTTCTTCTTCAAGTGTTGTTCCTGTGGATGACTGGATGAAAGACCTTTTTGAAATTATTGGAGATGTGATTGCTACTGTAATTCGAGGTTGGAAAATGAAATGTACTATCAATTACACTTTGCTGTGCATACCTTATAGTTCGAAACATCCAATCTCCGAATGAATTTATGAAAGTGAATAAAGAAATTTATTCAATGCTATTCCCTATTTGATTTCTTAATATGCTTCCCTGTTCGGGACCATGCTTGTCAAGTAGCATAGTATGTGGGCCGAATGTCTGACTCGAGTTTTCCAGATCTTTGAAATTCCCTGGCAAGGTCGTTTGTAATTCGTTTAACACCTCTTTTCTATCTGTACTAACAGTCATAGATTCAGTATTGGTAATTGGATCATCATAATAACTCTCTTCAGTCGGGATTTTGATTAGCCTTAAATGAATATCCATTGGAATTGGATTAAATTAATAGCCATCAATCGGATTTGACTGAAACAGGAATTTATGCATCTTAAAACAAAATCAAAGCTACCAAGTATTATTAAATTGGCATATGCTCTAAGACCTAAAAAATGATAATTGTAAAAAATAGGGTTTTGGATTGTTGGATCTCTTTTCAATAGCTAAAAAAAAGTTAGGGATTTTGTATTTGTGGATTATATAGTATGTCTATTGTACATGACTTAGTCTCTTCTGGATGGATCACACCTGAACAACCTTCACTATATTGAACATGGGCGGTATTGAGATTAATGAAGGCGTTCTTAGCTTTATGAATTACTTTGTAACTTCCAAATCCTAATGTTACCTCTGTTGGTTCAGACGTAGCTGGAAAAGCATCTGGCGATTGATGGTTCCCTTCAATGTGAATTGTATAAAAAGTTGAGTCTGCATTACCGCCATTAATGTTGTTGACATTGGCTATAACTATCACTTTCCCATACTGAACACCTTCTCCTGTATCACCTTTAGGCCCTTGTTCTCCCTGTGGTCCCGATGGTCCCTGTGGTCCCTGTGGTCCCTGTGGGCCTTGTGGTCCAGTTTCACCCTGTGGTCCTTGTGGTCCCTGAGTTCCAGTATCGCCTTTGTCTCCCTTTTCTCCCTGTGGCCCTTGTGGTCCCTGAGTTCCAGTATCGCCTTTGTCTCCCTTTTCTCCCTGTGGCCCTTGAGGTCCTTGTGGTCCCTGAGTTCCAGTATCGCCTTTGTCTCCCTTTTCTCCCTGTGGCCCTTGAGGTCCTTGTGGTCCCTGAGTTCCAGTATCGCCTTTGTCTCCCTTTTCTCCCTGTGGCCCTTGAGGTCCTTGTGGTCCCCTCAGCAAGTCCAATCCAGGGAGGTCTGCGAATTCATCAAGGTCAAAATCCACTGATATTGTGGCTAAGGCTTGGGGTATAAATCCCGTTATAACAGTGGAGAATACTACAGTAAATGTTATTAGAACAGATAACTTTATACTATAATTTGTCAAATTCATTGTAATAGCAAAAATTAAGTATTTTTTACATTCGACTAAAAAACATATGAAATTAACATAAAAAATTATTATAAAAGATATTATATCTCGTCTCGATTGCTATTCTGAGACCGTATGTTCTAATAGAAGGACTGAAGATAGGTAAACCATAACCTTGAAAAACATTATGATTAATTGTAAATTTAACATACGATGGAACAGCAGCAGAAAGAGGGAGAATTAAAAGGACCTATTGAAGTATTTGAAAGGCTTTTTACAGAAAATGCTACAGCAAGAATTTTGGATTATTTCATATCACAAAGGTTTCAATCTTATTCGGCAGATCAAGTAGCTAAAGATTCAGAATTATCCAAGGAGATTGTGTCGGAAGCAATAGACCGACTTGAAAAAAGAGAAATTGTAAGACAAGATAAAAGATTAGAAAATATAAATAACAATGTTAACGAGACTGCGTATACATTATACGTTGAATCGATGACAGCTAATGTCCTTATTAGAGCTGCATTTGAGATAGCCAACGCTGAAAGGATCTCATCTGAAAAGCAAAACAGGGAAGAAAATGGACAGCAAAATATAATGTAGAACTAAATCTGTTACCTCGATAACATCTAATTAAGAATTTTAAGAGTATGAAATACAACCTTCTGTTTATACCATGATAGTGGTTCTTGTGGTGATTATGGTAATAGTGAACGATTTGTAGACCAATCATTGTTTCTTTGAAACGAGCATATTGAAAGCGTATTTCAAATCAATAGCATTTGGGTGATCACCAGGGGTAGATTAGCATCAAAATCTTTTCATTTACTCTACTCATTAACTTTATTGGATTAGGATACCGGAGCTTCATCCAGTTAGTTAAACTACAAAAAAGGTTTGCATATAATAACTCACTTATGGAAAAATTAGATTGGAAAGAATTATGGAGATAGATCTCAAGTTCCATAACTATGAATTAATATTTATATTCTCCATACTAAATAAAGGGACATATTATAATCATGACTATCTGTATTGGAGCTATAAGTAAAAACGATGATAAAACCAAGGAAAGTGCAGTTGTAGTATCTGACAGGATGGTCACTGTAGGATTGCCTCCAATTGAATTTGAACAGAAGTTATCAAAAAGTATTCAGATTACACAAAACTGTGTCGTGTCAATTGCAGGTTCTGCATTGGCCTTTTCGGACATTCTTAACGACGTTAGATCGAATCTTTCCGAAGGACAAAATTACAGTATCTCTCAGATTGCCGAAACAATAAGAAATTCATATACGAGAATTAGAAATAAGAAGATAGAAGAAGTAATCCTTTCAGGAATTGGAATGTCCTCAATTAGAGAATTTTTTGAAAGAAATATGACCTTGTCACAAAGTATAGTAAATAATGTTTTTGATGCATTTTCCAGATATAATTATGGACTCGTAATATTGGTAACAGGGACTGATATTAATGGTGCGCATGTATTAAGAATAGACAATCCGGGAACTATTCTGTCTTATGATAGTATAGGATATTGCGCCATTGGAATTGGAGAAATTCATGCAATGTCAACTTTTATTGCTAATGATTATTATCCTTATTTGGATCTCAACCATGTAGTAGCCTTATCTTATGAAGCAAAAAAACGAAGTGAAAAGGCCCAAGGAGTGGGACAACAAAGTGATTTGTTTATTATAAAGGATGGTAAATCAACAAAACTTACTGACGAACAAATTACGAATTTAAACAATATTTATGATGCCCGCGCAGATCAAGAAAAAAAGGCTGTATCTAATATCGAGGAATCGATAAAAAACTTAAAAATTGACGACTTTTTTAATTAACGAAGTAAAAAATTTTTCTCTTCTTTTATCAAGGGATTATCCTTATTATCAGTATTAAAATTTATGAGTTCTTTATCTTGAGATTGCCTACGTAACAAAATTTCCTCCAACGTGTTCATGCCCATACTATCATAATGTCTTTAATATATTTAACAACTCTCTTATGTTGACCCAAGGTTGATTTTGGTGCCGTTTATATTTCAGGGTTGTTATATTGATTAAATAGAAGTTAATAAAATTTATACTATTAGAATTATTTTATACAGTGATTACTTACTATCTAGAACCAAAAGAAATGAACATCCGATGGTCTTGGTCGCTGTCGGTCCTAGCTCATTAGATAATTCTTCATCCCAAAAAGATTAGTTGTGCTCATGTTATTACTAGGTTGACTAGTCATAATAAAATCTATTGTATCTCACAGATAGGGATTTTGCTTCTTGTTTTGTCACAATAATATAACTATCTATTTCAGGTTCCTCATGAGGTGTAATGAACTGAAATATCTATATATTTATGTGCATTTCAAATCGGACTTAATTCGCTTTACGGTCTACAAAATTACAATATAGCGAATAGGCATTTGTAATTATTTTTATGTTATTGGATAAATAACTCATAGAGATTTACAATACAACTAATACTAGCTATTATTTTGTGCTTCTTAGATTAATATTTTTTAATCCCTAAGATCAGCACAAATAATATTAAGAATAATACTATCTAGTTTAGAATTCGAGTATTGACTATTTCATTTTTGAATAACAAAAAACCATTTCGAAGTTTGCCACATAAGTGGGAAAAACAATATATCATTTATACTAAAGATCCAATAAAAGAAATCTGGAATTCTTTACGGGATTTCACTAGTTATGAATATTTAAAGAGATTCCTAACTGATCGAATAGGCGATAGTGAAATAGATGAAATAATCAAACATAATTCAAAAGAGGTCTTGCATATAGGAGGACTCACCAATAATGTTGCTATTGAAAAAATACCTCTGTTTCAGAATCTAATCAATCAGGCGAACGATTTCTATTTCGCATCGACTAATCTTCCATTATTGTCTCAACCAATTCTATTATTTTATTCATTTGAAACTTTGGCTCAGTTTCTCTTTCAATCCACGTATAACTTAAATAAAAAGAGGAAATATACACATGGGTTATACTATGACTCACAAAAACACATTCTAGAAGTTAAACAAGAAGGACTATTTCAGGACTTTCACATTTCACATTCAAAAGGTATGATGAAGTGTCATTCGTTTGAACTAGAAGAAATAATTAACTGTGGTTCAATAAATCCCATAGAATTAGAATCCTATTCTGGAAAGTTGTATAGTCATAATATTACAGATACGAAAGGTGAAAATGTTTCATTGACAGAATTAGATAGGGAGTTTATGTTTATATTTTCAATTTCTGTCCTTGCCCGTTATAATATCCTTGAGTGGGTTAAAATTTTGGACGGAACCAAATTAGATAATTTAGACGCAGATATTGGTATTTTTATTAGAAGATATATTAACACTACAAAGTTGATTTTTCCAATCCTCATCTTGAATGAATTAAGAAGAAAGAGCTGTTTCTTTTTTGAACCCGGACGATTTATGGCAGATGAATGGGATAAATATGATGATAAGACAAAATAAAAATATTTTTTGAAAATTTTGTATAAATATAATCATTCAAAGAATAATGATTCTATTTTTAGGTAAGGTAATAAGTTGTACGATATATCAAAACTATAATTTCATTTGAGTTTAGAGTAAGATGCTTAACGCGTTTTTTCTCCTAGAGTAAGGCGCCAGGAGAGGGATCTGAATCCTCGAATATAATATAAGGTAAATGAAATACCAAGAAATTAGATTTTAAATAATACAATCCCCAAGATAACCTAATGGATTCGAATCCCACTCCCCGCGCTTATCTTGTGGATTATATTATTTATCAAGAAAATGGAACTCATCAGATAGAAAACTACTAAAAATTATTATTTGACAACACTATAGCTACATTATTTTATATTGTCAAGTGGTTCCAAGTGCCGCCATGGCAGATTCACTAACATCTTTACAAAATTTTCATCAAAGTAGCTAGAGTCTGCTAATTTGTTGATCCTCATATGCTCGAATATTTTGTTATGGATTTGATTAATGCAGTCAAGGTAGTGTGGTTTGCCTGTAATCTCGCTTTTGAAATCTTCTAATTCTGCTAGAATTTCCTTGCATTTGGGGTTTAACGAATGAGGCTTTACAAAACTTGTTACTATTTTTCTATCAAATATCTTGGTTAATCCTATTTTTGCTCTTTCATCATCTTCAAATTCTCTAGGGTTTACTGGAGATAGATTGAAATGATCTGCATTTTTTACTTCGTTTTCAAGTATTGTTTTTGATTTGATTGATCCGTCTGCAAAAATATCTGAGCAAAAAAGAGTATTCTTAAGATATATTAAATAGAATTATCTTTGTAACTAGCGTATTCTGCAAAATCTTTCTTAGCAAATTGGATAATAGGTTTGCTTTTTCTCCACGTAAATGAAAAAATTCCAAAATGATAACACACAAGGTTGTCAAGATTGACATAATGTAGTATTTAATTATCAGACTCCAAACATTCTTAATGTTCCTATCCTAAGTAGTTACTGTTTTAAAGGGGTTAGAGCATTCAAATCAGTATTCATTTTCTTCAATACTGTTTGATTATATATTTGGATTACAATTTTTGCATTTAGTAAAAATACATTGATCCATCTATCGATATTTGTTTGAGCACCTAGAGTATCTTCTTAAAGTAATTGGACTTCCTAATAATGTTGGAATATTGACTTAAGTCATATGCAATTATGTGTCAGAATTGTTGTTTGTCTGGAAGATGATTATAAATTTAAAGGAATTATTTATTATTGGTGTTTTTCATTTGCTTCAATAAATAGGACAATAAAAATTATTATATTAGTAATTAAGATAATTCAAATATTTGTCATTATACGGTAAAATAGTGTAAAAATTGTTACAAATATAGGGCTTGTTGATAAAGAACACATAGGAATCAAAAAACCTAAAAACTAGAAAACACCAAGTAACAATAGAAAGTATAATGAACGATAAACAACAAGGAGCATTAGCCATAGTCCTGATTGCTTTCTTCATTATTGTAAATATTGCTGTCTCTACTCCAGCATTATCTGGTACTATGACACAACCTGCAGATCAAGCAGAATCTACACCAGAAAATGAAACTGCATCTGCTAATATGACTACTAGCGATATCAGTAATAATACTGGGTAGACAAAGATATATGACCCTGGAAAAGATGTCACAACCACTCAAACCCATTTTTGGTAATCAATTCAAAACAGCTAAGCAATCCAAGGTGTCCGTTTTGGTTCTACAGGATTAAATTCAACATCTAACCCAAAGACAAAAGATCCCTTAGCAATAGCGTCAAATTATCTATCAACACTTTTTTTGGGACTAAAATAATCTTTCATTTCTGCCTTGCTCATTTGGTTTTAGTAAAAGTCAAAGACATTTAATTTACTATTCATAATCTCTATGCATTTACACTATCAGGTTTAATCTAACATCTTTTTAAATAATTCATAGAACCATTCTCGCTGCAGAGAATGAGAAACTTATGAATGACATATAGATGAATCATCATATCCTAATTAAAGTAATTACCAAGAAAGATAAAGCATATATCGTTATTGTATGGTTACCAATAGGGTTAACCTTAATAGGATTGAGCGCGATAGTCGTGGTAACTGACGTTAGATCAGTCAAAGATATGATCAATTACAGATTAGACGAGATTAACCAAATAAATAACCAATTAGTAGATGCTTGTAATTGGGATGTTCCCACGGACATAGCCGTAGATTTGTACGATACTCAATTAAAAGTAGCATGGAATAATTTTTCTCACGATAATAATGAAAGAGAAAATCTTAGCAGTTGTTCGAAAATTAATCTCTGTTTGGAAGAGAGAGGTATTTTATAATACTAATAGGATCGATATTGTGTATTTCTACACTTATTATGATTCTTCGATAACGCTTGGCAAAGTAATTGGTAGAGGCAAAACAAGACAGACTCTGGATAGATTGATTATTGATTTATTAACGGTTGATGATTATCGAAATGAAGATAAGAAGAATAGTGAAAAGTATATCTAAAATGGTTTAAAGATTTCTAGTTATATATTTTCCACTACTAAGAATCCGTTCAATGTGTCTATATATTTTTGGATTGGTCATACCTACTTGTTCAATCTTTTTGTTATATTATTCTGTCATTCTGAATCGATACAATAGTCGCAATACATGTAAGTTGACCGATTCAAGAAAGATTACTATAATTCTCCTTGGGCTTGACAGATTTGATCATAAGAATTTGATTTTTATTATCATTGTCCAATCCTCCTTAAATAAAGAGCACTTGCAAGAAAATTTCGTGAGGATCTTTTTGAAAGCAAAAGTGGGAATCCAAAAAGACGAAACCTATGGTGATGACTATAAACCGGTGATAATACCAAATGACAAGTTAAAACCAAATCACCTTTGATTTAAGAATCAAACCGTAAATTAAACATCGTCATAGTATGACTCTCCTTGTAATCCATTTTAACTATCCTTGATAAATAACATCCCTTTTGAGAAAGTATATATAAATTATTTCCCTCAAAGATATCGTAATTGAAATCCCAATGAAGAATATTTAAAATTTAATTAGGTTAATATCTTTAAACATATCGACCAATAAAATGTGCATGATTTGAAGCACAGAATCAATAAGACGCACTGATTTTTCTGCAGAGTATATCGTTTACGAACCCATCGAGGCAATCTACCTCAACTGACGTCCAAACCTCATTTATATAAATACTATTTTTGGTGATTACTTTTACTAACACACCGCAGAGTACCTGATTCGAATTGATGATCATATATATAGAAATAAGTCACGAAAGGAAAAGAATTAGCCAGACGAATTCGCTCTTTGATTCATGATTTCATCATCTATTATAGAATCAATAGATATACAAATATCTTGTTTTTAATATTTTATTGCATTATCATGCTAATTGTGACCTCATTTCCCGGAATCCAATGTTTGTGTGATTCTAGGTATTTAGTAAAGTCTGCTTTAATCACCATCATCTTTCAAAGAATTCCTGAGATTTTTCAATCTACCTATTTCTTGTTCTAGTTGCCGCTTCCTCATAGCGCGTTTTTTATACTGTTCGTCCAAGTAAAGTATATCATTCTGCATTTTTCCAATAGTGTGCAGACTAGATATCAGGGCCTGAATATCTGCTTTAGTCAAACACTCTTCTTTTACTTTGTCCAATAAATGAAGAAATAAGTGAAGATCTTTTCCAAGCTGGTGATACAAATTGACCAACTCATACTTTCCGTTCAATCTAAGATAGTCCTGATAGTATTTTAAGACTGTATCTGCATCCAGATCAAGTGCAATTACAACATCAGTTGGACGTTTTTTCTCTCTAAAAAGATAAAAAGATTGAGCATAGGGAGACAATTTTGAGATCGGCTTTTCTTCTAATTTTGCATGGTCAGATTCGGAATCATTCTCATCCCCACTAGCCTTTCTTATTATTTCACAAATATCATTAATGGACATATGAACGAGCTTAGCGATTTCCCTAACTGGCTTTCCCTCTCCGGCAAGCTTTATGATTAGTTTTTCTTTTTGTTTTCTATTTAATAGAACCAAATGGATAATACATACCATATATATCAGGATTTTATTTATATAAAGATCTGATTCTATTGATTCTCCTGATTTTACCGTGTGGTATTTACCGTGTGGTATTTACCGTGTGGTAACTGTTTTACAGTTGTGGTAGTGCTCATTAATATAGTACTTGAAGATAAGTATTTCAGAATTGTGGTAGGATCCACGGAGACAGATTTTTCGAGGTTAAGTAACTAAGTAATCGAAATTACTTGTTGTAGAAAATCCAAAATAATTGATTTTACTCCAATTTGCAGTAATGATCAATGAAGACGCTTAATTATCAACTCTCATTGTTAGCAATAAAAAGAGTTGATAACTATTTTCGGATGTTATCAGTCAGACATGAACGGGTAAGAAGCTTCTTAAATAACACACTAAAACGCAACAATTCCCATTGCAAATTTACATCAAACCGCCAATGGAACAGGATTTAAACAAATGAATATAACTTTGTAATCTAACATAACTAATATATATCAATTTACTTTTTAATGTCGACCAAATTATTAAGTGAAGATAACGGAATATTGATGGGTTAAACAGCCAAATCACCTAAGAAAACTCGCAAGAAAATCACAAAGAACTTAGCCATGTATTATAGGAAAATTTCCAAAATCAAGAATAAATAATGTACCAGTATTTGAATCAATTAGAAAATCACATGTTTAACAATCTAATAAGATTCTTGATACCCTATGTTTTTAATTATTAACCTGCAAGGTTTAGCAGCTAACTAATACACTATTCGTACTATATAAATAGAGACAAATTCTATTCAAGACATTGATCAGAAATTCAGTTCTGATATTCCATAAGAATCCATAAATTTCAATCTAGTTCATTTAATTTTGTAAATATTCGATTCTAGGAATGAATTAGACGACAATCATTCGCATGAGTATTGTGAAATTCCCCTATTTTATGTTAGCTCAAAACTTCACTCTTGCTTAATCCAAGCAATAGTGGTAAAAAGTAACATTTGTAAGTCATATGCCGATTCAAGAAGTATTAATTACCTGTAGATGGGACGTTTTGGGTACAGAAGGATGTATTAATAATTCAATATTTATCTTGGATCTTAACTAAATTCAATTAGAAAAAAACACGAGTATAAACGGATAAACATTCCAATCAAGTAGCAAAGGAAAGTACGGAGCTGTGGTTATCAGAGCAGATAAGAATTAAGTTTATTTGTTTCATGAATTGATAAATAATTATGTCTCCATCACACACAACCTTGGATCTGAAATACGTTGTCTCTATGATTACGACTATTCTATTTGTTTCATTGATTGGTATTAATAATAATGTTAGTGCAACATTGATACTTCAAAATCAAAATCAAGTTGAGAATTTAAAACAAGAGGTCGATAACATACGAAACTCCTTTAACAGTAAAAAAGCGATTTTAATATCATAAAGCAGTCATTGAAGAATATTTTTGACATCATTATCGAGAATCAGTCAAGCCCTGGCATATATTATGAATTAGAGTTACCACCATTGCCATCAACAAACCAATCCACCATGAACCAGTTGGATTGAGTTATCAATAGTACAAGGCAATTATCCAAATTCTTAGTTATAGGGCGGGGTTATCCTGAAAATGATAGGGTACTAGTAATATAAGAAAGGCGACTTAAAATATTGATCAAGGTTTTGAATCCAGGATAAGATTTCGATGTTGCCTCTACAAGATGAAAACTTCGCCTTGGTTGTAGTAAAGTAACTCATATGCAAAAATATCGTATCTCAAAAAAAATAGATTTTTTGTATGAGACGGATAGTGAAAAAAAGAGGATCAGTCTTCTGTAATAGTAATTTCCTTAACTACATCAAAGCTACTTCCTAAGTTAGTATCATGAATTGTGTATGTTATCACATAGTTTCCAGAAGGAAAAGGGAATGTCTGAGATATTGTAAATGGAATGAAAACCTCCTTATTTTGATGATGAGAGATGATTTCACTAACTGGGAGTCCTTGTTGTCCAGTCAAGACATTTCCTTCTGTATCAGAAATGACAAAATCTGCAGAAAAGTTAATCGTATAGAGTCACTTCCTTCTCCAGTTGTTCCATACTCAAATCCTACTGGTTCTATGTATAGAATAATATCTTCTCCAGGACTAAATGTACTGGAATTTCTTTGATCATAAACACCATAGCCTTGAGGGTCTGCATTTACAAATGTATCAAATGCAGAACTAAATGTTTGACTTTGATTACCAACATTCGTTAGAACATCTGGAATTTCAGTCTGGATGTTTTCTAATGAAATATTTTCCAACAGTAGTCTGGCCATTGTTGAATTTATTGATATGGAATCGACAACATATTCCGCTACAGGTAAAAATGGTTCATAAATATTATTGGATGCTACAAATACAACATAGGTTTGAGTTCCATTAGGGCTAATGGAAACAATATCCAATACGTTCCTTCTTAACTCTCCTTCTAAATGTTGACTAGATAAGAAGGAACATGCGGGTTCATCGTTTAAAGTATACTTATCGCATGTAATCGGCTCCAAGAGTACAAAATCATCATATTGTTGATACTGTGACATGAAAGAATCTAATACAGCACTAGAATTGGTATAAAAAGGTTCACTAATCATCAGTTCGATCCATGCAAATGAATTTCCTTTGTCATTGTAATGAAAAATATAATCTATTGGTGCCAATGCTTCAGCACCTGAAATCTCACTTACATTCCAATTTGATGGTACCTGAACAGAGAACAAACCATTTTCCTCTTCAAAAGTGTTCCAAGTGACCTGGGCAAAACTTTGACCAAAAATCGGAATAGTAAATACCCATATTAAAACCAAAGTAAGAATAAATGAAGCTAATTTCATGAATTTACATAGTCTCCGAATATATATAGATTAACTACATTATTGGCGAGCGCTTTCATAAATACTACTGTGTCCAGGTTAAGGTTTTTGAAAATATTAAGAAAATTCTTACATGAGTAGCACATATTAATGGGACCGTTTGGCATTTATTTGGAGTTACTGACAAATAGACTAATGACATAATACATCTTTCAATCAAGACATTATTTTCTTTGAATATCATTGTGAAACTTAAATCCCAAAATTAGTAAATATGTACAGAGAGAAACAACCCACTTGCAATAATTAGTTCTGAATTTTCATTCAAATAGATTATTTGAATTAGTTGAATAATAAAATAAAATTCGGATAAATTTTAGATTGATTATTTATTCTTTTCATTTGTTCTTAAATTGATTTGTCCGCATAACCTTATGATACTCTTGCAATACTCATACATTACTTTCCAGCATTTGTAACAGGAATTAGTTGGTCTGATCAAGCCATTACATTCTTATTCTTTAAACGTCCACAGATGCAAGTCATGATCAAAAATAATAATACCAAAAATAGGTATCAATTAGTACGCTTGTTAATTTTCGATCAATCAGATCACCCAGCAAACGGGCTAAATCACATATTAAATTAGAAATATCAAGATTGTGATACTTTTTGGAATTATTATTGAAAATCAAAAATATGAAGAAATGTTAGGTTGAAACCAAGTAAGCTGTTTTGTAAATATAATCAAGAAATTGAGGGTTAGTAACTCAAATTCATAGTTTATATCGACAGATCAAGAGATTATAGTTTACATAGTAACTTGAATATTATAGAGATATAGGAAATCGAATACTAGTGATTAGAGGTAGAAAGGTTAGTAAGGTATGATCAACTAGTTTTGACATATGATCTATCTTTACAATTAGAAGAGGGTCAACGTTGTAGTAAAGGGCAATAGAGACGATTTATGACAAATAATATCTAGCCATGTGTTATCTTTTAATATGGAGAATTTTAACAGCTATTTATAGTAGTATTTCAAAAGATCCGATATGTCTTTCCAATTTTAGAAAACAATAGTGGTCAGAATAAATTGATTCTAATAATAAGCAATTCACTTGAATTCTTTAGTCATATATACTTTGTAAGGTTTTTGATTGTGTTTGTCGATATATTTCCAATCCAAATTTTCCAACGGAACTTGCTCAAATTGGGACTGAACACTAGGATGTAATAGTGAAAAAAAGGTTCCTCCCACCGAAATTCTGTTAGGAAGAGTAAGAGATGTTATTTTGGCTGTAACGTTCATGACATAGCCAATCAGATCTATTTGTGAACTCTTGTCCTTTCCATATTGGATAACAACGTTTTCCCCTTCGGTCATCCCTATTTTAATCTTGATTGCAGGATAGCCGTGTTTACGGAAAACAGGATCGATATCATTTCTCAACACCGATATCATCGATTTGGCGCAATTATATGCTCTATCACATACAAGATATTTGTTAAATCCCGAAGGAAAAAAAGAAATGATAGCGTCGCCTACATATTTCAAAACAAACCCTCCATAACTTTCTACTACTGATGATAACTCATGAGAAAATGCCTTAATTATTGTAACAACCTGCTCTGTAGACAATGACATACTCATTTTTGTGGAACCTACCATATCTGCATACATTATAACAAGATCAACCTTTGAATTTACATGCTCGAGTAAAAACCGCTGGCCTCTTTCAATAGAGGTATTATATTGATATCTTTCACTCAGGGCGCTTTCTAAGCGACCTTGTCGTAAGTGACGGAGTGTTCTGAAATCTACTACATTATTGTCAATTATGTCCAGGTCATTTTCATCGGTTGTACTGTTTGAGATTTCATTGTTTTTTTGATCTTGCTCGGAATATTGGCTTTTAGAATCATTATCATCATTAATTGAAAACAAGTGCTATGTCCCAAAATATTATATATTAATTTTATCTTGAATTTGCTGTCTAATCAGATAGTCCTTCTACCAGAAATTGCCATTATAATTAATTTCGGACATCTTTTTTATGAATAACTTTTTGGATAAAAGGTAACTTAGTATTTGGTTAGACGCGAATAGGGTTTAACAGTCTATGAGTATGCTATAAATCCAAGGGTATATCACAATAGATCATTCCAACACCACTTGACCCATTTTTGTGACATCATGACATCATGTGTTTAAGGAGGTATTCATAGGATGAGTCGATATGATTACGATTTCAAATTCATTAACCGCCTATCACCCAGAGTAGGGAAGAAGGAGGATGTTAAGATCAATTCTTCAACAAGTAATGAGTGTCGAGTCAAAAAGGATCAAAAGATGTCCGATAGACCTTTGTAACCTATTGTATAAACAGTCAAGTTAATCTACAAACGTAATGACTCCATTTCTCTTGACTTTGATTATTTGATCGTCATAAGCAGCTACAGGGCAGATCTTAATTGAAGTTACTGCTTACTTCGACATCTGAAACGGTGATCTACATGAGATCGCGAACATAATTAACATTTATCTAAAAAGTATAAAGTAGCATTATTTTAGAGAGAAATCATATTTCATATATGACGTCAAATAAATTTATGTTGTGAACGATTATGAAGCACTAAAGTCGCTATAGCCAAGTTTATTTATCTTCTAGAGACTGCCTGTTCCGGATTACTCGATCTTGCGGAATTTGTAATTCAGATTCATTAGTACAAGTCAAGCGTCTTTAATTACTGGATCACTACTAATACCAAGTGCAAGACCTGAGAAGATCCAAAATAATATCCTCGTGAATAGATATGAAGTTTTCTTTATGTTAAACATCTTAATCAATTATTGAAAATAAATAAGAAAAACGAAATTTGATTGGTCAATGCCCATAGTCAATTTTGAAGATTCTGCACGCGTAATCATGTTTTAATTCAGGTTCTTAATGCGGCTATTGGTGTTACTCGAGAGGCTTTCCATGCAGGCAAAAAGCCTGCCACCATTGATAAAATCACAGATGTTATCCACACTCTTGCCAGATCTGAAACAGTATAGATTGGATCCAGTGGGGGACCCTCATCTGCACCTGGTCCTGATCTAGTTAACATATAACCACCACCTATGCCGCCAAGAAGACCGACTGTTCCCCCTAACATTCCTATTATAATTGCTTCAACCAAGAAAAGCATCAAAATTGTACTCCCAGAGGCTCCTATCGCCTTGAGTGTTCCAATTTCCTTGGTTCTTTCCACCACAGATGTAAATAAGGTGGTGATGATTCCAACCGCTCCAACTATCAGGGATATGATGGCGATGCCGAACAAAAATGAAGTAATTCCTGCAGTAAATTCCTGTACTGTCTCTAAAATAGCTTTTACTGTTGTAATTCCTATATTGTTCTTATAGACTGCCTTAATTTGCTCTTCTACAATATCTACAGAATTGCTATCTTCAGCAGCTACAAATAAGGAATCAAACTTGCCTGCTCTCTGAAATAATGAGTTGCCAGCATCGACGTTAATCACAATAGCACTATCTATAGTGGGATTACCTGTCGACTCCATTATACCAGATACTACAAAGTTTTTAGAATTTTCTTGAGTATTACCTGCTTCATCAACAAACGAATAAGTTAGAGTTATGGCCTCACCTAACTGGGCAAATGGAACGTCCTCACCTGGAGGAAAGGCAACATCTTCAGCCAATATCGCTGCTGAGGGATCTCCTTCTCTGATAGAAGAACCTTCAAAGTATTTTAAAGTGGGTGCTATGATAGTAAGAGAGGTAGGATTAACAGACAAGACAGGATTAGATTTAGAATCGCCTCGAGACGACACAGTTACTGTTTCTTGGAAAGAAGGTACTACTTCGTCTACAAACGGAAGTGATCCAATTCTACTTATAACAGCTTGATTTAGTGTTATTTTGGCAGTAGGTGCTGGAGAGGGGCCAGAAATAGCCCCACCTGTGGAACCCCCATCTGATTGAGGAATACTACTTACAAATAAAATGTTTGGTGCAAGATTGCTAAATTGCTTGTTAAAAAATTCCGTAAAGCCAGCACTAAATCCGCTTACTGCTACAAGCAGACTACTTCCAGCCATAACCATTAATATCGTAAGAATGGATCTCACCTTTCTCTCCTTAATTGCATTAAACGCAAGAAGTAATAGCTGTTTAAAATTCATTGTTTATACAACCCCCTTTGTTTCGCGGCGAATATTCAATCGACTTGTCCAATGCGCGTAGTTTTCTCAAAATCAAATTAATCATTGTCCCTTAGAATAGAATCTAAATCATCTTCCGAGTCAGTGTTTTGATGATCTTGAGTTCCAATTCTTTGACTATTTCTCTTTTTTTGAATACGCCTAACAATCACATATGCAATGATCCCTATTAGCAAAATGATTACTAAAATGATAATAGGACCAAGTAAGCCAGAAAATAAACCAGTATCACTATTAGCATCATCGACCTCGGGAGAATAATTAACAGTACCGTTGACTATAAGTTGATGGTCATTGCGCAGGTTGTCTTTGTAAGAGATCTTGACAGATACAGGATAGTCGCCAGGCTCAGTACTATTAGGTATCTTTAATGGTATATTGACAGGGAGTGGAGAATTCTCAGCAAGATCACCTAGATATTGCATTGGAGGGTACTCTTCAACTAGTTTGAGAGTAGTGTTATTGACTGCGATACCGGATGGCATGTTTGTACTAATGGGAGGTATCATTTCTGCAGTAGTAAAAAGAGCATCAACATTTCCTTCGTTCAGGAGGTTTAATACTAAGTTAGGCTCATCTCCGACCACATTTATTTCAAAATCGTATGCACGTATTGTTATTTTGCCATCAACATATAACCCCAGCTCAAGAGTCTCTGATTTTGCTACACCATTTAAAATATAGTCTAAATTAAAGTTGAGCTGAACAGGTTTACCAATCAAGTCACTTGATGCGAACACTGTGGTATTAAGCGGCAATACATTGTTGTTTATATTATCAAAAGACCATCTAGATGGACCAAGTATTTTAATAGACTCACTTGATGGTTGAATAGCAATAACCAAGTCTTGTATATCATTATCAGTGGTGGTCTTTTGAATTCCAAATACAAAATTTTCGATACTTCCCGCAGTTATTGTTTTATCATAGGAGTTAGCTGCATTCGATTTACTTTGGTTTGAATTTATGTTAATATTATCTATATTTTGAAGATATACATTAAAATTGGATTCCTTGGGCTCAGAAGTTATCATTAATCCCAGATTATAATTAATTGTCTCTCTATTACCTAAAGCGTTTCCATATGAAATCTGTATATTAAGATTCTGGAGTGTACCAGCCGCTGACGTCGCAGGGTAAATACTCGGATCTATTGATACTATTTGGTTTGGTCCAATTACACCTACATCGAATTTTTGAGTACCAACAGTTGTGATAGATGAACTGCCAGTAGTAGAATTATTATCAATGTTCCCATCGTCAGTAGAAGAAATAGTCGTTGCACTAGTGGTATTATCAGGAGTCGAAGATGTAGAATTAATTTGTTGTACGGACTTTGTAGGAGATGATCGAGTTACAGGGGCTAAGTTTTCCGCAGTATTGTCGTTATCATTAGAAATGGTAATTATAACACCATTGGCATCAGCACTTCCTTTATTCACAACATCAATACTTAATTTGTTTACCTTGGAGGGAGTTAAATATTGGTTTTTTGTATCTACATCGAGAATTACTTTTCCAGGTACCCTGAAAAATATGGGTATATCTTTAGCCGTAATATCTCCAGAAGTTAAAACTTTTGAATATACAAGTTCTAGGTTACCTTGGTACGTACCAACTTTTGCTTTGTTAGTTATGTAGATATCAAAATAAAGGGTGAATTGATTACCAGGTCTAACAATAGAATCGTGACTTGCAAATGCTACATTCGATATATTTGGCTGCATGTTAGAAGAGGAATTAGCTACTAGTCCATTGATATTATTCAATAACATATTGGAATTGTTTGAAAGACTAGTTACAGTACTCTCAGTATCGCTATTACCATATCTACGTTCAACTGCCTCAAATCCATTTGGTAGAGACAAGTAGCCTTTGATTGCCGAAATATCGGATTGGGCCTTATTGACCAAAACAATTGCGAGAGTGGCAACTCCCTCTCCTGGACCCACCTCTTTTTCTTCAAGTTTATTAGAATCATTTCCGGCTGCAACGGTCTTGTCAGTCCAATAGGAGTCTTGAAATCCAGGAATTTTTTCAGTTAGCTGTGCATAAGAATCAATGATCTGATTATATCTGGTTTGAAGAATAGAGCTAAGGGCCAGCAACAATACTATAAAAACAACAAGAATAAAATGGAATTTTTTTCTATCCGCAAGAAAGGCTTTTGAAAGTGGCATTCTAATTAATAATCTCTTTTTCTATTTTTCCATCTCTCACATATATTGTCTTGTCTGTATCTTGAGCTAAATCAGGATTATGTGTAACCATTACTATGGTTCTATTATATTTTGAAGATATCATTTTGAGTAAGTTAAATACATCTTGTCCTGTTTTGGTATCCAGATTACCGGTTGGTTCGTCCGCAAGTATAATAGCTGGATTATTCATTAATGCTCTTGCTATAGCAACCCTTTGTTGTTGACCTCCGCTAAGATTGAGAGGTTTTAGATTCGCTTTATCTCTAATACCTAAAATAGTCAACAAGCTCAACGCCCTCCTTCTGGTTTGGCTACCTCCATTCCCAGCTATTATTGCCGGGATTTCCACATTTGATAATACACTAGTTCTATTGATTAGATTATAGGATTGAAAAATAAAACCTATCAATTGATTTCTCATTTTTGCTATCTTTCTGTCTGAAAGAGAAAAGATATCAACTTGCTTTATGTATACTTTACCTGCTGTAGGTCTATCAAGAGCGCCTATTATATTTAGTAACGTGGATTTTCCGCTCCCCGACGGACCAACAATTGAAACAAATTCGCCTTTCTTTACGGCGAAGTTTATATCTTTAAGAATTACTGTTTTTCCTGCAGGTGATTCATAGGCCTTAGATATGTTAACAGCTTTAAGAATTGTATTCTGGTTACTTTCTCCCCCACTGTGACTAACATTAGTTTGTTTGTATTTATCCCAATCCTTTAGATTTAGATGGTTACTGCTCGTTATAGAATCTGGATTATTCATTTCGTGTCGGTTTTGATAAAATTTTTAGAATTCTTGACTATAACACGGATCCATTAGAATAAATCAACCGAGTTCTATTAATTCCTCGCAATTTCCGGCTCTATCATCACCTTGTTGTACATTGAAATCAGCGACAACGTCTACTCCTTCACCACAATCAAAGTAGTCTGCCCCTGGCCCACCTACGAGGACATCATCCCCTAAGTCACCATACAGTTTGTCATTTCCATCCTCACCGACTAAAAAGTCATCATCGCCACCACCAGCTAAAATATCATTACCATCTCCACCGTACAACTGATCACTTCCAATACCACCTTGTAATATATCATTACCCTCGTCGCCATATAATTTGTCTTGTCCTTCGTTACCTTGGATCACATCGCTTCCATTCATTCCTGTTATGGTATCCGAACCAGAGAATCCGATGATTATGTCTGTTTGCTCAGTCCCTGTAATTCTATCGTCTCCAAAGGAGCCTACTACTGGACGCTGCAGCTGTTGAAGGAGGGTATTAGGATCAATGGACTCCTGACCGGTATTTGCGAAATCCGAAGTAGATGATCCAGAATCGATTGACCTGGGTAAAGTAATACCTTCATCTTGGAATGTTTCAATAGAAGACTCGTCCGAACCATTGGTATCACTGGCGTTTATTACATTCCCTGGTGTACTAGTTGTTGGACTCCCGGCTGAATTGGTTGATACGCTTCCGGCTGAATTGGTTGATTGACCTTGGACGAGATTAGGGTATAAATTGGAAAGGCATAGAATTGAACTGATGAACATTACTAGCGCTAATACTCTATACAGATGCACAAATTAAAAGAGCGTTTGTTGATTATTAACTTTAGCTTAAAACTCTTGTATTACGGTTAGCGTTTTCATTCTTATATGACAAATTCACAAAATTTATGAACATATTATAGCATATCGTGTTTTTTAGTAATTCTAAACGAGAATTATTTGTATGTACATAGGAAAGTATCACAAACAACAATTTCATCAGGATTAAATCAAACAAATTTCTATGGCAGGCTTGTGAAATGATCATTCAAGTGAATCCCGCACAAGACTTGGATACTTTGATTTGTGCTTCATAGAAGGGCGAATGGATCGTGAACAAATATTTTTGGAAAATTTAAAGCGGTTAACCACCTGAAACAATATTTATGATTCGTCAAATACGATAATGCTATGCCTATTTTTTTATTTTTATCTCACGAGATAGCATTGCCCTAGTCAAGGCAGGTTAGCCTAACTACAATCGAAATCTACGATTCACAGTATCGAAAATATAAAATTAAGAAGAATTTTTAGCATAAAAATATTAATGACTGTTTATTAAGGATAAATACAGACTAATATTATCTTGATAAGGTTCTCCAGCATTGCTTGTTATATTATGGTAGTAACAATCAGTTCCCAAGGATTACTATATGCTTCAGGACCGAATTTCCCGTTAACTGTCTTTGCAGGTGGCAATCATGGAGGAGATGGTGACGGTAATCGATATGCCGGGCCTATTAATAACGCTGATTCCAGTGAAAGAGTTATTTATTGTACTTTTAATGAAAACTTTAAAGCCCCTAAATGCGAGGGGACATCTCGAAGCGATATTATGATTGGAACCATTCAGGAGGATTTTATAGAAGGTAAGGGTTCTGATGATGCGATACAGGGAAGAGCTGCTAACGATGATATATTTGGTGGTAAAGGTAACGACGATATTCAGGGAGGACTCGGGAGTGACAACATCTACGGAGAAGACGGAGATGATCTATTATATGGTGGACCGGATGGTGATTTCATAGTAGGTGGCAAAGGTAATGATGAGTTGTATGGCGGACCTGGAGAAGATATATTAGAAGGTGGACCGGGGTCTAATTATTTTGACTGTGGCGACGATTATGACATCATAATCGATTTTGATCCATCCAAAGATATCGCTTCTAATAATTGCGAAGATATTAGGACAGACCTCTGATTCTCTGATTTATTGCATATTTCAGTATTTAATTTTGCACTTTAATTTTTATTTTAGAAACTATAGATATCCAATTAAAGTAATATCTTTTTTGAATATGATAAGTATTGCGTTAGTTGAACTATTTTTTTATCCTTAAACGATAAAAAACACTATCCAATAGTTGACATCATTTCTGAAAATTATGGGTAATGAATGATAAACAAGTGAAATATACAGGGACAAATTTAGCTTGCAAAGACAGAAGATTACCATAATGAATATCGAAGCCAACGAATAATCGATTGGTCAAAACCGAGTAATCACTAAAAAGTCAAATCCAAGCTTTGGTGTCAATAAAAGATCCACAAGAAACTTTGGAAGATTCTTATCATTACAAAGTACAATATGAAACTCCCTATAAGATTTATTTCAAATCCATAAATATAATTTTATTTCCATATTTATGTTAAAATGTTTACGTTTTCTTTGTTATCAATTATTTCTATTAATGTTATATTCTTGTTAGTTATCTCTTTTGGCATTGATTTTGCTATTACACATGCTCAGGAATCTCGAGAAAATTTAATTGTAGTATCAGAACCGGGCAATTACAACATTACCGACGGTACAGATAGAAGTGACATCATTGTAGGCAACAGCATGACAAATGTGATTGTAGGCGAGGAGTCAGATGATGTCCTAATGGGCAGGCAAGGAAATGATGAATTGCATGGAAATCCGGGAAATGATATACTTCTAGGGAACTTAGGTGCGGATATTCTATTTGGCAATGATGGAGATGACGTCTTATTCGGAGGTGCAGAAGAGGATTATATGAACGGTGGCAAAGGTAATGATAGACTATACGGAGATTTGGGCGATGATGTCTTAGAAGGTGGGCCAGGGGCAGACTACTTTGATTGTGGCGAGGGGTATGATGTAATCATCGATTTCCGAACCCAAGAAAAGGATGTGGCCCAGAATAATTGTGAGGAGATTCGAACAAATGTATAAAAGTGAGATATAAGCAAGTCTTTTCCCTTGGTATCTGTTGTTTTTGAGATGAATGATCAGAAGTTATTAGTAATGGGAAGAAGTAAACCGATATTGTTATTTGTCTTTTTCTTTATACATTTTGACAAACCTGATATGTTCACATTCTTGTTCACTAGTACGGGTATCATGTGATGAACAATAAAGAGTTTGTTTACCTATCATAACTTCAACATTATGCTTTAACTTATTATCTCCAATTACAAAAACGTGATCATATCGGTACTTCATATAACAATAGTATGTAAGCTGTTGAGGATCCTTTAATTCCAATTCATCAATCACATTTTTCCTATACGTATTCATATTATTGGTTGAAATGTGTTCGGCAATCCCACATGAATATGGAATAGCATCAATGCTTTCTATATTTCCTGTTTTTGCATGAATTTGCATTCAATTGAAAATAGAGAAATCTTACTATATATTTTTATCGTATATTCTACCATTCAATAAAATAAAGATAAAAATATCCATGATTAATGAACATTTGCGCTCAATATATACAAAAACCTTGTTTGAATTTACTTACGTACACCATGAAAAGTCACGCACTAGCTACATGGTTTCTAGAACTAAGTCATTGTAATACGATCGATAATAATTTCAATTTTCTTAATTAGTTAGGAAATTATTCGGTGGCTTTAGAGAGATATTATATCTCGATCTAATTTCACTCCGATTTCCTAATCAATATGATCGAATTTTATAGATACGAACAGGTCTCAGAGTTAGTCACATACGAAAATCTGCTAAGTTAAAAAATTATTTAGAATAACAAGTGTAGGATACTCAATATGCAGTAATTTAAGCCGAGGTTTCTCACGGGCCCAATAATAGCATTCACAAAAACATTCTTATCAACATTTACGATAGAATCTTATTATGTCCAATCTCTTAGGATAAGATATTTCTCTTTAGCATCCGATCAGTCTACTGCCACAATATGGGCAAAACAATATGTTTTCTAAAACAGAAAACCCAAAACCGTCAAGTACGCAATAGTACTTGTCTTCAGTAAAAGAAGAATTATGTTTATATATTTTACCTCTACGACTTGACTTTAAAAATTCTTTACAACAATATTGCTCGCTAACCTTTTTGCTTTTATCATTATTGTCTGTAGCAACACTATCTGAAACCATATGACCAAACCCTATCCAATAACATAATTGGACAAGTATTTACTACTCGAAAAGCTATTAACCTTAGAAGATTCATTTTCAAAGTCAAGGTCCAATTTCAGTATGACTTAAATATAGCATATGTACGTTATATAGTTTTTCGATGACAGAATCAGCAAAATCTAACAGAAGAACTCACTTTTGATTAAATCAAACACGATATACTATTTAACTAGTGATTTAGCATTCATCGGCTCTGTTCACTTAATATGTTTTATTTCATTGTTATTATAGTCTACAAAGAGCCGCAGCCAATTCCGTACATGCTTTAACTTGCAATTCTTTATTCTACAAGGAAAGTAGTCATCGAAACTTTCGGTTCTATCCTTGATATATTGCATCGTTCTTTCGATTACACTTTTCTCGTAAGAAGAATGAATATGGTGATCGAGATTTAAGAATCTACAGGCCATTGGATACCAAGTACCTCCATCATCAGTCGAAACTGGGTGCTTTCCATGAACTTTGATCAAATTAGAAAGATATCTTTCTGCAACAAACATGTTTCTCTCTTTGGATATAGAAAGTGCGAGGATCTGTCTGTTTGCAGGCTCTATCGCCACCCAAAGCCAGATGTATTCTGACCCTACCTTCAACATTGTCTCGTCTACAATATATTCTAGAATTCTTCTTCTTGATGCTTTCAATTTTTGAGGCCTGTATTTTTGAATCCAATTCCAGATGGAGACATGGTTTCTTTTATACATCTGAGACAATCTTTCCGAGGCTTTTCTTAAAGATAAACCTGAAAAGTACAAATGTAAGCCATAATACACATACCTTGAAGGTGTTCTGTTTCTGCTAATCATAAAAGAAATAGGACATCTTCAAGCTATAGGTTTATCGTTAAATGAACAGAGCCCATTCATCAGATGTCATATTAGATCTTTCTTCCAGATAAAGAGTTTTAACTAAGCAGGAATTATGTCTAACTACAATCATACTAACAAGATTCATCCTGCCTGATTTTATATACCTGGTGTTTAGTCAATGATAGTAGAACAATGGAAAATGGGTTTCAGTTTTCATCTTATACGGGGATTGACAAACGCTGGAGCTTATTAATTTAGAATTTGCCGTATAACCAGACACTTATAAACCTGAATTATGGTTAAGGTTTCATAAGAAATTCATTAGGTATAGGGGTGCTTCGTTTTCACAATAGAGTTAAATCCTACTCATATGGAAAAATGGACCTAATAACCTTAATGGACTTGTCCTTATCTAAGAAATTATCATTTAAAGAAGTAAGAAGATTATCGGTCATAACATTGTAGCATTGGGTTTGTTCTTCGCAAGACAAGTTCTTGTATCCGTCGCGGCCGACTATTGCAACCTGTATCTTCCCACCTGTTTCAAGATCTAATTGTTTTACTTCGTTTATTACGTATATTGATATCCCAACATTATGATCAATAGACAAGTCAGATAATTTTAGATTTACTGAAGAATAAAGTCTTTCTTGCTGTAAGAGAACGAGTCGAGCATAAGCGGAACCCGAACCTATTGATGTAAAATCTCCTGTTATCTTATACAAATAGGGGGAAATTTCGTTATTTCTCCCCATTGTTCCAAAACCCATCCGATAAATAAATGAATCCCCTATTCTTGGAATTCCAGCCACTAGAGAAAATGGAGTGAAGAACAAACGTACGTTGCCATATCCACACAAAAATGAATGGTTAATGTTGTACACCCTATGCAAATTTACCATACAACTATACATTCGAGTTTTAAATTCAGATTCAGATTCAATCTGATTTGGAAAGTTTTGCTCAAGTTCCTGAACTAATAATTCAATCTGAGAACTATCACCAGATGCAGCAACACCCAAATGACTGTTTATTTTATAGATTTTTTTCATTGTGAGTTTGATTTTAGATGCCGTTCCTTGGCTGTCGCTTGCTAGTACTATTCCTTCTTTAGATTTTATAAGTAGAGCAGTAGTCATCCTATATTAGGAAAAAACTATCCCGAAATATTTAACGATAAAGTCATTAGTACAACATCGCGACTAACTACGCCTGTATTTAACTGCAAAATTGTTCGCTATTATAGGTTTGATTATGTTGTTTAACGTGACTATATTAGATCAACTAGGATAAATTATAATTCAATTTCAAGGAAAATTCCAATTCTCTCAAAAGTTAAATTTTCCAATCCAGAACAGAGCTTGCAAAATGAAAAAATTTTTATACATATACATAAAGATACTCATCAAATTTTCGATTTCAAATTTCATTTTTTATGATAGTTAAAACTGATCGGACATTATCTATCTTCCTTATCCTCGTAGTAATTATTTCTTTCAATTTATCCATATTATCAGATGAAACTCTAACAATTATATCGTAAACCCCAAAAACCCTGTTTACTTCCTCAACTTCTTCGATCAATTCAATTGCTTGGAGAATGTCACTTTCAGATCCTAAATCACAGCATAACAAAATATAAGCGGTAGGCATACTACTTAACATGATAGTAAATTATAAGAACTTATTTCATTCAGACTAGTATGATTTAATCGGGAGTAGTGAACCAATAAAGGATACCGCCCCGTATCAAAGTACAATAGTTTTCTAAATTAGAATTTGATATTTTGCCGTTTGATCGCCAGTTGATTCCTACTGGGTTTATGATGTTTAAATATTATAACATTCGATGCAAAATACCAACTATTTTCTATCAATTACTTTCAACAAGTCATGTTTTTTTAGCACAATTATAAAAAACCTGCAGGTGGTCGAACCTTAAATTTCTATTTGGAATATCAATGCATGTTATTTTTTTTGAAGAGCATCAAGATTATACATGAAATGTAGATTAGAGTATTTGTGATTAACAAGGTCTAAGAGATACTATAGGCTGATACTATTGAAAAGATTTGTATGTTTTCTGGCTGCTAGATGATCGAACAATCACCATACAAATACCACAATAAAAAATGTCTAAAATATCACCTTAGATTAGATTTTGGAGCAATCCACAATTATCACCATGTTTTTAAAGAAGTCTTACGCTAGAACTGAAAACTTGAACCAAACTGTACAAACTTCACATGATAAATCCAAACTCAATAGAACAAGCAATGTCCCTATAATATAAAAATCCCAACAGAAAACAATATATAGGTTGGAATGCTTAGTATTACACAATCATCTACACTTCGGAATAACGTATTAATTATTTTATGTATTTCAAATTCAATCATTTACAAGATATGTTTATCTTCAACTTTGAGTAGTAATCCTAATATGCCCTGTCAAGAAGGCTAGGTTTAATAAACTGCACTGCAGGTAAGAAAGAAATGTTTGGGTATCATCTAGCAGTTGCTTCCGTTTCTTTATGAAAAGAAGGCCGCAACTCGTTATTGGATAATAACAAGGTCATTTGGAATAATGTAACAGAACTCGGTGACTGATACTCAAATATAGAAATTCTCGAGAATAATGAAAAGACAAACTTGACAAATCTTTCATAGTTATTATCATTCCTATAATAGAGATAAAATAACAATCAGTAATTGATACTCAATAAACAGATTGAACCCCGACTGTTTTCAAGAAAGGCAAGAGTCTATTTAACATTCGCTTTTTATAATATATGATCATTAACTTAGTATAATATTCGATCCGGCTCTGTTCACTTAATATGTTTTATTTCATTGTTATGATAGTCTACAAAGAGCCGCAGCCAATTCCGTACATGCTTTAACTTGCAATTCTTTATTCTACAAGGAAAGTAGTCATCGAAACTTTCGGTTCTATCCTTTATGTATTGCATCTTTCTTTCAATCAGACTTTTCTCCAGAGAGGAATGAATGTGATGATCGAGATTTAAGAATCGACACGCTTGAGGATACCAAGTACCTCCATCATCAGTCGAAACTGGATGAATTCCATGAATCTTGACTAAACCTGAAATGAATCTTTCAGCTACAAACATGTTTCTTTCTTTAGAGAGATAGACAGTGCGAGAATTTGCCTGTTTTCGGGTTCAGTTGCAACCCAGAGCCAGACAAACTCTGATCCCACCTTCAACATGGTCTCATCTATTATATACTCTAGAACTCTTCTTCTAGTTGACTTAGCTTTTGAGGCCTGTATTTTTGAATCCAATTCCAGATGGAGACATGGTTTCTTTTATACATCTGAGATAATCTTTCCGAGGCTTTCCTTAAGGATAGGCCTGAAAAGTACAAATGCAACCCATAATATACATACTTTGAAGGCGTTCTGTTTCTAGTAAGCATAAAAGAAATGGAATGCTTTCAAGCTATAGGCTTATCGTTAACTGAACAAAGCCTTCGATCCAATAAAAAGTTTAATAATCCAGCAAAATAATCAAAAAAAAAGGGAATAATTGCATCCAGTTTACTTCTTCACTGCCTTAGTTGTAGTGATATCAGCTGCCAACCTGTTGATTGTTTTTTCTGATTCAGACACAAAAATCATTTATTCAAGTTGGATGCTCATCATTAATTCGGCAATAGCTTCAGGTCTTTCCGTCTTTGCTCTTTTAAAAGAGAAGGATAAGATGAAGAAGGATAAGACAGACATTTATCTAACCTTTGGATTGATTTTCTACTTTCTGGCCAATATTGTTTGGGGGTATTATGAATTAGTTTTAGATACTGTATCTCCAGTGCCCTCTTTAGCAGACCTATTTCTTATGTCCGCATATGGATTCTTAATTTTTCGCTTATCCCTGACTATTAAAAATTTGGTGAAAGTAAGCAATAAGAAGATTATTTTTGTTATATCTGTGGGAACCGGGCTTTTTCTTGCCTATATCTTAAATTTAACTCTTAACTTGTCTGAAGTATCCAATTTTCGTGGTCTTATGCTCTTTGTAGTCACAATGGTGTATCCTATTCTAAATTCAATTCTTACAGTCTTGGCATTAACGGTTCTTTTGAATCTGAAAAACGAAAAGCACATGACAATACCATGGATTTGCGAGTTGGTAGGACTCTTAGCTATAGTATTGGGCGATAGCTGGTTTGTCGTCATCGTGTTAACAGCATTTGTAGATCAAATTTGGATCTCTTCAGTCCTGATATCTGCCCATTATTTGCTAATAGCAGGTGGATTAATGTGGTATATACTCCATTCCAGTCCTTGGAATATAGGGAAGTTCAATTTGAAAAATCTATTCAAAAGTAAAATAATGTTTGACAAAAAATTGATAACTGGATTAATTGCAGGCACATTAGTATTTGTTGTAACCGCATTCATTGCTACAAATTTCATAATTACATCTAGCGATAGCAAACTATTCGTAGGAAAGAATTTGGATTCGCTGGTGGGAAACAATACGGAATATGATATAATTTTTGTAGGGGCGATTGTGCCCCAAACTGGTTCATTGTCTTCGATTGGAAAGCCAATCGTTTCGGCACTAAAAAAAGCGGAATCGGAGGTCAACCTTTATTATGAGGAAAATAATTCCACAACAATGGTCAGGCTCTTAGTAGCTGACTCAAAAACAAGTCCAGAGGATACAATTTCAGCAGTAAAAACACTAGCCGAAGGCGGAGCAAAAGTAATAGTGGGTCCTGCTACAAGTACAGCGGTTGCTGCAGTTATGGATTTCGCGAAAGAGAACAATATTACTTTATTAAGTTATGCTAGCACTTCACCCGTCCTCTCTATCGAAGGAGATAACTTGTACCGACTCGTCCCTGATGACATTACCCAAGGAAGGATAATGGCAGAGAAGATGACTGATGACGGGATCAGAGTAATAATTCCGTTCTGGAGAGGCGATATCTACGGGAATGAACTTGAGAAGGCAACAAGATACTATTTTGAGAAACTCGGTGGAACTTTTTTGGAGGGGATAAATTATTCGCCCTATACAGGTAAATTTGCAACCAGTCTTCATAGAATCAACTTTTTGATGTGGAATCAAGAATTAAAGAAACTGAATGAAATGGTTTCAGATGTTGTTTCCAAATATGGTCCAGCTTCTGTAGGAGTATATACGATCTCTTATGATGAAATAACACCTATATTAATACAGGCTCAGCTATTTGATTCACTTGGGAAAGTGCGGTGGTATGGAAGTGATAGCATAGCTGAGAACCACCATATTACAAAGAATATCGAAGCGGCTGCGTTTGCATCTCAAACCCGGCTTTCTAATCCTCTGTATTCCATATCAGACGATTCAAGTAATTTTTCCGACTTTGAGAGAGATATTTCTGAATTGAATCATGGAAGTTCGATGACTTATGCTGCAATAGCTTATGATTCGTTTTGGATCGCGGCCATGAGTATTGACAAACACAAGAATTATTATAATAAAAATGATACTAATTTTGGTGAAACCCTTTTAGAGGTCGCAGAATCTTACGATGGAGTATCAGGCAAAATAAAATTTAATGAAGCAGGAGATAGAATCAGCGATAGTTATGATTTTTGGACAGTTACTAAAGACAATCACACTCATCAATACGAATGGCATAGTGAAAATAGCGCAGATTCAAACTCTTTATCTACTCCTACTCATTAATCAGGTTTCCAGGTCTACATCATTGTTTTAAAGTTCTTTAACTGTTTTAAGCAAATTATTGGATTAAGATTTTAGTTTGATCTGTCTTATATACTTGAATTGCTAATTTATGTTGGCATGATGTCAAATATCATGAAATGTAAATGCGGACTAAGGGACATCATTAAACCAAAGCATAAAGAAAGCGTTGAACAATTTATGCATAGAACAAAATGTCCAAGATGTGGAACCGTCGGTATCTGGAAACAATTATCTCAAGATGAATATATGTGGGAGAAGGCGCGCCACCACTAATGTAAATACTTTTTAGATACTCACATACTTCATTATGTTTTATTACTTGTTATCAGACGTTTTTTTAAGAGAATGATCCTTTCGGACGTGTGACTTGAGCAGATCCATGTCATCAAAGGTTTTTCCACAGTTAGAACAATCATAAGCATTCGAATTATCATGAACTAGCAGTTGATGGTGCATCAAATATTCTATTTTTCTATATTTCTTACCACAGATTGGACAGTGGTGCTTTTTAAAAAGATTAAGCATTTATGATTTATATCGCCTCTATTTTAATAACTTGATCTTATTTATGATAATTCTGTCAAAAAATAAATTGCCTTACAAAATATAGCAATCCATTACATAAGTCTGAATCAATTTCGCCATAATTTATACTACTTGGCCTGATTTAAATAGCAAAAAATGGTTTGAATAAAGGTATGAGTAAAATAAAAGATAATTTATTCCCTGATATTTTTCATGATAATCTGCTCTACAGCTTGACTAAAATTGAGCATTCCCTTTTCTTTTGCATATTTTTCTAACAATTTAACTTGCTCGGTTGTAAAGCAAACAGGCATGGTTCGACTTTGATTATTCATACGAATTATCTATTGCTTTCTTGTATTAAAATATTTGTGAATGAGAAATCGTCCAGTCTAGTAAATGATTCAACAAGCAAGACATTAAAATTCATTCATCTAGTTGGGTTTTGTAATATTAATGATCAATGATTCCCCTACCTGTGGTTTCCCATAGTTTTCATAATTTCGCTTGGGCATTGTAATAGTTATGCTTGTCTGCGGGTAAGATTGTATTATAGTCTGAGGTTGGGCTTTCAACATGGCCTCCATTATGGGTTGTAATTGTTCCTTCATTTCTTTATCAGGTATCGCTCTATTAATTGCCTCTAACATCATCTGTTGCTGAGTAACTGGTTCTAATTCGATATCCTCAACTAAAGTCAAGGTCACAGTGACACCGTTATCATTCAAATTTTTTATCTTGTAAGCATTTTCTTTAAGTTCCATTCTTTTTTATGGAATTTCTATTTATATATTCTTAGTTCTTACAAGAAGGCAAATTTCAATCTCTATGAAATAGTGAGTCTATTTAGGCGGAGCTTGACAGAATTCAACCAAAACACCATTTAATGATTTTGGATGAATAAATGTTATTTTCCTGCCATAAGAACCTGATCTGATATCACCCAAGAATCTCATTCCCTTTTCAATCGCATTCCTAACATCGGATTCGATTTCATCAGCGGTTATGGCAATGTGATGTATTCCTTCTCCCCTATCCTTAAGAAATTTGCTAATAGGACTCGTGTCATCCATTGGTTCAAGGAGTTCTAACCGAGTATCCTCCAAATTTAGCATTACCACTTTTACTTTTTCTGTAGGAACTTCCTCAAAATCAATCTTATCAATTCGTAATACCTTCTTGTAGTTTTCCAAAGCCATATTCACGTCGTTTACGGCTATTGCTATATGATCAATTCGCATGATGAGCTAAATGCCCAAAGGAGTATATATATTAGAATCGGTCGATCATAATGGTTGTAATGACTTTGCAGCCAAAAACAAATTCTATAAACTTGTTGCCCGATCTATAGTCTTTGTTGTCATTCTAATATATTACTTGTATGATCTCTGTTACAATACACGATATCATCAGTCAACCCTCCGTGATACAAATAATTGAAATATATTCCAAAATTGTTTCAAATTCATAACAGACTGTAGAAACAACTAATACAGCACTTGGTATCCATTATCACCTTAACTGCTGATGTTGCTATAGATGACAACTAATTGTAGATACTGAACAAGACAATAAAATCAAGGTTCCTGTTCCGGACAGATTGACTGGCAAGACGTTGATAATCTTCGCAAACAATCCTAACGCTATAACGAAGTTCCGAACACTAATGCTCAATAATGAAAAACAGGTTGAGAATAATTTCATTTTCTCTAACAGCACAACATATCAAAGCTAATAATCATATCAATTTAAATGTAGCAATAATATGGGCCAGGTTTATTGTATGGATCTTTTCGTAAAGAGAGACGAACCGGAAAAACTATACAAATTAGTTATAAGGTAAGAAAAACCGCGGTAAAAAAGTCATTTATTGATGATTCATGATTATTCTAAATTTAATGAAACCACTTTCTCTGTAGTCGTAATAACAATAGTCTTTGATTATTTAAGGATTAGACAGATTCTTTCGCTTCCAGTGGAATTAAATTGTAGAAAATCTTCTCAGGTTTTATTTTTAATATTACACGCTGCTCATTCGAGTTAATTATCGGGTACTTATCAAGGTTCAAATATTTTTTCGCTAATTTATCAAAATGATCTTGAGCACCCTTTGTTATCTTCCCGATTATTACTCCCATTATGGATACTGTCTCATACGGATTTTTAGAATCGACAATAGATATTGCCACCTGCTTGTTTGTACGAGTATTCCGTTCCTTTAATCTGCCGATTGCAGTATTGATCAGAATGTTGTGTTCTTGATCATAATCTATCCAAACATGAGTTACGTGAGGATACCCATTAGGCATAATCGTGGCTATCGATGCAAAATTTTTTCTAGACAATATGGAAAGTATCTTTTCATCCAACATCTAGAGTACTATTCATACTTTGTTTATATTTTTAAATTTACCCAATAGATAAATGTCGAAAATGCATATTGGTAGTTTATTAACTTTGTAGTCTTTGTAATGGTTTTTATATTGGAAACATTTTACGTAAACCTTTTAAGTTCAGAATACGAAAATAAAGGCAATTGGGATTCCTCATAACTCTAATATTGCTGGTTGTAATTGGCCTAGTCATTTTGGGTATTGGCTGGACAAACTTTTTTTCAGCGATAATGAAAGGTGCCGACAAAGTCAAGGAAATACCTGTTGTTAGAAATATCACCGATACTGCACAGACTGAACTAAACAAAATATTGAATAATGTATCTAGTAATGTAGTGAATAATATTGGCAATTAGTGTTATAATAATACACGGACCTCCATAGAATAATTAGTCTCAGCTGAAACCTGAATCGATAATTGTCACAATCAAATCTTTGATTTATTTTTTATTGCACTTCGTACTAAATATTATTTTCCTAAAAATACTTAAAAAAATTAATGACTATGGCCGCAACCACAACCGCCATGTCCAAATCCACCAGTACTATTACTACCCTGCTCTGCACACGTTGGACATTTGGATTGCTGGGTCTCGGACATGAACATTGTACCACAAGATGAACATTTCAATTTTAAAATTCCTTCCATAATTACCAATAAGCCTTTTCCAATTAATACTTAACTAATACAGTAATTATAGACTAAAAATTAAAATTTGTTAGGTGGCGGTAGGAGGAGATTGATACTGGTACTTAGTGTATCTACGTCTAATTCCAAATGGTTTAAACATTCTTCCTGATCCGTGATAGAATTTCGAGAAAAACTCCACATACATAAGCCTTGACGCCTGAATTCCTGGCTCAAACACACCTAGGATGGTGTTAGAGAGATGGCCTACAAACAATATCACTACACCGATAATTGCCCATACAAAGCCATTATCAATGACCCTTAGGAAAACATAATCGATAACATCCGCGAGTATTACTGACGCCATCAAGATCCCTATAATCCTGGTAAATGACAGAATGTGGCTAATTATAGAAGGTAACTCCATAAGCGATCGTACCCCCTCTCCAACAAACAACAACCCTATTCCTGCAAATAGAATTACAAAGTATACTAGTGCGGCCATGTTTGTCATTGGGTCCAGACTTTGTTTACCAATTAAGGCCAATCCTATCAAAACAATACCCCATCCAACAAGAAGCCAACCGGCCTTTCCTATCGCATGTTTTCTGTTTCTGGCGCGGATAGAATTTGCCAAACCTAATAACAAGCCTAGTGTAGCCATAGCCAATCCTATGTATCCACTAACAAGTAACAGCTTTCTTAATCCATCAGAAGAAAGAGGATCCAATAACAACGATCCCTCAGTCGGTGCATTAATACCAATGCTGTTGAGGAATGGGAAAAATACGAGTTCATTCAATCGGAATCCAAAATACAAGTCGTAATTGAATCCCAATATCATTGCTATAATACAGCCAGGAATTATGGCTTTTGCTATTTTTACCATTTGACTTGGTAAAAGAATTGTTTTTCCGAAATTTCTGAAAAATTTAGGAGCTATTGTAAAATTTTTCTTCCCTTTCTCAATTCGCCTGATAACCCACAAAGAAACTAATAAGATTGTTAAACCATAACCAAAATCACCTAGCATCATTCCATAGAAGATAGGAAAGGCTATGGCGAAAATCAGTGTAGGATCAAATTCATTGCCTTGGGGTAAAGAGTAAAATCTCACGAATGACTCATACACCCTAGATCTTTTCGGGTTCTTTTGGAGCGTAGGTGGAATCTCATCAGTTTTTATTAAAAACAATAATGTACCTTCCGTATGCTCGTTGAAGAAATTCCTGGTCATTGGTATCCTGTTCGTAGGGATCCAACCCTCTAGTGAAAATGAATCTGCTGTAACCCCTAAATCATCGATTACCTCAAGTTTCTTGTTTTCGATTTCAAGTTGTTCTTCTAAACCTTTAAGAAGTGAATAATATTCTTTAGAAATAACTGACAATTTATTATCTAATTCTTGAAGGCCGTGATTAATTTCTTGTAATTTTGCTCTTTGATTAGTTAAAGCATCAGGTATATTGCCCTTTAGTTTAGGAACCGCCTCAAGGTGCACATTAAATAGATTAACGATTGAAGCTAATGCATTTGAAGGAAAATGCGGTAACACCACAAGAACGAATCTAGTCATCTTTGAATCACTTTTTGAGTACAGGATTATATCTTGATTATTTGATTCCAATTTCTTTTTTAATTCTTGGTATTTTTCACTCTTAACTTTGCCAAAAAACGATAGCGTAGAGCTTAGATGAAGGAGTTCAAGATCGTCTGGGAAAAAAGAATATTCTTCAAGCAATTTGATGTTATTTTCAATCTCTTTTAATTCAGTAAGTAATTTCTCCTTTTTACGTTCGATGGAAGCGATATCGTTATCAATTTTGATACTTTCTAGAGACTCGAACAAATCGTCAATTGTATTGAACTGAGTTTTGCTTATATTTGGTGTACTAGGTAGTGCATTAATCAGACCACGTATCCTCAATAATTGTTCAGAGATTTTCTTGTGAACCTTGCCTTCTTTTTCTGTATACATGTATGGAATTGCGTCCTTTGACAAAGGCTCTATTTGTATCGTATTCATTTCTTGGAGAATCGTTACTATTTTTTCTCTGTATTTTTTGAGTCCTAATATAGCTATTTTGCTCATATGTTCTGGCTGCAACAACGCCAATTATCTCTCACCCTTATATTTTAGAAAAAAGAATTTGAATCAATTCTTTTATTAGCTTCTGATCGCTCTTAAATTTATAACTCTTTGCCTTTTCTTTTGCTTCATTTATTATAGAATCTGCTTCATTTTGCGCCTCTTTTCGAGCGTTATCGATACTATCTTCAACTAATTTCTTTCCTTTTTCATTTGAAGTAGCAATAGCGTTCTTTAAATCCTGGTCTAAAATGGCTATCTCATTTTCAACCTTTAACTTAGTTTCCTCTATCTCTTTTTGAGCCTTATCTTCTACTTCTTTTATCTGTTTAAGAGTCTTTATATACTCATCTTGTCCTTGTATTTCTGACATTTTCATTAGACTCCAAAAATGTATTTCATAGCAATGATACTAAAAACAAGAATGACAATGATATTTACCATCTTTAACATCTTTTTAATTGCGAGAAATTTTTTCTGACTGGAATTAAACGTAGACTTTTCGTTGACATCATTGGGATCAGTTTTTCCAACCATTTACCTAAATCCCCACCTCTTTCAATGTTTCTTGTTCCCTTTCTCCCATCTTTCTTTTAACAGTCTTTAGCATAATAAATGTGTCACGCTCCATTTCATCAAGCCTGAATGTAATAAATTTGACTGCCGCCATCAATCTCGGAACAAATACATTTTCTATTGCGTTTGATTTGCGTTTCGTTCTTTCGATTTCATATAACAGTTTTCGTAGTGCGGTTTCCTTTTCTGCAATGTCTAACACAATTTTGTGTATTCTATTGAAAGTTGCAATCGCCTCAGTAATAGATGTTGGTAGTTCGAGAAGATATTCGTCATAAATTTCTGTCTGTCCACCTTTTAACTTTGGAATGTGTACGCCCATAATACTCTTAGATGACACATGCAAATTACTCATCATTGGTAATTTCATGGATTCATTTTCCAAACGCATTGCTCCTGCTAACATCTCCGCTAGTTTAATGGACTCGTACCCTTTTTTCAATTCATTCTGTAAACTTTCTCTCAATGCAGCGGCAGTTCTACTTGTATTAAAAAATTCGAGAATAAGAGCCTGACGTTTTAGTTTTAGAAGCTTTAACCCCTTCTTGGCTATGAGGATCCTTTTCTTTGTTCTAATATATTCTAACCTAGTAGGCCTAATGTTTGAAATCGCTGACATTGTGCTTCTATACCCTGTTATTGCTCTACCTTGAGACTACTCTTCTTGTACTTTGATATGAACTCAGGCTTAATACGCTTCATTTCAGATTCAGGCAGCTCACTTATTAGCTCCCATCCAATATCTAACGTTTGCTCGATGGATCTATTTTCATCAACGCCTTGATTGACAAACTTTCTTTCAAAGTCGTTAGCGATTTTTAAGAACTTTCGGTCATTCTCACTCAATGCTTCTTCTCCTACGATTGCAGCAAGTGCTCTAGCATCTTTTCCTTGAGCATATGTTGCGTATAACTGATCTGCTAAATTTCTATGATCCTCTCGGGTTCTGCCACTTCCGATTCCCTGATTCATCAACCTGGAAAGAGAGGTCAAGACGTCTACAGGTGGTTGTATATTCAATCTGTGTAGCTCTCTACTCATAACTATCTGACCCTCTGTAATGTATCCCGTCAGATCTGGAATAGGATGGGTAATATCATCAGCAGGCATAGCAAGGATAGGAATCTGAGTAACCGAGCCATTCCTACCTTTAATTTTTCCTGCCCTCTCATAAATGGAAGCGAGGTCAGTATACATGTAACCAGGGTATCCTCGTCTGCCAGGAACTTCTTCACGCGCTGCAGATATTTCTCTCAAAGCTTCGCAATAGTTGGTCATATCTGTTAAGATAACCAATACATGCATTTCCCTCTCGTATGCCAAATATTCTGCGGTAGTCAATGCCAATCTGGGAGTCAAAATTCTCTCCATGGATGGATCAGAAGATAAATTCAAAAAGAGAACACTTCGTCCTAAGGCTCCACTTTCTTCAAATTGTTTTACAAAAAAGTTAGCTTCTTCGCTAGTAATTCCTATTGCAGCAAAAACTACAGAAAAGTTTTCAGAAGAACCTAAAACTTTAGCCTGGCGGGCAATTTGGGAGGCCAAGAGATTGTGGGGTAATCCAGCACCAGAGAAAATGGGAAGTTTTTGTCCTCTAACCAATGTATTCATACCGTCAATATTTGACATTCCTGTCTGAATAAATTCTGAGGGTTCCTCTCTAGAATATGGATTAATACCAGATCCAACTAAATCAAACTTTTTGCTTGATATGATCTTTGGTCCGCTATCTCTTGGATTTCCGAGTCCATCAAAGGTTCTCCCTAACATCTCATCTGATACAGAGATCATTGCAGTTTCTCCTGTAAAGCGTGTCGAAGTATTAGATGATCCTAACCCATATGTTTGACCGAAAACTTGAACAACAGCTAGACCTGCTCGGGTATCTAATACCTGACCTTGACGTCGCTCACCGTCTTGCATCTTAATTTCAACCATCTCACCGTAAGCTGCATCTTGAACTCCTTCAACAAAGATTAGTGGACCTGCAATTTTGCTTAGATTCTTGTATGCAATGTTTGACATTTAATGAGCGACCTCCGCAAGTAATTTTTCAAATTGTGTTTTCATATTAGATCTGATTTCTTCAACCTTTGATTCCACTTCTTCCTCTCGAGTCCACTTGATCATTGACAGATCCTTCCTAACACTCAATGAGCTAATCTTTTGAGAAGTTGCGCCTTTCTTAATCGCCTCTGACTCTAATTTTCCAAACTCTAGAATAGTAGACAACATAAGTAATTGTTTCCGGATTGAAGTATAAGTGTCAACTTCGTCGTACGCACTCTGCTGTAAATAATCTTCTCTTATAGAACGGGCAGTATCTAATATTCCTTTTTCAGGTTCCGGTAAAGCATCATATCCAATAAGCTGAACAATCTCTTGTAATTCTGATTCCCTTTGTAGAATTTCAAGAGCTTCACGACGTAATGCAGTCCAGTTAGCGGAAATGTTTGACTTATACCATTCATCCATATCATCTGCATAAAGAGAATAACTAGTCAACCAATTGATTGATGGAAAATGCCTCCTGGATGCCAAACTAGCGTCCAATCCCCAAAAGACTCTAGTCACTCTTAGAGTATTTTGAGAAACGGGTTCTGAAAAATCTCCTCCAGGTGGTGAAACTGCGCCAACCAAGGTTAAGGAACCTATACGGTCCTCAGGAGAAATTACAACGGCCTTGCCTCCCCTTTCATAAAACTCGGCCAAACGTCGACCCAAGTATGCTGGATATCCTTCCTCACCAGGCATTTCTTCCAATCTGCCAGATATTTCCCTTAATGCCTCGGCCCAACGCGATGTACTATCTGCCATTAATGCCACGTCATAACCCATATCTCTATAGTACTCCCCCATAGTAATGCCTGTATAAATGCTGGCTTCTCTCGCTGCTACTGGCATATTGGATGTATTTGCGACCAATACGGTTCTCTCCATCAATGGTCTCTTAGACTTTGGATCCTCTAACTCAGGAAAGGTTGTTAATATTTCAGTCATTTCATTCCCTCTTTCTCCGCAACCGATATACACAATTACATTGCTATCAGCCCATTTTGCTAACTGTTGTTGTGTAACGGTCTTACCACTACCGAACGGTCCAGGGATGGCTGCAGTACCTCCTTTTGCAACAGGAAAGAAGGTATCTAATACCCTCTGGCCAGTCAGGAGTGGAGATTCTGGTGGCAATTTCTTGCTAACCGGTCTTGGAGTTCTAACCATCCACCAGCTAGATAATCCTATTTGAGCTTTGCCACTATTGGTCTTAACCTCGGCAACATTTTCATTAACTGTAAATTTTCCATCAGATATAGAAGTCAAAACTCCATTTACATTAAATGGGACCATTATTTTATGACTAATTAAGGGTGTCTCCTGGACGGATCCGATAATTTCTCCTGGCCTTACTTCCTCATTCTTTTTTTTTAAAGGTACAAATTCCCATTTTGTATTCTGATCTAAGGCAGGAATTACAACACCTCTTCCAATAAAATCACCACTTTTTTCCCTGAGAACATCTAATGGGCGCTGAATTCCATCGTATATTGATTTTAGTAATCCGGGACCTAGTTGAATAGAAAGGGGTCTTTTCGTATTGGTGACCTTCTCACCGGGTTTAATCCCTGTTGTATCTTCATAAACTTGGATAGTCGCCTTATTGCCTTCCAACCTAATTACCTCTCCCAATAAACCCATTTCTCCTATACGAACTACATCATACATTTGGGCATCTTCAACACCAGTTGCTACAACAACTGAGCCAGAAATACGCGAAACAATTGAGTCCGACATGCTACTAATCTTACCCTTTCCTATCCCGTTTTAATACTTATCCCAAGGACTCGCTTAGCCAATGCTGCAAGGGATTCTTCCTGCATGTTTCCAGTTAATGAAGGCATGAAAATAACTAACGGATTGATAGAAGATTCAACCTTTGATTTTGTAACTGATGACAAGGATTCTAAAACAAATTGGCTAGCTATTATCAGGTTATAATTATGTGATAATAGCAAATCTTCCATCTTCCTTGAAGCTTCAGATTTATCAGTCACCAAAAAAGTATCTTCAATCCCCAAAAGTCTATATCCCAATACTAATTCTCTATCTCCAATTACAGCAATTTTACCTTTTGATTCATAATGTTTTTCTTCACCCATACAAACCCCTTAACCTTCAAGGATCAACATAGAATTAATCCTTTCTTCAGAAAACCCGTAGCGTTTACCATATGCAATTCTTTTAACATTATCCCACTCAGTTTCAGCCTTTAATATAAAGTAAAAAATACTACCTATTGACAATGCAATACTTTTTAGTTTTCTTACATATCTTAATTGAATAAGCTTATCAATCGCGACTTCAAAGTCAATCAAGCTGTTGGATTTCTTAAAATGCTCGAGCAAATCCCCTAACTTCAGAATTTCATCTATCCTAGTGGATAACTCTGAAATGTTACTATTTCCATATACTTCCAACATTTCATCCATAGAAATGTTCCCCCCAGGGATCAAGTGTTTCTTTACTAGTTCTCGGTCAAGGTTGGATTCCTTTGCTTTCATTAATGTTAGTAGGTTTTTTTTATCCATTTGCATTCGAACCAAATCTCTTATATTTCCCTCGTCACCTTCATAAAATTTCAGCATTTCAAGCAAGTTGGTATAATAAAATTCCATAAGATCTGCAATCATTGGGCTTAAATTACCCGTTTTTTGGTAGGTATCCAGATGTTGAATCAGTATAACTCCGTATTTGTACTTTACCAACTGATTTACAACACCTTCAAAAGTAGGTTGTGCCAATATTATTTTCATTTCATCATGTGAAATATTTCCAGCGGTTATTCCTGCAGGAAAATTTCGGCTAGAAACCAAAAATGGCTCTGTTTCCGTAATGGTACGGCCAATGGCTTTTGAAGATAAGATAAGTTCAATATTGTATATATCCCATTTTGACAAGTATGCTTGAATAGCCGATTTCCTGCTAAAGGGAGTGACCTGCAGAGCTATACGATTTGTCTCCACAATGTGACGATTCATTGCAACCTCTAATAATTCAGGGCCAGAATACATTGATGCCGCTCTCTCAATCTCTGGGCCATACCAGGTTGACTCCAATTTGCGAATCATAGCATCCAAGTCTTCTGATTTTACTAAACTATTCAGAAAATCTTTATTTAAAAAACTCATGGACAGGGCTTGTATTCGTCCATAAGATGCGGAATATTGGGAGGTCAAGTTACTTCATTACTTTTTCCATAAGTAAGCTCTTTATCTCGTCCTCGTGGTTCTGAATCAGTTCCTCAAATGTCATATCTATCTCTCGAAGTTCAGTCTTGTCAGAAGCTATTATACCCCCCATGGTATCTATATTACCACCGACGGTTACACCTAGTTTATTGAGTATCTCGACATCATCCTTTCGACATCTAACTACTAATTCACTCCCCAGTCGGTTTTTCGCGGAATCAACCATTTTTTCAAGAATTTTTTTATATTCTGCCTTTTTTACGAAGGTACTTAACTCATTTTTCAAAGCTTCAAATGTAAATTCCATGTTTTCGTTAATGGAATCAAAAATTATTTTTTTTGCTGCAAGTCTTGCAGATTCCCTTATGCGAGCAGATTCCCTCTGAGCTTTAGCAGTAGCCTCCCTTTGATACTTTGATTCAATTATCTTTACGGATTCTTCAATCGTCCTCTGGATCTGGGTTTTTTTTTCGACAAGCCTTTCATTCAGAGAGGCAATCTCTCTCTTCTTCCTATCTTCTATTTCTTGAACAAAAGGGTTCAGTACCTCGGTCATAGGAGTTTACTCCTACAAAATGCCTAATAGCAGAATTATACCGAGTACGAATCCAATAATCCACAGAGTTTCAGGAATTACAAAGAAGAATAGAACTTGGCCGAATTTTTCAGGTTTTTCGGCAATAATTCCCATACCTGCAGCACCAATACCTTGTTGTGCAATACCTGTTCCAATCAATCCTGCTGCAATGGCAATAGCTGCAGCGATTGCTAACAAGGATTTATTCAAACCTGCATCTGAAGCAGCAGCGTGCTCTTGTGCAAATACTTGCGGCGTTATGAAAGTGAAAACCAAGACAGTTGCTCCCAACACTATGGGTATCAAGAACAATTTAGAATAGCGAGATGATCTACTCATTTGAACTAAATGCGTTCGGTGGCATATTAATAGGTTTTTTTAAAACTCAATCATTTCCTTTAATATACAGACTTGATAGTCTGTATATCCAAGCGACTCTAAGATAGACACCATCAATCTACCGAGCATGCTTAATGTGGCTAATGGTCAAATACTTAATCACATGAAATGTGGTATTGTTGAGTGTTAGTACGATCAATAGAAATAATATTTCTTGTTTGGATATCGATCTAATTCAGATCTAATCAGGCCTATCAGGATGTTAATTTTTGCCAAGGTATCAACTAATAGGCTTGTCAATTAATTCATAATGCACCAGATCACCAGATGTACACAAAAAGGATAGAAGCATTTTTATTTAAAAATCTGTTATCTGAAATAGCCTCCACTTGTTTCGTAATATTTCATGGGTATCAGCAATTTCGATATTTAGAAGAGGCGACAGCGATATAATAAGGATTTATGATATCTTTTCAAATTTGATGAAAGTTACTACCGGAGCAAAGTTCTTGAATCTTGGTTTTTGGAACAAAGAACATGACACACCGTATCAGGCTCAGAAGAGGTTGACAGAATTACTTGGGGAATTTGGGTTATTTTCTTTTGCACATACAATTTTAGACGTAGGAAGTGGATACTCTCTCCCTGCTTATACGTGGCTATCGAAGTATCCGAATATTCAGGTTTATTGTATAAATTCAAGTTTTCACCAGCTTAAAGAAGCTAATTATGCCTGCCGCGAGGTAAAGAATAAATCTTATTACGGAATTGAACTCGTCTCAATCTCAAACCTGAACCAAAGGATTCATCATTTGAACGCCATTTCTAATTTATTGCCGTTAAGGAGTAATCATTTTGACAGAATTGTAGCTTTTGAATCAGCTCATCATTTTAGACCTCTCGAAATTTTTGTTAGCGATTGCAGTCGACTTCTCAAGCAGAATGGATTGTTGATACTAGCAATACCAGTAATTACAAGTGAAAGATCAAGAATCTGTCGATTTCTGGATCTTGGTATTCTCAATCTTACTTGGGCTTCTGAACATTATACAATTAGAAAAGTAAGATTTGCAATTGAGAACAACGGCTTCAAGATTATTGAAACCAAGTTTATAGGTCCAAAGGTCTATCAATCTTTGGCCAATTACTATTTCAACAATTTAGCAGAATTGAGAACGAAAATTGTGCAAGAATACCCTTCAGTTGTTGAATGGATTCTGAGAAAGTCGATCTTACGTATGAAGAAGGCTTCAGCGAGCGGCAAGATTGAGTATTTGTTGATAAAATCTACAAAAAAATAGACAAGAAGTGTTCATATTTAATTATCACTACTAGATTTGCTATTATATTCCTGTAACTACAACCCATTAACAATTTATATACTACTGGAATAGTTTGGAGGCAGTTTCAGATGCAGTGAGAACATCTAAAGATTAGTCAAGTATCTTGATGTTTCATAAGTATATTTGAATACCCAGGGATAGCCTGTGGTATAACAAACAAAATAAGGTATCGGCGGTGTTTCTTTTTTATCTGAAGATAATATTAGTCCTGGAATTTTGAAACCATAAAAGGTATAAGGTTAAGTTGTTTTTTGGAATTGTTATAGGACTATCCCTACAATAAATATTCAAACAAGGATATGATCAAAACATCTATAATCATTGTGGTATAGATTTCACAGTTAATAAAAAAGAAGTATTACACTAGGTGGTCGCATCACAATGCTTCATTATTTAAATAGCATTTGTATTTAGATCACTCGATGTCCATATCGAACGAGGCGACGACTAATACCAAGAGGGAAAATATCACAGCTTCAACCCCAAAACCAACCAATCAAACATTTGGAGAGGGAGCTCAAGAATCTATACTGGATATAAAAAAATCAAAATTCAATGAGTTAGTGAATTGGCTTAGAAGATGGGGTTTCCAAGTATCTGATAAGACAAAAGAAAATAAGATTGCAGGAATAGAGTATCAAGCTGAGATAAGACCCCAGGTTCCGTACTCATCAGGACTGTGTACACCGTTTTATCTTGAATTTCAAGATGACTTGGAAGATGGTTTAATCATAAGGACAATTTTTGAGCTTGATAAGAATATTGAAATCTTTTTAAAGAGCCAGAACCGTGCCAAGGATCTGGAATTAACTTACATCGAAATTGAACGCCTAGTGTTACCTCTCAGAGTTTCAATAATAAGAGACCATCCTTTCATTAAATTATACAAGATCATTTTTTTCTCTAACTTAGATAAGCAATTTTTCTACGAGTGTATCACTGATTTAATGAATTCAATGTCAATCATTATCGGAAAATGGGATGAAAAATATTATCAGACTAGACCTGCCGAAAAAAAAATGACGATAGAAAGAAAAATTAATGATCCTGAATTAGAGAAAATCTTTAGAAAGTAAGAAGGCCTTTGTCTTTGACTTTAACCCGTACTTTTTTTGTTTTTCGAATCAGCTTTTGTTAAATAACAAGGTTAATAAATATAGAATTCGTTACAACGCATCTGTCTAAAATGGTCAGTTTGGATCATTACCAAGTACTCGGCGTTCCCAATGACGCATCGACCCGAGAGATTACCTCCGCATATAGAAAGCTTGCACTAAAATACCATCCAGACAGAAACAAGAGCCCTCATGCTAATGAGATGATGTTAAGGATAAATACTGCTTACGGGATCTTGTCTGATCCACTTAAGAGAGAACAGTATGACTACTCTATTCGAGTTTTAAAAGTAGTCGGTAGAGAAGATTCTCCGAAAAGTACAAGAGAAAAGAAGGGCCTCATGCGGTTACTTTCATTCGTGGTAAAGACAGGGATTATTGTAGTATTATTTTTATATAAAGCATCAAAGGCGATTGTAAGATTAATAATAGATAGAATTGATAACCTAAAATAGCCACGATATAAGGATTTTGTACTACTCAAATAGGATATTGTTAGCTATAAAAAGAAATACATGAAGGAAAACGAAATACTGTATTAGATAAAGCAAGATTGACCTAGTAATATATTACTAAATTCCTGTGTCTAGGAACGCCTTATGAACATTTCATAAAAAACTACTGGGAGCTAGATATAATAAAAAGAGGGCATTTCATTACTTACCGATAGCAGGTAAAATATTAGATGCTATCTTTTCAAGATACATTTGAATATGTGGTTCGATATTCCAAATTTTTTCACTTTCAAATAAATGACCATACCGTTGAGAGCTGCCCAAAAGTTCTCTCTTATTCAATTTGTCGAGATAAGTATCCTTTACAGACTTTTCCGTAAAGCCGTTTTTTCGCGCAATCGAATCTAATAGGTTGTGTATTCCTGATCCATGTTGTGCTGCCTCCTTAACTCTGTATGCGATTTCTCTCGGTATACCCAATTTCACGGCCAACCTTCTGTGCACCCTTTTTCCCAAAGTGTCGATACCATCTGCATCTTCATTCTGAATATTTAGTCTTGGATCTATCCTTAAAGCCGTATCAATCAGGTTAGGATCTAGGAACGGCTCCCTTAACTCGATACTCTGAGACATTGTTATTTTGTCTTCCCTTTCGAGAGTTTCCTTGTATAAAAGTTGAACATCTTTAATCATATATTCTAAAATTTTTTCATACCCATATTTTTTCACTATTTTAGAATACCACGAGTAACCTCCAAATATTTCATCTGCCCCCTGTCCTGTCAACATTACTCGGATGCCTTGCTCTCTAGCTAACTTCACCGCAGCATAAATTGGGATAGCAACCTCAACCTGTCCCATATTATCATCTTCTATAACGTTAATAATGTCAGGAATCATATTTTCCACGTCATTTTGAGAAAGTTCATTAATTTCAAGTTTCAAGCCTAATTTTTCGGCTATTTCAATAGAATTCGTAATATCATTGGATCCTTTAATACCAGAAGTATAACAAATGACATCGGGAACCATTTGTTTTGCAAGAAATGCAACAATTACACTATCTATACCGCCAGAAAAAACTATACCGATTCTGCTAAAATCCCGTACCCTCTTTTCTACCGATGCGATTAAAGCATCATTATATGCATTGAGTGCGGAATCGATATCCTTGTAAGTTACGGGATACTTTGATCGGATAGATTTATTGGTATTAACTGTAATTGGGTGTAATGTAGTGGTAAAGGTGTGCTCTGCAGGTTTTTGTGTTATGAAAAGAGCATACCCCGGTAGCAAACGTTGGATTTTACCATCAAGGTGAATCTTCCACAATGACTTTTTCTCTGATCCAAATGCAAAAAATCGTTCATCTTCACCGTAATAAATTTGTCTGACCCCTATACCATCTCTGACTAGTATTATATTTCCAGTTGTTTGTTCTTTTATTGCCAGAATATATATTCCGTCCAATTGAAAGACTGTTCTCTTCACCGCTTCAAGTAGATGACCATTTGTCTTTTTATAATGATCCTCAAGCAAGTGGATAATAACCTCACTATCTGTAGATGTCTTAAACTCATGATGAGTCTCAAGACTCTTTCGCAATTCCCTATAGTTATAAATCTCTCCGTTATGTTCTAGTACAAGTTTTTTGTCACAGCTTAGGAAAGGCTGAGAACCGCAGGAACCACCAACTATTGCAAGTCGCGAGTGAGCCAATACATTAAATGCACTTGTTTGGGAAAAAAATAGCTTGTTAAACGTATTGGAATAAACTATTTCATCTTCTGTAGCCAATCCAACACCGTCAGGACCTCGGTTTCTCATACATGATAACATCTTTTCAATTAATGGTGCTACATTTTCTCCTTTTTTACTTAAAATTCCTACTATTCCACACATTTTAAAAATTTCCTAAACAATTACTATTATACAACAAGATATAATAACAATAACCTCATTACTCAAATTTAAGTATTACACTTTATATACTACATATAGTTCAAAATTTCATTAAGATCGGGATTAGAAATTATATTTCTGCTCTGTTTAATTATGTCCGGATCCTTGGGCATGAATGCAATACCTAATCCTGCCTGTTTTATCATGCAAATGTCGCCTCTAGTATCACCTATAGCAATAGTATCTTCGTTACTTACACCATATTTGTTTGAATAATGATTAAGATGATATCGCTTACAAATCGAAATTTTACATGAACAATTTATTTTTTCCCAACCCAAAGGCATTTTTACTTCGCCAGTCACGATTCCATCCTTTAAGATTAACTCATTTGCAGCAAAGAAATCAGTATCGAGTTTACTAGCAATAACATTGGCGGCTATTGTATAGCTATCAGTAATTATTCCAGTTACGTATCCATTCCTCTTAAACCAAGAAACTATCTTGTCGGCGTTATTCATAAATGGAATTGAATCGATAGCTTCAACAATTTCACTTGCTCTAACACCTTTCAACAGGGATGCTATCAATTCTGTTTTTCTGTACCCCTGAAGGGTTTTATCAGATTGAATGGCAATAACTTTGTCGAATATACCATATTTTTTTGAAATCACTTCAATTAGCCTACCGTTAATTAAAGTTCCATCCATATCAAAAACGACAAGTTTCGGTCTATTAGTCATAATTAGTCATAAATATATCTGGAACAAGCTACTATAATATGATTTTCTTATTTTTTGTAGAATAGATATTATTATGAGAGCAATTATATGATGATATGAAGCTTGATTTTCCCCCGAGATTTTCTGAGAGGATAGGGGCTATTAGTCTGCATGCTGTACAGAAAATTTATGAGCTAGATTCTGGTAAATCCCCAGAATTCCACGGGGGGCATAGAACCATAAGAGCCTTTGATCATGACGAGCTGGCAAGTATTTTCAAAGATTTGGCAATAGTGATACCTGTAAAAAATGAAAGGTTACGTCTGATAGAAGGGGTTCTCAGCGGGATTCCTAATGAGTGTATGGTAGTCATAGTTTCCAATAGTCAAATTTCTCCGGTAAATAGATTCTCCATGGAAGTAGAAATGATCAAGCAATATTCTCAGTTTGCGGATAAGAAAATTATTTTGATTCACCAGAGAGACCCAGATCTAGCCAAGATATTTCAGGAGGTAAATTACACATCAATCCTCGATCCAAAGAAACAAGTTCGAGATGGAAAAGCGGAAGGAATGATTATAGGAATTTTGATGGCAAAAATGCACAATAAAAAATATGTAGGATTTATCGATAGTGATAATTACTTCCCCGGTGCTGTAAACGAATATTGCAAAATTTACGCCGTAGGTTTTGGAATGGCATCTACCCCTTATAGCAATATAAGGATATCATGGCTGTACAAACCAAAGATCAGGAATAATATATTGAAATTCCCAAAATGGGGTAGAACTAGCGAGGTGACCAACAAATACCTAAATGCACTTCTATCTTATATCACAGGGTTTGAAACCGATATAATAAAAACAGGCAATTCGGGGGAACATGCTCTATCAATGTCCCTGGCTGGAAATTTGAATTACTCAAGTGGTTACTCCATTGAGCCTTATGAATTCATCAACATTTTGGAGAAATTTGGGGGCCTTTTGCCCGCGGATTCACCAGACATAGTTGAAAAGGGAGTTGAGATCTTTCAGATAGAAACAAGAAATCCACATTTTCATGAAGAAAAGGGAAAAGATCATCTAACAGAGATGTTACAGGCCTCACTTTTGGCAATCTGCAATAGTAAAGTGTGTAATGTGGAGTTAGCAAAGGAAATAAGAGAACATTTGTCTAGACTAGATGTCCTCTATCGGAAGGAAAAGGGAGGCAGCAAAATTGAAACAAAAAAGTATGTAATTATGGATCCGATAAAGACAATACCTATTGAAAAATTCGCTGAACTTGTCAAGAAAAATGCTAAAACTTTCAACAAAATTTGATACAGGTATCGCAAAATCAAATACTGAATTTCATTTCGTTAGAACCACAGTTTGAATTTTATAGGAAGGTCTTTGAAGTGAATGAGCTATTGCTAAATATTTAGCTATATTAACCAGCAAACCATTCTCTTATTGTCGATTGAGAAACCTACAATCCATAATTTTGCCGGGTATAATCATTGGAGTTGTTGGCGGAATCCTGTTATTCTTTGCTGCCTATAACTTCTACCCGCAGAAAAATGTTAACATAAACCTAAATGGCGATTGTTATGAGTTTTTGGACGAAGCTTTTGCTAAATATCAGTTGCTTGAAATTGAAAGAGAAAAAGAATTACTGAGATTGCAATTAGATGCGATTGGGAATATTCCCGCTCTAATACCCATAACTTTTAGTGGCTCTAGTGATGTAGTAGATCAAATCGTCGATGCAAACCAAATTAATGTCACAAATAGACAAACACTAGGCGACAACAATACTCAAATCGATAAGGTAATAATTAGAGGGATCGCCAATATTTCAGTTCTAGAACGAGTTTACGACAAATGGCAAAGAAATATTTCAGGAGCATCAACTGATATTGAAAATACAGAAATCGGCATATTGCCTAATCAATATATAACTTCAGAGGAGAGCATAAAAATTAGAGATAGCATTGATGATTTTATGTTAAAGGGAATCAAAGAAATAATCAACTCATCACAGGGAGTTAGGCCTGCAGAATGTAGGAGTACCATAGTTTATCAGGATTCCTAAATTGATCAACCATAGGGTTAGGGTAACAATTCTCATTGAAAACGGGAGGTTATTTTTGTTGATTATATACCGATATATTGGAAATGAGCCAGTCCCTATATCTTGTTTATAAAATCACTGATTTAATTTCTTTGGAAAACTTGTGAAGATGCATTTATCCAAGGATTATGCACACTTTTAGTTCAAGATCGTCTTTAATTTTTCAAAATTGAAAAATAATAAACAATTTAATGAATTAAATAGCTAGTCATACAGAATTTTTTTGTCAGATTTATTTTTGTTACTATTGATGATGGATGGTCTTTTACCAGTACCAGCCTGCTATTTATTTTCTGTCACTAAAATTGCTATTAAATGTCCGTTCTTGAACGCGATGGGCTTTGATAAAAGCAATGTATTATTTAATTCCGAAATTACTGTATGATTAGCATTAACTAATTGGGTTGTATTGTAACTGATGCCTTCAATGTAATGAAATTTTTTGAGGTTATCAGTAATGCCAGTGTCGCTAGAATTGAATAGTTGGGTACCATTTTTATCTATTACAAAAAAGTCGCCGATATTATTTGAGGTGACATTACTAACTAGGTCGTGGACCAGTTTCAGATTAACTATCCCTACCAAATAGCCAAAGGGTACTTCTCCGCTATTTAAAGTTGGAGATTCAACGTCGCTATTGGTTGAGACTGGCACCGCAATTGCAAAAGCCGGAGCATTTATCGATGCAGATAAGAAGATAGAGCTAACATAAGTTTCATTTAATGTGGTAACCCCAACATACCATTCTCTGTCAGCAAAGTTTAACCTCGGCAATTGCTCTTGGTGTCTATATGGTTCACCCAAGTATATGTCACCATTAGGAAGTACAAAATAAATGCTAGCTATATCAGGATTTATTTTTAAGATATAATCTAATACCTGCCTCTTATCAGTCTCTAAATTACTTGCAATCCCGTGATATGCATCAGTGATATTGGACAAGTAAGATATGGTTGAAAAGGTCTTGTCCTTGCTTGTGAATTCCAAAATATCTATAATCCCTCTAATTCGATCTTCAACTAATTCTGCAAAAAGATCTAAAGTGAAGGCATAACTAGAATGTGTATCATTCAAGGCAGTATTGTTTTCAAAACTGTTGGCAAACAATCTCTGCAGATTCAAATTCGTACTCAAAATTATTAAAAGAAATAGACCGCACAGTACGAAAAAACAAATACTTGATTTGTTCAACAAGTGTTTCATTATTTTCGCTTATATAAACGGTAAGATTCCAGAGAAATAGCACATTTCCGTCAAAGATATATTATTGTATCATGTCCTAGGCACATTGTCACAATTATTCATTTATTCTCATAATAAGTTAGATTAAGATTTATAAGAAATAAATATTTATTACAAAAGAAGCAAAATCGAAGAAAACAAAAAATTAAGATTAAGAGGAATTCAAAGTCGTTGTTACTTCATCTAAGACTACATTAATGTCAGCTAGACTTTTGCTTTATTTCATCAATCGTAGCGTTTTCATTAATTTGTTGTCTCAATTTTTCTCTCAACAACTGTTCCCCTCTATCTGACACCCCTGACCCTATAATGCCCTGAAGAAACTCAAAATTATCCAAATAAACTGTCGTAGCTATTTCAATTTCACCTAATAATTCTCTAATATTCGAGATATAATCTTCAGGGGTCTTTTGATCGTTGATAGAGTCATAACCTCCGCTTAATGACAGCTGGTTGTGTATCTTGACGACGAGATCATTTATGATTGCAGGATCCTTAAGATTATTTATTGAATCTGTCAAGTATGAAAAATCTGTTAATATTTGGGTTATTACATTAGTATTATTGGAAATATTTTTGGTATTGTTGAATATGGAATAAGCTCTATCAACAAAGGCAGATCCATCTTGGTATTCTAATTCCATTACTATTGTACCATTAGAAACTCCTTCGGAATATTCTGCTGCTGAAACTGTCAACAAATCTTTTATAACACTTGCATTGTGCTCTACTGTACTCAATACACTTGCAGGAATGACAGTGGTGATAACTCTATTTGACAGATTAAGTGACGACAAAATGTGATTTTCGAATTCAATCAAGCTGTTGTTTTGGGAAGCCAGCTCAGACAATTGGGCAAATTATCATAGAATGTATTGTTTAATTCGTTGTTGATCGAAGCCAATGGAATTGTTACCAGTGATAAGACTTCTTCTAATGGATGGAGGGTATGGCCCAATGTGTTAGTTGTTTCATTAAAGAATTTATTAAATACTGCCATTTCTATATGACCCTTTATCTGTTCAATATTGGAATGAAATTCAGTATAGTCAATAGTATTTTGTTGTTGTTGTTGTTAAGATCATCTTATGCAACAACAAAATTTATCGGCGTAAATCCAATCAATATCGATGATAAAACAAAAGTAGTTGTTATCATCGCCACAGCAGTATTTTTTAAATAATTCATAATCAAACCTCTATGGTTGTATATATATGTTGCGGGACAATTCTCATGGCAGAGAATTATTAGCTAATACCTAGTCGGATTAAATAAAAACCCTTTACCAAAGAAAGTTACTTCTTCCTCTTATTCCAAAAGTAAGGTCTGAAACCTGTATCTTCTGAAAGAGTAGAATTAGAATGATAAAATATGGTTTTTCCGTGATATCTAAAATACATTTGATGAATGAGGTTTAATTCCAAGATGTCACTATTTGATTAAACATCATCACTTAGCGTTGAAGGTCGAATCTAATCTAGTCTTAAATCCACAGTTCGAATAAAGAAACGGACTTCAGCGAGAAACAACAATTACATATTTGATTGGATTTCAGATACAGATTTGCTAAAACACTTGATTGCCTCATCATATTTTCTAAGTTGATAAAATGAGTTGCCCTTCATATACCACGTATCAAATTCACTGCCCTTGTCGCATTCAAGTGACCTACTGAAACATCTAATTGCAATTTCGTACTCCTTCTTATTGTAGTATTCGATACCTCTTGCATACCAGTAATTTTTAGCCTGAAAGTCCTTGATCATATAAGTATTAATATCTTCAACCATTATTAAAGATTTTGGTATTGATTGACAATAGTAGCCTAATATTGTGCTAACACATCATTTTACTATTGATGAAAGGACATACTAAAAAAGTATTGTCAAGCCGCAAAAAGCAAGTTTAAGCAAAAGAACAACAGATAAGATTTGGATGCCAATTTTCCTTTTAGATGATTCTCAAATTCCAATTTCAACGAAAATAAGAAACAGAATACTATCACATACATTCAAATAACATTAAGCAGGATTCAGCATATCAGATCATAAGTATCGGTAACGATTTCTTGATATAGAGAATTATTGAGATCTATCCTGTAATAGTCTAATTTATCTGGATCATGTCTTTGAACAATTTCAATTAATTCCAGTTTCTTCTTCCGTTGTAAAATTACATCCCTATGCGCATAACCAGTTACAAAGCTATAACCATCATTTATTGCTTCATTTAAGAATTTAATGCGTAAAAAGTGGCCACCCATTCCACCCCAAAAACCTTCGGTTACGCTTACACCTTCCAAATAAGCTGTATTCATTAGGCCAAAATAAGGGTCGACAGTGCCTGGTCTCAAAAGATATTGTTCTAATGGACCTCCTTTTGCGTACCCTACGATTTTTCCTTTAGAGGATTCAATTCTCAAGGTAACCAGCAACGTCCGATCATTTAGGAGAGAATTTGTAAAATCCTTTTCATCTACATGGATCAATGTAGGAACAGTTTTGCGAATATCCATCAATGCGTCCAGAGTCTCTGTTTCCAGTTGGCTCATATTTTCAATAGTAAATACCAATTTTGTTCCTTTCTTAAGATCTCTTACTCCTATTTCCTTATTCCAGGCATCCTTAAATTTTGAAACATTATGATAAAAGTTCTGTTTTAAATTACTAGGCAATCCTGACATTACCATTTCAAACATTTCTTTTTCATTTAACATCATTTGCTCAAAATACTTTACAGAATTTTTATTAATAACTGACGGATGCCATCCCAAGGCGTGAGCGTTTCTTCTTGCCATATCCTTTGCGTGTTCATAGTCCCCTAGTGCATATCCAGCAATTCTCTCGGACACAGAAAGTAGCCAACCTAGCTTGAAATATCGTTCTCGGTCCCGTTCGGTAGGACTCGAAGTCAGGGCACTATCGAGCAATCGATCAATTTTAACCCTAGAATGCTCGGCTATTTTTCCTTCAAATGGATATGCAGTCCTATGAATAAGTGCCATAACAGTATCTAAATTTAAATTAGCTTTTTCTATAAATTTCCTAATTTTTGAATCATTTCTGATAAAGTATTCAACACTATCTTCGTTTGGCTTGTCAAACTTCTTGAGTGGGTCATAATCATGGAATAAAGCCGCAACAAAAAGATATTTCATGTCTTGATTAGAAATTGCATTAGTTTTCGAACGGTTGATTCCATCTATTACTATCAACACAAATAGAGCGGCCTCAAGCTCATGTTGTATGTTGTGATACCCGTAATAGTCGCTCCCTAGACCCTTCTTTGAGAACTCGGAGACGGTATGACGAAGAATATTTTTGAGCCAATTTTGATCTAAACCAAGGTTGCAGCCAATTTTGAGTATATTGTTTCGTATTTCAGATTCGATAGTATCTCCCTTGTGATAATGAAGCCACCAAGGGAACAATTTGATTCGGTTGTAAAATTCGATTCCAAAATGCAACCCTCTGTTCTGAATAGTGGATTCAAATGTCTTGTTGATTCGGCGGAGCACATGTTCCTCCCTATCATCATCATTAGACATTTATCTGGCCTCTCTTCTGAAAAAGCATACCCACGATATATAAGTTGCTTTTATAGAGGTTTCATCTGCCCCTTTGTGTAATTTTTAATGAAAAGGTATTAAATCCTTGCAATATTTGATTAAAGACTATCATTTCTAACACCATTTTACTGAGCAATTCTACGAAGGATATTTGAAATACCGAGTACAATAAAATCTCGTGTCAAAAAATTCAAAAACCATTTGTAAATTAAAAAGGAAGGATACAATCTGTTTGGTTTTCTTCAAGATCGCTTTATTGATCAATGCTACATAGTTTGGTAATGATTAAAAATGGATACTGTATTCTTGATCTTGTAAATGATTCTGAGTGTTTAAGATATGCTGTCTTATTTGTGGACCAAAATTGAATACTCTAGAACTACTACGTCGTCAACTTGGATTATAAGACGACACAAACCAACAAAGATCAAATGGATCTCTGACCTTTGCGACAATATCCACACCATATTTTAAGGTAGGAGGTTCTAAAGAGATACATCCCTTGGCTATCGCCTGTTCATAAATCAAACTCACGTCCTCTACATAAATCCACAAAAAAGTTCCTTTTTGAGTGATGACTGAAATATTTTCTTCTATCATGAGAATTGAATCGCCTATCTTCGCTTCAGCGTAGTAAACACCATTTTCGTTTACCTCTTTGACCCTTTCAGCACCAAATACAGATTCTAGGAACAAAACGAATTCCTGAGCTTTGTTTATGATGATATAAGGGTTTACTGAGTGGTAACCCTGAGGTAGTCCTTTTGTTTGGATCATAAAATCCAAATAATCTAAATTATCTATTTTAGGTTACGGAAAAATTCCTATCATATTATTTGCCATAAAGAATTTTAATACGAGCAAAACCTATTGATAAAACCTATTGATCATTTAATCACATATATATGATCGATTAGATCTCGAAGGCTCTGTTCAGTTAACAGGTTTTAATTCCTTGTTGTGATAGTCGACAAACAGGTTCAACCAGTTTTTTACGTGTTTTAGTTTGCAGTTCTTTAGCCTGCAGGGAAAGTAATCATCGAAACTTTCAGTTCTGTCCTTGATATACTGCATTGTTCTTTCAATCAAGTTTTTTTCATAGGAGGAATGGAGATGGTGTTCTAATTTAAGGAATTGACAAGCCATGGGATACCAAGTACCACCATCTGTTGAAACTGGATGCTTTCCATAGTCTCTGACTATGTTTGACAGAAACCGTTCCGCAACAAACATGTTTCTCTCCTTAGAAATGGATAGTGAGAGAATTTCCTTACTTTTCGCATCTATTGCAACCCATAACCACGTGTATTCTGAACCAACCTTAAGCAATGTTTCATCTACAATGAATTCACATATCCTTCTTTGTTTTGTCTTGATAATCTTAGGTTGGTACTTTTGAATCCAGTTCCAGATAGTGACATGATTTCGTTTGATACAGTATGATAATCTTTCAGATGTTTTCCTAAGAGAAAGACCTGAAAAGTACAAATGTAAGCCATAATACACATATTTTGAAGGTGTTCTGTTTCTAGTATTCATAAAAGAGATAGGACATCTTCAAGCTATAGACTTGACGCTAAATGAACAGAGCCATCTCGAAAGATGTCCCTATTAATTATGGATATAACAATCCAAGTTCGGCTTTGCATGACTGATAACAAGGACTAAAGATACTGTATTTGATTAAAAGATAAGACCATTGGAATTTGAATTATCAAAATTCATGAAATGACCTATACCTATTGATACAGCAAACAATATTACTGGAGGTAAGTTTTCTTATGTATTAAATAAAATATGGATATTAACAATCAAACTAAGATATGGCTGGTGCTCGTCTCATTATGGGTAATTAATGGGTCTAGTTTTTTAGCAATTAAGGTAGCCATTGACACAATTCCTCCATTATTAAGTGCCGGACTTAGGTTTAGCTTTGCAGGAGCCATATTATTTACATTATATTTTATTGAACATTATAGAAAGAAATCTCTTTCCAAAGGAAAGATCAATACTAAAGCTAATCATATTTTGGTACAAGATTTATCTCCAAACGAAACGAAGGTGGAGAGAGAACCAATAACCTTGAAACAATGGAAAGATAGCATAATCTTGGGGGTAACATTGTTCCTTGGCGGCCAAGGCTTGTTAACCTGGGGGGCCCAATTTCTTTCCTCAGGAATGACAGGACTATTGAATTCAACGATACCACTTTGGGTTGCTATTTTGGGCTGCGCTATGTATAGATGGTTCAAGAAAGGAAACTTAGGACAAAGTCTTTCTAGAACTACGACAATTGGCTTGGGTTGTGGATTTGGAGGTTTATTACTCCTTGTAGGTCCTTCAATTGGTTCTGGAGAAATGGATCCTGTAGGCGTAGTCGCTTTGACGATCAGCTCTGTGTTCTGGGCAATTGGTTCAATATACTCTACCAAGGCTCAGCTTCCAGTAAGTATCTTAGCTTCCTCTGGAATGATAATGATTACAGGAGGTATAATGTTAACAGGAACAAGCTTCCTATTCGGAGAGTACAAAAGTTTTGATTTACAGCTAATATCTATACAATCCCTTATTGCCCAGGTATATCTAGTGGTGATAATTACGGTAGTTGGGTTTACTGATTTTTACTACCTGCTTAGAGTGACTTCGGCATCATTGGCCAATACTTTTGCATATGTTAGTCCTGTTATCGCAGTTTTACTAGGATGGGCGATCCTGAAAGAACATGTGACTATGATGACAATAATTGCCATGATCGTGATCCTCTTTGGAGTTGCGCTTATGGTAACAAAGAGAAAAAAGAAGCTCAGTAAAAAACCTCAGGCCTTTAGAACTGAAATAGGACAAAAAGTTGACAAGGGAAATTCTGGTAAAGTTTAACAATATGGTTAAAAGATAGCAACAAAAATATTGAATTGTTGGCTATATTTGTAAACCTAGAAACCGTTGACCCAAGTCTGATATTAAAGATAGTCAAGGAGATCGAATCTGAGCTAATTGCAGATGGTAACAAAGAGAAAAATTACCTTAGATTGGTATATTTTGAATCACCTCTTGAGCTGGAAAATAGTAATTTGAAAGATGATAATTCACAGACAATCCGAGGTATTGAATTAAATGAATATAACACCCAAATTGACAAGGTTAAGCAAAAGATAAAAGATATCTTGATTAAAAATCATATAAGTAAATACATAGTAAGAAACGACCCTATAAATCAAAATACTTTATTTATTGTAAAGCGATCTACTCTGAATTTGACTGATGAAGTGCATTGTCGCCATTGTGGGATGGAATTTGAAGATGAGATTCAATTAGGTAACCATCTGAGAATTCACTATATGATTTAGGATCTCTGTAAAAGTAATAATTATCGCCTTATCTCACTTTTCATACTCCGAGATTTATGAGTAAAGAACAACCTAATCAAAATATTATGCAAGATAACCTTTTGATAGACGATAATATCGTACAAATAACAAAAAAGGAGAATGAATAACAAATATTGTTTGACAGAGCATCAACCCTTTAGATCTTTTGTGCTAATTCGTTTCGTTGCTTCTAGCAGACAATATCTGAGTTACAATTTAGTATAGAATAATAAAATATCTGGATTTATTAACATTCTACTATGATAAGATTATAGAAGCTTATTGAGATGTAGTTGACCACAGAAATCTCAAATAGTATCATTATAAATCAAATGACCAAAAAACGACGTTCGCAGTCCAATTCACTAAAGGGTCTTCTCCCAACATCAAGTGTATAGATTGTATTTTGATATTCCAGGGCGGCCATTTTATTTTTAGATCATGACTAAATTCTTTCGAATTGGTTGTATATGAACATTAAAAGGTATCGTTATAATGGTTTCGAATTTGCCATCTCAATGCTTAAATTGTAGCTATCGATCCTTCTTTGGGAACAAGTCATCAATAAATTCAAAAAAGGTCAATTCTATAAGGTACATGGCATTGGACATTTCAATAACACTATCCCAAAAATACTGTTTACACATTACGGAATTCACATCAATAAACAAAAATTTTTCCACACTTATTACTGAATTTTCAATCTTACAAAGTAATCTGATAGGGGAGAGAATCTTATGTATACGAATAAATAAGTCGTTTTGAGCCTCTTGCTTCAAACGTTCAAAGTCATTTCTGTCCTGCGGAGTAAATGCAACACTCATTCTGAGCAGAAACCCGTCCTTATAACTTTCATCGGACACAATTTCAAAAAATTTTACTTTTTCATTAGGCGGAAAGACCTTTGTATAATATTTAAGTGCATCTTTCTTACTTTCATCTTCTTTAACAGTATAATCATAATCCCTTAACCACTGGAGTAAAGTACCATAAACATGCGCCTTGTTACTATTGGTCATTGAATAGTAGGACTTCCTCAAATATTTAAGTCAATATTCGTTGACTATAAAAATTCGTGCGGAGTTTACTCTAATTTTCCGACATAGTAAACCGAAATCACTATTTTTATATCTTATCCACGACTATTCAGCCATTTTCTATCTCACAATATACGTTAAACTCATATCCCTTTGTCAGATTCAACAAATGACAATTCTTGTAAGGGACAGAGACTATTCGCGGAGTGTGTTTATTTGCTATTGGTCTGATCTTTTTTTGAAATGGAAAGGGTTTTGCTCCTTTTGGGGCAGAAAAAAGCTGTATTATTATTGGAATTATTTTCTTCTGAACTCATCATCAAATTGCAAAAATGACTTATTAGCTAATGATATACAATAACTAGAAACTTGTAATCTTGAACCATTAATTAGATAATTGAATACCCTAGCTTTTTAGCCTTAATGACTAGTTATGAGAAATTTTCAAACAGCAACTGGCTTGAAACATGATGAAAGCCATATACCTTGAAGTGCCATAGACATTTACGAAAACTCTAGCTTCAAGTTCAAAAGGAGCGGTATTGTATAATACTACTGAACAGATGATGAAAGCCAAACTACATTTCATACAATTTTGAGGATGGCAAAGAGAAGTGATTAAGAAGAATAAGCATCTTCTCATTGCCTTGGAATCGAATGATTGACCTACTGTCCTAGTATCCTTCCAAAGTTATTGCGGATGCTGATTTACTGAGGTGGTATATAGGTAGATAAAATTTATTCTATATTTTTCTACCATTCTCTCTATATAAAGTTAATATATAAAGGGACTATTAAGCAATCCATACTAAATTTATAGGATGGGGAGATAATCTGAGGTATCGAAATAGGCGTCAAGCGTCGTCTCACAACCCCTAGCGCTTTTGCATCTCATCATCAGATTGGAGCTTACAAATTGTATTAACGGATCCAACCTAGAAAGCAAATGGTAGCAATCCTGGTCTGGCCCATAGATGCTTATAGCGTAAACAGCCTACTTTAGATTATCTCCACATCTAGGGTTCTACAGTAATGGTGTTTCTTCTTTGGCAGGAGTATATTAGTATCTTTGAATACTATTTATCAATTATTTAGCATGCAAATTTAGGGTGGAATTATCCTTCCAGCGGCTATATTTTCCGCATTCTATCATAAAATCTAGATATTGTGAAAATAAGTTTAGAATAGTGATTTATGAGACAAAAGAACTTTGGTTTTAGTATGGAAAGCAACAAACTAAATCCTATGCCTGAACCACAAGATGCTGGAATGTGACAGTCGGGTATCCATGCTTGTTACATCAAGAATGAAGAGAACAAGCTATAGATTCTGATGCTGAAAATAATAAACTAAGAACTATATGCTTACTGGCTGTTCGTTTAGATAATGATATCGTTCTATAAATGAACCCAAATAGAAGGACAACTACTCATCATTTTCCAATTAAACACATTATGATTATAGGTCCAACTTTATGATATACTTGATTTGAAGGAAAGATATCTATTTTTTAATTTTTCTTCAGATTCTCTAATGAAGTATGTATACCCCGATTAGATATGAAATGTCGTTATATACAGAGAGAATTAGATTCTAATATTTAAGACAAGAGTTACTATATGACACAAATGAGGCAATTCATTATTTTTGTTTTTCTCTCCATTGCATTAATGGGTGTTTGTACTGCGTTATCAAATACCACTCATGCTTAAGCAGTTGAAAAGGAAATCGCGATCGGACCCGATTCCTCTAAAAATGTAGTTTATAATCCTACAGAAATGACGATTAATAGAGGTGACAAATTGATTTGGGTGAACAAGGATTTTGGAATTCACACTGTGACTGAGAATCAAGGATTGTTTGGTTCAAAAGCTTTGCGTCCTGATCAGACATTCGAATTTACATTTGAGAATGCAGGAACATATGATTATCATTGTAAGCTTCATCCTGAAATGGTTGGAAAAATAATCGTAAATTGATAATAATCTCTTTAGATTAGTGATTTACCGTATTCCAATAAAGATAAAACCGCAATAAGTTCTAGATGATGACCACCGTTTAAGATCAGTATGGAACTATGATATGTTTATTGAGATAGTTTCCAAAGAATCTTATCAACATTAAATATATTCCTTGACCTCGGTGAACTGTGATAAACCCATTATCGCCGATCATCTATTTTAGTGGCAATAATAATGGACGTATCTTTTCTTCCTCATCTATTGTTTCAATTATCATAGTCGGGTTTATCATCAAGTCTTCTAAATGAACTGTTGATTTTCCAAGTAGAGAATTTACTACTAGATTATATGTATTTCAAGATAATTTGAGCCATGTATTTTCAAACATATAGTATGAAAATCAATTTGTTAATGTCAGTAGCAGGAATAGGAGCCATTCTCACCTTGGCTGCAATTATTGGAGCACCTTATCCTCAGACAGTTATGGCTCAATCTAATAACACCCAAGAACCCAATGCTATGGATTATACAGGATTTCATTCCAATATGGAACAAATAATAGGTCATATTGAAAAGGCAATTTTTAACAAGATAAATAACAATGAAACAAACACTCTAGGTCATTCGCTTCATCCTATTGAAGAGATCCTAACACTTGTAACAGTACCAATTACTAATGTTGATAGTAGTTTAAACAAGACCTACTTTGATAACCTATATCAACTCTCTAGTTTAGCATCGCCTGGTAATAGCACTGTAGAAGAATTTGTAGATAAAGGTAATTCATCTATAGCATTAAGTTATCAAGTAATTTCAGCAGTTATACCAAGAGATGTTCTAGGTAGTGCAGAGCATAATTCAAGCGTCATAAGGGATCTATTAACTATTGCTGGAGCCGAATATGCTGAAGGCGTAGAGAATGGAAAAATCATCATGGAATTAGAATACCAGGATGGTTCAGCTTTTGTAGACCGTGCTTATTTGCTATTTAATTCCACCCAAATACCTAATGCTTCTGCTCCTGTCGTCAACACTACAAACAACACCAGTATCACTACACCTAGTTTAAATGAAACGGGACCAGTAAAATCACAGATAGCTTCAGAGTTCTCCAATCTGGCTAGTTCCATAGAACAATTAAAAGATCCATCCGAGATAGACGCCATCATTCAAAAAATAAATAATAACTTGAGTCCAGAAGGAGTTAACGTCACAACGTCATCTCAGGACTATATTAACAAAATTCGAGAACTTCTAACTCAAGTAGTAGCAGCATACGAAGATAATGATACTATAAAGGCAAAGGAATTGGCTACTACAGCATATCTTGATAACTTTGAATTTATAGAAAAACCAATAGGTGAAGAGCTATCTGAGAGAGGAGAGTCTTTATTGAGAGAAAAACTAATTCAGCAGATCGATACCAATGCTCCAATAGAAGAAATTAAACAAAATATTGCAGACATCAATATAGTGTTAGATGAGTCCGAAAGTGTATTAAGTACCAACCAATAACTACAGTCCGCTATTTTTTTTAATCGTCCGTCAGAATAAGAATACCAGGTGAATATGCACTTCCCTGCAGTTATATTTGGTAGTTAATTCCTGTTGAATTTTTTTTCCTCATTTTTTTGTAAAATTGTAAGAATATTTTCATAATCCAACCGTCACCATCATAATCAATAATTAAGTTTATCCGATGATTGCTTTAAAACCGTCTCACCGTATATAAATTCTAACCTTATTAATGTTTGATAATAAATTTTGAATATAATATTCTGCGTCCATCCCAAATTACTGTTTATAGTTATTCCTTTAAGTTACGTAAGGTAAGAAAAAATAGGCTTTAACAGTAACTCTTCTAGGTATTAATCAAATATGTGTTCAGCATTTTAGTCTAATCCACGATTAAGCCCTGTCCCTATTGTCAAATATAAAGGAAATAGGACATCCAGCATCAATCTATAGAAATATCGTTAAATTGATAGGTTGACAGGGTTACCTTTCAAAGATAGTATCAGTTTCGAAAATGAGAATATAGATCAGAAATACATACAATCTCTTCCAAACAACTATGCCTTGGAACTCCAAAGGACAAAATCACACATAGCTCATTTCGACTTGCAAGAAAAGAAAGACTAAGGATTGAGGCTACATTCATATGATTAGTATCAAAAAGCTTGGTCATCATATCACATACGCTGATAACTTTGATGATGGCAGAACAAAAAGTAAGATATCATTGAGCACACATCATCTTACCATTTCTAACAAAGGATACAAAAGCATGAGAAAGTTCCCCATGTGAACTTCTAATTGATGCCTTTATCGTTACTCTTTCTACGAACCTGTAACAATTATATTTCTAATCGAAAAAGCCAATTAGTTCTCTTATGACATAATATTCTACCAGTGACCTAATCGAAATTATTTTGAAAGAAAGGGTATCGACAATTTATAAAAGTCATTGATTAGAAATTGGCTAAACTGATATAAATCAGACCTGACAGTGGATTTGATTGCCGAATTCTGTTTCACTTACTGAGATTTCGTTAATGACCCATACCATATTTCATATAAAAAATTAATTCTAGAATCCTAACGGATTAAACTATGTTAGAAGCAGAATCATCACCTTGGTTGTGTGAATATATTATAGTGTGAACAATGGCAATGGGCTTATTAAATGAAAGCTTTAAAAATATTACCATATTGTAATTTGGATTGACCTTGACAGATTATTTCAAGAATCCGACTAACTATGATTTTTCCATTAGCATCGTTAAAATTTTTATTCGATTCGTGTCGCTCATGAATTGAGTAAGGTAATATGACGAAAGTGATGACGGAGGTTTGTCTACTAGTAATTTAATATGAAACCCTATGCTTTTGAAGGTTAAAGTAATCCATGCCTTCCATTTTTCATATTCTCTAGGAGTAACTGCAGACAACAGTTCATTTGTACACTCCGTTACTAGTAAGAATTCACCATACTTTTTCAATTTATTCAAGGCTGTTTTATAAAAAGGCACCCAGTTGTCGATTTTTTCTCGTCCTATGTAATTTGGATGAGGAAGAATTGATATGAACATTCCTATAGTTTCATTTTTATAGGTACTGATTATTTCTTCAAAATTAGCATTAACAAAAGTGATGTTATTATTCTCAGACGATAACAAATGGCAAGCTTGTTCGCATAGTGATGAATCCTGTTCGATTCCGATGAAGTACAGGTTCTGTTTCTTGTTCTTGCTAGCTAAATCGAACAGCATTTGTCCATTCCCCGATCCTAACTCAACTATCAATTCCTTAACAGGCACCGATTCGTTCAAACCTCCTTACGAATATCAGATTAACTTTATATACATTAAAGAAATCACGAGAGAAACTGGCCCAGGAGAATTGCAAACCTATTTCTGATAATATATATGTATGAATTGGCCAAATACTGGAAATTTACATTTTATTATCCTGATCGACAGTGACCGACTGTTAAACGAAATATAATTTAACTAGTTATGCATAGAAAGATAAATTCAATACCATGTATATCCAAAACCATGTATCATAATTTCAAAGATCAAATAATCCTTGTTACAGGGGGAACAGGAGCATTAGGCATGGAGGTATCCGAGCTTTTTGTAAAATCCTCTCCTAGAGCAGTTGTAATCACCTATATAAATGATTCAGACAGACTCAACACAGAAGAGAGGCTTGACGCCTTATTCAGTGATCACGAAAATGAAAATAATAAGACAGAAATAGAATTTGCTCGTACTGATATTTTAAAGGAAAACGAGGTTCAAAATCTCGTAGATAAGATAATCGACAAATATGGACGGATCCACGTATTAGCAAATATTGTTGGAGGATATTTCGGGGGGGAGACAGTAGATGAAACTACAGAACAAGAATGGGAGAAAATGATGAATATAAATTTGAAATCCGCCTTTCTAATCACTAAATACATTCTTAAGCCAATGAAGATGTATAGATTCGGAAAAATTCTTCACGTATCTTCTGCTTCTGGTGAAAGTGCGATTGGAATGGATTCTGCGTATTCTTCATCAAAAGCAGGGTTAATTAGATTAGTTCAATCTGTTAAAGAAGAGGTAAAGGACTTTGAAATAAATATCAATTGTATCCTTCCAACCATAATCGACACCAGTTCCAATCGGCGTGCTATGCCTACTGCTGATTTTCAAAAATGGCTAAAGCCACAAGATTTGGCCAGATTGATAGTTTTTCTATGTTCGGAAGATTCAAAGGTAATAAATGGTACTGCCATAAAGACCTCCGGATATGCATAAATATATTAATTTATTGTGACTTTCACCAATTTCAATAAAAAGAAGATTAATTGGGAATGAATTCGATACAAGCTGTCCATTAAATATCTTGAGATAACCACATACTTATTCGAAGTAATTGTGGTTTCTCTTTGATCAGGATAATCAGAAAGTCACTGGTTAAAGTGTATAGAAGATAACGAAGTATATGTATGAGATGGGATGGGATATGGTTAAATTTCTTGTTTAACGTTGATCTAACTCGAGATTTGTAACTAACCTAAGAATATCATTATCGAATCCAAGATATTAGCTCCAAACAAGAATCATTAAATTAGTTAAATAACTCGAGGTGGAGCACGTTTGCAGATATTTCAACATTTATCCACGACTATAAGAGAAGAAATGAAAAATGAGACTATTTACTGAACATAGAATAAATCTCAGCATGATTTTTCCATATAGGAAGATTGTAAGCCTGCCACTAATCGCAAGTGAAATTATCAGGATGTGAGCAAAAATATTGGGCCAATCATAGCTATAGGGGACGAATATTTTAGTTGGATTAGAAAACTATAAGGTAAAGGATTTCCGAATTTACATTAAATCTCAACTAATTAGTAGTATATATATTGAACTGAAGTATGGATTGTAGTCATCAACCACTACTCGGAATTTAGATCGATATTTTATCCACAAGTCCGAGGTAGGGAACATATCTTAATTTTAAGATCCGTTGTGGGGGAATGAATACAAATTCAGTGGATATTTTTTATCAATAGTGTGATAGGCCTATTGCAAATAAAGGTTGTTAAACTGCTCCTGTTTGAAATAAAAAATTATGACTAGATTAATATCAACTAAAACTGAAATCTAGTCCAGCTGACCTCATTGTGTCTTCAACATTCTCCAGAATTCTGTCAACTCCAGAATTGTCTTCTGAATCATCAGTCCAAGATGATTCGGAATTGCTGTCTCTGGTATCAAAATCGAATCCAAAATCGAAATCGTTCAAACGGTTTGAGAAGTCAAATGCATCGTCATCATCATCATCATCATTGTTGTTGTTGTTGTTACTTCTACTGCTGCTGCTACTGCGGTCGTCATCATCATCATTATTCCTGTTGCTGTTATTGTCGTTATCATCATCATCATCATCGTCATCATCATTATTCCTGTTGCTGTTATTGTCGTTATCATCATCATCATCATCGTCATCATCATTATTCCTGTTGCTGTTATTGTCGTTATCATCATCATCATCATCGTCATCATCACTACTGCTACTAGAACCAGAACCAGACCCGCTATCACTTACTTGAGTAGTAAGTGCACTCGTTGTCTTACAACATACTGGTCCATTTCCTGTATCTTGGTTGAATTGTTGAATTTGAGCTACAGGCTGTATTGCACCTAAGGATGCTAATGTGCTATTTCCTCCGTTAGTTGAATTAGCAGCTGATTCTAACATTAACTCATAGTTTGCCAATTGAGCTTGTGTAAAGTTACTGCCAGTTACATTTACAGAGTAGTAAGCTTGTGATGCTGATTGAGATCCATTTGTACCACCATTGTCAATACCAGCTGCACAGAATATCTTTGATGTTATCTTGTTACTTCCTTCTTTGATAGTTGTATAATTACTTGTAAGTGTATACTGCCAAGTTGAATAATCTTCATTGCCCTGAATTCCTGTTGGTTGTACGTTTTGATATGGCTTTACATTATTGACAATAATTGTCACATCACAATCAGTCGTAGCATTATCCTTTGAAACACCATAGATTATTAATGATTTGTTTGAATTGGTGGGAACCAGGTCATCTTTACCAGGCGAAATTATCTTTATACCTCCTGCAAGTTTTGCCATATTTAAAGAGGACCCCTGGGTTGAAGTAGATGTTTCATTCGAATTTGGACTAATAATTCCAGATGTATTTTGAGCGAATGACAGAATGTTAGCATTATGATTTGTATTCGATAACAACAATACCACTAATAGTACTGCAAAAATAACACCAAATTTTCTTACCATAAATAATTTTGATATTTCTATATATATTAAAGTTTGACAAGATTTTTCTATTTGATAAAACCATACATATCTTCTTTTGATGTGTAAGAATGAAAATCCCAAAAAAACGCTAACTTTGGTCGTTTTTACTTACTAGAGGGTCTTTCCTGAAAGATCTAGTCTTCATCAAGGCAATTGAACTCTAAAGATCTAAGATCTATAGTAATTACAATAAAGAATCATAATTTCCAGATTAGTTTTATTCGAAACGAAATATGTCGCATACAAATTCCTTGAGATTTTTCATATGATCAGTTTGTTTGCTAACATATATGGAGTAATGCTGAAACGGCAAAATTTGTATTTGAATCGATCAAACGAATGTTAAAAGAAAAAAAATTGTTTGTCAGATAAGAACATAACGTAATTTGCAGTATGGATTGTTGATAAAGATAACTAAGCTATTCTAATCCACAATTCTGTTGAATTAATATAGTCTCACATTGATAACGTATTCATAATCAATCTTAAATTATCACACACACTAATGGAATTTCCTAGTATTTCCCTTCGACTCAAAGAAGGACAAATCTGATTAGCAAGTTAACAGAATATGGCGTGTACAATATCGAGAAAAGAGTGCTGAATTAATCAATAGAAGTCACAAACTTGTTGCCAACTTTAGGACTTAAAATTAAAATTGAACCAACTAAATATGATAGATCAGTATAGACATATAATTAAAAAGAAATAGATATCTACCAATTAGTAGTAAAGAATAATAGTTTTCGTAATATACGAACGCACAGTTAAATAGGACTGAATATAGGCAGTACAAAAAAATAATGATTCTTTTGTAATTTCAAAAATTAATTATTGGATAGCGACGTTCAATAGTCGAGAAGGTCCAATGGGTCAGAAATGTCTGTATTGTGATCTATGATGTATTCTTTACCAAAAGTACATTTCAAATCTGAACAAAGCAATGGATTGCCTCCAATTTCTTCCTCCTCCTCATCGGTTGTAGTGCTTGTAGTTGTTTCAACATTGGAATGACTATTATATTGCTCACGACATGAAACATTTGGGTCAGTAATTTCATCACACAGGCCTTGCGCAACAATATTTCCGTTTGAAAATACTAACAATGATGTTGCACCCGACAATAAAAGAGCGACGGCAAAGGTATAGAATGTTCTCATGATTTATTGTTCTGTTCCAAACAATATTAGAATTTATGAGCTAAATTCTGCAATATTATTTCTTATTATTTTACTGCTTTCTGACCTGCAATTGCGCAGATCCAGCTTAATCCGTTTAGTTATCTACTCCAAATTATAATATTTTTGGATTTTGTGGTCAACAAGAAGGTCATGTCGCGAACTAGTATTCCAACACATTTCATGGCTTTTGATCGATTCAACAAGATTACTTTGAACCTGGATACAGAACAGATATGACCAAGATCGAAAAAATTATCTATTGTGATGTACTCGAGCATTACTTTCACTGATTGTTAATATGTTCACCACTATGATCAAAGAACGCAGTCAAGTAATTTATTATCGAAATGTGTTAAGATATAAGGAAACAGTAACATACTACTTACCAAAAACAAACAGAATAAGGTATTTTTAACTTTTGGTTTATTAGTAGTAAAAACAAAGATTCGCATCTAACCATAGCAACATATTATGTAGAAAGTTACATGCTATCTCTAATGATGGTAAAAGTTTAACTTTATTAATTTGCAACCAAAATTGTATTGTTAAGATGTTGGAAAGGGACTGTACCGAATCGAATAAGTTGTCATTCTCGAAGATCATGTATGAAATTTAACCGTATTTAAAGCCCCTAAGATTTGTACTACGATCACAGGTTTAAACTTGGGGATAACTACTTCTAATCAACATTGTCTTCAATTTTAGAGAAAAAGAAGTCTCGTCAGACCTTTCACTAAAACGATATCCATAATGTCATAAACACGGAATGAAGTCCAGTGCGATACGGCTGCAAAGTTATATAGATTAAAAAATATCTCCAAATAATGAGCTTAAGATGTCCTAATTGTTCGACCGAAATGATGCTAAGTAATAAAAACGGAGTTGAAATAGATCATTGTCCCAGATGCAAAGGGGTTTGGCTAGATAGAGGAGAATTGGAAAAAATCACCAGCATGCAAAATAAATACAACGATGATCACTACCGTAAATACCATTATGGAAGAGACTATGATGACGACGATGACTACTACTACAGACGAAAGCACAAAAAGAAGAGTTTTTTTGGCGACCTGTTTGACTTTGACTAACTCGGCTCGTTATTCTTATTTGAATATATAATTTTTTCAATTTTTGCAGTCATAAACCGGAAATAATAGAACTGACAATAAGAGGAAATCATAAGTAAATAACTCAAATTCTCATAAAATCTAGTGTCTCACTTCTTTATATCAAATCCTCGAAATTGAATACATTGGCATATGTAACAATGATGATCTTCTATTTTCTGAAGAAATTTATGAGAAATTCTGAGATGACCACAATTCCTGCAAATATGATATTTTTCTGAACCCACCCCATCATTTACAAAGCATCATCGTATTAAAGGCATTTGGGTGATATATAGATGCGAAAGGGATTTCTAATCAGTTTAATAAAACGAATCAATTCTAGATTGAATTATTGCTTTTGACTATGATTTGTTATAAACAGTATTTTGCGTATCTGGATATTCATTTTCTATTGAAAGGATGAAAGATTTGATCGTAGATTCGTACGTCTTCGGCACTACCTAAAATCTAGGTAAAGATAATCATCAGACATATGTAGGTTATAATCTGGACCTCCACATCAACTCGTATCATAATCGTCATTAGATAAGACTTATAGTAGAATTTTCCGAGGATAGCATTCAGATCACCATAAATTTTGTCGCAAAAATAGACTACTTATGAAATATTTGCCAAGGTAAAGGCATTGTTGTCTATCTCACGTATACTTTATCTATACGAGGGTAAAGAGTTCATGTAAAAACGGAAGCAACCAGTGTGCTATTAGATCTGTTCTCCTTTAGGGCCTGAATTCAATTAGATTAAAAGATGAATGGATCGAGCATTAATGTAATCCTCTAGAATTAGAGATTATCCAGACAAAACCAAACGTAAATTTGACAAAAGTCAAAATATCAATGAATTGTCTTAGGGAGCTTATATATCAGAGTAAATAACTCCAAATAAGATGTAAATTATCATGTAAAGGTTTGGAAACTAAAATTTCGATTTTTATAATTAGTACCAACGCCACTAGTCAATAATTAAAAAGCGACTATTGAGATATTTGATGATTCTATCATTAATCTTAGTCTAGTGGATAATCAACCCAAAGTAATTGCTAAATGCATTTTAATTAGTATGTGCTTTCCCTTTATGATATGGGCTATATGGATTTAATGAGCAAGGTAGAGAATATTGAGCTCCTAGGTGGAATGATAAAACATTTGGTAACAAATCGTGGCAAATTAGATACTGTATTCGATCTTGAAGACGGGTTTAGAGACACGATATGGATGAAAAATTGTATAGAACGTCTCAAAGAAGATCCAGAATCTGCAAAAATGTTTGAGGAAAGATACATGGGACCAGAATATAATTTAGATGAATTGTTAAAGCTTCCAAAGGAATCGTTGGGTTACAATTATGCGTTTTTAATGAAAACAATGGGATTCGAACCGCACTTTTATCGAGCAAGAGATAGACCTTCATTAGAAAATGATTCTGACTATGTGACGATGAGAGTAAGAAAAACACATGATCTTTATCATACAATCAGTGGTTTTAATATGGCCATAGGTGAAATTGGAGTTATAGCACTAAATGTCACCCAGTATTCCTACCCCGCATTTATGCTTATTGATCTTGTAGCTGTTGGCGCAGCTTGTTTTCCGGGCCTCGCCAATATTCCTCAATCCGAGAAAATACAGTCTTCGACGGTTTTTGAAACCTTGGCAAAGGGAATAAAAATGGCCCGAGAAGCGAAACCGTTATTCCCAGTGAAATTTGAGGAGATGGTTGAAATGCCGATTGACGAAGTCAGGAAAAAACTTAACATTGTGCCACTAAAGGATGGTCCAAGCTGGTATCAATATCCTAAAATAAAAGAAGCAGGAATTCACTGACTGTTATTTTTTTCACATTTTGATTCCATTTTGTCGTTGAATTATTTTTATCCTCATGAGATTAGAGAACGAATACTAATATTAGAACAGGCTTTGGAGGAAAGTCAGTTCTCCATTGATATCATTTAGTCGCTACTTCTGTTCCAAAAGTCTTCATTATTTGTATCTCTCGCAACAGCGCCTAGTAATACACTATAATCTACATGGATAGATTACTTTTATATGATTCGCCAATCATGATATTTTCTGGATTTTCACTATAACTTTAACTTATATTTCTTCGTTATAAATCGACCCTGAACAACTTTCTACGATCGCTTTGAATGTGATCGCTAAACGATAGAACAAAGTCACCGAAATGATCGTTCCTATTGGTAATATTTGAATCAATTTAGAATGATGATTTGTTTTATTCTTAACATCAAAAATTAACATCAAAAAAGTAGTAATTATTTAGTCGAGGCTCATCAGATTTCTGAACAACATGTCTATACTAGAACAAGTTTTGAAAATGATCAATTATAATTCCGTAATGCAACACCAAGGGATCGATTCCTTCTCAGATATATCATAAAATCATTCGTTTGAAGCTTGAGCTTTTGTTTGATATTCTAACTAAGAACCAAAAATAGGAAAATACTTTAATGAATATTGTAAAAGTCAAAACTGTTACAAAGAATTTTCCTGTAAGGTAATTCTCTCTACCAGATCCTCATAGTACTTACGTGTCTTCTTAGATGAATTTAACTTAACCTGTTCGATGTTTTCCAAGTCATTCGTGACTGTCTCATCCTGACCGGCTAACAACATGTCCGCCATGACAAATAATCTCTGGTTTTCTTTAGCAAGATGAAGCGTCACATGATTTATGTATTTGTCAATATCACTTAGTAATTCTTCGCTCTTATGCGTAGAAATGTATAGTTCTGCGGATTTTCTAAGATTATCGGTGAGAGTCTTTGTTATCTCATGTTCATACAACATACGGGCTATTGGACCTCCTTCCTTAGGCATCCCATTCTTCTCTAAAGAAGGAAATAATGATTCCTCTTCCTTCCCATGATGACATGTATTAGTAAAATTAGTTGAAAACTCAATGGTTTGTTCTAGTATAGTCGGTGGAATTGAATTCCCGTTACGTAATAGCGTTGACATAGTTCTAAGTGCATTTATCATTTTCTCAATAAGCACATGATCTTTTCTCAAGGAGTCTGTAGGGCTCATTGCTCTAATCTTCGAAAATGGTTTATAATAATTTAGCTGGTTAAGGATAACCACTAACTTAATGGTCATAAAAGTTTGACTGCAAAGAACGCCTGCCAACAGCAGATCTCCAGCTGAAGTAAAGATGTTTCTGGATGTATTATCCTCATGCATCTCAACCTATAAACATAAGTTAGAAAAACATGAAATATACTTCAGGATTAAAGAAAATTTAAAAGTCAATAAAACAAATCATTTTCTAGAGTATATCAGATCAGGATGAAAAAGAAGGTAGGCCACTTCAATACGTCGAAATACAGATAGTAGCATGGACTTTGCTTATTACTACTATAATGGATCTTAAACCAGCTAAAATCAGTGCATTAGTTCTTTTAATTCAATTCCCCATGCCTAACTCATACAACCACATATTCCACCGTTACCGCAGAGTTTAGGCCAATTAAATTGCTATATACATCATCCCTGTACCAAACCTAATTTTTGTATTATTACCAGCATCGCTAATTAATTTGCAAAGTGAATTTCCAACATCCATAAATCAGCAATCATAGCCATAATTGTTACAATCAACAGTCTATTGCCTTTTATGCATTCTTTTGTAAAGCTTTATCCGTTAAATTTACTGACACTCGTCAAATCTAGCAAAGGCATATACAGATCTCAAATTTTACTTTCCCTTTCTATTCGTTTTTAAAACCCTGTGCAACCAGTATAGAATAACATCCAATACCACACTTTTCGCAAATGGGTTTTATTGCGTTAGGATCAGAACTGCCTATACAACATGGATGTTTAGTTTGGCCTTTATGATCCAGCAATAGAATAGCCCAAAAAGGGCAATCAATTGGCGTATTGCTAACACCCCCTCCCCACGATCCTTTCATGAGCTCAAGTTGCCTTTGTGTATTCATTATGAAATCAGGATACTTCCTCTGTAATTGTATCAAAGTGTCTACAACCTGATTCCTGATTTTACCATACGGTAGCCGCAGGCGATCATTATCTCCAAAAGGTGTGTGGAATTGGAAACCAATCTTATTTATCACTCCTTTCCATTCTGATACTAAATCCTCAATCGTCTTGTAGTTCAATGAATTAATAGTCATAGTAATCCAAATATCCTTCTAGGAGGGTTTACCATTTCTATCTGGTCCTTTTGTATAATTTAATATGTTCTTCTTTGTTTTTTCATATGCTCCCTTGCCTCGTATACTATCATGTATCTGAGCAGTATCATCAAGTGAAACCCAATAAAAATAGAGGTTGGGCAATCTGGGCAGTGGAATAGTTCCACTTGTAACCACACATATACGCCTAGGCATCTCATCACAGAAAGTTCTGATAATATCTTCTCTTAACAACGGTTCTCCGCCGACAAGAGTAACAAAGTATACATGATGCTTCTTAAACGTATTTTTGATTATTGTTCTCCAATCTTCTACACTTAGTTCGTCTTTTTCGTTTCTCCTAGTTTTCCACCTATAACAATGAGAACAATGAAGGTTGCAAACATTGATGATGTCAGCAGAACCGTAAATAAACGGCTTAGATTTAAGCAGTCTTATGGATATATACTTTAACAACATGTTAAAAATTGCAGGAAAATCTCTAATGATATCAGTAGTACCCATTCCATAAATGATATCAACCATGGATTACTCAGACATAGTATGCGCCCAAACTATATTAGATTGTGTCTGCATTTACTTAAGCATAAACTCAATATCAAAAACATCAGGTCTTGCTCCCTTCAAGATTTATATTGTTACGTCTAGGCCTTAGGTTGATGAACGTTACACTGAGATAATCCTAATTCATGGTTAAAATAAAAAACATAGTAAGTTCATACATACTGTTTATAAGTAACAAGGAGGCTTTTTTTGAATGAATAAAAAGATCCTGTTGTCATATTTAAGAATACAATAATCAAAAAAGGTATAGATTGTTTTCTTCAGCTTATGCTAGAAAGTAGTAGATACACGAGTGAGATTTTTGATATGATATGTGAACAGTATCAACTTAACAAATAGATCATAACCCTTCGATCCAATTTTAATTCCTTAATAAAGATCAAGATTAATCTTGCATATCCCATGTAAATAAAACATGCGGGAATTCTAATTATTGAACCAAGGTTATCAGAATTTTTAAAATAAAATATCAATAGTAAATATAAAAAAAGATTAGTTGTTTACTATTCAAAACGAATTGCAGTCGCTTAATGGAATCTTGCTTCCTAAAAATTAGGTATATATCGCGATCATTAAGATCTCAATACTACTTATTCTCCAGTGGATTTCCATACCTATCGTTGTCTAGCGCTCCCTTGAATACCTTGTCGTAGCATGCTTCGGCATTATCTATGGTAAATGTTGAGTTATGATTAGCAACTCTTGTAACACAATTGAAATATCTAGTCAATGCGTTTGCTGTGTCAACTATCGTTACCTGTGCGATAATTATCAGCAAAAATGCCAAGCAAGTGACTGTCAAGAGTCTTTTGTTAAGAGTCCAAACCATTATCTATCCCTTACCCCATTACTCCGAACAGAGAATTGAACCTTTCAATATCACGGTGTATCGAATTTTCGTTTGATTCTACCTCAGTGTCGTCGTTTGATTCTACCTCAGTGTCGTCGTTTGATTCTACCTCAGTGTCGTCGTTTGATTCTACCTCAGTGTCGTCGTTTGATTCTACCTCAGTGTCGTCGTTTGATTCTACCTCGGTATTAGCGCTAAATACTTCATTATAACAAGTACTAACCTCATGTTTAGTAGGTTCCTTTTCAAAGTATGGATCAACTCCTACCCCTTTACTTTCATCTATTTTATCATCTATACAATCATAAAATTCTGGCAATCCTTTATCCAACGTAGCATTTCCACTTTGAATCGGGATCAAGTCTACTGCCTGACCATAAGAGATAGGTGTGTGTTCAAAAGATGCACCTATCATTATCGTAACGAAAGTAAAAATCATTGAAGGTATTGGAAGTTTCTTGATTTCAGCCTTCATGCAAAATAAACAAAGAAAAACCATTTAACTTATTCTACAATTTACTATGATAATTTCACTAATAGGATTCTGACCGTAGATTTTAATTGTTAAAAATTATTAAGGATTTTCATAATTTTACATAGGACACCCACATACTAAACCTGTAGCGTCTAATTATCGGACCTTCTGATTCACTCTTTTATTCAAAAGCCGCTTTTGAGAATCATACTCATATTTTCCTTTTTATATATAAGATTACATTACCACCATCGATAGTTAAGTAAATCTTGATTTGATCTGGTACAGATTATTTAAATTCTGGTGGATCGATTCGCTTATTCGGTTACACGCAGATATGTGTTGATTTCGAGAGGTTTAGCCAACAATCCTCTAACTCGTTCACGATTATTTTGGGACTTTAAACTATCATAGTGTCTATCAAAGTCACCTTTAGTACGCCAGACTTCATCGAAGAGAAACTCGTTCGGATTTTGAGTTGAACGGTACAGATCGTAAGAAATGTTGCCTTCCTCTTTCCTTGCAGGTATAACCAAAGAAACTAAAAAATCCATTAACTCTTGTCTTGATTCACTTTTTGCCTCAAGAGTTGCCAACACTCTAAAGGACGAATTTTCATTTGTCTTCTCCATATTAATGGGTTGCAAACCGTAATATATTAAAGTCTACAATAAGCAAATATAAATCGATTAAATAACTAAAATTTTGCGAACATAATTTCCGTATCTATTGTGAGACCATAACTCTAACTTCTGGGTTTTCATCTTGTTCAACAGATTAATGTAATACGAACTATCCTTAATGCAATTTAATCTCATTCGTATCATAAATCGTTAAGTGACTTCTCAAATTCGCCCATGATTTATTTGATGAGGCAAACAGCTGAAAAAAATTTAAAACTAATATCTAAGACGTTACAATAATCATACTAATCAAATAAATCATATTTTACTATATTCCACATATTCATTCAGTTACCATTTAAGATATTGATGACAAGAAACATGAATTTAGGGGGGATTCTAATCTAAAATGGGCCCAAGGGGGTTTGAACCCCTGACCTACCGGTTATGAGCCGGTCGCTCTACCAGGCTAAGCTATGGGCCCTTTCATTCTAGTTAAGCATTGAAATGAATGTATAAAGGTTTTGCTTATTGTTCAGTATGAACGAGGGTTCCATCCACATATCTTTTTTGAACAGCATCTAATAACTCATTTTGGGCCTTCAAAGAATTTTTTGCTGCATTCAATGCTTTTTCCTGTATATCCTCTGGACAATTATTCAAGATATTTTCCCATATCTTGGCATGGTATATATCAACCTCTTTATGGGTGTCAAAGTATTCGTGTGCTGCTGCTTCATGAAGACCATAAAACTTTCTCAACCCATGACTCTTTGTTTCACTTATTTTTGGAAGCTCTTTTTCAAAAGCATACATTGCAGCAACACCTTCAATAAAGGAAGAAGTGCAAAGTTTCAATAAATTATCTATCGCTTTAGTCGTAAGAGAATCTGGAGAGTAATTATTCAGATCCTCAGCGCTCACATTCAATGAAGAGGCAAATTTTTTCCAAAGTTCAACATGTTCATTTTCTTCTCTTAGTGTAGTTTTGATCAAGTTTCCACTGTGAGGGTCAGAGTTATTATTTAAAGTATACTGAACCATCTCTGGAACTATTTTTACCAATTGGTAGTATTCCTTCGAGTAACCCGCCAGATGATCCAAGGTCAATTTACCTTCCTGCCAAAGCTGGTAAAATCTATGCTTCAACAAACTATGTTTCTCAATCTCTGTATTTATTAGATCAATTAAGAGGCTCATAATATATTTGAGTATGTTTCAGATAATAAATATTGTGTAGTGTATATATTATCTTGGAAATTCGGATCTAAATAAAACCTTCGGGATTCAAATTGATTAGATACAACAACGCAAACTAGTGCAGATTAAAGTGATACATTGCTTTCTGAGTAAGGTGTTTTGAGTTTGATTAAGATAATCCAGCAAATTTAGCTATCAATAGATATATAAAAAATGTTTGAAAAATGCTAGATTTCGATTCAATCAACCATAAAACTTGCCCTGTCTAATTAAGCCATACATCCAAAAGGTCTAATTTGTTCCATAATAACAGACAACTATAATTATAAAAAAGATTACTTGTGAATCTATCTTGAGACAGTTATTGACTGTAGACTCTTGGAAACCAAGTTATTAACAACATTAATTATCGAAAATGTGATTCAATCAATTGATAACGTAACATCACGATTGTATCTGTTAATAATATCCATTTTCACACCATTTTCAAGAAACCTGCAGGTAGGAGCTTGTATTGATTTATGCAAAAAATTAAGATCAGTTGTAATTTCTAGCAAAAGTTAATTGTTCATAGGATGATTCGTTTCTAAAATAAAATTTGACCATATTTGTTGGACTACATGGGTCTTACGATTGAAAAAGATAGGAATGAATGTTGTTTTCTTATGTTAATTTCCCAATATCTTGTGATTTTTTATGACCAAGCAAGTAACATAATCAATTTCTAATAGGGCCATAATGAAAAGTTTTGACAAGACATCATGAATTTATGCAATCTCTGCAAAATATCATAATCTAGATATGAAATAAAACCCATCCAATGAAGCCTTGATTTCAGAAGCAGCAGTTATCGATCTGAGAAAGAATAAACCTAATAATTCGATGGATTATAAATAACATCTGATCACATATTATTAAACTCTTCCTATGTATTTAATATGGTATGTTAAATAACAAGATTAAGTATGAGCTTAGTTGGCGGAATAATCCTCTTAGTTATCGGAGCGATATTGTATGCAGTAGCAGGCATGTTACCACCCATAGTTACTAAAATTGCAAGAATACTTGGGATCGTGTTGGGAATAATTGGTGTAATACTGATTGTAGTGGGAGCTTTGGGTATAGCTTTATAATTAGAACAAAAACTAAACTTCTTTTATAATAGTTAATTTTTTAAATCGTCTTGACGAAAAACAAACTCAGCATATGATTATCCTAATAAAACCAAAATTAAGATCAATTTGAATTTACCAATGATAGAAACTCATCTATTCACATGTCAAAGTATACATAATTGCATTTTTTACATTGAATCTTTTTCGGTTTGTTGTAGCCAAACGGTTGCAAGACTTCGCATTCTGATAACTCACAATCTTGACAAATAACTCTGCATCCAAATTTATCCTTGCTTCGGCTATTCTTTTTTATCGTTAATAACGTAAGATATCTCTTTGTATCATCCAAAGCCTCCTCCAAAAATCGTATACTATTTTCATTCAACTTGGACACAATAATATCCGAATCGATCTGTGGCGGTTCTAGTCGCTTGCTCAATGCTTTATTAAGAAGACACCGATACTTGAATTTTCCGTCTTGGATTTAGGATTAATACGATAGAGATATTTTAGATTTTGGACATTCTTTATCTAAGCTGTCATCATCACAAAAGCCGCAGCCATATAACATATTGCAATTTGTGAGATCCAAAATAAAAAGGATTTTATAATATCTCCAAATTAAACAGTTTGAAGCTCCGGTGGTGTAGTAGCATAAAATGCTGCACAATCCGGTCAAGCATTGCGGCCTTTCGAGTCGCAGATCCCGGGTTCAAATCCCGGCCGGAGCATTCTATTTTGTGCTTGTTTTTGGGCTCCTCGAAAGGCCTGAGAGTTATTTTCAGTATACGGTTTTGTTTCCGTATACGGATTTTCCGTATACGATTTACAGTTAATGCAATAATAGCTTAGTTTTGTAAACACGGCTTTAGGACCAAGCCTAATGTAGGTAGTATGAAGCCCCTTTTGACATTTTGAACATCTGGCCAATTACAATAAAAATAAACATATACTATTTGATCTTTGTGTAAATGTAATAGAGTATTATAATCAAAAACGATAGTAATAACCGCTCAGGTCTACGACCCTCGCTATTGGGAACTGATTTTAGATCTAAGACTGCTATGATTGATAATACTCTGAAAATTGATGGACCATTGGACTACTAGTAAAGTTTGCATTCTTTTCTGGATTAAGAGGGGAGGAAATAACACACTCCCATCAAACTCCCATATGTAATAATTTGTCTGGATGTAATTGTGAAAATTTACATATAATACAAAATGGTAAGTTTGTAGTTGTCATATTAAATAGAATCTTTGGCCACAAGCGTTCTTATTTTACAACAGTTCCTTTAGATACTTGATCCCAATTTAGAAAGTTGCATAAAGCAACCGTAGCTGAAAGAAAAGCTGTTCATAGGCTCATAAAATCACATACAAGTGAAGTTAATGCATTTGCACAAATTTCATTATAACATATTGTATAGGTCTAAAATGAGGGAACTTGGCGCGGAAGCCCTGCAGGGCTTCCTATTTGGACATTTAATTAACATAGCCAAAAATTTTCATAATTAAGTTCCTTTTCCTTTATTGTCGTTATTTACTTAACTTCAAATCGAACGCTACGTTTCGGAGTCTTGAATAACAACAGTATACTGTTTTGACAAATCAGGAGAATAATAGATATCAAAAGTGATACAGTAAAGATCCATATTTTTAAAGGATTCTTTGGCACTAATGTGAATATATGTAGAGGCAAGACCCTTGTGACAAATTCGGCATCTTATAAATAATTCAGTATCGGAATCCCATTATTTGATCTTTGAGGTTTTTATTTTTTTTAAGCATAATTAAAAATGAATAGATTCAATGTTTATAGACAAAACCTTGCTAACTTTTATAATTTCGGAAAACTAATAGAATCGAAAATAACACCGATGGATTATTTGATTAATCAAGTATGTCTCAACCAAGACAACGTATCAAAAAATCAAATAATCAGTAACATTCCTTTTTCTCCTTCGTAAAATTCATTATCCGCGTTACTGTTTGGAACTAAATTGTATCCACAGTGAAACATTATAAAGTATACATCTCATTTTTAAACACAAAACGCTAGGAACAATCACATCTCCAATAATTTCATAAGGCTATTGTATCACTGGTACACTCCCTCAGCTGCATCCTCCATCACATCGTCCAAAAGGCTCAATGGATTTTTGGACTTTTTTTATAACCAAATTATTCTAACTAGTAATTGTCAACAAAACCCTTTATTTAATTTTAACATTCTATTCCATAAGTAACGCCATTATGGTTGGGAAGAATAGTTCTGTGCAGCTTTCTGACTTAGTCCTTAGAGTTATGATATTTATGAGAACAGCTAGAAATCATTCTTTACATTAGCTGTTTATCTCATCCTTTTCAGACCGTTGACTAGATAAAGTAGATTCATAGGTCTATAAAATGTTCTATCATTTTTTCGGAGATGAATTGTTTGGTGATAAAATAATAATATATTCGTCAAATTACTAGCTAAGCAATTAGTCATTTAATAACACTTATCTTTCTTGTAAATTGTTATAGTCGCATGTGTTCTATCGTGAAGATAGAATCAAAAATTAGAGAAATAATAAACAGAGAAACAGAAGCATGGAATCGACAAGATATTTAAAAATTGCATAGTATTTTTCATCCCGATATGGTTTGGCCATGGCACAGAACACCAAAGTCACATGACCCAATCCATTGGGTAATGGAATTAGGTTGATTTAATTATCAACGTTGGAGTAAGATCTATAGTCAATTATTTGATAATCATAGGTTAATACATAACAATAGGACAATATAGAAGACAAAAATCTCAAAAGAAGGTGATGGCGCGTTTGCAGTAGTTGATGTTGACACCCTATGGAAGAATAGGCGTACGGATGAGGATTTACATTGGAAATGCAGGGTGTGTAAGATATATACAAAAATCAATGCTGAAGAATGGAAATTGATAGCATAAACAAGAGTGCTTGAATATGATAGCAAAATCGGGCAAGAATATTTAGATGAATGTCCAATCTGACAGTCAAATGTGATGAACTAGACGTTCAATACATATTTGCTGAATCATACCATTTGTATGCGAATAGGTACCAAACGAGATCTATCCGAGTCACAAGAAGATGATATTTTTGTTCTGAAATTATAAAAAAAATGAAATATTGCTGGTACAAGTTCCTATCGATTCTCTTCTATTCTTACAGTACCATTGTAGTTAACATTACCGTTAAAACTGAGTACCACCAAAGGTTTAAATGTGACCCTGCTTATTGCACTGATTTTAGCTATAGATTCTGAGTACGTTGCATTTGCTCGTTCCCCTCAAGTGATAACGCCTGTATCTCCTTCTACTGAAATTTCTGCATCTATAGAGGCTGTAATACTTGAATTACCAGGATTAATCTTGTCTCCAAATGTAACCCCGCCATTTTTATAGCCCTAAACATAACCTCGCCGTTGCTGCTAGGTGTTCCCTTATCTGTAGACCAGACGATATAGATGTTATTTCAGATATTAAGGCTAAGACCTGTAAATTGAAATATGTCTCACCCTATTGGACATCCACTTTATTGTGTAACCGTATTCGGTATCCAATCTTTTTGTTTTTCTAAATTACGTACAAAGTCAAAGTTTTCTTCTTATCGTTACTTTTATAAGATTATTATGGCGAATAAATCGAATATTGTAGTATACTAGTAACGCTACAATTCTATCGTCTACTCTTCCTGTTACAAGATATTACTGTTACTATATAATATGACAATTATTTAGTTTATTGTCAAATGGACGTAATTTCATGGCTTATCCAAATTCGATGTAAGAGAGCATTTTTATCGAATAATAAATAAGATGTAATGTCGAAATTGCGCCAAATTCATGATCGAAAGGATATCATATTATTTGAATTTGTTACCTATTTCCTAAGGTTTATTACTGTATTTGACGAAATATGATTATACATGTCTGACTGACATGTATCAATGTGTGAACTGGTTTTTCGTCTCGTCAATGAGAAGCGGATCAAGTTCACGTATTGAAGTGGCCAGACCCGAGACTTCTTGTCTCATCATCATGGTTCTGATCACTTGTCTCTCACGGTTTTCTTCGAACCCGTGAGTCCTCTAGTTCTTTTACCTCCTGCAAATCTCCATCATGTTGGCCCAAAGGCCTATTAAGGCTTTTGGGCTTTTGTTAAAAGCAAGTCACCAATATAGCATGTTGTAGTTCAGGTAATCCAATAGGTAAAACATACAAGATCTTAATACCAAGATATACTTAATTGTTAAATAGGGCAAAAAATATCATCATCCTTGCTCCCAAATAAATCTAATATTTTTATTAAATTCAGTCTATTCTGTCAATGTTTCCACTATTAAGTTTCACATCATCATCACCATCTTTAATCTATTCTCAGAAAGATGAGAATTTAATATTATTTTCTCCTCGTGCAGTATATGAAATATTCATGACCGATATTCCAAAAGGTAAGGAAGAGAGAATGCTACAGGTTTAACTTCGGTTATTGGACCTGTGCAAAATAATTCTACTGAAAACGTAGTAGATATAAGAATTAACATCACTTTATTTGATTCAGAAAATAACATTATAAGATAGTTAACAGGATTGTTTCTGGTCCTTTTACCGTCTATCAACGAAATTCTAGAGTTTTAATTTTCTAATGAGTGTAGAAGAATTTAACAATTATATGGCTAGAGCATATGCTCTACGAGCTTCTTGAAAAAAACAGCAGGAGCATCTATCGTAGGGCACTATGAGGATTTAAATGAAGAATTCATCGCGTAGGTACATTTTACTGGACTTGATTTTCTCTTAGAACTTCATTAAGTAGGGTCACAACCTAAAATTGATAGCGAAAACAAAATATCCATTAGTATCTAGTTAATTCCTGTTACACAACTGCTAACAATAAAATTTTGGATGTGAATGTAGGTAGGTTGTCCCTAATGGAGAATTTGTTATTATTAATTTAGAGCCTATCCCAAAATTAACTTTCTATAGATGATTATACTACAAGAGAACTGTGCTAGACCAAGATAGTTTTCATCCTTCTTTTCATATCGTGTGAAGAGTTTCCTAAACCTGTTATGCCATGAATTCGTTCTCTCTACAACCCATCTCTTGGAAGAATATTTCTTACGGTTTGGCATTGATATTTCTTTGCCAATTTCACCTTTCTTCCCTTTTTTCTTCTTGATTGGAATGTGCAGAACATATCCTCGTTTGATTAATTCCTGTTCTTCCTCTGCAGATTTGTATCCCTTATCAAGACACAGATGTTGTAATCGTCGTCGTCGTCGTCTCGATCTGGATAATGATTTTGGTCTTTTTATTACTGTATTATCGACTACATCTGTTACCAGATTGATGTCGTGAGTGCTAGCAGGTGAAATTACAACCGATAGAGGAATACCTTTCTTCTCTGTCAAAATGTGTCTTTTTGTGCCTAGTTTGCTCCTGTCTGTGGGATTATTTCCAGTCTTGGCCCCCCTAAAGATGACTTTATGGATATACTGTCTATGGATTGCCACGTCCAGTTGAGACCAATTTTATCATCATAATCTTTCAATAGTTTGATCCATGCATTTTTAAATACATCCAGTTTATTCCACTCCTGAAATCTCCTGTGACAGGTAGAACCTGAACCATATTCTTTTGGAAGCATCTTCCATTGGCACCCCGTTCTAAGAACGTAAAGGATCCCATCCAGTACTTGTTTATATGGAATAATCGGTCTACCCACAGTTTTTGGAGGCTTTTCTTTAGGCAGTATCTTCTTAAACTCGTCCCATAATTCATCGGGAATCCTTCTGATAGTAGGAAGGGTGTGTTTTGCTTTGTCTTCCTTAGTCTGGACACAGATCACGGTTTACCAAGACAGATAAGGAGCTATATTTCTATCGAATTTTGGGATAGGTTCTTAGTACTTCATATCAATAGCAGCGCTACCTTAGTAGCGCATGAAAGTTACTAAGAGATATTTAATCAAAACCATTCCAAGGTGGAAAAGGTGTTGATTACCAAAATTAATAACACAGAATAAATAATCATTTAAGATCTGATAAAAAAGTCAATCAAATAATGAAAGTATATCTGTATGTTGTTGTAAGTAAGATTGTTTATAATATTTAGAATTCCTAAACGGGTAGATATATTAAAACAAAATGATCATATGGTGTATGTTGTACTGTATAGTCACCAGTTTGAAGGATTTTCGAATATCGCTTTTATTTCTAGCATTGCTTTTGATTCCTTTGACATTAAGTGAAAATATGGCTATTGGACAGCAAGAACTACAGCAACTTCATCAGCAGGCTCAAATTACTAATTCTCCAGTAAACTCCATCTGTCAACTCATTCAGGATAATAGCCTCATTGTGGGCCTTGCAGGACTAGATCAAACAGTAAACATATGTAATAACTTGAGCACGATTATAATGCCAATCAAGCATTATCTGAGCTATGTTCTATCGTAGCCAGGTCTAATATTATCAACGTAGAATCCTTCTGTAATCAACAAAACCTAACTCAGGAGCAACAACAACAGCAGGCTCAATCTTCAAACAACGCTAATCAAATTCCAGAAGCCAACCAGGATAAAAGTAAACAAAGCAGTATCTCACTACAGACTCAGCAAGAACAATCAGGCTCAATAATAGATAGATTGTTAAACATGCTATTTGGGTTTCTCAATTTTGGTAATTAAATCAATAGCAATGCTAGTTAGGTAGTGATTGAATTACTTGATGGAAGATATCAATCAAAGTCAAATAGATCGCCTAAAAAGCCCTTTTTTTTAGCTTTCTTCTATGGTAATAATCATCATCATAATCCATCCCATCATGGCACTTCCTAAAGTGATCATCTTCATATCTCTCCTGAATTCTAGTTAACTTTTCCAGTTCTCCTCTGTCTAACCACACTCCTTTGCAACTAGGACATTGATCTATTTCTACACCCATTCTACTACTAATTCTCATTTGAGAGGAGCAATTTGGACAAATTAAATTCATTATTATATTTTGTGATTTATGCTTTTTATAGTCCACACAGGCCAATTATTTGAGAAGCGATCACATACAGATATCAAGACGAATAATACAAAACCAACAGTGCTTTAGTTTTGTAAGCAGATTTGCAAGAGTTTTTAAATTCTTTACTATTCATAAGATAAATGATAATTTGACCAGCCAATGCAAAGACTAGATCTATAATAGCTCGTCCATATGGATAAGCACCCTAAGATGAACGAAGTTTTAAGGCTATTGACCAAAATACTAGAAAAGGGATTGCAAGACAAGGTGTAAAGTCTAAATAAAGCCTCATCTGCGACCCAATTATTTTTGCAGTCAAAGTAATGTAATTACGGTGGATAACACCAGTATGAATCAGTTATGACATAATATACCACCTAATGACAATTTATTGACCTAAACAGTATTATCATTCATGGGAGGAACTATTCAGAATTTCAAGCTCCATGTCTATATATTTAAATACTTTCAATTACAGTTGTAAGCATGCCCACACCTCTATCAGTTATGGTAGTGGATAATGAAAGGAACGAGCAAAACTATTCAATGCTTTTTTAGTACTCATTGCATTTAATTGCAAATACCTTACTTGCTCTCTGTTAATCCTTCATAACTTTAGAAACGACCCAGGTAGTTATTGTCTAGTATTTGCAGATTAAAGTATGGCAAGACTTCATGGATCCGAACCTGCCAAGCGAATCTATCATTATAGTAAAAAGGTAATGAACATACTACAAGCAGATTTTTGGTAGAGCAAAACATCGTTAGCAATGTGAAAAAAGACGATGTAGGAATATCTACATCTTACCCGTGTCATAACTAGAAACTAAGAACATAATTTTAAATTTGATGGACCGAATATATAGTAACTCGAGAAGAGAACTATAAAATAATCCAGATTTCTTATTGTATTGATTCTTCAAAAAAGATTTCCGCATAACTATTGGTCTCTTTCGCCAATTTACAAATACGATGAATTGTAATTACGGCAGATCAGATATAGTGTATCCTTAAGAAAAAATCCTAACTTTTATGATAAAATATATCTATATCATTCATGGCTAAATGATATGGATTTGAAATCATATTATTTATTCTCAACATTCTCCTTTTTGCTCATATCTATAAATATTTCACTGGCTATTGCCCAGCCATCATGGGAATTATATGAAAATGAAAGTTGTGCGATTTCACTGATGCATCCCTACATGGAAGACAAGATATCACAAGCTTCCAGCGGAACTTTTCAAATATTCATCACCAAAGATAACAAAGATCCTGATTCGTTAAATATGAATATCACGGTTTCTTGTTTAGATAAGCGATTGCCCATAACAGAACAATCCATGAACTTGACAATGTCAGGGTTAGAACAGGAATTTGAATTAGTAACTTATGAAGAGAATTCATTAAATAAAACTGCAATTGATGGAGAAAAATTAAGCTTCGTTACAGTTGGCGGACAGATTGAGAGAGGAGAGTTGTTTAACGCGCAAACAGTGGCCGAAATAAATCATGAAAATAACACTTATATCATACGCATTTTATCCGTAGGTGATGATGGGTTGAGTGGTTTTATCAACAACCACAATTATTTAAAAGATAATATCCTTAGTTCAATAAAATTCCTAAATTGAAAAGTTCTTTTACTGGCTTGATAAAAACTTAAAGAGATGTAACTAAAAGAATTTTAATGATCAAATGTTGATCATTTAGTACGCATTGCATGGGTTTCATAAATGTTCATCAAGATTAAAGTTAATTTTGAATAAAATTTCTCTAGCTTAAAATCATCCCAATAATCAATCGGGCCAGTCGATAATCCCTCAATTTTGATTTCTTTGGACTCTTCCAACCCATTGCGCACTGGTCGCTCTTGTTCTCGAACAACGATCCTGAGACCCATGTCATGAAGAATGTAGTCATTAATTGGAAGTCTTAATAACAAATAATTACATTCAGTTACCAATCGTTTGTGCCTTTCAGAGCTCCTTAAGAGAGATGACGCCATTACTTTAAAAATACTATCATCAATAATTATGCGTTCAAGAGAGTTATATTAAAAATTTGATCTATAAGAAAATTCTACCAGCATGTAGCAAAAAACCATATAATAAAATTTTGGTCATAATATTATTATAGTATGACAAAAGGTTTCTTGATACCCATTCATTAATTTTTTGCCATTGGACAGAATCACGTCTAATTCTAGTCCACTAAATTGTATCTTAATTCTTTATAGTGTTTGAGTATAACCATCTAATACTAATTGAGACAATCTATTTTTCAGAATATGAAATTTGAGATTATTAAAAAATCATTTAATTCCAATAATTAGTTTAATGCGAATATCCAGAATTACATGAGTTTACAATACTTGCGTCAGGAGAATAACAATGGTCCCCCTGAAATGTATTTTGGGAATTCCTTATGCGGTTATCATATCTGAGGTTAAAATCAAATCCCAAGAAACCATCATAAGTTGCCATGAATACGCTGTTTATTGAAAAATATGACTGTAGTTATTATTAAAGAAAAAACAAATACTTTAGTATGTTTCTTTGGATTCATGACTTAAAAACAGGATCATCTTATATCCAGCTTTTTATTTTCTCGAAATCTTGTAAAATAAGATCAATATATTTAATCATAAGACATAGTTTTATATTGATTAAAGTTAGGACCTATTTGTTCATTTGTAAATCCTTTTTCCGAAGGAGTGTAAATGTCTCATTCTTAGCCTAACGGACCCTGATTGTATCAAGCTATACAAGATAGGCTATCCTTCTGGAGGATACGTTACTAAATTAAGATGTTGGAAAGTTAATCCTTCACCGGTGTTTGAGAAACCTTTTAGGAGGTCTAATTCCTTGGAATCCAAATGACCATAAATTTGAGTTTCAGGCAAGTAATTATCAACAGAAGAGAGCAAGAATAAGATCAATATTAGAGTAGGAATTATCGTAATAGAACAAAACGTGCGTAGTCGCATGATAAAGATTCGTCATCAAAGCTTAAAAATATTTTCTTATATGCTCTAGATATACCTACATCTTATAATCACACTATGATAAAAAACCACCTTTTGTTGAAGATAAATATATGAGGGTGTAAATAGATATCATCGTGATGTATCTATTTACATAGGTAATAGACTGGATCCTGTTATTAATGAGACCCGTATTCATGATATACGATTAAGGATGGTCACCTTTTTGAACTAGTTGTGTGTATTCGTGGTTGAAATACCATATTCTTCAAAAGAAACTAGCTCAGTTAATGGTAGCCTATTTTTCTTTTTAGTCTTTCCTGTAATTTTACGCTTTGGGTATCCAAATCCTACTACTATAACAGGTTTGTAATCTACAGGTATAGCAAAATCATCTCGGATTTTTTGTTCATCCATACCAGTGAACAAAGCAGATCCTACACCAAAATTCCATGCCGCAAGTTGCATATTTTGCACAACTTTACCCGCATCAATAAGATGAAAACGGAAATAAGGATTAGTTATTATAATTATTGCGAAATTGGCTGCAGATATCCATTTTCCACTAGTACTATCATTAGCTAGTTTTCCAAGGTTATTCTGATTTTGTACCACTACAAATCTCCAAGGTTGGGTATTTAATGAGCTGCCCGTCAATCTAGCAGCCTCTAGAATCTTTAACCGAATCTCAGATGGAACTTGTGTTTTTTCATCGAATTCTCTTACCTCTAATTTAGTCACTATACAATCATAAGCATCCATGGTATTCACTCACTATTTGATTATAATAACAGTTTCAGATAATCTTATAGATCATAGTTAGAGTTAATTACCTAGTTCACAACATTAAATATGTAATATCTTTTTGGATCGTAATAAGACCACTAGAGGAAATATTTCACTTAAATACGAATTTGGTTGATGACAGCTTAACTAACCTTGACGAGTCAGGAATTTTTAAGACAGCTAACTTGTTAAATGCAAAAAAAAGCTCCCATGAAATTCCATTATCCATAGATCTGAATTCTAATGGCCCCACTGCAATCTTTGATTAGGGAATTAGTCCTCAGAACAATAACAAAATTGTAGAAATACCACAACGACTCAAAATATGTTCATAAGGGCAGATTAATAAATATCATATTACTATATAACAAAAATCCTTATGCGCTTGGTAGAGAAGATTCAATGAATTGTGGTCACCATGTCTACTGATATAAACCTTATTCTTGGTCAACTGATACTCGCTGTATTAAAATGAGGGTTTTTCCATTCTATAAAGCTAGCATAGTTAAGTGAGCGAGCATCCTCTAAGTAATTCGTGAGTATCTTTATGAACCTAAAGCCGTTAATTAGATCGAAGCTTAGTACAAGATCGTGAATCTCACATCTTACTACTTTAAGAGCGTATTCCAAAGGTGTAAATTCGTTAGCATAATCACAATAATTGTATAACCTTCCTCCAGCAATCATCCGTTTAAGATTAAATTTCATTGTCACATCCTTACGTCCTTGATAAAGCTTATGTCCGATTCCCTTGTGTCTCACCTTAGGATGGGTTGAAATATCAGCACCATAAAGACTATCCCCTTTGTACGTATGTGTTGTTAACATGCCATCAGCAGTGATATCTTTCCAAGTGTGATTAGCATATTCAGGAACGAGATCAACAATTAGACTAGTGGCAGAGCCAACTATTTCTCCATCCAATTCAGCAACTAGTTGACCCTCAGGAAAAATTTCTAGGTGACTCCGCAATTCATCTGGATGCCATATATTTCCTATTTTTGCAAGGTCAGCAAAGGATTCTTCTTGCAATTTTACTATTGCAGGTATATCTTTCTTAACTGTTCGTCTAACAATAACGGAATCCGAATTCAAAACATAAAATGAGCTCATTTAAACTTGGTAGGAATTAGCTAAAGATTTATATCTTTAGTATTTAAATGTATTCAATTTAGTATCAATCGATTCTGAAGACGGCATTTCAAGCTCGTTGATAAAAGATATTGGTCTTTAAGATCAATGTGCCTTACAATTTTTAGCAAACTTCTAAAGCTATCTTTAGTCACAATATTTTTAAATTCAACCAGTTAGATGATCTAATCAATAGAACTTTATTGCGCTATCAACTTGCAGAACTTTAGTTCTCAGCACTTCCTGAAAACAAGCATTAATAAGTTCATGTCAGATTATTTATGTAGGCTAGGAATTATTGTTGAATGAAAGAGATTACCAATTAACTCCGTTCATTGAGAGGTTTAATGAATATATTGAAAAGATAAATGATTCATTATCCAAAGAAATTGAATGCTATTCATGGTCAGAGTTCTATTTACCGTTAAAATATGCCTGCCAAGGTGGTAAACGTATAAGACCCCTAATTCTGAATTTAGCTGCAGAAACTATTCTTGATAAAAGCATAAGTTCAATGAACTCTAAGGTCGCTGATAATATTTTCTCTGTGTCCTCTGCTATAGAATTATTACATACAGAATCCGTAATACATGATGATATAATTGATTCAGACAATATTAGAAGAGGACAACCTGCATTCCATATTAAGTACGGACATAATGCAAGTATCTTAACAGCAGATTTCATTTTAGGAATAATTTTGAATATTAGTGCTAAAACAAACAACAGCCATGTAACGCGCGAACTATCTAAAGCATCTATAAAAATGAGCGAGGGTGAAATGTTAGAATTAAGGCTGGTGAAGAATCACAAAATTTCCCAGAAACAATATATAAACGTGATTGAGAATAAAACAGCTTCACTTTTTGAGGCAGCTGCTAAAATTGGAGCAATACTTGCAAATGGAAATGAAGATCAAATAAATGCGTTGGCAAACTTTGGAAGGCTATTGGGGATTGCCTACCAGATACATGATGATATAATTGATTATAACAATGAAGAAAGGCTTTTCAATATCCTAGTCAAACAAAGTGAGCAAAACAACATTTTTATCGACATAATGGAGAATACCTATTTAAATTATTCGGAACTCGCAAGAAAAGAACTCGAGAGAATCGAAGGAAATAACAGATCAAAAAGAATCCTTCAGGATTTAACAAACTTGAGCTCATTTTCATAATCTCCGATCTTTGCGTGCAAGTCGATCTATTACAATTATCCATTAACAATAATTATCAAAGATTTGAAAGCAAACTCTATTTAGTCATGGATTTTTGATCTTGTATGATTATTATTTCGAATTCCGAAGTGATAAAATGAATTGCAAGAAATTACTGTCACAAATACAAAAACAAATACAAAGAAATAGCAAATTTAATGTTACTAATACTGATATCTACTTTAGTACCTTTCTAGCAAACCCCAGGTATGTAGTATGACCAATCATGCGCATGGAAGGTCGAGTCTTTCCTTCTCTTGCTTCTATTTTTCTTATAAAAATTTCTACACAATCTACATCAACAAAACCACCTCGAAAAAAGCTTGTTGCTAAATTCTCTAATTGATTCATAGTTGGACAAATACAAACTACCGATGCTCCACTCTTCATGACAGGGTGGACTATCTCAAGATATTGCCAAGGATCCCCCAGATCGATAATTACCAAGTCAATGTCTCTTAACAGGCCAATACTTTCTGGTTCATACTTTCGTTGAGTGACATATGGGATCATCCCCGATTTCTCTAGATTCTTCTTAGCTATAGACATAAAGTCTTCATTAATGTCAAATGTATGAATATGACCATTGGGCATTACAATGCTTGCAAGAAAGGTAGAAAGAGCAGCACTACCGGTTCCTATTTCCAATACCTGAAATCCGTTCCTTAGTCCAGTCCTTGCCGCAATGTAGCCGTAGTCTTTGGGGTAAACAATCTGGGTTGTTCTTTGGGATTTCATTACAAGATCAAAAGTAGTAGGAGGTAGCAGGAAAATTCGCTTATCTTTATTTGTATACACACTAGAGCCGTATTCTAATCCCACTGAAGCTCCTACATCTATAATTCCTAAATGAGTATGAAGTTTTTTTTCTTTTTCGGCTCTTATCAACCACTTTTTGTCACTATTGAAATAATAAAGTACTAGTGATCCTTCTTCAATTAGCACGCATCTTTGTTGATTCCTAGGTAAATATATACATACTATTTACCATTCAACAGAAGATTAATCTAAGAATCAAACTCTGTAAGTGACATGGAATTAAGTAGAGGTAAAATTCGAATTTGGAAAGAATCTGAAGTTAAAAAGATCCTAATTGTAAAAATGATTATGACATTAGGATTGTTGACAGGTACATCATTTATTAATTCAGGTCTAGCCTTAGAAATCATACAACAAGAGATGGTACAAGATGAGAATGGTTTCTTGCACTTAATTGGTCTAGCTCAAAATAACGAGAATAAAACATTAAAAAACATATATGTAATTGGAACCCTGATAGGTAGTAACAAGACGCCATTAGCAAATTATAGTAACCAAGTAGAGGTTGATCCATTGAACCCATCAGAAAAGACAGCTTATGATATAATGATTTACGATAAGGATCAAAACGACTTAATTCATGACTATTCTATTGCTTTTACTGCCAACTTTAGTAATAGTAAAAATATAAAGAATCTAGAAATACACTCACTAAGCTCGCGTTATGACTTGCTAGGGTTTTTTTACATAAGCGGCAGAGTTACTAATGAGATGGATTCCATCTCTAACAATACAATTGTGATTGCAGCAATTTCAGACGAGGATCAAAATCTTCTAGGTATTTGGAAGGCACAAACTGAGCCATACAATATTCCTCCATCAGCTACTGCATCGTTTACAATTCCCATAACGGATAATACGCAAACTTCAAAGATAGCCAACTATACACTTTTCGTCAATAATTCGTAATTCACATATCACGACTTGGTCAGCAAAGTTGTCAAATATAGATAAGGAATATTGTCAGATTTAGAATGTTTCTAATCTGGCCGTGGACTTTTTAATGAGAGAACATATTTTTCGATCTCATTGAAACGTTGAATTGCGTTTTCGCTTTTCATGACCGGGGCAAAAGATTCATCGGTTTTAATTTTTTGGAGAACAAGTATGACTTCGTCTATCGTAACACCATGTTTTAAATCATAATCAACTTGTTTACAGCAATTTGCAATAGTACCATATCTTTTATGTTGTCGTTTTTCCCAAATACTAGCTGTTTCCGATAGACCTGTAATAAATTTCTTGATAGTTTTTTCAACATGTTCTAAATGCCATTGCTTCATGGGAAAACTATTTTGAGTCAAAAAAATATCATTATATAATACACCGAACATACATATAAGTGAAACTTGAATCACTTTGTTTGTATCATTACTCAGTATCCAAAGGACCTTAATCCGTGTGGATAGGCTAACGTTAAGATATGGCCAGCAAGTGCATCCCCATTTATCCTTATCCAATCTTGCTTGTTGAGACCTCAGACTACAGAAAATTCCTCACTATTTCTGATGTTCACATCGGATGCGAAGACAGAATAAGGCGTGCAGGAGTTTTGATCAATCCTCAGGAAAATATTAATAGTTTGGTAGAAACTTTGATGACTGTCCACAAGGATACCGGGGTTAGCAATTTAATCATCTTGGGAGATGTAAAATCATCGACCAATGTAATTTCAAGGTCGGAATGGCATACGGTTCCGGATTTTTTCAGATCTCTATTGAACAATTTTGAAGTATATATAATACCAGGTAACCATGATGGAAATCTAAGCCAGCTTTTACCAACAGATATAAACTTAATGTTAGCCAGAGGAATGCAAGTTGATGATATTCTCTTTATCCATGGCCATTCAGTTCCAAAGATAACTCCAAATGTGAAGAAAATTATTTCTGGTCATCTGCATCCAACTTTAAGAAAAGAAGGAAGCATAATACATGGTAAGAGAGTCTGGATAAGAATCCTTCTTTCTAATGGTGAATATATACCAATTGCAAGTCACATTAGCGATGCAGGTAGAATAGAAGTGATAATATTGCCTCATTTTAACGATTTGCTCGATTTCTTCTACAACTCACATAAGAGGAAAAATGTGTCAAACAAAAAGTCAAAGTTACCTTTTTTGAATAGTATGTTACATAAACACAAATGGAAAATAGACAATGCGTTTATTTATACATTAGATGGTTCTTTGGTGGGAACGATAGCAGATTTGGACCCAATACTCTACTAACGGTTGATTAAGGTAAGTCTACAATTGATTAATAATCTCTGACAGGTCTTACCGTGGGTTTGTTAGTTCTTATCCATTCAAGGGTTTTCACAAATGAGATAGTGCTTTCGACTGTTGTTAAAACCGGTATCCCCATTTCTACAGATTTTCTTCTTATTTGATATTCATCATCTAGCATTCCGACATACTTTTCAATCGTTGAGGTTGAAGGAACATTGATAATAAAATTGATTTTTCTTTCCGTAAGTAAATTTAAAATATTTGGATGTCGTTCAGGTTCACTGATCTTGTGAACAAGTTCTACTCCTTCCAGTCCAGACTTTATAAAGAATTCCGCAGTATGTTCTGTTGCCAGAATCTTAAATCCTAACGAAGAAATCAATGAAACAATCGGAAATAATTTTTCTTTATTCTTTACTCCGCCTATAGTAATCAATGCTGATCCACCTGTTGGTAATGAATATCCCGCAGCAAGATAAGACTTTGACAATGCATCATAAAAAGTATTGCCAAAGCAAGCCACCTCGCCTGTTGACTGCATTTCAACTCCCAACATTATATCGGCCCCTTCAAGTTGCATAAAAGAAAATTGTGGAACTTTAATTCCAAACCCAGACTTTTTTAACCAATGTTCATTATCTATATCTGGCAATCGAATATCCAAGATTGCCTTTGATGCAAGCTCTATCAAATTCAGATCATAAAATTTGGAAACAAAAGGCATTGATCTAGATGCACGGACGTTTGCTTCGATCACATACACTTCGTTGTCTTTGACTAGATATTGTATATTGAGAGGTCCTTTAACATTCAAGGCTTTCCCTATTTTCAAAGTATATTCTATCAATGTATCCATTGTTTCGCGATTTAGTCTCCACGGAGGGATACACATCATTGCATCTCCCGAATGAATTCCAGCATTATCTATATGTTCTATGATCGAACCGATTACAACCCGATCTGTACTTCCTACCGCATCAACTTCGACTTCAGATGCATCTTCCAAAAACTTACTTATGACTATTGGATAATCCGGACTTATACTTGACGCCTCCATTATAAATTGTTCCAATTGTTTTTCACTCCATACTACTTTCATAGCTGCTCCGCTAAGTACATATGATGGCCTCACTAGAACAGGGTATCCTTGATTAAGAGCAAAATTTTTGGAGTCATTCAAGCTTGTAAAGGCCTTCCAAGGGGGTTGCTTTATGCCCAAGTCATCTAGTAGCTTACTGAATTTTGAACGGTCCTCCGCCTTATCGACGTCAAAACTAGAAGTCCCAAGGATGTTGACCTTATGCTTAGTCAGTCTTGCAACCAAATTGTTAGCACTTTGTCCACCCACACATGCTACTAACCCTCTTGGATTTTCCTTTTCATATATGTCTAGGACACGTTCCAAAGTCATCTCCTCAAAGTAAAGTCTATCAGGAACGTCGTAATCTGTTGAAACAGTTTCCGGATTACAATTAATTATGGCCAAATTGTCGATTTTGTTACTTCTCAAACCATAAACCATATTAACTGTGGCCCAGTCAAATTCAACACTACTTCCAATTCGGTATGGACCGGCACCAAGTACTATTATCGCATTGGTTTGATTATCCTTTGGAAAAGAAATGTCGTCATATGATCCATTGTATGTAAGATACAAATAATTGGTTTTGGCTGGCCATTCTGCTGCCAACGTATCTATTTGTTTTATGACCGGTAAAATACCAAGCTTGTTTCGCAATTCTCTTACTTGATCTTCACTTAGACTCCAACAGCGACCTATCTGCTTGTCAGAAAAACCTAGCTTTTTTACCTCTTTTAGTAACCCTATATTCAGGTTGGCTTTCTTAAGCTGTTCTTCCTTGTCAACTATATTCTTGATTTTCATTAAAAACCAAGGATCGATTGACGAAAGATTGCTTATGTGTTCTATACTCATGCCGAATTTAATGGCTCTAACAACGTTGAAAATAATTTCATCATCAGGATGGATTAGAGAGTACTCAATTTTTTCTATTACAGAAGGATCAATGTGATCAGTTACGTCATCCGACTTTCTTTTCCTTAGATAAAATTCATTTTCATCTTCTAGATTACACACTAATCCATCTTTACCAATCTCACACATTCTTATCGCTTTCTGGATAACTTCTTCAAAGTTCTTTCCAATCGCCATAACCTCACCAACAGATTTCATTGCACTACCGAGCTTCCTTTTCACAAGTTCGAATTTTTTGAAATCCCAACGAGGCATTTTGACCACCATGTAATCTAATGCAGGTTCAAAACAAGCTGAAGTAACTTTGGTTATCTTATTGACCAATTCGGGTAAAGTATAACCAAGGCCTATCTTAGCAGCCATATATGCAAGCGGGTAACCTGTAGCCTTACTAGCCAATGCAGAAGACCTAGATAATCTTGCATTGATTTCTATAGCACAGTATTCTTCGGATTTAGGGTTTAAACCAAACTGGATATTGCACTCACCATTTATCCCGCAATAAGAAGTTGCCCTTAAAGCCGCATCCCTTAACATATGGTATTCATGGTTGTTTAAGGTCTGTGATGGAGCAACTACAATATTATCTCCCGTATGGACCTTCATGCCTAAAACATTCTCCATATTGCATACAATTACGCTGTTCCCTTGAGAATCTCTCATAACTTCGTATTCTATTTGTTTCCATTCGCCGACATATTTTTCGATTAGAACTTGATGAACCATGCTAAGGGACAAACCGCGATGCACTATCTCATGCAGATCAAATTCATTATAGGCTACTCCGCCTCCTCGACCACCTAATGTGTAAGCAACCCGTATGATTACTGGAAAGCCAATCTGCTTAGATATTTGTAGTGCCTCTTCATATGTATATGCTGTAGCGCTATCTAGAACTGGAACGTTACTGTTGATCATTGCATCCTTAAATTTTTGCCTATCTTCGGTTATTTTGATTCCGTCGATTGAGGTATTAAGAACATTTACACCATACTTTCTCAATACATCGTTTTCATACAGGTCGACACCGCAGTTTAGCGCGGTTTGACCTCCGTAACTTAACATTATGGAATCAGGACGTTCATTCTCAATGACCTGTTCAACAAAATTCCTATTAATTGGTAACAAATACACCTTATCTGCAAACTTATTATCAGTTTGGATTGTAGCAATATTAGGATTAATCAGGATACTTGTGATTCCTTCTTCCTTTAAGGCTTTGAGGCACTGAGACCCAGAGTAGTCAAAATTGCGGTTAGATAAATATTCTAACTCTCGCCTGCTTCTCCGATCTTTATAGCACCACTGCCTAACACAAGAACCTTATTTATAGTCCTGTTTCGAGGCATTAATTGTCACCACAATTACCAATTTAATCAGAACTATCTTCTTTAGGAATTAAATTTATACCTTTTTATGAAATAACCTTTTCGGTTTTTTTCACTAATTCTTTGAACTTTTCGAAAACATACAAGCAATCATCCGGACCAGGTGAGGCCTCGGGATGGAATTGTACCGCAATGATAGGCTTGCTTCTATGTTTTATTCCTTCAACAGTATTGTCATCAATATTCTTAAACCAGACTTCGAATTCGGTATCCAACAAGCTATTAGATTCCACACCATAGCCATGATTTTGGCTGGTAATAAGGGTAATTTTTGAATCCAAGTCTAAGCAACTTTTATTCTGTCCTCGGTGTCCAAATTTCAGTTTGTGAGTTTTCGCTCCACCGGCTAATGCAAGAATTTGGTTTCCTAAGCAAATCCCCAACGTAGGAATTGATTTTTCTATTACCTTGGACGCAGTTGTTATAGTTTCATTGCACAAAATTGGATCCCCTGGCCCATTACTAATTACAACACCAACAGGATCATATGACAAAATTTCGTTTATAGTAGAGTCCCATGGAAGGCGAACTACATTGAATCCTAATTTGAGCAAATTTCTTATTATACTATATTTTGTTCCAGTGTCTATTAGCACAATTTTGGAATTATTATCATTTTTGTTACCATAATATCTTGGCTCCGAAATCGATACTTCAGGCATAAAATTGCATGAATCATAATCAAATTTATCCAGTAATGATGATGAAGACCCATCCATTATCAATTTGCCGCTCATAACCCCATGGGAGCGAATTTTTTTAGTCAATTCTCGTGTATCTATATTCGTAATTCCAGGAATTCGTTCCTCGTACATCCATTGATCCAAAGTTCTTGTGCAGGTCCAATGGCTTGACACGGTTGACAAATTATTGACAATTATACCGCTAGTCTGAATCCTGTCGGATTCAAAATACTTTGGTAAACCATATTCGTCCAAATTGTCCATAGATGGGACTCCATAATTACCAATTGAAGGATACGTAAAACAAAGGATTTGTCCTTTGTATGAAGGATCTGTCATTGTTTCCGTATAACCTACCATACCAGTGTTAAATACAATTTCTCCAGACACGTTAATCGGATAACCGAACCCTATCCCCTCAAAAACCGTCCCATCTTGTAGAACTAATTCTGCCTTAGTTTCTATTGGTTTACTAAAGAGTGTTGGAATAATTTATCCCCTAAAACCCAAAAAGTCAAATCATTTATAAATTTTTGTAACCTAGATCAAAGATTGATTTCGTTATAATTATACTCACTATCCCTCCATCTTACTTTTGCATTATTTCGAAAGGTCAATATCGACCAAATAAAAGAGAAAGAAACTATCATGCATCCTACTGGAGCACCTACAAAATAAAACGTACTATGAGTATTGGCTTTTTTTAGTTGGTAATAGTTTGTTATAAGGATAATTATCACGCATATTAAAGATAAAATCAATAGACAATATGAGGACCAGTTTGGTTGAGCTGAAAATGCAATAACCAAAGAGATATAAGAAACTATCACAAATGGAAAACTCATCAAAAGAAAAATCCCAAGCGTCATAACGACAGAATTTCTTCGATCGGTAAAATACAATGGAATAATGAGTCTTTTGAGTGAATTCCATAAAGTACCAAAATCACGTGCCCAAAAAGCCTCAAGCAGGTTTTCCCCTCTAAACATTTTCAATCTAAAACCCTCCTCTTTAAGCTTTTTACCTAACGCACCATCCTCAACTATTTCAGATTTTACGGCCTCATGAGTCCCAACACGCTCGTAGCAGTCACGTGTTATTACAAAAAAACTGCCAAATAAATATCCAATTTTGACGTTGGGATCATTTACCCTCATGGGAGAGTACCTGCTAAACATAAATATTGAAAGGACAGGTAATACCAATTTAACTATAAGATTCGGATATTTCAATTTAGGTACAGCTGTTAGAACATCCAAGTTTTCCTCTTTAAGCGTCCTAATTGAATCCCTGATACTATTTTTCGAATGAATGGTGTCCGCATCAGTAAACATAAGATAATTCCCCTTTGCATTGACATAACCAACATAGCATGGCCAATTCTTTCCTATCCAGCCTTTAGGTTTGGGTCCTGCCTTAAATACTCGAATTTTGTGATTATCCTCTAGCTTCTGCATGAGGGAGAAAGTGGAGTCTGTTGAATTATCATCGATTAACAGGATTTCACAATTGTTGGCATTTTGATCCAATAAGCTAGTAACACATTTCAGTATGTATTTTTCTTCATTCCTTGCAGGTATAATAATACTTACGAGTTCATTGTGACAGTAATGGCCATTTTTCCTTCGTATAATAGGGGATAAATCAAAAGATCTTTTTAACATAACCAAGAGATAAATCCATATTCCAATAGCTCCTAAAACAATTATAGAAAATAACAAATTAAGTAACAGTAGGACGTCCAACAAGAATTCAAACCCTCGAGTACCATATAAAGACACTTAAACCTATATATTTACTAAACATTTTTAAGTAAACCTTATTTATAAGCTTATTTGATGCTAAAACTTATGCGAAATAAACTAATCAAGATTAGTTTGATCTTAATTGTAATAACAACTATCCTGTTTTCTCAAAATTATATGAGTCAAAATTCCTTTGCACAAACTAATCAGAGTTCAATAGACGGGATTCTTTCTTGTGATTTCGTACAATTTTGTTCAAATCCAGTTCAAGTAACTAGAAATTCTCTTGAGTCAACTATCGTAACATCACCCACAGAAACCTCAGATTCAACTCAAGCTGTCTCTGAAGATGAGAATCAAGCTGTATCTGAGTCACCAGAAGTAATCCCTGACGTAACTTCCAATATTTCGCTAATTATGACTCCCGACTTGCCTAGTAATTTTGCAACAGATAACCTCGGTGACTCTGCAGACCCCTCACTACAGAATCCTAATAATACAATAGATGGCATCGTAGATGATGCCAACACAACTAGTTTGAATACAACCACAGATAATACCACAATAATTACACCGTCTTCAAGTAACATATCTCAGCAATTAGAGGAAGACATTATAACACTTCAAGATGGTTTAGAAGATAACAATACAGCTGGCTTGAATGGTAATAGCACTACAACTGATTTGCTTTCTCCTACAAATGTAACGTCCCAAGGTACGATGAATGTCAATTCTGAACTTGGTGTTGCAAACGAGACAATTGATACAACTGCTGCAAACGAGACAATTGATACAACTGCTGCAAACGAGACAATTGATACAACTGCTGCAAACGAGACAATTGATACAACTGCTGCAAACGAGACAATTGATACAACTGCTGCAAACGAGACAATTGATACAACTGCTGCAAACGAGACAATTGATACAACTGCTGCAAACGAGACAATTGATACAACTGCTGCAAACGAGACAATTGATACAACTGCTGCAAACGAGACAATTGATACAACTGCTGCAAACGAGACAATTGATACAACTGCTGCAAACGAGACAATTGATACAACTGCTGCAAACGAGACAATTGATACAACTGCTGCAAACGAGACAATTGATACAACTGCTGCAAACGAGACAATTGATACAACTGCTGCAAACGAGACAATTGATACAACTGCTGCAAACGAGACAATTGATACAACTGCTGCAAACGAGACAATTGCGGGTCAAACCCAAGGAACAGTTCAACAAGACAACAATATTCCTACATCTTCTTCAGATACTGAGACCGAAAACCCTCCTTCTCCAACTGCATTTCTAGACCCAATTATCAATCCATTTAAGGAATTCTTTGGAATAAACTAATACGAGATCATCTTTTATTTTTGATTGGCGAAACATGAATACTAATAACAAAGAGATCACTTTGGAGGAATTTAGTAAAGTCGATCTCAAAGTCGGAAAGGTATTAAATGCTGAGAACTTAAAAGGCTACAAGAAAATTCTGAAAATCACTGTTGATCTTGGAGAAGAGGTACGAGAAATAATGTCGGGGATAGCCAAATATTACACTCCGGAAGAAATAGTCAACAAGAACGTAATTGTATGTACAAACCTTGCACCCAGAAAATTTGGTGAACAGGTTTCGCATGGGATGCTATTGGCAGCTAGTAATGAGAACGGTCGACCTGTTTTACTAACAGTTCTAGAAGATATCAAACCAGGTTCAAAAGTTTCCTAAAACTTGTTGACAAAATCAGATATAGATTCATTAATTATCGATCGATACTCCTACAAGTTATTCCATACCGTAATGCTAATTAGTTTAGAAGAATGATATTTGTAATAAACATCTCTAATTTCCAAGATCTCGATATAAATTGAATAGAAAGAATGTTTTGCATGGTGATGGAAATTCATATATCAGTGATGTTCCCATAAAAAAACATTTGTTCCTACCGTCTGGTAATTTCATATGGGAAATAAGAAGCAAAAAGGATGATTACTCCTATTTCATTGACTCAAGAAAAGAATCTTGTACTTGTAAGGGATATTACTACCACCATAGTGAAAAGAATAGGTGTTATCACTTCGACAAAGTAACCGAGTGCGAATCAAAACCAAGTTACAAGATAGATATACATCATGATACATATTACAATGAATTTTTAAAAAAAATGGTACTTGAAATAGTTTTTAGGGCTTAGTTGATTTCAAATATATAATAGATAACAAATCTAACGAATATGCATGGGTATGAGAATGTACTGATTGTTGGTTCAGGAGGACGTGAACACGCATTAGGTTGGAAGGTCTCACAAAATGAGCATATTCACAAAGTAATATATGCAAATGGAAATGGCGGTACTGCCGAGAATATTCCGATACTTCCAACCAAAATAAATGAGTTAGCGGATTATGCCAGAAAAAACAAGTGTTTCACCATAGTTGGTCCAGAAATACCACTATCAATGGGAATAGTAGACGGCTTTCAGGCGTTTGATCTTCCAATCTTTGGTCCAACCAAGAGTGCTACCAAAATAGAATCAAGTAAAGAATTTTCCAAGAATTTCATGAAAAAGTATGGTATTCCGACTAGTGATTATCGTGTGTTTACTGACTACGGTAAGGCTGTTGATTTTGTAAATAGAATAGACTATCAGGCAGTCATCAAAGCTGATGGGCTAGCGGCAGGAAAAGGGGTTTTTGTAAGCAATAGCAAGTCAGAAGCAATAGATGCAATTGATTTATTATTGAACAAAAAAGTGTTTGGAGATTCCTCAAACAAAATTATTGTAGAAAAAAAAATAGTTGGTGATGAATTGTCCATGATAGCTATTTGTGATGGCAAAAATTTCGTAATTTTGGATTCCTGTAGAGATTATAAAAGAGCTTTTGATAACGATATGGGCCCTAATACAGGAGGTATGGGCAGTTATTCGCCTATTCCAGAAATTACAGAAATCGAAAAAGAATACATCGCAGAAAAGATATTCCAACCTGCGATTAAAGGCATGAACACAGAAGGCAGTCCATTCAAAGGGTTCCTCTATGCAGGATTGATCATAGAAAAGCATACAGGGAAACCTCATGTGTTAGAGTTTAACGCAAGAATGGGTGATCCAGAATGTCAACCGCTTATGATGAGGATGCAATCGGATTTATTCCAATATATAGAAGCAGCAGAGCACCAAGCCTTAGATACAATGGATCCTGTCGAATGGAAAAAGAAATATTCAGTCTGTGTAGTAATGACATCTAAAGGATACCCCGATAAATATGAAACAGGCTATAATATTAAAGGGATAAGTAACAACTATGATCCAGATTTAATGTTGTTTCACTCTGGAACGAAACTGAATCAAGATAAAGAACTTGTTACAGCAGGCGGTCGTGTTCTAAGTATAACTTCTATTGGAAATACACTAAATGAAGCTATCGAGAGAGCATATAAGGAGGTTTATAAAATAAGCTGGGGCAACGATCAACAACAATTTAGAAAAGATATAGGATTCAAGTCTCTTCAAGGCCAGGTCTGAAAAATCTGGTTTCGGCTTCTGTAAATAGAGCATCTAGTTTCGCATCATGATCAAAATACTCTATTTCCTGAGGATGGACTTGAAAATTGTAACCCAATCCTGCAATAGTACACTTTTTTCTATCTAAGGAACTGATTAGTTTGTCATAATAACCTTTACCATAACCGATCCGGTTTCCGAAAAAGTCAAACACTATTCCCGGGATTATTAACAAATCTAACTCATGATTCATATATATGTTATCATATATTGGTTCCATAATATTGTATTTTCCCTTCTGCAACCCCATTATTGATTCATACTTGTAAAAAAGTAACCTTCCATCAACAACAGCAGGTAGGCAAATTGTTTTAAAGTGTGATAGAGAATAAGTGATTATCCTAAATGTTTGTACTTCATTTAATATCGGGTAATACAAACCTATTACCTTTGCTTTGCAAAAAAGGTTTGAGGTAATAAGCCTGGCTTGAATTGCCCAACTCCTAATAAAGGAATCAAAAGATGACAAGGCTTTCCTGACCTCAAGGTACTTTAACCTTAGTCTTGTCCTATCTGTAACCATAATATCTCGATCATCAATCATTGAATTTGGCAGCTTCTACAGTGTTATTTAGCAACATACAAATCGTCATAGGTCCGACTCCTCCAGGTACGGGGGTAATATATCCTGCCTTTTTCTTGACCGCATCAAAATCTACATCTCCACATAGTTTTCCTTTTACCCTATTCGTTCCTACATCAATTATTGTCGCACCCTCCTTTATCATGTCTGCTGTTAGTATGAATGAATCTCGTTTTCCAACTGCTGTGATAACGATATCAGAGCTCTTAGAGAATTGAGCAATATCACTGGTGTGAGTATGAGCTATAGTAACAGTAGCATTTTTTTCAAGTAACAAGCTTACTAACGGCTTTCCAACAAGATTACTACGATTGATGACGAGTACGTTTGAGCCATCTATAGGGATATCGTAAAAGTGAAATAACTTCATAATCCCTAGAGGAGTACAAGGTATTAATCTCGCTTTGTTGTTTACTAATAACCCTGCGTTGATATACGTCAAGCCATCTACATCTTTGCGGGGGTCGATTTTGTTAATGATCCTGTGCTTATCCAAATGTGCAGGCAATGGTAATTGCAGTAATATTCCATGGACCAAACGATCAGAATTTAGATCCTCTATTAATTTAATAAGATCGTTTTCAGAAGTATTACTATCTAATCGGTAATCAAGTGTCTTTATTCCTATTGAATTAGCTGCTTTTTGTTTATTGTTGACATATACTATTGATGGAGGATCTTCACCAGTTAATATCGTGGCCAAACATGGAATTACATCCGCTTTGCGTAATTTATCAATCTCAGTTTTGAGATTTTCTTTAACATGTTGTGAAACTGTTATTCCATCAATAATTTTTGCAGTCAATATTTAGATATTTAAAAAATAAATATAATTTTAATATTGTTACTTACTTCTCCAATAGATGGTCATCTTAAACCGTTTTAATAAACAAAAAATTTGTTGTAAAGTAAAAATCTATTTTATTCTATTCTTACTTTTGATTTGAGGGATTGAAGGGGATTTAAGTTTGGTGATTGCAACTTCTGCAGCTTTTTTACCAGATAATAACATTGATCCAAATGTAGGACCCATTCTTGGTAATCCATAGGTTTCAGTTACTGACATGCCAGCTACAATCAAGCCTGGGAAAACCTCTCCTGTTGAATGTACGACACCGTCTTCTCCGCCTTCTACCCACATTGGATTCATACCTTTCCAGTCAACTAGACCCCTCTGCATTAATCTCTTTACAGCGACGGAATCATGACCAGTTGCGTCGACCACAATTTTACTTTCAAATGCCACCGGATCAACGCATGTTATATTCCTCGGTAATGCTGATACGGGCATCCAATTTACAACAACCCCATTGACCCTTTTATTCTTCAAGACCAAGTCATCGAATTTCGTAAGTTGTAAAAATCTAACTCCTGCATCACATGCGGCCGATATCAATTTCGAGCATGCATCAGGTCCCCACGCCGCATAAAGATTATCATTTATCTTACGATAACGTACACCTAATTCATCCCATACTTCCTGAGCAGGAGCCCTTACTGTCACTGGGTTCATCATATAACCACCTACCCAATAGCCTCCGCCGAGATAGTTGTTCTGTTCGATAATCAAAGTCTTTATCCCACGTTTTGCAATTTCTCTTCCTGCTGATAAACCTGCGGGACCGGCACCTAAAATAATTACGTCTGAATCACTATACTCTTGAATAGTTTCAAAGAACATTGAAGCTATAGAACGTGTAATTTCTTTCTCACTCACGTCAGCAAATATTTTTTTTTCCATAAGTGAATTTCAATATAGCAGTATTAATACATTCTTGATTGATTATAAAACCAAGATAACAGCAAAATGAAAAATTATGATTTTTCAGTCATTCTATTGATGAATTCTCGATAGCAAATTTGGATCTTTTTAGCGGTTGACCTATTATATTCATAATTATGGAGCTTCATTACTTATTGGTATGCAACCCCAAATGGCTGTTTAGGTATCGATTGATCCTTTTCGTTTCTTCTTTTTTCTTATCAAATAAAAAATAACAACGCTTACAAAAATTGCAGTAGTAAGTATAGACAAAAGCGGAAAATAGTCCGATAATGAATCGGACAATTCGCTCCAGGAGTTCCCTAAAAGGTATCCAGAAAAAACCAACACGGTGCTCCAAACCAAGGAACCAAGAAATGTAAATATAGTAAACTTGACGATAGGCATTCTGGCAATCCCTGCAGGAACACTGATTAATTCACGAACCCCAGGAGCCATTCTGCCTAAAAAAACAGCATAAATACCGTATTTCTCAAACCATTTTTCAGCTGTTTCTATTTTTTCCTCACTCACAAATACATATTTTCCTAATTTCACTATGGCTATCCTACCAATCTTTAATGAGATAAAATATATCAACACGGCCCCTATGGTCGCCCCTACTGCTCCGCTTACAGCCATTAAGAAGGTTTCTAAATACGTAAAATTAGATCTAAATCCAACAAAACCGGCCAAAGGAAAAATAACTTCACTTGGTATAGGTGGAAAAATAGTTTCAGCAAATGCTGCTATAAAAAGTCCTAGGTAACCGTAAGATGATACAATAGAGGTGATAATGTTAATGATTTCCACAGCCAATCAGTTCACTTTAATGTGTTAAATTTAATTAACATTTGCTATTTTTCAAGTTTTGAAAATAAGATTAATTAGGTATGAAATGTTATTATGGATATTGACCAAAAAAATATGCGCGCTTTGTTTAGAACAACTTCCGGAGCGTTCTAAAGTAAGTATTTGCGATGAATGTATGAAATGTGCCGATTGTTGTGTTGGATTAGAAAAACTATAATCCCCCAATCATTAACTGCGTTCGACAATCTTCAAGGTGTCTGTAAGGGTAATTATGCCTATTACATTACCCTTTTCACTAACTAATACGCATTTTGCAAACCTTACTAATGAGACTAAAGCTTTAGCAGGAGTAGATTCATCTACAAGTGGTGGCGGTGGGTCCATTACAGCACCCACCTTGACTAAGTGAATATCCTTATCAGTATTTTCTATCATTATTCTTGCTAAATCATCTTCTGTCAAAATACCTACTAACTTGCCACCGTTAAATACCGGCATTTGACTGATACTATGATCGCGCATTTTTATAATAGCAGCACTTAGTGACTCTTCACTTTGGATTGTAATTAGATTTCTATTACAGATATTTCCAGCTTTAATAGAAGCATCGGATTCCATCGATAATAATATCTCAAATATACGCTTTGCAGTATCATAGCTTGGTTTACATCTACCAGATTCAATTTGATTCACCATTGAAGTACTTATCCCACAGAGTGTAGCCAATTTCTTTTGAGTTACACCCAACTTAAGCCTAGCTTGCTTAATATAGTCAAGATGAGGCAGCATGTTAAGTAATATTAAATTAATGCGATTAGTAATTTTAATTATACGATAAATAGAATTTTAACCTGGTAGCGTCATTGCAAAAAATGTATGCGACGGCCGGGATTTGAACCCGGGTTACCAGATTGGCAATCTGATGTCCTAGACCAAACTGGACGACCGTCGCCTTCCTGATTTTTATTTAACAATGGTTATATTAATTATTTGGTAATAATGAATATACTCATGACGAAACTCTAGATTAGATATTAGACACAAGAATTCAACTATTGTCAAGCTATGACTTGAAAAGCGATACTACTGATGAATTACTCGTCATAGTTCGATTTCATGTGTTGGTTCTAATATTTTTTCTGTCCCAGTAGGTTTTTTCATTACATTATATTCTTCAAAAAGAGAATCCAAGGTATCTTTCTTTACGAAAAACTCTTTCTCGATAAACTCGGTATCATGATTATCACTGTATTCACGTATTAGGACCTTGAAAACACCCTTTTTTATTTCTCTCACTAAGAAATCAGCATTTTCACCTTCATAATTAAAGTACGTAACATACTCCGAGATTGGCACTTCCAATTTCCTACAAATTAAGTCGAAAATCAACTAATATTAGTGTATCAAAATATGAATCAGAAGGTATATAACTTACATGTTGAGTTTATTAGTAGCTTTATAATAACCAGCCTTATTAATTCTTAAATACTCAACTGACTCTTTAAAGTTATGCACAAAAACTCATCTGCGAAATCCCCAATAGTGCAAATTTCAGGATCATGTCTTGACTTTGAAAAGGAAAGAAACATTATCTTAGATGTCATAGGTGAATTAGAATGGGGTGCTCATTATGAATCAAATTTTGAGTGCTCATCCGAAGGGAAGACTATGGGTTGGGATTTTTTTAACATGTACATTGAATTGGATTTTATAAAAACCTTAGCAGAAGTGCATCCTAGTATAAGCAAGGAAGAAGGGAACATGTTGGAACAGCAATTTTTGTTATGGCTTGAAAAGCAGTTCAAGAAAATTAAGAAGGATTATCACCTTAGACTCGTGGAAACCCCTTATGAAATTTCCAAAGGCTTCAGAATTGATCCGGAATTCTATAGAACCGAAGAAAGGTTATGGGATCTTCGATAAGTTTTAAAACTAATTTTATTCTTATGATAAGTTAAGATCATTGAATGTCATCATAGTTTCACATGAGTCAGATGTTGATGGACTATTTTCTTCGTCTATTGTTCTTATGCGCTATCCCCAAGCAAAGACGCTATTCACCTCGTATGGTAAGGAAAATTTTGACAGGATTTCAGAGATAATTTATAGAGAAGTAATGAAGAATTCCAGACACGGACTATTGGTTTTTTGTGATTTGGGACCAAACGATGAGATCATCCCTCTAATATCCGAGCTATTTGAATTTGTTCGTTCAAACTCTTGGTCAATTCTATGGATAGATCACCATCCGTGGACAAGGAAAGCGCTCGATCTATTCACCAAAGATGGGAATAACCTCACTAAGCTCATTCTTGATACATCAGGGGAAAAATGTGCATCAGAATTGGCTTACGAATTTTTGTTGAAAGATAATATTATAGCACAAAATCTTGCGTCAATGGCACACACTTCTGATTTTTTATTAAAAGACCAGTTCATGCCACCTCTGCCAGAATTAATTATATTCTATAGAACTTTACCTGATTTTTATAACAAACTGACTATTCTATCGAGAAAGATTTCCCAAGGCATCTTGTGGGATACAGAAATGCATGTGGAATATGTTTTATATTCCAAGCTTCGTGACGAATCAAAAATAGAGGCATGGAAAAAGATTCAAGAGATTAAACTCTCTGGAGGCATAAAGATGGCTATCATTCCCATTGGTCCTTATATCCAATCAAGCTTATTCTCTGAAGAAATTTTTGAAAATACCGACGTAGATATCGTATTTTTGCTTTCAAGAGAGGGAAAAGTCAGTATCCGCCGGAAGAATCCGTTACTGAATTGTAATGACATTGCTTCAGAACTTTTGGAAGGAGGCGGCCACAAGTATGCAGCAGGAGGAAAAATAAGATCAGACCCAGAAGACATTGATATGGTAATTTTGGAACTAACGAAGGCTGTGGAGAATTCGATCAAAATCAAAAATGATTAGGATTTTTTATTGAGTTAGAGATACCTCAATATACACATCCTCAGGTATTTTAAGACGCATAAGTTGTCGGATGGATCTATCATCCGCTCCTAAATCGATTACTCGCCTATGTACTCTGAGCTCGTACTTATCCCATGTGTTTGTACCTTGACCACATGGCGATTTCCTTGTCACTACTCTCATTTTCTTGGTTGGTAAAGGATGAGGCCCCTTTAATCGTATTCCGTTTTTTTCTCCAATGTCTTTAATCTCTGTACACACATTCTCCAATGTTGATAAATTGGTGCTAGTCAGCTTGATCCGGGCTTCTTGAGGCATCCGTTATCACTCTTTATTTCTTATTAGGATCATATTTTTCGGTAATCGTTTTCACAATTCCCGCGGCAATGGTGGTTCCCATATCTCTAAGTGCAAATCTACCAATCTCAGGAAATTCTTTGAAAGTTTCTATAGCAAGGGGACGTACAGGTCGAATTTTCACTATTGCTGCATCACCAGTTTTCAAGAACTTTGGTTTTTCTTCCACTACTCCACCAGTTTTGGGATCGATTTTTGCAACAAACTCGGAAATAGTGGCTGCAACCTGTGCTGTATGGGCATGAAGCACAGGAGTGTAACCTGGAGCCATTGCAGTAGGATGATGTATTACAATGATTTGTGCTTCAAACTCTTTTGCAACACTTGGCGGATTATCAATGTTGCCAATGATATCTCCCCTGTGTATAGCTTTTTTATCTACCCCTCTAAGATTAAATCCAATATTATCTCCTGCTTCAGCATAATCCATTTGAGTATGATGAGTTTCAATGGATTTAATTTCTCCAGGAACACCAGATGGCATTACTATTACCTTTTCGTTAACCTTCATCTTACCTGTTTCAATCCTGCCTACTGGAACTGTTCCAACACCGGTAATAGTGTAAACATCTTGTACTGGTACTCTCAAAGGTTTGTTTATAGGTTTTTCTGGAGGGGTAAAAGCATCAAGTGCTTCAGCTAATGTAGGTCCCTTATACCAAGGCATATTCTCAGATCTCTTTACCAAATTGTCACCTTTCCAAGCAGAAACCGGAATGAAGCTGACTTTGGATGTATTGTATCCAACCATTTTCAACATCTTTTCAACTGTTTCTTTGACTTCGTTGTATCTTGCCTCAGAATAACCTACATCATCCATCTTATTCAAAGCAACCACAATCTGTCCTACACCCAGTGTCCTCGACAGGAAAGCATGCTCTCTCGCTTGCCCGCCTGGTTCAGTTGCAGCCTCGGTTTCACCAGGCTTAACAGAAACTACTAATATTGATGCATCAGCTTCCGAAGCTCCAGTGATCATATTTTTAATGAAATCTCTATGCCCTGGTGCATCAATCAGTGTATAAAAGAATTTTTGCGTTTCAAACTTTTGAAATGCTAAATCTATTGTAATACCTCTTTCTCTCTCATCTTTTATACTATCTAGTACCCAAGCATACTTGAAAGTATCACCTTTTCCAGTTGCTTCAGACTCTTTAGCAAAAGAATCTATTGTTCTTTGATCAATGACACCTAAATCTACCATTAAATGACCAACGGTAGTTGATTTACCATTATCAACATGTCCTGTAACCACCAAATTCATATGTGGTTTTTTACTTGCGCTCATAAAAGATAAAAATCCATCAGGGGTTTATTTGTATTTCGTTATCTTTTTTATAATAACGTTTTGCAGCTCTATAATGTTAGAGAGCAAAAACTTGCTATAAATTGTATCCATGCCTTAATATACTTATCCAATAACTATGTTCTACGGAGCATAATAATAACGAGTCTCCAAATTTGCATTGGAGTCTCCTTACTCCCAATTCAGATGCAGTACAATTGCGATTCAAATTTTAACACATTATTTTGAATTCCTATTGTAAATATCTTCAATTCTTACAATATCGGATTCATCAAATTCACCAAATGAGATCTCCAAGATTGTAGAAGGAAAATCAAGATTAACTACTCTATGCCTAGAACCTTTAGGGATGTAAATAGTGTCATTTTCATTTAATATCCTTTTTTCTTGATTTAACTCTACTGATATGGAACCCTTGATCAATTTCCACCATTCTTCTCTCTTATGATGATATTGAAGACTGGTTTGAGAATTTGGATTCAAGTGTAAAAGCTTAACTGTGCATTTTTGATTTTCAACAAACTTCTCAAATCGACCCCACGGTCTAACTTCCTCATAAACATGTATCATTATAACCAATTCTATTATTCTACAACATATTTAAAAATAGATGAACATCACGGCTAGTAGAATAAAGGAAATAAAATATAGAAGAAATATCGGACAAGAATGAAATTTAATTCTTCGTTCTTTTACGGTCTTATCGTGAAACACATTCATAATTTTCACAAAAAAGAAAAGGATCCGAATTAGTGGATTGAAACCAATGCATCATCTAATGTATTAAAGCATTGTATAAAGAGGTAATCTGATCGTTCAAAAATCCATTCCGCAAATTCATCGAACGTAAATACCCTTTGATGCTGAACAGCGATTGGAACATAGCCTCCGAACGTAATTACTTGGATAACAACGAAATCCTCATTTACGATTGCAAGCTCCTGTTCCCCGTAGTCACAGACTTCATCAAGTAAGGTCGTATAAAGTACCACTGGTTTGCCTGTTTCGGCTACGTTTCGAGAAAGGTCAAATAACTTTTCCTTGAAATTATTAATCAAGCAATTTTCGAAGGACATTTGTTTACTTTCTTGCAAACCAGGGTTTTTTTTCAAGCAATACTAAATTGCTCAAAAAGAATTTATCTACATTAAAGATCACTACAATTGACACTTTGACCAATGTTTGTTAATCACTTTTTCGACTTGAAATAATTCATGCTATAGGGTACTAATTAACCAGATTACTATAGATCATTTCTATCGATATTTTAAAATATTTTTCATAGTTTTATTCCAATTTAGTTTAGTTTTTGGATAAAATTGTTATTATGTCAATCATAGTTTGATATATCAAAATAACGACTAGAATCTCCAGTGGTTAATGAGAACAACTTTTTACACATGAATAATCACTCTGAAAATATCATCTAAATCTAACACGGGTCTAGCGAATATAAATAGCAATATCCTTTCCGTCTATGTCAATTTGTTTCCATTTAAAATTACTATCAGAAGTTCCTTGAGGAAATTCAATCTTTTGAACTCTTACCAAATTCTTTAAATCTGTCTCGAATTTTTGTAACTTTCCTATTTCATCTTTACTAAAATTGGAAATATAAGCGGTGTTGAGAATCGCCGTGGGGGAATAACCCAATTCTTTCCTCAACTGTTGAATATTTCGTGCCAAATCCTTGATCATCCCTCTTAAGATAAGTTCATCGTTACGATGCTTATTCAATAAGAGAATAAGATTGTCTTTCTCAAGTGCAGTGTACTCATTAGTAGTTTCAAAATCTATATTAATATCCTGTAACGTCAGATCTACAGATTTACCTTCAGAATATTCGAAATTAAATGACCCGAATTGCTGAAGTCGTTGTAGGACATCAACCTTATTTGTTTTTTCAAATTTTTCAATTAACACTCCAATGTCACCCTTTACTATCTTTGCAATGGTTTTTCTGTTAATCGTAAGAATAGGTATTATAGGAGCATTACTTTTCAGAATATCGAGTATTTTGGCTGCATTATTTTCCAAATTTATCTTCTTGATAATAACAGTTTCGATATTCATTTGCCCCTTTAATAATTCAATCATTCCTTCGAGTTCAAGAAAACTAGTATCATCTGTGAATACATAAATCGTCTCTAGAGGCCATCTTCTTTTTAACATGTTTTTATTTCTCAAAGCAAAAGACATTGAAGATATTTCCTTAATCTTATCAAAAGCAGATTCAATTTTGTCACTAGATACCCTTTTCAAAAAATCTAGATCTAAAGACCTATCCTGCAATATCAAATCATACTGTTTAAAACAGGTTTGATACAAGTATTCTGTAATAAATGGACATATTGGATGCAAAATTACGTCTAGTGAAAATAGACAACGAGACAGGATCTTGTATATTGTAAACCTTCGCCCTTTATCTTCTGCGTTATCGCTCCACAAATCATATCTAATAAGAGGTATGTATGTCTGACTCAAAGAATTTATGATGAAATTTTCAATTTCATGGCAGGCTTCGTGGAAGCGGCAAGTATCTAAATGATAATTCACATTCGAAATTAGTTTGGCAAGCTTAGTTAATATCCAAATGTCCTGACTTTTTAGTAAATCCTTCTCAATATTCATTTCTCCTTTTCCAGTTAAAGATTGATATCTAAATTTATCATACTCAGCATTCTGTTCATAATACACATGTAGATAGTACAATGTACTTAATACCTGATGCGGTCTCGAAATCATTTCTTTCGGGTCAAAATTCAAGGGTTCAATTGGAGACGACTTCCACATCATGTAAAACCGTACTAAGTCTACTGGATTGTTTCGTAGAAGGGTAAACGCATCAACGACGTTCCCTAGGCTTTTGCTCATTTTATTACCCCGTTCGTCTAGAACATGACCAGTAAATAAGAACGATCTGAATGGAGATTGGGGGATATTCTTAAGAATCACATTTAGGATCAATAAAGTATAAGCCCATCCTCTTGTTTGATCTATGCCTTCAGTGAGAAACGAAGCAGGAATAATATTTTCAAATTCCTTGTCTGTTAAAGAAGAATACGGTGCACTTCCACTGTTATGCCACGTATCTAAAACAAATGGTTCACGTACCATTTCCCCAGCGCAATTTCGGCATTCGATACTTATTTCATCTATCCACGGTCGATGTAGTTCAAAATTTTCACCGTGTGGTAGTTTAGTTGCTCTTTGAATGATTTCTCGCCTAGAAAACAATCCTTCAATTTTAGAACACTTTTTACATTTCCAGATGGGTAATGGAGTACCCCATACTCGTTCTCTTGAAATGCACCAAGGAATACGTTCTCTGATAATTTCAAGGAATCTGTTTTTTGGTTGCTCGTAAAAGTATTCGACGTTAGAAGCAGCTTCAAAAGGTTTGTTTCCCATTTGGTCAATCATATAAAAATACTCTTTTCTAGCTATCCAAACGATCTTATGATGAGATCTCCAGCATGTAGGGTATTTGTGCAATACTTTGGAAATCTGAACTAATGAATTAGCTTGCTTCATGTCTTCAACAATTTCAATATCTACATCCCTTACAAACTTATTTTGATACTTTCCCGCATCTCTTGTAAAAAATGCTCTGTCATCAATGGGTACAAAAATCGGTATTCCTCTCTTGGTGGCAATATTAAAATCATCTTCTCCATTGGCGGGTGACAGGTGTACTATTCCACTACCAGTTGTGAAATCAACAAAGTCTTCAGCAATAATATAATGAATCTTGTAATCGGAGGCAAGCTTCTGCAAACCGGGTATATTAGTCAGCAGAGGATGGATGTATGACTGACCCTCAAGTTCCTTCCCTTCAAATACATTTATTATTTCGTATTCGTCTATCATTAGCTCTTTCATAAGTCCTTCGAGTCTATTCTCAGAAACAATCCATTTCTCTGTAGAATTATTATGATTTATCTTAACAGTTGAGTAACTAGCCCTTGGGTTAATCCCTATCAATTCATCAGTTACGACTGTAAAAGGCATTGTAGTCCATACTACAACATAGGTGTCGGTGTTGACAAGTTTTACCTTATAGTAAAATGACGGGTCCTCAACCTGTTCATAGCCTTGGTTAATTTCAGCATTACTAAGAGAGGTCTGGCATGAAGGACAATAAGCGACTACTCTAAACCATTCCTTTAGAATTCCATCTTGAAATGCTTTTTTAATGTACGTCCACTCTCTTTCTATGTAGGAATCCTTGTATGTCCAATAAGCATTCTTATAATCAAAAGACATTCCTATAAGCTGATCAACTTCCAACCATTTTTGGTTATATTCGAGAATTATTTTCTTGCATGTTTCAACAATTTTTTCGACCCCTACTTTTTTTAAATTTTCAGACTTGCTGCCAGTTAGTCCCAAAATTTTTTCTGCCTGAAGCTCTACCGGCAACCCTTGCGAATCCCAGCCTGCGCGAAATATTGGTTTCTTTTTTTGTAGGAACGATTTCCTATACCATAGATCTTTTATTATTCTCCCCCTTAAATGACCCAGATGAGGCTCCCCATTCATAGTTGGAGGTCCCTCAATATAGCCTATGGTTGAACAAAAATTATCTGGATTGTCTACAAAATTCTGGATCCTATTCTTAACAATTGGATCATTGTAGTAAGTTTTAACTTGATTTTCGATATCTTTTAGATCTAATTTATTACCCAGATTCATTGATAACTGAATCCAACCCCATATCCATTCTTAAATTTTTGGAAAGTTTGATCTTAAATTAATCAAAATCGCTAGAAATATGGTTGAATATGTGTTCACTATGTTAAATGGATGATAGATAGATATACATTGACGTTTCATAGAAGTTATATATTCTACATCGATTACAATAGAGAAATATTTTTGTTGCAGACTTGGCTAAACATAGGAATATATTAAAAAGAAGAAAACACAAATTATGAATATTTTCGACCGAATTGGTTCAGGGAAGAATCCTCCTAGCAATATTAACGTGGTTATAGAAATCCCGCAGAATAGTAATATAAAATATGAAGTTGATTCTGAATCAGGAATTTTGTTTGTAGATAGAAAATTGCATACTTCAATGGTTTACCCTTTCAATTATGGATTTATTCCAATGACAAGAGAGGAGGATGGCGACCCAATAGATATCTTGGTGATGAGTAACGATGCATTTTCCCCATTATCAGTAGTAAGATCAAAACCGATAGGAGTTTTAATAATGGAAGACGAAGAAGGGCAGGACTCAAAAATTATTGCGGTGCCCGATGAAAAAATAGACAATGATTATTCAAAATACACAGAAATAGATCAGCTGGATAGCAGGATTTTAGATAAAATTAAGCATTTTTTTGAACATTACAAAGAGCTCGAAAAAGGAAAATTCGTAAAGGTAATTGGATGGGAAAATAGCAAAAGAGCAGAAAGCATAATAAACGAGGGGATAGAACGATTCGGTAAAAAAAAATAATTATAATGCTTTAAATTGTTCACTCCAACGAACATATGCACGTAACATGTCTGAGCTCACGCTGGGTTTCCTAACCTTAAACATTTCTTTGAAATCCGAAAGGGTCAATTCCCTCGGAAGGACAGTATCATCAGCTGGTTCTCCTTTTTCAAAAAGCTCATTTACGACTTTTAATTGCGCAGACTGGCATATGTCTTTGATATCGCTAGCACTATAAGAATCCGAAAGCTTTGCTAAATCGTCCACCTTAACAGTCTGATCTCGTGCTAATTTTGATAAATACTGCTTAAAAAGATTCTTACGTGAAGCAATATCAGGTAAGGTAACATAAATTCGCTTCTGAAATCTTCTCAAAAATCCTGATTCTAGACTCCAAGGTTTGTTTGTTGCACCGATAACATATAAGAAAGAGTCCTTGGATTTTCCATTTATCCCATCCATTTCCGTTAAAAATTGATTTTTCACTCTGACCTCTCCCCCTACTTCTCCATTGCGAGTACCTAGTAGCGAATCAATTTCATCAATAAACAACAAAATAGGAATTTTTTCCTTTTCATGCAGCGCCCTTGCGAATGTAAAAAGTTTTGATATATTCTTCTCTGCCTCACCCAGCCATTTGCTCATCATAGAAGCAGCATCTATATTAATAAAATAACCGTGTATCTCCGCTGCTGCTGCAGCCGCTAGTAGAGTTTTACCACAACCTGGCGGGCCAAAAAGTAATATCCCACGAGGCCAGCCTAGTGGAAACAGATCTGCTCTTTTAGTAGGGTAAACGATCGATTCTCTGATGGCCCTCTTTGCATCATCTAAACCTACAACTTCTTTCCATGTAACCATCGGTTTTTCTTTTAGAACAAGATTTTCAAGATCTTTACCTAATTCCTGGATTAGGGTTGTACTATTAGCAGTACTATTCATGTTAGAATTATGATCATGACTTGTCCCACTGCTACGATGTATCGTATTAGGAGACGTAGGATTTATTCTAAATGGGTTATTATTGTTTGACAATTTGGTATCATGAGATCTGGAACGATTATTATTGTTAATATGTTCCTTCATACCAGTTACAACTGTATTCCCCTGTTTTTCATCTTCCGCTATTCCGTTGGCCATCTGGATTGCCTTTATCCTATTTTGATACGCACTTGCCCGTTCAAGATAGACCCTATTCAACTTGTATTCTGGATAAATCTGTACCAATTTAATCAGTGCTTCTGCGGCCCTCTGATAGGAGTTTATTGCAGAGGAATGTGAACCCTGAGAATCTAGCTTTATAGCTTCTGCAGCGAATTTACTCGCAGTATTCTCTAATTCCTGTGGTGCAAGTGTCATCTTTGTATATTCTCAAATATGCTTATTAATTCATTTGAAAGGATACAAAGTAAACATAATTCATCTAAACGATAAAAAAATATAGACCCATTTATGTGCTGAAGTATCTTGATACTTTCTTTTTTTTTAATCAATAATCCAAAAATTTTGACTATTTGCCTTCTATTCTATGGTAATAAATTAACCCTTGATGTCAAAAGAAAACTTTAGGGGCAATGAAATGTTGGGTGGTCTAGAAGAACTAGGATTATCAAAATACGAGGCATCAGCTTACCTTGGATTATTAGGTAAGGGCATGGTTTCAGCAACTGAGCTCGCATTTTGTTCAGATTTGCCTAGAACCAAAATTTATTTTATATTAAAGAAATTGGAAAAGAAAAAGTTGGTTTTCATCAATAATCAAAAACCTTTGACCTTTAGGGCTCTTCCCCCTAAGGATTCATTTAGTAATATTTTAAAAAAATATGAAAAAAAAATTAAGGACATGAGAGACATCATAGATTCTCTACAGCAAATAAATGATGAAGGATTAGAGAAAAAAGGCCTTGAAGAACGAAGATATTTGATCCTCAATCAAATGTACACAGACAAGAAAATTAAAGAGCTCATAAAGTCATCCCGCGAGAAGATCAATATTGCACTTAATTCATGGGGAAATATTCTTTTAAGATCTGTTAAAGATGAAATATTCCAAGCAGTAATTCGAGGAGTCAAAATAAGAATACTTTTTGATAATCTATCGAATGCAGATTCAATTATCTTACCAAATGCAGTTGATAAGAAAAGAGCCAATATTAGTACGAACTTATTTATCTTTGACAACGATGTTGCGATACTAATAAACAATGATGGAACTAAATCGGCTTATTTCGATTCGCATGAGATCTTTAAAACAGTTTTAACCAACCATTTTAAAGATATATGGGATTCAGATAACAATCAATCAAAAATCAAGAGCACTACTACGTTCGATACAATTAATGTCAGTCGTTAACGACATCATAATCTTTCATTACAAATGGTAATTCAGCGAGTAAATCTGATGCCATCATGTGTAGGCCTATTTTGCTAGACACTTTAAGAGCAGCCATACCGTTAAAGTACAAACCCAGTAAAGAAGCATGAATAGGCTCATGCTTTGTAAGAAATCCAGCAACAAGGCCCGAAAGAATGTCTCCAGTTCCACCCACGGTCATGGAAGGAGTTGACCGTTGAATCACATATACCTTATCACCATCAGAAACAATGTTCCAAAAACCCTTCAACGTAATAATGAGTCCATACTCTTTTGCCATTTTAGTAACAAGCGTTATCTGATCATTTAGACTGCCAGTCGGAAGTTCTCCAAATAGGCGTTTAAATTCTCCACCGTGCGGAGTAACGATAGTCTTGGTATTTGTTATATCTTTCAAAATATCAGGTACCAATGCTCCGGCATCTACCAATAAACGAACATCTGACTTGATTAGTCCATTGATTAGTGTTAAAAGGGACTGAGATTTTGAGAAACTCAACCCCATTCCGATACCAGCTGCATCAATTTTCTTAGGAATTGAATTCAATAATCGCCGAGCTGCTCCGCTTGTTAATTTATCGTCTGGGAAGGGGATAAAAATTAGATCAGCAGAAAAATTTCTGGAAGGTATCAAATTAATTTTTGGAATAGCAGTATATACCAAATCTGTGCCGCTCCTTAGTGCAGCAATTGAAGATAGCAACGGAGCACCGTGGTACATTCGACTGCCCCCTACTATGAGCGCTATTCCATTGTCACCTTTTCTGGATTTTTTATTACGTGGAAGAATAATTTCCCTTACAAGGTTTGAATCCACATTAGAATAAATTTTCATTTTAGAGTAGCTATAACAAATCCTTGTGTGGTAATTAGTATTTTCCCATTAAACAAAAATAAAGGCGTAGCATAAAAGGATCATAAGTATTGGTACGAGAAAAGGGAAATAAGAAGATGGATAAATCAAAATTAGAAAGTTTTATCCCCAAATCAGTGGTGCCTCCAGAAATTGATACTCATTTTCAACTGTACGGAAAGCATATGTGGGAAGTAAATTATAGTGAAAGGTGTCCTGTGTGTGACAAGCGAATTGATGAGTTTGGCCTTTGCGCATGTAGTGGATTCACAGGATAATAACTAATTTGTTGAGTATTAGAGAATAATCAAGAGTTGAAATCATTGTCGAAACTAAAGGTTTTCTAATAATGAATAAATACCTGGTGGAATAAAGAGTAGTTATGAGTAATGAAGTCATGGGTGCGGTAACCTATGAGTGCATGTCTTGTGGTACTAACGTAACCGCTGAAGAACTTTCTTACCTACCAGAAATAAAATGTATTTGTGGATTCAGAGTTTTTAGAAAAGTCCGACAACCGATTATTAAACAGTTAAAAGCGATTTAAGTGAAAATAAAATGTCCTGATTGTAAAAACGCAGCCGAGCTGTCCGATGATTTCTCGTCAGTCCAGTGCAGTAATTGCGGTTTCAATATGTCATATGGTGATTATGTCAGGTACATAGCATACAAGGATCCTAGATACTCAGATATTCTAGGAGATTATAAAAAATAGTGGTAGACTGAATTTATTTATGTCATAGTCGAGTTGTTGTCATTATTATTTGAACTCCGATAGTGATTCAAAAAAAGGGTACCTATGGGCAAAAAGTAGAATGCCCATTTTGAATAGAATAGTAAGAAAGTATTCCAAGAGTAAAATATTGTCCGATTTTAAATTGGGAATGTGTTTACACATAACTTATGAAACAGCCGTACTTGTAACGGCTCTTTCAAGAGCGGGTGCAATGATATCGTTATGCCCAGCCAATCCTTTGTCTAGTAAAGATCATGTAATTGATTACTTACATTCGGAGGTAGCAAATGTAAAATTGTTCGTGAATAATCGAGAAGACTATTCATCATTTTACAAAAATATGGACAGAGTGTTGGATACAAAACCACAAATTATAACAGACGATGGAGGAGAATTGCACAAGAAGGCAATCTTAAGATCTCAGAATGTGGTTGGTGGAACGGAGGAAACTACGTCTGGAGTAAACAGGTTGAGAATGCTCAGCAAAGACGGCAAGCTAACATATCCTATTATAGCAGCAAATGAATCAATCATGAAACTGTTGCTTGACAATAAATTTGGAACAGGACAAAGTACCATTCAAGGAATTATAAATACGACCGGCGTAATGGTGGCAAATAAGAGAATAGTAGTTTGTGGTTATGGTTGGGTCGGCAAAGGAGTTGCCAGAGTTGCCAAAGGCATGGGTGCAAAAGTAACGATCGCGGAGGTAGATCCTCTACTAGCAATTGAGGCATACCTTGATGGATTTGAGGTTGGTCCATTAGAGAAACTTCTAGCTAATAATGATATATTCATAACATGTACTGGCCAATTCAACGTTATAGGTCGAGATCATTTCCACAAGCTAAAAGAAGGGGCAATTTTGTGCAATGCTGGGCATTTTGATGTTGAAATCGATGTCAATTATCTTAATGAAATGGATCCAAGTCATTTCGATCCCCGCCCAAATGTTACTTGCTATCACACAAATCGTAGTCAATGCAAAAAGAAATTTTACCTCATCACAAGAGGGAGAGTAGTTAATCTGGTTGGAGCAGAAGGAAATTCCCCTGAGGTGATGGATATCTCTTTCTCCAATCAATTTTTGGCTATAGTATATTTATCGAAGGCCGCGAGTAAGATGACTAACAGAGTATACAGGATGCCAAAGAAATTGGATAAGAAACTAGCACAATTGGTTCTTGCGGAACATGGAGTGGAAATAGATAGTCTTACACCTGACCAGATCAGCTATTTTAAAAGGTAATAATATAAAGAGCAACCCATATCAAGCTAATTTTTTGTTCTATAAAATTATTGATTTATTATTTATGCGTACAACGGAAGCAAGCATGCCTATCCGAATTCATATATTTACCCATTGTATTTACGCAAGCTATAAAACTTGTTCACGAGCATTCTAGTGGATTTTAAATATAAATTGGATGACACAGGTTTAATCTTACTCCGGCCAGATTGCTAAAGTATACGGTCCTTTGAGACTCGTGGTCATATGTATACATTGTCATGCTTGACTTTTACTTCTTTTAATCACTAATCGGTTCCCGCAATTTTCACAAAAATCTGAATTATTGGTAGAGCTTTTTCTACAAATACTACAGTATTTTCTTGCAATTCTTAAAGTAAAATTCTTTTTTCCGGGTGTTACTACTTTTAATGAAAGATGTTTTGCTATGTTTACTAGGGAAAAATCCGTTGAGAGTATAGGCAGGTTTAGCTGTAATGCTAGTGCTATAATGGAGCGGTCAGCATGAGACAAAAGAATTTTACCTACCTCGGTCTCCTTTTTCTTTACTTGAGATATGATTTCATCTGATGCCTGTATCATGATTACTTTCCTTGTAATCATCAAAAAATCTAGTCCGTCTATATTTTTCTTTATATGCTTTATCTCGTCAAATATTTGAGGCGTAATGTAGTATGTGTACTCAGCCGTAGTAAGAAAAGGTAACCCCATATAAAAGATATTTGCATCTGTTACGATTTTATTATGTAAATCCAAGTTTGGTTAGTTGTCTCAAATCATTCATTTTAAATCTTATGAACAATGCATCGTCTTGGTACTTTTTTATCGAGATCATGTGGTTTTTAGGAATCGATCGGGTCATCTGTCCATCCATTATGAGCTGAGTATCATGATTTACACTAACCTTAATACCATTCAATGGGGCCACGAATGAGGGAACCCTATTAACCGAGCCAATGGGAGTTACAAGGATACAATCAAGTTGTTCATGAATAATAGGTCCGTTGTTTGACAAGGCATGGCCTGTAGAGCCAGTAGGAGTGGAAATTATCATACCATCCATTTTTTGGCTTAAGGAACTATCATTCATGAACAGTGTAAAAATTGGTGTTTTGTCTAGCTCAGAACGCATCAATACAAAATCATTTAACACGGGTACGGTTGTATCATTTCCAATCTGTGCTATTATCCTTGTTCGCTTGTCTAAAAAAAATTCTCCATTTAGTAAGGGTTCTATAATTTTGTTTATAGAGTCCTTTGAAACTTCTGACAAAATCCCACGTGTCCCTCCCGCATTGACACATAGAACAGGAACTTCTGAAGGTAACGTTCTAAATGCTTTAATAGTAGTACCGTCTCCACCTATTGCTATTGCAAAGTCTAATGGTTTTTCCGAAAAATATTTTGTATTGTGGATCGCGTCTTTTTTGAATTCAATGATTTCGACGCCTTTCTTGGTCAATTTGGACTTAAGTATAAATGAAACCTTTTCAGATTCTTCATTATTTCTCTTAGTAAAAAAGGCAACAGATCGAATTCTCTTGATCAAACATTCTAAATTGATAAGTAGGGGTATATTTTGTTACTTGTTATCAATTTATAAAATTTCAATTTTGTCGATAGTAGCAGAGTCAGTAAAATCAGTAAAGCTAAATTTTGATTGTTTATGTTAAATCCATATAGATTCTAGAAAAATATATCAATGTGCCTAAAATGGCACCTGCACACCCACTGACTAGTTCTTTGATTCAATGAATTAAGATTAAATATGGATTTTTGTTCCTAATTTAATGCAAGTTTTTTTCTTATTGACTGGTAAATCCAACCAAAATTACATTTATATTAGAAAAATAGGACCTTAAAGAATTAACAAATAGGGCCGATAGCTCAGCTTGGTGGAGCGTTCGACTGATAATCGAAAGGCCGAGGGTTCAAATCCCTTTCGGCCCATTGCATTATCTTAAATTAGGCGAAGTAACTGAAACTAATTGCAAGGAAACTCCGGTTACAAATCTCTCTTACCTTACAGGTACGCATACATTTGATACAAATCCCAAATTTGTCTGTAATATTTACCTAGATAGGTTGTTTTCGTTGTGTGTTAGCCAGCGAGATTAAATAAATAAACCCAAATAACTCAATCTGATGTGCAACAGTCACAATTTCGGTCCTTCCAAATTTGCGGCACTTATCCAAAGCCATTACAACATTCTCGATCTAAATTGAAAGAAAGATAATTTTTGTTAACATTTTCCCTTATCCCAATCGACTGCGTAACTTGATCATACTGTTCAGAGACACCTTTATATGAGTAACAGTGGTTGTGATCATACCAACCATCCTTGCAACCCTGTATCTTAGCTGAGGATTTTTTAGTTTCGTCTGCACAGTAATGACTGGCCGCGTGGGCATTTTGGACAAGTAGAACGGGTGTCAAAGCCATTGAAGCAACTGCAATTGTAATAATCGGCACCCTCAGAATTATTCATCACACGCTTTGTTGTTAAATATATAAAAATATTTAATTCTCTTAGTATCAATCATCCAATTATTCTCATTTCATTTTTGTGATAACATTAACTCATTAATGATCAATTCGGTTATAGACGGTATGTAATATATAGTTAGAGTGAATGGATTCCTTGCTGATTCTAATTCAATAATTCAATACAATGATTTACAGCCGAATAATTATTCTATTTGAGAGGTAAACCTAAAATACTTCAAGTTGAAAAGCTCCCTGCATAAAAACTATTACCTCCTGTTAATTTATGCAGGCTTGTGTAAAATGATTAATGATTATCGCTGCCACATTTCTACATACTGATGCAAAGTCATCTGAATGCTCTATCATATGGAAACATATAATTTACAAAAGCAAATCATCAAATTAGCAATTAAGAGGATTACCATAAATTGCAACAAGATTTAGACAAAATATATAAATAAATCTTATTCAAATGCATCCTTTACCTAAAGAGGGTGGATCCGAAAATAACCCAATTTTTACAAGTACAAACAACTAATCTAGGATTAATCCCGCATAATGTCCTATAATCGTAAAATCATATAAGGAAGAAACATACTATGATAACCTTAACTCTTAATATCCTCCTTGAAGTAATCAAAAACAAATGATTATGAAATTATATCAAATCGTATCAAAAAAGTAGGTAATCTAACTTTTCTGATGATTTTAAAAGTCTCTTTTTAACTAGTGTACAATTGCTTTGAGAGAAACCATCTTTGAATCAACGTATTATCAATGACTTGGCTTCACAAAGTTTCCCAGAAATTTGGAGCTTGATCAAATATGAAATTATATGCTAATTTATAGCATAAAAAAATAGTGGATTGATTAATATAGTTACCAAATTGCTTATAAGATCTTTATCTAAGAAAAAAATCCAAAGCTACAGGAGGCAGAATCAAGGAACTCGTTATATTCCATGAGGTTGAAACCAAGTTTTTTATTGATTATGATGTTTGTTATAGTGATATATTTCATAGTTTAAAAACGGCTCTGTTCAGTTAACAGGTTTTAATTCCTTGTTGTGATAGTCGACAAACAGGTTCAACCAGTTTTTTACGTGTTTTAGTTTGCAGTTCTTTAGCCTGCAGGGAAAGTAATCATCGAAACTTTCAGTTCTGTCCTTGATATACTGCATTGTTCTTTCAATCAAGTTTTTTTCATAGGAGGAATGGAGATGGTGTTCTAATTTAAGGAATTGACAAGCCATGGGATACCAAGTACCACCATCTGTTGAAACTGGATGCTTTCCATAGTCTCTGACTATGTTTGACAGAAACCGTTCCGCAACAAACATGTTTCTCTCCTTAGAAATGGATAGTGAGAGAATTTCCTTACTTTTCGCATCTATTGCAACCCATAACCACGTGTATTCTGAACCAACCTTAAGCAATGTTTCATCTACAATGAATTCACATATCCTTCTTTGTTTTGTCTTGATAATCTTAGGTTGGTACTTTTGAATCCAGTTCCAGATAGTGACATGATTTCGTTTGATACAGTATGATAATCTTTCAGATGTTTTCCTAAGAGAAAGACCTGAAAAGTACAAATGTAAGCCATAATACACATATTTTGAAGGTGTTCTGTTTCTAGTATTCATAAAAGAGATAGGACATCTTCAAGCTATAGACTTGACGCTAAATGAACAGAGCCTTAAAAACAATTATATTTCTTTTATAGTAATCTATTTAATATTTCGAGTATTATGAGAATTTGATATATAACGAAAGTCGCGACAAGTATTTTGATTTTACTAATACCACTAATAATAGGTTCACTAATCTTTACTTCAATTGTATCATTGCAGAATTTTGCTGGAATTAGAACGAAATTTCTTGATATGTTTGAAGTTTCGGGATTGCAATTAGCAGAAAAACTATCAGACGAGATCCGCAAGGTAAAATCAGAGCTCCACCACCTATCTACGAACCCTATACTTCATAATATAAGTATTTCAAAAAGCTTCAAGTCACAGATTTTAGAAGATTCTTTCAGCCAAAGTGATCCAAAATATGCAAATATCGCAGTGTATGACATTGGCGGAAAATTAGTAATCGATACGGCCAATTCCAACACTAATGAAAGTTTTTCTGATGAGGAATTTTTTGAAAGAGCATTAGAGGGTCATTTTTTCTTTTATAGTATTCCCACACAATCGTTATCGAATCAAAGTCACTTCCACTTTTCAGGGCCTATTTATAACACAAATAGAACAGTTATTGGAGTTTTAGAAATTGAAGTGCCTGTTACCCTCATTGACAGTCTCTTGAACGAGAGTTTATTTTATAGTAACAAGTATAATAAAACCTTCAGGTTTGATGTCAAGTTGTTACACAACAACAGTATTTTTTATCATTCTAAAAGTTCTGAAGATCAACATATTGATGATCTTGGCATTATTTTAGAACAACTCAATACACTTGAGGATGGACTACATGTAATAGGAGATACTATGATGATTTCAATTCCACTATCCTTAGATGAGTATGGATTTGATGCAATCGGAAACTGGACTCTGGTTCTTGAAGGAGATCTATCTACTATAATGAACGATTATAACAAAACGGTAAGTGATTTTCTAATTTCGTCTGCAGTAATCATTATTATTACTATATTCGTTACCGTTTTTTCAGTAAGAAAAATAACAGATCCGGTTACACAATTAAAAAATTCAGCTTTGGAATTAAGTAAAAATAATTTTGAAAAGGAAATCATGGTAGAGGGTTCAAGTGAGGTTAAGGATCTTTCGATCGCCCTTGAGGTCATGAGAAGAAATATCATAAACTCGAGGAAGAACCTAATTAACAAGGTTAAGGAAAGAACAAGAGATTTGGAACATGCTATTGAAGAATTGAGATCTAAAGAAGCTCTGCTAAAAAACATCAACATAGAGCTAAGAAAGTCTACGCGTGCTAAAGAAGAATTCCTTTCTATGGTAAGTCATGAGCTAAAAACCCCCATTACACCAATGAAACTGTATGTTGAAATGATCCTTAAGGAAAATAAATCGAACAAGATATCCGACTTTCAATTAAAGGGCCTTAACATAGTATACAAGAACATTATTAAACTTGAGGCAATCGTTAACGATATTTTTACTGTATACAAGATGGAATCAGACAATTTTACTCTAAATAAAGAAGTTGTTAGTGTAGCAGAGTTGGTAGAAACAAATGTATCTGCATTAAGACCATTAATGAGAGACAAGGGAATTAAATTAAATGTAAATGTCGCCACCGATTCAAGTATTTATTGTGATCCAAATAGAATAAGCCAAGTATTTTTTAATTTGGTAAACAATGCAGTGGATCATGTTCCAGATAAAAATGGAAGAATTACAATAAGTGTCGAGAAACTAAGTGAAATTGAAGTATCTAATTCCATGTCACAGGAACACAACGATGTAAAAGCTAAAATACTATTTACCATAGAGGATAATGGCATAGGCATCAAGGAAGAAAATGTTGCAAATCTTTTTAAGAAATTTTACCAAATAGATACCGGACTCCGGAGAAAATATGGCGGTACCGGACTGGGTCTAGCAATTTCTAAAGGTATTATTGAATCCCATGGCGGATCAATATGGTTAGACTCAACTTACAAAGGCGGTGCTCGTTTTAGATTTAAATTAGATGCTTTATGATCTCACTGGACATTTATAATTAAAAATTCCATTGTTTGATACGTTGGTTCACAGGGATCAGATTTATATCCTGAAAAATAAAAGGGGATTTAAAAAGGATTTTATAGTTTACACATATGAAAAACAAAACGATCAATAATAGTTGCCGAGCGTTACTGTATGAAATTGAAGACAGCTAGTATATTCTAACTATATCTAATATGACAAAATCGAAATCCACCGAATCTAATGTACTCAAAGAATTAAAGATGGAAAGGTTTAGAAATAATAGCATAAACATTCCACTGTCTTTCGTAAAATCAAAGGTAGCAGGCTATTATTGCGATTAGAATTTATGTAATAAATTCAAAGCTTGTTTACAGATCAAAAGGCCACCAAGGTATCAAAAATTTGTATCTAGAAACCCCAGCAGCTTGATTATTCGTAGAAAGATCATGATTTCCTTTTCAGGACTCAATACTTAAATTCCAACTAGAAGGTCAAAAAAGGTTGTTTATGGTGGTAACATTCCTCAATATATTTGAAAAATGATAAAACAGTTACATTAAATAGCATCAACGAAAAAGGATAGCTGAAGTACACAGAATGAAAGTTGTACCTACAGAGTGTTATTCAGTAGCTGACCTATTACATCGTCAAATACTTCTATTGGTTGTGCACCTTCTATTGCCGCGATTCTAGTCGAATTCTCCTTCATAATTAGAAAAGTTGGAGTGCTAGTTAATCCCAAATTCTTTGCAAAAATATCATTTTCTACAACGATCGAATTATACTTATGGGACTGTAAACAATCCGCAAATTCAGAAACATTTGGAATGTTTATATTTCTTGCAAAATCAATCAAACTTTCCTGTGTAACCCATCCAGTATTTTCTCCTCTTGAATTTCTATAAACTTCATCATGATACTCCCAGTATTTGTCCTGCTCAGCAGCACAGTATGACGCTTCGGCCCCAAGAGTAGAGAGTTTATCCGCAGGTAAATCGTTAATTACAAAATCTTTAAAACCAAACCTTACAATGCCCGGATCTACATACTTTGAGATTAAATCAGCTTTAGTCTCCTGATTGAACCTAGCACAAAACGGACATTGATAATCTCCGAATTCAATTATGTCTATTGGGGCATCCCCATTACCAATTGCTGCTGCACCAGGTACGATTGGGTTTGTCAAATTAGAAATCAATTGTTGAATATCTTCGGGGTTTGATGATGATGAATTATTATTACCTCCAAAATTTGAAAAGGCTGTTATCGAACCACCTATTAATAGTGCACCAAACAAAACTGCCATTATCACAACCTTACGAACGTTAGTTTTATTACCTCGTGGTTTTCTGTTTCTATGTTTCAACTTTTAACAATAAAGAAAAGGTCAATCCATTATTTAAAATAAATATATGTTGAACATGACAAGACTCGATAACAATTTTATTAATAAGGTATGATTGTGTTTTATTTTAATTTTGAACGGATCAAACTAAGTGCGTTCTCTGCATTGTCCCTTTTGGGCAATTGGACAAAAAAGACGTTATTCCCAAATGATTTATGTGGAACGATTCCGAGCATTCCAGAAGCTGCGAGGGCTTCAAAAAAATCAATAGATTCGTTTGCATAAAGTAGAAAGTCAAACTTAAGGTCGGTGTTCAAAAAGTTAACATTAAGATTTACAAATACATGACAACCATCATCGTAAATATTCAAATTTGTATCGATTAAATTCGGTTTGCCGTAAGAATTTCGCATTATGGATTCGAATTGCTCTGGTTGAACTAATAAGCAAGGAACTTTATGATTATGATATTCAATAAAATCGTAACCTAACTTGTGAACATTTGCCATAAAATCCTCAAGGGTATGCAATTCTCGGTCCAATTATTTAAGTAAATGAAATCATTTATCTCTTATTAATATTTAGTCTATCTACAAATAAAAAATTGCCTAGATATAAGACTAGCAAATCTGGATAGATTTGGCTAGCAACATTGCCTTCTGTGGGTCCTCTGAACCGATTTCGTCACTATCATATTTTTTGCTAAAATAAAGCAAATCTGCAAGTTTCCATTTATCAATAGTTACTAATGTTGTTCCATTCTTCTTGATCGTAGTCATATTTGTAGTCAAGATAACTAGTTTGTCAACCGCGGAATTTCTTTTAGTACTTTTGAGGATCTTATCAAAATTCTTATTTTTATCAAAATCCATGGCGATTGATATTCCGACCTTCTTTCCCATTTGGTCATTATAAGCAGCATCAAGAAATTCTCCGTCAATAACATCATCATACCTCTTGACTGTCCCAAGCTGTTCAAAATAGTTAATAAGATTTCTAACCGCATTACGTACGTTGGTTTCTACCAAGTTCCTATCAATAGATATTTTTCTCATCTTCAAGAAATCCGAAATGGGAATGTCCATAATACTTCCCCTCAGCCTAAGTCCTGGGTACACTTTTTTTATAGTTTCTTCTATAGACTGTTCATCAATAGTATGAGAGTTTTTCTCAGATGCTTCCTCAAATGCATGATACAGTACGTTTAGAATAGATCTAATGTTTCTAAAATCAGGAAATTCATCATAAATAATTCGAACCTTTGCAGACAAATCCTTCTTTTCTGAGTTGGTAATATTGCCATTATAGTGTAACACATACTGTAAAACTATATCATTAACTTCGTCGTATGAATTGGAACCAGCCAAATCGATTTTGTAATTAGCTTTTTCTAAACGATCAAATAAAGACGGACTCGTTCTAGAAATCTCCGTGTAATACGAAGGAGTTGTCACAACCATTAGTATAGAATATGGAATATGTGAATTTATCAAACCTTTTAGGTACTCTAATGAGGTAGAATTAGTATCAAATTCATCTATCTGAAATATCGTTATTTTATTAAATAATTTATAATTTATTTTAGCGATATTGGATAATACCATCGTAAGATTCTCAAAGGTTTTGAGATCTGAATAGTTAAGAGTACTTGTTTTGAAAATCTCGGTAATCAAGCTAATTTCTATTTTGGTAAAATCGTTGGACATGAGTTCAAATAGATGTTCATATGACAGATTCATTTTCCTTTGTATGATCTGTTCTAATTTTTCAGTTATTGTATTTCCACTCAGTGAATCCATGATTCCGTATCTTATTATTTTTTTCACCAACTTAGGATTTTGAGAAAATTTATCCTTTAGATAATCAACAAATTTGGCTTTTACGGCGGCGTAATAATCTTTACCAAATCCCGATACTATAGAATGAAAAAAATTGTCGATTTCTCTTGGTTGTACCTGTGTCAAGTCAACATATGATATAACGGATTTGTCATCAAATTCCTTTAAAGTTTTCGTATGTAAGGTTAAGTGTGTTTTGCCAGAGCCCACATCTTGTATTATAGTTATAATTTTAAACAAATCGTCATCATAAATTTTCTCGTTGCCCAACTTTCCGTATAAATCATCGACACATGCCTTTATTGAGTTCAGGGCAGCAATATGTCGTTTCCCTCCCAGTATATTCGAATTATAAACTGTTGGTGTTGGGCTACTTGGAAAAGGATTTACACTCAGATTATAAGGAGCCATTAAATACACCTCACAAAACCATGAATAATCCCTCTTAATACCACTCCTTCATACCCTCCAGATGAGAGCTCGTAATTTTCGGGATATGATTCTACTAGAGCAGATACCAATGAATAAAACTCTGTTCCCGTTATACCGATTCTACTGCATAATTCATCCTTTATAGAAGACAGCTCCAACCAGCCTATGGATGAGGATTTTTTTGAGACAAGGGAATCAAACTGTTCCTTAAAACTATCTAATGTAATGTTACTCCTGCCGCCATCAATACCTGAAGGGTTCTCAATGCTTAATTGGTTAATTTTTTCTTCTATTCTAACAAATGAACTTTTAACTTCCGACAATTCGCAGTCTATTTTTTCAACGTATTTGAATATACTATCTGAATAATTATTCAGTTTGTTTTGAATTCCAATAATCGATTCATATAGATATCTAAACTTTATGTCCGATGACAGCAAGTATTCGAGGTAAAATTTTTTGCCCCAACAATAAATATAAGTTCCCTTTTTAGAAACACAGATTTTGTCCTGCAACACTAATTGTTCCAAATCTTGTTCAAAAGATTCGGTAGCGAATTTTTTCTTTAATTCGGATTTTTTAACTCCAACTGATCCAAAAGAATTAATATCTTCATAAATTATATCTATGTTGGACATATACTCCAAAGTATTAAAAAAAGTTAAAAAAAAGATAGTGAAATAAAAGTAATGTTGTTGTAAAAAAAAATAAACAATTATAAGAATAGTTGGTCTACAATGAAAAAGGAATGATGATACATCAATCTGAGCAAACCAATGATGATAGCACTAGGGTATCTGACCTCCTCTTACAACTAAAATAAAACAAGGCGTGACAGAATATAAACATAAATAAATTAATAAGTAAAGTTTTAGTTAGAATTTACCGTTAAATTGACCAATGTTGATGACAGTTACAGTGATAAGATTGGTGTAGACGAAGTTACCCAAAGAACCAATAAGTTACTTGATGAGTTTAGAGAAAATTATATTAATAATAAGAATAGGGATTTTGTTAACGACGCCATAACCAATATGGTAGTTTGCTGTAAAACTTATGAAAAAATTTTTGAAGGATTCATAATAGTGTCACAGATTAATAAAATGCCCCAAGAATTGATTGAAGGATTTGTCAAATGGTCTACTGGTCAGTTAGAAGATTTAAAGGAGCGAATCCAAGAAATAGATAAAAAACGCGATATGAGATAAATTATCCATTCTGTTAATTTTAAAAGGTATCGAAGAAGTTAAATTCAGGCGGAGGGTCATTAAGAATGAATACTTGTGTCTTTAAGTGGTCGTCTGGAATCTTCAGCTATTAAAGATTATATAGAGGTATCTAAACCTCGAATTGTAATCGTACTTGTCATTACTGCTGTAACTTCTATGCTCGCTGCAACAAGATTCGACGGCACACCAAATTCCGCATGGGATATTTCATTTTGGAAACTTTCACTTTTGATAATATGTGGTTCTTTATCGTCCATGGGAGCGAGTGCTATTAATCAATTTTATGACAGAAACATAGATAACTTGATGACAAGAACTTCTAAAAGACCGATACCCTCTGGACGGTTAAAAGCTAACAATGTTTTAATCTACGGATTGGCATTATGTGTAGCTTCTGTTACCCTAGCTTGGTTTACCTTGAATCCAATGGCTACTTTCATGATAGCCTTAGGAATTTTCTTTTACGTTGTAATATACACCTTACTTCTAAAGAGGAGAAACGTATGGAATATTGTGATTGGAGGTTTTGCCGGTAGCGCAGCCTCGATGGCCGGATGGGCAACTACTACCAACAGTATGGACTTACTTGGATTCCTAGTTGGATGGCTAGTTTTTATGTGGACCCCGCCTCATTTCTGGTGTTTAGCAATAAAGACAAAGGAAGAATACTCAAAAGCTAATGTACCTATGCTTCCAGTAGTATATGGAGATAAGGTAACAGCTAAATATATTTTCATAAATTCGCTTATATTGATACCATATTCTATCTCATTGTATTTCTTTGGACTTGGTATTTTGTATCTTGTTGTTGCAGTAGTATCGGGCACATTAATGGCTATTTATCATTATAAGTTACTTCAAAACCCCAATCCCGAATTTGCTTGGAAGGCTTACAAAGTAACAGCCCCATACCTCGTAGTAATTTTTATAGGTATTGCACTCGATTCATTATGGTATTTTAGATTCTAGGTTCTGTTAAGGTTGATGGTATTCCAAAAGACAATCAATTAAATAACTCAATTCGTTTCTTGTCCTTTGTAACCCATGTAACTTGAATAAGCCCATAAATCTCCAAGTCAAGTAAGACTTTGTTCAATTCATCGTCTGGGACATTAATATTGTCTTTTGACAAAGAGTTCACCAAATCTCGATCGGTAGTAACTCCCCCTAACTGTTTTATTCGTTCAAATATAATATTTCTAATAGGATAGTTCATCAAGTCTATTCAATCTATACATAATATAATAGATTTGGCCATTAGCTAAGGTTATTAAAATTTATCCGTAAAATATCTTGTCATGGAATTTAGGTATGGCGGCGGTCAGTTTCTTCTCAATCGTAGTGTACCAATTGTGCACATCATTTGTTATGGAAGGCTTTACAGTATTCAATGCATCTTCAAAATCAGTGCTAAAGATCATTTCAGAATTTTTGTGGATTGCATTTATTGCTGCGACACGACACAATGCTACCAGATCAGCCCCACTAAAGCCTTTTGTTAATGAAGCTATCTTTGTCAGATCGACATCAGATGAAATAGGCATAGAGGATGTGATTTTCAACAATATATCATATCTAGATGATTCATCTGGTGGATTGACATAAATGATAAGATCAAACCTACCAGGTCTCAATAATGATGTATCTAGTAGATCCGGCCTACTCGTTATTCCGATTACAATGACTCCAAAATTTCCCGAATCATCCATTTCTGACAATATTTGCGATAGTACACGTTCATTTCCAGAAATATCATCATTTGTACGAGGACGTCCAAGAGAATCTATTTCATCGAAAACAACAATGCATGGAGAGGAAGAACGGGCCTTTCTAAATATTTCGCGTATCGCTTTTTCTGATTCCCCTACCCACTTTGACAAAACCTCAGGTCCTCGAACAAATATCATATTCATGGAACCTTCATTTGCAAATGACTTTGCCAGTAATGTCTTTCCACAACCAGAAGGTCCAAAAATAAGTGCACCTCTGGCTGGTTTGATCCCCATTTTTAAAAACTTTTCAGGAGAAATTATTGGCGACAAAAGGTTTTCCTTTAGTAAGCTTTTTTCCTTCACCAAACCTCCAACTTCATCCCATGTTATGTTAGTAGGTTCGACGTAAAACTCTCTAAGTGCCGTGGGGATAATTTCCTTCATAGCATTTAAGAAATCATTCTGACTTATTCGAATGTTGTTCAGAATCTCTGCAGGCACCTGATTTTGATTCTCCAAATCGAAATCTGTAAGTGTCCTTCGTATAGACTTCATCGCTGCCTCCCTAGAAAGTGCCTTGATATCTGCTCCCGTGTATCCATTAAGCAACTTTGCGAGTTCTCTAAGCTTAACATCCGGGTCGAGAGGCATTTCATGAGTATGAATCTTCAAAATTTCATATCTACCATCCACATTATGGATGCCAATTTCAATTTCCCTATCAAATCTACCTGGTCTTCTCAAGGCAGGGTCCAAACTATCTGGTCTATTAGTCGCACCTAAAACTACAACATTTCCACGATCAGACATGCCATCCATTAGTGCCAACAATTGTGCCACTACTCTCTTCTCAACATCCCCAAAGGTATCCTCCCTCTTGGGAGCTATCGCATCTATTTCATCTATGAAAATGATACTAGGTGCAGATTCTTTGGCTTTTTGAAATATTTCTCTTAGTTTGCTTTCAGTTTCGCCGTAATATTTGTTCACTATTTCAGGTCCGTTGATAATGAAAAAGTTAGCCTTAGACTCTGCCGCCAATGCCTTTGCGATTAGTGTTTTCCCACAGCCTGGGGGACCAAAAAGCAAAATGCCTTTATGAGGTTCTATGCCAATTTTTGAAAAAACTTCAGGATGTCGTAATGGCAATTCTACTATTTCTCTCAACCGAGATATCTGGGTTTTCAAGCCGCCAATTTGTTCATAAGTCACATGGTGGCCAGAATCATAAGATCTCTCTGAGCCAACCTTTATTATGATTCTTGTGGATTTGGTGATTCTCACGACTTCCTTTGGAACAGTAGTTTGTACTTTGAATTCCAAAGAAGTACCCAAGAAATTAAGTAGAAATTGTTCCCCTTTAGTTACAGGGTATCCATCAAAGCGGTTATTCAGATATAAGATAAATTCATCAGAAAAATTCTTTGAGGTATTACAAACCAATACGATTTTTTCAGCTGGCTTGGGATCTGTTTTTTTTACAATTACATAATCGTTCAAACTAACCCCGGCGTTTTGTCTTGTTTGTCCGTCAATATGGATACAACTATTCTTCTTATTTTTATCCTCAAAACTGTAAACAGATACTGCTGCTATCTTCTTACCAGCAATTTCTATAACGTCACCATCCTGTAATCCTAATTTGGCCATAGTATGGATATCAAGGATTGCCTTCTTCTTGCCTACGTCTTTAATCCTACATTCTGCCACCCTAAGCTTTATAGCATTGTTTTTGGGAAGATTCTTGGTGGGTTTTTCTTTTTTTTTCAATTGAACCTCAAAGGCATATTCATTGATCTATTTCATCTTGACTGATTGTCTACTTATGTTTATAACTTGGATTTCGCCTGCACCCTCTACTTTTCGAATGGACTCTTCTAATTTCTCCATCTCTCCCTCCGCGTCATCTAATAAAAAGTCTCCTACAAGTGCATTCAATCCAAAGGCGATGGGCTCTTTAGCATGAGCCTTTAATTCCATTCCTTGCGGAACATTTTTCTTTAACGTATCTGCCAAAACCTCCATGTCCGTTTCGGAATCTGCAGGCAATATCTTTATACGTGCAACCAATCTTGTCATGTTAGCTATGGCCCCTCGAATCCACACCCAACACATTTGTAAGGCCTTGCAAATTCTCTACAGCTCTGACATCTCCAAATTATAACATACCCACAGTTTGGACAATAGAATCTAACACATGCGTCATTAGGCATAATTGGCCTATTACATGAAGTGCAAACCGGTAATTGCAACTGTTTTGACATAATTCTTAAAGAGCTCTAAACCGCATTTATATCTTGCTTAGGTCTTTAATTATCTTCCTGTACTCGTTACCCATAATGGCAGAGAGTAAATTTAACGTTGTTCTAGTATCAAGAAATTGCCTGAGCGAAAACGAATGAAAATCAAAATCAGCAGTATCTGAAATTACATCAAGCGTCTTAGTTGAAATTTCTGAAAAAATCTTATCAAAGGATTTATTATCTAACCGTTCTAGAATTCTCCTCAAGAAAAGCAACCTATCGAATTCTTTACCAAATTTAGATAACCACTTTTGTTCGTAATGTGAGAGATATGAAGTTTCTTCACCCTCTGACAGAGAAAGTGCTATGGCTCTACCGGCATAAATCCCACCCATTCCACCTGTGTATATCCCTCCTGCAGTTGTCGGTTTAGTCTGCCCCGCAGCGTCACCTACTCTAACATTTTTACCATTGTAGAACGGTCTTACATAGCCGGCAATCCATATCGGAGCATATATTTTTCTGATTATTGAATATGGCCGACCCCGAGTTTTCAAGAAGGATTCCAAAAGAAAATTAGGATTAATACTTTTGCCTGCAACTCCAATCTTTCCTTTCCCCTCTCCTGTAGGTATAATCCAAGCAAAAAATCCGGGGTAACGTTCTGCGTCAAAAATAACCTCTATTGTATCCTTTTCAATCCATGGGGCATAGACTTCGTATTGTCCAGAAGGAATGATATTTCTCAATCCTTTATTTACCAATGTCCCTACGCCTCTAGCGTCGACAAAATATTTACTTTTATAGATAGTACCCCCTTTAATCTTGACTTTAAACCAATTGTCCTCATAAGCAATTCCCACGATCAAACTGTTTGTATTAATTTCTGCCCCATGAGACTGTGCTTGAAATGCAATTTCCTTGTCAAATGAGCGTCTATCAATCACAATTACCTTTTGATTAACGGCATTAACTTCAATTGAATTGTTCTTTGTTTTAATTATTGCTTGTCTTATTTCATTGTCAAATGTTTTTATGCGTGGAATTATCCCAAGAGCTTCTAATCCTTTCTGACTAACGACTCCTCCACAGTGCTCTGGAGTCCCTATCTCATGGTCTTCTTCTAATACTAACACTTTCATTCCTTTTGAGGCCATCTCTCGAGCTGCAAACAGTCCAGAAACGCTTCCACCCCCAATGATTGCATCAAATGAGGTGGATTCATGTAATGTTGTCAAGCGAATAAGTTTGATGAAGCGAATATTTATTTCATCTATCTTGAAATCCCCTTATCTAATTGCTTTTCAATATATCAATCCCGGGCATCTCATCACCCGCTAAGAATCTTAAGGTAGCTCCTCCTCCGGTTGATACATGTGTAACCTCTTTTTCTGAAACTCCAGAAACTTTCATTGCTTCCAAAGTATCACCCCCTCCAATTAGGGTTTTGACACCCCTCCAAAAGGCCAATGCCATACTAACAGCTACGCTTTTTGTTCCGTTAGAGAATACCTCCTTTTCAAAATAACCCATCGGGCCATTCCAAAAAATTGTTCCTAGTCCGTTATTATGGATCTCATAACTAAATTTTTGAATTGTCTTGTCTCCAATATCAAATCCCCTCATATCCTTGGGAATTTCAGATTGGACTACTTGATAATGATCACTATTTTCGGAAGTTGCTACTTTATGATCTAAGGGTAAAATTATTTTGTCGCTATGGTCTTGGAGTGCTTTAGTAACCCAAGGTAAATAATCTTCCTCAATTATTGATTGTCCAACCGAGTGTCCCTTGGCTTTCAAGAAAGTGTAAGATGCTGCTCCTCCGATGAGAACTTTGTCTGCTTTAGGTAATAGGTGATCTAGGGCTCCTATTTTATCTTTAATCTTCACTCCACCTATTACCAATGTAAATGGATTGGCAGGTTTTTCGCGTAATAACGATAAATATTGGAGTTCCTGTGCTAAGTTAAAGCCAGCAATCCTAGTATCAAAAAACTTTGCAACACCATATGTAGAAGAATGTTTTCTATGGGAAGTGCTAAAAGCGTCGTTTACATATACATCTGCATAGGAAGCAAGTGCCTGACAAAACTGGAGATCATTCTTTTCTTCCTCTGGATAAAACCTCAAATTTTCTAGCAACAATACCTCCCCATTCTCCATACTATCCACCATTCTTTTAGTATCAGTGCCAGCACAATCCTCTGCGAATTTCACCTTTGTGTTGAAAGAGGATAATATTTCTTCTAGCTTAAGGGAAACCGGACGAAGGGAGTAACGATAATCTCGGCCTTTGGGCCTATCTAAGTGAGACCCGAGGATAACCCTAGCTCCTCGTTTTGATAAATATTCAATTGTAGGGATAGCAGATCTAATCCTGAAATCTTCACTCACTCTATTGTCTTGGACTTTAACATTAAAATCAACTCGAACAAATATTTTCTTATTGAGATAAAATTTGTCTTCAAAATCTGTAATAAACTTGATCTGTCCCATGATTTAAATGAAAATTATTCGTTATAAAATATTTGTTGTCTTTAGATCCCAAATAATAAAGGTAAACTTCATTTCATATTAAGATTTGATTATTTCAGTAACAGGTCATCTTCTCAAGACTGCATGGAATTGGCAAAAAGACATGATGTCAAATAGTCACAAATTCGAAATTAGAAGTAAATGTGAACCAAAAAACACATTTGATACCAGTAAAGCTATATGTAAACTTTATAGATAAATCGGATTTTGAAAAATTAAATTAAAAATAGAGAGTAACTGACAATATTGTGCCTACTTTAGTGGAGTTATTTTAGTAATAGTTGGGCACCCAACTTTGCTAGAGGCTACTTTAAACGCCTTTTTAGCAAGCTGTAAGTTTTCTTTAGTCACATGTGCTTCATAAATTGTCTGTCCTCGTTCGACACGAGCAGCCAGGCCAGTTGCCTTTCCAAAAGCTCTTCTCATACCTTCTTGAAGCCTATCAGCTCCAGCGGTTGCGATCATTTTATTTTCGCGGAGAAGGACATGAGGGTAAACTCTTAATCGTGCGAAAAAACTCATATCGCCTGCTTGAGCCAAGGTCTTGTTGGCAGCTAGCCTAGCAGCTTCTAAGGAATTGTGTCTTATCTGTATGCGTTCTGTGACAGCGAGCTCAACTAAATAATCATAATCAGCCTTGGCCTGCCCAGAGGCAAATCTTGCAATTTTAATTTGAGGTTTCCCAGCAATGTATTCTCTTCTTACGTATGGCATGCCTCTAATTTCCCTATAATTTACACCTTTCAAAACAGATTCACCCTATAATAAATAAATGTGGCTGTTGGCACTGATTTATGTGTTATGCCCATCGTCAAACCAGAGGTTCCAGATGAATCTGAGGAGAACCAAGCATTTAGTAACCTGGAGAGAATTGAAGCAAGTGAAAACCTCTCGGATCAAAATTTTGCTGCAGAGGCAAATTACATATCTAAGAAAGGGAAAATTATTATTCAAGAACCAAGGGACCAAGATCAACTCAGAAACAAAGGCTTTGGGGAAAACTTCAACAAAGAATACCTGCTTAGCTACCTAGAAGCATTATTTTTATTACAAAGTAACAAATTGAGGGTGTCAGATAAAACCCAGGATTATGATTTCTCTGAATTTTTAAAAGTACTTGTTAAAAAGGATAAAAAACTACTTACGAAATACCTTATATATCGGGATCTAAGGAGCAAAGGCTATGTTGTGAAAGATGGGTTTGGATTTGGAACTGATTTCAGAATTTATGAAAGGGGCGAATTTAATAAAAAAACTTCGAAATACGTTGCGGTTGGATTGAACGAAGGTACCACGATTAACGCCTCTTCATTTGCTAACATGGTAGATGAAGTGGAAAAAATGGGTAAAAATGCTGTCATAGCTGTGGTGGAGAGAAGAGGAGAAGTTATTTACTATAAAGCATCAAAGATGAATTTCTCAGAGAATAAGAGAGTTAGGAAGAAGGATACGGAATCTACATTTACATAAGAATAAATTCGCAGAGTGTATAGAAGATGTAAAAATGCCTAAAGGTAACAATATTTCAAATTCAATCAAAATAAATTTATCTGAAGAAATATTTGCACTCGATGGTAATATCAGATTTGTAGGATTAGTGAATAAAGAGGGCGAAGTGATAGAAGGAGGTTTTCGAAAAGGAATAGAACCATTGCTTAATCAGAATGAGGAGCAAGATATGTACTTGCAATCACTCTCAAATATCAATTTCTTCCAATCATTTTCGGAAAAATTCGGGCGATTAGATTATCTGGTCATAAGACTAGAAAGGATTACAATGATGACCTTCCCTCTTAACGACAAAATCTTGTGTATTTCGACTTCGTCTCAATCAAATACAGATAAGATAAGGTATGAGATAATTAATCTGTTAAAGAATGATAAGAGTATTAAATAAAGTATTAAATAAAGTATGATAACAATGTCTTTATAGATGGAACAAGTAGTTTGCGAAATATGTTTTCATAAAGGCAGTAAAACAGATTTTGAAAAAAGTAGCGATTACTGCATAGAATGTATGTGCGATCACGCCATGTGTCCGAAATGCAAAAAACCATATCATGCTGCTACCATAACTGAATAAGATAGCCAGCCAAAGTGAATCAATATTCATATAAAAATATATTTTCATAAGAGTAATTAACAATGTTGCAAAACGATGATGAGGATGATAGTCCCCCTATTAGGTTCGAAGCAATATCGACCAAAAATGAAGAAAATATACCGGACTTCCGAGTTTTGTAACAAGTATTTTTCTAGATAGATACAACACCAAGTCACGGAAAAATACGTCAAACAATTCATGAAAAAGTAAGCTTGCTTTTCCCTAATATATTGGCAATTTTTGACTTGGCATAATTTGATAATCCATGTTTACAAAATTTTCAACTCAGTTATTAATAAAATAAAATACTTGTAATGAAATTTGCAATATTTATATAGGTAGAAGGGCAAGATAGAATTAGAGGCCCATGTATAACGAAGGATCTTGTAGAGTTTGTGGGCTGGAGTTAACAGCTGTGCTATCGTGTAATCATTGTGATGAAACATATTTGTGGGTATGCAAGAAATGCGGAACAAAGTTACAACGGTTACATTCACATGAAAAAATCCCTCTTCCAACAATGATAGAGCTAAAATAAAGCAAGTTGTTTTTAATGAACCACAGAGATTAAACTAATAATTGATACATTGAATTTAATTTTTTTTGTTGCATCCTATTCCTCACTAAATTTTCGTTAACTTCATGAGCTTAGAGATTTGAGAACCCACTCAAAGGAAGTTTTCAGAAAGATCGGATCAGTATTTGAACCAGCAGCTATTCAATCCTACTTTTACCTGAGTAAACCTCCATTCTTGTTCTACCTTTGTAATCTAGAAGCAATCTATTAGAAGGCTCATAGTGATCGGTTGATAATCCAAATGGGTACATGTAGTATTGAGGTTACAATAAGTTGAGATAACCTTACTGCTCAATAAACGGGTCTAACATATACAAAAATTTAAAGGGTTATTCTAACGGAAATTCCATTCATTTTTAATATTTTAAAATCCAATGATATATAAGAAAATCTACTAACGATAGCTCAAAATGCGATGATAGGAGAAAAAGTGAAAAAGAGAGATTTTTTTGATTCAGTTAAACAGTCATTAAGTTGAATCGATTATTATCTAAAAACGATTTTAGATACAAAATTAGTCTTTTATGCATTACCCGAACTGCAGCCCATATAGCTATTAGGAATTATCCGACGAAATCAGTTTTTAGATAGCCAAGCAAAAATCAAATTATTAAAAACCTTAACTCGCTTGGTTCAAGACAGTCATCAAGATACTTTTAAGATGGCATCCGTATTTTGCGTAATCAATTTTTTAATGTAATCATACCATAGTTACAAAATCCAACCTTCTCTTTACGCTAGGCTTTTTCATATGGTACGCGAAAAATTCGACCAGGTCTAGTTGGAATAATGTGTTGTTTATAGATAATTAAGTAAAATCCCTTTATAAGAATAGATTCGTTCGCATTTCTGTGTAATAAATTCAAGAAAAATCAGGATCGATCTAGCTATTAACATAAAATTTGATTTCTCCTCAAATTGTTATCAATCTCATTCAATTCGCATATCTGGTATTTGTTTTGTGGATAAAATTTGTGTTAAAAAAGATTTCAACTCATAAAAAGGAGATTATTATATATGCTAAATTGTCTGATGAATGAAAAGCATTCAGAATTAAGCATAACTCTATATGCTAATGTGGAAGATATCGTGAATTCTATGGTTTGCTCAACCTAATTGTTGTTATGATAACGGAATTATAATATCCTCACGCTAGAAAAAAAAGTATTTATTTCATATTTGAGAATTAGTAGTGATTTAAAATAGGCAAACGCAAAGTCTTAAATGAAGCTCATCTAAAGGAATTGGTTATGCCCCAAGAAGGAGAACTATTTGGGCGAGTCATCAAATTAGTGGGCGGTGATAATATTATAGTAAAGAGTTCTGATGGAAAAATAAGAACTTGTAGAATAAGGGGCAAGATAAAAAGAAGAATGTGGATTAGGGACAATGATTTAGTATTAATCGCTCCTTGGGATTTTCAGTCAGATAAAGCTGATATCATCTGGAGATATATTAGTGCACATGCAGACAAGTTGGAGCAAGAAGGACATCTTGAAGGATTAAACAGGTAAATTATCCGCTAACAGAATGATTGTACCCCGCCTCTGACCCACAACCGAATCATAGTTAGCCTTACACTATGTGTAAAACTCATCGTGTACTCTCTAACGGGGATAAACAAAGTAAGATTGTGGGTTATATATCAGTTAACTTAGTGGCTTTAGATAGTGAAAAAATGATCTGTTAAATTCTGAACCAAAAGAATCATATCGCTTCCAGACTTTTTAGGTCAATCTAAGGTCACGTCCTTCATTCTAGTGTTAAATTTGAGAAATACACAAAGAGTCTAAAAAAAGGATTGTTTATTAAGGTTTAGTATTTCCATAATTTGAGAAATATCGATTTCAAACATACCCACCAAAGTTCTCATAGCAAAATTTTCAAGCACTTGTGGATGAACCTCTCCAATACATCCTATAGTTTTGTTGTCTAAAGAGATTTGGGCTGCATGACCGTCAAGAAAATATGGTAATTGTACTCTAGGAGTAGTAACGGATTTATTAAAACAATACCTCAACACTGATTCTAAATTGGACTTGGTTTCAGAGTAATCTGCATTGTCATGTGCAATAGCGGCGCACAAATACCAACTTTCTTTAGCCGAATTGCCATTTGCTCTGAAAACCTTTCCAATCTCAAATAGCTTTTGTGGATACTTTTCATGGATGTTGACAGACAGAGTATTAATCATAGATGGTATTAGCCTTGTTCGCAATAGTTCATACTCAGAATTTTTTGAGTCATTTAACCAAATTAACTCAGAAACAGAGTGTTTATCAAGTACTAAAGACTTTTCCATGATATTTCTAGATATTATACTCGGGTTCACGATTTGGATAAACCCAAGGCCGATCAAAATCTCGGTAAGTTTCTCAAATATTATAGAATGGCTTTCTTTGTTACCGTCAAGATATTCAGAGGGTTTATCGGGTTTCAAATTCATTATTCCATAGCCAATTGCCACTTCTTCAACAACATCACACGAATCAAATAAGTCAATCCTATAGTTTGGGGCTATGCATCTAATAACACCTGGCCTTTCTACTAAACCATCACATCTGCACTTGTTAAGACATTCAATTATTTTCGCTTCCGGCAAGTTGAGCCCCAATAAATCGTTTATTTGTATGGCCTCCACTTCAATAATGATGGGCTCCAAGTTTGGGGACAAAACTTTACCCTCCAATGGAGAATGAATAAACAAATGAAACAACTCGAATCCCATATCAGCCAATTCATAGGCAATCAAAGCTAGCATTTGTTTTGCAGATTTAGGGTTTTTGCCGGTTACCTCAACCATTAAGTTTCTCGTATTGGTATCAACTTTAGTCAATGCCCCATTAGTAATAGGTGGGAACGATATGACATCATCGTTGCAATCTGTTAAAAGCGGAACAAGATTAGAACCATCTATAAGATGACCGTACTTTTTTCCGGTTTCGGTTTCTTTTAGGACTCTAGCTAAAGATAACTCTTGTTCACTGCCCAAAGGCTTGAATTTTCTATTTATGTCTTCAAGTCTATATTGAAGAGGAAAATTTATTTTGTCAAAATCATGAATGCCCATTGACGCCTTTTTTCGTTTTCTCCCCAATCCGTTGTGTAAGTCTTCTTGCAATGAAATTAATTGAGTCAATTCTATCTCTGAGAGGAGCAGCTCTCTTCTAGCGATGAGGCCATAAATGAAAGGTCTAATTTTTTCGAGACTTCTTTCGACGAATATGGACTTGTCTGAAGGTTGAATTGTTTTGATCCGTGGACTTCCTAATTCAATTCCCAATATTCCCCTTAACCCTCTAATAATACCATTCTCGGATCCATAATCAGGTCTATTTGGATTGAATTCTATCTTAATAATGTCTTCTCGCTCATCGATATCCTCTATATCTAGACCCAGATAAGGGATTTCCTCAATTACCTCACTCAACCCATAATCTGGGAAACTACTCTTCAGTCTACTTAATCGCACATTTACTACTGGCATTTTGCTACACTCTTAAGCCAACTTAGATTGTTTGAATACAATTCACGAATATCATCCAAACCAAAACGTAGCATTGCTAATCTTTCAAACCCACCGCCCCATGCAAGTACAGGGTTTTTAAACCCAAGTGGTTTGGTTACCTCAGAACGAAATATTCCCATGCCAAATAATTCAATCCACTTGTTGAGTTTATCGTTGAAAACCATTGACTGGAGAGATGGTTCAGTATAAGGAAAAAAGGTAGGCCAAAATTTTACCTTCTTGATCCCCAACTTAGAATAAAATTCACTCTGGATTCCAATCAACTGTCTCAAAGTTGCACTACTACTAGTGTAGATACCCTCAACTTGATGAAACTCGACCAAATGTTTGAAAGTGACCTTTTCATTTCTAAACACGCGTCCGATTAGGAAGACTTTATCTTTATCCGGCATTTCTTTCCACAGATGCTGAAGAGTAACTGGGGTAGTATGAGTTCTTAAAACGTAAGTTTTAGCCTCTCGTTCATCCCATGCATAGTCCCAGTTATACTCGTGAACCTTGGAAACTGAGTCAACTAAAGATTTTTCTCCACCTAGGGCAGAATACAAACCAGATTCAGAATTCAAATAAAAAGTATCCTGCATTTCTCTAGCGGAATGATCCTGGGGAATAAATAGTGCATCAAAATTCCAGAAAGAAGTTTGGATCAGTTTTCCCTCAATTTCACTAAATCCCATACTAACCAAAATTTCTTTTACTTCATCAATGAAATCTATCAAAGGATTTTTCCTTCCACAATTCAACAGTGGTAAGGGCGCCTCAACATCGATTTGCTCAAAACTAAGATTTCTCCATTCACTGGAGATTAGAACATTCTTGTCCAATTTCCTAGCAGTAGCTCGACCAGATTGTAAAAGGTTTCTGATTTTATCTACATTTTCCTTTAATATCTTAAATTTTTTCTCTTGCAACTTCTTTGTTATCAGTACGTTTGGTCTTTTGGCCAGGTTTTCATAAGCAATCTTCTCGTCATCATCAAGTAATGAAAATCGAAGGAATTTCGAGGATCTTAATTTATTGACAAAATTTTCTTCCCTAGACGGTAATTTCGAGGCCGGAAGAAGTTTTACTTGGTCTTTATCAACACTAATCCACCCATTGACCTTAGAGTAACGTATAGCACCATAAACTTCCTTTTCATTATTTTGAAATTCCTCGCTATGGAAGACGTCAGCAAGTTTATTCCTACCAGCTATGACAACATTTACAAACTTTCTTTCTGGAAGAATGTAATTATCATCATCAAGTATTTTCTCATGTAATGAAATTCTTGTATCAGACGACTCTGATAAATCAATCAAGTTCTTATATCGCAGCCATTCTATTCCTCTTCTGACCTGATCTGGGTTTAAGCCAGTAGCTTTGGCCAAATTGGTTTCACTCATCCAGTCTCCTGCCTTTTGTAGAACCAAAAGTATTTTTTTTTCGATAGGATGTAGAGAGGTCATTGAATTGGCCTGATCATTCACGATTTCGTACTTTTTTATGTCTTCTGTCCCATCCTTATGCAATATTGACAAAAAAAATAGATTTGATTGTATTTTTAAACGTTTAAACTCTGGTTATGAAAAGTTAAGATCCACGAATGTCTGCTGAGGAAGCGAATGATTCAGTTAATAGGAGAGAGGATAGAATTTCTCTACAAGATCGTGATGGAGAAATTACATCTCATGAATCGCCCAACATTAATTCCGGTGAAGAATTTAATGTTACGCCGTGGGAAGTAGCAGGGGAAGTCGACTACACCAAGCTAATTGAAAAATTTGGAACATCGTTGATAGATGAAACAATAGTTAGCAAGATCCATGATTTGACAGGTGAGATCCACCCATTCCTCAAGAATAGATTTTTCTTTTCACATCGAGATTTGGACTGGATTTTGAGAGAATATGAAAAAGGAAACAAGTTTTATCTTTATACTGGAAGAGGACCATCCGGACAAGTTCATCTAGGTCATTTGATGCCCTGGCTTTTTACAAAGTATTTGCAAGACAAATTTAATGTCAAACTAATATTTCAAATCACGGATGATGAAAAATTCCTATATAGTGAACATTCGAATTATGATTCGATTTGTCATTACACATATGAGAATATATTGGACATAATTGCAATAGGATTTGACCCAAATAAGACTCGAATCATCATAAATACTCGTGACATAAACTATTTATACAAATTGTCAACAGAAATTGCAAAAAGGATTACTTTTTCAACGGCAAAAGCAGTATTTGGATTTACTAATTCCACAAATATTGGAATGATAGGGTTTCCACCAATCCAAGGTGCTCCATGTTTTTTGCCATCGTTAATAGAAGGAAAATCAACTCCCGTGCTCATTCCTGCAGCCATTGATCAAGACCCTTATTGGAGAATGACGAGAGACATAGCCGAAAAGTTAGGTTATCCAAAACCTGCTCAAATCCATAGTAAATTTATTCCAGGACTTGTAAGCGGTGGAAAAATGTCGTCATCAAAACCTGATACGGCACTGTTTACCGTGGATGATCCAGAAACTCTAGAAACGAAAGTTAAAAATACTTTTACAGGAGGTCAACCAACAGTTGCGTTACAGCGAAAGCTAGGTGGTAATGCTAATATCTGTCCAGTATATTGGTATTTGAACTATTTATTTGATTCAGAAAAAGAATCAAGGAGGCGATATATTGATTGTACTAGTGGTAATTTACTTTGTGGAGAGTGTAAGGATGATATGATAAAGAAAGTAAAACCATTCATGAAAGAAATTCAGACAAAAAGAGAAGAGGCTCAAGACATGATCTGCAAATTTACGGTTGATGGAAAGGATTTGAATAATGACAATACAATACAATTCTAGTGGTGACATTTAGGATGAATCTTACCAAATCAGAGTTTCGATGTTTAGATTCTTATGAAGCTGAAAAACTTTCTAGTATTTTCTCAAAACACAAAGATGACACTTTATTTGTGAGTGAAATAGTAAAAATCGTAGGTTCAGAAGTAGTAGTGAAGCTTGACGATGGTTCACATCACAGTATTATTTTAAAAGATAAAGACAATGCTCTCCAATTGTCAATCTTTTTTAGCAACTTAACTAGGACAAACGGGATTATTATAGAGACAATTTTTGTTGACGACAAGGCAATAATTAGTTGGAATTATAACTAAACCAATTCTCTGTTAAATTCGTCTAAAATTACTTGATATACTTTTTCAAAGTATAAAGAAGTGGAATATGGCATTAGCGGTATACACTGTCTGATGGAATCTAGAACAAGGGGTACAGTCCTCTTTGAAATATTAATTTCAAATTTCATCCACAATATGCGGTCTTGTTTAAAAATTATTTTTTCACCTAATTCTGTAGAACACATTTCTTTAGATCTATCCTCAATTCTTTTATACCAATAAGCGAGCACATCTGGCTCCAACCCCTCGCCAATATTTGACAAGTTAGCACAATAATCCAAAATCAAATCGTCAATTCCATTTTTCATATTATCTAACAAAAGTTCATTAAAGAATGATTTATCAGATTATATGAATAATATTTGAGCAAATAGAGTTATTTTTTAAGATCAAGTATTCTTCCCTCTGGATCAATTTCCTTAGCTTTAATACGTGTCGATGAAATCGGAAGTCCATCCTCCGCCAATCTCATCTTTACTATAATGATGTCAATAGGCAAAAGACCTTTTTCTGATCGGATCTTGTTAATTTTTTCACCTTTAGTACTTGTTTCGGAACTAACTACAAGACAATCTATATATTCTGAAAACATTAGAGGACCAAATTCCTCTTCAAGCTTTGTTATCTCAAACGATGTTGAACGAATCTGATTTAGTATAAGGGTTTTCAAATTCTTGAGTCTAGTTTCAAATGTGTTTCGCAAATTTTTCTTTAATCTATACTTTGCAAATTCATCTGATGTTAATCCAATAACTACATAAGAGCCTATTTCGAATGATTTTCTTAACAAGTCAACATGGCCAAGATGTAGTACGTCGAAAGTTCCACCCATAGTTACGCATTTGTATCTCTTCACTTGACTTTGAAATGAACAAAATCAATATATAATTATATAATGGCCTTCTAAGATCATTTTGACAAATTTATAAATACCTAAGAAGGGATATAACCTCATTGTCGCATACTATGACTGAGTACATATGTGAAGACTGTGGCTCATTATTGACTCATTTAAATCCTACCACTTTGCAAAGTATTAAAGAAGTTCATTCCCAATTATGCCCAGTAAAGAGACAAAAAATTTTGGCAACGGCAGAAGCCGAAAAATTAAAAAGGGCTAGTTCTTCAAGAAATGCAACTATTCCTATGCAGGCGGTTCAGACAGCCGCTGGTGCACCTCCAAGTGCTGCTTCGATCCCTCAACAAGTTGCAACTACACCTTCTTCAAATGAAGCGGCCGATTCGTCTAGTTTAAAGCTCACTGGCACAGGAACAGATCACGTTGCAGCAGAAGGTCCAATTGATACTGGTTTTAAATCAAAAAGACAGCCTGCAGGCAAGTTTAAGGGAATTCAAGTATGGGGACCATACGATCCACCAGGACAACTTGGAATTTGGGGTACAGATGTTTGTGTAGATTTCGATATCTGTATTTCTGATGGAGCATGTATTGATGCGTGTCCAGTAAACGTTTACGAATGGCTAGAAACACCAGGACATCCAGCTTCGGAAAGAAAACCATTCATGATAAGAGAAAAGGATTGTATTTTTTGCTTGGCCTGCGAAAACGTTTGTCCTCCTCAGGCAATAAAAATATTCAAAAAATAGTAAAGTTCAAAACCATCTAATTTTTGATATATTTGTAAACATGATACTTTAGATTATTATTGTATTTCATTACGGAACTCCATTTATCATAATGATCATAAAGCGCAAGAAAATATTTTTTCTTGTCGCTATCAACATTGTTGTATATATTCTCTCCAACAACAATTTCATTTGGAAAAGCCATTGAAGTAATCTTGGATGCTATACTAATACTAAATCCGATCAGATCAATATGAGCATGCTCTATGTTCTTTCCGTATAGTAAAACCAATGCCGATCCGTATTCTATACCTATCTTTACAGCAATCTCTTGGAAGGATTTATTTTTAAAAACAGGATTGATTCCTTTTTTTACTATTTCTTGTATATAGTATGCACAATCTAAGGAGTTCATTATGGCCTTGTTAGGATTGTAATCGGCTGGAAAAAGACCAATAACGGCATCGCCGACAAATTTAAGTACATAACCGCCGAATTTAACAATCGAAAGACTAACTTCCTGAGAGAAGATTTGTATGATTATTGATAATTTGATTGGAGACAGATCATGAGACATTTGAGTCGATCCAGCAATGTCAACATACATGACCACAACATTCGCATTAGTATTTACTTTTCGTTGCAAGAATTTTCTACAAGAATCAGTTGAAAGATCAATATACAACCCACCATTTTCTATACTATGATTAACCCGTTCTTGTATGCCTTTGAAAATATCCTGACCTACTGAATCAAGGTTGTACAATTACCTTCTGTTTTGGCCCTAAGTGATTTATACTTTTAAGGAATATGTCTTGTTGACACAATGATTCTAGATACTTTTAGATCATAAAATATACCTAATTTCGGATGCGTATTATTTTACGACATTTTGTAGTAGCGGTATGAAGGCTAAATATCCATGAATTAGCCTATATTGTACTTATGGCCTATCTTGGGATTTATTGAGTCGAATCCTATCCTACCCACCCTATCTGACAAGGGCTTAACAATCAACTTTCATATATTCTTACTAAAATGGATTCATTCTTAAGTTAACTTAAACCACCAATAAATTGATTGTTTTTTTTCGGATGATATTCAGTTTTTTCATGCTAGTCCAAAATATGAATCACCTGTACTCGATTAAATCCGATTTTGTTGAACAAGAGCACTAATATGATTGTGTAAGATGCAGACCTGAATAATTGAAATCAATTATTCCATTTAAACCAAAAAGGATATGTTCTTGCAACGTTTAGGATTCTTCAACCGATTGCATTATCACCCATTTCAAACAAAAGTCTATTTCTCGAGGCATCGATATCAATAGCTATGACTACAGGTTTTCTTGTTGAGGATTTGGCTCTTTGAAGAATTTGTTTGAAATCCTCGGTTTTTTCGACTTTATAACCTATTGCTCCAAAGCTTTCTGCAAGTTTCACAAAATCGGGATTTTGAAATCTAGTATATACACTCTTGCCTAGTTCCAATGACTGTTTCGTTGATATCATACCCAAGTCTGAATCACACCAAACAATAACAATTACTGGTACCTCAAGTCTAACAGCTGTTTCTAATTCTTGTACATTCATTAGAAACCCACCATCTCCACACATTGCGACTACTCCTTTAGATGGAAATTCAAGTTTCGCTGCTATGGCTCCTGGAAGTGCAAAGCCCATGGAACAAAATCCATTAGAAATAATACATGTATTTGGTTCGAATGTCTTGTAGATTTTAGCGATCCATAATTTGTGTGCACCAACATCAGAGATCAAAATGTCATCCGACAATAGTAATTCTCGAACATCATTTATCAACTTTTCAGGTTTGATCGGGTAAGACAAGTCATCCTTGAATTTATAAATTCTGTTTTCTATTTCACTTTTTATGCTTTGGAATATTTTGAGTGTCGTTATGGTTTTTTCCCTTTGGCTTTTTTGAATGCGAAACCCAGGTTTCAAGCTATTAAGGGATTTCAATAAGGAGTTAATACCAAGTTCGATATTTCCAGATATCTCTAAATCAGGATCGTAATAATTATCAGTTTCTGCCGTAGTAAAGTCAAAATGAATTATTCTCTTCATGGGTATTGTTGAGTTCCAATTTTGAGGACTGTATTCTACTAAATCATAGCCTATCGTAATAACCAGATCTGCAAGTCGTAATGCTCTCAAAGCATAGTCAGATTCCTTTATTCCTATTGTACCCAGATGAGTAACTGAATTATCTGAAATCACTCCTTTACCCATAAAGGTATTTACCGAATATATGCCCGTGACATCCAAAAGGTTCCTTACTGCGTTTGAAGAACGATTTCTAATACATCCATTTCCAACTAGCACGATCGGTGCATTGGAACTAATAATCATCTCAGCGGCCTCTGTGAGGTCATGACATGATACGTCTGAGCTATTTTTTCTCTTTTTATTTAACGGTTTGTTGCTACTATTCATTCTTGCGACATCAACAGGTAGCTCCAAATGAGCAGCACCTTTCTTTTCCTCGAGTGCAATCTTGAAAGCTCGCCTAACGATCTCAGGTATTCCTTCTGCGTCTCTAATTGACCAAGTCCACTTGGTAATGGGTGTAAACATGATAACTGGGTCCATATTTTGATGAGATTCCTTATGCATTTGATTTGTGGAGGTCTGACCTGTTATAGCGAGAATAGGAGATCTGTCCATGTTTGAGTTGGCAACACCTGTTGCTAGATTGGTAGCTCCAGGACCAAGTGTTGCAAGACAAACACCGACTTTATTAGTGAGCCTTCCGTAAACGTCGGCCATAAAGGCGGCTGCTTGTTCATGTCTTACAAGTATGAATCGAATTGTTTTTGAACCTGATATCGATAATACGAGATCGTTTGTTTCCTCACCAGGTATTCCAAATACATATTTTACATCCTCCGATTCAAGACACTTTACAAACAGATCTGAAGCCTTCATCCAAATTGGAAGGATATGATCGTTAATAAGGGTAATACTCTCAATATATACCTGAAATAAAAAGTTCGATTTTTGAAAAATAGAATAATCATTTGAAATCTGCGTCGATTAGAGTTAATGAAGCGTATTGGTTGAATTACTACTGTATATTTATGCGGGAGAGTGCTATCTACCATGGTGTCTTGCCATTATTTATAATAAACTCGTTGTAGTATTTTGCTTTTTGATTGACATCATAAACTTGCCAAAGCCAGAATATAATATAGATTATTCCGAATGGTAAGAACACAAATGTTAAGACCAATATAATCCAACCAATAACCAACAAGATAATTCCGCGCCCTATTTTTCCTATGTACATATGGCCTATTCCATTGAAGCCCAAAATACCTGCTATCAGTGCAATCACTACTGCTGCACCTGTACTCTTGGTCTGTCCGGCCAAAGTAACTGCCGAAGCATTATTTTGTGGTTTTCCACAAGTAGGACAAAAGGAGGAATTTTCAGAAGGCAAGGTTTCTCCACAATTTCTGCAAAAGACCATATCGAAGATCTAAATTGAAATCATATAAAGACATTATTAATCTGCAATATGCATCAATTAATGTGTATAGTCCAAAAAAGTGAGATCACTTTTCAAGATTTTCGTTTCGCTTTCCATGCTTTTCTAAGCTTAGGAATAGCAATTATTACAATATACGTAATCAAACTCTTGGAACAAATCGAGGTAATATTTATTAAATAATTATAGAGATAATTTACGGAAATGAACGAACTTTTTATATTTCTCGCCACAACTGGGGTTTGCCTGTGAATTCGTTAATTATTGTTAAGAACGTGGGTTAACTAACACTATAATTCTTTAGACTTATAATACCGATCTCTACACCTCATAGATTGCATACCTAGACATTAGTTGGTGATGAAAGTTTACTTATCCTTCTACTCCTTTAACCCCAGAGAACCATACAACTAACATGAATTTGGAGATCTTTTTATATTTCATCTCTTACAATGGCACTTATATGAAACTGGTATTCCTTTTTTTATTGGTGATCATTGGAGTATTTGGCTTTTTGTCACTCCATTATGTTGAAACTGTATACTCTCAACCGATCGTAAATAACATAGACAGTTTGGCTGAAATGCCTTCTAATTTCTCTTTTATGTTGGAACCCAATATCCCAAATATTAGCGGGGTACCAGACAATAATTTTCAACAGTCAATAAATGGTTCAGTTCTTAACGACCTAGTCTTACTCGAGGATCAGCTAAAGCTGGCTCAGGAAAAAATTGAATCGGCGGGATTAGAGAACAAAGATTGGAAGAACTACACTAGCAAGTCCCTTGGGCTATCTTTAGAATACCCCACAGATATCACATTCCAGAAAGAAGGGAGAGAGACAAGGTTCGATCCTTACAGAGATTTGAAGATAGGAAATATAGAAAAAGATGGGTTTAGCATTAGTCCTAGCATTTATGGGATGAATTTAACCGATCTTCGAAATGTAGTTGAATCTGCTAAAGAATCCCACTTGAATATTGACTTGAATAATTCATACTTGATGCTTGTTGAAGATTTAACTCCGATATCCATTTATGGAGATATAGGATATTCTTATTTGATATCCCTAATCGATCAAGATTTGGAAAAATCAAAATTCGTTTCGAATAACACTTTCCTGCAGCATGGCAACAATATCTACAGATTTGTCTTTGTAACAAACACTGACCAGTATAACCAAACGAACGCAATTTACAATCATATATTAAATTCCTTAGTTTGGCAACAAGAAGAAATTGATTCAAATCAGAATTCAAAAATTTCAACAAACAATACTATGAACAATAACCAATCATTAATTCTGCAAAACAATGTAACTAACATTGACAATAATACTGCAACTATTGAAACAACACAAGGTCCAATAAAAGTAGAGTTTTATCCAGATATAGCTCCAAATCACGTAAAGAACTTTCAAGATCTAGCCCGTAAGGGATTTTATGACGGGATAGTATTTCACCGGATAGTTCCCGGATTTGTAATCCAAGCAGGTGATCCAAATACAAAAAATGATAGTGCTAGTAGAGACTCTTGGGGAACAGGGGGTCCAGGATATACCATAAATCAGGAATTCAACAGCATACCACATGAAAGGGGAATATTATCTATGGCTAGAACAAACGATCCCAACAGCGCAGGTTCGCAGTTTTTTATAGTCCTCAACGATTCAAAATTTCTGGATAACCAGTATACCGTTTTTGGCAGGGTAATAGAGGGATTAGAAGTAGTTGATAAGATTGCTGATGTATCTCTGAATTCAAATAATCAGCCGGTTAACGAAGATCTAGTTCGTATAGAAAATGTAACTACTGAATAGAAGCGTTGTTATTAATTAATTCTATTTTTATAATCAGGTATTCAAGACATATAGATATCTACGAACAATAACACTCTCACAATGATTGATAATTCTCGAGTATATAGGTCAAAATTTAAGAATCATCATATTTTCAACTCTTGTGTCAGCTCATCAAAATCTAGGAACAATTCAAGAGGAAGATTTGGATTATGTAACAAGAATATTCGATGTAGAATTGTTAGATATAGACAGACCGTTCGATTATTATAGTTTGTTTTATTTATCATAACAAAATCATTTAAATAATGTGCCTTATAAATAGAAACTATCAGAAGGTTAACTCATTAGCCGAGATAAGCGATTGTCAGTAAGATCCGGTATTGGGGAAAATTCAAATCATCTCCGTTTCTTAATCATTGAGTCAATTAGACAGATAATAGAGAATTAGGAGGTATTGAAATACAAAATATAAATTGAATAGACATCTGACCTTGCAATGGCAAACTGGAATTAGCGAGTGTAAGAATTGATTTAAGATTCAATAGAGGTCAAAGTTAACCGTTACTAAAACTGATAGCCAAGTATTTGAGTATGTATGCTCCACCATAATCATTCTTCCCAATCGGCCAGTAATTATTATTGAACAACCATTCAGAAATTAATTCAAGTTTGGTTAGAATCATACAAATGCTGATCTCACAGTTTGTAAAGAAAATCTTTTCTGAAAACGGCAAATCCCTTTTAGAATGGTTTTGAATTAAATGACGATCATGAATATAACTTCTAGATTGATGATATCGGTACGATTGTCTATTTATGTCAAAAACCTAATCTATTTTGAAGACTAACAAACTGTACGAATCAAGGTCCTATGCGACCACAGGTTCGACATCTCCTTTTTACCACACTCATCAAACGACGTGAACCGAGGATTGAAGAAGTTCATATTAGTAAGCGCTAATATGACATGGGTCGTTCAGACTATCGTCAGGTTCCCAACGAATGGAGTTCGATGTCTATTATCTCCTCTTGCGTCGCTGGGTAAGAGATTGTTAGCAGAGTTACAAAAGTAGGAACGGCGGTCAAATGATTTAAACCGGGAAACCTAACTACCGTAGGATGTCTGGTTGCCTCAGATGGTAATGACTCTTTTTGCAAATCTGGTTTGAAGCAGTTTTATCCCAAAATGACTCTAACATATAACCCACTCCATCCAATTCTCAATGACGTTACCTATTAAGGATATTATAATAGTATCGGAGTTGTGGAACGCTTTGTTTTAATGGTCCCAGAGAAATTATAAATCTTGCTGATGTTGATCCTATTTTATGTACCAGAATTACAATGTACTCCCCTTTATGTCATTCGAGGGTGAACAAAGGAAAAAAGGGTGGTGTTGTTGGTCTATATATGGTTGGGTCATATGGTGGTAATATTTGTTCATGCTTTTGGAGCGCATGTTGTAATATTTACTACCTCACCAAGAAAGAAAGAATACGTACTTAATTTGAGTGCGCAAGAAGCAATTGTATCACAAAATAATGATGAGATGAACAAACACTTGTCGAGTTTAGATCTTCTTATCGATACTGCTTTTGCTTAACATCACATAAATATCTATTTACGATCGCAACGACCTGATGGCAATATGACCCTCATGAGTTAACCCGACAAACCCCATACTATGTCTGCTTTTAATCTTTTATTTAGCCGTCGCTATTCATCTAGATCGTTTAGACCGTTAATTGTAAATAAAACCGAAACAAAAGAGATCCTTGATTTTTGTGGTCGACATAATATTACTTCAGATGTCGAGGTCATTCTGATTCAAAAAGTCAAAAAGGCTTATGAAAGATTAACGTTTTGATATAAAGTATCGCTTCTCTATATATGTGTCATCGCTTACATAGCAGTTCTTAATTAAGGGAGCTAGTCTACCCCGTCTTCTATTTTAGGGTTCAGCATTGTCAAAATAGTAATTTTTGCTTTGACATATTTCTCTAAAGAGCTATTATCTTCTAACCGCCTTGTTATGCGCACTTGGTAATTTGTCAGTTGTGAACCAGACGATCAAGCAAAGCAAGAAAAATACGATAATCATGCGTAGGATTCTAGCTATGGTAAGGGTCAGTTGTTAATTAACTTAGTAATTCACGATAGAGAGCTCCTCAAACGCATGAATTTGGTAGTAAGTATTCTCCAAGCAAAACAGGTCAGAAAAATCCACTAGCAAACTTAAATTCAAAGGTCAAGCCGCTACCGGCAATATACACCATTTAGCACCTAATCCTGGGAAATTAGAGGTAGTAGATCAAAAGTATTATATTAATAACCCTCGATTAATAAAAAGACTGTTTGCTCCGGTGGTGTAGAGACTGATGAAAGTCACACAATCCGGTTAAGCATTTCGCCCTCTCAAGGCGACGATCCCGGGTTCAAATCCCGGCCGGAGCATTCTATTTTGTGTTTGTTTTCGGGCTCCTCGAAAGGCCTGAGAGTTATTTTCCGTATACGATTTACAGTTAATGCAATAATAGCCTAGTTTTGTAAACACGGCTTTAGGACCAAGCCTAATGTAAGTGGTATGAAGCCCCTTTTGACATTTTGAACATCTGGCCAATTACAATAAAAATAAACATATACTATTTGATCTTTGTGTAAATGAAGTGGAATATCACCATCAAAAACGATAGCGATAACCACTCGGGTCTGCGACCCTCGCTATGTTATGATAGATTTCCATGCAAAGTATAACAATTGGCGTTAATCAAGACTTTTTTAGTAATTGATTAATAGGGGATTATTTTTAAGCAGAACTTGTATTTCTTATCAGGAGCAAATCTACGATTTTATGACACAAATTAGGTTTGTCGAAGTTCACAATTTCGTTCAAATGTATATGGGATCTACAGTGAAGTAGAATGATAGGTACATTGTGTTTTTAAACTTAGTAGTGTAGTGATAGTCACAACTCCAATAGTTTCATAGGGGCCTTGCATCGCTAATTCCGGGTGACCCATGATGCAAGACCCTTACTTTTCTTACAGTTCAATATTTCTCTGATGTGTGAGGCGAACTCAGTATCTGCTTTTATTAAATCATAAACTAGCTTGTCATTGTCGCGATTATTGTCTGTTATGACATTCCTAATCTGATTTGCTGAATTAATAGAGTTTGTAATATCAAATGGTTTTTAATTAATGCGTCAAACGATGGACGTGTAATGTTATCAGAGTATAATAGAGAGAACGAATTGCAAGTTAAAAATCGCAATCAAGTTTGTAGATGCATAAATGAAATATGTACACGAGAAGTAGATAATAATGCTGAACTTAAAGTTCACTGAAATGAATTCAATCTATACTTTTATTAATTTAAAAATGTAATTCTAGAAGATAAATTAATTGGCGCCGAAAATTAGGAACACTAGTATGTTATTTATTGGGACCTATTATGGTTTTTTCCAATTTATCTTATAGATCGTATGCCATAGGTCAGAATAACATTCAAGCATGATCTTGTTGTTGAAATACCTTAAATATCAAATACCTTAAATGATTGAAAGTATTAACAATTACACTATGGACAATCTAGACAAAGTAAATATTAAAAAGTATACAATAGTTGTACTGATCCCTATATTATTTATAGGAAGTTATTCGATTGGAAACTACAGCATTTTGCAATCAGCAATGGCACAAACATCTGACAACATAGATAGTTTCACTGCAACCGGATATACTGGCCAAATACTTACATTGCCACCAAGTATTACACAGGTTGTAGCATCACAAAATGAATCATCTCTTGGACCCTCAATTGGTTCAGTAATTGGAGGTAATTGGAGCTTTACTGTTGCAGATGGACAGCTACAGAACTTTACATGGCATGCAACATCCTATACACTAGGTGGAAATGTAGATGGTACTTTTGCTATCAATGGAATTGATGACGCTGCTCCATTAGATACTTCTGGTAGTGATATAATACAGCTAGATGGCAATAATACATCCTTTACAGGAACTGCAGATATAGAAATTAATGGTGAAACAGCATTTTCAGATGTTCCAGTTACACTATACATATTTAATGGGAATATTGCAAGTTTAACATTAAGTCACGAACAAACAGAAGGGATATTCACTGTTCCCTTGTATGGTATTGTAACTTCATTAACGCAATAAGAGGACTAACAAATAACAAGAATACAAACCAGTATTCAAAATCCTATTTTATTTTACTTTCTATTAATAATAATCAAATTTTAATCTCGCAGTATTTCATATATTACTAAACCATTGTGTACGTACTTCTACTATTAGGTAGAAGGGCGGTAAACAGATTTCAGATTTTTTATAACCCAAATAATTTCAGAGGTCTTGCATCTGAGCGGCGTGGATAAGATGCAAGACCATACTTTTCTAACACTTTAATATTTCTCTGATGTTTGATGTTAATTGATTATCTCCCTTTATCAAATCACAAACTAGTTTGTCATTATCACTGTAATTATCTGTCAAAATATCTCTTATTTGATTGGCTGAATCAATTGAGTTTGTTACATACAGAGGATTCTGAATGATGCTTCTAAGCAGTTCGCCTATTGTCTTAGGTTCTGGACTAGCTGGAGGTGTCAAAGATTCCTCTCCAATGACCGTAACTGTGTTAGCATTATTATTTGCCACATACATATAACCATTGTCAGGATTGTATGCAATCCCATAGGGTTCGTCCACTCCCATAATAGTGTATATCACTATATTATCAGACCTTATGACTGAAATGGTATTGTCACCGACACTTGTCTCATACATATAACCATTGTCAGGATTGTATGCAATTGCTATTGGTTCATCCTCCACTGTTACGGTATCTATCACTGTATTTGTAGTACTATCAATAACTGACAATGTGTCATTACCTGCGTTAGAAACGTACATGTTTTGGTTGTCAGGATTGTACGCAATTCCAATGGGTCTATTTCCTACATTTATGATACTAATAATCATATTATCAGAACTTCTGATAATGGATACGGTGTCATTACCTGCGTTAGAAACGTACATGTTTTGGTTGTCAGGATTGTACGCAATTCCTCTTGGCGAGCGATCTACAACTATGGTACCTACTAGTGTGTTAGAGGTGTCAATAATGGATACTGTGCCATCGCCTGAATTCGTTACATATATATATTCTTATTAAGTAGATTGTAAGCGACTGCTTCTGGTTCTATCCCTACTTCTATGGTATCAATCACCCCCTCAGCCCAAACACTTTTCAGGTTCGAGTTAAAAGTAACAGTGAATAACGCGACTAATAGAATCACAAAAATAGAAAAGCATGCATTTTTCATTCATAACTGTCAACCAATCTGAACTTATAACTAATTAGTATAATGATTTTGTATTATTATTCTGGGATTTTGGAATATGCGATTGTTATCACAAATTTTGCAAAGTAGACACATATGTTTGGGTAATAAAGCGATGTGACAGTATTTAGATTAATTGGGAGACTAGGCAAACATGGTCCCGAATAAGATTTATATCAAGAAAATAAAAAATGCGTATCTCTTTTTCCACTTTTACATAATTTACTCTTTGTGTTACTGTTCAAGATTGAACGGTATTCACAGTAAAACATAATGGAATATACAATTCGTTTACAAGCCAATAATTAAATTATCTTCATGATTTGTAGGTGGAAAATAATCCTTTAACAATTGCATCATTTATATCAAAAATAGTTTAGTCAAAGTTTTCTATGACTTAAAATTGTGTAATCGGGAAAAAAGAGGAGCTAAAGCTTACCATAATTTGGTAAGGTCCAATGGAATATTAAGATAAACAACACCGCGGAGCAGGCTGGGATCAAAGGAAGGAAAAACAGGAAAATTATTCAGTGGATAATTCTTAATGTCTCTATTCAATTAAGGGACATGAGTATATTAAGGTGTTCTAGTTGAATTGAAATTGTTGTCTAATTGCAATAGATATCAAATATATTTATCTTAACTTAATTTAAGGCGTGATTCAATGTTTCTTGGGATGATGGTGAGTCGAATAATTCTGTCCTTTTTGTATATACCTTACATATAATACCGATGGTCCGTTAACTATAACTGATCGAACACCAACAATTATACTAAATACATCTCCACCATTCACAAATGAACCTGCCGCATAACCATTCATTTTATATTTTTCATCATTTATTGGTTCTAAATTGTTATCATAGATATCATAACTAGGCAAGGACTAAATCGCATGGAGATACCGAGATATTGATGTCAACTATAATGTTATTACTCTTAGGGCAAAGCAACAAGATTGAACGGCTTAGTTTGTAAACAAAGATTAGTTAGACTAATGGGCTTTTATAATACTGAGAAAGTCTAAAGACACTCACAGGCTTTTGGGAAAAGACGGAAACAGACAATTGATTGTTACTACAGTATTGAGTGCAACAAATAATTAATTACCCTTTTAGGTCTATTTTCTATTTATAGAAGTGCAGGATATTTAAGTAAAGTTATCATTGATGAATTGTTATGTCGAAAGAATCCAAATCAATCTTTCAACCATCATTGAGAAACAAGTTTTTAATTGAAATTATAGGTACATTTATTCTGGTTTATGCGATTGCATCCGCTGCGACAGTTTATTCTGATAGCGGACAATTGGGAGTAATTGGTATAGGTTTGGTACATGCCCTTGTCTTAACAGCAATTGTATACGCAATAGGATATCGATCTGGTGCACAGGTTAATCCTGCAGTCACAATTGGACTATTAGTAGCCAAGAAAATAACAGGTAAGGAAGCTGTTGTTTATATAATTGCCCAGATTATAGGGGCAGTAATTGCCGCATCTGTGGTATATTCGATTTTTGGCTCTGAAATGTCTGCTAGTGTGACATTACCTGCGCAAGATAATGTGATAAGATCTCTTATACTAGAAACAGTTATGACTTTTACTTTGGTATATGTAGTACTTGCCACAACTACTTCAAAGAACTTTAAGATAGTACCATTGGCAGGACTGGCCATTGGTTTTACATTAGGTTTAAACGTTATATTTGGTGGTGCAATTACTGGAGGCTCATTAAACCCTGCACGTTCGTTTGGTCCGGCATTAATCATGTTTGATTTTAACTATCATTGGATATATTGGGTGGCGCCTATTATAGGTGGATTGATAGCAGCCGGAGTGTACAAAGTGGTGCATACCAAGGAGGAACAAGAGGAAGAAAAACTTCCGCCAAAATAGTTTAACATGAATCTTTGGACCTATAATTTGATTTCACTTGGTAAATTAAATTTTAATATCAATTTTGTTTAAATTTAGGTGTTTCGTAGACAGCATCTTGCTAAAGATTGCATTTAAGAGAAGGCATTACTGATTTTTGCTATAAATATTGATTATCTATAATAGCACACAATAATAAGGATATTGAAAGATCGGTCTGGAAAAGTAACGACACAACAAATGATACTTCTAATCCGTAACTGAAAAGCCCAAAGACCTGTAAGCCTTTGGACTAGACAAAGGTAAGAGAAACAAATTATCACTTATCGCTCAGGTTGGAAAAATCTCGATTTACTGTTTGATAGGTACCCTAGAAAAATTTGAAATAAAGAACGATTCATAATTTAGGGTGTAGAAATGCCTGACAAACTTTGAACCTCATTCCAGTACTTTTCAAACATAATCTCTTGTACAAATATCCGATGTTTCTCTTCTGAGTATGCTCCTTCTAGCTGATCTCCATTATTAGTGGATTTTATTTGAAACATGTATTTGTTATCACTTATGATTATCGTTTCTTCAAATTTGCCTACTAATTCCGTAGCAAACCCTAATTGAATATGATTACTTTTGTTAGTTGCCTTATTCAGTGAATCTATGTTCCTTACCCATTGTTCATCAAAACAATCTACCAAGATCTTGATACGAATATCTTTCTTTATCGAATTAGCTAATCTTGCAAGGAATGTGATATTGCCTTTTGCAAATACCTTGTTTAAAACCCGAATGGAGGAAAATACAAGTATCTCCTTTCTACTTTGTTCTATCAGATAAATGATTTCATTTTCTATTTCGTCAGGGTTTGTGATAATAAAATTGTCACTTTGGTGTTCTAGTTCTTTAATCCTAGATGGCAGCGATATTCCCATACTCCATAGCTGTTCAAAGAGCTTTTGCTGCTTTTCTACAAGAGGTTTGAAATTACTAAACACTCCTTGAGCTGGAGGTTGATTATCTGTAAGTAATATATACATCATGTAACACCTAGAATCCATTATTCCAAAGTTTCCCCTAATGCCGTCTAGATGTCTGAATTCTCCTAGATCATACAGATCAAATGTATCTATGTTTTCTTGTGTAAGCTCTATTACAAACCTTGATTCAATTCCCCTCGTTTTCATTCTTTTCCTTCCGATAGAAAATCCTTCTTTGAAATTGTTGAGAAGAAAGGTAGTAAATTGAGCATCCCATACGCTATCAAAACCCTTATCACAAATTTCCACTGCGTTTATGCTGAGTTCTGCTATTTGGTCCCAACCATGAATGACTTCAGTTGTTATTGGACGATACTTGCGTGATTCCTTAATCTGATTTAAGGTATACACATCCATTTACTGGCTCTGTTCAGTTAACAGGTTTTAATTCCTTGTTGTGATAGTCGACAAACAGGTTCAACCAGTTTTTTACGTGTTTTAGTTTGCAGTTCTTTAGCCTGCAGGGAAAGTAATCATCGAAACTTTCAGTTCTGTCCTTGATATACTGCATTGTTCTTTCAATCAAGTTTTTTTCATAGGAGGAATGGAGATGGTGTTCTAATTTAAGGAATTGACAAGCCATGGGATACCAAGTACCACCATCTGTTGAAACTGGATGCTTTCCATAGTCTCTGACTATGTTTGACAGAAACCGTTCCGCAACAAACATGTTTCTCTCCTTAGAAATGGATAGTGAGAGAATTTCCTTACTTTTCGCATCTATTGCAACCCATAACCACGTGTATTCTGAACCAACCTTAAGCAATGTTTCATCTACAATGAATTCACATATCCTTCTTTGTTTTGTCTTGATAATCTTAGGTTGGTACTTTTGAATCCAGTTCCAGATAGTGACATGATTTCGTTTGATACAGTATGATAATCTTTCAGATGTTTTCCTAAGAGAAAGACCTGAAAAGTACAAATGTAAGCCATAATACACATATTTTGAAGGTGTTCTGTTTCTAGTATTCATAAAAGAGATAGGACATCTTCAAGCTATAGACTTGACGCTAAATGAACAGAGCCCATTTACTATAAGAGAATGCATAAAAGGATAAAAACACCCCAATAATCGTAGTTAGAAGTAAAGTTAGTGTTTTAATTAGTAGTTTTTGCTTAAGTCGTATTATATGAGATCGGCAATCTATTTCTTTTCATTGTCTTTTTCTTAATTCAAAAGCTTTTGATAATAAGATGATAAGACACGCTGCAATATTAGACAAGCCAAAACTAACTTACGGAAGATAACATAAGAAGTTCAAGTCAAAGAATCAATCTCGACTATAAGAGAGGTAATCAAGAGAAATAAATATACCAAAGAGTAGTAACGTAATTGAAACTTATTACAAATTTAAAAAATTGTATAATAGATATACATACTTAGTATAGGAATAATAATTTTATAGTGAAAAACGATTTTCTCCTTGTGAGTTTTGCATTGTTATTGAGTATTTCAAGGACGTACTTGTCATCAAGATAGATCTTTGTGACACTTTTGCTATTTACATCAGATAAGATGAAATTGTGACTACTTCGGTTGCATGAAAGGACGTGGATCGAGTATTGCTCTAATTGAATTTATTTTTTCGTTATCATCAACTTTTATCCAAAAGCACATGATTTGAGAATCATACTCCTGAAGAATACAGACATCTTTTTCTTCCGTAAACACCTTCTTAAAGTCTAATTTGGTTAATCCTCTTATCTGATATTGGCGTTCAAAATATTTCAAATAAGATTCAGGATTATCAAATGAATTAACGGGTGATACGTATGAAAAATTATCACTCAAATAATCTCTTGCCAACTGTCAGTCTTGGTCTTCTGTGGCCTGAAAATACCCCATAACAATATTCTTTGCGCTTTTGGGAGAGGATCCATTTTTTTCCATGTAGTTTCTTGTAAGCCATCGTATTTATCAGTAGTAGTATCAGTGATAATGATGTTTTAAAAATCAGGTATTTTAGTTATTGAATGAGGGAAAAAATGAGTTGTATTGAAGCTTATCTGACAATAGATAGACAAAATCTCTATATACCAAGGGGGCCAATTAGGTCAAAGGCACGATACATCTACTGACAGTGTAATAATAGTAAGAAAACAATACCGTGGTTTATGGATTAAGCAACAAAAAGATTGATAGACTTATTAATCAAAATAGTCTAATGGATATAATTTCAATCCATACTTTTCTGCGATACTTTGGAGTCGTTTAAGAGTCTCAGAAGTTAATTGTGGAATAGGTAAAAGAGTATCTGCAGTTACAGGTTTTCCCACTTCTAAAAACATTTTTTCCATACCTGCAGGGGTTAAGAAACACAGAAAACGTACTACACTATTTGTTTCATTAGTAAATTTATGAATTGGTCCGTTAAAGGGTATATTTACATAAGAGCCCTGCTTAGCTGTGTACCTTTTTTCCTTCGTTATTACATTTATTTCTCCTTTTAGAATATAAAACGCTTCCTGGTAAGAGGGATGCGAATGAGGTGCTGGTCCTCCTCCCGGAGGAATCAACATATCAATAAGAGAATATGAACCGTTGGTTTGTTCGCCTCCTATAACAACACTATATGTGTCACCCATTACTGACACGGTAGGTCCTTCATTAATATCCACTGCAGTGGGAGAATTGATTGTGTTTACCATGTTTTTACTTATTTGTGCATGTATCTTGATTCCGCTGAAAAATTCGTTTTTGAAAATGATAAAATATAATAGAGAATTATAAATCAACTAAATCCATTTATTTTAAATCCTTATTTAGAAGAGGACAAACAGCTGATGTTAAGAATGATTTCTAGCAGTTACCATAAACCTCATAATTCGTAAAGTTGAAATCTAATAGGAATGTCAAGATTATGTTTTCTACGTTAATGTCGTTACTCAATGAAAAGGGTAATGAGATTGAAATACATGATAAGGCCTAGTCTCTCAAATGTCACTACCATGGCTAATTTCAAACAAGATTTTGTGGACATATAATGAATGTGATGTGGACACACATCTTGCTTGTCAATAACAGCCATTCTTTTGGGCCCAATCCAGGTCAGAAAACTCACTACGTTCACAATACTCTTCTAAGATTTGTGCATAGTCATTTTCTATTAGTAATTGATTTGATAATAAATTGTCATCACCACAATAAACAAGACCAATCATTCTACCATAGCTTCCGCCTTTTTGACCATCATCTTCATCTACTAGGGCTTTCTCTCCAACTCCACAAATCAAGCTGAGAAAATCCTTTGCTTCTTGGTATCCTTGTTCACCCCGTTCAGGGGTATTGATCAATGCCAACCTGATTGTGACTTGGTTATCAACTTCAACTGTATCTCCGTCAATCACCTTTGAAATAACCCCTGTAAAACAATTTGCATTTCCAGAACAAAGGTCAGATGAAACTGAATTCTTTCTATTCAGTGTAATAGTCTCATCGTTATTCCCGTTTTTGTTATTATCCGAATTTGAACTATAATCGTTATCATTATCATCATTATTATTATTGTTATGTTCATTATCATTTGATGATTTTCTACTTGAATCTTCATCTTCTTCATCTTCTTCTTCATTGCCACCGCATTCATCATCGTATCCCAAATCTCCACAAACATAGCTTCCATTATCAGATGGACAACTATGCCATCTGTGACAACCATCTCGATGTCCAGAACTATCGAGAACAATTAACGGCGATGATAATAATGCTGTAACTATTATCCCCATAGTTATAATTATGCTAATCCGCAATAATGCAGATAAAACCCAAGGGAATTAAAATATGTATCCAAATTCGAAACTTAATTGTTAATGCAAGGTACGGAAAGTCTAAAGGCTCGAACTGGCCTTTAGACCAACATGATGGAAGTTTGCAAGAGGTAGAAGAACTACAAGTATCACGGGTTCAAATCCCGGCCATCGTCAAAATATCCTTCTAACTGACGATATGTTTTTTGCATTTTTTAACTTGAAATGCTTGTAAATTTGGAAAGATATCGCTGAAAGATATACCACCTCAAATAAATCAACACTCAATAGATTGTATTGTAATTATAGAGCAAAAGCAATACTATAAACTATTAAATACTAATATACACCATTTTTAACCAAATATCTATTATCTCTTTATAGAGGAATGGTTTTTATCATACGATGATTTCTTGAAGAAGGGCCCGCACTTGTAGTCGACAACAAATTAGATGATTGAGAGAATAATCCCGCAGTTAAATGATGAGACTAGTATAGATTAAAATCAAATCTTGAAACTATTATGTAGGAAATGTCACAAGAATTAAAAAAGTAGGGAGAAATTACATCTTTTATCATTGTGTCAATGAGTCAATATGTCCGTCTACAGTGTATGTTATAACGAATGGTTTTCCTTCTATATTGTGAAATGCCAATGCGTTACCAGCAAAGACGAATGAACCGGAACTAACTGGAGAATCGGTAAATTGTTTCATCAAAGATATTGCGACTTTGCCATCACCAAACGGTGCATTCAAAGGCTCTCCTGTTTCGGTGGTATTTTGTCCAGATTGATATGGATGTAACATTACTACTTCAACTGGTTGACTTGCAGTAAAGGATGCAATACCAGAATATATCTTTCCATCATCTCGGGGCGGAGCAGCAATCACAATTTGATGCATTTCGTGACCTGGTAACGGATCTTGCATAGACTTGGTTGTATTTTGAACAACGAAAGGAGTCGATTGTTCTGTTTGTTGTGCAAAGGCCGTTGTCCCTGAAAGTTGTGTTACTAATGCAATAGCTCCAATCAATGCGATTGAAGTAAATCCTAAATCGAGTTTATTCATTATATTGTGAATTAAATACAATATATATAAATCATTCGAAATATTCGGATGTGATTAAGCAAACAAAATGCCACGGCCGTAGGTCTCTTGATGAGAAGCTGTTGAACAGTTGTTCATCAGTTGTCTTATAATTCACCTGAGATATGAAAGAAATAATCAACCTAGGCGGTTATTATAAGTAGAGGCGAATTTGTTGAATATTTATGGAAATTAAAACACAGTCGTCAAAATATCCTAAGAATCAACGTAAAAGATTTCTTCCGTTTTTAACCAAGGTAAACAAACAACTCATTTCTAATTAAATAATTTCTATCATATAACGATTTAAAGATCACAGCCCCATCCCATAATGGTAATAACATCTGATTTAAAGGATTTTGTATTAGGATCACCACGTCACTAGAGTAACAGTTTTGTATTGATAAGTTTATGCAATACAATCAATTCAGATCTGATCAGATCAAACTTTGATCAAGTCGGTCTGTAATAGTGTCGTACAAACTCTGAATTGGGAATACTACCTTGCAACAAGTCGATTAACTCTGGTTCGATTCCCTCGCTCCTTAAAAAAGTAAAGACTTTTCCACAATAGGATATGTAGAATTTTTGATCGTTTCGTTCAAAGGTTAATCTTGTTTTGTCATAATTCAGAACCTCAACTCCATGTTTTTCTACAAGATTCAAAATTTCCTCATTTATGCTCTATATGATACCTTTTTGGTCCTCCTCAAGAATATGGATGGAAACCGAAAGTGTTCTATCACTTTTCCATCCTGAGAATGACATTCTTTCTTTGATTCTGGATTTAGAATCAAGGCAAATGATTTTAAGATTTGGACCGGCCTCAGACCAATCAATACCCTAAATTTAACGATATTATAAAATCGCAGATATTTTTCTATTGCATTCTTAAGCCAACCAAGCATATTGCTAAAATCCTTATCCTGATTAGTGATACTATGAAAGCTTGTTAACGAGTCTCTAATTGCTGTCCATTTTAATTTATATCTGTTAGTATAAGGATGCCATGTTTCACTACATCCTAAATATTTTGATAACAAAGCCAGTGATTTCATTATATGCTTCTTTTTGTCAATTGAAAATTCCATTATCTCTGAAAAATCTCTAGTTACCAATAAATGGTGATAATATTTAGCACACGCCATTCGTGTTTTGATAGTTGCAGGATTGAGTTTTAGAGATAGTAAATATTGTAAAAATCCATTTAAACCAATATGTTTTTTACCGTCAAATGTACTATAATCGTCGATTTGCTCACGCAAGGCGAGATACCGAATTCAAATCCCGACCGGAGCACTCATTAGAATAGATTTTAAAAGTAATAATGTAGCAGACACAATAATTTCCTGAAATAATCCTTAAGAGACAAGATTAATTGATACACGAGAATTTAGATATTACCTTATAGGACTTTTTATCGGTTAAATGTAAAGAATTTCAAGATAAGAGAATGATACCTATGAAAATTTGGAAGGCAGGTATTCCAGTAGCTCACGAGCAATTGAGATGACTTACAAACTTGCTGATCATACACTATATTACGCAGGGTAATATATATTAACATGTTACAATATTTATCTGCATGCAAAAACAGACATCATCTAGTCAATCATTTGTTAATGCTTTTGACGAGTTCAATGAACGAAACAGAAAATTATTTAGCGTTCCAAAAATTGACCAGTGTCTTTCGTTTGAAAACAAGAAAAATGTCTGCCTAATGCTTAATTCTTCCAAGTCATCGGCTACATCTTTTCTTTACTCCATCATCACCAATGCATGTGTAAATTATCATGCTACAGATAATGACAATTCGCAAAAAAGGACAATCATGATAGACGCCGGAAATGGTAACAACCTGGGTCAAATTTATTTGCAGCTAGTTCAGCAGGCGATGAAAAATGAATTTGATAGTAATAAGATCTTGAACCAAATCATTGTAGTAAGAGCCTTTACATTTTATCAATTATTGAATATCGTAATAAATGAATTACCCAAACAACTATGTAAACTTGAAAGTTGCAAAATACAAATAATTGTCTTGGATTTACTGGATACTCTAATCTCGTCAAACGGAATTAGATCTAAGCATGATGTTGAAAAATCAAAAGCAGAATATATACATAATGAAAAACTAGTCAATGAACTGATAGACACTCTAGTTAACCTGTCTAACAAATATTTTGTAATAATGTGGTATGATAATAGTAATCAGTTGATGGATGACTATTCGATAAACTCTAGATTCGATAACGTAATTGAAATTAATTCAGGGTTTATTCACGATGGATTCAATACAATAAAGAGTAAGAAAAGAATAACGAATAAAAAACAACATAGTGTAAAAGTCAGGATCAAATCGATCAGAACTACTGTTTCAACCAACTTATAGCACTTCAACAATCGTGCTAGATACTAAACGATATTATCTACTTAGGTATACAATAATAATAAAAACATGAAAAACCTCCTCATATTTAGCTCATTGCTCGACTCGCTTACCTAGGCGATATTCTATTGAGGGAATAAAGAGATGTTAGTAACATTGTTATTTATCGTTTTTTCATCATGCACCTGTTATTCCTTTACCACTGAATGTGTCCACAGTTTTGAACATCCGAAAGTAAGAACCAGTTAATGAGTCAATCATCGTCATTATATTCTATCCAAACGAGTTTTGATAGAATGTTTGAGATCTGTCATGATTATTCATCAATAGGATTATCAGAATGTGTTACATCGAGAGAGATTATTTGGTCCCAGTCTATCCAACAGATAGTTCTCGTAAATTCGTATTGAATCAGAAATATAAACAAGAATATATACACTGTCTGTTTTCATGACATACATCTAAAAGGATAACCAAATTTCGCTCGGAAAATGACAACTCACATGGATAGATAAGAATTCTTAGTTCCTTGGGTCTTGCATCATAGGTGACGTTGATAATGTGGGCAAGAGATGCAAGACCCAAATGAAATTATTGGAGATGTGATTTTTACTATAATTTGGGGTTAATAAATAAAGTGTATCTCCAATCGTATATGCCTTTGGATACAGCCTAGAGTTAAACAAACATATTAAGAAAGCAATTCACTCATTCGATTTATTGATTTGGTTCCTTATTCATGACCATACTTATCTAATCCCGTAGTCCATATTGTGAATATCTGATTCTTTTTGATTACCATATTTTTCAAATTCCCTATCAAATACTTTTTGCATACCATTTAGCACATTTCTTTGATCAGTTCCAATAATGATGACCAAAGTATTATTTATCGATTCGTCGTCAGGGTTGTCTTTGGTTATTATTTTGATTATTTCAATTGAAAAAGGAAAGGAAGGGAATAAAATTTATATCCATTCATGGGATCGGATTGAAATAGAAATTAAAATAGTCAATCAAGATTTGTGAGACATGGAGACAATTACCACCCAGTTTTATGAAGATATATGGTTCGATACGAGATGATCCTAATTCATTAGCAAATATATCAATTCATTCTACTCCTCTGAGACGAGTGAAAGGATGGTTGAAAATGTGCAGAATTTCTCTTTCTACAGTTCAAAAAAGGGAAGTGTATTTATGATGGATTTATCAAATCATGGTTTGTTTGACAAATAATAATAAATAACACAATTATCCAAAAGATGTTACTCTATAAACAAAATGTGTAATTCTATAGAGTGATATAATCAATTTGATTCCAGTTCTCTATCATTTTTTCAGGTTAAAGGGTATATGTATTAAAATGCTATAAAAAAAACCAGTAGAATACTGAAATTTCATTGCTACTCGCTATTTTCATTCATACTATGAACATATTTATAGAATTTCAACACATATTGGTTAATTTCGGCTAAATCATGTAGTAACCTTGGTTGATTTCAGATCGAATTAAGTAGATACTGTTCAAATAAACTTTACCGAACAAAAATATTTATTTTATATAAATCTTATTAATATATTAAATAATATATGCTTCAGAAATCAAAAGATTGTAAAGCTTTTTTTTACTAGATAATTAATAATTTCTTTATATACTTTTCAGGCATGAAATAAATGTGTCGCATGCGACACAATCGTTTAATTAATTATCCTTAATAGATCTATACCACGAAACATTTATAAATGATTAAACAAGAGATGCGGTAATCTCACCCTTTATCACGATGTATCCGTCTGATTTTCCTTTCCACATGATTTACAGACAATATAGTAATAGTATGTTTTTACATTATAGTTCACATCATCAATATTCACACGCTCAGATAATACTACACATCCTAACGGGTAACCTCAAAATACTTCTAGCAAACCCATTGGATTGAAAAGCATAGTTGATGTCCAATATACAAGCAGTATTGGAATAGAAGTACCTTTAACTCCTACATATTTCCTTCATTCACTCCAAAATGTTTTTTTTTGAAACTACAATTAATATCATTTAATCGATAGAAATCTTGTCATCTTTCACATTAGATGTACACCAATGTTAGAAAAGATAGTATCCTTGTTTGTATATGCAATCAGATTTAACTTGAGTATGATATGATTTCCATCTAGGATTCTAGCCAACTTGAATTTATTCTCTAACCAATTTCTTACTTGCACGTAGCTATTCAATATAATAAGATAGGTTAATATAAAATCGCAAAAAAGCTGTACGAGTGATTTTATTCATTTTTGAATCAATTTTACTCAGACTTCATCAATTAGAATCAAGATATTTTTGTCGCTAGATGTGTTTGATTAGATCTGTAAGAAATATATGAAACCAATTAACTTAAATTGTGCTTGGTTGTGATTAGCATTTGTATATTCTATCATTATCGCAAATTTGATGACTTTTTATTTCTGCTATGCTCTTGTCTCCTCGAGTAAAACGAGATATGTAAATCCCATTCCCTGTTCTGCATCTTTTTATCCTTTTACACTATGTATTATTGATAAATATTTAATCAAATATAGTTACGAATTTGATATATAATTCTAATCCAAGTGCATAATTACTAAATATCATACAGATATCGAGATTAAACGATAAAATAAATTGACAATCAAATACTATGCCATCCGATTTGTGAAGATATTCATACAATTTCCTTTCTGTCTGCTGTTTAGGGTATTAGCATATTTACACCTCCTTATTTAATTCAAGGAATTCGGTGCGTAAGATGGCTGTTTAAAACCAAACAATATCTGTTGGTAAACGTGATCGAACGAATATTCTGCTCCTGAACCCGCAACTTCAGGAAAGATCACAATTCCAGTAATTTCATGAGTCATAGATCTGATTCCACACATCTCATGAAATACCCGATTGTTGGATCGGGTATATCCTTAGATCTTTATATCACATATGGATTTATTATCCGAAAATTCTAAATTATAAATGGATAGGTTACCATCATGATCATCGTTTAAAAGGATATGCGTGTGATATGTTTTATCATTTTTTAAAAAATAATAACTCGATAGTAGAGATGTAGCAATAATGATTGTTTAAAGGAATTCAATAGATATCGAGTGGAATTTATCCCGCCGTATCATAACAACGAAGTTGGATTCATTCTAAAATTATGGAAACAACATTTGACACGGCATATACTTAGTGGAGTTAAAAACACGTTTTCGATTAGGGATTCTATGAAAGATAGAAATAAAACTATCAAACAAATAAAACCGTATTCCTCAGATTTGAAAGGATAGAATTCACATCCTAAATTGCCTTATCATTATTATTGAAGAAATTGAAGAAATAATTTTTTAAAATTTTGGGGTTGATATGGTTTTCAGTAAAGAGTAAAAAATAGGAGTATACCAAAGCCAGGATAAATAATTCTACGATCATTAGTTTTCAATTACAAAACCACGTTATATTGGACAATATCACGTCTTACCGCACTCAGATGTAGTGTTAAGACACTCATTGGAAAGAAAATTGTAGTGGTTGTCTAATCCGTGTTTTCTGTACCACCAGACAGGGTTCCATTCAAAGCAAGGAGCAACAAGGGTCCAAAGGTTTCACCATTATCATTACTAATTCTCATTACAGGATCGTTAATAGTTTGGTTTCTCTCCCACCAAGTTACATATACATTATTGCCTGATGCTTGTATTTCAACATCTTCTGATTCTGAATCTGGAGTATTACTTAGATTAATCTTATCTCCAAACGTAGCACCGTTATCATTGGATGCTCTAAACAGAACTTCGTTATTTCCCGATTTATTAGTCCACCAGACTACGTATACATTATCTTCTGCTACAGCAATTGGAGCATCAATTATCAAAGTTGTATGTCTTCTATCAGAAAATAATTGAGCATTGGCTTCGGATGATAGAAAATTGATATCGTTTACCAATACCATCGAGACCGTACCTGCGATTACTATTAACACCATACAAATTCTAACAAAATACTGCATACACATTATCAGACAGAATAGATAAATTTAGACAGATATATGTTTTGTCGGAGTTGTAGTATTTGTATTTTAGATGTAAACATATGTTGTGTATTTGGGCACCGAATAGGTTAGAAAAGCCTAACTCGGTCTTAGGTTTCATGATTTCTCTGACCAACACAGATGTTTTTGAATTTAAAAATTGGTTTTAGAATTAATAACGATATCAGTGTTTTTAGATCAAAACAATAAATCATTTGAGATTGATTCTCGTTTGCATATCAGGCTACTACTTTTAATACAAAATACCCAGAAATGAATCACTAATCTTCATGATCGGAACACGATATTCCTTACACTTGATAAAACTATAAGATTTTTTTGAAGCGATTTGACTCGGAAAAATGAATTCGCCGTATAGGGTTAGATGTAGAAGAACTAACGATTTGCAATTCTTACCGAAGGGTTATGACAATTATAGAAACTATCATTTTCAGTTTCGTCATTCAATCGTTGGAAAATTGAAATCGTATAGTCTACATAGGTCTAGACGGCATTATTGGGTCTTTTTGACTACATAATAGTAGTTCAAAACATCCCCACCGATTTGCTTGACATCAATTGGTCCCGAAAAGCCTGCATCTTTTAGTTTTTGCTCAGCCATTTGTCTCCCCCAAACAGTTCCCAGCCCTTCTCCATTCTGAGCCAATGAGACGGTCATACAATGCATTGTCGAAAATGTATAGAGAGAAGGTGCCAAGGGGTTTTGAATATTCTCTTCTACGTTACTAGAAGCTGCAATGTCTTGCATAAGAAAAACTCCATCAAATTTTAGGGCATCACGGATCTTCGATAACACCGTAGTAGGGTGAGCTTGATCGTGGATAGTATCAAAGGCCATCACAAGATCATATTCGTTAGTTTCAGAGATAGTATTGACATCTTTTACTTCAAATATAACATTTGTGAGATTCATTTCTTGAGATTCTTTTATCCCAGCTTCAATTCCTTCCTCTGAAAAGTCGAATCCGAAGAACTTGCTATTTGGGAACGCTTTCGCCATAAGATTTAACGCATGGCCACGCCCACAACCTACTTCTAGAACGGAAGCACCGCTTTGAAGCTTACTAATCATTTCTTGACCTGTTAAGGGTACTATATCATTTATTAATCTCGAATCAAATACCCTAGAGGTCTCTTCAGCTTGTAAAGCTTGAAACCCTGGATAATCTGAATAGGGAACACCGCCACCATTTCTAAAGCATTCTACAATCTTATCCTCCACGAGACCCATCAAAGATACATATTGCGAAAAGAGAGCCAAGTTATTAATCCCGGCAGCCCTTGTAGTAAAAGCCGAATGTTCTGGAGGTAACAGATATCTTTTTCCATCAGGATAATATTCAACAATACCACCTACCACCATCCCACCAAGCCATTCCCTAACATATCTTTCACAAAGATTTGCTTCCTTTGCAATTTCCTCCGATGTAGCTGGTTTCTGCAATCCTGACATTACATCAAATAGTCCAGTCTTATGACCTACACTTATCAATAGGGAAAGACAACCACCGTTTATAATCTCTAATAGCTTACCAGAAAATGCTTCGGCTTTTGCGTTATCAAACTGAGCTTTTTCTAACATGAATAAACAAATATAAATGAAATATTAAAAATTTATCATTTCAAAAATCTTTTGAGAAACATTATTACTAAAGGATAAGAATGCATACCAAAAACTATTCATTCATAAACAGGAGTGTCTTATCGAAAGGGTGGTGGGTATTACGACAGTCATTTCTAACCAGCCTAAAACCACATCAAAATATGCCCAACCTTTTGCCTGTATCATAAAGTCCTCATGAATCCAGTTCGAGGTATCATGTTTCAGACGTAGAATCCAGAACAAGAAACTTTTTTAAATTCGCAAACTCTGATGTTATTCTTCAATTTCCAGCAGGAAAGTAAATCTCATTATATTAGTATGGTACAATGAAAAAGGAGTTTTCAAAAAGAATGTTGATACAGGTTAATACTCAAAGTATATATCTATTGGAAATATCGATACAAATATTCCAAAAATAGTTAATAGTTTAATGTTTTCAAACTACGAAAAATATTATCATTGAAATCCAATGTTAAAATTTATTCCAGGAAGAAGATGTTTCATTCGAATCCCATACCTAACTCTCTTCACCTTCTCCTTATGAGATAAATTTACGATGTTCTCAGAAATATGTGCAAATAGCAAATTACTTTATCTAAACTCCAATTGTATGCAACGCACGTGCATGTTCCCTTATGAGAGACATTGGAATTTGGGATTGGATTCTAAGCCCAGGAGTTATGTCATTTCCGCATTGCAGAGATTCTATAACATTTCCTACAGTGCGGCAAGACCAGAGATTCTAACCTACAAATATTCCATAAAAAAAATTTATACTAGTAGTATACTATAATAGTATTAAACCCAATTATACAAATATTTTGGATTATATACTCATATGACTATTACCCTTTCTTCGGTATCCTTAACCCGACAGAATGAAAGCATCGAAATTCTGAGGGCTAAATATTTTGAAGGTTGTATTCACCTTTTGCGTCAACTCAAGAGAGGTACCTATTACATACCTTGGGATGGGATATCCCCGACATGGAAAAATGAACGTAAATCAGATACTGAGAAGAAATTAAAGATAGTGGTAGAATGTAATATAGAATACGGTAGATACATTTATCCACGAAAGCCATATGTTACAAAAACAATCAAGATCGGGGGCAGAGAAGCCTCATGGATTAGAACATGGCTACCACAGCAGCTTGAAGAATTAGATCGTAAATTAACAAAGTTAACCTCTTCAGAACAGGATGCTGAATAATCCTAATTTGAGTAATTAGTGTACACACTGGTAATGTTTGGCATCATTTTTTAGATTCTCAATAATGGCTGACTGAAAAATAATACATATACTATTGACAATACCTAGCCTGGTCTAAAACTACTATTATTAAATAAACTAAAAAAATAAAAAAATTATTTTATGGGATTGATCTGCTGTAGAGCTTTCCTTCTAATGCTAGTTTGTACATTTCTGCTACGTATGGATTTCTTGCAGGAGTTTCAGCTCCAAGCTCCACCAAACGTGCGTATACTCTGACCACATAGGCCAAAGCACCCATAAATGCTACTACTACACCCATGTTAAACATCCAGTGGTTTGGTACTGAGAATATCTCTTCAACGAACCAAAAGTGCCACATTTCGTTGATACCTATGGTAAACATGGTTGCCAAGTAACCGATAATGGTGATCTTTAGACCGGTATTCATTGAGTTGTTTGGTCCTCGTAGTACTGGAACTCTTCTGTCATACATTGCAACAAATCCCCAGCCTAAGGGAAGTGCAATAAAGTGACTGTACAACCACCAGTGTGCTGGTGTAAATGCACTATCTCTGATTGCTGTTTGGTGAAGAGATCCATCAACAAAGTTGTCTACTTCGACTGATGCAGCAATAGATCCTAGCATAATGACCATCAAATAGATCTTTTTTAGTCTTTGAATTTCTACTTCTTTTGGAATTAGTGCTGGCATTTGTGCCATTTTATCTTCAACTTATCTTCATTATTCTAGTATATAAGCTATTGATTGTAATAATTATAAATTACTATAGATATATCTGCAAAAATAATGTAATATAGTAATAAAACTAAAGTAGATTTGATAATATTTGATACAAGAGAGAAGATGTGAAGTATAACGTTATTGATTAATTGAATTGATTAACCTTATTATTAGGAAACTTGAATAAGCATTACGCAAGATACAATCTTCTACTAATTAACCATCATGGCAATTATTGAAATATGTCCTGCTCGGTCACAGTTACTGTCAATTATCAGTCAGAAAAACGTTTAGAACTTTTTCATATCAACCTAAAATTGTTTTAAAGATACTCTTGTCTTAATGCTCTAATGATGAGTTTACTAGAGTATCTACCTATTATTACATCGGGATTATTATTCTTGTCAATTCTTACATTAGTGGTAAATCGTAAGAACTTGAGACTACAAAGTGAATATCAAATCTATGCCCGCATGATAGAAGCGCGACTCAAACTTGAAACCTCTGAACCGTTTATCAAAATGGCCCGTGAGAGTCCTTTTTTTGCAGATCGTTTCGCTTTGGTTGAGAGTCCAGATCAATTCTATATGTTGAGGGCCTTTATTGACTTGTATGAGTTTATATACAGACTACACAAGACTCGGGTAATTGATGATCAGTTGTGGCTTAGATGGATGTCTTCGGCAAAGGCGATGAAATCTATACCTAAATTTCTAACTGTTTGGGATAAGACCAAATCTGTGCACTCACCGGATTTCGTGAGGTTTATAGATTCTTTGTGAAACTCTTGAGTCATCCAAATACAAGGGATGAGTATTATACTTTCTACGAAATAAATATAACAATTATCAATGACAAATCCAATGTTGTTTGTTATTAGAAAATTACTGAAAATCGATATATTTTTTTAGAATATACATATTGTAAATGGCAATACAAACCAAGAAAATCTTATCGATTGCAATGCTAGCATCTTTACTAGTTTTTAGCTTGACGGTTTCATCATCAGCTTCATTGTCCTATGCTACAACTGGAGGAAACCAAGCCACAGCTCAAAACAGTGAGGATGGAAACAACAGTTCAAAAGATGGAATTAGTCAATCAAGTTCAAGCTCTCAAAGTTCTGAATGCTTGTCTGGAGGCAGTACAACAGGAAGCTGCAATAACCTCAGTTTCCAAGTAAACCAAAATGGCAATTCTGAGGAAGAAGTAGCAGCCGAAGAAGCACAGACTACAACTGCAAGCGAAGCACCAGTTACTGCTACAAATGCACCCGTTAGTGCAAGTGTATCCTGTGGTGAAGTAATTAAGCAAAGTGTGAAGTTGACATCTAACTTAGATTGTAAGACAGATGGCTTGATAATCGGAGAAGACGGAATCACATTAGACCTTAATGGACACACGATTTCTGGCCCAGGAATTTCAACATCCAAAGTAGGAATAATGCTTTCTGATATGGATGATGTAAACATAGTAGGTCCAGGAATGATTGAAAACTTCCAAGCAGGTGTATTGAACACTGGTGGTCAAGACGATAAAATATCTGGCGTAACATTCACAGGTAACCAAATCGGATCCTTTAATACTGGCGCAGCAAACACTGCAATTGAGGACAATCAGTTCTTCAATAATAACATAGGAGTGGCATCTCATTCTTCGACTGGCTCTAGTTTGGTAACAAACCTATTCAAATCCAACGACCTTGCAGGAATCACCTTTGTAAATTCTGCATCAAATCAAGTCTCCTTCAATACCATACAAGGATCAGTTAGTGGATTGTTCTTTGATGGTCAAAGCCGAGACAACGTGGTAACCTCAAACAACATACTAGATAACAGCGGTGTCGACATCAACAATGCAAATGGACTTCCATTGAACGTAAACAATAACATCTTCAATGACAACAACTGCAATTCATCAGTCCCAGCAGGTCTCTGTTTAGGTAAATAGAATACCTCAACCTTTTTTATATTTTCAAAATAAAAACATTAGTAATTATTTAAAATCTAGTCCGGATTTCGCTGAATTAAAAGTTAAGATAGGTATTTAAGAAGTAGTTTAGACCTCACGGAGAATCTTCACAATCTCTTAAACTGACCTAATTGTCCTTAATTGTCAGCATGTCCTATGAATAATTCTTATTTACACAATCCAGTAACTTTGATTAATTTCCCTTATACATACTTCTAATACATATTACTAACGTTGCCAAGTTATGTATATCATAACCATCTAAATACGAATATGATTTATAACCCGATATCCATCTAGGTAAACAAATAATTGTTATACCCTGAATCAGTAAGAGATTAATCACGCACTTAAATAGATATTTAAGGACATTGTCCTTAGAATACAAGTATGACTCGACACAATCGTTATAATTGTGAATTGGTCATTATTTGTGTAGGATAATCAGTTAGATTATTATAGTAAGGTAGTTATAAAAATTTATATGAGCGGGATTGAAGACCTGGTTAGAAAATTTGATGATTTTGAAAATTCAATGAAGACTGTTCTACCAAAGGTGGACACCAGATTGATCATTGATATGTTACATCGAATCAAAAGAGACGAATCCCCAATGTATACGATAGAAATATTTCTTGATAAAAGACCAGATGAGGAAAAAATTAGATCAATCATTACCGAAGGTTTAGGCGTAATGCCAGCCTTTTACGATCAAGGTACACATATTGTTGTAGCCCATAGATTCAACTTGCAAATGCTTGAGTATATAACTAAAAATATGGATGTTGCAAAGATAAGAGGTACATTCACAGGTGCCGGTAGAGGAGCGTCGATAGGCCCTGTCTTTGAAAGAGATGACGCTACAGATTATTAGAATGCTAGACGGGTAACAATAAATTAATGCAGTATAAACACTTACAAAGGCATCATAATCATCATCTTTAATCCTTCTTAGAAAGGCTTATTTTCATTTTGATACATTTTATAAGGGAATAAATTGCTTTTCGAAAAGCCGTGTTATTCACTTTGGAAGACAATCATAACACCTGAAAGAGGGTCTGCTCGTTAAAATGGCCGAATTTATTTTCCAATATTTTTTGGAATTTCCTTAGTATTAGAGAATTTTTTCCATTTATATTAATAGTCTAATCATATAAAACGATGGATCATGGACAATAGTAAGGACATCAGTACTTTTTTAGAAAAAAATTTTCCTCAGCATGATTGCATCTTAGTTGGATGTCAGGCAGATGATGACATCATTGTCCATGATTGCTGTGAGTATAATATTATTGCTCTTAGTGAATCGCACGATTCATATCCAACTCCTCTCTATTATAAAATTTTTGAAACCACCAAGCGAAAGTCCAAACTAAACTTTCAAGTGCAAATTATTCCTGCTGCCATATTCCATGATAATACCTTTATAAGGTACTCGGATTATGTTTATTTTCCAAGAAAAGCACTTAGGAATACGGAAATTGATCACTTTAGAAAAAAACATGAAAATTTTCGCAAGACATTTAAATTTGAAATAAAGAAAGAGTTGTTTGATAACATCTATAACTTGTCCTTTTTATCAAATTACTTATCTCAAGAATTTATAGATGAAAAAATGGTTTCATTTGAACTAAAAATGGCATCCTTACGAACACTTAGGAATTATGTTCAATTGTATTCAGGTAAGGAACATAGGCCTTCTCACCTCAAACATCAAATTAATTCAATTATTCAATCTCAATCAATCAAAGTAAGAGAACGGATTGATAACTTACTAGAATTCTTGGGCATGCATAAAGCCAATGTCTCTGCCCTAGAGAGGAGTGAAAAATCATTAAGAATGTTATCTGGAAATCTCCATTCGCCAACGAAAAACCTGATTTTGAAAAAAGTTAATTTTTTCAAACACAAATCAATGTATGTAGACGGATTGTTTTTGATTTATAATTATGTTGCAGACAACTTTCAAGAACAAGAACAAAAAACTTCCTATCAAGAGCTTTTGAAGCGTATTACTGATATTGATAGTAAGGAAAAAATATTTTTGAAAAAAGAGATAAAACTTCTTATAGAGTATAATAAATTACTACTAACCTAAATAAAATTATTGAATCACTATTGCCTGTTCTAGTGGTTCAACTGTTTTGTTTCTTGCTCTCAATTTGGCCTTATATTTCAGGTTTCTTGGTTTAGTTCTAAGTCTATATCCACAGCATGGACACCACAAACCATCCCATTTTATGAAAATTTCGCAAATTTGGCATCGTTTTTGGCCGCTTGCATATCGACCCGATCCCACAGGCTTTTGAGCTTTATGTCTGATACAAATACCTTTACAAGTCATACTTGAAAACCATATCAATGTCGAAGATCTTACTTATAAACTTATATAAGCTTGAAGTGATATTCTTAAGCAAAGAAAAAATAGTAGAGGTTATTTAGGCTGTCACGGATATATTCTTTGCTTGAAACAATTCATGCATTGTCATATATTCGTCCAGTTTCATTCGAATATCGTCTTCGGTAGTGTCATCCATACCTGAAAATCCGGCCTTGAAACTAATTTTGTTGCCAGAAATATTTACATCAGATACTTCCATATCTGCATAGACATTTCCCATTTCATTAACCCATTCTTGTGCTTCGTTTGGATCAAATCCTTCAGCATCTATATTCACGTTAAACATCTTGGTCATTATTATACCACTGCTTTTTTTTTATTAAGGATATTAATAAAGGTGACGTAAAAAATATTAACATATAGAATCAATTTATTTTTTCTCATCAAAACCCCAATACTTCATCAAGTCCTTTTCGAATTTAGAGGCTTGATCATCACTGAGGGGGTCTCCGCAGTTTTTGCAAGATGGTACTACTTTCATACCGTATAGTTTAAAATCCACATCATAAAAGTGAATTTTAGAGCAATTACACATGTTGTAAATAATATTATTTTAGATACTAATTTAACTTTTATTCTTTGGTCGGTCTATTCAAATATACTAGTTATAAACATTTAAAGTGTTTTATTCCTATATAATTACAAATGAATAGTAGAAAAAGCGGAAAGCAAATAACAGTAATTCTTTTAATAACTATGCTTGCCATCTCTACAATACAGTTTGATGTTTTAAGCGAAAGTGCCTTCGGACAATCAAATAATTGGTATGTTGGTAAGGGTGTCCAAGAAGATACCTATTACACGTATGAAATAAGGAATGCAGACACAAATCAGGGTCAACCTTTTACTATGACAATATATTTTAAAGAATATAATGCCACAGGCCAATACTGGATCGCTCCCACATACGTCGTGGATAGCGGAAAGGTAATTAATGGGACTTTATATCTAAGTGATCTCGACCTAACTGCTTTAGGAACATCACCAATACCTCGTGAAATGAATGAGTATCGAGGAGCATATGCCACCACTTTGGGTTGGCTAACAGCTTTTGTTCCCAAGCCTGGCCAATCACTAACTTCCCCATCATGGGGAAAAATTGCAGCAATTGGAGGCTCAGAAATTAGACCCTCTGGAACCGCTAAAGTAACTACTCCTGCCGGAACATTTGATACAACTATAATTAGTTATAAGAAGGGTGCCACTAGTAACATATATGTCAATAGCAATCTGCCTTACCCCGTTAAAGCAGAGACTTATGCAGATGTAACTACAGGTGTTGCCCCTATTCAATATGCTTATGAACTGACAGACACCGGAACTGGTCAACCTCCTCTACCAGAAACACAAATCGAAATTCCAGTGCCCCCATTGAACCTTCAAACCCCCAGGGGAACTTATAACATACAGCTGTTATGGCAACCAGTAGATATCATGGCTGGTAATACAACTAACTTCGGTGTTGTATTTACTGACGAGCATGACAATCTCGTTCAAAGAGTAACTTATGGTTATAAAGTAATGGATGAAAATAGAACAGTAATTGATGAAGCCACAAATCAAAGAGCAAATGACGGAACAGGGCAATTCTCATACACCTTTGAAACTCCAGGATTAAAGTTGCTCCAGATTACTCTTGAGACCGCCTCCGGAGAAGATCTCAGTTTCTTTGTGGAGGGGGCTACCTTTAATCTGGTGGTACAATAAACTACATTATTTTTTGTTAGAGTGATTCTTACTTCTTAGATCTGTTATGATAAACATTCAGCATCAGCCAGTTGCAAAATTGCACTATCTTATCATCTAGACTGGTCCATAAGTGAAACGATCCTGGCAAAATCTCAATTCTTGATGATGGGGCTTCATTACCTCCGCCTCCACCATTACCAGTATTAGGAAATTTTATTCTTACACCTTCCTTACCCTCATACATATACGCATCAACCACTACAATATTTGATCCAAATGTTTTATTGGCCTCCTCCTTGATACTTGATCTTGATATTGGAAACGCTTTCCTAAATTTATCTATTATGATGCTGAGGTTTTCTGTACCATAATTATCAATATCATAAATTTTTTTTTGAGTTGGAAAATGAATTTCTAGATCTACATCATACCTGGATCCAACAAACTTTGACAACTCGTTTAGCTTGTAGTAAACTAGAGAGGGATTCTTAATGACGGTTGTTTTGAAAAACTCTTTGTTTATCGCTATGTTATTTTTTAGGTCCTCAAGCAATCTCGAGAATTCATCCATAGCATACCATGAAATTAAAGTTTAATAAATAAGTACAGCAACTTATTGTAACCAGCGATGTTTGCATCCGACACCGATTCCGAAAGAGCAACTAGCATTGAGGATTATCAAAATACGTGTAGTGAGTTTATAACAGACATCAGTATGGATTATAAGGACTGGGTAGACCGGTATCAGCTCTCTGAAAGTGAAACAAAAACCAGAAAGGACACCATAGACCATATAGTTAAAAATACAAATGATTGGATTACAAGGTTTGGAAATACAATTAAGAAGATCGATATAATAATGAATGACGGGATCAATAAGATGGCTGAAACAACAGCAGGATATCCCTTTAAGATTGACATTACTTCTGCAAATCAGAATAGATATATTATTCATGAAAAAAAACCTATCAAACTAAATTTGAAATCTTTTCCTAGAAATAACAGGCAGGTAAGGATTTGTAATTATGACAAAGATTCTGTATTTTTATTAGGATCTAGCAGTCAAGTCGAAGTTAAATATAGTAACAAGAGTTTTGAATCATCTGATTTATTAGATGAATTCATTGTTCTAAAGCCCGTTCAGTTTGATACAGAAGATGCAATATCTATAACCGTAAAGGTGGAAGAGTTAGAAGGTAACATAGTTAAAGAAAGCAGAGGTTATACCACTCTCATAGTTACAAGATGAATTCTTATTTTTATTATGAACCAATCTGTATATCGTTAACTAGAGCTGACCTCAAACATTCAATTGCGGATAATACTGCAAGGTAACTTGTTTTGGGATTTGAAGGACTTGGGCGATTGTTGATTTTAATATAAAATTCTCCATATTTCCATTTTACTGCAATCTCGTGCCGATTTGTTTCTATGAGAGGATCAACAACTACCCTAACTCTAGTGTCTTGAAAGCCTATTCCAGCAAGGCTGACTAACGCCGAGACATTTATGTTGGATGGAAATTCTTTAATCGCTTCTTCTGCAGAGCCTTCAAAAATGGTTGTCTTGTCAAATATGCTATCGGCATTTTGGCCTCGTTTTAAAAAATATGGGGCACCCTTAATTGAATTAACACTTTTTGTAGTTGTCAAAATAACTTCATCAATGTAACCCTTTACTGCTCTTAGGATATCTGCACCTCCGATTGCACCTGATGGTAAATATACCCTTCTACCTCCGTTATGTATAAGGTTGAGAATCTCCTTGCTAAATGTAGGATCAGAAAAAGAACCAGTACTCATTATCATCATATCTTTTCCTTCTTGTAGTAATTTAATTGAATATCGCCGAGCGGCTTCGATCGAGGCAGCCTCTACAACAAAGTCAATTTTGCTAAAAATATCAGAAGTAATAAAGTCATCAAAACGGTCAAACATAGCATCTGGTTTATTGGTTAAATCACTTTCTAGATAATCCAATTGTTCCCTTTCAGTATCAAATAACACACAAACCCTGCAATTTGGAATATTTCGATCATCTATGCTTTTTGCAATCTCATAACCTATAGCACCACACCCAATTATCGCTATATTCTTAGTCACTGTATATCTTTTTACAACAAGGTATTTCTAATACGTTTATTTTCCTTTGTGTGATTTCCTGTACTGTTCAAGATATTCCTCATGTCCCATTTCGTCTAATTTTTCATTCTTTAGTCTTATTTCATTCCGCATCTTTTGTTTGAATTCGCTTACCTTGTCAAGTAGAACTGGGTCGGTAGCAGATAGTATTGAGCAGGCTAGAATTCCTGCATTTCTTGCACCATTGATTGAAACTGTGGCTACGGGTACTCCTGGGGGCATCTGAACGATAGAATATAAAGAGTCAATTCCTCCAACTGGGTTTGTTGGACTACATACTGGAACACCAATAACAGGAAGTGGTGTAAGAGAAGCGACCATGCCTGGAAGATGGGCGGCCCCACCGGCTCCACTGATGATAACTCTAATACCTCGTGATTCGGCCGACTCGGCATATTGGTACAATTCTTGAGGTGTTCTATGAGCCGAGACGATCCTTACCTCATGTGGGATTTTAAAGTCGGATAATATCTTTGCGGCTTCACTCATAATCTCCAAATCGGAATCACTACCCATAATTATTCCCACCCTAGGAGGCTGTTTTGATTTATTTTTATGAACCTTACGGCGTATTGCAGAATTTTTGACAGATTCGTTAGTGATTTTATTGTGTTTTAAGATTTCCAAATGCTGATAGGTACCTTCTCATCTCATAGATTTGAATTTTTATGCCATTTTTTGTTTTCCCTGTACTGAGAGCTTTCTTTCTACCATGTCTCTTACAACTAGTGGATTAGTATTTGATATTAGAATAGTTACATGTCCAAGTTTTCTCTTTGGACGCGTCTCTTCCTTCCCGTAAAGATGTATTCTCACGCCAGGTAAAGCTAAAGTATCTCTAATTCCATTCAATGTGTACGGACCTGAAACCTCCTCAGGACCCAAAATGTTTATCATTACGGCTTTTGATTCCAATGTTGGTTGTGGCATGGGATAATCTAGAATAGCCCTTAGATGTTGCTCAAATTGAGATACCGAACATGCTTCTATAGTATAATGTCCGGAGTTATGAGGTCTAGGAGCTATTTCATTAATTAATACCTCATCATCCTCATCTAAGAACATCTCGATACCAAAAATACCGGATCCCTTAAGAGACTCCATTGTTTTAACGGCCAAATCAATCGCTCTTTTCTCCGCCATAGCAGTAATTTGTGCCGGCGCTATAGTAGTCTTTAGGATATGGTCCTCATGAATATTCTCAACCACAGGAAAATAGGAGATACAACCAGATGGATTTCTGGCAATCATAATCGAAAGCTCCTTTTTAAAGTTAACATATTTTTCCAGCATACACTCACGACCCGAAAAGTACTCTAGTGCACCTTTAATATCATCCCTAGAACGAATGAGATAATTACCTCTCCCGTCGTACGAGTCTTCACATGCTTTCAGTAAAACCGGATAACCGAATTCTGCACACACTTTATCTACCTGGTCTTCATCGAGTACCTCCTTAAAATCTGGAACGCTAATGTTGTTTTCTCTCAGAAATTTCTTTTGACGAAGTTTATTCTGGACTATCGAAAGTGTCTTTGGTGATGGATGAACTTGTACTCCTGAATTCTCCAGATTGGTTAGTGCCCTGGAATTAGCCAATTCAATTTCGTAAGTAACCAAATCCACTTCATGTGCTAGTTCATATATTTTTTGCTCGTCAGAAAAATTGCCCACTATGACTTTATCAGCAAAGCTGGAAGCAGGACATCTTGTTGTGGGATCTAATATTACCACTTGCATGGACATCCGTTTAGCTTCGGCCGCCAGCATCTTACCAAGCTGACCGCCTCCAATAATCCCCAATCTAATCGGTTCAGTAACGGATAATTTATCCTTATACAAAGTCAAACTATACTATCAAAAATAACTTCTTTGTAGAGGTAAAATAAGTTAACGCTCTCTCAGGACAAATTATTTTTTGAATATTTTTATTGCCTGAGGAGGACAAACGTTTTCGCAGGCCAAGCAAAAAATACAATCCTTTTCTCTTATCATGAATGGTTTTCTTTCCGAAGCTGGATGTCCTGGTGTTTCTAGCCATTCGTAAACGTTTACTGGACACGCATCAATACATGCTCCATCAGAAATACAGATATCGAAATCTACACAAACATCTGTACCCCAAATTCCAAGTTGTCCTGGTGGATCGTATGGTCCCCATACTTGAATTCCCTTAAACTTGCCTGCAGGCTGTCTTTTTGATTTAAAACCAGTATCAATTGGACCTTCTGCTGCAACGTGATCTGTTCCTGTTCCTGTCAACTGCAAGGTAGTATCCTCAGACAATGGAACAGCAGTTGCAGCTGGGGGAGTTGAAACAGCGGTTGATGGCGATTGGGCGATACTATCTGAGGAACCTTCTACACCGGGTTTTGCAGTGGCAACCTCAGCCGAAGCAGTAGGACCAGACAGCACTTTTTGATCCGATTTGAGATCTTTAGATAAATCTGCCAAAGGAGTAATTTGTTCTATTTTCTTAATAGCATCTTCTTGACTCAGCTTGTGAATTTTTTGATAATAACCAATAAGTTTTTGACCTATTTTGGTGTTCCTTATTATATTATCAATTATTATCTTTGCATGACGATCAGCTGTATGTCTGTAATTCTTAATCCAGTAATAATCACCAAAATGCTCTATTGGTTTAATTTGATAAATTAGATCCAAAACTTCGCCTGTAACAATTTCAACAGTTATGTCGAGTTCAGCCGATTCTTCTTTTCCACTATAAAAATCATAACCTTTTTCTACCCACTTTTTTGTTACAAATATTCGGTCTGCAAATGTATCCAATGAATATCCAAGTTTTTTAAGCTCATTGACTATGCCAGTAATTTCTGATTGATTTACAAGTTCTACAGGTAACCTGAATATCCCCAGCTTAGCCCCATGAGTTGGATAAATACCTCGCTTTGCAACCTCAGAAAGCATGACCCAGACTTTATCTGACAGCAAGAAAGACATGGAATAAAAATATTCTTTATTGCAGGATATTAAAACCTATGTTTGATTTTAGCGACTTTATAAATCATCTGGACAAGTCATCTCTCTGATTTCTCTGTATTTTCTTTCCATTTTTTCTGCATCTTCTATTACGGTATTAATATCATACCTTGATTTTGGATATAACCAATTAATAGCTACTTTATGGCCTGTTCCTTCCATATCGTAGATCATTCCGCGTGAAGACTCGATGCCGGTTTTTTCATCCGTAAATTTGTCCTTGACTTCCAAGCCCCGTTTGGTTTTGTCATAAAGTATGTAGGAATTTGGTTGCTCAAAGATAAAATAAAATCTGCCTTTCTTAATAGGAGTTGTCTCAAGAAGGGAATTTGATGGGCGAGAATCACTCAATTTTAAGCTCCTGTCTATTTTTCAATAGGATTTCCTATCATATTCCCCCATTCAGTCCATGAGCCATCGTAGTTCTTTACTGACGGATAACCAAGTAGATATTTTAGTACGAACCAAGTATGAGAAGATCGCTCCCCTATTCTGCAGTAACAAATCACGTGCTTATTTGGAGATACACCATTATCGGCGTAAAGTTTCGCAAGCTCTTCAGCAGATTTGAAGGTTCCATCTTCATTTAGTGCCTGTAGCCATGGAATATTCTTAGCCCCGGGTATGTGACCTCCTCTTTGAGCGTGCTCCATCGGGTACTCCGGCGGTGCAGTAATTTCTCCTTTAAATTCCTTTGCGGAACGCACGTCAACTAACGCTACCTCTTCCTTCCTAAGAGATCGCTTCACATCATCTAGATATGCTCTGATTCCCTCATTTGGTGCAGAAGCGACGTAGTTGGTGGGAGTTATCACCGGCTCTTCCTTGGTGTACGGTCTACCCTCGCTTTCCCACTTTTTTCTCCCTCCATTCATGATCTTGATCTTTTCATGACCGAAATACTTGAATACCCAAAAAGCAAATGCGGCAAACCAATTATTGAAATCACCATACAGAATGAGTTCGTCTTCTTTTTGGATTCCCAGTCGGGACATGAGATCTTCGAATTGTTTCTTGTTTATTATATCCCTGGTGTCAGGATCATTGATATCTCTCTTCCACCAGACCATTCGAGCATTCGGAATATGGCCCTCTTTGTATGCATTTTCAACATCATAGTCTACTTCCAAAATCTTGATCTGGTTATTGTTTAGATTATTACTTACCCAGTCTGTTTCACACAATACACTTGGATCTGAATATTGTTTGGACATAATTCAAATTATTCACTTTAGGTATATAACATATTTGTCAGATAATTCAATTACTCAAAAACAATAAAATAGTACGTGAAACATGTTTGAATAAAACAAACCAAATGGGCCGGTAGTTTAGACTGGTAGAATACCTGCCTTGCATGCTACTACAGGCAGAGGATACGTAGGTGGTCGTGGGTTCAAATCCCACCCGGTCCATATCAATTATCCCCTTTTTTGAAACCGTTTAAACGATTTTGTAATTCATAGTATATTGAAAATCAAGAATGATAGTTTTTTGATAAGACCAGTAGTGATAGTACGATATTCTCATTTGAGTTTACAGAAATATGGTAAATATGGAATTTTCCAATAATTCTGGTGACTTTTCCTTCTCTCACAAAGCCTTCAAACTTGCCTCACATTGTGAGCGAATTGGATACATAGGCTCTGTTCATTTAACGATAAACCTATAGCTTGAAGATGTCCTATTTCTTTTATGATTAGCAGAAACAGAACACCTTCAAGGTATGTATATTATGGGTTGCATTTGTACTTTTCAGGTTTATCTTTAAGAAAAGCCTCGGAAAGATTGTCTCAGATGTATAAAAGAAACCATGTCTCCATCTGGAATTGGATTCAAAAATACAGGCCTCAAAAATTGAAAGCATCAAGAAGAAGAATTCTAGAATATATTGTAGACGAGACAATGTTGAAGGTAGGGTCAGAATACATCTGGCTTTGGGTGGCGATAGAGCCTGCAAACAGACAGATCCTCGCACTTTCTATATCCAAAGAGAGAAACATGTTTGTTGCAGAAAGATATCTTTCTAATTTGATCAAAGTTCATGGAAAGCACCCAGTTTCTACAGATGGTGGGACTTGGTATCCCATGGCTTGTCAGTTTCTCAAACTCGATCACCATATTCATTCCTCTTACGAGAAAAGTGTAATCGAAAGAACGATGCAATATATCAAGGATAGAACCGAAAGTTTCGATGATTACTTTCCTTGTAGAATAAAGAACTGCAAGTTAAAGCATGTACGGAATTGGCTGCGGCTCTTTGTAGACTATCATAACAATGAAATAAAACATATTAAGTGAACAGAGCCGATACATAGGTTAACATTCACTAACTAGATTTGGATTTCCAATCATTGTGAATTACATGGGCAATGCATTATAAGAGCTTTGGTTTGAAACAAACTACACCAATAAAGGATTTTATCCTAGTTTGGTACTATTTTAGAAGAAAGTTATGAAAAGTGATAATTTTTTTCTCATAAAAACTCTTATTTTATGTTCTTTTGTTTTAGTCATGGTTCAAGGTCTTTTTGTTTTGGATCAAGTTTTTGCTACTTTAGATCAATCTAAGCAAAGCCCAATGAATAACTCTAATGTTCATACTCCTAGTAATATCGCTACCATTACTTACCCCTCAAAATCTGAAACCGGCATGGAGCCGGAAAATATAGACAACTGGATTTTTGTCAACCATGACATATATGGAACACGTAATAGCAATCAGACCGAGATAGGTAAATCCAATATTGAGAACTTGGAGGTAAAATGGAGATTAAACAACCCCTTTGAGATACAGGAGCCTCCAATTATAGTTGGGAATACAGGTTATTTTCAGGACTATGTTGGAAATATTGTTTCTTTTGATACCTCAAATGGAAATATTAATTGGAAGTTAGAAACCGAAGGAGGCCCAACTATGGGATTGTACTATTCCAATGGAGCAATTTATGCTACTGTTGGAACCGACGCAAAGATCATCTCCATCAATGCTACAAATGGAGAGGTGATATGGGAATCCGAAAGATTGGGTGATACGAGTTTAGGTTACGTAATTAATTCCCCTCCACTTTTATGGCAAGACTATGTTTTGGCAGGCTCAGGCGGAAGCGGACTTCCACCAGGCGAAGGTTATGTAAGAGGAAACATTACTGCATTAAACAGTACAAACGGAGATATTATTTGGAATATCGAAACCACTACCGGTGAGTGGGTAGAAGTAGGCAAGAATCCTCCCAACGGAGGTGCTACAGCATGGTCTGGAGGCTCAATTGATCCTGATACAGGTACGGCCTTCATTCCTCTAGGTAGTGCGTCTCCTAATTTCAATGCTTCCACTCGGATGACCCCAAACCTATACTCAAATCATATGGCCGCAGTAGACATCCCATCGGGAAAAATTAAATGGGCAACACCATTTATTGCCCACGGTACGGTATTAGATGTAGATGTTCCGGATACTCATGATTGGGATACTTCTTGGGGAAGCAGCATTAGCAATGTGAAATTTGACAATGGAACAGTGAAAAAAATAGTCATAGGACATGATAAGGCAGGAAATTTGATTGCAATGGATGCTTTATCAGGAGATGAAATTTGGTGGACTACACTTGGCAATCAAATCGGGACAGATAAGATCCCCATGCCAGAGGGAACAGGTATGATCTGGTCATACGGAGTGTATAATTATCATGCAATAGATAACGATACTATTTATTTAACGGCAACCAACAGAGGACTAAACTTTTTCACGGATGGGATTAGTGGACATAAAGAAGCACCTGACGATTCAATCGAGCAAGGTTTAGTAAACGGTACCATATATGCAATTGAACTAAAAAACGGAAATATAAAATGGAAGATCGATACGGAATATCCACCACGTGTTTCTCCGCTAATCTCTAATGGAGTATTATATACTGGATATATAGAGTTTGGAAACAATGAAAGAAATGGAATCGTTTTAGCTATGGACAAGGAAACTGGGGAAGATTTGTGGCACTACAACGTGAATGCTGCTATTTCTCCGGTAGGCGGTTCTATCGGAAATGGTATGTTGTTTATACCGACGGAAAAGGTCAATCAAGTAGATAATGACGAAGAGGAAGAGGAAGACGGAGAGGAAATTGGGGGATCTATTGTAGCATTTGGTCTAAGAGAATAATGACTTTTTATGTTCTTTTTCTTCTTCTGAGCATTCCAAACAGCATAGCGAAATACCGTTTGATTTAGTATTCTTATATTTTAATGTGCAAGTTTTACACTGTTGAGAAGCACAATAATCACAGTTTCTGACTTCATTATCGCAAATCAATTTAGAGCAAATTCGACAGTTGCTGTAATGCTTGTTACAAATTGTATTGTTGCAATAAAAGCATCTTTTAATTTCATTTCCTCTAGCTATATCAATATTTTTTTCACAAACGATGCAAATTTTTTTAGCCGAAGGCATCCTAGTTTACTCCCCCATTCATTAACAAGTTAGCTGACAATATTGTTTAAAGACCCAACTGCCAATAAAAATCATTGACTAGCAATATATTTCCTAGCTAAATAATAATTTTCAAAATTTTATTTATGTAGAAAAAGGTTTCAGAACAAGAATTTGTTGGAAACGTACAAAAATGATTTAAGAATTATAAATAAATCAAAAAAGCAAACTAACTTTGATTATGAAGAATATTATGATTCTTACTCTAATTACTATGATTACGCTATTTCTTGTTATAGATACCAATTATATATTTGCTGATAAAATTGATTCTGGAGAGTTTCTAGATGTTTCTAAACAGGCCCAAACGGAAAATCAGGTTGATGAGAGTAAGGATATAGTACAAGACAACAATCAAAATAATCAATGCAGAAACAGTGCAAAGTGTGAAAATCAGTCTCTCGAACAACTCAATAATCAAAATAATCAATGCAGAGACAGTGCAAAGTGCATAAATGAATCTGTTTCAAATATTTTCGTCTGCGAAGAGAGATCATTATGTCTAATACAGTACGAGGGCCCCTTCGAGCTGTTGAATCCATACTAGTACCTACCAGCATTAAATTTGTTCTATTTTTAGCAAGTTTAAAACATCAAGTATTAGAAAAAACACATCACAAACCTAAAACAAGAAATAAAACATCCAGAAGTACGTCCATTTGGTCGTTAGAATGATATCTCGTTTTACTTAAATCCTCACTTATAGAATCGAATTTTATATATGCTAGATCCATTGCGCCGAAGAAAAAAAGTCAAGAGTATTGAAACTATTTTACACTATTGCAAAGGTTTAAAAAATTTAGAATAGACTATATACATTACCATGAAGGTCCAACAGCTAATTTGCGACAAGTGTAAGGTCGTTTTATTGGAGAAGGATTCTAAACATCTGGATGAAGAAAGATTTCCCATAACTGACGAGGAAGCCAAAATGATAGACAAGGAACACAGAGGTCATGAGTGCCATATCGAACTAGTAGAAAAATTTTGATCCAACCTATTAGATTATTGGATCAAAACTTTAATAATAATCCAAACAAGAATTACTTGGCTATGAAGAAAAATTTTTGATGAAATCTGTGATTAAAAAATGTTATCCCTCGGAGCCACCTTTATTTTCAAATATAGGTTTGTTTGTGAATGATGTGAATATTATAGTCGCAGTGGTTAGTTAATTGCGGTACATCAGTATACAAAAGACTCCATCACGATCCAAAATATTCAGATTTGTGTTCCAGACTACAAAAGTATTCTATTTTCTTGACTCCCATATTAGCATCCCCATCAACATGTGCCCAAGCCATTTTCTGGTCTAGTCTATTTCCACAGAAAACGCAAACCACTGTATCCTCCTCGCCGACTGTTTGATCTTCTTTTATCACCACAGCTTACAAGAACCAAAACATCACATTGAGTAATAAAATTTTACGCTTAAGAAAGGGTTTATTTAAGACAACAAAATAATAATATTGTTGTCTTTCTTTGGGAATGCAGCAGGAAGTAATAGTAGGAAAAAAGACAAGTACAAGGAATTGACGCTAGCTATAAAACAGATTGTGTTAGAAAGAGCAAAACATAGATGTCAGATTTGCTCAAAAAAATTGTCAGGTACAAACTCTCCCCACTTTATTCATATAAGTGGATCCAAAAAGGATAATAGACCAGAGAATTTAAGAGCAATATGTCCAGCGTGCTATGAGGAAAAATCACCCAAGGATAGCGGGAACATGTTTTCGTCCTTCAAAAAGATTTTTTCAAAATCTTAGAATTACAAAATTTATAGTTTTTTTTCAAATCTATTTAAAAAATAGGTTAGTTTGTTAGCTAGTTATTTCGCGTCCATTATCCAAGCGCAAAGGATGCTTTCATAAATGGATGTAAGGTACAAAAGTACTCGTACTCTGATTCTGATAATGTTGAGGTATCTAGAACATATTTTTCGTTTGTCATTATCAACGCAGAGTCAAATGACATTCCATCATCTGCAAAACTTGTGACAGTATGTGGAACATTATCCAAATTGGTCCATTCTATTGCCTCGCCTTTCTTTGCTTCTATAACTGCAGGTTCATAGCTAGGATTTCCCTGTCCAGATGCTCCTGCAGGGATTGTCGCAGGAACAATAGTAGTATTAACCACTTTTGGAATAGTCGTTTCTCCGCCTCCTTCTCCGGTTCCTTCTCCTTCCCCTCCTTCTGCTTGTTCTGCAGTAGCTGGAACAGCTATCCAGATTGAAGAAATTAGAATTCCCGAACCAACTACCATTACAATCACACAAACAGTAGAGATTTTTACAAAATGTTTCATTTTTTTATGTAAAGCTACAACAATGATAAGGGATGGAATACTAATGGTAAGAATAATAGCCATAAATTGGAAGATCGATGGGACTTTAGCGCTAACCTGTACGGCACCCATAATACCGGCACTTATAAAGAGGATTAGAATAATTCCTGCCGTGGTTTTTGCTTTTTTTGATGTCGGGAATCCATCCTTAAATAATCCCGCTGTCAAAAGGATTAAACCGAAAAACATACAGAGAATGGAAACAGCATGCATACCATCCATAAAAGTTTTTGCAATCCCGGACAAAGAAACAGCTACACCAACTGCTCCTACAGTCGTTAGTCCAGCTCCAGGCATAAGCAAATCCCAGTCTGTCATAAACATGATAAAGGTGGTAGTGGCATAATTAATACTTTCTTTATTTGACTTTATGAAATTACTTATAAAATGACTAACAAAAAGTGAAGATATGGGTAACGGCATATCAATCTTGGTTAGTAGAGGTCAAATTTCAATCCTAGATGAATTTGTAAGAGATAACCAGCCGCTCGAAGCATGTGCAATACTACTGGGAAAACGTGAAAGCAATGCATTTGTAATCAAAGAGATAGTCCCAGCTCAAAACAGGGACTCGTCTATTGTACGATTTACCATAGATGACGATATGCTTTTTGAAATCTACAAACTTGCAGATAAAAAAAATTTATCAGTCGTAGGAATATTTCATTCCCATCCTTCAGAACCATATCCATCTAGCACAGATAAATCCTATATGAAAGTAAATCCGGTTCCTTGGATAATAAAGTCAACTACTACTGATGAAATGCGGTGCTTTATTTCCAGTGATCAGGTAAACGACAACGAATCTCAAATCGAAGAAATTGAAATAAAAATTAGGGACTAATACGTGTTGTGTCCCTTGGATACAAGACGGTTTCTCGAATGTTATTGACTCCCGACAACACCATCATTAATCGGTCTAATCCTAACCCACATCCAGAGTGTGGAGGCATCCCCCATTCAAAGACACGCAGATGATCTTTGAAACTTTCGTGAGAAAGTCCTTGTAACTCCAACCTACTCTTTAGTTTGGTTACATCATGCTGTCTGGTTCCTCCCGAAACCAACTCTAAATACCCAAATTGCAGATCAAAAGATTTAGACATCTTAGGGTCGTCCTCCTTTTCATGAATATAAAATGGTTTCAAATCTAAAGGCCAATCAACTATAAAAAAGAAATTACTAAACTTTTCACCAAGTTTCTTTAATGATGCGTCAGAAAGGTCTTGACCAAATTCAACCTCCTCACCTAAATTTTGTAATTCGTTGATACAATCTTCGTATCTTATTCTTGGAAATTGCTTTTGTGTTAAATCCTCAAATGTTTTTGGTTCAAGTATTGGATTTTTAACATTTACTCGTTTTGATTCCTTGGTAAAAACAATTAACCTTTTTACCAAGTCTTCTACCAAATCCATTACGGCAGTATAATCAAGGTACGCTGCTTCCATATCAACACTATAAAACTCATTTAAATGTCGTAGGGTATGAGAATTTTCAGCTCTAAAGTAAGGTGCGATTTCAAATACTCTATCAAGTGAAAGCACCAACTGTTCTTTGTATAGTTGTGGACTCTGAGCAAGGTAGCCCTTTCGCCTAAAATAATCAAAAGAAAAGAGATTAGATCCCCCTTCGCTTGCACTACCTATTATCTTTGGTGTATTCACCTCGATAAAATTATTCTCAGAGAAAAAATCACGAATAATGCGAAGTATTCCTGAGCGAAGGACAAAAATGTCCAACACCTTCGGATTTCGGAGGTCAAGGGCTCTACTATCAAGTCGGGTATCCAGGTTAGATTCAACTCTACCAGTTGGATCGATGGGCAAGGTCAAGGATGCCTCAGAAAGTATAGTTATTTCATTAACACTCAACTCGACTGCAAAATTTTTTGCCTTGGTCTCCTGTACTTTTCCAGCAATCATAACGTTACTCTGTCTTGGTATATTACGTGCCTTTAGTAAAATTTCACCCTTTAATACAGTCTGGACGAGGCCTGTTACATCCCTTAGCATAATAAATCCAAGTTTGCCAATATCCCTAAAATCTTCAATCCAACCTGCAACAACTACCTCAAAACCAATATCCTCTCTAGTCAGTTGCGAAGCATAATGTGTCCTTGAAATCCTTCCCAGTTTAGCGGGAGTTGTAGTAGCCATACCAGAAGAAAAGAACCTATATCCTTTTAATTAAATTACCTATGGCCAATCAATAAAAGAAGAAGAAGAAGAAGAAGAAGAAGAAGATAAAATCAGTCTTCAGATTCAACTATAAGATCGATCTTCCTAATAGCCATCGATATTTTTTTGATTGTTTCAAGCTTATTCTTGTCCATTTTATCAAATGCAGATTTTTCTACCACTATTCTTGTCATCTTGCTTCCGTCAGGTAGCCAAACAAAATTTACGCTCTCCAAATGTACTGGATGAAAGAGGTTTTCTAAAAATCTCCGATCGTTTGAATCAGCTTCTAATATCCATACGTTCTTTCCAAAGCCTTTATTTATCATTTCTTTGAGACTTTCATTTGATCTAATTACCCTCACATCAGAGGTTTTTAGCAACAATACTTGTTCATTTCCAATTTCCTTACCAGAAATTAGAGTCATCTTATTTATTAGCGAATTTTTTTGAGCTAGTCTTGAAAGAATAATTGAACTATCCACATCTGCTTGGGTTATTTGGCCCGATTCAAGTTTGGTTTCACACAAATTGCATAAAATACCAGTTTTAGCATCAAAAGTACAAATTGGAGTCTTGAGTACCACTACAAAATTTATGAGGAAATGCACTTAAATATCTTTGAATCGTAATTTACCGACCAATTCTTTCTACAACCAGACAGATAGATTGGCACTAGTTGTAGTAGATGTGTTTTTTTTATCGCTTTAAAGTGTCGATGGGACTTGGTACATGAGTCGGCCTATCTATTTACACCGAGGTAGAAAGTTAAGACTATTTGGTAACTTTTTATTGGTAGTACTTGAAAGGTATAGATCATTAGATTGCGGATCTCGTACTGCAAAAACCCTCAACCTAATTCCCATTGCATTTATAAAGTAAGAATTTTCCCTGGACAAGATTTTTTCTGCAATTGTATTTACATCAAATAACTCCCCATCAATTCCGACTTGCTCGATTTTTCCCTGATCATTTTTTTTGATACACGATATAATATATTCGGAAGTCATTTACTGTAAATTTTATGCCATTTAAATTATTAAATATATTCTCAAAGAGCACACAATAAAGAAAAGAAACGGTATACAAAGCTGTTATCCCAGTAGATATGTTTGAAGGAATCAAGAGTATCACTAAATATTTTCATTCAATCATTCAATCATTCACATTTAACTAGTCAGCTTGAATATATAGGATTTCAATATATGGATGAATCAAAAAACTAACTAATTTAATATGGAAGACCTCGTTATTGAATATACACGCATCAAACAACAAAAACAACAACAAACAGTAATTCGGAAAATAATAGGATGTTAATCCAAGATCTTTCAATTACATACAAGACGAAAACCAGGACCATAGTAGCTGTAGATAGATTATCATTTACAATTAATGAGGCCGAAGGAATTGGTATTATTGGTGAGTCAGGGTCTGGGAAAAGTACAATTGGATACGGCATTATGAGATCCCTTCCGGAAAATGGTTCAGTTGAATCTGGAAGCATTCTGTTTGAAAATCAAAATCTTTTGGGAATTCCAATGAGAGATTTTGATTCGAAATATAGATGGAAAGAAATCGCCATGGTGTTTCAAGGTTCGATGAACAGTCTTGACCCTGTTTTTACAATTGAAAATCAAATGCGGGAAATTCTATACACCCACAGAAAGGATCTACCAAAGGATAAACATAGTGAAGTTGTTGAAAACGCACTCAATTCTGTAGGACTAGATCCAAGTTTGGTACTCAAAAAGTACCCTCATGAATTAAGCGGCGGAATGAAGCAGAGAATTGGTATTGCTAACGCTTTGCTGGCAGAGCCTACACTTTTGATTGCAGATGAGCCAACCACCGCATTGGATGTAGTTACACAATCACAGATTCTCCAATTGTTAAAAAAATTAAAGAAAGAAAAAAAGATGAGAATCATAGTAATTACTCATGATTTATCCCTTATTCCGAATTTAGTTGACAAATTAATAATAATGTACGCTGGTCAAGCTGTTGAAATAGCAAATGCCTCCTATGTTTTTGAAAAGCCTCTGCATCCTTATACTCAGGCTTTAATTCAATCGATACCAAAGTTACATTCGTCTGATAAGAATATACGATTCATCAAGGGGAACCCTCCGGATTTATCTACAGTTGGCAAGGGTTGTAGATTCAGAGATAGATGTCCCAAGGTCTTTGACAAATGTGTAGTTGATCCTCCAAAATTTCAGGTTGACAAAACCATGGTAAGGTGTTGGCTTTATCAATAATTTCCGTTAGTTGCCTTCGCAAAGGAAATGGAAGGAAGGGAGGAAGGGAAGGAAACTGAGTTCCTTTGACAGATATTCTAAAGGAAGTAGATTGCGCCAGACGATATTAAGTTTATATCTTAAATTGGAGAAGTATACATATTAATGCAAGCTCTTCTCGATGTCTACAAAATTAGACAGGACTTTCCGATACTGAACAGGAAATTGAAAGACGGAAAGCGGTTGGTATACTTGGACAATGCCGCAACTACTCAAAAACCTAAAGAGGTAATTGATTCAATTAGCAGATACTATTCAGAATATAACGCAAATATTCATAGAGCAGTGTATCAGATCGCAGAAGAGGCAACAGAGGAGTATGAAAACACTAGAGAAAAAATTAGAAAATTCATCAATGCTAAATATCCTGAAGAAATCATATTTACAAGAAATACTACAGAATCTATAAATTTAGTTGCCTATACATGGGGAAATTCAAATATTAAAAAGGGCAACAAGATAATCCTGACTGAATATGAGCACCACAGCAATATAGTGCCATGGCAAACACTTTGTCATAACAAGAATGCAAAGGTTAGGTATTTGGAGGTAGATAATGATGGTTACATCAGCCTAGAAGATCTTGACATGATGATCTCAAAAAAAGAAGATGGAAAGACCAAACTCGTATCTCTTAGTGAAATGTCAAACGTGTTGGGCACCATCTTTCCTGTAAAAGAAATCATAAAAATGGCACATGAAAAAGAAATCCCAGTTCTTTTAGATGGAGCTCAATCGGTGCCTCACATGAAAACCGACGTTCAACAATCAGGATGTGACTTTCTTGCTTTTTCAGCACACAAGATGCTTGGCCCCACAGGAGTCGGTGTATTGTACGTCAAGAAGGATATTTTAGAAGAGATGAAACCATTTATTTTAGGTGGCGATATGATTAAGGAGGTTCATAAGGAGAATACGATATTCAATGACCTTCCCTATAGATTCGAGGGAGGAACTCCCAACATAGCCGATGTAATAGGGTTTAATGCAGCTATCGATTACCTAAATAAGATTGGGATGGAAAACATTCGTGAACATGAGCTTGAAATGACAAGTTATTTGCTAGACAAGATCCAGGACGTAAAATCCACAACAATATATGGACCCAAAAATGCTAAAGATAGAGGAGGCCTGGTATCGTTCAATATGGATGGAATACATCCTCATGATTGCGCTACAATCTTAAATGACTACGGCGTTGCCATAAGGTCAGGTCACCATTGCGCACAAGTGCTCATGGAAAAGCTAGAAATCGTAGCATCCTCCAGGGCCAGTCTATATATATATAATACCAAAGAGGAAATTGATATATTAATAGATGCTTTAAATCATGCTAGGAGGATATTCAGTACATGAGTGAAGATATATACAGAGAAATGATTCTCGACCACTATAGAAACCCAAGGAACAAGGGTAAGATTGAAAAACCAGATATTAGGATAAATGACAGCAACCCTTTATGTGGGGACGAAATTTCCATAGACCTGAAAGTTGAAAATGATATCATTAAAGACATTAAATTTGACGGGAGAGGATGTGCAATTAGTCAAGCAAGTGCTTCCATGTTGACAGAAATGGTTTCAAACAAACCACTTACTAAAATAAAGGAAATAACAAAGGACGACATACTGGAAAATATCGGACTGACCAATTTAGGGCCAGCTAGAATAAAATGTGCATTGTTATCTTTGAAGGTACTCAAATTAGGAATGGTAAAGTATTATGTAGACAAAGACCCATCTATAGCAGAACAAATGAAAGATCAATCAAAGGTTTTTTGATTCTTTTTCTCGGAAATAGAATATACATATATCTTTTGAGGAAATACAATAAGGTATTATTTTGTAGCTAAAAGTATTTCCATGAATCAAAAAAAAATCTACAAAGATGATACCAACCCGTTCTGGAATATAAGATTATCAGTTTTAATATATTTTTTCATTTCGTTTGTAATAATTAGTATAATAGCCTTATCTGGAATCACAAAAAATTTAGACGAATCTATAGTAAATTTCTTTAGCAGTATACAAGAACCTAGCTTTGACCTAATTTTTATAATTGTTACTACCACCGCTGATACAATTAATTTGATAATAGCAGGATTCGTACTCACCATTATCAAGAGAACAAGACGCTTTGGAATGATTCTATTAATATCACTTGTTGCCATAACAATTTTGGTAACCTATATCAAACCACTATTTGGTGTCGAACAACCCCAGCAAGAATTTGTGCCGTTAATCTCGTTACCGGAAAAATTTACTCTAGAACGAGATAGTTTTATGCCCTTCGCTCAAGCATTTTCTTACCCGTCAAATCACATTGCTTCAGCAGTAGCCTTTAGTTTCATAGTAGGAGGGATTTCATATCTCCGTTCACACAAATTCGCTATTTCATTTTTGATAGCATTTCCAATGCTAATTGGTTTTACAAAATTGTACTTGTTTCAACACAGCGTGACAGATTTGATAGGAGGGTACCTTTTTGGATTAATAGTGGTCAGTCTAATAGTAAAGGGTTTAAAAGCAAATACTGAGACCATGAAAAGTAGAAAAGAGCCATCTCAAGTTGTCGAGAATGACGGTTTAAAAGGAATTGAAGATGTAAAAGGAGCAGAAAAGATTGAAAACATTGAGAATGAGGATGAAGTCCAAAAAGTAGGAAGAATAATAGATAAAGGATCTACAACTACTGCTGATGTAGACAAAAAAGAGAAACCCCAAAGAGACAACAAAAATTCATGAGGATAAGAAAAAAGTAAAGACTTGCAATTCTCAAAGAGTATTTAGAAAAATTGTCACCGAATCATGAACTCATTCAAAATGATGAGAAAAAGAGGGATCAAAGAGTATCCAACCATAATGATCGCTATCGTGCACATATCGAAATTCCTTTATGTTGGCTTTTAACTTTGAAGACCTAATTCCAGACAAAAGTTCGTTTTGTAAATACAATCCCATTTTCTTTGATTTATTACTTACCTCCTGGGAGTCCGTAACCCTTGGTAAAAGAATTCTAAAAGTAAAGTTATGATTTGAATAGCACTTTTTATAGTGGTCCAATATTTTCTTTGATATGCTTGGTATATCCTCGAAATTCACTACTTTGACTGTGAAATCAGTCTTGAAGGATTTTAACGTCTGTGTGTTTACCAATTAAAATAAATACAGACTCCGGACTATATTTATCATATTACTAAACCTCGACCTTTCTTTGCGTAATAATTGACTAATAGTGCTTGTGGAAGTATATTATAGTAATATTAGTAGTATTGGCAGAATAATCCATCTGTTTATTATCAGAAATGACTATAGTAGACAAAATGCGGAAATGTGAATATGGTAGCGAAGCGAATAGAAGGGAATGTAACGGATACAAACCCTCAGACTTGCTGTTTTACCTTTAGGCTTTACCTTTTTTCTTAAACAAGGATTTTAATTTGTTCAGATTAGTTGACATGGATTTGATCGAAGTTTCTAACTTGTTTATCTCACTTAGGGCTTTGGATTTATTGTCCCTATTTTCATCTGTTTTTTTCTCAATTTTCTTTGAACTCATACTAAATCCTAAAAGTTAAAAAAATAAATAACACACGATTGAATCCTTACGAAAATTCAAAGTGCACAATTAAATTCATGAATTCTATTATCAACTTTTCTTTATGGAAAATATTTATAGTGGCTATGAAAAGTTCAAGATAATCTAATTATCAATTTATTAAATCCAATCAAATCAGTATTTTCTTAGACCTTGAATAATATTTTAATTAAATTTAAATATATCAAAATTTTTCCCTGATAGTGTATTATGACAAATGAAAATAAAGATAACCCCTATCAAATGGCATTAAAACAACTTGATGAGACTGCAAAAATTATAAATTTAGATAAGGGTATTCACAAGATTCTTGCCAAACCAAAAAGAGTACTTACAGTGTCACTTCCTGTAAAAATGGACGACGGAAGTGTGGAAGTGTTCACAGGATTTAGATCACAACATAACGATGCTCGAGGCCCATTTAAAGGGGGAATCAGATATCATCCGCAAGTCACTATAGAAGAGGTTATGGCCTTATCTATGTGGATGACATGGAAATGTGCTATTGTTGGAATACCTCTAGGTGGGGGCAAGGGTGGAATCATCTGCGATCCAAAGAAAATGTCAAATGGTGAACTTGAAAGATTAACAAGAAGGTATGCTTACGCAATCTCTGACATTATTGGTCCTTATACTGACATTCCTGCACCAGATGTATACACTGGAGGTCAGGAAATGGCATGGATAATGGACACTTACTCTACATTAAAGGGGAATTACGATCAGCCAGGAGTAATAACTGGAAAACCAATACCTATTGGAGGGTCGTTAGGACGTAACGAAGCAACAGGAAGAGGACTATCTTTTACCGTGAGAGAAGCCTCCAAGAGACAAAACATATCAATGAAGGATGCTACAGTTGTAGTGCAAGGATTTGGTAACGCGGGTCAATTCGCTGCCCAACTTGTTGAAGAACAAGGTGCAAAGATAATAGCAGTTTCTGATACTCAAGCGGCAATTATCAATAAGAATGGTTTTTCCGCAAATGAGTTGATTAAATATAAGAAAGAAAACAATACCATCAAGGGATTTCCCGGTTCATCCGAAATATCTAACGATGAATTACTAACTACAGAATGTACTATCTTAATTCCTGCTGCTTTAGAAAATCAAATTACTAGTGAAAATGCATCAAGAATCAAGACCAAAATAATTGCCGAAGCTGCAAACGGCCCTACTACTCCTGAAGCTGACCAAATACTCTATAACAACGGCGTATTAGTCATCCCAGATGTATTAGCAAATAGTGGTGGTGTTACAGTATCCTACTTTGAGTGGCTCCAAAATCTGAGAAGAGAATATTGGAAGGAAGAAGAGGTAAACGATAGATTAGATGAGATAATGACCAGAGCATTTAAGGAGGTCTATGATGCCCATCTTAAATATAATACAAATATGCGTACAGCGAGCATCGCTCTTGCTGTAAATAGGGTAGCCGAGGCTATACAGTTAAAAGGCATTTGGCCATAGACACCTTAATAAAATTTTTTTTTCTCAATTTCTATCTATGCAAGAGAAAGAAGGGACAGAGAGACAGAGTCAGACATTTACTGGCATATTATTTTAGTTTATCTATCCAATCAATCAATCAATTAACCAATCATTTACCGTATTATATACACAAAAAAAATAACTTGCTAATATTATTACAATGTAAAGAAAGAAAAGCGCAAAAAAAATAATCTTGCTATTGACTAGATATCAATATGCACTAGTGGTAGTAAAAGATAATAGTTCTCTACTTTTGCTACTATAAGTTTACTACTCAGTAGAGAATGAATGTCCACAAGAACAACTCTTTGTAACATTCGGATTGGTAATCTTAAAGCCAGATCCCATCAGACTTTCTATATAATCGACTACTGCGCCCTTGAGATATTTTTGGCTATAGTTGTCTACTAGTATCTTTACATTGTTTTGCTCCAAGACTACATCATCTTCATCAGGGTTCTCTTCAAATCCCATTCCGTATGATAGACCAGAGCAGCCACCACCAGTGACATATACTCTCAAATATAGATTATCTTTACCCTCTTGTTTCATAAATTCAGTTACTTTTTCAGCTGCCTTTGGGGTAACATCGAGAATCTTTGGTTGTTGAACACTTGCCATGATATATTATATTTATGTAAACAAATTTAATAAGGTTTTCCTATAAATAAACCAAAAAAAAGAGACAAACCTTGTAAAAATTAGATGGTTTTTTGCGGTCTATTTCTTTGAAAGTGCTGCCCATTTAGCAAGGGCACTTGCAGCTACACTCCATGTATTTACAGACTGATAAACCGGAACATTATTGTCCTCCAACCTATTGGCCATCTTTTGCGTAAATGGACCACCAAGTGCACCAACTAGAATAGGTTTCTTGCCTTGTTTGTTAAAATCTGCTAAAATATCTACAATCTTTTCTTCAAGTGGATCGTCTTGAAAAACAAACCAAGGCATGATAATATCTACGTTAGGATCATCCATGAAGGTCTGAATTGCAAATCTATAATCATCTGCATTGGCGGAGCCAGTAACATCACAAGGATTGCCTATAACATAGGTAGCAGGATAATGTTCTTTAAATGATTTCATGCTTTGGTCACTGAGGGTTGCTACCTGTAATCCCAATCTTTCAAATTGATCGATAGCAGCAATAATTGGTCCGGCGCCGTTTGTTACCATTGCGACTCTATTGCCCGAAGGTATGGGTTGCCAAGACAGAGCCTTCAAAGAAGCTGTTAGTTCATCGTAACTATCTACTGAAATTATACCACTCTGAGAAAAGGCACCCTTTACAACACTATAAGTTCCCCCAAGAGATCCAGTATGTGATGCTGCCTGCTTTGCTCCTCGAGTCGTTCTACCATTCTTAAAGACCACAATAGGTTTCTTTTTTTCATTAATGACTCGTTTAGCCGTATTAACAAACTTTCGACCGTCACCCAATCCCTCGACATACAATCCAATAACTTTGGTCTGTGGGTCCTCGGCCAAATACCAAATCATATCAGCTTCATCAACATCAGAACGGTTTCCGTAAGAGATCATTTTACTCATACCAAACGGGTAAGAGTGTTCCATGAATGCGATACCTATTGTGCCGCTTTGTGATAAGAATGCTACGTTTCCATTTTTAGGTCTCAACATACGCTCATGGCCCTGAAATGCACAATCCAATCTATTTTCACCATTAAACATGCCAATACAGTTAGGTCCGATTATACGAATTTTTAGTTGGGAAGACAGATCCTTTATTTGTTGTTCGATTGCAGCCCTCTCTCCACCAAGTTCTTTGCCACCACCAGAAATAATGACGACATTATGAATAGATTTTTGTCCGCAGATTTTTAACAAGTCAGGAACAAATTTCAAATCTACAGTAACTACAACTACATCAACGGGTTCATTTATATCCTCTAGGCTCTTGTATGCAGGGATTCCCATTATTTCTGGATATCCCTTCGCATTTACTGGATATACCTTTCCTTTGTAATCATGTTTTACCAGAGTCTCTAACACGGAATTGCCTACCTTTCCTACCTCAGGAGAAGCCCCTATAAGAGCCACCGACTTTGCATTAAAGAACCGATCCATATGAGTTGAATTTGGTTGGCTTTGAGAAACTACATCGTAGTTTGGCTTTTCAGATAGCAAGATCTTTGCATCAGCGACAAAATAACTACTCGGATATACGATTAATGGATTGAAATCGATACTCTCATAATACGGAGAAATATCATATCCTAGCTTTCCAATGTTAAGCAGGGCATCAGATAGAACATTTAGATCTATTGGCTCTGATCCTCGGTATCCTTTTAGAAGCATTTTGCCTTGCAGTTCCTCGATCATCTGTAAAGCATCATCCTTTGTAATAGGCAGAACTCTAAATGAAACATCCTTGAATAATTCAGTAAAGATCCCCCCTAATCCCACCATTATTACAGGACCAAATTGAGGATCATTTTGTAACCCAACGATCATCTCAACACCTTTTGGAACCATTTTTTCAAGAAGAACACCTTTTACGTCGTACTCCTTTGATAATCTATTATACATGTCATTAAAGGCGGATCTTACAGATTCTTCATCTCTTAAGTCAATTTTAACTCCTCCCACATCAGTCTTGTGCAAAATTTGTGGAGAAACAATTTTCGCGACCAGTGGAAACCCGAGTCTTTTTGCCTCAGTCACAGCAGACTCTTCATCTTTTACCAAGGCAAACCCAGGTACTGAAATATTATAATCGGAAAGAATACCTTTTGCGGTTTCCTCTGTTATAACCTTAACTTCATTCTTAAAAGAATCTTCAAATATAGATTTTATTTTATTTTGATCGGTCAACAAAACTCCAATACTCTATTCGGTTTAAAAATTTTCCTTACACTCTAAATGTAAAATTAGGCTGGATTATTACCCAAAATATTGATTATATAATAATAATAAATCAACATAAAGCAGGCAGCTTGCCAATGTATTTTAGATCTGGAATTTACGAACTTATTTACTTTTGGTCTATATCACTTGTAAGCTACTACTATTATTGCACCCCCTAACAGTTTTTTTTTAAAATCTACCTTTGAAAATCTTTTTGATAAAAGCTGCTTTAAAACATTATTTTTTGGCCATCGTAAATAAGTACCATACAAAGTCCGAAATGGCAGTCCTTTCCTACCGGCTGTTAAATAGGCCAATATCACTAAGAAATATTTCAAATAAATAGTCACTAATGCTCGCAATAGAAAATTGTCAGGCTTTCCCAAATCTACTATTAAGAACCGACCATCATCTTTTAGGACACGGTGAATTTCCTCAAAGGCTTGTTCAAGGTCAATTGAGTCGCGTATGGAATAACCACAAATAACGGCGTCAAAGGATTCAGATTTAAATGGTATTTTTTCAAAAACCCCGCTGCACAAACAGTAATTAAAGTCATACCCTTTGAAGTTACTAGAAATGTTTTTTAGCATTTCTGGAATTGGATCGTAAAAGTGGATCGTTACGTCTTTTGAAACATTCTCAAGAACTAGTTTTGACATATTTCCGTAACCCGAACCTGCATCAAGCACTTTATTACCAGGAAAAACAGATTTAATAATGCCTTCAGTTCTAAATTGATTATCTCTTCCCAAAGATATGGCACTGTTTACCTTATCGTATACAGGAATGATGTTTCTAAGAATCCTGATGACTTCATTCCAATATGTGCTTCCTAGGCCATGTCCATTCAATAGGAAAGATATTGTAGGGGAGGTATTGAGTTTTTGTATAAAAGGCAAAGGGATAAATTATGATTGATTGATTACTAAAGACACCACTGTCGACATAATAATTTGTCATTTACATAGTTCAAAAGATAAAGCAGATTTCTTGGTTTAATACTACTAACTACCTTCATTCACGTATTTTATATCTCGGATTTTTAGCACGCTTTTTGGATTTTTTTGCACCTGTTCCAGTGTTTTTTGATCCGAGACAAAGCCAATCGAATAAGATGAATTCAAGAATCAAAGAATAAGAAATGACCAGCGAAATCGGAAGAAAATTAGAAAGGACCCTTTCATCATTATCAATTTCATGATGGGGACCAATACATATGAGTAACATTATAACTGTTGGAGGATTAAAAGCTAGAGTATTCGTAGTCGCTTTTTTCGATTCCAATGTCAAGAGAGTTTATGAAGAGATAAAGAAAAACTCAGATTACAATAATCTAGATCTTATTTTTGTAAATGCCCATCTTGTGTTTGGCATAGAACACATTATTGGAATAATGAAAATAATAAATGAGCGAAAGCGAAGAAACATTGTTTCTGAAATCAAGAATTTAGAAGTGGAATTCTTGATGAGAATATGTTGTACCGACCAGATAAGTGAAGCTTTAAGGTTAAATTTCGGGGACAAATCTAACAAGGATTTTGTGATAATAATTCTAACAGATGATAATAATAGTCAGAAACTAATGGGAATTGAAAAGGAATTTGAAAGGTATGGTACTGTCAAATATGCCAGCAAAGAAAAAAATGACAATAATGGGATTACCAGTTATCAATACGACTCACGAGATAAAGAAGAGATATTGATTCCCTCAGACAATTCAAAAAGAGATTATATTATTAACACTCTTTTTAAAGAAAAGATCAAAGCACCCAGATCAGAGTTATTTACAAATGATATTGAATTCCTAAAATTTCTGGTCGAAAGAGCAGCGATTTCATTGGGATAAAGTATTTTTTGCAATCCTAATCTAGATAAATAAAAGAAACATCAATCGGATACTCTTTTTTCAATCATTGAACTAAACATCGAATTAGGAGACAATACAGAGATACCCGAATATTTCCCGATTATCTCTACTAAAAGGATCCATTGAGGATCAGACAAATCCACCGGCAATTTAAGATGAGGTCCCACCGCATCTATTACATCCATCTTTTTTATAGGAGTATGTCTTTTTTCAACCAGAATTTTTATAGTTTGATCATGAGGAATATTCGATTCATCAAGTAATTTTAAGAGTGCATTCTTAATATTCTCAATATCTGTCGTTACTACTGTCTGGATTGGAATAAATCGCAACAAATACCTAATCTCCCACATCGACGTTTCTAATTTTGTCCTCAAAAATTTGATAAACTCGCAAGGGTCTTTAGAACATTGTCCAACTATCAATCCTGAAACATTGGTCTCCTGAACCTCCACAGTAGTCTCTCCAAATTCATAAAACAAGTCTTCTAGCTCATTTATCAGATCTTCCTCCCTGTACCTGAACGTTGTAGCGACAAAATTGAAATTCATAATTTTAAAGTCTAACCTTTCCAATAGCTTTGAGTACCTCAATAATTTTATCTTTTGGTACTGATCCTTCACGGATTATCTTGGGTTGATTGTCGTGTGTAAGGTCTACAATTGTAGATTCCATCCTACTTATTTTGATCGCCTGAGATTCTCTGGCAGCAACAATAGATGATGGAGTTGCTGGTGCAGCTGATGTTGTAGATGTAGACACCTCTCCTAATAGCGAATTTGATCGAGTTAATCTGGCATCAACAGAAAATAATCTTTGATTCGGATAGTTTAGTGATGTTCCCTCTGCCAATCCCTTTCCTGCTGTAGTCGCCTGTATTTCTTGTGGTAATCGTCCTTCACAAATCGATACAAAATATCCTGGCGGTGTACCCAGTCTGGTCTTATCATAAACTAGAGCATCGCACTTTGAAACTAATCGCATGTCTAATTCGCCAAGATTCTCAGGTGATGGTTCTTTGGAAATATTGGCACTAGTTCCTACCAGAAACTTGGTCTTGGTTGCACCAATAATATCTCTTGTACATTGGCTTCCTGGTACACGTAAGGCGATAGACTGGTTGACAGAATCAACGACGTATTTGGAGAACCTAACATTCCCACTGCCAATATTATCAGTATGGGAATTTAGAACCAGAGTCAATTGACCAGGCCAAAATTTGTCCATCAAAATCTTCGCAGGTTTGGAAATTTGAGCAACTTTAGTAACCATTGATTGGGAAAAAGTTAATAATGGAAGGGTTTTATTCATAGGGCGGTTTTTGAGCTTAAATAGTTTTAACACAGCAAGCTCGTTGGTTGGATCACATCCAATTCCATAAACAGTATCAGTAGGAAATATCACAATGCCTCCTTCGTCAATTATTTTGGCACATTTGCTCAATTCATTAGTACAAGAACAATCTAAAGTAATTACCACTAAAATTATAAAGTGTCGCAGTTAATTTATTCTATCCCTTCCTTCTTGACTTGCTTGAAATATTCAAAAAGCGTTTTTGAATTAAAAAAAATGTTTAAAATTATAAAGCTATTAGAAAAGCATTTATACTAGTCTTGGTAAATATTGCCAATGTCACACAATATCGATGTATTGGGTGGGGAGGGAATTTATAATTCTGAAAAGCTATTACTTAAAGAAAAGGTTGGCCAGCAAACACAAGAGGAAGAGAACAACCTGTTACACCTGACTGAGACATACAGACTTCCTATCACCGTCGTATTCTGGGACATTAGTGGTTTTTCCAGGTTGGCAAAAATATTTTATGAATTAGATCAAGAAGATTTCTTGCTTGAGTTTTTGGAGAAATATTATAGAATTACAAGAAATGTAATTAACAGGAATAATGGTGTGTGGGATAAGGCCATTGGTGATGGCGTCATGTCATGGTTTGGATCATTGGACATCGATCACAATCAATTCTCACCATCGACGCCAAATTCTCATGATAGAGATGATAATGATGATGGGGCCTTGAACGCGGTAAAAGCAGCCATCGAATTACGAAGTCGCTTTAAATGTTTAAAAAATGAATTAAGAATTGAGTGGACAAATAGACTAGAAAAATTATCAGCATCAATTGCATCTAAAACAAAACTAAATTGTAAGGACAAGATGCCATCAGAAACGTTAAAACAACAATCACAGCATGAAAACAGCAAAATATTACACGGACCTCTCTCTAAACTACCTGATTTTGATTTAAAATGCGGTATAAATACCGGTTTTGTACGTATTTGCTTGCTATATAACCAGTTTACTGCTGTTGGCACCAATGTCAACCTTGCCAGTAGGTTACAAGAATTTGCAGAAACAGATCAGATAGTGATATCTAGTTCAACTCGAAGAAAAATAAGAAATGAAAAAATCATGATTCGTAAAATAATTATCAATTCTAATAACACCATAAAGTCATTTGAGGATACAGATTGCTGCTATGAAATTATATAAACAGAATTGAAAACGATAATAACGAAAGGATTTTTATTTGATTTCCTTCAATATTACTTTCAGATATACAGATTAAAATGGTTGTTAAGGAAAAGTTGAAATTAAAAAGCAAGGGATTAAACGACGATGTGCTATTAGACGCATCTAGAGACGAATTCAACAGCATAATCAATGGCTATTACAGATTGATTGGAGGGGAAGATAAGAATTACGACAAAGAAACCAGTAGAAGATTGCGTGCTTTTGGTGAAGAATTGTATCGGAAAAGAGCATATGATAAATTTACGGCGTTTAAGGCAGATCATGATGACATGATAATTGGAAACCATCTTAGGCTCTTTTCATTCTGTGAGCATCATCTTCTGCCATTCTTTGGAGAGGTGGCAATAGGCTACATACCCAATAACAAGATTTTTGGTTTGTCAAAGTTTCAAAGACTTGTTGACAAAGTTTCTTCCAAACCCCAGTTACAAGAGAGACTGACTTATCAAATTCTAGAAGAAATCAAAAACAGATTGGAACCAAAGGGAGTAGGCGTTGTAATTAAAGCAATTCATACATGTGTGTTTGCCAGGGGTACCCAGTCTACTTCGGCTGAATTCACAACATCTGCTGTAGATGGAATATTTAAGGAAAATAACAACACAAAGCAAGAGTTCTTTTCTATAATAAATTCAGACGGCAGACTTCGTTTATGAAAAAAGAGAGAAAGAAAGAAAGAAAAGAATTATTGAAAATTTGAATTTCCACCATCTTGTACTGAGTAAAGAGTACAGACACATTCAATCCGATTAAGACGAGACAAAAAAGGATTAATCAAAGGTTCAGTATATGTTCGTGAATGAATTTACCATTATCTATCCCTTTTTATAATCTTGTTTTTGATTCATTCATTTATGATAATATATCGGCTCAATTGGTCATACAAGTTGTTTTACCTTCGATATATTTTAATTAGATAGAATAGGGATAAAACTTAAATTGATGTCTACAGCCAATGATGCGAATGTAGAGTATATCGACTGGAATCATGCATTTGATGTACTACAGAAAGCATATCAACTGGGAATTTTTGTGTTGATTATAGGTCCAAAAGGCACTGGCAAAACCACTTTGGTCAGGAAATTTGCTTCCCAAATGGGCAAGGAACTATCTTCTGTAAACTTTAGCTTAAGGACTAGAGAATCCCACTTGATTGGGACAAATACCATAGATAACGGTCAAATTAATTTTGTGAACGGAGTTTTAGTCCATTCAATGACTCGAGGAGATTTATTGTATTTGGATGAATTAAATGCTGCTGAACCAGATGTCCTATTAAGACTGGATGAAGCATTGGATGACCGAAGGCAAATCGTCTTAAAGGAGCATCATGGTCAGATAATAAATGCTAAGGAAAATTGGTTTGTAATAGGAACAATCAACCCGTTATCACATGTAGGAACTAAAGAACTTCCTCCTCAGATCTTGAGTCGTTTTCCTGTAAGAATAATGCTTGATTACCCACCCGAAGAAACTGAAATGGAGATAATAAGAAAGCATGTAAATATTAACAACCTAACTCACGAAGAATACATAAGAAGCGCCATAAAACTGGCTACAAACTTGAGAAAAGCTGCTTCACTTGAGGAGATCTTTTATAGTCCTAGTCTAAGAGAGACAATCGCATTCTCAAAGTTGGTAGTAAACGGAACAAATCCAAAGGACGCAGCAGAAATAGTATTTGCAAACGTTTATCATCAATGGGGAGAAATAGAATATCGAAAAGTTATGGATATTATAGCATCTATATTCATCTAAAGAGAAGGCATGTCCATCTTTTGGAATAAGAAGGATTCTGAAGACGAAGAAAAAGAAGGAGAAGGGAAAAAAAGTCAGCAAAGAAAGGAAGAAAAAAGCAATAAAATTGGATCTCCGTTATCGAATCTTTACGATACTACCACAGATAATAAAACCAACACAAATGCAAAGGTCATTATTGAAAGAAAAAAGGTCAGGGCAGAGTCACTTCCGAAATTTGATGATATGGATCTTGAAAATATTCACATTAGAAATGATGTACTATTAGAGATTGCGACATTTTTGTCAAGACGTTGGTCAGATAGTTCTGAATCAACAGTCCATATTTCCCGAGAAGGCAAAATTTCTACTAATTTAGACAAAAAAAGGATAACACTTCCAGGATTAGATTATTTCTATGGTAACATTTTCCAAAAGTATAGACAATGGAGAACATTATTGTGGTACGAATCAGTAAGACTCAAGCATTCATTCAAGATATTTGATACAGATTTAGTCTTTGGATTTATTTTTAACATATTAGAAACAAAACGGATCGAGATTCTGGGGCTTGAAGAATGGAAGGGCATGATAAAGGAGATAATATTTTATGAGGGGTTATCTTGGCATAATAAACCCCTTTTAAATTCTCTCCATGGTAAAAATAAAGTTCTGGAAGCATTTTCTCAATACTTTCTTACAGGTTACTTTAAAGGAGAGCTATTTGGCGGCGAGAGAGAGCGAGTCATAAGAGCAGCCGAGTATGCTCACGATGTGATTAAAGAGTACATCAAGAATTTTAACCTCAGAAACAAAACCCACAATCCCACAGAAGATCAAAAATGGCTGGAAAAAGAGACAAGACAGATAATAAAGATCTTGCAGGTTGACTCTTTGATGTCAGTTCCACCTATACCCGTGCTTATGCCCAAAAGTAAGGTAGGATTATCTATGAAACAGGAAGAAATACTCTCCCAAATTGAAAAATTAGTAAAAATAAAGACAAAAGAAATAGAGATCGAGAAACTAAAAAAAGAGATCGTTCAGGGAGACGATATCAATGAGGAATTTAGAATAATCGTAAAAGAGAGTCAAAAAAATGACAATAAGGGGTTTGAGACAACTGAAAATTTGTCTATTGCAATACCAGATAATACTGGAGGAATTAGTGAAAATGCTATATATGATTTTAATTTGATAAACAAGATAAAAACAGCCCTCAAGGAATGGAAGAGCGGCTGGAGAGAAAGATACGATTTTACCGGAGAGGAAATTGAAGTAGAAAATTATATCGAAAGGCAGCCTAAAGTTTTTATCCGAGACAAGAAAATTGCGATAAATGTCAAGATTGCAATATTGTTGGACCTTTCAAGCAGTATTGAGGATAATGAAATTGAATACAAGAAAGCGACAGTTGCACTATGTGAAGGATTAGATTATTTGGGAATAAAGTTTTCCATTTATGCGTTCAACACTGAATCACGTGCTGTTAAATGCTGGATAATAAAACCACCCTCCAACAAATGGGGAACATTATATGCTAGAAGGCTAATGCAGGTAAGACCTTTGGGAGGAACACCGTTAGGAGAAGTTTATAAAATACTGAACCCCAGCATTAGTGCCTTTAAGCCAGATATATTTGTAACGTTGACAGATGGAGAACCGTCAGATATGGATGCAGTGAGGTCTATTGTCATATCCTACAAGCGGAGCGGGATCCAGATGATTGCGATAGGATTGGGCGCCGATATGGCAGATGCTGTGGGTATTGGTCACAATCTAACGTACCTTAATTATCAGAGAACCTTAACGTTATCCAAAAAAAGATTACAAGACTTGCCAAAAAAGGTTTTGGGGCTCTTGACGGTAGATTGATCAATCAGTTCCGGACACCAGACTAGAATTTAAGGTCTGGGTGATCCTTTACTAATTTTTTCCAGTCGTTTAAGAACAAATCTAGACCCTTATCCGTAAGTGGATGACGTATCATTTTATCCAAAGTATCGGGGGGCAAGGTAACCACATCTGCACCTATTTTTGCAGATTCGATAACATGCAATGGATGTCGCACACTGGCTACCAAAACTTGTGTAGGGATAGAGTAATTTGTAAAAATTTGAACTATCTCCTTGATAAGGTTAAGGCCTTCATGCCCGATGTCATCCAATCTACCTATGAAGGGACTCACATATGTAGCGCCAGCTTTGGCTGCAAGTAATGCTTGATTTGCCGAAAATACTAGCGTTACGTTCGTTTTTATGTTCTTGCTGCTTAACGCCTTTACAACTTTAAGCCCATCTGAAGTCATGGGCACCTTTACTACTGCATTTTCACCATACTTTGCGAGTTTTAATCCCTCATCCATCATTTCGTCAAATGAAGAGGCAACTATTTCCAAGCTAACTGGTCCCTTGACGTACTCTACAATTTTTTTCATAGTTTCAATCGGATTACCTTTTTCCTTTGAAAGTAATGTAGGATTAGTAGTGATCCCATCCACTATTCCCATTTCATTGAATTTTACTATAGAATCAAAGTTAGCAGTGTCTAAAAATATCTTCATTTTTTCTCCCTTTTCTTTAATTCAAGAGCATTTCTTACTATTTCTTTCGGTGAAAGTCCGTATTTCTCCAAAAGATTGTCAATTTCCTCATCTCGTGCGGATTCCCCAAACATATCTCTAATACCAATTTTCGTTACGAAGGTAGGACAAATATCTGATGTAACCTCAGAAATAGCAGAGCCGAGGCCGCCTATAATACTGTGTTCTTCAACAGATATGAGTGACCCAGTTTCCTTTGTGCATTTGTAAATCAAATCGGTGTCAATAGGTTTTATCGAGTACATATCTATAACCCGGCTTGAGATTCCATGGTCTTTCTTAAGAATCTCACTCGCTTTTTGAGAGATAGAGACCATGGTTCCACAGGCAAATATACTCAAATCAGTGCCATCGGTTACAATCCTACCTTTACCTATATCAAAATCAGAGTCTCCTGTATTGATCTCTTCTGTAGATGGTCTTGCGAGTCTCATATAAAATGGACCGTGGATGTCAACAATTTTTTCTAGTAGCTTTTTTACTGAAGGTGCGTCCCCAGGCACCAAGACGCGCATATTTGGAAGCGATCTCATTATTGAAATATCCTCGATTTGCTGATGGGAAGCACCATCTGGTCCAACAGATAGTCCAGCATGGGAGACCACAATTTTTACATTCAAACTAGGATAACAGATAGCGTTACGGATCTGATCCAGACATCGGCCTGGGATGAATGCAGCATAAGTGCTTGCAAATGCTATTTTTCCTGCTATTGCAAGGCCGGCGGCTACAGAAACCAAGTTTGCCTCAGCAATGCCTACATTAAAGAGCCGGTCTGGAAATTTTTCACCAAATTTCTTTGTTTTGAGTGAGTCAGTAGTATCTCCTCCGACGCACACAATGTTTGGATACTCCATTCCAAGCTTTACAAGGGAGTCACCATAAGCAGACCTCATGTCTGAGAATCGAATCTCGTTAGCGTTCAAAGAGTACAAGACATTTTTCACCTACACATAAAATTTTTTCTATAAACATAACAGCGAACAGATTGGTTTGTACATATCGACTGAGTCCTCATTAAATTAAACACCTTTGATCCCGTATCGATCCAATATAGTTTTTCTGGCCTTTATCCAGTCATCTCGTATATTCAGATTCTGTGATCGGTCTAATAACGTTTGTTCCAAATAAGAGTCTACTTTGAACTTTGCTTCGGAAATCCTTTTGTCTACATCCTCGGAACCAAAAATTGCATTACCCATGACAAATACTCTGCATCCTGCCTCATAGCAGTCTACAATTGTTGATTGGTCTATTCCGCCGTCTGCTTCTATATATCCTTTGTACCCTTTTTCTCTCAACCGTGGAATCAATTCCTTCATTTTGGGTAAAACTTCTGGAATAAACTTTTGACCGGCAAATCCAGGATTTACCGACATTATTATCAAAACATCCAAGTTATCTAAATGTGAATAAATCCATTCAGGAAGATTGGTTGAAGGATTTATAGCCAATCCCGGGCTTATCCCGTTAGATAGTAGTCTGGAATTCATATTTTCGAAATCCTTTTCACTATTGCATACTTCGCTGTGTATTGTAATAATATCACATCCAGCATCTATGAACGAATCTAAAGATGAGTTTGGATCTTCGATCATTAAATGAGCATCAAAGGGTAATTTCGTTATACCTCTCAGTTTCTTTATCATATCAAATGAAAAGGTAGTGTTTGGTACAAACTTACCATCCATTACGTCTAAGTGAATCATATCTGCACCGTACTTTTCTGCCATTTCAATTTTTTGTATTAGGCTTTTTTCTCCAATTCCACTAGGTCCAGCTATTATTGAGGGAGAAATCATGTAATCTCCTTCAAGTTCTTCAATGAGTAACGGCAAGTGTTTTTTTGATGGAGCTTTACCGTGCCACTGAGGATTGTTTGCCATGTGTTTTATGCCGTTACCCTTTACAGTATTTGCTATAATTATTTTGGGTTTGTCTTCTGGTCTATTCAAGAGTTCAGGTATCAGCTGTTCTATCTTGTGACCATTAATCTCAACGACATCCCAATTAAAGGAACGCCATTTTTCTTTTATCGGATCAATAGGCATAATGTCCTCTGTAAAACCATCTTGTTGTATCTTGTTTCTATCCAGTATGGCCACCAAGTTATCTAGTCTGAATTTTGCAGCAGCCATTGAAGCCTCCCAGACCTGTCCCTCATTTGTTTCTCCGTCTCCTAAGAGACAGTAAACGGTATTATTGTACTTATCCAACCGATTAGCCAAACATAAACCGATAGAAACAGATAAGCCAATACCCTCTGAACCGCCAGAGTATTCGATACCCGGAACGCTATGGTGTTTTTGGTGCTCGCTATACCTTACTGGATGCCCTTGAAGTCGAGAATTTAGTTTTCTTAAGGTTAGCATCTCCTCCTTTGGAAAAGAACCTGCTAAACATAATGTTGCATAATAACCTGGTGCCGAATGAGCCTTTGAATTTACAAAGTAATCTCTATTACTTAACGAGGGGTTGGAAAGATCTACATTCATGATCTGAAAGTACAGTGACCCCATTATCTCGGCAGCAGAAAATGAGGCTCCCGGATGTCCAGACCCGGCTTCCGTTATCCCAGTTAGCGCTAGTATACGAAGTTCTCTTATCTTTTGCTTTAATTTCAAATATCTATTTATGTAATACACTTTCTTATCGTCCTCACTATAATGAACGGTTTTGTCCACTCCATCTTACCCATATCCCAATACACTGATCCATCAAATAACAAATAGATAAAAAGGTAACTTTCATCCCCGCAATATGATATTACTGATAGTCTATATAGAAATTGAGATTCAACTAAATTGCTGTGGAAGAATATGATTTCTACTCTACCCAGTCAGAATCTCATCAATACTTTAATTAAAATACGTTATTACTTTATGATGCAATAATTATACCAGGTGATTTTTTGGGTAATTAATCGGTTACAATAACGAGAGCAAACTAACTAACTAACTAACTAACTAATAGTAAAATCATTCATACACAATAAAGTTATTATTCTATTTTAGATTCTGTTATAGAATCTAACACTATTGAGTTAATTTTGAAAAATCATACACATTCGGATTGGTTGGTTAGTTAGATGGTCGGTTAGATTGTTAGTCGACCTGCCAGCAGACACAGTAGAAGCACAGATAGAAAGAGGGGCAGGCACACTAACGTGTTGAGAACCAATCGATAAATCAATAGGTCAATATAATTACCAAGCGATTATATGACTTTTCGTTTTTTTGGAAATTGTATTACTAATTCCACAATAACAGATCTTGGACTCAAATGTAACTTATTGAGATAACGGACAAAAAATCCTCGATAGACAGGTCCATTCAAGCCAATCATTTGAATAGCAGCTACATTGAAAAGCATCGTTATTTGGTTGTTTCATAATTTCCCAGTAAATTTTTCAAATTCTCTGAAGTCCGCTCAAACTGCTTGTTGTCGTACTAGTAGTTAGCATTGTCAAGGGAAAAAGTAAGACAAGCTTGCTGATAGATTGTTTTCTCATATTTTGCCTGTTAGATCATTTTGTAATTTAGAAATTATTGTGAAAATGCTTCTTTGCCTCTAAGACCTTGCAAGTATGTTAAATAGTTTGAAAAATAGTCAAATAATTAAAAATGTATGAGTCAGATAGAACAAATAGTCTAATCTACAATTCTACTATTCATGAGAATAATCGTATGAACTTAATGAGAAAGTAGATAAGGCGACACTAAATATGTAAGTAAATCGGGTAAAGCAAAGTTAAACTTACCTCGATGATATTTAGATTCCTATCCCCTGTTCACCCTTTGTTTGAGCATTTCGATTTACAATGTATGGTTTATGTTATATCATCGAGTGTTGAGATTTTTTCATTTCAATTATCTATTGGGAAAAGACGAAAAGAGTTTCTTTTAGCGTTTCAAGATAACGACGAGTCCACTTTATTCGATTATAATATATATAAATATAATTATATTGTTATATAATAACACTTTGACTTTTTCGTTCTATCAACGAAGTTTATTTTGTTTGATAATAATTTTTTCATCGAGTTTTATTCTCTTTCACCATGTAGCTGCATATGCCCAGAGTCAAAATCAAAGTCTGGAGAAGGATTTAGGCCTTTTTGTAAATGGAAATACATCTTTACTGAATGACATATTTAACAAGGTAAAAGATTCCGTGGTACAAATTACCACAGAATATGAAGATCCAAATTACCCTGCTGGGTTGTATGATTCATCTGGAAGGACCCCCATTCCGATGAAATTTGGATCAGGATTTGTTTATGATGATTCCGGAATAATAATTACAAATTACCATGTAATAAGCTCTGCAACAAACATTATTGTTACCTTTAACGATGGGAACAGCTATACGGCCAAAGTTGTGGGAGTGGATCCCTATGGAGATATTTCGATACTCAAATTGGACAACCCTGAAGGAGAAAAGCTGGTTCCCGTTAGTTTGTCAAACTCATCCGAACTTAAAGTTGGTGATCCAGTATTAGCAATAGGAAATCCATATGGCCTAGACAATACGCTGACCTTCGGCATAGTGAGTCAAATAGGAAGACTATTGCCCAATTCAGATTTAGGGTATTCCATTCCAAATGTCATTCAAACCGATGCTGCGATTAATCCAGGAAATTCGGGAGGCCCATTAATTGATTTGAATGGTGATGTTGTAGGCATGAACACCGCAATATTTTCAAATACTGGTGCATATACTGGTGTTGGATTTGCTATACCTTCCAATGACATTGTTAGAATAATTCCATCCCTGATTGCAACTGGAACATATGAACATCCTTGGCTTGGAATTTCAGGGTCGAGACTCTCTCCCACGTTGGCTGAAGCCTTTGGACTCCCACACAATTACAAGGGTGTTTTGATTGAAGACGTAGTGCCAAACGGTCCTGCTGATAGGGCAGGATTGAAAGGAATGTTAATACAAGGAAATAGATACGGACAGCAACAAATCATAGATAAAGACATTATTATTGCGATTGATGGAAATCCCGTGTCAAGAATAGATGATATCATCTCCTATTTAGACATAAATAAGAAAGTTGGCGATAAGATAACTTTAACGGTAAATCGCAATGGCGAAATAATCAATTTGGTAGCAACTCTCGAAGCTCGTCCAGGCTTGCCTTTGCAAGAAATTCAATCTCAATCTGAACCTGATAGCAACGATGTTCAACCAAATACACCATTTCCCAATTTCAAACTGCCCGAATTGCCTGAATTCAGACTGCCCGAATTGCCTGATTTTAATTTACCGGGCTTGACGATCCCATTGAAATGAGAAGAGGATAGATATACATTGGCACTAGCTAGGTACCTGGCAAACAGATAGAAGCGGTAAACCCCCTTCCAATACTGAGCAGAATGGCTGCTGCTGCTGATTGCTGAGCCTTTTTTCCTTTATATTTTGCACCCCCTGAGGTATTCATTTCTTAAAGATTTTTAATATCAAACTTAATTAAAGAGAAGAGACAGCATAGTCGATTCCTATCTACAAACAGCAGAGGATTGCAGACTTTTTATAAACCAATTTCAGCTGACTTACTTTTTATCGCATACAGGTTCGCCCAAAAATGGATAATAGAAACGTTAAATACAAAAAAATGTAATATCTCTCAAGTTAATGGTAGAATCTGAACTGGTTTCCTCGGAGAAATCATCAACGTCTTCACCTGATCCAATACCTTTGGTTATATTAGAGAATGTGACCGTAAAGAATAACTCAGATGTTATTTTAGATAATATTTCCTTTAAGATAAACAAAGGGGACTTTTTAGGGATCATCGGACCAAATGGTGCAGGCAAAACCACCCTTTTCAAATGTATTCTTGGATTAAACAAGGAATTTGAAGGGTCTATAAGAATTTTTGATAAAGATATCCGGCGAAGTGCCAAGGAAATTTACAAAAGAATTGGATATATTCCTCAATCAAACAGTTTCGATCCCAGATTTCCAGCTACTGTAAATGAGATCATTCATCTTGGAACCTTCAAAAATAATGGTCATCACAATAAAGAAAAGTTAGAAGAATTAATACAGTTGACAGGTATCGGCGAATATCTACATAAAAGGATCGGAGATCTATCTGGGGGACAACAACAACGTGTAATGATCGCCAAGGCTTTAATTCATGAACCTGAACTACTCATATTAGATGAACCTGATACTGCAATTGATGCAGGAGTTTTAAAACTATTTTACAAATTATTAGTCAAACTTAATAAAGAAAAGAATATCACTATAATTTGGTCATCTCATGACTTAGATGCAGTAAACATGGTATCCAGTAAGGTAGCTTGTCTGTACAAGAAACTCTTTTTTCACGGAAATTCTAAAGAATTTTTCAGTAACGAAAACAATCTCAAGACCTTTAATGAGTATTCAATGCACATTCACATAAAAACACATTCCCATTAATTCTTGTAAAAGGCGCGCACCCCACCTACCTGAAGAAGCTCAATATACAAAATCCTCTAGACCCGTAGCAGCGGCAGCAGCGTCAACAAGAATTCTCTGGATTAGATGCTATGTTCATCTAGTCAAGCCATATACCATTTACAAAAAAGTTAAACAATTATTAAATGAATGTTGTTGAATCAACAAGGCTTTTCCACATCAAATTTGTGTTCAAGGGTATAAAAGACATAATAACTGATGATTCATAATATCTTAAGATAAGCAATAGAATTGAAAGAAAATGAAGCCTATGAGAATAAGCCGGCTAAAACGCGGAGTATAACGTTTAGACTTGAAAGCTCAGTCATCGAGGAGTTACAATTTGAAGCTGACTACAGAGAAACCTCCTTAAATGTATTGATAAATCAAATCCTTCGTAGGTATTCAAACTGGGAAAGATATGAAAACAAGATTGGAATGATACCAATTCCCAAAATAATTTTGTTCAGTGTAATGGACCAAGTAGTTAAATCAGGCTCTGAAAACGGTATCGAAGATATGGCAAAATTTAAAGAGTCTTTGGTAAAAGACCTTGCTCAAATTGCTTTTAATTTCTTAAAAGATTCAGTTCTTTTAATAAAGAAAAATTACAATCTACTTTCGGTATTAGAAGTTTTAGAACAGTACATGAAAGTTATCGGCATCAACTCCGACCATAGAGTAGACGATGATGGAAGGCATGTTTATGTGATACAACACAAATTAGGAGAGATCTGGTCGCTTTTCATTAAAGAATTCTTGATACTCATTTTCGAAAATCTTGGTAAGGTCAAGGTCGAGATCTCAAGCACCCCTAATACAACCGTTGCAAAAGTATCTCTCAATTCTTGATTTTTTTAGATTTATTTTTCACTGTCTCCGTAAATGATTTTCAAGATTATGATGATGATGATGATCTTTATTATCATATTGTTGACAAACAGCGAATCTGATAATGAAGAGATAGTGAGTGAGTGAGTGAGTGAGTTTTAATTTGACATTCTAATTTTTATATAATATCATTTAAGAAAAATTATTGGTTTGGAAAGCAGTATATTATTTAATAAAAAAGGACAATTATCTTAAAGCTTCGACCCTGTTAATCTGTATTTGTTCTATTTCTGCAGTAGCCCTTAATATTGAGGGAAGCAATTGCATTAGACAGGTCAATTCACTTACCATATTAGAAAATAATATTGTTCAAGAAATTCAAGATAACCAAAGAAACAATACCGGATTTTCCAATCAATTTCAGCAGCAGGTAGAAGAACGAAGACAACAACAATTAGAAGAAGAAAACAGGCAAGCTCAAGAGGCAGCTTTACAAGATTCTTACGAGTTGCGAAAGTATTGTTTCCTGGTTACAAATATGTACGTTTACTCTCTTTTTGGAGTAATAATTGGATTTATTCTCCTTGCGATTTGGTATGGGAGATATAAACAAATTTGGACTTGGCGAAAAAATAATTGAAAAAATAGATACAATAAATCAAATAAAGAGGTAATGAAGACTATTTAGGTTTCATGGCTATAGCTTGCATAGATTTTTAAAGAAAAGAAACCTACTTCATCCATACAAAATTTGTCCCGCGCAGATACTATTCTAGAACTGGTCAAGGCATCGTACTCGACTCAACCATCATATAAGAATCCAAGTTTCTACGGAGTTCCAGAAAATTATGACCAAGTAAAGACATTAAGAGACTTGTTAGAAATAAACTACAAGTACAGCTCTACTAAAAAACAGCTTAGAGAAAATTTAATCATTAGAATAAAAAATAATGAGAATCCCTTTGTTGGAATAATTGGTTTTGATGATACCGTGATTCCTGCTATAAAGCGCGGTTTGCTTGCAGGACATGACATTTTGTTCGTCGGTCATATTGGACAAGGAAAAACAAGGTTAGCAGAACTGATATCAGAAAAGTTACTATCACCGATCCCTATTGTAGAAGGAACCCTGACAAATGATATTCCAACTGAATTGCCATACACCCATCTTGTGGATTTGATTAACGGAAAAGAAATTGAGAAAAAAACACCTGAATTTCATGTTTCAAAAGACTGCGAAGAGTTGATTAGGAATAATGGACTGGATACCAGGATAAAGTGGGTTGACGGTAAACAAAGGTACAGATACGTTCTGGCAACACCAGATATATCTGTAAAAGATTTGGTAGGTCAAATAGATGTTGTAAAAATAATCAAGAAAGGTATCGAATTGTACGATATTGACTCTTATTCACCTGGATATTTACTACAATCCAGGTACGGTATTTTATGTTTAGATGAGTTACCCGTTCTCGATCCAAGAAAGCAAGTTACACTCTTAAGCGTATTACAGGAAGGAAGATTTACTACTGGAGCTTATCCTGTATTTTTCAAACCCGATGTTAAAATTATCGCAACCGCAAATCCTATGGATTATACACATTCTGGAAAGATCATAGAGCCACTCGCCGATAGACTAAAAAGTCATATAGAAACTCACTATCCGAACACCATCCAGGATGAAACATTGATACTAATACAGGAAATGGATATGCTAAACAGAGACTACAAGAGTACTTTTCTACCTGTTTTTATTTTGGAGACGATAACAAGGATTTTTCAAAAAATCAGAAATCATCCAGAAGTAAATAGCGATAGAGGGGTAAGTGTTAGGTCAACAATTCACTCTTTAGAAGCTCTCATAGGAGAAGTGGAATGTAAAAGAGCTATTCACAACAACATATTGGTAATTCCAAGATTCTCTGACCTTCAATGCATATTTCAATCGTCTAAATTTGAACTAGACGAAATCGAAGATACATCGGAGAATAGGATCGAATTTCTCAATAACATAATTAGAGAAGTTATGCAAGAGACTTCGCTGCATTTTTTCAATGGCTTTTTCAAGTCTCCTGACCTTGTTGCAATCAGAAACGATTTTAAAGACAAGTCATTTACTATAACTCAGAACCAGTACCAAATTCAAAATTTCAAATTGCAGGAGAAAGAACCTGATTCAAATACCAAAGCACTGTCAAATGGCAGATTACTCTATACAACCCAATTAAAGCAATTTCCCCAGTTAACGAATGTAGTAAAAAGAGCAGTCGAAGAATTAAGAAACAAACAAAATGATCTTATTAAGTTAGCCAAAGGTTTTGGAATAGAAAGAAATTTAGAATACATTGAATTTAAGAGCGAGTTTAACGAGAGTAATTTGGGTAATGATAATGATGATAAAGAGGAGGAGCTTTGGGCGGCTATGATTGAATTATTACTAGAGTACTTGAGATTCACGTCACCGCCTATCCTGGATAAAAAAGATGATACATTTGAGGGCACCATTGGCAATGTTTGATAATAGAATTGCTCAATAGAATTAAGAACCATAACGATGAAAAAAATAGAAATATTTTTGTATAAAACTAGCAGGACTAAGAGATCAGACCAGCGAAAAATTATTAATTATTTCAACAATATCAGAACAAACTCTACCGTCCAGCCACAAATCAAGGATTACTGTAAATGAGAAAAACTATCTACTACCCTAGGTCTATTGAGAAGAGCGATTCCACTAAGCGAGAAAGAGGAAGAGATAAAAGTAAAAGCGATTCTGACTATGACACAGAAATAATAGAACCGCCAGAATCCCTAAACAACAATCAAAGACAACAAAGCCAACATTCTAGTAGAAATGATCTTTTAAAGAGATTCTTTCCCGATATATTAAAAGCAATAGGAAACAAGGCTATAAAGGAAAGCCCACCTACTTTACAAGAGCTCGAAGGATACCTCCAACAGTACGTTTCAGATTTAGAAAAGGCAAGCAACAATAGCAACAAGGATTATAGGAAATGGCGCGAGGGAACTTTTGACCCTACTAATAAAAATCAAAGCCACAATCATGGTATTATTACCTCAGGTCCGGGTTCTAATAATCAAAACCCTCTCTCACCTCCATCTCTTCAGACCTCCCCAAAGTATTCCTCGTCATCAACAACATCAACAAATACTGCTTTTACTAATCAACAAAGTAGGCGATTTTTTGGAATAGACTTTAGAGGTACAGAAATGGATGGAAATAACCTTCCCATTGTTAGAGAGCTCATAAAAAAAGGCTATCTAACAGAAGACTCAAACAGATGGATAAACAAGAAAGGATTCATGAAAATGGGAGAACAAATTCTTGTGGAAATAATAAAATCATTAAAGGCAGACAAGTTGGGAATGCATGAAACAATGTTTACTGGATACGGAAGCATTATTCAAGAAAGCTCAAGGAAGTACGAAGTTGGGAACGAGATTTCAAATATAAGCATAAATTCAACGATAAGAAACTTTCTGGATAGAGTTTATTCCAGTGGCACAGGTAAGGGGAAAAATATTCTAAATGCTGACAATGATGATGATGATGATGATGATGACAGAAAGAAAATTGAATTCCCTCTCGATATTACCTACGAAGATATCGAAATATATGATACTTTGGAAGAGATTCAGGTGTCAACAGTATACTGCATAGACCTGAGTTCCACAATGAAGTACGCTTCAATGTACAGTGATTTAAGTAGAATAGAAGCTTCGAAGCGAGCTTTATGGAGTTTATACATTTTGAACAAAAAATTTTTTCCCTTGGATATAATCCACACAATTGGATTTGGCTCCGTTGCCGCCCGAATAGAAGCTATTGATATTCCCTTTTTAAAAACATTTGAGCCTAATGCTGATTTTTTACATTATACAAACTATCAAGCTGCTTACAGGCTAGCTAAAAGGATATTGAAAAAGGATGGAGTGAAAAACAAAAGAATAGTGATGATTACCGATGGACATCCAAGTGCTTGTTTTATTAACGAAAAGAGTGAGCAGGATAGAATAATGAGGCAGAGACCATACTCTCATTTCTACAAACCTGATCCAAAAAGAATAGGCATGCAAGACTCGGAAAGTAAAAGGACAAAATTCGACATACATGAAAGCCATACGGTGTACTTGTGCTATAGATACAGACAAATAGACCAGTACATAGGCGAGCAAACAATAATGGATGCAAAGAGAATAAAAAAAGATGGGATAGATATAGACACGATAATGGTAAGCGAAGAAGACACGTTACTGGATTTCGTAAATGAATTGGCAAAATCGGTTGATGGAAAATCAATCTACATTAATCCAAGAGACATAGACAAAGTCCTGATCACAGACTATTTGTTAAATAAAAAGAAAATGATAAAAAAGTAATATAATATTACTTTTGTCCGCTTTGAAGGAATTCCAAGATTTTCATCAGGTCAGAAGAAGCGGAAGAAGCGGAAGAAGCGGAAGAAGCGGAAGAAGAGTTACTACCGTTGTTGTTTTGACTAGTATTGGTTAGACTCTGTAAAGTATTTTCTTCTCCAAGTATTGGATCAAATCCTGTGTCGTTTGTTCCAAATAGGGTTGCAAATGGATCAAATGAACCTAAATCACTTCCAAGGCCCATATCACTATTACTGCTATTACCAGTACTGTTGCTGCTGCTGCTGCTGCTATTGACATTGCTGGTACCAAAACCAAAACCACCATCATGAGAAAACAAATGATCTAAGAACATTGAATCCGAATGATTATCAAAAGAGGAAGAAGATGAGAACAAGGATTCAAGGCCTGTTTGGCCAAATAAAGAATTAGAGCTATTTGTTAAAAAAGGAAAAGTAGAAGAGGAAGAGGAAGAGGAAGAAGGATGAGATTCCAACATTGCAAAAGGTCCAAGAAAATTCATAAGGGCAGAAAGGTTAAAGCCCTCTCCAGCAGCTGTAACATTAGGTCTGAGCATAGATTGTCCTCCAAGAAGGCCCATCGTACCAGTGTTGTTTGAAAGGTTAAACAATTGACTGAGGTCGCTAACGTTACCACCAAATGAACCCCAATCGCTCAAAAATGGTGCAATAGAGCGATTAGTATGATTGGAAAAAACATCTCCTCTACATAAATTTGACAAAATTTGAATATTGCAGAAGGTATCAGGGTCCACAGATCCTAATCCAGAACCCATCAAAGAACTAAGATTTGTTGATGAAAGTGATCCGGAAGGAGATGAAAACAAGGCTGTTGAATTTGATAGCAGACTTTGGAGGGTAGAGAATGTAGTTTCATTTAAACCCAATGAGTTTAACAAGCTGTATGGACTGTTTGTGATATTTTTTATATTCAGTGAGGAAAATAAATTTGCCAAAAATGGTACCTCTTCTTTTATCTTTGCAATACTGCTAGAGTTGGCCAGTTTAGTGATGGAATCGGCCAGATTATTTAACGAATTGATCTTAAATGAGTAGATCATCTTATTTGCAATGGGTAGGGAATTTTGAACATCATTTGTATTTACTTCATAGTTTAGAATGTATAATTTGTTACCGACAAGCGTTCCAATTTCAATATCATCAATACTTGTATTTCCTGAATAGCTTCTTGTCACTAATTTGTAGGCTGGAATTCCTGATAGCATTGAATCGGTAGAGGTTTCAACAATAGTAACATCAGCATCTTGTTCTTGTATAGAATTGGCTTGGCTTTCTAAATAAGAACTAATATTTATTTGGTTACCACTGTCGTATATTGGTGGGTATAAATCTTCTACATATACATTGAACCACGATATGTAGGTCTGTGGATATTGAGTTGAATCATCATAAGCTGGGAAAAAGCTCACCTGTTTTACTGTCTCATTGGAATTGCTCTCGTCAATTAAAAAACTGGAAGGGTATTTTATTGAAATACCCATTCCACTGTTTTCATAAGTATTAAACACCAAAGTATCGTTGGTACCAGATGCGGAATTTGCAAGTGTTGCCACAGCACTCTGTGCATAGGCCAAGTTAGTAGGATAAAACTGAAAATTGCCAATAATGCTGTTAACTTGAGAGTCAAGACCATCGCCTAGCAGTAATGATGAGAATGGTGATGTAGGTGTTAGAACCTGTAAACTAAAAACAGTACCCAATACTAGTAGAGTTGACACCAACGTAATTGCAAAAAGCACAGATGAAGATGAAGAACTTACTTGCTGTTTTGACTTTATCATCAGTGCTATTTGATGAAAGGTATAAAAATATTTTACTTTACAATTTGTAAGGTATAAAATTGTGATAATAAAGTAGTCAGTTATCATAACTTTTTTAGATTGTTTTGATTAATCAGGATAGTAGATGTCGGACAATAAGAATAATTTTAATACAGAGATCACAGATGAAGACGAATTTGATGAAATTAGAAAGATAGCCGAAATGCTAAACCCCGACGAAAAAGTGCTTGTGGTGGCTAGACAGTCAAGAATCAAGCCAGGTGGATCTCATTTTTCCCCAAACGTTGTATATGCTACTGATAGAAGGATAATATTAAGAGATCCATCCATGTTAGGATTAAAACAAGAAATAATTGACATACCTTACAACGTGATTACTAACGCAAAGATAAAGAAAGGAATATTGTCTGCATCAGTAATTTTTAATGCACCGGGATTGTTTAATCCAAATGTTCCAGAAAAAATCCCAGGCGTAAAAAGACTTAGTACTCATGAACATGGTGAGGATGGAGTAATTGACGCAATTCCAAAGAAAAAAGCAGAAGATCTAGTAGAAGTAATACGATACGGGATTGCTCATATAAGGTCACCTACAACCGCTTTTGGATCTGGAGCGACATATTTGGGTAACATGAATCCCATGGGAGCCAGCAGTGACTCCCAGCATCACTACCGACCTGCTCAGCAGATATCCCACGCAGATGAGTTAGAAAAACTGGCAAATTTAAGAGATAGAGGTATAATATCTGACAAGGAATTTGAGAAAATGAAAGACAGAATCATTCATGGCGATTCGAGCGCAGGTAGTAACAATAATAATAACAACAACAAATAATAAAATAAAAAACGGTTTTCTTGTTAAACTTTTAACAATATTAGAAAAATCGACCTTTTAGTCTCGTCATCAATCCCATGCATATACTTTGTTTTACTTTTGTACCAATTTATTTTTAAGTGTATTTGACGCATATTAAATAGATTGTTTAGTATGGGTAGCAACATCTCAAAAGAAAGTTTTGTACAGCTTGTGAGCAGCAAATCAAAACTTTTTTTGATATTGTCTATAGCGGTTCTTAGTATTATTATTTACCCAATTATTATTCCGCATGTTACCCACCCTTCAATGATTTATCATATTATTCTCCATATTGTAAGCTTCGATGTTGCACTCTTTTTGACAACAATTTCGTTTCTTTCTTATAAAAAAACAAAGAGCAAGAAAATCCTGTTAACAGCGTTGAGTTTTGGATTCTTAATGTGCACAGAGTTTCTGTACATGCTGCAAACAAGTGATATTCTGGAAGCCTACAATATACCTTTAATAGAGGTAGAATATACACATGTATTGCTGCTAATAATGCTAGGATTGTTTGCTGCAGGTGTTTTGAGGTTGGAAAGAAAATGAAAATCTATTCGGCTTTAAAAGATAGTCAAATTCATCTAGCAAATAATGGAGGAGATAACAGGGGCAGAATTCTAAAAATTATTGATTCGTTTCCTGGAATAAGATATAGAGATATTCTTAGACTTACTAACTTAAACAACGGCACTCTTTCCCACCACTTGTCTGCACTAGAAAAGCAGTCGATGATAAAGATTGGCAAGACTGAAAACAGCAATATTACAAGATATTACCCAGCTTCAACTCATCCAGACGAGTTTCTTATTTTAAATTATTTGAAAATCAAAACCACTAAAAAAATTATACTTTATCTTCAAGAGGAAGTAAATGGAGCAAGTTTTAACGAAATTGCAAATCACATAGGCAAGGCTCCCTCTACAACATCGTGGAATTTGAAACGCCTTTTGGATGCAAAAATTGTTGAAAGAAAACGTGGGGAAAATGTTTCACTGTTCGTTCTTAATAACAAAGAACTGGTAGCAAAGTTAGTCGCAGAAAATAACAAGAGTTTACTCGACAGAAGCATTGAGAATTATATCTCTATTATAGACGAGTTATGACCTTTTAGTTAAATTTGATCCATAGGGTAAGTAGGTGGGTGGGTAGGTAGTAGTAGTAGCACCCAATTTTACTCTTTTGAGCACACATATTAAGCCAAAGTCATAAAGCTCTTTGGATGGCATTGGATACTAATAACGTTAAACTTGACAAATTAGAATTTTTGTTCAATCAGCAAAAAGAATTGATAAGCCAAAGTTATTCCAAATCCGAAATTAAAAGTGAGCAAGATGGACCCAAAACAGAAGAAGGTACTACAGCAGCATCATCACCTGAAAACAAAATGAAGAAACTCTACGAAATTAGAGAGCCGTTTAGTGGATATAGGATCTTTATGCTTTCTTCTGCAATGCTGCATGAAGTTGTAGAGTTGCAAAGAGAAACAGACTGGAAGTGGTGGAAAACAGAAAAAGGAATTGAAAATCAAAGAATTCAAGAAGAAATTATCGATCTCTGGCATTTTTTGATACAGCTTTCGATAGAAGCCGGATTAGAGCCAGAAACTCTTGTCGCAAAATATATTGAAAAAAACAAGGAAAACACCAAAAGACAGCAACGGGGTTACTAACCAAAATTTTTTAAAAACCGTATTCAGCGAGGGCGATGATGATGTCTATCAGAATGGATAAGAATCGATTGAAGACGACAATAACAAACAACAAGTCATCAATTATCTTTTGGCCACAATTTAATTCATCAACCTACTACTACCTATCCCAAAATTTCCAATTCTTCATACTGTTCTTTTACAGCAAGTAAAAATAGATCCTCTTCAAAAATCAACAGCCAATCGCTCAAACCTGTCATAGGTAATTTCCTAACCAAGATTCGAGAATCCTTCAAAATGGTTTGTACAAATACATGAGTTGGATATTCGTCTCCTGGCCTCAATCGTATCAGATCACTTTGTAGCATGATTCCTCGGATTCCAGGCTGGATGTTTAATTTTCTAATGTTACCCTCCCTATCCTCTATTTTGGAAGTCACATAACTTTGACCAATGTCAAAGTCCAAGTTAAATGAGATCTTTACTTTGCAATCCTTGCTTCTGGGAACCTGTTTGTAAAGAATTTCAGATTCTGCATCAAAATAAGAGAGATTGCTCACCTGTTAGAATTGATACACATATCTTATTTAAAATAACTTTTACTAGTCAGGCTTGGGAGTTAACATTTACACGAATGAATTATCGCGGTCTCAGGAAAACAGGTACGCTAGATTACCTGATTCGTGGCGTACTGTTCTTATTTACGTTCACAAAACAAGTGAAAGTGATCATAAAAGATATAGAAATTTGAGTAAAGCGGGGTGTGGAGTTTGGTAAAGCAGTAGAATATTTATCAATAGTCAGAAGAAAAGATAAGGCCAGTTTCTTGCGAAACGGAAAGGTCTTTTCGAAATTGGTTAAATACCTAATGTTAATATTTGTAGTCTTACCACTGAAGATCTATAAGCTAAAAGCAAAAGAAAGAAGGAGAAGGCATGTGAAAATATAAAATGCCAGAGAATAAAGTAATAATTAGGAATTTAACCTATCAGGATATCGATGGCATAATCGAATTACAGGAAGAATCATTTCCATCAATGTTCGAGGAAGGAAGCGTCTGGAGAGAGTATCATTTAAAAAGTCATATAGATATTTTTCCAGAAGGACAGTTTTGTGCTATATATAATGATAAGATAATAGGCTCCTCTAGTAGTCTTATCGTAAAATTGGAACCTGAATACGCAGTCCATACCTTTAGTCGAGTTACTGGGAATAGTATGTTTACAACTCATTGTCCAACTCTAGGTGATTCGTTGTATGGTGCAGATGTCTCTGTCCACCCATCTTTTAGAAGATTAGGAGTCGCGTCAAAATTCTATAGAAAACGAAAAGACTTGACAATTAAACTAAATTTAAGGAGGATAATTGCAGGTGGCAGACTTGCCAACTATTACAAGTATGCGAATAAACTTTCTCCAGAAGATTATGTCAATGCAATTTTGAACAAGAAACTTACTGATCCGGTTTTATCGTTTCAATTGAGAAACGGATTCAAGTTCATAAAAATTCTACCAAATTATCTTAAAGATTCAAATTCACTGAACAATGCAACGTTTATTGAATGGATTAATCCATACTACAAAAAGTGACTCAAACCATCATCGATTGTCATGTACATATTAATGGCTATGAAAGTTTGAAAAATATCCCCCTTGATGAAAGAATTAAAGCTCTATCAGATACAATGCAGGCCAACAATGTTGATCAAGCTGTCATTATTTCTTCTTACAAGGTAAATGAAGAGAGACCATCAACGTCTCAGATACTAGAATACATAAAAAATAATGATAATATTCATGTGGTTGCAGGGTTTTCAATCGACAATCATGATGGAAAAAACACAATTGAAGAATACCGCAAATATCTTAAAGATGGTAAAATTAAAGGTTTAAAGATTTACCCAGGATATGAGCACTATTATCCTTATGATCCAAAGTACCAAAAGGTTATTGATTTGTGTATAGAATACGATGTTCCATTAATGATTCATACGGGTGATACGTATACTCCCAAGGGTAAAATTAGATATGCTCATCCTATTAACGTGGATGATGTGGCGGTGGATAATCCGGAGCTAAAGATAATAACATGTCATCTTGGAAACCCATGGTTTTTGGATTGTCAAGAGATTATCTACAAGAATAAAAATGTGTATGCAGATATTTCTGGACTGGTATTAGGGGACTTTACAGAATTTTATGAAAAATATTTGGTTGGAAAAATTACAGATTTCTTAAACTATGCAGGTGAGCCAAAGTATCTTTTGTATGGAACAGATTGGCCAATATCAAGTATGAAATCCTATCTGAATTTTGTTTCAAAATTAGATCTCAATGATCAGGAACGAGAACTGATCATGTTCGAAAACTCAAAAAGATTGTTTAAGTTATAATTGATATTAGTTGGCACCTATTGTGAATGGAGATCAATCTATTGATTTCTTGCTTTGGATTTAAAACAAACCAATTAAATTATCACCTAAAGGTCTCTATATTAGAAAAAATAGGGTTTCTTATACAAATATCGGAGATAATTGTAGAACAACTGGCAAAGTTAACCTACTTGCATAAGACTAAAAGGATTACATTGTATTATCAAAGGATAAAATCACATTTAACTTATGTTACTAAATTAGTGTTATAAGAATTTTAGCAATAATAAATGAGATAAAATGCCTTGTCGGACATGGCATGTAGTTTATTTCTTGGGTCTTTTGACTTTTGACAATACTCTTATCTTTACATTATATATTGGATCTCCGTTTTGTAAAAACAAGTCTGACTTTGTAACTCCTGCAACGCTGTTTTTTAATCTTAATTTAGTACCATCGTCTAGTAAATATTCATTCCACTTTTCAGAAGAAATCGAATAAGGCAATTCCTTACTAGATACCGATTCTAATTCTTCTTTTGAATAAACTTTGGAGTGAGAAGGACCCTTTGCTTTATCTGAAAAGACAAAAGATTGTATTGATTGAAAATCAAATTCATATTCGCTTGATGGGTTAGTTTTAGATTTTTTGACCCCTGTTAATACAACTCTGCTTTTAAGTTTAGTTCCATCACCGAGAAGATAAGAATCCCAATACTCTTTGATTACCTTAAAGTCAATAGTCGCTGAATCATCCATTTATCTATTTTGAGAGGAGACGTACATATTTTAATTAATATGTATTGCGCACAGCCATCTCTAACTTAGGCTCTAACAGTATCAATAGTCTTGAAAAGCCTATAATAGACTATCAAATATAGATTTCAAAAGAAAAAATTTGATTCCCAGGGCCTGACAGAACAGAATACTAGCACCATGAAATAAAAGAATTAACAAAAGAAATCGTTAATATCAAAGCTTCTTAAACCTAAACTAATTTAATGGGATTAGCTCCTCGTGAAAAGGAGTGCTAATTTTGAAATATTTATTGTCACCATTACTTCCTTTTCTATACTCTTAGTATTATTACAGTATTTTTATGATCCAATCGGAGATGTACTCGTGGCAATTTTGTTGTTCGATGTAGCCGTTTCAATTATTTTATGCACGGACTTGTTATTGAGGGCACGAGATTCAAAGAATCCATCGAAATACATTCTTAAACATGTTTATGAAATCCCAGCTCTTATTCCGGTTTACGCCATATTTCTTTTAAGTGGAGAAACAATATTTGGAGTGGGGTTAAAAAGTTTCAGATTCATCCACATATTTAGACTAATTCACACGTTATCGAGAGTAATAATAGTATTCGATGAAATAAAGAATAGGCTAATTTTTATAACTTTCTTGTCAATAGCTACGGTTACTGCAGGAGCTTTGGGTGTTTATGTTGTAGAGAAGAGTGCCCCTGGAACAACTATAACCAATTTAGACGATGCCTTTTGGTGGGCAATAGTAACAGTAACGACCGTAGGCTACGGGGACATATACCCGGTCACATTTGAAGGACGAGTGATTGCAACGGTTGTCATGATTATAGGTATAGCAATACTAGGGATCTTGATTTCAACTTTGGGAGCACAACTCATAGAGTCCAGAATTAAGAGACAGAGCAAGAAGGAAGAAAATAATATCAAAGAATTAATCAAAAATAAAATAGATAGGATAGAAGGATTACAAAGCGAGGAAATTATAACGCTTCTAAACATGATATCCAGTCTTCATGGTGAACTTAATAGAGGTCTAAGTAAAGAACAAGAGGTAGAGTGTCCCGAATGCAAGAATATAAATCCAGATAATGCAGTTTACTGTTATAGGTGCGGAAATAAAATAACCACCGGTAACCCATAAAAGGCATTTGAGGGCTGGTGGTTCAGCCTGGTACGAACGTTCGATTCGCAATCGAAAGATCGCGGGTTCAAATCCCGCCCAGTCCACTTTTGGAATTGTTATATGAAATCTCTCAGGCTCTTATATATATTAAGTTAATTTTAAGCACTATATAATCTTTATTATAGGAACTATGGAACCATAAAACTCACCTAGTATTTGACCATTTAATACCAATTTGGAACCACATATGGAACCAAATAACAAAATTTAAGCCAATTCATGGTTCCATTGTAATTTTTATGGTTCCACAGATTTTTTCTATGGTTCCATAAGAGCTAATTTATGAATTGGAACCATAAGTTATAATATATGCAGAAAATCGCGAGAGAAAACTCGCTAACTAAGCCGAGTAAAACCGAGTGGGTTGCTATGAACGTAAAGGTAAGACGAGAAGACATACCCATTCTTAATCAACGGCTCAAGTTACTGGGATTTGAAACTTTAGGACAACTAACAAAAGATCTAATCAATGGAACATTTCCACATGTGACAGAAGATAGACAAATTACAAATCTTACAGATAATGTAGATAAATCAGGATTAAAATCTATATTGGAGGGAGGTCACAACTCCGACTTTTACATGAAGGCTAACACCCAGGATATGTATGATTATTATCTGAATGTTCGTAAATTTCATAAAAACACCTGTAGAGATCTAGTTAGCTATTTTAAAAGATTCCGCGATGTTTTTTTTACTCAGCGAGTTGATGAAATTAGAAGCTGTACTCCTAGGGTTCGCTCAAAGATCATGGATTGCATGCGTAAATTTGGAGCCTATTATCTCTACAAATACAACAATGAAGAGTGTATTGATCTAGTAGAGAAAATTATTAGAAGACATAACCTTTCTGCAGGACAGACAGAACACGGTAAACTGTATATAGTTGATGATAGTTATATCGAAGAACGTTTAAAACAGTTATTTTCTATAGGAGAAGGAGAGATAGCCACCATAATTAGATTTGGAATATTTTCGGGCTTGAGAGAAGATGAAATGCTTTATGTTTATAATAAAGATATCTGCCCAGATAAGTCAGGATGTTCTTGTTCAAAGCTGCATGTAATTGAAAAACCCAATGGAGTTTCTGTAGTTCTTATTCAGTGGCACAGGGGACATAAAAAATGTTATTTTACACTAGTTCCAACTAAAGTGCTAAAGGAATTCAAGTCAATGGATGATTTTGAATATAGGCCACATATACGTTCAGCTCATGAATATATGAAGGTTAAAACAAAGGATGACAAAATTACTTTTATGTGGCTTAGAAAAGCACACTACAATGTAATGTGTAGAGTAATGAAACCGTTTGAGGCCAATGTGTTGGCAGGAAGAGCCAAATCAGTTGACGCCAAGCACTATGCAATGTATGAGTTGGATGAAATGTCACAGAAATACGCAGAAGCATGGAAAAAGTTTGATGTAAATATCAACTAGTCATAATAAAAAATTTTTACATAGTGATTTATTTCTTTCAAATGTTATATAATTCTTTAGTAACGATTCTCGATCTTGAATATAGGAATTTTATATCAATTTCAACAAATTCACATCATTTGAACATACCATAAGGGTTTTTATAACAGCTATAACTCATTTTATAAATTTATTAAGAACCTATCCTAAAATTAATTTTCTATAGATTATGCTACAATAAGAGAATTGTACCAACCCAAGATAGTTTTCATACTTCTTATCATATCTAGTAAAGAGTTTCCTAAACCTGTTATGCTCCGAATTAGTAGGCTCAACAACCCATCATTTGGAAGAATATTTTTTATGATTTGGGTTCGGTTTTTCTTTAACCTTTTCTTCACTGTCGTTTACTTTCTTCTTTTTCTTTTTCTTGATCGGTAGATGAAATATAGAGCCTCGTTTGATTAATTATTACAGTTCCTTTTCATTGGATTTATATCCTTTGTCTAGAAAGAGATGTTATAGTTGTCGCCTTCCTCTTGATCTAGGTTTGGATCTGGGTGATGATCTAGGTCTTTTTATTACTGTTTTATCAACTACATCTGTTACCAGATTGATGTCGTGAATTCTGTATTCAGATTATATTGCAACCGATATAGGAATACCTTTCTTCTCAGGATATGAGAAGCATTAAGAAGAACAAAAGACTTATTGAAGTTAAAGAGAAGTATATGCACCGTTGAACAACCGAGACGGACTTTTAATCTCTAAAGACATCATTTGGAGAATATAAAGATTTCAAAGAGGATAATAGAGATAGTGATACAAATATCACTATATAATCGGTACATATGAATATAGGAGGACCCAAATCGAGATGATAGGAAGACAGGAAACACATACAAAACGGCTTAAGATCAAATTTCTTTACGCATAGTTCTATGTTAATTTTCGACATCGAAAAATAACCGGCATATACTAGAGAGTAAATTATCAGAGTTTTTTCTTTTCTTTTATTAAAACATCTATTTGGTTGTTTATCATATTCTTATGCTGCATTAATGTTTCATACACTATCCAGTTATCTTCTACGTCTTCTATTATTCTCCCTATCTTAGCCAATGCAATCTTTAACGTAGAGATTGTTTTATCGAATGCCCTTTGTGCTTTAAAATCAATTTCTTCCAACGTATCTTTCCTAAAAGAATGGTCAAAATAATCCATTCCATCTCCCTCATAAATATAAACAGCATTAGTTGGAGTAGAAGAAGAAATTGTAGCATTGGCATCAGTTATGAAGTCGGTATTGTCTTTATTACTGTTAGTATTGTTGTTGTTATTATTGGCAATGTGTTGTTCATAATCCACACCCTCTTTTATTAACATCCTCATTTTTGCTACGGAAATCTTGTTACCTAAGACCTGTTGTGCAATATGCAGTTGTTTTTCTTTATCCTTTATGTATATCAGTTCCTCGGCTACACTCGTACTCAAGTTTGATTTTTTGACCTCGTCAAGTATCTCTGAAGGTAAGTCTAGCAAAGAAATTCTTTTAGATATATAAGAAATACTCTTTGATATTTTAGAAGATAAATCAGACAAACCTCCCCATCCAAAATCATAAACATAGGCTTTGAATGCTTTTCCTTCTTCTAATGGATCTAGATCCCTTCTTTGAATATTCTCAACCAAAGAAACTTCAAATGCTTCCTTTTCATCCAATTCAACTATTTGGCAAACGATCTTTCTTAAGCCTAGTTTTTTGCAAGCTAAATATCTCCTGTTTCCCGTTACGATCTTAAATTCTGTCTTTTCTGATAGCGCTGGTGTTGAAGTTACTGTTGTTGTTCGTACAATAATAGGATTTAACAACCCATTTTGCTTTATAGAAAGTGCCAGTTCATCTATATTATCATCATCACAAAAATCGGATTGTCTAGTGTGAAATCTATAGCTAGGAGAAGAAATCTGATGAATAGGGACCTCTTCTATGATTCCGTTCATCAAAGACGATGTAGCAAACGGTTTTTGCACAACTATGACAATGTAATGCAGAATATAAACATATCTTAATATTTATTAATTAATAAAATTAACTACAAAAACAAAACGGATGCCTCGACTACTACAATATCAATCCATTAAACATTTTGAATCCAAGATTCAAATGGCATTGTTAAATAGAATCATGTTTAAAATAATAGATAAGCTGAATTTCTTGGGAGACAACAAATTTTGTCAAAATCAGATGATGAACAGTTTATAAGAAATCAACCGAGACATCGGATTCTGGTTGTTGATGACAGTTATGAAACAAATTTGTTTTTCAAAATGACTCTAGAACAAGAGGGATTGTATGTGGAAACATATAGCGATCCTCTTGAAGTGGTACAGACCTTTGAACCAAATTATTATGATCTGGTATTGCTCGACATAAGATTGCCTCATATGAATGGATTTGAATTATACAAGATGCTTAAAGAAATTGATAAATCCGTAAAAGTATGTTTTATTACAAGTTTTGAAGCCTATTACAAATCATTAGTTGAGGAATTTGATTTAGACATTAAATGTTTTATCAGAAAACCCATCCAAAAAGATGAATTAATTAAACATGTAATTGAACAGCTAGTAACCTCAGAATAACATGCTAGGCACCCATATTTAATGCATCCTTCTAATAACCATAAGACAAATTTCAATTGACTTACCTGTTTATTAGGGCAAGATTGATTACTGCACCTAATAACTCTAGCAACTGGAATAGAGATGCTAATATTTCAAAATACCAATGTAGAATTGGAAAATTAATGCAATGATAGTAATAATTTTACTCAGATTAAAATAGCGGTATATTAATTAGAAGATATTGACAGATTCTTATCAAATTGAAGGAGAAATCTGGATAGATGATAACAACAAGATCGACAATGTAACAACATATGTACGAATCGAGGATACTAGTAGAGCCGATGCTCCTTCAAGAATGATAGCACAGAACATACTAAGAAATGTCAAGTTTAGGTCCGAAGGCGATAAGAAGGTGCTGCAATTTCATATTAGCACTCCATTATCAAAGGATGATAAAACCTATACAATTAATGTTCATGTTGATATTAATGGAAACGGTAAAATTGATCAAGGAGATTATATTAACATGGAAAGTTATCCTGTTCCCTTACAAAGGTCTAGACAAAAAATTGTAGTCAAAGTAAAACAAATAAGATAAATTTCGTTTCTAGTTGAAGAGTATTTGAATGCGACCTGCTAAAACGACCATCCATTGTTTGGTGCAGTTTGCCAAATATGCCACACTGCATGGTCTGCCCCTCTTGCAAATACTTCCAATCTACCATCAGCGTTTTGGGCTACTACAGGATCGCTTGTTATTATGCCACCTCGTGAGGCCCAGCCGTTAACCCAGCCGTTACTTGGTGCTGTTTGCCATGTATGCCAAAGCGCGTTGTCTGTTCCTCTTGCAAATACTTCCAATCTACCATCAGCGTTTTGGGCTACTACAGGATCGCTTGTTATTATGCCACCTCGTGAGGCCCAGCCGTTAACCCAGCCGTTACTTGGTGCTGTTTGCCATGTATGCCAAAGCGCGTTGTCTGTTCCTCTTGCAAATATCTCTAATCTACCATCTTTATTTCGGCCAACAGCGATATTGCTTGTTATCCTACCTCCCCTTGTAGCCCAGCCGTTAACCCAGCCACCGTTTGGAGCTACCTGCCATGTATGCCAAACTCCATTATCTGTTCCTCTTGCAAATACTTCCAATCTACCATCAGCGTTTTGGGCTACTACAGGATCGCTTGTTATTATGCCACCTCGTGAGGCCCAGCCGTTAACCCAGCCACCGTTTGGAGCTACCTGCCATGTATGCCAAAGCGCGTTGTCTGTTCCTCTTGCAAATATCTCTAATCTACCATCTTTATTTCGGCCAACAGCGATATTGCTTGTTATCCTACCTCCCCTTGTAGCCCAGCCGTTAACCCAGCCACCGTTTGGAGCTACCTGCCATGTATGCCAAACTCCATTATCTGTTCCTCTTGCAAATACTTCCAATCTACCATCAGCGTTTTGGGCTACTACAGGATCGCTTGTTATTATGCCACCTCGTGAGGCCCAGCCGTTAACCCAGCCACCGTTTGGAGCTACCTGCCATGTATGCCAAAGCGCGTTGTCTGTTCCTCTTGCAAATATCTCTAATCTACCATCTTTATTTCGGCCAACAGAAATTTCACTCGTTATTTTTCCACCTCTGGTGCCCCAGCCGGCTCTCGGATACATAAGGTTAATTGCTGCTATATCACCGTCACTTAATCCATTTCGCTGACCTATTGCTGCACCACATGGAAGATCTGTTCTTAATACTTGGATAGTAGGCTGTCCGTTTTTTGAAAAAGCCGTTGCAGGATAATGCATAATTGAACAATAATCATATTGCCCCACGTCATCTCCATCGGTAATGTGTTGATTGAAATTGTGTCTATTTGCGTCCTGAATATTTTCCCAATTGATTCTAATGAAAGTATCTCTGTCCTCACGACTTTGCTCATGCCAACATCCTAGGGCGTGACAGATTTCATGTATGGTACTTCCTGTACCACAACCATCAGCTAATGAGATTATTTGTTTTCCTCCCTGCCTTCCCACATATGACCAACAGCCATCCCTTCGTTCAAATCTTATATAATCGGGGAAGGATGATGCATTACTACTATTTCTCATAATAAACCGAACACCTGTTCGTGATTGTATGTGAGATACAGCATCTGTAACTCTTTGTTGATTGGGCAAGGCGCCATCAATCTCGTAAGGTACTGTGTTATTTGGCCACCGAAATTGACTTCCAGGTATTATAACCGCTCTATTTGTATCACCATCGTCGCTAGGTGTCGCATTTTCATTATCAGTAACTTTTATTGCGATATCACCTTCAAAAATAGACACCCCATCAATGACAGAATATTCTACTTCTTTTTTGGTAAAGGTGTTACCAGATATAAATCCTTTTTTAGTATCGGTGCCTTCACTAAACTCTCTGCAAATGCCTTCAGCGCTTTCCTTGTCCCGTACAGCTGAAGGAAAGTCATCTAGACCTGATGGCATTTTACCAATTTGATCCTCAGCTCCTTGACCCGATCTTTGACTCGTACTATCAGTATTGTCAACAATGTGAAAGTCATCTAGACCTGATGGCATTTTACCAATTTGATCCTCAGCTCCTTGACCCGATCTTTGACTCGTACTATCAGTATTGTCAACAATGTGAAAGTCATCTAGACCTGATGGCATTTTACCAATTTGATCCTCAGAAACCTTCTTACCACTATTATTTTCCATAACATGGAAATAGTAAATGTATTTATAAATATTTACACAAATTTTCAAATGATTAAGACGGTAAGATCTGTTTATCTATTACTCAATACTTACTAATTTCTAATTTTAGAAAAGAAAGTTGTTTTGGACAACTACTCTTAAGTACCTAATAACTCGTTAATTCTTGGTAAATATTGATCAGAGATACAAAAGAATGACAGGATCATCAGAATGAATCACGATAAATCATAGAAATATAAAATATTAAAGAATCTCAATCTACTGTTCAGGACCTCTAGTTGTGTTTTTACTAACAAAGACGTTCTCTGTGCTCATTTAATGGAAATTAGATTTTTGACAGGTAATTATATGAATATAAAATACTATTGACTACACCTAAATAACAAACGGTATCCTATGAATAAATTAGAACAATAGCAATAATATTTAGTTCTTGTCTATAAAATCATATTAACTTGTGAAGGGTATAACCAACTTTTGTTGTTTTAACAGATTCCTAATTTAAGTAAAGGACCATAATAAGAAGTAATTGAAAGTATCTGTTTATTAGATGATAACAGTAGAAGGTAATAACTTTATTGAAAATTCACAAATGCATTTGAATAAACTAAAGATGGACTTATAGACGATAAAAAAGAATGACGATTAATGGTTGGATACCATTTTTCTACATTCAATATAGAAATGTTTGCTTATACAACGTCGAGTTTTTCGAAATGACTACAATAATTATAAAACATTGTTTAGTTTCTATATTTAATTTTGAGGATAATAAAGTTAAGAATGATTTATTGAAATATGTTATTGCCTTTCCGTATTCTTGTTAAATAATTACCTCAATAAGAAAAATAAGTTAAAGTATATCGTATGAATATCTAACGATACTTTAATATGGAATTTTAATTGAACAGTTAAAGATTTAGTCCTTAATAGAAATTAAATGTATTTCATTTATTCAGTAATTGATATACCTCTGATATTACAAAAAAATTTTGGATTGTGTGATTATGATTGCTTTATGGTTAAAACCATTTTTTATTATGATTGTGACAATTCTTCAAGATTTATCGATTCCATAGACAAGTACATACGTTAGAATAAAATTATGAAATATGTTTTTTCAAGATGCAAAGCGTATATTAGTCATCTTTGAATTGTCAATTTGAAGGGATCGCTCCAGAGTATCTTTAGTCAGACCTACTAAATTAACCATAAAATTAAGAGTATCACAGCTAAATTATAGAAAACAGAATTAGTTATCCTTGAATTAGCTTTTTCTTGCTGATAAAGTTCTTGAAGTAATTTCATGGCACCGCAGAGGGGTTGCAACATGTTTATCATGAAAACAATAGTGTTAGATTTGCAGTTCTTGATCGAACAAATTTTATAGATAAGTTAGTAAATTCAACAATATTGGGTCACTTTATTAATCAAGATTTCTAAATCTATACCCCTCCAAAACATACTATAGCTTCATTATATCTTCCTAAAACAAATGATGAAACTCGTTTATCATACCAAGTGGGTAAAATACTAGGTCTTACCAATAGCATTTTCAAATTCTCGAATTTCTTCACTAAATTATTTTAGACGAATAAGAGAGTGTCTTTAGTTCTTTTATTCATAGGTAAAATGTGGTTTTGTATTTAAGGATCTCCTGAAGAAATTGAGGGAATGATTAATTTTTGTAACATATCATTCTAAGATCCAGATTAGGTTAAGTGATTGCATTCCTTTAATGTTTTGTCGATTCCAAATCATTACATGGCTTCTTCTTATTCATTTCGATTAATATATTTTAGAAACTCCTGTTATTCAACATGTGTGCACAATTAGAATTCAGCCAAATTCACTTATCGAAGTATAGAATAGCTTCTTTGTAATCCCTTAAATGATAAAGAGCATTCTCTGATTGGATCAAGGATCGGCAAGGTTCGATTTCAATTCTTTTGTTTTTTAATTTACTTTGTATTCAAGGTTAAAATCTTGATCGATAAAAACGTCACATAGTAATGATGAATATAGCCTATAACAGTAAGGTCATTGATAGCAGATGAAAGCAAATGCCAGAGTTTAACTCATGAATGTATTGCTGAATGCAAATCTGTATGTGATTTTTATTCCAAATTTCTATCTAAGCTGTATCAGCATGGTATATCGTTCATCAAATTAAACGATCGGATATCATAAGATTCTAGTTGAAAATGGGATGTGGGTTTATAATTAATTCTTTCTTACTTTTCAGCATTATTACTTAAGGGTATAACGGAGTAACCTTCCCTAACCGTGTAATTCCTATCTCCACCGAAATGTTGAGGCAAGGTTGCTGTACCGTTCTCGATCCAAACATAGGCAATCCCATTCTTATAATCATAACAATCACCTATCTATTGTAATCACAATTAGTTGGACTAATTTCTCCATCATTCATCACTAAAGTAACGTCACTTTCAACTTCAGAGAAATTGTTATAAATGTTCGAAAAGTTAGCTAGGGCTGGCATAATTTCCATATTACCGAATAACGTGATTGTCATCAATGAACATAACCCAGTCAACATTATCAGGCCAATTAGTTTATCCTTTCCTGGATAGAACCTGTACATAAAATTTATGAAGGGATCACCATTATTTATCTATTTAGGATTTTGGTAATTTAGACCTTTAAATGTCTATAATTTCCTATTAGATGCAAATAAGCGCCAGTGACCTGTATTTGTTAATACAATCTATGCTTATAGAAGATGACAAATGATTAATCAAAGCATTTTTCTTCATATTACTATACTAGGTACCATCCTGAAATGAAGTGGTTTATCTCAATTGTAGGCGACGTGTCATCACAATGCAGCAGAAGGTATGGCTTATTTGGCATGTATCATGATGACCAAATTTGGCTAGAACACCATCTTTATATAATATATAATTTATGTTTATATTACCACATTAAAGTATAGTAGGTGACTGATTAAGCCATAATAATACACAAGTCATAATTGATGTCAAAAGTTATTCAGATAATCTCGATAGATTAATATCTTGATATACCAGGTAGATCATTTTATCTAAACAAGCACTATACACCAATCCGATCTTCATGAAAGATTTTTTCAAATTATTGCAGGTTATCCCAGGTTTAGAATAATTTTAATTCGGTATGGTTTATTTTAGATTATTGATTTGTAACATAACCTTAAAATGGTGTTCTAATTTGCAATATATTGTTACTAAGTATGTGTAGTATAAAGGAATCTAACTACATTTCAGACAGTAGAATTTCGATCGGTTTCTTAATATGGATATTTTTACTATTAACAAAAATCAGAGATAAAATTAAATTATGTAAGGAAATGATGAAATGCTCTTTAACCTTCCTTTATATACCTACTGAATTATTTAGAGCTTCAGCTGTAAGCTTTCCGACCTTGCCATCAGTTTGAAGTTTATTACCATTTATGTCTTTGTGAGTCTTTTGAAATTCTACAACCGCAGCATGTGTTTTATTACCAAATTTCCCATCTATCCCATCATGATTGGGTCCAAAATTCCCAAGATCATATCCAAGTTTTTTTAAAATGGTTTGAAGATTTTTAACCAGCATAGACCTAGGATCGTTTAAAACTAGCGGACCACTTCCACCATTGGAACGATTCCTCAGTTCATCTGGAGGTAGTGGGGTAAGAACAACCGTTTTTTTTGATATCTTATCGTATGCGGCTTTTGCCTGAATTATACCCGCGCCCAAAAAAATCTTCAAATCAGACCCGCCTTTGTTTTTTGCAGTAGTCATTAGAACATTCTTGACTTCACCCTGATTAACTGATGGGGATTTCTGTTTCAGTAATGCAATAACACCTGCAGCTATTGGAGTTGCAGCTGAAGTTCCACTATCACTATCGAAGAAGCCTGTGAAATGGGTGATGGAAGCAAAGTCTGGTTTATTAGGATCCAGGGCGGCGGGTCCACAACTGCTGTAACCAACATATTGTTCATTCTTGTTAACGGCTGCAACCGTAATTACTTGCTTATGTCCGTTTGCACCCCAAATACTTTTTCCTTGACCAGTATCGGATCCACATCTGTTATCTGCACATGGATTGCCCCCACAATTTCCAGCAGCAAAAAGAACGATTATCCCTTCATTAATAGCTTCTATCACTTTCCTAGTTAGAAAGTGATCGGGGTTTGTAGTATAGTTTGGATCCCATTCTTTCTGGTAATAGCCCCAGCTATTAGTAATGATGTGCGGAGTACCATCTAACTTATGTCTATTTATAGCCCAGTCGAAATTTTTATATGCACTTGACAATGTGTCCCCAGTTATCCTAAGGTCATAAAGCTTTGCATCAGGAGCAATTCCCAGAACATCCGTTGCGCACATATTCCCGTGCCAGTCCCAATCTACACCAGTGGTACCCCAATCAGACGTCGATCCATCGATTACATTCGGTATGAGCTTTCCTGGCCAATTTGTATCGTTTGTATCCTTAGATTTTATAGGTCTACCCACTGCTGTAATTCCCCCATCCTGAACGGCAACGACAATATTTTGTCCCTTAATTCCATCTGCATGAATTTCATGTACCCCAAGATACTTTGCCACATCGTGAATAGTTCCCTTTGGAGTGCCTGGATCACAATCACATGGAGGTATAGGACATAACCCCCTGTCGACTGAACTTATCTGAATGAAATCGTCATCTTTATTTTCAAAGGGTCTGATTCCAGCGGTGTCCTCCCAAACCTTGACCACATTGGGTTGAGCTTCGAGATTCTTTATCTTATTTCTATCAATCCTTCCCCTAACAATTACAACATCCATTCCCCTGGAATCTAGGCTACGGGCCATATCCGGGGTCGAAGTTACAGGAATAGCTCCATATTCAGTATCTAATTCAAATCCATGTTGCATTAGATCTCTTGTCAATGTCAGATCACGCGAGTCAGTATTTTTCGGTTTAGTATATTCTACAACTACCTGGACACGATTTTTTTCATCTATTACCAGTTTCTTTTTATCAGAGTTATCTGGATTATCCATAATATGATTCTTAGTGTAGAACTATTTTAAAAAGATATACGATTTTGTGTACTTTATTATAGTATTTCCACTATTATTCAATACTACTCTTAAATATCATAATACAACATTTAAATCAAATATTATTATCGTGTTAATAGCAGGCATTTAATACCAAATTATAGCAAATGCTAAAGTTGTATAAAACCGCCTTATTTTTTTTTGTCCTTAAATTGGTCTATACAATTTATCCAAATACTATATGGATATTTGCGGAACACACACAAAACGATAGGTAAAACGAAGCAAAATTACCCAGCTCAATCATTTAAAAATCCAACAAACTTAATTGTCGTAAACAATCCTATTTATCAAAAGCACAAGCAAAAAAGAAACATAATATCCTAGATTCAATCCACTTTTAACCAGACTCAAAACAAAATAAGAATTTTACATCAATGTATTAAGAATCTTTGTAGTAATAAACTTTCGAAACTTGATACAAAAAACTATATTTTTGTTCTTCTTTATTATTCAACTCTTTTTCTTGACCAGTAAAGCTCGGAATGAAGAAACATAATCAATAGTACTAATTGAAGGTGATAAATATTACTTAGGAAATATCCTTCTTTACTTGGTTGAAAATTTACGATTCTATTAATGGAGCCGAAGATGTATGCTACCGAGTTACTAACTACAGGTTTTGGAAATTTAAATTAAATTTATTATTTTAATTGACCTAAAGGCACGTCCTTAATACTTGCTACTCCTTCCAGTTGAGGTATTTGACGAAACCTCTCTCTCATCGCATTTCTAATATTTTTCATTAATTCATATCTAGATAATCGGTTACCTGAGTTGCGTAATTCATTACATAAATTCCATGTAAATGCGCCATGATAATCATTTTCAATTTTGGCATCAGCACTTGTTTGATCAGATTGACATCCCGTCATTAATACTATGTTGGGAGGCATTCCCTCTTCTTTTAAAGTATCTGCCAATCCATGATTTTCAACTGAACGACTAGATAATTCACGGTTAATTTCGCGTGGAGGAGGAATATATCTGGGAATTTCATCTAGACTCAATAATCTTAGTCCAGTACCACTATGACAAGTGTCTAAGTAGACTTCACAAAGACATTTCTCCGGTATGGTCGAAAGTTTTTTACCGAAATCATCATCATCTATCACAGTATTTAACGACCAATTTCCTTCCTCTACATTTAGATTATATGTTGTAAAAACCTCATCTTTTAGGTCGTCAGTTTCATCTAGTGATACATCAGGTATCTGTGTACCGTGAGCTGCTAAATGTATGACTATATAATTACATTCACCGTCTTGTGCTTTTTTAATTAGCGAATCTATATTTTTATAAATATTTTCCTTCGTTGCCTCTGAATCCTGGAGTACTGTTATATCAGAATCTTTGAAATTCAAGTAATCTTTTAATACTGAAGACATATTTTTTGTATCGTTAATACACCCGCGTAAAGTGTAGTGGGGAAAAAATTGGTATTGGTTGATTCCTATAGTTAGGGCCTTTCTGTTATTCATTTTATTATTTTGTTTGAGATGTTCTTAGAATAGACTCGAAATCGCTTTCCAAGCTTTTTTGGCCGTACTTTGGACTACTGGATTCTTTGCGATTTTATAGGCTGTATGTGCACCCGCAATCAAACCTGCAATGGCGATGCGTTCTTGATCCTCCGAAGAAATATTTTCTGACGTCAGATCCCTAGATCCTTGCTGAGCGTCATTCTTAATTTGCTCAAAAATGGCACGAACTTCTTGGTCTTGTTCTGGTGAAATATCACGTGAATCCGAACCTTTGAAATAAGCCAAGAGCTTATCAACTAAGTCTGTATGTTGCTTTACATATTCCCATCCTTCTTTAAGAAAACGTTCTTGATCCTGTGAGACATCTGTTCCTGTTGACATGTGATATTCTCAACAATATCCAACTATTTAAATTTATACCCAATATCTCAAAGTATCGGGACAAAAATATTTATTCGATATTACTACATTATGATATCTTGATCAGTTATTGTGTAAAGATTCATTTGTATTTCTATTTTATTTTTCAAATAACTTTCGATCAATTAAATCTATTTTGACTAATCATTGTTTGTTAAATATGTTGTAATACAGTTTGAATTGCGCTACAGCACTGTCAGTAGGTATATCTAGTGTACCTGTACAAATAGACAAACAATGAGATCTTTTCGATGTATCTTAAGTTCATTTTGTATCTAAGGTGTTATTCTAAAAGTTAACAATGTGGACAGACATCAATAATTGTCTTTTCGCTTATACACCCTATAAAAAAAGTAATTTCCAGAATTCTGGGAGGCATTACTCCAAGAATTCTGGAATATTATGATCGAATAAGAAACTTTTGAATTCATCGCTAAATGTCGCTATCAGAGGGTGAAACAACTATGATGTTGAGTCCAAATCAATGCGTGCTAAAGTGCAGCGATTGAAGTTAGAAAAAAAATTCTTCTTCCTTTCATTTCTTAGGTATTTGACACGTGATCTAGATAAGAAATTGGGCAAAGTAGAAATTATAACAAAATACGTATCAAGAGAAATTCTTCTGCATCTATTGCTAATTCTCAATCCAAATTAGTTTGTAATATTATATTGAAATGTTTGATACAGTAAAACTATCCTGAAAATAACGCTAGAATCAATCACATATTTCCTCTAACCATCTTTTCATTAGCTTTTATATGAAAAATTGATTTTATGTTAAGATGATGAATGTAATCAAAAACGGTTTTAGAACTACTCCCAGGACATGAATAATAAATGATTTGTGTTACTTTAGCTTTAGACATATTGTGTCCTTAACCATTCTTTTGCAAATCTGTGTCTTGTGAATTGGTTGTTTCTATTAACTGCACTTGTTGAATCAATTCAACATGTGCCCTTGTATTGTTTTGTAATAATTCCAGCATCTCTTTTAGATCTGCAATCTCCCTATGAGGTAGTGAATTATCAGCCTTATAATCATAATCAGTTATAGATTCATAGGCACGATAGTGAGACTTGAATACCATGTCAACTACAGATAAATTTGCAACTGCCTTACTTATAGCATCTTGGGACTTGTAAAAGAACATTGAAATTAGAACACCCATACCAATTCCTCCACTAAACAAACTCCAACCGTCTGATGTCCCTTTATACCAAGCATAAGTAATTGCGTTCGCAATAAGGATCGCACCTATAATTACCAACATTATGTTTATGATTGTCTTCATTTCGAATGCTTTTTTGGAATCATTCAAGATATCTTCAAAGTGTTTATCCATCTTTTTCCAATAACCTTCCGCGTCTTTCGATGGACGGGCAGCAATTGACCGTTTGACATCATTTAGTAACTCCTCATCCACGGCACGTGTCTTTGTGGAAGAATCAAAGGTTGTTTTCATTGCTGTGTGACTTTTGTCATCTTCTACATTATTTGCCATATATTTGCATTAATGAAATGTCATATTATAAAAATACATAGGTCTCAAGAATATTGTTAAATTGGGACAAAAATAATTAATAAAGATAAGTTTTCACAATTGACTCCATAACCTAAGTCAAAATGTAGGCTCTAGTTTTAAATATGGATTGATTTCGATTGTGTTTGTTATTACTTAGCCTATTACTATTTGGACTTTCATCCTCAGTAACAATAACCACTGCCGAATGATATAATAAAGTGACCAAAACCAAGAAATATTGTCACAGTAACTGGCATTCTCATAATAATAATGATACTAACAACAAATAACAAACAGATGTCTTATTAGAGCAGGTTAATAGAACTATCATCAACAGAACCAATACATCCTTTTCTAGTCTATTATGATTGGGAGCTATGTTGGCAGATTGCATTCCCAGAGAAGATAAACAGAGCAATGCAATATAACGTATACATGTGATCACATGTTATCATTAAATGGAAATGACTTTATTGCATATCAATCTGTATCGTTATGGCATATACCTCGAGAGGATCCCATGCTCCAATTGCAAAATCTTTGCAAATAGTATTTTATAGATGATACTATGTATTCAAATATTCGATCTCCATAAATTGACAGATATTGGCATCATCTCTACATATCGACCAATTGTGTAACAAAAAGTATTGGCCCACATGTGTCAGCAAATTCCTTATATAAAACATCGGTGGCACAAAAATGAGAAAAATGAGTCAAACTACAATTAATGGAAAAGGAACAGGATGGATCCCAGATTATCCTAGTATAAGAGACTATACCTTAGGTGATAAAGAGGTCAAGCCATTATTTTCGGAGGTAGGTGTAGACACCACTCAATCAACGGCAAAGAGCAAAAAGCGTTCTCTACCAACAAAAGCAGACGAAATAAGACCGTATTGTTCTCACATTGAAGATCAGGAAACCCTAGGTTCCTGTACTGCACAAGCAGGAGTAGGAATGATAGAGTATTTTGAAAGAAAGGCATTTGGAAAGCACATAGATGCCTCTAGTCTATTTCTTTATAAAGTAACAAGGAATCTTTTGCGGCTTCGAGGAGATACAGGGGCATACCTACGAAGTACAATGGGAGCATTGAGATTATTTGGCGTCCCGCCAGAGGAGTATTGGAAATACGATATATCTAAATTTGATAGAGAACCACCCGCGTTTTGTTATGCTTTTGCTAGTAACTATCAGGCAATTAATTATGTCCGCCTTGACACACCAAACATCGCCAAGGAAACTCTTCTATATACAATAAAGGACAATCTATCAAAGGGAATTCCAGCTATGTTTGGTTTTACCGTTCATGAATCAATTGAGCAGGCTTCTAATGCCAACTCTTCGACAAAAGGTAATATTCCATTTCCCTGCAGCACAGAAAGAGTACTTGGAGGACATGCGGTAATGGCGGTAGGGTACGATGACAACCTAAAAATAGAAAATAAAGGTTGCAGTGAAGAGACTATAGGAGCTATCCTTATACGTAATTCTTGGGGCACAAGTTGGGGCGATCACGGCTATGGCTATTTGCCCTATGAGTATGTGCTGAGGGATCTTGCAGTAGATTGGTGGACAATAATCAAAGCCGATTGGGTGGATACCGGTCACTTTGGTTAGCTTAGTAACCGGTGCTAGAACGCATTAAATTATTACTTCTCCTCAACCTCGTTTAGTTTGTGCTAGAAAATATTTATCGGTCTAATAAACAAAAGAACAACAGATACTGACCCTCTAAGATTAACGAGAAATTCGTATACTATTCTATTTGATAAAGATAGAATTGAAATACCATTAACAATTCAAAAGAGTTTACTTTAGGTTTAAACAAACTTAATTCAGACATTTTTGGATTTAAATTGTATTTCTCTTTCACTTGCTAATGCGAGTGACTGTATTCTGTGCTTATATTGTATGGTTCGAAAATCTTTTTTAGATTTCCTTTAAATTGTTATACTCAGTTCATGTTAATTGATTAAATATTATAATTAAATTTGATCAATATCTAAAACAGAATTACAGCAACACCGTTGTCTCTATTAGGATACTTCCGTATACTCCTTCCCGGTTATTCCACGCTTGAATGAATCGTGTTTAAGATGAATTTCCATATGCAGAGGGTAGTTACATCACATTACTAGATATCAACTATTAACTGCTGTATAAATCGATTCTAATGTAAAAATAGATATTAAAGAGATGGTCAATTGGAGCTAGTTTCTAATTGTAGTTAATTTTTGTCTTAGTAAAATAATGGACTCATTATTATGCCAATGTAAGATGAGTCATCTAGACATTGTGTAGCAACAAAACAGTATATTCTTGTCTAGATAATTAATGGATGAAAACCTTTCTCAAAAAACTATTGCGAAGAACCCTCACCAGGTGATGACAAATTTGCGGGATTTGAATTTGAAGATGCAAGGCAAAAGAAATCAATGGTTTTTGATCATTGTCCAATGATAATTAAAATCGTTATTTAGGGGACAAGCTGCAAGATGTAACATATAACCATTTTAATAAGTATGAAAATGAGATTAATGCGTTCTAATTTTCCTGGTATAAATGAGCATCAGGATTTGACCAATATATTAACCACTTTGACCACTTTCTTATACTAATTGACCATCATTTTGACCATGTATATTAGGGAGAAAATACTTGAATCACCTATTGACCAAGATTAATTCCCAGTTAAAAGCCCATATCATACGAGAGTATTTACACGGTTCATCGCTAAACAGAATATCTGCTGAAACTGGCTTTATCTAAAGGATCAGTTTTTAATATTGTAGATTTTTGGCGGTCAAATTTAGATATAAATCTATATGAAATTAGATCCTTTGCTTCAGAGGTAAGAAAATCAGATATGACTATGCAACAATGTGTTATCGGATTTAGGACAGCACAAATACTAAAAAAGTTCTTTATAGACGATGGTTTTGACAAAAACATATTAAATGATGACGAGAACAAAGTGCAAGAATTAGGATGCAATACAGGGCTATTAGGAAAATCACAAATAAATCATGATACTTCGTTAGGACATACAAACGAGGACCAAAAATTATCCAAAACGTCTGACAAGAAGACGATTAATGAGATTTCACATTTTCTAGGAGTAATCTATAGGAATTGCAGGGTAAATGGTATCAGTCCTGATCATATAATAAAATGGCTAGATGACCTGTTTCAATTTTATTCAACTGCAAATACAAATAATATCTACGATAACACAGAAGGTGGGGATCTTGTATCTACATCTGTTCTCCCCGACAAAATCCAAGATACAAACTTTATCCCATTCATTTCAAAGATGTCCTATTTTATAGAACTAAAAAAGAAGAAAATAGAGAAATTAGAAGAGACAGAGAAGATGATTCGTGATGATATTGAAAACTTATTAAAACAAAAAACTGACGTTTCAACAAGCCTCAAGAGTACTATCGAAAAAGAAAAGGAAATCACATCCTATTGCAACTGGTATAATGCTTTAAAATATGAGTTATTGACAAATCATAACATACATCTAGAAAATGAAATAGCCCGATTTGCAAACATTATTGCAGAGTTTAAGAATTATAAATATAACCTGATAACAATACTAAACCTTTTTGAGTCGCAAAAAAATCTGCTGGAACAAAAAAAATTTCTATTAGAGGAAACAAAAGCCAAGACGAAGATCAGAGATAATTTAAACTTCCAAATGGAGAAGCTTCAACATCAGCTTGATTTTTCACAGCAAGCCATGGATACTTTAAATTACATGATATTGGTTTTGGACTAAAAGAATAAAAACGGTTATACGGTACCCTAGTTGAAATATCGACTGCTAATAAAATAGATATCAACGAACTCACATCCAAATTTCTAAAGGACTAATGAGCAATATGATGATAAACTTGGTTTTGAACTCAAGATTTCCAAACTAAAAGGAGAAATGAAAGAAATAGAAAAGAAAATTCCCAATTATGAAAGCCTCGTAATGCTTCAAAGTATGGTAGCTCCTGTATTACTTCATCTTTCTAATAGTGGTGTAACTAACGAAGACATTATTGGTATGAATAACTTGGTTGTAGCATTTAGAAACAAGGATTTTCTTTCTGATACTCCTAATCAGATAAATCAAGAAAATAAAGAAACCGACACGAACCATAATAATATCCAGAATTGGAGTTTGTTTATAGAAAAACTAGAGTCTAAAAAATATAGATCTAGAAATTGAAAGAAGAAAAACAGATCTTGAGAACATCAAAACCTTGATACATGAGATAAATGATAATAAAGATCTAACTGAAAAATGCTACCGTGAAGCAGCATCTAATTTCAACACCTTTTGTACCCTGACATCCTACTATTTAATGGAAACCTTAAAACAAATTAATGAAGGGCTTAATGGGAAGATAATAGTAACGACCCAAAGCCCATTTCCAATTTTTATAAATCTAGTCCACAACAAAGAAGAGGAAAGTAGAGACAATGATAATAAGGACAACAAGAGACTGGAGGAAAAATGAAATACCCATGCTGTATTTTGAGCCCATATTCACTCTTGCTTGCTCTGTAATTTAACCTGCTGAATCATAAAAAAATCATGGATAGATTTTTAGCATCATTTCTGCCTATTTATTCAGGCTTTATTAAACAATTCTTGGCAAAACAATCAAAAAAGATAAATAATAAATGATCTTTTTTGTATAAATCTAACGATACTTTACGTTTTATGGGATAGAGTCCAACATATTTAGTTATCTAGAAGGTATAGATATAATGACTTGTGGCCACTCTGTCGTTTATGAAACAATGAAAATACAAATTTAACAATAAAGAAAAAGTAAGCAGAATGAAAGCACACTGGTTCACGTTGAACCTATTACAGTTGACAATAGCTATTCTAAAAAGATTTAATAATTTATTATCCATCATTAAGTTGGAATTTCCGTTCCTAAATACCCATAATAACAAATGACAAAAAATACGTATACAGTGCATTACGGTGTCATTTATACATTATATCCTATATTGCGGGGGCTCTGTTCAGTTAACAGGTTTTAATTCCTTGTTGTGATAGTCGACAAACAGGTTCAACCAGTTTTTTACGTGTTTTAGTTTGCAGTTCTTTAGCCTGCAGGGAAAGTAATCATCGAAACTTTCAGTTCTGTCCTTGATATACTGCATTGTTCTTTCAATCAAGTTTTTTTCATAGGAGGAATGGAGATGGTGTTCTAATTTAAGGAATTGACAAGCCATGGGATACCAAGTACCACCATCTGTTGAAACTGGATGCTTTCCATAGTCTCTGACTATGTTTGACAGAAACCGTTCCGCAACAAACATGTTTCTCTCCTTAGAAATGGATAGTGAGAGAATTTCCTTACTTTTCGCATCTATTGCAACCCATAACCACGTGTATTCTGAACCAACCTTAAGCAATGTTTCATCTACAATGAATTCACATATCCTTCTTTGTTTTGTCTTGATAATCTTAGGTTGGTACTTTTGAATCCAATTCCAGATGGAGACATGGTTTCTTTTATACATCTGAGACAATCTTTCCGAGGCTTTCCTTAAGGATAGGCCTGAAAAGTACAAATGCAACCCATAATACACATATTTTGAAGGTGTTCTGTTTCTAGTATTCATAAAAGAGATAGGACATCTTCAAGCTATAGACTTGACGCTAAATGAACAGAGCCATTGCGGGTCTAATAATTAATTACGGCCAACCTCTGGTAAAATTTTTTTAGCAGAGCCTCGGTAGGTATGTATATGCATTCAATTAAACAAATAATCATTCCTACGGATTATCAATAAAAGTTTGGCAGATACAAAAAGAATCTAAGTCAACGGCAATATTCGGTACAAAGACCCACTATAACTTAGAACATACAAATAACCATCCACACCAACCTCAATGTCTGTTATACCACCAAATCCTTCTCCGAACACAAGGGGTTGACTTTCCCTTGGGTCATCCACCTGTTTATCTGACAACGATTGCAAGTTACCGCCATACCTTTGTTCATCCATAATCACACCATCTCTCAAATCATTCAAAACAAATCGATACAGATATCCATTATTTATGTCTCCTACAAACATATTGTTGGCATATTGTTTACCGAGTTTTTCTGAATCCAAGAATTTAAGATCAGTTATTCCTATGGTATTTACCCACACAAATTCCGGATCCGAATAATGACTGTTCCCAAAGTATAACAAGTTTTCGGGGAATAGGTTCTTCCCACTTGAGCTATCAGTATTCTCCTTCTTGAGATCATTATTTTCAGCGTATCCTTGAATTTGTTCCCATCCACTGTTAAATCCAGGTGTAACAAGATTGATTTCATCCCCATAAGAAGCCCCGTTTTCTGTATCCCACAAATTACCAGTCAGAGAATCAAAATCCATCCCAAAGCTGTTACGAATGCCCATGGCATAATAAAGATTCAATGGTATTTGGTCACCAAAGATAGGGTTATCTGGATCTACAATTTTTCCATCCTGCGTAATTCTCAAAATGCCTCCTAAACCATTTGGTGCAGGACCATCTTCTACGTTCTGGGCCTGTGTCCTGTGTCCACCCACTTCGCCTACAATCAAGTATACATTATTATCGGGTCCAACAACCACCTTTCCACCATTGTGATCAGTCCTACCTTCTTTGACCGGATCAGCTGGCAAATCAAGCAAAAGTAACGGATTTATCAATTTACCGTCAACCATTTCATATCGATAAAGTCTATTGCCTAATGGATCGACACCTTTTTCGATATCGCTTGCATCTTCGCCATTTCCAGATTCAGTATAAAAAAGAAATACAAAAATCTTGCCAGCACCAGAGTTTTTGGAAACGTCGATCCCCAATAGACCACGCTCAATTTGAGTTGCTACCGGGACGTCAATCACGGGATCATCCATAATCTCTCCATTCAAAATTCGAATTACTTTGCCTGTATTTTTTTCTGTTACCAATATGTCATTTTCTCCTATAAAGGCCATGCTAGTAGGAAAATCCAGTTCATCAACGACCGTTTGGGCTTGAAGAGAAGCATCCATAATCTCAGGTCCATCGGAGTTAGGAGAAGCCTTAGAGTAAGCAGCCAAGGCAAGAGGAACAGAAAAAAAAGAGAAAAAGAGAAGGAATATTGTTAATCCAATAAACGGAAATATCAAAAGCAGTCTAGGTTCAATAATATGCTTTAGCATAGTTAATCAAAGAATTACTAACTAACAATTATGAATTAAGAGACAATTATCAATAATATTAATAGTATAAATTCCAATGAGTTTCCTGTATGATTGACAAATACGTAATTTTATGATCTATAAGCGCCAAAAATATACCATCTATGTATTTCATTGGTTTTAGTAGTATTCTATAATGGGGTTTGATATCTCCAGAAACATGATGTACTTTCGACTTGTCATTGACAGTTATTTCCGTAAATTACTAGTCGATGAAATGTAGATATATTGTGATTTCAGACTGTAGACCATTCTTAGAACTATCCATTCTTTACTTACTGCAATGCTATGCTAAGACAAATCATCTACAAATACCAATATTAGATAAAATTTTCAAAAGGATTTAATGATTACAATTAAAAAACAATTTATAAAATAAGGAATCGAAAAAATTATGACATACTTACCAAAAATAATATCTATTAAAAAAAATAGATATGGTATTTGTCTTATTATTTCGGGGCTGCTGAGACCTGAGACCTTATTGCAGATAAATTCTGGTCTATCTGGTAAATAGCCAGTTTATCATCTCTGCCGAGCAATTCAAATTTCTGAAGAATTGTTTGAAACAATGTCTCCTCCTCGGTTTGCTCGGTTACAAACCATTGCAAAAACGAATAAGTGGAATAATCTTTCTCTTTTGCGGCTATATCAACTAGTTCATAAATCTCTTTAGTAACTTTGCGTTCGCTCTCTAACCCAAATTGAAAGGCTGCTTCTAAGGACTGAAAGCTTCCGGGTGGTTTTTCAATGGCTGGAATCACCGCTTCATATCCTGCATTATTTAGATAGTGAATGAACTTTAGCATGTGGTCTTTTTCTTCGGCGGCTTGCTCAAAGAAAAATTTCGCACTTCCATCGTATCCGATTCTTTCACACCAGGATCCGATTGCTATGTATGCGTTTGCAGAAAATGCTTCATGAGAAATTTGTTCATTGAGGGCCTTTATCATTTCTGATGATATTTGCATAGTGTAGTAATTGCCCAGTTCATCTATATTTATCTTATAATGCAATAAAGGATAAACCTACACCTTGTACACATCATTAGAAGCAAACTAACGCTTGGCTATATTCTATATTTCCTTTATCTAGAAAATAAAGTGTGTGTCTTACTGCCTTAGAATTCAAATCCAAATAGACATGTCCTATGTTATTTTTTGCCAAAACGGGCATGGTACTTTGACCTTTAGGTTTTATAAGCAGCCTGTGTTCAGTCCATGGAATTCCCATAAAATTTCTTTCATTCTTAGTTGCTTGGAAATGTCTTCCTACTAGATTAAATGAAATTACTTTAATTTTTTCTAACAAAGATTTATGGTTGCCATGTCTTGAAAAATGAATTATCTGTTTTCTGCTGTAGCGATATTTGTCGATTCTTCGTATTCCGTTTTTAAGATCATAAATATCAGGGAGTATCCGAAAATAATCGTAATCCATCCGCTGAACCTTGTTTGTATTTTTCGTTACTAGGCCCTTCAAGTGAAATAATTTTTTTTTAGAGACAATTACTCTATGGACCAAATTCAAGATCCAAATAGCCACCATCCTGTTTGTCAGACTATTACTTCTAAAAGGACTGCTAGTTAACTGTGCTACGGGTATTGCAGATTGAATTTTATTGTCATAATCTGTTTCTGAGGAGGAGGAGGAGGAGAAGGAGGATTTTATTTCTTGATTTGGTATAGGTCTGTGACGTTGGAAGTGTGCTTGCATGGTAAATGCATAATGAACATCCCCAGATAGAAAAATGCAATAAGAAGGATTAAAATTATTGGCCAAAAATGCTAAAAAAGTGACAAAGCCCATTTCATTAGCTCTCCAGGTTTCTAAATCCCATTTATAAGAACCAGATATAGATGTCAAAAAGTATTGGACACTTTCGGCAAGTTCGAAACCAAAAACCGGAGTAGGAGAGATCGAGATCAATGGATCAGTCTTCCTATATCCAGATTTTGTGAGTATGTTTTTCATATGATTTAAAGCGCTGCTACTTAACAAGTAAGGTGGCCCTTCCTCATCAACAAATGTTCTTTGTGTACGACAATCAAGAAAAACCGATAAAGGATAAGTTGGAGCTACGAATGTCCAATTTCTAGACATTATGAAATGATAATCCATCTCTTGATCCGATTTGAAGTTTTCAACGGTGTCTTTTGCAGACCCAGATGTTTGTAAAGACGTTGACGATAGATCCTGATATTTTTGTGATATAGACCTGCTAAATTCCCTAGTGAGAGACAGATATTGCTTTATTTTTTGTATAAACTCGTCATCGAAGGATTCTGGATCGTTTCCCCATGCCTGAAATGCCCAATAGGCTAACAGACCATTTGAAATTATTTGTTTACCACAAGTGCTCTGTTCTACATCGTTGCACCATTTTTTATTTATATTCCAGTCATCGGTGATTTCGTGATCATCACAAATCATATATGTAGGAATATTCGCAAAAAGTCTTCTTATCCCAAATAGACTTTGTCGACTTTGTTCTAGTTCTTTCATTTCATTCATATACTTAGTAGCAGGAGGTGAAGAATCAGAATTACCGTTTGTTGAGCCCTGATCAAATCTTTTGGGCCAAAGTAGTTGATTCCATGCAACAAGATACATTGCAGCAAATTCTCCAAAACCAAGCAAGTGATTGTCTCCTACCTCTGTAGAAAATTTGGCATATTTACTAACTATTTCACTCCTGTCTCCTTTAACTAATTCGCCAAGTTTTCTTTCGAGACCAACAATTCCTTCTTCCCAGCCCAAAAGTTTGGTGGAAAGTTCTTTTATAAGATCTATTAAAGGATCTGCAACATCATCCGCATATATTTGATCTCCTATCAAGAATAGTGCACTAGGTCTTTTTGCCAGATCATAAGGAAAATCCTGTATTATTTTATCCCCGATTATAAGACTGTCCTCTTCATCACCATGCAACTTGCGACATGACCCGTACAATACATTAAGAGAAGAGGCGCTCACTGTGTCAGGGATATAAAACATTGGTAACCGTGGATAAGGATAAAATCGTTCATTACTATCATCATGATTAGAATCTTTAGATTTAGACAAAGAACCATCCTTGTTCTTCTTAAGACCGTATACTATACTATTTTCTCCTGACAACAACCCCAAATCCTTCAAAGTAATTGTTTCAACCTGTCCTGTTTCTGTTGAAGAAGAAATCAGTTCCACGTCGTAGGCCAGTAACTCGTCTGTAGGAAATTCTATTGAATTGGTAAAGCTTTGAGAATCCCGATTATCATCATGGCGCTTAATTGGAGACGCTATTATTAAATTTATAAAAAGATTGTCCCCTAGTTGTACAGGAGAATTAACGCCTTCACCTATCAATTGTAAGTTTGGCTGTTGTACATCCGATAAAGTGTCGTTTCTATCATAAGACAGATTTTCATTAAAAGTACTACCACTTCTGCTGTTTCTGCTGTTCCCATTGATAGTCTTTATGATCCTAAATATCTTTATTCTAGCCCGTACATTCTTACTAGTTGAAATCCATATACATATCTTTGATTTATCGACTCTACGAATAATTGGGCCAGCTAGTAATATAGGAATATCAAAATCCGCCACGTCATTAATAGTATGATTAAAGATATTCATACATATTTACCAAAGTTCAAAAAGATTTCTGACTCTATTCTTAAAAACGGTGAGATGAAGAGGGAAATCATAGATTTGGTGGTTGGTTGTATCTAACAACAATAGTACAGTATAAAAGTACGAGGTAGGTCCAGTAAAATAAAGGATATTAAAGAATTTATCTATTAGAAATTTATCGTGTCGGTTCACGGGATACGTTTCATCATGCCTATTTAGTCATCAAGTATTATGTATTATACTAGATATTCTACCCCTTAAAGATCATAGTTGGAGACAAGGAATAGGTAAGACATGCACAACAATATTTCATCGTAGTCCAAGATAACGATGCAATTTCGGCAAGTATCCACGCTCAATTTTTACTGTAACTATTTCTATCTAATTGAACCTGAACAATGTTAAAATAATTCAAAAACCACTATTACTCATGCAATCAAAAAAAAATAATACAAGTGGACCTATTTTTTCAATCCTCACAGTCCTACTCTTATCCATGATAATTGCCCCGAACCTGCCCGGAGTATATGCACAGAATAACACCAATACTAGTAGCAACAATGATCAATTTGTCGCATCCTCAAATAATAATACAGAATCAGACAACTTTGTATCTTCAAATGGAACACTAACTCTTTCAAACAATACAATCGGTCTTCATAATGAAGATGTAGTTTACTTCAATAATACTAATGGGTATCTAGTATATCCAGAAAATACTGCTGCTGAGGAAGGAGGCAATGCATCGGACTCTAAACTACCTGCTGTTGTGATGGTTCATGAATGGTGGGGCCTAAATGACAACATAAAGAACATGGCAGACGAGCTTGCAAAGGAAGGTTATGTAGTTTTAGCAGTTGACTTGTACAATGGCAAGGTTGCTACTTCGCCAGATGAGGCGATGAGCTTGGTTACAAGTGCACGAGAAAATCAAAACGCCTCCAATTCAAATTTGCTTGCAGCGGTGGAGTATCTGAAATCCCTTGATACTGTTGATTCATCAAAGATAGTCAGTATAGGATGGTGCTTTGGTGGAGGCCAAGCTCTTCAGCTTGCACTTAATACCGATCCATCTAGTCCTCTGGCTGCCACAGTGCTTTACTATGGCAATCTAGTAACCGATGAACAACAATTGTCAAAGATAAAGGGACCGGTCCTAGGGATATTTGGTAGTGAAGATCAGTCTATCCCCGTTTCAGAGGTAAAGAAATTCGAAGAGGCATTAAACGCCAACAACATTACAAACGAAATCCACATTTATGAAGGAGTGGGACATGCCTTTGCAAATCCAACTGGAGATAATTTTGCGCCAAATGAGCTAAAAGATGCATGGCAAAAAACTATCAAGTTTTTGGAGACGCATGTAAAAACAAACAATGAGCAGCAATAATCACCAACACACACTTTTTTCTTCGATAAAGTGTCAGATGAGCCATTAACAATGTGTTGTTTTTTTTATTCGAAAATTTGATTAGTTAATTCCTAACCTGAAATGATGTTGCTACAAATATTTTTTATCATCGTTTTAATTTCGATGGGTTTGGCCTCTTCGTTTTACTTTATTCATTTGCCAGATATCAGGGTACAAATGTCAGCTGCTTATGACGACGACATACAGAAGAAACCTATTTTTGGAAAAGTAACGGAAATTAGCAATAATTTTACTGTGGGAGTAAATGGCAGTTTAGTTGTCTCACTTGCATTTATCTATCCAAATTCTACCGATCAAACTACTCATGAGGACGGTGTTCACTATATGTCCGTAGTATGTCCAATTCGCTCTCCTGTAATCATATTACCAGTATCTGATTATACTAGATTTAACGACACAGATTCGTCCATGAATCTGACAAAATTATCTGGAATTGTTTATTGTCAAACAAGCAACATGTCCGATATCAACTCTGAAAAAAGCATAAATGAACAATTGGTTGACGCAAACCTAGCAAGTTTAGATGTCAACGGATGTAATGATACTACTTTCCTTTGGATCAGGGAATTTGACTACTACTACTACTGCTAGTAAAATCACAACATTGAGCAAATATATACAAAAATAAATCTTTGATGGCTCAAATAAAACAAAATAGATAGTATTCTACAGCTCATCCATAACCATATTTAACCATAATTTCTTTTACCTCATCATCAGTTACCTGATCAAATCTGTCATAAAATTGACCAACTGCTGAAAATTCTATTCTAGAATGGAGTATCACAACCTTGTCGGCTATTTCTCTCAGAATATCAATAGTTTTATCATTTGCGGGTGCAACAGGCACAGCTACAATAAGAAATTTACATTTATGGTTCTTTTTTATCCACTTGGCCGAGGCAATTATTGTTGCTCCTGTGGCGATGCCATCATCAACAAGTATCACTATTTTGTTATCAAATTCCTTTTCATAGGAAATGTTCCCTCTAAATAGCATCAATCTCCCATTAATTTCCTTTCTCTGAAAATCAACTTCTTGTTTCAAATAATCTTTGCGTACGTTGAACAAATCGATAAAACCGTTGCTAATAAAATATTCACCATCAGGCATTACCGCTCCAAGAGCAAATTCCGCGTTAAACTCAGAACGAATTTTTCTAGATACGATTACATCGAGTTTACACTTTAATTTTTCAGCAATTTTCTCTGCCAATATAATTCCACCTCTAGGTATTGCAACAACGATAAGGTCATCTGGACCAAATGACAAGGTCTTGTTTTTCCTCAATTCTTCATCAATCTTCTTAGCAAGTTCGGTCCCGGCATGTGCACGATCTTTGAATAATGCAGTCATAGCATTAATACAACATCCTATAAACTCGATATACCATTAGAAATTATTAACTGTTCACTACAATTTGCGAGCTGGAACTAATAAAAATAATACAAGCCTGAGATAGATCTGAATCTAAAATAAATAACTGATGTCAACCTGTAGTCTAGAGATATTTTGTCAGGGTAAATAAGACCGTAGGTATCAAGCACCAGATTCATCAAAAAATACTAATTTCAGTCAAAAACAAAATAAGCATGCACAAGGTTTTTGACATTGAAAATATACTAGCTCAATTAGAGAAGGATAAAAAAAGGGATTCTTCCGTCTATTTTCTGGATTTTCTACATAATGATAGTTTTGAAGCTGGTATTATTAGACTGTCCCCGGTCAAAAGGACACTCAAGGTGTTCATAATGCCGACGAAATATACTACGTTATAGAAGGAGATGGATTCATTAGGATTCATCAGGAGGATCATATGGTCCAGAAAGGTTCTTGTATTTTCGTTCCTTCCAATACAAAACATTATTTTCACGGCAACAATAAGGAACTCGTTGTTTTGTATGTATTTAATGTTTCAAACTGACCCGGGACTACCTGCTGGACTACTATAGTAGTCCAGCATGCCGGATAGATTTCGATTAAATCATGCTGAGAATAATGCATATTTCCTTCATGGTTATTAATGTGGAGACATCATATCTGCGATGCGTGTAACTCTTTTTTCTGGATCATATTTTTTTACAATTTCAGAAAGTTGCATCCTCTCGCCTCCAACTATCTTTATATCGATTTTCATCGATTTGCCACTATTTTCAATATCTATTATATTGTACGTATCTTCAAATACTCCTCTATATCTCCAGGAGCATGCGGTTCCTGCATATGCTATCTTCATTGCCCCAAAATCCCACAACCATGGCCTATGTTTATGACCACATATCACAAGGTCAACGCTGTTTGCTTGACATGTGGTCAAGACGTCTCCTGCATCGGATATTCCTACTACATTTGCATAACCAGTATCGGGAATGGCTATAAGATGATGATGCATTGCCACTATTTTTGTTACGGTTTTCTGATTATCTATCCTCTCGGATGTTGATTTCTTTTCTTTTGGATCTAGGTAATTATTATCATACTTTTTTAAAACTTTGTTTAACCACAGATTTTGTCTGTATCCAACCTCACCTTCATCTCTATCTGCCCTCGCGGTTCCAACAGTAGTAACTATTACGCTGTGTTTAGGGCTTGAAGGATCGTTAAACTTGTAAACTTTGGATCCTAGTACGCTGGCAGTAGGAAAAAATTCTCCAAATAACAAATACCCCGTATGTCTATAATCATGGTTACCTGGAAGAATAATAGTATTTTTGCAAGTAAATTTATTTAATTCACGTCTGGCCTGCTCAAACTGAAAGTATAGGCCATCATCAGTCAGGTCTCCTGAAATAATTAGAATATTGGGTCTTAATTCATCGTTAACTTCTTTGACCAAGATATCAAAGGATTCTTGTTTGAATAATCCTCCAATGTGCAAATCAGATATTTGGACAATTCTCATTTGTTTTTATCGCCTAAGAATTATGAACATTGAATAAAAGTATATCATATTTATCCATCAGGACCTTTTGAACAAAGGTTTTGGTATGGTAACTTTGATAGGATGTCTAAATGCAGAATGTACTAAGACAAATTCACCCTTATTCAATTTACTTATAACGGATTTAGTAACGTCATCAATCATAGAGTATGGACTTGCGCTAAGTTCTGACAAACCAAGTTTAGCAAGAACATGTAGTCCTGTATTTTCATTAATTCCTGCATCGATCTGACTTTTGAACTGTTGAGCTGAAAACAAGATACAACGTCTCGAGTTGCCAGTGATCAAAGTCTTTAACAGTTCCTCTCCAACAGTGGAACGAATGCTACTACTTACAGTGCTGCTGGATAAGCCACTGCTACCACCACTATTGTTGCTGCTACTGCCGCCTCCACCACCACTACTACTAATACTGGCTGCTACCCTCTGAGGCAAAAATCTATTAATTTCATCAAGTAATATGACCACATATTTTGGCTTTCCTCCATGTTTTAGTGTATCATCTAGGATTTTCTCTTCTTGATCCTGTTCATCGTCATTGCTATTTTTTACCCCCCTGTCATATTGAGGGTTAAAGCCACCAATAGAGTACATTTCATCGACTGTTTTCATTACATCTCCTACCACAAATGCCTGTTCTTCGACGGTTGAAAGCATCGCTATATCAATCACTAGCACTTCATTTTTTTTCATCTTCCTAATTTCATTACCCAAGTAGGTACTAGTTACTTTTTTGTCTACAAAGAGTGAGGCTGGCTTCCGAAACCTTTGAATGATACCTTGAAACTTTAATAATGTCGATTTATGTGTTATTACCTCTTCAGGGTAATCATCATATACAGAAAGTTCGGTCCAATTCATATACCGCCTACTATTTTCATCTTGACTCAAATTTTCACCTAAAACAGGCCATGTTTCGTAGATATAGTTTAAGATAGCCGAAATATTATGCCTTGGGTCGACCATAAAGTCAGATGAGAAAAGCAAGTCCAGTCTATCGTAAACGTCTTTTAGTTCATAGGAGTAGGTCACAGAATTGTTTTTGGGAACATACGATGAATTAGGACTACCATTTCTTCCTCGGGGTAAAAAGTATCTTACATTTTGAAAAGGTCCAAGCTCCAAGTCAAGCACATCTAATATTTCTCGATCTGCTGGAAAAATTTCTTTTTCCGTCTTTTTATCAATTGAAAGTAGGTCCTTTTCTTTTGTATTAAACATGATAATCGAAACACCTTCATCTTGTAACTTTTCATGTATAACCTGCAATAGAAACATCAAATATCCAGTTTTCATGTTACCAGATATCCCAGTTGCATTGACATGCGTTGTATCTGGACCAAACAGGTAAGATACGTCCAGATCTATGGGAATTTTAGTATTATCAGACATTGTAATAACACCAGCCGGGATAGGATTTTCCATTTCAGGGATTCCCAATGCCAGACACACCTCCTCTCTGCTAGCAAAACATACAGGTTTTCCTTCTTCAATAGGCATGTTGATAGGAGGAGAAGGTGGTTTTGTCTTTAGTGTAGTGTATTTCAAACCTAAATGTACAATACCATCAGATGACTTTTTTCTATCAGAGGGAAAATTGGATATTACATTAACATTGGCAACTGTAAATCCAGTATCAAAGGATTTTGAGTCACGTACATCCAACTTGAGTATCTCACCATATTGTTTAATAGGTAATGACTTTAGGTCTAAAAACATGCGTTTGATTTCTTTGACGATACCAACTGTAGTAGTGTCATGTATGTTTTCAACATAAACAAAGTCAAAAGGATTAATGAGAGTATTTGGACGAATAATCATCCAAAAGTTATCTTGGGTATTCGATAATTTTTCAGAAATAAAACTCAACCCAACTACTTTAGAAGCATTCATTTAATCTATTTTGAAAACAAAATTTATAACACTAAGGTACTTTGTCAAGATTGATACCTTAAAGCCAATAATACCATGGATTAACCGTCGATCAGTCGTATATTAATAGACAATCTTAGATTTACAAGAGTAATTCTATCGATAAATTTTTCTAAATCAGCACGGAGTTTCCGAGAAAGTCGAACCAGACACAAATTGTTCTAAACGATGAATTTATCTATCCAGATTCTTAATGGAATTTGTTCACTAATTTAGTTCTAAATCTTGTCCATCAACCAATTAGACATTAACTTTAACATGCATACTAGATTTAGTTTGTTATATTGAACATTAACACCAAAATTCTTATCATAATAATTGTCGTTTTAGGAGTTATCGTTTTATTTTTTGGATATCAGATTTATCAACTTAATAATAGTTTAAATTTCATAAGGTCCAATTTGCTAATTAATCAAGAATCGGGTTCAAATAGAGAAGATCAATCGGGTCAATTGTCAGGTTCCCATTCAAATACGACTGTTAATTTGTCCCCTCCCATGGCTATCTACAACATCCCTTGGCTACAGAATCAAGCAAATAACCAAACTACTGGACAAAGTGAAGGAGAAGTTAGTGAAGGATCAGATAGCGGAGTTGAATCTCAGGTAGAATCGCAAAACCTCATAGTAGCAGCCCTAGTTCCAGAGCCTTTTTCTATAGTGTCTGTTATCATTAGGACCTCAATAATAGCACTCTCTGTTTTTGTTATTGTCAAATGGCTTGGAGGAAAAGGTATAGGACAGTTGTCCCCTTTTGGACTACTCATTGTTGTGGGATTGGGTACAGCAATTGGCGACCCAATGATATACAACGAGATATCCATCCCCCAGGCTTTGGTGGCCGTTATAATAATTGTAGTCTTTTTCAAGATTATTGATTACCTCACACTAAAAAGCAAGAGATTTAGAGAATCTGTTGAACCAAATCCCATTCTTTTGGTGGAGTACGGAAAAATTGACAAAATTGGTTTGAATAAAGCAAAAATGGACAAGGAGGAATTTGAAATTGAAATGAGACTTGCAGGAATCGAAAATATTGACGAAATCAAATTTGCACGCTTGGAACCAAACGGCAGGATCAGTTTTATACTAAGGAACAAAGAAAAAAATAAGAACATAGATTAAAAACATTAACCCCTCTTTGTTACGGAGGATGTATTTTAAGAATATCGATTCTCATCATATTGGTCAATGGTCAGTTTAACAACCGCTCAAAAAAAGAACATAGTTTTTGATATCTACGGTGGTAAGTATATCTAAATTTGTATTTTTGCGAATTGCCCTTCTTCAATTAAACCTCCGGGAAAAAATTTAGGATATTTATTCAATTTGATCGAACGGACATTTGGGAAGGTCATCTTACAACCAAAACAGCACAGTGTGCATATGCAACAACCGATGATGCCGTACTTCCAAGTAGTAATCTCTTAAATCCGGTCCTTCCCCTTGTGCCAATTACAATCAAGTCAATGTTATGCTCTTCTGCATATTCTAAAATTACATAATTCACAGGTCTTGCGCTATTAACAAGTTCAGGTCTTAAATCTACCCCTTTGGAGGCGGCATTTTGTATAAAGTTATCAAACCACGTTTCAGAGGCCTGTGCGGCTGCATGACTACCATCTTCCACTAAACCCTTGCTTAACACCTGCTTTTGCGTTAATCCCGCCGTAGCAGGAATATATGAAACGGTGATGGCAAATAACTTTGCACCATAAACCTTTGCAAGTTCCAGAGCATATTCGGCTGCGTTAAAAGATTGCTCAGAGCCATCTATTGCTACTAATATATTTGAAAATTTCTTATTTTCCAGATTGGCATGGTCAGACATTCAATTTGTATAAAAAGCATTTCCTATAAAAACAGGTGTCTTTATCAGCCCTTTTCTAGCTAGATAGTTATACAATACCATAACACGGAAGATGGCCTGGTGTCTATTGCGCCAAAATAATATTTATTTCAGCAGAGTATCCAGTCAGTTGAGATTATACCCTCTTTCTTATTGGTTTTATTTCCTAATCAATTTTATTAAATAATCCTATTATTTCCGAGAATAGATATCTTCTTATCTTTTTGCACTTCCATAATTTTCGTATTGTGATACCAGAGAACAGACCGGTACATAACATAATAATCCTCGACTTTTTGGAAGAGTAGTTCAATTAATTAGTTTAAATAATTCTCAATAAAATCTTTAATATATTGAACAGTGCTGACGATGAGATAAAATTTGTAGTGGTAGTAAGGAAAGATTTAGGAATGGGGGTTGGTAAAATCGCAGGTCAAGTAGGACATGCCTGTAGCACTGTAGTGTGGGAGAATCCAGATCGTGTAGCTAACTGGTTTAAGTATGGTAATCAGAAAAAGGCAATTCTAAAAGTACAGTCAGAAAGTGAGCTAATTGAGATAATTAAAAAGGCACAAGCCTATGGCATCATTACCACAATTATCAGGGACGCGGGCAAAACTCAGATAGAACCAAATACCATGACTTGTTGTGGATTTGGTCCAGACTACTCGACAAAACTTGACAGGCTAACTGGACATTTGAAATTGCTATAATGAATGAATATTTTTCATGGCATCTATAATGTCAATATGCTTATTTCGGGTCAGTCATCAAAATCGCATAGTTTAGTTGTACTATTCACTAGAAATAAAGAATCTAACAAATGAAAATATTTCTCAATAAGAGCATAATTGTAATCTTCGACTTCAAGAAGAACGCAACAAAAGAAATTGAAAATAGATTGTCATTTATAATTACTATCTTCTGTAATGAACTGCATAAGAATTTCCAATAGTTGAATTCAAATCCCTTTTAAACTGACCATTTATCAAGCTACCGTAAACAACCAGATCTCTGGCAAAGATATCTATTCTTTTAACAAGTTGTTTATTAATTATTTGGCGTCTTTCGTTAAAGTCGGTACTCGAGTTTATAGATATTCCATAAGGCAAACTCCATCCATAACACTGTCTTATTGCTGTTCTCATCTGATCCATGACGGTCAACCCCTTTTCATGTGATGAACAGATATAGCCGAATGTTTTTCCTGCAAATTCTGACCAAAAATAGTCCAAGAAATTTTTTAGCGACCCGGCCATTGAGCCATGATAATCAGGAGTAGCAATTATGAATGCATCTGCCCAATTTACTAAATCAGTGGCTTTTCTTATATTGGGATTATCTTTATCATTTTCGGGAGAGTATATAGGTAAAGGATTTTCAAACATATTTAATAACTGTGGCTTTGCCCCGTTCTCACCGACCTTCTTTAATACAATTCTCAAAGTCTCCGTTCCGAATGATTCTCTTCGCATGCTAGAGCCTATACCCAACACCTTGAGTGCGTATGGATTACCACTTTTATCATTCCTTGAATTCAAATCAGTGATTTTCTTATTCACATCATTATATGAAAGAAATAGTTTATAAACATATTAGTTTACAAATTATATAAATTCAATGTTAATGTATGAAATTGGGGATGTCGTAATTACTATAATCCAATTTTCCTCTTTTTAATTTTAAATTTGCAGATCGAGTCGCCTTTTGCAGCCCTATGTGTAGTTTTTATATCCGCATCAAGCACCTTTTCAAATAGCTCTGTTTCGATAGCACATGCTTCCCAATGCTTTTCTGCAATCATTATTATGGGACAGTTATATTCTAACAAAACATGATTTTCCCCTGTTTTGTCCAGTTTTTTGGATTCGGCAATGTATCCTTCTTCATCCCTTAATCTTGCAAGCCGATTAACCTTCTGATCAAAATCCAAATCCTTTAAAATCTCATGATATTTATCAAGTAATTCTGCCTGTCTTTCTCGAAGTACATCTTCTACAGCAGTTTTACCCATTCTTTTTTCTATATAATCAAGCGCAAACGTAGCTATTTGACCATATGCTTTTGGAAAAGTCGACGAACCCGTACTTGTTAACGAATACTGCATTACTGGTCTACCCACACCCTTTCTTACTTCTACACTCTGTACCAAACCCCTATCCTGTAAATCTGTCAAGTGCTTGTGCACGCCCATTCTAGAAATTTTCATCATCTTTGATAACTCTTCCAGTCCGCTACCTCCCATGATTTTGAGTAGGTACATCACCTTTCTTTTTGGGTCGGAGTTGGTCATAGAATCAATACTAAAGTTCAAAATTTCATATTTCTAATAGGTAAAGAAATTTATAAACAATTAGGTTTATGAATTTATAATCTTACATATGTATCCAGATGGTAACAAAAGGTTGACAAGTACATATATATCCACAAATTACCTGATTCATCTAATGATATCTAATACTTACAACAAATTGAATTTAATTATTAAAAAGGAATTTTAAAAACAGTAAAAATTATGAAAGTTTAAAAAGGGACGAACTAAATTGTTATAGAGTTGAACATAACAAGACCAAAAATAGCTATTGTTATAGGTTTAACTATTGTTACGATTATCTTATTATATTTCTATTTCAATGCATTCTTTTTAGGACAGCAACCACAGGAAGGTGAAGGGCCTGAACCAATAGAACAGCAAAGGATAGCGACTCCCATGGGACAGGATCCTTTTGGTGTAAATGAAATTTATCCAACCAAGGAAAACGGCAGAGAATGGTTTGTTAACATGCAGAATCCTAAAGAAGACCCAATGTTCACGATATCATCTAATGTCCCTATCTTACGAAGTGCCTTGGATAATGAATCTTGGTTGATAAACAATACTCAAGTACGCATGAATGTAATCACTCCCCCAGGAGAACAACCATGGAGAGACGTCGAAATGACTGGATATATCAAAGTAAGATCCATTTATGATCCTAATTCCTCAAATCAGAGCGAAGAGGATGGGAGTGGGAACGGGAATGAAGGTACGGGAATACCTGATTTGACATTCAGAGCCCGTGGTGGAGCACATAGTAGTGACAATCCATGCGAAGGTACGGCTCTAAATGGGAGTTTCGATATCTTAAAAAGAGAAGTATTATGGAAAAAAGAGATCTGGCATACAGGTGGATACACAGACTCTAAAGGTGTTGTTCAGGCCGTGGATTCATCGATACTAAATAATTGGTTTGGATTTAAAGTCATCATGTACAATATTAATAATGACACAGGCGTTAAGATGGAAACATATATTGACGTCAATAATACAAATCAATGGGTAAAGGTTACTGAGGTCACAGACGAGGGCGGGTGGTTTGCAAATAGTTCTGATGAAGTATTTAATAGCGCCAACTGCGGTAAGAACAAAGACTACGTTGTCACCAATTCAGGGCCAATAGCCACCTTTAGAGGAGATAACATAGCGTTTGACTTTAAGAACCTCAGCATCAGAGAAATAAATGCTACTGCTGCTACTACCGTCTGATCAATAATCCGGTAGCATCTCCACCATTACCGATACTACTGCAGCAAAGGCTCAAATAGACAGTTCTTTCAAATATAATAATTTCTTTTTTGAGCTAGCGGATTTTTTCGTCAATTCGATAACTCTTTTCAAGATTCTTGCAATATCTTAATAATGTTATACTACTCTCAATAACTTAACCTAGGCTAACATTTATTAATTTAGTTAACTAATTGATATCATGAAGCTTTCAAGGCGGTTCGTTTGGTCGTTAACCGCTATTATAATATTAATTCCGATAGTTACAGTAATTGCAACTAAAACTACTACTGATGGTCAGTGGTATTCTGCTGTTAGTACGATGGCAAAAAATTCCTCCGAAATGACCAAATCCGTCGGCGGTCACACCCCAGGGTATCCCAGCATCAAGACCAATGGTGACGTCTTAGATCCCATTACCATTCCCGGTAATTCAGAAAATGCAGTGGTTAACCCAACAGAATACCTTCGTGATTTTAGTTATGGTCATGTAACCAAGTTCCCAAACGGAACGGCCCTGAGAGAGTTTACGCTAATTGCATCTGATTCGGAAATCAAGGAGATTTCCCCAGGAGTTTTTTATAATGTATGGACATTTAATGGAACCGTACCAGGTCCTACGATAAGAGCCACAGAAGGTGACATAATAAGGATTAATTTCATTAACAACGGCTCAAAGCCTCATTCAATTCATACTCATGGAATCCATCCTGCAGAAATGGATGGAGTATTTGAAATGATCGGTCCCCAAGGCAGATTCACATACGAATTCACTGCCGAGCCGTTTGGGGTTTTCCCATACCACTGTCACATGACTCCGCTTGAGGAACACATAACACATGGCCTGTATGGTGTAATAATCATCGATCCCAAAGAGGGGAGACCCGTAGCAGACGAATTGGTAATGGTAATGAACGGATACGATACAGATTTTGATACCGAAAATAATTTCTACACAGTTAATGGAATACCTTATTATTACATGTACGAGCCCATTGAAGTGGAAAAAGACAAGCTTGTTAGAATTTACCTAGTCAACATGCTAGAATTTGACCCCATAAATAATTTCCATTTACATGCTAACATGTTTAATTACTATCCAAGTGGAACGAGTATGACTCCAGTCGAGTTAAACGACATTGTGACAATGAGCCAAGGTGAAAGAGGAATCTTAGAATTCAAGTACAAATATACAGGCGACTACATGTTCCATGCCCATAAAACAGAGTTTGCAGAAAAGGGATGGATGGGACTAATCAGAGTTGTTGACAACAAAAGCACAGATAGTTACAGTTACGATACCACTCCACACTTTAGTGATCGAGATGTCGACCAATCATATGACTACCAGGTAGACAATACTGTCAACGATAACTCGTCTAAAGCAATTGTATCCACCAAACTATTAGACAATACAAATGGTACAAATAACTTAAACTTCTCTTCTATACAGCATCCAAATACGACGACAAGCTTTAGTCCATTAAATAGTAGTAGCGATGATTCTACCACCTTCAATAAAACTTTAGCAAATGATGGCAACACTATTGAAAATAAAAACAATCCCAAACTAGTTTCTCTATCCAATTTTGGCGACACCATTCATAACAATCATTATATTCAAGGAGAAATTTAGGAATGAAAAAGAAAAACGACAAAATCAAAAATTCTGTGGATTCTGAGAATACAACGGACCCCGTCTCAACCCAACCGAATCATGAAGATATTTCTGTATTGGAAGGCGCAGAGGTCGAGATTTCTAAAGAGTTGGAAAAAGATCCGCACTCATCAAAAAATCAAGACACTATTGCTGTTACTACTGATACTACTACAACAGTTGCACCTACTACTACAGGATTGCCATTTCAAAAGAAAAAGAGAATCGTGACGATAGGTCTTGCACTCATGCCGTTAGTTATTTTGGCCGTAATGATATACTTTTTTACTAGTCCATATGGCCAAGATTTGATAACGGGTGGAACCCCATTACCTCAAATAACAATAGAAAAGATTGAATTTCATGAAAATCAAATAGTTGTATACATACGTAATACGGGGCCAGAGACAGTCACAATTTCACAGGCAGACATAAACGACAGAATACATTCAGCAGCTATCGAACCCTCACAGATACTTCCAAGACTCGGCGAAGCACGTGTGATTATCCCCTTTCTTTGGAACCCTGGGGAACCTTACGAAGTAGGTATTACCACATCGGATGGAACTCGATTTAGTAATACTGTAGAAGCTGCAGCACCTACCCCCATTCCGAATATCAATCAAGTCACAGTGTTTGCTTTGCTGGGAGTGTTTGTAGGAGTAATCCCAGTTTTGATAGGTTTAGCCTGGTACCCATTTATGAGAAAAATCACAAGAAACCAGTATAATTTCTTTCTTAGTTTAACGGCTGGGTTATTAATATTCTTGGGAATAGAGGCATTCTTAGAAAGCAATGAAATTGCAGCATCTAGTCTGGCTCCCGTATTCAACGGTCAAATGTTAATACCTGTAGTAGTATTTGCCACATTTTTAGTATTGTTTTTTCTGTCGGAATATTTTACAAACAAGACAGAAATCAAATTATCAACCACTGCCACAATTTCAGGTAAATCATCAGTAACAAACTCGCAATCAAATGGAGAACACGACGATAAAGACAAACGAAAAAACCCCGCGTTAGTATCAAGCAAACATCAGGGTTCAAAATATTTATCGAATGATAAAAAGTCATTTTTTGCAGCTCAAAGGGATGAAAAGTATCAATCTACTAATACTAGTAGTCTAGATACTTTCAAGGAAAATAGAGGTAGTAGTACTAGCAGTAATGTCGATCTCCTAAAGCCATTGGCGATATCCCTTATGGTAGCGATAGGAATTGGTCTGCATAATTTTGGTGAAGGCCTAGCAATAGGAGCTGCTGTTCTCCTTGGAGAAATAGCATTAAGTACATTTCTCATCATTGGCTTTACTATTCACAATACAACAGAAGGACTAGCAATAATTGCCCCACTTGCAAAATTGGGAAAACCAATGATAAGAAGATTGATACTATTAGGATTAATTGCAGGAGTACCAACCATCATAGGAACATGGATAGGCGGTTTCATTTACTCTCCTCTTGCCTCAGTAATTTTCTTGGCAATAGGAGCAGGAGCAATTTTCCAGGTCGTGTACTCTCTCATTGTATGGATGTCCAAATCATTCAAGCAGTCGGCACAAAAACAAGTAACAACAACAACGATTAGTCCAGCAGCCAATGAAGATCAGAACTTTAGTACTGACGAGACAAAAAATGAACCAATTCAGCAGTCAGTATCGTCTAATTCCGGTACATCGATTATTGCAGGTTTTATCATTGGAATGCTTATCATGTATCTGACGGGGTTGCTTGTTTAATGTTCTACAATATTCTTTTATCAGGCCACTTTGAAATTAAAATTAACTCGGAGAAGGTATATCACTAAAATGTCAAATTATCCAATTCCACCCCCGGAACCCTCAACAATAGATTCTATCAAAAGAGTCAACAAATTTCAGAGAAAGGAACGGACGGACAGAATGGAAGATTATCTAGAGATTATTTACGAACTGGTTCATCAAAAAGGATATGCTACGAGTGTCGACATTACAGAATGTCTTAATGTATCAGCACCCAGTGTCACAAAAATGATGCGCAGGTTGGATCTTAAGGGATATCTAGAGTACGAAAAGTATAGAGGTATAAGACTAACAAGCCAGGGCAAGACAGTAGCAGAAAATATAAAAAAAAGACACAAACTATTAACTGAATTCTTTAAGCGGATTGGAGTTAGTGAAGATATTGCTATCCAAGACGCAGAAGGCATAGAACATCATTTGCATGCAGAAACATTAGAAAAACTTGAAAAGTTTCTAAGCACAGTTAATGAATATCAAAATAATCAATCGTAGTCGGGTTATATGAGGCTAGATACTAGTTGATACGAAATCTCAAGCATATAGATAATAAGATCGTTAGTAAGAATTTTGCTTTGGCATCAAGAAAAATTTGGACTAGTCTTTAACCATATAACGTAGATAACAGTTTGTAGTATCTTGATGCCATTACAGTTATAAGGATAATTTCATCCTCTAACAGAACGGGATAGCAGTATGGCAAGTGAAAACCTGGAAAAAGCCCTTGGAAGATCGATTTTTGACGACAATTTTAGAAAAAAATGGTTGGATGATTTTGATAACTTATCGGACGAATTGGATATTGCTGATGTCCGCGAAAGAATAAAGGCCGAGCACTTTCTAAGAGATTTTGAAAGATACAAGAACGAAAAAGAGGGCCGCGTTAGTAGTAACAACAGTAATAGTAGTAGTACGACTCATAGCGATAAGGATAAGGAAAAGGAAAACACCAAAGACGGCATAAAAAATAATTATGATACGTCTAGTGCAACTGCTGCCGTTTACCCTGGTGTAAAAAATAAAGAACTAAATTTTAACAAGCAGGAATTAGGAAAGAACGAGTCTGATAAAGTGAGTGTTAATGACTATATATTTTCAATATTTCAACAAACCGTTGAAGATTCCAGAAAATTTTTTAAAAAAATATTCTATTTAAGTTATGGGGTTTTTGCCATTGGAATTATTATGTTTATCATATCCTTTCTAAGCGGATTGGGGTTATTTGGTAGTGGTCTTGGAGTTAGTTCCACCATCATATTTGGAGTTTTGGGTGTTATTACCCTTTCAATATATTTTATATATAATCCATCACAGAAAGCACAGCTGGGTATTTCAAATATTCTAAAAGTAGAAATGATTTTTATGAATTTTTGGGACCAATTAAACTTTTGGAGACCCTACGGAAATTCTAGCGATGATGAAAAGAAAAAAGAAGCTAGTAATCAGATGCACATTACTGCACGAACATCAATAGAATTTTTGCAACAATATTTGGATGATCAGAAATCAACTAGAAATAAGCTAAGTTCGATATTTGGAAGAACCTTTGTTCCATCAAACGAGCAAACTTCAAGCCCCGCCGTTCAGGATTTTAGGGATTCATAAAAGATCGAGTAGTTTTAATGATTTGTTTTGACAGAAACCATAAGAAAACTAAACTTATTTTTATTGGAAGAAGAGCTAATTACAACAAAGTAATAACAAGTGAAACGAATGAAAGACAGCAATAATACAAACGAGAACAGAAATACTGATTCTCCTGAACGCAGGTTTGAATTTCCTGGAAGTCATTATCACGAAATTCCCATCTTGCCATACACTATCGAAGAAATGTCACTCAAAATTTTTCCAGATTTCCAAACGGCTACACTTTCAAAGTGTCATCAAGATCTAAGCATCAAGTTCTTGAAAAATACAAAGAGTATAGAATTGGATATTGCCGAGTTAAAAATATTGAGTGTTACATCACCTGATATCACAGTCTCGGGGTTCCGTTTGAGAAACGATAATAAGCTAACGATTGACTTTGCAAAAGCCGTTCAGGAGGGAACTAGCGCCAGTATTTCCATTCAATACTCCGCAGGTTATTACAAAAAGAATAATAACGATACGATCGTTTATTTTGGGCCCCCTCGAAACGGCTTCCACTTTGTTGTCAAAAAAGAACCAAAAGACAATCAAGAAAAGGGCATGATAGAAGGGGAGATAAGAGAGCAAGTGCATCAGGCCTGGACTCAAGGGGAAACCACAGAAGCCAAGTATTGGTTTCCATGTATTGATTCACCACATGTAAAATTCCGTCTAAATATAGAAATCACCACACCGGCTGAGTTTGAAGTAATTTCAAATGGAAAGATCGTGTCTAAGGTTCCCAACAGCAATAATGAACATGTAACGTGGAAATATGTAGAAACAAATCCTTTACCAGCGTATCTTGTTTCGGTGGTCATTGGCAAATTTTCAAAAATCGAAATTAGCCATGATGTCGTTCCTCTAATCTACTATTGGCCTGAAGATATTCATAGAGATGATGCTATTCTGACCTTCTCTGAAACACCTCAAATGATCAATTTCTTTGAAAACTACTTGAAGACGAAATATCCGTTTTATAAATATTCACAAGTTGCGGTCGATAACTTTGAATTTGGAGGTATGGAAAATTTAAGCTGTACTACATTTACAAGAAGGGTACTTCATGACAAAAAAACCTCACTGGATTACAAGAATGATATCTTGTTGATTACTCACGAACTAGCACATCAATGGTTTGGCGATTTAGTAACTTGCAAAGGCTGGTCGCACATATGGTTAAATGAAGGATTTGCAACTTACTGTGAGTCACTGTATCTAGAAAATTCAAAGGGGACAGATGAATTTCATTATAGCCTGATAGAAGCGACTGACATTTATTTTGAAGAAGCTAATGAATACTACATCAGACCAATAGTCACAAATATTTACAAGCACCCAGATGAGCTATTTGATGCTCATTCTTATGAGAAAGCAGGGTTTATCCTACACATGCTTAGATGTTTTATCGGAGAATCGAATTTTCAGAAATCAATAAAACAATACCTAGACAAGTACAGAAATTCAACCGTTACTACGAGCGATCTGATGCTAACGGTTGAAGAAGTGTCAGGTATTCAGATGCAGAAATTCTTTGCTCAATGGATTTACAGAAAGGGGCACCCAGAAATCGAAATCGAGTATTCGCTATTACCTGTAGATATTAATAACAAAGAGCAGGTCAAAAAACTAAAGATCAAAGTCACACAATTACAACTACATTCCGGAGGTCAGCAGCTTTTACCACCATATCAGTTCGAACTTGAAATAAAGGTCGTTATTCATGATACTACGGAGAAGAGCAAAGAAATTCTCCATTTAATGCAAATCTCCCAAATAAATTCAGAAAGTATCGTCGAGTTTGACAACAAATATTCAATTTCATACATATCTGTCGATCCTCAGTTTAAGATACTAAAAGTCATCAAATCAGCAAAGATCCAAGACGAAAATAAAGAATTTTACCTCAGAAAAATGTTAGTGAATCAACTGAAAACAGCGGATACCGTAATCGAAAAAATACAAGCCGCAAGGTTCATGAAAGACCATTTCTCCGACGAGATTTTAAATTCCTTAAGCGATACCATTGAAAGTGATCCTTTCTATGGTGTAGGAAAGGAAGTAGTCAATACAATAGGATCCTATCACGACAAGAACAACTTTGAAAAATCTAACAAGGCGTATCAAACTTTATTGGACTTTGTTACCCATAATGAAAAGTTTCAAAAACTAAACAGCCATGTAAGGCGAGCTTTATTAAGAAACATTGGGCTTTTTGAAAGAACAGAGTCGATCGACCTACTCGAATCTATCCTAAAGGACACCTCTATAAATAGCGACTTTATAAAATCAGCTGCAGCTGCTGCTTTGGGTAAAAGCTGCAAGAAGGCTTCAAAACATGAGAAGAAAAGAATTATGAATATTTTGAAAGAAATCATAGACACTTCAGAATCATTTCAAAGTGTTGCGGCAACAGGAGCATTAGAGGGTTTATGCGAATTATCCAGCGTGAAAAATCACAATGACAAAAGCAATAAGGAAATTTATTTGGAAGTAGCAAAGTACATTATACAAAAAACAGCTAGTAATAGAGATTACTTTATCAGAGCAAAATCAACACGTCTCTTGGGTAAATTCTTGGTTAACAAGTTTGATCCAAACGATGCCGATATCATTGATATGAATCAAAAAGTGTTTTACACATTGAAAGAGTTACTAAGAGACGAGAGAAGAAAAATAAAAATGAATGCTTGTGAAGCACTTTCAGACGACGAAGCAAAATTCACAGGTTTTCCTGATAAAGCAAGTTACGAATCGATTAAAGCCCTTGTAGAAATCGCTAAAGAGGATCTAGATGGCTTTGTTCGGAGAAAGGCTGAGACTAGTGCAAATCGAATAAGAGAATGGATTCACAAATGGTCTAGCAACCCGCTCGTTATTGACAGTGACACCAAAGATGGATGAATCTTTGATTATGATCTATTCCCAAATTTTCTTTGTATTACTTCTCAGTTGCAGTAACTAGAACATGTTTTGTTCGATTTTGACCCTAAAAGTTATCCAAAAAGCAGAGTAATGAACTCGTCCGTCTATGCAAAACTCAATATTTATATTTTTGTTATAGAACCTTTTTTCTAATGAATTTAAACGTAAGAGTAGATGCAAAAAAGATTCAACAGGCGATCCTATTTTCTTTGGTAATAGCTTCGATAACTATTATTTTGAATTTAGATGGAGGATTCACAGTCTCAAACGCATATGCTCAAGAAACGAACACAACGACGGTATCCACACCCATGAGCATACAAGGTAATGAATCCAATAACATATCCAGTATTACTGAAAATATTGGACAGCCCTTTTATGTTGAGAATACAAAGTCAACGAACATGAGGGTATTGAATGTCGAGAATGTACCCACAGTTGAAGTTACTTATATTGGTAATAGCACCATAAATGGATCTCCTACACAAACAATTGGTACTATAATTGATAAAATGGGTTCAGACGGTGCAGTGCACTCAAAGGGTCAGGCAATTATACTAACGGCAACAGGTCAGGTCATAACCTACAAGTCAGAATCTATAGGATACTATAACCCCGATGGCAGTTTTTCAGACAGTGGAATCATGGAATTCGGCTTACCATTTGGTGGCTCTAACGGCAGTAATTCTACATTGCAGGACGCTGGATCCGCCGACAAATCATATTCAGAATTTAAGAATGTATTGGGCATTTACAAGAAAACGGTGGATCCGTTAGGTAATGGAATTACGAAAGTTTGGAAATGGGGTTGATCAAGTAAAAGAGTTTCAACTATTATCCAATTTCCTTTTTTTTGTCTACTGATATTTCATATACTTTACCGTTCCCAAGTTCAAGTTGATTCATAAAATTTTGCAAATTTTCCTTAAATTTGGACTTCAGGTCTTTGACAAATTGATCAGAGTCATTATTTTGAAAGCCCTGAAATTCTATTTTTATATTTATGTCATACATCAAATGATCACATTAATACTAGAATATCAATATTACTAATTGATGACTAATATTATTTAGTCAGGTAAACGTTCTTTTCTAATGGATTCTTTGATAAAATATTAACAATAAATGATAGAAAAGTGATTTTCTTTCTTCAAATAGAAGATGAAGAGTTACACTATGGAGTCGTTGAAGTTTAAGAGAGATTTTATTGTTTCAATATCAGGATTTAAGAAGGAATGGGCCGGTGTTTGACTGGAAATTGATAATGCCAAAAGTGTAATCATGGTTACAAATAGAATTGAAAGATGATATTCATTCATACCACTAATTAAAAAAAGGAAGTATATTTGCTTTGAGAAAACATTCAAAATAAGTCCAAAATCACGTAACAATATACAAGCTAAATTAGGAAGCAGACTGCATCAACATAAGACGTGAAAATCATTGTAAACAGTGACGTGCTCCTGTACTCGTCAGCCTGTTTAGCGATATTTTTTATAATTTTGACATGTATTGAAATTAACGAGATTATTATTGATTGAATAAATTCACCTGTGTTCGAACGCCAAGAAATACGAGACGACAAATTAGATTGGATGGATATACTAACAGGCGATACGTTAGAAACCAAAATGTTTGTTGGACCAGTTCATATTGACATTAGGTCTATCAATTCCTTATCCGACGGTAATGATCTTAATGCAACTTTTTGGCTCGGATCTATTTCCGAACCTTTTGAGTACAAATACGTTACCTCTGAAATTAAACAACTATACTATGGATCCCGATAGATTCGGATTTTAATAATGATACCAGATACCAAAATATTGATTATCAAGTTGAGATAAAGTGGAATAATACATCAGACAAATGGGTAATGACTTTTAATGAGTTTTCGGCTGATGGACATGCAAGAAACATCTCCAACATAGATTTTGATCTCAAGAACCTTTACAACCAAAAAAGCGGACAAATAGTACACCGTGTAGATATGAAACCAATGTTATTCCCAGACATATATCGATTATTCTTCTACGCATAATCTTATGCTAATGGAACATACTTGCTTGATGCAATTAGATATGCATATGTCCCCCACCCGAATTTACCGTTTCTATCAATCCCGGTCTTGAAGCTAGTTCCTGGAGAGAGAAAATATGGATATAGAGGTAAATTCCACATCAGGATTCCAGCCGATTGTAAGCCTGCAAGCAGATAATCTTCCCAAAGGCATCAATCTCATAATTGCAGATTCAAAAATACCAGTACCGCCATATGGTATTGTCACAACTATATTTTAACTTTGTAAGCGGATCCTCCTTTATCTTGTGTAACATGTACGTTCTTCATATTAGATAACATAAGTTTTCTGAATTCGACCTTTCATAATCCAATAACTAATCCTATCATAAATATGAATCCGATTTTGAAGATTGATAGTTAAAACATAATGAATAAATTTCCCATAGTATTACCTATTTCCTAACCGATATCTTTGACAGAAATAGCCAAGACCTGGCTTAATGATTGGTTCAACTTTTTAATAGTAACCTGGACTACACTAACAACAATTGCTACTGGAATCCTAGGATGGCAAATATGGAAGTAGAAATCAAACAAAAAAATCCTCAATGATTAAACAATGAAAGCACTTTTTTTACAAAAACCAAGAGCATTAATTCGGAATTGTTATCCAGATTTACGAACGAGTGGATGGGCAATGAGTAGTAGGATGTCTAGGAATGCTTTTTTGTTTGAATTGTAAAAATTAATACTTCTTTATCATGGTTATTACAATACCACATAACGAATACAATATTTTGTCTTTACTAAAAAACAAAAATCAGTCCCAAAAAGGCATCAGATTTCTTATCAACATCTGTTCAATAGTTTCAATTCCGTTTTTATTTCAAAGGCAATTCTTAAATAATAAATACCCTTATAATAACATCCATTTATCTTAAATTTCTATAATAGAAATATATCATAAAAGAATGTTATTTTATTAAAAGTCCAAAAACAACCAAACGCTTAAGTATTAAGGTCCAATCCTTGATTTGTGGTCAAGCAAAGGCGCCGAAAGTCTTCACCTAAAAGTAACGTTGATCAAGAGAAGGACAAAAACTCAATGCCTTCAATGGACGAATTGAAGGATTTTATTAGGACTAGAGGTAGTAGTTTTCTAAAGGATCCTAATATTACGTCAGTTGGAATCGGTTATAAACATGAGGATGGCAAACCTACAAATAAAATTTCTATTCAATTTACCGTCGAAACAAAGGCCCAGCCTGAAGACATGAAAGCCTTAAAAACTACACTTATTCCAAAATCTTTTAAGATAAATGGTAAGGATGTTCCCACAGACGTCCTCCAAAGAAAGTTTACTGTAGAATTTAGAATAATAAAAGAGGCAGAACAAAATAAACGCAAAGAGCGCTTGGATCCGATGGTTCCAGGTATAAGCATATCAAACGTTAGTGGCACTGCAGGTACAATTGGTTGTATGGTGTACGATAAATTTTCAGGTTCTCCATACATTCTAAGCAACTGGCATGTCCTTCACGGTGCAAATGGATCGATTGGAAACGACATTGTCCAACCGGGTCCATTTGATGATAACAGAGTTCACTTGAACAGAATAGGCAAACTTGAAAGATCCCACCTAGGACAAGCTGGGGATTGCGCCATCTGCACAATTGAAGATCGTACATTTAGTAACGTAGTATTAGATTTAGGAGTTACAATTGACAAAATAGGGGAACCAGAACTAGGTGACAGAGTTATCAAAAGTGGAAGGACTACCGGAGTTACTCACGGTGTTGTTTCAAGGGTTCATACCATTGCAAAGCTAGATTATGGGGGGTTGATTGGAGACAGAGAGATCGGGGGTTTTGAGATAGAGATCGATCCTCAAAATCCTCCTGAAAATGGCGAAATCAGTATGGGAGGGGATTCTGGTTCGATATGGATATTTAAGTTAAATAATGGAAAAACATCCGCCGTGATGGCAGGGTTACACTTTGCTGGAGAAGCATCCACGAGTCCAACCGAATACGCAATTGCTTGTTATCCCAAGTCAGTATTTGAAAAGCTCCAGGTAACTTTGGGTGGACCAGATAAGATAGAACCAGTTTCAGAAAAAGGGTTTGATTCAAACTTCCTAGATGTAAAAATAGGAAATCCAAAATTAATTGATTCAAATAAGGAAAAAGCATACGTTTTAAACGGTACTGAGATTATTCACTACACACATTTTTCGCTAGTATTAAACAAGGAAAGAAAGTTTCCCTTTTGGGTTGGTTGGAATATTGATGGTGGTAACATTAAGAAGATAAGTCGATCTGGGATTCCCTTTATCACAGATCCAAGGATACCATCTGAATTTCAGGCAGGTGATGAGCTCTATAAGACTAATAAGCTGGATAGAGGTCACATTGCTAGACGCGCCGATCTCATTTGGGGCTCACTTAATGAGGCAAAAAAAGCAAACCGCGACTCATTTTATTTTACTAATATCTGTCCCCAGTTGGATAAATTTAATCAAGGAAATAAGGGAGGCATATGGGGCAAGTTAGAGGATACTGTATTTGAAGAGGTGGAAGTGGACAAATTGCGGATTAGCTTATTTGGTGGCCCGGTATTTCACGAAGACGATCGATTATACAGAAATACAAGACTGCCTAGGGAATTCTGGAAAGTAATATTGTATGTAGAGAATCAAGTCCTAAAAGCTAAAGGCTTTTTGCTTACCCAAAATCTTGATGAGTTAGAGGCATTAGAATTGAACAACTTTAAGGTTTACCAAGTTGCAATAGATGAAATAGCGACTAGATGTGGTTTAATATTTGATCAAGATGTTAAATCAGCAGATTCGTTTGGTCGAATGTTACTTTCCAAACGCGTCATGATACAGGAAAGAAAGTCAATTGAAGAACCGAAGGACATAGATTGGTCGTAATTAAATTATTATTCATTGATGCCAGATTGGAAACTAAGATATATTTTGCAGTTATTTGCGAGGAATTGAAGATGATCTCGGAATTGCAAAGTATGATTCGTGTATATCATATGCCCTAACCGTTTGAAGATCTCACTTGTACAACAGAAAACTTTCATATTATGTTGGCAGATAAATGTTTATCATTCATCTGGCGAATTTGATGTACTTATTTGTACTACGTATACGTAAAATAATAATTTTTCATCATTTAATAGGAATTCCATCTTCAAAATATAATGGCAGACTCCTCAAACTGGTTGTACAGATACATATTTAAATATGTGTATTAGGACCACATAGTCCTTAAATCCTAGATTCCTTTGATCTTGAAATCAATGATACTATAACAATCAATCATTTTCTAACTTAGAAAGTAGCAAAACGAGTCATTAAATTATTGAACCCTAACTTGGATAAAGAAATCTGAATAATGATTTATTATACCTAATTTCTGTTAAATTTAGTATGTTTTCTATGGTATCCACCCAGTTTAAATTCTTCCCTTAACCCAATATAAACATCCAACAACGTTGAATTAGAGCTTTTTGAGATACAACCGGCTATTCTATATTGCATTTTTAACGTTTCAGCAAAAGACACAATATCCTTTATGATACCCACTAAATCAGAAGAAAATAGAGCCATTTTAACCGTGTTATAAAGGTAAGTTGATCTGACCGATTCACCCATGTTAAAAGACAACATCTCTAAATTTTCACATAATTCTTTAATTTTTGTTAAAATATCGTCTAGCATAATCTCCACTTCATCAATATCTGTCTTTGAATCTTTTCCGAGTTAAAGTTCTGATTTGATGGAGCAGGGAGCAATCCAACCTTGATTCGCTTAGGATTGGTTAAAGTAGTCATTGAGCTTTTACCTTTAGCCAAATTGAATGCCGAAGCTCTTCCGCTATGAATATTCTGAATACGCCTATTTGCATTTTATCTTCGTTTAAAAGTACTATGACAACTATCACACTGATAGAATTATTTCACATTTTTTGATATTGAAGAGAAAACATATGAGTCACTCGGAGTTACTCTTTCTTATTTCCAGACTGTGATGTGTTTTATGGTCTAATAGGAGGATAAGTTCTCATTCATAAGTCAACAACCAAGGAAAAAACGATTTTAAATACGCCATTCTCAAATAATTTTATAGGTCGTCAAAGACACTTTTTTGATATTTTCTATATATGATAAAAAGCATTATGATGCAGGACCGTGGGATGCTCAAAATACTAATAGCAATGGTTTGATTCTTTAATGTCTTTATCTATGAGAAGATTTTCAGTGTAAAGATCTCTAAATCAATTAATGTTCTGGAATATTCAAATCTGCAATGATACATACACAGAGAGAAGAGATGGATAAAACTCTGGGTCAAAACACATAGCTTTGTATGACAATCACTAACTAGTGATTTGTACAATATCGTCAAGGTTGAAAGCCAAGTAATACAATATCAGTAATTAAACAATTTGAGTACACTTACATAGAATAAATTGTAACTATTCTGAGTTTAATACACTGATTTACAATTCTTGGATAGAAACGATCCGAATAACATTATTGACATCTATCTTTGTCTCAGCATTTCCAAAATTTCATTTTCAGTTGGTGGTTTAAAATTTTCATAATAATCTTCTATCGAATTAATGTATTTAGGAGATCGAAGATATTCTATCTTATCGAATTTCCCCTTTAATTGTTCAAGGGCAGGTCTAGAAATAATAGGAGTTGCTAATATTATCTTGTCAGGCCCAGATGACTTTATCCAGTTACAAGCTCCGAGTACTGTTGTCCCGGTATAACACCCGTCATCAATCAAAATAACATCCCTATTTCTAATATCATATTGCTCATCGTTAATCATATAAAGCCTCATTTTCTTTTCGAGCGATCGTCTTTTTAGTGATATTTCGTCGTCTAATAGTTTTTTGGAAATTGTTTTAGAATCAGGGACTAAATAAATAGACCCGTCTTGAAAAATAGAACCCATTGTTACTTCAGGATAAAAAGGGTTTGATAATCGTTGAGACAAAATCACACTATACTTTCCTGATGTCAGCTCTCTGGATACGAGGTCGGCCATAGAAACTCCTCCTCTGATAATACCTATAACAGATGTATTATTCTGACTCTTATATTTCCGTAACAAACCAACTAATAATAATGCAGCAGAATTTCTGTCAAGGAATTTGAATTGAAAGAATGATTTAATAAAGGAAAGTTTTGAAATGTCTGATTTATTGTGAATAGAGTATTCGGTATATTCAATATCTGATAGCAATTTCCTTCTTAGCCATTGGTTAAGTATATTTGATACCTCTTCTATTTTTCCGGGTTCTTCAAACATATGTGAAGCGGAAGGCACAACAATTATTTTTTTAGACTCTGCTCTACGCAACTTTTTGTAAACTTTTTTATTAGTCGCAAGAATGTTATAATCCTTTTCACCGACAACGAAAAGGACGTGAGCTTTTATCTGGTCTAGCGTTTGTTCATCTACAAGATCAGTTCTTCCTCCTCGAGATACGACAACCTTAATGTGAGGAATTTTGCTCGAGGCAATCAACGCTGCTGCAGCACTTGTGCTTGATCCTGCATAGCCTATTGACAGTTGTTTGGTTTTTGGATGCTGCAACACCCAATCGGTAACGAAGGTCAATCGCTGGACAAGAAAGTCAAGATCAAATTTTAGATATCCATCGTCTTGGTCTTTAATCTTTTCTTTAGATGTAAGCAAGTCAACCAATAAGGTAGAAATTCCAATATGATTGAGATTCCTAGCAATGTATATGTTCCTAGCGCTCATCAGACTACTTTTGCTACCATGAACAAGGATGATAATGGCCTTTGTCCCTACCGATAATGATAAGTAGCCACGAATATGAACATTAGCAACGGGAATCAAAACATTATCATAATTCATATCTTAGTTTACACTATTAATCAATTATACATTTTAATAAAAATAATTTTTGATTAAACCTATGAAGTTATCCCTAATGATTTGACTATCACCGAAGATGCATATTTTCAAAAGGATGTAGTAGAATAGTCAATATCAGTACACTTTGAATTTTGAGAACATCATTGATCCTTGTACTTTTCTAAAAAAATTCTAATAATTGATAAAAGAAATTTACCGATTTATAAGTACATGTAGGAATGTAAATAATAATTCCAAGTAAAAGATTTATCTCTATTTGATTTGAAGAAAAGAAGAGATCAATAGAAACTATTTGATATGAATTATGACTGGTGCTCTTTGGCAATTCAATACGATTAGAGAATTTACAAATTGATTATAGATTTTTTTACATTCGTAGTAAGATTAAGGGAGCCACAAATTTTCAGCACATTTTTGCACTCTATAAATTGATTCATTAATTATTAGGCTCAACATAATCACATATAAGAATCCATCCTCTCAGCAGACAGTAAGAATTGAGTTACTTGATCCCAAAAATACAGCTTCCTGGAAAGGATTCATTGTTATTTGAGGGCGGAACTAAGAAACTTCCTGCAGCCTGAACTTGGAAAAAATCATGGAACGAAAACTCAGGGTTTCTATTAGCAATTTGTGGCCGGGTATTAGTATTAGAGTAGGTCAGTACATTGAAGAGTTTCTCCATAGTATTTTGAAAACTTATAAAGTTGAGACCAACGTAAAAACCCTGATCAACTGATGGGAATTCTATAAACTGAAAGCCTTGTCTGAATATTTTAAAATTAGCGGAAGATTTACCATTAATTGACATTATTGGGTTAGTAAGTCCAATATGGCTATTTTCCAACAATCGAGCAGAAACCCCCACGGGCAGGTTTTGTGTTTTATAGATGGCATGTTCTCTAAACCGTTCATTCCCTTTTTCTATAATCTCAAAAGTGCCAAGGACGGGACACATTCGATCCTTGATCGGCTTACCTTCTTTAGTAACACCAATTAATGGACATCCTGTTTTCTTATCCCGCCCAATAATAATCTCTTGACGTTCTCGACTCAACTTCTCCCATCTGTGTAGGTCAAATATAATTCTAATAAAGCCCAAGTAAGTACCATTAACAACCCAAGAATCATCTGAATTATTAACCCTGGTTATGGCAATATTATCATATCTTTCTATGCTCTTAAGATTAGAAACACCATCATGAAAACCTATTAAATTTCTACCTGTTGGGCTGTGAAATCCTGTGTAATATCTCGTCAACGTGATATCGGAGTCCCGTTCTGCTTTTTGATTATGCTGACACAGAGACTTCCAAATTTCTACCAAAGCGCGATTTGTATAAAATTCAGTATCGGCTATTAGCTGAATGACCACATGATCGGTTATTAACGAGTCTTCATGCGAATTGGTCGAATAATGAATTTTCGAACCATTCATAATTGGCATTGATTCTCCTTTCACAGATGGAATAAAATTCCATTTTTCTTCAAAGGTTGAAGGTCTTTTCTTCTTAACACCATTAAATGAAAAAATAGAGGAATTATATCCAATTAGAGCAGTAAGGTTTCCTGACGAGCGATTTCTAGGATTCGTATCTATCTCTTCGATAACCCCCTTTTCAAGATTTTTTATTTTAAACCAGATTGATGCAAGCTTTTTTCCAATAGTATCGACATCAGACTTTTGAGAAAATTTAAGGAACAGAATACCAAAAGAATTTCCAATTTTATGGTCGTCTTTATAGTAAATCCCGTTTTGAAGCTTGGTGCTCACAATTTTGTACTATAATAAGTAACTTATAAGCTGGATCATTAGATTTGATACTTATTTTCGGATAGAAATAAAGATTTAACGTTATATACTTGTCGATATAATCACATACTATGTCTTTAACCGACTTTAAAGTAGTGCCCGTTACGGAAACCTACAAAGGGAAAACCTATAGCCAGTGGATAGCTCATTGGACGAATTGGTTCTTTATGCCAAATCCCGATCAATACAATTCACAACCATGGAATGATGTGAAATTTCTTACCTCATTCCCATCTCCACATGAGATTGCACAATTGGGCAACCCCGGCGAAAGAGTAAGATACGAAGGATCAGAATTCCAAAATATACCCAATATCAAAACTGGTGAAAACAGATTAGTTATGTATGACGACCAAGCTATTTTTTTTCCTGTAATTTTGGCAATGTGGGTAAATAGCGATGATAAGGATTATGGATATATGGAACGATATGTAAAAATTCAAAATTCAATGAGCGATGATCCCCCAGGTGTTCATCAATTTACTTTAGATAGTCTTCCATTGCTTCCCTCAGATGAAGTTATAAATCATAGAATAATGTCTGATGGTCTTTTCCAGGTACATATTCCTGATGCTACATATGGTACATCCTTAAAGGACTTTGTTGCTGAACCTTCTCCACCTGGAACATACGGTGCGGTTTGTGAAGGTTATTTCTTCATGCTAAAAAATTTAATGGCACGTGAAGAACCTTATCTGCTCACGTCCTTTGCAACAGGGGCCCCTTATGTAGGATTTGGAGAATATCACGCGTCATTTGTTTATGAAATTAAGGTATTCCATCACGATCTCAAACCGAGAGCACCGCAAACAGGAAAATTTCCCGAAAGAATCTTGAAATTTATTGAACAAAAGTCTAGCACAGCAAGAACAGGTCAAGACATTTCGGAATCCATTTATAGTATTACTGAATCTCTTGATGACTTCCGAAAGGCAAACAAAGCGTATACACTACTCAACAAATCAGGCAAAAAGGACGCACAAAAATACGCAATTTCTATGTTAGTTCTAGGAAATGTAAAAAGAAAAATTCCTGCCTTTATTCGTAGTAGAAAAAGGCCTGAGAAAATAGAATTAGAAACAGAAAAGATAAATTCAATAGTAAAACATATTGCCGATTCTATAGTTTCATCCAGTGACAATGTGACTCAAAGCAGTATTCCAGAAAGCCAAAGTTCACAAGAGCAGATAGACGGTTATTTATCTATCATCCGAGATGCGTTAGAAGAAGAAAAACGTTTAGTAGAAAAAGATAAAAAATCTGTAAGAGACCAAGAAATAATAAACGCCATAGATCTATTGCTAAATAAGATCGAAAAAGATGCTAAAAACTAGGATTCGAACAGATATGGTTCTTAAATAATATAACAATCAATAGCCAAAAAAAAAAGAATCGCATAAAATTATTTAATGTTTGATTCTTTTTCCCTTCTTATTTCATCCACGATTTCAGCCAAGTATTCTTTTATATCTTCGTCATCCAAGGAAGTTTGAGCTCCTGACCCGAACATCATTTTTGCAGAGAGTTCGTTGGTCATCTTGATTGTACGATTTTCAATATCTTGCATTTGCTGAGCACTTCCGATCATTTCTAATAGATTGGATTCTGTAGGCAACGAGCGTCTCACTGCTCTCAATAATTCAGCGTCTCCTGCAACAGATATTGATGAAGTATAAATTCCTACTAATAACAGATATGATGAAATTCCAACTAGACAGACTGTAGATAGGCCGAACGGAGGAAACGTCAACAAAGTTAAAAATGTAGGATTATTAGCGATAAAAAATAACATAATTCCTAAACCAGAAATGAACATATAGTCCTTAACCAAGATCAGGTTAGATAGTTGTCTACCTATACTTAAGAATGCAATTCCAAAAAGGACCGCTCCTGCAGGTATTATGAGAGTCTCAATTATTGATGAAACAATTGAAAGTTCAGTAGGCGAATCGTAAAAAATTCTCAAAAGACCATGGACATAATTCTGAAATGGAAATAAGAAACCAACAAGAGGAGCAAAAACTACTAACCAATAAACAAATCGTCCCATCTTTTTTGAATAATGACGTAATAGAAATACAGTTGCAATCCAAGTAAGAATAAAGGAAATTGAAGTTACAATTATATAGATTTCGTCAGTAACGCTATAGACTCCAGAGTATGTCGCTCCACTCATACCTGGAGGGATATATTCGATGCCTCTCTGTTCTGTCAGCTGAACAGACACATAAACGATGTTGTTAATACTGGTAATAGCGAGAGCAATCATAGTTAGTCCATATAGAGCTAAAACATGATTTCTATAGAACCTCAACCAAAGCAGTAAACGTATTCCCAAAACACTAAATAAGCAACTAGAAATTAAGAAACTTGAATAAATAATTGCTTTTAGGAGAATAGAAGAATATACCCCATAAAAGACTATTTGGAAAATAATAATTGCAAGCACAATTATTAAGCAAAATTGAGAAATGAGTATAGATCTATGTAAGATCCTGATAAATCTGTTTTTGAATAACAGTTGAATTCTATCTTTAACATATCGGACCAAAAAAAATTGCCCTACAGCATAAACTGAAGTAAACGTAACAAATAATGAGATCGGAAAAACAGATAGTCCTACCCAAGCCATATCCCATCCCACAACAGAAATGATTGTATCTAACAATGCGGAGACTACTATAACACATGCAAGTAATAACGCAAAGTATTTTCGTATCGTACATATATCCTTAGCCTAATGATTAATATTAATTTTATCGAGATATTTCAACGAAATCAACTCGATATGAATCCTTATATGGTGTAGAGACTTAAGAAACATATGAAAATAACAAGGATATTTTTGTCACATAAAGTCCTTACTTCGAGTTTAATTACAATTATTGCCATTTGCATGTATTTTGGCAATAATGCCTTTGCCACTTTAGAAAATTCAACAAACGCTCCAAGGTTAATTCTCAAAGATGAGAAGCTCTTCGACCTAACATACGGAGAATGGATTGCCAAGTGGTGGCAGTGGTACATAAATTTTCCTAAAGAAAAGCATCCATCACTATACTATTTAGAGAGCGAATGTGGCAAGAACCAAACTGGACCGGTTTGGTTTTTACCCGATTACGTGGCTAGTGGTACAATAGCAGCTAGTGAAATTGTAGAGAGAACCTGTTACATACCTAGTGGCAAATATGTTCTAATGGGGATAAATACTGGAATGTATTGGAGTGATACAAATGAAACTGATGACAGAATAATAAGTCAAGGTAGAGAAGGGCAGGAAAATGCCTTCATATTTGTGGAAATTAATGATACAAAAATTGATGTACAAAACAATAGACAAGATACTGGAATTTTTAATGTATTTGTGCCATCAAATAACAAGTATACAGGACCTTCTTATCCGGCAGGTATTTATCCAGCCTACGCAGATGGATATTTTATTTTTTATGGTCCATTAAAACCTGGATATTATGAGGTTTTTTGGGACTACGCAGCTGGAAAAACACAAGTGTTTGGCGCTTCACCTGTTGAAACCAAAGCCAAAGTACTGTATCATTTAATTGTTGAATGAGGCATAAACATTACTAAATGAAAAGTCTTAAAAGCAACCATTGCAATCAACATAAATATGATTAAACTAGGTTATCTATTATATGGATTGATTGTAGGAAAGATGCACCTCGTTTCACGATATAAACAAATGCCTGGAGGACACAACTGACATTTTTGAGATTTAATTATTCAAAATTTTATTCATGTTGCTTTTTTATTTTAGTATGCAAAATTAGTACCATTGAAAGAACTTACGTGGATAGAATCAATACGATTAAGATAATGCAAATATAATTCGCTTTTGAAATATAGTTATGTATAATGCAGAAGTATTGATATACCCTTCAAATTCGTTCCCTATGGGCAAAAGTTTCAACGATTGGTGTATATTGTGGTGGAAGTGGCTTTTAACTATTGAAAAATCAAACAATCCTGCTTACGACATGACAGGAAAAAAAGCTTATATTAATCAAAGTGATCCAGATGTTTTTTTCCTTTGTCAGACTTTTGAAAAATCCCGAATTTTTCCTCATAGAAGGATAGAAATACTTCATAAAAAGAAGATATTTTTACCAATATTGAACTGGATATCGTTCAGAGACGAGGAAAATCAGTCAGAGGAAACCTTAAAGTCGGAAGCAGCTGATAAAATGAACAAAATCGGAATGCTTGAATTTTATGTTAATGGAAAACCGGTAAGAGATAGGCTACCTGAATTTAGAGTGAGAACTCCATTATTTGAGGTAAACCTACCAAATGATAACATATTAGGTGTCAAACAGGGTTTAACAACAGTTGTCAGTGATGGTTACTGGTTATTCCTGGAGTCAAATCTAAATAAAATAAACATTAGCTCGTTGGGCTCTTGTTCAAGCGGAATAACGGAGATAGGTGTGAATTATCAAATTATTTTCACAGATTAATAGATAAAACCAACTATCAGTACTTTTCAAAGAAAATGATTTATTAGTTACCCGTATAGATTTTCTATATTCAAAAGATTACTTTAGTAATATGTGAAAAACCATCGGCAGCAAGGAGAATTGCCGAATCTTTGAGCATTGTTGGTCCAAAAAGTAAGTTATCATCGATTAATACCGTTCAGGTTAAAAATTTATCCCAATCAAAAGGTGTTTTAGACAATGATATTTTTTTTAATGTCAATGTAGATTCGAATCAAAAGTACATTATTTGTTATGCTCTAGGACATCTTTATGGACTATCAGATACAAAAGGAAGCGAACAAGAATTTCCGATTCTCTACCCTTCATGGCAAGCGTTAAGTTGGTCAAGAAATCAAAGCATTAAATCAAAAAGCCTTACTTATAAAATAAAAAGAATCATAGATGAACTTTCCAAGTTATCAAAAGTAGCCACAAATTTTATTCATGCATGTGACTATGACCAAGAAGGTGAAGTCATAGGCTACAACATCCTTCAATATGCTTGCAAAAACAAATATTCAGTTTCAAAACGAGCAAAATTCTCATCACTCACAGATGAAGAAATAAGAAATTCATTCAGTAATCTGCTACCTCCGAATCATAATCTAAAGGATGCAGGATTATCAAGGCACCTGATAGATTATATCTATGGCATCAATCTTTCAAGAGCGCTCACAAATTCAGTTAAAAGAAAATCAAATGAAAAAAACACAAAGAAATTTATCACTCTTTCGATCGGAAGGGTGCAGGGCCCTACCCTTGCCTTCGTAGTAGAAAGAGAAAAAGAAATTTTAGATCATATTTCGACCCCTTATTGGAATATACTGGCAGTTTTTCAAAAAAATGATCGAACACTGAAAGCATACTACTTTCCACAGAAAATAGAATCTAAGGATCTGGCTCTGAGTATTGTAGCTGAATGCAAGAATCAACTAGGCAAAGTTACCGATGTATTAACCAACAAGACAGCGATAAAACAACCCTATCCTTTCAATATAGGAGATCTACAGAAAGAGGCATACAGAGTTTTTAAATTCTCTCCAAATTACACACTTTCCGTAGCAGAGAAATTGTATCTGGATGCGTTAATCTCGTATCCCAGAACTTCTAGTCAAAAACTTCCACCATCAATAAACTATACGAAAATTATTTCAAACATTTCAAAAATGGCTGGAGGCTTGAAACAAGATCCCTATGTTGAAAAAACTGAAAACAAAAACGTATTATGTTATTCCGTTATTGTCTCAAATCTTTTGGCTCAAAAATCGTTAATCCCTAATGAAGGAAAACAAGACGATCCAGCTCATCCAGCTATATATCCAACGGGACAAAAGTCCAAAAGAGTATTAGATGAATCTGAATCAAAGTTACTCGACCTCATAGTAAGAAGATTTTTTGCTACTTTTGGAAAAGAAGCATTCTATCAACAAGTTTCCGTTACCATCGCTATAAAAGATAAATACATATTCAAATCAGAGGAAAAGAAAATAATTTCCGAAGGCTGGATAGAATTTTATCGCCCCTATTTTGATTATTCTGGTTATGTAACAACAGATACGCTCTCTTTTTTGAAAAAAGACGATATCCTTAAAATAGTAAACATAGAATCAATAGAGAAAACTACACAACCTCCTCCCAGATTCAATCAATCAACATTATTACAAAAAATGGAAAGAGAAAAAATTGGAACAAAAGCAACACGTTCAGAAATAATAAATACTCTTTTCAAAAGAAACTATATTTATAATTTTAGTACCGCCAATGACTCAAAAAGTAATCGATATGCACCCCCCCTCAAAAAAAATACTGCTACCTGGAGTGAAATGAAAGCTGATAAAAAACCAGCGATAATTACTCCTTCAGAGTCGATACAGAACGTCAGACTTCAAAATGATCCGATTAGGATTAAAGGTTCGTCAGGCATAAGACCCACTGAAATGGGCATCGCCCTGGTAGAATCCATGAAAAAATATGTTCCAAACATTGTCTCTACTAGTTTGACAAGGACCATGGAAGAACAACTGGAACAGATTGAATCAGGTAAAAAACCTAGTTCCTCAGTTGTCGATCAAGCCCGTGAACAGGTAAGAGAAGCAGTTAAATCTTTTTCAGACAACGAAGACCACATTGCTGAAGAGATCTCCCAGTCTCTTCAAAAAGACAGAAGAATGGAATCCATTTCAAATAAATCTCGAACAACCGTTTCCCTAGGAGCCTGTCCAGTATGCCAAAAGGGAAAGCTAATAGTAAAAAAATCAACAAAGACAAGAAAAAGATTTGCAGGTTGTACGAACTATTCATCAAGCAATTGCACAGCAACAGCTCCACTGCCTTCAACAGGTGCACTAAGGGGTTTGAAAAAAATTTGCAATGAATGCAAATGGCCCATAGTGGCTTCGACGGGTACTAATCAAGGTAAAAGGTATCGTTGGCAATTTTGTATAAATCCTCAATGTCCTCTGAAAAAAACCAAAAAGTAAATATTTGTATAGAAAGTGAACTTTACCTAAAATTCTCTTAAACAGGTCGACATCGACTAATTTATTATTGTAGTGATTGCTGTTGTTTTTATTTATAATCGCATCAGTACAAGCATAACAAGATGTACCTGAATTCTACCTTACAACAAGTACAGGACAGTGAGCATACTTTAAAACTTCGCTTGCAGTACTTCCTACAAGCATTTTTTTCAGGCCCGTTCTTCCCCTACTTCCAATTACAAGTAAATCAACATTTTTAGATTCTGCATAATTAACTATTGTTGAAGCAGCAGAGGTTTCAGCTTCTACAATAGCTGTCTCAAATTTATGATCTGCGTTTTTAGTTTCTTTTAACAAAGATTGAGATGAATCAAAATGATCCCCCTGTATGGTGTTATTATTTGTATCAACATAGTTATCTTCAGTTTCTGTAGAGTTGTCTTCTGTCGAGAGATACTTGTCTTTGAGTGATTTCATTAATTTATCAAATTCTTCCTTTTCTTTTTGAAATTTTTCGGAGCCAAAAGTGGGAGCAAGGATAATTGAGGATAGCAAATATGGATACTTGTAACTATCCAAGACATGCAGAATAATTAATGAAGAATTATACTTTTTGCCAATGTCCATAGCACTCTCAACGGCATCTAATGAGGGTTTTGAACCATCGAAGGCAACCAAGATTTTAGAAAACACTAGGGCTTTGTTTAAGTTAAATGTAATTTTAACCATGTGTTGAAAAAATGTCTTTTCGGGTAAAAGAAGCCCAATTGAAACCGGCCTTTGAGTACATCATTACAAGGAAAGGTTTGAAATATTATAACATAAACATAACACAAATTAACCAGAAGAAAGCCTCCTGCCCTATCCCATTTAATTCTCTTTTGTATCTTCCACCACTATACCACCTATACCACCACACCCTCATCCTTCCTTCTTACTTCCCCAATCACCGGTTACATTAGCGATAAATACCGGACCTGCGAATCAATATACGTAATTTATCATGACCACTGCTCAGATCACCCCCCAACAAAGAGGGAAGACGACAACCCCCGATTTGGTTTCTAAAACTTATGAGAAATTAAAACAAAACATTATAAAGTTCAAAAAAATCTCAGAGAGACCTCTTACACTATGTGAGAAAATTTTGATAGGTCATTTGGACGAGTCTGTTGACCTTACTGAGTTCAATCAGCTAACCCCCGGAAACGGGTATATTCTTTTGAATCCAGATAGAGTAGCCCTTCAAGATGTAACTGGTCAGACCACAATTCTCCAGTTTATGCAATCAGGTATAAGACAGGTGAAGGTACCAACTACTGTACACTGCGATCACTTGATCCAGGCAAGGGTTGGCAGCGAATCAGATACCAAAGCAGCAATTTATGAAAATAATGAAGTTTATCAATTTTTAGAATCTGCATCCAGAAAATACGGTATTGGATTTTGGAAACCAGGTGCTGGAATTATTCACCAAGTGGTTCTGGAAAACTATGCATTTCCTGGTGGCCTTATGATTGGCACCGACTCACACACACCAAATGCAGGAGGATTAGGAATGCTTGCAATAGGAGTTGGGGGTTTGGATGCTGCAGAGGTAATGGCAGGCTTACCATGGGAAGTTTTGTATCCAAAGAGAATAGGAGTGTACCTTACGGGCAAATTAAGTGGATGGGCTTCACCCAAAGACATCATCCTGTATGTAGCCTCCAAACTCACGGTATCAGGTGGAACAAACGCTATTATAGAGTATTTTGGACCAGGGGCCCGAAATGTAAGCTGTACAGGAAAGGCAACGATTACAAATATGGGTGCAGAAATAGGTGCAACATGTTCAGTTTTTTCATATGATAGCAAGATGGAAGAATATCTTAAAGCGACCGGACGTACCTCCCTGGCAGAGTTGGCCAACAAAAACAGAGATTTACTAGTACAGGATTTGATACTAGAAGAAGAAATAGCCCAAAACAGAGAAAACGCAAGCAAATACTTTGATCAGCTTATTGAAATCAATTTGGATGAGCTTGAACCGTACATAGTCGGGCCCCATACTCCTGATCTCGCTAGACCCATCTCGAAGATGGCTGAAGACTTGCACGAAAATAACTATCTTGATAACATCTCAGTGGCATTGATTGGAAGTTGCACCAACTCCTCATATGAAGACATGTCCAGAGCTGCAGACATTGCCAAACAAGCAGTAGAAAAAGGAATCAAGACCAAATCCCCACTTCAAGTTACCCCCGGCTCTGAAATGATAAGAGAGACTATAGAAAGAGACGGACAAATTCAGTTGCTTAGAGAGATTGGCGCCAATGTTTTGGCCAATGCGTGTGGTCCCTGCATAGGCCAATGGAGCCGACCCGAATTAAAAAAGGGAGAACCAAATACAATTGTAACCTCCTACAACAGAAACTTTCCGGGAAGAAATGATGGCCGTAGGGAGACGATGAACTTTATCGGTAGTCCAGAACTTGTAATTGCTTTAGCACTTGGAGGAAGACTTTCCTTTAACCCCTTAAAGGATGAACTTGTCGCAAAGGATGGCACAAAATTTAGATTAAATCCACCAAAGGTTGCCCCAGAAGTGCCCCCTTCCGGTTTCAAAGATACTGTAAACATATATGTTCCCCCATCTGAGGAACCCGACAAAGTAGTAGTTAAGATAGAGAGTAACAGCCAAAGGCTGCAACTACTCCAACCCTTTCCTGAGTGGGATGGTAACGACTTTAGTAGGCTACCGGTTTTAGCCAAGGTAAAAGGAAAGTGTACAACCGACCACATTTCACCAGCAGGACCTTGGTTGATGTATAGAGGACACCTAGATAGATTAAGCGATAACCTGTTGCTTGGGGCAGTGAATTCATTTAGAGATGACCAGGTGGGCAAGGGATTGAATCTTCTAAATAATAACGTTGAAACTTTTGCCCATATTGCCAGAGAGTACAAAAAAAATGGAATGCGTTGGATAATTATTGGAGATAAAAATTACGGAGAAGGAAGCAGCCGAGAACACGCTGCAATGACACCTAGATATCTTGGATGTGCAGCTGTTATTGCAAAGAGTTTTGCCAGAATTCATGAAACAAATCTCAAGAAACAAGGTATTCTTGCATTAACGTTTATAGATCAATCAGATTACGACAAAATCAGAGAAGATGATAGGATCAGCATACTCGATTTGCAAGACCTTCGTCCCAAAGGAGTAGTAACCGCAATTCTATATCATAGCGATGGTTCTGAAGAACAAATTCAACTAGTTCATTCATACAATGATGCTCAGTTAAGATGGTTTAGAGCGGGATCTGCTCTAAATATTTTGCGCGCAAAAGAAAGGACATGACTGCAAACAAATGCAGCAGCCTCTTAACCATCATAACAATCTAACTGCGAATAGATAGGAGTAAGAGTGAGGATATTTAACAAATTAAAAGTCAACACCTTTTTCCAATCTTTTGCAGAAAGCAATTTAGCAGTTTGAATGTTGTGCTCGTTCCCTTCAAAAAATAAGTTAGTTTCTTTGTTTATAATTGAACTTCAAACATCCCTAGTTTACCAGAGTATGGTACCGGATAGTCAAACAGCACTGCATCTTTGATCAAAAATCCACATCTTCTTTTGAATACATTAGAAAACGGATTCATATTTTCAACAGATAGATGTTTATCCCTATCTTTATCAAACTCATCAAAGGCGTGGTAAGTCTTGACACCATACAAGACCGCTGCTCCAATTATGGCACCTTTTATTAGCAATTTCTCATTGATCTTAAGAACAGAACAAGCTTCTTTGTTTAGGTTTTTTGAAGCGTGAATTAGAAATTTACCCCTATACCTTGTATTCCACTTGCGTATCTCAATAGTTTTCTTCCCACTAGCTAATAGATAGGCATAAGGTTGCTTTAGGGACAAACATTTCAATGCGTTAGATATATTCTCAGCCATTCTCAAATAATATTATGTTGTTTGGGCAATTTGAAATTGATTATATGGTATGATACATCTACCGATATATTATAGTTACAGAAATAAGCAAAATTTCCCACTTATAACATCTTATCAGAATGACTATCCATACCAAATATTTTTGGAAGAACATTATTAGCACTGGCCCTGACAGAGAAATCCATTAAATGAGACATTTCACTTTTGTTAGGATTAATTTCAATTACCGTAGCGTTACCTTTCATCGCATAATAGGGCAACATATTTGCAGGAGAGACACTTAAGGATGATCCTACAACAAACATTACATCACAATCGGAAGACAACTGAATTGCCTGTTGCCATGCTAATGTTGGTAACGGTTCTTCAAAAAGTACCACATTTGGTTTTAATATTTTATCACATCTTTCGCAGAGGGGAACATCTTTCCCATCAAATTCTTTGAAAAACGTCTCATGATTATACTGTTTTACTGTTCCACAGTATAAGCAAACTAATCCAAAAATATTCCCATGGAGCTCTATTACATTAGAAGATCCGGCTCTTTGGTGCAGACTATCGATATTTTGCGTAAGAACCCAACAATTATCAAGCTTACTCTTTTCAACTGATGCTATTGTTATGTGAGCTTCGTTGAATTTAGCATCACAAATTAATCTCTGTCTGGAATAAAAGAAATCCCACACTAATCGAGGATCTGATTTAAAGGCCGTAAGGGATGCCAGCTTTGTAGGATCATATTTATTCCATAAACCATCTTTATCTCTAAAAGTTGGAATACCACTTTCTTTAGAAATCCCCGCTCCGGTAAAAAAAACAATATTAGTGGCTTGCCTTACGATCTCTTGGATCTGTACTACTAAATTGTTTATATTTACTGGATCATACATGGTTTTTCCTACATCCAATGCAATCATATAATATTTGATAGTTCTTAAATACACCTGGCTAGTCCGTGCTAGAATACAAGATTATCCAAAATTGTTAATGTCTTAGATACTCATGCTTTAATTTGGTTGAAAACTTTGTCAATAGTTTATTGACCTTGGGATCTATTACATAGTTGCAGTATGGAGCTGACCTATTATTGTCATAGTAATCTTTATGATAATCTTCAGCTTGATAGAAATTGCTAAAAGTTGTAATTTCAGTTACTATAGGATTAGCGTATATACCCTTTTTGTCAAGATCGCTTTTAATCTTGTATGCTATATCTTTTTGTCGCTCCGAATGATAAAATATGACGGATCTATACTGGGTGCCCACATCATTACCTTGACGATTCAAAGTTGTTGGATCATGTGTATAAAAAAATATTTCCAAGATTTGTTCAAGTGATATAATATTTGGATCAAATTGTACTTGAACTGCTTCAGCATGTCCGGTTGTTCCTGAACAAACCTGCTCATAGGTTGGATTATTTACTGACCCGCCAGCGTATCCCGGAACAGCGGAAACTACACCCTTTATCCTCTTGAAGACAGCCTCCGTGCACCAAAAACATCCACTAGCTAGTGTAACAACTTCCAAGTCCCCTGAAATTTCTGCAGAGTTGCTCATAACTATTGAACAAACTCTCACCTTATTAGATTTACTTGTAGCCGAATAAGGCGAAAGACTCTTTCCAAATAGATGTACAAAACAAGACACAGCACAGCATCATCCCAAAAGACAAAGTGTTGATCTTGTCTAAAACAAGAGATAAAAAATCTCTGACCTTTTTCAAAATTATTCAAACTAAAATGCAAAATGATATGTGTGCTGCAGAATAAATATTGTTACCATGTATAGATAAGGGAATAAATTCTTGTTCTATAATAATATCATCACTTATTTTCTATTCGATTATATATCATAATTTTTTAGTAACAAATATAAGTGAAATAGTAACGGTGTTTGTCAAAGTTGTTCGAACTATATTTTTTTACAATATAAATGTTATTTTTCTTTTTGTCTATTCGTTTATATTGGATTACCAACAAGTATAATAAAAAAATTGGCTTTCCATCATACGGATTTATCGATACTTACCTCTGTAATCGTTTTAGTGTTCCTATCCGCCATCCTTAGTTCATTAGAATTTCCAATATGGCTAAATATATCAACTGCCCAAACAGCCAACCAATTAATCGGAAAGAATTTTGTGTTGCTTAATACCTCCAATACGGAGGAATGTCCAGAATTTTACGGAAGTGTCAACAAAAATATTAATCAATCAAATCAGAGTCACAGTAGTGACAACATCATCTTGAATGATAATAATACCACTACCAGTATTGGGACTAATAATGATACCATAACAAGTTTTTGCCCTTTCCTCAAAGTGGTGTATCCATTTGATTGTTCAACCGAACAATATAAGATCGAAGAAATTATGTGTAGATCCCCTGGATCAGAAATTGATGGGTTTGATGATGGCAAGCAATGCTCAAAAGATCCATCAGAATTGTCCGATATTAAAGAAGAAGAAATTAAGGAAAAAGACGAGTCAGAAATCCTGTCCAACTCCTGTAGTCCACCAGATAGCGAAAATGCAAGTAGCAACCCAAGAATCTACGATCCGCGAACCGAGGATGTATTAGACAAAGAGATTTTCGATAAAGAAGGGTATTTGATAGTAGACACTAAATTTGATAAAGAATTTTCTTATGAACTTGGGGATCCATTAAATCCAAACAAAACTCTTGGAATTAATTTGGACCTTGCCGAGCATTCGCAAGGTAACCTTAACAACATCAATTCTCCTAGAATAGAGATTGCAAGAAAAAACCTTGATGGAACGCTTGATATGAACGCCGCAAAAAACCAAATGATCGTGTGGAAAGGAGATATCTTGAATTATTTTGAGAAACCAGAGAAAAAATATGAAAATGAAACCTATATTGAAATAATGTTTAATACAGGACATCACAATTCCGATGCATCGGATGCTGAAAAGAGAGGAATAGGAGTTCTCTTTGATGTTTCTAATGATAGCAATCCATATATTCTGGACTACCGCGACAACGGAAAGTATGTCAAATTGACTATGAACGATGTTAAAAATTTATCAGGAGCAGATTTTATTTTCCACTCCAATGACAACCAAAGCGACAGTTATTATATAAACGATTTAATTAACAAGACTAACGTCACTTTAAAGGTAAAAACATTTCTAACAGGAGAAAATAATAGAGTCATTCAGACATTTATTGATCCAGGAACTGGTTCAGAAACGCTTTATTGGACATTAAACAATGTGTCAAAGCTGCAAGGCTATGAAGATATAGACGATAAAGATGCCTTTCTACAGACAATAAACCAAGGGTCAGGGCATACCTATGTACGCACGGATAATATTGAGACTCGTCTTGCCTCTTTACAATCCATAATCATTGATCCTAATAACGTCTAATTTAATTTTCGAATCATATAAAAGAAGACAAGAAGAGGTAGAGTGATAGGAAAATAATAATTGACTAATTAGAAAAAGTAATAGATTGTATTTTTTATCTCTTTTGATATAATCTTGTGAATAAATTAGATCTCAACAAATACCTGTCAAGATATTATTTATTAAATTCATCTCAAACATCACATACACAGATATGTTCGCATCTTTCTAAAAAAATATAGTTATAAACAAGAAGTGAGATAAAAACCCACCCATTATTTTTCCAACTGAGTTATCTTCTTTGAGACTGCATCTATTGTATATGTTACTGTAAACGGTTCACCGGAAGTTTTGTGAAATACCAAGGCATTTCCTGCAAAATCCAAAGTTCCTGAGCTTATTCCCGTTCCGTTTAATTCTATTGGAACATCTACTAGATGCCTGAGATGAGTTATAGCAATACTCTTATTTCCAGGCAATACAGAGTAATATGGTTCGCCGTGCAAAGCTTCAGGTTTTTCTTGTGGAGCATATGTATGCAAAACCTCAACTTCAATGGGTTTACTTGCGGTAAAGGTAACAGTTCCTGTCCATATGTAACCGTCGTTTCTTAAAGGCAGAGCAAAAACCACCTCATGAGTAGGTTGGCCCGGATGTCTAACAGGAGCCGGAGCAGACATGGATGTATTTTGTATAACTACTTCTTTGAGGCCCAGTAACGGTGACAGAGTAGAATTTTGAATTTTAGATTGAAGGGGTGAGGAGGAGGAGGAGGAGGAGGAGGAATTTGATACATAATAATTATCACTATCAGATGATTTTTCTCTTACAATTTTATTAATTTGATCTACAAAACTAGAAAAAGATTGTAGTGATAGATTCCGAATATTTGTATCAAAGTTAGAAGACGTAGCAGATGTTTCGTTAGTATTTGAAATACCCGTCATATTTTCTGCCCCTATAATATCATTTTCAATGGCTCCTTTTGTTACACCGTCAATCATATTCGAATAGTTTTGTGCAAAAGCTCCAGGTATAACCATAAACCCCATAAAGATGGAAAAGCCAAACATAATCAAAATCACGCCTAGTTTTAGGTTTGAAACTACCTCTTTATCAGACAACTTTAGGGTGGAAAGTATCTTTTTGTTATCTTCCTCATTAGAACACATATCGTAGATATTATCGATACTTTCCAGATAAAAAATGTTTTCTGTTTATGGCAAAGTATGATCGAATAGATCCGAGATAAATTAGAGAGCTTTGGTATCCCAAAAAAGGAAATATTTACTATTGCGCTTTTGATCCATAATAATAACAATAAATTATGACACTTCAGAGTAGAGGAAGTTTGGTGAGATAATAAATAGATAGTGACAAATCAGACGAACATGACATACGACAATTGAATCGTATCACTTGACAGATTTCATGAATAGTTCAATTGACTCGACGTCAAAAGGATCTTGAAATGCTAATAAAAACTGTTCAACACCCAGATCAACATATTTTGAAACCAAGGAATGAATTTCATCACAAATTCCTATTAGCCCTCTCCCCAATATCTGATTATACGCTTCAGTTCCTCTTTCCTTTTCAAGGACTGCTTTCTTTTTTTGCAACTCTTTTTCTGATTCAGCTATTAATACTTCTAGTTCTATAGATTTCTTTGGATGAGGTCCTGATGCGTTTTTAAAGACAGATGATACAGTATTTCCTGTTGTTTGAAACACCTTATGGAATTTTAAGTTCATAGAAGAGAACTGAGTTGGTGACATGTAAGAGGATTCCCAGATATCAGAATACTTTGCTGCTATTTGCAACATTCTTTTACTTTTGGCTGCAATTGTAATGGGGATGTCCAGAATAGGTTTGGTCATTATAGCTCCATTTGTCTTAAAATATTCTCCGTCATGATAAACAGGATTTCCATAATCCCCGTTCTTCTTGTCATTTGATCTGGCAAAACCTGAAGAGGAACCATTACTTTTGTCAATGGAATCTGTTTTTCCTATTAATTTTCGAAATAGGCTAATACCTTCCTCTAACATAGTAAGGCGTACACCAGCGTTAGGATAATTAATGCCGTAAGGATTCCACCAAGAAATAGAATATTTTGAAGCAGCGCCTGCACCAGTCCTAAACTCAAGTCGACCAGCTGATATATCTTGAAACGTGATGGACTGTTTAGCAAGTAATGCCAAACTTCTGTATTCAGGATTAATATACGTAATGACTGGTCCAAGTTTAATGATTTTTGTCAATGAAATTAACGAAGATATAACTGTCCAACAGTCAAAGTCTAGGTTTGTTAAGGACTCACCATAAAAAAAACCATAATACCCTAATTTTTCTGCCAAAAGGCATGTATCTCTTATTCTATGATATTCTCCTCCCCAACACTCAAGACAATATCTTGGTTTATTCAATAATAAAATCAAGTGATAAGATATTTTTTAAGTAATCCACAAACAGCTATCTAAGAAAAATTGAATTAGTAGGATTGATAGAGTTTCCAGTAATATCTTTAATCGCAATACTTGTCAATATAAAGCAATAACTTACTAGATGATTTTAGTAGTATCTAGATCTATTCTCTAGTTATAAGAGGAGAGATAATAACGACAATCTGCGTTTTTTATTGCTTCTCATTATTTTTGCAAAATGCATCTATCATGTTATTTTTTACTTCAAAAACGTAAAGGCAGTTTTTTAATGACTACAAATACCACTACCTTCTACTCTACATAGTGCTGATGAACCAATTGATCATAAAATCTTATTGATTTGATATTGACGAATTCAAACATGCCGTGCTTGGATAGTTCACGCCCAAATCCACTATTTTTGATCCCACCAAATGGAACTCTAGGATCTGATATCACAACATTATTGACAGTTACGATTCCTGCTTGAAGTAACTTTGAATACTTTTCTGCCTTGTTCAGATTTTGAGTCCACACACTTGCACCTAAACCAAATTGCGTATCGTTTGCAATTTCAATTGCCGCTTGCTCATCCTCAACAACTATTACAGGGGCAACCGGACCAAAAGTCTCTTCTCTTGCCACTTCCATTTTAGGAGTAACGTTTTTGAGTATAGTAGGTTTGTAAAAGTAGCCTTTGTTCAAGCTAGAGCCATTACCACCATCCTCTCCAACTTTTTGTCCCTTATTGCCGAGTCTCTGACCGCCAGTAACCAGCTCCGCGCCTTCTTTAATTGCTCTTTTTACCATTTCGTCAATATTTTCAACAGCGGCTTGATTAACCAATGGACCTATATCGGTTTCCTCAGACAAAGGGTTACCTATTTTAAGTCTCTCTGTCTTTTCAATGAATTTTTCCAAAAATTGATTAGCAATGTTTTTAACAACTATAAATCGCTTAGAAGCGATACAACTTTGACCACAATTAATAAACCTACCTTTAACTGCCCCACTTGATGCCTTATCAATATCGGCATCTTCGCATACTATAAAGGGGTCACTACCTCCTAACTCTAATACAATCTTCTTCAATCTTGACGTCGCATGCTGAGCCACTTTAGCTCCTACAGGTACGCTCCCAGTAAAAGTAACAGCACTTACATCCTCAGAATCGATCAAATATCCTGCCTCGGCTCCGCTGGCAACGACTGTTTTGAATACAAAATCTGGTAAACCAATTTTCTCAAATATTCTTTCTATTTCCAATCCACACTGCATAGTAACGCTTGATGGCTTTAAGATAATGGTATTGCCTGCTATCAATGACGGGGCAGCAAATCTCAAAGCCTGCCAGTATGGAAAATTCCAAGGCATTAAGCTTGCAATTACTCCCAACGGTTCGAATGTAACTATTGATTTTCTTGCATCTGTATTAATAACTTCGTCATGTAGAAAGACCCCACCGTTATCGGCAAAATACTCTACAGCCCAAGCACATTTATCTATCTCGGACCTGGCCTCTTTAATGGTTTTCCCCATTTCCATGGTGGCTACCTTTGCAAGTTCATCTCGCTCCTTTTTGAGCTCATTTGCAAAAGCGTATAGATATCCGGTTCTTCTCCCATAGTCTTTTCTCCATTCTTTAAAGGCTTTCTTAGATTTCCTTGCGACATCAAAAACCTCTTCCCTGGTTATGACACTGTATTCATTGATTACCTCTTCAGTATAGGGATTAACTGTCCTTATTTTTTTTGATGGATTATAATTACCATCATGATTATTTTTTATTCTACTTGAAGAAACACTAGAAGAACTCAAGTGATGCTCGACATCCTCCTGTATAAAATTAGCAACCTAACTTTAATTTTGATATTGTATGAGAATTAAACTTTACTAAAGATGGTGGTCATGGTTAGATAGATAGAGACCCTGAACGCTCAAATTCACTCTCCATACTTGCATTTTCAAAAGGAATGTTGAATGATTTCATTTGTTTCAATCTAAAGTAAATAAGGGTAGATTGTAGATAACTAACGGTATTTTGAATGATCGATTGGTCGATTGATTTAAGAATAATACACAATCATGGATAATTCTTTGCTAGATCGTCATCGGTATATATGTTCAATCAAATAGTGATGAGCCATCCATACAAAAAAAGAATGCAACCAATAATTAGTAAGGCCACCAACAAATACCTGATTATGATATTCTGGCTTTTGGTAAATTCCAATTATATTTTATAGCCAATAGTCTTATTCCAGTCGCGACTAGAATCCCCGTGACTGCTGCAATTACTGGGTCAGTCAGAAGGATCAGGAGATAAAATACCAATACCCCTCCAAAACTTGCTGTAGCATACAATTCTCTCACGAAAACCAAAGGTACCTCATTTACAAATACATCTCTAAGAATGCCTCCCCCTGTGGCAGTGATTAGTCCGGCAAAAGTTATCAAAAGTATATTCGGTCCAAATATTGCGTAAGCCATAGTGGCACCTATGATTGTAAAAACTCCCAGACCAATCGCATCGCATTTTAGAAATAGATTCCAGTGTTTTTTTAATTTGGGATATGACAAAAATAGTATGAATCCAGTTACTATTGTAAGGGTAAAATAAACAGGATCGGATAATGCAGCTGGAGGGAACCGGCCAAATAAAACATCTCTTATTATTCCACCAGATAATCCAGCAACTGTTGAAAGAATTACGATGCCAACTAAATCAGATTTTTGTTCGATTGCTTTGAATGCGCCAGTAACGGCAAATGCCACAGTGCCGAAATAGTCAAGATACAAAATGATTTGAGGATAATAAAAATTTAAGAGCGCTAGAAAATCAACCATAGGCTATCTCTGACTCACAAATATATCTCTGTATCCAGATCAGATTTGCAATAAAAGAAGATCGATTGGGCGTGCAGGTTGGCTATTTGTTCCAAAACCTAAAACGGACTAGGAAATGTAGGCAAAAATACCCCTACAATAGAAACTACTATCCAAAGTACCACTGCAATCAAGATTGCCTTGAGCCATCCTGTGCTATATAGCCATTTTAAGGCTACAAGCCATATTATACCACCTATAGCTGCTGCAACAATTCCGTTTCCAAAAATATAGTTTATAAACCCAAACATAATCGAACCAAGTAGTGCCGCCAAAAGTGCTATCTTTAAACCTTCTTTTTCCCCAAGCAATTTTGTTACAATATATATCAAAATAGTCGAAATTGCAAGTCCTATCAAAAAACTAATAATTCCCAATTACAAAATGATTACGAAGTAACTGGTATTAACTTTATTGCTTACATCACGAGTATCAAATGCAGAAGACAGGGAATCAATTTGGACCTGCAAATATTCAAAAGAGGATCAACTTATTGTCAATAAACCCTGCAATAATCGTGGTTTTATCTTATTCAAGGTACGGTAATACGTTCAGGACGGCTGATCTGAGCAGATAGCATTCTAAAACAACGAATAATCAAGTGAGAAAGTATCTCTTATTAGTAGGATGTATATATAATACTTTGGTTTAAGTTATATCTCAATGATTGAGCTTTAAAGTATGCTAAATCATTGTATAGTTGCATAAAGTTAACGATGACTAAAACTATGTAGAGGATCTTAGTAAAGTACAAATTTGTAATTTGGGATAGATGAAGCCTATTTGTGATTACCAAGTCTGATACCATATTTCCGATCAGTCGAATCCATTTTGTTCAAAAAATCAAGGATTATCTCCGAAAGTATTTTTATAATTTCTTCCTTTTTTGACTTTTGCAGACCGTGGTGCTCCAGTGGCACCAGTGTTAGTAAGCTCATTAAATTTCCAGTAAATTCGAATATCCTCGCCCGGCAGATTTGGAATTGTATTCTCAGGAGCCAAATCTAAATTAACCGTCAGGTCTTATAGCCAGCATGTCTAAAGTTTCAGCCTCTCCTCCATGGCCTAGTCCATCCCACACATCAAAAATAGACCTATTTTTGACCCACCAAAGTCCACCATGATTCTAGGCATGTAATTACCATTTCAGAGTATTTTTTTAATATTTCTAGAGGCAGTATCTACTGGAGCGATGTTTCCATCGTGACCATTTACTATTATAGCTCGTCTGATTCCATTTGATGCCAGATATTCAAGAAGTCTTCAATCAGACATATCATAGTAGAAGATCTCAAACTCATTGTCATCGGATAATCTGTATGACGAATGCTAACTCCGTATGGAACAACAGGAACGACAATAAGATTAAACTGTTTTCTATCAACATCTACGCCTGCACTAGCAGTACCGGTCACTAGGTTTGATTGTGAATTGACGATATTGTCCAAGATCGACTGAACAAGATAAATCGGAAAAAGAAAATCAGAACTAAATGGAAGATGATCGCCGAGGTTTTCATATGATCCAAGCACCAAAAATACAATAGTTTCTCAATTCTATTGCTTTCTTACCTCTGCAGCATTCATATCTTCAAGCATGTATTTTCTTTTTAAGTCCTGTACATTAAAAGTTAAAGCATTTGTATCGTTTTAAAGGTTATTATGAAATTACATCATAATCTAGTTAATGCATAAAAACTCCAAGGAACCCCAATAACGCTTTGTATTTGACTAATTATTCCATCTATCTAGGCGAGGTTTGCTTGTTACAAGTAAGTTTTTCGATGCAAATCCCCGTTTCAAAGACCAAATCATCTTTGTAGGGTGCACTGACAAGCTGTAATCCAATGGGTATGGTCCGTTCGTTAGGATCAGATTTGAACAAAGGAATTGTCAAGGCTGGAAATCCAATACTATTAAATACAATAGTGTTTCTTAGTAACAAATCCCGTACTCTTTTATTCTTATCGTTAATAGTGACACGAGTTGTACGGAGTCGAGGAGCACGAATCACAGTGGTAGGTAGGAGGAGTACACGATTAGATCTATCAAAGACACCTAAGAATTTGTTCCTAATTTTTCTAATCATATTTTTGGCATTTAGATAAGTGGAACGATCAATTCTACTCCCTTTCAACAGCATATTTCTTACCTCTTCGGATAAGTGACCTGAATCAATTTGCATCTTTGAAAAATGAACTTTGAAAGCTTCATACAATCGAACTGTTTTCCAACTTTTGTAATATTCTGCAGTAAGGCTGAGATGGACGTCCAAAACCTCAATCCCTTTACTTTTCAACAAAGATATTAAATTAAAAAATTCATATCTTATTTCCTTGTCCAAAATATCAAGAAAATGATTTGAAGGACACAACAACTTCAGAAGCTTTGGAAAGCCGTTACCATAGTGGAATCGTGATCTTGTGAAATCGGTCATCTTCGGACTGTGATATCTACCAGATGAATTAAGGACGTTGTGAATAATTTGTGAATCAATTGTCTTTCGCGTTATTATTCCAATATGATCTAGTGAAGGACTAAGAGGTAAAATACCGGACATACTAATAGTACCATATGTTGGTTTCATTCCAACAACTCCACAAAATGATGAAGGAACCCTAACTGAGCCTCCTGTATCTGTGCCAATAGAAAAAACAACCATGCCCGTAGCTACAGCAACAGCTGAACCACCGCTGGATCCGCCTGAAATTCTCGACGGATCGAACGGGTTTTTAGAATCACCGAAATGAACATTTTTTCCTGTTATTCCTGAAGCTAATTCGTTCATGTTGTTAGTACCTACAAGAATTGCACCTGCATTTGTCAATTTTTCGACTACAGCTGCTGTATCTTTTGATACATAATCAGAGTAATACCTAGAGCCGGCAGTAAATTTAACATCCCTTACGTGTATCAGATCCTTTACTGAAAAAGGGATACCATGAAGTGGTCCTCTGTATTCGTTTGATTTAAGCAATCTTTCAGATTCTTTAGCTTGACTCAGAAGGATCTCCTCTGGTATGACAGTTATAAAAGAGTTAAGAATCGAGTTTAACTTTTTGATTCGAAAAAGACATTTATTTACTAAATCTACTGGAGATAACAATCCTTTTTTTAATTGCGGTATTATATCAACGAGACTCATATCTTCATTCACATGATTTAACCAAAAATTATCCATTTAATTAAAGTTTGAGTGAAAAAGACTTAAAGTTATTTGGGGGCAGAAACATAGATTTAACAATACATTATGTTGTATTATATAGTCTTAGTTAGACTTAATTTGCAGCGATTTTTACTAGCGTATTGCCAACTTTTGATTTATGGTATAATTTAGTATATAATTTTCATTTAAAAGTACAAAAGGAAAGAAAAATCCTTAAGAATCAATCAGAACTTTGCACACCTAAAAACAAGTTATAAAATGGGAAAGTAGATTCATCATTTTGATTAAACCTTAACAAATCTATTAAAGTTGTAAATATGATATCAGGATCATGAACTTGATGAATAAAATCATTACAGGAATAATTTCTGCTTTACTGGTAGCAGGTATAGTTGGAGCATATGTTCCAAATGCATCAGCAACACTTGCTGGTTTTGGAGTTTGCACTGGAAATAGTGCATTAGGTCAACAACCAAGTAGTTCAGGCGAGCAGGAAACAGAACAAGGGCAAGCTGGTGAGGCAGGTGCACAGTCGATAGCACCAGAATTTAACGCTTTAACAGGTAACAACTTTAACTTTAATGACCAACAAAACGGCGAATGCTCATTACCTTTGACAGCACTTGAAGAAAGTCCATTGGCTTCCACAGCAGCGATTCAAAATAGTACTAGTCAATAGAATCATTGCAAATTGGATCGATTCTATCAATTTTTTTGACAGGATCCGATATGGATGGTTATCATCGTTTTATTATTTGGAATATTAAGATAAACACTCAATTTTTGTATAAATAATCAACAGTATTTATTAGAAGCATATTCAATGGAAAACTTTGACAGTGACTAGTTCGATATTTCGGATTAGGGCTATTTACGTCATGGCTTTAGTTGCTCGAGTTTGAACAAGTATGAACTCATTATTGGATAATCAAGCCTATAAAAAAGATATACTTCAACGTTATATACTTCCATACGTATATTTGATTAGATGTTTTTTGACACAGAATAATTTTCCGTTAAAAAGTTGGCATATAGAAAATATGGAAAGAACGGTTATAAAGTATGTCAAGGGTCTGCCAAGTGATGCATCAAAGTGGGAGATAAGGAAGCATAAAAAATACGGTAAACTATCAAATATAATCAGGAACATAAATTATGATATGAAACATGGTGTTACAATCGATCAAGTCATTGAAGTTTTTTTTAAAATAAGACATGAACCTAATTATTATGATTTGCAAAATAATTTGGACGCAATGAATAGATTGGGAGATTTAGAAAGACACTGGAAAGAAACCTTTTAGAACTTTGGCTTTTGAATTAACAGATGTGAAGAATAATGTCGACCTCATAAAATCTATAAAAACATGGTCAATTGGACTAGTTTGATAAACAGTTTGTTTCTAAACGAGATTTAGCAAACTAGGCTTTGATTCATTCTTGTTTATTTGTCTAAAATGCATTTTCACTCTCTAGGAGTGAAGAGTGATTTTTACTAACTGAATTTAGCTTCTAGGTCGATATCCAGAATTGATTCTACGGTGTGACGAAGAACAATATCCACAATAATCGATTATTCCTTCCTTTCCGTGACACATACATTCACATTTACTTCCTGCTGAAAATTTTTGTCTCATGTATACATTAACTGCAACAACCCTTATAATAATTAGTAGTATTTTATTAGTAATAATCAATTATTTATAAACGAAATTATATAAATTACAAAAACAATAGCAGAAATGATCAGTGGCTCAGGATAAATGGACTTTCATACTGACTTACACATGTTTACGATCTTTAATATATCTTAAAACTTTATTTTCTAAGATATTGAATGCATCTGCCTCCACATCAATCGAGATTAAGACATAAAATTTCTGTCCATTTGAACTAACCACAGGAACTGTAGACCTCAGTATTTTATCATATTTGCCCACAGAATAAATCAAAGTACCCATATTTTTCTGGAAATCTTCTCGTAGTTCAGCTCCAAGTACTGCCTCTATGACATACAATCTTGTTTCTTCTTCATCCATCAAAGGCTGAAGTTGCTCTCTATATGAAGTAGCCAAGAGAGTTCCCATTTCGTTTGCTATTCCTACGAATCTAATAAGGTTATCCAACTCTCTGATGCGTTTACAGTGAATTATTGCAAAATCGTGATTGTTGAACTCCAATAATCTTCTATAATTATTCGATAACATTGATATTAAAATTTCGACCAAAATTATAGAAGGGATTTTCAAACTTTCTAACATTTCAATATCGATTGTAATGTTCCCGACTGTAAGATAGATTTACTTGCAAATGCTTTCTTACGAAGTATTATAGTCCAATTGTATTGGGATAGTTACTTTTTCCATACAATAGAGAAATCTAGTTACTAATTTTATCTATTAGGACTAGATCCCCATGAAGGGGATGGAAAAGCTAGGTTCTTTTTCAGAGATTTTCTTTTGTTCATTATCTCTAGCCAGTTGTGCGTATTCAGGGTTTAAGTCTATAGCCTGATCGAGATAGAATAATGAGTCAGAAGAAGAATCGTTATCACTGCTCATGCTTTTGCAAAGGAAGCACCGATACCAAACTTCGGCAATAAGTGGATCTTGTTTTAAAATGTGTCGATATATGGAAAGAGATTCCTGGTATGATCCTAAATTCTCCAAAATGAAACCATATGTATACAGCACATCGATGTCAGTCGGGTCTATCCCCAATGCTCGTTTAATGACCTCTAAAGACTCTTCCAAACGATCAGGAAATTGAGAAGCCATAATCCAGGCTTCTCCGTTTAAGGCCCTTACATGATCTGAATCAATTTCTAGCGTTTTTTCGAAAGAGGTAATGGCTTCTGCGAATTTGGATAGAGCTGAAAGAGACATTCCTTTGTTGTAATAAGCATCGGCAAAGTAGGGATTACTTTCTATGGCTTTGTCAAAAGAGGTAATGGCTTCTGCGAATTTGGATAGAGCTGAAAGAGACATTCCTTTGTTGTAATAAGCATCGGCAAAGTAGGGATTACTTTCTATGGCTTTGTCAAAAGAGGTAATGGCTTCTGCGAATTTGGATAGAGCTGAAAGAGACATTCCTTTGTTGTAATAAGCATCGGCAAAGTAGGGATTACTTTCTATGGCTTTGTCAAAAGAGGTAATGGCTTCTGCGAATTTGGATAGAGCTGAAAGAGACATTCCTTTGTTGTAATAAGCATCGGCATACTGAGGATTTATCTCAATGGCTTTGTCGTAGCATGCTATGGCCTCCTGGTTATTTCCAAGGTAATATAGCGATAGACCCTTGTTGTTGTAAGCATCGGCATACTGAGGATTTATCTCAATGGCTTTGTCGTAGCATGCTATGGCCTCCTGGTTATTCCCTGTCACAGATAGCACTATACCCTTGTTATAATAAGCAAGATCGTATTCAGGGTTTATCTCAATGGCTTTGTCGTAGCATGCTATGGCCTCATGATTTCCAAGGTAATATAGCGATAGACCCTTGTTGTTGTAAGCATCGGCATACTGAGGATTTATCTCAATGGCTTTGTCGTAGCATGCTATGGCCTCCTGGTTATTTCCAAGGTAATATAGCGATAGACCCTTGTTGTTGTAAGCATCGGCATACTGAGGATTTATCTCAATGGCTTTGTCGTAGCATGCTATGGCCTCCTGGTTATTCCCTGTCACAGATAGCACTATACCCTTGTTATAATAAGCAAGATCGTATTCAGGGTTTATCTCAATGGCTTTGTCGTAGCATGCTATGGCCTCCTGGTTATTTCCAAGGTAATATAGCGATAGACCCTTGTTGTTGTAAGCATCGGCATACTGAGGATTTATCTCAATGGCTTTGTCGTAGCATGCTATGGCCTCCTGGTTATTCCCTGTCACAGATAGCACTATACCCTTGTTATAATAAGCAAGATCGTATTCAGGGTTTATCTCAATGGCTTTGTCGTAGCATGCTATGGCCTCCTGGTTATTTCCAAGGTAATATAGCGATAGACCCTTGTTGTTGTAAGCATCGGCATACTGAGGATTTATCTCAGATGTTGTTTCTGCTTTGATGGCATCATTACGAACAAAATCGGAAGAAGTAGTAGTGGTTTCCTTAGGGGTTATTTTTATCTCTGGTTCATCAACAATCTTTAGAGAAATTGGATCGTCTGAAGGAATTGATTCCATTAGATGAACTAACTCCTGAATATGTTCTTCAATAGAATCGCGATGCTGATCGGAGAGTCTGATACCCTTTATTTTCTTATTAAGAATTTTATTGAGTTCATTAAATGCATCTCTGAGTTTGGGATCGAGTAATTCTAATGAATTCTTGTTAATTGATATCTGGTTATGATAATCATCATCACCAACTTTATTAAAAGAACCTTCCTCACTATCTTTCAAGTTAGGATTGTCATAATAATTATTCACCCCATCAACGGTTTTGGGGGTTTTGTCAAATTTTTCATCTTTCTCCAAAAAATGTCAATTTATATTACCAATCCCAATTATTTAACTATTGTAGTTCATCGATATGACGATTAAATTTTTCTTAATTTTTGTTAGAAATTTTGTAGAAAGCAGACTGATTAATTATAATTCGCGACATATTTTGAGTTAGTGGTAAGTCCCAAAAGGTGAATTGTCGTTCATAATCTTGTCAGCAACAACACGAATCAATTAACTGTGCAGTAACCTTTAGGCAAGAAGACAGAGTTTGCAGGTTTACTTTGTGCAAACTGCTAAATATTAAAACCATTAACCTCTCTGTTTTTATTTCAGGATTACTTTTAACGTTCAAAAGCCAGTTAAAATAAGATAAATCAAATTGAGTATTATAAAATGAACTCCTTATAAGTAAAGCCATGATATTGTCTGTAGTTGTGTAATGATACCAAATCCATAAATAGAATGTTAGCAATATAATACAATTATGAAGTAAGATGTACTATTCAAATGTAATTTGATCATTAAAGGTTCATTTGAATAATCAAAAGCCACTATGATCACAGATTTTTTTTTGAATATTGTTACTATAATGATAACTCATAAGTTCTATTATAGTAATATATGGTGTATGAATAAAATAACAAAAGAAATTGCTAACATTTTAGAAAGTCAAATCAATAAAGAAACTTATGAAATCCAAAACAATGGTCTCTCGGCCCAACAACAAGAGGAAATTGCTCAATTCATAAAAATGTTCTCAAAGAATGGATTGCTACCCTTTCCATTGAAGATGAGGTAATATATTTTCTAATTTATACAATCATTTAGATTAGTTAATTAGTGGTAAAGGTATATTTGCATTGGAACGTAATAAATGCATAATATGTGGAAAACCTTACTGCAAGACGTACCCATACCGCGGCTCTGGTAGGATGGAGTTTCAAATAGATAAAAGAGAGTGTTACCTCATCTATAAGAAGTTAGCGGGAATATATGGTATTGCATACTTACAATTTCTCACTAGATTCTGAATCAACCTATTTAAAAAAAATCCTTAGCAATAAATTATCATCATTAGACGAACCCGTGAATTTCTTGTTGATTTAACATACAATAAATTGTATGATTGTTTAACGGCAATTTACATTTTATGTTAAATAAAATAAATTTTGACAAATAGAGTAGCACCAGATTTTATTCATGAAAGTTTTCTTATGGAGACAACAGGATGCATAATTTAAAATAATATCATGTATAATCCATTGAAGGTAAATGATCTTTTTCTAAAAATTCAAATACCTGACTCAGTAATGTTTCTTATTGGGTTTTATTATCAGTATTGGTTCTTTTTATAAGAATTCAAGGTTACAAACATTATCAATATCCCTTTTTATAGTCTTATTGTTTATAGATTTCTATGTTGGCTCCATTACAGATGTAGCGGTCAACTATATACAGTCACCTTTGGGTATAGGATTTTTCATTTTCTTTTTGATTACTTGTTTAATAGGAAGCACCATCGTGATGAGAACAGTTTTTTTAATTATACGCGAAAAAAAATCAATATTTACACAGTATCAATCAGTGCTGCGTATTCTACAAATAGTAATTCTTTCTCTGTCGATTATTTTATTGCTTGATGTGATGTTAGAAAATAAATTCTATACTTTGAATTTAAACGCAATTATGGTAGCGAGTTATGGCGCCACAATTATGATGAGTATATACGTCGGTATCAAATTATTCAAATGGTATAAGGAAAACAAAAACAATTTCGCCCTTATATTTGGACTTGCAATATTTTTTCTGTTTGTAAACAATACTGTTTCCATCTTACTGTTTAGTACATTACTCTCTGAAAAACCATTTGAGATCAATCTAAGTACTCCCGTAGTTTTTAATTTTGAGTGCGAAGATAACTCTGCCTATTGCATATTTAAGGAAAATGTCATAAATGTTCAATCATACACCATTATAGTATATTTTGCATTGTTCTGGATAAGCACTGCATACCTATTACATCACCACATCAGGAAAATAGGCAAATTGCGATTCTTTACTTTGATTACAGTACCATTGGTTCTGTTTTTTTTTATGTTTGTTTATCATTACGACGAGCTCTACTCTCTCTCGGAAAATCTGAACTTTGATGAAAGCGTCATTTTTATGCTTCAGATTTTCATTGTAGCAGTCTCAATAGGAGCATGTGGTATGTTATTCGGAATAGGATTCAAGTCATTAGCTAATTTGTTAAAAATTTCATCGATTATTGAACAATATCTGAAAATGGCCTCTTATGGAATCATCATGTTGTTCATTTCAGCAAATGCAACAATAGTGGGTGTAGCATTCCCTCCATATGGAATTCCAAATATCATTTTTCTTCCTTTTGCATCCATTCTTTTTTATGTTGGATTGTACTATTCAATAATTGCAATATCTAATGATATTAAGGTTAGGAGATTTATCAAGAATTCAGCTTACAAAGAATTAGAAATAATGGGTAATCTTGCCCAATCTCAGATGATGGACAATATGAAGGACAAGGTCCTTAAGATGACAAAAAAATACTCATCAGAGTTGCATCAGCAAAGTAATTCAGAAACCATGGAATCTGAAGAAGACTTGAAAAGTTATTTGGATGAGGCGATAAACATATTTAAATCAAAAGAAAAAGGAAATAACTAGTTCATGTTCTCTATCTCTGTTACAAGCTTTTGAATCTTTTCCGTAAATGGATGATCTGGGAACTGATTAGCAGTCAAAAATTCTCTCTCCTTAAATTGAATATCACAATAACACGGGATCTCAATCAGAGTATCGATATCAAAGGATTTGTCAATTATCTTTCCCAATTCGAGTTCGATCTTATTCTTAAAAAAAGAATCATTATCAACAATTTGTATTGATCGGTGCGCCGTCATACTAGATGGTACACAATATCCCGATACACGGTTCAACAAAAGTTTGCAAATAGTCCCATGTTCAATAAGGGAACCATATATTTCTTTTACCATTTTAACGGTCCCTTTTAAATCTAAATCACCCATTTTAAGTGTCAATAAAACGATATCTGAAATCACAATAGAATTGATGGACCAATATCGTATGCCAGGACTTGTATCCATCACAACAAAGTCAGCATTTTCTTCAACAAGCAATTCCTCTCTCATTGCGATAAAATTTCTAAATTGTTTAACTTGTCCCTCTCTATCGTTAAGCAAATTACCCTCCAGCTGATAAATATCCTCCTTTCCACCCCTAGAAAATCCAATTTTCAATTCCCCCTCAAGCTTTGTATCCAAGAATCTGCTAGAATCTACCATTATCGCTTTAAGATTGGCCCTATTTTTTAAATAATCATTAATCCAATACGGTGGTTCAAAGTTAAAATATGAATAAAGACTCGGTGCATAAAAATCTAAATCTAGCAAATATACCTTATACCCCTTGGACGCCAGCCAATAAGAAAAATTAGCGGCTAAAGTGGTTTTTCCGGTACCTCCTTTGTACGAGTGAAAGGAAATACACCTTGCCAATCACTTTACTTCATGTATTCATCTAAAATACTTTTGCAATTTGCAGCAGAATAATTAATATACTAGGAAGGTTGTCACTTGGAGATAATTTGACAATTTTCATAACGGTAAATCGATTTTGAAAACACTCCCCACTCCATCTTTATTGTTCATTGCCCTTATACTCCCTCCATGCTTTGTAATAATTATTTTAGAGATATAAAGACCTAGTCCAGTTCCAAGCTTATCTGTTGTAAAAAATCTTGAGAAAATTTTGTTAAGATTCTTTTCGTCAATACCGCAACCGGTGTCTCTAATTTCCATATGAACATAATTGTCTAATTTTTCCACTGTTAGATCTATCTGTCCTCTCTCAGTGAACTTTACTGCGTTACCGATTAGATTATCTAGAACTTCGACAATTCGTACTTTATCTGCTTTAATATATAGAGGCTTTTCAAAATACCTTAAATTCAGTGCAAGTTTTTTCTGATTCAGTTGGATACTATAATCAGATACTAATTCCTGTAATATCTTTATTAAATCAAAAGTCTCATGGTTTAGTCTAAAATTTTTATTTTCCATCCTAGCATAATCAAGAATATTATTAGTCATAATGTCCAATTTTCTGGCATTTCTGGAAATAATTTTTAAAAGTTCATTCTTTTGATCCGGATCCAATCGAGAATTGTTTTGGATCATATCTGAGAATCCAAGGATGGGTTGAATTGGATTCTTTAATTCGTGAGCCAGAATTCTTACATAATTAGTATTGGGACTAACATCCTCTCTCATTTTAGTTGACAAATGTTTAATTTTACTTTCCAAAATCGACTGCTTCCATAAGCTCTCAAATGCTGCTGCAGCATGCCAAGACATTGATTCCTTTTTGGAAACAATATTCAGATACCTTTTATAATTAATTTTCCGATTGTTATCCCCATCCTGACGCAATCGTGGTTCAGACAAAAAGGTAACAGAGCGATCAAAAAGAGCTAAGAAATAATTATTCTTATTATCATTGATATAATTTACTTTAATATTCGGTATTTCACTAATATGTAATTTTTCAAGTAGCCCGACACCCGCTTTATTCTTAACCAAGAGAATTCGTATTTCGGTTTTGAAAAACTTGCTCTCTATCAAAGGTTTGATCGCACCATCCAAGAGGCTTCCAAATTTTCTAAATATTAGACTGTTTGAAAATAAAATGTCGATTGATGTATCTGCGCGAGCAAATTCTGTCAAAAATAAACGTCTAAAGGATGTTAAATCAGAAACCACTTCTGACTTTAGGTATTTAGAATTCTTTATATCGAACAAGGATAGCTCGAGCAAATCTCCTCTTTCATATCCTAAACCCCATTTGACACGATCCAGTTCCAAATGAGAAAAATCATCACCATAAACGGACAATAATCTATTAAAAAACTTGTAACAATGTTTATGGTGAAACCTCCTGATTCCTTCCTCTGAAAGATCAGAGTACGTTTCTGCCTGACTTTCTATTAGTTTACCGCAAAGGTAACAATTCTTACCGATTTTGGGTATTGCACCTTTTGAGTTTGATTCAGACGTGGTTGGAATATTAAACATTAATATAAATAATTAAATAAACTTATCTTCACATGTTGAATCGTTCTTTATTTTATTAAAAAAATTTTTATTCACATGGATCAAGGTAATATGTGACCAAAAGACCACTGATGTTTAATTTTTTACAAAAATTGGATTATAAAGATGTTTTAAGAAGAAATACTAATCCTCTAGAGTTATTAGATAAACTCAACATCAGTGATACGGGAAGTAATCAGGTTTCACCCAAGGTATTGATACTAACAAAAAAATTAGATATTGAAGCAGACGTGATTGGAATAAAATTATTAAAAAATGGAATAGACTACATCAAGATTAATGAAGAAGATATTCCATTAGACTTTGGCGTTGAATTTAGGGTCGGAAGCAAAAGAGAACTTTTTCTAAAATTAAGACACAAAGAAATATTAGCCGAAAATATCAAAGTGGTTTTGTTTAGATACTTTGACCCAAAATTTTTGAAATATCTTGATGGTATCCATCAAATGTTTTTTGAACAACAGTGGTACCAATTACTTAATTGTTTGCAGACATCACTAATGTGTCAATGGATCAACAATCCTAAGAATACATTCGAAGCAGAAAATAGATTATATCAATTAAAAGTCGCTCAGGACTTAGGTTTTAGGATACCCGATACCTCTATCACAAATATTCCTTTCTCAGGAATAAAATTCTTTGATCAATGTTCTAAAAATATAGTTGCTAAAGTACTTCATCATCATGAAATTGTATATGACGAATATTCATATAGGTTTCCTACAAGCGTTATCAATTCGAATCATTTTTTAGAATCAGATGAGTTAAAGTATGCTCCCGTGATTCTTCAAGAAAGGATAGACATTAGTGAGGAGATTCGGATAACAGTTGTCGACCAAAAGGTTTACCCCGTTCGAATTACTGCTAATAAATATAAGAATAATTACTCCGATCTTCACAAAATCGAAGAAAAGTTCTTAAATTTTGAGCGTATCTCCATTGAAAAAAATTTGGAGAAATTGTGCATTAATCTAAATAGGAAAATGGGGTTACTATTATCCAGTATAGATTTAGTGGTTAACAAGAAGGGAGAAATACATTTTCTTGAAATTAATCCTATAGGAGATTGGAATTGGCTCGAAAAGCACGTTGATTTAGGGATTGCTGACTCGATATCTGAACTGATCTCACGTTTTGTAGAAAAGTAAACATAAACTATTCAGAAAAATAGATTCATTTTCATCGTGTTTACCTCTTTAAAGTATCTATTGTAATAGATAGGTTGTAAGCTTTTCTATCCGTCAATTCAACTTTTTTTATAAAATCCAAGTTTGATTTTCATTTCTGAAAATTACTTGTACCTAAATGTAAAAATATTTTAATTGGTATCACAAATACTAACTTATTCTGTAATGGGAAATAATATCTTAATAGTAGATGATGATGTAGGGACAGCATTATTTTTTAAAATTTGCCTGGAAGATGTGGGTCATCAAGTAACCATATTCAATGATCCAGGTTCGTTACTAGAGGAATTTGAACCAGGTGTATATGATTTATTAATTACAGATATCAGAATGCCGAGGATAAATGGCTTTGAGCTGGCCAGCAGGATAAGAATAATGGATAGTAAAATTAGGATTTGTCTTGCTACAGCATTTGAAGAATACTATCAATCAATTATAAAATCTTATTCAGATTTGAGTTTTAACTGTATTATAAGAAAGCCCATAAATAAAGATAGTTTTTTAGAAATCGTTGAGAATAGATTGAAGCAGCCAAAATAGTTAAAGCATATTTAGCCTGGTGTGTTTGAATATTGTATTCTTATTCTGCGTCCCTCTCGACTTTAAAACCAATTCTTACCTCCGCCTGATACTCGATACTTTGATTTTCGTCCAACCTAAAGGTAACTCTGCCCAATTCACCCCACTGAATATTTTTTACAGTTTTTGATGCTTCTATAAATGCATTCTTTACTGCCTCATCTATTCCAGATGTTGAAGTTCCGACAATATCTATGTATTTGTATACCATAAGAGACATATAATGTGCTACCATAAAAATATAGTCGACATGATTTTTGTCAAATGACTATTTTCGACTAATGTAATCATTCTGAAATTATCAAAATGTTTTCTAACATACAACAAAATGTAAAGGAAATTTACATGAAAGAAACTAATGAAACTGATTGAGAAGTAGTACGGACCGAATCATGTAAATATGACAGTATTAGGGATCATTACATGTGACGATGATTCTTGGTCGATTTGAAAATAAAATATTTCTCATAATAAGTGATTCAATAATTTTAATGAAATTTTTACGGTTTAAATAGCAGAATTATTTAATTAAATATATGACAACAAATTATGCTCATCCAGAAGTTTTGGTAGATACAAAGTGGACTGAAGAACACCTAAACGATCCTAATGTGCGAATTGCAGAAGTAGATTACGATCCCACTGCTAACTACAATCTGGGTCACATACCAGGATCCGTGTTACTAGATTGGAAGAAAGATATTAATGATCCTGTAACTAGAAATATAATATCCAAATCAGCTTGTGAAAAATTACTTAGATCGATTGGTGTAAATGATAATACTACTTTGATCCTCTATGGCGATTTCAATAATTGGTTTGCGGCCTTTGCATTTTGGGTATTTAAATATTATGGATATAACGATGTAAGGATTATGAACGGCGGAAGGAGAAAATGGTTAGAGGAAGACAGAAAATTGGATAAGGAAATCCCTTCATACCCTGAAGGTAATTTCAAAGCTAAAGAACCAGATGTAAATATTAGAACATATCTGAATGAGGTATCTAATTCAATAAACAATCCTAATTGCGTGTTGGTCGATGTTAGGTCACCTGCCGAATTCACTGGTGAAGTTACAGCTCCTGCAGAATATCCAACCGAGCATGCACAAAGAGGAGGACATATCCCCGGAGCAAAGAATATCCCCTGGGGAAAAGCAATAAACGAAGACGGAACGTTCAAATCTGTGGAAGAACTGACACAGTTATACAAAGAACAAGGAGTTTTGCCCGAGAAGGAAGTTATAGCTTATTGTAGGATTGGCGAAAGATCCTCTCACACATGGTTTGTTCTGAAATATTTGTTAGGTTACCCTAAAGTGAAAAATTATGATGGGTCATGGACTGAATGGGGAAATATGATAGGTAATCCTATAGAGAAGTAACGATCAAACATCACCTCAAACACCTCTTTTTTTGATGATAATATTGAACAAATAACTGTTGGCACTGCTTGAAACGCTATTTCTTTCCTTAACAATTTCTATAATTTCGTGTTTATTATGTTCTGCCCACCTCAAAAGTTCTAAATCGGCGGTTGGATCATCTGATACTAATCTAATTACCTGACCCTTTTTAACAGATTTATTCATCATTTCACCTAATTTTGCTAATGTGGTCGAACATTCTGTTCCAATTTCAAATACTTGAAAGTCAGGAAATAGTTTGAAACATTTAACATTATATTTTTTAATTTGAACCAATAATTCTTCCTTGCAGTCTTCTAATTTCTTCAAAGATCTGTTACTAACAGGATCATCAGAAGTTACAATTCTAGCCATCCATCCATTACCAAATGGTGAATCATTAATAATTTTCGGATTTTCAACAGCATCGGAATTTATTTCCTTAATCTCACCTTCAATAGGAGAGCGGACGGTTCCGAAATGGACTAGGCTTTCGATGGATCCAATGCTCTTATTTCTTTGAATTAATGATCCGATTGGTTTGACCTTTAACTTGTTTATTCGTCCAGCCATGTAAGTATATACAGGAGTGATTCCAATGAGGACTTCTTTCAACCCATCAGATCCTAGGTTGGACTCTTTAACAAGTTTAACCCAAACCAGATTTTCAAGATCATACAAACAATCACTTGGAAAGCGACAATTGTCAACCACAAAGTCTGTTAAATTCAACTTTGTGGAATAAAGTGACGATTTTATTTAAATATGAATAGATAGATTACACATTTTCATCCATTATTTTACAGTAACAGACTTTGCAAGATTTCGAGGATAGTCAGGATCTAATTGTTTCTGAACTGCTAAGTAATAAGACATCATCTGTAATGGAATGATCTCCACAATTGGATAGAGGTACCTTTCTAATTTTGGCAACTCTATGAATACATCATACAAGTCATTTTTCAAATCCGAGATCCCGATTATGAAAGCACCTCTAGATTTTATTTCGTTAGTACTAGACAACACATCACGATATGTTTCATCATTGGGATTTAATACAATCACGACTGATTCCTTATCAATTAAGGCCAATGGTCCATGTTTTAGTTCACCTGCAGCTATACCTTCAGCATGTACGTATGCTAGTTCTTTAATTTTTAGTGATCCTTCCAGAGCAATTGGATAGTGGATTGACCTTCCTAAAATGTAAATATCCTTTACATTATGATCTAAGGAACCAATGATGTTTCTAATCTTAAAGTCTAAATCTAGGACGCTTTGGACTGACTTTTGTAATTTCACTAATTCAGCCGAATCAAAGCGAATGTTTTGACCTGAGATAATATAGACAATTTTATAAAGAATCATTAATTGATTTAGAAAGCTCTTTGTTGCAGCCACACCAATCTCTGGACCACAGTTAAGAGTAACGAAACAATCACTCATCCTAGCTAAAGATGAAGTGGGAATGTTGACTATTGATAAAATCTTTGCTCCATTTTCCTTTGCCTGTTTTACGGAATGTAAGACATCAGCTGTTTCCCCACTTTGAGAAATTGCTATGACCACCGAGTCTGGTTCTACAGTATCTGAAAAGTATTGAAATTCGCTTGACATATATACTTCTGTCCTTTTTCTTGCAAACTTTGATAATAACAGTTTACCGAGCAGTCCACAGTTATAACTAGTTCCGCTACCAGTAATGTAAACATTAGAAGCGTTGTTTATATACTTACAAAAGGTTTCAAAATCATTTGAAGGTTCAAGAGGTTTTAGCATAGTAGATGACTGTTCATGAATTTCCTTTATTGTATAATGCGCAAATTTTCCCTTGTCTGCTGAGCCCAATTCCCAAGCAACCTGTGTTACGGGTCGGTTTACATTTTTTCGACTGGCATCAAAGATCGTGTATTTCTTATCCTCGATTATTACAATGTCTCCATTATCCAAAAATATTGCTTTGTCCGTATATTTCAAAAAACCTAGAACGTCACTAGACAAAAATAAGGCATCGGATGATATACCAATGATTAAAGGTTCATCAAATCGGGCACCAGCTATCACACCATTGTTAAAAACTGCTACAAATGCAAAAGACCCCCTGATTTTTTTACACGTGTTAGTCATAGCATCTACGATACTAGAATTAGACTGCTCATAGTCTCTTTCGAGTAAGTGTGCAATTACCTCACTGTCCGTTTGACTCTTAAAAATATGACCCTCCTTCTCCAATTCACTTTTCAATTCTTGATAATTTTCTATAATACCGTTGTGTACAACTGCAATATTTGCCGAACACGAATAATGTGGATGAGCATTTGTATCCGTGACGCCCCCATGAGTCGCCCAACGTGTGTGCCCAATTCCGATTTCGCCAGGCAGTTTATTCAATTGCATTTGTTGATCTACCTCAGCAACTTTACCAACCCCTTTGCTCACCAAAATATTACCTTTATTCAACGTAGCAATGCCTACACTATCATATCCTCTGTACTCCATTTTTTTGAGACTTTCTACCAAAAGTGGGGCTGCCAGTGTAAGTTGTCCGCTATAACCAATAATTGAACACACGGTAAATATTGGTGAATTTTATTTAAAACCTTTATTAAAATTCAATTTTACCGTTATAATTAATTATATAATCTTCGAAATACTTTATTGAGAAAAATATTTTCATTTTTAATCTAAGTATAATCAAAATATATATACCAGTAAAAAAAATTTTATAACGCATTTCTTATGGGAAGCAACAAGCGATTAACGTATGAAAAAAGGGGGAAATTTTATGAAAAAGAAATCTTGATCTTTGATAATCAAAAAGAGATACAGATTCTTTCAAACCCAGTTGCATGGAAAATCATTAATTTGTTATCATCTAAGGCACTTTATACTGCACAAATTGCAAAGGAATTAAATATTTATGAGCAGAGTGCGTACTATTACGTTAGAAAGTTACTAACAATAGGAGCTATAAAGGAATCAGGGACCGAATTTGTAAAAGGCGGTACTGCTAGATTGTACAAGACTGCGCTGCCTGCTTATGGTATTGAATTGGACTGGGGAGAATCACTATCTTTTGCCTATAATCAAGCGGAATTAAAAAGAAATGCAGAATATTCTATAGTTAGAAGGTTCTTGAGAGAATTTATCAACCAAGATAACATTTTTGATGGGTTGATTATTGTTGGGTCTCCAAACCCACATGGTATTTTCAAGACTTCTGCTAGAGATGGGCACTATGCTATCCAGTTAGCCTTTTTTCTAGGAAATTTTTGTAATTTGCCTAATGGATTTGTAGTCAAGCTTGACGAGGATGCAAAAGCAGAAAAGGAATTGGAAGACAATAATTTGATAATTATCGGAGGACCAGGCACTAATATTGTTTCCTCAGAATTCAACAGATTTTTACCGATCAAGTTTAATGAAGAAAACTACTGGTCGGGTTTGGTAGATGGTAGGGGAAAATTATACCACTTAGACAGTTTGGGGATCATCGCTAAATTTAAGAATCCGTATAATCACAACAAGTCGATAGTACTTATTGCAGGAGTTAGGTCGATCGGTACAAAATCAGCGGTAATAGCAGTAACGAATTTTAGTGAAAAAACCTTTTCAGACTATTCAGGTAGTGAAAATGAATGGGAGGCCGTAGTACAAGGATATGACATGGATAGTGATGGAAAAATTGATTATGTAGATATCGAAGAGATTTCAAAAAAATAGCAATCAAATATTAATTATTTGGAATTGATTCAGAATTTTCAGATGTAGGTATTAAATGTGTCAAGATCTGGGACTCTTCTTCACGCTTAACCAAATAGCCAGGAAGATTTACCTTTCTGTTGCCTATGCTAACATGCCCATGCACAACCAACTGGCGCGCCTGATATGGTGATTTTAGATTAGATTTTTTCATCACTATTGTTTGGAGTCTCCTTTCAAGAATATCTTCAATTTTCAAGTTCAAGACATCATCAAGAGTAGATTCGTTAGTAACCAAGCCCAATCTCGACAAATAATTCAATAATTGAGTCTCCTTGTCGTGTCTGACGTCTGTTGCCAGTGCCAATAATGCGCGAGCCTGATTTCTTATCCTAGCGATTTCAGTTTGAGCCTTCCATAACTCACGTTTATTCCTGAGGCCGTATGACCCAACAATGTACAGCTCTGAACTTATTTGATCGCTTGTCCATATACTTCGTGGTCTGTTATATACTTTCTTGGATTTTCTAGGGTCTCCCAAAATCAGCCACCTTTAACTACTTTGCGCCCCCAGCTCCAGCTGGCGCTTTACCTGCGGCTTTCTTAACTCCAACAGCAGTTGCTTTTCGACCAGTGGTGCGCGTACATTGTCCTCGGACTCTCAATCCAAACATGTGTCGATATCCCCTCCAGCTCATCACGGATTTTTCCCTTTCAATATCATTAGATTGAGTAAAATCCAAATCTGAAGTTATTAAATGGACGTCTTCACCAGAGTCCATATCTTTTTGTCTATTTAGATACCATTTAGGAACTCCTATAGACCGAATATTTTTTAATGCATTCTCAATATCTGAAAGCTCCTTATCGGTAAGAAACCCCACTCGAAGATATGGATTAATATTCAATGATTGTAATATCACTTGAGCTAAATTATACCCAATGCCCTTCACTTCGCTTAAAGCAACCACAGATTTCCTGCTACCATCAATATCTTTTCCCGCAATTCTTAAAATGTGTTTAAATTCTTCAACTGACAACTTGCTTATAAAAAATGTAGGTCGTTTTCCTAAATAAAAACCATACTAGATATAAAATATTCTGCTACGCTAAACGAGATATTTTGTGAATCACGAATTTACTCGAGGTCGTTGGCGGTTATCCGTCAGTTAGGACCAATACGAAGATAATAATGGGTTTATCAGTTGACAAAGGGATAGATAAATTATCCAAAAGGTCATAGTAAAACATAGTAGAAATTTACAAAATAGTCTACTAAATTCAAAAAGAAAATTTTAATAAGTCACTAGCGATATATACATATTGATGATATCCGATTGGTTGTCCAGAGTAGGGAGTGCTATTCCACGAGGATTTTCTCGTCATTATATTCTAGAACTACTTGCAGAACAGCCAATGACAGGTAAGGAGATAATAGATAAAGCAATAGTTCAAACTGGAGGCAAATGGAAACCATCACCCGGTCTTATTTACCCGTTACTAGGAAGGTTATTAGAAGAGGGATTGATAGAAGAGCATGAAAATGGTAGATATAGAATTACTAAAAAAGGGGTCTCCATTGCATCAGATATTAAATCTGCTCACAATATAATGCAAAAACACCTCGAAGTAATGTTCCGTATAGGAAATATGGGGAGGTTTATGACAATGGATCTAATTGATCGCATTTCAGCAATAGGGTCTACCCTAAGTTCAAACTTAGACAGGATGACTGAAGAAGAAAAGAATAAGTATAAAGAATTCCTTATTAATGAACTAAAAAAACTTAATAACTCGGATAATTCAGCGGAACAGACCAAAATTAATGATAAATCAATACTATAAGTTGAAATGAACAACGATTCTATCAAACAGGGTGCTTATTATCTGTTAAGAGGCGGAACGCTCTTGGCAGAACCATGTAAAAAGTGCGGTAATTTGCAAATAAAATATAAGGGAGAAATTTTGTGCATGAGTTGCCAAACGAACAACCTAAACAAAGATACCTCTAGCCGTTCTGATACAAAGAAAAGTTCAACATCTATTACCAATTTAGATGATCCTGAAAAAAGTGCTTTAATAGACAAGAATTCAAACTCTAAAATTGACAAGAATTTAGTATTAGACGAAACTGAAGACAAACTAATCAGGATAATTTCAGACTTGGGTGTCAATCTTGTAACACAGGAATCCTCTAAGGAGCTTAGAAATAGTTTGAAATGTATCAGAAAATCGCTTGAAGTTCTTGAATTGATAAGAAGAATGAAAAGACAATAAAATTAGAACTTAATTGTCGATTATTAGAATCGATTTACGCAATCGTAATTGTTGTCAATGTTAGGGCAGAGTAAGAAAAGTAGTCGCTCGCTAGACCAAAATTAAAAACTCGACTATGTGGTCACACTGTTTAGATGAATTTATTGCTTACCTAATGAAGGCCGGCAACTGGTCACCTTGCTTGATTAATTTATAATGATATCAGGTCTCTGATGATTTTGTTGTTTTTTTTTTTGGTTCACTTCCGACTATACAAATCATTTTGGGAGTTAATGGTTGAACATCCCGGAATACTACAGAGTTAAACAGTCAGATTTGCTATTGTCAATATATTAAACTCATGGATCAAAGTTGATTATACCAGGGTGTCTCAAACAAATAATATGTGTAAACTGTTTCCAATATTTAACATAATACAGCTTGCAAAAGTGATCAACCACCAGATCCCAAGAATCGAATCAATTTGTGTAATGGTTTTCTACTTGGGTTAATAAAAATAATCAACCTGTCTGATAAATCCTTATAGTCTGTATCAATCATGTCTTTTTGTGTAGATAAGGGAATTAATTAAGAAAAATGAGTTCTTACACGGGCTAGTCGGATTCAACAGTTCATAGTATGGAGATCGTTTTCGATTTAAACTAGTAGTTGTCTAATTTGTTATAAAACACACATTTCCTAGAGTATGAGACATTCATTATTGAGAACAACTTTACACTCGACTATAGGTAGAAGACTAGGATTGCAAGAGACTGATTTTTATGTATAAAGAATGCAAATTAATTACGGAATCTAACTATGTATCATATTGGGAACTCTCAATAAAGAAAAGGCGATAAAATCACCTTTGGAGATTATTTGGAACATCATTTCTGATGTAGATAATGATCCTAAGTATTGGTATGGAATCAAACAAACAAAAAACATAAGTGTCAGGGGTAACACCATAGAGAGAGAAACTATCATTGCATTTAGAGACTCAAAGTGCGAGGAGGTAATTACGCTAAAACCGCTCGACACGGTATCTACACAGATATTAAAAGGTCCAATAACTGGGACGAAGGCAATAAGGCTTACAAAGATCTCCGAAAACAAATGTCTCTTAAAAGTGAAGTGGGATATAAGAGCTCGAGGATTTTTAAAATTATTTGATTTTGTACTTATGAAACATATATCAAAAGGTACACAAGACGCATTAGAACGTATTGCGACAGAGGCTGAACAACGTTACCACGAAACAAACAAATTCTAAGGTTACACTGACAAGATAAGCTGTCCGACAAGCATACTTTGCATTTGAATCTCTGAGCTGATCTAATATTGATCTAATATTTATTGTAACTACCAACATTGATTTTAGACTGGTTTATAGGCTTTCGGGATATCTATGCCGTTTGTTATTCGGTCATCATTGCCTGTAATAATTAATACATATTGTTATTATTATTTCATTCAGTAAGGTTAATTAAAGCATAACTCGCAATAATATCTTGTGTACGTCCGAGACGTTTCCGTCCCCCAAGCAGTTAAGGAAATCATCCTTTCAAATGAGCTGTATTCAAAGGCAATAAAATCCGGAATCGCCAATTATACAGCCATTGCAAACAAGATACAGCCAGAAGTAGAAAGTAGCGCGGGAACAAAGGTAAACATAGGCACAATTGTAGTAGCAATTAAAAGACTAGCAGACATGATGCTAGCAAATGGATTCGATAATCGTGAAAATAATTTAAATGACAATGATGATGACAACGACAAAAAGGAAAGCCTAATTCGCAGCCCGTCTCTAACCCCTCAGGAGGCGAGAATGAAATTGACTGGAAGTATAATTGATGTTGATTTAGCGAATCAAGAATCTTTCACAATTGTAAATGATATGTTAAATAAATTAGCTAGGGAAGATTGGTTTGATTTCAATTTGGTTCGCACAGCTGAAAAAATAAGAATCGTAACAGAAGATATGATAAATTCTAGAAAGATAATTGCCTCATTGACGGAGGATTGTCAAGGGAAAGTTACAGAAGGTCTTTCCAAGATCACTATTACCCTATTTTATGAGAACATGGAGGGGATAAGAAGACTTTTATTTGGAATATTCGACATTCTGGGGAATCACAAAATTGCAATTCATAATGTATTTTTTACAAGTAATGAAATTATATTAATTCTAGAGCGCAATCATGCGGTAAGAGCGTATGATTTGTTACAAAATATGATTTTTAAGAAATAATCAATTTTATAATATTATAAAGAATAAGGTACAGGATTGAAATAGTAACAGTTAACCAACAAAGGAACAAAAAGACAAATAAAGGCGGTCAATAACTAAACTAAGTCATGTCTAACGTATTAAAGTTAAAACCGGGGGAATGGGATTTATCACATCTGATAAAAAACCCAAAATCAGAGGAAATCGACAAAGAGTTAAATAGAATCAGCAGTTTGATAGACGCTTTTGAAGAATCAAAACCCCTACTAACTTCTGGTATTTCTGTAAATGATTTTGTCAAATTAATTAAAGATTCGGAAAAAATATCTGAACACTTGAGCAAAATTACTAGCTATGCATATCTCAAATATGCAGAGGATACCTCCTCAAATAGCGTTGCTGGTCTCGTTACTAAAATGAACAATTTCTCAACGGAAGCAGCCAATAGATTATTATTTTTCGATTTATGGTTTAAGAAAGTTTTGGATCACAACAACGCAAACAGATTAATTGAAGGTGTTCCATCCGTATATAAAGATTATCTAATACATGAACGTTCCATGTCCAAATATACACTAAACGAATCCGAAGAAAAAATAATTAATATATTGGATGTTACCGGGATGAATGCACTTATCAAGATTTATGATAGGATGTCAAATGGCTTTGAATTCGATTATGTAGAGAAGAGAGGAAAAAAGAAGATAAGAAAGCGCTTTACTAATAAAGAGAAATTGTTGTCTTTAGTGAGAAGTTCAAAATCTTCAGAAAGAATTGCCTCATATAAGGCATTGTTATTAGTTTATAAAAGAAATAGTGGGGTATTGGGCGAAATTTATCTAAATCGAATACTAAATTGGCACAATGAGTTTGTCGAGCTTCGAAAATTTCCGACTCCGATTTCAGTAAGAAATCTCTCAAACAATATTAGTGATGATTCTGTTACGGCATTGTTGAACGTTTGTAGATCAAATTCAAAGATTTTCCAACAGTACTTCATTGAAAAGGCAAAGATGCTAAACATCAAAAAATTGGAAAGGTATCACTTATACGCTCCATTGAAATCACAGAAAAGAGCCAAGATCGAATATGGAAAAGCGTTGAAAATGGTTTTAGAAGCTTTTGAAGGGTTTCACCCGGAATTTAGAAAAATAGTTCAATCATTAATTAGAGAAAAACACATACACTCTAAATTGCAAGATAATAAACAAAGTGGTGCATTCTGTTCCACAGTTATCCCGTCAATAAATCCCTATGTGCTTCTAAATTTTGATGGAACACTAAGAGATATTTCAACCATGGCGCATGAGTTCGGGCATGCTATACACAGTGTATTAGCATGTGATAAACCAATCAGTGTTCAACATCCGCCTTTACCATTGGCTGAAACAGCATCAGTCTTTGGAGAAATGATACTTAATGACAAACTTCTTCAGAATGTGAATAAGAAGGAAAAACGCATTTTGCTTGCCGAACAAATAGATGACTTTTATGCAACTATTATGAGGCAAGCATATTTTACTATGTTTGAGATCGATGCTCATGACATGGTCGGAAAAGATAGTTCAACTACAGTTGACCAATTATGCACACTATATATGAATAATCTTAACGAACAATTCGGTAGATCCATGAAGGTAACGAATGATTTCAGATACGAATGGCTATATATCCCTCATTTTTATCATTCACCATTTTATTGTTATGCTTACTCGTTTGGAAATCTTTTGGTATTATCACTTTATCAACAATTCAAGAAAGAGAGCAAGAATTTTATTCCTAAATACATCAATATCCTTTCTTCGGGCGGATCTAGAAAACCAGAAGACCTATTGAAAGAAAATGAAATTGATATAACAAAAGAAAGTTTTTGGCAAAAAGGATTTGACTTTGTTAGTGAACAGATTCAGAACCTCAAAAATTTAGAATGAGATTCACTTTACAAAACATTTATTATTTTATGTTCTATTAAATATTATTCAATGTATATAGCCCTGTAATAAAACATTCTCATACTGATATCACAGATTAAAGGACAAGAATTTTCAAAAAGCATGTAGTAAAGAATCAATAATGCTCATTGGATCTCGATTGACTCAAAGTTCATTTTTTTTGTCCCTTTGCCGTGAGGCCAATTTCTGAAATACAAACGCAGAGATAACAAGTATAGAAGATACAAGTATAGAAGCGGCAAGCTGAGTATCAGGAATTTCAAAAATTAGTCCAATAATAAGTGTAATTATGATAATAATAGAAATAACAATTATCCAAGTCTTGATTGAATCAAATCTAATATTAGAAATCATCTTTCGGACAAGTCTTTAATATAGTTTCAGAATGTTAAATCTTTCTACTCTAATCAATTAGTTCAACTATTCCTTGGGTAAGCATAATGCGGCGTAATTCCTTTGCAAGATCCGTTACAGTTATGATCCCCACAACCTTTCCATTTGAAATTACAGGCAATCTCCTAATACGATTATTTATCATACGCTGAACTGCAACATCGACGGGAGTATCAGGCTCAGCATAAGTTTGTATCTTTGACATTAAATCAGTTATTTTTACACTCGATGATTTCTTGTCATTAGCACAAACACGCTTTACAAAATCTCTTTCAGTGATAATGCCCAATAATTGATCATTATCTTGGACTATTAACGAACTTATTCGTTTTTCCTTCATAAGCAAAGCGGCGTCTAGAGCTGTTTTGGAAGAATCAATGGTTACAACCTGATTCGACATGATTTCACTTACCACTTCTTGCATAACACTTTCTATTTCATTAAATAAAAAAAGATTTCCATTATCTATCAGTGTCAGGTATCTATATCGCACTCTACATCTAAAAATATTCGAGAACCAAAGTATAGTTTAGATCTATGTTGTAAAAAATCAAAAAAAGATTTAAAAATAGTCACGTGTCAGCAGACCCCATATATGGAAAGTAAGAATCCATTTAACAAGTTAATTAGTATGATTAGACTTTTGAAAGCTTCACGAAAGCAAAAGGTAACAGTTTAATATCATCAATTACAAACATTTAAAGATTGTTAAGACTATAGCTGCTTACGTATAGGTACAATAAACGTTGCTTGAAGACACAGGTTAATTGATATAATAGTTTTTTAGCATACAATACAAAACACAAGTAAATTTGAGTGTTTCCCAGAATATTAGTATTATTCAGTTGCTATTATCTATTAAAAAAAAGGGGTTAGATTACTTGCCATGGTCGAGTGGCAAACGTAACTCCTAAGCCAGCAGCAATGATTATACTCTGATAGATGATGTTATTCCACGGAATTGGCTTAAGTATTGGGTCTCCCACTACCTGTATAGTCTGACCCGGGCCCAATCCTGGTCCTACGGATGCCAAGTTCAACTGAGTGTGAACATGGTATACTCCTGGTTCAAGAGCTTTTGCCTCTAGTCTGTATGGAACAGTTTCCTGCGGTTGTATTTCAATTATATTACCTGGAGGGTCTCGACTTACGAATTCCCATCTGTTACCAGCATTAGTAGACTCACTGAACAATGATATCCATCCTCGCATAGGTCTATTTACAAGACTCTGAAGCTCTCCTGTAACCACCAAAGTATCACCAGTGTTTAGCGATTGGGCAGAGAATGCTTCATTATTTATCCTAACGAATCTACTTTGAAGCTGTGCCTGAACACCGTGTCCATCAGCTAACGGAAGCAGTGCAATAATACTAGCTAATATGGATGCTCCTGCTACAAAAGTTACAATTAGAAACACCATAGCGGGTTTGTTGCCGCTCTTCTCATTCATCTAGGGAATCCACTATTTACATAGATAAAAAGTTTGCTGTCTTTGACAAGGTGATTTTACATATGAAAGTCTTGCTTAATTGAATACACACCCAGATTATCTCACATTTTTGCTCAAAAGATTAGCGAGGTAGTCCTTCTGATAAAGTTAAGTATGATATGGTATTTTCGCCTTCTTTAGAATATCGACAAAGATATGATAGAAATATCAACGCATAAGATCAAATGAAGAACCGATATGATTTTTCACTCCTTTCCCATCCGTTGTATCCACTTCTTAAATTATTCTTGCATGCCATTCATGAACATTATAAATCTTCAGATATCACGTGAAAATAACCTTATTTTTTATAAAGTATTAATATAATGATTTATATTGATCAAATTATTGGAACGAACAGATGATTATCGTAACAATAACATCGAAGAAAATCCAATGTGTGATTTATGTGGGAATGTGATAGAAGCATGTATGTGTGTGTGTCCCTATTGTGGTAGAGGAGACAAATGCGAGTGTTGCATACATGATTCCATGACAGGCGGATAGCCAATGTCTTTACTCCTTGATTAAAACTATAATAAGACAGGTTAGCGTTATTAAAATAAATAATGTCAATTTCAAGAGAGTCCATTTCCTGGGTTATTGGGGGACCTCAAGGAAGTGGTGTTGATTCTGCATCTCACATTTTCCTCAAATCGCTGGCAATGGCAGGGTTGAATGTATTTGGAAGACGTGAGTACCACTCAAATATTAAAGGCGAACATAGTTACTTCTCGGTAAGATTTTCAAACCATGTTATAAGATCTCATGTTGATGAGATAGACATTCTTGCAACCTTTGACGCTGAAACAATTGTAAGACACTCACCGTTCTTAGTGAACGGTGGTGTGCTTATTTATGATCGTGATGTCCTCACAAAAAAGATAGAGGAAATTCATACGCTGGATAATTCTTCAAAGTCTCGTTTTGAGAGATTTTTGATGGATAATAAAAGAGAACCAAACTTGAATGGATTGCTTGAAGAGCTGAAGCATCGAAATATAGCTCTCATCGAATTACCTTATTATCAACTGATAAAAGAATTTTCAGAGCGTATACAGGATAACTCTCTTAGTAAACTAGCAAGAATCACCAATGTAATGTCATTGGCAGCTTCATTTGCGGTATTGGAATTTGATACCTTACTAATGAAGAAGGGCATACAAGATACTTTTGCTAGCAAGTCTAAAATTTCAGAAATTAATGTTAATGCAGCAATTTATACCTATGATTTTGTCAGACAAAATTTTAAGAATATTCCAAAGAATTATTCGGAATTCTTCAAAGAAATAAACAAAAATACCCGAGAGCATATAATAGCACAGGGCAACCAAACTTCTCCTCTTGGTAAAATTGTCGGAGGATGCAGATTTCAAACCTATTATCCCATTACTCCGGCAACTGATGACAGTGAATATTTAGAGTCTAATCAGACAGTAGAGCAAAAAGATGGAAATAACGGATCTGCAGTTGTAATCCAAACTGAAGACGAGATTGCAGCAATAACTATGGCTATCGGTGCTGCTTTAACTGGAGTTCGGGCCTGTACAACCACATCTGGTCCTGGGTTTTCATTGATGGTTGAAGCTTTGGGATGGGCAGGTATCAATGAAGTGCCTCTATTAGTAAGCTTATATCAACGCGCTGGGCCCTCTACAGGTCTCCCCACCAGACAAGAACAAGGGGATCTACTGTTTGCAATAAATGCAGGCCATGGTGAATTTCCAAAGATAGTTTATGCTTCTGGTGATATTGAAGAGAGCTTTTATGATACCATCAGGGTTCTCAATTATGCTGAGATTTTTCAGACGCCTGTAATACATATGCTAGACAAATATTTAGCAAACAGTATTATCACATGTTCGCCTTTTGACTACAAAACGATAAAGATTCAGAGAGGGAAACTGGTTAATAAAATTCAAGGTTCCGATTCAAGTAGCTCTGAGCATTTTGAGAGATTCAGATTGGGCGATGGTCCTATCTCTGATCGTGCAATGCTAGGAATGGAAGGTAGAATATTTTGGAATACAGGGGATGAACATGATGAGAAAGGGCACATTACAGAAGATCCAGGGACAAGAGTATTGATGATGGAGAAGCGGCTCTCAAAATTGGAACACATTCGTAGATTGATACCGAAGGAAGAACAAATTGTTGTTGAGTTTGAGAGTGATCAAAAGTTAGATTCAAACAAACTAGTGATCGTAATTAGCTGGGGATCAACTAAGGGAGCCATCTTGGATACACTGGAAAAATTAGATTTAGAGAAACCTAGAGTTCAATTTTTGTTCATTCAAATAAAACTCCTCAATCCATTTCCAGGTAAGCTGTTGCAGGAAATTATTGATAGAAAAATAAGTCAAATGAGACAGAATTCAAGTACATTTTCAGAAAGCGAGGTTATAAAGATAATTGTAGAAATGAACTATTTGTCACAGCTTGACATCCTAATCAAGCAAAATATCGCCTTACAAAGTGATTTCAAAATACTTAAGTATAACGGCAGACCTATGAGTCATACTGAAGTTTATGATTCTATTATCAACATCCTGAATAACAATTCTCAAGAGAGAGTGATACTAAACAATGGAGTATAAGATAGCAGATTACAAAACCGAAGTACATAACGATTGGTGTGCAGGTTGTGGCGATTTTGGAATTCTTAATTCGATACAGATGGCACTGTTTGAGCTCCAAATAAAGCCTCATGAAGCTGCAATTTTTTCAGGCATCGGTTGTTCGGGAAAAACTCCCCATTTTATAAACACGTTTGGAATACACACTCTTCATGGCAGGGTTCTTCCTTTTGCACAGGGTGCCAAACTATCGAATCCAAATTTGAACGTTGTAGCAGTAGGTGGAGATGGCGACGGTTTGGGAATTGGCTCAGGGCATTTTGTGAATGCAGGTAGAAGGAATATAGATATTACATACATTATTTTTAATAATGGAGTATATGGTTTAACAAAAGGACAAGCTTCTCCTACTTTGAAATTAGGTATGAAAACAAAGTCATTGTCTCAGCCTAACGTGAATGAGAGTATTAATCCGATAGCACTTGCATGTATTAGCGGTTTTACATTTATAGCTAGAGGATATTCCTATGATGTTAGATTTCTGAAAGAGATAATCAAGAAAGGCATAATGCACAAAGGTTTGTCATTCATAGATGTTTTACAACCATGTCCTACATATAATGACATTAATACAAAAGATTGGTATCAAAGTTTAATTACTGATGAAAATAATCCTGAAGTCAAAATTCCCAGGATTTACAAACTAGAAGACGAAGGTTACAGCGGGATTGTAAAAGAGCCTAATGAAGCTCCTCTTAAGGTTGTCGAAGCCATCAAAAAATCTAATGAATGGGGAAACAAAATACCTGTAGGGATTTTTTATGAAAACAACAATGTACCTACATTTGAGGAAAGACTGCAAGCTAGAATCGAAAATTATAAGACATATCCTCCTGCTGACCAAATTATTGCGGATATGGATGGTAATACCAATGTTAACATTGATTTGTTAATAGATGAATTGAAAGCAAATGATAATCTGAACTGACTAAATTATGTTTATGTTTCGTAACAGATTTAGTCACTAATAAGCTAAGTATATTATTATAGCTATAGAGAAAGGTTAATTTTTGAATTATTTAATTCATGTTTCTATAAAACAAGTAAAAAGAGTAGTCTAGATAAAGCTTTTAGAGATTTACTCCAGCAAGTTCAAACTACTGTGTCGAGGTAATTGATCATTATTTCAAAATTAAATTAAATTAACAAAATTATGTTTTAGAAAAGTATTAATCAAAAAAAGGAATGGAGGTTTAGTCCCACTTACTCCAGGCTGCCATCCATCTGTATGTCCATGTATTGAGTTTAGCACCCAAAGCCGCTATGGGGACACAAAGTACCGCTCCTGCACCGGCACCTAACGCGACAGGACTGTTATAGAACTTTCCTACTTGGGGTTCAATTGGAGTCATGTATGGAGGTAACGTGGGTCTAGGATACTTGAATGCCATTTCCAAGGGGTCGGCAACTAGTAACAAGTTGATCATATTAAACAGTGGCAGCGACATTCCTACCAATACACCACCGATCAATATAGCCGCGTGTTTGTTCCTTCTTGTTGCCCAGTATGCCAAATCCAACAACATAGCCGACGGTATCCAAACAGGAACCACGACAAAATCGTATGGATATCCCAATGCAAACCATGCACCTTTGGCAACCCATGTATATATAGTCATTATAGTTGCATAATACGTAGCTGTACCTGGGACACCTGTAAACAACATATAGTATATAGCTCCTACCACAAGCATTGTGGATTGAGAAATTGAAAATACAACAAATGATGTCCATGCCCAGTCAGTATAGAAGATATAATCTCCTGCGTTGATTGTAAGCAACGTACTATTTACTGCAACAACAACTATGAATAAATAGTGAGTTGTACGTCTTAGCCAGACCATTATTATGCTGTTCTTATAGGTAATATATAAGATTTTGTGTATACTATTTTTAATTTTAAGATATTCTACTGCATCGCTTGCTTACATATTAAAAGACGATCAAAAATTAATTTATCTTAGAAACTAGGAAATAGAAAATTTAAAAAATATAATGGAAGTGATGTTACATTCTTACTGGCTTTTCGCCAACAATCTTTAACATCCAAATCATACCCAATACTTCGATTACAGTTAGGACAGAGAGAGCATAGATGCCACTAGGTAACGGATATGCCCATGGATAAACAGTAACACCTACGTAAACACCACCAGCTGTAGCAACCCAACATAAAATAAAGCCCAATACTATAATTCCCTTCATATTTTCGACTCTTCGGCCGATCATACGTTCGATTTCATCGCGACTTGCTCCATATGAACCACCGCCACTACCGCCACTACCGCCACTACTACCTGAACCGGTTTGTCCACTAGGTTTATACCCTTTTGGTAAAGTCATTACATGTAATTAAGATAATACCTTTTTAAATTTTGCTATACCTGCTTAAACTTTAATAAGAGGTATTTTGTTGGCAGGAAAAATGTAAAACAGGTCAACTAAAAAGGAGAGTGAAAGAGATTAAAAAAATATACCTATATATCGTTTTAGCCAATAGATCATGTGGCTATCTCATTGGTACCCTGGAATAGAAAATCAGAGCGTCAAGAAATCTTTGAGGGAAAGAACAACAGAAAAACAAAAGGTAGTGTATTAGTTAAGAGGGGATTTGCTCACATGCAAAAGCATGGAGTAATTATGGACGTTACAAGTGTAGAACAAGCTCAAATTGCTGAGGAATCTGGCGCAGTTGCGGTTATGGTATTGGATAAATTGCCTTTTGATGTGCGAAAAGCTGGAGGAGTTGCAAGAACTGCAGGTGTAAAAATTATTCAAGATATTATGGACTCCGTCTCAATTCCCATAATGGCCAAGTGTAGAATTGGACATGTCGCAGAAGCAGAAATGTTGGAGACTTGTGGTGTAGATATGGTCGACGAGAGTGAGGTACTAACTCCAGCTGATGATGAAAACCACATTTGGAAATGGGACTTCACTGTTCCTTTCGTAAATGGTGCAAAGAATCTGGGTGAGGCGTTAAGAAGAATTGAGGAAGGCGCTTCAATGATTAGAACAAAAGGAGAGCCAGGGACAGGAAATGTGGCCGAAGCTGTTAACCACATCAAGATTCTTAACAAAGAAGTTCGAATGATACGTGGCGCTTATGCTGATAATGATTTTCAAGAGCTCATTAAGCTTTCAAGAAAATTCAGGGTATCCCTAGAAATGGTAAAAGAAGTGGGAAAATTAGGTCGGCTTCCAGTAGTAAATTTTGCAGCTGGAGGAATAACTACTCCTTCGGACGCTGCATTCTTAATGAGACTTGGATGTGACGGTGTATTTGTCGGATCTGGAATATTTAAATCAGAGGATCCATCTTTACGAGCTAGAGCAGTGGTCTTGGCTACAACTTTTTTTGATGATGACAAAACTTTGCTTGAAGCCCAAAAAATGATAGATGAGAAGAAATCACTAGTTGGGTTAGATACAAAGAATCTAGAACTCAGAATGCAAGAAAGAGGACCTGTTATCTAATGACAAAGCTTAAAATCGCAATATTAGGCATCCAAGGAGACATTGAAGAAAATTATAATGCAGTTAAGGCATCGATAAAGGATCTAAATACAGAAGGAGAGGTAATTCGCTTAAAAAATATTGATGCTCTTGAAGATTTGGATGGGTTAGTAATACCCGGAGGAGAGAGCACGGTGATGGGAACATTGCTGTCTCTTCAAAAAATGCAGTTACAATTGTTACGAAACAAGATAATTAAAGGACTACCTGTTTTAGGAACGTGTGCAGGCCTCATCCTTTTGGCTAGCAAAGCATATGACAAGAACGTTGGTGAAACAAATCAACATCTATTACAACTACTAGATGTCACTGTTGAAAGAAATGCATTCGGAAGACAAAGGGAGTCATTTGAAACTTACTTAGATATTCCCATTTTGGGAGAAGAACTTTTTAGAGGAGTTTTCATCAGGGGTCCAATAATCAATAACATAGGGAAGAACGTGCAGATCTTAACGAAATTCGAAGAAAAGATTGTTGCTGTACGCCAAGATAATATAATTGGGACGTCATTTCATCCTGAACTTGCGGACGACAACAGATTTCATCAGGTATTTCTAGATATTTGCATAAGATACAACAAATTAAAGGAAATTGATGGAGATAATCATAAAGAGTAAAAGTTTGCTATCAAATAGACGATAGAATGACATCATTTTAAATAATCTTACTTTTGATTAGTTTAAAGGAATCTTAAACTCATAATAATTATTGACAATAACATTATAAACTACTTTATATTCGGTTTTCTTATGCTTATAATCCTTCATGAGGGTACACTAAACTTCTCAAGTGCGGGAGGTGGGATTTGAACCCACGAACCCCTGAGAGACGGGATCCCTTATATGGATCTTAAGTCCCGCGTCTCCAAAATGAAATATTTATTTGGCCAGGCTCTACAACCCCCGCCCATTAACCTTATTTCTAAAATGGTTATATATATCATGAATTCTGCTAGTAGATCCTTCGACAAGTACGAAATCAAGTTTCAGCAAATCAACCTCCTAAGAATAAATGAACATACAATCTTGTTGATGAACAAATCATACAAGAATACTATTTTGGGAAGAAAATAATCAAAAAGAGCAGGTATTAGTACAATAAATAAACCAGAATATAAATAAAAATATGGGTTTGATAAAGTTCATTTGGACAATTTCTATGTCGATCGTTGTGATCAACTAGGGATACTAGCTAATTTATCTGAAATTAACGGTGATATGGTGAAATCTTAGAACTACAGTAATCTTTCCACAGATGTTTGTATAATATGATTATTCGTTAGTAATCCACTAGTATTACGAATATTATAGTACCTAAAACTCCCACATCAAGGAACCTGACAGGTGGAACTAGATCCATATTCACAAAATCTCTCTAAAGAACTCTGTTTATGGAATGATAATAACATATTTTAGATTATCTTTGTCTTCTTTTTATAGTTCAGTTTTACTCCTTATCAAACTATGATTTGATACTCACATCCTAAATGCATGTTCTTCCTCTTGCACAGTGGGAAAAAATGCGCGGCTTATTTTCAGTCATTGATGCATCAAAATTTAGAAGATAGATCAAGTTCAGATGCTTCCAATTGATTAGGTTCCAATCTCGTTGAAATCACTCGTAGCAAGAGTACAGAATGGTAACATAGATCGCATATTTGATCAATCTCAATATAGAGGTGGTTTGCACTTTCCACTATTCTTATTGAATTGAATTCTACTATGACAATTTGACTTACAAATATGTTTTAGAATACTAACCCGTATTGAGAATGTCATGTTAACCATGTCTCCTCTAAATTTGATAAAGTCAACCAAATTTAACTAAATTTGGTGTTTAACTGCTTCTAAAATTTACTATGAAATTATAAATTCTTGATTCAAGATTTTCCGTTTATAGATTGGTGTAACTAGTACCAAGGGATCGAGAAATTTGCTTTTAAATTTGAAGATATTTAATTCGGCCTGACTTTGACAACGTATAGTAAATCCTATCCATAAGGAATCAAGTTTTTTTAGGTTTGTAGATGCATTGGAAGATTTATTTTTGGTAAAACAAGAATCATTGCTATCGAATATGCTTTGAGTGTACAGTTATTATTACCTCAACTTATGAGAGATATAAAGAATGAGTTAAATTTTCTCAAATTATATGAAAAATTGTGAATATTACAAGTTCAAGCATTCTAGTATTAGAGGACAACTGAAAATGAGATGAGCAGATAATTCAATACAATGTTAACAAAGTGTTGGTATAGATATCCAGAACCAAAAAAAAGTCTTAAAAATTCTTTCTTTAGAGTTATTATAATTCAACTTCATATATGAACTATTGCAATAGACGATAATGATTGATAAAAGATCTATCGCGACTAAGCAATTCATATTTACTTATATTGTTACGATCTTTCTTGTAACAGTACCTTTAGTAGGATCAGGAATAAGTGTTCTTGGACAAAATGCCACAATGCCGTATATAGTTAATGAAACCATTATTGATGACTATTATTACTATGGACAACCAATTTACTATACTGAAGATGAAGATGACGACGACAATTCTGATAGTGACAATGACAACTCGAATGAAGGGAACAACTATTACTATATTGATAACAATGGTAAAGTTTACTACAAGGACGAGAATAATAACTTTTATTACACTGATGTTGAAGGTCACCACTATTGGTATGACAATGATGGTCACAAGTACTATTGTGTAGATCACAATCATAACCAGAAATTCTATTATGATGACAATGGTAACAAAGTAGCCCATGATGAAAAAGGAGATAGTAGAACTGCTTATGATAGTCATTCAAGTGGTACTCACGTCTACTATTCGATTTTCAATAATGGTAACCACGTCCAATTAAGCGGCGGCGGATCATTTATTCATCATGATGGTATCATCCATGATCATTCGAGTGGTGGCCTTTCACCTCAAAGTGGCTTTTCGTTACATGAAGGCGAAGAATTTAGAGGTCATGGAGGTAGATGATTAGTTCACTTATAGGTTGGCGAACTTATGCTAAACAACTCGTCATATGGATGTGTTATTCGTTAGGCTATCACGATAATGATTTGATTGAAAAAAGACCAAGACTATATCCAAAAGGATCGACCCTAGCGACATGCACCTCTTTCTAGGAATTTATTACAACTTTTATTCAATGTTAAATATCTTCTTAATCTTGTAATAATACGAGCATACAAGAAATATTGAATGATGACCGTGATGAGCTTGAATGGTTTAGAGATATATTCAGGGTTACTAACTGGGTCTAAATGGTATGTTGGTTTTTAAACACACCTTAGATCGATAATTCTGGTTTTATTCGAACTATGTAACTTTTCAATTGTTTTAGCTATATTACAAAATCTTATCGCAATGGGATACTGTTTTTTTTGGTCTCTAGAGCACTACGCTGTGTATATATGCGTAAAGATTAAAACAAACGGGTTGTCATTCTCATGAATGGGTCGCGACATAATACCAAAAGCGAGTCAGATTGACGAAATAGAAAGTTTAGCTTTATTGGATGTCGAAAAGCAATTATGTATTAACCATACAAAGAGATCGTATAATAAAAAGACCTACGACTCACATCTCTCACGGGTAGATGGATTCAATATTTTTGAAAATATCGTTATAGAAGTACAGTTCCAATATTATAGGTTAGTTTTAGATACACTCAATAACACTAAGGTAGATTTCGTTAAGGAGGAATTAGTCACTTTGGAAATATACGATTCTCATATTGAATCATCGTTTAATAAATATCGTGTATGAGTTCAGACAATAGGATCAAATCTTTTCACAAAAGAAACAGAATTTTCTAATATTGGTTGGCAAGTTTTGAAATTTGATTATAGATGTGCGAATACCTTCTTGATCGTGTATAAACTGTGACAAAAAGAGGCTTAACGAATGTGAAATATGGTGGAGTTTTTTTTGTGATGATCACACACTAATCTTGAAAGAGGAGAAAGACTCTTTCTATCCCCTTATTTAACTACTCCATGTCTAACTTTTAAGATACTCTTTTAAGAACTTGATAGTCTTAGAAAATGCTAAGGATGATTCAGATGTATCAAAAAGAATTGTTTGAAATCCATGAGGCACACATTCATAAGCACCCAGTTTTACCGGAACACCCGTAATATCCAAACCTTGATAAAGTCTAACTGATTCACTTAGCAATGTTTCTTTGGTTCCTACCTGAATCAAGGTTGGGGAAAATCCCTTATTAAAGTCACCATAAACAGGTGAAACATAAGGATTCTTCTGATCTATGATATGAGCATATGCTTCCCCCATATTTTTTAGCATAGATTCTGATATGAATGGGTCTGTCGTATTTAGTGTTAAACGAGTATCCCCCCGCTCCGAAAATGTCCGCTCAAGGAAACCAAAGTGCTACAACAGCAGGTAATCCACTCCTTCGTCACGCATTTTTAACACAGAACTAGCCACCAAGCCCCCTCCCGCAGAATCACCATGCATCCCTATATCATCAAGAGAGACACCCTGATCCTTTAGTGCCATTATGACAGAAACAACCTCACTTGTTATCTCACCCCATTTTGAAGAGGGAGCAAGAGAATAATCTACAGATATGACTCTGAGGCCAGTAGCATTTGCCATAGGCATGGAATTGACCAAAGTAGAATTTGCACCCAGAATAGTATATCCGCTACCATGTATGTAGACCAGTGCTTTAACATTGTCAACTCAATTCTTAGGCTTGATATCGAGTACGGTACATTACCGAATTTAGCTGATGTTATACTAGCTTCAAAACTGTCTACGAGAGATTGGGATTGAGTAATAGACATAGCGGAAACCTGTGCATTCAACACATCACAACCATTCAGATCATTTGGTTCTGGAGTAACAAACGCCGATATTTGCGAGGTAATATTTTTCAGAGCATTTTGTGCCTCCTTTGATATTGTTGTAGGTATGGTTATAATAGGATTACTGCTGTTAGTTGCAATCTGACCATAAATGACATTCATTTGGTTGATGTCTAAAAATACACTTGAGTGTAAAACTAAAACAAAACGCTATAATAAGAATAAATTTCCTCATTTTGAATCCGATTGTTAGAATATTTCTTTTAGCTAGCCAAAATCACCAAACGCGACCATTGAAGCCAGAGTTATCAGTTTCATCATTTCATCAATACATTTCAGAGCCACTTTTATCATTTTCCTTAGCATTTATGAACTCGTTTACATAATTGGCGTCTCGATAAGACTATTTCTAACCATCCTTCCTCGTCCGCACTAGCAGAGATCTTTTTGGCAAGATTAGTTAAATTTAGTATATCCCTTCTAGAAGTCAAGTTACAAACTTCAAATTTCAACACACCGTGTTTTGTAAAAACTCATGTGAATATTTGTTGTATATTTTTACTAACGCCTCATGATTCCTTTTTGGCGCCCGATACAAGTAGATTTCAAGATGCCCTATATCAATGGTTGAATTTCGATTCGAAGTACTCATAAGTCTGAATACCACATCATTAAAATGATTATGTGAAAAAATGTATAGTTAATTAATCTTAGTATTTGGGACTAAATTGCTAAAACAGGATATCTTCTTTAGTACAGGGATTCATTGTATAATGAAAAATAATTTTGGTGACCCAAATATATTGAAATTTAGAAATCAATTCTGTTAACCGTGCTCGAACTGTTTTGAAATTGTTTTATGCCAATGATGTTCCTTTTTGACCCCAAAAAGTGTGAAAATTTTAGCAACACTTTAAGGCTAAGCATAACCATTACAATAGATGAAATTTAGAGCAAAGATCATTGTGATATGTTTTCTAATTGTTTTTTTTTGTTTATGAGGTTTTGGACCGCCAATCCCTCCCCCCATCAAATGGTTTTGTATTAATGAACCTGGATAAAAAAACGGGAATGGGTTATATTTCTCAATACAACTCATTTCGCAATAGAATATCATATAGACAATATTGGTAAAACAATCAGGACTAAGGGATAAAGAATTGCACTATCTCTGGTTTCTTTGCAGGAGTGTTTATTCCAAAAATGTACTGATTGTAGTCATCGCCATAGTCAAGGTTTACCTCAAATTCAGTACCCACTGGTACATCGCTGGATTTGAATGTGAATGTATATGAAATTGTTTGTCCGGCAGGGAAATATAGGCCATACGCCGTTTTGAAAATATTGTCTGGAAAGTTACTCACATTTATGGCGATCCCACCATAGGTATCTTCAGATAACTGGTTTGTTACCTGAACGATAACCTTAAAGGTTCCGCTAGAATTTGGTTGATTGGATTTGCCAGAACAAGATTCAAACCCATTATTGTATCCTTTCATAAAGTCTGGAGTATGATAACTTGGTCCCTTATCTGGCTGATTTATGTATCTATTAGATGGATCAGATATTTTTGCATCTGAACAACCATGACTATATCCCGAATTGTAAGCGTTAATAGAAGTATTGTTTTCTTCCTTACATTCTTTCAAATCTGGATGTTTCTGACATACGAATTCTTTATACTCACAGCTCGGAAAGTCAGGATTCATTATATAACCTGGATCACATGGAACACTATCAGGGATACATTTCCCGCTTTCATCATCTTCATGGCTATGGTATCCTAAAGGACATCTTTCATGATGTGGAAAGCATCGCTCATCCTCATTCATACCAAAGCCTTCAGGACAGTTACCGTTCTCATCTGGTGCACATTTTGGTAATGATGGATCAAACAAACAATCACCGTCAGGTTGAGAACGAGGTGATTCATTTGCCGGATTTGACTGATCCTCTACAACTGAATTTTCGGTCAAATTTGAATCGTTACCTGTGGAATCGCTTTTAGAGAGTGATTCTTCACCAATATTTTCACCAGGATCTTCGGGCAAAGCTCCTTGCATATCTTGAATTAAGTTTTCGTCTTGTATCTCAGTCTCATTAGATTGCCCGTATACGTTCCAGTTTGATGCACCCGAGCCCATAACAAGTATGAAAAACAATACGAAAATTGTAAAAATAGGGACAGCATTTGCTACTTTTTGTCCTTCGCGACTATAAGACCGAATAAATATTAAAAAATTCGCTTCAAATATCAATATCCAAAATTAACAATTGTAATCCTAAAAGGTTTTCGAATATTGTCATAGCAAGATCTTAACTAAGAAAATCCATAATATCTATTTTGCCATATGTGTCATCTATATCACCACAATCATGAGGATAAACTCATGTTAACAGATGAAGTTATTTGTTATAAAGAATTAGGCAACCAATTTCATAAAAGGCTGTACCAATGGAGAGGTGACCAAACTCATGGCTATGTAGCAGATAATTATTAGATATATTTTACTAGTTTCAGAGAAGAACATACGGTATTGTCTAACCATCACATCAATTGCTCAAAGAGGAATAACTTAGCATAAGAGTAAAAAAATATGTAACTCGAATTTAAAAGTTCATTTTGAGGTGAATAATCCAAGGTCAAAAACGAAAAGAGAGCAAAATACATCATAAAACCAAGTCGGTAGGATGAAAAAACATTGCTCCTAAATAACCACCTACACGATTTCTTTGGAACTACATTCTTGACATAATGTCTGGGCACCGTAGTGATAACCAGAATTGTTTTTTCGCATTAATTCAATATGATAAATTTAATTGTTGTAATAAGAAGTTCCTTTGGTATTTAAGATCAGATACCAAGAACAAATTAAGTATATGTAAAACTTAGTTCAAATCTTTAAAATATCTGAAAAAATTGGTGTAAATATTTACCTCGATCCGAGAGTTTTAAGAATATATTAAGACTCTAATGCAACAAAACACTAAAAGATAATCAGATATGTAGTATGTACATTGAAATATCAGAATCCAAAGAAGATTTTGAGAAATTAGAGAAATTGAAGAGCAATTTTGACTGGTTTTACACCAATTATGAAGAATTGAGAAGTGACTATATCAATCAATATGTGACAGTTAAAGAGAATAGACGTTCGGATAATGATTATGATTTTGAAAAATTTCTAAAAAGGGCTCTGTTCACTTAATATGTTTTATTTCATTGTTATGATAGTCTACAAAGAGCCGCAGCCAATTCCGTACATGCTTTAACTTGCAGTTCTTTATTCTACAAGGAAAGTAGTCATCGAAACTTTCGGTTCTATCCTTTATGTATTGCATCTTTCTTTCAATCAGACTTTTCTCCAGAGAGGAATGAATGTGATGATCGAGATTTAAGAATCTACAGGCCATTGGATACCAAGTACCTCTATCATCAGTCGAAACTGGATGAATTCCATGAATCTTGACTAAACCTGAAATGAATCTTTCAGCTACAAACATGTTTCTTTAGAGATAGACAGTGCGAGAATTTGCCTGTTTTCTGTCTGGTTCAGTTGCAACCCAGAGCCAGACAAACTCTGATCCCACATTCAACATGGTCTCATCTATTATATACTCTAGAACTCTTCTTCTAGTTGACTTCAGCTTTTGAGGCCTGTATTTTTGAATCCAATTCCAGATGGAGACATGGTTTCTTTTATACATCTGAGACAATCTTTCCGAGGCTTTTCTTAAAGATAAACCTGAAAAGTACAAATGCAACCCATAATATACATACCTTGAAGGTGTTCTGTTTCTGCTAATCATAAAAGAAATAGGACATCTTCAAGCTATAGGCTTATCGTTAACTGAACAGAGCCCTGTCAATTATATGAGAGGTTTAAATCAGAGGACTCTCCATCAGTTAAATTTCTTATGAATGATTCAAAAGGTTTCGCATCATCATAACTGAAAATACTAAATTCTAAAAGATTCAATAACGTGTGTTTTTCTCGAGGATTCGAGTATTCCTTATCGATATAATCTAAAAGTTCTTGATTCTTTTGTTTGATATCACTAATTAGTCTATAAAGGTTTTGCAATCTCTTCATCAATTCAGGGTCCGACTGATTGGAAATTGACGAATCATATCGAAGGTTCTCATGTACTGGAGATAAGATGTCGATCTCAAACAACATTGCCATCTTAATATCTTTAGATATATTTAAATTGCATGTTTATGCCAATTACACCTACTAATTAGCAAGATTCTCTTTACCTAAATCCTACTTTACATTAAAGAAATTGGATAAAAAAGGATATTATATGTAGCAGGAAAGGAATTGCTAGTCGGATTCAAGAAACGACTTTTCCGGACATCATCTCGAGTAGAGATCTCAATGAGATCCAATAACGCCAGATAGACTAATCTCGATTGGGAACAGTCAATAGAAGGTGAATTTTCTTGCACCAATATTAATTCATGTAATGTCCTAAAAGGGCTCTGTTCATTTAACGATAAACCTATAGCTTGAAGATGTCCTATTTCTTTTATGATTAGCAGAAACAGAACACCTTCAAGGTATGTATATTATGGGTTGCATTTGTACTTTTCAGGTTTATCTTTAAGAAAAGCCTCGGAAAGATTGTCTCAGATGTATAAAAGAAACCATGTCTCCATCTGGAATTGGATTCAAAAATACAGGCCTCAAAAATTGAAAGCATCAAGAAGAAGAATTCTAGAATATATTGTAGACGAGACAATGTTGAAGGTAGGGTCAGAATACATCTGGCTTTGGGTGGCGATAGAGCCTGCAAACAGACAGATCCTCGCACTTTCTATATCCAAAGAGAGAAACATGTTTGTTGCAGAAAGATATCTTTCTAATTTGATCAAAGTTCATGGAAAGCACCCAGTTTCGACTGATGATGGAGGTACTTGGTATCCAATGGCCTGTAGATTCTTAAATCTCGATCACCATATTCATTCTTCTTACGAGAAAAGTGTAATCGAAAGAACGATGCAATATATCAAGGATAGAACCGAAAGTTTCGATGATTACTTTCCTTGTAGAATAAAGAACTGCAAGTTAAAGCATGTACGGAATTGGCTGCGGCTCTTTGTAGACTATCATAACAATGAAATAAAACATGTTAACTGAACAGAGCCCCTAAAAGTGTTGTAAGAAATGATAGTCACCAATATCTACTCACAACTCTAGCCATTGTAAGTATATTCATCGAGCAAATCTCAAAAACTTTAGCGCTTTACATAAATTTGGAGAGGCAATTAAAAGTTAGTTTTTGACCCAATAAATCAAGACAATGAATTAACATTCAATATTAGAGAATTGTTAAACTAATAGAAAAGTCGGGTCTTGCATCAATGGCGAATGTGGAATTAGAGATGCAAGACCCCTATGAAATTATTGGAGTTATTTGATACTATGATTTCGCATTTATAAGTAAGATGTATCTCCAATTATGTTTAACTATGGGTACTATTTAGTACTGAACACCATAAAGTAATTCACATCATTTGATCTATTGATATGATGCCATATTAGGGATCATGATTGTATAATCATATACTCCATAAGTTTTATTCCTGATTCCTCAAGTTTTCCATAATCATCAAAGACTTTAGATATAATTTTTGTGAACTATTTGGAACTTGGTTTCTATCGGTTCCTATGAGCATAACTTCAGGAGTATTAATTCCAAAACCATCAATATCTCATCTGTTGATATCTTGATTATCTCTAATGGAGTATCAACAGGAATCGGATAAAATTCAATTCCATTTATGGGCTCGGATTGCAATAAGAATCTAGAAATGATTGTATGTTTCCGAAGTATTAATAATAAGATATTTAACAACTGATTCAGATGCGGATTGCAAAAGAAAGATAAAGGATACATAACTAATTGAATTTTTGATAGAAAATAAATAGAGGTTATATTATCGCAGGGCTAAGCGGAAGTGCTGCGGCTACGAAAAGGAATGTGATTTCACTACTGGTGTAAATTTGTGTGGAATTGTTACCTAAAAATGACTCCAAAGCATCAGAACCCCTACGGCTTCAGACAATTTATCTGAACCACACATTTCTCTGAAATGATCTATAGTTGCATCGTTAGAGGTAAATGTATTATTTGTTTGGCAGGAGCAAAGCATAGGAGACTTTAGTGTTCTCATGTACTTCACTTAAACCGCACTGTTCTCTGATATTGTTAATATCTAAACTAAAATCGAATGCATTCCCCTGTGAGAAGACTGTTGAACTTAATGATCATAATCTAATGGTTACAGTTGGAGACATGTAAAAATAGTTTAAATTGGCTAGTCTTTAATTTCGCAGAATTTATCTCAGTCTTTTAATTTATTAGAAGTATTATTGATAATGATTACATAAAATGTTAGGTTAATTGTATATATAATATTTAATGCTAGTCATCGCATAGGACCTCGGGATTCCATTTCTGAAAATAGAGGGATGTGAAGTGGAGAAACAAGAGGTTCAAATCCGGCACTTAACAATTCCCATGTTTTGATATTGTTCTATTAGCGAGAAAATCAGACTATTACTCTATGCATTGTGAAATACCTTATACAAAATCATACAAATTGTATACAATTTCAAATGAAAATTCAGAGATAGAAGCGGGTTCAATTCAGGAGCCTTCTTTTGGTCGTATAAGAAAGCCTTGGGCGGGAATTGAACCCGCGACCTTTGCCTTACCAAGGCAACGCTCTGGCCAGGCTGAGCTACCAAGGCAGATCACTATAAAAAAATTGTTCACTTAATTTAACCATTTCCATTGTAATTTCATCAATCAATAGATTTGGAATAATTACAGCAAATTGGCTTTACTATCTTTAATGTTGTAAAATAAAAATACAGGCACGTTATTAGATGGGTTATTTATATAACACTATCTTTCATATATGTAGTACAATAAACCCCGAATATCGCACATAATTGTGTACGTTAATTTGCAATATCGTTCATTTCGAGAACATTCCTAAGAGATCTAAATCTATTATAATCATCAAGCAATATCTTTGCCAGATTTCTGGCAATATCGGTTACACTTATGACACCTATAATTCGGTTATCAGATTCCATTACTGGTAAGCGCTTAATCTTGTTTGACCTCATGATTCTAGAGGCAGTATCAACGGAATCATAAGCCATTATAGTTATTAATGGTGAAGACATGATGTCCTCTACTAATACTTTACTTGCGTTTAAATTTTCAAGACATACACGCTTAATTAAGTCTCTTTCGGTAATAATCCCGATAGGGGTCATATCTTTGTCGATGACTAGAACAGATCCAATTCTATGTTTAGTCAACAGGGTAGCTACATCGTGAGCAGTATTATTAGAATATGCTTTAATTGTGAGGGGTTCGCGCGCAGACATTATTTCGCTTACTGTACTCATACTTTATAATAGCGTAAAGCATATAAATATAAAAACTATAGCCGTCCTTCACAACCGTTTCCAAATAATCGGCTTGCAAGAAGTTTATACGTAAGAAAAGAAAGGCAATATTCAAATCCAATATTCCAACTTTCTAATACAATAGTTATGCTATTCTTAGAACTAGCTCAAACCTTCGAGAAAATGGAAAAAACGAGCAGTAGATTAGACTTGACACAATATTTAGTAGAACTAATGAAAGTAACACCATCCAACATAATTGACAAAGTTATATATTTGATTCAAGGAAAGCTTGGACCAGACCACAGCTCAAAGGAATTAGGAATAGCTGAAAAAATGGTTATACGATCTTTGTCACTTGCTACTGGCATATCATCGTCGGAAATAAAGTTAAAATTTAATGAAATTGGTGATTTGGGAGATGTAGTGTACAAGTTAAATTACAATAAATCCCAAAGTACTTTATTTAGCGAACCTCTCACAGTTGAAAGAGTATTTGACACATTAACGAAAATCGCAAACACTTCCGGAACAGGTTCTTTGAATTTGAAGATTAGGTATATCACTAGCCTACTAAATAATGTGTCAAATCTAGAAGCAAAGTATTTACTGAAACTAATTTTAGGGAACTTGAGATTGGGAATAGCAAACTACACCTTAATGGATGCACTAGCTATAGGATTTACACACGATAAGGGAAATAGAGTCATATTGGAAAAAGCTTTCAACGTATCTAGTGATTTGGGAAATATAGCACGAATATTAGCTCAGGGATCCATTGAGGAAGTTCAATCAATTTCAGTCTCTTTATTCATACCAGTTAGGCCTATGCTAGCAGAAAGAGCAGCGGATTCAAAAGAAGCTTTAAGCAAAATCAAAGGTAAGTGTTTAGCAGAATTTAAGATCGATGGAGAAAGAGTACAGGTTCACAAGAGAGGAACAAGGATTGAACTATTCACTAGAAGCTTGGAAAACATCACATCACATTTCCCAGAAATCGTAAAGATGTTTACCGATCTGGATGTAGATAACTTTATTGTAGAAGGAGAGGTTGTAGCGATTAATCCACATGATCAAAAATTTCTACCATTTCAAAGTTTAATGCGTAGAAGGAGAAAGCACGATATTCAACAAGCGATGGAAGCATATCCAGTAATATTGAATCTGTTTGACATATTGTACCATAATGGTAATGATTTAATGAACTTGGTATTTGAGGAAAGAAGAAAAATCCTGGAGATTAATTTCGGAAATATCAAAAGCGATCGTCTTAAACTTGTAAACCAAAAAAGAGTTTCAAATATCGATGAAATTGATAATTTTATGGCAGAGTCCTTGGACAGCGGTTGCGAAGGTTTGATGCTGAAAGATTCTAATAGCAGATATAGAGCGGGTGCCCGAGAATGGGCATGGATAAAATTGAAGAAAGAGTATGCAGGGACAATTACTGATTCCGTAGATTTGGTAGTTTTGGGAGCTTTATACGGAAAAGGTAGACGTGTAGGTAAGTACGGAGCCTTATTATTAGGTTCATATAGCAAAGAAGAAGACACCTTTTACACAATATGCAAGGTTGGTACTGGTTTTAAGGATGATGCCCTCTCTGTATTGTATGATACACTCAGCAAACAGATAATTCACAAGAAACATCCTAGAGTGCAATCAGGCAATGTTCACATGGATGTCTGGTTTGAACCAAGTGTAGTTTTGGAAATCATTTCTCCTGAAATAACTCTAAGTCCTGTTTACACAACAGGAAGAAACATGATTAAACCAGGATACGGGTTGGCACTCAGGTTTCCAAAATTTTCTGGCAACATTAGAGAAGACAAGTCTCCTGAGGACATTACAACTGTGGAGGAAATAATAGACCTTTACAATAATCAATTCAAACAATGAATCCGATCTAATCGCAAGAACTTTGGTTTGCAAATACCTGTAAAAAATTCAAAAAATGCAAATTGATTGAACCGATTTGATCCTCAGTTGTGAATCTCTTCATCAAAATAGAACAAACATATTGATAAAGCATTATAAAATCTTAAATTTATCTCTGAATAATAGGTCCTGTGATTTCTCGTAACGAGATTTACTGTGAGGATTGCATTACGTTCATGGAAAAGATTAGAGTAAATAACGATTTAAAGATTGATGTTATAGTAACATCACCTCCTTATAATATAGGTAAAAAATACAACGTCTATAAAGATAATATCAACGAGAATGATTATCTAGAATGGCTTTACAGAATTGCCGAAAAAAGTTACTCCATATTAAAGCCTAATGGATCTTTTTTTTTAAACATTGCAGAGCGATCAACAAATCCTTTAATTCCATTTCGTGCAGTAACTAAATTCTTGTGTGCGGGTTATAAAATACAAAATACCATACATTGGATAAAATCGATTTCAGTTGAGAAGGAGGACATTGGAAATACCAATCCTGTACACAATGATGGGTTCTCAATTGGTCATTATAAACCAATTAGGAGTAACAGGTTCTTAACTAATACTCATGAATATGTTTTCCATTTTACTAAGACAGGAAATCTACCTATTGACAAGTTATCAATAGGAGTACCTTACCAGGATAAGACAAATGTTAAAAGATGGCAATCCGTAAATCAGGATAAAAGAGATAGAGGAAATGTATGGTTTATTACATATCCTACAATACGACGAGAAAGATCCCATCCTGCAGTATTCCCTCAAAAATTGGCTAGATTATGTATAAAACTCCATGGATGTAATAAAAAAGATTTCATTGTTTACGATCCTTTTATGGGGATAGGTAACACTGCATTGGCCTGTATCGATCTAGGGATAGACTATGTAGGTACTGAAATAGACAATAATTATATCGAATATGCCAGAAAGGTAATTTCAAAGAAAAAAAATTCACATCAATAGATAGAATCCTCCATGCAGGTCTACAAAATAAACATACATAAAAAAAGAATGCTAATTCTTTTATTTCAACAAGATCATAGCACGTCCCTATTTTTTCCTTATAGCTCTTAAAATTCCCATACCCATAATCACATAACCGATAATTATTATTCCAATGAACTGTGGAGCTAATATCTGCATTTGATTTGCTTCTGTAGACGACATTTGGGCATTTTCTTCAGATGGCATAAACAATGATGATACGAGAACTGTTGTTCCCATAATTGCCCCACCTATAATCAAGAGAACAGTCAAAAGTTTTGATGGTACATTTATGCCGATTCCAAATGAAACCACGAACAGAATAATTGATCCTCCACCAAATATCATGCCCCTATCCCTTTCAGACAAAGGCAAAAATCCCTCTTCATTAATCATTGAAACTCCTACATCAAGAATATATACTACTAACAAAATGAATGCAATAGAGACAAGTATTTCAGATAATGTTTTTCTTATTCCTCGCATAATCTATGTTCAAACCTGGGTTATTTAATTATTTTAGAGATATAAATTGAGCCATCGTTTATAGTTTTAGGACAAATAAGATATTATACCTTATTGATAAAATTTCAAAAATAGATGAATCAAAAGAGGGTTAAAGACAAGAAGTAAAATAAGTGACAATGATAATGATTTTTAAAGTTCGAATTCCGAATTACGTCTACTGTGTATATTTATAAAAGTTAATTCAGTAATCATAATAGATATTGAGCAAGAATCGATAATCACAAGGGAAATCGAGTCGACGTGAAAATTCACCTCATTCGCGGCCCTATATTGATCAGAGTTGACGGAGAATGCTATATCTTAGGAGTTAAAGTCAAGAATCAACTAATCTTTTGGGATAACATCAAGACGCTACCAATAGAAAATACGCGCGGGGCTAAAATCTATTTAATAAAGAATAAGAAGAACTTGAAAAGTCATGGATTTCGTGTAAATAATCAGTCCAATTTAGGCATGTTTATTTGGAAAAAGACAGTTGACGAAATCCTAAGACTTAATTGTAAGAAGATTGCCGTAATAGGACCTTCGGATTCGGGCAAATCCACATTTTCACTATATCTTGCAAACAGATTACTCGACAATAAAGAAAGACCATTATTGATAGATGCCGATGTGGGTCAAGGTGATTTGGCACCTCCCACATGTATAGGATCTGTTCTACTAACTGAACAAAAATTGGACTTGGCAATGATAAGATCAAATTACATGAAATTTATAGGGAGCATCCAGCCATCAAATAATGAAAAAAGAATTATTCTATCGGTTAATGAGTTAATAGACAAATCGGCGTGTTATGACCGATGTATAATAAATACAGATGGATACGTAAATGGAAAAGGCATTTATTATAAACTAAAACTATTAGAAAAAACCAAACCAGACTGTATCGTCTCCTTAGGATACACTACGATTCACTCGAAACTAAGACAGTATGCAAAATTGTCGAAGGAATGGAAATACGTATTACTGCGAGGACGTAAACCAGATTCAGTTGTCAATAGAACCCAAACGGATAGATATCGAAAAAGAATGTATACTTTGTCAAAATTCATTACTCAAAGCAATATCTATAATATTAAAAAACATATTAGTGACATAAGATTAGTTTATTATCAAAATATATTCTACGAAAATAGTCATAACCACGGGATTTGTGTAGATCAACGTACTTTAGTTTACCTTTTCAAAGAGATAGCCAGAAGCAAAAAACTAAATAATACATTTGTTGGCCTCGGGTCATCTAAAGAAATAGACGTAGTTAATGGTTTTGGGATCATAAAGAATTTCGAGAATGATATAGTGACGGTTTGTGCAACAAGCGAATATTTTGATTCGATTTATCTTAGTGACCTAAGAATTGATAATAATAGTAGTAGTGATTAAGGTTTATCCATAACAAATCATTATCATAGTAGAATACTAACGTTTAATATATTAGTAAATAAATATCTTACATCGTAGAATGGTACTTCGCAACAAAGTTACCTCCAGATGCATTGTTTGTAGAACTGAATTAAATGGTTTTAATACTAAGGTGGTCGAAAATCCAAGATACTTAAAGTACAGGAGTCTAGTCTGCAATACTTGCTTTGATGAATATTATCCTATACATCAAGATAAGTATGAGAACAGATAGACATTACGAAATAGAATATAAAGAAGGTTTTATGCTATCATATAGACATAGCATTTATTTAATTTACAAGAAATATTTAGTAGTCTTTGTAATTCTCATTTGAATTAGAATATATCTCGATTAGTTAGTTTTGGAAAAATCTATTTAAATCGATATTAGCATAGGAAATTAATTTTATGTATATCATGGAAATTAAACTTTATAGTCTATTTGGCATTATATCTAAATTAGACAAAAAAGTTAACCACATTATTTCATTGTCTTTTATTTCCTTAAAAGATAGAGATGATAAATACTATGAATCTACTTGAGAATGTATCCTCTATTACTTCATTTTCGCAAGTATTACATGATTTGATAGGTTCAAATCCCGAAATAATAAAAGACTGTATTCGCCTTAATGGATTTTTAAAAGATGTTTTTGGCTCTACCTACAAAAAAGAAATTTTTCTCATTATTAGAGCAGCAAAGTTAGACATCATAAATCAATTGAATGACGAAATCGACGGAAAGCCTATAACTGCTAAATTATATGATATCATGTCAAAATTTATTTTAAATGGTATGTTAGACGAAGAATCGGCCGTTTGGGTTACGATTGTATGGGCAGTTACTCTTCAAAAGATAGAAGCTAAAGAAGGTCAGCAAGTCATGGAGAATTGCAGATCCATTTTACCCGAATTGCAGAAAAAACGATCACCCATATGCATCTCGCATGACCCGATTTCAAACCTAGTAACCGTAAACGCATCTCCAATCGATCAGATACACAAAAAAGGTAAATGTTATCATAATCAAGGGAATTATGATGAAGCAATAAGATGTTATGACAGAGCCTTTTCGATAAATCCACAAGACTATAATATATTATCAGATAAAGGATTATCTCTCCATAATCAAGGGAATTATGATGAAGCAATAAGATGTTATGACAGAGCCCTTTCGATAAATCCACAAGATGAGTTTGTGAAAAGGAGAAGGGATAACACAATAAAACGCTTAGAGAAAAAATTTGAAAAAACAAACTCAAGGTCACACCCATCTGCAAATTCCCCCCCCTCTAGTTTTAGAAGAAATTTGTCTAAAAATTATCTTGTTGGGATAATAGTCGTTACTCCAGGTATGATTATTGGATTAGCAGTTTTATTGGGTTTGAGTTACGATAATCCGGGCATAAATATACCAACTGGCGGGTTTATAAATGATGGAGAAAATTCGACAGAAAAAACTAATTTGCCTAGTGCAGATTTAAATCCAATCAAGCCACTTGACCAACAATCAATATCTACATTTGCGGATAGCATTAAACAGCAAATAGTATCAAACACATCTACTGGCAAGGGACTTTCTAACAACGATACAAGTATTCAAAATTCTAGAGATTATTACACGGACATAGATGAGACATTGCAGCAGCGGCTGAACGAGGCAGGAGATATTAACTACAGACTGAATGAATTTAAATTCGAATTAGAACGAGCCATGGAGAGTAATTTTAATTGAACCGTATAAATTACAATACATACAAAAACCAGGTCCAGAATTATTTTATTGATTAATCTTATAGAGGTATCCAAGAGTAATATCGTCTCCACTACCCTTCTGCGAGGTTTCCTTTAACAAGAATTCCAATTTACTCTGAATGTACTGCTGTCCATAATTATCCAAGATATCTAGATAATCTGTTCCTATCTTACGAAAGCCTGTTTCATCCTTAAAAGAATTATAGTAGCCGTCGGTAGTAAGCAATATCAATCTAGGCTTTAAATCATAGATGGAATATATGCCAACTTTAAATCTTAACCAGCTAGATTCCATGCATAATGAATCAGTAGTGTTTAGCGTTACTACACTTTTTTTGTCATCGCTGTCATTGATATTTTTTTCAAACGGTGCTATTACGTTCCTATGTTCATCTACTACTAGAATATTACCATCACCTATTTGGAAAAATAGAAAATAATCTTTTGTAACTGCGACAGTTAGTAAGGTTGATCCATACGCAATTTGTGGATGTCTTTCTAGTTTATCCTTAGAAGAAGGGTCTTTTTTACCTAAAAATTTGTCAAGTTCGTAGGTTGTAAAAGGGTTCCGATTAATGTGACTAGTTACTCTGTTATTCCAATTTTTTACCAATATTCTCGGTATTGAATATCTAATAATATCCCTTACTGACGAAAAAGTATTGGAACTCGAATGACATTGGGTGATGAATCTAAACATTGTCTGAGTAGCAATCTTTGCAGCAATATTGGATCCGAATTTGCTTCTGAAATAAGTATCACTTCCATGTCCATCTGCAACAGATAATATGCCGATATCCTCTTGCTTGGAGTACCTCCAATAGATAGAATCCTGATTTGATATATGTTCACGCTCATGACTAGCGCCTCGCACGCTGGCGCCATATATTAACCAATTTCTTCTATCTACAGAAATATATTGTTGATCCGAGAGAGAGCCCACTACCTTCATAAATAATCAGAGTTGCTTAATAGTAGATAATCCCTTTAGAAGTACCGAAATCAATCGTAATATTTGGACTTAGAAGAAGATTTTGATTTGGCAATACCTCAAATGCTTTAGAATTAGGTTTTTCAACTTTCCAGATTCTGCTAGATGTGTTTTTTAATCCCCATACTTCATCATCGACTGGATGTTTAGTAACCGCAGCAATAACATGTGAGAAATCATATCTATTACACGGATCCACATGGTGTAAAAATATTCGAGTATCATGATTTAAGGTGATAAAATAACGCTCATCAATTATAATGTACATGACCTTGTGACTAGTATTTTGACATCGTGGGTTCCAGCAAGTCAAGTAATAGTCATTCTCTTTTAAATGTAGCATACTTTGCAGAACAGTCGAGACAGAATTATCATAATTGGTAATATTCTTATTAATATTCCTCAAACGTGAAACTTCTACATTAATAGGATAGAAGAAATTTTCTGACCCACATTTATTACAATAATAGATGGAGTCACGCAGTTGGAGTAAAGCGATTTGCCATTCTGTTTCTCTTACACGTCCATGCAAAGGATCCCTAATTCCTTCTGTGAATGCTTTTATGAAAAGGTTCTTGAAAAACTCGGGATAAATTTTCCAAAATATCAGAGCGTTTTTGTGATATACAGGATCTGGATGATTAGATGAATCCACAGGGTCAAAAATGAAAACAGGATTGAGACCATATAGTTTGGTCATGGCCGGAACATCAAGGCTTTTTATATTGCTTTCGGCTTTACCTTCCAAAGGATGATTTACAAACAAGATGTAGAATAGCAACACAGCAAGTGAGTACAGATCAGTCTGAGTATTTGGCAAAGCCTTGTGGGTAATTATCTCGGGTGCCATAAATTTTGGAGTGCCAATAACATTTCCTTTTTCGGATCCATTGATTATAATATTATCAGTATCGCCAATTCTTATTTCACCAGTACAAGGATCAAAGTACAAATTATTCAACGACAGATCCTGGTAACAGAATCCTTTTGAATGTAACAGATGAAAACTTTTACAAATTTCATAACAAGCAGTCAAAAGAACTTTAAAGGAAGGATCTATCTTTCTGGACAACCACAAACCAAAACTCTTGAATCTATTCTCTTTTAGTGGCATTACATATCCAAATCCTTCTTTCTTGTCACTTTCAACAAGAGCAATAGGCCAAAGGAATTTATCACTAGGAGATTGTTTATCGACTAAAGATTTTAGAATCTCGAGCTGTTCCCTTGTAGCCATAGAAGGAAAATACCACTTTAATGCCAATAGAGAATTGTCTGGAGATATAAGAGAATAGACTTTACCTTGAGTACCGGATCCCATCTCCTTCTCGACATTGCAAATCATATTTAGTTGTTCAACATATATTGGTTCACCGAGTTCAAAGTCGTAAGATTTGGTCATTTTAGTTTTCAATACCATGGAAGTTACCAAACTTCGGTTGCTGTGTAAATCATTTCAGGAGGTTTGGGGATCTGTACATTTAATTCCGGTTTAATCATATCTTTTTGTTGGCTTTTAGGTCGTGCAGAAGCAGATTGAACCACGGTAGAGACCCATCTGATATAATTTGAAAGAGCCTCCGGATTTCGAGCTAGGAGTGGTTTCATATCATCATTTCTTATAAAATTCTCCAGCACTCTCGTGTCTGCATCCTCTCCAATCGCTATAGCAATTCGAATTGCCTTTTTACCCCAGGGTTCATTTAGTAACTTTTCTAATCCATATTCATAATTATCAGTGGGTTGTCCGTCAGACAAAAGTACCAAGACTGGAGGTAATCCTCTATTTGTCATTGGTGGGATGTGCAACATCTCAGATAACAGCATGAAAGCCTGCCCTAGATCTGTGTGTCCCTTCGCTTCTACATCTACCCATTTGAAATCGTTAATGTGCGTGGGTGGAATAAACCATTGAGCACCAGTTGAAAATCTTAGCGCGCTAATCAAAAGATTGGCTTGTATATTATTCTCGGCTTCCCTTTGCATATGAGGTATAGCTTCTCTTATAGCATAGTTCAAAGATTGTATCTTTCCATCATCCTTCATAGAGCCAGAACAATCTACGATCCATACAAAATGGAGCTCCCTTTTTGTGATTTCGCCGCCTGGAAGAGTCATAAAATTCAAAAAAAGTAATCTAATTAAGATTAATAACGATTACACAAAATAGTTGTACATGTTTTTTATGTAGAATTGTATGTAAGTTAAAGATCACCACTCCCCTAATTAAATACTCGATATAGAAAATTAATTGCAGTAGATCTAAATAAGTCGATAAAATAGCGTAATTTCTACTTATACCCTACCACTCGAAATTTTTATTGAAAACATGTATCAACAAATCATATTTAACAAAAATAATTGGAATACTGTGCTTTGAGCAATCAAATCAAAAGGTTTTGTTAACGAGGTCCAGAATAAGAAATGACTACAAAATTCCATGTTAAATTCCTTCAGGAAGAAGATAGGAAGGTAATTATCTAATTACAAGTATTAAGAATCAACCATCGTTTCAACGGCCAAAATGAAAAAGGAGAAAGGAATTAAATAATCATTAATTACTATAATGGTCTTTTAGATAGTTACCTATCTCTATCCAAGGAAATATTGTTTCGAATGTTATTAATAGAATTTAATCCCTCCTTCCCGATCGAAACGATCTTGTTTGTAATTTGAATAGTTTTAGCTGCTGCCTTTGGCATTTCGTTCACTAAATTTGTTGTCAACCCTGTAAGCTGCTTTACGGTATCTTTGAAGGAGCCATCAGTCATATTCTGGCTGGATCTTAAAATCGAATCTCTGATATGTCTTGTTACCTCGCTTTCCGAACTTAGTTGCATTTTATCACTAGGAACGCCAGAATTAATGTTACTATTCGTGGTAACATCATCAAGGATCTTATTTGAAATGAAATCTGCCTCATGATCATTGGATTCCCGCACGTAATTAAAAAGTTATTAAATGATTTAACACGTATCTAAAATTGACGACTAATAAAGTAACTTAACAAACTAACATATCAAAATAGGGTAGCCTATTAGTACCAACGTAAACAAGAGGCCCCATTTCAAATCCTCCTAAATCCACCACGTAGACGTAACAGCACGGCTACGATGCCTTAGGATTGCTCCCTCCCGGACCTCACCCATTTCAGCATTTCGCAGTCAATATTACACCTTCGTGTAATTTGCTGCTCATAGCCATCCGATACGGCATGATTTCATCCTAGTCGGATGAGCGGGTAACCTCCCATTCACGAATTTACCTAATAGTTACTGATCCCGACATAAAGCCGATTTTCGGTATGGGGCACGGCTAGCACCCCGATCCTACCTACCCTATACATAATACTTCAAAATCAAATATAATGTTATTGGATTAATCTTATTGGAATAAGATATAAAAATCAAAAATGGGTAAAAAAGGATATTTTAGATATGAGATTACATCATTCCATCCATTCCACCCGGAGGCATACCACCAGCTCCTCCTCCTGGAGGCATACCACCAGCTCCTCCGGATTTGCTTGATGCGATCACATCGTCAATTCTCAGTAACATGGAAGCCACTTCCGTTGCAGATTTAATTATTTGTTCTTTTACAGACAAGGGCTCGAAAATTTCTATCTTAGACATATCAGCAATTCTAGAATTCCTTGCATCAATGCCAGCCCATTTTGATCCTTTGTTCTGTTTAGAGCGAAGTTCGGCCAGAGTGTCAATCTGATTCATTCCAGCATTCTCTGCCAACGTCAGCGGGATAACTTCAAGTGCATCGCTGAATTTCTCTGCTGCCAATTGTTCCCTGCCTGTCAATGTACTAGTCCATTCTCTTAACTTTCCAGATACATAAGCCTCAGGTGATCCGCCGCCTGCAACAATCAATGGTTTTTCCAAAACATCCTTCGTCACCATTAAAGCATCATGGATAGATCGCTCTGCTTCATCCACTACCCTCTGAGACCCACCACGGATTAAAATTGTTACGGACTTTGGATTCTTACATCCTTCGACAAAAACCCACTTATCGGTTTCTACTTTCCTTTCTTCAACCAGATCAGCTGAGCCTAGATCCTTTGAAGATAAATCATCTAGATTATTAATAACTCTAGCTCCAGTAGCTCTGGCTAGCTTCGTCATGTCACTTTCTTTTACACGTCTGACGGTCAAAACATTAGCTTTAGCCAAATAGTGTTGAGCTATATCATCAATTCCTTTTTGACAAATTATGACATTTGCTCCTGTTCCAGTTATTTTTTCGACCATTGACTTTAACATTGTATTTTCTTCGTCCAAGAACCTTTTCATTTGTTCTGGTGATGTAATATTCAATTTGGCATCGAATTCGGTTTTTTCAATTTCCAAAGCTGAATTGATTAATGCGATCTTGGCTTTTTCTACTCGTTTTGGCATCCCTCCGTGGACGACTTCCTTATCTAATACGATTCCTTTGACTAGTTTAGTATCTTTTAGGGAGCCACCGGATTTCTTTTCTACTTTTATATCATCTAAATCTACTCTGGTAGAACCGCTTGATGAAGTTTCAGCAACTTGTTGAGCAGCTGTGACTACAATGCTTGCAAGATCATCTGATTCTTTTGAAACCAGTTTTGTTTGCATTGATGTCTTAGCAATTTTCATTAATTGTTCCTTGTCATTATTTGTAACTTTTATAGCAATGTTATTCAACAATTCTATAGATTTCACTGCGCATTTTCTGTATCCGTCAACTATTACAGTAGGATGCACATTCTTTGTAATTAACTCTTCTGCTTTCTCAATTAATGCCCCGGCTAATACTACTACTGATGTGGTTCCGTCGCCTACTTCATTGTCAGTGGCTTTACTAATTTCTACCATCATCTTTGCTGCAGGATGTTGAACATCGATTTCTTTGAGTATAGTTGCACCATCATTTGTTATAGTGACATCTCCAAGAGAATCAACTAACATCTTATCCATTCCTCTTGGACCCAGACTAGTTCTTACTATTTCAGCGACCGTTTTTGCAGCATTTATGTTATTCTTTTGTGCTTCTTTGCCTTTAGTTTCACTAGCTCCTTCCTTTAATATTAATACAGGCATTCCGCCAGCTGAACCCGTTTGAATTGACATACCTTCATCATTCACCTAGAATTATAATTTACTTTGCTGTAATTGGGATATTTTAAACTTACTTAATTAAACAAAAAAAAGAATGATTGAGATTAATCAAAAAGAGAGTCATATTTTCCCGAGTTGATATCATCATATATCTCATTTGCTACTTTGTCTTCTACCTTAACACCCAGGCTAAGACATGTCCCGACAACCTCCTTCGCGGATGATTTTGTTGTTTGTGCATAAGATACGTCCAGTTTCATTTTTGATATCTTCACAATGCTCTCCATTGAAATATTTCCTACAAAATTAGTACCTGCAGCCCCTGAACCTTTGGTAATCCCAGATTCCTTAAAAATCAAGGCTGCTGTTGGTGGTACGCCCACCTCGACTAAGAATTGTTTTGTCTCAGAATCAACTTCAACTTTAACAGGAACTTTCATGCCAGGAAAATCTTTAGTTTTTTCATTGATAGTATTAACAACCTGAAGAATATTAATCCCTAAAGGTCCAAGAGCCGGTCCTAATGGGGGTCCTGCACTTGCTTCTCCTCCACTAACCAACGCATTTACTACTTTCTTTTCGCCCATAGATTATTTCCTGAATACATGATATAAGATCCATTTATAATTCTATAAAGTCTTTTTTAGATAATTTGCATCTACCGTCACAGGAATTTGATAGGGTGAATCCAACAAAACTACTGTTGCTTCCTGTTTTTCATAATCAACTCTAGTTATCTTGGCTTTCATAGATTTGAAAGGTCCAGCGATAATTTCAACGGTATCATCTATCGTCAATTCAGTTACAACTGGTTTCTTTATAAGGTAACCTTCCAAATCTTTGAAAGGTAGTTCTCCTCTGATCTGGCCTCTGATATATCGTATCCCATGCAACGCCTCATATGCCACATTAGAATCGATTGCTTCAACTATCATATAGCCTTTAAAATTTTCAAGGAATAACACAGAATAAATTCCCTCAATCTTCTTAGTATTGAGCCTGGTTTGGAGCATCGATGCAATCATGCTTTCTTGACCCCCGCCTACTCGGACAACGAAAAATTTAGAATCGTCATCACTTTCACTTAACAAGTTCTCAGAATCATTTTCTATTTTTATGGTCGTTTGAGAGTCTTTTGAATCAACTGACTTTCCATCGTTATGATCAATCTTATTTTTCTTGCTCGATTTTGTACTGGTTTTATTGTTATTGGTATTATCTTTTGCTCGACTTTGTTGTTTTTCCATCTTTGACCGATTCAAAACTTCTGGCTCGGAGCCATTTACATCAGGAAAAGCATTGTCATCACCATCAATCTCATTTTCCAAATCCGCTATATCCAAATCTTCTTCGTCATATTGGAGGTCTTTAGGCATTAGTAGAATCATTAAATGTAACTGATTTGGAATTTATAAGTTTATAACGTAGAAATTTGAGTTTAGAGACAAAGGTAAAAACTAACAATTAAATTTTAAGCAAACCCTGTTCCCATACCAATGAAGTACATTTTAATATCTTCCTCTAAAGACCCGGCTAGTCTTACTATGCAAGAATATCTGATCGAGTTTGAGGGTTTCAATCAGTCAAAATTTGTACCTTTTTATCCAAGATATTCGGATAATATAGATAAAAAGACAAATGACAAAGATCACGGTCCCAAAGAATTAGTTAGAATTGTTAAATCAAATAAATACGAGAATATCGATTTATTAATTTTCGATCATGAACTGATTAGCCTTACAAATTTTGATAGATTATTTAGTGAAAAATGTCTTTTAATATTTCTATCTAAACATGCTTCAAAGAGCAAAACCCCCGCGCTAACTTCACACTTTACCGGGAATTTTTCCAGCGATAATACTCTTGGTGGAAATCCTTTTGAGTTGGGAATGACATATCCCACCTTTCAAAAACAATATATGAAAAATCTCGCTGATATGAAAGAAGATTTGCGCGAGTATGACTTGACTGTAGAAGCGACACATCATGGCCCTACATCTTCTAGCAACCCGCTCATATTCGTAGAAATAGGATCTACAGAAAAAGAATGGAATAATAGATTAACCGCCTCTTCTATCTGCAAGTGCGTATTACAGACAATAGAAAAAATCAACAATAACAACCGCCCCAAAGAAAAATCAAAGATCGCAATTGGAATTGGTGGAAATCACTATCCCCGAAAGTTTAATGAATTGATATCATCATCAGAGGTAGCATTTGCCTCTATTGTAAGTAAGTACAATTTGAAATACATTGATGGAGAAATGTTAAAACAGATGAAATTGAGGTCGATTGAACAAGTTACAGATGTTTATTTTGACAAACAAATATCAGAGGCTGAAAAGAGACGTTTGATGTCAATCTCAGAATCTGAAGGTCTAGTAACAAATATGGCATAGGAATATTTATCGACATTATATAGAGGCAAATTTTTGTTTACTAAATAAAAAACATCAGAAAAATAATTTGAATAATAATAAATACATCAATGCTCTTATACGTACAAAGAAATCTTGGAATAAGTATGGAATTTGACCATCAAGAATAAAACTATAGTTGTCACATCTATTTTAGGAAACGATAACGAAATTCTGATTTTACATCGTAATTCGACTACCAAGTCGATGCAAAATAAATGGGCCGGCATAAGCGGATATCTTGAACCTAGTGAGGATTTGCTTTCACGAGCACTCGTTGAAATCTACGAAGAAACAAGAATACAAAAACATCAAATAATTATGGACAAAATATTAGATCCGATTTCTGTAGAAATCATACCTGATATGATTCTACTGATTCAACCATTTTATTTTTTCACCTCTTCACGAAAAGTGATTCTAAATTGGGAGCATACAGAATATCACTGGATAAATTCATATGAAATAGACAATTATGAATTCGTTCCAAAGTTCAAGGAACTTTTGGAAATTTGTTTTAGTAGATTTTGATATTTATAATTAATAAGATGATATTTGGTTACAAAAAGAAGAGTTAGTGCGACTTTGCTATTTTCACTAAATCCCTGAGGTGAGACAAAGAACGGACCTGAGCTCCATTTACCTTTTTATATAAAGCCCAGAACTGTTCATTAGTAATATCTTTACGCTCTTTTAATATTTTCAGATGCTTGCGCATAGAGCGGACCTTTATTACGTAAACTTCCTTCTTGCCAACCCTCGCGGTCTTTTTACCTTTTTTTGAACCAGGACCCGTTCCATGTTTCTTTTTGGTTTCTGCTCTTGCTCTTGTTCTCCCTCTTGAGGTTCCTTTGACTGTAGCAGTCCAAATTGAACCATTATTTATCAGAGCTCGAATATTTTCTCTGGTAATCGAATCAGCGACATCATCTAATTTATCGGGTTCAAATCTGACCCTATTAATTCCAACGCCAAGGATACGAGATGCTAATTCCCTCTTTTTGTGTATATTAACAACCAATACTATCTCACCTAGTTGTTCTCCTGTTTCAAACTTATGCTCTCTGACTTTGATGGGTTTGATTCAGGTTTTTTTCCATTAAGAACCTTAATTCCAATCGATTCAGCCTTTGATATTATCTCCAATCTTTTCTTTTTCCCTACAGTGTGTGCGATACGTGCAGCATCCCTATCCTTGTTCAATTTCAATAGATCATTAACGTTATAAACTAAATTATCAACATATCCAGATGGATGTAAACCTCTAGAAGACTTGGGTCCTCGGTAACCGATTTTTACAAGAGCAGGTACACCCGATACTTGGAGTCGCATTTTATTGTCTATTCCCTTTGGTTTTCTCCAGTTCTCCGCTAGTCTTTTATATCTCCAACTTTCTTGTCTCCTAAATTTCGGTCTATGTTGTGAAATTTTTTTACGCTGCTCTAGGAGATCACTGTTAATTACCATGATATCGTTTATTTTTCATAGAATAAATAAATATGTTTCCTAGATCTGATTAGAGTGAGGAAGTTAATGGAATATCACGTAAGCATTTTATTTAATTTTTCAAGATGATAACTAAATGGAAAAGGATAAAAGCTTTCAAGGACAAAAATAAATTAATGACTAAATATGAATTACCACCACTTCCCTATAGTTTTGATGCGTTAGAACCTCACATTGATGCAAAAACAATGGAGATCCACTATACCAAACATCATCAGACATACACAAATAATTTGAATGCAGCTCTTGAAAAGTGCTCTGATGAAATTCAGAATAAGGATATTGTAGAGATACTCTCCAATCTGGACATAGTACCAGCGGAGGTTAGGGGTGCAATTAACTTCAACGGAGGCGGATTTGATAATCACAGAATTTTTTGGAGCAATATGACTCCAAATGGTGGCGGAGAACCTCAGGGATCTATTGCAGAAGCCATTAACAGCACATTTGGTAGCTTCTCAAGCTTTAAAGAAAAGTTTACGACAAGTACGGTAGGAATTCAAGGTAGCGGCTGGGGATGGCTAGTATTTGATCCCGAAAATAACAAGGTTGATTACAAATCAATGCCAAACCAAACGAGTCCAAGAACGGAAGGCTTGATACCTCTATTAGGATGTGATGTATGGGAACATGCGTATTACTTGAAATACCAAAACAAGAGACCAGATTATGTCAATGCATGGTGGAATTTAATTAACTGGAAAGATGTTAACGAAAGGTACGAAAAAGCACGAAATAGTTAGTAATTCATTCTAATTTTTATTCAGTAATGTCTATTCGTGCAAACCCTTCACGTATAGTACTATTTATATTCATAGTATAACTATAGATAATTTCTGAATATTTTTTCAATAGAGGAATGTAATCTTCCAATGATTTAGTTAAAAAAAACCCAGGACAATCACCTGTAAGCTGATATGATGCATGAACAGATAATTTGTTGTTTTCATTCTGACTCCAAGAATAAAATGGATAGAGCCAGCATACGCCGGGTTTTGAAGAATTAATACTACAACATCCATCCTCATCCAAGAAGCGACAAGTTATAGGCTTTCCATTGTCTTCTTCTCTTTCGGTTTCTCGCCTTTTAAGGTTGAGCATTGTAAGTGTAGTGATTAGCTGTGATCCTTTTTGGGAAGAAGCTGTTGAATTTTTCCATGTAGTAACATAGGTCTCTTTTTTTAAGAATTCAGAACGATCAGAGTAACCCAGATGCTTTGAAATCGCAGAAACGTCTTTAATTGTTAGAGGCAATCTACCTTGTTTTTCACAGCAATTATGACAGTCGGGCCAGAGACAATTCCAAACCAAAAAGTCAGACGTCTCCGATATATAAGGGATATGATATGTAACCTGATTTATCTTAAGGTGGTAATCCATAACATCGGATCGAAGTCCAAGATGTATATCACGAACTAAAGGATCAATCGGCCAATCCTTTGAGAGATTCTCCAGTGCCATCAAAACTCTATCAGATTTTTCATATTCCCTATTAATAGGGCTCATATATGTAGAATTATAAACCCGGCTGTTTAAATGTGACTATGGTTTCATTTATATTCATAAAAAAATGAGAAAATGACATTAGAAAATTACAAACAAAAGGAAAAGATGAAGGGAAAACATGCCTCGTCTACTGAGAATCGACGTTTGGTATGGGAATATGTTATTTGGCCACTGATATTAGAGGTCAACAGAAACTACTTTACGATACAGGAGTACCATAAGAAAAGGGACACGGTATGCGACGAGAAAGATATTTTTCCTTCGAAGATAGCCGGCGGCTTTGTGTCACTTTTAGTTAAAGGAATAGTTGTTCGTGAAAAAAATATCTATTCCATTCATTACAAGTTAATTCCATATATGCGAAAAAAAGCTCATTTGGACTATGGAACGGTAATAAGAGAAATCAATACGAAAAAATAATCTTATCGAATATCACGTAATTTCTAATTGGTTGATATAGATATAATACAGTTAAAATAAAATAATGGAATATTCTATCAACAAATGTAGCTCGTGAAGCCCGGTCGAACCAATTTTGTTGGTGCCGAATCTAGCGGTCAAACTCCAAGAGGGGCTAAGGATTTCAGGCTCTGGATCTTATAGAGAAAAGAAACCTGGAGACAGCAGTTCGAATCTGCTCCGGGCTACTAAGATCGACCAAGTATCATAGATCGAAACGCAATAAATCATGCTTTTGAGTACCTAATCCAAACGTGGACCTGCAGCAACTATTTCTTTTGATATTGGTTCAAATTTTTTGAAATTGTTGATAAACAATCTTGCAAGCCTTTTTGCAGAGAAATCATATTGGTCTTTATCATGCCAAGTATTTCTGGGGTTCAACATATGAGAAGGAACTCCCGGGCATGTCGTAGGATACTGCAAGTTAAAAATATCATGTGTCTCGTATGAACTGTCTTCCAAACTACCCTTTATTGCTGCTGAAACCATTAATCGAGTGAACTTGAGATCGATCCTTTTGCCTATTCCATAAGGACCGCCCGACCATCCAGTGTTTATTAGGTAAACTTTAGAATTATGCTCACTGATCTTTTCACCTAACAACTCAGCATAACATGAAGCCTTCAACGGCATAAATGGAGCACCAAAACATTGAGAAAAAGTTTCCTTAGGTTCGGTAATGCCTCTTTCTGTTCCTGCTAACTTGCTGGTATAACCAGACATAAAATGATACATTGCTCCCTCCTTAGACAACTTTGATACTGGAGGAAGTACTCCAAAGGCATCGGCAGTAAGAAAGATAACGACAGATGGATGTCCACAAACACTTGGGATAACAGCTCCGGGAATGTAATCCAATGGATAGACAACACGTGTATTTTCAGTCAGACTACCGTCCGAAAAATCAGGTTCCCTAGATGCTGAGTCAATAACTACATTCTCCATAACCGAACCGAACTTTATTGCATTCCATATTTGTGGTTCTTTTTCCTTACTTAAATTGACACATTTAGCATAGCAACCACCTTCAAAGTTAAAAACTCCAGAATGGGACCAACCATGCTCATCATCTCCTACTAATCGACGGTTTTCATCTGCAGATAAGGTGGTTTTTCCAGTTCCTGATAAACCAAAAAACAAAGCAGATCTTCCATCTTTACCTAAATTTGTAGAACAGTGCATTGGGAATATTCCCTTCTGAGGTAATAAAAAGTTCATGACAGAAAACATTGATTTTTTGATTTCGCCAGCATAAGAAGTTGAACCCATCAATATCAATTTCTTTTTAAAATTGATAATGATGAAAGTATCAGAATTAGTCCCTTCTAATTCAGGAATCGAGGCAAAGTCATTTAAGGATATGAGGGTAAACTCAGGTTTAAAATCAATCAATTCAGTACGAGTTGCTTTTATGAATATCTGGGTAGAAAATAGGCAATGCCAAGCTTTATCTGTAATCACTCTTATTGGCAATTGCAAGGATCTATCTGCACCTACATATCCGTCAAATGTGTATAGGGAGTCCCCTAGTTTATTTTCAGAGATAAAAGTTGTCATCCTAGAAAGTATACGATCAAAATTTTCTTCGGAAATTGGATGATTAATCTTACCCCAATCTACAGTATTAGCAGTTATCTCATCTCTGACAATGAATTTATCATCAGGTGATCTACCGGTGAATTTGCCCGTTCGAACAGACAAAGCTCCAGTACTAGACAATTGCCCCTCATTATTTAAAAGCGCAGCTTCAACTAATAGGGGAACAGACAAGTTTCTTCTCCCCTCATTAATTGTGAAATCCATCTCCTAAATTTGCATGATAATATCAATAGTTATAATCTTTGGGGTAGATTGTTATGAAAGATATAGATAATAAATTAAAAAAAATAATTCCATGTTGAAAGTTTTGATGATTTATTTTATTACATTTGAACAAATAACAAAAAATATTAGAGTTTCTTTTATTACGACAAAAAACATTTTTTACTATTTCTTTACTAAGAATTCGCTTAAATCTATATTAAAAAAATATCTCATAATCTCGACGTAGCTCTTAACTGGTGGTGGGATATCATCTTCGCAAGAGATTCCCAGATCTCTTGCATTAAACCAAATTATGAGACTATGTAAAATATTTAGAAATCTATGATATGAACCATCTACGGTTCCAAATGATCTAATATATTTGTCCGCCAAGTTCCAAGATGCAGTAAAATCTAAACAATCACTCTTGTAGATAGACCTTAGCTGATCCTTTATGTCTGTACCACAACTGAACGGTTTCTTGCAAAGAATTATCGGGAAATCAACTTTATCTGGTATATAAAGTCCAGGCGGGGACCAAATAGAAAGTATCCGAGACCCATTAGGTAGTTCAGATTCATATTTTTCGATCAAAACATTATTAATTCTTTCGTCTGTGAACCAGGAGAATACAACTGTAGCTTCTGAAAGCGAGTACTTGGTAACATCAGTCTTGACCAAAAATATATCCTTTATTTCACTAGTCTTTGAGGAAATTTCGTTTATAATAGTCGCATCCACGTCAATCCCTACGGCCCTCTTTACATTGAACTCCCTTTTGGCAATAATAAGAGAAGAAGGATTGTTCCCAATTCCTAGATGATAGAATACATCATTATCATTAAGATTAGATAGAGCGAACATTCGACGAATAAAGTCGTCAGGAATTTTAACGCTCTCACCTGATATAATATTACTCGGCAAAGTTGCAATAAATTCATCGATTTTCAAGAGTAATAACCCTAAATCAAGTGGCGATTAAACTAAATTTATGGGTTTCAATGATACAGTGTGAAAACAGTATCAGATCTCAACAAATACATTGTTATTTTCAACAATTACGCGATACGATTCTTGGTTTTTTAACTCCTTAGAAAACCACAAAAGCTCACCAGTCTCTATATTCCATTTTGCACCATTCCATGGACATGTAAGTTCCTTGTTTTTAAGTGTTCCTTCATGTAGTTCAGCACCGGCATGTGAGCAGATATTGTTGATTGCAAAGTAACGTCCCCTTTGATTAAGAACCAAGATCTCTTTACCTCCAATAGTAATATTTCTTAGCATACCTTCAGGAATATTTGAAGTCTTATCTATTAGGAACTTTGTCATATTATAGGTTTCAACAAAAGCTTATCTTAAATATATTGGATTACATGATATTAGGTATCAAGACTTTTGGCATTTAGTTGGTTCATGAGCAAGGCCTTTTGAACATGTAATCGGTTTTCGGCTTCAGTCCAGACAACAGAATTAGGGCCATCAATTACCTCAGATGAAACTTCTTTGCCTCTTTTCGCAGGCAGACAGTGCATGAAAATATAATCTTTCCTTGCTAGCCTGACCAATTCACCATTCACTTGATACTTTGGAAAGAATAGCTTTTCTCTACTATCAACCTCATTTTCCTTTCCGATTGAAACATGTGTATCGGTGACTACTACATCGGCATTAGTAATAGCCTCTTTTGGATTTGATGTTATCAATATACCCGAGTCATTCTTAATTGATTCTTTTCTTGCAATGTCAACGATCCAGTCCAAGGGCTCAAACCCCACCGGAGTGGAAACTGAGATATCTATTCCCAATTTGGCACACCCCAATAATAAATCGTTACATATGTTGTTACCATCTCCTATGTATGTTAACTTTAGGCCCTTCAATCTTTTTTTATACTCGAGTATAGTTAACAGATCCGCCAAAATTTGACATGGATGAAACATATCAGACAATCCGTTTATGACTGGTATAGTCGCAGCCTTAGATAGTTTTTCAATATCTTCATGAGCATAGACTCTCGCCATTAACACGTTAACATATAAAGAAAGAGTTCTCGCAGTATCCTCTATGGTTTCACCCCGAGACAATTGCAAGTCGTTAAATGATAGATTTATGGCATGTCCCCCCAAATGAAGCATGGCTGTTTCAAAGCTTAATCGTGTCCTAGTCGAGGGCTTTTGAAAAATCATTCCTAGAATTTTTCCATTCAGATATTTGGAATTTGATCCTAATTCTTTAAATTGGTTTTTCAAAAATAGAGACAAATCCAACAAAGACAAAATTTCATTTTCACTCAAATCACGAAGACTTAGAACATTCCCTATCAACATTAAAGAGGAAAAAAAACTTTAATTTAATGCTTTCAAATCTATTTTTTCTTTTTAAACCAGCTAAAGCGGCCCTTTTTCTTACCTTCTTCTTTTTTGTTTTCAGAAGATGATAAAATTTCTTTATCTTCTTTGCGATCGTAGGCCAAGGTTTCCTTTTGCAAAGATTTAGCATCATTATGAATACCTTTATCAACGATGTTAGGAGTATCTACAACAGAATCGCTAGAAATATGAGTGACTACTTTCTCTTTTTGATCCTTATTTTCAGTATCAGATTTCGTTAAATCCATGCTGGATTCAATAATGATATCCTCATCAGGATTTGTAAACTCAAGTGACAAATTTTCATTTGACTTGTCAAAAGATTCATCTTTAGAAAATTGTACATTTTGTGCAGAAAGATGGCTTTCTTCGGCAGGGATTGAGATTGAGTTTTGAACCCGATTTTGAGATAGAAAGAGAGATTCATTGCTAAAAATTGATTCGACGAATTTCTCTTTATTGAATTTTATGATATCATCATAGTTTTGTCCTACACCCAAATACATTATAGGTTTTGATGTTATGAAAGATATTGATATTACTGAACCCCCCTTAGCATCTGCATCTACCTTTGTCAATATAGCCCCATCGAATTCGGTATATGTGAAAAACTCTTTAGCTTGATTAATGGTGTCATTTCCGGCTAGAGAGTCACCAACAAACAATTTCATATCAGGTTTAATCACCTTGACAATTTTACCTATTTCATCCATCAAATTTTTTGCAGTCTGCATCCTGCCTGCAGTATCAATAAGAACTACATCGATGTAATGTTTCCTTGCATATTCAACTGCATCTCTAGCAACAGCGGATGGGTCAGCTCCATATCTCTGTGAAATTACCTTAATGGATAATTTTTCTGCGTGAGCCGAAACCTGCTCTATAGCACCGGCTCTATGAGTATCAGCAGCAGCAATAACTACACTAAAACCAGACTTCTTGAGTAGATTGGCTACTTTTGCCACTGTTGTAGTTTTTCCCGTTCCATTAATACCCAGAAATACAAGTTTGAAGGGTCCTCCTTTAATTTGTTTTTTTGCCTGTATTTTCTGTATCAGATCAATCGACCCTGCCTGATTCAGGATGTTTGCAAACTCTTCCTTCAAGGTGTTCATAACGACTTCCTCTACAGATTCATTTTTTTGTAATTTTATTCCAATCAATTTTTGTTTAAGTTGTTTGGTTAAAACATCTATGACATCCTGGGAAATATCACTCTCAAGTAATGATACATTAAGATCAAAGAGAGCATTATCTAGATCCTTATCGGATAATTCTTTTTGACTGATGCTCTTTGCCGCGTTAGAAAATGCTTTTTTTAGTTTTTCAAACATCTCAATACCCTTAATTTACTTACCTATCAAGACTAAAAGAATAAGATACTAGTCAGTTATCTACTGAGAGTGTGACGATGAATTATGCGAATGAGTATGCAAAGAATCATCCATCTTCTGCATTTGACCTACATAGTTATTAACAGTATTCTGTATTTCCATCATCCTATTAGAAATCTGTTGTTTTTGGCCGGCTAGCTGTTTTATCGCTAATTCGAATTCCTTTATCCTTTGTTCAATAAAATTAACTGCGTCGTCTTTCTTTTTTTCAACTACTACCCCCGCGCCAATATTTACGAGAACTTTTTCTATAGGATAGATAGTACCTTTAACATAGACTCCTGTACCCAATGGTACTAAGGAAATGGTTTCCGATTCTTGTGACAAGCTCATCAAACCATTATAAGATTTATGAGATTCGTCATAGAGTCGATGCAAAACGGATTCCTTCGCCACGATATCATTATAATAAGCCTCCAATAGTTTTGATTCTTGTAGTAAATCGTTAACTGTTTGCTCCATATTGTGAGAATTCTTTCCGCCACTATTCATAGCCATAATAAAATAATGAATCCCTGACTTTATTATAACTTTGGCTTCTCATTATTCTTATATTTGCGCCAACATTACAAATTCATTTACGAATTGAATGAAGTATAGATAGTCTCACACAAAATTACATAGAACAAGTATTACTTTGCGTTGTGTCCATTTGTTACCATAAATAGGATTATATATTAACTATGATAAAGCCTTTTAATGGTATATAGATTATTTCCTTAGGTCTAACTTGTAAGATAACAAAACTTATCGTCACAAGGAGAGGACTATTTAAATTTTGATATCCAAAAGATAACCAGTAAAAATATATTAAATACAGTGATTTTTACAACCAAGAGTGTATAAAGTTTTTATCAATGGTTATGGAATAATTGGAAGTCGTTTAGCCTCGGCAATTTCAAAGGACGATCAGATTGAGCTGACAGGAATAGCAAAATATTCGCCCGATGAAAAAACAGGAGAAGCTATTGATCGAGGATATAAAGTTTTTGTACCCAATAAACTCATAAGAGACTTTAAAAAAAAGAGTTTTGATATTGCAGGAACTATAGAGGACGCAGTGACCGCGTCAGATCTGGTAATAGATGCATCTTCAGAAGGAAATGGTTACAAAAATAAGATCAAATACTATTTGCCGTTAAAGAAAAAAGCTGTTTTCCAAGGCGGTGAGGATAGATATGGAAAAAAATCGGTCGCAGATATAATCCACAATTCAAGGATAAATTACGATAAGACACTAGACAAGGAATATGTAATTCAAGGAAGCTGTAATGTTACCGGAATGGGTAGAATAATTCAGCCGCTGATGGAAAATTACCAAGAATCTATCAAAAGATTTGATGTAAACTTAATTAGAAGATGGGCAGATTTAGAAGACAAAAAAGATGTAAAGGATTCGATAGAATGGGATAGAAATCCACATCATCAGGATGATTTTAAAGATATCATTCATGATATCAATTTGTATGTAGATGCACTCAAAGTACCATCTCGTATGATGCATTTGCATCAAATGACAATCAGATTTGATGGTAAACCCCCCTCTAAGGATATGATATTAGATATCTTTCAAAATGAATTTGGTGTAGCAATATTAAATAATGCAAAAGGGACTGGCGATGTCAGAAAGAAGGCAATAGAATTAAGGTTTGAGCATGGAGATACCTCAATGGTTCATATTCATAGCGAATTGATAAGAATTCAAGAAGATATTCTAAAAATATCTTATTCCGACGATCAAACAGGAATGGTAATCCCAGAAAATTATATGCTAGTTCAGTCAATGTTAAATAAGAAGCCACGGAAAGAGGCAATAAAACTTAGTGAAAAATTATTTGGATTAAAAAGGAAAAAGAGATTATTAGAAAAGGAATTTCTTTAATCATTCTTAAGTGTTGTTTGACATATATTAATCAGGTGGAATGACTTTTGAACGCCTCTAAGCATTGTTTTGTTTCTCTTTTTTTAGTCCGAATATTCTATCAAAATAATCTGACGACTCTGCAATCAGGGTAGAGTCAGTAGTATTCTCGCCTTCTGGTATCCGGGCTAATCGTCTAGCTAATTTCTTCTTATATTCCAACTGCATCTGTCTGGCTATTTGAATCCTTTGTGCTTGTGGAGAACCTGCACCGTGCATAGATTCAGTTAAGTAACCGACGGCGTTTCTTCCCAACGTCATATTTTCAATTAGCCGGAGTATTCGTACTCTATCCTCCGTAGAAACACCTTTTCTACCTTTCAGGTATTTATCTAGCAAAGGACCCGTTACGGCTCCTCTAAAATCCTTCTCAGATGGCATGGTAACCATGAGACCACCTGCAATATCCTGTGCAAGACGGCCAATTTCATATGGGAAGCGAGTGACGTTGTGTTTGCAAACGTTTGCAAGCATGTCATCATTAATGAAGTTGCCTGATGGTGTTTTATAAGCTTGGTGAGAAGAAGCGATACCAGCAGCAAAAATGGTCTCATTAAGGTGGGTCATCTCAATTAGCTTATCTTTGATATGAGAGGCATTAGAAACTCCGTTATACTCAGCAATAGCTGCGGCCGCCCCAATTAAGACGTCCCCCAGACCAGTCTTACAAACGTAACTTCTACGATGATAACACGTAAACCTCTCAACTAGCATTGATGCGAATTCTACTTCGCCATCCATAAATATCAAATCATTAGGTATGAAAACATTATCAAATATTATCAAGGCCTCTTGACCAGAAAACTGTGAATTGCCCGTATCCAAATCACCATCCTCCATGCTCCTTGTGTCGCAAGATTGTCTTCCATAAATATAGGTAATACCTTTAGCATCAACAGGAATTGCTCCAACAATTGCATAATCCTTGTCTTCGGGTCGCAACCTCATAGTTGGCATAACTATTAGCCAGTGGGAATTGATGCATCCGGTTTGATGTGCTTTTGCACCTCTGATATAAACACCTTTCTCATCTCTTCTTACAATGTGAACAAACATATCTGGATCTTCTTGCTGTGAAGGTGATAAACTGCGATCACCCTTTACATCGGTCATAGTTCCACCTATGACAAGATTCTCATACTGAATTTTCTTTATAAATTCTAACAATCGGGTATGATATTGTGTATTATATTTTTTATCAATCTCGAAAGTCGTTGAATACAATGAATTTAAAGCATCCATTCCTACACATCTCTGAAAACAAGTCCCTGTCTTTTGCCCAAGTTTTCGTTGCATTTTATTCTGATTTACCAGATCTTCAGAGCTTTGAGCAATATGCAAAAATCGGTTTACCTGAGTACCTGTCAACGTTGATTTGGCAGAGCCTATTTCTGGATCTTCTATTGCAATATCATAAGTAGCTGCAACAGCATTAATCGATGGTCTAATCATTGGATGATCAACCGGTTCCTTAACCAACTCTCCAAATAGATATACCTGTAAATTCCTATTTCTAAGACTTTCTATATACTCAGACCCATTCTTAATCGGCATACAATAAATGGAACAAGATTATATTTGAATATTTGTATGCAGGACAATTTTATCTTTTTTTAAGGGATGCATAGAACTTTATTGCAACATTGACGATTATCAAATGATTGGATCGACTAGAAGTTATGAAATTACTTATGAGAAGGGAACTTGCAATGGAAGAACTGGAAGTGGAGGTTTTTCTTGCGTTGCTAAGAGGTCAAAATGCTACCTCTTCAGAAATAATGGAGCAGCTCAACTTGACAAAAGAGGAATTTATCAAAATCGCAAAAGATTTGGAGTCAAAAGGAATGATAATTGAATTAAATATGAACGAATTCAGGGCTTTGCATCCTAGATTTGCCATAGTCAATAGATATCGAAAAATGTGTGTTTCTAATAAAATAGAATTCAAAAAGAATCCAAAAATAGATCGGTTAGCGGTGCAGGTAGAAAAGTATCAAGAGTCAATAGAATAGCAGATAATGTAATGCCTAAATATGAGAATACTAACTATTTCATGTTTGAGATGCAATCGTCAACTCCTAAAAATAAAGACAAAGTTACTTACTTTGGAGTCATAAATATTAATGAAAACAGCAAGAATATAGGTGCCGTTGATGTTTGGAGAAGCTTGATTACAAAGCAGCTTTTTTGTGAAGAAAAGAGACTAGGAATTTTAGATATTGCCGACAAGATAGGAATGCCTCAAATTAAGGAGGGAGAAGTATGGGCAGTAGCAGTAAATAGATTCAGAAAAGGAAAAGACAGATGGAGATTGATTAGTATCACCAAAGAAGGTAGAAACGAGTTTATTGATACGGATGAAGAAACCAAAATTGTAGTCGAGACTTCAAACTACAAGATAATTGATGATGAATGGTGGAGTTTTTTAGTGTCGGAAAATGTAAACAAGAGTATAGAAATCACCAAAGAATTGAATTAGTATGTTAAACGAGTATCCCGAGAAATATCACAATCTGGACCTAAATATTAATATAAAAAATGTAGTTGAAGGCTCAGTTGCAAGCAAATTATCAGGGTTTTTTTTTATAAATGACATGAAATTTGTATTTAAGGCACTAGCCTTTGGGCGTATTGGTGGACATAATGTGAATATAAAGATCTCCAAGACAAAGTACGATCAAATTAAAAAATTAGGTTATGATCCTGAAATTATATTGCAGATCGTCCAAAGGAAGATTATAGAGGGCGAAATTACAATTTTCGATCCTAGAGAAGTAAATAAAAAAATTTAAAGTAATGCATCATTGAGGGCATTACCACAACTACAATTAACTCTTTCTTCAGTAACCAAAGGGATCATTTTAGAAAGAAGGTTTTTTGTAGTTTCAACGTTCTTATGTAAGGTTTCCAAAATTTCCTTTGATGAAACTGGTTGGTTGGCCCATACATCATAATCAGTAATAGTTGAGATTGATAGATAACATATTTCGGATTCTCTAGCAAGAATGCATTCGGGAACTAGAGTCATCCCAATAATGTCTGCATGTAAAATATCTCGATACATCTTTGACTCGGCTCTGGTTGAGAAACGCGGACCCTCAATACATATGTAAGTTCCCTTATCATGGTAACGTATATTAAGTTCACTTAAACACCTTTTTGCTAAAGTCCTTAGGTCTGAACATAAAGGGTCGGCTACTGAAATGTGACATACTTGCGGCCCATCATAAAAAGTATATGCACGTTTCTTGGTAAAGTCAATAAACTGATCGGGAAGTAATATATCTCCTGGTTTATATTCGTAATTTAAACTTCCAACTGCAGATGGTGCAATTATCCTTTTTACCCCTAATTCTTTTAAGGCCCAAATGTTTGCACGGTAATTTATCATATGAGGTGGCAACTTATGACCTTTGCCATGTCTTGGAAGAAACGCAACTTTTTTTTCTCTAAAACTTCCTATGATGATTTCATCAGAAGTATCACCATATGGTGTCTTGGGCCTAATTGTTCGTGTCTCCTTAAGTAGAGTAGTATCATAAATTCCAGTTCCGCCAATAACAGCTATTTGGACTGAGTCATCACGAGAATTCATCATTTGTAAGTCACCATAGGATGAACAGGGTATCCCTTTGACTGCAACAATTTACTTCCACCAAGAGAAGACAATTCTACAATTATTGCAAATCCAGATACAGAACCACCTAATTCCTCTATAAGGTTAGCTGCAGCAGAAGCCGTACCACCAGTAGCAAGGAGATCATCAGCTACTAGTACATTATCTCCCTTGGTAATTGAATCTGATTGAATCTCCATCATGGCAGTTCCATATTCTATGCTATAGTCTTGTCTTATAGTCTTGCCAGGTAACTTTCCTGCTTTTCGAATCATAATAACTCCCTTGTTGAATCTTAATCCAAGTATGGTAGCTAAGATAAAGCCTCTGGCTTCAATCCCTGCAACATAATCGATATCGATACTGCTGAATTTTTCGTAAAAAAAATCTCCAAGTAAACTCAATGATTTCACGTCTCTAAATACCGGAGTTATATCCCTAAACAAAATTCCTTGTTTTGGAAAATCAGGATAATCTCTGATCAAATTCTGAATATAATCTGTATTAGACTGCACAAAATTTTTTAATACACGATCCCATAAAAAACGTTTCTGGATTTTAATACAGGAAACAAATATTATGAATAGTCGACATAAAGTAGATAAGAAATACTTATTGAAACTTGCTGATGCAAAAAGGGATCAATATCGAAGATTAGCTAAACAAAATAGCTATCGCAGTCGTGCGGTTTATAAATTATTACAAATAGACAAATCCCATCATATTTTAAAAAAGGGGATGAAAATTGTAGACATAGGAGCTGCACCAGGAGGATGGTTGCAGGCAGCTTCAAAAAAGACAGGTAACAATGGATTGGTCATAGGTATCGATTTGAAGGATATAGAACCTATACCTAATGTCATTACCATTAAGAAGGATGTGGAGGACAAAGAAACATTGACCATGATACTAGAACTTTTAGATGGTAAGGCAGATATGGTGCTTTCGGATCTTGCTCCAAACGTTTCTGGTCTGTGGGAAATAGATCATTTAAAACAAATTGATTTAACTAGAAAGGCTGTTGAGATAACTAAAAAGATACTTAGACCAGAAGGAAATGCATTATACAAGGTTTTTCAAGGGGAGGCTACATCAGAGTTTATTTCCGACACCAGAAAAGTTTTCTCAGAGGTTATCCTAACAAAACCTGATGCCAGCAGAAAACAGAGTAGTGAACTATATCTGTTATGTAAGAAACATAAACCAACAATAATGTCAGAGGCTTTTTGATGATTTTGGAATTTAATTAGGCCGAATAGAATGAATATATACATACTAAAGTGCTTTTTCTGCCAATTCTAATTTACCCATGTCTCCAATACTATTTATCACATTTCTCAATAATTTTTGAGGACGTCCTTCCCTAACAGATTCGCGTACAATGGATAAACCTTCATCCATGGATTCTACGCTATTTCCAGCTAACAAAACTGCAGCACTATTCAAAAGAACGATATCTTCCTTAGGTTTATTAATACAAAATCCGTAAATCACACGCAAACTCTCATTAATAGCATCCATCTTATTTTTTACCATCAGATCACGTATAGAAGCCGGTTTAATGCCAAGTGAGCTAGGCTCAAGTATCTCGGAATGAATCTTATAGTCGCCGTCCTCTGATATGACATGAACAATATGATTTCTCCCCGTGGTTGAAAGTTCATCCATTCCCTCCTCAGAGCGAATTATCATAGCACGTTTCAACCCTAGTATTGGAATTATTTTGGGAATCATGCTTAATAAGAATGGATTTGATACTCCGATTACTTGCGCGTTCAAGTTGGTACAAGGATTGCACAGAGGTCCAATTTTATTAAAAACGGTTTGCACCCCCAATTCTCTTCTGATCCGTGAAACATGTTTCAGACCTGGGTGATAGTTAGGTGCAAACAAAAACCCAAATCCATTTTGATTTATCAAATAACTTAGCCTGTCTGGCTGTATATGTTCCAAAGGATAACCTATATGTTCTAACATATCAGCGCTCCCACTCAATCCCGAGGAAGACCTGTTTCCATGTTTAGCAATGGCAACCCTATTACAAGACGAGGCAATGATAGCAGCTGCCGTGCTTATGTTAAACGTATTTAACATGTCCCCTCCAGTTCCACAATTATCCACCAATGGTAGTTGTGTATCTAAAGTAATGTTAATAGAAGCTGTTCTGATCGCTTCAATAACGCCTGAGAATTCATCATCAGTTTCACCCTTTATCTGCAAACCCATCAAAAACGCCGAAGTGAAAATATCGGAACAGTCTCCATTAATTATGTTTTTGATAACTTTATTGATCTCTGGTTGACTCAGGTGTTCCCTTCTAGACAATTTTCCTAAGATCAGTTTATTGAACAATAGATGACCTTCGTCTTTAGACTCCGAGTCCTTTGCTAGAGTTGATCCGTTAATTCTTTGATTCATTTCTTTACCATTAGAAGAAAGTTTGATAGAATTTGTTTTCCTTCTGTGGTCAGCACTGATTCAGGATGAAACTGAATCCCTTCTATCAAGTACTTTTCATGGCGAGCACTCATTATTTCACCATCTTCTACCGAAGTAGAAGTAATCCTCAAGCATTTGGGGAATGTGGTTCTATCGGCTATTAAGGAATGATAGCGCGTAGCAACGAATGGATTCCTTACACCTTCAAACAGTTTTGAATCATCAATAAATTTAATATTACTAGTCTTGCCGTGGAGAACAACTTTTGCCCTTGTAACCTCCCCTCCAAATGCGTGTACTATCCCCTGATGACCTAAGCATATCCCCAATATTGGGACAGAGGGGCCAAGTTCGGTTATCACTTCACTACAAATTCCAAAATCCCTTTTATATTTTGGATGACCAGGTCCGGGGGAAATTACAATAGCGTCAGGATTCATTTTTATAATATTTTTAATACTAATCTGATTATTTCTTACAACAGTAGGTACTGTATTCAATAACCCTAATAGTTGAGAAATATTATACACAAATGAATCAAAATTATCAATGATAAGAATTTTCATTTATCCTTGTAGTCATTATTAATACTCCCAAGGTGATAATAATGCTTTCTAAAACATTAAATTGAAAGCATTTTTCTGTAAAGGTCGAATCTATTCAAAATATTCATTTTATTTATTTCAAAGAGTCTATCAGTACCAAAAGCTTCTATTGCAAAAGTACCCATGACGCTACCCATCAATATAGATTCCTTCATCAAAGTCAGATCGTGTAGAAAGTCTCCAGAGGTTCTGTTAGAAACCAAATATCCCATAAAGCCACCTGCAAAGGAATCACCTGCGCCTGTTGGATCTACTACTGATTCTAATGGATAGCCTGGAATTGGTATAATATTATCTTTGAAAAAGAATAAGACACCATGTTCACCCTTCTTTATTATTATGAATTTTGGACCATAGGACAAGAGTTGTTTACCACATTTAACTAGATTGGAAGTGTTGCAAAGTAGTCTGGCTTCTTGATCGTTTATGACAACTCCGTGGGTCTTCTGTATCATTCTAATAACCGCATCCCTTTTGTTTTCTATCCAAAATTCTATGGTATCGCATACAATAAGTTCGGGTTTTTTAAATTTATCAATAATTTTAATATTTTGATCGGGATCATTATTTGCCAAATATACAAATCTAGAATCAACATATTCGCTTGGAACGGGTGGTTCAAAATTTTCGATGGCATTTAATTCAGTGATATTAGTAGTTCTATGAGACAAGTCATAATCAAATGACGAATCATAAAAGAAGGTCTTTTTATCGTTAGATGTGACTAGACCTGCTAAGTCCAATCTATCGGCCAACATCTTATAATATGACGTAGGGAAATCGTTACCAATTACTCCAATTAATGAGACGGGTGCAAAAAAAGAGGCAGAAATAGACGCATAAGTTGCTGCTCCCCCTAGAATCCGTTCTCTAGTCTCAAAAGGAGTACGCGTAGTATCTAGGGCAACAGAGCCAAATACTGTGAGCATTTGGGATATTATTGGAATATTTAATATAAAATATTGGTTATGGAATTAATAACAAAATGGGAGATAATCTGAAATTAGTTGTAGGGATCACCGGAAGTTCTGGAGTCATTTATGGTATAAGGTTTTTGCAGGCATTGTCTAATCTAGGTATTGAAACTCATTTGGTTTTAAGCAAATGGGCAAAAAAAAATATTCAGATTGAAACCGATGAAGTTATTGATGAAATTTTAAAGATTGTTTCCTATAGTTATGACGAGACTGATATGTCTGCAGCAATATCAAGCGGATCCTATAAAACTAATGGCATGGTCATCATCCCATGTAGCATGAAGACAATGTCAAGCATAGCGAATGGCTATGATGACAACCTCATTTCAAGGGCTGCATCAGTGACTATTAAAGAGAATAGGAAATTAGTCATAGTACCAAGGGAAACACCTTTGTCCACGATCCATCTGTCGAATATGTTAAGACTATCAGAAAATGGTGTAATAATTTTGCCCGCTATGCCAGGGTTTTACCACAAGCCAAAAACTATAGATGATCTAATTTCTCACATAATCGGTAAAACACTCGATCAATTTGGAATAAACAATAATGTTTTTAACAGATGGGATCCAAACGAAAATGGTTCATGAATTTGTATGTTGTGGTTTTTTGACACAAACGTCACGAATAGCAAAGGCAGGAAGAACAAGAAATTGATTACCATTTAAATTATATTCACGCACTCAGATATATCTTAGGTAAATCTTATGATTTAACCTAATTTGGCTTTTCCCAAAGCTCTAATCGTTCTAATTTTTTCTTACGCTTATGCTCCTCTAGCATATGGTAAACAGATTTATGAGAACTACCTTTACAAATCATAAGTATAGCATTTAAAGCCAATGATGTCTCATCGTACGTACCTATAAAGCCAGCGAAATGACCATAAATTGATATATCCGTACCTGAAAAATCTTCCAAATTCTTACGAAATTTACCATTTTGTCCGATAAGTCTAGATTTGATTCTATCTAAGGAATTTAATGATTTGCCAGAGTATTCTCGGAGGTCTACTAGCTGAAGTATGCATTCATCGGATAAAAGTCGAAAGGCTCTCTCTGGTGAAAAACCCTTTGAAATAGCTAATACGATCTCAGACGCCTTAAAGACTCCACTTTGAGTCAAAGAATCCTGATTTTTCATTCTAATCGATACATCACCGGTTTCACCATCTACATCCACGTAAGCATTACATCTTGATTCAATCTCAGCCTTAACTTTTCCATTTTTTCCGACAATAGAACCTATGCGATCTTTCGATACTTTGACTGTTTTAAAAACACCTTCATAAGACACAATATTACTATATACTTTAACCCATAATAAATTTCATAATCATTGTTTACTTACTTTTTATCCGCCATGAACAACAGTTAATATAGTGACAATATCTCCAGATGAAATTCTAGCTTCGCCTCCTCCCAGGATGGAGGAATCAACACCATTAATGGCTACCATAATTTCATTGCTCATAATCTGATGATTCAAATTATATCTTCTTGCCAAGTAATCAATAATTTCGTTTAAGCTGGCCCTTTCTTTTTCCAAAAATATTTGAGAAAGTCCAGCAGACTTTCTGATACCTCCTCGCAAGTCTATAGTAATCAATGTTATTGGGCCATTTCTTCTCTTGGTTCCGGATTATCCTCGGAATAAGACAGTGAGGCATTTTGCTGTGCTAAATTCCTATTAATATTTGAAGTAATGTAACCCGCTATCCTATTTCGCAATTCCTTTGATCTAACTATAGCAAAATTTTTTATAGTCTCTTTATTTTCATTAAAGTCACTCGAAAATTTATCAGGATAACGTTCCAATAATTCATTTGCCATTTTTTTGACTCTATCCACAGGATATGAAAAAATGAAGGGTATTTTATCTCTTTCCGAGTAATAATATAATTTAACCACTTACAACCTATTGACCATTTAAGAACCTAGAAGCGTTCAAATATAGGAGTTCGGTAGCCTCATTGAATGATTTTCCTATAATATTTGATAATAGATTTTGAGTACTAATTATTAATGACGGAGTAGTCAATACATTTTCAAGACATTTCTTGTATCCTACTGGGCCGTCTGTTTCCAATAATACAAGATCGATATCCACTTCCCTTAACATATTTCGTTTTTCCTTGTTATATAAAATATAAGGTCCAAATGAGACGAAGAAATTCAAATCATTTATCTTTTTGAGATTCTTTTTGCTTCCTTCGTACCAATGGAAAACCGCACTCTTGATTTTGTATGAAGGTAAGATTTCAATAATCTCTTCAACGGATTTTCTGGAATGAATAGAGATCGGTTTTTGATTCTGCTCAGCAAGCTTGAGCATCCGATGGAAAATAAATTTCTGACTCTCCACGGAATTTTTGAGTTCTATATTGTTATATGTTGGATCGAGACCGATTTCACCTACGCCGTCAATCTGAGATAGATTTGAATTGAAGAAATCTTCGAATGAATCTAAACCGGTCGATTCAGTTGCAAATTGAGGATGAATACCTACAAACGCCTTTAAAAGGTTAGACCCTTGCAAATGATTTGTTCTCAATTTTAAAGTTTCAAAAGAGGAATCAAGGTTTTCAGACATGCAAAAACACTGGATTTTGGTACTATATATCAGGTTAAAGATATGTTCATAATAGATACGGAGATCTCGCGAAGCTAGATGGATATGAGAATCAACATGATAATAGTACAATGAATAAAGATAAAACATCACAATTACTTAATCGTTAATACCATGTAAAATGTATTCGACATCCATCTCTATGAAATTGAGTAAATAACCTCATTACTTGAGTATCCAATTTGACAAAAAAATTCTACTTAGAAATTCAATCAATTTCACATAACCATTTAATAAAATTGAATAAGAGCAACCATGTTCAAGGTTGACCACAGATACAGGTTCGGAGATAGCACTGGCCTCAGCTCATAGGATAATAAAGAAATTCGGTGGCGAAAGAGTTAGCGACAGTGCAGCAGACGAGTTAAGAAAAATAATCGAAGTAATAGGTGAAAATATCGCTAAACAAGCAGTCGAATTAGCTAAACATGCCCATCGCAAGACGATCAAGCCAGAAGATATTACCCTTGCTTCGAAAAGTATTTTGAAGCAATAAAAATTCACGATTTTGATTGATTTAATGATCTACTCGTATTCCGCAAGTTACAAAGAAATATAAGTTTTCAACAATTCATAGATCAAATCTAGTGGTGGGGTGGCAGAGCGGCCATGCGTTCGCCTGCAGATTAGATCATGGGTTTCAGTGGTAGATAGCGAATTTATAAGGGTTCGAATCCCTTCCCCACCTTTGGTATCATTTTATCATGATTTTGAAATAAAATGCCCTTTTTTCTGATAATATCTTCTCAACATTTTCCAAAAGCAACTTCAAATTAACATTAAAAAGATATTCTGGAGCACCACTTAATTTTTCTATAGAGCGTCCCAATATCGAAAAATAAATGTCATCCTCTCCCTTTTGTAAATGCACGTATGCTGCATCTACCAGAATAAATCCGTTAAGAAATTTCTTGTTAGAACCAGATGCAGTCCTCCAAATGGCTTCCAAGACCTCATGTGATTTCCAGAATCTTTCCATATTAAATAAAAATACTGCTGAATATAGCGTTTCTTCAATGGATCTGTTTTCTTTCTCTTCAGTTATCTCATCAATTAATAACACCGAGTCAACCTGACTTAAAGCAGATACGAATGCTTCATTGATGCCTATAAAATAGGCATTTTCATCTGATCCAACATCTAGTTCAATAAAATATCGGGAAATGCGAATGTCTCGTAATTCTTCTTTATTGGAATGAGGCTCAACCAGATTTCGCAATTTTTGCAGAATGTCTTTAGCTTTTTTGGGCTCATAACCTTCATCCTTTTTTTTCAAATAAAAAAGATATCTTTTTTTCATTACGGCGTTCTAGTAATACCCTACCAATCCAATATTACCTATCTAAACATTTAAGTCAATAGACCGATTCAGATGATGGTCGCAATCCTCTTTTCCTAGATTTATAACCACAATTTTTACACCTGTATAACCTGGTTCTTCTATAAGTGTAAATAATATCGATCTCTTCTATTGGCTCGTGAAAAGATTTAATCATGCAGTTAGTGCAGAACCTCTTTTCCAAATCTAAACCTTTCAAACCCCATTTTAAATACAAAATTAGAAAGTATAATTACAACAAGTATTGTTGCTTATCCTTTATTACTTTCTTAGCAAATTCCTCAATAGCAAAGGAACCTCCCTGGGACTTTTCGCAACCGGGACATTAGCTTTTGAATAATTCTTAATTTTTGACTCCGCAGATCCATAATTTCCGTACACTATAGCTCCTGCATGACCCATTCTCTTTTCTTTTGGAGCCGACCTACCAGCAATATAGGCAATGACGGGTTTTGAAAAGTTTGTCCTAATGATATATTCAGCCAACATCTCTTCTGCATCACCACCAATTTCCCCGACAACAACCACAGAGTCAACGTCTGTTCTGTCTCTAATAAGTTCGAATGAATCAATTAAATTGGTACCATTTATTGGATCTCCGCCTATTCCCAAACCCAAACGTTGACCGAATCCGGAATTAGTGAGATGATATGAAACTTCATACATTAGTGTCCCACTTCTAGAGAACACTACGGTATTGCCTCTAGTGAATGGCTGAGCAGGCATAATACCTACTTTCATAATATCCGGAATTATTACACCGGGGGTGTTTGGCCCGATCATTCTTGCACCTTTTTTTTCAGCATATTCGTATATCTTGATAGAATCAATTATTGGCACGTGCTCAGGTATTGCAACTAGAAGCATAATTCCGTTATCCAAGGCTTCCTTTGCGGCATTATAAAAGTACGGTGCAGGTACAAATATACCAGAAATTTTTGATCCTGTTGTTTCCACAGCTTCCTTCATAGAATCGTAGACGGGAATTCCCTCAAACTGAGTACCACCTTTACCTGGTGTGACGCCTGCAGCCACATTTGTACCGTAGGCTCTCATTAATCTCGTATGTGTAGAACCAAAGCTGCCTGTAATTCCTTGAATTATCACTGGTTTTTTCTCATAATCAACATCAGAGCTCTTGCCGGTCAATATATCAAAAATGTCAAATTTCGTACCCAAATCAACATTACCTTCTAATTGTTATAATTGACCTTAAGAACCACAGCATTTATTGCTTCCTCTACAGTATCGAATAGTCGAGCTTGGCTTCCTTGCAGTAATTCTTTTGCTTTTTCTGACTGCGCCCCTGAAATACGAGCATATACAGGCACTTTTAAAATATCATTCTTGTAGGCTTCCAGAATTCCCATAGCTACCAAGTCTGTTCTTACAATTCCCCCAAATAAATTGACTAGGATTGCTTTTATTTTAGGAATACGGCTGATGACCTTAATTGCTTCATAAATTGTTTCAGCAGTGGCACGACCTCCAAAATCAAGAAAAGAGCCTGCGGTACCTTTGGCATCAGTAACCATATCCAAAGTAGACATGACAAGACCGGCTCCGTTACCTATAATCGCAATATCTCCATCGAGTTCTACAAAAGAGAATCCATGATCTGAGGCTTGTTTTTCCAAGTCGCTTAAATACAAATACTTTAACAGATCTGTATGTCTAAATAATGAATTATCATCTATTATCACTTTTGCATCCAGTGCCATCAGTGACCTATCTGAAACTATTGCCAATGGGTTAATTTCGGCTAGTTCAGCTTCTTTCTCAACCACAATCTTAAACAGGTTGAATAATAGGGTAATAAATCCTTCTTGGTATTCTTTTGGTATATTTAGTTTATTAGTAATTTCAGAAGCTAATTCCTTGGAGAGGTTGTTGCTGATGGATATGTCTTGTATTATTTTATTTTCTGTATGCTCTATGTCAACGCCACCTTCAGAAGATGCAATAATAGAAAAACATCTCTTGCTCCTATTCAAAAAGATCGAAAGATAAATTTCCTTCACAATATCAACCATTTTTTCCAGCAATATACCTCGCGGCAGTTCTCCTTTTACTTCTTTATGAAGAAGCTCATTGAACTTTGTTTCCAATTCGAAAGAATCTTTGCATTTTTGTATCGCGCCCGCTTTGCCCCTTCCTCCCACAGTCAATTGGGATTTTAAAACAAAAGGATAGCCTAATTTTTCTGCAGCGGTTCTTGCCTCCTCCAAATTCTGTACAAGAATAGAAGTTGGTGTCTTAATATCGAACTGATTGAATAGTTCTTTACCTTGATATTCGAGAAGTCGCATTCCTAAATGAATTAAAATACTCTTTATAAATAATCTTTTTTATTCTAGCGATAGTATTTAACTCGTTGTTCTAAATTATTGGGTTTAATCTTGAGTTTTATTTTGATATAGTATTATTTTTTAAATCAGAAAGATATTGAGAATAATTCTTCATTTCATTCATTAGACTCAAATAGTCAGGCATCAATGATTCATCTGGATTGCCATTTAATAGAGACAGCATTAGTTCGTTATTTTGTGCTATAGAGGCGTCGATGAATAAATTAAACTCAGTTATATTCTCAACTCCAGTTAAACTTGTATCATTGATACGATTTTGTACTTCGTTTTGTAACAGTTCAAATTGACTTTCAGTTGACGCCAGCGTCGCATTTGGATCCGGAAAGGTGATAGTCATATTGGTTGTACTTTGATTAGAAACATTACCAGCAGGCAGGAACCAAACAACAAAACTTGCCGCCAGGATTGCGACAACCATAACACATGTTAATAAAATGCCTTTTTTACTTATACGTTTGCCATTCTTAGTATTACCGCCGTCGTCACCTTCGTTGTCACCAAAAGTCATAGATTAGCATTATAAGAGCGTCAATATTACTCTATGTTTTGTTAACTCTTAATATTAAACTTCGCTGTAACTAGATTGGAGCGAATTGAGAGGTTATGCCCAGTCATGAATCAAAATAAGATATTTGCACTAAGAAAAATAAAATATCAAGAAACTACCATGATAAACATTTGTGACATAGAGTTATTAGATAAAGAAATAAACAAGGGCGATTTTATTATTCAGATATCAAAAAACTATTTTCTAGAAGAGGAAATTGATGAACGAGAAGCCATTACAATGTTAAAGTCGTCATCTGTTCTCAATTTGGTAGGAAACAGGATTGTGAAGCTTGCGTTGGAGCTACGGCTTGCTAAAGAGAATAGTATAAAGGTGATAGACAATATTCCATTTTTAATGATTTTTAGGTTTGTAGGTAATTACTGACCAAGGCAATTATTTTCTAAAGATACAAATTTCTATCTGATATAGAATCCCTTATGCTTCTTATGGTAGTAACCGGAGAATTTGATCCAATAATCGCTCTTCCTATTATTAGATAGTTACTTCCAGATGCTAAAGCATCCTTTACGTTCCCACCTTGAGTAATCAATCCGGGAGAATATATTGGAATATTTGTCGTAGGAGTTCCCTTACTAGAACACTCTTTAATTATGTCCAATCGATTCCCTCCGATCACAACGCCATCAACACCTGCAATGATGGAATTGCCATAAAATGAGCGATATAAAGGTAGAAACTTGGTTTCTACAGCATGGTCAGATTGAGATTGGATTAGAGCCCCATACCCCTCAACTGCTTCTGGATGACTCATGTAAACTAATGAGATGATTCCAAACCCCAGGGAATGTGCATACCGAGTGATCGATACTAAGCTGTTTTTTCCAATAAAAGGGTTGAGAATTGTGCTGTCAAAACCCATTGATGCAAGATGCTGTATGACTACTTTGTTGGTATCAAAAATATCATTTAATTTTAGATCTGCTATTACCTGTAAATCATTATCATGAGCACACTTTGTCATTTTCTTTAATTCATTACCCGATAGAGGCAAGATAACATGAAAGTTTAGTTTTATTGCACAAGAATAAGAACTCAAACTCTCGATTTTCTCGATTACATAATCAAAAATATTTTTTGTTCCGTATGGTGGATCTAAAGCCAATATAATACTTGATTTCTTATCTTTAGATATTGCACAAATCCTTTCCTTAAAAGATAACGAAGAGATCATGTTAGACTTTGACCAGCGGATGTGGACCATCTAATTGAATAACTTTTAAATAAATAAAGCCATGTTCGTCTATATGATTCGAAAAGGTTGGATGATTTGATTTTTCGAGACTAAATTTTAGAAAACATTTGTCTATACCCTCATTTATAGGAACATAGTAAAAAAAGCTTGTATCAGCCGAATCTAGCATTGTCATAGGAGTTCCTAGTATTTGCTCATGAATATTTTGTCCATGTTTAATTGGAGGTGTATTAGTTACATCCTTAGGAAATAGAAACAACGGAATAGTATTTTCTTCATAAATTGTACGGAAAGCAACTAACTTTGAGAGACTAAGCAGATCATTCAATCCTATTCCCGTATATCTTGAAGTAGCGCTTATTCTTGAAGGCTTTGTAAATGAAGGAGGAGGAGAAGATACTTTAATAACTGGAGAATAAAGTGCAGAAGTGTCTCGAATCTTATCGACTAAATACACCTCCTCTAAATTATTGCTAATCTTGTACAAGAGATATTGATTTTCAGTAATCTGGGTGTTGACTACATAATAAATTATGGATCTACCGCTTAATGAATCAAAAGGAACAGCTAAAATATCTGTTCCCAGATAGTTGTATTCATAAATAGGAGAGGGAACCCTTTCAAGCGAACATACCAACCTAGCTAAATCATTTAGAGTTTTTAATTTAATATAAATTGGAGACTTTAGCAATTTTAGACCAACCTAAGAAAAGGGTTTCTTGTCCATATATAATTTTAATACAATAAGAATAAATAAGTCAAGAAACAGGTTTTGCAAGGAATCAGACTTTTCCTTTGAAATTTTTGATTTATGATGTATCATGATAATGTTATTTGAATAACGAAATTATTTGTTCTAAAATCACACAATACAACAAATTATTAATAATAGTTTATGCAAATCACAGAGCAAGAATTAATTATTTATATCAAATAACATTTAATATCGTAAAAAAATTAAATTAATTATGCTAGGTTACACTGATGACGACATTAAAAATGCAGCAGAGATTAGAGAATGGTTGACCAAACAAATTATGGAAAAACAAGAGGAAATAGACAAAATAAAGATTACATTATCATTAATTGATTCGGTATTAAAAAAAGGTAGCTTTAAAACAGCAGCAAATCTGAATGTTACAAAAAGCGATTTGACTCAAGACAAAAAATATGGGTCTCAACTTGATTCGAAGCCCTATAAAAGGACTGTAACAAAACCTCCTGACGAGACAAGACAAAAAGATATAGGTGAATCAAAAGCTGTAGAAATCAAACCCATAAAAAGGTTAAAGGATAATACGCTTGTAGCCCAAGTACATATATTTCCCAATAGTGTAGAAATCACACCAGAAGAAAATATCAAGATTAGTTTAGAGACCCCCCCTTTTAGATCATTTTTCTTAAATAGGATATTACAAGGCATGAAAAACAAAGATTTAGAAAAGTTAAAGCAAGGTTCTTTATCAGAGACAGAAGTGATCAATTTTGAGGTCATTACTGATGAACCAGATAATAAAAATATTAAGAAAGTAGTTATAAATAATTATAGAGATAAAGAACGTATTAATGAGATTTTTAATACGGCAGCATGGGTAATAACCAGAATGCTGGAAAAAGGTGAAAGATAACGGACAAGATAATAGTTCTAGATTTTGGTTCACAATATAGCCATTTAATATGTCGAAGGATAAGAGATTCAAACATCTACTGTGAATTAGTACCATATAACATTCCATTAGATAAACTTTTGGAGTTAAATCCAAAAGGAATAATCTTTTCGGGTGGTCCTGCTAGTGTTTACGAAAAGGGTTCTCCAAAACCAGATAACAAAATTTTCGAAACAGGGATTCCCATATTAGGAATATGTTATGGACATCAATTAATAATAGATCATTTTGATGGAAAAATAAGAAAAGTAGACAAGAGAGAGTATGGCAGTGCACTACTCGAAATTTCAGATAAGACGAATCTATTTAAAAACATTGAATCAGATACTCTGAAATGTTGGATGAGTCATAGTGATGCCGCTGAAATCCTTCCGAAAGGTTTCAAAATCTTAGGTAAGACAGATAGTTCATTCTCAGCTGCGATTGGAAATGACGAGAAAAAAGTCTTTGGATTACAATTTCATCCCGAGGTAGTGCATACAGAGAATGGTAACACAGTATTGAATAATTTTGCAAGAAACATCAGCAAAGCAAACCCAGAATGGAGTATGACAAACTTTGTTGATACAATTGTTAGAGAAATAGCAGAAAAGACGAGAAACGAAAGAGTCCTTTGTGCAGTTAGTGGTGGAGTTGACTCAACAACTTGCGCGGTTCTTATTCATAAAGCCATAAAGGATAATCTTACATGTGTATTTGTCGATAACGGTCTGTTACGTGAAAACGAAAGAGAAACAGTTATGAAAATATTCAATGAGAAATTAAGAATTCCAATACAAATAATCGATGCTAGAGAAAGATTTCTAAAGAAGTTAGAGAAGGTTATTGACCCCGAAGAGAAAAGAAAGAGAATTGGAGAGGAGTTTGCTATGATTTTTACTGAATTTGCTGAAAAAAAAGGACCATTTCAATGGCTGGCACAAGGAACTCTCTATCCCGATGTAATTGAAAGCGGAGTATCTGGAGGACCAGCTACTGTAATAAAAACGCATCATAATGTGGGAGGACTACCGGAATGGCTCAACCTTAAAGTCCTAGAACCTTTAAGGTTTTTGTACAAGGATGAGGTAAGAAAGGTAGCCAGAATTCTCCAAATACCCGAAGACATATTAAACAGACACCCATTTCCAGGACCAGGTTTAGCTGTCAGAATAATAGGCGAGGTCACTAATGAAAAAATAAACATAGTTAGAAAGGCAAGCAAAATAGTTGAAGATATTTTAGTTGAAGATAAACTTTATGACAAGGTTTGGCAGGCATTTGCGATAATAGGTGACGACAGAGCCGTAGGAATTTTAGGAGATGAGAGATTAGAAGGTCGCATCGTAACTGTAAGAGTCATGGAGTCAGTTGATGCGATGACTGCAGACTGGGTACGGCTTCCTAATAAGACATTGGAGAAGATTAGTTCAAAGATAACCAACGAGATTGAAAAAGTTGCATGGGTTACTTACGCAATTTCTAGTAAACCTCCTGCTACCATTGAACCGCAATAGGCTAAATTTTGATAGGATGTAAAAAATACGAAGCTCCAATTTTCAAATAAAATTCAATTCTAAATCACTACCATTAATATCACTACCACAAGCTTAGCCACCACAAGCTTAGCCACCACAACATGAATCGATCTTGATATGTATTGGAATTCGGCAGGATAGGTATGAGAGAATCTAATTTCTATCTCTTAACCTATTTCTTTTATCGAGTCTGTTTTTGTTCATTTTCTTCATTCTTAATACGATGAGAAACGTTACCCCCCATAATATTAGAGCTATGGACAAGTAATTTATCATCCACAAATATCCTCCGATGAGTGCCAGTGCAATTCCTATAAATGCGAGAAGGTTTTTCGTCTTCACAAAATGATATTTCTATCGACCCCATAAATAGGTGAAGGATAATTAGAACTAGAGATTTGAGTCATTTCGGAATTAGTCCACCTTGTTAATAATTTGATCAAATTCTTTGCAACATCTAATTTTTTCCTTTTAAAATCGTAATTCATTATTTTCCTTTTTGAAAAATGTCCTATTCTAGAATCAAAATCCATTCCAATAAGTATTATTTCCTTTGCCAGAAAATGATCTGCAAGAAAAACACACCTATCACCATCTGTAAAACCGCCAAAATTAAAGACATTAGTAAGAGGAAAGTTTTGAGTTGTCCCCACAATCTTGTCAAAATCTGAGATGGAAGAATTAATTTTTTCAATATTATCACCATGAGCATGAATAACCATAACTGAACCCTTCTTGCTAGCTTTTAGCAGAGATTCAAAATTGCCATCTAGATCAGTGATAACAAAATCAGGTATAATTTCCAAGTCCAAAATCAATTCCGAAGCACCATCTGCGACCATGACTACTAGATTTGTTTCTTTTGATTGGTTATTTTTGGGACTAAACTTTTGATAAACATCGAGAATAAATTGTTGAATTTGTTTATCTTCAATACTTGGACCAGCACCTATTGCCATAACTTTGCTTTGACAAATCTTACTAAAATAGTGTAGATTCGTGTTAATATTACCCAAATGTTGTGAGAGATAAATACTACTCAGAAAATCTTTGTCTATTCGCAGATCTAAATATTTTGCAATAATTTGGTAATGACGATACCAATAACTAAATCTCAAGAGGCTATGTTGAAAGCAAGAAAGTAGTATATATTTTCTCTTTCTAGTTACCTTTCTTCATAACTACCAATATTTTAAGAAAGTATTAACTACAAGATAGAGTAAGATTAATTCAGGTTATGGAAGAAATGGATAATACACCAGATAATCGACTCAAAGAAATTTACAAATTAAAGAACATAGCTGTAGTAGGAATGTCTCCCACAGAAGGCAAGCCTGCCAATTATGTTCCAAAATACTTAATCGAAAAAGGATACAAAGTTATTCCTGTCAATCCAGTATATGATAGTGTATTAGGATTAAAATCATATCCTAAAGTGTCTGAAATCCCTGATCCTGTAGACATTGTAGACATTTTTAGAAAATCAGAAGATATTCCCCCAATTGCTAAAGACGCGGTCAAGAAAAAAGGAATTAAAGTTTTTTGGATGCAGTTGGGCATTTATAACTCAGAAGCAAAGGAAATTGCAGAGAGAAATGGTATGGAAGTTGTCTATAATAGATGTATGTTGAGAGAACATCAAAGACTATTACTATAAAAAAGAATAAAACAGAGAAGATGAATTTATTGGGAGAATTTGTAAATTAAGCAACTTAATTAAATAGGAGAACTTCATATTTATTGAAACACTAATGCCTAATTGGAGTCAGCTTGACAACAAAGTCGATTTACGAAAGAATAAAAATTACGACAATTTGGGTCGATTTCAAAATTTTACAAAAGTCATCGTTATCTGTATAGATCGTGATGATGATATAGGCATCAAAGGTGGAATAGAAACCCCCATCATAGGAAAAGAAGCTTGCATAAACGCAGGGACACGCCTGGCGATAGAAGATCCAGAAGATTCGGATTGTAATGCGATCTTTGGAGCAGTAAAGTCTTATGACGAATTTAAAATGAAGGGATACGATGTCGAGATAGCTTTAGTTGCAGGTAAGTATAATCGAGGTATTGAAGGAGATATAAAAATTGCACAGGAAATTGACAAAGTCTTAGAAGCATATGCAGCAGATGGAGCAGTAGTGATATCAGACGGAGAAGATGATGAAACGGCCATTCCACTAATTCAAGGAAGAGTTCCAATCATATCAATTCAAAGAATCATCGTACGGCAAAGTCGGAGTGTAGAATATTCCTACGCTGTACTAGCACGATACATAAAGATTCTTTTTTATGACCCCAGATATTCAAAATTTTTTTTAGGCCTACCTGGAGCGCTGTTGGTTACAAGTGGATTATCAATTATATTTGGTTTTTCTAGAGAAGCATTTGCGCTAGGCATTAGTATTCTAGGGGCAGCATTCATATTGAGAGCATTTGATATCGATAAATCTCTTTCAACGTTGTCAAAGCCAAGCCCTTCCGCATTCATAAGGGTATTTTCGTACTTTGCAGGAACTATGATCATAATTGCATCAATTCTAAATGGAATCTCCCATATTCCTCCAGAAATCATCGAATCAAACAAAGAAATAACTTCTTTAATAACAAACAAGATTGTTTTAAGCAATTTTGCCAACGGTACTATTACATTGCTCTGGATTGGAATTGCCACGATCTTTGCAGGAGTATTATTAAGCAATTGGTTTAAGGGTAGTATAAAGATAATATACGATATTTTGAGACTGGTAGTATTAGGATTATTTTACATCCCTATGCTACAGTTAACTTCATTGATCACAGAGCGTGGCAACCCTTTTAATTTAATCTCATCGTTATTGATAGGTTTAGCAATAACCTTGATAGCAGCGACCTTTCTATTCCAATACTTTAGAAACAGAAAGGGAGGAGAGGCATTAAAACATGATGACCAGTAAGATATATTAAAACATTGAAGAGGCTATAAGTTATTCCCCCAATGCCTTTAACGGACAAACTTCTAAAATTCCTGTACGCAGCTTCAAGGCAGAATTTGATATATAGCATATATGAAAAACACCTAATGAAGGAAATCACCCAATTTCCTTTCCCACAGCATATTGGAATTATACTGGATGGAAACAGACGCTGGTCAAGAATCAAAGACATGGATAAAGTTATTGGTCATCAGATGGGTGCAGATATCGCTGAGGAGATGCTGAATTGGATTTATGACTTGGGTATAAAGATCACAACCGTCTATGTGTTATCTAATGAAAATCTTGGTCGCGATCCCAATGAGTTGGAAAATATCTATTCATTGCTGGAAGAGAAATTAGAGAGCTTGTATAACGACAATCGTATACATAAAAAACGGATACGCATAAAATCGATAGGAGAATTCAATAAGATACCTGAAAATTTGCAGAAAATACTAAGGAAATTGGAAGACAGGACAGAAAAGTATGATAATATGTACCTAAACATTGCAATCGCTTATGGAGGACAAAGAGAATTGATCGATGCTATTAGAAAAATCGCTACCAGTGTTAAGGAGGAAAAAATCAAAGTTGAAGATATCGATGAGAAAGTAATTGAAGCCAATTTGTACACATCACACTTACCTCAGGCAGAGCCTGATCTAATACTAAGGACATCTGGAGAGAAGCGATTAAGTGGTTTCTTGTTATGGCAAAGCGCTTACAGCGAGCTTGTATTTGTAGACATATTTTGGCCTGAATTTAGAAAAATCGATCTGATGCGGGCAATTAGAACATTTCAGAAAAGGGCAAGAAGGTACGGAAAATAAATTTAGATTTATAAAGTCATTAAATTATTATGGGATTATGCCTCAGCACGGCGAAATTGACAAGCGTACTAATCAAATTTATTGCGGTTATTGGATGAATCTGGATGAATGGGAAGAGATACACAAATATTCACCAGATGCAGAGGAATTCGTAGAAACAAAAGAAGTAAGTGACTAAAGGTGTTGATTTGATATATACATACCTGAACAAGCTGATCCCTTTATTCAAGAACATATTTTTATAATCGTTAATTTTATTCATGGCAATGTATGATGAAATTTCTGCCGGCGCTGTCTTGTATCTAAAGGAAGAGGGCCCAGAGATAAAATACTTGATACTTAATTACAGTTATGGTCACTGGGACTTTCCAAAAGGAAATATCGAAGCAGGAGAAACTGAGCTTGAGACTGTTTTTCGAGAAGTATCTGAAGAAACCGGAATAAAAGATATTCAAATTATAGAAGGATTCCGTCAGCAAATTGAATACAAGTATCGAAAGAAATCAAAATTAGTTAACAAGGCAGTAATCTACTATTTGGCAGAGACTAAATCAAGGCAAGTAGTATTGTCTTTTGAGCATAATGACTTTGGGTGGTTTTCCTTTGAACATGCTCTAATGAAACTTTCGTTTGAAAACAGTAGGAAAGTATTACGAAATGCCAATAATGTGCTTACTTGTCTATACTCAAACTAGGAGAAATATGTAATTCAGATTACAAAGAACTCGTGATTATAAGTGTCAAAATCTAACAAGAAAGAATTAAAATTTTGAATTGGAACGATTGGAACTCCTTGAATGTTTTGAAACTCAGATTTAAGAAACGTGACTATAATAGGATATAGACTTTGTACTCCAAGAATTTCTTTCCTCTCTCCAAGTCTTACGCTACGGTCCTTCTGTTTTATGACAACTTCCTGGAGCGAGGAAAAGGATGTATTCTTCCAATGTTTACAATCAATTACTAACGCAATCTTTGATTTTATTGCTATAATGTCTATCTGTCTAGTAGGATTCCTTATTCTATAATTAAAATATACGACATAATCATGGAATTTCAAAATTTCAGAGGAAAGTATTTCAAAATCTTTCCAACTTAGTATCTTGCAAATTTCAAACACATCAGCACCGCAACTCAATGCGGCAATTCCCAAAGAAATTTTATTCGAAGAAGTGTTTTCAACAAAATTATTCTTAACGATTACCCCTTTAGATAAAAAAAGATTATGGATTTCAGGATCTGTATCCTTGTTTATCTCTACCCCTGCAGGTGATGAACTCAGTTCACGTAGTATATGCACTAAGAAATTGGGATTTCTTATCAATAACCTAGAATGGAAATTCAGTGGTTAGGAAACTATGACTGTTCCGACCATTGCTGGATGTAATGTACAAAAGTATGGATACTCTCCTGCAGCATCAAATGTATGTTCAAAAGTCTTGCCTTGGCCTGTAAGAGCAGTAGGTCCAGCCAAACCTGAATCAAATAGTTGACCTGCGTCTGGTGCACCTATACTTCCAGAAGTTACTGTATGAAATGCTGTATCATCATTTGTCCATACGACTGTTTGACCGACTGTGATTTCAATTGGATTTGGACTATAAGCGGTATCAGTAAGGGTAGAGGCTCCTGGAACTATGGATGCTTGCACCTTATCACCTTGAGCAAAAACACTATTCTCTGCGCTAGCTCCAATGGCTATTACACCAAAAATCGCAAGTAGACTCGCTGTAAGATAAATTGTTTTACTTACCATATCTTACACAATAGTTTGATTAAACAGTAATAAATACCATTTCTAGCATGTAGAATCTAAATTCGGAGTATGTGAAAATGTACTCAAGTGGAGGAGATCTTTGATACCATGATTTACAAATTTAGCAACCTTGTCTACGCCCAAAGTCTCGGCAAATTAACATTCCAGTCACTCGAAGATAAAAAATAGGCTTATTTGTATTGCCAGAATAAGACGTGACTAAAATATCTCAAATAGAATAACTCTAAGTTTGAGTCTTTAATTCTTACAGAATTTTTAAAGGAAAAAAATAAGAGATTATGTTACGATTATCTTGCCCACCATTGCAGGATGCAATGTACAGTGATAATCGATTTCGCCTGCAGCATCAAATGTATGTTCAAAAGTCTTGCCTTGGCCTGTAAGAGCAGTAGGTCCAGCCAAACCTGAATCAAATAGTTGACCTGCGTCAGCAGCGCCAAATTTTCCAGAAGTTACTGTATGAAATGCTGTATCATCATTTGTCCATACGACTGTTTGACCAACTTTTACCTGAATAGGGTTTGGATCAACGGCTGTATCAGTAAGGGTAGAGGCTCCTGGAACTATGGATGCTTGCACCTTATCACCTTGAGCAAAAACACTATTCTCTGCGCTAGCTCCAATGGCTATTACACCAAAAATCGCAAGTAGACTCGCTGTAAGATAAATTGTTTTACTTACCATGCTAATCGTATAAGAATAATTTTCACTCTAATAAATACCATAAGATTTTTTCTTTAGAAAAATCTAGAATAATATGTGTTAAAATATTTTTATTCAATGGTTACAAGTATTCACAAAGACTTGAAGTGAATGACCTTATCTCCTTAGTTTGGGAAATGAAAAGTACCACGATTACAGAAGAAGAAAAAAGAATAATATACAGTATTTTGAATAACGAAGAAAAGAAATCAACCTTCAAGTATGAAAAAATAAGGAAATTCTTTAATATTTTTAAAAAAAATAAACTTCAGATTGAAGAATCAAAGGCTTCATATGATTTTACCGGTTTGCTAGACAAAGGTTTAATTGAATTAGAAGTACCGCCGGGCTCGCCGAGTCAAGATACCGATAACAAGCAAAATCAGCCCGGCAAAAACTACAAGTTAACAAATAAAGGTTTGCTTCATATTTTTAATGGCAAATTCATTTACTCACCAAGTCTTCTAGTAAAATACCATAATGAAATAGTTCTAAGTAACTCGTTGTACAAGTATTTTGAGCTAAAGACTATTAGATCATCTTCAGCCAAATTTTTCGTATTAATCAGTGAATATCTTTATGATATTGCAAGCTATTTGCTTGGATATCGTCATTCAACTACTATGCCATTTACAATTGAGATTCAAAAAGATATAGAACATAACTTGAACTTGATAGCATTATATTTAGGATTTAAAATAGCAATACAATATAAGGAATCGAATTTAATATCATCAACTATTGATAACCCAAATGACAAGGCCGTATTAGCAATTTTTGATATGGAGATGTCCATGAAAAAGAAACTATCAAGAGATCCAAAATTACTCGATCTAATAGCGAACGTATTTGATGAGCTTAGCAAAGGACGTGAAGAGCTCTTGAGTTTGAGCAGGGTTAACTGAAGATACTCACCGAATTAAAATTGATGGAAAAAATCGATATTGTTAATAAAAGCGCGCAGAGCATATTTTTAGAATCCAAAGACAAAATATAATAAGCATAGGATGCGTCAAGTTAATTTAGCAATGTCAAAAACATGTCTGAGATGTACTAAAGAATTTGATGAAAGTACAGTAGAAGATCCCTCTTCTCAGAAATATCCATCTTGTCCAGAGTGTTGGAAAGAGTGGACTACATATGCAGTAATGGTTATGAATGAAATGAGACTAGACATGTCTCTCCCAGAACACAGGAAAGCACTTAAAAAGTACGAGAAAGGATTTTTTGAGAAAACCATAGGAGAAATTGAAAAGAACCCCGAGAACAAATAATAGAAGGGTTAGTAAGTTTTAGTACCTTCCTCTATTATTATTGGAGGTATAACATTTATGAAAAGGTGTGGGTTAGGCACATTAAAGACTACTTCGAAGAAACAATGAAGGAGTCTAATTTTCTTCGTTTTTGGAAAGGAAATCAAGATCTTAGATAGTGAGTTTAGAAAGTCTTGATTGAAATTTTTCACCAAGTCAGGGTTTAAAGAAATTTCTAAAAGGTATTGGTAAAATATTGAGTTAATTTGGTCGGATCTCAGTTCAGATAATGAATCGAACCATGACTCAACTAGTTTTAGCAAAGATTGATTATTTATTTTACCATAGTTAGCCAAGATATCTTTAATTATAGTTTTTTTTTCGTCACAGTCAAACAACAAGAATTCATTTAATCTATTTTTGACTATTTGATTGCGTAATCCAGTAGGTAAATTAGACAATATATTCAAAATATTCTCCACAAAGGTAGAGGTTTGAATTTCTTTTGCCACGACAAAATTGGATATATCTTCAATATTTCATCCTTTCTTACATATATTGAACTATTAAGAATAAATAATCATTAACGGTTCTTTAACTGATATATGCCTTGCGTAGTAACTGTCGGTGGGTTTTATGGTGATGAGGGGAAGGGGAAGATAGTAGCTTACCTTTCAGTAAAAGATAATTTAGATCTTGCAGCTAGGGGAGGAGCCGGCCCCAATGCAGGTCACACATTCATACATCAGGGAAAAGAATATAAAGTCAGAATGCTCCCTAGTGCAGTACTTAATAGCAATACAAGACTCTTGATAGGAGCAGGAGTCCTAGTAGAGCCTACAATTCTACAAAATGAAATCCAAACTTTTAATTCGACTGACCGTACTTTTGTTGATTTTCAATGTGGAATAATCGAAAAATCTCATCAGGACAGAGACAAGAACAATGATCATCTCAAAAAGACAATAGGCACCACAGGAAGTGGAACGGGCCCTGCCAATGCAGATAGAGCCCTGCGAAATATTAAACTTGCAAAGGATATACCCGAAATAGCATTGTATCTGGAAGACGTGAGTAATTCGATTAACCGTTCTATCGATAATAACGAAAAGGTCTTAATCGAGGGAACCCAAGGAACCTTTTTGTCACTTTTTCATGGAACCTATCCTTTTGTAACTTCAAAGGACGTTACTGCTTCAGCTATATGTTCGGATGTTGGAGTGGGTCCGAAGAAGGTAGACGATGTCCTTGTAGTATTCAAATCATATGTTACTAGGGTAGGTGAAGGTCCACTGAATTGTGAGATTACTTTAGAACAAGCACGTGAGAAAAATTGGTTGGAATTTGGAAGTGTTACAGGTAGACAAAGAAGAGCAGCTCCATTTGATTTTGATCTTGCAAAGAAAGCTATTCAAATCAATAGTGCTACTCAAATAGCACTGACAAAACTGGATGTACTCTATCCCAAGGCAAAGGGGAAGAGAGAATTTTCAAGCTTACCAGACGAAGCAAAGAGCTTTATATCGAATATCGAATCTGAAACTGGTTTGCCTGTGACTATCATAGGTACCGGAGCAGAAATAATGGATACTATTGATAGAAGATAGGCAGTAGCAAAAAACTTTATTCTTTATCGTTTTGTAGATTCCACTTTTAATGACAACATAGCGTACTTTTTGTTAACTAAATGTTCTTGATTTAACCATCATTATTTTCAACTAGCAATATTTTCTTGGAATTTAGTGGAATCGTTTTATTATCTAGTCTTTTAAACAATACCGCATGAAATGAAAATAAAATTGGCAAAGAGAAGTAGATCATCTAAACAAAAAATACAACACGCCGATAATAATTTCTTTTACCTTACCATTCCTCAGAATAGAAATCTTTTAGGAGCCTTGCATATGGTGGTTTTATCCACAAAAGACATGACATGCAGTAGCAACGATGTCATCCAAAGAAATACATAGAATTCGCCCGGCCTCTATTTTGAGCTATCAACTTTCATGCTGTCCTAAGAAATCTGTTCAAGAATATATTACTTGTAGGGGTTGTAACATATAACAAAAATATTCTATATCACATCCACATCGTGAGGATGGCTTTCTTTATACCCTGCGAGTGTAATCTTAATGAATTCAGCATTTTCTTGCATTTCGGGTATGGTGTTAGCACCACAGTAACTCAAACCAGATCTTACCCCTCCTACTAACTGCCTTATTATCTCAATCACGCTGCCTTTATATGGTACCATAGCCTCGACTCCCTCTGCAACATAATCATCTAAATCATCATCGGCCGGACTAGATTCAGGGTTTTCGCGATATCTTCTTCCTAGTGCAGCATAGAAAGATGCCATTCCTCTATACATTTTGTACTTTTTACCGTTCTTCACAAGGGTCTTGCCAGGGCTTTCATCAGTGCCTCCAAAGAGACTACCTATCATAACTGTAGATGACCCAGCAGCTAAAGCTTTAGTTATATCGCCAGACGTACGCGTTCCTCCATCAGAGATAACTGGGATATCATACTTTCTTGCTATCTTAACGCTATCTATTATCGCAGTAAGTTGAGGAACTCCAGAACCGGTAACAACTCTTGTAATACATATCGAACCAGAACCTACACCCACTTTGACTGCATCTACTCCCGCTTTAATTAGATCTTCTGTTCCCTTACATGTAGCTACATTTCCAGCTATGAGTTCACATGTTGGAAATACCTTTTTTATCATCTTAACAGTGTTGATGGCATTGTCACTATGGCCATGTGCAATATCTACAACAATTACATCTGCTCCATTATTTAGCAGAGCCTCAGTTCGTTCAAGATAATCTCCTTTTACTCCAACCGCTGCTCCTACAAGTAATCGACCCTTTTTATCCTTAGAAGCATTAGGAAATTCCTCCATTTTCAGGATATCCTTTCCTGTAATCAATCCATGGATTTCGCCTTTTTCATTTACAACAGGCAGTTTTTCGATCTTGTTTTTATGAAGAATTTCTTTCGCCTGCTCTATTGTTGTACCTACTTTTGCAGAAATCACATCTCTAGTCATTAAATCTGAGACTAGAGTATCTAGATTGCGTTCAAAGACTGTATCTCGTCGTGTAAGGATACCACATAGCTTGTTTTCCTTATCTCTCACAAGGAGTCCTGAGATACCATTTTCCAACATTAAAGAATTGGCTTCGCGTATATTACTATCAGGACTTATAGTATGAGGTTGTTCAATAACTACAGACTCGCTTCTCTTAACTTTAAGGACTTGTTCCACTTGTTCGTTTATGGTCATAAACCTATGAATAATTCCTATCCCGCCTTCCCTCGCTAGTGCAATAGCCATTCGAGATTCGGTTACCGAATCCATATTCGCGCTTATAATAGGGATGTTCAAATTTACATTTGAAGATAATCGGGTTTTTAACTTAGTTTGAGCACGTGACACGATAGGGGATTTTTTAGGAACCAAGAGAACATCATCAAAGGTAAGGCCTTCTTTGAAGTACAATATTACCTTTATCCATAACATGTTCTAGGATTATAAGCGTTTTCATTTGTGTATTTTACGACATCATCATCAAGTCATGAAATCAAAAGAATATGGATTTCAATCCTGTGATTAGGCATCACAGAAAAAGTGTTTCTACACGACTTTCCTTTAATAAAAATAGGGATGAGAATGTTGTTCTTATCTATTGTGTTTGTTAGGGTGTAGGCGAGGTAGTGGAAGGCGTAGAGGATTGGCTCGAAGAGTTTGTAGAGCTATTAGAAGTAGCAGAAGCAGAATTAGCTGATTGTGAATTTGATTCAACACCTAACGGAATTTCAACGAAAGGAATTGCCCCTAAATTATTGGCTCCACCAGCACCGCCGCCGCCACCGCCGCCGGTAACAAGTGGTAGCTTTCCATCCCACTTTTGTGCATGTAGCCATTTAAGATATTCAGTACTATTTCTGAGCTGAGCATCAATAATTTTGACTGCTTCTGATTCACCCTGAGCCCTGAGTATGTTAGCCTGTCTCTGACCTTCTGCTGAAGCAATATTGGCCTTTTGTTCTCCCAACGCTCGTGCTTCTGTTTGTTGTGCCTCTATCTGAATCCTTCTCAGTTCATTCTGTGCTTGGAGTGCCCGTTGTTCGGCTTGAACCTTAGCTTCTACTGCCTGAACGAACTGATCTGAAAACTGAAAGTCAGTTATAGAAATAGTATCTGTCAAGATATTGTAAGGTGTCAACCTAGCCTCGATTTGTTCTTGAATTTCAGATTTTACCTGATCCCTTTTAGTAATCAATTCTTCGGCATTATATCTAGCGGTCACCTGTTTTACGGATTCCTGAATCGTAGGAACTATCACCCTGTTAGAATAATCAAGACCAATTTCTTTGTATAATATTGGTACAGTATCAGGATTTAGACGATAATTTAACGCTACCTCAGTCGCGACATTCTGAAGGTCTTTTGAGGCAGACGTAGTACTCTCCACTATTTTTTGGGTTCTAACCTCTACAGGTACGATCGAGTCTCTAAAAGGTAATACAAAATGTAACCCCTCGCTTAAGGATACAGAGGTATCTACTGCTCCAAATTTGAGCAATACGCCCCTGTTACCGGCCTCCACGATCTTTAAACTTGAGGTCAAGACAACAAAAATTATTATAATAGCAATTATTGCAGGTATAGCGATTTTTAACGGACTAGAAAAACCAAATCCACCTCCACCACCGACATCTTCCAATGGTTCTCCATCTGGAGTAATCCTCCTATTTCGTTTAGATTTAAAAAAATCTACCATGTTTATATTAAATTATGACTATACGTGATTTAAATATTTACAAATAACTGTTGTGTTTTTAAAATCTCCCAAACCTTTCGACAAATTCCTCTGAAAAATTTGCAGTATCAGATAATTCGGACTCGTGTTTCAAATTTTTCTCCTTAATCCATATGATATTGCCATCCAGATCTATGATGATTCCTTTTGATCTCTCCAAGTATCTCAAAATGGCATTAATCTTGTCAAGAGATAGAGCAGGACTCAATAGGCGTTTAAGATCTCTCAGTTTGGGAAATGGTTTCACATCTTTGATTTTATCGATAAAATATTCTACATCTGACTCGGTAAATTCATTTAACGCATGTAGTTTCCTTTTTTTATTGATTTTTTTCTTTTTAATACCAAAAATAATACTAGAATACAACTATTTAACATTAATGACAAATTGGTTTTCGAAACTAAGGCAAATTGTTATAGTATTAGTAAGTAATTATAAACAAAGGATTATTTATTAACGGTCATAAATTGACATTGTTTGCCCTTAGATGTAGAAGATTACAAGTGCAAAAGGAAAAAAAACTATTTTGAAAATCGTCTAGACTTTATTCGTAATGCTCATAACGAAAAGAAAGGAGACGAAATTAGAACTGACAGAATGGAAGACTATTTGGAGGTAATCTATGAATTAATCCAGCAAAAGGGCTACGCAACTACAGCGGATATATCTGACTACCTTAACGTAAGTTCTCCTAGTGTAACCAAAATGGTTAAAAAGTTAAGTGAAAATCGTTATTTGATTTATGAAAAGTATAGAGGATTGCAGCTAACTGCGGACGGAATTAATATTGCGAAAAACATACAGCAAAAGCACAGTTTATTCGCAGAATTTCTGAAGATGATAGGAGTCGAGGATAAAATAGCTCACCAAGATGCTGAAGGCATAGAACACCATCTTCATCCTCAAACAATAAAAAAGTTAGAGAGGTTAATAATTATTTTAAAGACAATCAATCAAAATGTCATCAAGGACTTGTAAGCGCGTATACTCTGCTTAATCTAAAACCTAAAAATTATGGAAAGGGTAGATTTACATCTATCTTTAGATATGAAATATCAACTATACCCTTACTATACGAATCTGATAGTCCATTGAGATTCGCTAGATTTTGTAGGTTGCATAAATTCAAAAAGTCACATTTGTATGCGTTTGTTTGATTTACGTAATATTGATTTGAAGGAAGATTTTCAAATATGGATTGTGATTGGACGTATGGAAAAATATAATTGGAGTCATGTCCTGGTATATTTATTAACATCAATATTATACCGCTTAGAGCAAAGATCAGGTAATGACTCATTTTGTATTATAACCTAAATTGCCAATTTAGTTATAATTGGATTTCCACTAATAGTGCTATTAATTTAAACCTAATCGATTTACTAGAAAAATAAACACAAAAATTAGCAAAGAAGTATGAATCAAAAAATCTTCTAGCGACCGCAGTTCATTTTGAATTCCCAGATTTTTCGATATATCGGAACATGACCAAAAAACTGACTTTCAAGATTATATCTTGTTGGCCTCATCATCATTATTATTATCGCCGTCGTCTTGTTCATCTCATTTAGCTTAGCAACATAAAGTGATATAATAAGCGAACCTTGGGTAGTTGTTGTAAGAACGTAATTTCCATTATTTTGAGACACTCATACAGTTAAAAAAGCTAAAGGAAATAGACTAACAAGATCCCTCGGCAATTAATTTGGGTTGCAAAGCCAAGTGAAATTTCCATATCGTTCAAAGCATAACCTTGTAGAGTCTATTATTCACCACGATCTAAAATATAGAAAATCAACATGCCCAGCCTTGATCACGTATAACCATTTTATTTCATTCTTTATTATAGATTACAGATTTACCAGTTCAAAAAACCTTCAATAGTCCTCTTGATAGGAAAAATTAAATGTTTGAACAAGAGAATGATTTTAACAGGAGAAAATTTTCACATGACACCTATCCCTAATTGGAAACGCTGGATAATATATAATTTGATTGGAGAAGGTGTTCACAATGTTCTTTTTGATGATCAGTTGAAAAAATTGTGTGGGAACAATTATGATGAAAACTTTGAAATCGCACTAAATAGTCTTGTCGATAATGGAATACTTCTTAAGCTAGAGACGAACAGACGAAAAAAATACATTGTAAACTATGACAAGTTAATAGAGGCAAAAAAGATACTAAATGACAATCGAAACTGGAAATTAAGCAGAGAAATTCAAAAGACAGGATGGAGATCGGATCAAAGGGGAGAAGGGGGTTCTGATGACATACACCGCTTTTATTCAGAACCAGAAGGATATTCGTTTTGGTTCAATTTAGAAGAAAACCCAAGGAAGAAGAAAAGTATTTACAATATTTATAGGAGAAAAACAGATGACCTAGAGTTTGCAGCACAAATTCTAACCCAAAAGCACTCAAAGATATTATATTTGGGATCACTTAGACACAATCATTCAGTAATTTCGATTCTTTGGCGTGCATGCGTAGATCTATCAACAGGTACAGATCCCAAAAGAAACAGGAATTTCATCTTGCAGGATTTGCAAGATAAAGAAAGGAAAGCTTGTGGAAATAATCGTCAAAGAGGAAAAATTGCTTTGGCCATATTTAAGAAACTGGAATTTATAACTGAACAAGGTAGGAAAGGGAACTCAACATTGTATACCATTACCGGCAAGTCTCCACCTTTTTCGACACTGGATGATGTAATCAACGTTTGATCTATATAGTCAGAGTGAAAACTGTGTAAAACGTAATCCTATTATTAAATGAAAGATAATTTAGAAACATGGAAATTCTGGAGGAAAAGTCTCTTGCCAAACAAATATTTAAAAAGTATTCAGCAAATCCCAAAAACTGGAATTTTATAATCTCCACAAACCCAATAAAGGACGGATTTTATGATGCGACCATATTCAGTCCGGAAGATTCTTGGAAACTAAAGATAGATTCTATTTATAAACCATCACCAATTATTACAGGTACAAGGCTAGACCTAGATAAGAGGATAGTAGAAAGAGAATTCAATGAAACTTTGATTCCTTTTGGATACAGAAAAATAGATCCTCCGGTTTTTGTGAACATTCTTAAGAGACTGTATGAAGAGCACAATTCCATTGCAAGAAAGAACAGCGATTATCTAAATCAAGAGCTAGCTTCCCTTTTGAATTCCACCGAACCTACGGTACCAACGCAAGGTACAGAGTATCTCTATGGACCATTCTTGTATACTAACAGAAACCTAAATGGTAAGAGCAGATATGAAGACATGGTTTCAGAAAAATTGTCACAGAGTATTAAGAAAAAGATCAAAGAGCGATATCCAGGTTATGGATAAGAAAATTGAATGGAAAGTTAGAGTACCGATCCTTTGAGAGCAAAGCGTTACAAGGAAATCCACTAGGAGATCCCATAAGAAGAGATATCATAATTTATACAAGTGAAAACTATAAGGCTAGCAATTCAGCAGGGTATCCGACCATTTTCTTCCTCCCTGCTTTTGGTAACGATGGCTATTCTGCGGTTAAACACGACCCGTTTTCAATCTCAATATACGAAAGGCTTGACAGACTAGTCAAAAGTGGTAAATGCGGGGATATGATATTAACTATTGTAAATTGCTTTAATAGATTAGGTGGAAGTCAATACATTAATTCGCAAGCCATTGGAAATTATGAGAACTACATGATAGATGAGATTATTCCTTTTATTGATTCCAACTATAATGTTTCAAAACGAGCGGTCTTGGGCAAGTCTTCTGGAGGTTATGGTGCGCTTTCATTAGGTATGCGTTATCCCCAGTTATTTAAGGCAATCGCAGCACATTCGTTTGATTCATGTTTTGAATATTGTTACTTACCTGACTTTCCCGTTGCTATTAAGACGCTGAAAAATTATCAAGATCCACAACATTGGTTAGATGTGTTTTGGAGCAATGAATTTAGTCGAACCAAGGATGATTTTATAACGCTTAACATACTGTCCATGGCAGCGCATTACTCTCCCGATACTGAAAACAAAGGATTGAAAATAGAGTTACCATTTGATAGTGTCTCAGGGAACTTTAGAGACAATGTATGGTCCAGGTGGAAACAATATGATCCTGTTAATTTAGTCCCTAAATATACAGAAAGCTTGAAAAAAATGGATTCAATATATTTTGATTGTGGTATTTCTGATGAATTTAATTTGCAAATCGGAACAAGAGTAGTCAGCGAAAAGTGTAGGAGCTTGGGTGTTGTACACGAATACGAGCAGTATAAAGGGGGACATTTTAATACAAATCATAGATATGACATTTCGCTTAGAAAAATTTATGAGGCACTGGGTTAATAAATAATTCAAAATTAAGCAATATTGCATAAAACCAATCAGGTTTGAGGTACCAAAGAAGTATCTTTAAATCTTTGATTCATCTAAAATACTATATCTGACAAATATAGTAGTGGTTACTTAAGACAAGTACATTATTGGTTGGCCAGTAAATCCAATGTGTATGAAAATACCTTATGGGTACTTGATTAAAATTACTTCAATTAATAAAAAATATCTAACAAAATAATTAGTTGTTGAATTTCTTTTGTGTATTTATAAAAAACATATTTCTGAATACAACCATCCTGTTTGCGATTGGACAATAAGTTCTTTTGAGAATTTAAAAAAGTCTTAAAATCAGAGGTATGTTAACCAATCTTGATAAGATTTTTCTCGTCCAGTTACTATTTTGGCAAATTGTTCTCTAATTAGTGACGTCATATATCCCATATGACCATGACCAATTTTTCTATGATCGATATATCCGACAGGAACTATCTCAGAGGCTGTTCCTGTCAGAAATATCTCATCAAAGTAATAAAGTTCGTCCCTTGAAATATTATCGAATATTACTTTTATATTGTTTTTTTGAGCAATAGCAATAACAGTATCTCTAGTTATACCTTCAAGAGCACCGCTTGAAATTGGAGGGGTATACAAAACACCATTCTTTGCCAAAAATATATTTTCGGCACTAGCTTCTACCACGTGACCATTAGAGTTTAGCAGGATAGCTTCATCGAAGCCAGATTTTAATGCCTCCATTCTTGCAAGTGCAGAATTTGCATAGTTTGCTACTCCTTTAGCATGGGTTGGAAGGCTTTTGGATCCTACCTTTTCCCATGATGACACCATCATATGAATTCCTTGCTCAAGGTCTTCCTTTCTAATGTGTTCTGTCCATTTCCAAGCTGTAATTGCTATTGAAACTTTATTAGGTAATGGATTGACTCCCAACTTGCCATATCCATAAAAGGCGATTATTCTAACATAGCAGTCACCTAGTCTATTGGCTTTTACAACATTGATAGTCGCTTTTTTTATTTCATCAGGTGTGAAATCAAATTGCATAAAGTATGCCTTTCCGCTATTGTATAATCGTTTGATATGATCATCCAATCTAAATATAGCATGCCCACTTTCGGTTGCATAGGAACGAATACCTTCAAAAATTCCAGTACCATAATGCAATCCATGAGTTAAAACATGAACTTTTGCATCATTATAGTCTATTGACTGACCGTCCAGCCAAATTTTATCACTTTCCAGCATCGAGAACCCCTAAAATCTTTTATTAGTTGATTATCGTGCCTTTTGAGTGTATTGATCGGATTACTTCCTCTACATTATGGTCTTCTACTAGAATCAAAATACGTGAAGTCTCTTCCTGTGCGTCAATATTTAGTATGTTTATATCTTGTTGACTTACAATGCTGCTAGTTTCGGAAACTATTTTTGGAATCTTCCACATAGAATCGCCAATTAGTGTTACTACCCCTCTGCCATATACCATTTCTACTTTAGGATAAAAGGCGCGAAATATCTTTTCGTGTCTTCTTACATAATCGCCATCCAAAAATAGAAACCTTGTTATCTCCACATTATCTTTTTTGTATGGAGACAATTTAACAAAATCATGGTATTGTCGCTGTTTCTCAAACAAAGCTGCAATATGCGAAGCAGCAATTGATTCCATTCTAACAATGGCACAATTCTTTTTGCCAGTAACAATCTTTATTTTAGGTTCTATCTCATTCTCATCTTCTGATACTTTTTTTACAATTTGAGTATAATTTTCTGGATTAGATATATTAGTAACTAAAATAAGTAAATCAAGTCCATGATCGTCAATGTCTTTTATGGCAATCGGATCCAAGATTTTCATTCCAAACATCCCAGCGAGTTTGGCCTCATTATATGAGAGAATCTTTACATTGTGAAGGTTTTTGGAGACTATTTTTGGATCAGCACTCAAAACAGAGTTGTCTTTCTCAAAATCAAGATTTACTTTGAAATTCGAGGATAACAATATTCCCAAGTCTGCAGCTGACCTATCTGATCCACCCCTTTCGTAAGTAGTTTCAAGCCCGTCTACAGTTTTTCCGATAAATCCTCCAATACACACAACATCATTATTATTGATTAGGTCCACCAAGTGTCCTAGTTTTTTTTTGGATTCGTCTAACATAAAATTTGCAGCTTCAAAGTTATCATCTGTTATAATAGGCCACTCGTCAATGTTTACACTTGAGGAATTAATATTATTAGTTCTCAAGATATAGTTCATCAGGCTCGATATTACAATCTCACCACTATAGGCAAGAATACGTGAACGGCTTACATCTACAAACCGTCTATTTTCTGCAACTTGTTTTAGCGAGATAATAACTGTCTTGTAGAATTGATCTAATTCGCTTTCAAATTTTTTTTGATTTTCTATAGAAAGATATTTTTTTGAAATTTCAAGATATACGTTCTTTAAGATATCAACATCTACAGGGTTTGAAGTCGCATAATTTCGAGAGATTCGAATTGCCACATCGGTCATTGACAAGTTTTTTCCTTCATAGTTTGTAAGTGGAGCAGAAAAAACACAAATTATCTTGGACTTTTTTTTCAATTCCTTAATTCTCTCAATAATTACTGGAATTTTTACACCATCCACTCCTAACGCAGAACCACCGAACTTTGCTATTACTAGTTGCTCCAATACTAAGGTCTATTGTGCTAACCGCTTATTATTCATTAAGATATTCAGATATTATTTGAGCAGCTTCAGAGACTCCATTTTTAACCTGAGATTTTTTTCTAACACCAATATTTGAGAGATATTCTTCTAGTATTATCTGGAGTCTATGAATGTCCTCAAAGGAAAATCCCAAGCTCTTTGCTCTCTCTACCTGTTCAAAGTGATTCTTGATAGGAATAAAAATACCAGGCGTTCCATACACATTGCACTCGTCGATAGTGGATTTGCCTGCCAAAGAAATTACCAAATCTACTGCAAATATATATTCATGAATATTTTGCACAAAGCCTATGCTTCTAAAATTAATTGCTTCAATCCCTGAAACGTTTAATTCGTAAGGATATGAAAGGATCAATTCAAAATCAAATTTGCTCTTTAAAGAACGAAGAACCTTGAGCACGTTTTCAATCAAATAGTGTCCAGCATGAGTCCCACCTGTAGTAATCAAAATCGTTTTTCTGCTAAGCAAAAGTCTGCATCTTAATTCTTCTCTAGTGAATAAAGTTTCTCTTACGATTGGTCCAACATACACAATGTTATTCTTATTGTCTCCTAATTCTGGAACAATGACGCAATTAGATGACGATATGAGTTTACACATGGAATTATTCAGAAAGGTTTCCATTCGTGATAATAATTTGGAGTTAACGAAATGGGTAGACAAAATGTCAGTTATGAGAATACGGGATCTCCTCAGATCCTGTGCTACAGATATGGATGCAAAATCCTCGTCAGAGATAATCGTTCCTGATCTTGTCTTAGGAGAATCAAGAGAAGTTGTTGTTAGTAATTTTCTTATCAGAGTTTTTGAATTTCTAAAGTACAATAAATATCTAAGAAGCCAGAGAAAGTTGTGTTTTAATACTCCATTCGAGACAGAAAACCTTGGAGAGTTAAATAGATTTAAAACCTTGATATTTAATTTATCGCTATTGACTTGGGCATATGTTGTTGCGAAATCATATGCTTTTAGACCCGTTATCAATTTTAACTCGAGGTTCATATTTTTTTTATGAATATTAACCATTTTTTCTAATATCGCAATATCACGTGTTATGTGTCCAAGGCCAATTGGACTTGTAAAGAATAAGACCATTTCTGCACTAGAATATAAAGAGAAAACGCTTAAAGTACTATATTAAAGTATGACATTTGTATACTTACATTAGTATCAATAGTAATATCGATCTTTTTAATTGTAACACTGGTATCTAAATACTTGATAAACATGTCGGTTCTTATAACCTACAAATTAAAAATAGTATCATTCAAATATTAAAACCAAAGTTAAATAATTGTATAAACTAAAAAAAGGTAGATTAGGGACAGCCTTCCATTTTTTGTATATAATACCCAGATTTCTCTATTTCTTGAGCAACAACTGGTGGTGCCTCTTGTATATGACAGAATTGACATTCCTCTTGAGTCATTTTTTGGCCCCCTTGGTCTACGCTTTCCAGATATTTTTTTCCATATTCTATCGCCTTTTCATGAGGAGTGCTTGCCTCCACGATAACATCAAAATGCATTATTCTTCCATCCTTTTTTGTTACATATGTATCATAAACTGCACATTCCATACAATCATTTTGCAATAAGGATATTTAATTTATTACATCTTTATCTAAGGCGAAATTGAGTCGTTGATACTACTTAATTAAATTGATTAGTTTTAAGCATCTTTTTTTCGACATTTGGTAGAATCCTGTTTTTGAATAAATAAAGTAATGATGTATTAAAAGGCTATGGTAGTGTATTAGTAATTGCAATAGGCTCTTGTGACTGAATGTCTATGGAATAAATTAATGGCTCTCGATGATAATTCTGAACGTCTTCAAAGTGACCATGGCTTGATCCAGCACAAGTAACGGTGTAGGGTATGCTAGAATCAAGCAGTGCAGAAATTACTTGTTCTGAGGTAGCATTAGGATAAAAGCTCTTGTAAACTGCGGCCTGACCGGCAACTATAGGTGCTGCCATGCTAGTACCACTGTTAAACGCATAACTCTGTCCCAAATAAGTTGAGAAAATATCCACACCAGGAGCAGCAAAATCTATGTTATTCCCGTAGTTGCTAAATGAAGCGGCAAAGTCGTCCGGACCTCCAATGGTGCTATTTCCTCGACCTCCGCATTCACCATCGCTATCAGATATTGCAGACACGGTAATCACGCCTGGTACTCTAGCAGGAGACGTTGATGAAATATTGGCATTACTATTACCAGCCGCAACAACGTAGATTACGCCTTTTGATATTGATTCTGTAACGGCCTTGTCCAATTTGTCAGAGGGAGGATTCTCGATACTGAGATTTACTATATCGATTTCATCTGCATGTTGATTGACATACTGGATAGCTTTGATCTGAGACGAAAGTGGACAATTCCCATTTACATCGCAAACTTTGATTGCCCACAATTTTGCGCCCGGTGCTACCCCCAAGACTCCAAACGAATTATCCATCGCCGCAGCTATGCCCGCAATGTGAGTGCCATGACCTAAATCATCATCACCATTAGGAACACCCTCTACAAAGGAAATGTTCCTATAGACATTTAAATCAGGATGAGTGAGACTTATTCCAGTATCGATTATCGCGATATCAACATTTGAAAAGTTCACATTTTGATTCATTTCGGTGGTTAGATTATTTTCGGAAGGAGTGCCATATACCGTTAAATTCAATACATTGGCGTTGATTCTCTCTAGACTACTTGGTATAGTTTGATTCTTATATTTTAGAGAAGATATTTTACCATACACATCTTGGTTTATTGCAAATATTCTTGGATCGTTTGCAAGTTTGCTTACCAACTCCCTTTCATTAGATAATCCACTTCCATACATATTAATTGTAAATCCTGGAGGATTTTCAAAAACATGTAAGATTCTACCATTCTGAGAATAGTCTTCAGAAACAGCAACTGCATCTGTGGTAACATCCTCATTTAACCAGACTATGTATTGAGAAGGAATAGGTTCATAAACCAAATTTGGCTCAAAAACCTTCTCAAACAAGTAAATGAGTGGAGACGGCAGTGCTTGGTTGATGGAAATATTGAAGACTTTGTTATTATCGGGATTATTTTCATCAAATACTTCTATTTGATACCAACCAAAGTCCAAACTATCTAGTGAAATTATTGATGGATCAGTTAGACAATCAAAAAAATCATTATCCACAAAGTATAATGAATCCCCAAATCCGTAGGGATCAGGTGTTATTTTAAACACCTGGGTAAAAATTTGATCAGTAGCTATTGTTAATGTTCCCTGATCAATAGCCTCATAAGAGTCGTTGCAAGTTTCAATCATAGTCTGAAGCTCAATAGGATTGGGTGTTTCAGGTTCAGGTTCAGTTTGTGGTTGCTCGTCGCCAGTTGAATTATCAGGTGTTTCAGGTTCAGGTTCTGGTTCTGGTTCGGGTTCTGGTTCGGGTTCTGGTTCAGTTTGTGGTTGCTCGTCGCCAGTTGAATTATCAGGTGTTTGAGTCGTAACGGAAGGGATAACAAATACTGTTACATAATCTGGATCGCTTGTGGCATAATCAGTACTCACTATTAATTGGAATGAAAGTCGTGTCTCGTCTTGCACCTGTGGAGAGATAAAGTCTGGAGTTGCTGTATTAGGATTGTTTAATATAACTTTTGGACCCTCAGTCTGGCTCCACTCGTAGTTCAAATAAATACTAACATCATCACTATCAGAAGTATTAGGATCATAGCTTTTGCTTCCATCTAAATAAGTTAATGTTTGACCCTGAACAGTAACGTCTGGTCCTGCATCGGCGACGGGAGCTAGAAAATCAACAGGACTAGATGGAGGAGCTGAATTGGTTTCACTATCATCATTTTGATTTGATCCTTCATTACTAGAATCCTCATCAGGAGATTCCTGTTCGCTAGGATCGTCATCAGAAGGCGGCTCTTCTGTAGGCGAGACCAATATGGAGGGGGAACTGGCTTCACTGCTAACATCTAGTGAGGAACGCTCTGTGGTACCGAATACACTTAAGAATGTAATGCCATGATAGTTATGATATAAATAAGGTAACGATTGAGAAAAAAAAGAGCCGACAATTACTAGAAAAATCAAAGGAATTAGCAGGACTTTAACTTTCATGTTGCTCAAGCAGATTCAACTCAGAAGGGATTCATGATTTCCAAGGTTATTAAACTGGCATGTGTCGACGATCACTGTCAATAGATCCGGGGAACGATGCAATTGTTCCATTTTGATTATCTGGATCTGAAGTCATATTGGCTGCGAGATTAGTAGAGTTGGATATTGTATTAGTAGAGTTGGATATTGTATTTGCATAAAGTTCGTCAAATGTTGGTACAATTACCATTGAAAATACGACCATGCTAATGGATAATAGCAATGGAATTTTGATTCGATTATTGTGCCAAAGCGGGGTTTTTTTCATAGATCTCATTCCTTGAGTAAATAGATAAATTTTGTCTCAGAACTATTATACTCCTAGGTTCTTAAATTCTAAAAGTATAAGAATAATAGAAAATATTTGAGATCATGAAGAATTATTTTGAAGGATATTATTGCAGAGACGACCTTCATTTACAAGTAATTAACAAGGATAGTAACCGTAAAATTCTAAACGCTCTGAGAGATGCCTATCCTACAGGATTATCGGTAGAAGAATTAAGTGAAGTGACTAAATTACCAATAAAAACAGTTTACGCACAAAAGGCCGAGCTTTATCGAGAGTATTACATTAATCATGTAGAAGAAGAGAAAAAGAGTCAAAGAGGCAGACCATCTAAGAGACAAGATCCTTTTATTTTTCGAAAGAGGGCCAGATTGGTTATAGAAGAATTGTTTGGTATTCATGATGTTTATGAAGGCAGTAAACCGGTTCCTTTACCTCCAGGTCACAGCATTTTCAGTGAGGGGTTTGCTGAGACGTTGTCAAAGCTCACGTTAAAAGAAGAGAAAAAGGAAATTTTTGTTACACTATTAGATTATGTGAGGAAGGTGCTGTCAAGAGCTTACAATAATGAAGAAATCAAGGAAAAATGGGCTCCAAGCAATGACGGTAGTTATTGTTGTACACAATGTGGACTCAATCATGAGGCAAGAGATTTTTTCAGAGCAATCTTAATGAATTTGATTGATGAATTTGAACAAAGCAAGTATTTTATCGATTTCCTGAGGGACCAAAATATGCTAACCCAGCAATCCTATGAAAAAATTGAATCTTTAACGAAGTAAATGAAAGCACAATAATAGTTTTCACCGACCTCTCCCCTCTTTCTTCTAATTGAAAGTATGTAAATCCATCACCAAGCTCTAGATATCAAAGAAGTTTCAAAGAAGAACCAAAACGGATTTTAAATATGAGTAAAATAGATTACCTACTTTCAACATATAACGTGAACTATCTTGTTGATGATGATGATGATCATCTCAGTTAGACGTATTGATTTCGAGTAAAGTTAAAGTAGACTTTATATCGTCTAATCGTCTTATGAGAAGAACCTTTCTCTGTAGATCTTCCTTATCATTCGCATTTACCTTTACGATAATATCGTAAACACCATATACACGATATGCTTTTTCTACATATTCCAAATCTTGTATATGGTCCATTACCTTTGCTTCTGATCCAAGTGTACAATTTATCAAAACAAAGGCATTATGTTTCATATTCTACTAATAATAGGTATTAAATAAAACTGTTATCTTTTTAAAAGAAAAATACTATTTTCGTCGTGCAATAATCGTGTGAGTATGGTCTACATACCATCTAATACTATCTTTGAAGCTCGACCACCAATCCATAAAACCATCGCTGGTTTCAGATTCAAAAAGCAAAAAGCCATTGTATTCAGTTCCCCACGCATGACTATATTCACCCATCAATTCGATACCCTGTGGTAAACTTCGCTTCATTTCTTTCCATTGCTCATTTGCTTTTTTTGCCTCTTCCGGTGTCATAGTCTTGAATCTATAGAAAACTAAGAAGGTAGCACTCATGTTCTTAGTTAGAACGATTACATTTTAAGTTTTACTATGCGATTTTGTATTCAAGGATATCACGAGTTTAATACTAGATAACCAATTCTTTCCGTTCTTGTTCTATTACGGAGAGCCTATTACTCGCCAAATTGAAAATAGATCAAATCTTCTTATTTTGAGAAGGAACAGATTGAATGCTACTACAAGTCAGAAATTCCGAATTTGGCGTAGCATGAATTACATTTGAATTTTTCCTTCCCTGGAACACTAGAAACTACATCCAATTGTCCTTTTGCTCTACAATTAGGACATTTTCCATAGATTGTTTTTTTCGTAATAAGTTAAAACAGATCTGATTATATAAATTATTTGAGCGTGATGTTCTATTATTACAATCAGATTGAACCGCTTCAAATTGTTTAAGGTAATACAATCTTCTGGCCTCGGTAGATGAGGGAATCAAATGATCTAGTGTACAGCATGATCTATAGATCTAACACTTATTTTGCTAGCCATGCTAATTTATTTGGGTAGAAGGAAACAACTGTAAAACAGTTGTGATACAAGTATTCAGACACTATCATTTTATTCCTAGTAATGATATCAATAACCAATATCTAGCAAATTAGGTTATAATGACTAGGCATCGTTAGAACTAAGATGTGGTTTATGTTTATCAAATGTTACCTGACTTGGTGGTAAAGCCATGTGTTGTTTTCGTTGCCCCCCAAGACTTTATGGTGAATGCCCTCACAAAAACCACAAAAACGTATAACACAAAAGAATTGTAAATCGGTACAAATAGTGCATACTTTAGCCCTTTCCACCCATATTCTTTTATTAATACAGTTATTTGTAAGATCCAAATGAAAGCAGTAAGCAAAAGCCATTGATTAATTGTTATTGCTGCGTAATTAAAAGGAAAGTATCCAAATATTAGATTAAATATCATCCCAAATCCAATGGTCAAGAACAACCCTAATGCTGCTAATATAACTAAAGGACTCAACCAAAAAATGATACCTAGGATATCAGTAGGTTCGCAGGCTTGATGTTTCAAGAGATCAATAAAACCCTTAGCCCACCTGGCTCTTTGTTTTAATAAAATTTCTACGGTGGGAGGCTTTTCGTCATAGTTAATACAATAAGGTGCAAAAACTATTCTATAGCCTTTTTTCAATAATCTTGAAGTAAGTTCATAATCATCTACTAAATGGTTCTTAAATCCACCAACTTCTTGCAAGATCTCCTTTTTCAAAATGTAACCCGTTCCACCAAGGCCACCTCGTTTATCCAACGCAGTTCTAGTAGTCATATATGGAGTTGACCACAGGTCACCTTCTATTGACAATAGTCTAGTCACAAAACTATAATTCCTGTTGCTAGGTACATATCTTCCTTGTACAGCAGCATATTTTTCTAATAGTGGAAGCCCTTTTTCTACAAAGTCATGACTTAAAATACCATCTGCGTCAAGGACTAAAATGTAATCGCCTTTCGATTTTGAAACTCCAAAATTGAGTGCGATTCCTTTACCCGAATCCTTTGTTCTATAATCTAAAGCCCTTACTCGTGGATCTTCGACGGAAGCTTCAGCAAAAGTATTGTCACTGCAGTTATGGCATACGACAACAATTTCTATATTCTGATATGTTTGTTTTAGAAGCTCTGTTACTGTCCTTTTTATAACGGTGTCTTCATTATGTGCTGCTATAATTATAGAGCACAATACATTCTTTTTGATAATGGCATCTTTAAAATCTTCACAAGCTTTTTCTTGAATCGATCTCACCTTTTTATCCATTATAAGATATGTCACGAGAATGAAACACGTTACTGCAATATACAAGACAATAATCACTAAAGGTGGCAAAGTTACATAATAGAGATTTACATCGGTATCAATAAGAATCTCGTTTCCTGTATACCAATAATAAATTGTACTAAAAATTACAGTAAGCCATATTGCCAATAATACAGCGTACATTATTTTCCATTTCTTGTCTTTCAACGGATTTCCCCAAAAGGATTGATTATTTTCAATATGGGATTGTTTGCAATGGAGGAAAGCACCGTGTCAAACCAATTGACCACCTTTATTTGTTGAACCAATCTGGCAGCATTATCATTCACATCTACAGCTCTAACCTGTATTTCTGTAACCGGAGGAATCGCTTTAATTAGCGCAATATATTCTTGGTTCTGTTCTTTTGCTAAATAGGTTTCAATATTCCTATCTCCTTGAGTAAAATTTATTCCTCGAAGTTTTAACGGGGATTCATCCTCTATTTTCAACTTTAAAACGTTATTACCTTCATATAGTATATCGTTTAAAATAGTAATTTTTGGAGGAGTAGTGTCATTCTCTACAGTACCAGTACAGCAAGCTGGTTGCACAGGACCAGGAAGAGGCAAGGGTTGCATCACCCACTGAGCATTTGCCAAACGCTCATTATAGAAATTAATTAGAATGATTAAAACATAAAGAGTAGAAATTAAAAACAAAAGATACAGGATACGATTCACTTTACTATGAGAAAGGGAATGTCATATATTTAGGTACCTTTTTTGGAACCTATTTAACAGTTCGTGTTTTTGTTTGATGTTATTACAATATTACAACATTTCGATAAAATTCAAAGTCTAAATCAGGATGAGGAAATGGGAGTTATTGACATAACAATAAAGTAATAAATCGCTCGATTGAAGAAAGAAGGTTAAAAAGATTCAGATCAAATCATCACGTCGGTTTGTTTGTATGTCGTCAATATCAAAAGAGACACAACTCACATTAGATTATTTTTATTGGATCTTACCCTGTCCGTCATGCCTTGATTTCTTGTTTTACTCCAAACCAAAAGCAGAGACTTTTGTCTGCAATTACTAATTTATCCTTCATAATTAGATATGCAAACACAATAAGAAATGACCCGAAAGGAGATATCAAAAGGAAAATCCTTAATGAAAATACATTTCTTACGTGCTGAGATATATCTATGTTGCATTCTTAAATGTAAATGAGTAAATAAGGTTAAGCAATAATATATATAATTGTTCGAATCTCCACCAGCATTACAACTGATGGCCTTTAGACCCTTTGCAACAATATTATTAATTTTAGTTGTCTTGTCATCAATTTTTACCTCAGTATTTTATTTTCATCAATCAATTCCACGAGCTAATATGGTAGCATACGGTACTACTACCACCACTATTAGCGAAGCTAATGAGAATTCTTCTGAATACATGATAAAAATCGCGCCTCCTGAAATTGGAGTATACCATGGGGCCAACCCTGGTTTTGGGGGTTCTGAAGATGAAGTAACAGCAGATAGAATAATAGATTATCAAGAGATAAGCGGAAAGAAATTAGCTTGGGCTTATTTTTCTAATAATTGGATAGAGGACATTGAATTTCCACAAGAGTCTGTGGAAACTATAGATAGTTTGGACGTAGTCCCATTTATTAGAATGATGCCCAGGACTACATTTGATCAGCAAGAAGAGGATCCGGTCTTTACCCTTCAAGGAATAATTGATGGAGATTTTGATGAAAGCCTTATTGATTGGGCACATGCTGCTAAAAGTACCAATATACCGCTGATGGTTGAATTCGGCACAGAGGTTAATGGTGACTGGTTTCCATGGAGTGGTCTGCTCAATGGCGGTGGAGAGACAGATGAATATGGCGATCCAAATATTGCTGACGGTCCAGAAAGATTCCGTGATGCATATAGACACATTATAGATTTATTCAGAAATGAAGAAGTAAATAATATAACATGGGTATTCCACGTTTTTCCCTTTCTTGAAGATAGTACTATAAACCAAGATGAAGAGTCATGGAATAATGTAGAAAACTATTATCCTGGAGATGATTATATAGATTGGATAGGTACAAGCGTGTATGGATCAATTGAACCAGAAAAGGAATGGAATTCGTTCAGAGAGATCATGGATAGGGCATACAAAGAATTAGAATCTATATCCGATAGTAAACCATTTGCAATATTGGAGCTAGGAATAATTGAAGACCCAGAAATGGGAAACAAAAGCGAATGGATACAAGAGGCCCTACATTTGATCGAGAATGGAACTTATCCCAGAGTCAAGGCAATAAGCTATTGGAATGAAAAATGGGAAAATGATGGCGATATCATAGATTTAACTATTGATTCAACCTCAGACTCATTAAGTACATACAGAGAATTAATATCGTCACCATTCTTTATATCATCTGCGCGTTCCGAGTACAATTAATGATTAAACATTTCCCTATACTTTACATCACAATTCTAGTTGGATAACACTCGAGATGTTATTAATATCATGGTAAAGATAGAATAAGTAGAAGTCCATGATGGCTTCATCAAAAGTCGAAAAAATGCTTTTTATTGATTTTTTGGTATACAGATATAAAAATAGTTTATGAGGTTAGATTACCAATATTGGATAATTTGTATCCCCTCCTAATTTGCTAATTTATAAAATATCAACTTAACATTCAAAAGTGCGGATTTAAATTAAGATCCTGTAACACTAGGTTAATCTAAAATTTTGGATTACAAAATTTAACTAAAATTAGATTTGTCCTAGATGTAGGAGTGGCCAGCTGTACTTTTTGCAACACTTATGTTAATCAAGTGAGCTCTGTTTTCAGAATTTCAACTATTTTTTGGGCAACATTTTCACCGTAAGGATTCTTGTTTATTTTTGCGTTGATCATTGCTTTTATTACTTCGTGTAAGTTATCTTCTCTGTCGGGCGGGAACAAAATATTTGCTTTAAGTAAAATGGTTTCCCATCTTGCTGATGTGTGTCTCAACGTAATGCAAGGCTTCTTAATGGTAATAGATTCCTCTTGAATACCTCCAGAGTCTGTTAGGATCAGTTTTGAGTTTGACATCAAAGCAAGGAAATCCATGTATCCAAGAGGATTCATAATTGTCACATTTGAAGGAACCTGAATATTAAAATTCTCCAAGTTCTTTCTAGTTCTTGGATGAACTGGAAACATAACAGGATAATCAGTAGACGAAATATGATTCATTAATAATTTTAGATTTTGTTGGTTGTCCACGTTTTCTGGTCTATGTAGAGTCAGTAACAGATATTCCTTTGGCATAGAATCCGAGATTTTTCTTGAGTTAGCAATTTTTGAAAGATCCTTGCAAACATCCACTACTAAATTCCCAGTAGTAAATATTTTCCCCCTCGTATTTTCATATGATAATACAGTTGTACAGAAGTTAGAAGGAGAAAATAAATAATCAGACATCTCATCTATTTGAATCCTAAGTGGTTCTTCAGGTACATGTAAGTCAAAATCCCTGACTCCTGCCTCAACGTGAATAATTTTACTATTGATATCCCTGGCTGCCAAGGCTGCAGCCATGCTAGAGTTAGTGTCTCCATAGACTACTACATAATCTGGATTTAAATCGCGCAACAGAGAGAATAACTTATCTCTTATGATTGGAATATCTGAGGTATTGGACTGAAGATCATAATCAGGTTTTACGTTTAATTCATCTATAAATATGTCACTCATATTTGGGGAAAAATGTTGACCCGTGTAAACAAATTTATGGTCAAAATGGGTATTTAACAATGGGACCAAATATGCTAGTTTGATTATTTCAGGTCTAGTCCCTGCAATAGTAACTAACTTCATTTCATTGGTAACTAATAAGGTCTATAAGAATTTTTCTTTATTAGAATACAAAAATTGGCTTTAATGCAACAACCATTCAAGAAAATAGAATACCAATACATAAATCCTTCCGCCGTCTAATGTTTAGGATTCGACGTCATAACATACAACGTATCTAGTCATTGCTCGAGTCCCAATAATAAAGCCATCAAGGCTTTTAGAAAGAAAATTCCTAAACTAGTTGTATAACCAAATCAACTCATAAACGAGATTTCACACGTCTCTCAAGTTTGGCATATACACCAAATTAATAAGGTGACGAGTTCTCACCTGACAACAAACATCTAGTTATCAGGCTACAATTAACTGATTTGATAGTATCTAAATGGTCAGGCAAAATTTGTTATGTAGTATCATATGATTGAAAATTGTATATAAACAATATCGGCAAAATAGTAAGACAAAGATGTAAGACTACTGAATTCAATTCTTGATGTCCTACGCTTCTTGAATTCCATAAGTAATGATCTCAAACTGATATCAAGTAAACAGAAAAAGGATCACGATCGTGTATTAAGAAATACTTTAGTTTTGCAAAGAACAAAACTATTCATCTATATCTAAAGGAGATCTCAATTTCTTGAAATAGTTCATCTTTTTTGATTACTTTTAAGGACAAAAAATGCTTAAATACAAATAATTTGCTAAATTCTGTAAATTGAAAATATTGATTATTAGCGGTCTCTTAGTATTTGTTTGTTTATTTTTTATAAAACCAATTGAAAGTCTAGCAATACCATCAGACCAAAATATAGTGGTAACCAAGAGTTGGAATCTCCCCATGCCTAACAATCAAAATGACCGCACTGCTATTACCAGTTCATTTAGTGGTAACGAAATATATTTCATAGAAAGTAATTCAAATACGATTGGAAGACTTGTTCCAGAAACTAATACAATTACAGAATGGACCATACCTACTCCCAATGGTTATCCTACTTCAGTAATGTATCATCCGTCCGGTAATGTATATTTCATAGAAAGTAATTCAAATACGATTGGAAGACTTGTTCCAGAAACTAATACAATTACAGAATGGACCATACAGTCAAATACCTCCAGTTTAGACTCTATTGCACTTGGTTTCACTGGGAGCGATGAAATTTATTTTGCTGACAGCAATTCAAATACGATCGGAAGACTTGCCCCAACGACCAACCTTGTTACCCAGTGGGATGTACCTACTCCAAACAGTCATCCGACTTCAATCAAGTTTGATCGTACTACCGGTAATGTATATTTCATAGAAAGTAATTCAAATACGATTGGAAGACTTGCCCCATTTTCTAGCGAATTTACTGAATGGAAATTACAGGAAAAACCTGTAGCTCTTGAAGTTGACTCGGCCGGAAATGTACATTATATCAACGAGAATGGTACTAAAATTGTCAGAATGGATTAAGACAAAATGACTAACGCCAGAAATAAAATATATTCGATGAGACTGGTATTTTTAGTATTTTTTGTCTTTGTTACTCTGACCTTACCAAAACCATTTGTTGATACTAGTCTCGCACAGACTGTATCTTTGTCTAAAACTTTTCAGGCAATAGAAGCTACCTATACAACTAATTCCACATTAGGAGCAAATCAATTCAGCGAAAACGAATCAGTTGTAAAGGATTACCCAGTTATGAATAATTCATTTGCGCCCAATCCGATTACAAATAACCCCACATATAGTGTTACCAATGCTACTACATCAGTTAAAATAGGTACTGTAGAGGGCGATGACAGTAATAAAGCAGCCCTAAGAAATCAGAGTATAACTTTGCCGAATATAGGAGTATTAACTGGACAGAATTCATTTCAGGAAATAAGATAAACTCATTAGGTAGGTATCGTGACTTGCTAGCAAATGGGAACTTTAAATTACAAGTCCTTAACTCTTCTTTTTAAGGAACTCTAAGCAACACGCACAGCAAAATTTTTAATTGGCTTTCTAGAATTCATATATCTCGCTTAATCTGATTCCAAAAAACCTTTAGAATATCTTTTGTTTTATAATATTACTATTCCCACATAGTGATAGAATCATTGTTTTTATAGACAAAAATTCTATGTATCAGGTATGACTATTGACGTCAGTAAAGAGTTAAATGATTTAGGATATGAGTTTGAATCAAAAGGTAGTTCCAAAGTATACGAAGCCAAATTTTCTTCGATTACAGATGCAAATCCAACGGACATTAGTTTTTGTTATTATGACGGAGATAAAGCTATAAATTATATATCCAGATCAAACGCAGGGATTATTTTATGCAAGAATTCAATAAGAGACAAAATCAATCCCAAGGATGGGCAATGTCTTTATTTTTTGGAAAACCCTCGTCTTGCCTTTGTTCAGTTATTTCATAAATACAATGATACGAAAGATGTACGGCAAATTTCTCAATGCGCAATATTGCATGAATCAGCAAAGGTAGGTAAAGATTGTACCATTGGAGCTTATTCTGTAGTTGACAAAGACTGCATTGTCGGTGATAATTGTATTATAGGCAATAGAGTAAGTTTAAGGAATTGTGTTATTGGAAACAACTGTATTATACAATCCGGAACTGTTATCGGAGAAGATGGATTTGCCTATGAAAGATACGAGAATAATGAATTGTTACAATTTCCTCACATTGGTAAAGTCATAATAGGCGATAATGTAGAAATTTGTGCGAATTGCTCTATTGCAAGGGGATCCTTGTCAAATACAATTATCGATGATGGAACCAAATTAGATGCTTTAGTGCATATAGCACACAATGTGAAAATAGGTAAGAACTGCGAACTCACAGCTGGCACAGTAATTGGAGGCAGTACAGTGGTAGGTAATTCAACTTGGACCGGCCTAAATTCAACGCTTAAAGACAATATAAGAGTAGGTAATAATGTAATAGTTGGTGCTGGTGCTATGGTGATAAAGGATGTTGAGGACAAAGATATCGTTGCTGGAGTTCCTGCAAAGTCCATAAAGAATAAAACAAGCACCAATTTGACTTTTCTAATGGCGGGTCAAAAAGATTAAGATATTGTATTTTTCTACATATTTCTGATCTTACATTTTCGACTATATCTAGTAGCATTCTAGCGAATAGTTCAAAAGATATTACAATCGATCCTGTACCCAATGATAATTTTGTTTGAGCATTTTTGGGTTATGTTAAAGTAAAAATAGAAGGGTTAAATGATATTTAGTATTACGAATGAACATTTAATTAACAAATAGTATTTATAGGTTAATGGATAATCTTCAATCTTGCCCAAATCAAATAATACTCAATATATCTACTTGACACTGATCATATCATTCTCTTTTATGTTATCGCCATTATTTTCAGATTCTTATGCTAGTAACGCCATTAGCCAAGTTAATGAATCATCAAACACTAAAACAACTGTATTTGGATGCGAACCTACACCTAATCCCGGAGTTCTTCATTGCGATCCATTTAGAAGCGAATTTGAAAGTAACACTACTACCTACACTAGTAATAAGATAAGCGATATAACAAGAGAACCCATCTATGTAGATGGAAAAGATGGAAAAGCGATACATTTTATTGATTTATACAGAGAATATGTAGAAATCCCTCAAAGCGAATTATTTAACTCCTCTGAAATCACTGTTTCCTTTTGGATGAAGGAGACTGATAGGGATAAGCCGCATGTAGACCAAAACGTTCAAGAAAGTCCTAACGCCCATGTTATTTCTCATACAAACATAGATGGCGATAATGGATGGTATTTTGATTATAATTATGATGATCAGTCTGTTCACTTTGTTGTAACTGATACGTCTGGCGGTTTGACGACTTCAGATAGCATACCTGTTTCAAATGCGTCGTTTACTCAAATTGCGGCTACCTTTGACGGCTCGCAAATCGGGATTTACAGAGATGGAGAGTTGCTACAAACTTTGAGTTATAGCGGAAATTACAGTGCTGCGCACCCCCTTCCTATACACATTGGATCAGCATCGCATTGTAATTCATGCAATGAATTGTCTGGAAACGTAGATGATGTTCAATTATTCAATCGTGCACTTTCTGAGGACGAAGTTAAGCAAATATACTTAGAAATGGAAAATGGTGAAACGCAGGTTAGTAATTCAAATTCGCCTACAGGTCTTGTAGGACATTGGTCATTTGATAATACTTTGGATGATCTCTCTATCCACAAGAACAATGCGAAAATGTTTACTTTACTTTCAAGTTTGGCAACTACTCCTGATGATAGGATCTTGATTTCTGAAAAGAATACGGGAAAGATAAGAATAATTCAGGGGGGTATACTATTAGAGAGACCTTTTGCAGTAATTAATGATTCATATATTGGATGGGAACAAGGATTATTAGGTATCGTTGTAGATCCTGATTTCAAAGAAAATCATTATGTCTATTTGTATTATACATCTACTTCGGGAGAAGGAAGCAATCCCGTCAACAAGGTAATCAGATTTACCGAGAAAGATAACATTGCAGTTAATAGTACAGTAATAATAGATGGATTGCCGGCCGGCATAGGTTATCATTCTGGTGGTGCAATGGCCTTTGGTCCAGACGGCAAGCTATACATCACAGTTGGAGATGCAACAGAGGAAGAAAAAACCCAGGATATTTCTTCCCTCTTGGGCAAAGTACTTCGAATAAATAAGGATGGCTCTATACCGGCGGACAATCCCTTTCCAGACTCCCCTATTTTCACCATAGGGCATAGGAATATGTATGGTATTGCTTTTGATCATAAAGACGGAATAGGTATAGTTACTGAGAATGGTGATGAACTCTATGATGAAATTAACATACTAAAGAAGGGGGGTAATTATGGATATCCTACATATCAACTACCAAATACACCGCCAGAACTCTCAGAGTCCAATTGGGATATTAAACCTTTAAGGGCATATTTGTATCCACAAGGCCCCACTCAAGCCATTTACTATGACCACGATAAATTTCCATCCTTGAAAGATAATTTTATTTTTGGAACTTATACGGGAGACATATACGGTATTCACATAAACGAGACATCTGAAACCATAGATTCCGAACGACGGATCTTATTGGATCACTATCCGTTCGAAGCTATTAATGGCATAGCACAGACTAGTGATGGAAATATCTTTTTTGGGGCACATCACTTGTACATGTTGAACTCGATTTCAAAAGAAGATGACATCGTACAAGAATTGTTTCCAATAACTATAACGAGACCCATTAACATAGATATTGACAAGGTATATGCATCCATAAATGCCTCGGTAGAATTACAGATGAGCTCTACACCTAGCGATTCTGAATCAAATAATACCCAGTATGTCAAAATAAAGATGCCTAAGGCGATTATTAATAAAATAGAAAATGTAGTCTATGGGTCATTGTCAGAAAGAGAGAATAGTCAAGGGATCCCATTCTATGTAGCCGATATTGACGCCAAGTATATCGAAATAACCATACCTCTGGAGTTCAATGTTTCAAATACCAGATTGACTATTAATAGTGAAGATATCGGGGTAACATAAGTAGAAAGCATCATTTTATTTCTTTCCTAACCTTCCATTCCAGTAATTCGAGAGTGTTAAACCAATAGTGTGAAAGGGAAAGTACAAAAAATAGCCAGTAGTATTTACAAACTCTCAAGTGCAGGTACCAAATAAAGTTCTGCGATAAACAATATGATTTTATGAAATTTATAATAAATCTACGCATACAAAAAGATTCGTAAATTACATCTTCGAGATTTCTCTGAGATATAGCGATTATTAATATGAAATTTTCTTTTGTAAATATAACTTTTTATAATTTACTAATTGTTTTACTTTGTATGACTGAAAATAGGAATGGAGACAATAATCCATCAAAGAATTCAAACCAAAAATATTCTAGGGAGATACTATTGGCTAAATGGGAAGATAGATTCGTGGCCTGGCTAATTGATTTTATAATAATTTCAATAGTTGCAAACATATTGTTCTATATTTTTACGGCACATTATTCCTTTCCATTTTGGGGGATTTATATTAACGGCGAAAATGGGATCGGTATAAGACAACCATATGAATACTTTGCAGCAAGTTCAATTTTCTTCGTATATTGGGTGATACTAGAATTTTTGACAGGACAAACAATAGGAAAAAGAGTTGTCAACATTAAAACCACGAATTTATTTGGCGAAAGAGCCAATATTACGAACATTGCAATAGAAGTATTCGGGAAATCATTTCTTTTACCTATTGATATAATCTTAGGATTGATCTTTTCAAGTAAAAGAAGGCAACGGATATTCAGCAAGGTAAGTGGAACTATAGTAATAAAATTGAAAAAGACTGATGAAGATGAAAACGAATCTATAAGATATGTGAAGGACCACTAGTAGGACCAATAAATTACACAGCAGACACACTCACATACATCTATATCCCATTTTCAAAGAATCGATCAACTAAATCCTGTGCTTCTACTTTATGGACCGGTCAGATTTTTTAAATCCAATGTAATTATAGCGTTATTCTGCAACGGAATATCAGGCACTGGAGTGGTTGGCTCCACAAATGATGAATTTTCTAATAGTATTGAAGCATCGACTTGGACCTTATCTTGTAGAATCTCTTCTATTATAGACGACTGGTTAAATGAATTCCACACTTGCAAGAATTGACCCAAGGAGAACGAAATCTCAGAAGGGGATTCTATATGAATAATCCCAGAATCATCATGAGTATGTAACCAAAATATGCATTCATTAGGAACAATTCCAATGCCCGCTGGAATAGTTAACGAATGATTTTGATCCTTAATTATCAATTTTGTATGGTTATGAAAAGTAAGATGTTCAACTGCGTCACATGTTATTCCAGAAATTTTAGAAGAGAGACCTATTTCATCAACCGGGTTTGGAGAACTATTCTGACCAAAGATCTCGTAATTTAGTGTTTTATCTGAATTGAATATCAATGCCAGCGAAAATGTAAAAAAAATGACAACTATCATGTGATAAGATATCATTAGTATGAGATGATTCCCTTCTGTTATTAAAGTTGCTTATTATTTACTCTTCAGCTGCGATTGAAAATTATGAAAACAATTGGAACTTGAAATTTACTCAAACCAAAATGATTAAAAATAAAAACCTCATTCAAAAGATAATACAATTGAACAAAAATTATCCTACATGGCCATTTTGGACAGGAATTGGCTTCACTTTATTTGGAATATTATTGATAGCACTAAGGGCAAATGTTAGGATCTCATTTGTTTTCTTTGTAGTTGCTTTGGTTTTATTCATAATTTGGATATATATGATATTAAAAACCGACAGAAAAAGGAAGTCACAACAATTAGCAAATCAACCATGTTTGTGCCAAATTTGCAATCACGAATTGACAAGTATGTGTGTGAAACAAAAATGCCCATGTTGTATAGAAATGAAGGATAATACTGTTATCGGACACGATATTCATTAGTTTTGTATCCATCGGCAGATTAGATTAGTATTCAAAAGTAATTAAAGAAACCATATCAGGAAATTTGATATCAACAGAAAGGTCACTTAAACAAGAAATGTACAGATGAAGAATTGAGCAATTTTGTCAATTAAAAACTGGGCGTCTACTAGAAGTAGGTTTGGAACTTCTAGTAGACTTGAAATACCGACTTAATTATAATTTGTGCTAATTCAAATTATAATTAGTAATTATAATGATATTCAAATATTTAAATTTAATTATAACACAATAATACTTCAATTTGAATTCATGATGTATTGTGTAATCATATCCAAGAGCGTAGGTATGATACGCTTTACCTACTGGCAATTTTGACAACTATCATGCAAAAAAATAAAAGAATTTTTAAAAGTAATCAGGTACTTATATTACATTCCTTGTTTGTCGTCAGTTTGCAACTGTTATCATGTCTCCAGCTTCCATTATAAAAAATTTGTAGATGGAGCGAATTATCAGAACTCTTTTGTATTCTAGTTGTACCGTTCTCTGGATTAGTCTCTTTATTTCTATCACCAAAAGTTTCTAGGAATTTTCGCATACTATTAATGAAAATTTGTTCAATAATAAGTATTGGGTTTTGTATTTAACAAAGGAATAATAAAATAAATCATTGAAAAAAGAGGGTTATTGTCTAAAAAATGCTTTTACATGAGGCCGAAACATATAGAAGACAATTATACCACCGATTATTATTCCAATAATGTGACTAGTTAATCCCACTAGAACCGAAGAAGTAACAGATCCGATTACTATGGCAGATACGATTTGTATGACAAGACCAATTATTGTTACTATTACTGTAATAGCCCATGCCCAGCCTTTGCCCTTAAGCAATCCATAGGACACAACTAAATATATAATTCCCAAGACTAACATTATAATTCCCATGATAACAGGGACCATTCCCAATTCTGCAATTGCTGCAATGTCAGCTGCATTCGAACCTGTTTGAACCACCTCTGTGGAACTTAATGACAATATCGTCCCAAGCCCAACTAAAGAAATTCCACCGATTAGGAGGAAAATTCCACCGATTATTATCAAGATTGCAATTATAGTAACACCCATAGGTCGTTTTGTATTTGTATTCAAAATAAAACCAAAGTAACTATATGTAACTATAATATATTAATTATGGCAATTGTCTAATAGATGGTCAGCTTAAAGGACAATTGATAATACTTTTAGAGGTATTTTTGAGATTTACAAGAAAGAGAATCAGCTATTGATGGATGTAAGACCTCAGGCGACCGTCTCAAAAATATATGCGATGGTTTAACACAAATATTAACCCGTACTTATTCTTGCATATCCAGATTATGTGGTTTTCCATACTAAGTTATCAGAGCACTTGCAGCCTAATTGGCTCATTACTTCTATACATACATAAAATGTGACAACGCATTGACCAAAAATCGCAAATTCTATTATCAAAATTTGCGGTACTTTTAGATTATCAGAATGGTTTTCTATCCATATAAACAATATAAGCATCCTACAGTTGGGCCTTAACTTCTATATTCTTTCTAACCATCGATAAAAGTTAATTAAATGTTGTTATTTTCACGTCAACTCCCATCAAATGAGAATATAACGCATAAAAGTTGGTACAAAAAATTATCAAATGCCATAACATACCCCGGCTGTGCTAACCATTGAATATTATAAATAAATTTTTCTTTATAAGTTCAAATAATTTTGAATAGATAAAGTTATACTTGTAAATTCATATTATACCACAAGATTAATATATTTGCTTATTAATTCAAGTATTGATCATGCAATGGAGTTTAACTGAAATCAATTTAAATGCTGTTGAATTAGATAAAATAAGGGTACTTATTGTAGATGAACAGCATGTCGAATTATCGCATACACAAGATTCCGTTGAGGGCATGGAATTTACATTATGCAATTCATTATCAAATGCATTTGATGTTATAGATAATCAACAGGTTGACGTCGTATTATGCAATATGAATGCACCGCCAAAGTTCCTAAGAGAATTTTTCCAAAAATATAATCAGAGAGTACCAATAGTAGCATTTTCATCCATTGACGATCCGAAATTAGCTTATTTGGCGGCCATGCTAAAAGCTAGAGACATCGTATTCTCAAAACAACTAAATTATAAAGACATCTCTCAAACGTTGAAAAAAGTTAGATCGGAATGGATCGAGGAACAGCAAGGAAAAATGATAGATGGCTTTCTGCAAGAACCACAGAATAGAGTAATTTTGAGAGAATTATTAGTTTCAGATTTACCCATCAGTCAAAGGATTGTATCAAAGTGTGTTAATGAAATTCCAATCGATGATTCAATAAGAAAAGCATATGGAATAAAATCTAATGAAATATTAACTAAAAATCCAGAAATCTTAGAAAAAATGGTCAAAATGAAAATTGTAGTCAAGGAGAATATCGGTCAAACTATTGCGTGTGCTAACTGTGATTCTGTAAATATTTATGCCAATTATCATTGCCCTAATTGTAATAATAGTAGATTCAAAAGAAAGGAACTATTCTTCCACAAACTATGCAATCTAATGATCACATTAAAAAAGTATTCCAATTCTGGCGAGATCTTTTGCCCTAATTGTATGATCTATTTCGAAAATACCAACTCTAACTCTTATACCGTTCTGGGATTCGAATGTGTACATTGCAATAAGAAATTCGCTACTCCTTCTATACTTTATAATTGCAATGACTGTAATTACGAAAAATTTACTCTGAATTCAGCCAAATGGATTGATCTCTACAGTTTTAAGATACGTGATGAGCACATCAACAAACTGAAGAATAATTTCTTCTCATTAATGCAACTAGAGGATTTCTTGACGCAATCAGGATTTGCCGTGAAACATTATGATCGGTACACCGAAAATCACGACTCTTTTGGCCCCTTTGATTTAATTGCATATTCTCCGATGAGGATGCTCATATTCATTACATTAGGCAATGACCTCACTCGCAACATAGAGAAGATCCTTGAAATTGAAAAGTTATCTACAGTGTCGAAAAAGAACATAAAAACATTTGCAATATCTAAAATACGTCCCGTAAATTCGATTCAGAATTTATTAAAGAAATTTAACATAGATTCGATATGCGAAGATGAAAACAAGGATATAAAGAGCATTCTGATCAAAAGTTTAACTCCGCGTATTTTTTAAAAGTACCTTTAGGAGTTTCTAACATTTCTGAATAACAAAATCAATTCATTTACAAGTAATCATTTTGGTTTGTTTGATGGGTTTTTACTTTTCACCAAATATGCCAAAATCATTAATATTTATTAAAAATAGACAACTAAAAAATAACACTGATTGTATTTCTATGGCCTTGTAATTTTCAATAAACAGTCAAGTTAATTAAGAATTAAAATACTGGTTTTCATACGATTATACCAAGGTATTCTACTTGCAAATAGTAATAATACGGTACGGCAGCGAGATTGTTTTAATAATTGGCATGTTAATGTGAAAAAGCGTATCTTGTTGACGGCACACATGATATTAATGGTTATTTCTCAAATTTAAGAGGCACTACTAGGACACATAACAAAATTGAGCAAATTAAATTATTATCGGTGTTATTTTCATATGTCCCTATAAGATAAAGAGAGATAAAGAATTAAATTTGATATATAAGATCTAATGAGGGGGCATTTTAGTACTAATTTTCCTTGAATAAGAACAGACTATTGTAGAATAATTTAATAAACTTATTCTAAACTTTTTTTTGGAGGATAACACTGTTCCCAGTGATAAGTTGAATAGCACTCTTCTTGCATTAAATTAAAATAAGGACTTTAAACAATATTCATGTGAATATTCTAGCGATTGGAGCACATCCGGACGATATTGAACTTGGATGTGGAGGAACGTTACTAAAAGCAGCTAGAAGTGGTGTCAATGTCTTCATGTATATAGTAACACGTGGTTCAAGTGCTGGATCAGTAGTTAAACGCTCCAATGAGATCATAAGTTCGGCAAAGTACATTGGAGCCAAAGCAATATGGATTGATGACTATGAAGATTCGGCAGTCTATTTAACCAAGGAATTGATTAATTCTATCGAGTTTTTTATCCGTAAAACTCAGGCAGATGTCATCTATACACATCCAATAAAAGACAACCATCACGACCATAGAGCAATTTGTGAAGCAACTGTTGAGGCAGGACGATTTACCCCCAATATTTTTGCATATGAGAATCCATCAACAAAGAATTTTGCACCAGTCTTGTATAGTGACATCTCTGATGTTATACTTGAAAAGATTAGGTTAATCGAGCTTTATGGATCTCAAAAATCAAAGGTATTTCTCAGTTCGAATTCAGTCAAGGCGGTAGCTGAACATAGAGCAATACAAACACGTCTTGATCCTAAATTGACTCACGTGGAAGCATTCGAAGTCTTAAAAATGATGATGAACACGGATCATACTTTGTTACCTACAAGACGGCTTGCAGAAGATCTCAAACCTTCTCGAGATATTATAGAATATATATCATAAATCAATCAATACTTGTTCCTTCTACGATTTTATGATACACTATTCCGTTCCAATGATCTGCTTGCAAGCAGTTTTTCCAATTTATTTATCAATAAAGGGTTATAATTTGTAAAGCCTATTTTAGCAAATTGGGAATCCATCATCTGTTCTTTTGGAAGCGATAGAGATCAGTTCTTATAAGTTGTTTGGGGAATGTAATTTTCATTGCAAGTCGATTTTCTCATCTATCTAGATAGAAGGAAAACATAAATTTTCTTCTACTTGCGGTAATGACGAAAAACGAAAAGAACTTAAGTTCAAGTTAAAAATCTTTCTTTGATAGCTACTGCCATTATAGCATAGAGTATATGAACAAAGTCATCATTTTAGAAAAGTGTGGATCATTATATTAATGAAAGTGTGTATGAAACTTGTATGCATTCATTTCAAAGGAAAAAAACCTTCAATGTGTTTAATTCTCTGATTGTTGCATTTGTGCTTTTCTCAGTCGTTCAAATGTTAAGTATACTGAACCCAAATACTGCATTTTCGTCACATCTTCCAGAATCCTCGACTTCCCATAATGAAAAAAAAAGAATTGCACTAATAGAGAATACTTTTACATATGCCGCATATCAAAATGGATCATTCTATAATTTCTATGACTTGCATAGTCCCGAAATGTACACCCGTGAGGGTCAAGGACTTAATACAACCATAACAGAAAATTTGTATTTATTAAAAGATCGGCCTATTCCCCAGGGACCGTTTCCATTTTATCTCCATCCCGAGTATAAAGATATTCCCTATATTACATACGCCTACCTCATCCTAGACCTAGTCCATAAAAACAACCAATCCATTGTTAATCTTACCGATGCTGATGTAGACCAAGGCAAGATTTTCTTTGCAGATGGTGAAAATGCATACGACGTATTAATTCTCCTTCATAATGAATATGTATCTCAAAAAGAATATGACAATCTCAAAAGATTTGTAGCCAATGGCGGGACTATACTATTTACGGAAGGAAATGTTTTGTATGCAGAGGTTGACTACAACAGTACAACTAATACCATATCGCTAGTAAAGGGACATGATTGGGAATTCGACGGAAAATCCGCAAGAAATAGTATTAATGAAAGATGGCTTAAAGAAAATAAAGAATGGATGGGCAGTAATTTCCTAGATTATTCTTCTTCCAAGCCATTGCATTTTGGATTCAATCCATTTAACTATACTCATTATGAGGAACAATACCTAACAAACCCAAATGCTACAATACTTATAGATTATGAAGCATATGGTTTCCCTGAAGAGTACGAAAATGCTACAATAGCTACTTATTATATGGATTACGGATTGGGTAGAGTAATTCATTTATCCCTTTGGGGTCACACAATAGACGAGAATCCAATATTTGTTGAGTATTTTGAGAAGATTTTGCTGCCATTGGCACTAGGCAAAAATGTAACGGAAGAAAACAAACACTTTACAGATGAAAGAAAATTGCACTTAGGAAATTCTACTGACACCGCGAGCTAATGAACTTTTAGGTTATTCATATACATGAAGAATATCTTGTAACCAAAACCAATACTACCAAGAACGAAAAATTTCCAACCTTTCTTTTTGTTCTTTTTAGATCTTTGGAAAAAATTATTTTTGGCTAATCGGCCTAATCTAAATAATTTACAAAATCGAACATTAATCTTCCTGTAGTTCGTACTATCCACAATACAATTATTTTTGGCTCGCCGCAACTTACATCCAAATAATTGAAAAATAAATATTCTAATAACATGCAGGACAAATGATGTCATTTCGCTAATGAAGGAATAATACTGACAATATTCCAATCAAAAGAATAGGAGATGCTCTTTGTTGGTTAAATGATCCTATATATTCAGCACTTCGTAACCAGATTCGTATCTAAGTGTCAGAAATAAAACAGCTGATCTAAAATATTGTATTCATTATCACCATTAGGCTTGAATGATTATAATTGAAATTCATCATAATGACCAGCGTATTTGTTATAAATACATACTGTCTTTATAATATGAGCAAACATAAAAAGGAAATGTTGTTTTCGATAAACGGATGGTCTCAGTATTATCTTGAACTTTGTTGCATGCACAATCCAGCATATTGATCGTGTCAAATTTTTATACTATATTACTAAAAGGATAATTTACCCGTCACAATAAAACAACATGAGTATTTCAACATTATTTTTGCGAATTCAACGCGATCAAAAATTCTGTTATACGAGAGGGCCAGTAAAATTTAATATGAACGCCTAAACTCATTTTGATGATGCTTAGGGCTTTAAATCAAACCACATTTATAAAATCTTTAAATGGAATCATAAATAAATTGAGTTTTTCTAATAAAGTACTATTATCTTCATTTATTTTTATATCTATCACTGTCTTTGCTATCTTCCAATTATCAACAATTCCTATTATATCAGCTAGCTTGGAAAACTACGGTGTTGACACCAACGTATCAAGCAGCTCAGATAACAAAAAAGTTGCGCTAGTGTTACCATCTTTTACTTGGGCAGCATATCAAACCGGGTCCTTCTACGATTTTTATGCATTATATAGCTACATCCAATTTGCCAACAGAGAAGTTAACATCACAATCACAAATAACACACATCTACTAAAGGATAGACCTATTCCTGAAGGACCCTTTGTCTATTATACCGATCTCGAAGAAGAACCATACACCCCTTACATCAATTTTATAAATCTTGCAAAAGACCTTTACAGAGAACATGGTATTAATCCCACTAATCTCACAGATGCAGATGTGGATCAAGGCAAGATCTTTAACGCAGACGGTACTAACGCGTACGACATCTTATTTCTCTTTCATAACGAGTATGTAACCCAAGCTGAATACGATAATTTGAAAAAATTCGTCACCAATGGTGGGACCATAGTATTTGGGGATGGAAATGTATTATATGCAGAAGTTGCCTATAACCAAGACAACAATACAATATCACTTGTGAGCGGGCATAATTGGAATTTTGATCAAAAGAATACTGCGTGGAAAGGTCCAGCCGAAAGATGGTTGGATGAAACAAGAGAGTGGGTCGGAAGCAATTTCCTAGATATCCCTGCAAACTACCCATTGAGATTTAATAACAATCCATTTAACTATACCCATTCAGAGGAAAATTATGTTGCCAACCCGAATGTAAAGATATTAATAGACTATGAGCTTGACAACGTCCCTAGGTACTCTGGCCAGTATCTAGGTGCTAAAGTGGCAACTTATGAAATGGACTACGGGAAAGGGAAAGTCATTCATTTGGGCTTATGGGGTCATATGTTGGCACTAAATGAAGATTTTGCAGAATATCTAAATAATGTAATTATACCACTGTCACTTAATAAGACGTCATGACCAAGATCAATTTTGATCGATAGACAAACAACCAATACCATTTAGTAGACTTTTCCTCCCGGGTCGTAATTTGATTGATCCAAATATACAAACTAGATAACAAATCTCAATCATTGGTAGTCACATTGAAAATGTTAACTAAAACATAATTTACAATAATATTCTATTTGTCACTATTTCCGACCAAAACTGCACTTATTCTGAAAGTAAATATTTGATCATTGTCCATAATTATCTATTTGATTGGTTATATTACTATTCTTTGATTTAAGCTTGTTCGGGGATTATACTTTAAAGGGCTTTGTTTCCAATTAGGAGAATAAATATATGTAAGAGGTACAATATCCACCATGAAAGTATAGATAGCGTTATTAAAGCACATATATTTATTGGATTTTATGGGGTCGAAAATTGTCTTTTAATCGGAAAAGGATCAAACATTATAATTCAGTTTCGTTAGCTTTCTATAATATTTCCAACATAATCAAAGATTATCAATTAAGTGATCATAATGGACATTAAAAATACGAAACCATCATATTTACATCGAATAATGCAACTGATTATAAAAGAATTATCGTTAAAGGACAAGACTAATTATTAATTCCAAAGTCACACATGCATCTATATTCTTACAATTGGAAATAATATTCATACAGGCTATTACGAACTATCGTTCCGCAATGGGTACGTTGAGATAATTTTAGTTTCATCTAAAATTGTTTGATTAAATGTTTTGAGAATATTTTTTGGTGCAATTTTCGGTGTCTCATATGCATATATTTTTCTCTCGCTACCACTCGTTTATTATTTCCCTGTGTATTAGTTACTCAGTATAGACCCTACTAGTCAGTTTTAGATCAGGATTTGCTCAGGCGTAATAAAATAGGTTCCCTTTAATCAAGGGCTTTTTAAAGATGTTACTTAAAACAGAACACATACAAAAAAAATAACATCTAGATTGGACCTAACACTGCATTCATACAATGAAAAATGACTTATGACCAACAAAGATTGTTTATGATTGTCTTATACTTCGTAATACAAGTTCAATTACTCTTGGTAGAATTATGGAGTTTCTTTATCTTCGCTATCATTTGGTATGTGAATGTTTAAATAACCTATCTATGAAATAAGGGTCAAATTTTTTTTGATAATTAAAAGTACTTTATCAGGCCAAAAAAATAAGGTTGATCTAAGGTCTAGATAAAAACTTGGAAAACTCGTTGACCAAGTTACCAAAATCAGTTTCCAATTGGGTTAATAATTGACTTGCATTTGTATCATTTTTAATTAAACTTGCTGCTTGGTTTACAAGTTCCATGGAAGTGTTTTTGGCTTGGTTATATGCGCCTTTCAATGCATCAGGAGCTTGGTTTACAAGTTCCATGGAAGTGTTTTTGGCTTGGTTATATGCGCCTTTCAATGCATCAGGAGCTTGGTTTACAAGTTCCATGGAAGTGTTTTTGGCTTGGTTATATGCGCCTTTCAATGCATCAGGAGCTTGGTTTACAAGTTCCATGGAAGTGTTTTTGGCTTGGTTATATGCGCCTTTCAATGCATCAGGAGCTTGGTTTACAAGTTCCATGGAAGTGTTTTTGGCTTGGTTATATGCGCCTTTCAATGCATCAGGAGCTTGGTTTACAAGTTCCATGGAAGTGTTTTTGGCTTGGTTATAAAGACCACTAATGTTTGAAGCATTTGAGGAATTTTGAGCGAAAGCCGTATTCCCGACAGATAACAAGGTTGTAAAAATTGCTGCCAGAGCTAAATATCTTGCTGATCTTGACACAATTTTTTTTGTATTCAATTTAATATACAATGTATTGTCGCATCATTAAAGCTATTGCTTTAAAAATCAGCTTTGTATGCGTATCAAAAATGTAAATGATATCGAGATTTAGTGGAAAGATACTATATTTGACATTTTTCATTGTATTTGAACATTTAGCATCAAGTTAATCGATCCAAATCACATAGTCAAATGAATGATAAAATCTTTGAACATGTTAAAATTTCAATAAAATATGCAGACTTTCTTGTAAATTATTAAATGTTGATATAACATTGTCTGCTATATATAATTGTGGAGCTAGAGAATAATAATGTTAGTACCGAATCTGAAGAAGAGTACTTTAGAAAATCCTATGCTTTAGAATTGCAAAAGAAAAGACAGCAAATAAATGATTATCAAAGAGGTTTTAATGAACTTGAAGAAGAAAGACGACAGGTCAATCAACAGGCCATAAGAACGCCAGGCCGAAGGGGCGAAATAATCAAGAAAGAAGAAATTGAAAAAGAATTCGCTAGACGTTATAAAGAAAATTACAATAAAAGAACATAGATTTCTTTAAAAGTTCATCAGCATTATAAGGAATAGAAGAATATTAGAATCTATGTAAATATTAGCGAGATATGGTTTAATATTTAGATTCGAGTTGAGAATTTTTAAAATAGGATAAAATATAGTATATTTTTAATCTCCGGGTACTTTAAGTTTGCATAAATATAAAATAACATTAGATTCATATCTTTATAATGATTTCACAAGAGGTAAGCAGGCAATTATATAGCCACCTGAAGGATGTCCGTGGTCAAGTAATTGAAGATCTAATGGAGAAAGCAACACTGGTCAAAGAAGACATTCATGTATCTAAAATCATCGGTATTATGCTCAAAGATAATTCGCATGAGGTTTTTGTTCAACATCCTGATAAGACAATAATTTGTCTCAACATGAGAGATACTTTAGTTGCTAGAGACATTAATACTATGAAAGCATCAACAATTGGAAAGAGAATACCGAGTCTAACTTCTAAAGAGTCCATTGGAAATGCTGCAAGAATAATGAGTCTCCATAGATTACGGGCCTTGCCTATTGTAGACGGAAAAAATCATGAAGTCATAGGACAATTATCATCTAAGAGAATTTTGCAGTATATCTTTGAAACCTTTGTAAAAAAGAAAATAAACTTTGATAAGAGAATAATAGCTTCAGACCTGATGACTCCCGAACTGGTAACAATCGGTCCAGAGGATAAAGTTGCAACTGCAAGAAACATCATGGTAAAAGACATGATCGATCATTTACCCATTGTAGAACAAACGAAAGATGGCAAGAATATGGTTATTGGAATTCTTACGTCAAGTGATATATTAAAGACCTTGATGCCTTCTGATAGAATAGCAAGAGACGCCCTTATATCAGATCATGAACAACATAGACTAGAACTTGCTGCTAGAGGATTAGCAGATAAAAACCTAATAACTATCAGTCCAAATGAAACAATTAATTCAGTTATTGACCTTATGCTAAAATCGAACTCAACCTATGCATTAGTCAAATCAATGGACAGTGTTTTGGGCATAATTACTTTTAGAGATGTAATTGCTCTTCTTGGTGAGCAAGTTGAGAGTGAGATTCCTGCATACATAATAGGTCTGCCAGAAGATCCTTTTGAAGCAGAATTGGTTAAATCAAAATTCACAAATACGATCAAATTACTGTATAAAATCTTCCCAGAGATTGTCGAGGCAAGATGCAAGATCAAGATTAAAGATGTTACCGGTGAACGTAAAAGATATGAAATATCTGCTAATATAATTTCACCATATAGAAGATATACCTATACATCCAAGAATGAGTACGATATTGCAAGGATCTTTGACGAAATGAGTGACAGTTTTAAGAATCAGATTTCGCGTAAAAAGTCGTCAGATAAGCAAAGAGAATCGGTAAGGTTTTCACCCAAGGAATAACATTCTCAATTTAGATAGAACCTAATCACAAAGTGGATTCGATTCTTTATTCTTATTTTTTCCGTTCTACCCCCACTTTACTCGAATCCATATGCTATTTGGATTCTTAAAATATAATTTGCTGTCATCAAAATATAAAAAATTCGTGATAGTTTTGCACCTAATTATACTTCGAGATAGTGGCCAGTATTTGCGCTTTGGAAGCTGCGCCTAGGATCCCATCCACTGCTATTCCGTTCTTAAATATTATAAGTGTAGGAATACTTTGAATGCCAAATAAACTAGCAACAGTAGGGTTCTCATCAACATTTAGTTTTCCAAATACAACTTTTCCACAAAGTTCAAAGGCTAGTTGATCAATGATGGGTGAGACCATTCTACACGGTCCACACCAAGGTGCCCAAAAATCAACAACCAAAGTGCTATACTTTCTAGTCATTTCATCAAAATTATAATCTGTTAAAGTAATAGGAGTATTGATAGAAGTATCAAAAGCAGAAGGAGTATTGCCCTGAGTATTTCTTGTTTCAACGATGTTCTGATATTGTTTGAGCCTTTTTTCCATTAATTTTGCTAATTCTTCATCCCAATTTTGCATTGAATATATATCATTAGTATGAGCAACGTAATAAATTTTGGCTATTTGATAAATGAAAGGATTCTACTAGTATCTGTTTATCGTAATGATCCAATTTTCCGATTAGTTGTAAAGCACAGTATGTATGTATACCATACATAGAAGTTTTCATAGAGTATTTGTTATTGCTTTGCAATTTACACTACCTGAAATTACAGTATAAATCCCAATATAGTGTGTTTATTTTACTACCAATGCTCAAAGGTATCAATTATAAAATATCGACAGTACACTCTATAGGAAAATGATCGCTATAGCCAGTAAGAATTGTTCTACCAGGAGATAATTCTTCAAGCTCACCACTCGAACGAATCCGTTGATATTCAAATCTCATAGGAATTTGTTTAAATGATGGGTGAATCTTGTTTCTATCCTCAATATCAAAACTATCCTCAGGTAAAATACGACCAAGTTGAGTACTCTTATTAATTTGAACTTCACTCAAGTTCATTTTCAGATTTTGTGAGCCATATAGGAGACCTCTCGATATAATAAATTGGTCAAAGAGATCAAAACCATCGTTATAGTGTATGGTCCCGTCAGGGATTAATGACCACATGCAATTAAATAAGTACCCCTGATAAAACAAATAATTATGTTTATCAGTCTGTTTGTTAGTAGGCCATTTCTTTAAACTTGGATGTCCGAAGATCTCGTCCCAGTTTAGAAGTTTATTTCTGTCGGGGGTAGCGCGTAAGTGGTTCAAGACACTCTTATCATAAGGATTATCGTTAAAATCACCCATTAATAGAATATTCCTGTTCCATTTTTGATTTAAGAGTGAAAGTGATTCTTTGTCATTTCTCAAATCTATAGGTAGTGTTTCTAAATCCCTTTGATCAATTTTTAATATATCCTCAATCGCTCTTGCACAATTTTCTGCTACTGCTATTCTCAAAGGTTCGGTTTCATACCGACCACCTGATCTCGAAGGCCAATGATTCACGATAACTGTCAGATCCGCATTGTTCTCTAATACGGTAAAATTAACAACCAGTATATCTCTTGTAGGATATCGCAAGCTAATATTATATCCCCTTACGGAGTTAAGTTTGAACTTCTTCTTAGAATACAATAAGCAGGTATCAATTCCTCGAACGTCTGGTCCGTTCAAGTATTCTGCAATAGCATAGTCTTTTTCAGGGTTTAATTTATCCATCAGATCAACGACCAATGCTTCAGTTTCCACCTCACAGAGACCTAGAAGATCAGGCCCATGAGTATTATGAAGTGAATTAATTATACTGGCCAAATTTTCAATTTTTTTATTTTTCACTACATTATTCCAACCTCTGGGAGGGGTAAATTCGATGTCAGATCCAAAAACTGAGGGTACAGTATCAAATAAGTTATTTACATTCCAAAAGCTTGTATAAAATTTACCCATATAACGCAGAGTAAATCTGACAGTTTAATAGTTTTGTATATTGTTTTAATGTGTTTATTGACTGTTTAGGATTTACAATATATCGCAAAGAGTAGTTTAAAATAATATCAAACAATCTTATTTGTCGAACAAATACCTCAATATTATGTAAGGTAACATGTTAGCAAATGCATATATGGACAAATAAAATTGTAATTAAGACGTGTTACTACGCAAATTAAACCACATTCTTAAACCAAGCTAACAGTAATTTGATCCCAGTGTCAACAATATTTTCCCTAAGTGTGATCATTTTATAAAATTCAACTTTATTAATTGTGTCCAGCAAATATGATCTCAAATTTCTCCGCAAGTAGCCAGTGCTATTATAATGTTATGTTCCCTAAATCAAAATGTCCAATACTTTGAGTCAAAATATGGTTAAAAAATACAACCAAGAGATAATTGCAGCAGTCATCAAGATCTTACGAAATAACTCTATAGAATCGGTTTAGAAAAGATTTATTTTGTCTAAGAGAACAATGTATGCATAATTTTCGGATATATTTATTTGAAATTCAGATAACAAATCACAGGTCCTTGTAGATTAATTAATCATTCATCAGGCTCTGCATGTACGATTACTCTAGAAGCTTTAGTATTTTGCAATAGTAAATTTTGTACCATTGTTGAAATAGAATGTGCCTTTTCAACAGAAATTTCACTTCTTTGGCTGCGACTGTTGTTGCTGTTACTGTCATAATGATCACCGGTTTTATTAATACTACTACTATCATCACCACTGCTATTGCTAAAGTTACCTAAATGCAGACTTCCTTCCAGCCCACCTTCTTCAGATGATTTCAAATGATTCGGGTTTATTTTTATTGTTAAAGTTATGTGTAATTCTCCTTTAATGTAAACAAGAGAAATATCGTTACACTCGGTAACGCCCTTTACGGATAGGGCGATTCCTTTAATTTTGTCTAAAAATGTCTTATCTGCAAATTCTTCTTGACCAACTGAGGATTCAATATCCATATCGGTTTCTATGTGTGTAGTGACACGTATTATGTTTGGTATTTCTGTTTTTATCTTTTTTTCAAAATCGTCAACTACGCCATGTGCAATCTTAAAATCCAATTTATCATCCATTTGAACATCTAAATAAAGATGCAAGGGTCGGAACTTCAAATTAAGGTCTTCATTTTGTCCGCCGGCATTGAGTTCTGTGTCTGATACAACTTTTGAGATGTAAAGAGAATGTATATTCTTCACCGCAGGAAAGTCTTCGGATATTAGTCTGACTTTGTCTTTAATAGTTTCAGACATTTCATCCTCCACTGCATCCACATGAACAACAACATCGCAATTTGGAAGAAGTTCATTCTTAATCTTGTCCTCAACGTTAGTGGCTATCCGATGCGCTTTGTCATGAGTATAGGTTCTAGGAACCTCGATATGAAGATCTACAAATGTTTCTTGTCCCACTTTTCTTACTCTAATACTATGTACTTTTTTAATGCCTTCAAAACCAATTATAGATTCATGGATTCGACCTTGAATGCCTTTAGGAGCTTTATCCAACAACACATCCAAAGTTCTTCGACCTAGGCCCAAAGAAGTATACACTATCAGGATAGCCACAACAATAGCAGCATACGCATCCACATTAGGGATTTGGAAGATGAAAACTATAGCTAATCCTACCAAAACTACTGAAGATGTTATCATATCAACACGGAAATGCAAAGCGTCAGCTTCGATGGCTTGACTACCATACTTGTTAGCCACTTTATAGAGAGCTCTAGAGCGCCAGTAGTCAACTATGATAGAAGCTATCAAGACACCGAATGAAACTACTGTTACTTCTGGATTTACGTGCTTAAATAAGATACGTTCAAATCCCTCATAGAGGATCCACCCGGCCACTACGAATAATAAAAGTACTGCACCGAGGCTAGCCAAGCTTTCAAATTTAGCATGACCATAATTATGATCGACATCTGGCGGTTTACGCGAAATCCTTACAGCATAAAGAGTCATCATGGCTGCAAAGACATCTAAACCCGAATGCATTCCTTCAGATAATAAACCCAAGCTGTTTGTTAAAATAGCAATAATAAATTTTGAGATAGTTAATGCCGAGGAAGCTATAATGGAAGAAATGGCAATCTGAAATTTTTCTCTATAAGCTTTCTGGGGGATTGAATATCGATCAACAGAATCCACTATACCCTTATTGTCACTTTCATCCAGATTATTAGAGGGGATGTCTTTATCACGAAATGATTCATCTCCAGATTTCTTCCTATTTACCACAAATACAAATAATTAGAATATCGTTCTATATATTGGATTTGAAATGATTCATGAAAATAAAAAAGATTTTGTTGTTCTATAGAATTTTATTGAGAAAAAGCCCTCTTATATTTAAAAATAGATTAGAAGAGTTACCACATATAGATAAAAGATTTAATCCATATGGTTAACCAATGTTAATGGGATTTGACCGCGCATCATTCTTTCAATATTAATGCGTATAATATCGGAAATAGAATCAATTGCTTCGTAGGTCCATCCCGCAATATGAGGAGTCAGAAGAAAATTATCAAGCTGTAGAAGGGGATCGCTTTGATCTGCAGGTTCTTTCCAGAATACATCAAATGCGGCTCCAGCAATAGTTCTTTCCCGTAAAGAGTCCAAGAGAGAACCATAATTGACAATAGGGGCCCTGGCTACATTAACTAGATATGCAGACCTTTTCATCAGATCCAATTCATTCTTGCCAATCATATTTTCTGTTTCAGTATTTAAGGGAGTATGTATAGAAACAATATCAGCGCTAGGAATAATATCCCTGAGCTTTTCAACTCCAAATATACTATCTACAAAGTATTTCTTATCTCCCCCGGCGGTTTTAGTATACGGATGCTTTGTTACTGTCACAACTTTCATACCAAATGCTTTTGCTCTTTTGGCAACTTCAATTCCAGTAACTCCCAAACCCAAAATCAGTATTGTTTTGCCAGAAAGTTCGATCCCCATCTGGTTAGGCATTCTTCTGGAAAATAAGCCAGAATTGGAAGAGGAAGGAAAGGCATTTAATTTAATATTCTTACATAAATAAAGAATCAAGAAAAATGTATGCTCTGCAACGGATACCGCGTTTGCCATAGGCACGTTGGCAACATATATGCCTTTTTCTGAGCAATAGTTAATATCAATACCATCAACACCAATACCCGATTGTTGAACTAGCTTGAGATTGGGACAAGAATCTATCAAGTGTCTATCAATCTTGTCGCCACTGTTTATCAATATTTCAGAATCTTGAATTTGAGGTATCAAGGACTCTTTATGATTGACAAATTGTAGATGTATGTCAGATTGTTTCAATTTCTCAGAAATTCGTTGCTTGAATTCTGAATTTTGAATAAGTGCTTTTATTTTCAAAATTTATAGTTCATAATTTCTAATGATTTCACCTATCTATAAGAGTTAGGAAGAAAATTCCAATGTTTTAATCGCTAATTGGTAGATACAAAAACAGAATAAAGCATACTCTTCGTTCATAAATTCCTCGAGTGTATTGTAAACGTTGGTGTTGCACATAAATAAATACAGACATTTAATCATATATAATTAATACCTCATGTAAAGGATCCCATCTCAAATAAAATTACCTAAACCTGAGCTCGTGAAACAACATGAGTATATTTGTATTTAAGTTACTTTTCGCTTTATGAATAAGAGATTATGAATGTCTTGCCACTTTACATTTTCACTTTTTTCTTTAGTTAATTCTTTTCTAAGGATTGTTCCATTCTTACAGTCGCCTATCCCGTCATGTTTTACTTAATTCTCTAGATGATAGCACCTTTATGATCCCTTATATAGTTACATATTTACTTCATATCGGTCATGCCTGGCATGGGATATGATCCCAAATCACTGAACAATATTGCATCAAGTACTCGTGGGGTAAGAATCCGCATCATCATTGTAATATCATAATTAAGGGTCCGAGAAGGTCATTAAAATGAGACAAATCAAAAACTTTATTGTTTGAGTTTTAATTAGTCCTAGTACATGGAACATAATTATATAAAACTTGATTATTATTTGTATATATACTAATTCGAATCCTGGTAATACTTGAATATGTTAATCCCTCCAAACTAAGGTTACCCGAGGCTGTAATGATCTATTATATCCTTGATAGTCTAGATATATTCCGAGATTTAAAAAGATTTAGAGCTATTTGTTTCCACTATCAAGTTTTACTACTCGAGGACGTTTATAATTTCCTATATCATACCCCATTTGCCTAAAATATTTCAAGATTAGTTTATATACTATTTCATCATGATTGGCTATTTCCAAAATTTGATTCCATGTTATTTCCTTGTTGTCATTAGTAGCGGTAGTAACAGCATTAGTTGATGTTACTGATTCATTTATCAACTTTGTTACAAGGGCGCGGGCTTCGGTTCTGCACTGATCAAAGGTTTTACCATTCTTGTATGCCTTAACCCTAGGATCACAACTTGAATGATCGATCAATTATTTTATCTTATGAATTATATTATTTAATAGTATGTAAGAAGTTTTCTTCAGAAAATCAAGTATTATGAAATATTTGCAAATCGTCGTTATCTAAATGTTATTACGAATCTTTGGGTCCAGAGTCAGAACAAAATAATGACCAGATATCAAATAGGACAATCATTTAAGATTTCAGCAGATTTTTATTAATGTTATGTATTAGATCAATTGCAGTAATTGTATAAAACCGTCAATGGTATGAACATAAAATATGATGAATATGGTACTAACAATAAAGATCATATTTTGTTTATCCATGGTTTAGGATCCTCATCGTTAGTTTGGCGAGATATTCCTGAAGCATTATCAAGTAAGTTTCACTCCATTGTCATAGATTTGGTTGGATCTGGTGAAAGTGACAAGCCTAAAGAAAACTATACGATTAGCTTTTTTAGCAAATTTGTCAAGGATTTCATAAACGAGATTAGTATAAGTGCGGGGGAAAAAATCTCGATCATAGGTCATTCTCTTGGAGGTTATATTGCTCTTGACTTTGCCTTAAGAAATAAAGAAAAGATTGACAAGCTTATTCTTTTTGATTCGTCTGGATTATTAAGCAGTCCAACACCCCTATTAGTAGAGTATCATAATGCAGTAAAGACAGCTGATGCGAATTTACGCCGTAAGAAAATTACCAAGGTATTAGGAGATTTATATGCACATCCCTCAAGGCTATTGCCCATAGTCGTAGACCTTTTTATTTATTTTATCGAAAAAAAAGGTGCGGTAGAAGCTTTTGAATCTGCATATGCATATAGTACATCAAATATCATCGATGTAAAACAAATGCACAAGCTTAGTGACCTGCGTTGTTTGATACTATGGGGAGAGAAAGATAAGCTTATTCCTATTTCGTATGCTGAACAGTTTAAGAAACATTTGGCATCAGCAGAGCTTGAAATAATTAAGGATGCTGGTCATGCACCCTTTGTTGAAAAACCAGCAATAGTCTACCAAATATTGATTGATTTCCTAAAATGAGAACTTCCTATATTTTTGTATAATAATCAAAAAAAAGGATAGATAAATTTTATATAAAAAAATACTACAATATTAAACTATTACAAAGAGTTCCAAAAAATATGTTAAATAGTATAGCTAATATATTATAGTATAAAATGAAAGGTTCCTCTAGGTTACTCCTTGTTTCTTTATTTGCAGTAATCCTTCTCGCAAGCCTATATTATACGAATACAATCTTTGCACGAGGTGACGATGACGATGATGACGATGATGACGATGATGACGATAAGAGTGATTTTTCTGATAAAGATGTGATACAGATTTGCTGTACTTGGGGATACGAACTGGCAGACGGGGTTCTTACTTATGCTATTGATATAGATGACGATGATGACGATGATCTTGTGGACCCAGTAAGAAGTGCTATAAAGACATGGAATAGAGAATTAACGGGGATCAAATTTGTTGAAACAGATGATGACAACGAGGACATCAAAATATCATTTAAGAATGATGGAAAGAAAATAGCAGGAAAGACAGTAAACTACTTTGATCGTTATGGATTTATCCGCCAGTCAGAAATCATAGTGTCCAAAGAATCATACAACAGAGACTTTAGCTCTGCTCATATCGAACAAATCACACTTCATGAGCTAGGTCATGTATTAGGTCTAGACCATGCCAATTTTAGAGGTAATCTCATGGCAGAGAGAGTAGATTTGGGAAGCACTTCAATATCTCCATGCGAAATTCAAGCAGTGAACATCGCGAATGCGTGGAAATTGAATGGGGGTAATACCATGTATTTACCTAAACAACAGTATATTGAGTGTCAATAATTAATGTAAAAGTTTGAGCAGATGAGATTTTCTATCTCTTTCCCCCCCCCCTTTTCATTATTTCAAAAAGCTATTTTAGAACATTATCGCTTCAAGATTATTTATTGTTATTTTTTACAAGACGGTCATTAATAAATTCTAATAAAATTGATATTTCTTATAAAATTATCACAATAGAATTGTTTTAATCTAAAATATCAATGAATTTAATAATATCTTGCAATTAAAATTCAATGTGAGTATACTACAAAAGAAATTCAAGTGTGAAAAAGATGGAGAAAAATTTAGCTCTTACGACAAGTTCATTGAACACGGAAGAAAAGTTCATCGTTTTGTGGTTTTAAAATGCAATCGATGTGGAAAGCAATTTATTCATGAAAAAGATAGGTTACACCACGTTAGAGACCAACACAAGGATAATCGATAATTCCGATAAAAGGGGACGTCAGGATTACACATGGTGCTATTAAATTTAATCTGAATAGAATTATTAGCCTTTTAAGGATAGAATCTCAAAGACAAGAAGGCAAGATTACGATTTAGTTTTTACACCTTTCTTGAGATTTTGCCAGTTTTTCTATTTATCAACATGTTTTGCTTCGTCGATAGCTATTAAATCTCAAGATAAAACTCAACAGTTAAGTGTCGAACTAGTGTAGATCAGACAGGTTGGGATAGCCCCTCATATTTTCGAGCATAATGGCTTGCGCGGTGTATGAAGTAGCTTACACGTAAGAGAGAGCGATATACCTATTCCGCGGAGTTTGCCTATTTTGTCTTACTGTTACTTGTCATTAAATTATTTAAATAAAAGACTTATATCAAAAATAATACTTTTTTGTCGAAATAAACTAAGTCATTAGATTTGGTTGAATAGCTACCAAAAAATTGACAAGAAAATTATCAGTTATTTGCTAGATAAAATTAAAGGTCTGGGAAGGAGAAGTTAATTCTATTATTCTCCTTCGTCGTCGTTGTCATCATCGTCGTTGTCATCATCGTCGTTGTCATCATCGTCGTTGTCATCATCGTCGTTGTCATCATCGTCGTTGTCATCATCGTCGTTGTCACCGCTTTCGCTGTTGTCACCGCTTTCGCTGTTGTCACCGCTTTCGCTGTTGTCACCGCTTTCGCTGTTGTCACCGCTTTCGCTGTTGTCACCGCTTTCGCTGTTGTCACCGCTTTCGCTTGCACTTAGTGTTGTGATTTCTTCTGCACCAGATTCATCGCCACTATTTCCGTTGCTTCCTTCGGTTCCTGCTGCTTGTGCTTCAGTTCCAGATTCTTGTGCTTGAGATATTCCTTGTCCAGCTGAATTGCCACCATTACTGCCTCCACTCTGTGCTGCTACATTGCTGCCCTCATTCTCCTGGTTTTGGATATTTATGTTATTACCAGATAAGAAGGAGCTTTCAGGTGTAACTACGCTGCTTCTTTGGTTAGAGGATTGTGATTGGCCGATGCCTTGAGCTGCGGAGTTGCCACCGCTACCTTTCTTTCCATAGTAATAACCATCGTATGAAGATCCGCTTTCATCATCCAAACCAAACTGTGCCAAGACATTGCTTCCACTGTTGACTTGGTTTTGGAAGGATACATTGTTGCAAGAAACAATTGCATCTTCTCCAGAGACACATTGGCTTCTTTGGTTAGAGGATTGTGATTGGCCGATGCCTTGAGCTGCGGAGTTGCCACTACCCTTTCCACTGCCATCAGATTGGAGAGCAACATTGCTGCCCTCATTCTCTTGGTTTTGGAAAGACAAATTGTTGCAAGAGGCCTCGATGCTACCACCTGCTACACATTGGCTGCTCTGACTGGAAGATTGTGATTGGCCGATGCCTTGAGCTGCGGAGTTGCCACTACCCTTTCCACTGCCACCATCCTGTGCTAATACGTTGCTTCCTTCATTAACCTGGTTTTGAATGCTTAAATTATTGCAAGAGTTGCTTACATCGCCACCTGAAACACATTGGCTTCTTTGGTTAGAGGATTGTGATTGGCCGATGCCTTGAGCTGCGGAGTTGCCACTACCCTTTCCACTGCCACCATCCTGTGCTAATACGTTATTTCCATCGTTGAATTGGTTCTGAACGCTGATATTGTTACACGATTGATCCACGTCGTTTGCTGCTACACATTGGCTGCTCTGACTGGAAGATTGTGATTGGCCGATGCCTTGAGCTGCGGAGTTGCCACTACCCTTTCCACTGCCACCAATTTGGCCTGCTGCATTATTTCCAAGATTTACTTGGTTTTGTATATTTAGATTATTGCATGACTCGTTCACATCGCCACCTGAAACACATCCACCGTATTGGTTAGAGGATTGTGATTGGCCGATGCCTTGAGCTGCGGAGTTGCCACTACCCTTTCCACTGCCACCATCCTGTGCTAATACGTTATTTCCATCGTTGAATTGGTTTTGTAGGTTTAGGTTATTTCCGGATAATATGGTATCATCACCAGAGACTACAAGTGCGCCCTGAGTTGAAGATTGTTCTTGGCCGATTGCTTGGAATGCGGTATTACCACTGTACTTTCCATAACCTCCTGATTGAGCTAATACATTATTGCCCAAGTTTACTTGGTTTTGGAGATTTAGGTTATTACAAGATAAGAAAGTCCCGTCTGCGCTAACACATACTGCAAGTTGTCTAGAATCCTGTTCTTGTCCGATTGCTTGTTCAGCAGAGTTGCCGCTGCCTTTGCCACTGCCACCGCTTTGTGCTGCAACATTATCACCAGAGTTAAATTGGTTTTGTAGGTTTAGGTTATTACAAGAGATAAATGTGCCAACTCCCGACAAACAAATTCCGAGTTGAACAGCCCCTTGAATCTGGCCTATGGATTGAGATAATTCATTTTGTGCGTATACATTACTTGGCATGGCCATCATAGCCGGAGCCAAAGTTAACATAATGAATATGGGTAAAATAGCTAATAGGTATTTCATTATAGTGTTTTTTCTATGTTTATTTTCAATATTTAAACTTTATTCAAATTAACCGCAATATTGTTCAATAACAATCGTAGATAAAATTATTCTAATATTTTTTTATAGTGTTAAGTAAGGCAATCAAATGCTTGCTATTAATTTCTGTATCATACCCAAAAGAGTATCAATATTCATAGAAATTCTATCTTTATTCCATATATTATTTTACTAACAATATAAATGTTCCAGTGAATGGAATTATATATAAAATATAATTTGAAACCAAAACATTTCGGTTAATCTTGTCTATTTGCTCAAGACTTCAATAAGATAATGATAGAAAATTGAAAAAAGTTAGCCATTATTCGTATAAGAAAAATACTTGGACGGGATGGATGTGAATTTCATCATTCTTGTTGTTTTTAAAATAATTTGTATGAACTCACAAAAGTTGAGACTGAATATTTAAAAACCCTAACGATCAAGATATACAAAACCGAATGAATCACAATATCATTTCAAAAAAAATTTACGCCATATTTGGACTCACTTTAGCCACTACACTGGGATTCCTACTGATGCTCAATGGCTATGGATCTGCGATTGGACAATCAACTTCGGAAATAAACATAGGAAATACAACAAGTGAGGCAAGTGATACATTTTTTGAACTAGAAGACTCGATTGAAACAATGAAATCAATAGTAAACGATACTCAGACAGCTATTGACAACGGAAACACTGCTGAAGCTCACGACCTCTTGAATCAATTGTATGATGAACTGATACAAATTTCAGACAACTCAAACAATCTAATTTGGGACCTATCTAACGAAGGAAATTAGTGCGGTCAATCTACTAACCGTCCCAAATCTCAGGAAAGTGTATAGGAGGAAATGTATCAAAAGAACTACCTCATAGCCCAAAACAAACCTTTTTTTAGTTGTGAAATGCCCGTAACTGACATCACTAATACCTGAACAACGATTATTAAATATAGATTATTCATGGATCACCCTGATATGGTTTTATCAATGATTTTGGAGTAGTAGTAGTCAAACATAGAGTGGTATCTATCTATAGAGAATGAATAAGGTTTTTTAAGTCAATACAGATGACCGAAGATTTGATTACTTGTCGTATAAAAAACATGAATATTCCCTTACAAATCTTATATAAGAGATATATCACGAATCACCGAAATCCTAGTAGAAGAGAAGAAGCTTTATCAAAATAATTATTATCATAGCAATGAAAATATTTAACAAATTATTTTTTGCTTGAATTTTTCTTCAAAAAAATGATATTACCTAAGATACCACTATCTTTCTAGTTCGAGCTAAAGATTTTCATATGATCTAAAATTGATAGGATCCAAAAAATTCCAATTAAAAAAATCATTATAAGTGCTTTTTTAGTCTCAATAAACTTTACATATGATCAAGTAGCACTATAATTATGGTTTTGATAACATGCCCAAAATGCGGGGAATCCTACTCTGCTTCTCCCCCAGACCCGGACCACAGGAAGTTAGCCAAATATCCGGATAGGGACACATTTCCTCATACAATCGAATGTAAAATGTGTGGCAACATCATTACGATTTACTGGAAACCTACTCAATAACCTATTTCAAGGTTCTTACTTTAGAAACTATAGATTTATTTTATGACCTCTAGATAATTCAGACTTGTAATTAAAAAATTCTTACAATTCGAAACGATCTAAAATAAAATAAAATAAAAGAACAAAAAATCTATTTCTGAGGAATGTTTGGCAAAGTAAATGTAAATGTAGCACCCTTACTCTCTTTATTATTTTCTGCCCATATTCTCCCACCATGAGCTTCTATTATGTTTCTACAGATATATAGACCAAGTCCTGTTCCTGACGGAGAGCTGGTATTAAATTTATTAAAGAGCCTAGACAAAACATTCTTGTTTATTCCCTCACCTGAATCCCTCACTCTGATAAATATTCGGTCCTCTCCTCTTTTTACGCCGACTTCGATATTGCCTTTTTCAGTAAATTTTATTGCATTTATCAAAATATTTGATAGTACCTGATGAATCCTATCTTTATCGGCATAAACAACCAAACTATGTTTTGAGCCGTTCACGCCCTTATTTAGATCAATTTGTACGTTTTCATAATATAGATCTATGGTAACGTTGGTGTCACCTATTTGATTTGTATAATCTCTAATCATTGTGTGTAAAACTGGAATAATATCGAATTTTTCTAGATTTAAGCTTAAAGTACGACTCTCGATTCTGGCAGCATCCAATATTTCCTCAGATAATTTTTGAAGTCTCTTAGAATTCTTAATGATTATCTCAAGATGTTCCTTATACTCATCTATATTACCATTCTTTTTGTAGAGAAAAATGGAAAGAGCTAAAATAGGCTGGATAGGTGTTCGTAATTCATGAGCTGCTATATTTATGAATTCGTCTTTCAGCTTTTCTGATTCTTTGATCTTCTCATATTGCTTCTGAATCAACTCGTTTCTTTCCTTCAGGTTAAGGGTAAATCGGATACCAGAAATCGCTAACGCAATTATATTTACAAAGTATCCCAAATCCTTTAATACGTGGGCCACATTATGGGCAGTGTCAAAAGATTGTATCGAGTATGACATTATTATTTGTGAAAAAATATCTATAACAAGATAAAGCAAAATTCCTTTATAAATAACGTCTTTTTTCAAATACAACTTCTTTTTATAAAAAAAGAACAAGGCTAGCAAAAAAATGACAAGTGGAGGAATTTCATATGGCCTATGAATAGAATATTCATCTACAACGCTTGCAGGAAAAATCATTATGAATGAGACTCCGGCTATGGATCCTGCTATGGCAGCCAGAAGGATCAAATAAATGATCAAATTCTTTTGTAGTTTCTCTTCATACTTCTTCTTTCGGTCATTGTCCAGAAATGATTTTGTATTTGTATTATTATCAGTTTTACTTGCTTTAGTATCAACTTTGTGCGTTACTAGCTCATCTGGGAACAAAAAAGAATACTTTGCAATTGCGACCAATAACATGCTACTTAGAAATATTCTCCCAGCAAACCAAGTTTGTGGAATGAAATATTTCAAGAAATCAACATGTTCCATTAATCCATATGAGACAGCGACGTGAAGTAGGTCGATAGATGCACTTACCGCGAAACCTATTCCAATAAAGAGACTGAATTTATCATTTAGGTTACGTGCATGTAGAATGTAGTAGAAGGCTATAACACCAGAAAGGATAACTGCAAATAATTCTATGTAAAAGTGATGTAACTCTGAGCCTAACCATAAATATGGATCAGCAGAAATTACGGCAAGTAATATAAGAAGAATAGACGGGATTAGAGTATACTTTAGAAATATTTTGTTTGAAAATATTTCTAGAAATTTGTAGCATTTCTCTATCAAATAAAGATCTAGAGAACCATTATTCATCACGTCAGACATTCAACTCGCTTAAGATAGCATATGAACCCAAAGTCCGTAATGATAACAAGTAATGATGGACAAAGGAAAATTTATTGATGCTCTTATGTAATAAAATGCATCTGGCAATTTCGATAAAAGCAGGATTGGAAAGATCTTGGCAACAACCAATACAATTTATCAAAACTGTGATGAGCATTTTTGAAACACCACAAACCAATTCTTACTTTGGGTTTCGTAGTATTGATCTGATGTTTGAAAGTAAGATCTCAGGTTCTATTGGTTTTCGAACAATTTCGTCACGCTTTATTTCAGGGAATATACTTAGGACTTCCTCTAATGCGTTAAGTGCGGATAGGAATAGTACTTTGATATCAGGATTTAGAATTTTTAGTTGTGAGTACAGTTTTATTCCATTCATTTCAGGCATTCTAATATCCATAATGACGAGATTGTAAAAGTAAGGATTATTGTCTGAAAAGTGACCAAGTGCATGAGTTGAACTAGAAAAAGCGGTTACATGGTAACCTTCCCCCAAGAGTATAGATTTGAATGCAAACAAAATGTCCTCATCATCGTCGATCAATAAGATGTTAAAGTCAGAGTTTGAAGGATTTTCTTGGTCAAGTTGTTTTTCAAAGTATTTTTTTTCTTTGTTATGATCGATCTTTGTCATCTTTCTGCCTTCCTCTATCCGATGAACAGAGTATGCTTGAAACAAAGGTTTTTGTTCCAGATCGTCATAGCCGTTGTAACAATCAATCATTTTGAAATAATATTCATTGAAAATGGGAGTATTTCTTATGATTTGCAGAAAATCTTGGTGTATAATCATTTGATTGGATGAAGCAAAGCGATTAATTTTCGAGCAAACATTGACAGGAGGTCCAAAAAGATCAACAGTTTGGGAGTTTAAAGAAATTGCCAACTCAACCTTACCATAATTTGCGCTAATTCTATAATTGGCCTCTGATAGTCCCTGACTTTTAAGGTTATCATTCAGAGATTTATTTTCTTCAATCATGATTAGACCACATTCAAGGACATCCCTAAATGCTGACACATTGTCAACATTTACAGTCCTTGGAAAATAATACAACAATCCATCGCCAGCATTTTTGACCACTCTTCCATTATGAGCCCTAATTATAGATGACATAGTATTAAGAAAAATTGAATAATATCCTTGAATCATATCGGAATGTATCATATCATTTGTGTTTTTCGTTGAATCGATAATGTCCACAAAGCAGATACAGTATTTGTGAGTACAATTTAAGAATGTGATTTGATTTGCCTCCAAAAGTGACGGATTAAAATCACGATAATCTAAATCATTTCTTCTCATCATGTTATTATAATATAACGGTGACTCAAAGTTAGGGGTGTTCATTTGTGATTCCTTCCATAAAAGAGATAAAGACTAAATATCAAAGATTCAAAATCATGTACAAACAGAACATTAGCTCTTGTGGATGAGAAATCAGGTGGCCTTTGGTACAGTGGTAATATATCACACAATCGCATGATATTGTTTGACATTGGCAATATTACACAATTAGCGTATATAACTCTTTCGAATATAATTTTATTTGTTCGAAATGTTTTTAAAAAATAAATTAATATTAGTAAACACAAAAATAACCTAGGAAAATCGAATCATAAAATCTTCTTAATATTAAACATAAACACTAAATAAGATATGATTTTTTGCTCAACTTAGAGGCTATGATTTACCTAGATTTCCTGTATTAGTTATCTACTACTCTTTCCGAAAAACTATTGAAAAAAGAGTACTGAGGGGCTAATCAAACCTTAATTACTAAATATTTGAGGTCGATTTCATAAGCAAATCGTTAACTCGTTCTATTTTTTATAGAATATAAATCAAAGTGCAGTATAATTTAAGAATCTCTACGATAATCAGGTATGAAAATTTTTATTACAAACTTAATATCCGACCTTAGAGATGAAAATAGAAAGTATTTGTCAACAATCATAAATAGAATTCTAATCGTTTGACATATTGTCCAGATGAATCTCTGTTATCTCCAGTAATGCACCTTCTATTTCATCATCTACAGGAATTCCCATTTCTTCACTAAGGTCGTCGATAGCATCATCCCAGTTTTCACCACCATTTTCGTCACCATTATCCTTGTCCTGTTGCAGTGCGAGGGCAAGTTTTTCCACTGCAGAGCCATTAGACTGGTTTAAATTTGAAGATAATTGAATATTATCTAAATCAGATGGAGAAAGAGGGTCAGGAGTTGAAGAATAGGAGACCGAATAATTCATGACGACTGTAAGCAACAACACAGCACAAATAATAGACAGGAGAAATCCTGATTTTCGCATTAATTGTGGTAACTTCTTTACTATTTAAAAATGAGTGGTAATCAATGTTTCACACGTAGTCAAATAAATTATATTCAAGGTTAGACAAGCATCTCATTACAGTTACACTTCAGATGTGTTCTAAACTTGTTTATTAAAGAATTTGCTATTCAACAAAATATAGATAAAGTTCAACAATTAACCGAATTTAGTAGCAAGAATCCCAATCTTCATCCTTTGAAAACAATATTGAATGATTGTTGTAAACTGTATTGTATCATGACATGTACAATTTATTTGATTTCTTTATGCGAGCTGTAAATGCAAGCATTTTCATACAACCATGTCAAAGATCTTTCCAAAATGAACAAGGAGTGATATATTAATGACACAAATCTATCTGCTGATAGGTACAGATCGCTTTAAAGAATTTCCACCATTCCCCTTGAGATTTTCAATCCATCATTTTAGGATAATACATTTTTAAAATTAAAAGAATAGATTCCTGACATTGAAAACTGTTGGCTAGTGTGAGTATTAGTATCTGTACTCTTACGGATGATATTTTCTAAATTAGCTACTACGACTAAAAATTTACTCGAATAATAATTGGTAAATTAATTTTAATTTATAAACACGATTTCAATATAATTGACAGAAGCGATATAACAAGATTATCCTGGTCCTTTTCCCACCAAATTTCCTTCGAAACATCATCAAAATGGATATACGGAATTTATGATAAAAAATAATTGTCCTATAGAAAAGGAATGTGGTGTTCCTAAATATACGTCCACTTACGAGAAAATCTAAAGCGGTTTTTGGATGGTAGCGAAAGTGTGAAAGATGTAAAAGCAGATAAAAATGCGAATATCTGAGAAGTTTTAATTTTTCAACATTCGTTTATAGCGAATTGAGATAACCGGGAGTTAATAATTCAAAATAAACTAAACTACTTTAATGAAGGAGCCAATATCTGTATGTTTATCAATTAAATATTAATTAGTCCTTGACATAAGCAGTTATAGTTGATCAAATTATTAACCTTAGTTACTGCAGCCTGTTTCTTATCAAGTACTTTATCAATAGCTGGTTTTACACAGATAAATTTGGAGGCATTCGGTCAAACTAATGCTACGACTGAAACCAAGAGAGGGCCCCAGGATCCTGAGTCAACCAATACAGAAATGTCTTCGATTAATATAACCAAGACTGTTAAATGTGATTCATCTTTGGGTCTTCCCAGCGATAAATCAGTCTGCCAATTTGTCCTGGCAAATGTAGATTCAGGGCAATTTACCTTGGAAGTGTCGTCAGAGCAATCAGAGAGCACTAGTTTTCAGGGATCTTCAAACGGTACAATAATCTCTGTTTTGCCAGGAAACTATTCAGTGACCGAAGTAACCTTTGATACTATGGAAATAGAAAACCAACTTGGAGAAAATGCAATAGTTGATGTCCTCACTGAGACAAATGGGGATTGTACCGGCCAATTCAATGAACTGGACACATTCCTACAAGCCACTGGATCTATAGAAGCAAATGAAACCCATGTATGTGAAATCATAAATACACTTAGCATAAGCCAAGGAGTTTCCCCTGAAGAGCCATAGAAGCCATATAGATGAAATAGGCAAAGAAAATACTACAGTTAAATCTAAAAATTTTTTATTTCGTGCTTTGTTGTATTAAATACTCTGTCTGATAATGTATCTATAATCACTAAAACGATTTTCAAATATAAGAATTTAGAGTACTTGAATTTGGTGATCTAGTAATAATTCTTTTTTCATTCTACTGTGATAAAATAGTAAATTAAAGATTTATTTTTTAATATGTCAACAAAAAATAAGAAACCTTATTGCCACAATTTTACTACTAAAGTCTTTCTAAAAATAACCACTAGTCTAAATCTAAGAAAATATACATAAGATCTATACAAAATTGGTAAATAACAGACTATAAATAAAAGAATGAGAAAATCAGCAACTGTATAGATATTGTATAGAGGAATATTGTATGAATAATTTCCTAACCTTTTGCTATTAACATTCTACTGTTAATTTACATCATAAATCAATAATAAGAATGATAACCTATGTTTATATGTATATACCATAGCACAAAAATGAAACTAACCAAGCATACTATTTTTTATATCATATTGAGTATCCTTATTATAGTATTTATCTCGAAATCCATATCAGATTATGGTATCAACATCTTTTTCTTTGAAAGCTATTGCTTTAAATCAGAACTTTCTAATATAATGAATCAATATGTCGAGTATGTCGAAGATTCAGTCAAAGTAAATAAGGATGAAGATATAGGTAGTTCAAGTTCGCGACAAGATTTCTGTAATGGACAGGCTCATTTTGGTGGCTCACAATTAGTGCAAGAATTCTCACACTCAAGTCCATATTCGTCAAATACAATTGGCCTGTTTTTGAACTTCATAGGTTCTGAAATACATGAAATTCGTCAAAAAAATGTCATTTTATTTGTATTTACTACCATGATGATTACGGTAGCGGGTCTAGCAATAATCAAATATCATAGAAAGTTAAAAGAAAACCAGTCAAAACCTAGGAAAGGCTTTTCCCGGACAATCAAAAATAATGTTCTTAAGAAACAGAACTATAGATGTGATCACTGCCGAAGGATTCTTACCGCAGTTGATTTTCATCACAAGAATGGTAATAGATCAGATAATAGAGAAAGGAATTGTCAGGCTTTGTGTCCTAATTGCCATGCAATAAGAACTAGAGGCCTGACTAAATAGCTTAAATTGTACACTATATTACGGCTAAAATAAGACATCTTGTGAATTCCTACCATGTAGGAACAACTTGCAAGTCAAACTATGAAAATCATCAAATTATTTGAATCAGTAAAGAAGATTTAACAAAAATAGTTACTTACTTATTTGGTAGAAGAAGGTTTTTGAACTATCCAGTTTAATAGTTCCTTTGTTATTTCATACCTTTCCTTAATAGAGCCCTCCCCCATCGGATACAAATTGTAATTATGATTCAATAAATCCGTACAACGTTCAAGATCTTTGTTATATACAAAAAGGACGCTCCTGAGTATGCCAATATTAGGATGTTTAACTGGATCGTTATCAGGCTTAATTATGTTACCGATGTGTTGAATATAATAATCCTTAGTCTTGTTCAGTAATTTTTCTATTCTCTCCAAAAAATCGATCAATGCGAAGTTGTTACGATTCTCACGTTCGTTCTTAATTTCCCTTCTTATTGCATCTCTATAATAGGCAAAAGCGCAATGAAGTACATCAGTATATTTGAGATATTCATTTTTTGAACTCTTGAAATCCATAAAATTTTGATGTGTTGGTAGATGATAAAAGCTTGTTGTTGGTATTTTCCGCATATATGAATGCGTTGAATTGTTTTCAGATTATTAATATTTCAACCACAAAACTGTCAAGTCGTAAGAGAGAGAGACACAGATTAATCAATAACTTTAGTTTCCAAAGTGTTTTCGTAGTGCCAAATAGGTTACATTATAAGTCATCATGAATACTATAAGTGGATAAAATGGTTACTGGGATATTCAGCATAAACGAGGTTGATTTTGTTTTGAATATGGGTCTATCCCTAGTTGCAGGAATATTGATTGGTGCAGAAAGAGAAGCAAAAGGTAAGGCCTCAGGGATTGGAACTCATTGTTTCGTTATAGGAGGTTCAATGATTTTTACATATATTTCGGCCTTGGTCGATCCGAATTCTACATCAAGAATTGCCGCTCAGATCGTGACAGGAATAGGATTCTTAGGGGCAGGAGTAATCCTAAAGGGCGAATTGTTTGATAGTAAAGAGTCCGAAACTCCGAATAAAAAAATAGTTAATTTAACTACAGCTGCTAGCATATGGTTTTCGGCTGCAATAGGAATGGCAATAGGGTTTAATTTTTACTTTATAGCCATAGTTTCAATAGCCTTTGCTCTTATAGTTCCACGTATTCCCAAGGTGGGAAAAAGGCGTGAAGAAGATATGAACAAAGAGTAGTAACGCAATTAATAAGTATACTGTACTCAAGTTACGGTTTGTCTTATCGAACGACTGTAGATTATTCAATTATAATAAAAGAATTGGGAAAATTATGAATTCACATAAAGGTCCTCTGAAAACCGCTTGACAGAATTGTGGTTACAAAAAAAGGTCAAAGTTGTATCTTCTTCGGAGTCTTCCTACCAAACTACTGGACTACATCGTGCTCGGCCTGTCCAGCCATCAAGAATAGTTTCTCCTTGTTTATAGTTATCTTATTTTTTATCGATTTGGCTGGAACACCTGCAACTATATCCTCATCATCAATATTGTTTATAACCGAACTACCAGAACCAACAATAACCTTGTTTCCTATTTTTAATTTATTTTTCACAGTGCTGTTTAATCCAAACCAACAGTTATTGCCTATTGTGGTACTTCCTCCTATTATTGTACCTGCAGTTAATTCAGTATTTTTACCAATGCTTACATTGTGAGCAACATGACATAGTGCGTCTATCTTTGTACCCTGTCCTATTACTGTATCAGATAGAGAGCCGCGTGCAATTGAACAGTTAGCATATATTTCAACATCGTTTTCTATAATTACCTTGCCGTAATGAGGAAACTTTTCAAGTTCCAGTGTATCAGGGCATCTTTCAAAAGCAAAACCATCATAGCCTATTGTGGTGTTTGGTTGAATTATGCAGCCATCACCTACTATACAATTTTGTAGATTTACTTTGGATTCAATCATTGTGTTGTCTCCTATTATGCAATCTTTGCCAATGACAACATGGTCTCCAATATAACAATCTCTACCTATTTTTGCTGAATCAGCTATTGTGGCTGTGGGAGATATTACACCTCCCACTATTACTTTGTTGGATTCTAAGTTAGTACTACGGGTAATCCTTTTTGCAATTCTGGTAAATTCAAATCGTGGATTATCTACAAATACAAGGACCTGATTCTTTTTCTTGTTGGGATGAATACGTCCTATCATGCTTTTTTTACAAAGAATAACACCAGCATTTGACCCAGCAATGGCTAAAGTGCCCTTCTTATTATCATTGTCAAGTTTAACATCAATATCAGCATGATCATGATTACCATTACAACCACCATTGCTAGCATTGTCAGTAGGAGTAGTAATAGCATTAGAATGAATATCAGAGGCAGAATCTTGAGATTCTTCTGATGATACTTTGGCTTCTGCTTGACAGAATGTAACGTCAGTTGATGTTCCATTATGCAAGGAAGAGACACCCTTTTCTGATTTTGAGTGTATCAGGGATTTAGGACCTTCAACTGAATAATTTGAATCAACAAGGGTAAGCAATAGTGATTCAACTGTCCATTGAACCATAGAAAAAGTCTAGATTCTTTTAATATAATTGTTTTCTAAAATATTCAAATGGCATAATCATCACTACTACTGACGGTTAGACATGATTTTTCATCGGTCATGAGGAATAAATTGCAAAAATGAAGATAATTCAATAGGACCAAAAAGTTGGTATTCAGTCTAGCAGTTTGATTGTTACTGGTCCGCCGCTAAGGGTTTTTTGTTCTAATCGAATGATAGAGCGCTTGCCACGATACATGACGTAAGTTTCGAACTCCTTTTCTGCAAATTCAAATTTCACTCGTTTGTTCAACCACTCTTTTGGAACCACAGCCGTAAGACCGAATCCAGGTACTTGCCTAAAATGTGTCTTGTATGTAAAATTATTGATTTCAGACACATTATACTATATACTACAAGCGCACAAAAACTTATTCTATCAATCTTATCTTATTTTTGCCAATAATATAGAATCTGTACATTTTTTGGAAATATTTTCCATTGTACCACAACAATACCAATATCCCCTACCGTTAAGAATGGACCAGGTCGTATTTGAGAGGTAACCACGTCCATATTTGTCCATCGCAATATTATAATCATCAATGAAAAAGATTATCTTTTTCATTCTAAAATTCAAATAATTATTGGCAATTCAACCCGTCGTGGCCAAATACAGGATTTGAATGGTAATACTTACCGAAATTTACCAATGTTTATATATTAGCATGGTTAACTATGTGTAATGTCAAAACAAGATAAAAAAGAGACAACCATAAAAGATAACGTTAATCAAAATCTTCGAAATAATAATCAATTTATTAGTAGATCAATCGAAGAAACCACTCACGCACTAAATCAAGTGTTTGATGAATCCAAGAAAAGCATTGAAAAAAATATTACAGAAGCAAGAAATCAGATTCCTCGTTATACTCAATCAATAAATGAAGTACAGGAACAAGTAGTACAGGCAACAAGAGACATTGCAGAAAGCTACTTAGATTATCAAAAACAAGCAATTGATTCATTTCAATCCATTTTCACGCCTTATATCGAAAGTGCAAATAATCAAATGCTGAACAACCAAAACTTGTTCAATAGACTCCCCGAAATCTATTCAAAGATCGCCAACAATTACGCTGAAAATAGTGTCGCAGTTAGCAGAATAATGAACAACATTGCATTTTCAAATGTAGAACTAGTCAAGAATGTAATAAACAATACAAAGGAGCAAACAAGACAATTTGCGGAAATAGGGAAAAGGAACGTAAGAGTTTACGAAACCATTGAAAAAGAAAGTACAAATACACTATAATCATTTATAACCCATTAGTTTTTGATAGACCTAACTTAAGTTTAGGTTTTTTGTCATTTTCTTTACAAATTTTAGCATATTTTGAATATCTACAACGAACAGAAGACAATAGAGTCTCTTTAACCCAACCCCCTTTCAATTAAGAGAAGTAACAAAGTTCGATGTGCTCAGTAAAATGAGTTCAATTTCTCAATCCTCAGCGAAGCATTCCATGATAATTAATATAGTTTGGTAATAACATACTATATGCATTCCGTCAGAAGCAGGACAGCTCAAATTATCGCTGCTGTAGGTTTAGCATTGTTATTAATTTATTTTATTGATGTATTGACTTCGATGCTCATCAAAGAACCAGGATTTTTACCTCTTACATCCAAAGACAGGGGCCTTTTATTTGGAGGATTATCCATTGTTCTTTTTATAATTTCATTCATAGTTGGATGGAAGATTTACTCAAAGACTTTGGCTACCCTTCTGATCGTAGGAGGAGCTTTGATTGGTACATCGGTTTTGGTATCCACTTTTGTAACACCCCAGCTTACGAACAATCTTGAAGGATTCAAAATAGTAACTCCACCTTTACCGCAGTTCATAGGCATCATAATTATAGGATACGCAATATTGGGATTAGGAATATACAAAGCTGCCAAAAACAGATAAAAAGTTGTAGACATCTTAATTATAAAGAACATCCTAGGATTTAGTTGAGAAAAATCTTATCTTTTTTAGTTCAAAAAGTCAAATATCTAAAGTGTCGTTTAGAGTTAATTGCAAAATGTCTAAAGAGAATAAATCACCAATATTTATGGCAGTAATTGCTATTTCTGCATTTTTGGTTGCAGGATCACTTGTAGTAGGCTTGAATGACCAAATTGTCTTTGCATATAAGAAATCGGATTCGGCTGCACAAGGTCTCTCACAAGAGGAATCTTCAGGTCAATCTAGTTCAGTGCTATCCGAGAATGGAACCAGCACCGCATCAGGCAACAATCTCGACTTTTCGCTAAACCTTAACGACGGGCAGAATGCATTAGCCCAACAATAACCATATTTTTTCCCAAATCATAGTTCTAAAGATTGTAGTTAATTTGAAGCCTTATCCTAACTAGTGCTAAGAAATATTGGTATCTTGAAAGCTAATTTCTACGGGGTTTCAGTTTCCCTTGATCACTTAGGCTGTTATGCAAAATATTGTCTTGCAAAAGTGTTAATCCATTCAACTTTGACTTTTATTTAATCTTGATCTAATACCTAAACAATCATTAACAAAAGCTACAAGTAACGATGATGAGACATTATTTATTCCCTCACATTAAAGGCTAATAAATAAACATTCTGTAAAACTATTCTAAATTTATCGTGTAGAACTAAATATCATAAGGATCTTAAAAAATTATTATATCGTATATTATTGCAAAATAAATAGAAAGCAAAATGTACAGGTCAAATAATATGAAAAAGACTGCAGTACTAATGGTAGCTGTATTAGCAACGATTTTGATAATGGGACCAGGGATTTCGGGTGTTGGCGACGCCTTAGCAAAGCAAAAGTATGATGATTGGGATGAATGCAGAGACGATCACAGTAGCAAATGGTGTAAAAAATACTTCAAGGACCGTGATGACGATGATGACGATGATGACGATGGAGGTAACAGAGCATCACAAGCTATTGGACAATCACAATCCTCAAGTCAAAATAGTCAAGTAGTGTCAGGTGGCGATAGCATAGGTTCTGGTAATAACTTTAACTTCCAAAATCAAGTAAACAGCGGAAATAATGCATTAGCCCAACAATAATCTCATTTTTTTAATCCGTAAGAAATCAAATTTTTTCAAGAAATCAAACATATAAAATATAATGAAATTCATACAATATTACAGTTGAAAACATCTGATCTCTGTACTCTAATTCAAAAATCTTTTCAATCCCAAAAATATCCATTATCTTCAGATACCGAAAAGGAATTGTCATCATCTGTTAGAGTCATAAACAAATCGGCCACGGACAATCTCAAAGACGAAAACACAATTATTGAAACAAGAATAAACGAGTTTTATGTAATCAATAATTATGATCCCACAATTACCCACTTGGCTGGCATGATAGAAATGGATTGCCTTGATTCATTTAAGATGCTTTGTAGGCGTATAGAGCGAAAATCAGAAAGCAATCATACAGCGCATATCTCCATAAAAACATCCAACGTCAAACAAGAAGATTAACCAATTATTTTTGTCCAGAGGGACGGCATGGTCATTAAAACAAAAGGCTGTGGATACGATTTGCTAATAGACTAGATTTTGGTTACAAAGATCAGAGAAGAAGATAAGAAAAACTATGAGATTAAAAATGATATAATGGTCAGCTTGTTGTTTTATAATTGCGTGTAGGAGTTGCAAGCAATTCCTCGATTTCGTTATTCATCTTTAAGAACATTAGACCCTTTTGAGTCGTTTTGTACTCTGATCCTTCCATGTATTCGATGAGATCATTTTCAATCAATACCGAAAGATATTCCTTTAATTGTGCATAGCTAAGAAAAGCCTTGTACATTATTTTTGTCTTGGTTGCACCACCATTTGCTGCATCTAATATCATAGCTACGATTTCGGTTCGGCTTCTATATTTCATATATACTCTATATACATCACTAGTATATAACCGATACAATTGATAATTCCAATTAGCTATTGCAATTATATTGACTTTTGATATTATTTATAGAGACATCAGATTATTCCTTAATAATTACCTACTATAAAATACATGAGATATACAAAATATATTATAAGAACAAGCAAGGAAATAAAAATATAGTTGTTTCACAAAAATGATGATTTAGAGATCAAAGAAAACGGTGGATACGATAGTGAATGTATAGTAAAACCGCAAATCAAGATAATTAATTGTCCCATCCGAACAACCTTGGGAGTATTGGGGAAAAAGTGGACTATGCTTATTATAAGAGACATTGGTTTTTTAAAGATAAACAGATTTAATCGAATTCTTGAGTCAATTCCAGGTCTAACCCCAAGGGTATTATCAATGCGCCTTAGAGAACTCGAAAAAGAAGGGATCATTCGCAGTACTCAAATTAAAAGAGAACAAACCATGATTCTTTGGAGCTTGACCGAAAAAGGTAAGGACATTTTACCAATTTTATTGATGCTAACTGCTTTTGGATCAAAGTGGTATTCTGAATATGTATTTGAGGATAAAAAACCAAGAAGATTGGATGAAGTATTTTCATTACCCGAGACAAAGGAAACAATAACGGAGTATACCAAGCGATTAAGTTTTGATCATACATTTCCGAACAAGTGACCATTTCAGTTTTGTTCTTTTGTCATAGACCGCTTCAGAAAAACTAATAGAATTATTTACTGTAATTCAATACCGTTAACCAATTACAAAATAAAAATCAAGTAACAAGTTTCCAAACTATGATATAATTAATTTCGATTATACATTTCGATTAGAATGAGCAACATAACAAAAAACTATAAGGTCGGAGTATTTGCAATGTTTATTGCAGCAGTCTTAATTGGTTCAGTAGTAGCCCTAGGTGATAACTATGCATACGCTGGTGGAAAGAAGAAACACAATGACGCAGAACAAGAAATCGAACAAGGTCAAGCTAGCGAGCAGAACTCACAATGTGTATCTGGAGACTTCTCATTGATCTGTGGAAATAATCTGAACTTACAGTTGCAAAACCAATTAGGTAACTTGGCATTAGGCCAACAATAAATTTTTTTTGTTTTAAGTTTTCCAAAGTCAAAAATCCTCTATATGCAAAAAAGTGATTTATTCTAAAAAGTAGTTTGAAAGGTATTGCCATATCTTAGACAGATAAAACCTATACTCGATATTATTAGCACATTTATCTATGATGACCAACTTCGACGATCTCACAATAGAGTAATGAACTGTATACATCATACAGAATTCATCAATAGTTCATCTTTTTTTGATAGTCGACATGCTTACCACACAAGATATTGTAAGATAGTTCTGGCCTTCAACGACCTGAGAACGATAACAAAAGGGGTTATTGTTGACTAATTACCACGTCTCAAGTGTTGCTATTTAAAGATAAACCACTAATCCAATTTCCTAATACAACTAAACCAATACCACAAACCGTATGACTGACTTGTAAATATGTTGTTCTCGTAACATGAATTAAGGTATTTATCATCATTACAAAATCGTTCTTTTCATCTTTATCTTATATCGTCGGAAGAAAATATAAAAGCAATCAAGTTATAGAATATCGTGCGAGCATATCCACGCCAGCTTATACAATCGTTCCCATGACAATTTCTACCAGTCGATATACCTTATTTTTCGTTTATGATGGTAGAATAGGTAATGACTACGCATATGTGAATTTGTCAAACTGTAGCATCACGGTGTTCCTTGCAATTCTGATTTGTTATCATTGTTATAACAATACACAAGGACCTAAGAAGATTTGCAATTACTATTTAGAAACAATATGAAAATTTTTATCATAGCATTTTGCATATGCAAAGATTCACACTTTCTTCATTCAATAGTCATGACATTATGTTTTGTCATTAAATCAATTATTTAAGTTTCATATATAATGACCGCTGTTGATATGTAAATCATAAGAACAATATCTTCATCCAGAAAGTGATTCTTAAACGTAAACTAATTCTATGATGATAGATTCCATTTCAACTGTCTGAGTCAGATGAACTAAAATTTGTCAACTCATTGTTTGCCCTGAATGCATTAAACAAGATCGTTATCAAATACACTTCATATAGCAGAGAACTAATGCGAAACGACAAGTAGTTTAGATTGTCTAATTCCTAACATAATAGAGTCTTATTTATTTCGAACGTTTTCATATAACTGAATTAAAACGATTATCAGCTTGAAAAATTGATTCGCAAAGCGTAACTTTGATGTTTTCTTTCATTTTCTGTGTTTTAAACACAAATAATCTTCACACTTATTTGATTCTAATTATCAAATACCCTGGCTTTAGCAATTGCAAGGCATAATACATCTTTGCTCTCCCTTTATAAATAATATAGAATGCGGCTAACCTAAAGATATGAAGGCAGACATTTTCACTATCTATAGCAAATAACATTTGTTAATTGATAATTATAGAAAACGAAAAACAAATTAAAAAAAGAATTAAACATATAAAATCATTAATTCAATTTTCTAATATATCTTTGAATTTTGAAATACACTTAAATATTAAAAAATCATTTGAATATACGTACTGTTGGATTTAATTACATATAGAAAACTAAAGGAATCTGGATATAAGAAGCCAAACTTAACCACAGTAATCCACGATCCGGAAATGATTTTAGGAATGTATTTAGAATCTCTTAGTTTACCAGAAAATGAACTTAATATTCTCTGGAATCAGCAAATGTTTGATTTTATTGTTACAAATCTGAGAGAAACATTTATCCGTATAGAAAAACTCTCAAGAACAAAAGGTATCAAATTTAGAATAGTAGTAGAATTAAGTGAGGATAACAAGTGGTTTCTGAAATCGATCACTTATTGTGAAGTAAGACAAACAGATGCTGTGCCAGAAAATCTTCAGTTGATCGATACTAAAATATACTTACAGCCAGTAATTGAACCAGATGGTAATGGGATTAGTAAGATTCTGTGGAGCAATTCTGTAGATCTGGTAAATCAAAAACAAAATCAATTCGATAAATTATGGAAAACAGCTACACCGACTCAATAGGAAGTCAACAAAATAATACTTTAAAAGACCAATCATGTCATGGTAGAACCCAATTATAATACTGACATCGTTTGAAGCTTGCATTTGATCCTAGTGTGTTTAATACCATCACCTTTTTCGATCCTCTATTAATAAAGTCTGGACCTGTGATCACATTTTTTCTTCTAAACGATAGACAAAAAAATTTTATTATTTATAAATCACTCCTTTCCAAAATACGTTCGATCTAGATGTATAAATTGAGATAAGACAGGTTTTTAGACTAATTATTAGTACCAGACCTTGGTTGTACCATCTTGACAAACCATTCATATCCATAAGAAAAAAGAATTCTAATCACAAATTTTATATTAAGAACACTGAAAACGAGAAGACAAAGGCAATAATAGGGCCGGTGGTCTAGCCTGGTTAAGATACCGCCTTGACATGGCGGGGGTCGTTGGTTCGAATCCGACCCGGCCCATATTGTAAATTTTGGATGTTATGAATATTTTTATTTAAATTATTACAAGAAATAGTATTATTACCTATAATATTTACGCCGATATGGCAAGTCGTATTCAGTATATGATAATTCAAAACTGTACATAGTTTTTTTCCAAATCATTATGAAGGTTACTCATTACAGTATGAGCCTATTTTCTTAAGCGAACCACTATAATCGGTTCTTATATAAGTAGAATTTAATCCTCTATGATAGTTTAAACATTTGGTCTTTAAATTAAGTATAGAAGGATATTATTTGATCTTTGCCTAATGTAGAATATCACCTCTAGAAGTGAAGATAATAGTGATCGCTCGTGTCTACAATACTCGATATTAGCAAGTGAATATAGATGCTATACTTTTGCAATTGATAATACCCTGTAAATTGATGTCTCTACGAGGCTGATAGCAATGATTGCATTTCTTTCCGGGATTAAGAGGAGAATAGATAACAGATATGTAAATGAAACTCCTTTATGTAATAATTTGTCTGGATGTAGTGAAAACTTACATGTAATCCGAAAGGGCAATTTGTGGCTGTAGTATTAAATAGAATCTTTAGCCACAAGCGTTCTTACTTTACAATAGTTCCCCTAGATATTTGATCCCAATTTAGAAAGTCAGACAAGGTGACCATAGATTAATGAAAAGCTTTCATATGCTCATAAAATCACCTACCAACAATGAGGTAATGTTGATGCACATGTAAATTCTATTATAACTATTATGTAGGTCTGAAATGGTGGAACTTGACGCGGGCCTGTAGGGCTTATCCGCTCCAAGTCGATATCAGCAGAACATTAACTAATTCACGAACTTGACAAGACGGTTGAGCAGTACGCTAACTGTATGCAGAAGTTTCTCGTACCTTTATCAAAAGTGTCTTTCTAAATGAGTAATATTAGTTCACACCTATTACAGTTATCTAATATCCATTAGTTCATTTGAAATGGTAATGAGTAGTTTTGTTTGACCTGATAATGACATCTACAACACCATGTTGCTCCTTCCACGTGATTCGTCGTAGGAATTCCACCCAACACACATAGTAGTAAGAATTTTATCGAAATGAGTCGCTTGATAATCTCATTCTTTCTTAAATAATACCAATTGCTATTGTGATACATATGAGATTCGATGATCAAAATCCTACTCGACGAAGATATCGTCTTGGGATGGTAGTATAATGGTTAAAGGTATAAAGGTAAATGAAATGACGGCAGGAGGGGTAACAATATCTATATGGACTGCTACCGATCCACCAAAAAAACCATCATGATCTATTTCGAGTCGATGTTGGTTCAGATGGTGATGATGATTGGATTTGTGTTGGAGGAGGAGGTAATTGTTTACCTGGTGATGGCGATAGTTACCTCACAGCATCCTTTCCTTCTATGGATGACAATATGAAACCTGATTGGAAAGGCTGGGTTGCATCATCACGCGATCATATAGACCCCAATGTAGCTCCATTAGAAGTATTTGCTCTAGGTATAAAAATTCCTAATTTAAGTAAAGAAAGTCTCAAGTCAAACCTTCAGGTCTTTAGAAATGAAAGTGTATCAGATCCTCACCCACAGTCCTCAAGTTTTGTAGACAACGGGTTTCTTTTAATAGGTGGGGGGTTTCTTGTACCCGACCAACCACCGGGTGGAGGAAATATAGGTACTGGTTCGTTCCCAGATTCAAATATTTCATGGCATGCACGTTCCAGAGATCACCAAATTCCTAGTCCTTCAAGGATTATATCCTTTGCAATAGGGATTCGTTCTACTTTAAGAAAACTAGATGGAACAAAAGTCGGAACAATTAGCACATCTTTTCATAGTTCTGAAGGCTTTGATAATGCTTTCACAGCAGTTTCTCCGTTGCCGGGTATGGCGTTATGCGGGATGGGCGGTGCCTGTCACTTTGGTTTTCATGGAACTTATCTTACTAGAATAGTGCCTCAATTACTACCCGTTGATAATCCAACTCATCAGTTTGCTATTGTAGATAATCTTTCCATTTACGGTTCAAGTGGCGACCATACCGAACTGGTGAGTCGTACTGCATATGCCATGGGACTTAAATTCAACCCCTTGCCATTTGATCCTCTACCTCCCCCTATAGATCCTATTGTACTCTGTAACAAGGAAATAATTGCAAGTGAAGCTGATTCTAGTGGACACCTGTCCGGCAATAATGCTTTAAAAACCATTGACAGAATACCAGCTACAACGTGGGTATCTACCAATATTCCTAATCCTTGGATTCGATTAACCTTACCTAATCAAGTATCGATTTGCAGGGTTGATGTGTTGTGGGGAGATGAAAAACCACATATTTTTAATTTATCCACCTCAACTGATGGTAATACATTTGTTGATGTATATCCTGAGTTTATAACTAGAAACGGGACCAGTACAGATGATTTTGAATCCTATTACTTTGCTTCGAGGGTTGCTACCGATATCAAATTGACATTTGCACAAATAGGGCCATTTGGTACCGTTGCAGTAATAAAAGAGGTGAGAATCTTCACTAAGTAGTGATGATCCAGATTATGTTAAGATATACTGTGATGATCATAGTCAAATCGATTGCCAATCCTTTGTATACGATTCTTCATACAAACTCTGCCTCATCTTTTATCTTGGAAAATATGGTGTGTAAAATTCTTTACTCACAGTTGGTATTACCTTCCTAGACTAATTGTTCGGCAATATAGTATCCAGTTAAACATGATTGGAGATACAGTTTGTTTATAAACCTTAATATATAATGTCAGTCACATCTCCAATAATTTCGTCAAGGGCTTGTATCTCTTGCCCACATCATCCACGTCACCCACGATGCAAGATCCATACTTTTTTAGCAGTCCAAGAAAACTAGGTCCCACACGACGATTTAAATGGCTCGACAAGTCTACAGACATCTGTAACCATATTAGAATATCATTTTTTGTTGCGACGTCAACTTGATCATTTGTCAAAAGAACAATCGCTACATCTGAACTGCCTTTCCACAATCTTTTGGTAACACCATTCCAATACTATAGAAAGTTTCTAATCTAAAAACACGTCTGGATATAGGCTAAGTTTTTTGAAAACAACTAAAGTTTTTTGGATTAGAAAATGATATTGAATCTGTTCTTATAGGTATGTAGAACACTAACTGTAATCACGAGTAACATTACATCTTTTGCTGACCATCATTACTTTGTCATAAGTATTCAGGTACTCAGCGAGACGATATTAATGAGATATTTGGCTTCTTTTACGTAATACTTCATGTTCAAGATTTTCTATTCGTTCGGCCATTTCATTGATATCTCGCAAAAGATCCTGCCTGAATTTATACATTCTCAAGTCCATACAAACCTCTGCCTTCTTAAAGGTCAACAATGCTTTATCGCCATCATTAAACGGAAGTAAAAGTGCTTGATCATAAACTTCCAATCTACGTCGAAATGACTCATATATTTCCCTGACCGGCGTATTTTTTCTAGTTATTCTTAGAGACAATTCATAATCAGATCTCAGAATATTTTCTATGAGTCTATGGGATTGACTGTCATTAGATGATATGCACACGCATTAATTAATTGCATTTGAACTATTAAAGGTTTTGTGTGATGTTCAAAATATATTGCAATATTACATTTGCTTTAGAATATACGGAATTCCGCCTAAAAGAAACCAGATAGGTTACGGCATAACAGAAATTACATTAGAAACAAATACAATAGACAATATGGATATCACATCGACATTCATTTTTGACTTGAAGGAGTATAATTCTGGAAAAATACAGAGTAAGAATATTTTACATATAACCAATTAATGTTCGAAGTAGAGTTAATTTAAGAACCAAAAAATTTGACCATTAACAATATGAATTCTACCCGGTCCATATCGTTATTTTGGATATTTTTGTATTAAACAGTGAAATTATTGGAATAATCTTTATTCAGAATTACACTATTTTCAATTTCATGATGTCTAGATGAATACGATGAGTAGTATTGTTTTGAAAGTCAGATGAATAAGGGTATCGCAAGTGATGTAGTAAAGTCTCACTTTTTGAAAGACTCATTGACATGAATTAGTATATATATCCAGAATTAAGGCTTTTGTGACAAAATTGGCATCAAATTCTGCAATAATCATTTTTAGACAATGTTAATCAAACAAGTTGATACTTTCTTATAATCCAGAAAAGTGATAGCCGATGTCGGATGAATTAAGCATTAGGAAGACTTTTTTTGTTATCAATTACGTTGGAGGAAATCATCACCATTAGAGATGTATAAAGACAATATTGCATCTGTTGGATTAATTTCAATAAAGTTTAATATTGTAAATCATTGTCATTAATTGGTGATGACGGATGATTTGTAACAAGTGTGATACCTTTTATGAATTAGAAGAATCAACTTACGATAACAAACAACATTCCTTTGTTTGTCCTAAATGTAAGAGCTAAATGCAGAATTGTTATTTGTTATCAAGATCTCGTGTCATGACAAGCAGACTAATCTTGGGTAAGTCTTTTCAAAATCCTTAGAATAATTGCAAAACTTGTACGACTTTATAATTTTAAAACCGTAGAAAATATTGCACGTTATCGACTTGTAGTTACTTGATCATTCTGACCATAGGAGCTCATAGTTATTCTCAGTAGCTTTGGAAAATTTGTCAAAAAAAGTTTAACATTGCTATAACGTACTCCATACACAATGGCATAAACAAGACTCTTAGAAGACATTTCGAACACAGAAACAAAGGAATTGTATACTATTAATTAATTCGTATTGAATATCATTGTGTTGAAAGGATAAAAAAGAGATAAAAAAGAATGTCGTTTAGTAACTTTCAACTAGATCTTGCAGTATGAAGATTATCAATAGTAAATTGGTCATCTATTTAAGACTATTGCATACCTTTTGACTACAAGTCCCAAAAATCAACAACTTAGTAAAGATAACTCTATTACATAAAGTACCTTTTCGGTATAACCAATCAACCAAACCAAGTTAAAACTGGTAATCCCAACATCCTAACTAATAAGTCTACGATCATTGCTCATCATAATATGTTCATATAATCTAGTCAACTAATCAAGACCGTAATTGAAATCCCTGGATCGACCCCATTTGACTGCAATAAATCGGTATGATGATTTCCCCATTATATCAATTCACTAATAGGAGGCGAATCAATTTCCCATGCGTAATCTGATAGTATACTTATAACCAAATTATAGATGTTTGTACAATAGCACTATATAGAATGTTATCCTTTTGTCTATTGATTTTTTGGGATAGGTAGGTGTTTTTAAAGTATGTTCGACTTTGATAGGGCGATGAACATAACCGAAAACGAGATACCATATATAGTAGAGGCAAAAACAAGTGGATGGAAGGAGAGAGGAAAGAGCGTTTCTTATCATTTCTTAGAGCCATCTCATAGTGTATGTATGGAAAAGAGCGACTTAATGCTTGCCCAAATTCAGGCCTGTGAAAGATTGTTAAGATACGCAAAGGATGAGGAAGATATTAACATACTAAAGGAAGAAGTTACCAAATTAAGATTAGCTTTGGATTTGATACGATACTGATATTTAGAAATTAAATCCTAATTGTGGCCTAGTCTGAGTAAAAATAACCACAATAAGCCGTGTTTGCATAGATACGATGTTTTTAAAGGAATTATGATAGTAACTACACATCAAATAATTTTACAGACATTGTATCTCTGACCCTTTCTTACCCATACAATGTTGCTTATGATGCGACCTAATCTCTTGTTTAATAGTTTTCAATAAGTTATAAGTATGAAACAAAATATTAGGAAAAATTTTCAATTTGCAAAAAAAAGAGGAGATGTAGATTAGGTTAAGCGAGCTAGTCCCTACCTTGTCTTTAAAGTATTTGGCATACAATCTCCAAGCTGCGGGTTGAGATTACTTGGTAACTTTATCCATCCATCTGGGCAATTTGCTTGCTTCAATTTGAATACTGTCGTTAACTCAGCATTACTAACGGGAATGAGCGAACCCATGAAAAGTGCCATAGTTACGACCATTGCTACTGAAGCAGTCACCAATATCTTTGTGTTTTTGTTTCTTCTTGTATGAGTTGTTGTTCTCATAAAGGTTTAAGGCATAAATAATTATAAGGAATTTGCTAACTAATTGCAATACTCTAATATTCTAGCAAAATTAGAGTAAATAACAATTTATTCTAAAAGACAATGAGATTAGCAAAAGATTGGTGCAATGACGTTAGTTATAGACTCAAATCTCATGTTTCACGAGAAATGTTTACACTATTTACTTGATGTACTAAGATTATCAACGTATGATAGTCAGACTATACTGTCTAAAAGTAACAATTATCTATACCTTACTCTACTATTATTAAAAGAACCTAGTTAAAAGTCCAGGGCAGAGAGCTGAATTGTTTGACATCTTTAATACCGCTGTTTGTATATATTCGCCCCTGCAAGTCTAATTAATTTCATAGTCTGCCTAATACACTGATACTATACATGAGATCTAATTACTTAGTTCTTGTTGCAGTTTTGTATCAATTCATAGCATGAAATAAGATAAAGTACTTCACGCCTCAGCTTGAAACAATTAGCAAAAATCTGATCGACTTCGAATTATCCATGCAAAATTTAAACCACTATCCATTAAATTCTAACTATCTGGATTTGAAATGGATTAGGCATTAGCTATTAAAAAAATAAGGTTGTTGATGTTCTTAATGTTTAATTCTATCTATCTATCTATTGGGGTGCAGGTAGGGTAGAATCTGTTGGAGGCTGGTCAAAGGTCGGGATACATTCACCATTCTCTTGCAAGCCCAAATTGAGGTTATTTGCATTTAATGCATTGAATTCTGGTGCAACTGCTTGTCCATCAGCCTCTGATGCTTGGCCTTGTTCTACTTCTTGTTCTGCATCGCTATTAGGTTGTTGACCAGCTGCGATATTTCCGCAGGCTTCCACCCCGGGACGCTCAAGAATTGAGGCAAATGCATTGGGTACATATACACCTATGAGTCCGACTGCTAGGAAAACTGAAAGGATTCCTACAAATGATTTATTCATTCTTTATTTTAAAAAGTAATTTTATTTGACAGCTTCTTATAATAGTTAGTCAGAATTGTATGAGAAAAATATCAAAATACAAGAGTACTTTACCTTTTTCCCTCACCATTCTAGCATAATTCCTTTTGAAATACATTTAGTATAACCCATATCAGTTTTTTTATGAATCCTTGACATTTTTTATTAATCGAATTTACTAAATTCAAACAATTAAGATATCTTATCTATAGTAAAAACATTATAGTACATCTTTAACGAAAAATGGATGGACAATTTATTGAAACTACATTTAAGGATATGATTATTTTTCATTGCCTGTTTTAGATTCAGCTTTTGATTGTTTGTATTTTTCAAGATCATAAAAGCAAATTTTTTATCTAATCTACAAAATAGAGCACTCAAGACCTTACCAAAGAAATAGATTTCGATTATTCCATTTACATTCACATTCAATTAAAAAGGCATAAAATCACGATAAGAAGACTTATTCATGGTGTTAACGCATATAATTGTTAGTTTATTTAACTTATGTTCTGTTTATCACAGTATCAAAGTTGCAAAAAAAGATTACATCGATTAATATCTTGACAAAGGCAAGGAACTCCATTTTACTTTATCCAAGATAAGACACACAAAGACGTCTTTAAACCTAATATACTAAAAAAGAGATCATGTAACCAGCATAAAGGAAAAGTATTCGTAATGTTTTAACACCACATAACCGAATCAGTCTTTAGACCAAAACCTTCTCAGACATACTGTTTTGTTGAGATACTCAACGAGAATACGAAATTGAGAAAGGCGGGAGCAAGTAATGGAGTAATGATCCTAAATACTCTAAAGATTTGAAAGCCCGAACTGTCGCTTAAAATATATCATTTTTATGAACGGCTCATGAAACTCTAGCTACAAAAATAAGGGGCAAATAAAATTAGGAGGCTGTAATTTCCCTAAATAATTTAAATTCAATGGGTTTTGATACTAGATTTTGAACCTTAGCTCTCAATTCAACTGATTCTTGGCTATTGTAGTGTTTATCATATGCCTCTTTGCTTTCCCACACTTCATCAAATAAGAGTTCATTTGGATCTTCGATTGATGAGTTAAAAGTATAAGAAATATTACCTTCGCGTTTTCTAGGTGGATTAATTAGAGGCATAAAAAGATCTAAGAGCTCTTGTTTTTTCCCTTCCTTTGCATTGATCAAAACTATCACTCTTACTTGATTGTTTGGAGTTGACATGTTTTCACTTTTAGTTTTATTTTTTTATAATTAAAGTTTTCCTTCCATATTGTCATCTTGAAGTATGTTTTAGACTATGAAATCTTTTGTTCCGGATGTAGGCATGATAACAGAGATTGAGCTGGAGGCAACCTTGTCTTCTAGATGGTTCAGAGGATTATTAAAAAAAAGTTCTCTTCGGTTATTATCAGATGGTTATTTCGAGTCGAAAAAAAAACCTTGACAGAGATATTGAAAATCAAGAATCAAGTGTAGCGTTTATAAATCAATATTGAACACTTTACTAAAATAAATATATTAAGATGCACTGAATCTGTTTTTGAGGGGTAAATCAGAAAACATGTATACCTTTACCTGAATCACATAATAAACAGCTTTTGATATGAGAAAATAAGTCATTTTGAGACGAATAATATACACTTGGTCTAATCAGGCAGCAGCTGTTAGCACATTGAAAAGGTCAGATATCCTATTTATTTCTCATAAAGTACAGACCTCAATTCAAAATCAAAATACGGATAGAGCATAACTCAAAATAGTTGAGAATTTTAGAGAGACTAATATGAACGCCAATCATTATTATTAATTGGAACAGGATATCAAAATGTATTCTAGTTAGAAGAAACGATTAACCAGATAGTTTAATAAGATATAGTTTAATCAAATATCTCTTGCGGGGATATCTATGTATAGTAAATTGTCGGATAGAGAGTTACAACAGGATATTACAATCCGTACACTTGACATATGTCGATGAGAATTGGTTCCAGAATCCAATTGTATTCTATTAGTTTCATTTTAGTTCATAAGCTCCCATGTCTGACTAGAGTGGTTCAAATACAAAAACATCAGCACCAGGGGTCCGTTGGTTTGCGTTAATACAATTAACAATGTAGTTTGACTCAGGTGCCTTTGCACATTCATTTTCTAAATCGACTTTTTCAGTGTGGAAAAAATTCTTAATCCATATTCCAATTATTTCGTAGCATAAAGCTTTAAAATCTAGCTTTGATTTGCTGCAATACTTGAATCCTTGATCAGGATCTGCATACCCCTTTAGAATCGTCTTCAGTGTGCCTAACAAGCAATCATTATGGTACTTGGTCTGATTTCCAATTTTACATACCGCAATTGATAACTCTGTGTTGGCGTAAGCGATTGTTTCCAAAAGCCGACCAATTCCTTGATAACAATACTTGGAAAATTTTCCTGACGGAACATTATCGCATTTCGTAAATGTATTTGCGATACTGTTATGACCTGGAGCGTGATCAGATCTTGCAAGATCGTATGCTGGAAAGTAGTAATAGCATTGAGATGCAAATTTTTCTATAGTCTTGTTGCATGGCGAATAGATGTCATTTGTGTCAAAATCGCCATATCCAGTTTCTATGAAATTCTCAATGTTTTCCATAAATACTCCCCTTGAACAGGCGCTCTGTGCCCATATGGATAAAAACTCACGACAGCGATCGACAGCAGCTGTGGTATTATAATCATAAAGGATAGCTAATCCGTGGCCTATTCCATGAATACAATCCCTCTCATATAACCAATTAACATTTTCTCTACTCATAGGACACATGTCCGTAATCACAATCTGATTTCTATTCGAATTGCTATTAGCATGTTTACCCTCAAAATAGCCTTGAAAAATTCCATGGTAAACTGAACCTCCGCAGTGAATAGTAGCATATTGTAGTGCATCCTCAAGATTTCCGAGATATTCAAATAACCACCTTCCTAGGTTGTGTCCATCGTTATGACACGAATAATGGTTTTCGTCGTATATCTGAATAAGATCCGAATATATTGCTAAAACCAACTGACTTTCCACTCTTTTATCAAGATCATTAAGGAATATCGTTGGACAATGTTCGCTATGATTTTTTTCTCTTCCTTCTTCTGTTTGACAAGCCATAATAATCTGTGTTGCGTAAAATCCAGACGAGTTATTTCCTTTCAAGTCTGACGTATCTAGAATAAATCTTAGTTGATTTGGTATGGAAAAATTTGCATCATTGTTGTTGACCTGGTCGTTGATCGGAAAAATGGGAGATATGTTGTTTAAAAAAACTACACTAAATATAGCAACAATAAATACAACAGGTCTATTTTTTAGAGTCATTTCAATTCATCTCATAAACACCAGAGGCTATTTCAAAATTAAAAACTCGATTGTATAGCATAGGAATACAGGACTCCAGCAAGTTCGTATCCAAACTTTGACATTACAAGTACTAGAAATAAATAAATTCATGCAAAATTTTTCTATCATCAGTAATCAGGTTCACAAATAAATAACAGATTTTTGAAGAAATACCATTAGTCCGTTGTAACTCCAAGTTTACTTAACAGAGTGAGTCTATCAGTACTAATCATTGTAGCCATTTTTGAAAAAATTCCATCAATTGATAAATAGATCTCTTCGGGCGTTGCTACTCTGTCTATTAAAGCATTAAGCGAATTTACTAAAAGGATTAATTCAGATGAGCTAGTTGAAGTTTCTGGGTCAGTATTGAAAATAGACATTAATTTCTCGGCTTGTTTTATGAATGCTTTACTATCCTGATATTCAAATATAGCCTCTATGGTACCGTTAGTTACGGCAGCGCTATACTCATATCCTGCAAGGTCCAAGAGATTAACTACAACAAATGAATTAAACAACAAGTCATTCTGCAGATTTTTAGGTATTACGGCGTTGGTTATTTCCTTTAAAATATTATTAGCTAACTGGATTGTAGTAAAATATTCATCGATGGTTGAATTCCTAGAAACATCTGGCATATTCACTAACACAGAATAAAGGGATTGATTTAGCGATTGATTGGTTTTTGCGATTTGCGGTGCAACAAATGGATAAACTTCAGTAATGGGATGAGAAGCATGAGCAAAGGCCAAAGAGTCATTGCCTGTATACTTATTTAGCAATGAAGCATTTAGATGTCCATAAATCTGTTCAATTTTTGATGTAAAGTTTACCAAATCAGAATATCGTATGTCTAATATGTTCTCAGGCGAAATTTCCTGTAGATTATCTACGACGGTAGAACTCTCGTGTAGAATTTGTCCATTAACAGACTGAAGAAAAATAAAAGGTGTTAGAGATATGAACAATAGTGGAATACAAAGCGTGACGACATAAAAGCAAGTCTTGTACTTGGTGAACAAACAACACCAATCATCTGGCAGAATCATATCTGCCATACAATTTTTTTAATATTTAACTATTGCTTATGTTTCTCTTAACTGAGAATATAAGGTATCGATATTAATAAGACTAGAGTCGAAATTCATGATATTAATTTTTAGTTGATTTAGTCATATAGGCATGAGTTCAGAGAATGGACAGACACTGCACTAATTTAAATAAAAAATACGATATCGTCCATATTTCATAATGACTCTTGTTTTTTGGTTCAACATGAATTATGCTTTTCAAATAGAAAGCAACTTGAGAGTTAATTTCACAATATTAAAATCCTGATATACGCCTCACAAGGATGTGGATTGTAAATGAAAAGTAACAATCAATGTAAATGTTCTCTTTGATCCAAGAATGAATGTATAGATAAACCCATATAGAATCTTTCTGCTAATTTGAGTTCGAGTAACTGAGCTTCATGAGGGACCCATTTCTTGATTCCTTAAAGATATATAGACTATACAAAAGATATAGTTGAATTATTCACAGAATCATTCAATTAGTTTTCCAATAATTGGCAGAACCTAACAAATGTAATTGATCCCCTATAAAAATCAAATAAAAAGATAATAATTACAGCATTCCCTTTAGAAACAAGAAGGATTCATGGTCCTAGTTCATCAAGTGATAGAAAGTCATCTAAGTATTCCCATCAACTTTTTAACAAACATTCACTGGATTCGATTCACCACATAAAAATAGTTTAGCCCTTGTGAATAATATGAAACATTTGAACCGTACAGATCTACATTCTCAACGAGTCAAATCAAATAATGGACTAAATAAGTGATCTCTGAAATGACTGTTGTCCTCCAAAGACATATTTAAAATCGATACATCTTGTTCTAAAAAAAATCCTAAAAATAATAATGAGGAAATACACTATTTGATGACATCACTAGATTTCTGTATTTTCAATTTTGCGACAACAAAAAAATATAAAAGATCTAGGAATATTTAACAATCATTAGAGTCATAATTACCTAGAAACGGTTTTAGAATTTTCTTGAGTAATAGAATTTCTTGTTTATTCCCAAAGGTATTAATGAAAGATATATTCAAAAACCTTCTTTGACGAATTAAGATGAAGAAGAAGGGGAAGGTATTTATACACTTTACCCATCCAAAACGATACTCCATGAGTGAGAAAAGATCTGTATTAAAGTATAGAATTATCATGGTCATAATTGCAATTGCAACTATACCTAGCATATTTGTTCCGATAAATGAATCATACTCTGAGGGAACGTTTGTTTATGTTTCTAACGGCGAAGATGGAAGCATATCTATTTTGAAATTAAACCAAAACACAACAGATCTAGATTTGGTTGACAAGGTACCTGCAGGGCCAAAAGTGATGCATATGGCAGTGAGCCCTGATCATCAGTTACTGTATGCATCAATTCGTTCTGAACCCTATTCGGTACTTACTTATCTCATTAATACTCATGCAGGTAACTTGACTCAGATCGGAAAAGTTCCTTTACCTGCCAATATGGTATACATTTCGACAGATAATACAGGCCGTTTCTTACTGTCTGTATCGTATAATGAAGAAATGATCGCCATTAATCCGATTAGCTCCAATGGCACTGTCCAGCCAAATCCTGTTCAAGTAATTTCAACAGGCGAAAAGCCTCATTCGATCAGGAACGATTTATCGAACCAATTTGTGTATGTACCACACTTGGGGATGTCTCAAATCAAACAATTCATATTTGATGAAAATAATGGAACGCTAATACCGAATAAACCAGAAGGCGTTAGAACTAATGATAATTCAGGTCCAAGACATATAGAGTTTTCACCAGACAACAGATTTGTTTATGTATCTAACGAAATTGATGGCACCGTTTCAGCCTACGTATTAAACAATAAGACAGGGATTCTAACCGAAATTCAAAGATTAAGTGCTATGCCTAGGAACTCGAATTCTCAATCAGTCGACATAGATAATGTAGCCAACGCTGGAGAATCTAAGCCAATCAATTTAGGAGTGGCGGATATACACATCACTCCGAACGGAAAATGGATTTATGTAAGTGAAAGAAACTCTAGTACTATTGCAGCATTTGCTGTAGACAGCGGATCAGGATATCTTACGCATATCGAAAATTATGATACGGAAAAGATACCCCGGGGCATTGGTATCGATCCGAAAGGCAATTTCTTATTGGCTGCAGGACAGGAATCAGGATATCTATCAGCATACAAGATCAATAATGAGACCGGTGAACTAATGTATTTGAATAGATACGAATCTGGAAAAGGTCCCAATTGGATTGAAATAGTTGAATTTGATTAAAATGCTTAGTATTGTTAGTGCATAGGCTTATTCAGATATCAAAGTATTGCAATTTACTCTGCAACCTATTCTGACTTTTTAATCACATGGTCTTTTACTTGAAACCGGGCCATTAAATCATTAACATCGATTTGAATTATTAGAAAGGAGTCTTTCATCAATATAAGAATATAAATATACCGCTTTTGAAATTGCAAGGAGTAAAAACATCTCATTATGAATTTAAAGCAGCTAAACTGAAGAACGGCCAAATCTCGTTAATTTTTGCATCTCACTAGGTTAGTGACGTACAAGTATCATAGTTAATGATAAAAGAATTTGACGTTTAACAAGCAAATGAGGATCTGTCAGTTAAGAATCTTGAAATAAGAATGTTTTTGTGAACGGAATAAGGTATCTAATCCAGTTTCGTTCTAAAGGCATTGTATCAAAAAAGAAGACAATGAAAATTTCAATAAGGATTTTAATATCTAAGAATAGAACGAGTATAAAATGTAATGCAGTTAGAAAGCTAGTGTTTGAATATTTAGATAACATAGTACGCCATTCACATAGCAATAAAACAAAAAATGTAACATTCGGAATGAAGTCTACTAACTCCCGTGGTAAGCCTCAGCCTAGCATAGGCTTTGTATGATCAATGCGAAGGTGGTAAATCGAAATTGATAATTTTTCTCTATTCCAGATCAATCAAATGCCGCTATGAGTCTTAAATAATTTGACGTTTAGTAACCAATGTAATGACCATAGACCCAAATTTTCCGAAGAATCATGTGGTAATTGGTAAGCACTCAACCTCCGATGGCTCATACTTTCATCTTGTATGGGGTCCCGGTAGGTCCGATGCAGAGTCTTCTACAAATAAAGAGGTCCAAGAAGCATACAAGGCTAGAGGAGAAGAGTATGTTCCACTAGGTATTCATGGAACATATGTTGCAGTGGACTGGGATTCATGTATTGCTGATGGTTCCTGTATCGAAGCCTGTCCAGTTCAGGTGTATCAATGGTACAGATCAGAACAAGATGTTCCGGCAATTGAAATGGTAAACGCTGTGAGCGAAGGTATTGGAGATGACCACAATAAAGAAGGTAGGAGGGATTATACCGACAAACCAGACCCGATTAGAGAAAGTGCCTGCATTTGGTGTATGGCTTGCGTTACTGTATGTCCTACTAGTTCCATAAAAGTAGATGAAGCCAATCTGCCAATACATGAAGAGCAAGGTCAAAATTACTTATGAGATGACTATGCAAAAGCTAATGCTGTTCGTTATCTAATTGAATATGATGTCTAAATAAAATAACATATCTTGATATTTTCATGCCTATTATTACTCAATCCATTTGTAACTTTAGTATTTGTGAACACAGTTAAAGTGACCAATTAGTAGCAAAAAATAAAATAAATTGTTTTGAGCCTTTTCTTAAAATGAATGAAATATCCGAACTAATATCGAGAAGGCAATTGCTTAATAATAAAAATCTACTATGAAAACATACAAAAACCAAGTCTTTAATACTGGCCGTAGAATGATAAATTTTTTGTAATCGTAAAACAACTATAGGAGTACAAATAGAGCAATAACTTGTTTCCTACATTTAGCTTAATCTTAAATAATTGGAAAGCAGTACTGCTACTCAATGAAGTCAATAATTGAATAATGCATAGATATTATTAAGGATTAAAGATCCGTGTTCATTTCAAGCGAACTGTTCTGTGTTAAGATTACTTGTTCTATTTTGTTAAAATGGTTACTTTTTTTTCGCATCTCCCAATGATATCATCTAATAGCCTAATTCATTCAGAGTAACTTGGTCGTTAGTAAATTAATATAAGTAACCTGTAGTTCCTACAAATTTTAGTAATTTTTATACACTGCTAATAAAAAAAATCAAAAAATTTTATAATCAAAAATGACTAAGTAGATGATTCCCTAATGTGAAAACTATTTAAAACAGTTAATAGGTATATTGTAAGAAAATGGAATCTAACGCTATTAATCCGCATAGGAATGGAATAAGTAACTTGGTCGTTCATCTTTACACTATGAATGCTTCTAACCCAAAGAAGGAATTCTGGACCATAGACGAAATTTTCAATGAGTTATATCCAAATGTTAAAACATCTGAAAAAAGTAAGATTGTATCTACATTGAGGACTAATTTAGAATGGATCAAATCTAAGAAGGCGTTGGAAATCAAGAACAAAAAATCAGTAAAGCCTATAGGATTTAGACTTAGTAGCCTGATCGATGAACTTTATAATACCAAATAATCAACCTAGATTACGTGTGGATTATTTGTAAATCAAGTACATGGGTTTCTGCTCTCCAATTTAGTGGTATTATTAAATCACCTATTTTCAGGTAAGAACACATCTATCATCAGAGATTGTATTCTCTGTCAACAAATATCTGTATTCAAATGTATTCAAACCTATAAGAAATTATGTATGTTATGTTATGGGGATTTAATGTATTAATAAGAAAGAATTTATCAATTGGTGAAACCATTCTTAAATTTACTTTCCCCAAAGATCAAAAATACCTTTTTTAATAACACCTGTTTTCAAATAGATATCAAGTCTAATGGTAAAAACGCATAGTAGAAATTGACCTTAGAATTTTAAATTCGCTAAAAAGAAAGATGTTGATGTAAGTTTGAAATGCCAGGTCGCAAGGAAGATTCTAAACTCGATATTAAACACACAATAACCTGCATAAGTATGGAAATCAAAAAATTTAGAAAATAGATGATATTATAGAAAACAACAAATTTGAAGTCAATCAGTTGGTTTCTTCTTGGTTGGTGTCATCTTCTTGGTTGGTGTCATTTTCCTCACTAGTTTCATCGTTATTGTTTAAGTCTTCACTTTCTGTATCATCATTGCCATTGTTATTATCTAATGGATCCTCATCTTCCTGTTCACTCTGCTCTTCTCTTTCAGCTTCTTCACATTCGGACAATTCTCCACCCGAAGAACCTGGTTCTTCACTGCAATTATCATCGTCAAACCAAGGATTACCATTATCATCTCGTCTCTGTTCACCGCGTTGGTTATCATTGTCATTGTCATTGACATTGTCATTATCGTTGCTTGGTGGCAGATTTTGGCTTATTATACCTTGATTATTGTTTAGCATAGCAGTTGTTAATTCATTACCTCTAAGGAATTGTTCTGCACCGGAATTGACATTACTCAAAGAAAACTTTTGGTTCAAAGGAGGACTCATGGAACTTTGAACAGAATCTACATTAAGTGAATAAAAAGCACCTTGGGATTTGGTTTTATTATCTGTAATTGTAATATCAAAGGGCACCATTTGATTGCTTGGAAGATTACCTATATCAAGTCCAAAACTTTGAGTTCCAACTACACCTAGACTAGAATTATCATAAAACGTTGCAACAAGATTGATGAATTGTTCTGGAGCTTGGCCTTTATTAATTATATTACCCGTTATATGCGGGTTTCCAACGTTGTCAACAAATGAACTGCTACCATTCAAAACAAGGTTTGCAGGCTTTTCAGCTAATGCAGATTCAGATGTGACAGAAAACTCCATAAAGTCAAATGTACCCAAGATTTGTTGAGGATTTTGTATTACTATATCAAATGGAGATAACTCACCAGATCTTAAAGTTTCGATTGATGAGAGTGCAGAGTAATTACCAACAATAGAGTTGGTTGCTAGATTAGATAAAATTGCTGTTATTATGATGTTAGTCTGAGGTTGGGTTGATGTATTGTTTACTTCACCTATAATATGAAAACTTCCAAACTCATCTGTATAGGTTGATGTACTGGTAATTTGAATCGAGTCTAAAGAGAGTTCTTGTGCTGATGCGTAGTTGATATTACTAATTCCACTAAACTCAACAGGAGTGATGGTGAAATAGATCAAAGATAGTATCACCATTAATGAGATGATTGAAGTATTATTTTTTGACTTTACCAATTTAGCCAATTTTGTTATGAGGAACATTTTATAAAATAGTTTTCTAAAAAAAATATAAGTAATTTGATTATTTGATAATACTAAAAGAATTCTTCAGTTTTATTGATTTTATTTTTTTGCTTGTTTGATTAAGAAGATTCCCTACTCATTAATAATAACAACTAAATCAATAAATTCCATATTGAAATAAAAAAATAAATTATCTCGACAAGATGTATAAATTGAGGATATTATAAAAGAATAAGATATGCACTAGATATTAGTATACCATACAAAGATAATCCAAAGCAATCTGATATTTTCTTGAAAACATTCTATACATATCAGAGTCATACTTTATGTTTCAAGAGAATGGACAGAAAGAGGAGTTCAAGTACGAATATTTCGTCAAGATACGAATTCAACATACACAAGGTTCTATGATGTTCAATTCGTCCCAAAGTAACACGATATATTGATAACCTCGACCAACTTACTGAGTGTTCCTCCTATATCAAACATTGTATACTTCAAATATCAAATCGACACTCGTATAATAAACTATTGATTAATCTGCTTAATACCGAGTTGCTCTCTAGGATCTCTCTTAGACATAGAAAGTTATTTCTCAATTATATTTTGTACTATTTTTCTGCGCAATAAAATCGGATTACATAAATATTTGAATATAAAAAAATAAGTAAAAATGAACTGTTGAGGGTAAGATTTTCGTAGAAATTAGATATGATGGTCAATGGTTGTTATAAGAACCTCATATCTAATTTCTATTTTCTAAAGAGGAACATCCATGATAAGAACAAATTTTGCTCTGACATGTTTCAGTGCAATACACAGTATACACATGGTATCCAAATAAAATTATGGCAGCAGATAAATGAATTTGCGACTGCCTTTATGATTTGAATAGAACAATTTATACCTCATTAAATTAGTAAAATTTTATTGTAGCTCAGGTTTGCTACCATTAGCATGATCAATAAACATACGATTTTTCTGTAATATCAAATATCTTTAATAATATCAGCTAGAAACAAACAATCATCAATAGATGTGTTCGAATAATTGTTTTCAACCTGCATACCAAAAATAGCCATTTGCTTCTTTTCTACAAAAAATTAAAACATTTTCAACAGTTACAAATGTCATTATATTATTGATAAGTTAGTTCATTACTTTATCAATGACTGTTTACATTCAAAGAACGATAATTCTTTGATATTCCAAAAATACCAAACTTAGATCATGGTGTGAATTTGGACTAGAATATATATCACATTCATCTGAAATAGCAGCGTAAAAACATAAATTTTCAAAACTATGAATATTTTATTTTATAATTTATAATTATCAATGAAATCTACCTGATTTTATTGATTTGGAATAAATTTTAGAGAGGCAAAACTTACATATCTCCAAGTAACAAAACATAGAATTGGACAAACCTATCGTGCATATTGTTCCACATAGCCATTATGACGCTATTTGGATCTTCAGTAAGGAAGAAAATTTTGATATTAATTGTAACTATATCATTAAAAAGGCAATTGAAATACTTAAAGCAGAAAAGGATTTCAAATTTATTATAGAACAAACCTATCTCTTAGAAAATATAGAAATTAGTTATCCGGAATTGTTTTCAGAGATAAAACGATTTGTTAAAGATGGACGAATAGAAATAGCCGGAGGAGAGTACCTCATGTCAGATGTAATGCTTCCATCGGGAGAAGTATTGATCAGAGAGATACTTGAAGGAAAAAGGTACGTTAAGGAAAAATTTGGAAAAGATGTGGTTGTTGCATGGGGGGCTGATGAATTTGGATACAACGCCCAATGGCCTCAAATCCTCAAAAATAGTGGCTACAAGTATTTTGCTTTCAGAAGGGGCGTGGCTGAACCATTGATCTCAGAATTCTATTGGAAAGGGATAGACGGTACCTCTATTCTTTCTCACTGGATGCCCTTAGGTTATCGAGCAGGATTGGACCTTTCGTTACTGCATGAAACATACGAGCAGCTCAGAAGATTGTCTTCCACTAGGCATGTATTGATGCCTTCTGGAAGCGGATCAACACCTCCGCAACCAGAATTATGTGACACAATCAATAAATACAATGAATCCACCAAAAGCAAAATCGAAAATCCTCTGATGAAGATATCTACACCAGCAGAATTTTTTATGGCCCTTGAACGCGAGATTGAGGAAAAAAACATCAAGATGTCTACAAAGAGTGGAGAAATGTATTCTGGAAAAGCATCATTTGTTTTTCCAGATAGTAGTTCTACTAGATCATGGATAAAACAAGGATTCAAGGAATATGAAACCTATTTGCTTCAACTTGAAAGATGGAACACAATATTAAAATTGGTATCAAAGAATCACGATTTTGATGATGAGTTAAAGAATTATTGGAAGCAGGCACTATTCTTCGCCATGCATGATTCTCTTCCAGGTACTGGCATAGATCAAGTGTATGAAGAAATGAGATCAGCATTTGACAAAATAGAAAATACACTAAAAAAAACTTTGTCCGAATGTCTCAATGAAGTTGTAAATGCCACTTTTGAGTTTGAGGAAAACGACAAAGAGCATTTTATTTTGGTGTTTAATTCCATATCATGGGAGGTAAAGGAATGGGTAGAAGCAACAGTAACATTTGATATTGACGAAGCTTTCGATATAATGGAATTACGATCTCTATCGAGTAATGAGATAATAGATGTTGAAATTTTGGATCTTGAACTGCATGAAAGAGATCGAGGAATAAAAAGAGTTCAGATAGGATTTATTGCAAAACTACCTTCATTTGGTTATTCTGCTTATGAAATAATATACAGAAAAAAGGAAAAGGGAAAAAACAATACGATAGATCAATCTACATTACTGGCATATCCAAGATCGTATGAAACTAGATTTAACCTAGACGATTTCACTTTGGAAATTGATGCTGAAACAGGGATATTTACTCTAATGAAGGCTGACCGTTTATACTTCATAGGTAACGAAATACGAATTGAAGAAGAATTGGGTGATCTATACTACCACAAAGATGTAACTGGAATTATTAAATCAGAAAGTGGTGAGGGAATTCCATTTGGTGTATTTAAGAAAGAAAAATACATAGTCTTAAACGGCAAGATCAGAACTAAAATAGTATTTCAAAACAAATACTACGCCATACGATGGCCATATAGGCTAAATGAAAAATTGCCCACTATTTTATATCAGCATAGTTTCTTAACTCTTAGAAAAGAAATCTCCATTTACAAGGGGTTATCAAGGATAGATTGTATGACATATGTCGAAAATAATCACCCTCACGTACGATTAAGAGTAAAATTTGATGTTCCGTTTAAAGGGTATACCTACTGGACTGGAACTCAGTTTGGGGCCATTCAGAGGCCAACTAATCTATTTTATCTAAATAAAGATCCTGATGTTATGAAAAAGTGGAAGGAACCTCCTAGTGGGACTTTTCCGTCTTTAGAATGGATCGACTTTTCAAACAGAAAGCAAGATATTGGAGTTACGTTAGTTCACTTCGGTATCCCTTCCCATGAAATTAGAGATAATAGTTTATATCTCACATTACTCCGAGGAGTGGAAACACTTTCTGCAGACGGAACCAAGGGACCTTGTATTGCAACACCCGACGCTGCAGAGAAAAGACCATACACTTTCAAATATGCTCTTGTACCTCACACCGGAGATTGGCGCGAAGCATCAAGTTATAAAGAAGGAATTGCATTTAATATGAAACCAATTGCTATACATCGTAAGAGCAGTGGAAAGCAACAGAAAAAAAATAGTTTAAATGGATCAAGCAAAGGCTTTAAGTCAAGTGGCAGTACATCGTTCCTATCGATTTCTCCAAAGAATGTATTACTAAGCACACTCAAACTTCCTCAGCAAGGATATCAAAGTATCGAGCGCAACACTGTTATTTTGAGAATTTACGAAACAGAAGGAAAAACTGCTCAAGCAACCATATCATCTCACTTCCCTATCAAATCTGCTTCGGTTTTGAATTTGCTAGAGGAAGACAAATTGGATCCTAAGGAAGAGATTTCAATCGATGGTCCAAGTAACAATTTACTAAACGTTGTCTTAAATCCTTTCAAGATAATGACGATACGAGTAGTGTTTGATTTTGATAAATAAAATCAAAGAAGGATCATGGATGAAAGCAGTATATGCAAATAGTTTTCCGCTATTATTAATACATGAGGCATCGATTACCAGATAAGAGATGGAGTATAGTATATAATTATGATAGAAATTTGTAATATATCTTCAATTTTTGAACTAAAAAAAATCAACTAGTATTTTTACTGTTGAAATAGGAAGGAAGGAAGGAAGGAAGACTGTATGGAATCGTGACTTTTACTGCTTAGGATCACAGATATATATTTGTCTTATTATCTACCACTATAACAAATATGAGAATAATATTATTGGTCGCGGTTTTTGTTATGATCTGTTCCATGGGTTACACTCAACCAATAGCCGTAGCACAGATGGATTTATTCACCATTACCATTAAGCCAGGTGCCTCTGACGGAAATAGCCAGAATCCAATAGAACCTGCCAATATTACGATACCTATAGGAGCTACCGTAATTTGGGCAAACAATGACTCCGTTTACCATCAAATAGTTTCTGGTACACCTGAGACGGGCCCAAATAACATTTTCTATGGAGACTTTTTTGGTCCAAATGAATCTTATAATATAACCTTTAACAATGCAGGGGTATTCGACTATTACGATCCCATATGGACTAACATTAAAGGTCAGGTAATAGCGAGTTCAGAAATTGATACTGCTGGTTTTAATGTAAATAACAACAATAGCAACCTATTTCAGCCTTTGGATACCTTGAATTCTGTTCAAAATGACACAACCATTTTGACAGATACAAATAACACAATTCAGACTCAGCCTGAATCTGGAATAATTGGAGAGAATCCCGTAATAGAAACGTTAAATCAGCAGCAGCAGCAGCAGCAGCAGCAGCAGCAGCAGCAACTACAACCACAACAACAATCACAATTTGAACAACCAATCCAGGATCAGCAGCAGCAGCAACTACAACCACAACAACAATCACAATTTGAACAACCAATCCAGGATCAGCAGCAGCAGCAGCAGCAGCAGCAACTACAACCACAACAACCTGTTCAACAACCTGTTCAGCAATTTCAGATACCACAGCATGGAGATATAGACAGTTTTAAAGCAACAGGAATAATACATTCCAATATAGTAACACCCACAAGTCCATGGAATGCAACAGGAGAGTGGACTTTAATAGTTGAAGATGGAGAGGTAACTAACTTTATAACAAACATGGCTTGGTTTAATGGGACAAGTGGTCATACACATGATTTCTTGAACTTTGAATCCAGTGGAGACATTGTGTTACCTGCTGACAATATTGTAACTATAGAAGGAGAAATGGATGTGGCATCAAATGGAGTTGTCACTTGGGATGAAGTAGAAGCCTCATTAACAATAGGTGGAGGTGGCAGGACAATTACGATCAATGTTGATCATGAAGAAACCGATCATCATTTTGCCGGACAACCAGTCATTGGATCTGTAAATTCGCTAACTCCTTGTTCAGATAGACCTGGACCAAGCATGGAGATATTGCCAACCTGTAGTTAGGCCAGTAATTTACCATGAACCTTTTATTTTTTGAATAGATCAGATTAATTAAAAATTATTAGATTGAAAAAGAATAAAAAAAATTACTTCTATGACGGGGTTTTAGAAATTGTTGTCTCTAACCATCTTGACAACAATATCCACAGTCACAAATCCTTTCTCCATAATTTTCACATCTATCTGAAAAGTCCATACTAATTATTAGCTTAACCCATATTTAATACTTGGGTATTCCGTCGTTCTGGACTAATTTTTGTCTATAATTCGATTTTATCATCCCGTTTTCGTAATAGAATTCCAATAAAATATCATTTTACGTCATATTTAGTTTTGGCATTTTCAGTTGATGTTTAACTTCTTTTTCAGTCCAAAATCAACATTAATTAGATGAATTTCTTGAAACATATTCACAAAAAACATCAAAGGTCATTTAATTGCAAGCAAAATTAAATTATTTTTTATATTACTTAAATAGTGTAGACAATTGGAAATGGCCAATTATGACTGGACCAATCAATATAACTTTGGTTCAATATGTACTTTTCCTGATTGCAAAACCAGTCTAGTAGCAAATTTCTTAAATGTCTGACTCAATACTGTAATTTGCACTTTCAGATACACGCAGCTTCGTGTAATTATCCTTATATGCCGACAAATTCCGATGAAAGATTGGGCATTTTATGATCCAAGATCAGTCCACACATGAATCAGGAGGTTTTTGTTGTGAGTCTTCTTCCTCACCCTCACAGTAGCCTTTTTTTATTATAGAAATTCAGCAGATTCAAGAAAAAATGATACTAGCATAAACAAAAATAAGGACAGGTTTTCATTTACATCAAAACTATCAATTAATAAAAAAATTGTAGGTTATCTAGTTTTGATTAACTGTATGTCACCATTGTTGGCCTCTATCATAACTTGTCTGAAGTTTGAACTTCCGCTTTCGGGGGTCACAAATATAGATGCAAAAGGCCCCATATTACCTAATGTTTGAATTTGCTCGCCATCAAACTGGACAGTTACATTAGTAATGGAAAAGAAATTATTGTTACTTAGTTTAACGCTTACAGTTTCAACTGGACCTCCTCTTTGAATTATTTCAACGTTCAAACCAGCAGTGGTAAAATATACATACAATACTATCGCCGCGACGACGACAAATCCTATTAGAATTATTCTGCGTATGATTTTAAGCCAATTTCTCTTTTTTCCGCTTTCGCTGCCACCACCACCGCCTCCGTACCCGCCATATCCATACGAGTTATTATTGTCATCCCAACGTCCCATGTTAAAGGGATAGAAATGCACATGCAAATAAGTGTTATACATTCGCTTTGTAGCGGGTATCATAAACTAGCAGTTCATTGCTAAAAGATTCAAAAGAAATCTGAATTATATTACCAATTTCCCAATCAGTATTCCACAATCTTTTGAATCGATTCAACAAATTCCTATTCATTTAAAGAATCTCTTGATCCAAATTCATTCTTAAATCCATATAGGTTTGCTAATCGGCTCATGTCACTATTAGTTATTTTGCAAGTTTGATGTGCAAGTTTCAGGCAGTATGGATATCCCCTTATACTATGAAAATACAATTGATTCAAGAGGTTTTTAATTTCACTCTCCAAGATTTTCGAGTCATTTACCATCTCAATCTTTATCAACGGAACATGGGAAGATAGTCGGGCATATATTTCCACAACTTCCAATCTATTTGAAATATGTGTATTTAAACTAGGGTGACTGAATCCAGGATCAAATCCTATTTTGTTAAAATAATAGATATCAGCAGCTTTGGAACCAAATTCTTTGAATTGATTATTAGAGGTAGAGTTTTTTGAAATAAATGCTATCCTCGTTTCAGTCGCATCCTCAATCAAGCTCTTTATATTCTCTATGTATGAATAATTCTTGTTGTGAACCAAATTTGAAACAACTGACCCGTCTATGCAAATTACATCAGGAGTCTGATTTAATATTCCCCTGGCAACATCAATTTCCATTTGCATAGCCAATATACCAAGTTTGTCACCAACAATATTTCCTATTCCATAATCCCATTTTGCCTTTGATTTTGAAATATCATTATGAGAATTAATGGCAATACAATCAACAACAAAAAAGTCAAGACCTTGGAAAGATTTCTTGTTCCAACTACTATCTACTCCAAATGTAGATGCAGGACTTCCGAATGGTTCATAATCGATCCATTTATTTGAAGCGATACGCAATAGGTCATCAAAACTATCTCCATGAATCGACGAAATCTTAAATTCTTTATTCTTGATAGCATCCAAGTAAAGATCAGGGAGCAATAATGTTTTTGAGTATTTTTTATATATCAATGATGCGTTGGAATTAATAGCCACTACTCATCAATCTTATATTGGACAAATATCTTTGAGTGAATCGGGATTTTCAACAATTAATAAATCGTCATTTGTAATTTCATCACGTACTAATTTCTGGCGCAGCAGTCGTCTCAGGGTTTTCCCTGCTCTGTTTTTTGGCAGGTCGTTTACAAAATGAATCTCCTTTGGGAGTAAGAATTTACCAATTTTTTCTCTTAAAAGTTCTTGGAGATTTTCCTTTATAATAAATATCTGTTTCGGTGTTTTTTTAAAATCTTTTAAAACGCAAAAAACATGTACGGATTCTCCCGTTACTTCGTCAGGGATACTAACAGCAGCAGACTCGATAACTTCAGAATAACTTGTTAATATTTCTTCGATTTCACTAGGATCAATTCTATGTCCAGCAACTTTTATCATGTCATCAGCTCTTCCTAATATATACCACATATTTTGTTTATCGATCATTACTTTATCTCCATGATACCATATATTGGGAAATCTTGACCAATAGGTTTTGATATACCTGTCTGTATCATTAAGCAATCCTCGCGTCATTGCAGGCCAGGGCTGCTTTATTACAAGGTATCCATTATCAACTGATTCCCCTTCCTCATTATATATATCGACATCAAAACCGGGAACAGGTACTCCGACCGATGTTGGAACATTACCTAAGAATGGCAAAGTACCAAGTATTGCTCCCCCTACTTCTGTCCCTCCCGATAAATTAATTATTGGACATTTATTATTTCCAACATATTTGAAAAACCAATCCCACGCTTCTTTATTTAATCGCTCTCCTGTTGTAGCTAACAATCTCAATGAATCAAAAGTATAATTTGACACCTTGATCTCATTTCTCATAAATTGTCTAATTGCAGTAGGTGCCGCACCAAAAATGGTTACTTTGAGATTTTCAATTTGCCTTGCCCAGAAATCCAATGTAGGATAGTCCAAGGTATCTTCAAACACTACAGTACAAGCACCAATCATAGGAGATCCATAAACTACCCAAGTTTGGCCAGTTATCCATCCAATATCAGCATACCAAAACATAGTATCATTTTGTTTGAGATCGATCAAGTAAGATGCTTGATGAGCTGAAAATATAGAAAATCCACCATGAGTTTGAATAGTCCCCTTGGGCTTGCCCGTAGTCCCAGATGTATATAAATAAAATAAGGGATCCTTGGAATCCATGGTTTCTGATTCAAGTTTTGAATTCTTGTTTAATCTATTCAGTGAATCATCGTAAATATTATTGTAAGAGAAAATATTGGTATTGTCAAGAGATTTGGAAGAAATACCTACACTATTCGTATTATCATCATCGTCAACTAATATCACCTTCTTAACATTAGTATTTCTAAAGACATCCCTCCAATGATCCTGTAATTTGATTACTTTTCCTCTTCGTTCCATAAATTTACTTGTAATCAGAAATTTAGAATTGGAATCGATGAGTCTCTGTTCAAGGGCTAATTTTCCGAATCCCGAAAATATGGGTACATGTATGGCACCCAACATAGAAATTGAATAAATAGCAATAAAAGACTCGCTTCGCATAGGTAGATAGATCCCAATTACATCACCCTTCCGAACTCCTATATTCTTGAGGGCCATAGAAAAAACCCGAACTCTAAATTCCAAATCTCTGAAAGTGAGCTTTTCTTTTATGCCATACTGGTTCACAAAGATAAAGGCAATTTTATCTGGATTCTTTTCCACATTCTTTTGAACAATATTATCGATGATATTGCATTTTCCTCCAATAAACCAATCAGTCCAAGGTATTCCACCTTGAGCATCAATTACCTTCGAATACCTTTGTTTCCATTTTATATCCAGGTCATCATTTACCCTGTCCCAATACCACTCAGGATTTTTGGTCGACTCGAGGAGCAAATCATGTAAAGAAACGAGATTGTTTTTTCTCATAAAGGTAATCAAATTACTCGTGTTTGTAAAATCAGATATAGGTAGATCGTCGAGAGAAAAAGATGGAATCCTCAAATTATCCGTCATTTATGGTATAAAACAAATGGTTTTAGGTCAACTATATTAATTTATTTCACAAATCATTGACAGAAAAGTATTAATAAATTATGGATTGATAGGATATTTGAAACTAAACGTATGTTCACCAACTTGAGTATCACTACCACGGTTTAGAGTGTAAAAATATGTTCCATTAACATTAAATTGCAGAGGATCATCAGTTCCTGAACCTGAGGCATTAGAGGCACCATCAATTAATTTTCCCTGAGAATCAAATTTAGAGAGTGCATCGTCAGTAAGTGCCTCTCTGTCTCGAATAACAATACTCTGGTTACCTATAATTGTATATACTGATTCAAGCGAATCGATAAATCCTTCCGTACGAGATCCAATATCCCCAGAAGTCAATCTAAGACCGTCCAGATACACGTTGTAAGAAATTGTTTCAAGAATAATTGTACCTCTATTTGGATTATATGCTTTAAAGGCCACCTCCAACCTCAATTCATCATTTACGGGCAAAACTTTTACTGAATCAATGGTAAGTGATAAATTTTGGTTGTTGGGTTGTGCTGAGACAAACTGGCCGTTTGCTTCAAAACTACTCTGGACTGAATTAGAGCCCAAAGAATTTCCCTGACTTGTATTTAAAGAAGATGACAGTGGATCATTTAAATTAGGATTTTGAGCCAAGAACCCGGAATTGAAGAGGAAATAAAATATTATGCCTATAAGTATAATTCCTATACCGACTGCATAAATAACCCTAGTATTCATAAATATTAGAAATAGACATTCGTGCCTATAAAATGGTTTAGAAAGAATCATTCGAAAGATCATTATTGAAGTAAACACTTAATCGCAATGAAGCAAAGATTTAGAAAATGGAAGAATGGGATGCACAAACTTATCACCTGATATCTCACATTCAGGAGGCATAGGCCAAAGAGCTGATATCAAATAACAAATGGAATGGAGACGAAGTTGTTCTTGACGTAGGATTGGGGACGGGAAGAGTTGCAAATCTCATCGCTCAAGTAGTGAAAAAGGGGAGAATTTATGCTGTTGATATTGATGAAAACATGATAAAACTTGCAAGAGAAAAATACTTGCATGTAAAGAATGTAATCTTTTTGATATCCTATATTTCAAATGCCAATCTTCCCCAGCCTGTTGACATAATTATTTCAAATGCAGCTATCCATTAGATACCCGGTCATAAACAACTATTCAAAAAGTTTCATGATATGCTAATTCCGACGGAAAGATACTAATTCAATGTGGTGGAAAGGAGAACATAGGAAAAATAAGGGATGTTTTAGAAACATTGAGAAAGGAAAGAGAATTTGCAAAGTATTTTAGAAAATGGCAGCAACCATGGTATTTTCCTTCAGTCTCAGCAGCTTTTCCATCCTTAAAGATATAGATATAGAGATATTCATACAGAATTATCTAACAAAACAGCTGTGTTTCATAGATACGAAGACTTTAGGCTTTTTATGAAAACCATTGTTATGAAACCTTACCTATCATATTTACCTCCCTCAAATGACAACAACCATAATAGAGAGTCATCCATTGATATGTTCATAGAACAAATTAAAAATACAGATTTTTTAAATCATAGAAAACAACCAAGTATAGGCTATGGTATGTTGAATATTTGTGCGATAAAGCAACAAATTATTCATTTCTTTTTTTTGATTGTTCTTTATCTATAGTTTAGAACCAAAGATATCTCTTCAATTAGACATGTGTTTGATATATTTTTGTCGAACAATGAGAGCCATTATTGAAATATTTTCTGCATGTCCGGACTCAAATAGTCTCTAACTGGGGAAATTATCTTATTTAGGTATTTGCCCGTAGCTGCTTTTAGATCCATAGGATGTATATTACCCTGCTCAAATGCTGTTTTGATCTCTTCGAAGGAATAGTAAGTTACATTGCCGCCAAATTTTTGAGGGCGCTCAATCGTAAACTCACTAAACTCGTGAAATATAACATAATCTATTATCTCTAGAATAGGATTATTTTGAGAGATTTTTGCTGGACAGTATGCTTTTTTTATCTTTAAAGAAATTTCATCTTCATTATCATGAATCAAAATACTACTTGAGGGGTTGCTCTTGCTCATTTTGCTAAATATTCTAGATTCATCAGAAGTATCACCTAAAGACCCAGAATTCAGAGCATTAGGCTCCGATAAACCAGGCAACAAATGGTGATGAACAGAAACAGGAACTTTCCAACCAAGTTTAGGAAATACCTCTCTTACCAACATGTGAATTTTTCGCTGATCAGTTCCAGCATGAACAATATCAAGATCCATTGCTTTAATGTCAACGGATTGCATTGATGGATACAGGAGTTGAGAGAAATCGAGTGTATCTTTTTCCGTTCTTCCCATAATAGTTAGCGACCTAAGAGTTCGAGATAGCGTGATTTGTTTTGAAAAGAGTACAAAGTTTTTCCAATATTCATCTGTTTCCTCGTAGAGCTTTGTTCCCTGTATTATATTTACACCTGGACAAACAAATTTGAACGCTTTTTCATAATACTTGGATACTTTTGAAATTAAATCCCAATCGTTATTTAGTTTATTATTGATATAAGTATGCCAATCGGCCAAAAAGACATTCGTCCTAACACCTGCTGCAATAAAATCATTTAACTTAAATCCTGTAAGCATTAGGCTACCCAGATGTAATTTACCTGAAATTTCAAGCCCGATATAGTGTTTTGGAGATATGTTAGTACTTAATAACGAAATTAGTTCGTCTCTGGTAACTATCTCCTCAGTGGGTGGTCTCTGTATCAGATCAACCTTTCTTTCTACATCCATTGTAACTAAATTGTAACTTTGAGAATATTATAAATTGTAATCTATAATAGCTAGGTATTACCTATATAATATAAATTAGATCAGACATTATCCTGCTGTCAATTTGCTAACTTTTATTCTCTCTAATCTGCGAGGAAAAGTAAATGAATCGAAATTGGTCAACTTTGCATCTAGACTAATAGTAGAAGAATTTTTCGAAGGTATCCTACTAGTATCTTTAGCAATTACAGTCAAAGGTTCACAATTTGCTTCGATGAATTTTTTTCTCTTCCTATATTTCTTATCCATTCGAAAATAGAGATAATGCTCAAGTATGCCTTCTCTAACTCCAGTAGGAGATATTAGCACATTATTAAAATTGTACTTCTCCATCAATATCTTTATAATAATGCTTCCTGTTGTAATGGTTCTTGATCGTTGTGGATCTACAAACCGCAAGTTGGATATTTCATCTACTGACATCTCACGGAAAATATTATTTGCAATGTCTATCATCCTCTTTTCAAGCGAAACATGATGAGAAGAAAGTCGAGAATCAAGAAAAAAAATCTTTGAAATAAACTTGTAAATTGATCTTGCTGTTCCACCAATAGCAACCATTTTCAAATCTAGAGGTTCATCAAACCTAAACTGATTTCTGTTGGGTAGATACTTTATAATTGATTTTTCAAGCTTATCATAAGTATTTTTTAATTTAACTTGATCACTATAGTAATTTTCATGAAATTTAATGAATTCTTGTGACAGTCGTAGAACGCCTAAATCTAGGCATATTGTTTTTTGAATTTTAAAATCCTGGATATGCATTAGCTCCATGCTACCGCCCCCTAAATCGAAAAACACACCGTTGGGGACATGCATGTAAGACTGCGATCCTATATAAGTAAAGAATCCTTCTTCGGGACCAGACAATATATTAAAACAGATACCAGTCCTGTCGTGTAAATTATTAATTACTTCTTTTTGATTTTCTGCATCTCTAACAGCACTTGTCGCTATTGGAATTACAGAATCAATATCTTGTGTCTTTAAATCTTCTTTAAATGAAAGCAAAGCCTGACTGGTCCGCTCTATGTTCTGATTCGATATAAGATGATTGTTTTTGTTTAAATCCAATCCAATTTGAACATATTCTTGTCTTTGAAACTTCTTCTTATAGTAACCGTTCTTATAAATATCATAAGCAGAAACCTTTACTGAATTGTATCCAAGGTCGATTATTGCAATACTCTCTTTTTTCTTACTAACTACTGTTCCATCATACAAATCAAACGAAATTGAATTTCCATTAAATTTAATGTTTTCTAAACTAATCTGAAAATGTTGAAAAATAAAATTAAGAGATGTTATCTGTATTGAGAAAGTGTAACCTTTTCGCCAGGTTTCATATCTCTCTGAGTTTTTATCTTCTTTACAGCATCCTCAAAATGCTTCATAGTTACATGTGCTTCTGACGCATGCTTTGCAGCATCTTCGGGATTACTATATTTTTGAAGATATTCATGTAAGACTAAAGATATGGCAGTATTTGCAACAGCAGACATATCTGCACCACTGAATCCATCAGTAAGTTCAGCAATTCTTTGTAAGTTGACATCACTTGTCAAAGGTTTCTCCTTTGCATATATTTCCAAGATCTTTAATCTCGTGGCGATATCTGGTTTTGGAACAAATACGATCTTATCAAATCTCCCAGGTCGTAATAAAGCACTGTCAATCATATCCAGTCTGTTAGTAGCAGCAATAATTACGACTCCGTTGAGCTCTTGGATCCCATCCATTTCGGTTAGCAATTGCGAAACCATACGTTCAGTCCCTGCATTTACACCTTCCATTCCACGTATCGGGGCTATAGAGTCGATTTCATCAAAGAAAACAACACATGGTGCTGCCTGTCTTGCACGTCTAAAGATTTCTCTGATACCTCTTTCTGATTCCCCGATCCACTTTGACAATAACTCTGGTCCCTTAACACTGATAAAATTAGCTTCTGATTCGGTTGCTACAGCTTTAGCAAGCATGGTCTTTCCGGTACCAGATGGACCATGCATAAGAATTCCTTTAGGCACGGAGTGCCCTAACTTTGTATACAAGTCAGGATATCTTAACGGCCATTCTACAGCCTCTTGCAGCTCTCTTTTGACTTCATCCAGTCCACCGATATCAGTCCACTGTACATCTGGAGATTCGAGATATACTTCTCTCATAGCTGAGGGCATTACTTCCTTAATTGCATTTTCAAAATCGGCCATTGTAACAACCAATTTATTTAACACGTCAGGATTAATTTTCTCATCTTCAAGATTAAGTTCTGGTAGTAATCTACGTAAACACTTCATTGCAGCTTCTTTACAAAGGTATTCTAAATCGGCACCAACAAAACCATGGCTTACAGATGCAATCTTTTCTTGATTTACATCAGTATCCAAGGGCATATTTCTCGTGTGAATTTGTAAGATTTCTAACCTTCCACGTTTATCTGGAACTTTGATTTCAATTTCTCTATCAAATCTACCAGGTCTTCTTAAAGCTGGGTCAATAGCATTTGGTCTGTTTGTAGCAGCGATAACAATGACTTTACCTCTTGCTTCTAATCCATCCATTAATGATAGTAATTGAGATACAACTCTTCTCTCAACTTCTCCCGTTACTTCTTCACGCTTTGGAGTAATAGAGTCTATTTCATCTATAAACATGATAGACGGGGCCTTTTCTTTGGTTTCTTTGAATATTTCACGTAATCTTGCTTCCGATTCACCGTAGAATTTACTCATTATTTCTGGACCCGAGATACTCACAAAGTGAGCATTACTTTCATTTGCTACAGCCTTTGCCAGCAGTGTTTTACCAGTACCCGGCGGACCATATAGCAATACTCCCTTGGGTGCCTCTATACCCAATTTCTCAAATATTTCAGGATGTCTGAGTGGAAGTTCTATCATTTCTCGAACCTTCTGGGCTTCTTCCTTTAAACCTCCAATATCCTCGTAGGTTACTTGTGGCACTCCACGGAGCGTTTCTCCACGCTCAGCTATATGAAATACAGTTTTTTGTGTGACTAAAACAGCGTCAACACCAGGACCTGGGGTTACTCCTATTACTTGAAAAGTAAGTCTACCACCAAAGTATGGCACCATCACGTTATCACCTTTTATTAACGGTACACTTTCTAGAGCATCAGCGAGATATCGTTCGTCAATTGGTGGAATAGCTTCTAATGGTGCTACAATTACTTTTTCTGCAGGCACTGCTTTAATCTTTCGGACAATCACGGTGTCACCAATGGCTACACCAGCATTATTTCTGACCAGACCATCAACTCGTATGATACCCTTACCCTCATCTGAAGGATAAAGAGGCAAGCATTTTGCAACTGTTTTGCGTTTACCTCTTATTTCCACTACATCACCCGTAGAAGCGCTTAAAGCATCCATAGAATCATAATCGATTCTAGCAACACCACGACCTACATCTCGGGTATAGGCTTCAAGCACTTTTAAAGAAAGAGCATTACTTTGAGACATGATTACTATCTAATATTTACTAACATACTACTTATACACTTTTGTAAATCTTTTGCTAAAATGACGATCCTAGTACATCTAATAACCTGAAAATACGTGATTAAATCTAATAATGATGATGAGGGACCCCATTAATCTTGCCCGTTCTTCATCTACACTATTTTGCTAGTCCGACGATAGGGGCTTGTACAAATTCCTTTGACAACGGAGACTGAGGATCAAAGTTTATGAATAACACCCTATTATCGATCAAAGTCAAGGATACTCCAATTCCGTTGTAATTATTAGTTTCATCGGAAATCGTCGCATTATTCGAGCTTGTTACTTTAATGACATCAATTTTTCCAGAATATGTGATATCATTATTCTGTTGTTGAACGGCGTTACTTACAAAATTTGACAAATCATAGGATGTCGTATTTGCAAACCTATCGCCTGAGAGCGTCTCATTGGTTGATTCGGGTCTATTGACGGCATCATTATGAATTTCAGATGAATTAAGATTAACAGGCTGCTTAATAAAGCTGGCACTAAAGTTCTTGGATCCATTATCTTGAGTAGTCAAAGACCAATTGCCATAAATGCTATTAATAAGAGTTCCTGTTTCTTGATCATACTCTGCACTTACTATGGTTCCATTGAGATCGCTGCTTTCAGGTTCCTCTGATCCTATAGTGCTGGTTGAAGTCTCACCATCACAAGTGCTTCGCGTTGTACTAGTAGTTTTTCCATTCTCGTTGGTCTGAGATTGTATTGATATATTGTTATTGCAATTGTTGTTGTTACTATTTTCGCTATTCTCTATAGTCGATTGTATATTCTCTTGTGTTTGTTCCATAAATTCATCAAAATCTAATTGCGCTTTAACAGGTTCGAGATTAAAGGATACCGATACCAATAATAAAGAGAGAACGACAACAATACTCATTGATTTTCTTGAGAAATAATTATCATTAACACCATTATTTTGAGATAGGTAGATAAAATAGTCTTTTTTACTAGTCATTAATACTCAGTAATTTATATACGTAAAATACGATTTATGTTTTTCTGAGTAAAAATTAGAGTATTATATTAGACTAATTTATTATATGAAATTATTATGAACGATTTTATAGTTAATAATAGGTTTTAAAAGATATATATAAGTGAATTTGAACAAATGAAAATTCTATCACCAGAAATTGATAAACTTGCTGGAATCAGCTGCTATGCAACTTCGACAATCGGAGTCGATGGACAAATAAAGAAAAACTATACAGATTTTTTTGTCCAAGAAATTCTAAAGGATGACTTTTTGAGGCAACTAAGTTCATCACAACAAAGTAATTTTTCCTTCCCAATATACAAGATAGAAAAAGAAGGAATTGACTCAATTCATGCTGTAATGTTACTGAGAAAAAAAACTGGTCTAAATCTCAAAATAATTGGTATGAAAGATGCAAAAGCTACCACTATTCAGTACGCCAGTAGCATCCGCAGTCCTAATTCAAGAAAATTGACAGAAGGAATTAAGATTGGTCCAGTAATGCTCAGTTTGGTTGGATATTCTAAAAAACCATTAGAGAAGAATAATCTAATAGGAAACTTTTTTAGAATAAGAATAACAAATACCAAAAAACCTTATTCAAACGATATCATGAAATTCATTTCAGAAATTGATAAGATAGGTAACTATTATGGGTTACAAAGATTTGGAAGTGAGAGATTGGTAACGCATTTGGTAGGAAAGGCGATTTTAAATAGGGAATTTGATAAGGCGGTGAAGATTCTAATGACTTATACTACCAAATATGATTCTAAATTTAGTATAGAAATTAGAGAAAAATTGAATGATGTAAGAAATAATCCGTCTATAGTGAAAGAAATTCCTAAAGGTATGGATATAGAAAAAAATTTAGCTCTTGAAATACTAAATGGAAAGAACTCTATTGCAGCCCTCCGATCAATTCCCATAACAATAAGAAGGTTATTTGTTCAAGCATTTCAATCGTTTCTGTTTAATAAGACCCTTAGTAAAGCGATAGAAAACGACTTTTCACTTACCAAACCCGAGATAAATGATCTTTGTTTTGAAGTGTATAAGAATAATCTAGAATTTGGTAAAATACGCAAATACAACAATAAAAACAATTCCAAAAAAGGTATTATCATGTTACCAATTATTCGATTACCCGGATATTCATTTCAGCCAGGAAATAACCGATTTGACAAGATACTAAAAGATTACATGTCTCTAGAAAATATGACAGCCAAGGATTTTTTTATAAAGGAAATGCAAGAACTAAGTGAATCTGGAGGGTTTCGTCAAGCAAGTTTTTACTGCAAGGATTTTGGATACAGAATTGAGGATAATTCTATAATTGTGGAATTCTCTGCGCCCAAAGGATCTTATGCCACCATCCTTCTAAGAGAACTAATCAAGCCGGTGAACCCCATATTGGCAGGATTTTAGCATAGATGAAAGATGTCTAAATCCTGGATCCGTGTAGTGTAAGAGAAATGCATATACTTATTTAACGCATTGTCACATAATAGGATAATGGTGTAACGAGATTTCTATTAACAACAAGTCGCCACTGTTTAGAGCATTCATTACAATAGGCATATTGGTATTGTTATTCGGATTAGCCTTTGTTTTGATGGATGTATTGATTAATGCCTTTACAGGAGGACTAAGAGAGATAGGAATAAGGTTTGTTGTAGTTGGAACGATCACAGTTGGTATTGCATATGTTTACAAGTATCATACTATAATAGGTTTTATATTGAGGAACTTTAAAAATAGGCTGTTAGCTCAAGACAGATTTTCGAGATGGTATAAACCATAAGAAAAATTATCATGGCTTAATCGATGTAATAGAAAGATCTGGAAAACTCGAGTATCTAATATCCGGCCCATAGATTGATTATTAAGGTTGAATTCCTAAACATTAATAAATAAACAATTAATAGTTAACATATTCTAAGTTCTAATAAGATACTTGACAATCGAGGTAATACAGTATAATTTTGAGGAACATTCTGAACAGTTTCGGTCTTTTTTTACAAATGTAATGAAACTGTTGATAGTCTCAAAACTAAATTGCTTAGAAACAAATCGACTGTCAGTAAAATATTTTCATAAATTGGTTAGCAGCATTGAAGGATGTGAAGTTCATTCCATAAGGTATGGTAAACCCATGTTATTTACCAAGTTTTTAGGTTATGATTTTAATTACCACACTGTTCGAGTTATAATAAGAATAGTTGAAAACTTTTCAATAGAAATATCAATTGAATCAATAATCAATGAGTTCGTAAAGGCGTTTGATGAACTAAGCTCACAAACAAGAGAGATAAAATGGAATGTTACCAATGATTCGCGCAGAGTCGGTACGATGACGACATTAGCGGTACCAAAGAAGTATTCAATGAACGGAAAAAAATTGCCTAGTTTGAAAACATCAGAAGATGGAGACACCGATTATGAAGAAGTTATTACTTTTGGTCTGTTAGATTCATTCATTGACTCTCTATATATGTTGATGAAGCTGTCTAGATTGGATAAGAACAGCTTACTTGGGAAAAGTGTCGAAATCAAAGATGTATCACTAACTCGAAAAATATTGAATATCGAAATCATCATAGATGATGAAACCGTTATTTTGGATTTAAATACCAAATCCAGGAATAAAGTGGCTGTCTCCCTTGACAACAATGCAAAAAATGGAGAAGCAATAAAGAACCTAATGTTGCAGAATTACAATAGATAATCAATCCAACTCAGGTAAACCTGTATCCAAAAAAGCGGCCAATAGTAATACAGATATAGACAAACCTACTGTGAGTCGTCCAAGTAAGATTATCTTGCTTCTTAAGGATGTAAAATATTCCTCTGGGACTTTACGGTCAACTATTTGTCTCTCCACATTCTTATTTAAAATCATTACATGAATAGCATAAACGATGAATAAAATACAAACTAAAAAGATCTTTGCCAGAAGTATATATCCATACGTGGATTCAAATAATAAAGATGGCTGGCCAAAGAAGTAACGCGCATTGTAAATACCAGTTATTACAAGAATTATCAAAGAAGATCCACCTAAATAGTTAAATCTGCGTCCTACTATAACCATAAATGATATTCGCTCGTTAAGATCAGGTATGGTTTTTTTCAACAATGGGGCCAAAACTAAGCCCAGGAATATGGACCCACCAACCCAGATGGATGTAAATATCAAGTGAATCCAAATAACAAGGGGATCAAAAAAGTTCATCGGATACTAAATACCTATTTCTTCTATAATATAATATTATAAACAAAGTTTTTTAGTGTCAATACTTTACATTTTAATTCGATAGTAATTGTTTTTAAGTAGACGTAGACTTGTTCTGATCGGTACTGCTACAGTTATAGTTGGAGTGATTGTTTTACTACCATTAATATTAACAATAACTTTGCCTGATTTGGACGCTCTTAGCATAATTGTCAAGAAGATCGAACTAGAAGATATTTCGAATGACAATAATACCGCAACTTTGAATGTTGTATTCAATATCCAAAATCCAACGGATAAAGCTTTAACAACGTCAAAGATTGACTATGAGTTAATTGCAGACGGTGAATTGCTTGGAGAGTTTTCAAAGTCTTATATAGATATACCTGTAAATGGCAGACCCCAACTGTTGGCCAATACAGATACAAACATAAGTTCAGTAATAGAAGCACCTATTTTGGACAAGAATATTAGGCTAGACTTGTTAAGAAATAATCAAGCAATTGAGAACATTGAGTGGATAATAAACGGAAATGCAATAATTGAATCAGGATTTAGCTCAGCATCTAAAGTATTTAATGCAACATGGTAAGTTACCTTAGCCACTAAATCCTTCTTTTAAATGTTGTAAAAGTATTATTATTATGAAATAAAATAATAATCGTATAAGTGATTATCTTTACAGGAATATTTGATCTTCTTTACAGTAATTCCTGATCTCCAGATTGTTGATTGATCATAAACTTATCAAAAGACGACAGAATCCACTCCTCAATAATTTGACACTTGGCAGGACTATACTGATTTGATTCATCTTCGTTAGAACAAAGATGTTGAAATGAACAACAAAGACACGGAGCTCCCTCTACCATACTAACGTCGATTGGTTTTCGTTCTTCAGCTTCCATAGAGAAAGATTTTTTTACAACTAATTTGTATGTCCACCTACCACGATACAACGCCTTTTCTCGGGTAATTAAAGACTGTTTTTCTAAATTTCCTACCAATCTTGAGCCGTCTCTACTATCCAAAGAGAATAGCTTACATAGTTCTGTTTGAAAAACACCATCTTCGCCGCTAGTGGTAATAGCATCAAACACCTTATCGATAAGATCACTTTTTGAACGAACAGATAATTTTGAACCAATAATTTCAGATGACAAAACATAGTAATTACAACAAAATCATATAAATGTCTTTATAGTCCCAAATGGGTATAAGGATCTCTCGAATTTATCCATCAGATTAATAACATCACGGGTCTAACTATGAAGGCTCAAATAAAGATATCAGTTAGGCCTAAATGTAACATGAGTTTGTTAAAAGGTATTTAGATAGCAACAAAATATTACAGATATTCAAGAATTGAATTAAATTGTCATTGCAAAAGTAATTCAAACTAATGCATGAATAGAATCAATTAGAATTCGTGTCATAGTAAATTGTAGTTTTGTTCAATCTATTGACGAATATATCATACTCATCAGCAGGAGTCAAATACTAAATGTTGTCAAATAATACTGAATGTTGTCGAATAATACTGAATACCGACAGGATAGTTGTGTTTGGCACCCACTTTGGAATAGTAGACAAGAGATTAATACGATTAATTATATATTACGAGAGTATTATTGACGAAAAATAACAAGAATTATTGATAATAGTATTTGATTTACAGGAGTTAAATCTTGATACCTCCAATAAAATTCAAGAAATAAATGTAAGACAAAGATTTGACGTATTAAAGTCCATTAGTAAACCAAAACCTAGATGGCATCAAGGAATCAAATGCAAAGGTAGAGTATTTGTACAATTTGCGTCATAATAGAAGTAGCCAACCCTACTAATGCATATTCGTCTAGCCTAAAAACCTATAAGAATTCAAATATTATTAGATTGAAATAAAAATCATTAAATTAATCACAACCTATTTGTTAATCATCATGGTAAATGTTGTTTCCCCGCAGAATTCAATGTATGGAATAGAACCACCAAACGGGGTGAAAATCCAAGGACCTACCAGATTTACAACAAATAGAATATCTGAAATTTTCAGCTAATCAAAATTTCGCTCTTCTCGTTTCGATAAATTCTTTTGTTAAATTATTGAGATTTGAAATGTCACGGCCTAGTGTTTGGTCTACGAGTCTCTTAAAATCCTGATGGTCATTACCAGTAGACAAATTTTGCATCCGCACTCTCATAGAGTCAAATATTTGATTATTCAAAAGCTCTAGTTCAGTTAAATTTCTCTTTGGTATCTGGTTGAGATGATTATCATATATAAAATTATCTACATTCCTATGTTGAAAAGGACGATTTGCAAAATCCATGAATAATTCTAAAAAGTTTCAAGCTAATAAAAGTATTTATTTCTAACTGAAGCGATGTCCCAGGTTATTTCACTTGAAAGTTACTCGGAACATAAAAGGTTTTTAAAAAGAACTAAATAAATCTATTATTCATCTTGTGAAGATAATATCGAGTATTTAAAGCAAGTAACGTGTAAATCTAATTGAGAACAAATTAAACCAATCAAAAAACTAGCAGAAAAAATATCGTCATTATTGGCCATTAATAACACTATTATAATAGTTATGATCAACCTTTGTCAATTTCTTACTTAGGGCCAGATCAACCAATTCACTAAAGAAATTTTTACTTTGATTATAGGTCTCTGTACCAACTGCATGAAGCCAAAATCGGCGCCTCAATAATGGATGATTCGGGTCTTTCCTATTTATATATTCCATGATCGGTCCGAACTGGAGCACGTATTTCCCGTTCCAAAACCCTAGCCCCACATTGTGTACAATTTTTGGATATTTTATGAGAATCGAATCAATCTCAGATGAACTGATGAAAAACAGATTTACATTGTTTTCTGAATGCCATTTAATGAATAGAAGTGAGCTATTTTGATTGCCTTTTATATCGGCATCAAGCTTTTCTTTCTCCATAATCAAAAATCTGTAATGGTTATTGATGAGCTTTGTATTATCTAATTTTCTTAAAGATTTTTCCTGGTGACTTAAGAGGTTTAATGGTGCACTATTCTGTAGATCCCAATACTCTCCAGGTGGTAAATAAGTAGCAGAGATATAATCATCACCATTCTCAAATAATACCTGGTAGATCAATCCAGTAGAAAGTAAACCGATTTCCAAACCCTTTGATGGATTGGTAAGATCCTTAAATTTCTCCAATATAGTAGCAAATCTGGCTTCGCAAAATTCTTGAATAGGTGTTATAAAAGTTTCATCAAATTTTTGATACTGAATTATCGGTTTTAAGTCTATGCTAAATTCAACATCAGAATTATTCCCGAATTCATCCATTTTATAAAAAGAATAAACATTTTCCAATTCATTATGATGTTTCAGCATGATTTTTCCTTTATCATGCAAAGATGATCCGTACATATTCCTGTCAAACAAATAATCGTTTTTTATTTTTTGATATGCAAAATCGGTTAATAATATTTGGTTAGGTCTAGCTATATCCATAATTCGTCTCGCAAGAACCAATTCGTGTCCCCAAGGCGCAAATTCCTTATGAACCCCATCTCGAAATGAAAGAAACGATCCGTATCCGATTCCTATTCGAACATAAATCTTTTCATTTTCTAATGCAGATTCATTATGCTCTCGGATTTTCTTGTGAATAAAAATGGACAACTCCAGAGGTGATGTATAATCCAAAAAAACTATGAGCATACCATCTCCTGTAAATGATTTGTAAATTTCAGTATTTCCAAGGGTTGAAAGATAAGAGGCAATTAGGTTTCGAATGATGCTTATTTTTTCTAATTGACTTGATATTGATAAATTGGGATTCGATGAACCAACAATATCTATAAAAAAATACCAGCCATCTTGTATATCCCTCTCAAGTCTTTTTTTATTCATGATTTAAATTTTTATAATATAAGTTTGCTACTCCAATTTATAATTGTTAGAGTAAGTGGACACCACGTAAAAAAGCAAGCGGTATGAAAATTTAAAAGAATTATCAACGTATTTATCACCTCGATTAAATAGTATGATGGATCTCGTTTTTTGGTACTTGATTCGATTACTCCAATCAAGAAGAATTTAGCCATACATTGCACAAATCTCTCGAAAGTGTATGGGACACAGACGGTACTTGATAATCTTGAGTTAGAAATTAGTTATGGAAGTATATTTGGGTTATTAGGTCCAAATGGCGCCGGAAAAACCACCCTAATCAAAATTCTTACCGGTTTATCAAAACCATCGAGTGGAAAAGCATTTGTTGCAGATTTCGATACAAACGAACAACCCATAAAAGTTAAGGAAAATATCGGTTGGATATCATCGGAAGTAATTTTGGATGAATCGCTTACAATTATGGAAAATATCCATATTCAAGCAAGGTTACATAATATAGGTAAGGATTGGAAGAGTAGAGCTAGTAACCTTCTTAAGTATTTTGACTTAAATGATATTGAATCAAAAAGAGTCGAGAAACTTTCCACAGGTATGAAAAAAAAATTAGAAATCATAATGGCCCTCCTACACAAGCCTAAGATACTCTTTATGGATGAACCTACGATCGGACTGGACGTAAGTACAAGAAAACTTCTTTGGAATCTTATCAAGAAAATAAATTCAGTATATGGAGTAACAATATTTCTGACCACCCATTATATAGAAGAAGCTGATATACTATGTGACGCTATTGCCATAATAAATAATGGCAAGATAATTGCAACAGGCTCGCCTCAAGTCCTAAAGACACAGACTCATGGAGATATTATAGAAATCACATTTCTTTCGTCATTTGATTATAACAATTTCAATTGCATTGATGGGATAATGCAAGTCGAAGAGATAGGATCGATCGATAAAAATAGGACTTTTGAAACTCACCTAACCAATAGTTTGACACTAAGAATAAAAGTAAATAATGCTGAAACTGTATTACCTGAATTGATATCCAAAATTACAGAAAGCAAGCCAAACAATATAGCAACCATTAAAATTGAAAAACCAAATCTCGAATCAATCTTTTTGGAGCTAACTGGTAAAAGGTTTGAAGAGGCAGATGCGAACCTCAACATAAAAAATCTATCTTAAAGAAATGATACTACCAATTAATCAATTCATTGGTTTGTATGTAAGAGAGATAATGAATACTTTTAGAAATCCAGCTGTTATTACTCTTAGCATTGCACAGCCATTACTATGGATAGTTTTTTTTGGAAGTAGTTTTGCTTACGCTCCTGTTTCTTTTCTAAAAGATTTTTTCCAAACAGATAACTATGTTGCTTTTTTATTGTCAGGTCAATTGTCTGCATCGATGCTCTTCGTAGGAATGTTTAGTTCACTGAGTCTCATTCAAGATAAGAAATCAGGTTATGTTAGAAGGATAATGGTTACTCCAACGCGAAACTATATCATATTTCTGTCAAAAGTATTTGGAGCAGCGACACGAGGGATGTTACAAGTACCCATAGTATTTATAGGCGTTATGATTTTAGGAGTCCAAATACCCGATGTCATCGGATTAACCATGTTCTTGTTTTCATTATTGTTATTGAGTTTAGGACTTTCGTCAATATACCTTCTGTTGACTATGTCAAGCTCTGACTGGCAAATCCCTACACTAATCTCAAATTTCATTAATTTACCTTTAATGTTTGCTAGTACTGCTTTATTCCCTAATGACAACTTCCCTACATGGATGCAAACCATTTCAAACTTAAACCCCGTATCCTATTCTTCTACATTCGGAAGAGAAATAATATTTGCAGGGAATATTTCTGATGTTAGTTGGATTTATTTTTACTATTTGTTAATTTTTGCAGGCGTGATGTTATTAGTCGGCGTAATGACGGCAAACAAGACTTTAAAAATGGATTAGACAATGATTATGTTCTATGGAAATTTAATTATTTAACATCAATTCATCTATCCTTCTTGTATTTTATGAAATGTATATATCACAATGCATATCCTCAGGATCATATCCGAAACATACAATGCACAAAATAATTAAAATTTAATTAATGCATAATATAACGATACTGTTAATGGAAATACCATAACGGGATAATAAAAAATCTGAATTAGTAGATCCAAATGATATACTCTAAATGACTAAAATGGTTTTTATTCTATAAAGATAACAGAATAATGTATCATAATCTTACGAAAAACCTATTATCTGTGACGTAGAACCATAAGAACACGAGTTAGAAAAATGCATACATACGTCTTCAAAGAATTATTTTTAATGAAATTTACATATCTGTAATCGATCTTGATATGTATACAATGCAAATCTGTTGCTTAAAAATACATAGCATGAGTTAATATGAATTCACTTTATAATATGTTCATACATCCAAGAACAAAAACCCTACAGGATATTCGCGTTCATTGGTTTATGAAACATAATAGTCTTAATACTACTAAACAATAATTCCCATTTTAAAACATAATTAGCATCAGAGGTGTTGATAAAGAAGGCAGTTCTTATCTAATATAGAGGATGCTAGTGACTACATTATTTTAACCTTTTTAGTATTTGTTTTCTCAAAAAAAAGGAAACCACGAACAGCCCTAAAGAAAAAATTCGATAGTTTAGAAGATATTTATTTTTCACCCCTGTTCCTAGCGAAAATATAATAACCTTGACTATCTAAATAGTCATGTTTCCTTCATTACAAACACTACCCAAGTATTATGAAAAGCATTAACTGGATAATACGATATAATTGTTTTAGTACTACCATTATCAGCTTTTAATGATTCAAAAGTTGTTCCAGTTTCTCCATTTGCAGCATTCCTAAAACTGATTAATTGATTAAAGGATTCAAATGTGTTAGACCTATAGGGATCAGAATCAGCTATTTTTTCTCCATTGCCGTCTACAAATACAACCCGCTTATTTTCATTTATTAGATCCAGGGATTGGAGTTGGCGGTTTATTTTACCAAAATCAATTCCGCCAGCCCAAACTCCAGCTATAGTTATATTATCTTCAAGGGAATATACTGGAGTAGCTATTACGGCTTCTCTTAAACCGGATGAAGTTGTGGTAATAATAGCGTTTCCAAGATAAGTTTGATTATTTTGAATAACTTTTTGAAAATAATCTCTAAATGCATAGTTATTTTCTTTTAGTGTTTCTTGTATAGAATAAGGCTCAAGCATGTACATATCACCATTTGGCATCAAATAGAATACTTCAAATAAATTGTCAGCTGTACCATTCTTAGAAATAATCTCTTGAGCTACCTGTCGTTTTTCAATATCCTTGTTTGAGGGCAGTCCATGATGCGATTCAAGAGTTTGTTCAAACATGAGAACATAAGATATGTTTCTTACCTGAGGAAGCCCAGCCGTTAATTCCAATATTGAAGCTGAATGATAAAATCGATTTAACAAATCAGTAGCGAAAATATTTGCTAGCAACAAAGTATCATTTGATACCTGATTATCATTTCTGATAGTACTAGAATTTAACCCAGCATAGTTATTAGAGACATTTTGAAATAAAGTCTTACTCAGAACGGGTATATTAGTTTGTAAACTATAATTTTGATTGTCAGGATGTTGATCTGAGACTGTGAGTGTAAAAAACTACTATTTGTGTAGGTTAAACCTACGACCATATTAGAGAATAAGCTAATAGAGACTATTATAGAAAAAGTAACTATTAATAACAGACAAGACCTGTAATTCAACAAGGTATTTTTGTTAATCATCTAGATTTCGCTATATAATTTGCCAAGTAGACCCTATAAAATTGAAATGATTTTTGAAGACAAAAATACCTTTTTAGCATAAGATATTTTCTTATTTGCATATTAATTTCTTTGACTAAAAGTATTAAATGCAGGCAAGATCCTGAAAAAAATGATATTTAGTAATAATAGAGATTAGAGAATAAAGACCGGGCAAGTCAATTGTGATATATAAGGATGCAATACAGTTTTATCGGCTCTGTTCAGTTAACGATAAGCCTATAGCTTGAAAGCATTCCATTTCTTTTATGCTTACTAGAAACAGAACGCCTTCAAAGTATGTATGTTATGGGTTGCATTTGTACTTTTCAGGCCTATCCTTAAGGAAAGCCTCGGAAAGATTATCTCAGATATACAAGAGAAATCACGTTTCCATCTGGAATTGGATTCAAAAGTACAAGCCTCAAAAGCTAAGTCAACTAGAAGAAGAGTTCTAGAGTATATAATAGATGAGACCATGTTGAAGGTGGGATCAGAGTTTGTCTGGCTCTGGGTTGCAACTGAACCAGACAGAAAACAGGCAAATTCTCGCACTGTCTATCTCTCTAAAGAAAGAAACATGTTTGTAGCTGAAAAATTCATTTCAGGTTTAGTCAAGATTCATGGAATTCATCCAGTTTCGACTGATGATGGAGGTACTTGGTATCCTCAAGCGTGTCGATTCTTAAATCTCGATCATCACATTCATTCCTCTCTGGAGAAAAGTCTGATTGAAAGAAAGATGCAATACGTAAAGGATAGAACCGAAAGTTTCGATGACTACTTTCCTTGTAGAATAAAGAATTGCAAGTTAAAGCATGTACGGAATTGGCTGCGGCTCTTTGTAGACCATCATAACAATGAAATAAAACATATTAAGTGAACAGAGCCGTTTTATCAATTCACCTAAATATCGACTTTAAATCCCATAGTCTATGCGGTCACCGGGATTTGAACTCCCGCTCTGTCTATATAAATAGAGACAAAGTCCCGGGTTACGGGCTTTCTCCATATAGATCTTATATATGGAAGGCCAGTGTCCTAACCAAACTAGACGATGACCGCTACACCAATTCTTGTTATTTATTCTGATATTAACTTTTCCAATCTTATAAAATATAATAAAAAACGAACGAGGTGATTTAAGCCTACTTTCTCTTATTGGAAAATATATAATTGAGCAAAGTATCGATCGCCTTATTTGTTAGCTTATGTTTGTAGTAGGTAGAACTTTTTTTTGGTTCTTCTATAAATTTGTCTTTTTCAATAAGTTCATACGATCTATGATCAAGCGCTCCTTCAAAGAAAATTTTGAATTTATTCTTTAATTTTGAGTTTACAATTGAATCAAATACCTCTTTTTGCCAAACTGATCCGACAAAGTAAATAGCTGGAGGATTGGCAAGGGATCTAACGCGATTCACTACATTATTTATTACAGATTCGATTGTTTTTGAAGTATTGTCCTGTTCGATGTATTGCCCCGAAATTCCTTCGATGATCAGGTGATCTCTAATTATGTTATTGAAAATAGGGTCAGTTATCAAAATAACTGTTGTATAGAACTTGTCCGGTTTGGACTTCATTATTAAATTGAACGTATCAACACATAGAGTAACCCTTGCCTTTACAAAATCTGGCAAAGAATCGTATGATAGCTTACGATCAGAATCCACAACCCCATTATCATCCGAGCGAAAAAGGTTATCCATATCAAATTTGCAGTACAAAAGTATCAAATTACCATACGTAAAAGCATTGCCAGACAATTCGTTCAATTGTTGAACGACTATCAAATTTATAGGTAACGAAAATAAATTAAGTATCTTTATTTATTTTACCAGTTGATATTTTGAACGATAACCTCTCGGATTTATCATCATATTATTATAATTAAAGGATGATGAATTTCCTATAATTATGGTGGTAATCATACCCATCATGTCTGGAAAATCTAACATTTTTTCTAAATCAGTAACGACAATTGACTGGCTTTCCCTAAAGGCTCCTTTGACAATAGCTACCGGAGTATTTGGACTTCGATATTTTAAAAAGATATCCCTTGCATCTTTTAACTGATGAACACGTTTTTTACTTGAGGGATTATATACAACAGTAACAAAATCGCCCAAGGCAGCTGCCTCAACTCTTTTTACAATGATTTCCCATGGCACGAGTAAATCACTCATACTCACTACCGCAAAATCAGTCATTAACGGCGACCCTATTAATGCACTACAAGAATTTAACGAAGATACACCAGGAACACATTCGACCTCAATACCTTCATTTTTTTTCCAGCCTTTTTCAGCTAGGATCTCATAAATTAACCCCACCATACCATATATACCTGGGTCACCCGATGATACTAATGATACTATATTGCCTCTCTCAGCGAATTCAATCGCCTGGTTTGCACGGTCGACTTCTTGGGTCATTGGATATCGATAAATTTCCTTACCGGCAATCAAGTCTTCTACTAACGAAACATAAGTTTCATAACCTATAATAATTTGACTTTCTTCTATTGCCTTTTTAGCTCTAAAGGTCATATGATCGTGATGACCAGGACCAACTCCTACTACATATAATTTGCCTAAACCCAATCTAGAGTATAATGAATACATATTTCATTTAATTTTTTCTAAATAAGATATATTCATTAAAAAAAATCATATTTTCATCATCGAAAAGAGAATGAGTTTTGATGATAAAAGAGATCATTCATTCATAAAGTAGATGTAAAAGTCTAAAGAGAATCGCCTTGTTTTATTGCACTTTATCTAAACCAAATTCATGATGTAATGTTCTGACGGCTTTTTCGCAATCGTCATCGTTAACCACAAATGCAAGGTTTAATTCAGAAGACCCTTGGGCGATCATTATTACGTTGATATCGTTCTTGGCAATTGATGTAAAGATTCTACCAGCTATCCCCTTTATCCCGCGCATACCAGATCCAACAACAGTAACTATTGACACATTTTCTAATACATTTAGATGTTTGATAACTCTTCCTAGAAGTTTCAGCTCCAATGACGTTATCGCCTTCCCCAGATCATCTTGTTTAAGTATCATAGAAATACTAGATTCAGATGGTCCCTGAGAAATCATCATTATATTTACTTTATTTTTGGCAAGTGTTTGAAAAATACTTGCAGCTGTCCCAGGTGCTCCAACCATTCCTCCCCCACCTACATCTATTAATGCAGTATTGCGTATGGAGATTATTGATTTTACTATATTAGTAGAAACTTTCAACACAGGGGTGATAGTAGTACCAGGATTGATTAAATTTAGAGCATTTCTAATTATGATAGGAATATTAGAATCCATGACAGGTTCGAGAGCTCGTGGATGAATATATTTGGCTCCAAACAAAACCATTTCAGCAGCTTCGTTGTATGATATTTCTGACAAAACTTGAGCTCCATTTACTATCGACGGATCGGCAGTCATTAATCCATCCACATCACTCCAGAGATACACCACATCCGCATTAATACAAAAAGCAATAATTGTTGCCGTATAATCTGAACCGCTCCGTCCTAAGGTGGTAACATGATCATGTTGATCTGCTGCTATATACCCGGTTACGACAGGAATAATATTTTTCTGTAATATAGGAACTAATCTAGCATTTACCCGAAATTTTGTAGTATCCATTAATGGGCTTGCTTCACCAAAATTTGAATCCGTAACAATACCAATCTGTTTACCAGTAAAATAATCAGAATTTAAATCCTGATCCTTTAAAGAATAACTAACGATAGGCGCCATTAATCGTTCTCCAAAGGAGAGAATATGATCTAATGAACGTGGAGTTACTTCAGCTATTAACACCAATCCTTCAAGTACTGCTTGAAATTCGCTCATCACTTCTAACACAGCATTCTTTGCCTGTTGTCGAAGTTTTGGATTGGTTATCGCTCCTTCAACTAATTCTATGTGAACTAATGTCATTTCATCGATAAATTTTTTAATCGCTCTCTTGTCACTTTTGACTAGCGAATCCGAAAGAGCAATAATTTTATCAGTAACACCATACATAGCAGAAATCACACATATAATTTCAGGAGTATTTTTGTTAATTCTAAAGGATTTTACAATCTCCACAATTTTCTTTATTCTTTGTGGCGAATCTAGAACGGAGCCACCAAATTTCATAATAATTCTCATGCTATTCTCTCCTGCCGTTTATAGACAATAGTTTCATTAGAGTGTACCCAAACTATGATTTGGGTACAGCATTTCTTGTAGAAATTTGAAAGATAAAAAACACATGGATCAATTCGCCCCTAATCCTGAACTCGAGGTGCAAGATAAAAGTGAATACGACCTATATTGGCTATACGGAATTCAAGTCTAATTGGCATTTTACTAGAATATTCTATGGCAGCAGCGACGCCAACAGAACCAATCGATTTTACTATTTTAAGCAAATAATCGAGGCTATAGGTAGCTTTGGATTCTTCTTTAACATCTATTTCCTCTAGTCCTTCGCTATTTGGTTCCATAATTACGATCGCTTCACCAGTGTCACTTTTTCCTACAAATTCTACTTTTTCAGGAAAAGACTCGATTTCCACGTATTCGGATACAACTTCAATATCAGATAATATCTTATCAAATGACGGCAACGATATTACTAGCTTTGAATTAAACGACAATTTGGGTAATGGGGTAGACCCCGAAGAACTTTCAATAAGTCGCATTTTGTATTCTCTCTTGTAACTACCACTTGTTTTTATCCTCAATACATCTTGGTCACTAATAGAGATCTCTAGTTCATCTTTCTTGTCAGTTCTTTTGATCAATTTTGAAAATTCAGATATGCGGACCCCAAACTTTAGTTCCGAATCACATTTATAACTATCAAACGCGGTATTGGGCCAAAAAATATCAATTAGTGCAACATGAGACGGATCCATTCCTCTAAAAGATATCCCTTCAGAAGTTGCTTCAAATGTTGCCTCATCTACTAGTGTAGAGATAGCAGAATTAATTATTTTCCATCCCTCCGGAGATTTTGTCTTGGCTACAAACATCATTTTTATTAACTATATTAAAAGTTACTTAAAAATACCGAGCTCTTAAGAAAACTTAAGAATAATTTCTCCAGGTATGGCTACATTTTGTACATCTATAGAATTGAGTGGTTGCTTCATCAGCTGAGCGCGTTTGCAACATCCACCAAAACGCTAAATTATTTTGACATTTGGGACATTCAATATTTGTAGTCGGCAATCCCTCAATCGGTCTATCCGAATCCAGTATTTTTAAAGTGTCATCAGAATAATCATAACTGGAAACGGTACTGACGATACTCGCAGTACTTGTATTATTATCACTGACTATAATGTGACCGCATTTGAGACAAGTTAATGTTTGATCTTCCTGTCTATTCCTTAACCTGGAGTCACATTTAGGACAGAATTTCATGTTATTATCACCACATTCATCTTAGATTTCAACTTCCTATAGTTAATTTAAGCATACCAGCAAGATCATTGGTATACCTGATGGCGGAACCTACCGAATCATCAACTGCCTTATATGGGTCATTCTTGTTGGTTATTATCTTGAGCATATATTCACGTATTAATGGATGTTTTAAAACAACTCCTGTAAATTTATTATCCAAGTCCTTCTGTATCTCATACTGAATTATATATAAAATAGATATATCTATATCATGTATTTTAAACTCTAATTCTTTGTCTTTAGCATGTGTTACTTCAGCATGCATATATAAAAGACAACTACATATTGAGGATATAAATGATACCTTCTCAGTATCTAAATTGGAAGAAAATGTCAGCTATATCGATGATTTGACTTTAGTAAAGTCAAATCATGAGAAGCAAAAGGAAGACCCAATCACATTTACTTTGCGTTTTGGTTTAAAAGGATTAATTCGTAACCAATTAACACAGAAAAATTGGGAAAAAGCATATAATAAACACGATAATTCCTTGAGGATTACCACTAATTTGAATGTCAAGGTTAATGGCAGAGTTATCGATACAATAAAGCTAGTTAGAAAGGCTATTTTCTTTTGGACTAGAAACCCAAAAATCGACCACCGAATATGGGTTATGATTGTAAAGGATGAAAATCCATTTTATCCACTCGAAGAAGAAGAGGCAAGGAAATTGCTATTCGACTTTGAGAAAGAAATCGAAATTGAAAGGAAATACTTTAAGAAAGGAAAGAATGACATCATCATTTCAGTAAAATTATCTTGGGGTAAACATGATTTTATAGATAAGCAAAGCATAGAGAAAGAATTAAAGATTGAAGACACAGAACTAGTTTGATTTTTTACTTTAATTAATCTAATTTAAATATGTCTTATAATTGCCTTATACATCATGGCAAAATTTGATGGTATAAAAGGACAGGAACTTCTAGATGTAGAGGAAAGCGAAAATGAATTGACTCTGATTTTTAAGGATAATAGATACTTATTTGTGAAAATCGAAAACGGAAAACTAGTAAGTGACTCGGTACCCGAATAAGAAATCTCCTGTAAGACATGAATTATCGGCTTTCCATTAGGTCATGGACCTAATTCAATAAGAATTTTATCTCTATCTATATGAACTTTGTAAGTCTTCAAATTCCCTGAGTATCTCCACTGATCATTTTGTTCTACCCAAGTTGAATCCTTCTTCCAAGATTTCATTTTTTCTAGTTTTCCAGTAAAGATATTGTATTCATAACCATGCATGTAACAAACAATATTATCACCATTCAAGCTACCTTTTGATAAAGAAGCTCCCTTATGTGGACATATATTGTTAAAGGCAAAAATTCGATCATTTTTTTTCCCTATTACGATTTCTTCCTTTTCTATTGTGATTTTCTTAAATGGTCCAGAATTCAGATCATCTATCTTCAAACCGGTGTCAAAAATCACGAATAAAGTTTAAAAACCCTTACTTATAAATTAATCAAACTCTAGTTAAAAAAAATTAGAGTATTGGCTTTGTCATGGTGATTGACTCTGTCATCTGCTTGTACAATATTAAAAAACGTCTTCCTTTGTCAGTCATCTTATAAATTTGAGCCCCATCATCATAAACTATCAGATCGTTTTTCATAAGTTGGGACAAGTATTCTTTCATTTGAAGAAAGGAAAGATATACTTTATACATGATTTTAGCCTGTATTGCACCGTTATCACCTACTGTTTCTAGTATCATTGCTATTATTTCTAGGCGGCTTCTATTTTTCATTTTATCCAAAGTAATAATTAATTTAAAAAATAAAAACGGAGCAATACTAAGACCAATAGATATGTATTAGTGGTTTGTTCGATTTGATGGTATTGAAATTATAATATATATGATACTAATCATTCAAACAAGCAGTTTTATATTATGAATGCTCAAATTTTGAAGAAGCAAAGAAAAAAGCTGAACACGTTATTAGTTTATTTTATGAAATAGGTAGAATAGAACTTGTCAGATATAAACGGATCAATTGTGATAATTCAACAAGAATCTTACTACACATACTTTGACTAACCATATACTAAAAAGATCATCACATAGAAATAATTATTTATGAGACAAGTAATTTTTCATATGATTAAAGAATGAATTATCCAAAACAAAATCAATGTTTTATACACAGAGCATCGAAGTTGCCTTGATAATGGTTTAGGTTTTATTGTCTAGTGGAGAATAATCCCATCTGAAGAGAAGAGGAAAACAACATAATAATCCATGTCCCATGTTTTCATAATAATATAGGAATGATCATTTTAATAGACAGACTATCCAAAGATAAATAAATAAAATATCCGTCAAATAGAAAGAGTGTCGAGAAGGATTGCAGATGTTAAAAGAGAGAACGAAATAGGCGCGAACGTCTCACTAAGAGGATGGGTACACAGATTAAGAAAACAAAAGGAGAAAACTTTCATCATCCTCCGTGATGAAAGAGGGGACATCATACAAGCTGTATGTCCATCGAATTTAACTAAAAAACTCACAATTGAATCATCTGTCGAAATAACAGGAAGGTTGGAAAAGGATGATCGTGCTATAGAGGGAGGATATGAATTAAAGGTCAACAAGATTACTATTTTTAATATAGCTGCAACCGATTATCCAATTGGAGAATATCAAAGTGACGAGATATTACTAGACTATCGACATCTAACTCTTAGGACACGTAAATTTATATCTATTGGGAAACTAAGAGGATCTTTATTAAAGTATTCTCGACATTGGTTCGATAAAGAGGATTGGATGGAGGTAACTCCTCCCTTGCTTGTGAAAGGCGCAGTTGAAGGCGGGGCAACTTTATTCGAAGTCAAATATTTTGATAATATCGCATATCTTTCTCAAAGCTCTCAATTGTATTTAGAAGCCATGATATACAGTTTAGGCCCTGTATGGACAATTAGTCCCTCATTTAGAGCAGAAAGGTCAAGAACCGTAAGACATTTAGCGGAATTTACTCATTTGGAAGCAGAGATTCCTTGGATAGGGTTGCCAGACCTACTTTCGATTCAAGAGAACCTGATATATTACATTATTACGATGATCAAGACATACAATCAAAAGGAATTGAATTTTTTAAGCAAAGATGCACTTAAAAGATTAGAAAAAATATCACCCCCTTTTGAAAGAATCAGCTATGGAAAAGCCATTGATATTTTAAGATCCCTTGATTGTAAGATTATGGATCAGGATGGAAAGGAAAGAAATATAGAATGGGGTGATGACCTCAGTACCGAATCAGAAAGAGAATTAACAAAGGACAGAACTAATCCCATTTTTATAACTGAATATCCATTGAAAATAAAGCCATTTTACGTTAAACAAAATCCATCGGATGAGAATACTGGTCTAGCAGTGGATTTACTGGCTCCATATGGATTTGGAGAAATATCAGGTGGAGGAATAAGGGAAGATAACTTGTCCGTCTTAAAAAACAAGATTAGACAATCAAACTTAAAAATTGATGACTACTTGTGGTATTTGGATCTAAGAAAATACGGATCTATACCTCATGGCGGGTTTGGATTAGGAATAGAAAGGTTTCTAAGATGGATCCTGAATTTTGACGACATCAAGGATGTAACATTGTTTCCCAGGACAATGTCAAGAATTCTTCCCTAAGTTTGGATTACAAGATTGATAATCCTTATTTTCTTGATTAAACATTCTATGGTTAAATTCAGTTAGTTTTTTGAGAGAACTGACTCTCTCTTCCCTTGAAATTTCTGCGCCTTCAATACACGATTGCAATAGTCTAGTAGATTCATCATAATTGCTCTTGTCGATAAAGAACGGTACCCCATCTTTACCCCCATGAGCGAATGTAAATTTTACGGGATCATTCCACGAGGTTTTTGACCCAAAGATTAGTTCAGCTATTAATGACACGGCTCTAATAGTAGATGGACCAACTCCGGGTATAGATAAAAATTCCTCATAAGTAGAAGGATGGATATCATAGATTTTTCTCATCAAATTCCAATCTATTTTTCGAGGCATATAATAGTGTAAATCAGAAGCAGGATCAGAAAATTCTGGTAATCTAAACAGATTATTATTAATCACGGGTTGATTTATCCAGTTATCAATCGACATATCTTTCCTACGAGTTGAAATTTTAGACAAAGAATCATATATATTAGCTAAATTTTGATGATCGTTTACCAAATCCAATGATGTTTTTTGATTTTCAATAGAATTCCTGTTTGTCATATCAAGGACTTTGTTTCCAAAGTTTGCGTCACCTATTAAACCTGAATGCGGCTCTAGAACATATCCATTCTTTAGCCATTTTGAGAACCAGTGATATCGTCGAGATGTATTTGTACTTGTATTCATTCCCTGTTGAACGACAGACCAATTACCACATCCATCAAATATTATGTTGTGATGATACAGCGCATAAAAGTCCTGGATAGCACAATTGTCAACCTTAGCACACATCTTGCTAGCATAAATTAAAGTTTGGATTTTATCTTCGGTTAGATTAAATTCGTGATTGCATATATTCTGTATTTCACCTAACGTTCCTTTAGCTTTTTTTCCTTTGCCTCCTGCTATTGCAATTCCATGTGATTCCACGGAAAGTGATTGTTTCAAAACGGCCATTACAACAGTAGTTAATCCTGATGAGTGCCAATCAAATCCTAAAACACATCCAAAAGCCTGAAACCATAGAGGATCCGACAGTTTTTTCATAAATTCAAGAGTACCTTTATCATCAATAATCACTTTCGTAATACATCCAGCCAATTTAGTCATGCGCCGGATCAAATAAGTTGGTGGATTTCCAGAATGCAGAGGTAATGTAATGCTATTATAATTTACCATCAAAATGAATACTGTCATTGATAATATTATCTTAAGGGAATCATTACTTTGAGGATAAAATAATATTGGATCAGAAAGAAACAGTGATACATATGCTTCTGACACGCGAAGAGGAAAAAGGATTATCCGGCGAGTATGGAGAAGGACTATCGATCGCATACAGGATTTTGGTCGCTATTGGGGAAGCAACTAATGCAGAGAAACTAGTACCGATTAATTGGGCACATGTTTCAGGGGTGAACTACAACACAATAGGTGATAGCGGGCTTGAATTTTTAAAAAAGATCAGTACTGACGGGAAAGTTAGTGTAACTACTTCATTAAATCCAATGGGCTTTGATAGAGACAATCGTCCAGACTTGTCAACTGAATTCATTGAGAAACAAATGGAAATAGTTCAAGCATATGACAAATTGGGAGTTACTCCAACATTTTCATGTATCCCTTATGAGTTGATGCCGTTACCATCAGAAGGCACTCAAGTTAGTTTCGCTGAGAGTAACGCAGCAGTACTTGCAAATTCGTACTTGGATCTTAAAACAAATAAAGAAAGTGCATTAAGTGCGTTAGCTAGTGCCATAACTGGAAAAGCCCCCTATTCAGACTTGCGAATTGATGAAAATAGGAATCCAAAAATAGAAATCATAAATGAAATGGAATTGGAAAATGAATTAGACTACGGATTATTAGGATATTTTGCAGGCAAGACGATCCAAAAAAGCTGTACAGGTATTTGTAATGTTTCCAATAGTTTAGAAATTTCCAAATTAAAATCGCTTGCAGCAGGAATAGGAACTTCTGGTTCTTGTGGGATGTTCAAGATTCAAGAATCAGATAGAACGATAGAAAAGATAAAGTACGATAAAGTAGAAATGAGAAAGACAAAAGACGAGTTAAACACAGCAGAGGATGGTCAATTGATTACATTTGGGAGTCCGCAGTTAGGAATGGATGAGCTAGGCCAACTTCATACATTATTACGAAATAGAAAATTTACCAAACCATGCAAAGTTTTCTGTCCAAAAACTGTATATTGTAAAGCCAAGAATATGGGGCTGACAGAATCATTAGAAAAATGCGGTGTAAATTTTATATCTGATGCTTGCACTTGTTTGACTCCACTCATAACTAGACAAGACTATGATAGCATAATCACAAATAGTGTCAAAGCATCCTATTACATGAAAACATCAAACAAAATTTCCGTAGCATTAACGAGTACTAAAGACATTATAAGAAAATATACTAGATAGTATATTAACAATTTTGATATAAGCAAAGAAGGATGTCGATTTTGTTTTGGAGATAAATTGTAAAAAAATAGTCAAAGGTAAAACTGAAGGGTCGATTTTGTTATTACAAAAGCCTATAAATTTTCTAGGGATGGCAAATACAAAGACTGGTGAAATTACAATCAGTAATCAAGGACAAAGAACTTATAAGCTAAGGGATAAGATCCTTGTTTTTCCAAATTCGGTAGGAAGTAGTGTAGGTGCATATACAATTTTTGCGCTTAAGTATAACACCAATAGTCCAAATGGTATGATCTGTACAAATAAGGTTGACATCACTACTGCTTCTGGATGTGCTATATCAGATATTCCATTGGCGCTAATTGACCAAGATAACTACAATCTTCTGGTCAGAACTATTGATAGTTATTCTATTCAAAGTAATGAAATAAGGGTAACTCTGGATACAGAAAGAGAAATCATCAATGTCGATCTGAATAAATCTTTATAGACTATACTGGACATTAAGGTTGTCTCGGCACATGGTTTTCGATGGGCGAACTGACCATGAATTTGGAATGAAGACAAAAATCCATGTGTCGAGATTCTTAACTAATGAGAAATCTAATTGATTCAAAACGTTTTTGTATAGTTCTCTATATAAGACACTATTGGTCAAATTTTGTCCTGAATGTGGAGGCAGTCTTAGTTTTGACGGAATCACAAAAAACTTTATTTGTAAAGGATGTGGTCTTTTCGCACCTAGAGAGAAGATTGAAGAATTGCATGAAAAAATAAACACAAGAGAACAAAGGAACAAGAGCGAGGATTACCTCGAATGGTGGCAATCATCAAAAAAAGAAAAGAAAGAGAATTTCTAATAATTAAAAATTTTTTTTGTTTATTTCCAGCATTTGTATGGTGGTGCAAACTGAACAAATATCGTTTGAAGATGTTTCCCCACAATTTAGACAAGTATTCTTCATATTATGGTTATTTTCTACAGATTTTACTAGCTTAGACAGTTTGTTCATAGAATTAAAACAATTATATTTTATGCCAGGATGAGTTTTTTCTAAATCATTAAAAAATGATCGAAATTCCGACCTAATACTTTCATTCATATAAGGACACTGATCAGTTTGAAATTCTATTCCACTGTGAAATGCATAGAATACGATTTCACTTTCATACAACTCCACAAAAGGTTTGATCTTTTTAAGACCACTGCTGTACTCGATTGGTCGTGGGTACATCCACCCTATTCGGTCTACGTCGCCTGAGAAAAGATTAATCATAAATGTTTGTAGATAATCATCCAAATTGTGAGCAGTTGCTAGAACATCAGCATTCAAAGATATGCTAGCCAAATCAAGAGCTCTACGTCTAAAGGTACCACATATTGAACATGAGCTGAATTTATCAGACGGTCTTTCAAGAATAGCCTCATCCATACTCGAACCAAAAAGATCTTTATAACTAAAAATTCTTAATTGAATTTCCTCCTCTTTACAAAAGTTCTTGACTAAAGAAAGAGATTCATTACGATAACCCTCTATACCTTCATCAACTGTAATCGCAATGATTTCATTATTATTGTTTTTTGATACCTTCTTTAGGACATGTAACAAAGCAAGGCTATCTTTGCCTCCTGATACACCTACTGCTATCCGCTGACCAAAACTTAGCATAGAGTATTTTGAGATAGTTTGCAAGGTTTTCTTTTCAATAGAGTATATAAAACATGATTTGCAAAGAAGTTCGCCAGAGTAGCGACGATGATAGACGGCATTTTTCTTTTTACACTTGTTACATAGCGACATCATGATAATAAATAGCAATTTATGAATACAATTTAAAAACGTTAAATATGTAGATAGTCAAGTAAGCCAAATCCCATTTTTTTGTGATTTTTGGACCCGATATCCATAAGAATATAATAGAAAAATAATTATATGAAAAAATTGCCCGATTTGTTCGAGCTATTTTAAGAGGTATTATTTGTTTCTGTAAAAAGATCTTGCGAAGGCTGTCCATGCATTGAATGTATTGGTAGTATAGTCTGTAAAAGCATCCAATGCTTTATTGTAAAGCTTTACATTTTCACGAGTTGTATCTATTGCGTCAAAGTTAAACTGATTGCCAGCAGTAAATGCCTTTACAAAGTTGTCTATATTTTCATTCGTCTTGTTAAATAACTGTTGATATGTTTCGTTTGGCTGTGCCTGAGAAACGTTCACAAATTCCTTTATCAATCCTTTTTGATGGGCTATTGTCTTGTTAATTACGTCCTTGGATGATTGAATAACTTCCAATTGGAAATCTGATACTGACTGTAGGAATCTTGGTTGAATTTTTACATATTCATCTATCGACTTGATCATATTTTCTTTAATTGTATCTAAAGTTTTTTCAACGGACTGTTCGGTGAGGTTTATGTATGAAGATATGTTATTTGCTGTCTGTGTATTAGCGTCTTTAATTTCTTTGCTCATAGTATATATATATTAAAGGGATCTTATAAACTTTACCATAAATAACCATTATTTTCCATATAAAGTCGTTAAATGGAAAAATGGAAAAATAAAAAATTATACTTTTGTTCCACAGTTTCCGCAGAACTTTTGTCCGTCACTAAGTTGATTTCCACAATTTGTGCAGAATTTTCCGCTTGTGTAGGTACCCTCAGGTCCCGCAGCAACAGCTCGCTTACTACCGGTTCTGCCTGCAGCAAAGAATGCAGCTGATATACCACCCATAACTACTGCTATTATTATTATCATCAGTACTGTGTTATCTAAATTAGTACCAAACATTGCAGTACCAGAACCATATGCGCCTGCTGATTGAGCATTACTTATCTTCTCTCTTGCCAATTGAAGTTGCTCCTCCAATGTTGCTGTGCCAACGTCACCTTGTGATCCATATTGTGCAAAAGCAATGTTAAATCCTGGTAATAATAGTATAGAGCCCATTACCAATGAAAAAGCCGCTACCATTAACTGTGCCTTATTCATATTAAAAATTACTCAGATAGGAATTATATAACTTTTATGTTATGACAGAATAATAACATTTAAGATATGTAAATTTTCATACAAATATAGCGAATATGGCACGAACTCACGCCCACACTCATGGAAAATCTCATTCTATTAGGCCAACTTCCAAGAATGCACCCTCTTGGACCATGGATGGTGAAGAAATCATAAAAACAATAGTCAATTTCGGTAAGGATGGAATGTCTGCCAGTGAAATTGGTTTAAGATTAAGAGACGAACTTGCAATCCCGTTGGCAAAACCAATAATAGGAAAAACCATAACTCAAGTATTGGAAGAAAATGATATTAAACGATCCATGCCCGAAGACTTGGAAAAGCTTGTTCGAAAAGCATTGGGATTACAAAAACATTTGAGTATCCATAATAGCGATAAAAGAAATGTGAGGTCTCTCGAACTGATAGAATCAAAGATTCACAGATTATCAAGATACTACAAAAGAATTGGCAAGGTATCTAAAGATTGGAAGTATGCATCAGTTATAGCCAAACTAGAATAGAGAATGGGAGATAAGAACCTCGAACACATCTTATCATCAACAAGCAGCCTGTTATTTGACCAAATAGAACAGAAAAAAGTTATATTTATTATTTCAAATTCAACCGTCGATGGGATAATTAGTAGTTCTATAATCTTTGATTCAATCTACCGTATGGGAGGTAATGCGGTTATCAGATGCGAAGATTCTGGTAACTATGAAGAGTCAAAATATAGAATAGGAAACCTAATAAAGGAAGGATATGATTCTTTCATCCTTTTGGATTTTGATTCTAATTTCTATGATGAGATTGTCGATTTGATTACACATAACAATTATTTTTTGTTCATTAACGCAGATAAAGATTCATCTAAGAGCAAAAATTCAATAGAAACTGACAAGGTTAGATATCTCAATACCTACAAGATAAAGGACATCCTGAATTTAGACAATGCACCTACAATTTCGAGCGTCGTATATTACTTGATAAAGGATATTGATAGGAAAATAACTCAAATGTCGTATTTACCCTTAATAGCAGAAATTTCAAAATTCTCAAATGCCATATATGATAGACCAAATGAACCCTACAATGAAATATTACAAACTGCCATGTCGTTAAATTTGATTGAAAAGAAAAAAGACCTGGTATTCGTTGGAAAACCCACCTCTTCGATTATTAGTGTATTGGAGGACAACACATCCTATTTTATCAAAGGATTAACTTGGAACAGGCAGGCCTCTATTAAAGTTCTACAAAGATCTGGAGTACTGTCTGCAGAAAATAAGAGAGCAAAGTCTTTGGACGAGCTTGAAGAAAGAGAGATTAACGAAATAGTAAACTCTATTGAAGAATTTGTTGAAAAAGAGAATTCGAATGATGATGATACAACTTTAGTAAGCAAGAATTTAAGAGAAAAATTACTTTCGTATAACTATGTTCTTACAAGTGAGGAGTCGAATAGTATTCTTAAAGGGTCTTACTCATTCGCAAAGGCGCTAGAATCATGTATTAAGAGAAAAAGCATTGGTCTCGCATTGGCAATTTCTCTTGGAGATCGATATGATTTGCTGAACGAAATCCGGGATCAGATCCAATCAGACAAGTTTAAAATTAGAAAAAGTGGTTCAAGAATCTTTTCCGAAAAGTGGAGGTGCTACGAAGATGGAAAAATAACATTTGTAAATGGTGAGGGAATATTAGATGAGAAACAAATTGTCGAATTCGCTGACCTATTAGCAAAATCACACTCCTTTTCGGATAAAATAATATGTTTAAGAACTACTGGAACCTCGAGTGAAGAGATGTACAAATATATTTTGATGAGTGGAGAATCCATTAAATTAGACGCCGTTAAATTAAGAGAAAAAATAAAGGAATTTACTGAAAAGCAAGGCTTGTCAATCAAATACTGTTCTCCTACAAGGTATTACAACGATAGAAAAAACATCAATATAGAAGTAATAGTGCCCGTGAATAAATTAGAAGTATTTTTATCGAATATAAAAAAAATAATATTGGATGTTAACACCCCCTAGTCTCTGTTTTGATGTAAATATAACAATAAAATGCAGAAGTACAAATGAAGCGATCGCAACTTACAAGTCATTGATTGTAGACAATATAGATATTCCTTCTAGCTTAGTCATAGACATAAAAACGGAACAAGAGAATCTTTTTCTTCACGTAAAATTCACAAGAAGCGAGGCCAGGGAAAATAATATTAACACTTTAATCAACACAATTGATGAGATTATGGAGCATATTACATTAATCAGGAATGTGATAAGCGTTGATTGATTCAAGGATCATAAAAGAAAACCCTAAACTGGTTAAAGAAATGCTTATCAAGCGAAATATCAGCTTCCCTATAGATGAGCTTTTAGATTCAGATAAGAAAAGAAGAGACCTAATAGTGAGATTACAAAACTTAAAGCATCAAAAAAATACACTCGCAAAAGAAATTGCCACAGCAAAGAAAAGAAATGAGGATATATCTGAGAGTGTAAACAAGATGGAAGAGATCGGGAGACAGATAAAAAGAACCGAAGACGAAACCAAAGAAAACGATCAAATCTTCTTAAAATATATTTATAGCTTACCCAACTTTCCACATGAAAGTGTTCCTATTGGTAGAGACGCAACTGAAAATGTAGTTATCAAGAATGTTCCATCAATAATTATTAATTCCAATGATATTTCAAATAACAGATATGATAATAAGAATAATAACCCTAACATCGTTTTTGACATAAAAAGAAAGAGTCACGTTGATCTTGCTACTGAGTATGATCTAGTGGATTTTGAGAGAGCAGGAAAAATATCAGGCTCTCGTTTTTATATTCTAAAGAATGAATTGGTCAAGTTGAGTATGGCCCTGTCAAATTTTGCTCTGGACTATTTGATAAAAGAAGGATATACGGCAATTCAACCACCGTTTCTCATAAGAAGAGAAGCTATGGAAGGGGCAGTTATTTTGAGCGATTTCGAAGACACTATTTACAAAGTAGAAAATGAAGATCTTTACTTGATCGGAACATCAGAACACCCTATGGCTTCAATGCATATGAACGAAATTATTGATGGAAAAGATCTTCCCATTAGATATGCAGGGGTTAGTTCATGTTTTAGAAAGGAGGCTGGAGCCCATGGTAAAGACATGAAGGGCTTATTTAGAGTACATCAATTTGAAAAAATTGAGCAATTTGTGTTCTGCAAACCAGACGATTCCTGGAAGGAACATGAAAAACTATTAGAAATTACAGAGAGATTTTATGAAATGCTAGAAATTCCCTTTAGAACCATAATTCTATGTACGGGGGATCTAGGAAAAGTAGCTTCGAAAACATATGATATTGAAGCCTGGTTTCCAGTGCAAGGTGCATATAGGGAAATATGCTCTTGTTCTAACTGTACAGATTATCAGGCACGAAGTCTAAAGATAAGATTTAGAAATAATCCAAACGAGGAAACGACACTAGTTCATACGTTAAATAGTACTTTGGTAGCCGTTCAGAGAACTTTAGTTGCCATAATGGAAAACTATCAAACTTCCCGTGGAACTATTGAAATCCCGAAAGTATTGAGAAAGTATATGAATAATTTAGAAGAAATAGGCAATAGAAGATAGTTATTTTTTAAAATAGCACAATTTTGTTTAGAAATAGAGAATATTTATGGTAGAAGGAAATTGATGTTTTTTCAAATTACATAACCAAAATCTATATATCCTAGTTGTCAGGCTCATAATATAATGAGCTTGTTAAGCGTACTGTCTCAAACAAGTAGTATGTTCCAAAACTTTGGCTTACAAATCGGGCCACAATACGACCCCTTGTTCTATGACGTCATGATCTACATATTTGGAACTATGTTATTTGGAGTATTTTTGTTAGGTGCAATTTCATTTTGGCTGAGAAGAAAAGGTCTTGGAGGTCAATCCGCAAAAGAAAAATGGACCCAAGAATTAGAGAAATATTTCCAAAGAGAGCAGATAGGATTAATGCCTGACGAAAAGCATCATTGGTAAACTATCGCACTCTTTTTTATTCATTTTAAAAAATTTTCAATTATAATTTTATGAATTGTATCAAATTATAATTAATCATTGGGGATTATCACTCGGTGAAATTGAAACTATCAATAATCTCTTCAAAATCTATGTTGTGATCGAGTCAGAAATTCAAAAAAATAGTTCATACGCAAGTATTCTCGAGATTGAATTCATCAAGAACGTATCTGAAGAGTTTTTTAATTGTATTTCGATCGACAGATGGAACCTTTTTGTAGATGTCATAAAAAATATCAGGAAAAGAAGAGGAAGCAAGGGATTAAGATTTAAGCTCATCATAACAGAATGTTTCGAGCAAAATCAATATGGAGATGAAGTCATTGATAAGGAAAGTTCCAATTTTGACACGAACGACACAGAAGATGAGATCGAACTCTTGTTTTGCAGAAGAATGATATATCTTTTAGGAAACAAAAATCATAATGAATTCACTAAGGGCGTGGAGCGAATTGAAATATCAATTGAAAATATTAGAGTTATTCAATCAAACCAAGAAAATGGATCCGTCACTAACAGAATCCCAACCTAACGAATCCCCAAGTAAGGAAAATAAAGATAATACTGGTCAAGTGAAAAACGACATGAAACACTTACATTCAGAATCAAATATCCAACTTTTTGTTTTTGTATTTGACCATAACAAAAGAATATGGAAGACGCTGTAACTGGCTAAAGAGTTTGGTTAGCTTAGTTAGTTCACCCCATAAATTAAAAAGTCAAGTCACATAAAGTTCAGAATATGGGAAAAATAGATAGCACTGACAATAGTGAAAACATGATAAATTTGTATTTTGAAAAAGAAGAGACACAGACTGACCAAGTCCTTGAAGGTCGTGTATCTATAACTTATGAAGGCAGGTTTGATAGCATTAGCATTAACTCTCAAATTGAAGGTTCCTCCGACGTTTTTACCTATATAGAACTACAGGGCAAAAAAATCAATCACCCTTATGCGAGACTTCCAATTATGAAAAAAGAGATATTAGAACCAAAAAACATTCAGTTTAAAGTCAAGACTTTACATGTGCCGTCTGATGATGGTTCAATGGCAAAGTTTAGAGCAACCTTGATTCAAGAACACAAGGAAATAGGTTCTGCTGTCAAATTTATCAGAATTAAAAAAGGTAAAGATTAACCTTAACCGAAGTTTGGCTCTACATCTACCTTTCCAGTCATCCACGGGTGAGGTTCACAATGATAAGCATATTCACCACGCTGTGTGAAAGTAAATTCAAAAGTACCCTGTGGAGGAATAAGACCTATAGTAGCTAAAGAGTCAAAGCGACCATTTACTGGATCTTCATAATCGTTATCAGTAGTTACAGTATGTGCTGTCACATCATCGTTGGTCCAGACAACTTTATTAGACACACCCAATGTAGCACGCACTTCCTTAGGTGAATAAAAATTGGGATTCTCAGGTAAAGAGGCGCCTTCGACTATAGATATCGATGTAATTCCTGATGGGTTTAATACTTCTTCAGGAACATCTGGCGTGGCATTCATGGCTGGTGTATAAACAAACTGATAATAAACTAAACTTATGGTAATAATTACTACAAAAGAAATGATACTAATCCCGCCAATCTGGGACTGCTTCTTTACTCGTTCCAATTGAGTTTTATTTGACAAACGATAATAAATATTTTATTTATCGAAAAAATGTCAATAGCATTATAAATGTTTACTAGAGACAGAACAATATTTTATCGAAAAAAGTTAGAAAATATCGAAGAAAATGGAAAAGCTTATGCATGGATTGAAATTGGTTGTTGGCTGATAGAATATACACAATCAATTCATAACCCTCAATTTGCATTATTCATCCGACTTTACCTTCATCGATCCTTCAACTGCAGGAATACCTTTTTCTGAATGAGATTCAACGTTCGCTTCTGTAGGTGCACTGGATCGTTTTGAGGACTGAATTTCGGGTAAAGGTACTGATTCGTCTTTATGTAAGGCTTTATCTTTTTGTAATTTTTCTTCGGAAGAAACATCCGATAACTCCTTGACCGGGGTACCGCCAGAAAGAGGCCTTCTTTTTGGGGATCCGAATGAAGGAAATATGAATTTGCGTTTTTTACTGGTTACAACTTCAACATTTGATTTTGGCAAACCCCTACCGTATCTATACAAATGGAACATACCGGCAAAAACCAACATCAATATTCCTATTAGGAATAGTGAATAGTTTTTCATCCCATCCAAAACAGCATAGTAGGCAGCTATGTTTAGGTATACTTGAAATCCTATCAGAACAACAAACAGGATATACAACCACTTTGCAGGAAGTTGTATTGGATTTTTCTCAGGCGGTTTTTGTTTCTTTGCATTTGCTTCCGCATTCTTTGCTAGCTTAATCATCAAATAAGTGAACCCAAATGACAAGGGGACAAGCAACACCATAACAGTATACAGGAAGATAGGATCGATTACCAGTCTTTCCAATAGCGATTTTGTCCTATCTGGATCGATATAAAAGCCCCAGTATGTCGTAATTATAATCTGAGCAATACTAGTGATACCCAGCGCAGTAATAATTGGACGATCCTTCCAGGAGAACTTTTTATACCTATCAATGAAAGGAATTATCAACAGTGTAAATATAAACAGACCTGGCCAAGCTACCCCAGTAGTAAATTTATCAAATTGACTTCTTAAAAACGCGTAGAGACCAGTAAGATACCATTCAGGTACAGTTATTCCAGGGGGCACATTAGGATCAAACTTTAGCCCCAAATCGATTGGAAAAACACCACCAGTTATCATGATAGCCCCTGCTACGGCCATTACCATGGGTACGTCGAATACCAAAAATCGAGGGAAATGTACCACCATCAACCCTAATAGCACAATTGGCAAAAAGAATACATGAAAAGCATAAAACCTAAGCACGAAATCATGAAATCCCGACCCAAAAAACGCGTTCATCATATCAGGACCAAGGATGGGAATAGAATTAGTAAGTGACGCCGCTATAGATATTGCTAATTCAGCTCTTTCACTAAAGATAATATCATAACCAGTGAATGCCTCTAGAATTGTAAGGACACCAAGTAAAATTCCAGTAACCCATAACATTTCATTTCGGATCTTATATCGCCCACTAAAGAATTGATAATACATATGCAAAATTGCCAGCATTACCATAGCGTTTGAAGCATGATAGTGAATATTTCTAATGTGAAATCCATAGGGAATTGTATCATTGATCTTACTGACACTATCCCATGCCCTATCCAGTATAGGTTCATACCATAACATGAGAAAAGCCCCAGTAATTCCCAGTATGATAAACACTACAAAAGTCAACATCCCAAGGAATCCTAATGGACTCACAAACTTTGTTGGAAAAGTGAACTTTAGACCCATAAAGATGGTTCTATCGAACCCGGCATAGATCCATTTGAATAGCCTTACAAGGCTATTATCTTCACTATGTAAGGAAGCGCCCATATCCGACTACCCCATTACCTGACGGGGTCCAATTGGGAGGTTTAATCCAAATATTACCTTCATCGTCCACCTCGAGATCCAAGCTAGGTAAAACATTGGAAGGTGGAGCCTGAAGTGCTGCTGGGCCTGCAAATGCCTCACCTGTTAATGGGTCGTACATAGAACCATGACAAGGACACTCACCTCGTTTTCTACCTTCCTCTGGCCAATATTTCCATAAACACCACAAATGAAGACACACCATACTATACATTCTAAAAGCTGATGCATCATTCTTTTCCCCACCAAGCTCTGCTGGGAGTCGTATGAACTGCCAAGTTCGAAAAGCTTCTTCATTTAATACAGGATCTTCAGACATTGGATAAACAACAGCTTCAGCATGATTTACTTTGAATGTATTAACATTTGCTTGGCTTCCATCAGGCAACACGACCTTTGCTCTTTCTTCAGAAGATTCCCTAGGATTAGGTAAGAACTTTCCCCATTCGACAAAAGGTGTAAAGGTCATAACTGTACCTGCTGCTGCAAGCAACTTTAAAAAATCTCTACGTGAAATCTTTCCTCCGTCGACTTTTGGAGGTTGTCGTTGAGACATTATAACTAAAAAGTTCAAAAAGATATCTTATAAATCTTTATTTAAGTATACCTAATACAGGCATCATTTTGTAGACAGTATTTTCATTACAATCAAAAAAATTTTGATTGGATCGCTTGCCAACCGGATTTATTATCGATGCAGAGTTTCACACATTATTCCGGCTTGATGACTCTAAAATACTTGCGCGAGTCTTATTCTAACAATTCCATTTATTACTGAAATATTTGAAACAACATAGCGTTTATCTTGTAGTTCCGATACAGATAAAGTATTAGTCCTATTGGTAACCAAGTTGTGTATAGTCAAGAGACGAGTCTCATTGTTGAAATTGGCCTGTATCTGAGAAAAAGTTGAAGCATTTTTATCTTCATATATCACGTCAACAAAATTTTCCCCCATTATAATTTCAGGCCGAAGTATTCTTTTCGGATTTCTCACATCAGAAGAATCTATACGATTGTTACCAACATAATGATTGTTTAAAGGAAACTTGGATGTCCTAATTGACCTGGGTCGATAGTCTTGGTTTCGGTAAGATCCCCTGTCAAATAGATGGGTCGAAAAGAATTTCCATCCGTATGCAGACACCAATCCTATTATGAACCCTCCTATATGTGCCAAATATGCAACTCCTCCAGATTGGCCTATTAATGCGAATATGAGTTGCATGATGAACCAAAAGGGTATATAGGCAATCGCTGGAATTCTCACAGTCGTAATAAAAAATGCAAAAATAATGGTATGGATCTTTGCATGTGGAAAGAATATCAAATACGCTCCCAGTACTCCAGATATAGCACCTGATGCACCTATTGCTGGTACATTGCCTTCTCCTGTTGATATCGCATAAATACTATGTGCTAATGCAGCCATAACGCCCCAGAATAGATATAACAATAGATATCTAAAATGTCCAAATCTATCTTCTAAATTGTCTCCAAAGACATAAAGAAAAAACATGTTTCCTAATAAATGGGCTATGCTACCATGCATGAACATAGAACTGAAAAGAGATCCCAAATTCTGACCGGATAACACCAAATCTGGAACAGAACCATAGTTAAAATATAATTCATATACCGCCATTCGGTTTGAAAAATTTCCCGTGATTATGATCTCATAGATGAAAACTATAATGTTGACACCTATCAGACCATAGTTAACAAATGGACGGCCATTTACCCTAGGAGTATCATCGTGAATTGGGAACATGATTAATAATCTATTTACAAATATTATAAACCCGAATCATTATCTTACTAGCTTGGGCCAAACGGATTCAAATTTGGCATGTCGCCACCTTTGTCATTGTGAGCCTTTCTTACGTGACGTCGAAGTCTTTCCTCCTCATCAAAAATCATATCACAATATTTACACTTCTTTTGATTAGACTGAGTAGAGTTCTTTTTATCCACATCCTTTTTTCTAAAAAATAGCTTCACAAGTAAATAAAAAATAAAGATATAGATTAAAGTTGCTATCTAGAAATTATAAAGAATTTGAAAATCTATATCAATAAAAGAAACCAGATTTTACTCCATAACTATCATAGTTAATGTCGACTTCACACCATTGAGCTTTCTAAGCTTCCATGTTATAGTTTCCTTGACTTTGTCCATGCTCTCACCTTCAACTAGGGCAACTATATCATATACGCCATAGACTTGGTAAACATGTTTTACCAAATCTATCTTTTTTAACTCGCTCACAATTGATTCTTCGCTTCCTAATTCTGCATTCATAAGCACAAAAGCTTCTGGCATATATCAAATTAATAATATAACAAATATAAAAAGATGATATCACCTATAATACAAACATAGCATTAACCCTGCCGAACTAGATTTCTGGGCTTAATTTGGATTCGTCGAAGAGCTTTGCTTTTGCCCATTCGTACTCAAAGAAATCTACACACCACTCATGAAAGGATTCATCCGTGCTATAAAACATTATGTTTAGATCTGGTTCTCCCTTCAATGTCGGGAAAGAAATGCACGATTCCCTCTCGTTAAAGATCGTAACTATATTAATTTTATCAACCATTCTCCGTTCTACTATTCCTTTAGAGACGAAGTTTTTCCAACCTAATTTCTTAAGTAATTCATGTCTCCCCTTTGGTATAACCACATCAGCTGGAAAAATATAACTGAATTTAACATTGTTGTTAACCCTCTCTGCAATTGTTTCGATAAGATCAATTGGTACTTGAGATATGACTTCTTTGATGTATTGCTGTGAGTTATTATAAACGGCCTTCCAACGTTGAAGAACAGCCATTACACCCACCACTACCTCGCAATTGTTTAATGAACCTATACGTTGAATAAATTTTAATGGCAGGTTACTAAGCGTATGTTCCTGAAAATAATCCTTATGTTTGAAAGGAAAAGTAAAATTCGGAATAAGTGATACAATTATTTCACCATAAGGAGTTAACAACAATTCGCCTTCTCCAGTTTTTTTGACCAATTTTGAATCTATTAATCTATTGATATTTCGATGAGATTCCTGCATAGTTGCATTTAAATCTGTAGCCAGTTGAGATAATCTGTAAGGTCGAATTGCTAGTTTTAGGAGCATATAAATACGCAAGTCGCCTGCAAGTTCAAAGAATACAGACTGAAAATCGTCTCCGGCCTGGCTAAGCATAATTTAGGTTCATAGTACTGGAATTTAAACTTGATAAATTAATATTTCGATGGCAGGTAATTGTGATAGCCAAAACAAAACGTTTTAATTGGTTTTCTCTTTACGAAAATTATAGTGCCCGGGTAGTATAGAAATGCACCTTGGTGCATTGTAAAGTCCGGTCCAGTATGGGGGACTGTCACTCCCTTGACCCGGGTTCGAATCCCGGCCCGGGCGCTTTACAAATTTTTTTGATTAATATCATATCTTTCTTAGAATGTAGAACAATATCGTGTTTGAGTTTGCCGAAAACCTTTCCGAATTTACTTATTTGAAATTATGGGTCCTAATGAGGTAGGTCAATCTTTTTCATCAAGTCCTTTTTTGATAATGAGTTTTAGTTTGTACTCGTATGACTTTTACTCATTCTTCAAACTTTGGAATTATAGTCCTATTTGCTTTTGACACTAGAAACCTACTGGTAGTGACTCGAAGTCATATTAAACATTTATCATCTTCGCTTAGTAGTATTTCTTTAAATGGTCTTTAATCAGTAAGAAAGGCGAAATAATGAACCTAAGGATTCATAGTCGAATAATCTTAATCAAGTACGAAAGACCTTTATCACATAAAATATCCTTTAGATACGCGCTTTTACCGAAAACGATAATAAATAAAATCGAAAACCCTTATTGTTCATTTAAATTTACAATTTTTTGTTTCGAATGTACTCTATTACTATCCACAGGCTTTGTCAGAAAAATAAAGGATATGTTTTTTCTTGTAACAAAAATATTAACTAGTTTGTTATGGCAGCTTTCCTAGTCTTTTTCATATCCCAACCATATAATGCCACAATCCAACCTATAATTATCAGAGCAATAGAAGTTACCTCAGCATCCACCATCGGGTTTCGAAACTCGGTTTCGGTAGGAGGAGACTGGATATTGAATTCCGTATCAGGAATAGACTCGGTAATTACAGCAGGAGCTGTAACTGCGACTCCAATTACACCTGCAACTATTAACACTAAACCAGCTATTAGGATTGGTTTATAACTAACCATGCAAAGAACTAGATTTTTTCCTATATAAATATTAAGAGTTGAGATCCAGGTTAGAAGTCATTCGAACATAATTTTCATTCTTCAGTCAGAAACATTGGGATCAAGAGTGATTAAGGTCTGTTCATTTATCGATAAGAAACCAGTCTGAATTATGGTCAGAATATTATTCAATGATTATCCAGGAATGAGAATACCATATTAACACATATGTAAACATTATTTTACAAGGTATTTGATTGTCAAAGTAATAGGCTCGCAAGCCACTATTTTAAATCAAAATTTTTATTGACAGTCATCTTGCTACATTTAGAAAAAAAGATGGTCTCTATATCGTGTCAAAAATTTATATCAATGAAAAAATAAAAAACTTTCTTGTTTACTATTACCAAAGTTAGACATTTTTGTTGGTAATTGTAGATCAGGACATAAATCTGTTATGCTTAACTAATATCTTGTATAATAAAAGATATGAAAAAAGTAAATGAAAAACCAGATAAAGATTCGCCAGGTACTGAAAAATTAAAAAAAGAGATGCTAAAACCCATAACGAGAACAGACTCTGAATTAGATGAAGAGCTAAAGGAGTTGGAAGTTGAGAATTCTGCCGGTGGAAAGGACGGTGGAGGAGGATAGATCAGGTAGCAGAATCAAGGCTACAACTGCAAATTTCGACACGCTAATTCCAATTGCTCTACAAGTAACGCATGTTTACACCCAAATTAGTGAGTCTTCTTTGGCAATTTCTCATCTGCTCATATAGTATCTCATTCCTTACTTATCAGATATCGTTAAATAGTTGGTCTTATCGAAACGATTCCATATCGATCAGTTTTTCAAATTTCTCGGGAATTAAAATCGGGTGGTGAATATGTTTATACGATGCACCCTCATTAATATGGTTGAATAATAACCTTCTTTTTATGTAACTTATTGACAAATACGCCAGCACTATTTTGACTTAAGCCCCTTTTGTTGGTTTAAAAAACCAAATTTGGAGAAGAATTTAAGATGTCTCTGCATTTTTTTGTTATTCAGTATTTTAAAAATACAATTCATGACATTACGTTCTCGTCTAGGATGTGGATTCTTACCCCCATGCTACTTTTTCTACGGTAACAGGATTTGATAGTATAATTAAGAGAAGAATCTTGATTCGAAATACTTCTGTTGTAATTTAGAGAATCTATGTCATTATTGAAAACACGTTAACTCTTAATATGTTTATTAGTTTTTTTATTAACCAGCTCTACAGCTAACTCATTTAGTTTTGTTAGTTTAAATGGTTTTATTAACAATTTTATATTTTTCGTTATAAACCTCTTATCGCTGTTAAATGCTTGCTTTACAGAATCGTATGCCGAAATTATGAGGATCGAGGCAAACGGGTATTTATTGAAAATTTCATTTGCAGCTTCTAGTCCATTTTTACCATCGGGTAATTTGTAATCAAGAATTACAAGGTCGGGTTTGAATTCTTCGTAATCGTTTAGAATATTGGATGCGGTAGTGTTTGTAACAGAAATGTGATAACCTTTATTGATTAGAAAATCTTTATACAGATTCAACAAATCCTGTTCATCTTCAATTATCATGATACGTATCACTTCTGCATTGGTACAAATGCATCATTCATTAATAAACCATAATATAGGTTTCATTTAGATTTGTATAGAAATCGAATTGTGATTTATAATCATAAGAATATCACGATTATCGGTATTCAATCAGCATCTGATAGTAAGGTTTTGATCGAAGTGGAAAATCATCTAACCTGCAGTATATTTGACATAAATTATTGCTTGTATTTATTTGAATCTTCTTTAGATAGATTGAAACGCAAAGTACTCCCATCAAATTCAGAACTGATGATTTTAGGAAGTACAAATGTATCTTTATCAGTCGAGCCTCTTTCCGTGACAACGTAATCTTCACTGATTTCTAGAACTTTTCCTAAATCATAGTCATTAATTCCTTTGGCAGTTTTGTTAATTGCATCAGACCAATTAATATTTAGATGATTTGACATACTTGGTAATGTAAAACAATTCTTAAATAGATCGTCTCAAAACGAAATTCAATGAGTAATAAATCCCACAAAACGAATCTTTTATCTCTACTTAAACGATATAAAAATTAGCAATAAATATAATAACTATAAGATGTATTAGTAATTTAATTGGACACGGAGAAAGAAAGCGACGTTCCGACATCATCTGCCTCCAAATCTGTAGAATATGTTCTTTTAGAAAACATTGGAAATGAATTATGGGAAATTGATTATCAAGATGGGATTGCATTAAATGTAACAGAGATTATTAATCCAGAAACAACTGGAAACATCATTAAATATTCAGGAAAAATTGAAGACTTTCTGTTAAATGAAAGACATTTAAAAAATCTTCACTTCCATGAATCAGTAAACTTTCCAATGAGAGTACATTTTGATAATTGACTTTAAAAAAGAAAAAATAGTGAATATACCAGAGGTTAGTTGTATGCTAATATGGTATTTGTGTGATTTGGTGAACTTTCCATATTAAATCGAGAATCGATTTATTTATGAAGCAATAAGTGTTATTTTCTCCTTCAGACAAATTGTGTAAATGATGACGATTCTTTGCTATAGTATATAATATCACAGATTACATAAATGTTCAGAGATTTAATTGACTTGGATTACATCATGAAATAGTTACGGTATTATCACACTTCATGGATTTGAAAGATCTATATATTGTTCTCAATTAACGACCAATAACAATATTTCCACCTACAATATTTTCCGGAGTATAGACTATGAAGATAGAAAGAGTATGTAGTTATAATCACTTACTTTCCATTTTTATCTATTCGCAACCTATTCTTTTATTACTCATAATTGAATTTTGTTTGGACTCTCATTGTAATACTGTACAACATTTCCTGTAATATCACCTTCGTCAGGCAAGACACCATTCTTTCTGTTTATGAGTTGTGAAAAGCAATTAGTAACATACAAAACTATTCATACACTGTAGAAACAAATAAAATCCATATATGCTCATTTTAATTCAAGTTGTATCTTTACTGAATAGTCGGTAATATCAATTTCAGGTTCTATTTGCAGGGTTTGTTTTAGAAGCGACTTCATGAAACCTAGTAGGAAATGTGAACCCTGCGTTCCTAATCTGTGTCTAATTACAATTATTTTGTGTTTACCAGTTTCTAATTCATCAAAAGTACCTACATAACCATATGTACATATTATTTTTTCAATGTATTCAAGGACAGTTTCAAAAGAAATGTTTTTTTTCCAAAACAAAATTGTATCGTTTGGAATGTCCTTACCCATATCTAATCCTAGTGTAAAAGACTCATCCTCATTTAACCTAGCAAGTAAAGATCTCAATATTTCGCGATGAATTATTAGCATGTCTAATTTAGATTGAAATCGAGTAAACTCGGCATATTGTTTAAGAACTGAATTAATCATGGCATTTACTGACACACCCATCCGTTCAGCTTCTGCATTTAGAGTTTCTGACAGGGATTTATCTATTCTGAATGATCTGACGGTTGAGTTGGAAAGCGGCATACCACTATTACCACACTTATGTCTTAAAACCGTAACTATGTGTAACCTTTTGTAATAATCTCTTACTGAAGGTTACAATGTATACAACCTTCACTTATACTCTTACATCTATTGTAATCCGATGCATAATAGTTTAATATTAAATCAGCTGGACAAGATCACTTCTAGTCACCAGCATTCTATAATCTATGATTATGATAAAGGTGAAAAACTATGCAAGGTATGCGGAGTAATTGTTCAAGACAAGATTTTTGATGTTGAATTTAGCGCCGACTTTTACAAGTATAAAAGTGATACAAATACAGCTCTACCACAATCAGTTATTTTGAATGATAAAGGAATGTCAACTTCTATCGCAGATTATGATGCAACAAGTTCAAAAAGATTTTCCAATAGAAAGGAACATAATAAGATCGAATTTCTCAACAAAATCGTGAGTTGTTCAAACAAGAAGAGAAACCTAAAGATTGTTATCGATCTTCTAAATAGAATTAAAGATAAATTATCATTGACATCTGCGTGTATAGAAGAGGCATTACAGTATTACAAGAAGGCACTGGAAAAAGGCATGATTAAAGGCAGGTCTATAAAGGAAATGATAGTTGCTTGTGTTTACCTAGTATGCAAAAAGGTTAACATACCAAGAACCCTTTCAGAGATTTCACAAGTAGTAGAAGCAGACGAGATTTTTGCCGCAAGATGTTATAGACTCCTAATGAGAGAATTAAAGATTACGCATGTACAGTTTAAACCCACGATATTTATAAGAAAAATTGCAGACGAGGCCAACATAAACGAGAGAACTGCAAGAGAATCTATAGATTTATTGTTAGCAATACAAAATGAAAATATTTTCTTAGGCAAGAATTCCCTCTCCATTGCTGCTGCCATTTTATATTTAACCTGCAGAAAACATAAACAAAAGATATCTCAGGCCAGAATTGCTTATGCTGCTAGCATTAACATTATGACATTAAGAAAAAGACTTTCAGAAGTGCGAAATGTAATTACTAACGCATCATTTTTGAATTGACCTGTTATCAATAAATTAGATATTTCATAATTTTCCCTTACCACTAGTGTCGAGATATCCGGAGCTAAATAGGTCTCATATAGCATTCTTATATTGTTTGGCCTTTTAGGAAATTTATTGACACTAAAAGAAGATTCACTCAGTCTCCATCGAATTCTTAAGGGAAAGATTGAGATCTCCAGTAGAATTTCGGCAGATAATATTTTTGAAACTGAAGGAGAAAGAGGCAAGGGAACACTAAGTTCAATTTATACACCTGGCGTAGCTTACGTATCTGAAGAGATTAGGGATCATAAAGATTTGGTCTACGAATACACATCCAAATGGAACAATATTGCAATTGTTTGTGATGGGACCCGGGTTTTAGGTTTAGGTAACGTTGGCCCAGAAAGTGCTTTGCCAGTCATGGAAGGAAAATCGGTTCTATTTAAAACGCTAGCAAATGTCAATGCTTTTCCTTTATGTATATCCATTACAGATAAGGAAGATATCATAAGATTCGTAAGATCTATTGAACCGTCTTTTGGGGCAATCAATATAGAAGATATAGAATCACCGAAAGTTTTGGAAATTGTCGAGGCCCTTCAAAACGAATTGACTATCCCTGTTTTTCACGACGATAGACATGGTACAGCGGTAATTACTCTGGCGGCATTAATAAATTCCTTAAGATTGTTAAACAAAAAAACAAAAAACGTAAGAATAGTAATAGCTGGAGCTGGTTCTGCAGGATATGGAATTTTTAGAATATTACTTAGAATGGGATTTAAAAGTATCATAGTAGTTGACAAGCAAGGTGCAATATATGAAGGGAGAGAACCTGATATCGAAGGCTCCGATTCACACAATCAAAGAAATAGAGATAATCTTTCACCTAGTAACAATCAGATTAATCCGTTTAAGAAGGAAATCGCATTAAACTCAAACAAACAAAAGATAAAAGGAGATATAGTAACGGCTATCGAGGGAGCAGATGTTTTTATAGGTACATCAGGAAAGGGAGGCTTGCTGAATTCCAAAATGATAAAAAGTATGAATAAAGATCCAATTATTTTTGCTCTAAGTAACCCAGATCCAGAGATATTACCTGCGCAAGCAATCAATGCGGGAGCTGCAATAGTGGCCACGGGTCGCTCTGATTTCCCAAACCAAATAAATAATGCGGTAGTTTTTCCTGCAATATTTAGAGCCTTATTAGATTTAAGGATAAGGAATTTGAGTGAAGATATTTTGATAGCCGTTTCAAAATCTATAGCAGACTTAGTGGATATCAAGCATTTATCTAAAACATATATAGTTCCAAAAATAAACGACCCAAGAATACTACCAGTAGTAACCAAATCAGTGAAAGAGTACATCATCAAGCGGCATGACAAGTAAAAAATTTTTAACCATTTCATTTCCTCCAAGAATAAAACTTCAATAAATTGTTGTTGTTGTTGTTGTTGTTGGCTCTTCTATCAATTAAGCTCCATTGTTTCCTCATATAGCACCCCTATCATGATTCCATATAATTATGAATTATGTGAAGAAGCTAACGATGGATGTGGAATAGAAATTGTTCCAACACATGACAAAACTATTCCAATGATCTGTGCTGGATTTGATAATCTTCTAATGCTTTAAATTATATCACACAGAGATTAGAAGACTGGAGAAGTCATTTTCAAAGACAAAACTACTATAAACAAGATTGTAGAAAAACATACAAAAAAGAAATAAGGCATTCAGCTAATTACAGTAACCTTCTAAGCAAATCATATTTAAGAATGGTAATGTATGGCGTGATCAAGTAATTAACATAAGAATAATACAAGTGCACAGTAGTATAACTAAGAGAACTATCAACAAAATGGCAAGCTCAATAATATAGAGGAAGAGTCAACAACCATGTTGTATGGACGCTTCCAGAGAATTCTAGTAAAGCATAATATTTTAGAACGGTTATTGTTAGAAAATAGTTAACCGTAATAATCAATAATTCACCTAGCAATCGAACAGAACAAGTAATTGATCAAATAAGAGAATCGATTCCTCGTAGGTCGGTTATGACGACCTTAACATACCATACGATTCTCAATCTGTCATAGGATGATAACCTTATTTTAAATACCAAACTGTCTGGTAGATTAATCATAAATAATTGACGACTAAGGATAGGAGAACCAAGTTAATAAATTCCACCGTGGCTACGACTGCAAATTTGACTCAATATCATATATAAATAACAGACACCATCCAAAAAATACTCAGTTCGCAAATAGCTACCAGAGACTACAAAAAGTCGAAAATTTAACGAACATAAACTAAATATGATAAATGTTAAAGGAGTTGTACCGCTAATGTAAAAGACTTGATGTCAAAAATTGTCTCCAAAGTTTCTCATGCTAGAATCGACCTGATCCTGTAGATTGCCCGTACCCTTCTGCTTGTGCTCACTCTTGTGTACTCTAGCATCCATCTCTTTCTCATGTTCTTCTCGAACGTGATGTAACCGATCCTTTTCATGAATAAATTGCTTACCACATTTATGACATTTTAATATCAACTTATGATGTACGGTGTGATAATGACTCATCAAATCATCCTCAGAGTCAAATTTCTCACCATCTATTTCGCATGAATATTTCTTATGAAAAAAATCCACAAGACTATTACTTTGTGGATGTTATTAAATTCTTTTATGAGTTCCATGCTATTTTTGTCCGTATCGGAAGGACTCTGCTTTTGTTGTCCATGTAATTTTACTCAACCTCTATAGATAAGGAATCAATAGTATTCGGACAAGAGGATAACTTTTTAGATCTTTCTTAAGAAGAATGATCAAAATGGTATTTATTTTGACAAAATGGGGTTAAGAATTTATAAAGTTCTTGATCCAGTTATACACTTCATTACTAGATACGGCAATAAATGACATCCTGGTATCTATAGAAAGTTGACAATTCAATTCCCTTCCATTAGTATCGAATATTAATCCTCCAGCTTCCTTCGCTATAAGATAACATGCAGCCATATCTATAGATCGAATCTTGTTCCTAATATCAATATAAGCATCTATTGATCCTCTTGCAAAATAGCATAATTCTAAAGCGTTAGCGCCCAAGTGTCTAATATGACTAACAGAGGATATCAAATCCGAGATCGCGTTGAAATGTTCCTTAGATAATCCAGAGATATTAAGTCCTATAACCATATCACTAATTGTTAGAGGGTGATTTTTTACAACGGAAAGTCTCTTATCATTCATAAATGAACCTTTTGAATTAGAAGCGTAAAAGATATCTCCTGATACTAAATTAAATACTACAGAGTCGGTAACTGATGTCAGATTTGTATCTGGAGAATAAGCTAGTGAACAACAGTAAAAAGGTAATCCACAGTTAGCATTGGTTGTACCATCCACACCATCCATTACAATTAAACCCGCATCCTTACCTTTTACCAAACCGCATTCTTCTCCAACAACATTTGGTACAAATGCATTTTTCTTCAATGTGTCAAAAACAGATTTTTCAGCTATCAAATCAATCTTGGTTGAAACATCACCTCCAGCACCAATTTCAAATTTTTCTCTTCCTTCAGCAGTACCTATTATATCTTTTGTATTATTATAAACATTCATTGCACATTCTTTTAATATTTCCAGAACTGACATATCAAATCACAATAATATTACTCTGATAAGCAAATAAAAACTATGAAATAAAAGAAGAACAGGAAAACACACAACATCTCCAAATGACTGATTAATTTATTAACTACTATGATTTAAATTAAGTACTCAAGTCTATTGCCAGAATTTACCAATTTATTGCCCTATCATTTGGGAAATAATTAAGAAGATGCTAATTAGTCAGTATAAAACTCTATGAATTGGCTGAAAACGATAAGTAATAAAAATACCAAAGACTAAGGGAAATTGATGATGGATGGAGTTAATGAAGTAAAATCCGCTCCGGACTGGAATGACACACAATCTCAGATTAATGGGGAATTGCTTGGTGTCGTAATCGGTGTTACTAAACCCGGATATATTACATTTGAAGGAAAGGAGCCGGTTGGATTGGGAGAATATATTACAATTACCAACGGACAGAATAAGAGTATTCTTGGAGTTGTTGAATCATGTTTCATCAAGAGTGATGCTTTGGACGAGATTTCAAATTTTGAGGAGGCATTAGAAAGCAAAATAGTAGCTGAAATCAACAAAAGAGACAAGAGTTTCAAGGTGAATGTGAAAATACTTGGCCTGTTAGATATGCTTAAAAGATCTAAATCTATATTACCAGAAATACCTCCACTTCCGGGCACTGAAGTATATAGAGCAAGAAGGGAAGATCTAAGAGACATCTTTGATTCAGATGAAGAATCATGGATAAAAATTGGAACACTCCTTAGAAATACAAATGTAAATGTTAAGATCAATACGAACAAGATGACCACCAGGCATTTAGGAATTTTGGCAATGACTGGAATGGGCAAAAGTAATCTAGTAAGTGTTCTTGCGAAATCCATTGCTCAAATTCCAGGTACAATGGTAATTTTTGACTATCACGATGAGTATCGGTTTCTGAATGGAGAGAACATTAATTTTGTTCAGGCTCAAATAAATCCAAGATTGTTAACTTCTGACAAGTTTGCTGAGGTAATAGAGATAAGAGAAAATGCAGACATTCAAAATACGATTCTTTTAAAGACATTTGAGAACGAAGATCTAAAAAAGAAAACAGGAGACGACTTTTGGGATGATCTAGAAAAGAGTATCGAAGCAATAAGCTCTAAAGAGAAAAGATTCTCAAGTTCGGCAGACAGGGTTTTAGATAAAATAAAAGAAGCCAGACGGAGGTTTGACAACATATTAGTACCAAACGCATTAGATCCGGTTTCTCAGATAAAAGAAGGCTGCATAAACATCATAAATCTTATCGAATTTACAGAAAAGCAGGCCAACGTAGCGATTTCGTTCTATCTAGAATCCATTCTGTATCAAAGAAAGCTAGCCAAGAGTCAGAGTTTAAATTTCAATTACCAAGATAAAAACCAAACATTATTTCACAGTCCTGTAATAGTTGTTATTGAGGAAGCTCATGTATTTATGCCCAAAAATGAAAATACCGATACCAAATACATTGCTTCAAAGGTTGCAAGAGAGGGTAGAAAATTTGGAGTTGGTTTGATAATTGTTTCTCAAAGGCCAAGAACATTAGATCCAAATGTACTAAGTCAATTAGGTTCTTTAGCAATAATGAAATTAGTCCAGCAAGAGGATCAAGCCCAAATAGAGTCAGCTAGTGAATCAATAAACGGCAAGATAATTGAACAGCTTCCATCACTAAATCCAGGTGAGGCATTATTGGTAGGGCAATGGGTAAACCTTCCATCTTTTATCAAGATAGATGAAATAGCCGAGAGAACAATGGGTAAAGATCCTGAGCCAGTAAGTGAATGGAAAAACACTAAGGAAAAAAGAATTATGGCAATCGAGGATAGTAGTTTGTTCATAAGGGAAGAGTATATCGAAGAGGAATATATCGAATGAATCAATACATACAAAAAAATAAATTATTAACAATTACCTTCTGAATCAAGATAATGAATATAGCAATGATTTCTAATTCTGGAAATGGTATGTGTCTAAAATTATACGACGAAACCCTAAAGGAATTAGTAAATGAGACTTTTGAAGATATCCATACCTTGAACTTTTATTTGCAAACTATACCGAAGAATTTTGGACAGAAAAAGACATTATTGATCTATAGTAAACCAGAAATAATAACCTCAAATAAAAATTCATTTACCGAAAATGCAAACCAATGTCATGGTAAAAATAATATCCAATTATATATAGCTGAGGACGAAAATTCGTATTTTGTATCGGATTAAAAAGATCCAAAATGAAATAGATATGTATTTAGAACCTTTTTCAGATCTTTTCTCTTACATCAGGATTATTGATCTTGAAACATTTCCTTGCTATTGAGACTTTGCTTATTGAGTGGCATATAGGACATTCGGCCCAATTTTTCCCCCCAGAGTATCTCCAGTAATAATTGCATTTTTGATAAGTACATTGAATCCAAAAAGTTTTTGACGGATATTTTACCCAGTCGTCTTGTAATGGCTTTCTTGTCCTTCGTGCTTCTCTGGGCAATCGCGGTAACTTCATTCGAAATGGCCAATGAATTGTACCTCCATATAGATGTATTAATCTTTCTACATTGTATCAATACATACGTATTTTCTTGATTCAAATAGCTTTAACTAGTGATCCTCTCTCGGTCATTTGAAATTTATAGACTTGTTCTATTTCTGAATTTTCAAAAATCTCCTCATCATGTGTAATAATAATTAATTGGTTTAGGGGCCCCGTTCCTTTGTTAAATACTTCGGAAATAATCTTTACAAAGGTTCGACGCCTTTCCTCATCCAAATTGGTTGTGGGTTCATCCAAGATTATGAAATCTATCTTTGACGCACCCATTAGAAATGCTATTCCCATCCTAATCGCAAGAGATACCGCAACTTTTTCACCACCACTCAACGAGACTGTATCAATTTCCCCTCGTTTGCCATAACAAATCACTTTTATCTCTCGAGGCTTTTCAACTAGAGTTATTCGTGAAAGTCCTACATTAAATATCTGAATATATTCGGAAGCTTTTTCAGATATCAAACTCAAAGCCCTTGTTCTAAGGCTCGAGCTGACCAATCCATCTCTATTGAAAACAGTAGAACGTATCTTTTCGAGATCAGAAAGAAAGGTAGACACAGATTGCAACTCAGATATTATTTTACTGATATCAGAATTCTCTTTCTCGATATCCAAAATCGTTTTTTCAATTACCGCTTTTTGGTTATGGACATTGATCATTTCCCTTGATAGAGCGTTTCTAAGAGATTTTTTTTGCTGAAAAGTTTCCAAATCTACATCTGATACACTACTTCGTAAATGGTTAATCTGATCTATTAAATTGGAAGAGTATTTGTCCAATTTATATCCAGCAAGGTCGATTCCATCTAATCCTTCTACAGATAGCCTTGAAGTTTCAAGATATTCGGCATTTAACTTGCTCAAGTTGGCCTCCATTCTTTCAATATCTAATTGCGGACTATAATCATAATTTAATAGAGTCCGATCTGCTTCAATGATTTCTTTCTCCCTTTTTTTCAAAGAGTATTCTTCCCTATTAAGATTTGTCAGTTCGGAAAGTAACGACTTTTTCTCATTTAGCTTTAGTTGTAGTTGTTTTGTAATATGCGAGATATCAAACATATGATTAATGGAAACGATTTTTGAATTGCAAATTGGACATTTCCCATCTACTATTTGGATTTTTTGTGCACATTCTGAAAATCCTTCGAGTTTGCCTATCTCCTCGGCTACCATATTTATCCTATTATTCAATTCTTCTTTCTCTGCTGCAATCATTTGTATTGTAATGAAAATTCGCTCTTTGTCTTTTAAAATTTCAAGGGACTTTCGAATATCCCTAATCATTCGGGTTGAGTTGTCTATTTCTTTCTTTATTAAATTTGATCGTTCCTTAAAATATCTCAACAAGGTTGATTCAAGGGACTTGATTTCTGAGAGTTTTGCCACTTTGGGTTCGAGAATATCAATTTGTTGCTCAAGCTCGATTAAAGTCTCAGTCTTTTGAGAGACTTGTACAAGTACTTCTTTCAGCCTTTTCTTTGATTCTTTTAATTTTGCTTCATTATTCTTTATTCTTGTTAATAGAACATTTATTTGATTATCATCGTAACCAGATGTTTTTTCTCTCAGTATTTTCCGAAATTCTTCTATCACTCCGTGCATAAGTTGATACGACTTGTCCAATCTATCCAGACCTATCATGTTATTTAATAATTCTTTAAACTCTTTAGGCTGAGAATCTATTATTTTGCTAATCTCTCCTTGCTGGATGATACCAGCAATTTGCAATTTAGAATAGTTTATTCCCATAAGTGATTCTATTTCACGTATCACCGATTCGCCTAATTGTTTTCTCTCTCCTGAAATAATCGGCCTATATGACATATTGGAATTAATACCGTTACCAGATCGATGTTCTTTTGATAAGTTGCCATTAAATCGTAATACCTGTTCTAATTTAGCGGCGATGAGTCGGCCTTGTACATCTATCTGTCTTTGCACACGATAGTCAGAAGAACCGATAGAGAAATTCATTATTACATGAGCTCCACTCTCATTTGTGCTAATACCCTCTAATCCCCGAGTTATGAGATTCTTGTTAGATTTGCGAGTATGTTCATCAAAAAGAGCGAACGTTATTGAATCAATTATACTGGATTTTCCAGAACCATTATGTCCAACAAACACGGTGATACCAGGATGAAAATCTAAAGACGTATTAGAATGAGATAGGAAATTGTTTAGGATGAGTTTTTTTATCAACTCACTCGTCCTCGTTTTTCTTAGATTGGGTACTACTATTGGCATCTATTTTCTGAGTATCATATAAGAATCTGTTAGATTCATAAAATTTCCACAACATTTTAGCTATCTCTTCTTTATTACTCCTATCTAGGACATCATTGTAATTTTGAGAGTAATCATCGTTAAACGCTCGAATTAAATCTAAGGACAAGTCAGTTAAAGGTTTTGAATCCAATGTCTTTTGTATTAATTTCGACATTTCAATATCCATGTCGAACTCTTTATCTCTATCATATGAATAACTGGAAGATTTTGAACTCTCAGTATCTAATAAATTCCAATTATAATGAAGAGTAGTATTTTCTAACGGCATCAATGTTCTGGATAAAATTTTTTGATCAATATCAGTACCAACTATCTGTAGATCGATTATGGGTTTCTTTGAATACCCTGACGATTCCTCTAGGATAGAATTGAGAAATGTGCTTAAATCAGAGTAATCAATTCGAAATGAAAGCTGAGGTCGCCTCCTTTCCAACTTAATCCAATGGGTATTAATAGAAGCTGAACTTTCTGAAACATCTACGATTAAAAATCCCTTTTCCACATTAGATATTGGTTCGCTGTGACCTAGATCGATCGATCCCGGGTATGCGACCAAACCATTACCAATGTTAGGAAAACGTTTTTCAATATGATCATGATAGTGACCCATTGCATAATAATCGAACCCCGAAGGTAAATCACTCGATGAAATTTCTCCTGCAAATTTGTTGAAATCATTTAGCCCCTGGTGGAGTACGAGCATTTTCCTAGGTTTCTTATTTTCAATTGAATATCTTTGGTCATCATTTTTTATTCTAGACTCGAGGATTCTGAAAGGTTTCAACAAGCCGTTTTCTACGTTTGATCTCCGTTCCTTATTGAATCCATAAATCAAAACTCCCTCCATCTCGATGGGTGAATCCGCTTTTAGTCTTCTAGCTAATCCCAAATTATGAAATAAATACGGCAAAGGGACATCGTTGGATCTGCTTATATCATGTTCGCCCAAAATAAAGAGGACAGGAATCGATCTGTCCCTTAGTTTTTTTAATTCCCGAGCCAATCTAAGTATTGGGGCACCATTTGGTTTAGGATTATGAAATATATCGCCTGCTAGAATTATAGCTCTTACGTGTTCTTTGATGGATTTCTCAATGGATTCTTCAAATACTTCGTATAAATCTTCTTCCCTTTCCTGAAGATTGTATTGGGCATATCCTAAATGAATGTCAGAAATATGAGATATAAGCAACTACAATATAGAGATCACAACTATATTTTATTCATTAATTTGTCGCTCATCAGTATGTAGATAGATACGTTAGAAAAAAGGTGGTAACTTATCCTCCCCCAGCACTTTCCCCAAGAGTTCCCCACTGAGATTCCTGGTAATTATCTATTAAGGCGTTTAACAAATCATTTATATCCAGATCTTGTTTTTTTGTAGAAATAAAATCGGCGAACAAGGATTGGAGTCTTTTATACGTTATATCATCAATTTGTAAATTTTTCATATATTCTAATATAATTAGGAAATATCTGAATAATATACATATAGTTAGCTGGGCAAAATTCAGAAAAAGTTTTAACAGTAGTAGGATTGTCTCACATTGTAGATAATGTCGACTTCTAACCCCATAGAGATATTCTCAAATTCCCTAGGCAGAAAGTTCATACTTAATATTCTGAGTTTTGATAACGGATATTTCATTGCCATATCTGAAAATGAATCAAGATTGGGATCTATATCGGTTTCCCTGTCTGTTACAAACAAACCAACTACCGCAAAGGTTATTCCAGACAAAAACGATCAGCTCTTTATCGATACCTTGTCAACTAGAATATCTTTGATGAAAAATGGTATTTGTATTGTTTCTCTGCATACAAAAAGTAAATTGCATTTAGACGATATGAAACTAATTAATGAAAAGATACTTGCAGTAATAGAGGAAAAGTAAATGGCGAACAGAAAGAAAGGTGTTGAGAAGAAAGGCAAATCATTTATACAGAAGGATAAAGTGTTCCTAAAATCGGATTTGAATACAACTCCATCACGAAAAGTGAATAATAACAGATCTGCTGATAGTAATCTTCCTACTCAGACAATAGTAAAGGATTTAAGAGAGTTTTTGCAAATTCTTGAAAAAAAGAATGAATTAGTTGTCATTAATAAAAAAGTTAAAAAAAAATTCGAACTTGCAGCAATAGTTAGTAAGTTTGACAAAAAGGAAGCATTACTTTTTACCAATATTGATGAATCTAAATTCAGAATTGCTTCGAATCTTTTAGGCACAAGAGAACGATTTTATCAAGCAATAAATGCTTCAAACAACGAAATAAATCTATCTCAGTTGGCTAGTATTGGGACAGAGTATTTTCCGAAAAAAATTACTTCAGGTGCACCATTTTATAGTAACAGTACACGAAATTTATATGATTTGCCGATTGTAAGTCATTTTGAAAAGGATGCTGGTCCCTTCATAACTTCATCAACAGTCTATGTAAAAGATCAAGAGAGTGGTAATCAAAACTCTTCAGTGCATAGAATGCTACTATTAAATAATAGTCAAATGGTCATTAGAATGGTAGAAGGGAGGCATCTTCACAAGTGCTTTACCTACGCTAAAGAACACAAAGAAGATACAAAAATAAGTGTTGTTATAGGGGTGCATCCTGCGGTTAATATAGCCGCGGCCTATCAAGCTGCTTATGGAATAGATGAAATATCCATAGCCAATTATCTCTTAGACGGCAATCTGCATTTGACAAAGAGCAGTTACTCTGATTTACTGATACCAAAATATAGTGAGGTCGTGATTGAAGGAAAAATCCTCCATGATGAGCTATCGGAGGAATGGATGGTAGAAATGCTTAGAACGTATGACTTTAAAAGAAAGCAACCGATATTTGAAATAAACAAGATTTGGTACAGAGATAACCCCATCTATTATGATATCCTACCCGGCTATACCGAACATAGATTGTTAATGGGTTTACCCATAGAAGCAAAAATTTTCAGCCAAGTTAAAAATACAGTTCCAAGTACAAAGGCCGTTCATTTATCCGATGGCGGTAGTAATTGGTTAACTGCAGTGATTCAAATAAAAAAGAGATTAGAAGGTGAACCAAAGAATGCAATTTTGACTGCCTTTGCGGCACATCCATCATTAAAGTCAGCGATCGTAGTAGATGAGGATATTGATCCACAAAATCCAACGGAGGTAGAATATGCTATTTCAACCAGAACACAGGCAGACAAAGACTTTGTCATAATATCAAACGCTAAAGGGTCTAGTTTGGATCCTTCTAGCGACCAGACAAATCTCTTAACCACGAAACTGGGAATCGACGCCACCATATCATTTCTGAAAGAAAAGGAGAGATTTGAGATTGCCAAGATACCAGGAGCTGAAAACATCGATATTAAAAAGTATCTCTAACTCAAAAGATACTTGTGATAAAGATGGCAGAAATGAGAAATTAACCTAGCCCCATCGGATCATTTCTACTTCTTTCATTCATAAGAGATGATGATAGGTGATAGCGAATCATTCATCATTTACAGAGACTGAATACCAACAAATACCAAAGAGAGAACAGTACCCAGAACTAGATGTCCAATAAATCTTTCTTACAACTAGCGAGCTAATACCCAGAAAATGAGAAGGTATTAGTTCCTGTAATGTCTTTGTACTAAGATATTGGAGCTGAGCGCCATTTAACAATACCGCAAGACCCTACTTGTCCTACTCTCCCTCATATCAAGTATATCAATAAACCAATGGAATGGGAGGCAAGGTATACAACACAAAAGAAGCAGTCACTTGATATAATGCACTATTAACAGGTGAAATAGAAAAATGCCAAGGGTTAACTATTCTTTGTTACAAAGAGCCTAATTGGTATTTGATATTTGATTTTCATGTAATTCTAGTAATTCCTTGCTCTTCTTTTTTTCCAAAACGAAATCACACAAGGTCATAAAAAACCAGCAGAAACCCTACAATCAGTTCAAAAGTCATAAAGAACAAAGTGACACATGTCATCTAATGAAAGACAAAAAGATGATATAAAAGAAATAATAGCATAACCACGCAGACTTGTATTGTTTGTATCAGTCTAAACTCTTTCTAACTTTCCTTAAATCAAATTCTTGTATCAAACATTAAACAAAATATTATTAATTTGTTTGTTCGTTTAATTTTTCGATTATTCATTAATGCAACAAGTCAAAAATTGCCATATGAGAATGTAAAGGTTTTAGTATAATGGTTCTGTCTATGACGGACCTCAGTTGAAATCTCACGTCATCCAAATGACCAATTACGAATTTCATATCGCAACTTCGATAGGCAATATCATAAGCAATAACGTTAGTATTGACGATTCAGGTGTCTGTTTTCGATTTGAAAGTAGTTGGCTGACAGAGAAAACTAGAAAGAGTAGAAAATTGTTAAAGATAAATATAGAAGGATAAATACTAGGAGGAGAATGATCTAGTATGAACCGCTTGATAGTCGAATCCTATACCAATACCACACTGAATACAATATTAGATGACATATCCAAGAAATACAAAATTGATACAACAAAGGATCGCCTTGATAAAGATGTCCCTATAGAAGAAATAAAATTTAAGTATAGGACTTATTCTGAATGTGTCAAAATGTTATACAAGAGCGCTGGTGTAGTTAACGCAATTTAGGTTCTAACTTTCATTAATTTTATATGGCCAGTTGTACAGACTTCCGATGTTTCTTTGTGATGGTGTAATAATTTTTTTGCTTTATCTTCAGGTAATTTTTCTGTTGAAATATACCCGCATTTATCGCAAATAACAATATAACTCCAGCCTACCAAATAGTTTCATTGTAATTATGAACTATTTATATTTATTTTATATGAAAAAATGATGAGGAGTTAAAAGTAAAATCTCAAAGCAAATCCATAACAACAGAATCTACATTGTATCCTTACTAACAAGTTCTCTTGAATATGGTCATAAATATAATTAATGCAGTTTTAATCAAAACAGATAGGGTGTAAAATCCAAATTCATGTTGTGTCTTTAGTATACGATTTTGAATGAATTTAAGCGATTATATGAGATGATCGTTTGGATTCCCATTCTTCAATCTCGTCATTTTTTAGATTCGATTAATATAATATCAAAATTCAATCGAAATAAAAGAAAGAAAATTTTCCTGGTGTTGTGGTATTAATTGATCAATCATCAACTAATGGTCTACATGTTGGAAAAATGCATGATCATCCTTTTAATCCCGGAAACCCAAACTATTCGATTTTGGATATGAAAGTGGCATAAGACTTTTGCACATGAATACTTCTTGGGGCTCTGTTCAGTTAACATGTTTTATTTCATTGTTATGATAGTCTACAAAGAGCCGCAGCCAATTCCGTACATGCTTTAACTTGCAGTTCTTTATTCTACAAGGAAAGTAATCATCGAAACTTTCGGTTCTATCCTTGATATATTGCATCGTTCTTTCGATTACACTTTTCTCGTAAGAAGAATGAATATGGTGATCGAGTTTGAGAAACTGACAAGCCATGGGATACCAAGTCCCACCATCTGTAGAAACTGGGTGCTTTCCATGAACTTTGATCAAATTAGAAAGATATCTTTCTGCAACAAACATGTTTCTCTCTTTGGATATAGAAAGTGCGAGGATCTGTCTGTTTGCAGGCTCTATCGCCACCCAAAGCCAGATGTATTCTGACCCTACCTTCAACATTGTCTCGTCTACAATATATTCTAGAATTCTTCTTCTTGATGCTTTCAATTTTTGAGGCCTGTATTTTTGAATCCAATTCCAGATGGAGACATGGTTTCTTTTATACATCTGAGACAATCTTTCCGAGGCTTTTCTTAAAGATAAACCTGAAAAGTACAAATGTAAGCCATAATACACATACCTTGAAGGTGTTCTGTTTCTGCTAATCATAAAAGAAATAGGACATCTTCAAGCTATAGGTTTATCGTTAAATGAACAGAGCCCTTCTTGGTAATCAATCAATTAATCAATTAATCAAACAAACAAACACATTTCCCCATATATCGAATAATGACAATTCCGTAAGAATTGTCATTTCTATAAAATAAAAACTCGTAAAACGATGAGGGACGAAAACTGATCAAGTCACAGTAATAATAATAAGTTTACCATGATAATATAACGTATATATTATATTTGCCACACGTCTAGAAAAGTTAATCAGGTTTCTTTTGACCGCCTTTTTCTTCTAACTATCAAATACCCACCTTCATGTATCATCCATTTTTGTTTGTTTCTCGATCATATACATGTCATTAATCAAAAGTTTAAAAGAAAAATTTCACAATGAATCTAGGTAAAACTAGGACATTTACATCCTACAGCCTTGCAAAAAGGAGGAGCATTGCCCATACCTACAGAAATATGCAATGATTTAGGATGACTACAATTCTTGCATTTAATAAAGTCATCAGGAGTACTAATACTCATAAAAAGACATTACACTTCATTTTATAAAAAGCATATAGTATTGCGTTTGAATTTAAGTTTCCACAGTTGGCTAAATTAACAAAATGTAATAAAATACATTATAGAAACAAATCAGTTTGATTTGAATCGCTATGAGTACGAAGTTTTGGCTTCAGAGAATATCAATATTGTCTTAACTAGTCAAAAAAACAACTGATAATTCCACTTTTTAGTGGCTTTTTTCAAGTCATTTTTTACCCATCTATGCTAATTACTAATAATATCTTTTCCAGTGTTCATGATTTGAATTTGGTTATGGGTTATCTTGTGAATAGAAACGATGTAGAAAATTGTTTGCCAAATGTTTAATGATATCCAAATTTTACCTGAAAAAGGTAGCGCTAACTTTGTACATCAGAAAAGTCAAGCAATTACTAGATTGTTTGATTTTTTGTGTGTGGATCTACTTTTATCATACTTTCTGGGTCAACAATATACTTTACTAATTTCGGTTTGTCTATACGGACTGTACAAGATCTATCGCCTTTTCCATTCTTTTCCAAAATTATGATACCTTTCTTCCTCATCCATTCTATCCCATCGTCGAAGGAGTCCAATAATTCTGTACTATAGTAATTCTTGTTAATGTTGTCGAGTGGTCCTAGAGATAGCAAGATTTCATTATAAAGTTCTTCAACTGAGCCAAAGGTAAAATTTTTTTCAGGTTCTCCTCCCAAAATAATATGGATATGAGTCATTAGGCTCTTTATTACATCAAGATCCTTTTTATCCATATTTGCTTAGATATGACAACTCTTTTAAACAGTATAAATCCTTTGAATCCAAAATAATAAGGCAATAATCCTAAAATTACTGGAATTACAATAGTGATAAATTTCAGTCACCCCAATTTTTTCTTATGTCATATAAAGTCACATATATAGATAAACGTAATCACAAAAAAACAAGCTGGATAACAAAGTAAAGAAAAAAAGAGGATCAGTCTTCTGCAATAGTAATTTCCTTAACTACATCAAAGCTATTCCCTGAGTTACTATCATGAATTGTATATGTTATCACATAGTTTCCAGCAGGAAAAGGCGATGTCTGAGATATTGTAAATGGAATGAAAACTTCCTTATTTTGATGATGAGAGGTAATTTCGCTAACTGGGAGTCCTTGTTGTCCAGCCAAGACATTTCCTTCTGTATCAGAAATGACAAAATCTGCAGAAAAGTTAATGGTATAAAGAGAGTCACTTCCTTCCACAATTGTTCCATACTCAAATCCTACTGGTTCTATGTATAGAATAATATCTTCTCCAGGACTAAATGTACTGGAATTTCTTTGATCATAAACACCATAGCCTTGAGGGTCTGCATTTACAAATGTATCAAATGCAGAACCAAAGACCTGTCCATCACTTTGTTCAGGTGAACCTGTCGCATTTTCAGCCGCTTGTGCTAAAGCTGGTTGCATACCATATGAAATTACAGAAACAATTGCCGACGCGAATACGGCCACCGTCAAAATAAAGAGCTTGTTAGTAGATTGTACCACAATTTGCTAAAAATATAACTCCCAAATATCTTTATTGATTGCACCAAAATGAAGCTGTTACAAGCAGGAGTTTGAAAAAGCGAAATGAAAATGAATACAATTTTCATGATTTTATTCTAGGACCGAGTTGACCGATACAATAAACAAGGAAGCGATATAATAATGACAACCTGAATTGCATACCTAATTCCAATATACTTTAAATACTAGATTTCAGATATACCGTTAATGAATAGATCACTGTATATAGGATTCGGAATAATAGCAGTTTTCATGGTATTTGCAGTAGTTGCAACAATTCCAGGAATTAATCTTCCCAGTACGGTGGGCCAACAAGTATATGCTTCCGACGGCGGTAATGACAAAGAATGCTTATCTGCTTCATCAGCTCTATTCTTTGACACACAGTCTGAATTAGCTGCATATGTCTAATCACAAAATTTTTTTAGTAAATTCTCTGATTCAACACGAATTAATGGGCAATTTCTTACATATAGCATAGTTACATAAACTTCGTCAATTAAATATAAAACAAAAATAATAAAATCGGAAAGGAAATTGAGATAAATATTCTTCTAAGAATAGTTGCAAATTCACAAGATTAATAAACAAAAAATTAGTTTATTGTTGGCCTAATGCCAAATTACCCAGTTGCTGTTGTAATTGAATATTGACATTATTACATGATGCGAAAGTAATCTCTCCAGATACACATTGTGTATTTTGTTCGTTTGCTTGACCTTGTTCAATTTCTTGTTCTGCATCATTGTGTTTCTTCTTTCCGCCAGCGTATGCATAGTTATCACCTAGGGCTACTACTGAACCAATTAAGGCTGCTGCAATAAACATCGCAAATATTCCGACCTTATAGTTTTTTGTTATGTTACTCATTTTGATCAAAATCTATAGTCAAAATTAATCATATCATAGTTTGGATACTCTTTACTGCTGAATTAAAATAAAATCAACCTACAGTATCGTTTTCTTGTAAATAATTATGCAATATTATTAGTAAAAGTTGTACTTTATAAGCGATACCATAACTATCCAGGTTCATCTCAACTCGGTACATAGAATTTAGATAGAGCAAATACAATATCAAAATTCATGCATGAACATATTCCAGCATATTATAAGCACAGAAAATAAAAAAATAGCAAGAAGGTCTTTCCATCGAGTTAGTCAATTGTCTAGGATCATAATCCGAGGATTGAGCTGTTCTTACGACATACTTGAAAATAAATTTTTAATTGTAAGTAAAGATATACATAAAACTGTTCGAGGTAATCTTCATAATCGCGGTCTTTATGTTTTCAATTTAGGCTCTTCAAGTATCACATAAGTTCTATGACATTCGATACCTTTTGTGATAGACGATTTGCAGGAGAGGATTTTCAGAGAGACATATAAATATAGAAAGGATATAAGATGGATTTCATTTATTAACCCAAGTTAGGAAGTTACGAGAATTCATAAGAATAAATAAAATACATTCAGAAATCCCTCCAATAGTATTTTACATGACAAAAAAGATGTTCTTCTTTATGAGTTCATATTAGTAATTTATTCTTGTTGAGAAAGTTCCTTGTATTTTCCACTAGCATGATGAAGTATTATATCACCTTGTAGGTTGTCATACATGTATTTAATATTCCTTTCATTCTATTAATCTCCCAAAAGATGTCAATTTGGTTGAAGAATATTAACTTCAACACGTAATCTCATAATTCTCAAAGTGAACACGAAAGTTACCTAAAATTGGACACTATTTCTATTTCTCTGGTCAATCGCTCTTTTATGAATATTTTGAAAATTAGTTGTTCAATTTTATAATTTGTTTCCCTTTTTATTTTTTAATGTTTGAACTTAATACTAAATGACCCCTCACTGTGGGTTGGTATTACATCATAAAATTGATGTTACAAACATTCTTAGTATTATAAGCCACGTTGCAATTGTAAAATAAATCACTTTTATTGGATCACCATAGCTTTTTACTAGATAACAGAATCAAAATAAGATCATTTCAAGTAAGTCCACATTTATAATTAAAAATCCTACCATAATAATAATAATCAGATACCATGTAATAAGATTAATCCTAATGACCCCTAAACTGAATCAAAATCACTTTAAAAGATATATTTTAGATAAATATTAACAAAATGGGTTTCAAAATAAAATTACTATGGCCATGCAATAATATTATCTAATCCCCCACCCTAGTTAAGTATACAGCCGTATTTTATGAAAGATATTATGTGATGACATAATGGTAAAAGATGCCACAATTATTCCTATGATATCTCTCCAAAGTTCCTGGTTATTTGGTTTTTGCACCATGATAGAGTATCCAGCAACCATCTGAAAGATATCCAGCAACCAGAATCCTAGACTTCCCCAGCCCAGTAGTCCTGCCACTAGTGCACCCAATCTTGCTCCAAAACGGACAAAGTAAATTGAAACAAAGATAAGTAGATACCAAACAACTGCAATGAAAAGCCAGAAAGGTTCTAGAAATTGCGTCCTAGTATCTAAAAAATAATAAGTTGTGCCAATAGCTAAAAGCAGGAACAGAGAAATCAACAAAATCCGGTAGTTGGATGATAAGGATGTTCGCTCTTTTCTAAAATTGGATTTATCCTTCTTTTTTGTATACCGACTTTCTTCATCAATACAATACCTTAAAGAAGCCTCAAACGATTTAAGATCTATAGGAATAATTTTGTTTATCAAATCATCTTTTACAATAGCTTCATGTTTAAGACTATCAATTAGAGGCCTTGCCAACGATGCTTTAATTGGTGTAACCAAATCAACCCAGTATGATGAGAGTCGTGGAGTCAAAAACGGAATGATCAAAACTTTGATAGATTTTTTGAGAAGTCTAGCATATATTTTCATCATGTCAAGATAAGTAAGTATGTCTGGACCACCTATGTCGAATATTTTTCCTTCGGTTTGAGGTGTTTCAATTGATCTATAAAGGTAAGTAATTACATCATCAGTGAATATTGGTTGGCAGTTAGTTAACACCCATTTAGGACAAATCATTATAGGCAATCTCTCGACAAGATATCTTAACATCTCAAAAGAACCACCGCCACTTCCTAATATAACCGCGGCTCGATAAATCGTCACCTCCGCATTTGATCTTCTTAATATATCCCCTACAAGTTTCCTACTAAGCATGTGTTGAGAAAGTTCGGATTCTTTACTGTGAGTTAACCCCCCTAAATAAATAATTCTCTTGACCCCACATTGATCCGCTGCATTTGTAAAATTCTCAGCAGTTTTTTGTTCCTTTTCTGAAAATTTTTTCCAATCCTTTGTAGAGCCTTCCATTGAATGAACCAGATAATATGCAATGTCAATGTCTTTTAGAGCTTTTAAACAATCTTCATAGTTACTTAGATCTCCTTCGACTACCTCGACTCTTGATGATAAACCATCTTCTTCATAATGGTTAGAAGTATTAAAAGAACTTTTATTGCGAGTCAAGCAACGTATTGAATACCGGGTTGCTTGATTCCCTGAATTTTCAATATTAGCCTTGATTAATTGCCGTAGCAATCTACTTCCGATAAAGCCACTTGCACCTGTAACTAGAATTTTTAGCTTCTTGCCGTTGTTCTGGTCTCGGTACTGAAAGTCAATTTCCAATTTGAACTAATGTGTTTAACATCATTTTAAATCGTATGTATATGATTCTAATACGTTACAAAAATACGTGTTAAAGAGATAGACATATGTACAACAACTATGTTGTCTTTTCATAATTTATACAGAGAATATAATTATCTTGGTAAATTCAAAGATTATCCCGATTTAAGAAATCGCATGACAATTGAAAAAATTGGAGGTTATTTTGCTTATTGAGAATGTACAAAAAAAACAGAGAGGGAGAGATGGATCAAGTACTAACTTCGCTGGATTGTTTAGGCTTTGAGGATAATTTCGTTTTTAACCAGTGTATGAATAGCCTGAGATTTGATGTTATCTTATAGAATTGCATATTTACCTACATGTATATACGAAGATGTACCTCTTATCCTTTTTCCATGTGACCAAACTCCTTTACATACATTCATTTAGTAAAGTATCTATTTTATCTCGTAGTTGAAGGAGATTTTTCTTATTGACTATGATGGATTGTGACTCTAGTAGAATTTCGCCCTTGTATGACTTCCTGGTGATCGAATATTGATCGTTATACTCAGGTTTACCCGGATATTGCTTTGAGAGATTTTTGACTTCAATTATCCAACGGATGACATCTTTATCTTTTGTTGGTGATAAATTAACAGAGTTCACCGATGTATTAAAGCGTGTCAAATCCTCATTTATGTGCTTTCACAGATAAAAAATAATGGTCCGAGTTGCAAAAGATGATGAGAAAAAGATATACAATCTACTTTGTTGAGGCAGCCAAGGCCAAGGATGTAACTGTCAACGTAATTGCCAGTACCCATAGTCGAAAATCCATCATCGACCTATAGTCACAGTTATATAAGAATTTCTTACAATAGCCAATAACGAGTCATGATATCAATTTAATATCAAAGATTTTAACGATCTGATAAGTATGGTCCTTGTCATAAACATGATTTTGGTATAGGTTTATTGGCATCCTCATTTCAGAACAATCGACAAAATCAATACGAGGGCATACTAGAGATCAATAAGAAAGGAAAAGTCAACCTTTGTAAGAGAATAACAACAAAATAAGGAAAAAGAGAGATCGATCAATTTGATAAAAATTAGTAAAACATGTACAAAATTTTTTACCACCTTGATACTTTATTCATACAAACAAAAAGGAAAGCAATTATGTGTAATTTGATTGAGATTATGGAAATTAATAAAAATAAACATATTGAAATTAGTATAGGTACTCCCCCCCTAACTCTACAGTCAAAATTGCAAATTAAATTTATGACTTTCTCAAAAATTAACTTAGCATATAGTAAGGAAGGAGGTCTGATCAACAAGAATGTTTCTTGCTAAATCACAAGGACTTATAATATCAGAAGGATGTCCAAATTTTATAGCAATACAAGAAACAACTAATGTTAGATAAATTCTAAAAATCTCGCTCGAAGTTACTTTTTGATCATTGACTAAATTTTTCACACAAAGGAGCAAAGACGAGAGAGAGTGACGAGAATCAATTTCTGAAGACAAAGATTTAAAATACCATTTCTAGAGAAAAAGATTAAAAAGCCCAGTGTATAGACAAACCTACCCAAAACATAATGAAAACATTAGAAAAGGCACGTGGGTGTATTGTAGGCCAGATTAGACTAAAGGATTATTTCTATGTGTAGGATTTTGGCAAATCTATAAATGAGAAAAAGATGGTGGATATCAAGAAAGGTTCCAAAACTAAGTTAATTAAAGTTACTTGATCCAATACTTGGACAAGACTAATAAATTATATACATATTTGTTTTCGGCAGACGCAAAAAAATATATCAAATAGCAAATACAATAGCGATTGAAGATGGCAAAATCATCTAAATCAATGACAATAATATTAGCATGGTTAATTGCAATATCAACCCTAGCAATATTATCAATAGATAGTATCCACACTAACTCGGTCTTAGCATCAACTACAAATCAAACACAAGACAGTGAATCTGTGAGTGTAGCCGCAGGTGGAGGAAACGGCACAGCTCCATTAACTGTATTCATCCCTCAAAACGTAGAAGTTAAAGCAGGTCAAACAATTACCTGGCATAATCCCACAACAGTTGGAGAACCTCATACGGTTACCTTTATCTTGGATGCAAATAAAACTGCAGGAGTAGTATCTCCATTAAGCGTTTCCAATACAACCACGTTTACTGCGTTGCCACCTGGCTCAAACAACGAACCGATCATAATTCCAGGTGAAGATAGCTTAAATACCATCGTTGCAGTAAATGCACGTACATTTAATCCAGTTGTAATTAACTCTTCAGAGAATGTAAATTTCATGGCTCCAAATGCAAACTATACTTTGACAGGGACAGAAAAATATGTTAACTCGGGCTGGTTTTTACCAAATGGATTTGAACAAGAGTACCCAGGCACAGGAAATACCTTTAGTGTAACGTTCACAAATTCTGGAACATATCACTACATATGTATACTCCATCCGTGGATGACAGGAAGTGTGACAGTATCATAAGATAGTGATATAGATTCAAAGATCTTGATTACTTATTTTCCCTTTTTCTTTTTTTGTATTAAAATAATAGTATAAACATTTCTGACTACAATAAATTCAGAAGCTAGATCCGTTATCCTTTTTGTTTCTCGTCGTTACCTTTTTTGATTTAGAAATATTGTCATAGTAACTCCTTTTACTACCATGTTACTACGTATGTGAGAGAATTGACAAATCTTATTATTTCCTAGATATTCATAATATTACATACAGAAATACTTTATCCATGAGAATGCCAAAAAAGCATATGTATGCATGTTTGATTTCAGCATTATGGAAAATGAATTAGCCTAATAGAAATGATGTATGGATGAAAAATGATCTTAACATTAGATACAATCTATTTTGCAAAAGAGTAGATATTGTACCACTACCACATGACATTGGCTCCAACCCTAGCCCCCATTTGTAGATGACACGTGTGTTCAGCTTGTAAATTAATAAATGAGAAACCCCCCCCCTGCTTACCACGACTTGAATTTAACCGGCACACCCTTCCACTCAAGTATTACAATACACAAATTGCATCAAATGTATTTGTGTATCTTCGTTAGATCACCATCTTACTCGAAAAAATTATCTGCTAAACTTGTAATCGAAACAATACACTAGTAACAATTTACATTACGTTACTTTACTACCAATTGAAAATAACAATTGAAATGAAATATGCCCAACAAAGACGAAATATACATTAGTTTAATTTACCAACAGCATTATGAAAAATCAATAGATTCTAATTATTTCATTAATTTAATAATACAAAAAAAGAGAGTTTATTGCTGTCCGGCAGCGATGTTACCGTCTTGGAATTGTAATCCTAAGCCTAAGTTGTTACAGTCAATCAGTGAAAATGTTCCAGATACACATTGTGCATTTTGTTCGTTTGCTTGACCTTGTTCAATTTCTTGTTCTGCATCATTGTGTTTCTTCTTTCCGCCAGCGTATGCATAGTTGTCACCTAGGGCTACTACTGAACCAATTAAGGCTGCTGCAATAAACATCGCAAATATTCCGACCTTATAGTTTTTTGTTATGTTGCTCATTCTAATCGAAATGTATAATCGAAATTAATTATATCATAGTTTGGATGCTAATTACTGCTTAAATTTAATTAAACTAAATCATAGAATCATCATTCAAAAAAATATTATGAAATGAAAAATGAACCAAAAATTTACAAGAACAGAGATGTTGAGGAGATATATAGTATGGTAAAATAAATAGGATGAACAGATTTCCAATAATACTTGTTCTTTGCTAATTAAGACTGCTTTCATGGCGGGAAAATGTGATGAAGGTCAACGCTGTTGGCTGCCTAGGCAGGCTTTTTTCCATTTGTTAAATGGTACAATTATGACAATCAAGTATATGAGATATTATCTGGATAGTTGATTGCTTAGCATAATTGAATAAGAGGAATGATTTAGGTTATTAATAGTCCACAACGGTGGTTTGGTTAAGCAAATTAGCCATTATTTTGGGGTCTCCTATAATGGAACCATTGATTATATCAGTATTATCGTAACCTGCTATCTTAAGACAAGTCTCACAAATTATGACTTGCCCGCCTTTACTTATGAAATCAGATACATTCTTTATTAGTGGTTGTAGTCCCAAGTATTGATGCGGATTCTTTACACCAAGCTGTACTCCCTCTATACTCAGCATTAAAGTAACATTATAACCCATTTTAAGCATAGTTTGAGAGTCCAGTAGTGCAATAGTTGCTCTCCAAGGTTCGTCGCTACTCAAATGATAGACTAGCTTCGTCTTGTTCATATTATCCATGGTACTTGCTGATGTTTGTGCAAATACAATTGAAATACTATTTTCTGAAAACCAATTGAAATTATATGAATAGATATTACCAACATTGGGTAGGACAAATAGGTATCCACCTATAAGAAGAATCAATAAACTGCAAACATAGACGGATCTCTTTAAAATTGAAGTAGCTGAAGTCATCAATCTGTTTTATTACATTTTAACTAATTAATAATAGTTTATTACAGCGTCAACGTAGAATCAATATGATTAAGGATTAGGAAGAAATATGATCCTCTATATAGAAAAATTAAGTTGAACAAATCCTATTCCCAATACATCTGTAGATTAAATACCACTTTTCTAAAACAAATCAAGCCTTCTGGCTTGATTTAAATAAATGCTAGAAAGATGTCTGAAAGTATGCTAATATACGAAATAGACTGTCAAACCCTTAAACTGATTAATATGTATCCCTCTGATCTCTGCTTTGGTGTAGAGTTACATCGATATTTAATAATCATTACTATAATACCAGACAGTAATATTACTGTAGAAAAAATAGATGAGGCAAAAATTTGATTTTATCACCTAAACAGTACTAGATACAGCTAGGAACCTAAAACCGAAAATATCACGACTTATAAAAGATTCGGCTTTAAAAAAGAATGTCGATCCAGAACCCATCACTTGGGCGCAATATCATCCAGCAAAATTACACACATGTTGGGCAGTATATAAAATGACCTGCAAGGCTAGGTGTAGATAGTTATGCATTGTATAATAAATTAGATCAAACATTTAACACGTCTTTTGAACATCCTCTATTTCAGCTTGTGAAAAAACAAATGTCATATTTGGAAATCTTACCAAACAAAATATCCATTAATAGGTTAGAGTTATTGTCAAGATGATGTCTATAACCAGATCATGCAACATTCAAGCAGGGTTTGAGGTAAAACTATTCAACCGCTCACCCACCAAAATTAGAATTTTTGGTAACTTTAAAAAGGGTAATAGTCCTTTTTTTAATAATGTCATTGCTTAAGATTTCTACCTTTGCCCCATTACCTATAAGAATAATAGCAGGAATTGCCTTCATACTTCATGGCTTACCTAAATTTGAAAATTTGCAAGGAACCCAAGGCTTTTTTGCTTCGGCAGGGATTCCGCCTGAGTTAGCCATAATTGTAGGATTGTTAGAGGTAATTGGCGGAGTATTATTACTTCTGGGATTAGTTACAAGGATAACTGCAATTCTTTTTATAATAGAAATGATTTGCGCGATACTAATAATAAAAGCAGGTAATAGCTTTCTCGGTCAAGGAGGATACGAGGTCGATTTGTTGTTAATGTTTATTTCAATAAGTTTGCTACTGTCAGGACCCGGGAGGTTATCTATAGAGAGAGATTTATTAAAACATGAGATCTTTCCGAAGATATCTCATAGTAAAGATAATAGAGATTCCAGCACCAAATGAATGCTTTACCAACTAGGCGACCCCAGAGACCACGGTAAGAAATAATAAAATGGATCACAATTTTGATTTTGAGAAATATACTTGCCATTAATAAGAACAGAAAATGATGTGACGCAAATGCAGTAGCAACTATCAAGTTTATTTCTTCAAATCCAAATTATTTGAAGACGAATTTCCAGAACCCCAAGAAATTCTTCTACAAATTAGAATATGTCTCTGGTATCAGGATGAAAGAAAAGACATAGGTGAGAAATCTAAGTCGTTAAATTGAATCTAATGGGTTAAGTAATATAATCGGCTCTGTTCACTTAATATGTTTTATTTCATTGTTATGATAGTCTACAAAGAGCCGCAGCCAATTCCGTACATGCTTTAACTTGCAATTCTTTATTCTACAAGGAAAGTAGTCATCGAAACTTTCGGTTCTATCCTTTATGTATTGCATCTTTCTTTCAATCAGACTTTTCTCCAGAGAGGAATGAATGTGATGATCGAGATTTAAGAATCTACAGGCCATTGGATACCAAGTACCTCCATCATCAGTCGAAACTGGATGAATTCCATGAATCTTGACTAAATCTGAAATGAATCTTTCAGCTACAAACATGTTTCTTTCTTTAGAGATAGACAGTGCGAGAATTTGCCTGTTTTCTGTCTGGTTCAGTTGCAACCCAGAGCCAGACAAACTCTGATCCCACCTTTAACATGGTCTCGTCTACAATATATTCTAGAATTCTTCTTCTTGATGCTTTCAATTTTTGAGGCCTGTATTTTTGAATCCAATTCCAGATGGAAACGTGATTTCTCTTGTATATCTGAGATAATCTTTCCGAGGCTTTCCTTAACGATAGGCCTGAAAAGTACAAATGCAACCCATAATATACATACTTTGAAGGCGTTCTGTTTCTAGTAAGCATAAAAGAAATGGAATGCTTTCAAGCTATAGGTTTATCGTTAAATGAACAGAGCCGTATAATCACATAATCAGGGAATTCATAATTATCCTAAAAGATAATATATTGCGGACAATAAATCCGATTCTGCACGTCAACTTTCCTATACTGTCACTGAGAAATCTGATAGCTATTATTATCTTTATAGAAGCATGTTCATTCTTGTTATATTTTTTTAGGTTCTTATCGAGAGTACAATGTTCCAACTATTTTATCGTCTGCTATGGCGACCTTTTTGATCCTCATATATCTAAAAAAGTCAAAAAACTCACAACACATGATTGACAAAATTTACTTTTTTATTCTATCCGCTGTAGTATGCTGGTTTATTGCAGAATCTTTGTATGGGTATTACGATGGACTTTTACATATAGATGCGTATCCATCTCCTGCAGATTTATTTTATTTGTTAGGGAGCATATTTTTTATTTTATTTTTTTATTCCCTAAACAGGTCGTATAAAATAGAACCTGGTATGATTATAAGTGCTTTAATTACATTTTCTCTTTTTATCATTTATTCATTGTACGTAGCAATATTTATTTTTGAAATATATCAAATTAGTAACGATGTAGGAGCTTTAATACTTCTTTTTAGCTATCCAGTATTTGACACACTTATAATACTAGCATCAACAGCTTATTTCCTAAGAGGAAAAGATATATCATTAAAAAGGGAATATAATTTTTGGATTTTCTTTGCATTCTTTGGATTCATGTTTCTTGTTGCTGATCTCGTGTTCGGATTCAACGATCTTTTTAATATTATTGATACAAACAGATTTCTGGATATTTTTTACAATATAGGGTACATTATGCTCGGAATAGCTCTAATAATCAAGATAAAATATGCCTCGGCCGCCTTGCAAGAGCATGATTTGAAAGAAAATTGAAAGATGCGTTGACTGGTATTTTTAAGATCCTATCGTAACTAAGGAAAAATTGGATATTCATAAAGGTTGTACTTATTTGGACAAAAAAAGTGGCAGTCCAAGAATAATTTGAAAACCAGTTAAACTTGATTAAGATATCTGCAGACAACTAATATTCAATTTGACATAGTTTCGTTTGTGGATTTATCAAAAATATTGATGCGAGAGGTATTATCATCAGTAATATTATTATGAATTTTGATATCTGTAGAACATATTATAATCTAGATCTGGAAATTTAAAGTCTTAAAGTCTTAAGCATTTCATAAATTAACAAATTCTAATTACAATTTGTGAAGGGCAATAGCAAAGGATATATTAAATTATTCTTGATATTATTTTTGATAATTCCAAGTTTTCATGGTATTGGATTGATAACAAATGTCAAAGGCATAGACATAGGAATAACAAACATACCACCATTAGATTCTGCTTCTGCTAGTAGTAATGGTGAAAATATAATAGAAAATGACCTAAATAAAATATCTGGCTTTCTTCAATATAGAGATAAAAATCAAGACGTCACCCCTATTATACGTGATTACACAGAACTTCCTTACTCCTTTTTTTCTAATCCTGATACAGAACCGGGAAATGTGATCCCAAATCAGTATATTGTAGTACTAAAGAACAATGATATAGACATATCAGAGATTTTCTCACAAATCTCAAGTAAGGTAAATTTGAATGAGATCAAAATAATATATGAGTATCAGAAAGTTCTGAACGGTTTTGTCATCCATGTGACCAATGAAAGAATCATAGATGAAATTAAAAAAATTCCTATTGTTGACTATGTGGAAAGAGATGTTGTGGTTGAAGGATTCGCACAGGCTATGCCAACAGGAATAAACAGGATTGACGCAGATCAGAGTTACACAAAGTCCGGTGATGGTACCGGCAGCGTGAATGTAGATATTGCGATCTTAGATACAGGAATTGATCTAGACCACCCTGATCTGAACGTATACCATCAAAAATCGTTTGTTTCAAGTTCTGCTGATGATGACAATGGGCATGGTACTCATGTGGCAGGAATTGCTGCTGCTAAGGATAATAATATTGGTACAGTAGGAGTGGCTCCGGGTGCAAAACTTTGGGCTATTAAAGTCCTAGATAGCAAGGGAACTGGCCCATTGTCTACAGTTATAAAAGGTATAGACTATGTTACCCAAAACGCTAATCAAATTGAGGTTGTCAATCTTAGCTTGGGTTGCGAATGTAAATCTACTGCTTTTGACACTGCAGTCAACAACGCAGTCAAAGCAGGGATTGTTTTTACAGTGGCAGCGGGAAACGGAGCAAAGGATGCCCATAATTTCTCACCAGCAAATAATCCTAATGTAATTGCGGTATCAGCAATAGGCGATAGCGATGGAAAGTGTGGTTCAAAAGGACCAAGCACAGGCTATGGAAGTGACGATACACTATCTAGTTTTAGCAATTATGGCTCAATAGTTGATATTGCAGCCCCTGGAGCAAAGATCTATTCTACTTACAAGGGTAACACTTATGCTACAATTAGCGGAACAAGCATGGCATCACCACATGTTGCTGGCGCTGCGGCCTTATTCATGGCCAAAAGCCCAGATGCATCTCCTTCAACTGTGTATAATGAATTGATAAATAAGGGTACAACTGCAAGTACAACTTGCGATGGGAACGGGCACGGATACTTTACTGGCGACAAAGATCAATTTAGAGAGCCGCTTTTATATGTAAGAAATATTGGGGTAACAGACAGTCCGGTAGTCGTACAACAACCACCAAAAGCAGATGCAGGACCTGATCAGACGGTAAATAGCGGTAGTACAGTAAGGCTCGATGGTAGTCGCAGCTCTGATCCAAATAATTCTCCATTAACATATTCCTGGACTCAAGCCTCTGGTCCCTCGGTCACTTTGAGTGACTCTTCCTCTCAGAGTCCAACATTTAGGGCACCAGAAACCTCTACAACAACAAATCTTGTCTTTGAACTCGAGGTGACAAATAATAACAACATAAAAAGTGAACGCGATAATGTCAGAATTACGGTGCAACCCACAAATAACAACCCCAGCAACGGAAATAGTATTTGCAATCTACTTGGCGACGGATCATCACTTCGAAATTTCTTTGGGTGTAGGTAAGTGGTCACATTTCCCCATGTTTTTTTCATGTGCTATATCAGGTGCTATAGCATGTTGTTTAACTTAGCAATATATCCAAAACACCCGGATAAATCATTAATACTCTTAATAACCCCCTCTGATTTAAAACAAGACAAAAAACAATATTCCATAATAATAAAAAATAGAAATGTACCTATGCCAATGTTGAACAATTCACATCATGTGTATATGTGAAAGCCTACTGGATCATTCTAACCCTGTGATTTCTTTATACAGACCACATGGTTTTTTTATTTGTTAATTTGACAAGAAGAAACATAATAAATCTCAGTATATATATGAAGTACTGGATTTGAACCCTTCCCGTTTTCGACCGCACTTCGTATTCGTCATGTATATTTTTAGAAAACAAATGGCCAAACAAAATATGACTCCATCTTCGTTAAACACTGCTATCTCCCGCAACTGGTTGGTAAACCGTTTCGGGTTGCGGGCAAACTGAATAAATTACTCGACTTAATAACGAGATATCAAGTCAAAAGGTAAATTACTAAACTAAATCTATTCACAATACTGTCAAATAAACACTGGTTGATAGTTGTTCAGGAAGTATAACGAATTCTCTATAGTGAATATGTATTACCATAGCAAATTCTTTGCAACACAACCACATTATAAAGGCACAGAACCAAAACTAATAAAATACGAAATAACTAAGATGAAGAAGGAATTCCCACCATAACCATATGGTCCGAATATTTAACCCATACTCCAGTTTGTCTTAATGTCTGAAGTATTATCTTTATCTTGGTTGAAATATATTTGCTAAATTTGAGACCCATGTCAAACTGAATCTTGATGACGATTTGATTTGCATCATCTTCATCAATCCTATAATTAAAACCTGAAATTTTAAGCCAGGTTAGCAAATAGTCAACATAATGAGAGATTGAAGATTTTTCACGAAAAATCTCTATAGTATCCACAAAATGATGTTGAGCAAAATTATCAATTATTCTATTTAACGTTTCATCAGAAAGTTGTTCTACAATGTCACTATAGAGAAACTTATTGACATGACACATGCCGGCCAGGATGGCCGGCATGTGCCATTTAATATATGACTTTACTATCCGATTTAGAAGTGTATTGACACTCTCCATGTTTAATTCTGATTCGCTGCGTAATTCATCAAGTATCGCCTTGTCAAATCGCAAAGTAATACTCTCACTAACTTTTTTGCGATACAGGTGTTGTCCGTTCATCATGATTTTAGACATATAAAAACATCATCAATCAAGTATAATAATGTTGTACAATGTATGACTTTGCATTAAATAATTGCAACTAATTCATACTCGATAAATAACTAGGATATCTAAGGAAAATAATGACAAAAACTGAACGCTTGTTACTAGCAAGTACAGTGATGTTTACTGCAGCAATTCTTTTGACTATGTCAATGAATAACAATAATGTTGTTATCGCTCAACCAACCGGAGGGATAAATACATTTAGTGCTGAAGGCTATATGGGAAATCTCGTATTGTCACCTGAAGCCATGCAAAAATTAAATGCTTCTCAGGATACCAATTTGAATTTTGTAATAGGTGGAGATTGGAGCCTCGATGTGTCAAACGGACAAGTACAAGACTTTAAAATCGAGCTAAACAGACATTCATTATTAGGTCACGAAGTTGAAACTCACGTAATAGAAGGATTAACCGATGTCACTCCAGTAACAAACATTACAGGAAATAACGAGATTGTCTTGGTTGGCAATAATACACAATTTAAGGGGCTAGCTGATATCCGAACAGTAGAAACAGGTAATGTATGGGAAGATGTTCCAATTATAGCATATTTGATCAACGGACATATTTTGAACATATCCTTTGATGCAGCAAAAACTGAAGGACATTTCGTGAATCTTCCATTGATGGGTGTGGTAACATCATTAACAGAAGGTAACAGCAGTAGCAGTGGTGGTGGTGGTGGTGGTAATCAAGCAAACTCAACAGATCCTCAATGAGTCACATCTCTTTATTTTTCGATTTCTATAGTTTTTTGACTTCTCACTTGATAGTTCATTTCCGCAATTAGTGAGACTTTTATTTCAGTGATTAAGCTGTAGGTATTTGAACAAATTTTTTGTTATAATCTTTCATCGTGATAAAAACCTAAGCATAAATAGAATCCTTGTTCAAAGTTTTTGCATACATAGGTAACTCTACGGTTTTAGTAGATTATTGGATTCCTCATAAATATTAGTGTTGTAGAGGGTTCCCTTCCTCTCCGAAAACTATTATTACAATGAATTACATTCTGACGCTTTATCCATTATTGGCATTAATTCAAGTGGTAAATTTACTTCGTTTACTGTTTTATTGCTTTTATTCTTGATTGAACAGTATTCTTTGGCAAATTCAAAACTCATGGATTTAATTCCAGAAAAATCTAATATAATCTCAGTATAAGGAACATTTATTAATGTTTTATCTAATTCTTCGCGAGTATCTGGTCCCATGGTCAAGGTGGAAGAGAATACATCTTTCATATATTCAACATACACTACTGACATTCCAATCATAATAAAAGACGCAGCTGATTAGTTGTACCTATTTCTGCTAATTGTTATTATGTCATTGCTAACAAAGAATACAGAATAAGAATCACAGTATGGAAATAGGTAGGTAAATCAATTTTAATAATTACATCACATAATATTACATGATGAGCTTCTCAAGTATCTTGTTTTCAGGAGGAGGGAAGTGCTATTATTCAAATCATAACGATTGAATCATAGTATACTTCACTAACAGAGTACCCAATTCCAGATGATAAAATTTAGTATTGTTCTAAAAGATGGTAAGCACCGACACTTTTTAACTTGGAATTAATCTCTCTGGAGGATTGAAATCGACATATACTCTGTAGCAACGACATGAACTTAAGGTCTGCAATTCAATTTCGGAAATGTAATTAGTAAATCTAGTGTCCGATTATCATTATATAGAAACAATCTGTCATTTGTTGTAGTATTTTATTGTGTAATTGCAGTAGTCACGGCTTTTTTTATCATCTGTGGAGTATTCTCAAGTATGGGACTTGACTGGTATGTTAACAAAAGTTCATCAACTTTTGGATTCAAGAGTCTCTTTGTAGATATAATAGAGGTTTCGTAATCTCTTGTTACTGCAGCTGGAGGAATAAAGAGTCCCCCAATATTTAGAATAGAATTAAAAAGAACATCACCTAAGATGAGGATTCGACGCTCTCTATCATACATACAAATATGGCCCCGTGTATGACAGGTGTATGGATAACTTGAAGTGTGTGTCCTATAGTGTCACCATCTTTTAATAGCTCATCAATTACAATTGGACCAACATTCATGTTGCCGAACTTTCTTGCTACTTTGTCAATACTAGTTTCCATTATCTTTAAAACATGTTCAATGGCCACTCTATCAGGTTGACCTGGATACTGCAATTCGTGTGACAAGTACATGGCCTCTATCTAATGTGAATATATTTTGGCACTCGTCTTTAGCTTTAGCTTTAGCTCATTAGCAGCCTCAACATCATCTGGATGCAGATGTGTAAGAACAATTCGATTTATATCATTAATATCAACACCCATATTTGACAAGTAGGGCTCGAACATTGGAATGCTGTATCTAAAACACCTGCCAACAAGAGTATAGTCTTTAGGATTCGCCTCAATAAGATAGGACACCATTCCTACTGTCGGTATTGGATGATCTAACCCATCGATAAAGTGCACTCGGACAATTTCAACCACATATATAACAGTTCATCCTCAGCAATAGGGATTTTGCTATAAAACGCAAAAATATTGCAAATACGTTGTTCTTATAGTGGATAAAAACCCAGAATGAGCGAATGCGAAGTGTGGGATTTGAACCTGCGATCCCGCCTTTTGCCCCCACTTAGCTTACGGCCATGTGTATCATTAGTAAACGAGGGGCCAAATAAACACCACTCTATCTTCGTTAAACACTCCTATCGTCTTGACATTAACAAAATAATAACAAAGAGGATAAGACCGATGTTGGAAGAATAGACTAAGGAAATATTTTAGATAAATAACCTCACATTAACTTATAACCGCTGCATATATAGGAATTGCTTTGGGAATCATATCCTCCGTCCAATAAACAGACCAGTCCATCAAGTTCTTTCAGATCCTTGTCATCAGTAAAGTATGTTCGTATTATGTAATTCTTACCTCCTTTACTAGTGTCTTTTCCAACAAATGTAATTTCCTGACCCTTTTCAGTGGTAAATATTCCTTGCCAGTTTGAAATAGATACACCATTTCTATATATTGTTGAATTTCCCCGACCTCTTATTATTCCACCTGGAAATACACCTATACCAGTTATCTTTCCACTCCAACTACTTTCCCGGTTTATGATTCCTGAGTTCTTGTCTTCGGATACAATTTTACTATCTTCTGGTTTATCCACTTCTTCAAATAACTTGTTTTCTTTGGAAATCATTCATTTATATTCAGAGTAGAGGATTATTAAATATCGTTATCCCCTTAAGGCTATCTATATAACTATATTAAGATAATATTGGAAAATCCTCGTTGATCGTTAAACCGGTTGCAAACGGAGGTCCTAACTAATCAGTTAGTAGTAACGATATAATTCAATTGGATGGCAGTAATAGTTCAGACCCAAATGGCTCTCAATTAGACTACTTTTGGAACCAAACTTCAGGACCCGAAGTCACTTTGAATGATCCTACTTCTTCAAATCCAACATTTACCGCACCTAATGTAATTGAGCAAACGGATCTAATCTTTCAATTAACTGCGACCAATGAAGAATGTGTCGTTAGCGAACCCGACGAAGTAGTAATAACTGTTAACCTGTAGTAAATCCGCCACCCAATCAGGAACCCAAAACAATAGAAGATCTTTTGAAAGGCATAACCCAGAATCCTTTGGATGTAACAAACTCTATTGATTCCGCAAATCAAATCAGAGATATCTTGACAGACAATAAACCCGACAATGACAAGCTAGTTTGTGATTTGATAAAGCGCGAGAATGAATTAACATCAAACATCAGAGAAATGTTAAAGTGTTAGAAAAGTATGGTCTTGCATCTGAGCGGCGTGGATAAGATGCAAGACCCCTATGAAATTATCAGTTATTTGATACTGCGATTTTGCGCTTATAAACAAAATTTATCTCCAATCATGTTTAACTATGGATACAGGTTAGTGTTGGACAGCCGTACTAATTCACTCAAGTATTTTCTTTATGTGTTTCCTTATTCTAGACCATACTTGTTTGGCAGCGTAGTCCATAGGTCTTATTTCTGATTCCTTTAGTTTCCCATATCTTTGATACTTGTGAGCAAATACTGTCTAAAATCTATTTACGACCTCTTTTCTATCGGTTCCAACAACAATAGCTTCAGTATTATTTATTGCGTCGTCATGCAGAAGCTCATTTGTTGGTATCTTGACTATCCCCAAGTGAATATCAACGGGAATCGAATAAAACTCATATGCGTCAATCGGGTCCGGTTGAAACAGGAAGTTGGGCATATTGTATGAGTTCCAGAGTGTCGATATAAAGTAAATAGTCCGTGATCATTAACATCTCCATTTTATTAACTAGCAAAATATCATTAATCTACTCGTTGTTGGTATCTGTAGACTTGGATTATGCCTAATTAGTTTAATGACATTCGAAGTTTAGGATGAATATAGTCACTTTTAAACTATGTTTAATGATGATAGAATAATGAACTTGATTGAAAGTGAAACACCGTATAAGGTAGTAGCCAGAATATGTGGATGTAAGGAAAGAGGAAAAAGTGTTTCATATCGTGTTCTTGAAAATTGAAAATGATTCCTCAAATTTACAGTATTTTGTTAGCCAAAGACGTCTTGCCGTATTTTACTTTTCTTTCTATCCATGTCTTACTGATATTTATCCCTAATAACCATTTAAAGAAAGGATGGAAGTTATTATATGAGCAATGACCTCAGGAGACTTCCGTTTACTAGATCTCATGTTGAGCGAACCTTTCCTAAATTAACTGTTAAACAGGTTGGTCGAATACGAAAGCACGGTCATATACGTGTAATTAAAGCTGGAGAAATTTTGGTCGAGCAGGGCGATAACATCGTTCCTTTTTTTGTAATTGAATCTGGCAAAATCGAGGTTCTTCGTCCCTCAGGTAAAATTGAAACCCTTATTACTACCTTCCACGGCTTTGGTCAATTTACAGGAGGAGTCGATATGCTCTCTGGACGTCGTGCCCTTTTTCGTGCACGTGTGACAAAATCAGGTAACGTAATTGAAATGGATCGTCAACAAGTAATGGCTTTGCTTCAAAGTGATCCCGAAATAGGGGAGATCTTGATGCGTGCATTCATTCTTCGAAGTGTAGAATTGAGGGCTGCTGGAGTTGGTGATGTTGTGCTCATTGGTTCTCCCAATTCTGCTCGTACATTTCAGATTAAGGAATTTCTCACACGAAACGGACATCCATATCAATACATAGATCTTGAACATGATTCAGAGGTACAAAATCTATTAGATAATTTCCATATTGATATCAACGATATACCCGTTCTGATTTATCGGGGTAAGTTAGTACTGAAAAATCCCAATAACCAGCAAGTGGCGGACACTTTGGGATTTAATGAAACAATTAATCAGACCTCAGTGAGGGACCTCGTTATAATAGGTGCTGGTCCGTCTGGATTAGCTGCAGCAGTTTATGGATCTTCTGAAGGACTTGACGTTTTAGTGCTAGAAGCCAGTTTGCCTGGTGGCCAAGCGGGTTCAAGTTCAAAAATTGAAAATTATCTGGGATTTCCAACTGGTGTCTCGGGTCTAGAACTTACAAATAGAGCCTACACGCAAGCACAAAAGTTTGGTGCAGAAATACTTATCACCAAAGGTATAAGACTCGCCTGTGATGGCAAACCATACATAGTTGAAAGTGAGAGTGGTGCTCGAATACCTACTCGAACCATAATCATTGCCACTGGAGCAAAATATAGGAAGCCACACTTAAGAAACCTTGAGCGTTTTGAAGGTATGGGTGTTTACTATGGTGCTTCCTTTTTGGAATCTCAATTCTGCAAAGGCAAGGAAATAATTGTGATTGGTGGAGGAAACGCAGCTGGCCAGACTGCTGTATTTTTATCCGAATCAGCAAAGCATGTACATATGCTCATTAGATCTGCCGCCTTGGCCGAGAACATGTCACGATACCTTGTACGCCGAATTGAAGATAATTCCAAAATAGTACTTCATACTAACACAGAGATAATAACACTTGAAGGCGATACTCACCTTGAATCTGTTGAGTGGCAAAACCACATAACTAATAAAATAGAGAAGCATCGTATTAGGAATGTGTTTGTAATGGCAGGCGCTGTTCCAAACACAACCTGGCTTGACGGCCGTTTCGCTCTCGATTCAAAAGGCTTTATCAAGACCGGTTCTGATCTGTTACCAGAATATCTAAATACAGTGGGCTGGCCCATTGCCCGACAACCATACTCATTTGAGACCAGCTTACCTGGAATATTTGCTGTTGGTGATGTTCGAGCTGGCAGCATCAAGAGGATTGCATCTGTGGTTGGAGAAGGATCAGTTGCCATTTCATTTATTCACAATGTGCTTAAAGAATAACAGATTGAATAGATTATAAAGCTAATAGTAATAATTGGAAACTACTTTATTAGCTCGTAAGGATCATATAATTCGGGTGTTTGTTTATCGAACGTCGTTTAAATCCCATCTTGATGTTGTCCTAGTTCCTCAATGTTCTATCTGTCATAAAGGCCTAAATTCTAATTATATTAGAGTAGGCGCCAAGAATCTTTCATGAAAGTAGACATATCCTGTATCGCTTGTGATATTTACTATTCACCTGACTTTCAAAAACAATACACTATAATGCAAAAACAGTATGCTGTCTAGACTAGTTATAACCTTAATTATACCCAAAATCATACGGGCCCGATGGGCTTCAGGACGATATCAGTCCCTTAAGGTAAATTCCTTATCCTTTATACCGAATGCAAATTAGATGTATTACATGATATTTCACAGATTAGATAAATTTATTTCTCCTATCGGAAATGCTCCAAAACTAAATCAAATTACGCAAGCACATATGCGAACGATTTTAATAAAGAGGTCTCTAATCCTGTGTATTCTACCAGGAAAGCCCCTTGGTTAAGCAAAATAAGGAGAAAAAAGCATATGTATGCTCTGACTATGAAAAACGTTGTAGCCATAATCGGAAGCGCCACGGCGTCATCGGCCAATCATAAATTGATGGAATACCTTCGGTCAGAAGCTAGAGATATTTTCCAGGTAATGTTATACGAACGGCTGAAAACATTGCCGCACTTTGACCCGGATCTATCTCTAGAACAAACCCCATCAGAAATTGTTGAGTTGCGCAATCTTATCCAAGATGCGGATGGAGTCATAATTAGTACGCCGGAGTACTTGTTCAGTATACCTTCGGGATTAAAGAACGCCATAGAATGGTGTGTGACCACTACAGTCTTTTCTGGAAAACCCTTAGGAATCATCACTGCTTCCACTAGCGGAATCAAAGGTCATGAAGAATTGCAGTTGATCATGCGTACCCTTATGGCGACCTTTACGCCTGAAACCACTTTATTGATCCAGGGTATTAAGGGAAAAATTGATGCATGCGGTACTATTATCGATATCCAGACTCGTGAAAGCCTACAGCGCTTCATAATAGCCTTGTTTTCGTTAATTGATGCTAGAATCCATTAGGATAGTAAATCCGTCGACGGCTGGCAGTTAGGGAAAATATTAGATACTGATAATTATGTATAAAAATTCAAAACATATTTAAAAGAATTGCACGGGAACGTACGGCAATATCAAAATTCAGTGGGCTTTGAATCCACGAGGTATATGGGATCTGTATCTATTATTTATTGTATAAATTCAATGATTTTAGTTAAACAAGGGTGTGATTTGTAAGGGTGAAAAGTTTGGAATCAATTCATTAGCGACGATGAGTTTTAATTCCAATATAAATTGGTTATGGGTTAGCTTCGCATTAATAGATAAGGTAGTGAAGGATTGAAGTAATTTGTTGGTTGCTAATCATTTATGATAATATACGATCCATTCTATCTGAATGGAGTGGACATTGGGTTTACTAATGTAAAAATATTGTTATCTTTGTGTCCTATTTCTATAGAATACATTTCTATGGGATGTCGTACAGTATCCACAAAAATCTACAATACCGGGTTTGCCATGACACATGCATTCGCAATTATTTCCTAATGAAAATCTTTGTTTCACAATTCTATATGGGGTCCATAGCTTATAATATTATGTAATGATTTGGCTTTAGTATAATGGTTATATGAAACTGGGTCATAGTCAAGCAACCATATCTTGACACTGTGGTAGGATACTGTGGCAATAGTAAATTGCTAGGAAATTTGCATTTAGCAATATATACAACCTTTTGAGGAATACCCCAATTAATATGTTAAGAGTAAATTATTGGTAAAAATACAACAAAGCAAAATAGTATAGATATATTATCGGTGACACATATGTTAATTCTTGTTTACTATAATGTGCTTATGGCTTTAAGATATATGGATGCTTAATTTACTATTATTAGTATTAAAATTTTTTGATTTTTTTTATTTCAAAATAATTAGTTCTCTTAGAGTTTAGTAAATCTTTAATTGATTATTTATGCTTTATTACTCATTATAATTTGTAATAACTGAAAATGAAAATAATAAAAAGAGCGGAGATTGTGGAGAAGATCATTGAATATTTTATTAACTGTATTCTGTAAAGTTTTACCATTTTAGTCTAACATACATGACATTCATATAATTTTGACCCTTTCAATATCGTTCTTGTAAATGTAAAATCCAATTTTTTTAAATAAAACCACAGATGTTAGAATTCAACTCTTAATAATTCAAAAATTAACTTTTAGACTACTTTTAAAATTTAGATAATTGTGCGAAGATATGTAGAGAATTAAATGGCAAAAAACCAATTCAGCTAGATTGATCATTATGCAATTAATTTTTCAAACCCTGGGCCACCAAAATGGAATAACATCCTACACCACATTTTTCACAAATCGGTTTAAGTGCCTTAGAATCAGAACTTCCTATACAACAGGGTTGCTTTGTCTCTCCTTTGTGATCTATAGAGAGAATTGCCCAAGAAGGACAGTCAATAGGAGTAGTCTTGGTACCACCCCCTGATCCTTTCATTAACTGGAGTTGTTCATCTGTGTTCATAATAAAATCAGGATACCTTTTTCTTAATTCAATTATGTTGTCAACCACCTTACTTCTATTCTCTCCAAATGGAAGCCAAAGAGGATCATTATCATCAAACGGTGTGTGAAACTGAAATCCAATTTTATTGATAGTTCCTTTCCATTCTGCAATTAAATCCTCTACAGTCTTGTAATTCAGTGAATTTATAGTCATAGTTATCCAAATATCTTTCCAAGCAGGTTTGCCATTTCTAGGGGGTCCTGCTATATAGTCTAAAATATTTTTCTTTGTTTTTGCATATGCTCCTTTACCTCTTATGCTATCGTGTATTTGTTCAGTACCATCTAGAGAGACCCAGTAAAAGTAAAGATTTTTGAATTGTGGTAACGGATAGGTCCCATTTGTTACCACACATATACGTCTAGGCATTTCGTCACAGAAAGTTTTGACTACATCTTGCCTCAGCAAGGGCTCTCCTCCTACAAGAGTAACCACGTATACGTGATGTTTTTTGAAAGTATCATTGATTAATTTCCTCCAATCCTCTACACTTAATTCGTCTTTTTCATTTCTTCTGGTTTTCCACCAATAACAATGAGAACAATGAAGGTTACATATGTTGATAATATCTGCAGACCCATAAATGAAAGGTTTTGTTTTAAACAGCTTAATGGATACGTATTTGCTGAGCATACTAAAATGAATAGGGAAATCTCTGATAATGTCAGTTATGCCCAATCCATATACAAGATCTACCAATAATACTCATATACTTGTACATTTGATATTATATTAAGAATATTATCTCTTTGTTTAGTGACTTGCTTTAAGATTTGAATAAACTAGGATGTTTCATTGAAACATTCCCTACTCAAGAGAAATGGTTGATAATTAGTATAATGGATAAAAAAGTGCCACCATATTAAATGATGTTAAATCCCACTCATAAAATAGGCCCGCGAATGTTCAGGACAAATCTATAAAATCCTCTAGTAAATATTGATTTAAGTGACTTCTGGAGCAATTAAACATCAAATTAGAATCATTTTTGGATTCTGTCTTAAGTTCATTCATATTAGATATGTATATTGCATTAAAAATTATACCGCAGGTTTTACATTTTAACATTAACATAGGCATTTTATATCTTAAAGTGCTAAACTCCTTATTAACCACTATCATCTCTAAGTAGGGTAATACTAAGTTAATTTTTGATTACAAATTGTTATTTGAATTGTTACTTAGTAATGAATGAGTGTATCGTCAAATTGGAAGTAGACGTAACGGGGATTCATTTTATTTTAGGGTTGAATTGGTGTATAACATATACTTTAAGCGAAATACGCCATCATTTCCTTAATAGGTACAATTGCGTATGTTATATGTGCAAAACGAAAAATTTACTAATGGTTTAATGATGTCAACACATTCACTTTACAAGGCTATTGCAGCCAATGAGATAGAAGATCAAGTCATAGATGCTTTTTGTAGTAAAAAAAACGCCTGATAGTATTGTACCATAAATTTAAGGTAAATGATTGTAGATGACGCAATTAATTGGAAATAGTGAACTAAAAAAGTATCATTTAGATCGAAATGATATACTACTATCAGCAAATTCAGGTTTTGGGATAGAGCTTGTTGGGGACAAAACTACTAACGAAACTGCTTTGAACATATTTCCTAATTCCCTATTTAACAAGAAAGTTAGTTTATCGGACAATAGCTTTGTAGGATTTATGATGGAGACTACTGATTCAAAAGTAGTAGTTTTTGGAGATTATGAACAAAGATACGATATTCCAAAATCAAAAGCAAAGCAAGTTGATGATAATAACATAATAATCGATATGGATTGGAATGAGTTTGTTTCGTATAAGGTAAATAGTATCTAAATTACTAAGATCTGATTATGCCACATATAAAGGCGACAAATTGGAAAACTATTCTATCGTTCTATGATGGATAAAATAAAGAAATGGTTTGATGAAGCGCCTGATTTGTCTTACAGAGAAGAAGAAAAAGATAATCTCCATCCAAGCCTATATTACAGATTATGGATCTTTTTTAGTAACAGCAAAACGATCTCGATAACTTTAGATTACTTTAAAAATTATGCAATTCAAAACTGCGTGGTCGCAGGTTGGCATTGGAGGCTTGACAATATAGATAAAGAAAGCACCAAGTAGCATAAAAAGCACAAAAATAAAGCAACAATTTATTAAATCCTTAAATGATATTTATAAAGATAAGAACTTTAAAATCACAGCAGATTTTAATGGGAAATATTTTAACAATATCTCTATTAGTAAGGATTTACTGTTAGAAAATTTGACTCAAAGTTATTTTTTTGAATGCCTCCTAGACCTCTCTCTCTTGCATGGGAATTTGTAATGAATAATTTTGATTTCCGAAACATTCAAAGAAAGAAATTGATTCTCAGGTGAAACATCTCTTGTGTTTGTTAATTGTGTCTACCAACTTTCGTTCAACAATATATACAAATACTAGAGAAGATTATCTCATTCTTGATACTTTGCCTGGTTTCCTAGTGGGTATTATATCATACCAGACTACTTGATGGTTAATAACCTATGATACCATTCTTTAATGTGAGTAAATTAAATAGTCTTCAAATATCTATCTGCAAAAACTGCATCCATTCGAAGGTTGAACACAGAAATGAACCACATGGTCCAAAATTTTACGATCACAGATGTCTACTCTGTAAGTGTCCTCAATTTACCTAACATTTGCAATAGAATTATAGTTAATCAGCTTTAATATCTGAAATTGGTAGGAGTGAACTTTTTATGAAGATATATTTACCCATTTTCCTATATTTAATTTTGTTATCAATATTAGTAATATATACATCTATTTAAAATAAATAAAGGATTTTCATTCATACTACATTCAAAAGTAGCTAAACTATCAGGCTGTCAATGATTTATGAACTATAACAAACGAAAATTGGTCATATACATTTACTAAATACCGTGAAATACATAATTAAGTTAACAGAATCGATTAGTGACTCTTCATCTAACTTAAATAGATTGAAATGTTTCCTAATATATATGACGTCAGGCAAATATTTCAATAGAGGAGTAAAAACAATAGACAAATCAGACATAGGTTTTGTGGTAAAAGAAACACCTGACAAGGTTATTGTATTTGGTGGCAAAAATGAAAGATACGATATTCCGATTAACGAAATTCAACAAGTAGGAGCTAATGTATTAATAGGATTGAAATATGATCAAGTTGAAAAGTATTATGTATCAAGAGAATCTCCTTTACCGGCAAGCAGAACAGAGCCTTGGGAGACAGATGATAAACAGGTAGATTTAGCAACATATGAAGGAAAATATCCAAGTGGGCTATTTAATAAAGGAGTGAGGGCAAAGAACGAAGATCATGTAGGTCATGTTCTTAAAGAGTCAAAAGATACGATAGTTGTTTTCGGAGAATCCGATATAAGATACGACATTCCAAAATCTGAAATATATCAAGTTGGTATGAATGTAATTTTAAAGGTTGACTTTTCTGGATTCGATAAATACAAAGTTAACAAAAGTAAGCCATTTCCTGCTGATTAGTTGTGAAATCACTCCTGCTGTCTCAAACAGAGATATAACCGTTACTATCCATGTGTAGTATTTTTGGCAGGATTGGTTCCTAAGGTTGACAGGGGTCTAATATCATATTTTTAAAAGAAGCAATCAGATCTAGTTATAGAAAATATTAATTTAGAGTTAATTACTTACAAATAAACCACAAATATTTCCAGTAGAATTATTTATATAATTCCATTCAATACTTCCAATATCTAGGTTTTTGAATTTTCTTCTAGTTTGTAAATTGAGATTTTGATACACTTCTCCTATTATTATATGATTTGGTTTAGCAAAATTTGTTATTTTTGAAGCTATATTTATCGTATATCCAAGAATGTCTAAGCGTGGGTTTTACGTATAATATTGCTATTTCTTTCTTCATTTATAGTAGCTGGATTGGATGTGTCATTAATTTTCTTTGCATTTGGTTCATGTTTATTTTTATTAATATTTACTGTATCAGGTCTTAAACCATATTGGACTATCACATTTTCTCTTATATCAATGCCTATCGGAATTCTGTATAGGAACCGACATCAATTAGTATTTACATATTAAAACATATTGTTAGGGTCGCGACCGGTGGGTTTAGTAATAGATATATTACGAGTCCAAATTATTCTCTTGATATTTCATTATGCTGTATAATTCAGTAACCAAACTAGTAAACTTCTAAATTGCTAAGTTCTTAAAGACCGATCGATTAGGAATAGACTTGTATCAAATAGTAATTAAATGATGTTTAGATGGTTACTTTATTATAGATTTATAATATCATATATTTATAACTCATGAACTCTAGTCTTGGACGGGTTTTGCTTCATATACCATATTAACCTGGGTTTGTATCGTTAATTGGAACTTCTTGAATCCAGCTTTCTCCATAACCTCTGCAATTTTAGCTTGTCCAGCTTGGGCTCCTAGTGCAAGCCCATTGTTAGCCATCGAGCTTAACACACATGCACAGGCTGAACCCGCAAACATGATCCTTCCTAACGGATTTAGATTATCCTCTAAATTATCATTAGCAGAAGGTTCAACAAGCATCATTGTTCCGTTCTCTTTTAAAGATTTCAAAGCATGATATGCAGCTCCTACTGGATCATCCATATCGTGAAGTGCATCATAAATTGTTATAAGATCATATTTGGTATCTGGAGCAAGCAGAGGGTAATCTTTTGCCGATTGGATTTCAAAGGTTATTCGCTTTTCTCCTAATCCTTCTTTTTGAGCTAGATTCCTTGCCCTATCTATTGAAGGACCATGGTTATCAAATCCAACAAACTTTGAATTCGGATATGCTTTAGCCATAATAATGGTGGATAACCCGTGTCCGCATCCTACATCTGCAACTATTGCACCTCTTCTTAGCTTCTCTTCCACCTTACCATTCCCCAAAGAAGGTATCCATGAGGATATTATGTTTGCACGATAATTTGGTCCGAAAAACCTTTCTGTCCCTTCAAAAAGATCATGATCATGTTCTCCCCATGCAAGTCCTTTTCCAGTCTTAAATGCCGTAGATATTTTTTCCACATCCTTAAAATAGGCTGAAGCCGCCTGAAATCCTCCAAGTAAATAGATTGGACTATTTTCATTGGCTAATACCATGGCATGTTCTTGTGGAAATCTGTATCTTTTTGTTTCTTTGTCATAAATTACGTAGCCACCTGCTGCCTGGTTTGCAAGCCATTCTCTAATACATCTTTCAGAAGTTCCTGTTATTCTTGACAATTCATTGGAGTCCAAGGGTTTGTTTGCACTTGCTAAAGCCTCGTATAATCCAAGTCTGTCTCCAACGTTTACCATAACTGAACTCAATGAAACGGCTAAATCTTCCATTACTTTTTCTGCAAATTGGTGTAGTTTTGATTCGTCTATTTTGTTTTGTTTTAAATTTTGATTGAACGTACATTCAATTTATAAAGATATCTTAATAAACCTTTTGATTGAGTATTCAAACAAATAATATATGGGATGAAATGATAGTCAGATTATTGTCACGAGCCAAACTAAAGGAAGAAAAATCTCAACTAATCATAAATACCGCATTAAAGGTTTTCGCAGAAAAGGGGTATGATAATGCAACCATCGCTGACATAGCAAAGTCCGCAAAAGTAAGTATGGGATTGCCTCTCTACTACTTTTCCAATAAAGAGGAGTTGGCGTGTCAAGCTTTGGAGTTAAGTTCAGATCAAATAACCAATTCAATTCTCAATGCGGTAACAGGAAACTCTCCAGAAGAAATATCTACAAGTTTAATAAACGCTTTTAGAAAAAATATCAGACTTTATCCTGATTTTTATCCTTTTTATTTTGAAATGTGGTCGGCTAGTAGAAGAAATAAAAAAATTAAACGCGTGTTTAAAACTGCATTGGATAATACTATCAATGCTACCAAAGAAATATTGATTAATTCTCAAAAAAGAGGTTGTTTATCTATAGGTTTAGAAGACATAGAGAGTATTTCAATTTCTCTAGTTTCGAAAGTTGATGGATTAGGTCTAATGCTCATACAATATCCCCAACTTATCGAAAATGAAAATATTTGGAGAATGGCCAAGAAAATGTGTCTATCAGTGCTTGACAATAAAATTGAAGATTTGAAATGATCGTTGATCCCATGGTAACTATAGGCGTGAAAAGTTATGGTTCCTATAAGGAGGAAAGATGAGATATGACCTGTATTGACATACTACCTATATTGACTTATTAATATATGATCAAGATAGACTAGTTGGCCCTATTTACTTGATATAATTTTTCAAATACTTTCCAATATTTCATATCGATTAAGATGAGTCGTTTCAGAACAAAAGGTCTTATATAGTGCTCAAAATGCAATCAAGTAGGAGGAATTAAACATAAAACTTGAAGAAAATGATCAAGTGCATCAAAAATGAGCATTATATCATCACTTCACAGTTCAGTCATGCTATCACCATTTAATACTCTGGATAATCAAAATAGAACTAGACTTGCGAGGTAGTGGATACAACTTGGAATTTTGAAGAAATGACTGACCAGTAGCATATGATTCGTACAATAATAAATTCTTAAATATTTCAAGTAAATTTCGATATTTATCAAAAAAGATATCATGAAAAACAATTACAACAAAATCTACCAAAAATAGAAAATTATCTCGACTCAAATAGCATAGCCAAATTTCATAGGACTGAAGTCATTCTACTGTAATCAAAAAATAAGAGAAAATGTTAGTACTTCTTCTCAGAAATATCTTACTATTTATTTCTATCGATTAGTTAATAAATTAATAGAAAATATTATGTATCATTGATGTATATTAAAGTATCACTAAAAATAACTATTATTATATTAATGGTGGGGATTTTGGCCGTGCCACCAACGATATTGCAGAGCTCACATGCGCAAGCGAATACGGAATTTGAAAATACTATCCTGAATATTCACAACCAAGAGCGAGCTGAAGTTAATGTTCCAGCGCTCTCCTGGAGTAACAATCTTGCCGCCGACGCCCAGATTTGGGCTAACCATCTGACGACGCTAGGCCTCAAAGCTGGCGATTTGCCGCCTCATGATCCGAGCAATAGTGAGGGCGAGAATCTTTGGATGGGTACCGCGGGTGCCGATTCTACGGCCGAACAGGTCCAGAGCTGGGTCGCCGAAAAGAATAATTATGTTCCTGGAACCCCTATTCCCGCTGAAACCAATGAAGGAGACCTCGTGACCGGTCATTACACACAGATGGTCTGGAGTAGCACTACCGAGGTCGGTTGCGCAACCGCTACTGGTGGTGGTTTAGCCTTTTTGGTGTGTCGCTACAGCCCACCTGGCAACTTTGTGGGACAGGTGCCGTTTGGCCCCGGTTCAACGGCTTCACTTGCTGACCAAGGTACAGGAACTTCACCAGGGAACACATTTGTACCCGCTGACCAAGGTACAGGAACTTCACCAGGGAACACATTTGTACCCGCTGACCAAGGTACAGGAACTTCACCAGGGAACACATTTGTACCTGCGGAAGAAAATGCAGGCGCCAATAATAACGGGAACGACGACGGAGGAGATAATAACGGGAACGACGACGGAGGAGATAATAACGGGAACGACGACGGAGGAGATAATAACGGGAACGACGACGGAGGAGATAATAACGGGAACGACGACGGAGGAGATAATAACGGGAACGACGACGGAGGAGATAATAACGGGAACGACGACGGAGGAGATAATAACGGGAACGACGACGGAGGAGATAATAACGGGAACGACGACCAAAATTAAAGAAGGATAAGTAGCCTTCTTTTTCATTTCAGTTCTGTACTAGTTGTCTATTATTTAAGGTCAGCAAGCTGTGGATAATTTAGGAAAATTAACTACTGAAAGAGGTAACATCTATGGATTTAGACCACCTTTGACTGACAAGGTAGTCAGGTCAATAAGGAGTCGTTTCTTACCTAACTAACCAGACCAATTAAGAAAATGGCATTATTGTAAGTAGTTATCTTTTCTCATCAATAGTCACGTCGAATATTTCATGCTATCCCCTATATGGCCTTCAATCACACAGTTAATGTCTGATCCTTCGTCCTAATTTATCGCTACAAGTTTGCTTCAGGCTTAGATAGTCGTGGCATATGTTTTATGTTTCATTAATATTCTTTACTACATTCTTGATTATCGTCTTGAAAATTATTTCTGTGACTTGGGGATTTGGAATTAGACCCGGTTCTTTTATAGATTCTTAACAGTCCTCCTTAGTAGCTCTCTGAGTTCCGGCGTTGTATAAAAATAACATTATTTCTTCGTCGTAATTGTCAATATCACGGAATGAAGGTACAAATGCTCTTTCTGGTGTATCGTAATAGGGAAGCAGATATTCATCTGTGGATTCCTATTCGTTCAGATTCTTGGCTCTTCCTGCCCTGATTCTGATTCTGAATCAACTTCACCTTCAATGCCGTCAACAGAAGCGGCAACAAAATTGCCGCGTGTAGATGACATAATCATACTCAAGATTGTTGTAAGAAGCACAACTTCGACTTTTACTCGTTTATAATTCTCCTGCTGTATTGCTAAATGCTTTGTTGAATAATCCTTAATTCCCTATGATTTCTATACTTGTTACTTTATATTCTTCTAAACAGGTTATGCAATGATACATTTATCATCTTCTCTTTTACCATGTTCTAAATCCTGGTGACATATACATGCTCACTAAACATTCTTTTGATTGATAAAAGGCCGTTTCAGTCATCCATCTACAACCATATTTCCCTTTTATTTCACTTCTACTTCAACAGATCCTCTTTTAGTTCACCTTATTGGTTCCTTGCTCTTTAACCTGTTGTTATTTGGTGAAACAAATTTCTTTCTTACCTTTGAGCCCGGTTTTATCTTTTTATCCACTAGACTCTAGAAATTCATATAGGACTCATTGAGTCCATCATCTAGTACTAATTTTACCTTTGTCATGTTTGATTTACTGATTGAATTATCTAAAACATGGTTGACCAGTTTCTTGCACCCTGTTATTATATACTCTCTCTTCGATTATCTCTAGAGCAAAGATTTCTTTGGGCTTTAATTTCAGGATGGGATTATGTGGCCTCTTTTACAGTAAATTTTTTATAATGACAAACTATCTTTTAAATATGAAAAACTATAAGACGATTTTTATAATTGTATTTTTCTTGGTTGTTACATCAGTATATGTCCCATTCCTTACCCATCAGGATACGCTTGCATCTACTGCTAATATAGATCCTCGGGATCCTGCATTTATGAGTCAGGAAGAATGGGAACAGATACAGCAACAACTTGCAGCTGAAGAGGCAGAGCGACAGGCTGAACAGCTAAAAATCCAACAACAACAAGAGTTGCTAGAACAGAAACAAGCAGCTTGTCAATCAGGCGAGCTATTTGATCAAGCAACTGAAAGTTGTCGACCAGCCACTTGTCCGGATGGGACTGTGAGTGTTCAATGCCTCCCTCCACTCGAGACACAGCAATTAGTTCAACAGGATGTTGGTCAACAGGTAAGTGAGGATCAAAAGATAAATGAAGAAACAAACCAGACAACTGAAGAAATTGTGACTGAAGACACGGGAAGCGAAGTGAGTTCAAACTAAGAATTGTCTAGGTTATTTTGAGAACAATGACCAAGGCGAGTTTATGTCTAATTTGTATATGATGGACGATTAAACCTCTTAATGTCCATTCGTATAATGTCTAGTAGATTGTAATGGTGTTTATCTTTCAGAAGGGGGGCGAACGACCCGATCAAACACTTTGGAGTAATTCTAAAGAGTTAGTTCAAAAACAACAGGAAATATTTAACAAGCTCTGGGACTTGGCTATTCCATTATCGGTTCGCAAGAAAGAGATAGAACTGGAAGTTAGTACCACTTTCCTTCAAAGAGCATTTACAGGAATTGACCAAATCCAAAGTGAGATAAGCTCCTTAATGCTTCTTTGTAAAAACGAACCGACAATATTTTCCTCAAGTACGGTCCTTAACCACATTCAGAACAATAGTAAATTGTTGAATTTCTTCCCAGAATTACTTGAAAAGGAGATAATAATCAAAATTCTTACAGACAATAAAGACAAATATTTTATGAATCAAATCAATGCAATCAACAATAATTGTTCATCTAAACCTATTCATCTAAATTATTCGAACAACGTAGGAAACCTTGAACAAATGGTTATGATATTTGATAATAGATATCTACTTCATATTCAATATAATCGACAAAATAAATTAGTCGCTAGTTTCTCAAATGAAGACTATGTTGTGTTAGTTAAAGAAATTTTGTTTGAAAAATGTTGGAACGAAGTTGAGAGCTTGGCTTCCATTACAAGAAAATGAAACTCGATTATAGATTCAGATATTTGATTGTTAAATAAATTCACTTTACATGTTAATAGTCATTCTAGTGCCATTTTAGATTCAATTACCCCTTGTGTTGTCCAAAGGCCCGCTCAGGCCTTTGGGCTTATCTAATTCATAATTTAGTTGATGGATGATTCAGTTTGCTATATCATTAGAGAAATACAATAGATTTTGTGTCACCCGGCAGGCCAAGATATAGTAAAACCACAATTGACAGTCGCTCCTCCTAAGCCTGAGCCAAGACTGGTACCTCCTGTACTACAAGTAAGTGAAACTCCTGGCTTTTTCTTTTGCCTTATCATAGTCACCAGCAATCGCTTTTAATATATTATTTATTTGATTCTTTACTTCTGTTTTTGTTTCAGGACTCATTTTACTCGAATCAATAACGCTTTATCGTTTCTTCCCGGTACTTTTTCCTCATTTCCCAACCACGAAAGGACCTTGTTCTTAGTTTATAGTTACAGCATGGACAATGCGTATTTTCATTCCAATTGATAAAAATCTCACAAACACTACACCTTTTCTGACCTTCGTTATATCTTGAAGGAATTTCGTGGTTTCTCTTAGCCTTATACCCAACACATATTCCACTACAACTCATATCGAATAGAACGGGAAAATTGATCTTTGGTGGGAATAAATATGTACTTAATTTAACAATTCCTCCATTAACCCCTCTAAGACCGGCCTAATCCTCTTTGTAATTATCTCCTTTATGTCAGGTCTATAGTAGTGATTCAAAATAGGACTAATCTTTTTCTCAAGTGTATCTAGTGTCATTGACCCATTTCTTTATTGCTTAGAATCGATGTAATTTTCTTAGTAAAGGTTATAGATTGATATCAATTCTTATCATCTTAAGTTTTAGAAAATAGTCTTGATTTCAATTTGTTGTAAAGTAAATCATCTCTGAATCGTGTACTATTAATTAGGATTCTTAATTACCAGAAACTGGATCTCTAGAAATAAATTTGGACATTGCCTTACCATATTGTTTAGTGAGCTTGTCAAGTTCGTGAACAAGGTAATGTTTTGCCGATATCGACTTGGCTCTACCAGCAAGTACTTCAGCTCCCCTATCTCCCATCTCAGACCTACATAATATATTATAATGGAACTTGTGTAAGTCTTTCAACAATACTTTATTATCAGTATGACTCTTTATCATGAGATGAGTTACGTTTCTTTCCGATTTGCCTGCCTTCCCAATACTTTGTATTCATTCCAGACCTTTAATGGTATAATAGTAAAGAAAGCGCATTTCTGGCCAACTATTCTATTTAGTACTAAAAAGACATAATTGCCCTTTACCACCAAATGAAGTTTATTACAATCACATCCAGATAGTACATCACAGATTGGAGTTTCATGAGCGTATGTCATCTCCTCGCCCCTTAGTCCACTAAATAAGGCAAAACGAGTAATCGTCCCTATTTCGCCTTCTAGCTCTAAAACCTTGTAGATCATAGCGTCTATAAATCCATCATCAGCAATCCAGACCCGATCATGAATTCTTACATTCTTGTTCACCTCATACCTCTTAATTATCTCCTCAATCAGAATCTTTAACTCGGGATTCTGAAACTTCCTATCATAATATTGCCCGAACTTTCTCATAGCGTCGCATATCCACGCCCTATTGTGGCCTGACTCCGAGGCAATGAGTTCGGGCTTGGTGAAGAATATGTCAACAAACCTTTCATAATATCTAACTAGGTCTCTGGCATGTTTTGTAGTTTTATACTTCTTTAGATATCCGCTAAGCATATCTTCTCTGTCAATATTTCTATAGAAAGTAGGAGTTACTTGACCTGTCAAGGGGTCAGTTATTCCTTTCTCTCAACCTCTGGATGAGTTTAGTTGCCTGTTCATTGCTAGTATGTTTTGGCCAATTACCATCTATTCAAGCATTTAGGAACCCCCCTACGGTCTTGAAACCTTCTTGGTCCAATTTGTAATTTAATGTGTTTAATTTCTCACGTCTAACTCGAGCAGAGAAAATAAGCCAATCCCCACTAGCTTTCTGTTTCTTTATCTCATTACGGGCAATTGTCTCACTCAATAGACCCCTTCATACGCTTTTGCACTATTAGAACATTTTCATGATCTTTCAAATGGAATGTAAACATAATTACGAGCGCATTTGGGATATGTAAACAATTATGTAAACAATTTGTAAAAATCATGCACGAAGCAAGTGTGAAGTACGGGATTTGAACCCGCTCGCGTTTGCTAGCCGTAGGCTCGCAAACTAGGCTCGTTACGGGTTCAAAAGATGTCCTAATGTCTGACAGCATATATCTTATTGTGTAAACTTGATTGTTGTGTTAGCATTCTCGATGTTGATTTGTTTTTGTTAAATATTATTTATGATAGAGGCGAATCAAGCAACTGATCGGAATTTTTCGAAAACAGCTTTGCAAGCATAATCGTAACACTAAATATCTATATTAAACGTATTAAAAATTGCACCGGAGGTGAAAAAAGTCGAATAAGACTGAGAACGGCGAATTCCCAGATTAACCCATCCTCCCCAGGAATCAGGTTAATTATCCCCTATTTTTTCACCTTTGCAATTAATGAATAACGACGAGATAAGTATTGTCATTTATTCATTGCATATATTATCCACACGATCTTATAAAAACGTTGATCAGATCGATTATTCATTAATGGAAATATAATTAAACTAATTTCCAAAATCTTAATGTTTATAAATACGTTTTTGGGTAATTTACCCAACATATGTCATAGGAATGGAGTAATACGAAACTCGTCATTTCGTACCATTCCTATGTGAGGCCTAGGCGCGAGGATTACTTCTTATCTCGTCGTGGTTTTTTGCGCCTAGGCCTCCGCGTAATAATTCATATTGATTCATTAAAATAGAGAAACAATCTATTTCATATCATTAATACCCCGCCCCCTGCGGGGGCGGTCAATTGGTTTGGAGAGAAACCATAACCCAAATGTCTACAAATTACGAGCATATGTAAACATATGTAAACATTCTAAAATAATGCAAATACCTAAGGTGAAAAATACGAGCTTCCCAAGCTCGGGATCGCGGGCAAGAAAAAGCTAATTGACGAGAAAAACCAACCAAACAAGGAGAAAATACGTTCACAGTATTGGTAAAATAGAGTCTATGTATGAGCATTAGAAGCTCGTAAACAAGTGCGAAGTGCGGGATTTGAACCCGCGATCCCGAGCTTGGGAAGCTCGTACCTTAACCAGGCTGGGCCAACTTCGCTCAGAGTAAAATTAGTTAATTAATCGATATTAATAACTTATCTTCATTACTTGTAACTATTCCAAATTTTGCCCTTTCGAAATGCAATTTTTCTTGCCGAACTCATATCTCGAATACCACCACGATTCTTTTCTGTACCTTGTCTTATAGAGGTGCCAAATTCATCAACAATTTCTATTATGATTTTGTCTTTAAAGTTAGAATTGAGGATCCCAGCGATTTGACGTGATACATCTAGACCCCCATCACCTATTCTGACAATTTTTGTTGGAGAATCAATAGATGATAATATGAAACTAATCCTTTCAATAGTAGCATGTACAGACGACGTTATAATTTTATCGAGTTCAAACTGACAATACATTATTGAGATCCCAATCCTTTTTCCAGGATCGATACCAATCACTAGTTGTTCCTTTGCAGGTCCATAATAACCCACACAGCTTTGCAGAATCTTGGCCTTGATAGATAAAGGATACTTCTCCAATTGAGTGTCTAGAAATACATTATCTCTATTTACAATTCTTGATTCGTCATTGGTGGTAATAATAACTCTTCCGTTTGAATGAGCTGCCTCCTCAGGGGACAAAGATAGATATCGCAGGTCGAGTGATTTTAGAACGCTTACAATTCGATAATAAGATCTTCCTGAAACTGTAGCAACAATAACTGGTGGACAACTTGTTAGGTTGAACGTTTGTGTTGTTATATTTTATTTTGTCTTCACAAGACTATTAAAGATTACGCAAAATTTTTGTGGTCACACTTAAGAATATAATTAGATCCGAAATGGTCAGTAGAGGATATTTAATACCCGTATAGATTTTTTCTACTAGCTACTCGTTGAAAATTTAAGGATGACTTAGCTTTTCCACAATTTTAATTCAAGAACATATTTTTATTAAAAATAATATTAGACAGTTAAATTCAATATCGCTTGTGCAATATCTCCCTTCGTGTCAGTAAGAGCTACTATCGCCTTTTCTTTCGATACGTTTGCCTGCTGCATTACTAGTACAACATCTTCTTCTTTAAACGAAGGAACTTCTCTCTTGGTTTCTTCAATATCACTAGCAACTACTTGAAATATAGTACTATCTTTTCCTTTCATTTCAACTACTTGAGGTTTCTTGAGGTAAATCTCCTTAACATCAGTCTTAATTATTACTTCTTCTACAGATCCCAAATCCTTCATATCCAAACCCATTCGGTCAAGCATCCTTCGCATATCTCTATTGCCTGAACGCATCATTAAAATCACTACGTACTTCTGCTTTTTATTCCTTCTCTAATCTTTACGCCTATACCACGAATCTGAAGAATGCCATTGGATTTCCGCGACTGTTCATTCGCCATCTGAGCAAAGTAACTAGATGAAAACAGCGAGCGACCTACTGCCAAAATTGATTGATTGCTATCGATGATTGCAACTTCAGAGCCACATCTGACGCACGAACCGCAATGTGACACATGTTTTACAAATAAAGATCTACCTTCAGAAACAAAAGGTATTGCGTCTTGTACTGGTACAATGCAGTGTTGTAGAAATGGCTTGTGTCGTATAAACAATCTTGCACCAAAAATCGTCAAAGCGATACCACCATCGGATCGAAAGGTCCCGATTAACTTTTCATTCATGCTAAAGCTTTTAATTTTCCCAGTTTTCTTTGAATACTCAATCTCCAAATTCTCTGAGAGTAAAGAGCTGGTCCTAGGACCAAATATAAAATCCACATGAGAACGGATCTTTTCGTAAGGGTTGACAAACAATTGTTTCAATTAAATGATTAAATTTACTAACACAACAATAAAAACCAATTAGAACATAATTTTGTTCGATGTTATTACAATATTAATTACCATATTTCAAAGGCAAAGTTTGTTTTATAAGCGAATTTACTTATTCATATATTATATGAGTAATTAATTAAAAATTTGTAGCCCAAGTGTCAACTATGTAAATACGTTTTAAAATTAGTAGAATTAATATTATTATATACACAATTGTTTATAAACATAATAATTTGAATTGGCAGGTACCATTATTCATCCTAAAGATATGATTGTTTAAACCAAGGTATAACAAAAGTCTGCTAGGCGAACAAAGAGTATTCAAATATCAAATATAACTACCCTGAAATGAAGTTAAACCGTTTTGTTCTACTATTCGATCCACTATCTGGAAATAAGTCACTGACAAAGCCTAATAAATTAGATCCGGCTATTCATCCATACATATGGTTTCTTTTTGTGAATTATGTGGAAAACATACCGATGTAAGCAAAAAAGTAATTATTGAAAAATCCATATTCAATGTTTGCTTATCATGCTCAAAAAGAGGTAAACCAGTAGAACCAACAAACACCTTACGTAATACCTCAGTATCAAGAGCTACATCAACTGCCATCAACCAGACATCTAGGTCGGCGTATACCTCATTTACAGGTAAAGGCATATCACCAAGCTCAAGAAACCCCTATAATCGTAAATTAATATCTACCCCACCCAAGATTAAACCACCACCTCTCAAAAAAATTGATATGATGGACGAAATGATACTGGTTCCTGAATTCCCCTCAATAATAAGAAATGCTAGAACTAAAAAGGGTCTTACACATGATCAACTAGGTCAAAAAATAAATGAGAAGGTAACATTAATTCGGAAAATTGAAACAGGGTCCATAAGACCAGATGAAATTTTAGCAAAAAAACTAGAGAGATTTTTAGGAATTAAACTTTACGTCAATGCCAATGAACAAGATTTAGATGAAGAAGAACCTTAGATAGGGATCGTAACTTAGATTGAGAAAAATCTGAAATGAATTGTTAGAAGAAAAAAGCAAGTCTTCTATTAGTATCCCTCAGAAATCCTCGTTCAAAGTATCGGTCCTAAGGATCGGTCACAGGCTAGTAAGAGACGACAGAACAACAACTCATGCTGTACTTGTATCACGCGCACTCGGCTGTGAACGAATCTATATGACAGATGTTGATGATGAGATAAAAAATACCCTAAAGAAAGTCAATAAAAGATGGGGAGGTGAAAATGAGTTCCAACTCGAAATAATAGACAATTGGAAGCAGATAATTAGAAACTGGAAAGCGAGTAATGGAATTGTCGTTCATCTTACAATGTATGGATGCCTGATAAATGAAGAAATTGCCGAAATAAGAGCATTGGATCGGGATATATTAGTGGTTATCGGTGCAGAAAAAGTTCCAAAGGAAGTCTATTTTTTGGCCGATTACAATATTGCTATTGGAAATCAACCTCACTCAGAAATTGCATCCTTGGCAATTTTTCTCGATAGAATATTTGAAGGCAGGCAATTTGATAGAAAATTGACTAATGAATCGATGAGGATTGTTCCTACTGAAAAGGGAAAGAATGTAATCAAAATTAAGTAGACATTGAAATCCGTCTAACAGAATATGAGTAACACCTGTTCATATATGTGTATGGACACTCATCCCAACAATCTTTGGTATGATTGAATAGTTTGATCGGATTTCGGAATAAGATAAAAACGAGAGTGAATTCTTATATAATTAGATTATACTAAACATTACCGCAAGGAATAAAAAAAATATAAGGATATCATATGGAATTGATGGATGATACGCAGCTTAGAGCTAAAAGGACCAGGATTAAAATACTAAGAGCGATTGTGAAAAAGAACGGGTCTGCCTGTTTTTCTGAGATCAGATCTATTACGGGCTTGTCAACTGGTTCCATTTATTATCATCTAGAAAGAATGAAAAATTATGTTTTAAAGAATTCAAAACATTATGTTATAACCAAAGAAGGAATTGATTTGTTGGTTGAATTAGACAAAAAGAAGGACTTTGTACTATCTAAAAAACCAATCTAGTACTACGTAGTAACCAACTCAATTTTAGACAAATCTTTTGCTTTGTTAATCTCAAGAGCTATTCGTCTACCCATGCTCATTGGAACGTCATATAACAAATCAGAATATGGAGAGCCTGAAATATACAGATTGGTTCCAGCTACTATTCGGGCAGAGAACTCAAATGCTGTAAAGTTGGCGTTATTATCATAAACACCCTCAATACAAAATGGGCCAGGAATCCCAGGTGGTACCAGCTTTCGAGATGCGTTTACGAATCGTTCACCCATACTATAGACTTCAGGTAGCAAAGATTCCCTTAATACAATAGGTATGTTGCCAACCACTGTATAAGATGGTTCAATAGTAGCAGATAATTGATACTTTGATGGTATTCTACCTATAGCGTCGATGTCGGTCTCGTATCTTCTATCAATACCTAATAATTCTAGTTCATTATTTATAGGAGAATAGAAATATTGGAGATAAACTGGAACGCCATTAGCATATTTTTGAATAAACAAATCTTCCTCAGATCTGATTGTTTTGGACTCGATCAAGAGTCGGGCTTGATCCTCGAACTCCTTTCTATTAGTAACGAGAAAATACCCCTTACCGCCCGCTGCACCGTGTAATTTCACTATACACAGGCCATCTATTTCATGTTTAGACTCAAGCTGAATTGGAGAGTGCATATCAGATTCATTCATCAACTGTTGTTTCAGAACTCTGTCAGATTCCCAACGTAAGATCCATTTATTACCAAATATTGGAATCTTTATATTTTCCAGCGCAGCCATATCCAATGTGGATATCAAGGTGCCATGTGGGATCAAAATCGGATTAAACCTCGTAATCAGATCTGTCTGAAAATCGGCATTAGTAATTTCGTTAAAACTTTTTACAGATATTAGATGATCGATAAACTTGAATCGCTTGTACATATCAACACGCTTTTCATCGCATACTAGTAAGGTTTCAAATCCTTCATCTTTAGCACCCTTTAAAACTTGGAGTGAGCAATGCGATCCCAGAGTCATTATGGTTAATTTACCGTCTATGTCTATGTCGTTTTGTACTTTGTTTTGACTATCTACCACTGCCATGTTATTGATTTGTATCCACCGCTTATTACTTGAAATTTCAGCTGGAATTAAATTTTTTTGTTATTAAAATTAGCATAATAGCATTATGGATTCGATGAATAGAGTTATTGTTTTACAATTAGAAATAAGTCTTCAATTCTGATCTGATGCCAACCTTTGTTTTCCATCATTTAGTACATATAAGCCGAAAATAACCTTGAATTTGATAATGTCCGAAGAAGGTTATAATATCATAAATAGGAAGATAATTCACGACGGTCCAGTAAAGCTAAGAATCGATTCATTTGTTTTTAGGGGAAAGACTTTCGAAAAGGAGGTCGTTGAGCACAGTCCATCGGTGGGAATAATTCCTAAAATCAGTGAAGAAGAAATATTACTAATAAGACAATTCAGGCATGCGGTAAATAGGTATTTGATAGAAATACCAGCTGGTAAGATCGAACATAATGAATTACCTCATGAGGCCGCCAAAAGAGAATTGGCCGAAGAGACAGGATATTCAGGGATATTGCAACCTTTAACTAAATGTTTTTTGGCCCCAAGTTACGATACAGAACTAATGCATTTTTTTATTGCCTGTGATCTAACTAAGTTAAAGCAGTCCAGTAACATGGATGAGGACGAAAACATTACAACTATGAATGTCAAAATAAAAGATGCAATAAAATATTGTTATGATGGAACGATAACCGATTGTAAAACGGTGTCAGCAATTTTACTTTATTATCTTATTCTGAGTGGTGAGCACAAGATAATTAATAATAATTGAGAAAACTCCAGTTAAATTGACTTGATATGGTCGATCACCTGAGTAAGAGATGGGTCATCGTTGAACCGGTTTTCAACATGCAAAGACGCTAACAAATTTGCAAAACATAATTTTTCTCGATCATTGAACCCAACCAACTGACCAAAAATAAAACCGGCATCCCAAGAATCTCCCGCTCCGCTAACAATTCTTATCTCGGAAGGAACAATTGAGGTAACAAACAGAACATTTTGGGTATTATATTTTTGGCTTTTTATAGATATACCCGAAATGCTCCTACAATTAGCATCCTCATTATCATAAGCAGCATTAAAATCAGATTCAGGAGTACACATGAACGACCCTTTTGTTGTATGTAGACATATACTCAAATTAAGAAATCTTGATAGGGTTCTTACTGATTTGCATACAACATCAATATTTTTTGGATAGGAATTACTGTCAAAGATATCAAGATTAACAAAAGTGCTATCCACATTTCTCGTATCCTTCTTTTCAATGCTTTTGGAGTGGAGGCTGTTGGTTTTGTAGGCATGATCTTTACAAGCATTTTTTTTGTCAAATATGATCTGCAAACTCTTAATCATCTGATTAAATTCATTTTCATTAATACTTAGAAAATTAATTAATTTGGAATTAATTTTTAAAACATTGATAAACTCAAAACATCTTTTTTCAATATCCGCTGGGTCAATAATATGAACTGAATGTGGAGAATTTGAAAAAACAGTTTGCAACAAGTCAGTTCCCCTCAAATTAGAGGCCCAATTAGTTATCATCACAGCGTCAGAAGAGTTCAATGATGAGGTACGATTTTCATGTTTGAACATTTCTGGTCCAAAATTATCGTTGTCACCTACATCACTAACCATCACATTTGAAGGAGTACGAGTAGTTTGAGGGTTTGAAAATTCAAATATTGTTGAAAGACCATGTTTTCCTCTCTTGACGTACAAATTGACATGTTTCTTAAAAGGGGCAAATAGAGAATGTAAAATGCAATTACCAATCTCGTCTGCCACTGTATAAAGATCGATGCAAAAACCAAGCTTTGCAAGACAGTATGCCACGTTTACTGCATTCCCCCCTTTAATATCAATGCTAGAATACCCTCTTAAACTTCCTCCCCCTGCATTAATTTTTTTCTGAATACCGTTGATGAATTTTGAGTAATCTGCAACTTCAATTTTCCTGTCAACAAAAAAATCTGGCATAACCGCAACCTTCGGTCGTTTATGGTTTTTTTTAATAGCCTCGAGTTGAGGCAACAGATTTTTTAGAACTTGTTTAATCTCTGAAAGTTCTACAATACGAGCAGTCGAAGAAATAGAGTCCATCATTTTGATTTTTCCTTACTTTACTTAAAGATCCATGGATATCTTTTTCTCTTGTCGATCAATATATCTTGGTTTAACAGAATCATGTTCAACCCGACCTTAACTAATCTATATGCTATATTCATTGATTGATAGACATCAGATAAAAACGTGGCGAAATTTGCAGATGTAAGTTGAAGCTAGAGTTGTTGTCATTTGGAGTTAAATTTTCAGATTGGAGTATCACAATAGCTTCGGAAAGGAGTAAAATATCCAATCAATAATTTGTCATACTAAAAGTGAATAAATTGTTTAAAGGTCTATAGTTTTACCGTGCATGTTCAAAAACGTAAAAAAATTCATCATTTATCATGAAAATCAAAATCGATCAAAAGTCAGTTCTCAACCAAAATAAATGAAAAATAAACAAAAACCTGATTGGTTAAATAAAGGGTTGTTACGGGTGGACGGATGGTTAACTGGCAGTGCCAAGCCTGGCTGGTTAGTCCATATCCATGCCGCCCATGCCGCCCATGCCGCCCATGCCGCCCATGCCGCCCATGCCGCCCATGCCGCCAGGTGGACCAGACGGAGCCTTGGACTTTGAGGCTGCAATCACGTCATCAATTCTTAGGAGCATGCAGGCTGTTTCAGTTGCAGATTTAATGATTTGTTCTTTAATTGCAGTTGGCTCGAGTATATTATTCTTATAAATGTCAGATACAGATGTTGTTCTAACATTAATACCAATCCACTTAGAACCTTTTGATTGCTTAGCCTTGAGTTCAGCCATAGTATCAATTGGATCCATTCCAGCGTTTTCAGCCAAAGTCAATGGAATGACTTCCAAAGCTTCTGCAAATTTCTCTGCAGCTAGTTGAGCACGTCCTTCTAGGCTGCTAGACCATTGTCTAATTTCATTTGCTATATAAGCTTCAGGTGAACCACCACCTGCTACAATCGATGGTTTTTCTAAGACATCTTTCATAACCATAAGGGAGTCATGCATAGATCTGTCGGCTTCGTCGACGACTCTCTGAGAACCGCCACGAATTAATATGGTTACAGCCTTGGGATTCTTACAGCCTTCAATAAACACCCATTTGTCAGTTTCAACCTTTCTTTCCTCGACCAGATTAGCACTTCCTAAATCTTGTTCAGTTAAATCATCCAGGTTATTTACCAGACGTGCACCAGTTGCCTTTGACAGTTTAAACATATCACTTTCTTTTACTCGTCTTACAGCCAAAATCCCAGCTTTTGCTAAGTAGTGTTGAGCAACATCATCAATTCCTTTTTGGCATAATAAAACATTAGCTCCGATTGATTGGATCTTATCAACCATGCCTTTAAGCATTCGGTTTTCCTCTTCTAGAAACATTTGCATTTGCTGGGGTTCGCTAATTCGAATTTCTGCACTCATTTCTGTTTTTTCAATTTCAAGAGCAGAATTTATTAATGCAATTTTAGCATCTTCAATTCTCTTCGGCATTCCTGCATGTACTATTTCCTTATCCAATACAATACCTTGAATCAGGGTAGTATCGCGAATGGATGCGCCAGCCTTCTTTTCAACTTTAATATTATCCAAATCAATACGTAAACTGTCCCCATTGGAACTTTTTTCGGCAACCTGTTTAGCAGCATTCACTACGATATCGCTTAAAACGGGGCTATCGTCTGATACTAACTTAGAATCCATACTCGTCCTTGCAATCTTATTCAAAAGATCCTTATCATTAACATTAACTTTTAAAGCTATTTTATTCAGTACAACTAACGCCTGCTCTGAAGCTGCAGTAAAGCCATCAACAATTGCGGATGGATGAACATCTTTTCCTATTAGCTCCTCAGCCTTTTCCAATAACGCTCCAGCAAATATTACAGAGGAAGTAGTTCCATCACCAACCTCATTATCAACAGACTTTGCAACTTCCACCATAATTTTGGCTGCTGGATGTTGTACATCAATTTCTTTCAAAATTGTTGCCCCGTCGTTTGTAATTGTGACATCACCTAGTGAATCGACCAGCATCTTATCCATTCCTCTAGGGCCAAGACTTGATCTAACTATCTCAGCCACCAGTTTTGCCGCTGTAATATTATTTTTTTGTGCGTCTCTTCCTTTACTTTCTTTTGTTCCTTCTTTTAATATTAATACTGGCATACCACCAGCTGTTTGTTGAATTGAAGCCATACTCTCTCATATCACCTTAGTAGAATGGTACAATTTTTTAATAAGCCCCTTTTATAGGTTTCACAAATTAATCATTACAACATTAGGGATCAGAAATTAAAAATAGATTTATCACAGCAAATAAAATATTTAATATGAAATTTGACATCAAAAAAGGGGCCAAATACGACAGAAGGATAAAAGTAGAACACAACCAAACAACAAGTTTTCTGTGGGAGGGAGAAAATGTGTTTTCAACACCATCAATGATTTCAGAAATGGAAGAGACTTGTAGGCTACTTCTAAAAGAGCAGTTTCTTAAATCTAAACCAGACTGGGACTCTGTTGGAACAATAGTTGACGTTAAACACATAGCTGCTACCCCGGTTGGAGCTGAAATACTATTGAAGGCAGAAGTGATTGAAACTGATGCTAGGAGAATATTATTCAAGGTATCTGCAGAAGATAGATTGGAATTAATCGGTGAAGGCAGACATGAGAGATTCATCATCAATATTCCCAGATTCAAAGAAAGATTTTATCAAAAGGTAAAAAGACTAGACAACTTGAAAAACCCAAATCCTAATTAATTCTAAAAGTGAATTTCTCAGTAGCAAGATGGTAAATAGCAAAATAATCTTAACAGGTGCTTCTGTTGACTAGCAATTGTATTAATACAGCAACAATAGTATTAGCAGTAGTAGTATTTGAACAAACCAAGATTGCCATTCAACATAATTAAAGCTAGACGCTCTAGAATTTAACATCATGAAAAAAGAAATAGAGATGATAAGGCATATTGGCAACTGGTCAATGTCAACGAATACATTTTCTATAGACTAGCCTCCCGAGATTGGGCAGCCATTATCACCAATACTGCTACCACTACTACCACCACTACTAGCGAATTAAGTCTTGTATTATATTCTGAATCTTATCAAAATATTCAATAGTTTGAACATCAAGTTATTTAATGAAAAAATGCATCTACCATAAAGGCGATAAATAGAGCCGCTAGATAGGGACTACTAAATTTAAATACTAACCAGGATGTTTTCTCGCTTGGTTTCATCAATAACCAAATAGACAAGAATATCATGATGATTCCAGATATAGATGCTGTCAAAAGATATATCAAACCAAATTGATTAAAAAAGAATGGTAATATGCTAAATATCACCATCATTAGGGTTGTTAATGCTATTATGCGTACGGATTTAGATTCACTTGATACAACCGGCAACATAGGAACATTAGCTTTTTTGTAATCTTCTTTTACATGTAAAGCCAAACTCCAAATGTGAGTTGGGATCCAGAAAAATACCAATCCAGCCATTACAAATCCAATTTCTACGTGTTGGAATGTTACTGCTATATACCCTATTAACGCAGGAGCCCCTCCAGAGAAGCCGCCAAGGATGATATTCCATTGGCTTGTTCGCTTTAACCATTTACTATAAACGATGATATTATCAAATAATCCAAAAGCCATAAGGGCAAATGCCCAGATATTAATGAACCACGAACAAACAAGTGAAATGCCGGCTAACACAAGTCCAAAAATTAATGCATTTTTTGGAGAGATTCTTCCAGAAGGGATAGGACGTCCCTTAGTTCTCTCCATTATGGCATCTATATCCCTATCATTATATCCAGTAAGCGTATCTGCTGCAGCAGAACCTGCAGCAATAGCTACAAATAGTAAAGTCCAAGTTAGCCAACTGACCTCAACGTCAAAAAGCCATGATGCTGAGACTGCTGCACCTATAGCTGTGAAAACGAGTAGATACCAAATCTTTGGCTTAGTCAGTTCATAATAATTTTTAACTTGGTTACCTACTGTCTTCATCTGTAAACCCAAAGGATCTAATAACCTACCATTATCTTATAATTAAAATAGTTATTTATATCTTGAGAGAACTAACTAAACTATTTGGTCTCAGAATTAGATATTACTTCTCTTGAAGTTTTCCTCATTTCAATAAAGGTCTCGGTTTTCTGAATTCCTTCAATTCGACCAACTTTTTCTGATATTATTTGATGCATCTCATCGAGTGATCTAGCAGTCATTGTTACCAATACATCAAATCTTCCTGTGACCTCTGCAACCTCTCTAACTTCAGGAATCTTGAACAATTCGGTTAATACATTGTCGCGTAATTTAGAATCCATGGTGATCCCTGTTAGGGCCTTAACATTAAAACCCAAGGCCTCATCGTTGATTATTATTGTGAATTTTTTAATTAATCCTCTTTTTACTAAGCGTTTGATTCTACTATAAACTACAGAAGAATTGATATTGATTTTTTTTGAAAGATTGGGTACAGATATGCTAGCATCTTTTGACAGCTCACTCAATATCTTTAGATCAAGATCGTCGATTCTGCCCATAATTTTCAAAAGATACTAATTTTTGGTGGTTAATAAATGTATAATTTTTATCTTTTGTATAAAGATTTTTAAATTTTAAAAAAAATTATATAATTTTTTTAGTTTTAAGCAATTCAGCGAGCAAGACGGCACCCTTTGCGGAACCCATTTTTTCATTGTGGGTCAAGAGTACATATTTTATCCCGTTTTCAAACACGGAATCTTTTCTAAGTCTTCCCACTACGGTGGTCATTCCGTTGTTTATTTCTCTGTCTACACGGGGTTGGGGTCTTGTCGGATCATCACTAACTACTATATAATCTCTGGGAGCAGTAGGTAAATTCTTTATAGAAACTTTATCAGAAAATTCGATCATCTTCTGCTTCACTGAAGATGGATCTGTGTTTTCATTAGTCTCAACGAAAACTACTTCTGTATGTCCATCAGAGACTGGAACCCTTGTACAAGTACAGCTAACCTTGATGTCATTGACAGAAATTTCTTGGGAAGAATGATCATATTTGCCTAGGATTTTTTTCGTCTCTATCTGTACCTTTTCTTCCTCTTTTGGAATGTAAGGTATGACATTATCTAAAATATCCAAAGCTATTACACCTGGAGATCTCCCAGCACCAGAAAGTGCCTGCATTGAGGTCATAAAAACATTCTTGACGCCGAAACTATCAATAATGGGTTTCAATGTAATAGCTAATCCGGTAGTGGTACAATTAGGTAATGGGGCAATAAATCCCTTCCATTGTCGTTCTTTTTGCTGTTTTTTTAGAAGGTCAGCATGATCGTCATTAATTCCAGGAATCAATATAGGTACATCATTTTCATACCTAAATGCAGCGGCAGTACTTATTACAGGAACATGTTGAGCTAATTTAGGTTCAATCACTTGTGCATCGTCTGATTCAAGAGCAGTAAATATTAAATCAAAATTTTTCGGATCAATATCATCGATTTTTGAAACGATTTTATCTCTAACATATTCTGGCACTTGTTCTCTGTTGTGCCATTTAAGTATGCCCGATTGAGGGTCTCGTATTGCATCAATGTATTTCTTACCAGCAGATCTCTCAGAAGAAACGATATGGGTAAGGTCAAACCAAGGATGTTTATTCAGTGCAACTACGAATTCCTGGCCAACAGCACCAGTCGAACCGATTAACGCAACTTTCAGCATATAGAAGGGATATGAAATAGAACAATTAATAATCCTTTTTAAATAGGTTTTGAAATTAAAATTATTGATGTGTTTGGCACTTTCGGGTTAAAATGAACAATAAAGAAAACATATTTTATTCAAATTTTCATGATTGTCGACATGGTGGATTCTACTCGGTAAATTGGCCCAAGAACCGAATTCAAATAGATTTTAGTTCTAACCTAAACCCATTTGGAATATCAAGCAAGGTTCTATCAAAATTAAGAAATAACATTGCTCTGGCATATAACTATCCTGATCCTAAATGTATCGACTTGAAGAAAAAGATCCTAGACTACATTGGATCTGAGAAAGATTTCGATATTAACCACAACCTGATAATCGGCAATGGAGCTACAGAACTGATCCATTATTTTGCCTATACATTTGTAAGAAATAAAGCTCTTATTCCTGTTCCCACCTTTTGTGAGTACGAATTAGCTAGTAGGAACAAAGTATCTGCAGCCATTCACTATTCCTACTTAAGAGAAGATAACTTTATAATAGACTCAGATTCCATCATTAGAACTGCAAACAATCCTGAAAATGAGATTTCTTCATTATTTTTGTGTAATCCTAACAATCCCACCGGGAAGTTCTACGAGAGAGAAGTAACAGAAATCATTGAAAAAATAGACAAGAAAATTAAAATTCTTTTAGATGAATCATTTATTGAATTTGTAGATTCTAAAAAGAAAAGTTCGAATAATCATTTTGTCGATTTAGTAAAAGAATACGAAAATCTAACGATCTTAAGATCCCTTACCAAAACATTTGGACTGGCGGGTTTGAGAATAGGTTATGCAATATCTACTAAGGCTAATATAGATAAATTATCTCAACATTTAATCAGCTGGAATGTCAATGGGCTTGCACAAATAGCAGGTATAGAGGCCTTGAAAGATAAGAAACATTTGAAATCAGTCATATCAAACAATAATTCTGAAAGAACCAGATTATTTAGTTTGTATAGTAAAAATGCAAAAATTAGAGCGATTCCGACAGACACCAATTTTTTTATGATCAAAATACTGGATTCTAAAATTAACTCAACTGCACTGAGAGATAAATTGCTTAGAGAAAGTAAAATTCTTGTAAGGGATTGTAAGGATTTTACTGGCTTGAATGACAAATTCATTAGAGTGGCTATAAAGACTAGAAAAGAGAACGATACTTTAGTAAGATCTTTGGAGGCGGCATTATGAGGTCTAAATTGTTGATGATCCAGGGTACTTCGTCAGGTGTAGGAAAAAGTGTAATCGTTACTGCTTTATGTAGAATTCTGACAAAGAAAGGATTCAAAGTAGCTCCTTTTAAATCACAGAACATGTCGTCATATATTTATAAAATTAGAGATTCAAATAAAGTAATAGCAAGGGCCCAGGCTATCCAGTCTTTGGCTTGCAGGACACATCCTGATCCTAATATGAATCCTATTTTGTTGCAGCCAATAGGAAATAACGAGAGCAGAGTCTACTTAAATGGAAAATTTTTCTGCAAAATGAAAGCACAAGAATATTATTCAGATTTTGTTCTTAAAACAGGGTTCAAATCAGCATTGAATGCATTCAAAGAATTGCAAGAAATGCACGATATAATTATATTAGAAGGTGCTGGCTCTCCTGCTGAAATAAACATTCAAAAATATGACATTTCAAACATGCTTTTTGCTAGAAAAGTCAACTCGCCAGTAATTTTAGTTTCAGATATCGAAAGGGGTGGCTGTTTTGCAAGTATTTTAGGAACCATGTTTTTGCTGAAACCTACCCATCAAAATTTGGTAAAGGGCATAATAATAAACAAGTTTCGTGGGGACAATAAGATATTATGGCCAGCTATAAGAAAAATAGAATACAAAGTTAAAAAACCCGTATTGGGCATTATTCCTAAAATTAATCATAATATTCCTGAAGAGGACTCTCTAGATAGCAGCAGCAGCAATAAATGCGCGCAGGATAAGAAAAGTCGACAACTCGCCTTTGGCTTAAAGAGAAACACAAATCGAAATATTACTACAGGACATAATATAGATCGGTTTTCTTTCGATCAGGCTTCAGCAGAATTGGAAATTGATAGATTTTCGAACCTGGTAGAAAGTTCAATTAATTTTAGATACATAATGGAAAAAATCATCCAATGAAAAGGGACACTATACGACATGACAATTGAGTTAATTGATGAGATCATACTCACCTTGTTAATTGCATTTTTAATAGATGGTTTTATAGGCGAACCGCCAAATAAAATACATCCTGTCGTCCAAATAGGCAAGATTATAGACACGGTTACAAAATTTACAAAAAACATTTCTCACAAAAAGGGAGAAAATTTTGAAAAATTTATGGGTTCGATACTAGCGATAGGACTACCCAGCATGGTGGGTTTAATAGTTTATTTGATTAGTGTACAATCATTCCATATTTTAGGTACAGTCATATTCATCATACTCTCTTCTATAATATTGAAGGCCTCATTTTCAATAAGGGCTATGGATATTCACATCAATGACGTTATCACTGAACTAGATAACCATAATTTAGATATGGCTAGAAAAAAATTGGCAAAAATTGTTAGCCGAGAAACTAGTACCCTATCAGAATCAAAAATACTCTCAGCGTGTATAGAATGTGTTGCAGAAAGCTTCGTGGATGGCGTACTTTCTCCATTGTTCTATTACGGATTCTTGAACACTGCTGGAGCAATGGCCTATAGAACCTCAAATACACTTGATTCTATGATTGCATACAAAGAGGAATATTACATGCATTATGGATGGATGGCAGCCAAATTAGATACTATAATGAATTTTGTTCCAGCAAGAATTTCTCCAGCGTTCTTAATTCCTGCCATTATAATCTGTAGAAAAGATTGGAAGAATGCAGTAATGATTTTGAAAAGAGACAGAAACAAGGTTGAAAGTTTCAATGCAGGTATTCCTATGGCCATAATGGCAGGTGGATTGAATATCCAATTAGAAAAAACTAATCATTACAAACTAGGGGACATGAACGAAGAACTCTCTATCCAAAGATGCAAGATATCTTTGAAAATCACAAAAATTGCGGCTGCTATATGTGTAATAGGCTTTGTGATTCCTATTACAGTAATCCTTAATTATCTAGGATGGTGGAATGTATTTTTTGGTTTTTAGAAACCTCTTAGGTATAATTGCATTTTTAACTATATTACCTGTATGGCGATCATCCCAGCATTTTGAAGTAGAAAACATTTCAAAAAATATGTTTTTGTTCCCATTAGTAGGATTAGTTATTGGATTTTTAACCATACCGATCGTATTAGCTTCGATATATTTTTTCAATCAGTATATTGCAGCATTTATAATCACCATTTTCCTGACGATATTGACAGGAATACATCATACCGATGCGCTTGGGGATTTTGCTGATGGAATAATGGCCAAAGGAAGCAAGGAAAAAAAGTACAAAGTAATGCACGATCCTACAATAGGCTCAGCTGGTGCAGTTGCAATAGCGACCTATATGCTTGGAATGACTTTGGCCATTTCTTCAATTTCAGGTATTGATAGATTACTGATAGCGATAATAGTCTCAGAGATAGTTGCGAAATATGTTATGGTATTACAAGCTTTTTCTAGCGACTCTGCATGGGAGGGATATAGCTCTCAATTTACAAAGAAAATGAAATCGAAAAAAAAGATAATTGTAGCTACAGGTATTACGATTTTTCTTGTTCTAGTCATCTCGCATTCATACATCAGTATGGGAATTCAAATGCTAGTACTTGGTATAATTTGTTGTTTTATTATCATCTATATCTCAAATAGGAACTTTGGAGGAACCTCAGGAGATGTTATGGGGGCTACAAATGAAATTGTAAGATTGGTCTCATTGATTTCTGTATCTTAGTTCTTTATTGTATCATCAATAATGTGACATGAACCACAACGGCAGTACGCTTTAAAAATTGTTAAGGAGTTTCTTTCTAGATATAATTTCTTGTTAAATGTTTATTCAAGATATAGCATTATCCCTTAATGCAAAGTTGATAGATAAGAAATGTAATTCATTATCAAAAAGTAATAAACTTAATATTAATAATGCAATCATTCACTAGAAAACAGTCAAAAATATGGAGTTTGCTAGGTAGAAGGCACGGGAGAAAGTTGGTAGTAAATTATAAGAATGTTTGTGTCCTCATGTGCGGAGGCAAAGGTAGTCGAATAAATACTTCTTCCAATACCTTGGGAAAAAAGATAGAAAAACCCCTCATACCAATAAATAACAAGCCACTAATTGAGTATACCATAGATGCAATATTAAACTCAAAGAAACCGTTTAAAATTTTTGCTGCTGTAAGTAGTAACACAAAAGAAACTGAAGATTTTATCAAATACAATTATTCTGATAGAATAACGGTTTTAAGAACACAAGGTAAAGGTTATTCAAAAGATTTTGCCAATTTAATACATTATTTTATAAATAAATCCTACACAAAAGAACAAGAAAAACGTTATACTCGAAATGATAATATTTTAAAAAGAATCAAGACTCAAGATGGAATTTTTGAGTGTTCAAAGATATTGTTTTTGCCAATTGACTTGCCTCTGATTTCTACAAAAACTGTTGAAAATATCGCGGAATTAAAACAGCAAACGCCATTAATTTCGTTAGTCATAGATAAAAACATAATTATAGAATATGGGCTTCTTCCTACACCTTATGCTGTAAGTATAGACAATAAGGACTATTGCCATACAGGAATAGCAGTAGCAAGTCTAGCACTCTTTAGTAGCAAAGTTACAAAAATTACGAGTTCTAAAATAGAAGAGGAATCCATCATTTTTAATGATCCTGAACTTGCTTTTAATGTCAACACTATTGATGACCTCTCTAAAGTCAAAGAGTATTTTTCTAGAAACTATGAATTGAAAAAACCAGAAACAGATTAATCTAATGTTTCTAGTATCTTGCCAATTATTTTTGCTTGCCCACCAGTATTTATAAGGAGTTCTGAATTGCATGATGGACATAAAATTGTCTTTGTACTATAAGTATACAACACTTTAACGTTCTTGCAAGATTCACATTCAACTTTTACAAAGTTACTACGGGGTTTTGGAATCATTATATTATGTTTTTTCATCTTAAATCACCACTAGATTCGTTCCATTTATTTTCGTTAAGCTTGAATTTCTAATTTTCTAATACGCATTCCTTGTTTCATCGTCTTTCTTTGACATGCTTTACATGTGTATCTTAGAGTTACCTTTTTGGTAGTCTTAGCAGTCCTTTTTAATTCTGGAAATTTTTGACCACCATATCCCTTTTTATCCTCAGCGTGACGTCTGGCACCTTGAGCACCTTTTCTATCTTTGCCCTTCTTATATGTGGAAACAGCTTGAATTGTATGAGTCTTACATTTTGGGCAAAATTTGCGCAGCTCCTTCTGCATCTTCATACACAAAATTTGCTATTTAGGGTAATTTAAATTAAATATATTAATTTGCTGAAATTGACAAAAGTTTTGTGGTAAAAAAAATGTGAAATTACCTGTTCAAGATAATAAAATATTAGATGGTGAGTTGTATTTATTGTATAATCTCTTAATAAGGATAGAAATAATTCAATACAAAGCTTATATAGATGCATGGTCTATTACCCCCTAATGATGTCGTTCTTACAAATTGTATTAGAACCTGAAGCTTTTGGGGTATGGATACCGTTAGCAGTTGGTTTAGGAATTGGTCTAGTTTATGCGTTAGCATCAGCAGCGCGAAGGGCACGTTAAGATAATTTTTTAACCCAAAACCTTTTTTTCATACTCATATAATAGTCTCGAAATTACTACATGGGACTCTAATCCCATGTCGGAGATAGAATATTTCTTATCAAAATACACATCTACGCTTTTAGAAAAATAGCCTTTTGGAAATCCTCCTATGATAACGCATGGATTGGTAAACTGAGAAAGATCCATGGTAATCGATTCAAGATTTCTATAATTACCGGTGGTTGAAAATCCTACTACAGAATCAGATTTTATGACTTCTTTTATCAGATATCCAATATTCATTTCAGATGTCATTTCTAGCAATATTTTTCCGTCATCTGAGACTATTTTCTTATTCTTAAGAAGATTAAGCATTAATCCCTCGAATCGCATGTATGATTTTGGAATTCTAACATCATCCCCTACCAGAATAACGTTATTATCAATAGTGTGAATAAAAACCTTCAGCATATTTTTACGATATAGTGGAGTGGCCAGTGCATTTACTAATGCAATGTGAAGGATATCAGGTCGTCCTCTTTTATGAAGGTCTGCCATCCCTGAAGAAACCATAGCAAAATGATGAAAGGATCTATCCAACAGAATATCTGTAGGTCCTTTATTAAAACGGCGCATTTTTTTAAGTGAATGATGTTTATATAAATTAAGAGGAATAGTTTCGATCGAAGCATCGGCAATTATCAGACTTAGCAAATATTACAAAAGTAGGAGAGTTGGAAATTATTTAAAGATATATATAGATTGTGGAGCTCATGTATGTAAAATAATAGTTAATGAAAAAGAGCATCGCTAAACAAATAGCCTTTCAACGGGTGAAAAATTTGATAGATACCGCACTTTATTCCAGCGATGAATTTGCATTGGATCATATCAAAATAGCAAGGAAGATCATATCAAAATACAAATTAAAAATCCCTTTTGAATACAAAATCCTCTTTTGTAAGAATTGTAAAAGGTATATCGTACCAGGTAAAGATTCAAGAATAAGAATTGGCAGGTCGAATACAAAAGCTCTTAGAATTACATGCAAATATTGTAATCATACATATAGAAAAGTGATAGAAAAAATATCTCATAATTGAATTGAAAAAACCATTCTAAAATAAACGTAAGTTAAGCTAAATCAAGACGAAAAACAACAAACCATCCAGCAATAGTGACTTTATTTATATCAAAGTAAATGAGAACATAAAGAAGAAGGATTATAAGGGAAAATTGTAGAATTCATCATGTAATAGTAAATGGCTAAGGTATTTGATGTTCCAGCAAACGAATTGATATCAAAATTAACGGAGCAGTTAAAAAAAGATAAGAAAATAAACCCTCCAGAATGGGCCAGCTATGTAAAAACTGGTCCACATGTAGAAAAAGTTCCGCAAAATAGAGACTGGTGGTATACAAGATGTGCTTCGCTAGCAAGAAAGGTATATTTACATGGCCCTATTGGAATATCAGATTTAAAAAGTTACTATGGAGGAAGGAAAAGAATAGGATATAATTTGGATCACCATAAAGATGCCGGTGGTGCAATAATTAGAAAGGCATTGCAACAATTAGAATTATCTGGATATGTTGAGAAGAAAGCAAAAGGCAGAGTTATATCAAACGAAGGGATGAAAAGACTAGACAGACTAGCCACTGAAATTTTCAAAGAAATATCAAAGATGGACAAGAATTTAGAACGATATGCATAAGGGAGTATAAACATGTCAGGTCTACCTCAATCTCATCAACCCTCAGATGATGAAATCAAAAGACAACAGGCCGAAGCAGAGGCAATGAAGCAAAGAGCACTAGCAATGTTGTTAGATTCGGAGGCAAGACAGAGACTTACAAATATAAAAATGGTAAAACCAGAACTTGCTGCAGCAGTCGAAAATTATCTAATTAATGCAGCTACTACAGGACGGCTAAATAGAGCCCTCACCGATAACGAGTTAAAACAAATACTGTTGACTTTACAACAACCAAAGAGAGAGTTTAAGATTAACAGAAGATAACCTCAAAATTATCTTTCTTTCAAATTCAAAATCATAAAAAGTAATCTTCATTTTTGAGTTAACTATATTAAGCTTTTAAAACATCATCCTCCCATGAAAGCAGCTGTATTTAGAGAGTATAACAAAGATCCAACCAAAGTAGTGAAAATTGAAGACATTGATGTCCCAAAAATAAGACCTAATGAAGTTTTGATTAAAGTTGAATCTTCAGCATACAATTATAATGATTTATGGGCAATTTGGGGAGAGCCAGTTAAGACTCCACTTCCCCATATATCTGGAAGTGATGTTGCAGGAACAGTGGTAGAGATTGGTCAAGATGTGACCAAATTTAAAGTGGGAGATAGAGTTGTATCTCACTCTAACATGAGTTGCAGGGTGTGCGATCAGTGCACATCAGGCAGAGAATATGATTGCAAAGAAAGACAAATTTGGGGATTTCAGACAGGTCCCTTATGGGGTGGATTTGCACAATATACACATCTTCCGGAAGTTAATGTTGCAAAATTGCCAGATAATGTTTCATTTGATGATGCGGCCGCGGTGTCTATGGTAGGCATGACATCCTGGCATATGCTGGTTGGACGTGCTAAAATTATTCCAGGTCAAACCGTTTTGATAATGGGAGGAACAAGCGGAGTAGGAATGGTAGGGATTCAAATTGCAAAATTATACAATTGTAATGTAATTGCAACAGCTGGAAATCAGCAAAAAATGGATAAATGTTTAGAATTGGGCGCGGATCATGTAGTAAATCACAGGGAAGCTGACTGGTACAAAAAGGTAAGAGAGATCACAAAGAAAGAAGGCGTCGACGTCGTATTTGAACACATTGGAAAGAACGTATTTCCGCAAGAGGTAGGCTTACTAAAGATGGGCGGTACCCTCGTAGCAACAGGAGCCACAACTGGGTATGATTCAACCATCGATTTGAGGTATTTGTTCTTTAAGGGAACTAATCTATTGGGCTCAACACAGGGAACCAAAGCAGAATTAGAACAAGTAATTTATTGGACAAGCAAGGGAAAAATAAAACCAGTCATTCACACATCATTGCCCTTTTCCAATATGGTTGAAGGTCATGTGATGATGGCCGGTGCTGAACAGATAGGAAAGATAATTACTAATCCCCAAAAACTTTAATTTTTTATATTATTATCAGTATTAGCATAGTGGGAAGCTCAAGAAGTTTAATTTTTATTCCAGGAAATAACCAAAGATTTTTAGAAAAATCCAAAGGCATTAATTCAGATATTATCTGCTATGACCTAGAGGATTCTGTCCCACTAGGAGAAAAAGATGTAGCTAGAAAATTAATCGCGACAAAAATTAGTGAATTGAATAGTAATAATATGGAAATAAATAATGAAAGAATTATAGCCGTAAGAACCAATTCTCCCGATTCAAAGCAGATACCAGCAGATTTGGAAAAAATTGTAATTAAAGGAATAGATGCAATAGTTATACCAAAAGTAAATGAAGCATCACAAGTATCAGAAATTTCAGATCTGATAGACAGACTAGAAGCTGAAAGAAATATTCCAAAAGGACATTTAAGGATTATGCCCTCAATTGAGTCAGCGTTAGGTGTGGTCAATACATTTGAAATAGCAAGGTGTAATGAGAGAATCTCTTCGGTGGTTTTTGGAATTTTCGATTTCCTTCACGATATGAAAATCGACAGTTATTACAACGATATACAAGGTAGTTATGTTTACGGACGTAGTAAAGTACCTGTGGATGCAAGAGCGGCCGGTGTTGATTCTATTGATTGCATATGGCAAGACATCAACGACACAAATGGGTTAATTAATGATCTAAAGTTAGGAAAAAACTATGGATATAATGGCAAGTGTATTATCCATCCATCTCAAATTGATCATGTTCACAGAGTATTTAGTCCATCCAAACAGGAAATAGAATGGGCAAAAAAAGTTGTAGAAGCATTAGATAACGCACAAAAGAACCTAGCTACAGGTGCAGTAAAATTAGAAGGAAAAATGATTGACGCAGTTCACTATAAACAAGCAAAAAGGATTCTAGAATCCATTAAAGAAAATACAATATAATAATTTAAAAATATTCAAATTATATTTTCGTATCTTTGTACTTGTGTTTACAGGAATTACTGAATATTTGGCGGTAATAGAAGATATACGCGAATCAGCTATAAAGAAAACCGACCCCTCCAAGACAGAGACAAAAAGCAAAGGCAACCATCATACAGAAATCACAATACGACTCTACAAATCAAAAGGCATCAAAATAGGAGATAGTGTATCTGTTAGTGGAGTTTGTTTAACCGTCGCCAAGTTGGATGGAACCAAAGCTACGTTTCAAGTCATTGATGAGACAATGAACAAGACAAATTTTAAAGATTTGAAAAAAGGAGATAGGGTCAATATTGAAAGAAGCCTTAGAGTGGGCGGCAGGATAGAAGGTCATTTCGTATTAGGGCATGTAGATGGTACAGGCATAATCAAAAGGATCGAAAAAGGTGATAAAGGAAGTAAGTTAAAAGTGAAAATCCCCAGTAAGGAACTTTTACCATTCATAGTCAAAAAAGGATCTATAGCAATTGATGGAGTAAGCCTCACAGTTGTTGATGTTAAAAATAGCATAGTTGAAATAGCGTTAATACCACATACCCTTAAGAATACAACTTTAGGATTGAAGAAAATTGATGACAGTGTAAATATCGAGATAGATATATTAGCACGATATCTAACAAAGATCTACCAATATTCTGGTAATAACAAGAAAAATAGTAAGATATATTAACTTTAATGAACAAGTAAAATCAATTGACCAAAATATTCGAGGCAGTAACCTCCCTGAGAGAAGGAAATTTTGTTCTGATTCATGATGATGATAATCGTGAAGATGAAGTTGATATGGTAATTTCTTCACAACATGTAGCTCCGAGGCATATCGCCACAATGCGAAAGGATGCCGGAGGATTAATTTGTACGGCAATATCAAAAGAAATATCCAATAAATTAGGATTACCATTCATCTATGACGTGTTGAATATTTTTGGAACAGCAAATAAGACGATATCCCTAATAAATCAGAATAGTTCTCCATATGGGGATAAACCTTCCTTTTCAATATCACTCAATCATGTCGATACTTATACTGGTATTACAGACAATGATCGGGCGCTAACTATTTCATCGTTAGCAAATATTTGTTCAGAATTGGCCAAAAGTATAGAACTAAATGCTCAAAAAGCAATTCTCGAAAAATTTCAAAAGAGTTTCAGGGCTCCGGGACATGTACCAATACTTATTGCATCTAAAGAATTATTGAATGAAAGAAAGGGTCATACAGAGATGTCAATTTTTCTCACAAAAATAGCAAACATGACAAATGTAACGACCATATGTGAAATGTTAGATCCATATAATTACAAGGCCCTTTCATACAAAGATGCAGTCGAATATGCCAAAGAGAACAATCTCGTAATATTAGAAGCAAAAGAACTAATAACATATGCCAAATCATATGGAAATTAGTAATGGAGGTTAGAATAGGGATTGTAGTCTCCGAATTTAACAGCGAGATAACAATCCCAATGCTTGATGAAGCAAAGAGATTTGCAAATAATCATACAGATTTAAAAATATCTTTTGTTTGTTTTGTCCCAGGTGTGTTTGACATGCCAATCATGATAGAAGAATTGCTAAAGAAAAAGAATGTTGATGCTGTGGTTACGCTAGGAGCTATAATAAAAGGAGAAACTAGTCATGACAGATTGATAGCAAGAGTTACTGCCAAATCAATTAATGAACTTTCTCTAAAATATAGGAAACCAATATCTTTAGGTATAACTGGACCAGACATGACGTTTGAGCAGGCCGAGGCCAGGATAATACCTGTAACACAACATGCTATCAATACGGCACTAGTCATGACAAAAAGACTACGGGAAATAAGAAATACCAAAATAAAAAAATAAGAGACCAAGAACAACTGTAGTGGTAAAAGTAGTAGATTAAGTTGACATGTCAGATAACAGTTATAAAATTAGAAGGTTATGGTAAGTGGACTCTAAAATTAGGAAGCGACAGAGAACACCAGTTGCAAATGCTGCAGGCATTTATGTATGCAGATCTACAAAAATACTTTTCAACAAAGAATGGTCTAGTATTTTCCAATCGATTCGATGAGTTTGTTGCAGTTACGAATCAAATTTCGTTACCAGATCACAAGGAAATTCATGACAAAATTTCAAAGAAGAACAGCGAAATTGAAATTTCAATGACCATAGGAATTGGAAAAACACCGTTAGAATCTGATAAAAAAATATCAAAAATTAAAAAGGATAAAAAAAATCAAGTATTTGAGAACATTTTTGCACTTGAGCAAGAGCATTTACAACTCCAAGAAAGGAATATATCAAATTTACAATTACCTGAGAAAAACCTGAAAATAATACATATTGATGTAGATAGTTCTACCGCTTTGATCAAAAATCTTTCCACATACGAAATTACAAATCTTTTATTAAAGCTCCATTTGAAAATTTCAGATCTGTTCTTAAAGGAAGAAAGCTTGACTTTCTTTTTAGGAGGAGACAACTTTATGGTGGTTGCCAGGTCCGGTCTTGATATCAACAAAATTACCTCAACAATCGATCAACTAATCAAATCATCAGGGATAAAGCTAAACTGTGGTATTGGTAATGGTAATAATGCTAGGACAGCCGCCAAGTATGCTACAAAGTCACTAGATCAGATAAGAGAGTACAGGAAAAGTGGTAAAACATTAAATGTTTTTGAATCGAATTGAAAAAAACCATCATTAAAAATTCCCAGATTCTGTATGGAGAAGAACTAGAAGTAATTCAAAAAGGAGCAATTATTATTAACGAACATGGAATAATAGAAAAAGTAGTAAGAAAATCGAAGGAACTAGAATATGATATGTTGGGATCTAGTTCGACTGCAACAAAGACAGAGATCAGTATTATTGATGCAGAAGGCTTTGTGATCATTCCAGGTTTCATAAATTCTCATACCCACATAGGAGATTCAATTGGAAAAGATATTGCGGCCAATTTGGATTTAAATAAAAGAATACACCCTCATTATGGTATCAAAAAAACCATCCTTGAAAAGACTCCTGTTAATTATTTAATACAAATGATGAGAAATGCTGCCCTATCTATGCTTTACAAGGGCATAACTACATTTGTCGACTTTAGAGAAGGAGGTTTGGAAGGTATAAATTTGATGCAAAAAGCAACTAGAGATCTCCCAATAAAAAGAATTGTTTTAGGCAGGATTGACTTTAATGATAAATATTATTACAAATCTACTGAAGGATATAGAAATTCTAATAATAAACAGGGCAACTCAACTGGAAATAACAAAATCCCATCTTTTTATCAACAAAAAATGCATAAAAATCGAATAAAAAACAAGGAGAACAAGAAGGAGGAACAAGAAAGGAACATAATCGACATAGGTAATAAAATATTAGAAAAATGCGAAGGCTTTGGGATAAGCGGAGCTAATGAATATACAGACTTAATGTTATCATTATATAGAAAAATAGTGCATGATATAAACTTAAAAAATTTAAACACAAATAGATCGAGGAAGTCACTTCTCGCAATTCATGCAGCCGAAGCACAAAGTACTGTAGAAGATTCCATAAAAAAATACAAAAAGACTGAAATCAAGAGAACATTACAACTCCTAGATCCCGATATTTATATTCATGTTACTAACCCCACCAAATCGGATTTACGGTTATTACATAAACGTAGAAAAAAAATCATCGTTTGTCCCAGAGCAAACGGGATCTTAGGAGTAGGATTAGGACCAATTAAGAAAATGCTTGAATTGGATTTCTTATTGGGAATAGGAACAGATAACATCATGCTCAATTCTCCTGACATGTTTAAGGAAATGGATTTCCTGATAAAGAGTCAGAGAGCAATTGAAAAAAATACCATGTTTCTTAAACCCAAAGATATCTTAAAAATGGCTACCGTAAACGGAGGAAAAATTTTTAATCTAAATACAGGATGCATTAAGAAAGGGTATTTAGCAGATTTATTATTTATAGATAGATATGATTTGGACTTGTATCCACTATTTGATCTACATATGGCCTTAGTGAGTAGATGTACAGAAAAACAAGTGAAAGCAGTAATGATAAATGGCAAATTGACCAGCGGAAGTATCCCTTTTGACTAAAACAGGTAAACTCAACATGAGAGTGATACTAAACGCAGCAGCTAGTATTGATGGCAGAATCGCAACCTGCAAAGGAGATACAAAGATATCTTCAGAATCGGATCTCCGACGAGTACACATATTGCGATCAAAAGTGGATGCAATTTTGGTAGGTATTACTACTGTAATCAAGGATAATCCCATGCTAACTGCTAGAAGGGTACAAAATAGAGAAAAAATATCCGAGACTAAAGACATGTCAAGAACAAACCCCATACGCATTATAGTCGATGGAAAAGCAAAGATTTCTCTACATTCAACCATAGTTAAGACTGCTGATCGAATAGAAACCAGGATTGCAGTTACCAAGAATGCACCACCAAGAAAATTGAAACAGTTGGAAAAATTAGGCTTGAAAGTTATGGTAATAGATCAGGATCCAGAAAAGCAAGGTAGAGTTGATCTAAAAAAACTGTTTGATTATCTAGAGCGTGATGGAATATCTAAAATTCTCGTAGAAGGAGGAGGTGAGATTAATTGGTCTTTAATAAAGAACAATCTTTTCGATGAACTAATTGTTACTATATCACCATTAATAATTGGCGGAAAAAACGCAATTTCATTGGTCGGAGGAAAAGGATATGACACAATAAACGAGTGTGCAAAGATAAAATTAACTAAGGTGCAGAAAAAAAATACTGGCGAAATAGTACTATATTACAAAAACATAAAAAAAGATAAAATTAAGTAGTGAATTTATCTTACTGAATCTGTGCTTAATTGCTCAATCTTATATCTGAGAGCATCCTTTAGCTTGCTATTATCGACCATATTGAGAGGTTCTTTGCAATTGGGGCACTTGAAAAATAACTCTATAGCATAGTCAAATTTAATCCTGTCACATGCGGAATTGCCGCAGTGGTAAAATTCTGACGATTCTTCATATTCCAGTCTGTTTTGTAATCTTTCCAGAATTTTCCTCTTTTGATTATCGATAAAATTATCAACGTGATCTCTTTTTGCCCTCCATCGATAGACAAACCAGCCCTTCTTCTCATCTTTGACCCGTATACCCGTTATCAATGCTTTTCCAAATAGGTCGTAGAGCACTTTGCGAATTATATTGATTCGAAGGCCAGTAGAAAGAGCTATTTCCTCATCTGTAGAGTCTTCGGCCTTTAATAATGCTTTAGCAACTTGTTGATATTCGTCTCCGCCAATCAGAGATGCAATCTTTATAAAAGGATCTTCACTGCTGTCAACATTTTGCATGAAAGTAATATAACATCACATACAAAAGATATATAGTTTTCCAAGTAGGAAAACCACCCAAAGAATTATGTTAAATTTATTCGACACATATCAACTGAGATGTATTATTAGCTAACTTTTAATACTACAAGCTTAAGCGCACGATTTTCCATCATACCGCCCAGTTACGCTAATTTAATGATTGAAAGAAGACAAGCATTGTCCACAAGTAGGTCATTTAAAGAGCACCACTGGGTTATTAACAACTCGATTTAGCCGATACTCGGTAATAAAGAGATCAATGATTTGATTTTCTTTGAAATAATTTTCTATGAACACAAACTCGTCAATATCGATAGCTGAGAAGTTGTAATTTAGTAATTTTTATGAGAAAAGTTTCCTCTTTTGCAATATTGTTGTAGAACCTTTTAGCAAGCCTATTTATGTCGATAGGCGGTATCATTAGGTTAATGACACCAATGGTTGAATTTAGTTAAACCATAATATTAGAGATAAATCTGCAAAATTAGCATCATTTGAAGTGACTAGGATATTATTGACAAAATCAGCCTAATTTCATTTGCTACAGACAGGTGAGCAACAACCAATTCTACTCCAATTGCCATAAAGAAAAGTATTATTATGAAAATACATTAATCCAAAGTATTTTTCCCCCACTACCTCTTACCAAACAATATCTTATCGCATAACTCCGACCTATAGTATTAAAATGGCACACCAAAAAAGAACATAATCATTAAATCCATACTACCATCATGGAAACAAACAATGAAGTAAATGACAAATCAACCAATAAATCAAAATACAAATAATAAATTGATCAGTTTCCAAGTCCAGAATTTATTTCTTCTAAAAAGTCATATATCACAGAGTAATCCATCTCTCTTTTATCAGGTTTCTTATTTGCGGCTCTAAATAATTGTTGAGACATACTAGTCATTGGTAATACCAATCCTAGATCATGAGACATATTCATTACTAGATCGATATCTTTTAACATGTTCTTTAGAAAAAATGAAGGAGGGTATTCGTGGTTTATCATCATCTGGCCTTTACGTTCGCTTATCCCTGTCTTAAGCTTAGTAAGATTAAGTATCTTTAAATATAGATTAGGATCTATGCCGCTGTGTTTAGCCAAGATTAAGCCCTCAGAAAGAGCTAGAGTAATTATAGCGATATTCAGATTTAGTGCTAACTTTACGCTATTTGATAATCCGTTGATTTTTCCCAAGTAAAATACATGTTTAGAGAAATATTCCAATACAGGGTAAACTCTTTCATAAGATCCCTTGTTTCCGGATACAAGAGATATTAGTTCTCCTTTCCTTGCATCGCTCGGTCCACCCATTACCGGAACGCTCAAAAATGAAAAACCCTGTTTCTTGTCTAACATATCTGCGCATTTAGCAGATTGTTTTGGAGTTACAGTAGTACAATCTATTATAACTACACTGTTGTTACTACTATTTATGATACCATTTTCACCAACCAACACGTTCCTCAAAGAGTCATAATTGGTAACACATGTAATTACGAACTGTGAATGATCCGTCAATGAACATGGGGAACTAAATATCTTTGCACCTTGTTTTTCTAGACCTCCGAGTTTTGTTTTGTTCCTTGCATAGATATTTACTTTGAGATGGCTAGATAGCAATCGTTCTATAATGCTTCTACCTAACATTCCTACTCCTATTACGCCAATAGATATATCGCTATGCGTAGACATACTTATCTTTCAGTTCAGTCAGGCTGTTTTAAATGTATGTTTATCATGGCTGATCAACCATTTAGAATAAATAGAAATCATATTAATAATTAGATGGCTAAAGAATGACTTTTACTTTATTGATCGGAAATAACTTTATATCTAGCGGTCCGAAAAACGTTAAATATAATGATAAAATCCTGTTCAGTTTGGATCAGGATCCATCGTCAAATAATCCCACTATCTCAGTAAATGTAATTAATCAAAGTAACGATCAAATTGTCAATGTTGAAAAAAATGTACTCAAAAAATGCTCTTCAGAATTGACAATAAAAAAATCAGAACCGCAACATATACTTGTTATTGATAAATCTGGAGAAATAATTTTTGAATCTAGAATTCTAGATAGCAAAACGATTCTTGTAAGCGGAATCTTTTATATTGATGATGCAAAATTAACGATCACACAAAATTATATAATCTTACCAAATAAAAAATGGATAATGCATGATCGAGTAGATTCAAAAGGTGAAGATATAGCTATCACCAATGATGGGATACTTCCCCTACTAAGATGAAAAGATAAAATCGCCAATGTTCTCCCTCTAACCGCGTTTCTCTTTATCTACTACCCAATTCCCGGACTTTTTCTTTAGAGTCAGTGTCCCAACATATTTTCCGCTGCTATATACTTTGCATATTTCCTGACTCATTCCAAAGAAAGATTCAACTATATTTCCTTTCTTATGGTAGCCGGCCTCGACTACTTTTATGTTTAGCTTTGAGCTTACTTTTTTAATGGCATTTCTTGCTACACTCCACTCACCATGCCATTCAACTAAATCAAAGGCTCCAAAGTTCAATGTAACAAGCTGCTTAGATGTGATAGAGATTTTGAGTGTTTTATTATTCTTGACAAGATATTCATTAATCCATTTTAGAGCAACATCGCTCTTCCCTTTCTCAATTCCAAAGTTATTAGCACTGGCCAAAAGGATCAGATTAGAATAATATCCATCTCTATAAATTCATAGATAAAGTGGGAAAAATCATTATGGATTATCGATTCTTTTAAGCACATCCTCATAATTGGTTAAGGGTACAATCTTTATAGTATTGAAAGCAGATATTCCAGATTCGATGCAAATTTGTTCTATTTGATGTGCACTATCTGCCTTTACCAATATGATCCATTCGTGTTCTAATACAGACATATAAAATCCATTAATTTCGCTGATACCATATCTTTCTGCATATAGTTGCATTTTGTTGTAAATTTCTTTGAAAACCTCCTTGCTAGCAGAATTATTAAGAGGGCAAGATTCTGGACTATGAACGGCAAAAATACCAAAGAGTTTAAAGGAACTCATCAATTATAGATTAGTTACCCCGTATATATTGAAATTCATCTTGATTTTACGATTACCGTCCAATTAATCAAACAATACAACAAACAAAGAAAATTCGTATGTAAATAAGGAGATAGAACATAGTACCTATTCATGGATGATGACTATAGACAGGATTAGAAAAGCGGTAACCATAATATAATAAATTCTCTTGTTTTAGGATACCTAACAATAATTTAATATAGCGACATCAAGCAAATAATTGAAATTTTTGGTAATTTGACAAATCAAAAAACGAATTCGCAATATTAAACCAGATATGATGAACATGATAAAGGCAAGAGATTATTTTGATTGTTTTGTTACTCTGGCAATACCATATGAGAACCATAATAGAAATAAAACCAGATGGACAGATTTAGGACAATAAGGTTAAAGCAGCAAATGGAAGACTTGAACAGTATGAATAATAGTATCAAATATAATTAACAGATAAATATCAGAATACTTTACCTACAAGAAGGTATTTTTATAAAAAAGTTGAGCAATGAAACAAGATATAACAAGACATTAAAGTATCTAATACTTTCAATAGTTTCAAGCATCCTAATTATTGATTTGACGATACTATCGATTCCTGATGCACATTTGCAGCATAGTGTTGCAATAGTCTCACTAAACATCGCAGCAATTATGGCAACTGCACTAGGCATCATAGCAGTATCAAGACATGGGTTAGGAGGAAATCATGGAAAATCATACTTATTCGTAACTGTAGGGATTGCACTATGGTTCTTGGCAGATCTGGGAATCTTGTATGCATATTTTGTGTTAAAAGTAGATGAATTCAAGCAAATATCATTACTGGACGTATTCTGGCTTTTAGGATATGTCTTCCTTGTGCTTCATTTAGTTTCGATAATAAAGACGATAAGAATCAGAAATCATACCATAACATTAACCATTCTATCTGGAGTTGTTATTGGATTTGTAATTTTAAATATCGTTAACCTTTTGCCTGATTTTGACCTTCCTACGTCAAATGACTTGCACCATTTTTTAACCAAAGAATATGAATTTCAAGACGTTGTAATTACCATACTTTACCCCATACTTGATTTGAGTTTAATTGTTCCTTCAATTACAATCTTGTTGAATATTTATAAGGATTATCAACATGCGATACCCTGGATGCTAGCATCAATCTCATTACTTGTTAATGCCATAGCTGATAACGGATACACAATTCAATTTATTGATGGCAAAGCTTCGGCTATGCCATGGGATCTCTTCTATATTGCAGATTTTATAATCATGTCAGGGGCGCTATTTTGGTACAATAAATATCACATTTCTGACCACATTCTTGCTAGGAACGAAAAAAAATAAAGATTTGAGATACATTTGAATACGAATTATGACATTTCAACTTCTCTATTTCTTGCAACCCATCATCATTAACCTTCATTGGTGTCAATCTATTCTTCTTCCTCCTCCTCTTCCTCTTCCTCTTCCTCTTCTATTTCGTCAAAATCTATATCATTCAAATCATCATCATCTGTTACTTCATCATCGGTTTCATCTTCCTCGATATCGCTTTCATCATCTTGCAGTTCATGCGTTTCGTCCTTAATTTCATCACGTTCGGCGTCCTTATTGCTCATGATAGCGAAGAAATTTGTTTGGCTGAATTATATAAGAATATTGAATCAAAAAATTGGTTGGTTGATTGTTTGATAGTAGAGTTATTAATATCAAGATATAGACTATAATATGCAAACCGTCTATGTATAGTTTCATTGCTTTAGATGAGTTTATGCATATCGAATCTCTTTTCCATCATAAATATCAACTTCCAATATTTTCAGCAAAATTGGGTGAACTTTCAAAAATATTGTTACTAATATTATCTATTATATACCATCCAGACCAATTTGTTCGAAAATACTATCATTTAAGTTGGCATAGTTAACGACAAAAAAAATTAAAGGATTGTTGTTTCGTTTAACTACAAAGTTAACAAAAACAAGAATTTCTGGTCCCATAGAATTCAATTTCAATAGATTGATGCCATCATTACAGAATATCATCATCTTTATTAAGAATTTAGAATTAACAAGAACAACTAGAAAAGATAGTTTTAGTTCTACTTTTTTGTGCAGTTTGATATTTTATTTCTAAAAGTTTATTCGTATAGATTACACTTGGCAAGAGTTAGTGTTATTAATTAGTGATACAAGCGAAATTATAGCATAAGGTGTCAAGGATATTGGTTTGAACAACAGTTTGTATTAATCATGGATAAGAATATTCATCAGTCCTAAAATAATAATTTATTCTAAACAAATCGTGTGATTATCAATTAATTGAAGTCTTCGATCATACATCCTTAATTAATTAATCAAATTTAATGTTAGTCGTTTAATAGCACATGTCAATTATATCCAATACATATGCCAAGAATACACCATACTTGGTAAAAAGGCATCACAATACAGAAACAAGTTAGTATTTGAGATGAAAACTATTTCCATCAATTAAAGATATACTCTTTCAAAAACATGTTTTACATCATATATGGCCCGTTTATTCGAAGCCATCTCTTTTTCGTTTTATAATCTCCCATATTATCAGATACTAATTTCCAAAATCTATGTGAATGATTACGTTCAATCAAATGGCTTAATTCATGCAAAATAACATATTCTATCACGTCTATTGGAGCTTTCAATAAATGGATATTCAGGTTTATAATATTACTATGGGTAGCGCTACCCCAACGACTTTTCAACTTTTTTAATAATACCTTTTTTGGAGTAACATTTAGAATTTGCGAATATCTTTCAATCAAGGGATTAAAAATAGATAAAGACATTCGATATAACCACTCTTCATATAATCGTTTAATATTGTTTTTTTTAGTATATATGATGAACTGGTCATTTGAAAACTCGAGCAAAGAAAGATCATATTCAATAATCTTTAACGGATAGTTTTTCCCTAAATAAGGTAAAGTCGAATTAGTACTATATGTTGGCACTTTAATTGTTATATAAGGGTTATTTTGTTCACATATTCTTTGCTGGATCCAATTTGCCTTTCTTGTAATCAAAGACTCTATTTCCTGAATAGGAGTTGTCATGGGCACCTTTAAACTGACGAGGCCGTTAACTACTGAGATTTCACTTGTTTTTTTTCTTCTGTACGAGCGTATTACATGAAATTCCAGAACTTTGTTGTTATAAACTATTTTATGACTCGAGGATGAGACTAAAGGAGAAGATGAGCCTAAAAATTCCGACATGTTATAATAATAAGCAGAATACGAGTCTTCATTTTATAAATTTACAGATATAAAAGCAAAAATATCAAACAGTGATCCGCGTTAATAATAACAATAGAAACAAAATTCACCATATTCTTGATTAAATATTAGCTTCAAGAAGTTAATATTTCTGGATGACGTTTTTTGATCTACAATCTCGAATCATCATTTAATGGCAAAGGCAATGTACTATGTGTACTGATTGCCAATGGAACTAAAGAATTAAATAAAATCTAGTATTGATTTTTGGGACCTTTTTTTATTAACGTCAATTCGTGATAAATTTGAAACCTTAATTCCCAATTTTCGTATATAACTAGGATATATTTTTCTCTTTATTGAATTATCATTATTTGTTTTAACCTTCATATCCTCAAAATTGAACCGGTCTAGTAATAGTTCCATGACAGAACAAATACTATTTCTTGTTCTCTGATATGATGGAAAAGTGAATTCACGAGTTTCGATTGAAAAATTAGTCCTCACTAGCTTTATTCCCACAGTCTTGAACTCATAACCCTTCCTCTCCAATCGTTTATGAATATCATCTGCAAGACTAGTAAGAAGGATTTTGAGAATTTCGTCTCTGTCATTAATTGGTTCCAACAAAGTTTCTTCTGTACTTAAAGAGATGTTATCTCCTCTTGGTATTACTGGATCATTTTCTTTGCCGTTAGCAATTTGCCACATCCAAAGTCCATGTTTTTTCCCAAACTTTTCCAAAAGTATTTGAACGTCAGTTTGAGAGAGATCACCTATTGTATTAATACCCATATCTTTCAAGGTTTTAGCGGTTTTGATTCCAATACCCGAAACTTGATCGACTTTGAGTTTTGATAAAAAGGTCATAGTGTTTTGAGGGTAAACTATAGTAAGACCATCAGGTTTTTGAAAATCTGAAGCAATTTTTGCAACCGATTTGTTGTTTGCCACGCCTATAGAACTCATTAATCCGTTACACTGTTCTCGTATGGAATTTTTGATTTTTAGTGCGTATTCTTCCACTAAGGATTTACGTTCACTAGCGGATGAATGTTGATATGGTGTACCGGGCTGAAGTTTCGATAAGAAAATGGGATTTAGAATAGATTCTTTGTTTTCATTCATAGTCTCTTTGGAAAAAGATTCATCAAGCTGACCAAAATTATGTTGTGAAGATTTTTTCTGTTGCAACGTCATTAATTTCTTTGTGCAATCTATGAAAGCTTCGTCTATACTCGTTTGCTCAAGCACGTCTGCGTATTCTTCTAATAATCGCATAACCTGTTGAGATATAGAATTATAATACTCTTTATCAACAGGTCGCAATATTAGGCCAGGACAAAGCTCTTTGGCTCTTGACAGAGACATTGCCGACCTGACTCCAAATTTTCGAGCTTCGTAGGAACAAGAAGCAACTGCACCTCTAGTTATGATTTCACCTTCCTTCTCAGGAGTCATTATTACAGCATGAGGCTTGCCTTTCAAGGAAGCATCCCTTAATTCTTCACATGCAGGGAAAAAGGCATTCATGTCTATATGCATCACAACTCTGCCTGACCATATCAAGGAGTCATTTTGGTCTTGTTGCATGGGTTCGAGATTAATGTCAGAATTCTGCTTTAATGACACTAGTTTTTGGAGCAATTTGGCAATGGGTGGATTTTTAGTAATCATGATAGAATAGTCCAAGGAATCTATAGGACAGTTTGGGCGTTGTTTGTTTTCCATCGCTTTTTGTATTATCAAATCCAGATATCTAATGGCTGTTTGCTTATTGATGTAAGAACCACCAAAATCAAGTAAAATGAAATTAGAAGTAACTGCAGGATAATAGTATTGATGTGTTGAATTGGACCAAACAAATGATGATTTGTATTTTTTTAGAATATTGTATGTTAATTCTTGATACCAATTACTACGTTTATGAAAATCAACTGCAACGGAATATCCATGATAGGCACACTTTGTCAAAGTTTCTTCAAGCCATTTACGGCCATTATTTTGGAGAGATACGTAAGACGGAGGAGACAAAATAACTACAAGAATTTTTTCTTCAATTGGATGCAAATCTTCCAAAAAACGTCCAAGTAGGTCACGATGATTATGATTGGTATTAATATTAGGTGGAGAAACAAATGGAGAGGAAGAGGGAGAGGAATAAGGTATAGCAGTTTTGTCTATAATTTTCTGAGGTATCCGTATAGAAAAACGAAAATTGTCTGGAGTATCATCTAACCATTTTTTTAACAGATATGAATTTGGCGTATAAGCACTATTTTCAAGATCTATATGAACAAAATTAAAAACATTTGAGTAGTATGAAAGATAGTTCGCAGGATCCAATCCATCTGGATAAAAGTTCTTTGCCCATGTTTGACTTTTCCAGCCGTCGCATCCTATATAGAACTTCATTAGATTTTCCTATCCTTTTTAATCAAATTAAATCGAATTCTTTAATCAAAGTTTCTATCTCAAAATTTTTGATTCAAAAAAAAATTGAATAATCAACAAGAAGCAAAACCGAATCCATTTTAAATATGATAATAGGTAGCAATAGCCACCCAAGGATCTTAATTCTCAAGAATAAATTAGATAATAAAAAGATCGTCGGCAGATAATAGAGTTTGATTCAATTATAAAAAATAGTAGAATTATCTAATACTAATTTGATATATAATTAAGTTATATAGTATTCTTTAAAAATTTTAATAACATATATTCTTGTTAAAAAAAATACGAGTCAAATATTGCAGACTAAATTATCTCAATTAAAATATTCTTTAGTTTTTATGACTTTGTTAGCTAGTTTAACTTCAGTGTCTGTCTTGTCTAGCCATGAGTATATTGTACTTGCTACCAAAAATAACAATGATCATTTGGATCAAATACAATCGGGATCACAAAACTCAAAGTGCGAAGCAGGAGAAGATAACAACAATTCATGCAATAATATCAGCATAAGTAGACAAGGAGGTGCGAGTAATGATAATGATGACAGTGGTAGTGGTAGTGGTAACATAGTACAAGTATCCAAACAAAACTCAAAGTGCGAAGCAGGAGAAGATAACAACAATTCATGCAATAATATCAGCATAAGTAGACAAGGAGGTGCGAGTAATGATAATGATGACAGTGGTAGTGGTAGTGGTAACATAGTACAAGTATCCAAACAAAACTCAAAGTGCGAAGCAGGAGAAGATAACAACAATTCATGCAATAATATCAGCATAAGTAGACAAGGAGGTGCGAGTAATGATAATGATGACAGTGGTAGTGGTAGTGGTAACATAGTACAAGTATCCAAACAAAACTCAAAGTGCGAAGCAGGAGAAGATAACAACAATTCATGCAATAATTTTAATATTCAGGAAATGATCGAAGACAAATTGAGGATGATAAGCGGCAGCAGACCATAATGTCCAAAAATACTTGAGCATGAGAAGAGTCAATTGCTCATAATTCCGAATATTACTCAGCTTTAGATCTTTGATGACGACTAGTTGTATCGTTAGCCAGTTTATGGCGAATTTTTAGGGAATATGATTCGAGTATAAGTAGATACTGTTTAATGTATATTATTGTCCACTTTATCATTCTTGGTAGCGATCTTACTTTGAGATATTCTAAAATAGAAAAAGTAAATAAACAGTAATTGAATATCGCATTTTTATTATATTTTTTGTTTAGACTATAATCAAAGCCATTCAAATCTCAATCGGAATAAATTATAACTATTGAGGTAACAGATATGCAAATCAGTGATTGCAATGGCTGCAGTTAAATAAATTTAGTTTTCTTTGTTTTAGAGGGGCATTAACAACAACAAGTATGGATTTGTCAAATTATATGAGGATCAATTGGCTATATGGATTCAGCAATTAATCCCAAATTGAGAAATACCTTAGTTTAATACATGTTTAACACATTCTATAGCGTGTAGAAGAAAACGAAATCAGATAAAATATTGATAGTAAATCAGATTCGTACTATCTACCGCTAGAATTATTCACTTGACTGTCGTTAATTAATTCAGTCGAAATTGTAACCTTTCCATCGATTTTCCACTTTGCACCTGCCTGATGTTTACCATCTGAACCCCCAGCTCTCTGGATCTCGATTTCCACATCGTCAAAAGTATAGGTTACTTGAAGATCCTTTCCCGTTAACTTGTCAATTATCTTAGAAATCATATCAGACCATTCTGACAGATGTTCTTTTGAAGTGCCTTTAGATTGATCAGAAGTGCTATAAGTATTTCCACTATCACTAGTGTTAGTAATTTCACTCATAAATAGTCATAACTATTATCGTTTAAATAGATATCACTCAAGTTCAAGGGCTCTGTTCAGTTAACAGGTTTTAATTCCTTGTTGTGATAGTCGACAAACAGGTTCAACCAGTTTTTTACGTGTTTTAGTTTGCAGTTCTTTAGCCTGCAGGGAAAGTAATCATCGAAACTTTCAGTTCTGTCCTTGATATACTGCATTGTTCTTTCAATCAAGTTTTTTTCATAGGAGGAATGGAGATGGTGTTCTAATTTAAGGAATTGACAAGCCATGGGATACCAAGTACCACCATCTGTTGAAACTGGATGCTTTCCATAGTCTCTGACTATGTTTGACAGAAACCGTTCCGCAACAAACATGTTTCTCTCCTTAGAAATGGATAGTGAGAGAATTTCCTTACTTTTCGCATCTATTGCAACCCATAACCACGTGTATTCTGAACCAACCTTAAGCAATGTTTCATCTACAATGAATTCACATATCCTTCTTTGTTTTGTCTTGATAATCTTAGGTTGGTACTTTTGAATCCAGTTCCAGATAGTGACATGATTTCGTTTGATACAGTATGATAATCTTTCAGATGTTTTCCTAAGAGAAAGACCTGAAAAGTACAAATGTAAGCCATAATACACATACCTTGAAGGTGTTCTGTTTCTAGTATTCATAAAAGAGATAGGACATCTTCAAGCTATAGACTTGACGCTAAATGAACAGAGCCAGTTCAAGTAATTGATTTTCTATTCCTCTTACTTCTCTTTCTGGGTTATTTTGGATCAGTCACCTCGAATAGAAATGGAAAGTACATAAATCTCAAAATACAGTTGAATTTTCGCCTATCATCTGGTTCTTTGTTAATCTTAATGGCAGTATAGTTCCTGATCTGGATTTATAAGAAGGAACACCTAACCCAATAGCCATCATTGTCGCCATTTGTTTATTGTTGGGACAAAAAAAGTCAGTTACCTCATCATCATAGAATGTAGATCCTGATGCTCCTATACCACAAGCATAGGATAATAGATATATTTTTCCTGCAATTATGCCTGATTCTAACTGAGCAGCCCGATAACCTCTGTTTCCAAGAGTGCCAAGTACATTTCCCAAGTCGGCCATTAGAAAAATTACAGCACTTGCGTCGGCAAATAACGATTGGTCAAGACAAAGGTGGCCTGAAAAATCTTTTGTAGGTCTTTTCCTTAAGAACTCGAGACATTTTGAATATTTGTCCAAATAGTACCCCCCGCTTTCAAGTCCTTCCACAGAATTAATCAAGATATAATAATCAATCAGTCCGGAATTATCTGCTTTATAATCCACTGGGATATTTCCACATGATTGAGAAGAGTTCAATAAAATAGACGAGAGAACCTTAGATGGGATAGAGTCGTTTAGAAAGTTTCTTGTAGATCCTCTTTTCAGTATTACTTTACCTATACTTGTTACACTATTGTAGTCTATGAGATCTTGAGCAAGGTAATACCTTGTGAAATCATTTGATTGTTTGTTTTCTTTCAGTTGTTGATTTTTTCCCATCCAATCGATATGATGAATTTTGGACCATGATGCCACTTCCTTGTTATCCAATAATTTTGAACTATCATAGGCTTTCCATATTTCAGGATAAAAAATCTCCCTGGAAGATAAGGGGTATATATTGTGGGAAATTGGCTTCACAATTGTTTGGTCTTGAGATAAAGTCGTCTCCTGAATACGATTGCCATTTTTCTTGTTGCTGCTAGTAAGTGTATGATCAAGAGAAGCAATTACGATTGATGCTTCTTTATGGGTTTCTAGCCCAAGCAAATTGTTAACCTTATCATCTATGAAATCTAGAGTCAAGCGAACATTTAGATCCATAGAGTGGCCAACAGCTAGTAAGTTTGCAATGATAACCCCTGCATCCCAAAACCAATGTCTGTATGATCGTGATTGATACTTCCATGCATTTCTCCATGCATCGGAGGTAAATACTAAGGATATAGCAGAATTTGAAATACTCACGTTATTTCCAGCAAAAGAAGATAAAACATTTCTATAATCTCCGGAACGGAGGGGAACTAAACTAAATTCACCTGGGTTAAAATGATAAACTCCAGCATCCAAACTTTTGTCAGTTAAACTATCACATACAAGGTACACCTCTATTGGATAAAGTGCCCCTGTAGCAGAAGCTGCACGCATGTAATAAGATGTAGAACCATACTTCATATGTCTAGTAATTCCACAAGAAAAAAACAACAGGGATGATATATCGGTCAAACTTATGGATTTTGGATTATGGTTACTAGCGATTTCAACGTCGTTTGATTCGGTGACGACAGGTTTTTCTTTATTATTTATAACACCTCTAATTGCTTTGATGGCATTCATGGACGGAATAGGAAAATTGGCTGCAAGCGGACGAGAAGTTAAATCAGAGTATATCTTGAACGGGATTGGACGATTATTCCAGTCCAAATAATGACCAGAGTTCATTACATTAATTTGAGAATGTTTAGTCTTTTCATGATATTTCAGCGTATGTTCGATTTTTTTTATTCATGCTTTGTCACTATTTAAGGTTCTGAAATACTTAAACAAAAGGTAATTAATTGAATTCGGTAGGTAATAATTTGTTTCATGCAAAAAATATTTGATTTCGATAACATGGATGACTAAGATCGACATATGTCATAAAGGATAATCCTGCAATAGTTACCCAGCACAAAAGATTTTTTCATGAACCAGGATAACTAGATCACAAAAGCAAATCAAGGTATTAAGAAATCAGATATCAATATATTAGTCAGCTAGCGAGGTGACCAAATAACTATTTAGTATGACGAATTATTAGTAATATTATCTATCTCTATCTGTTTATAGAAAATGATTAAAGGATAATTATAAAAAAAATAGTTACGGGTGCTTTATTTGCTTATTGGCTACTATTTGATCCTGCTGACAAAGCATTTGATTGGTTTTCAGATTCAACATATTGCTCTCTTTCGAGGCCTGTTCCTAACGAGTTATTCTCAGGAGCAATTGATGTGTTATTTGTCAATAGTTCTTGGTTCCCTGAAGTCAGAGCCTGTAACTCTTCAACAGATCCGATATCTGATTGATTGGATGCGCCACCGCTTGAGGCTGATTGATTGGATGCGCCACCGCTTGAGGCTGATTGATTGGATGCGCCACCGCTTGAGGCTGATTGATTGGATGCGCCACCGCTTGAGGCTGATTGATTAGTTTGGTTGTCACCCATCATTCCACCGGTTAGATTACTAAATGCTTGACCTATCTCCTCAATTATATTTTGTCCATATGCCACTTGAGATACTGGAATTAAAATTACAGAAAGTAGCAATAAATACAGATACTTCATTAATTTGACTTGTACATAATAATTTAAATAGATCTACTTGACCCAAATTTGCAACGCAAGCTATTAATTATCTGATCGAGTATTACAGAGCTCAATTTTGCAGAAAAAATCCAATGTACCGATTTTGTAATTTTTAACGCATGTGACTACTACCCTTATCTTTTTTCTGTCAATCAGATACGTTTTTCTGCGCTATAATTTTTGTAGGTCGAATTTTGACTATGAATTCACCCGTTACAGCATTTCTTTTTCCATATCTTTCAGCATTCTCTTTTCCCATGCAGCGTTCAGCAATTCGAGTAGTATACTTTAAAAGTTCTTATTCATCAGGAGATTGATCAATTTCCGCAATACCATTAACAATGACAAATGAATAAGGAGGAGTTTGATCGTCAATACATAATGATACTTGAGGATTAAGAAGCAAATTTCTTGCCTTTAACGACTTGCTCCAAGTTGTAAAAACAATTATAATATTACTAACGTCTTGATTAGACTTACCATCAACCACAAACCAGACAGGAGCGACATGAGGTTTCCCCCTAAGACTTGCAGAGGAAATTTTCGCAGTCATTGTCCCGCTAGTTAAGAAGTTATAGATTTCCTTTTGGTTCATATTTGTCATGATCCAATTTACCTATGACTATCAGATTACTTAAGAATTCGACTATTACTCCTGATCCGTGCATACTGAAATCCGGATTCTAAATTTCTAGAGATCAATAGAATTGCGAGAAAAGAAGAAGTCTAGTATCTTAAAGGAACATATGGTTCAAATTCCACGATGAAGATCTCCCCCAAAAAAGCTTGAAAACTTATTATTTTTATGGCGAATGATTGGACACATCAACAATAAACAAATATAATATAACACTATTGTGAATTGTTATACAATGGAAATATTCTGTCAAACATATACAAATTATTTTTACCGTTTTATATCTAGTCAAATAAGTTTCGATTAATATTCTAGTAACAAGTATCCAAACTATCATATAATTAATTTCGACTATAGATTTTGATCAAAATGAGTAACATAACAAAAAACTATAAGGTCGGAATATTTACGATGTTTATTGCAGCAGCCTTAATTGGTTCAGTAGTAGCCCTAGGTGATAACTATGCATACGCTGGCGGAAAGAAGAAACACAATGATGCAGAACAAGAAATTGAACAAGGTCAAGCAAACAAACAGAACTCACAGTGTGTATCTGGTGAATTCACAATAGCCGGATGTAACAACGTTGGATTAATGTTCCAAATTAATGAAGGCAACCTAGCATTAGGTCAACAATAAATTTTTTTAGTTTTAGATATATCCTCATATTAAGATCATTCATTCTAAATAAAAATTACAAGAGTAAGGTTTCTACTCGTACTATTTGACTAATCTATACTCGGACTTATCAAATTTCTTTCTAATCTTGTGTATTTCAAACAATATTTCTTTTTGAGTTACTGGATTTCGTATTTCTTCTTCCAAGGCCTTATACTCGTCTTCAGATTTTCTTACTATGACGGCTACAAATATATTGATTACAATGAATGGCTCTGTTCAGTTAACATGTTTTATTTCATTGTTATGATAGTCTACAAAGAGCCGCAGCCAATTCCGTACATGCTTTAACTTGCAGTTCTTTATTCTACAAGGAAAGTAATCATCGAAACTTTCGGTTCTATCCTTGATATATTGCATCGTTCTTTCGATTACACTTTTCTCGTAAGAGGAATGAATATGGTGATCGAGTTTGAGAAACTGACAAGCCATGGGATACCAAGTCCCACCATCTGTAGAAACTGGGTGCTTTCCATGAACTTTGATCAAATTAGAAAGATATCTTTCTGCAACAAACATGTTTCTCTCTTTGGATATAGAAAGTGCGAGGATCTGTCTGTTTGCAGGCTCTATCGCCACCCAAAGCCAGATGTATTCTGACCCTACCTTCAACATTGTCTCGTCTACAATATATTCTAGAATTCTTCTTCTTGATGCTTTCAATTTTTGAGGCCTGTATTTTTGAATCCAATTCCAGATGGAGACATGGTTTCTTTTATACATCTGAGACAATCTTTCCGAGGCTTTTCTTAAAGATAAACCTGAAAAGTACAAATGTAAGCCATAATACACATACCTTGAAGGTGTTCTGTTTCTGCTAATCATAAAAGAAATAGGACATCTTCAAGCTATAGGTTTATCGTTAAATGAACAGAGCCCAATGAATGTACCTACCACTATAAAACTGATAAAGAAGAGAACATACAAAGGATTGGCATGCATTGCAGGGGACATTATTTCTACCCAACCCTCCCCCCAAAGTCAATATTTGAAACAACGTAAAAGCCGATCTAGGAAGCAAATTCCAATGTTCCGGATCAATGGATTTGAATAAATGATATCCTGTACCTGTAATACTATAAATGAAGAACAGTAATGATAAGAGTAAAAAGATATTTGCTATGTATGGGATCGATTTTATAATAGTCATCGCCACAACTGACATTTCCTTTGATCTACTACAAAGTCTCATCACTCTCAATAGTCTTATTAGTCGAGCAACAGTGGAATAATTCACACCTAAGGGCATTGACGACAACACTATTAATAGAGAAATCCAAGATGTTCCGACCGTTTTTGAAATAAGTAGAAAAGCCAGGACAGGATGTAGAGATTTTTAATGCAGCTTCAATAATGTAAACTACCAGTACACCTGCGCTTATTGCTTGAAGTACGTCGTAGTAATTATTAAAAGCAGGAATCGTTTCCTATACCAACACAGCTGCTTACGCCAGTATGACAACAGTTATAGGAATATTAAAAAAGAATATTAACTATTTTTCTAATAGAATTTAACAATTCATACCCCGCTATTTGTTTGAAAAAAATATTTTTAACTTTGGGTCAGAGAAACTAATGTGCAATAATTAGGCCTTTACATAAGAACTAAATAGGTTTTAATAAATATATATTGTAAAGTTTTGAAGTTTTTACCGTGACTACCATCTTTTCGCTCAATAATCTTAATTTGTTTAAATTTCATACTGACCATCATATTAGAAATTTAAAGGCTAATTGGATAATTCATCAAAATCAATCTTTAAATGTGTTCGTTTCAACTTTGTGGTACATGTACTAAATATTCTTCATTTATATTCTACGAAGAAAGCCTTGAATCCCCAGACGAACAAAGAGACAGTATCATGCAGCAAGGTTTGTTTCTTTAGATATATAATATTTCTTTATTTGTTTTCATGCAAAGATAAAACTATCCTAACTGAAAATTGCAGCTCCTGAAGCAAAACATGTCATAAGGATATTGTTTCATAATTCATAGTATGTAAGATAGGATTGATTTATCGTGTTGAAAGTCAAAAAATAATTATGAAATCTCATCTTAATAATACCTCAAAAATAATTATGTATAGCAATTCATAAATAGAATAAGGACAAAATAATTTAAAGGTCTTTTTCATGTATGCCTTCAAAATAGCATCATGATTAGAGCCCCTCAAGGGCTCCATATTTTAAATAGAGCATGACTTATGCTTGCCAGAATGATGTATCCTAATTTATGAAGATTAGTAAACAAATATACTCATCTAATCATAGTCTATGGAAATGCAAATTTAGAAAAAAGGAACCCAATTGATTGAAAGAATATGGGATCGATTTAAGTTGAATGCGAAATAAGAATCTTGTATGGTCTAAATAAAACAGCATACTAATTCCAGTATAAATATAGACAAATTAATTATCAGTCCAGGCACCTAGAGTTCCCAAAAATAATTATGGAAAGTATGTATGTATTGAACCGCTTACAAGGATGTCGCAAATATTCCTAATTACATAAAAACGAATTGATTAACAAAAGGCTATTTCACTCAGATTCTATGAAATCAGATTCAGAGTAGTTATAAATGTATAAAAATGATATAGCAATTTCTGTTATAATATCAGAGATTATCAACGAGATTCTTATTTTAGTTGTTTGTATATGATATGTTGTGAGCACAAAGTTATACAAAAATCCTATCCCAACTGTCGATGCGATAATTCAAAGAGAATCAGAGATCTTACTGATAAAACGAAAAAAAGATCCATTTAAGGATATGTTGGCATTACCGGGTGGATTTGTTAACGAGTATGAAAAAGTTGAGGAAGCTATAGTCAGAGAAGTAAGGGAAGAAACGACTCTCGAAATTAAATTGGTGGAGATTTTGGGTGTTTACTCAGATCCGAAAAGAGATCCACGTAAACACATTTTGACAGTAGTTTTTGTAGGAGAGACGGTAAACAAAAACGCCAAGGCAGTGGCAGCTGACGATGCAGCGGCAATATCTTGGCTCGATCTAGAATTTATCGACAACCATTCATTTGCTTTTGACCATAGGAAAATTATCAATGACTACATGAAGTGGAGGATTAGTCATAGTACTTTTTGGTCATCAAAAAATTGATTCAAGTATCATATTTAATAAATAAGTCAATAAAGGTTTCAATGCAAACATGATTGTCAGGCACTCTATGGCAGTAGTGAGAAAAATAAACAATTCCCAAAAGTCCGTTGGTCGAGAGAATAAATAAAGGTAAACACACACACAGCAATCCAAGTAGATAATGCGCAAGTTTATCTACAAGTAAAATCGAAAATAATTGCTTTAGAATAACTTTATCTACGATTTTATTAAAAATTCATAAGCCTTGTTTAGGAAGTCATAAAAAAAGATAGGGCATCTTTTCTGGGTGGCAACTATTTATTTATAGTAACACATGGTTTTAATATTAAAATTTACTGTATATACACAATGTTCTCTGCAGTATATATAAGGGATCGGGCACTGACACTGTTCCTTAGGTACTCATTGCTTGGTAAGTTTATCATCTTTTCTTTTTGATTACTCATTTATAGTAATATAGAGATAACACAAACTTTTATCCAAAAGCCAACACGACAACAACAACGGTGCTGTTATTTTAAATCAAGTTGCTCTGGTTCGTCCTAATAATTTTTTTATTAAACATTAATTTGAAGATATGGGGAAAAATATTAGACTAATTATTAGAGTAATCGTACCGATACAAATATTAGAAATGGATTGAGACAATATTTTATTAGATATTTTATGTAGAAACTAAGTTATGTAGGACAAAGCAGAATAACCTAACGGTTAAATAGCTTGATGACATTTTTTGTTTGAGCTTGAATAATTTCGATATTTATTCAAACAAATTGAGTATTTCGTTTGACAGCCATCTAGCAAATCTAGATGATGCAATGAAAACGCTATTGATAAAAATAAGAGAGTATGTATTTTCCCTAGGCGATAACATAATCGAAGAAGTCAGACCTCATAGAATTGTTTATGCAAAATCACTAACTTTCAGATACTTCGTAGATATTTATCCGCGCTCAACTGATCTAATAGTCTCGGTAAGAAGAAACAGAAAAGAACCAAGCGAAGAATATACCATTCATAATTACGAAGAATTACAAAAGATTAAGAAAATAATCTTTGCAGCCTATGAGAAAATATAACTTGATTGTTCAGCACAGTTGCTTTGATTTGAAATTTAAATATTGGTTATAAAACTAATCACAATGCAGTTTCGCATGGATAGTGATTGAAATAAAACAATGTTCCTGACTCAACCGTAATGGATTTGTCTGATCGGTAAACATGAGTTTACCGTATCTCAAGTACCCAATTTTGGTCCATCATGTACAAGGACTGAAATTTAAAGAGAAATCTATATGGATGAAGATAAAGAAATCATGAAAAACACAGTGGAGCAATGTTGCAGGAATAAGGAGATCTAATGGCGAAATTGCGATATATATGATAAAATCTGATAGTTACGAAAGGGTATTACCGATGGATACAAGTTCTAAGGATGAATTTAGATTGCAAACAAATAGAAATTAGGGCCCAAAAGAATTTAAGATATATGTTCCTAACCATTGTACCTTAATAAAGGTACCATGTTTATATTTTGTCAAAAAAGTATAATATTAAGATTGGAAAAAGAATTGGACGAGGACTCTAACCAAAAAACCACTATATTAAATCTATTCAACTCGGGTTTGGAACCTGAAACTATATCGCTCGAACTGGACATAGATGAAAATACAGTTAGAAAAATAATCAATAAAGAGATAAATACAAATAAAGATGTTAGAGCAGGAAACAACAATATCTCTAATTATCTTATGAACAAATTTTATTTAGACGCAATAATAGACATTGATGCCATAATCAAAGAATCTCAAATCAGGACATGGAAGGCACTAAAATCAAAACCCGAACTGAATATTATAGTTAAAGAAACCCAGAGTATTTTGGAACGACATGCCGAATCCAAATTAAAACTAGTCATATTACATATTGATTTGGTAGGATCTACCAAAATGGCTTTAACCTTACCCATTGACCGCCTGACTACAATAATAAGAGCTTTTGCCCAAGAAATGACAAAAATAGTAGCAATGTATGGCGGGTATGTCCTAAAATACATTGGGGATGCAGTTTTGGCATTCTTTGTTATAGAAGATACAGGTTTTAAAGAACAGTCTGATAACGGGAATAAAATGATCATAAATAGAGAAATAGATGACTGGAGACAAGATATGAAAAAAGAAACCACAGAAAAAGGGTCAAACAACAGCGACATGTTATCACTTCAGTTTAGTAACGGTATTAGTTGTGCTTACACAATGATTAGACTAATTCAGGAGGGAATAAACCCCATACTCAACCAATATGACTATCCTGAACTCAAGGTGAGAGTTGGAATAGATTATGGGGAGGTTGCAGTGGTACAATATGGTATAGATATTTACGAATTTAACAACGTGACTTTTAAAACACCACATCTAGATTTAATAGGGTATACAATTAGCGTTGCAGTTAAGATGACTTCGCTTGCGGAGCCAGATCATTTAGTTATTGGTCAAAAACTTTATGATCATTTAAATGACGATTTAAAAAGTTCCTTTAAGAAACTACAACCTAGTACTGAAATCTGGAGTTATTCTAATGATACAAATGATGGGCTCTATACCATATTTACTAATAACTACTAAAATAATGAGTAGGAGACGCATCCTACAAAATAGATTGAAGTATTCTCAGTCAAGCATCCTTACACAATGAATAAAACCAATACCAATTTTCTTATTTATCAAGCCATTAAATGACAAGAGTATGGGCATATGGCCCCGTAATTAATGATTATGTTATAATCAATCTATGAAAACAAAGAATTCAAAAGTCCAAAACATCTAAAAGTACAAACAAAATAAAAAAAATATTTATTGTTGACCTAAGACGTTACTGCCACTGTTTACCTGATTTTGGAAGCTCTCGTTATCACATGATACGATTGCATCTTTTCCAGATACACATTGTGTGTTTTGGTTAGAGGTCTGGGATTGGCCGATACCTTGGTTAGCAGTGTTTCCGCCTTTGCCGCCTCCACTTTGTGCAGCTGCGTTGTTACCGGTATTTTGTTGGTTTTGTATGCTCGTGTTACTGCATGAGTTACTCAATGAGCCGCCTGCAACACATTGTGCGTTTTGGTTAGAGGTCTGGGATTGGCCGATACCTTGGTTAGCAGTGTTTCCGCCTTTGCCGCCTCCACTTTGTGCAGCTGCGTTGTTACCGGTATTTTGTTGGTTTTGAGTACTTAAGTTGTTACAGGAGTTAGCTACATTTCCACCAGATACACATTGTGTGTTTTGGTTAGAGGTCTGGGATTGGCCGATACCTTGGTTAGCAGTGTTTCCGCCTTTGCCTTTGCCGCCTCCACTGCCACCTTGTTGAGATAATGCATTGCTTCCACTATTGTCTTGGTTTTGAGTACTTATGTTGTTACAGGAGTTAGCAGTGTTTCCACCAGATACACATTGTGCGTTTTGGTTAGAGGTCTGGGATTGGCCGATACCTTGGTTAGCAGTGTTTCCGCCTTTGCCTTTGCCGCCTCCACTGCCACTGCCACCTTGTTGTGCAGCGGCGTTGTTGCCAGTGTTTGTTTGACTCTGTTTGTTTACGTTATTACCAGAGCCGGTTGTATCGCCGCCAGAAACTACAGCACTGTTTTGGTTAGAGGTCTGGGATTGGCCGATACCTTGGTTAGCAGTGTTTCCGCCTTTGCCTTTGCCGCCTCCACTGCCACTGCCACCTTGTTGGGCTAATGCGTTATTGCCTGTATTTGTCTGAGTTTGAGCGTTCAAGTTGTTGCATGAAACGAAGGTTCCTGTTCCAGAAACACATAATGCATTTTGACTTGAAGATTGTGCTTGTCCTATTGCTTGGTTAGCGATATTACCTCCGCTACCACCGCCACCTTGTTGGGCTAATGCGTTATTGCCTGTATTTGTCTGAGTTTGAGCGTTCAAGTTGTTGCATGAAATAAGAGTTCCTGTTCCAGAAACACAAATACCAAGTTGAGTTGCAGATTGTGCTTGTCCTATTGCTTGGTTAGCGGTATTACCTTGTGCAAATGCATCTGAGTTCATAGAACTGGGGCTGATAAGCAGTAATATTGATAAAGTTATTACCGTTATTATCGGCACCCTAATGTTCTTTATTTTGTTAATTTTGTTCTTATTTAGTAAGTTGTTCACAACCATACTGAATTGATTAAATATATTTAATTTGCTGTGATATTGCAATACTCTAATATTCTAATAATTATAGAATATCATTAACTATTTACCAAAGTTCGAATTTTAGTATCATAGAATTATCTTGGATAAAAATAAACTTAAATATTAATCAAAAGTACTAGATTCATGCAAGACATTCATTACAAGACTCGTATGGTAAAAAAGGTAAATAATTATACTAAAGCAATGATCAAAAGCGAGGATGTTTATCAAATTTTGCAAACTATTCCTGCTGGAATGGTTTCTACATACGGGGATCTTGCTAAAGCTCTTGGAAATCCCACAGCTTCACGACATATTGGAAGAATTCTAAGTGGAAATCCAAACCCAATTGTTGTTCCCTGCCACAGAGTAGTAAAATCTGATGGAAACCTTGGAGGGTATGCATTAGGAATTTCAAAGAAAAAAGAATTGCTAGAAAGCGAGGGAGTATCATTTGCAAACGAACATAAAATAAACGATTTCAAAAAAATCAGATTTTGTCCCAAATAATAATAACCAAAATATACCAAATTTTTCAGATTCAAAGTATTTTAAAAAAAGAAAGTTTAGTAGCCTCTAACTCTAATTTTTTCTGAAACTCCTCTTGCTTCTTTCTCAAGATCATTTTTGTATTCTTTTAATAGTTCTACCTTTTCTTCACGAGTGAGAAAACCTCTTGATCTTTGTATTCCTATTGTTCCATTTATGCCTGTATTACATCCACAGCCCATTATATCACCCCCCTTATCCTTATTATCGGACATACGATATAGATAATGTACACCCTATTTAAATATATCGGACATCCAATATAACAATTTGTAGCCATCGAGGTACAAAACTTTTACAAAGTGTGGACAGGTAACTTTATCTATAAATAGGTACAAACCTTTGTAAGTTGTTATTTGTAGTATCAGCTACATATACCCGACCAGCAGAATCTATAGTTATGCTTTCAGGTTTAACAAATTCGCCCTCTCCTTTCCCCTCAGAACCAAATTCAGAAAGATAGGTTCCATTTTTTAAAAATATCTGAATCCGGTGATTATCAGAATCAGTGACATAGAGATTTTGTGATTTATCAAAAGCAATTATTGCAGGATGATTAAATTCCCCAGCGCCTGCCCCTTCAGATCCCCATTGTTTTAAATAAGTTCCATTATTAGAGAAAACCTGAATCCTATTATTTCCGTAATCCGGTACATAGACATTGTCTAAATTATCGACAGCTACGTCCCAAGGCATTTCAAATTGACCGGTGGCATTCCCACTTTCTCCCCAAAAAGTAATCAAGGTACCATTACTAGAGAATTTTTTTATATCATCAAGATCTCTATCTGAAACATATACGTTTCCTTCAGAATCTATTGCAACAACATGAGGATGCATAAATTGAGCTACTTTGTTAGGATCATTTCCCCATGTGTTAATTAATGTTCCATTGCTTGAAAGCACCATAATCCGCCGATTGTTTTGGTCAGTTATGTAAAAATTACCTTGTCCGTCAATTTCACTGCTGTGTGGATGGCTTAAGGAGAGTCCATCTTTGACTAAGTTTCCCCATGAAGTAACAAAATTCCCATTTCTGTCATACTTTTTTATCTCATTTGTTTGGATATCATTTACATATATATTGTCCTGACTATCTGTAATCACACCTTCAGGCTCAAAAATCTGTGTTGAGTTTAAAGGATCAGTTTGAGATGCAATAGTTTTATCATAAATAAATGACAATTTTTTGTTAGATAGAGAATTATAATTACCAGAAGTGTCTGATGTACCATAAGATTTCATAGGAGAGAAGGCAGGATTTGAGATAAAAGATAAAATTATAAAAATAATAAAAACTTTAAATGAAAACATACCCAAAATATGCATCGTATTACGAGTTGGTTTCATCCCACTAAAGAAAACATCTGATTTTAATAAGTTTTTAACTATTTAAAGGAGTATTAGCAGGTTACCAATATTGTTTAAAGTATCTTGTTAAAATAATCAATACAGATTGGCTCATATTCTGATCAGATTAAGGCAACTAATACATGACAATTACTGTTTATGTCACTGTGATACAATTATGATAATAAACCACAGTTTTGTGTGTTCATGTATTGTTTAAGAGATAAAAACTTTTTTATGCCAAGCACGTTAATCATTATGAATAGAGAGATTAGCCGTGAACAAAGGATCTTTTCTTAGTTTTTTTACGGCCAATAATTCGGTTATTATGGCGGCGATCCTTATTATCATAATCCCAATTTCATTATATTTCTACTTGCAACAAGAGACGGAAAGTAGCATTAGAGATAGCATATTTGAGCAACAAAAACGGAATCAAATTGATGCAAGCAAGGCCATTGCAACGCATGTAGAATCAGATATTGAGCTGATAGCATCAAGGCTCCAGGCGTTGGCGAGCTCTCCATCTATTATGGATTGGGACGCCACATCAAATGCTACAAGAACCTTATTGAACGATTATTATAAAATTATTAATTCGAGTACACCTGTGGATAGGTTATTCTTAAACGACAGATCTGGTGTTTCAGTATTGGAAATAGCTCCTTTAAATACAACAAATTATACTGGGGTCAATTTTTCCTTTAGAGACTGGATAAATCAAACGAAAAACACCTTGTCTCCTGTCATCTCAGACATCTATTTAGGATTGGACGGTAAGAATCGAATCGCAATGACTTATCCCATAATAATCAAAAATTCCAGCGGGCTTTTTTACAATGGTTTGGTTGGTGTTGTAATTCCAGTCAACGAATTTTTCAATTTTTATGGAAACATTCACGACATCCAATCTCAGTATTTGTCAGTTTTGGATGATAAATCTACCATCGTAGTCCACCCGATACCTTCACTAGTGGGCAAACCGTTTTTTGAAAGCTTTACTCAAAATCTTACTGGCTATAACAACGATTTGAACACTTTGATTAGAACGGTGACCTCAGGCCAACCACAAACCTTAATTTATGATTTCGTAAATGGAGAGAGACTAAATACAGGGTATCCAGTGTTCATAAATGGTTCTCCCAAATATGCTGTTTTCATAGTAACTCCCACAGCTTCCATATATTCAACAGTTGACGACATTATTGAAAAAGAAAGGCTCCAAATGCTTGCTCTAATTATCGGGATTATTGCGGCGGTATTGCTATTGATATGGTATTTGAATAAGGTAAATACAACTCTTGACAAAGCAGTAAGAAAGAGGACTATTGAATTGGAGGATGTAAATACGAAACTAGAAGTGGCAAACAAGCAAATTAAAATTCATGATGATATGCAAAAAGAGTTTATAAACATGGCTGCTCATGAATTAAGAAATCCGGTACAATCGTTACTGGGGTTTTCAGATATATTAAGAAAATTAAATGCAAGAAATAAGGATAACGATATTGCACATCAATACAAGGATGCTATAGAAGCGATTAGCAGAAGTAGCAAAAGGCTTAAGCGATTAGTTGACATCATATTTGACGTTTCACAGCTCGATAATAATTTGTTAGTCTTAAATGAACAGTCGTTTGACTTAAAAAATACGATACAAAATCTAGTAAATAATTACCAAGCACTAAATATTTTGTCCCTCAATTATAAACGCGAGATCAGTAATAATGATAGTTCCCTGACAAAGAAGCATATTATTGATTTTGACTATTCAGACTATCCGCCAAGTTCTAATTACGTAAGAGGAGATGAATCATACTTGACACAAGTTTTGACCAACCTGATTGATAATGCTATAGAGTTTACTCAAAGCGAGAGCAAGGTGAAGATAAAAATAATCAGGAATATCCATAAAGACAAAGTCATTGTTACAATAAGTGACAATGGATATGGAATTCATCCAGATGTTCTACCACTTTTATTTACAAAATATGTCAAAAAGTCTAAGGGTGGAGCTGGTTTAAGTCTTTACATTTCAAAGAAAATAATTGAAGCCCACGGTGGAGAAATATGGGCTAAAAATAATGAGGATGGAATAGGAGCAACATTTGGATTTAGTCTGCCACTTGAAAAGAACTAGCGAATTTTGCGATGATGCAACAATCATTAGATTTTAACTCCATAGTAGATACAAGTTTCGCTAAAATATAGAATAAAAATAATATCATATATCCATATAAAAATGGGGAATAGTGAGAGTGGGGGGGAGAGACGGATGTAGAAAAAATAGAACAAACAAATGTAAATCTGTTAAACGACCTAAACTATGTAAATTTGATCTGTTTGAAATAGACTTTATATCTTTTTAAGAAATTATTTCACAACTTTTCGTTCCAAATGGTTTCCAAAGCTCAGATAAATATGACAATTTTGATGACTTATAAGTTGTAATTTTTTCTTGTCATATTCTCTTTCTATACGACCAAAAAGAGACGGGATTTAAACAACAATGAACTCCAGTATTGAATAAGTAAATTTGATTTCGGAAACCTATTCACCCAACGCAGAATAGGAATTTAAAATTACAAGAAGAGCTTCGCTCGGCAAGGTGAAGAGAGTATAACAACAGATTTAAGAGATAATTTTCTTGAAATTCATTTCTATATGAATCACAATATTATGGACAGCAGAATTCCAAACAACAATCTTAAATCTGTCAAAACAGAGAAGCCATTATTACCTAAGATGAATGTATCGATTTTTGATGTTTTTTGAATCGAGTTAATTAGTCCTAGTAAATTTGTGAACGATCTTATTTTGAAAACGTTAAGGTACTGTCATATAAGATCGCAATCATAAAATTGAAGCCGAGTAGATTCATTGTATCCCAATTGCTACCCATCCTTTGAGAAATTACCTTTGTTCATCGAATTTACCCTTATCAACGCAGATATTCATCCACATAATCCAAGGATTAAATTAGAGAGCTCGGGTGAAGCGCATATGATACCCAACGTAATAGAAACGTTTAGAAAGAATATGACAAATTCTTGGTTCCCCATTACTACAAGAGATATTAAATTAATTAAAAAAATGATTGATATCAAGAATACTTAATTTGATGTTTCTCTGGAAATTATGTCTTTTAAGAAGGATAAAGTTTATCTTATTTCTCTAAAAGATAAGAACGAACCAAAGTATAAATCTAGGAATTAGCGATATTGCCAATTTAGAGATTTAAATGAAGTCTTTTACTTAGAGCATTTGACATACATATCGCTGCTGCAGAGAACATCAGGGCAGTAAAGAATATCAAATCAAATGAAAAGGATGATGGAATAGTCATAACTACTCCTTGTATATTTATCGGTGACTGATTTGTCTGCATATACATAGCAGCTAATGCCGGACCTATTGACGAACCTACAATTCGTAACATTGTACTGATACCCATAGTTACCCCGGTAAATTCAATTGGTGTTGACAAAATAGTCACGTTAACAGCTCCCACGGATGCAAGTGACAAACCGGTGGACAATACAGCAAGGCCAATAGAAATATAGACTTCAGTATAGTGAAACAAGAGTAGAATCAAAAATCCAGAAGCCGTCAAAATAGTTCCTAAAATAATAGGTTTAATAGAACCCATCCTCGAAATAATAAATCCAGAAGTAGGACCAAAAATCAACAAAACTAAGGCAAATGGTAGTTGTATTAATCCTGTGCTAATTGCATTCTCTCCAAATCCGATTGGTTGAGGACTTTGTACCAGAATTGGTATAGTTTGAAAAACCATAAACATCGACAGCCCAACGATCATTATAATCAAATTTGAAAGCAATATTGGAGGTTTTAAGAAAATTCGAAAATCAATTAATGGATATTTGCTTCGCCTTTCCTGAAAAATGAATAACAAAAGAGATATAGTTCCTATTATTAAAAATGGAGTAATCTGACTAAAAGATGAATCATAGTTAAACGAACTTTCTTCGATTATATTCAAAGTTTGGTTCTCAGCGGAGGGTGTTTGTATGTAGGTCAAAGAAAGTAGGAAGCAAACAATAGTAATGGCTAAAAGTATCGAACCCTTAATATCTATTTGAGAATAAAATCTTTGATTCTTATTTGAAGATGTGCTAGAAGCAGTATCTGGTTCTCCCGTAGACTTCACATTCTTTTCTTCGTAGGGCTTACTAATCCTCGAAACACTAACATATGAACGAATCATCCAAAGTAGCAATATAGAAATGGGTATTATAGTGAAAAAAGTCATCTTCCAACCGAATTCATGTACTATCAACCCACCAACCGACAAACCTATGACCGAACCGGCGGCAAACATAGATGTAATAATACCAGTGGTAATTGAGACTTTATCTCGTGGAAATTGGTCTCTGATAATACTAAATGCTATAGGGAACATCCCTAATCCGATTCCCTGAATGGTTCTGGCGACAATCATGGTAAGAAAATCTTCGGCTAATCCCCCCATCAAGACACCTATAGTGTAAATAATCATAATTATCAGTAGAATCCTCTTTCTTCCGAATATGTCGGATAGCTTACCAGAAATTGGTGTCATTACTGCCCCAGCAATAAGATAAGAAGTTAGAATCCATGAGGATAATCCGTATGATACATTGAAATCGTCAATAAGTATGGGGATTGCTGGAATAAGCATTGTTTCTGCATACATAGCCATTGTGGCTAAACAACTAAGTATTATCAGAATTTTCCAGGGTTGAGATATCTTGATAGTACTCTTATGATTTGATGCTATTCTTTTCATTTTTCAGAATTTTTTATTGATTCAAACATATTGGATTGTTCTATGGAATGGTACAATGTAGTTTAGCGTAGCTCAATTTCCATTCGTGGAAATATATATATTAGAATCTGACTCATGAACTGAATTTGACCCAGACCTGTCGTCTAAAGAAAATCTGAGATTAAAGGCACCCTGCAAATTATGCCACATCTTTTCTAGCGTATTTTTTGTAATGGTTATCTCACTTTCTGACAAACCATTCAGGCATACTTTTTTTATCTGTGCAACACAATCTATTGTATCATTAAGGAATACATCAGCTTTTTGAGTAAGATGGATTCTATTTATTCGGCGGTCTTTGATGTCCATTTTTCTTACTAGAAATCCATCTTTTTCTAATTTGTCGAGGATGGGTATTAGTGTAGGACCCTCTAAAGCCAATTTATCAGCGATATCTTTCTGTGTTAGACCACCCTCGCCATTTGCTATTATTATTAAGACTTTCCACTGACCAAATGTAATGCTAAACCTACGTCGGAGTTCTTGGTCAATTACATTGATAAGCGATTTACCAATTCTATTTATTATGAATCCAATACTATTTTGATAATCATATTTAATCATGTAGTATATTAATTAATAGTATACTAATTAATAGTATATAAATTATTAGGTATAAAAGCATAAAACAATATTATTCCCAAAAGATGAATGAGACAAAAGTGACGTTGCTATAACAGTATTTAGAGATAATTCATCTTTGTCTGTTGTTGGTTCAGTATCCCGTTTCTGAATAAATAGTATCTTTTTACTAAAGGGCACAAACCATATTCTTTTATTTTTGATAAACCAAAGTTCGTTCTAATATAAGAATATAAGCTTTAAATTTATTCATAGCTATCTTTTTCCCACTATCAGCAACTCAACACGATACAGTCTCGAAAAGTCGATACAAAAATAGTATTAGATTATTCCGTGATTTCTAAAATGGTTCTAAATTCCTTGAATTAAGAATCTTTGTTATTACAGGTCAGACATAGATTCAATCAAGTCTTGTTTCTCCAATAGCAAAACTTTCTAAAGAGAAAACCAAAACTAAACTTACCTTTTAAGTTAACCCAATTAATGATTTTATAGACGATCTTTTCCCCATTAATATTGTATTTTGTTGTATATCAACGACCAAACGGAAAGTCTAATATGAATACTCTAATTGACCCTTGTTGTAGTATGCAAAGATAAATGTATTCTTCCTCTTCCGAATGACAAAAAATGAATCAAGTCATTGACGTATGATTTTGTTATAATGTTTAATTAATGAACAATCCCTTAAGCCGTAATATCTTGATACTGATCTACGAACTGATATCCACACAAATGGATCGATTTTCTAAATAAAGAAGTTTATGACTTCTCTAAAGTAATTATACGCCTATCTCCGAGGCCAATTTCATCATTTTCTTGCCTTCCTTCGTTAACTTATTATATGTTCTGTTTTTGACTGTGCTTCTTTCTACTAATCCCTTATCGGCTGCCTTGAGTAGTAACTTATGCCCATAGCCGTATGCACCAAGTTTTTTCAGTAAATCCCTCGTAGAATATTCTTTCTCTCCGATCGACTTGATCAGTTTGATCAAAGCTCGTTCTTCTATCATGATTTTTATTAAATTTGCATCTCGCATAGTCTTAGTAACAACCATTGGATATTTATTAGTTACCTTTCATGGCAACAAATAGATCTATTGAATGAGTATTGATTTATGTAGAAATTTGCTGTTTGATGATCCTGCTTAATAAAGCACTAGATTTACGAGCATAATAATACAACCTAGCAAAAGAGTTAAGAACAAGAAAGCATATTCCCTCGTATATATAAAGAATCAAACATAGCCTTTAGATAAAGAAAAGTTGATCAACATTTAATATCGTAACGCAATTGATTGAGGTCGTGAACAAAGTAGGTATTCTCATTTCATTGAATATTTAAGTCATAATTCAAATTGCGTATATACTAAGATAATATTCCATTATATTGGAAAACCTCAATTCAAATTGAAAGTGTATCTAGATAGTATTCAAATTTTCGGGTATTACTTCAGAAAATATATCTTTTGAAAATGAACGTACATGCACTATAGGAAAAAGTAACTAGAAACTAGAGTATTACAAACAAAATATGATCTTTCATGTATGATAGAAATAAGGGATAAACCGATGTAATAAGAAGAGGAGAGAAAGGATAGGGAAATTGTCTCAGCATCTTAGAATTTATCCAAACTCAATGAAAAAATTAGATGTCCTATTGATTATTCTTAATTGAGTTAATTCCGATTCGAATTGTATTGTGCAGAAATTCTTACTTTCTTCCCTATAGTACTCCTTCATTTTCTTTTATGACTGTGATTTCACAATTTTATGGTCATCTTATTTACGACTGTCACGAATTTTCTCTAATCTGCAGAAACTAATAATCATCGAAAGCATTGCTAAGGATTCTTTGAATGGTGATGAGCATGCCCAGAAGGATAATGAGTTTTCAGGAGGTTTTGAGAATTTGATTTATCCTTTATCTTACCCGAACCTCCCATAATTTTCAATTTTTTCCGGCTATGTTATAAACTAATCAAGAATACTTCAAAAATCCTCTCGATCAGGACAAATACAATTTTCATAACTGACAAACTAGATATAACTAGTCAAATTTGCGGTCTAGGTTTTAGGATCGCATATTTGAATATAACAAAATAAGCTTTCTAATTCTTCTTACCATACTGGGGTTATCTTAGAAACACAGTATAGAAAAATAGAAATTATAAGGAAAAGGACCATATATAGAAATCCTAAATTATGGAATTTAGAAGGTAGCCATTACCAATGTCAATAATTACTCTTCAAAAATAGCTGCAGCAACATCTATAGTATATCACTGCATTCCGATAAAAAAGAAATAGAAAAATACCTAACTAGCTTATCTCTAGTTCCTTTATCTTTTCTTCAATACCCTGAAGTTCCTTTTTTAGATCTTGGTGATATTCCTTTAATAGTTGTATTTTTTCCTCCCTTGTAAGAAAACTCCCTAAGGTGTAACTAGAGCTGCAATGACTATAACTCATCATTTCACCCTCTCATTCCTATGATCGGACATAGGATACTACAATAGAAAATGTATTTATATATATCGGATATCCAATATTTAAATATATGACGAAAAGTGCGGAGGATTGTTGTGATATGAGAGGGATGTTGGGCTTTTTAATTCTGTTTTTATTGTCTAAAAAGCCCATGCATGGACAAGAAATAGCAGGAGAAATTTCAAAGAGAAAAGGTGAAAAAAAGCCTAGTCCTGGGACCATATATCCAGCTTTGAAGAGTTTAAGGGAGTCTGGATTTATAATCGAGGAGAAAGATGGAAAAACCATAGTCTATAGTTTAACGGTGAGAGGAGAAAATGCATTGAAAGTGGCGAAAAGAAAATTTGTAAGGACTTTCTTTGGAATTTTTCCTGATCAAGGTTTTGCTCAAAAATACAATGCATAATATTTCTTTATTAACCAGTATTTAGTAGTAATACACACATCTTTGAGAATACTCATAGAGAAATAAACCTAATCAAATACAGATTTCTTCATGTAGGAATGCTCGGCCTGAAGGTGGATTTTGGACTGTCATTACGATCCCAAATATGATTTTGTAAATAGTTACATTATGAATGTCTGTTTAGATCTTTCAGTCTTCAGATAGTATCGAATTTCTCTACACAATTTCTTATCATGTAGTCCAAAACTACCGACGCTCACTCTCAATGCAAACCAAAAGGAAAGAATCCACTCGAAATTTCTGTATGGATTTTTTATATAAACAGATCATAGAAGATATTACTTATAGATAAGGAGAGAGTCTTTTTTCCTTAGTTTTCATAATGAATTGCGAGTAGCAACAGGTAACAATACATCTAATTGAATAATGAAATAGTCATGTTATATAAAATCGTAACCAGATCAGCGAAAAAATTAGAAAATAAAATTGTTGTGCACTATATCTTTATTATGATCCTGATCATGAGAATGCCGTATGCATTCAAGATAGAGCATTAACAACTGAACAGTAACTGTAAGCAATAAAATGAATTAAGAATTACTTCCAAACCACTCAATAAAGTAATCCAATATTCTTTGAATAGCATATGTATGAGATACTCCATCCTATCATAATGACTGCACTTTTATCTTCTTTGAAGAATAATCAATAAGAACAGACCTTCTAACTCAAAAAAGGGATCCATTTTCTTTTGTTGAGTATCAGATCGCATTACCATTTAGTGAAAATTAGCAGAATAAATACACACATCAACAGAAATGCAAAAATGAAATAAGTTAATGTGAAGAAGCCTGTATAGAATAATACTTTTCCATATTTTTATCTTTCAATGAATTGCAAGGGACAGTAACACGATAGAATACTTGTGTTAACCCATGCCTTTTTTATTTGTTATTTTTGTTTTCTGAATGGTGTAGTATTGTGACAACCGATAAATCCAATAAATCGATAAGATATTTTTCTATCCAGACATTTTTCCCATTACAATAAACTGTATATTCTCCGCATGTGATTAACCTAACTTGTTTATTCACATATATGGGTAGTGGGACAAGCCTGTTGTCAATTAAAAGACAACTATTTTACCAACATAATCATTTCCAACATCTTTCAAAAAATTTCCTTAATCACATATATCAAATATTCTTGCGCCAAGACGCGTCTTAAAAGGTGTGAAAGACCAACCTGAAGTAGTATAATAGTATTGTTATGCAATAATATATCACCTATTTATATTTTGTAACATATTTACATTTATTGAAAAGATCAAAAACACCTATAGTACTGATCACATTTGCAGCAATATTATCACTGACTCTTCACTTAGAACAGGTTAGTGCTGAACCGATTACCATGGATATCAATAAGGCCTTAGATCCCGGTCCTGGATTTGGAACAGAAAAAATCGGAACACTGTCTATTGACTCACAAAATAAAACATTAGATATTTCCGTTAACTTAACTGTTACTCCAAAAGAGGACAAGGTTTTTGAAGCATGGTTGGTTGATGCAGATGGTTCTAACTATAAGCTAAGTTTAGGTGCAATTGAAGCTGGAAGCCTTAAGACCTCAGAACACATGGTAAATCCATACACTTACACGCAGTTCATTATTACTGAGGAACCATTAGATGATGTGGATCCGAATGCTGCTGGAACTTTTGGTGGAGCTGAACTCCAATCACCGTTTGGACAATAATTTTCTCCAAGGCTTATCTATCAAGACAGAAGAACAACCGCAAATCTATTTTGCGATCTTGAATCCAACACAAGCGATACCACAAACCGGATAGGTCCCAAGTTAATCATATATTTATTTTTTATAATTATTCAAAAGTCTGACAAGTTGTACTTTAGGCTAGTCATTATTGCCTACTCATCAATCCGTGAGAATTCTAAATTGACACAAATAAGTTCATCTCAACAAGAGAATTTTATGTGACAATCTAAATCCAGAAAATTCGATCATATAAAGCTAAAGCAAAGATGGCAGAATCCATAAACCTTTTAACTATTTCGTTAGTTCTGGTTCGAATTTTCATAAATAGAGCATTAGGATGAATCTTCCCGGTTTGACATATGCTTATCCCAAAGCAACTTAATCCACATCCTTTCCAAAGCTGGGATATCTTCAATAAACTTGCAAAATTTTTTAAACTCTTCATGTGTAATGTTTCCGCTTTTTATTTTATCAACAATTTGAAGAATTTGGGGCATGTAATCCTTGTAGTTTTCATGATTTTTTCAAAATTATGTAAACCTTGTAACTCCAAGAATTTAAGGTAAATCTCTTTAATTTCCTCACATGACAGTCCTAGTTCTATGGTCACTTCAACCGGTGACAGGTCAGCCAATAGTAATTTGTATCCTTTAATTGTGTTAGATTTCAAAAATTTAGTACTATCCTTTTTTCTGTTATATTCATTAATTGTTTTTCCAATATCCCTAGGAGAAATCCTTACTGTTTTAGCTATCTCTTTATAAGTTTGTCCTTTTTTGTATAATTTAATTACCAGTCAAGTCTTTTCTTTTTTGTTAAAATTTTCATTTTGGCCCCACTATGCAAACAATTTGCTAATAAGACTGTTATCAAAATTACCACCTATTACCAACTATCTTACCCTGTTTTCTTAAGGTTTGCTAGGTGTATATTCAATCATGACATTTCTTTTATATTCCGACCTTTACTTAGCAACGACAATTGAGTAATTTACGAGCCGTGATATGTAGTAGTAGTTAATGAATATGATGATTTACGCAAAGCGCCATAAAAATAGGAAATCACGGACACAAGGTACAATACTTAATATATATATATTTAATATTCTGAAAGAAATCATACTGAAGACTAAAAATAAGGTGAAAATTTGACACTGGAATAGTTGCAAAAATCATAATACGCACTACACCTCAATATGCTAAATTATTGTCTTGCCTGTTAGGTTGATTGGAAAATATAGAATCGATTCCATACGACAAACAATAGTTTAACGGGATGAATTGTTTAACAAGGGTATATTCACCACCGACATAGGATATAAATCCACGCCTGCATCGAGATTCATATTCTAAGGAAAGTTTAAAGAAACATCGGGCTTGTTCATTCGATACTAACAACCTTCATTACAAGTTCAATCACAAAATGTCAAAACAAGTAACTGCAAATTAATCAAGTATCTTTTGTATTGCGGTAGTTTTCTCACATATTTCCTTTTGGCTTTTAAGTTCACAAAACCAGTACTGCTGCACTTATTACCGTGGTCCACATTCCATCCTTGTTTCCTTGAGCAGACTGGGTGAAATTCTGTGTTTTGTAAATTTTTCCAGAAAGTTTCCATTGCTCCTCGTTTTGATCCCAAGTTAGCGTCGGATTGGTAGGCAAGCCAATGGTCGTTGCTAGCATTTCCATCGCCAAGTCCTCTGCATAGTCTCCGGCCTTTGTAGCGGTTTCTCCGGTTGAGTGATGCTCAGATAAATATCCGTACTGAGCATCGTCCACAGGTCTAGCCAATCCAATAGATGCTGCGATTAACCTATTAGGTTCATTAGTAGCTGATCTTGCCAAAACTGTAAAAACAATTTGCCCAGGTCTTAGATGTTTACGCCCTTCCTCTCTGTTTACGATTTTACAAAGAGGAGGTTTGATACTTGATACAGATACCAAATTTAAATCACTTATTGAAGCGTCGCGCAATGCAAGTTCAAAACTAGTGAGATTATCTTTGTGGGTGCCTTTTCCTTTAGTAAAAAACATTATTTTTGGAACATACTGCAATGGATCCGACGGAAAATTATTTTCATTTCCTTTCGTTATTTATTCTCCCCCTTTTGACAATATTCTGAAATAATAGGTTAAAAACATGATTTATAAATTACAACTATTTATTTTGTAATTGTTTGCTAATTTGACGATACTTAAAATCTTATTAGATGTATATGCTTTAGCCTCCCTACAATTAAAATGGAATATTTGTTCAAGAATTTTTCTTTCACATTGAAACATATATACTCTGACTACGGTAACATCCAACTCTTCTATTTTTAGAGGTTTATTAATATTATTATCGATTTCTCTCGTAGTAGCAATCTTTGATTAATAAGAACTTTCATTTCTAGAACTAGAAATGAGATAGTGTTTAAAAATATGGTTTGACATGATAAAAATCAAATTACTGTAATATTTATTTGAAATGTGGCTTGAGAAACAGATACAAAATGTAGAACGCGGTCTAGATTTCTTACAAATTTAGTGTTAGCATCATTAGCTTGAGAATTGGCAAGTGTTACTCCAAGTATTATCCTAACAGTTTATTGAAATACCAAAATTTATCCATATTGTTCATATGGCACCCGCTTTACTATATTACTATATTATCTCTTGCAATCATCTAAGAATAACGAATTTGTTCTAGTTGATCACTTCATGCCTGACAAACCATTCGTTAACTCTCTATTATGCTTGCTTAATTGAAGCCATGTATTCATTATTCTTTGGACCGATACGAGTAAAGGCACTTTATGAACAATTTTACAGCGTCATTAAACTTTGATTTACCATATCAATTATTCTTGCTGGATAAACAATACGATACTTTATATACTTGAATTCTGCTCTCCATTGATATGAGTTCTGTTAACGACCTTAGAGTTATACAAAAGGATCAGACTCCTAAATTAGCAATTGTGGTTCTAGCAATCATTGCATTAATTAGTATTTATATTGTGGGTTACGATCAGGGTCAGTTATTTAGCTTGGTTCAAGGCAATCAAGCATACGATGTTATGTGGATACACGAGTTTACGCATGATATAAGACACGCAGCAGGCTTTCCTTGTCATTGATCCTTCTAATTTTTTATATTAAATAATCTTATAGGTTTAACCTTTATGAATTCGTACTCTTTTATTTTTATTTCACTTTTTGCAGGAGTTCTAGCTGGGCTAGTATTGGCAAGTATTAATTATTTTGTTGCAGAGCCTTTTATGGACCAGGCCATTGAAATTGAAGTTGAAAATAGCATCACCGAGGGAGAAGTTATTGATTCTGATGAATTAAGTGTTTATAGAATATGGCAAAAAGAGGGCACTTTTGTTGCAGGAGCACTTTTTGGTTTGACCTATGGTGCAATTTTAGGCATAGTATTTGTATTTGCACGAAGGTATCTTCCTTCTTCTGATGATAGAAAGAAGGCACTTATTTTAGCGGGCCTAATGTGTTTGACATTGTATGTCATTCCATTCTTAAAATATCCAGCAAACCCACCTGCAGTTGGAGATCCTGAAACAATTGCGATAAGAGATAGCTTATATACAGGTTTTCAACTGGCATCAGGATTAATAATCCTAGGTTTAAGTGTTTTCTGGTTTAAATTTAAAACCATCAGTTTATTCAAGTATTTGATACCTGCATTTTACGTTGGACTCATAGGATTAGTCTTTTACATCTTTCCGGCCAATCCTGATCCGATGACATTACCAATAGATCTCGTTAATTCATTTAGAATGGTGACCTTTACTACGATGATCATGTTCTACTTAGTCTTAGGAATAGTGTTTGGCGTGATATGGTACAGATATAAACCTCACGAAGCTACGAGGCTAACGACATCTTAAATTCAAATTTTTGTTAATGATCGTTTGAAAAAATATAAAAATTGCATTTCAATGTAATCACTGCAATCTTTCAAAATCAAAGTATTTGAAGTTTTGATTTGGATTTACAACAAGAGAGTTACATTAAAGTATAAACTTCATAAGGATTGCCTGACTTGATATCTATATACTTCCACTCATTAGTATCGAATGCAATCCGCCTAAAGCCAGTTTGAATTTGGGGATGTAAAAGTTTGTAAACATTCTCTCCGACCGAAATCTTGTTTGGTGGTGTAATTGAGGTGATTTTTGAGGTCACGTTCATGGTATAACTTAAAATGTCTATCTGTGAACTCTTATCATACCCATATTGAAAAATTATGTTTTCTCCCTCATCGATTCCGATTTTGACTGATAAATTCGGAAAATCTTGTTTACTCAGTATGGGATTGATACCATCTTTAATTATACTAATCATTGATTTGGCACATCGGTACGCATTGTCACAGGTTAAATACTTGTTGAATCCTGAAGGAAAGAACGCGATAATTGCATCACCAGCGTACTTTAGAACATACCCGTTAAGGCTTTCTATAACCGAGGACAATTCATGCGAAAATGCACGTATTATTGTTACCAATTTTTCTATGGGTAACGTCATACTCATCTTTGTTGATCCAACCAAATCTGCATACATGATCACTAATGGCACCTTAGTATCCACATGTCGTATAAGATAATCCTGGCCTCTCTTAATTGAAGTATTATACCTATATCTTTCTTTAATGGCACTCCATAATCTGTCTTGTCTTAAATGAACCAAAGTCTTGAGATCAAAAATTTCTGTTTCGCGGGAATCTGCACTACTTTTCTTGTAGATTACATCTTCAAGAACTCGCCTATCATCGTCATCTACAATATCCTTTTTATCGGGGTTCCTGGGATCGTCCCTTCCTCCACTCAAAGAGAAGACTTAAAATTTATGGTTTAAAAAGATTTAGGAAAAATTTCAGATTATCAGAGATGAATACAATAAATTATAGACATCTAAAATGTATACCGATTCAAGATTATTGTTTTAAGAGCAGTGAAAACATACCGGATAATCTAGATTTAGTAATAATACTCTGTATATCACTAGAATGAACTCATAGCTCTTGAGTTGACCATGATTCTAAGTCTCAATAGGGCATCTTGTTTTATAATAATAAGCAAGAGATCTCGGCCAATATTAGTTACATTGTGCGTAGATTTTCTAGGCCTCTACAAGAGATGTCGCTAAAGTGTTGCATTTATTACAAATAGCCAAAACACGTCAGATAATATTAAGGAATTCGATACAAAAGCTAATCGCAAAGACAAATGTCGAAAGGAAAACAACAGGTCAGAAATTTTTGTTAGAGATTCTCTAAAAGGTTGATTTCAAAAGTAAATAACAATGAATAAAGAAGGAACTCGAGAACAGCCACACTTTGGTAAAATATACGTTTAGAAGGATATATTGATAATGAAAGGTTTATCGCGGATTTGAGCAATATTTATGGAAAGTATCGATTTTTGAAGGTGGTGAAAAAGGATTACTGTTGAATTAGTTTTAGCGTATTATTAATAATGTTCCTATGATCTGCATCTACCTCTGTGGTAACCACCAACAAGTGATCATCATCTAATGGAATAGTAATCCTTGTTAATTTCTCGTATTGTGTCATGGCATAAATACCCCTTCCCGTTTTGCTTGTAAGAGATTTCCTCAGACCCCAACGTCCAACTGCTTGAAGATTCGACTTTTGTGATTCCTGTGGGGATAGTAGACTAGTCAATCCTTCTCTCATACCACCATATTTTGTCTCACCAGTCTCATCACAAATACCCGCGAATCGGACCTTGGGATCTATGCCGAGTACGTTTTTACAGATCTGATCATAATCCATGATCATGTAAAAGGCTACCTTGTATTAAACATATCAACTCAGCATTACCTATGAATTTGTGATAATAGGTTTTATGAATAATTTAGATACGTAATTTATAAAAACTAGAAAAAACAAAAAAATCCATAATCACAAAGTGGTAGTAGTAATCATTATAACACCATTTTGATCAAAATATCCGTAGAAAGTCAATATCATCCAAAGAAAAAACAAAGATATTCCGACTTGTCAAGTAGGATATCCTGTCATTATTAGCTGTTGAGAAAGAAACAAAAAATAAGGGCTTAAGTTTTGATGTTTGGAGAAGCCTTTTGTTTGCTTATCAATAGGCCTAATAGAACTACAAATGCAATTTGAAATATTTCTATAATGATGGCCGATTCACCAACACGACCAGCTCTGCCCGTAATAGGGTTATCAGGCATACGTGTTATCGTCCATATTAAAATGAAAGCGATTGTCCCAGCAATACCTATGCAATCCCATGTCAAACCCCACCTCCTAATTGTTGGGATAACCCAAAATATTTGACCAATACCTCCTACCAAAAAGAGGATTGTCATATTAGTATTGGGGGCAGGTAGCATAGTTAAATGCAAGATTCCAGCTATCGCAGTACATATTGATGCAGCAACTGCGATTATAATAGTTAAATTCATTACATTTACTAATCTAAAAACCTATAATAAAATGTAGTTTTAAATGTTATTTTCATATTATAATATAATTTAATAACACACAAGGTTTTGAAATAAAATAATCAATCAATCAATCAACTTACTTGTCAAAAGCCACTATCCATAATGGCAAATATTTTTTCTATTTGCTTTTGATTCTTTCTGAAATTCACAACCGCAATAACAGATATGATCACAGCCAAAGTTATCACAAGATAAATAAAGGATGAATCTCGTGAATCGCTCGCAATTTGGATCCGAATATCATCTGAGAATCCATTAAATACTTCTAAGGACGGTGGCGAGGTCACTGAAAGAAACGACGCTACTATGAGAACAGCTATCCCCAATATTGACTCAACTTTTAAAGTTCTACAGAGGGACTTGAGCATCATAATTCTATTTTCTTGATACTGTCGAGAAGCAATATTAGTTGTGTTACTAGCTTTATCATCTATGTTCTTTATCAAATTAGATATCAGTGACGTGTATTCAAAAATTTTAAGTTGGTTATATCTTCCAATGAAAATTAATGGAAATGCTAATCCAAGCTTTAGAACAAGTAACTGTCCATATAAAGTACTAAATACCGAGTGTAGATTCTGAAGGTGTATATAACCCAAATAGAGCCCAGAAACTCCAATGACACAAAGAGCAATAATAGCAACAAAAGAAAAGTTCATTAAAGAAATGGATGAGTTATGAACACTTATTAGATCATCATAAGTACTGGAAAATGTTATGTTACTATTCGATTTGCTGTCATAGTCAACAGGTTTAAGATTCCTTGTAAGAATTAATGAAAGATAAAACAAACCGCCTATCCAAATTGATACAGCCATGAAATGGATCCAATCCATTGACACTGCCAAGGTAGAATAAGAGGGGAGAGAATTACTGTGGCTGACCATACTATTAGAATAGAGATTAATTGAAGAAATAATCATTGCAGTCAATAAAAAAATTTGACTAAGTTTGTTATCACTAGAATGATTTATTCTATTTGTAGTGTGGTTATCCAGATTATCGCTATTGTTAAAAATTGCTCGCCCTCTGAGTCTATACAAATAATATAAAATAATCACTAATGTCATTATGGCAAAAGAAGTCCCGATACGCAGCATCCAAACTTGTCCTACAGAGGTAGTAAATAAAATGTCAAATGCAGAGTAAATGTCGAGTTCCAAATTCTGAGACAGCTGATATGATTGAAGTAAAATTATACAAGTAGAAAAAAATACTATAGATACGGAACAAATTATCACTATAAAAAAGACTTTCTTTAAAATTCTTGTATTAAGGTACACATCCTGTTTCACTGAATAATATGGTTTATTATTACCATCTTTTCGTGTCTGTTTTAAAAATTTACTAAAAAGAAAGCAATTAAAGATTATCCCGAAAACTGCTACTTGAGATATAATAACCAAAGATTTTAAAATTGCGTCATTTACAGAAGTTACTGCTTCAGACGATGAAGAAGCATCAAAGGCGCTTTCAACTTGGGCGAATGCAAAAGAATTGAAACTAACTAAATAAAATAAAACGATGATCACAAGTAAAAAGAATACAATTATTTTAGAGATGGACATAGGATGTAGAAGTAGATCTCAAATAAGATTTTATCAAAAAATTAATTGGAGGTCCTATTTAACGCTTGGCTTACCTCATATTGAGAAATATATGGTTCAGGGAAACCTATTCGTTCTTCAGGACAACCAAATCCGCCCAATAAGGCTTTTCTTTCAACTCCTTCTGATATTTGTACTGTTGAATTATCAGATTGTGCTGCCTCTCCGCCTGCGGGATTACATGAAAATGTTACATCAAATGCTGTTCCATTAATATCCCCAAAAATTCTATAATTATAGGTAGTTGCAATAGTGGGATAAAATGGTTCAGATTCGTAACTGCCAAGTTCTCCAAAGGCAGGTTCCAAGTTTAAGGTCATATTCTTATCTCCAGCTGAGATTTCTACTTTTAACGATTCTTCTAATCCAGTTACAGGTTTAGTGCCATTTGCCCTTGAGTCAATTGGATTAGAAGGATCAGGATACATAGCCCTTAGTTCGACACCTGTTTTATCATCTACAGAAATAGGTTCATTTAATGAGCCAACAACAAACAAATAGTCTTGACCATTGATATTAAATAATGCTCTTTGGTGTGCATATGACATTTGTAAGCTAGGTGCTGTTACCAACATAGATGTAGCAATTAGAACTCCGACGAGCATGAAATGAAATCTTTTCATAATCTTTGTCACCATGAATACAATTATAATGTTTTTTGTACAACATTCGAATAGGGGAAAATCATAAATCAGAAAAATAAATATGAAACGAAATCAACGGCTAAAAATAAAGTTGAGATCTGCTTCGAACGTTGTACAACAAGTATTATAATATTTATCAGGTAATTATAGATATGAAATTTATTATCGTTATGGTTGTTGCGCTTTCATATGTCTTGGGAACAGGCTTGTCATTCTTTCCCGTCTTTGGCCATGCCAGTCCAGTTACATATGACCCTGCGCCAAATACTGTATTAGATTCCTCCAAATCATTACCAAATGAGGTAAAGATAACTTTTACTGAAAGACCTGAATTAAGGGCAAGCAACATCAAAGTATTAAATTCAGATAATGAGAGAATAGATTCTAATGATTTGAAAACGATAGATTCTGACAAAACCATCTCTACGGCAATAGATAAATCCAAAATCACCCCTGGAGTGTATACAGTAGATTGGTCTGTTTTGTCGAAAGATGACGGACATATTACGAAAGGCTCCTATGTATTTACAGTGAAAGATAAGAATATCTCCCAGGTTATAAACCAGCAGGCAAATCCAAGCACAAATGGATCTATAGGTTATGTTGAAAATTATACGACCCCAGATAGTATAGTTCTTAATTTGAACATCATGCCCTACAGAGTTGGTCAAAACAATTTCACTGTAAACATTGACCATGAAAATGGGACTGCTGTAGAAAATATACGTAATGTTTTCCTTGAATTTAGCAATCCAGAGAGGAATTTAGGACCCATTGCCGAATCTATGGAAAAAACAAAAGTGGGAGAATTTTTTAAATCAGGGAGCTTTATTAGTCAAGAAGGTAATTGGCAAATAAAGGTTATTGTGCAAAGAATTAATGATTACGATATAAACCATACATTTGAAATATCAATTAAGAACTAATTATTTTTTGAACTAGATTGAATTTAAGAATTCGATTCATTCTTAGTTTAATAGGTACCAGGAATAGTTTTCGATATGTTATGACATAGAGATATACAGAGTTAGTAACTTGTACCATGTAATGTGGCAACCTGTTTTCGCTATACTTTAGAACTGTTTCTTCTATGCTCACATTTGATTTTTAAAAGTACATTCTACAAAGTATCTTATTTCTTTGATAGGCTCGCCTTGAGAGTAAGAATAATTGTAATATCTATACTGGATCATTTTTGAATCCACTTGAAATGACCTGTACATGCTCAGTCATTATTAAATGTGATGATGATCCAGGTTCGTGTTTTTGGCTAAATTCCTTTATAATTCCACCGCTCAATTACCTTATATTTAATTCGAGTATTTGTTTAAATACAGAATACTAGTCAGTAGTTATTCAGAGAAAAATCAATAATCAGAAACAATCAAAAAAATAGTATGCAAATGTATATTTCTGGCAATTAGATATCACGGAATATGATGAACGCTAAAGAATAGTTATCTCTGAATGTTCGCAAGACATGTTCGATCTGAATTGATCTAAAAAGATGTTTTGTTAATACACTATGTGTAAATTATACCAAAATATCGGATTTAGTATCAGGAGCAACTACGTTATCTTATTTCTTGATTGTCACCCCCATCAATATTCCAGGAAAGAATGAGCCCATTGTCTAATTTTATACGTATTGTCACTCCAGGATCACCATAAACGAAATTCTAGAATTAATATAATTTGTTTATTTAATCATATATAGGATATGATGAAATGCCCTCATTGAACTATTTTATTTCAGTCCTAAATGGAAAGAAGATGACGATGAAACAAAAGAACAAAAATGAACTATGAAATATATCATCAGTTTTGTCTTGGTTGTCATCGACTTATTATAGGAGTAGATGGATATTCTGATGAAATGCCACTTCCAAAAGAGAAAGAGGTGATGGAAAAGTTGAAACTTTTAAAATTCTAATCTTTTTTTAGAAATTGATTGATCTGATGATGTATTTGTTTTTTATGAAGGTTATCCTTTGTAATCTTCATGTATAGTATATCAAAAATATACAAAGATTGCTAAATTTTGTCATTATAATAAAAAGGATGGCAAAATTTGATCGTAATTTTTTTCTTAAATGTTCATCATATAGATTATAAACAATGATCACAAACAACTATTAATCGATGGAGTGTCCCCACTGTTTCTTGAAAATGCAATCGAACTTGAGTAATAGTAAAGTTAGCAAATGCCCCAAATGCGAAGGGTTATGGCTATCAGTAGAGATTATTGAAAATATATTTGGTTTAAGCACAATTAATTATGACCTCAGCAATGAGAATGTACCAAGCAAAAATTTTTCTAAAAATGTCCAATCCGATAAGAACTATTACTATTATAAGAAATTATTTACTAGAAGTACTATTCCGGATGATGTAACAGGTTTTGATTAGTTGAAAATGATAGAAAAACACAATATACATAGTATATACGTTTGATAACAAAAATTACTTGTTATGCTATTTGATCAAGTTATACTTACTCCATCAAATGGATAAACCCGTCCGGTCAGGTAAATTGCTATAGTAGTTATTATTGATTTATTTGGATCAAAATCGCACAAGTATCACTAGTTTAATAAATGTATTAATGGGAAGTATTTGGTTTCCCAAATACACACGAGCTTTAGACATGACATATATCTAATTCATTTATTTTAATTGTATCGGACAGTATGACAGTGATCGAAGTATTCGTCAATTTATTTAATACGTTCGGATTAGATTTGCTGAGAAGCGTAATTGCACTTTTTGTAGTAATAGATCCATTAGGAACTATTCCTTTGTTTATTGCTATTACTCAAAAAAAATCAAAAGAAGAGAGAAATAATATATCAAGAACGGCTGTAATAACAGCAGGGATACTGCTGATCTTATTTGCCGTTGCTGGAACTCAAATCTTATCAATTTTTGGAATTACTATTTCGAGCTTTATGATTGCAGGTGGAATATTATTATTCATAATATCTGTTGAGCTACTTACTCACGGGGGTTGGAGGTTTGGAGATAACATATCTGATGACTCGGGGGTAGTACCGTTAGCTTTCCCACTATTGGCTGGACCTGGTGCTATTGCTTCGGTCATACTATCCTTCCAAACTTCTGGATTGATAATAACGATGCTTTCAATCCTAATTGTTATTGGATTAACTTATCTAATTTATTATATGACTGATCCAATTTACAGAATACTCGGTAGACGTGGTTCTTTGATAATAACAAGAGTGTTTGCAATACTTGTAGCCGCCATCGCAGTTCAATATATTGTCAATGGGTTACAATCTATACTAGGAAATTAAACAATATATCGACTATTACAATTTATTAGAATCACAAAAAAATACTATCTCTTGGAATGTTAAACTCTAATAGCTAATGGACATATGGACAAGGATACGAACGGTTCCCTCTGAATCGTGTTTAAAGCTAGACTTATTAGTTACTTAGGTAGCAATTTAAAGTAGAAAGATGTTACTAACCATTTTTGTATTATGTTGAATGTGTCTGAAATTGATTCGTTTCTCATCATTCTTTTTGAAATCAAAGAATGTATTTCGCATATTCTAATTTTTGATTGTGCAGAGTATTTCGACTGATTTATTATAACATATAAAAGTAATCATTCTTATTAAGTAATTATGAGTCAAAATGGAAATAAACAGATTGATCCTTCTCTACGATATTTCTTTGAAGACAAGAATCTTGCTTTTGTTGCTACACTTATGAAAGATGGGTCACCACAGATTACTCCCACTTGGGTAGATATCGATAACGAAAATCGAATTCTTATCAATACGGCATTAGGAAGAATAAAACAAAAGAATGTGACAAGGGACCCCAGAGTAGCGATTTCAATCGTAGACAGGAATAACCCATATCACATGATTACCATAAGAGGAGAAGTAATAGAGCAAATTACTGGTGAACAGGCAGATAAACACATAGATAAGATGGCAAAAAAGTATCTTAATAAAGATAAGTATCCCTTTGGAACTTCTGGTGAAAAAAGAGTATTATTGAAAATAAGGCCTATAAAGGTAAGTTCCATTTAGTTGTTATATTAACATCTAAAAGCAGAACAATTAATTATTAGTTAAGAATATGTTAACGTGAAAGAACAAAAATAATACTAACACAATAATATTTGAATCTCTCGATAATTTATCACTTTAAAAATAAATAAAAGATTGTTTTGATATCTATTCAAATTAATTATCGACATAGTTTGTTGTTTGGTAATACAACATACTCTGCCAAGTTACATTCATACAGTAGACCTTGTGACTATTGATTTACACTTGTGAATACGGTTTTTTCAATATGGCTTAAAAAAGTAGATCAACTTTCATACTATTCGGTAGAAACTATCCACTAAATACTTGTTGGTTCTGTATATATTTTACAATACTACCGTGTTGACTACATTGTTATTCTGGCACATGTTGTCATTAAATAAAGTTATAACCACCTTTTCATGAAGATAGCAGTTTATTTCTTATAAAGATTTAAGAGCAAATTGAAAATAGAGATAATTTTGTGTAGGAGTTTTGTGCATGTATTCAAGTATTCTGTCTTCTTGCTTTATACTTTTTGAAAGATTGGAAAAATTTGAATGAGGACTCCATGCTATCAGATAAGATGCAACCTTCAAAACATCTACTCGAGTTAATTTTTTTTGATTAATTTGAATAAGCAAGTAAGAACATTTTCATTGTTTTCGTTGATAGACATCATGAATCATTCTCAAAAAAGCGTGGATGAGATAACTAATATTTACGAGAGGTTATTACCAAGCAGATGAGCAAATTAGTAGTCATTGAATCAATTTACAATTGATGATTTAAACGTTATCTACTTATGTAAACCCAATTTATAGCTAATTCTAGACTCCCCGACATTAATAATGAATTTATTTATTAGAATTTCACATTCAAGAAATAAGAACGGTATCGCAGTCATATACAATATTTGCAAGTTGCTACGAAAGCATAACACACTTCAGTTCCCCATATTAAGAGAAGAATATTTGGACCTAAAAGGTATATTGTATTTGCGCTCTCTTCATAACAAAGATCGTACTCTTTTAGCTTGTTTATTTATTTTACGAGGTAGAATTTGAAAGTAACTCTACAGACTTGTCCAAATTGACATTAATCTCATCTATTTGAGCTTGTAGTTCTTCTATTGGAACACGATCTAAAATCATTTTGCGCAATTCTTCCCTCATTTGAATTTCAGTTGTTTCCATTAAAGGTCTGTCTATCTCAGCTAGGGGAGCTTCTACATACTCATAATTATCTAGATAGGCAGTAGTTGCTAATTCTTCCGCCCCAGTATAATTCTCGTTTGTATATTCTACTAAAGTTTGATTCAATAGGCTTCTTATTACGGAAATAAACTCAAGTGGAGTTTCTGGTTCGTCTGCCTCTACTGAATCAGTAGTATTAGTAGTAGTATTTGTCGCTTGAGCATAGACATTTGGCAAAACCGGTATAATACTCGTCATCACAATTAACAACAAAGGCGATATTAACAAATTTGTTTTTGAATTCTTTGAAAGATTCATACTTGACATGCTTATAAACATTATAGTTTATTAAATCGTAATGGTCATTATAACATTTGAGAATAACCTGTTTTTTTGCATCTGTTAATATTACAATTATTGCAACGGTAACGTATTGCAGTAAGAATAATTGTAATTAATAAATTCTTTTAACTATAAAGAAACCGTTATCCTACAAATAGTGTTTTAATTGCTTGATTGATTTACTTCATAAATGCGGATCGGTAATGGTATTTATTTACGTCTACTACTCGGTGTTGCGAGGTAAGAATAACTTTTTATTGTTTTTTGAAAGTGATTGACTTTAGTAATATCTTGAAAAGATTAAAACTGAACTTCATAATAGATTAGTCCCATTTGTAACTTCCATTTTAGTTTACCTGTAAGATCCATTCGGTCTATAAATCTAAAGTAATTTGCTCATCCATTATTAATTTCAAGTAAACGTATAAAATCAAACGTTATTGATGATTTACAGACCATGATTATACTAAAATAAAATGTAATGAAGAAAAAATTATGTTACAATAGATTGAGCGAAAAGTGTATAACAAATAATTCAGATAATGAATAGATTAAGACTATTTCATTGATAATGACGAATTTCCTTTATTATTCGAACATGTCTAACAAAGAGGAAACAAAACTTATTTTTTGTCACCTTAGTAAGGAAATTGCACATCATATTTTCTATGATAGGTTAGAAATCCAAACTAGCTAGCATAGGCTAATGTTTTGAGTACAACCATATAACAAAATAACCCAAAGTAAAATACTTTGTTGCATAATTATGAAAGATATGAGCTATATTCATAATGAAAAGAATTATGCAGATCCGGCTCAATCAGGAGTAGACTCATCTGTGGAAAGAGCAGAGGAATTAACTGGTGAATCCCCCGTAAACAAAGCAACAGATAATGCAACTGTGTCTAAACTTGCAAACCTTCTTGAAGGTCTTAAATTCCCAGCCACCACAGAAGAAATCTTGAGTCACATAAACAGAAAATCACCTTCCATGGGTAACCAGATTAATGATGTATTTGCAAGAGTCCAAAATAATCTTGAAAAAGGAATTAAATATAAAAATACCTACCAAGTAGGATTGGCATCAAAGCTGGTAGAGATCGAAGAAGAGTGATCATCCTCTTTATTATGATCACCCATAAATAAATCGCAACCTATGTTTGATAAATAGAAACTAACCGAAGTTGCGATTGTCATATCATAAATTTCTGTCACAGTTCATACATGTCATTATTCAATTTGACCTCGTAATTTGAATGAAATCTATCTTTCAAGGTTTAAGACCAAATGTACCTTATATCAGTCTCATAACTCAAATGAAATCTAAGTTGTTATCTCCCCAATCACTACCAATTTATTACAATATTGATCCTTGATCTAGTGATGGTAATAGTTTCTGTGTTTTGTTTCCAAAAACGAATGTGCATATAGTATAGAGTATGTAACAACTTATGATATAATTAATTCCATTTTTATCTAGTTGTTTTTTTATTAATTGTTGTGTTTGGTGTTTTTTGATTATTTTGAGTTTTTTTGATCTCAATTTAGGGTTAATTACTTATATAGTCATTGAGATTTCTTCGAATTAAACATATAGAAAAAAGTCCGGGAGTCATTTTCGACAAATTTGCGCATAATGATATGATATTTTTGTATAACTCTTGCACGGCTCAGAATTTTAAAACACTTATTGTCAGAAAAATGGCTTTTTAAACAATGAAATCAGGTCAAGAATCTTAATCCCAAGACTCATATCGATTCTTAATTTCTGGATTACGGTCTCGAAAATAGAATATGTATAAATGCAAGAACAAACAATTCCAAACGGTTTTAGCATTATATTCTTAAATTTTCCTGTCCTGACAATTCCTACTTTAGAATCTTACCTTCGAAGTATAATTATTATCCCTATCCTTATAGACAATAGTGTTATTGTAGGATAGAATTTGTTATGCTGTACAAGTAATGAATCCCTAATATGAAAATTGAAATAGTTGTTATTTTTTATTTAACATTCTCTGTAGTCTCACTAGATTCGTTAAATAATTTCATAGTTTAATGTAGACGGCATAAGCTCAATCCATGAGATTTTTATCTCATGTCACAAGATTAAGTATGATGTTAGCTTTTCGTCTTATGTTTATAATAGCGATAGGAAACCCCTCCAAGTATTCCTACAAGAACGATAATTGCAACTAAATCGAATACCAATGAATACTTTTTGTAAAGTTCATTCCACATATCCCCCATAAAAAAGCCAATAGTTGTCAAAAATGTGCACCATACAAATGACCCTGCGAAAGTAAAAGTAGTAAATGAAGATAGTTTCATTTTTTCAATTCCTGCTGGAATAGATACAATTTCTCGAAGTCCTGGAACCATTCTACCAAAAAATACGGCCATTGAACCATGTTTGTCAAACCATTTTTCAGCTTTCTTCAATTCACTTTCTCCAAATCCTATATGAGTACCAAGCTTTAGTATCGCCATTCTGCCGATTCTTCTCGAAATGTAGTAAATTATTGATGCACCAACGGTTGATCCAGCTGCACCGGAAAGCGACATACCTATTACACCATCTAAAAGACCCAAATTCTTGGCATACACTGCAATCCCTGCTAATGGAAAAACTAGTTCGCTGGGAATTGGCGGAAAAAGATTTTCTATCAAAGCTGCTGCAAAAACGCCTATATAGCCATACTTATCTATCCATGATATAGTAACATTAGCTATATTTGGTATTAGCGAAAGGTCGGATGTAGATCCAGCATTTATATTATTTAAGTAAGCAAATGAGTTTGTTGATTTATTCGAAAATTCGGTTGGCGGATAAACGATATTTTTGAATAACATAAGAAAGATGACCAAAAAGAGAGTAAAGATAATACCCAGGTATAACAAATATTGCATTATAGTTTAGTCATTTACCTCGTTTGTTGCTCCGTAACAAATCTTTCTAAGTCGAAGTCACCTAAACCGCAATAGGTTTTCACATATTCGACAGATTTTAGATCATTCAAATTGTATACTAGTATCAAGATAAAATTAACTAAATAAGATACTATTTAACGATCGTACCTAACTGAATTCACAAAAGTAATCTCAAGACAAAGTTGATCTATACAATAGATTTGAGATAAAGTGATTTGTAGTTAATTTTGCATAAATTTTTAGCAACAAAGGTTAGATATTACAAACCTATCCATACTATTTCTATTAATTATCTCGTCTAAACCTTCATATTGATATGAATAGTTCGATATGAAAAGATATTTTTTAAATTATCTCCCAAAAAAAATATAAAAAAAATCGATGAAAAATCAATATGAAAGAATCCACGTTCTTTTGACCCATACACAGATTGATTAGACAGACAAATTAGTAGATCTTAAAGTAGATTCTTAGTTAAGATTTATTTCAAATCGAATTATAGTATTAACAACATATATCTATCATAATGATGTCAGAAAGAGAAAATCGCTTTGTCTTGGTTGAAAAGTGTAAGTACCTTATGTCACAATTACCTTTTGGCGAATTTGACATTGATGATTTAGACATCACAATCATAGTGGTAGAAAAAGAATCAGAATGGACCAGTAGAAAAATAAAAGAGATATTGATCAATATGGAACCACTTGATAATCACGTATTGCAATCGTTGTTTACTACTCCCGAGTTGATTACCTTGGAAAAAACACTATTACGATATATCCAATATAGTAATTACGTTTAGTGTAGGGACTCAATTAAGACTAATTTAAATTATATGACAATAAGATAGGTAAGTTGCCTATCATTTGACTTTCTGCCTAATCAGCGACTCATATAAACAGGATTTTGTCCATGTAATAATTGAAATACGTCGGTTTTCAATAAATTTAACAAATCTATATTGCGAATGTGATTTACATGAATATGGATTAATCGAAATTGTACCATAAAGAGGTTAACCACCTGTTAACGAGTAATATATTGAATAAAAGAACCAAATGTTTACATTAGCCAATTTAAAAAATAAATTTTAATTTCGGCTTAAGACAATAAAAAATCATTGTAGTGTTCTGACACTTTAGTCTACAGGAAGACACTGACAAATAGATCGCCTCTCAATCAAATATTGTCGATCATAGTCATGCATGAATGAATAGTTGAATAAGAATTTAGATTACATTATTATTTGATTTTGTTAGATAAACAATTATGTAAATTAATCTCAAATAATCGGAAATTTGCATCATTTTCTAGCAGATGTTAAATCAAGTTATTTGATACCAACAGTTTGTGCATCATATATTCTGTTATCCATTTCTTTTTCAATGAAGTAGATTAAGGGATCTCCCTATTTACGGATGACGATCATATTGTTTTTATTCTGATTTGTATATCGAACAAGAAAGATAATGGTTTCGCTGAACAAGGTACGGTTGGATCATGTCATATCCTTTGGTGATGCAATATTTGCATTTTCCATTACATTTATTGCAATTTCAATTGAAATACCGGATTTACCATCCAATCTATCTGAGGCCGAAGTAGTCAACAAGTTATTCAGCCTTATTCCTCAGTTTGAAATATATTTTGCAAGTTTTGCCGTAATAGGCATATTCTGGATAAAGTATCATTTAATTTTTAACAAAATAAAAGATTCACATTCGATTATGCTATGGCTGAACCTATTTTATTTATTTTTTGTTACATTAATATCGTTCGGAACTGCCCTTAGGTTTGAGAATAATTATGTTTCTACATTTGTGTTATATGCCATCATCTTGACCGCGACTAGTTTACTACTCTCTCTAATTTGGATACATGCTCTGAATCATAATCTACTTAAGGATGATATCATGACAAAACGCCAGAAAAAACTGTATACACTACAAGGAATTATCCCAGCAATCATATTTGCAGGGTCGATTGGAATTGCTTTTATAAATATTCAGGCTGCATCATATTTTTGGATCCTAATAATTCCTTTTCAAATAATTTTCAAAAAAAGAACCAATCTAAGCTAAAAAATAATTCCTTTAAAACAAATCGAGTAATCCAAAGATTATTGGGTAATGGGTAGTGCTCGATTAAATAATCTTATGCAACATCATTCATAAAGTATCAGAAAGAGTATCGGATATTCTTAGGATTGTTAATTACGGGTCAAAAATATTTGATGACTCAAGGAATACAATATACAATTTCTTTGGTTTATTGACTTACTACAATTCGGAGTATGCAACTTTAGAGAACCAAAAAGGATATTTTCATAGTTTGTTTCACAAGCAATGCATAAACAAATCCGACAATGACTAACTTAATTGTCCAAACCAGGTCGTAGATATATAATACACTCTTCTCTAGAACCCTACGAAGTAATCTCATTAACTTATGATGCTGATATACAATGGCTTTGAACATTATCAATAGACGTATAGAAAAAGGATTTTAATAAATCATACAAATACTAACAGTAAAAAGTAGTAGCATGTTAGTGTTATTAGTCCAGTATGGACATGAATAGTATTGTTGTTCAGTAATCGGTTTTTATTAAATGAGATAAGTTGTAATCTATTATTGAAGTCTTATTTAGTAAATTGGTCAGTATTATAGATGAGTCTATGACTGACTTTTTCATCAAACCTGTGTTATCATTAAACTCGAAATCATTCTTCATATGATTGCTGTTCCTCCATAGTTTATCATACCAGAAAATTCTCTGCTAAGGCATATCCTAGATAGTCACGGTGACCCCAAAACACTAATTGAACTTATTTGATGACGGTATCGAGGTAACTTTGTAATCTATTCCTAACATCGTTCAACAATCTAGTGATTCAACGATATCCCGCCCTGGTTCACTACAAACCAGCGATTAAATAAATGAGCATACTCTTATAAATCACACACCACAAAAACAAAAAAATTCTTTTGAGTATCCTTTAGCTAAGATTTTAAATATCTATCCAGAAAATTTAGTGTTTTTTCCAAGCATCTGCAGTTTCACTTGGAGCATAGTTTTCGTTTGAAGGATTTGCAAAAGCATGACCAACATTTGGATAAATATAAATTTCATTTGTTATTCCAGTCTCGTTGAGTGCTTTTTCAAACTGATTGACAGAGTCTACCGATATTGATTGATCTTTTTCTCCAAATATTCCCAATATAGGCCACGTTATAGCTGAAAGGGATTGAGTATCATTAGTTAGTCTACCATAATATATTACTGTGGCAGCAAGAGGATTGTCTTTGCTGTCAAGTGCTAGTTGTAGTGACTGTTGGCCCCCAAAACACCATCCTAAAGACGCTATTTTAGTAGGATTAACGTTATCAAGGGATTGTAAATATGTAACAGCAGACCTCAAATTATCGATTGCTATATCACGGTTCTCCCTAATTGCTGCAGTCAGTTCTCGTGATCGATTTTGATCAGTTGTAACTTCGCCATTAAAGAGATCCGCTGCTAAGACCACATATCCGTTACTGGCAAGTAGATTAGCTGATTCTTTAATATAATCATTTAGTCCCTTATTTTCATGAATTAATACAATTGCAGGTAATTTCCCTTCCAAATTAGTTTGGTTTAACAAAGGATAAACCAAATATCCCGTCGAGTTAGCATAATAGCTAATTGTCTTATTTTCTATTGGTTGATCAGCAGAAATAGATGATGATGATAAATTACCATCGTTAAAACTTACCAAGGTCATGACGGAAATACCTGTTGTTTTTTGAGCTTCGACTATATATTCAAACGACGTATTGACTATTAAGGAAACCGAAAGTACTACGGATAAGAAAGACATAAGAATCATTTTGGAAAGTTCCATAGTGAACAAAACGTGTGTTATCGCTTTTAACTATTTTGTTGAGACTCCAAAGATCAGTAACCCAAGGCAATAAATTGATGCTTTTTCTTGATTTACAAAATTTTGAAAAATTCATTCCCAGTTGTTTCTATCTCTTTGTAAATCAAAAATGTCAGAAGTGTGAAAAACGTGTCCACTCTTATCTCTAAATATTACGTGTAACAATGCCATCCTTGAAATTATTGTTTAAAATGGTTAGATGACACTCAGAGTAAAACACAAAAGTCAGATAAATAAAAGCAATAACAATACTGAAGGTAGTTTTTACTCCGATGCGGAGTTCTTATTCAAGTTCGTTTGCATAGTAAAAATGATGAATGGTAATGAAGCAAATCGATCAATATCATATACTATTTTATCCTAATAGAATTTTAAATATTAATTTTGTATGGTATAATGAGCACTTCCGTATGACATCATGAGTTAGACTACTATTAGTAAATTAAGGAATTGATAATAAGGATAAGCCCAAGTAAAATTTAACTTATTTCTTGGCATATCTCTTACAATCCTTTCTAACAAGCAAAGTTGTTAATCTGTAATATTTATCCTATTGTCAAGAGGTTCTCCTAATAACGAACTAGATTCGAATATTGTGGCAGATTCACGTAAGAAAAAAATAATCAGCATAACGTTACCCTTACTTTTTGGACAATTCTATTATCCCTGAAAGACATTGTGGATACTATCAATAACCGACAAAAAGGTATAAACCCTACAAAAATATAGAAGTGATATGCATAAGGATTGTAAGAATCTATTAGAATTATGTAAAAGAAACTACTTGTTTGCAGTAGATTCGAAAGGAGATCTAGTGTCTTTAAATGATCTATCTAATTTGAGTTCGTTTTCCAGCATAATCATGGAAATATCTGATGAAAAAGGCATCATATACAGGGTTCCTATTAAGTGTTGTCTAGACTGCGGGAAAAAATTATTGAATCAAGATAAAACAATTTAGTCGATAGTAACACACAATATTGTTATTCTGAATGTGAACTTACGGTCCTAAATGTGTTCGAAGTACGATGTACATCTTTAAAAATCTTGAATAAATTTGATTTAGAAAAAGAGGAAGACAGTTGATCAGAAAGTCCATTCTATGGTCTGAATTAGTATTATTGAATCAAGGCTATTGAAACTTTTGCTAGAAACAATATCAACATTACGGTAAATTTTCGGGTTTATAATCTAGTTGCTCACATACAAATAACCAGAGATTACAAGAGTGAAAAAATCATCAGGTGTTACTAAACTAAGTAGTTTTTGTTTATATTCAACAGAACAAGCTCAAATTGAATTTATCGGTAAGACAGGCTATTTTGAATCATTATAGAAATCTGAGTAAATAATCAATGAATGTTCAAATAAAATACCTTAGTCAATAGAAACACGAGTTATAAGATTGTGGAAAAACACATACTTAGATTAGGTAATAGTATTTGTTTACGAGTAGAAAAATAGGTGGTGTTAGCATGAATGATTAACATTTGATGATCGGAGGTCCTGAAATGCCATCCTACATAAGGAAAAAACACCAGAAGCTTTTCAAAGATATTGAATATAGAAAACGAAGGAGTTGAAAATTTGATCGGTATTGGTCTTAAAACATTATAAGGAATCTATAAGCGATAATACGATATACAGAACATGGCGAAAGAAATTCATACTGAAATTAATATTAATGCACATGTCACAAAAGTATGGGAGTTACTGACAGATTTTCACAATTTTGAACTATGGAATCCGTTTATTCGAAAAATAGAAGGCACGCCAACCATTGAAACAAAAATCAAGATTCACATTAGTACATCGAGAGGCAAAAAAAGAATTTATCAACCAAAAATTACGAAGTTGGTACCATCAAAAGAACTGCGATGGTTTGGAAAATCAATGATACCTGGTTTTTTTAATGGAGAAAGGATCTTTGTCTTAGAACCACTTGAGAACAATCATACACGGGTTATACACAAAGAGATATTTACCGGAATATTGGTAGATCTGGTGGGAAATCGTTTGGATAAAGATCTGTATGACAGCTTTGTTTCTATGAACGAGGCATTAAAAAAACGGGCTGAACAATAATATTTTATATAAAAATCCAAAATAGTAATACCCTCATAGATTAAGAATATTTATCAAGAACCGATGATTTACATAAATACAAGTTTAATCGCTTTATATTTTTACTCTCGCTTTTTATTTAACATACATATAATTTTAAAATGAGTTACAAAAAATTTCATAAAATCATTCTCTTAATTTAGTCAAGAATGGTTACAGACTTTGATTCTATTTTACTTCTTTTTAGTGATCTTTTTATTACTTGTTGAGGTTTTAGTACTACTACTGCCACTACTTTTGCTTGTTACTTTTTTCTTGGTTCCCTTATCGGATTTTGTTGTAACTTTTTTATCTTCCTTTGGATTACCTTTTTTTGATACCATTCAAAAAGTGATGGATACATACTATTTACAAAGTATCCTCAAATGTAATATAAAAAAGACTTTATGAAATATAATCAAACAATTCCTGCAAGTCTTGATTCAACAGCATCTATGCTGAGAATTTACTGTAAAGCATACGATATAATCCCTTATCACTAAGGAGAGTGATCATTCTTTGGTTCGGTAAAGATTCTTTGCTTCGACTTTAAATAAATTGGATTGCAAATTATGTGTAACACATCTTCCAGAAGAGTTTCAAAAACCTCTTTCAAAAACATCGATCTTAGTTATGACATAATCCTGATGAATATCTAGAGATTTACCTAAGTTATTTTCATTTATTCTCATGATATTCTTTGTTAGAAATATTGGTCTGAAACGTTATTTGACATTCATAATAGAAATCACAAACAAAAAATAAATGAACATTAGTTGGAATAGGATCCAATGGATGATCTTCTCTTCCAATGTACGTGTGGACATGAGTTATTATGCATAATGATTAATATCCCTATGCACAATCAATCATCAGATCAAATATTGAATTCATAGCCAAACGAAGAATCGATTATGATGTAATCGGTTAAAAATACTGTTACTTTATATTGTAACTACATCTATCTAAGGGTCATAAATTAACAGAACTAGATTTTATTACAAAATATGTAATACATCACTCAAGGATATCTATTTTGGACAAAGGCTCGCAAATAATTCGAAATTTGCTCATCACTAATTTTTAAGACAAAAATTAAGTTAACTAGTATAAAAGAACAAATCGCAGAAAGAATAATTTTAGAAACTATCAAAGAAATTAATGAGAATCCACATATAGTCAAAGGAAATGGATGTGCTGCATGTCATGTGCTGTATACATTGTCTAAAGAAATGGAACTGAACGAGTAAGAGGCTTCGAATTTATTGTCAGATATTGCTTTCTAATTCTGTGCTGGATTCATCATTCATAGAAATGATAGAATACATACATATGAAAAGAAGAATGATGGGTACGATATTTGCGCTGAAAACAAGAGAGGCAAAAGATAGTTACATCTTGTCAAATCTTAAGAACACTTTAGAAGAATTGCAATCAGACATGATATGTTATGGTGTAGATATTGTTCTAAGAAAACTATTGTTAACAATGATTTACCTCGATATTGCAAAGAACATAGGAATCGATCATCATGCATCAACTGAAGAGCTTTACTATGTTGTCAGAAAACACGAGTCAAGATTTCATGAAAATATAGCTGAATTTATGGATCAACTTCGTCACAGGATCCGAAATAGGCATTAAATTATATGATAGGCACCTCGTACGAGAAAATACGGATTTAAAACCGTAACAAAACTTTTGGGCTACCCATTCTATTCACAATACTAGTAACTTGTATTGTTTCTTAAGTATTAACCACTTTTTTAACAGATCACAATTACCGAACTTAGAAAGATCGTTCACGAAGCTAACTTTTGTTGTATGCACAATTTTTTTTCTTTATAATTTATGAGCGAAACTTTATTCAACAATATATTTATTATGTCACTATGCGATTAGATCGAGAACTCGAAACAAAAATATAATATCTATTAGAAGTTCACAGCAAGTAACATACTGAGAGAAGGAGTTTGTTTATACCAAATTAGAATTCTATTAATGATTAGACAAAATATTCCGTTAAAATAGCCTGTAGAAAAGTTAGGTTCAGAAAAGAGCATAGTTAACTTATCCGAATACAAACATCAAGTCCAAGTGGTTTGAAAATATTTACACAAAAATTTTAAGAGGGTTTCCAAGACCTGTATCGCCTAGAATAATTTTTTTTATAATCATCGTCAAACTGTGAACATTATGCAACATTCATGTATATAACCCATTTAAAAACTGTAATCTTTAGTCCAAAGGAGTATAGACAAAAATCAAAAATATACTGTACATGAATGTATATAATACTGTAATTATTTAAAAACTATAGCAATAATTAATTCATTCAAGATGTGAATCCCAGAACTTAAAATATACACAATTATTAAGATCGCTATAAAACTTTTACAGATATGTATAATAATCCAATAAAACTTGACGAAAGGTCAGAAAAATCTTGACATTTATTCAAGTTGAACTTATCGTTTAAATATTTTCATTGTCCAGATAATTTATGTCATCAGGAAGGGAATTTAACGAAAGTCCAAATCATTTTATGGTATTGGACGCCATAGCTAGGGGAATGAAGAAAATAGACAGTATTGCAAAAGTTACCAAACTATCAAAGGATGAAGTGAAATTAATTGTTAATGATTTATTAACTCAAAAACTCGTAAACGCAAATGAAAAGCGAGGTTTTTTTGGCAACAAAAAAATTGAACTGTCGATAACAGATACAGGCTCCAGAATACTCGAAACCAAGAAAGAAGAACTGTCTTATAAATCACAAAAGCTTCAACAACTGTATCAAAGTGGAGATAGAAGCCAAATGCAGAGTTATATGCAAGATAATAGAATGTGGATACCAATGATGCTGTTCTCTGGATTGATAAATATGGTAATGTTTGCATCCATGATGTCATTTATGGGTATGGCAATGAACCCTGCAGAAAGTGCTCAAACAGAGGGACAAGTAGATCAGTCAGGTGGATCGGCAGCAGAGGATTCAGGGGCTGCAGCAGACTCCGGGGATGCAGGAGGATTTAGTGATACAGGGTTCGATGGTGGCGGAATGGATACAGGGGGTTTTGATTCATTCTAAAAAATCATATTAATTATTGTCGGTTGATTTAAGACACAATCAAAATTAAGCTCGATAATAAAAAAGAACTGATTTGTCAAACACAAAGAGTAATAAAGAACAACAATAAAAAATAACTATAATATCATAATCGTTTTTATACACGAGTCTATATTTTATAATAAAACAAACTGCAATTTAATTAATGTATTTATACTTTGAAGGTATCATTCATAACTATCAAATGCCTTTTCAGAGAACCACTAAAATTCGTGATATTATGACCAGAAAACTTGAAACAATAGGATCGACCGCCTCTGCACATGAGGTGGCAATAAAGATGCGAGATAAAAAAGTCAGTTCTGTTCTTGTAATGGATGAGAGATACGGTATTCCACTTGGAATTGTTACTGAGAGAGATCTAGCAAGAAAAGTGTGCGTTACTGACAAGAACAGCACTCAATTATTGGCTAGCAAGGTAATGTCATTTCCTTTAATCAAAGTAAATTCAGAAGTATCTGCCCTGGAAGCAGCGGATTTGATGTTAAAAAACAAGGTTAGGCACTTACTTGTCGTTTCTACAGAATCCCAACAAGAAAAAAGGGAGAATGGGATAAACGAGGATAAAGATCTGCTTAAACCTGTCGGCATAATAACCCCTATGGACTTTATCAGATATAAATTAGTGATATCTAGTGGATATCTATCCAAAGATAGCCACGAGGATAACGACACTAAGAGAATTCTAGAATATTATAAGAATGATGCAAATTTTGATTGATAAAAATAATTATCATTGGATTCTTGATAAACTAGATCTGCTGCTTCTAATCTAATCAAATAGAACCAGAACATCGTTATTCTCGATTCTAGTCTCGTATGTGGTCAACGGTGTTTCTGCAGGAGGATTCTGAGGTACACCATCATTTAACTTAAACGCTGACAAGTGTAAAGGGCAAGTAAGCGTTTTTTCATCTTCATTTAATATTCCTTCAGATAAATCAGCAAAAGCATGAGTGCATATTCTATCAGCTGCGTAAATATTGTCACCTGCTTTAACTACCATAATTTCCTTATTATCATGGTTAAATGATACGATATTGTTGTTATCTAATGAGCTTAGTTCACATACTTTTATCCACGTCATATAGGAACTATAGGAGATAAACTTGTATTTTGCTTTTTTGTAAATAAAATTAAAATAGCCATAACAAGTTGTTATGGCTATTTTAATTTTATTTGCATAATTAATCTTATAACTTAAAAGTTGTAAAAATCGATGGACTCTATAGTAAGATACAAAAAAAACGTAACCTGTGTTAATAACGTTAATAAGCATTTTTATCATGATTACGTATGAAGATATTCTATTAATTATTGGAAAAAGTCATCTACTTTGCTTCCGTATATAGAAGAGATTAAATCTTTTATTAATGATAAAGAATAGAATAAGGTAGTCGATCCCCCATAAATTTCAAAAATATAATTGTCAATCTATCTTATCTTTTGCCTTTCCTGCAACATCTTTCGTTGTGTCTACTACCTTGTCTTTGACATCTCCAAGCTTATCCGTAATTGAATCCAATACTGACTCTTCTTCATTTCCTCTTTTCTGCTCAAATGTTTTTAGTTCAGAATCAGAAACATTCAATATTAATTGAGTGCCATCATATGCCTCAACTTTTGATTTGGGTACTAAATAAATATTTTCACTTGCACCATCCTTTTCAACTACAATCGAATCATCCCTTTCTCCAATTATGTTTCCCACAACTTGCCTGTCAGATAGAATTACGCCCTTTTTCGATATTATTAATTCTGAAAAATCTATATTACTCATATTTACTTTGGTTCAAATAACTATAAAAGGATCTATATTTTAATAAATCAACTGAAATATATAAAGCAAAATACTTTCAACAGTAAGACCAATCATCATAATTTGCTGCCAAAGTTGGTATTACCACTGATGTTTCAAAAACAAGATTCATTTGAGCAACACCGTATGAAAATTATATTCATGACTTGATATTTACCAAAATACTGACTAGCAGAGGACCCATTACAGTAAAGTATAAGAAGATTATCCAACTACCTCAATAAACCATATTTGTTCTTCGTACTAGATCCGCTTAGTATCGTCATAGCCACTAAAGATTATTTATGATAGGTTATAATTCAATACATCCAAATGCAAGAAAGATCTATAGTATCAAATGAAAAAAGAATGATTTACCAGTTTAACTTTGCTTTATTTTTTTATTAATACAGCTAACTTTCTTTTTGAACGTGACCTAGTTATCGGTTTGGCCATTTACATAGTTTTAATACACTATTAATAATATCACAGACACTTTATGCATGAATTCTGGTATATGAATAAAGATATATGCACTATTACTTGGATAGCTAACAGGGTATCACTTGCTAGTCATTATTAGAAAAATGAGAGAAGTGACCATTGACGATAAAAAGCATGCAGCCGGTTACTCTGAAAGAAGATGAAGTCGTGATAGACATCCTATTAAGTGTTCTCACAATGTATACAGTCCAATCAAGGTTTCAACATACACTAAATGTCAAGTCAACAATTATATCAATTAACTTGAGAGTGTTTAATTTGCTCCAATTTTCATAAACTAGTAAATTAGACCAATATTCAGAATAGATATTTGATTCTCCTTTGATTATCGGTCTAAACCTAATATCAAAAGAATATCTCAAAAACTGTTGCTTTTTGGATCGCCATTGTAAGACTTGCAATTAGGACATTGAAGCATAACGTCGCGATAATTATAAACCATTATATTTTCTGCCAATACAAATCCACAGTTGCCGCAAATATGGGATTCTAATTCTACTCCCTTTATCAAGACGTCTTTCTCATCAATAGTAAAAATTGTCTTTTTCTTCGCACTGGGAGGTGGTATGACGTTTAGTTTAATTATTTTAGTCATATGACATTCATTTGCATTATCGTATTTAAGTCATCCGAAGCATTTTTAATAGTAAAAACAATCATACAATCATATTTTCAAATAAGTTCATTGTAATAATTCTAATACTAAAATCGTAAGGTTCCAAATAAATTTTAAAATGATTAGCACTGAGAAGTGACTAATCAGATTTCTACTCAAAAAAACCGAGAAAACAACTTGTATTATAAATATCAACTAAATCATCCCATCATCTAAAATCTAACTTGCTTGAAAACCTATAGTGTAAAATAAATAACTATATTGACGGTTGACAAAGAATGAGTGAAATTATTAAGTATCTTTTTCCACTTTTTCCCATAGCCCATGATTCGATGGACTCGAAGTCCTAATTCTTAATAGTTTCGCGAATTGTTAAATTTATTTATTTGAATCGCATTGAGAATTGAAAGAGAGTACCGTTAATATCAGCACAATACTTCCCATAGTAGGTGAAAAATTAGATAAGTGAAGATAATGGTCATCAATACTAGAAAAAACTGCATTTCAGCTGTTTTAATGCACGAACAAATTAAGAATATATTTTCTGTCTGAATACGTGTTTCACTTTAGAGTACAAATTCTATTAATAGCATACCCCAAGAATATTTGCTAGGAGTATAATAACAATTATCTTTGTTGAAATCAACAAGGATATTCTTCAATAAGTATAGCAATTTACAAATGTAGTATTTGTTATCGGAGAAATAAAAAAAATCAATTAGCACAACTAGGGATTATATAATTTGGTCGAATCAAGCAAACAGTAACAATCTGGGCAAGAGTTGATTTGCATGTTTATACGATAGAAAGTTGAATTGTTATTTTCTTCATATAGAATTTACTAACTAGATATACTACCCTCATTTCCTATTCGGAATGCAAAGAATTGATTAGAAAGTAAGTATCTGGAATAACATATTATCATTCCTCATAATTCGAAATCCATTGTTGTCAATTCTCTTAATAGAAGAAGACTTGAACAAAAGACATAGTTTTACCCTTATTTGGTTATGTCTATCTAATGCGAAATTCTCTATATATTGCTTTCCAGTTTAACTAGATAATGAAGCCTAAGAAATGATCTTCCCTTCTGACATCTCTAAATTCAAATTTGAGTATATAGATCTCAATATTTTTTAAGATTAAAAAAACATAACTTAACATTCAATAATTTAAATTCAGTTTTTCAAAAAACTATAGTATTTGTTGTCATAGATGTCTAGACAGTTGTAAACGTTTTATCCCTTGGATGTATGTAACATACCTTACCACATCATCTCCATTTTAGAAGGTATTTTCTTATTCTATGATATTTGTAATCTTCCAATGAATCATCCACCTTGTTGAGAAAAATTCCATCACAGTCGAGTCTTTATCAACTCACTCAATGGAGATGCGGGTATTCGGCGACGGAAATTACCACGTCGTCTACGATAAAGTTTTCTAAGAAAATGAATATAGTTTTTATATCTATTAAATACTCCATTAAAGTACTGCGAGGTATTAGCAGTTGTTGAATGAGTAACTATTAGGAGAGTTATTTACTAGATCATTTGTAATATACCCATTCATAACTCATAATGCATCTACATGTTATTTCGTATACTAGAATCCTATATTTCTCGATTTTCTGATGGAAAAAATTTCTTCTGCTTAAATCCTTATGTTACTATTTACTAGAGAAATTGGTATAATTGGGTAGCCACGCAATTCCATTTACCTTTATGCATATCTTTCCATACTCCTTCAAATAGAGATAGAGTTATAAAATTAGTTTAGTAAAATAGGCACAAATAATTAAGATACAGTAGATCCATGTATAAATAACATATACATTAAATTCTTTAGAAACTCAATTTTTATAGAAAAATAAGACGGGTTTTGGTCAGTTGATCGTAGTATCAACTAACTCTTATTGAACTGTTGTTGTACTAGTCGTATTTGATGTTGGACTTGTAGCGTTTGAACTGGTAGCGTTCTCGCCTGACGAGTAATCTAATTCACCGGGAGCACCAGAACTTGTTATGTTGCCAGCTTGTTCGGTTACATCCTCTATGGAGGTTGCATTTGCAAATGCAGTGACGTTAGCGGCTACTTCTTCGGCTGGAGCATCAGTACCAGTTAGAGGGTTAACGTTTGTATCTGCACCATTTTCGCTGTCTGCACCATTTTCATTATTTTCTTGATCTTCGTCCCCATTGCCTTGAGCATAAACGCTCCCGCTTACTGCAAAAATTCCTGAAGCCAACACAAAGGCTAGAAGAATAGCTAGATTCACATTAACGATTTTCTTCATCAACATATAGTATTACAAAAAAGGTTATAACCTACCAAGATCTTGTATCAACTACAACCTAAAAAAAGCTTAAAGCATTTTTTTGAATACATTACACATAAACAAAGTTAGAGAACATCTCGACAAACATCTTTGAGGTAGTATTTTTGGCCGTGTCCGTCTTGGCTAAAGTCCAAAAATAACCAGTCTTGAATCCTAGTACCGTTACCTCGCCGAAAGTTTTTTTATATCTTCATAGGTAATTAAATATGTCTACTTCGAAAAGTATTGACAATTTCTTGTCTTCCAAAACATCAACCAGAAAGGGAACAGGCTTTCAAATCGTAATAGGCGTAATAATCCTCATATTTTCAATCATTCTTTACTCGAAGACATTTTTTGGAATAATTTTCTACATATTACTTTTAATTAGCATAGTTTTGATCACCTCTTCATTTTTTATTATCATAAATCAGTACGAACGAGCCATTATTTTGAGACTTGGAGTATATAAAGGTCAAGTAAGACCCGGCATACATACCAGGTTACCTTTAATAGATAATGTATTAGTCATCGACATTCGTGAGAAGGTGAGAGAATTTAATGCAGAAAAGATGCTCACAAAAGATAATGTACCTGTGACAATAGATGCCATTCTCAGGTACAAAATAATCGAAGAGAGATCTAATGATGCGTTGCTAAATGTCGAAAATTTTAACGAAATGATAAAACAGGTTTCGCAAACAACTCTTCGGAACAATATAGGATCCTCAAATTTTCAAGAAATATTATCGAGAAGAGAAGAAATAAACCAAAATATAAAATCCATCATTTCCAGAGAAGCAGAAAATTGGGGAGTAATGGTCACAGGGGTAGAGATTAGGCAGGTAATCATACCCCAAGAGTTAGAGGCAGCCATGTCTATGCAGGCACAGGCAGAACGTGAGAAACAAGCTAGAGTAACGTATGGAGATTCAGAAATCCTAGTAGCTCAAAAGTTTCTTGATGCCTCAAGGATCTATTCGAATAACCCTGTAGCATATGCACTGAGACAGTCTAATATGCTTTATGAAACAATGAAAATTCACGGAAACACTATCATCATGATTCCATCGGAAGCCCTAAATTCCATGGGTTTTGGGAATTTGGGAACAACTATTGCCTATCTCAAGAACTTAGAAAGTGGTATAAGAGATGACAAGAAAAGGAAAGTTTAAGATAGTTAGAAAATCAGAAGCGTAGAAAGAGCTACAACAATTCACACTTAAAAAATATCATTCAGATCAGTTCACATCCATCCCCGTCTTATCGCTAATTCACAATATTCAATTGTACAAAAATAATCAGCAGTTTTTACACTTTAACTGCTAAATTTGTTTATGAGAGAGAGAGTCAAAAGTCCCTATATACTAACACATTCACTAGGTAGTACCCAGACCATAAAATTTCAATAGACTATAAAGACATGTCTCCCAGGTCTGAAAAATTGGGGATCATTAAATAGTCCAAAGCGATATTTAAATCCAGAATTAGAAAGATTTTAAGGCAATCAATGTAATTTTGGTGTTATGGTTATCACATGATTCTGGTGACTAGAAATTTGAATCAACTAACCGAATGCCTAAATTTTTATCTTCATTGTTTTTCCAAATCCAGACTTAATAATCAATGTTTTTGACAGCATAATCAATTTTGATAAACGATGTTTTCAAAGCAATACATCATATATTGCCAAAATTATAAAGTTGGATAAGGATATAAAGTTTAATGTCATATCACTAGTGAGGAATAATTGAAAACCAGGAAGGAAAAGTCTTTATTTTTAGGAGCATTGTGTATTTTAGGAACAGTATTAATAGGAACAATATACGTTTCAGACAAAGTTTATGCTCAAACAAACTCGACATTAAACCAGACATCCATTCCCAATAACTCTTCAACTACAAATCTGTCTGCACAACAGGAAGCATCACAAGCCATTAAAGGAGCTATCACAGATACAGGAGGATTTTTAGGTAACGTTACTCAGAAACTTATTACCTCAAAGTCGGCTGGAACAATTCTTAATGAAACCTCGGACTTATTAGGTGAAGCTTATATTGAAGCCAAAAAATTCTTTAGCACAAATTAACTAAATCCTTTATTTTATCAGATAATTTGTCCTCACCTTCACTATACTTTTGATCCCATTGTGGTTTTTATATTATAGAAGTAAGAGTCTTTTCGATGACAAAGACAAAGATAGCAAACGCAGGTACATCCAAACAGGATGATTCTCAAAAAATAGTGCCGTGTCTTTGGTTTGATAACCAAGCAGAGGATGCAGTAAAATTTTACTTGTCTATTTTTAAAAATTCGAGTATAGACCATATTGTCAAATATGGAAAAGAAGGTTTTGACATTCACAATATGCAAGAAGGAACAGTAATGACAATTGATTTTAAGATTGAAGGACAAGAATTCATAGCCCTAAATGGAGGTCCAGTGTTTAAATTTAACGAAGCTATTTCCTTTCAAATATATTGTGAAACTCAAGAGGAAGTGGATTACTACTGGGAAAAATTATCAGATGGAGGAGACCCTACTGCACAGCAATGTGGTTGGCTAAAGGACAAATACGGAGTTTCCTGGCAAGTTGTACCTACAGTATTAACCGAGATGCTTAAAGACAAAGACAACAATAAATCACAAAAAGTAATGAAGGCAATGCTCCAGATGAAAAAAATCGATATACAGGATTTATTGCACGCCTATGAGGAGGCATAAGTAATCATATTTTCATGTATGGTTCTAAATGACCACGATAAGAGAAGGATACTTACTTTCTGCCTTTGGTAGATTTAGACCATATTGAAGACACAGTAACAGTATATTTAGTATCTTCTACTGATTTGTCTATTTATTTGTTCAAGATGCTACACTCCTAAAAGTTAAGAGATTCCACACCATTAGATCAGAACAAATCTATAGAATTTATCATTTTCCTTTCTAATTCCTGTATTTGGAAAGAATCAAACTCTCTGTATAGGGCCGTAAATTTTATCATTAGAGTAGTGTCAGAGCCAATGCTATAAATCACTTCATTGGTTGTCACAACTCCCGTATGAGCATTCTCACCACTGGCGAAAAGAAATGACAAGGCATTTTGACCATCAATATCCCATTTAGTGTTATTGATATCTTCTATTACAAAATCATCATAGCCCATTAACTTTTCATGTCCTCTGGAATCATCTTTTGATTGATCGTATTCTAAAAATGTCTTATCCAAATTATTACACTCAACCATTACGGATACATAGGGTTCTTGAGAATGTAGTATAAGGTACTCACCATTTCCAAATTCATTTGCTATTTGTTCTGTTTTGAAGCTCGATGGATAATTCATACTCATATTGCAATCATCGAATATGAAGGTAGGCCAATAAGAAGTATCCCCATATCCAGTCAAAATACGAACATATTCGAAACTCGCAATGGGAAGAATTACAAAGATTGAAACAACTATAAACTTCATCATAACAATTATTTTAACAATCAACACATTCTAAATTTATTTATCATTCTCATATTAGAGAATAATTGTAGAGAAAAAACATAGAATCTCCAACTTGAAAATCAAATTTTTAAATATCGTAATTGTTATTTTGATACGAATTTAAGACTAATAATATTATCAAGGCAAGACGATATGATAAAATTACGATAACAGATCATTAATTCTCAGGTCTAATGAAGGGAATTTTTTTTGACATGGATGGAGTTTTGCTTGATTCGATGCCATATCATGCTGAGGCCATGTATAAAGCGCTTAAATTAGAACTTGATTACGAACTAGATAAAAAGTGGATTTTTTTACTTGAAGGCATGCCCGCGGAGAAATTCTTGCAAGAGATCTTCAAAAGAAACCCACCAAAGAATGTTTCTGTCAATCAAGATATGTTACTTAGACTAGTAAATCTGAAGAAAAAAATATTTAAAGAAATTGAAAATGTAGCTTTGATTGATGGAGTATACGAGTTGCTTGAAGAGATGGATAAGACCAGTTGCATTAAAGCAATAGTTAGTGGGTCTTCAAGAAAAGAGGTCGAATATATGATAGAGAAAAAGATCGGAATTTTGAACTTTGACATAGTAATTTCAGGAGATGATGTTACAAGGGGCAAACCGGATCCTCAGCCTTATCTAACAGCATTAAAGAAAACAAACTTGGCTAGAGAAGATGTATTAGTTGTGGAAAATTCCCCTCTTGGAATAATGTCTGCATGTAATGCCAAGTTAGAATATATCGTTACTTTGAACAGTACACCATTAACAATTCAGGATTTTAATAATTTTCTTCCAAACTCAATAAAAAACGAATTCAGCAAGTATATCTTTAAAGATATTAGGTCAGCAAGAGACTTTATTTTTGACTGGATCTACAAATCACATGGAAAAATTGTACATATATAGATTTTGACAAAAATTGGTATTAACGTTCATATCCAATAGCACGAAAGACATTAATCATATTTATTTGATCGTAGCAAAAAAAAATACTTTGGAAAAATAGTTGATCAAAGTTCCTTTTACATAGATATGTACTCAGTCAAAGTATTTTTTAATGTGAATATTTCATTCTGACATCGTTTATATTTCATAGTCTTCGCACTTGTTGTTAGCATTTTACCCCATCTCCGTCGGCATATCTTTCAAAATATCTGTTTCATTCCTGTGCAAATTCAACATTAGAAACCTACTAATTATTACGATAGTTTAACTAACATGAACAGCTCCTATTCTTATATTAATATCCCATTTCACAAGTTTTTTATTCTCCCGTTTACCCCATAATTTTTCCAAGTCAGTCATGATCAGATCTATTGGATTGAACTTTTTTTCTACACTAAACCTTTTTACAGCAGACCAAGTTTGCATATAGCTAACAAGTTCATCCAGGTTCCAATTTACAGTCATCTCAAACTTTGGGGTCATGATCTCTTTGAATGGAAAAGAAATTGTCTTGTAATCTTCTTTGACATAAATCGTTTCTTTAGGCCAATATTTTCCAAGGATATCTCCTCCTACATTTAACTTTGCACTAATCGTATCAATGTGATTGTCAATCTTATGCATACCATAAGACCAGATAGCCAAAATTCCATTATTCTTACTTACACGGGTTACCTCCTTGTAGAATTTATCTAAGTCAAACCAATGAGCTGCCTGAGCAACAGTTATCAGGTCGATACTACCATCTTCTAAATTTGCCCTTTCAGCAGGAAACATTTCATAGTGAATGTTAGACCTCGGGAATCTATAGGCAAGTTGCTCCTTACTTGCGTCGCTTGCAATCACATTCTTAAAGTATTTACAAAGTCCAACTGCGGCTTGTCCATTACCAGTAGCACAATCCCATGCTTTATCTTTGCCAGGGGTGATGTCATCCAAATATTTGTAAAGAATATCAGGATAGGTAGGCCTAGAAAATGAATATTCCTTAGATGTTGACGAGAAATGGTCCACAGCGTTGCTCATAATTCTATTCTTGTTTATTCCCAAGAACTTTATTCAGTATTAAATCTTCCCGACAGAATATTCAAATTGGCAATATTAGTTTCTTTAAATTAAAAAATATTACAAGTAGATAAGCTTACCTTCCAAAGTATTCCTTAACATTTGGTTGGTAAAGATAGTAAATAACTATTCCATTAAGAACGATTAAGAATAGCGATCCAACATGTCCTATTACAATTGATCCTATACCTACTAGAATCGCTATGCCACACAGTACGAGCGTGATAATCCAAGCCCAGTTTGCTCCTATCCACAAGCCATATGCAACAGCAAAATAAGCCAATCCGATTACGAAGAAAACTCCGGCGACCAATATCCCAAGTAACGGTATCAAAGCTAAAACAGTTATTCCACTCAATAATGATCCTACTCCTCCAATAGCAAGAAGTACAGCAATTATTGTTACACCAAATGGCCTGTAATTTTGCATTCATTATGATTAATGATAATTACCTTTTAAACTTGTTCACTTTGATACAGGGCTCTGTTCATTTAACGATAAGCCTATAGCTTGAAGATGTCCTATTTCTTTTATGATTAGCAGAAACAGAACACCTTCAAGGTATGTGTATTATGGCTTACATTTGTACTTTTCAGGTTTATCTTTAAGAAAAGCCTCGGAAAGATTATCTCAGATATACAAGAGAAATCACGTTTCCATTTGGAATTGGATTCAAAAGTACAAGCCTCAAAAGCTAAGTCAACTAGAAGAAGAGTTCTAGAGTATATAATAGATGAGACCATGTTGAATGTGGGATCAGAGTTTGTCTGGCTCTGGGTTGCAACTGAACCCGAAAACAGGCAAATTCTCGCACTGTCTATCTCTAAAGAAAGAAACATGTTTGTTGCAGAAAGATATCTTTCTAATTTGATCAAAGTTCATGGAAAGCACCCAGTTTCTACAGATGGTGGGACTTGGTATCCCATGGCTTGTCAGTTTCTCAAACTCGATCACCATATTCATTCCTCTTACGAGAAAAGTCTGATTGAAAGAAAGATGCAATATATCAAGGATAGAACCGAAAGTTTCGATGACTATTTTCCTTGCAGAGTAAAGAATTGTAAGTTGAAGCATGTACACAATTGGTTGCGGTTATTTATTGACTATCATAACAATGAAATAAAACATGTTAACTGAACAGAGCCTGATACAGGGTATCATATTTTTATCATGATAGAAAACATTACTTGTCGCATTATAAATTTACAATTCATTATTTTGACTACTTTAAATATCAAGCAATATGGTGAGAGAGTGCTAGCACGATTTTATTACATCTTCACAGTTTAAGTTAATTCTAGTAGTTGAGTTTAAGAACCTATCCCAAAATTCGATAGAAATATAGCTCCTTATCTGTCTTGGTAAACCGTGATCTGTGTCCAGACTAAGGAAGACAAAGCAAAACACACCCTTCCTACTATCAGAAGGATTCCCGATGAATTATGGGACGAGTTTAAGAAGATACTGCCTAAAGAAAAGCCTCCAAAAACTGTGGGTAGACCGATTATTCCATATAAACAAGTACTGGATGGGATCCTTTACGTTCTTAGAACGGGGTGCCAATGGAAGATGCTTCCAAAAGAATATGGTTCAGGTTCTACCTGTCACAGGAGATTTCAGGAGTGGAATAAACTGGATGTATTTAAAAATGCATGGATCAAACTATTGAAAGATTATGATGATAAAATTGGTCTCAACTGGACGTGGCAATCCATAGACAGTATATCCATAAAGTCATCTTTAGGGGGGCCAAGACTGGAAATAATCCCACAGACAGGAGCAAACTAGGCACAAAAAGACACATTTTGACAGAGAAGAAAGGTATTCCTCTATCGGTTGTAATTTCACCTGCTAGCACTCACGACATCAATCTGGTAACAGATGTAGTCGATAATACAGTAATAAAAAGACCAAAATCATTATCCAGATCGAGACGACGACGACGACGATTACAACATCTGTGTCTTGATAAGGGATACAAATCTGCAGAGGAAGAACAGGAATTAATCAAACGAGGATATGTTCTGCACATTCCAATCAAGAAGAAAAAAGGGAAGAAAGGTGAAATTGGCAAAGAAATATCAATGCCAAACCGTAAGAAATATTCTTCCAAGAGATGGGTTGTAGAGAGAACGAATTCATGGCATAACAGGTTTAGGAAACTCTTCACACGATATGAAAAGAAGGATGAAAACTATCTTGGTCTAGCACAGTTCTCTTGTAGTATAATCATCTATAGAAAGTTAATTTTGGGATAGGCTCTAAATCAGTTCCATGATGCCTGCCACAATATCAACCAATATCTATAAAAATTGTAAATTTGTTTAGCCGGTTGTGAATTACAATAAGGCTATCGATTGTTTAAATATCCAGATTTTAGATCTTTGAACATGCAAGAGATTCAGGCTTTCTTTCAAGAAATCTAAATCTAGGAGCAATATGCTACTCGCTCAAATTTATGGTGAATCCCTAAATCAAGATGTTGTAAGACATACAAGATATGATTTAACCCGCATAGTCAAATCTCCATAAATATACTATAGGAACAGTGCAAATGCAGAAACTTTACTCGTCAGGAAAAACTTTATGACAAATTCATCTAGTTGTATGATCTTTCTCACGTTTGACGTCATGGGTTACTTAAAAAATAAGATAAAAAAAGTCAATTTACCAGAAAACAAGGGGCTATAGAGTAGTCATGCAAGTTATTAATCTACTATGTTACAAGAAGGCTGTTTTGCTTGCATTATCCAACTAGTGTATGCAAGATCTATGGACAATGCAAGATACTGTAAAAAATGTCCAGGCTTTAACAGTAATGGTAGTTGACGATTATTGACGATTATTAGGAACTTGCGCATTCCTTCAAGAGACTGCTGTATTTGTCTGGTTATACCCCATCTATTTTACAGAACCTAGACTAGAACTCACACATTTCAAAAACAAACCCCAAAAGTATTGTCTAGTTATCGCAGACCTAATAATGCCATCTGAAGGGAATAGAGTGGCCAATAATTTAAGAAATCAAAGTACATTTGTCAAAATTGTTTTGATTATGGGATTTAGTAATGATGAAAACCTTAAGGATCTGGATTCTATTGAAACAAATATATCAAAGTACTTCTCAAGCCCATAACGTTAGATAAATTGCCATAGTATTGGTATGAATCGTTTTATTCTAAGGTATCAACCAAATATCAAAAAACCACTTTCAATACCCAATAACATCAATACCATCATGATAAATTTTATAAATTCGACTATCAGAATCATAAAATTTATTTGTCAAATTGAATAAGAATCAAAATATTTGATGGTTAGAATTTAGATTAAATATTTTTATACAAGTCGAATATTACAGAATATGTGAAAATTACTTTTGAATTGTTTGTAGTAACACTTGCTGCAACTTCATTGATTATGGCACCAATGCTGTTGATGAGCAACTCTGCGAATGCAGCAACCTCAACGCATTATTGCAGAGACTATCCTGGAAAGTCACAGGATTGGATAAATGGGTGTCAGCAAGGGTGGTGGGATCACAATCATTGTTACGCATATAATCCAGATGGAGAATCAAATGCTTTTGCTGCCGGTTACAAGGTCGGTTGGAATAAAGGTTTATGTAAATCCTCTCCACATTACTGCACTGAATATCAAGGAAAATCTAGTAGTTGGAAATTTGGTTGTCAAAATGGTTGGTGGGATCATGATCATTGTCAAAGCTATAACCCAGAATCAGGACAATATGCTTACGGATATGCAGTAGGCTGGGCAAAAGGTTATTGTAAGTGAAAAGAGTTGAGTGCAACTTATTCTTTTTTCTTACATATAGAACTTGTAATAATTCAATAAAATCTTTCGAAAAGGAACAAGAATAATGAAGGGTTCACTAAACAGGGTGTCACCACGATTGATTCTTATCAAGTAACCCCATACCCATATTCTAGCTTTTGACCAAGAAGCATGTTGGTGTAAGCAAAATTGTTATTCATAATGGCATCGACATATCTTCCGAACATGGATCTTTCGATACACGAACCATGCATTGGATAAACCATATTTGGATCAAGTTCAACAAGTCTCTTTGTAGTTTTGCGTACTGGATCCTCACTTGCGAATATACCAACCGCCCGATAAAGTGAAATCATTGCTTCTGACAGATCATCTGATATTACCGGTTTGTTCATACCAGGCTGTATAAATAAATCAGAGGTAAACAGAGATTTTGTGTTTTCCTCAAAAATCATCATACTATCCCAATGATGAACATGAGGAGTCATAATGAATCTTAATGATTTTTTTCCTGTTTTTAGGACCTCGCCATCCCAAAAGGAAATATGGTCTACGGGTATATTATACCACCCAGTAAGATTCAGTTTAGAGCTGAGGTCACTACAAATAAGTCTAGCTTTAGGACTCTGCAGGAATTGCATCCCTCCCCATTCGTCACTTTCAAAGTGAAGGAATGCAACATACTCGAGTTTATCTAAAGGAATTACTTCCTTTACCTTATTCTCTATTTTTGGATACATACCCATCGGTCCAGTGTGGATTAAGGCGGGCCTAGCATCATCAATTAAGAACTGATTAAAAGTTATTCCATAGGTATCAACTAAACCACAAATTCGATAGATCCCATCACTTATTTCAGATATAAACACATCCACATCTTTTGGATTCAATATTGTTTTACTAACTTCAGGCATACATTCTATTGCCATAGGAGCTAAAAAAGCTTTAATTCTGAAAAAACTTTTGAATTTAAATCGAAATAGTTTGTTTTTTGCTCGAATATTAATTACGATTCTTACAGGCGTATGTTGGGTTGATAATATAACTACCCGAAAATATAATATTTAGATATTAAAAATCTGAACCGTCTAAGCATAACACAATTTATTGTCTAAAAAACCTGTTTTTGAATCAGTGGGCCACAAAGTAAACATCACTGCAAATAAAAAGATTATTCATCTTTTAAACCGATATTGGTAATCTTATCAGCATATTTTTTATACAACTGATCGATTACTCTAATCCTTTGTGTATGTTTACATTTCTTGGGGTTTCCAGCAGAATACAAGTATCCTTTACATGTGCAAAACCAATGATTGGTATCTTTAAGTTTATTTACCTTGTACCTCTCTCCTGTAGAAGCTGATTTCACATAATAGATATCCTCTTTATCATCATACTCTACTGATTTAGTGAAATCATTTCGCTTTACATAATTAGAATTCATTTTTTCAAAATTCCTTAATGTTAATACGCATAAAGAACATATTAATCTATTAGACATTTGAAATATCCTACGGACAGTGTTAACATGAAGTATCAGGTATCGATACTTTGATTTCAAATTCCATTTTGATTATAAGGAGAAGATACAGTTTTCAATTGTATGATAGCTACGGTCCCAGCGACAATTGAATTCTAGTCGCGTTTAGGAAAACCGCAAAAAGTTTGATCAATGATTTCCTAGAGAAAAGTCATCACAATTTATCATTTAACAACTTTTAATCAAGCGAACCTCGATCAAGCATTTAATTCCTCATCTTGAGTTTCTAGACTTGAATCCGTAATATTCTCTGATCCTACTCCATCTGAGTCAAATGTTCTCTGATTTTCCAAAGATGTAGAGGATTGTTCAATTTTTGATAATTTTTTCTTATTTGAACTCCTTGAAGCTTCTATAGTTTCATCTATTTTCTGTTGTTCGGGCATAACACCTGTAGTAGACCAAATAATATAAAACATATCAAAAATAATTGGCATCTAACAGATTGAGCTATAAAGTATTAGTAGTATTGATAGTAGCATAACCATACAATCCAAATTTCAAAATAAGGAGATAACCTCAAGACACATGATCTAAACATTTTCATCCAAACATTTTACACACTAACGGTAATGAAAAAAATAAACTACATCGTTTAGTTATCTAACCCCACTCCAACAACATCAAACTTCACCCCACAAAAAGGACAGAATTTTATTTGTTCAACTATGGGATTCTTACTGTTTTCGAAATGATAAAAAAGTTTTCTCCTTACCTCAAATACTCTTGGGTTTTTATCTAGATATAATTCTTCATTTGAAAATTCTTTGAACCCTTCACAACAAAACATCTGTTTTTTACCCTTTACAGCAGGAGCTGACATCCCCTCAGATTTCTCATTAACACCACACCAGTCACAACTAATCAAATATACCTTATCGTTTTTATCAAACCATAAATAGGACTTTTCATTGCCACATTTTTCACAGGATACAGTTAAATTCTCATAAAACTCGTAGTCATTCATCCGTTTTTAACCCCCCTAATTATTAAACGACCTCATAATTAATATCCTTCATTGTATACATCAACAAAAAATCGAGACAATATAGATAGCATTGATCACATCTTTTAATTGTCCGCTACATGTTAGATAAGAAATTTTTATGAAAATTAAAAAAAATCTGATTAGATATTGTTTTGTCCCTTCGTTGTTCCTTAAAGGTATATGATAGAGTTGTAAAATCATTGTCAGCGAATTTAAAGAACATGGAATAATGTGTCAAGTATTCTTTGGTTTCATCTGTTATGGAAAAGGTTCTTTCAATGCTTCATAACATTATCCAGAGCAATACAAGTAATAGTTACGAGATTGCAAGATAAAGTCGCGATGATTAAAATGAAATCACTTAGTGATTTAAAGATACCTCTTACCACAACTAAGCATAGAGCAATAATGCACATATAATAATTAGAAATCAGTCATTATGATCGCAACGAGTGTATCAAATTGATAATAATGTTAAAATCCCTGAGTGGTTGTTATAAAAGATGGCTCTGTTCAGTTAACATGTTTTATTTCATTGTTATGATAGTCTACAAAGAGCCGCAGCCAATTCCGTACATGCTTTAACTTGCAGTTCTTTATTCTACAAGGAAAGTAATCATCGAAACTTTCGGTTCTATCCTTGATATATTGCATCGTTCTTTCGATTACACTTTTCTCGTAAGAAGAATGAATATGGTGATCGAGTTTGAGAAACTGACAAGCCATGGGATACCAAGTCCCACCATCTGTAGAAACTGGGTGCTTTCCATGAACTTTGATCAAATTAGAAAGATATCTTTCTGCAACAAACATGTTTCTCTCTTTGGATATAGAAAGTGCGAGGATCTGTCTGTTTGCAGGCTCTATCGCCACCCAAAGCCAGATGTATTCTGACCCTACCTTCAACATTGTCTCGTCTACAATATATTCTAGAATTCTTCTTCTTGATGCTTTCAATTTTTGAGGCCTGTATTTTTGAATCCAATTCCAGATGGAGACATGGTTTCTTTTATACATCTGAGACAATCTTTCCGAGGCTTTTCTTAAAGATAAACCTGAAAAGTACAAATGTAAGCCATAATACACATACCTTGAAGGTGTTCTGTTTCTGCTAATCATAAAAGAAATAGGACATCTTCAAGCTATAGGTTTATCGTTAAATGAACAGAGCCTAAAAGATTATTTGCAAACTTTTTTACCATAATTATTGTCTTTTCTATTGGTCATTTCAATTTCAATATATTTGATATAGTTAAAGCACAAGAAATTGAATCTTTCGATACTCACCGTAGAGAAAAAATCTTCATCAGATTTTTTACTTTCGCATCCAAACAAAATAATTTCCAGTCATAATAATACAAAAGAAACAAACGAGATAATGATACTATATAATAGTAATATTATTAACGGTAACCTAAAATAACATACAATCATCAATAATCATAGGTAGTAATAACATTATATATAGTGAACAGTGACAGTTTATGTAAATATGAATTTCTGAAAACACATCCCAATTCCAATTTGATGGACCTTTCTGGCAAATATGTTATGCTGGGATTATTTGATATGCATGCACATATAGCAGGTGTTAAAAAAACTCTTTTAACCAAGAACATTCAAAAGATATGTTGAACAAGCTTTTAGCTTTTGGAATTACAACAATCAGAAATCCTCGCGGCCCTACTTAACAATCTGTTGACTGGAAAAATAATGTGTCCTCTGAAAAAGCCATGGCCCCTCAAATCTTTACGACTGGAAGGTTGTTGAGTTCACCAAACATCTCAATATCTTTTGTGGAAGCAAAAGTTAATTCAACGTTAGAGGTTGCTGAGAAGATATCTAATCAAGCAAATGAAGGAGTTGATTTTATCAAATTATACGTTGGACTAACACCTGATTTAGTAAAGGAAGCAATAAATAAATCCCACTCGTTGGAACTTAAAGTAATCGGTCATTTATTCTCTACAAGTTGGAAAGATGCAGCCAGCCACAACATCGATTTCTTAACTCACGCTGTACCAGTGAGTCCTTCCTTACTCTCATTTCAGGATAGGGAAAGATTTATTGAGTATGGAGATGACCCATTTAATCATTTCCTTTGGTTAGATCTAGTAAAGATTAATAGTAACGAATTAGATGAAATGATTGAATCCTTGGTCGAAAATAATATCTATGTCGATCCTACATTGAGTGTGTATGAAGCTATGGTCAAAGATAATTTCGAAGGTAATCAACACCTATGGACCAAAGTCTTGCAGTTAACAAAAAAATGCACGGTAGTAGAGTAAAGCTTTTGGCCGGCACCGACATTCTAAATTTTGAACTTGAAACAGGTAAGCCTACATCATGAATTGGAATTGCTCCAAGATGTAGGATACCTTTACTTGACATTATTCAGATTCCCACTAAAAATGCCGCTGAGGCCTTAGGCATTCTAACTCTACAGGAACGATTGATAAGGACAAACAGGCAGATTTGCTGATTCTCTCATCTAATCCTCTGGAAAATATCAGTAGTATCAAGGATATCGAAATGGTAATCAATAATGGCAAAATTAGAGACAATAGTTTGTTACCAAATTAAATATTTATTACAAGAACTCATTTGTATTTAGGCTTTAACAAAGAAAAACAGATACCGGGATTTGTACAAGTTGAAAAATCATTGTATGGATTTATTGTTAAAACAAAGTAGCATGACCTGAACCCAAATTCTATCCCCTCGTATGAATGATTATTGTTTTACTATCCTTTCTTAATGGCAAGTTAATATTTTTCGATTCATCTTATTGAAGGGGGAAAATGATACATATTTTGAATAGTCTTTTTATGTATTTCTAAAATGAAAATCAAAAATACGTCTTTTTTCCCGGGTTAGAATATTTCAAATTCAAAAGACCCGAATTAATGGTAGAAAAGGCCATACTTTAGAAGAAGCAATACAATTAGATTAATACAAGAAGCTTTTTAATCATGAATCAGTTTTAAACCATGGTGATTAGCTTGGTTGTTAAATTTAGATCAGCTGGTTTCAGGTCTTTTATTCAACTTAACGATCAGGGCAAAAGACCAGAGGCCCATCCCCTTTCATTCATCATTATTTATTACCAAATTATACACAATTTTTGAATAAGGTATTGATAAGTTGTATTATTAATGAGATAAAGATAAATGGTTAATTACCTTTTCCTACTTTAGGTGGTTTCCAACAAATGGCTTTCATGGATAAAAGGGAATGATAAAACGATTCTCCAGTTATTAGAGAAACAATCATCAAACTTAGTTGTTGCTTCAAATTATCTAGTAGAACTTGTAATAGAAAGTCAGGAAAAAAATATTTGCGAAGAAAAAGTTTCATTGATTAAAAAACTGGAACACGAAGGGGATAATATTACGCATTCATTGTTTGTTACCCTATTTCAAACATTTGTGACCACTCTAGATAGAGAGGATATTGCCGCTCTTGTCAGTGCAATAGATGAAGTACTTGATTATGCAGAAGGAATAGCTGATCGCATATTACTTTTCAACATGAGGAATCCTACTATCCATATGATAAATCTGTCAGAAATCCTACATTTAGCCACTGAAGAAATACACTTGATTACAAGAATCTTAGATCAAAAGAAAAACGTATCTGTGTTGTTACCTCATTCCAAAAACCTCAAGAAATATGAACAACAAGCCGATAGTGTATATAGAAAGGCAATAGCAGAATTATTCGAAAGAAATGATAATGCCATCGAAGTAATAAAATTCAAAGAAATATACGAGAATTTCGAGTCATCGTTGGATAAATGTCAAGACGTGGCAGATATTGTAGAGAATATTGTATTAAAGTATGGATAATAGACAATTTCATGTTTTATTAAAAATTTAAATTCAAAACACAAAAAGATATAATTCATCAACCAGTTCAGATAAAGCACATACATGGGAGAGGAATTGCTATACATAACTTTTGCAGCAGTTGTCTCTGCCCTCATCTTTGATTTCGTCAATGGTTTTCATGATGCCGCAAATGCAATAGCTACAGTGGTAGGCAGTAGAATACTAAAACCACTACAAGCTGTGACAATCAGTTCTATTACAAATTTCGTTGGTCCTTTTATTTTTGGAACTGCCGTTGCTGCAACCATTGGAAAAGGAATTATCAACCCTGAATTTGCTACTACTGAGGTAATTTTTGCAGGACTGATTGGAGCAATAGTGTGGAATTTGATAACATGGTATGTTGGTTTGCCTTCTTCAAGTAGTCACGCGCTAATAGGAGGATTGCTTGGTTCTGCATTGCTTTCAGGTGGAATGCAATCTGTGGTTGTAGAAGGTACTATAAAGACCATAATCTTTATAGTTGTCTCACCCACTATGGGATTTTTAACGGCATTCTTTTTGGTTATGTTCTTGATATTTATTTTTAAAAGAAAGAGAGCACAGATTGTCAATAAGATATTTGGTAGATTGCAGATATGCTCATCGATATTTTTTTCCTTAACCCATGGTGCAAACGACGGCCAAAAAACTATGGGTGTTATAACCGCCTTACTTGTAGCCGGAGGCTTCCTACAGTCTGACGAATTTACTGTACCTATTTGGGTGATATTTAGCGCAGCACTGGCTTTGGGATTAGGAACATTTTTTGGTGGATGGAGAATAGTGAAAACAATGGCATTCAAGTTAACAGACTTGAAACCCTATCAGGGCTTTTGTGCCGAAACTGGGGGTGGAGTAATACTAGCATTAATGGCCTGGCTTGGTATACCAGTAAGTACTACTCATGCCATTTCAGGGGCAATAATGGGAGTTGGAGCATCTCGAAGATTGTCTGCCGTGAGGTGGAATATAGGAAGGAGGATCATTTTTGCTTGGATCGTAACTATTCCTGCGAGTGCTACGATAGCTGCTCTAACACTTTTTTTATTTGATTTCATTTCAAGTACTTGATATGATATATCCCACGTTAGGAAAATAAAGTAGTGCTATAGCTATTATACTGTAGTAGAAGAAGGCCGCTAAATATAAAAAGACATTCCTAGTAATGTTTAATCCAATTAGAAAATACAAGAAGGCAAGGCAACATGTCAACTAGATGACATATTTAACACTCGCAAGGAAAAACAAATCCAATGAAATTAGATGCATGGCCATGCATGCAAAAAATCGAATATTTTACAAAAAATAGAAGATTAAACTCCTTGTTTTACCATATTTGAGACTTTTATATCGTCTTCGGTTGGAATGGAAAATCGATGAACTCGATTACTCGTATATTGTGGCAGAGAATACGGTAAAAACCGGGACATTCCAATTACCACTCGGTGATGGAGGTGGGCTAAGTAGGAACGACACTTCTGATACTACTAGATAGTTATTTTGAAAAGAGGTCAGAAATGTATTACATAGGTTAGAATCTGAACTTAATAACACAACCATACTTGGAGGAGAATCTGTAAGTTGCATGGTTACACTACAGCCAATGGTATTTTGAAATTGATAGTTCTCTATATTGACTACATGACCACCTAGCATTCCATGTAGCTGGGCAAAAGACGGTTCGATATGACCTGGTACAAAAAAAACAAAAGTCAACAGAGAAGACATCAAACTAAATTTGAAAAACAAACGAGTGTTCATAAATACTATGACATTTAAATTGAAATATTTAAAGATATAATATAGTCAATCAAACCCAATTGAAAGGAAAATTGTGCTCCAGTTAGTATCCAAGATGTTTAATTTATTATTGAACTAGATTTGCAAGTTGATTTCATCATAAACATAATCATTTAGTCACATCAACAGTTATATGCAATTTGACAGGTGTTATTAAAGAACTTGCATTAAAATGTTTACAGAATTAAGCTAGTTATGCAGATCAAGATTAATATCTATGGCTATTATGGTTAACATTCTGGGATTAATCCTTATCGCGCCAATTGCAATAATTGTTTTACAATATATAAATGACAATATAGATATTTATTGAGATGCATTAATATAAAAAAAGGAGATAGAGTTACGTCAGTCCGGAATTATAGTGTCTAGTTTAGCATAGCCTTCTGGGTAATCTGAGTTCATACTTCCTTGTCTTGAACAGCATTTTCGATTCTGAAGAGCTTTTTGTTTGAGTGAAAGGGCTAGGAAATATTGATACTCAAGCTAACGAATTAACAGCGTAACAACCCTTATCCAATATTAATTCGCAGACTGATTCTGTAATGGCTGACTCATCATAGACATATTTCCAGAATCAATTTTTAATGCACTCATTGTATTTTGTACCATGATAGGAATCCATTTGTCCATAAAGGCAGAATCCTGAGACATCATATTTGTAAATTCCATTTCCTTTTCAGGAGTTTGTACTATACCATAAATCGGAGTATCACCAAAGTGATCGTTGATCTTTGATGGATCCATGGATATGGCCATAGTATTATTATTACTTATTGTCCATGTAGTTGGCACATTAGAAACAGGACCATCCCTCATAGTTACGGTTATGGATCCTTCCATAATTGTATTATTACCTTCCATTCTTACATCTTCAAGAGTTGCATTAGAAATCTGATGCATATGGTATGCAGTTCCATTTTTTAAAACCATACTAAATGTAGCATGAAAACCCGAATCTGAGAGGTTTGAAGGATTGCTATAACCCATATAACCACCAGCTAAAATCCAGTCGTTATTCAAACTTGCAATGGGACCGTAGCCATATTCATAATCATTCATAGGTGCCAATGATGCATAAGCATCTGCTCCTGCCAAAGATAATATACATCCAGCGATCACAAATGATGTGAGAATTTTTAATGATTTTATGTGATAGATCACACAAATATACTATTGCACACAGTTAATTAAGGTTTATAACCCAATGGTATTATCCAACTAAGACCTGGATATGAAATATAGATAAAGGATTGACAGATATCTTCCTAGAATACTAAATCGTGTTAGGATCAGTAAGAACTTCCTCGGTTATGAATTTGACCGAAATTCAAGGTCACGGGATATGTAGGGCAGACATAATGACACTTGAGCTTTGCGATTTTGTTCACAAATTAGTATACGTATATCATAGCACACACATAGCTTGTATCTTTCCACAAACATACCAGATTGAAGCTCATGCGGGATCGATAATGATTGCTTTTGTTGCTGAAAAATGAAATCTAATAACCATCAAACTTTTTGCAGTAAGAACAGAATTGCATGATATCTTTATATTCAACATTTTTTGAACTAGTTTATGCTAATCAATTTAAAGATAGTTATTATACTTGGAGTCCTTCTAGTGTCAAGTAGTCTGATTTTTTGTGCTTCCACACCAACAGTGATAGCACAGTCAAATTACAACATCAAAGTTGCAAAAACTACAGAAGCCGACTTTACCGTTACCGATGGAGCTAGTTATGTAGGCACATATTTTGAAACAACATACACGATGACTGGTACAGCAACTGATTTTATCAATGCTAAAGATACGTTAATAACATCGATACTCGATGATTTTAACAAATCCTCTACAATCGGATATGTAAAAATTAACAGTACAGTCGCTCAGGCGAATAATAATAGTATTACCGAGATTGCTAATCCATTTGCAAGTAAGGAACAAATCGATCAAAAGGTAAAATCAGTGCTAGCATATGCTTTAGACAAGATTGAAAATCCCATAGGCATTACACCCGACATTGGAGATTCAAGACAGATCAAATGTGTATTCGGAAACGTGCTAGACGACTTTTGGTGCGACATTCCAACATTTGTTACTAGATAAGGGAATTATAACACTATAGGATATTTCATGATCCTTTTAATTTGTTGATTGTTAGCTTTTATCACGCAGAGGGATTATACACTCTAAATTAATCAATTATTACTGAGAATATTATTTAATGGAATTGGTTTAACTGTATTAATAAATCTATAATTTATGAATAAATGATTCTATTCAATTACTACATGGCATATCTGTTTATTGGGGAGGGTCATCAAATTCGATTAAAGAATTAGACTTCATTATATAATAATTCGTAAAAAAGAGGACATCATATTAGATACTGCTACACAGATCACAAAGGCACCAAAAAAAGTATAATAAAAAAACATGGATGTTTTAAAGAAATGTGTGAAAATGGGTACTACCACACTTTACACTAAACGTACGAAAAAATTAGTTATTTAGCAATACTCTTATGACAAGTGCATCGGGACAACTCAAGAATAACTTACCCTTTTTCTAATTTAAAGAAAAGAGATTTGGTATCATATACTGCTATTGTCCAAATGTATTGTACCCAGTATTTTCAGCATCTGATAAATCTCCAGAGTTACAAGAGTTTATGATACTAGCTGTAGGAGAATGGCATTGAGCATTTTGCAAAGAAGAAGAGGTTTGAGAAGTCGTTGAAGAAGAGGCTTGTTCTTCCTCACCTGTTCCAAAGAGATTGAAACCAAAAAAGGCAAAAGCACTATTATTGTCTAAAAGCATGATCGAACTCAGTGTGAAAGATGCAACAAAGGTATAAACCAACGTTTTACTAATATTTTTCTTATTCATGATTTAATATAGCTAATAAGATATATTCGAGTTAGTTCAATTGATACTGAATTAATTCCATAGTTATCTTTATTGTAATTTTCTTATGCTACAATGATTTAATCGGTTAATGTATTGTTAGTTTATTCGACAAAATTGAATTTGAGTAAAGAATGAAGGTATTGATGTATTTGGATTGTGATGTTAATTAGGTTACTTGGATTCGCTTAGATCAGGAGATTATTCCCAAGGATATGGAAGACTGCATAGGATAAGAAATGCTGCAAGTAGACGTGCGATAGCATTTTACATATCTATGTTTTTGAACAAATCTGAATTGCTAGCTACTTCAAGACTTTTTTCATAATCGACAACTCGATTGTTTGTAATGATGATTATGTCGATATTAAATGCATATATATACTACACAGCATAGTAACAATACTCGTCACAGAAATGAATCGCTAGATCATTGCATAGATATTTAGAAGACGATAGGAAGTATCACATTTACGTAGGAAATAAAAAATATAGATATCTAGGCAGCAATAGGTTCTTCTTCTGCACTTTTAGGTTCAGTGCGTTGTATTATCTTTTTTTCCTGTTCTTTTTTTAGGGGTAATTCATAGTCACAACACATAAAATAATTAAGCAAACATCATTTATAATCTTAACAAGTATTTGACCAAGTTTATTTGCAAGAATCAATAACTATTATGTGTGTATACATCTGGTTTGTACTAAATAGTTAATTTATCCAGCATCCACTCAGTCAATTGCCGAACACCTCATACCCGTTTGAATAAGCTATGAAAAATTAGATACTATTTTGGTATTTTAGTGATATTCGAGCATTAGTAGGTAAAGTTGAATTGAACAGCATTGTCAAATGTCCAGACATCGTTACAATACACCTAAAAACCATAATATGGTTAACTTTCGTAGAAATTACCTTATGTATTAAATGTATAAAAAAATTATTTTAAGAAGGGCTTGAAATCCACTAGTCCGGGAATATCCAACAAATCTATTTCATCTGCCATTTTAGCAGCCAGATCAGTTTCCCCATCAACGTTCATACACTTATCGTAAAACACACAGTGCATGCACTTGCTGTTTCTCAAATTCCTGTTGATCCGAGGAAGTATAGACACATCATTTTGGTTAAGGGCCTTTACAAAAAGATTCTTTCTTCGAATCATTTCGTTTTTTAAAAGTTCCCTAGCTATATCGTCTTTAGGCAATAAAACTGACCAGCTTTCGATGCGAGGACCTTTACCATCGAAAGGTCTGAAAAAATAATCCCCTTTTTCATCTGATTTGATCCACCTCATTTCCCTATTGCTGTACCTAATTGATATGATCCCTTTTTCTATACCGGTTATGGTCAAATAGTAAAGTAACTGTCTAAGATACGACCTGAATCGTTGATCTGTGATATCCAATCTTACTGTACTCTGAGTATCCTTTAATTCGATTATTACATCTCTGTCCAAAATATCTGGATGTGCTATTAAACCGTCGAATTCCAGATCAGCTTGTGCTACACCCATATTGGCGAGATCTGTAATGACGAATTCACTGGACTCTCCCCTAATAAAATGATGGATAGATTCGTCTGTTATCATTTCATAGTCCGGAAATTTTCGGCCGTAATACTGTTTCCTGAGACAAGATGACGGCAGGATATCTGATACATGCACTGCCTCATCTTCCGTTCTTCTTCTTTTTTCATATCTTGCTCGAAGGGAGCTCTGCAATAAAGTTGTAAAGTCTTGATCAGAACGTATAACGATGGTCATTGCAATATCTGATGATCTTCAATGAAAAACATGGCTATTAAACGTAATTGTCATCCTTTTCTAACACCCTTTTATACTCACCTTGGTCTATCCAAGAAAGAATTTGGAACACAACTATACAACAGAATGGTTATATTTGTAAAGAGGAGATTATATTAGTATCACCAGACGCATTTATGTTAGGTCGAACCCTTACATATTAGAAAACACTATTTATGCAGTTCTCCTCGATTAGAATTTGAAGATATGTTGAAGTATCATAATCGATTGATTTATGAATTCATATGATTTTGATAGTCATTCTTTAAATAAAATGTTGACAAAAGATCAGTAAAAAGGATGACCCGGGTTTCTGTTCCGTTCACCGAAGGTCATTATTGAGGTAGAGAAGAAAGGCCAAACACGGAGCTGGCCGATAACAGCTTCTCTATCACAGTATAAATATTGTATAGCTTGTAAATCACTGAAGAATATAGCAATATTTTGTTGATTACAGACAGATTCTGTTTCTTAATTTACGACCTATTGCGAAATATGAATCGCACTTTGATATTCAGATCAATAACCTTCAAATAACTAATCCTAGGGACTCTTCTGAAGACATCTGATTGCTAGTTGACCTAATCGATGTACATTGAATAGAATAAATACATTATCTTTGCAAATATTCTTACAGACTATGTCCCAAAGAATGAGAAATTCATCGTAATTCTTTTCTTCACTCTCGTTTCGTTCCAAATCGAGTTTAAGAAAATATTTCAATTATCATGTGTACGACACAGAGTTTTTCAAACATACTTATCATATTGTACAAGTAAATCCACTTCCACCTTTGATAGTTGTTGTAGTTTGGTATTTAGACATATTGGAGATCTTGATTTACTTTAGAATACCAGTGTAATAATTTACTTAAGTTATTCAATCGAAACTTTGTTTACGTTATTAAGATACCTATACGGGGTAAAAATGACAAAAGATGCTAATTAATAATAAATCTCACTTGTAATCAAAATAACATTAGTTCTCCCAAACATCCCGGAGAGTATCAAACCCTCCTCTGTAATAATGAAAACCGGTATCTTTTCTATTACGATTTCGATTATTAATATTAATAGATTTTGAACTCAATCCATTTATAGAATCATCTTACAGTATACCGAACTTATTATCTTATTGGAATCGTCATTAGTATTAGGACATGACCTAGGTATTAACTTTTCATAAATTTGCATCATCTTATCTTCAATATCCTTTTAGGAGGAAACAAGAGAATATAGATAATTAGTACTCAGAACAGTACGTTCACAACGATCAAATTCAAATTCTCCAAGTTTGATCATATCTATCTTGGCTCATGAATAAGCCTTGGTATACTCTAGATAGAGGCTATGTACCCATTCTTGCTCCTTATGTGAGGCTAGCTTAGTGTTTACATCATTAGTAAAAGTGGCAATAACTCTTTCTTAATAATTACGACATAATATATTACTGTAAAATTCATGAAAAAATAATCATCCACTAATTTCTTTAGCGTGGAATATAAAAAGGATTATTGTCTAGAAAATAACCTATTTGATACTATCATCATCTATTGATATTTGAGGTAGGATCTCTCGGAGAAAAGAGTTGGTTAAACATCAGGAACTTATAGTTATTTAAAAAACACAAATACGTTTACTACAAAGACTCCCTATAACACAATAAAGCAAGAAAGGATAGTTCCTCAGAGTATGCACCAATAGACAATTTAAAAGCCATTATTGGCTTTTATTCTGTTATATGAATATTACCCCTCTGTTAGGTCCAAACGGCAAAATACCTATTTTAATACGAGATGATGATACAAATTTTTTCACTAAAAGCAGCATGCTTGAATCAATTTACTCCCAAGCATGGAATAGTCAATTCAAAGTCGGATTATCCGTGATTCCCTATCAAAAGACAATTAATGATGTTTGTGTACCTCCTGATGTCAGGAATTGCCAAAAGCATAGTTCCATTGAAAACAACGAAGAATTGTGCAGATTTTTAAAAGAAAAAATCAAATGCAATAAGATTGAAATCATCCAACACGGGGTTACCCATGATTTAATCGATGGTAGAGGAGAGTTCAGTTATAAGATTGAGGAAAAGAAAGAGGAATTTGTGAATAGAGCTATAAGAGAGACATTTACCAATTATTATAACTCATTGAATACTCGCGAAAATGAAAAGCATATCAATATGGGATTTGAATCATATGTGAATATTGGAAGACATATAATAAGAAAATCCCTGGACATAGATCCAATTTTATTTGTTCCTCCATTTGATGACTGTTCTATACAGAATCTAAAAAAACTCACAAACCTCGGCATGATTCCTATCTATGGACAATCAAATTATCACAGATTTTTCAGATCAGCATATGTTCCCAATTATTTTAAAAAGTATTTCGCAAAAAAGCTTTTAGAAAAATTTGCCAAAAAAGGATTTATTATTCCCCTTATAATGTCTAACGCCGATTATTGTTATACTGAATGTAATCAGGGAATAATGTTATATATCCCCAGGAGACTAAAAATAAATCCGATATCAAATTCTCAAATTAATGCAAATAAAGATAAAGTAACTCCACAGTCATTTGTAAAATGGATATCCAATACCATTGATTATTCTGTAGTTAAAAGGACACCCATTTGTATTTTAAACCACTATCATCATTATTTTTATGATTGGAATCATGATTCAAGTACCAGAAAGAACTTGTTTGAACAATGGAATCAGATCCTACATTTGCTCAATAAAATGCCCTTTTCATGGAACACTACTTTCCTAGATCTATATCAGAGAATAAGAAAGATAAAAAAAATTAATGTTGCAATAACAGGTCATAAAATAACCATACAATCACCCGACGAGACCATTGACGAAATGTCATTTAAAGTAGATAAGGCATTACAGCCAGCAAAGGGAAAAAACGTAATTAATGACGAACAGGATAAGACAATATTTACCGTTAGTCAATTAAACCCTAATTCCGAATTTGTTTTTTATTTAAAATAGCTAACAAAGTTAAATATTGTTCATCATGTCGTTGGTTAATCTTGCAAACTCTTTTTACTATTTAGATTTAATACAATAATGAACCTCATTATAATACAATCATTGAATTTTCTCTATTGGCAAAACAAATGGAAAATGATGCCACATATTTTTCCTATTAATTTGTAAAATAAAGCAAGACTATCCATAAGATAAAAAAATGTAAAAAATGTTATTTGGTATCATTACCATACTGGATTGACCATATGACAATAACTAAAACAAAAGATTCCAGATCATTAGAATGACAATACATCTAATATGGTATCGATCGGTTGTTTGTTATCGCGCATGTCTTAATCAACAGTTATCATTTAACTATCTAACTAACTCAGCATTTAAGACCTACTTGGAAAAACAAAAGGATATGGAAATCTAATATTTGATCTACTGTAGGTACTGGGAATATGGATTTTCCGGTCTATTGAAACTATGAAAATATGTTCCTACTGTTAATGGGTTTTTTGTAATTGATGATCAGTGCCAGGGCCCAACACCATTGTTACCACCATGACCATGGAATCCCCATGGCCCTTTCCAATGTCCAAACCCGAATGGTTTATGATTTTGTACTGCACCTTTGCCGTATCCGTATTCACTTGTAAATCCAGGGATTATGTGCCATCCTGTACTTTGATCACTTGATTTGTTAAAAAAATCTCTAAACTGTACGCCGTCTGATTTGTATAACACGGCCCCATTTCCTGAATCAATAATCGTCTTATATGCGGTATGATTCACGGAATTTATTGAGAAGAATTTGTATACCAAATATCCTTGATCCACATCTAAATGACCACCCAACAAAATGGTATCATTATTAGCCTGTCGTGTAACGATTTCGGCCGCTTCAACAAAAGATGTTTTGAGATCATTTTCGATGGCAGCTTGTGCCTTTTCGAAGACGTTTATGGAACCATTAATTTTTGGTATTTGATCAACAAGGTCTCCTTCTCTCTCAATAGAAGATACATATGACTTCTGAAGTGCTGAAACAAATGATATTAGCGGGTTTGCCAAAATAACTCCTGTAATAGTAACTGCAGTTATGATAAGTACAGGTAGTATCACATTGGTCTTTGATTTGTCTGAATTTGATTTTGACATTTTGATATATTACAATGTTATTATTATAACCATTGTTTACCTTTGATACGTAACTTAGTTACTTGATGACTCGAGTAGTTTTTGAATAGATCTCTGTTTGCTGCAGATTGTCAAGACGAAACATATTGGAAGAATTGCTGAAAGGAATAAGAAATACCAAAAACAATGATATTATCCAGACAAGCACACCTTCATTAGAAACATTTGTAAAAAAATGAACAAGGAGATCTTTTTATCTTGAAAAAAGTCAATTAGAAATTTTATTTTAGGTATTTCCTAGTTATCATCCAAATACAAAAACATACTACGAAGAATTATTAATAATAACAATTAATCGGATAAAAGAATAAAATAAATTATTCAGATTGAGATTTGTCATCCTTTTCTAGTTCTTCGTCAATTTTCTTCTGCAATTCTTTGTATTTTTTATATCTTTTGTCCCATTTTGAGAGAACAATCCATTGTCTAATTCCTATTCCCAGCCACACAAGTACAATTACTATTGGAATCAATGGCAGGAATCTAAACTGAGGATTGAAATCAGAGTCAGCGGTAGAATGGGGATTTGATTCGTTAGTCCAAGGCCTGTGGTCTACCCAGCTGCCATAGTTATTATTATCATCATGAAATGGAAATCCAAAAAAAATAAAAGATAGCATAAATGCTATTGGAGGAATAATCATAATTGTAAGCAACATTATAATAAACAGTTTTTTTGTTTTGTTTAATTGATCAATTATTCCATCCATTATGAAAAAAATGCTAGAATCAGCTCTTTTATCATTACCATTATCTTCTTTCCTTTCGCCAGAGTTATTCATTAACCCATTTGCTCCCGTTCATTTCTTGGAAATAGTTCCTCATATGGAGCCAAGATCTCATTTAGAATCAACCTTCCTTTTTCTGAAATTTTGTAATTGATTATAACTTTACTACCCCATGTTTCTTCCATTCTAATTATCAAACCTTTGTGAACCATATCATCCAAAATCTCTTTGTGTTTTACATTATTCAATCCACAATAGCTCATGAGTTTGCTCTGATTAATTTCACTATATTCACAAAGTTTCAAGAGGATATCCTTCCTGATAAATATTCGATCTCGATATTCATGAACCACAATGACTCATCAATAATACACTGCAAAGTCCTTTTCAGTTGTACTTGGGATATCTCTTTCTCCACAAGGATTGTTTTCCGGAATTAGTTCATGAAGCATATTTGGCAATTTGCATATTTTCATTTGGCAATACGTAGTTTATGTACAGAATCCTTAATTAAATACTTTAGGTAACAAAGTTACATCTCATAGATCTGTTATGTCTAACATACTCAGTAACAAAGTTTACACAAAATAGAACTTGACTAGATATTGAAAAATTTATGACACGAAGTCAACCCTCGACTCTACTGCTAGTGGATCGTTATTAAAAGGGCCTCGATTAATGAGGTTTTCTTAGAATCATTTGAATTTATTTGACCAGTACACCTGTACTACGATTGCTATTACCGAACAAACAAATATTATCAATACTTACAAATCAATAAATAAGGTAATGACAAAACCGCAAAAATTAATTTCAGATCTAGATAACAAACCAGTTTATGGATCCATAACCATAGTTGAGAATACTAACGAGTAAGTCAGGCTATAATTTAGAAATACAGGTTATTATTACTAAACTACTTTTATGAACTATAATAAAGAACATCTTATTTTTTTTATTTGGTTAATCTATTTAGAAATAATAAGAATCAAGTTCACAACTGTGTTAGGATACTGCTGGAGTTGAGGGTGCGAAGTTCTACATACTCTTTATAAATGTAGATCGTTCTTTTCTAAAAGTACTATAAGAGTTACTATATATGAATTTGAATCAGCCAATACTAACATCATATGATTGAGAAACTATATTACAACATTACAACCTATGGAATGTGATACTATTCTTATTTTTGTTAAAGAAAAATGTAGTAGTAACCTGATCCCGGAATCTTGAACTAGCTGTTAATTTATATTTTCTATGCTATTTCGTAACTTTAAAGAGATAGATCAAAATACACAATAATAATACAAAATATTTGTAAGGTTAATGAAAAAAAATAAGTGTCACTCTTACTTGTATTTTATTTTGTTCCCAAATAATATAACATTAATGATAAAATCGTAGCATTATAGTTGTCAAAGTCGGATTTGGTACATCGATTATTATAGCCTTATGTAAACGTAATCGGTATTTTCTCATTTGTAAATAATTAATAATTTTTACAATTGTAGATGCATGCATTCTATAGCAATAGGCAATTATCTCAGAAGGTTTGTATCCATCTATTATCTTGATAACTGTATCAAAATCATAAACTCCAGAATATGTCTGGTATAAACGCACTGGGCCTTTTAGCCCGAACAAATCTTCTCCCGTATAAGGATAGTTTGTTAAACAAGCCTCGTGAATAATCATACTCTCTCCTATACCCAATTATTCAAACCTTCCTTTACGAATGTAATAACTGTAACTATAAAAAATTATCAAGAAATTATATTTTTGATTAATAATATTATCAAATGGATTATCAAGAATTGAATTGAAATAGAATATTTTATTTAAGACTAGATATAATAAATCTAAACTCATAAGGTGCCGACATCAGATTGCCGGTAGAAAAATAGACTATCTTCTTCTTGTCTTGGATATCGATTGTTATTTTTTCATTCTCTCTATGTAAAGGAAATCAACCTTTCTTTGGAATACCGAAACTAAATGTACATCCATTTTTATTTTTATTATTCATCGCCCAAATTCGTCCGCCATGTGCTTCTATAAGCTTCCTACATAAATAAAGACCAATCCCCGCACCATAGTAAGAATCAGAAGAAAATTTGGTAAACAATCTTGAAAGTAATTCGGGTTTCAATCCCTCGCCATTATCAGTTACACTAATTACAACTATTTCTTTAGAATGTATGATTTTTTCACTTAGAGTCAAAACTATCTTTCCTCCTTTGCTTTTTGTAAATCTTATTGAATTATCTACCAGGTTTTGAATTACCTGAGTTATCCTGAACTTGTCAGCCGTAACCACAAATTCTTTATCAAAGTTTTTATATTCGAATGAAATAGATTTGTTATATTCTATATTGGTAATATAATCTGATATTGTTGACTTTACTAATTCATTTAAACTAAATTCTTCCTTGTTAAGATAAAGGATGTTTCCTTCTAAACGTGTGATATCTAGGATATTTTCAGATAGTCTACGTAGTCTTCTTGCGTTTGACATAATAATCTGCAACATGAAATTCTGGTCATTATTCTGAATGTCTTCCTTCAATATTTCCGTAATTCCTAGAATAGATTGCAATGGCGTACGCAACTCATGAGCTACTAGATCCATGAATCTGCTCTGCATTTTTCCATGCACTTTAAGTTTTTCATGAGCCTCCTTTAACCTGTTATGAATTTCTGACTGCGTCCAAAGGCTATCAAAAATTGATGCTATTGTTTCCGATGTCTTACTACCATCAATAAATATCGCCTTACCCAATGCCTCTGTAAATTTCAACTGACCATCATCTGTTACTTCCAAAATAACTGTATTTTCTCTATCAATAACCATAATTCGATTAAATGATGTAATAACCGGTTCCAAATCTCTAAAATAGATGTCAGGATACTTTGACTGGATCTTTTTTATTTCAGAACTATTTTCTTGGTCAGGCAATGTCAAAACCCTTACCCTAATTCCTTTTGTGCCCATTCTATTCAACATCTTAAATCCTCCAGACATTTCTGTACGGAAAAATCCATTTGTAGAAGGAAGTATGATCAAGATTTCTTTTTTTGCAAGTGTAAATAACTCGAAGAGTTTATGAAGAGATTCGGTTGAATCAGAAACTACTGCTATATTATCATCATTACCTCTTTCCATCTCTTTGATTCTGTCTTGGGCACCTATCGCAGAATTCCATAATTTTTCAAAAATCATATTATAAAAAGTTAGATTTGCTCGGTCGTCATTTAGTAACATGTTATCAAGAATAAGTTTATTTTCCTCATTTCTTTCGATAGCACAAGCAAAGTATTTATCAGATAAAGCAAAATCAAATGGCGGACGATCAGGCGTATGACGAATATCTATACCCATTTGTAAGAGGTTTTTGACCAGTCTTAACTCATTTCTGCTTTGAATTGATGTTATCCATCTAACACCTGCATGTTGTTTGGCTTTGAGTTGGGTTTGAATTTTTTCAAAATACTCTAGATAATTTTGATAACCTAATAGCATTGCCCCTATGGTTGAATAGATATAAATGAATTTGGAATCAGTTAGAAAGTGTACTATCTGATCAGAAATTTCTACGTCTACCTTAAACCTCATCGATGGAGGGAGTATATTAAACTCATCACTCGTCTGAGTAGATGTCTCCAAATAGGAGATAGCATTAGAGAATAAAGCATCAAAGGATTTCTTTACAATTGACAATATAGTTTTGTTCGTAGTGCTAAAAACATCATTATATCGAGAGTCCGCTGGATTAGAATTCAAACTAAAATATTCTGAATCAGAAATGGCCGATATCCCTTGAACACCTTCAAGATATTTTATTTTTGAGGCCGCACTCGAAATATGCTTAAAATCCTCAGTGTTCTTTGGAGGTGATTGAAGTATGAATCTTATCTGAACATTCCTTTCCAATAATGCTTTACAAGCATCAACAAAACAAGAGGAATTAATAAAAAAAGACAACTTATCACTACTAATAGAAATATCAAGAATGCTGTTTACATTATTAATCAGATTTAATAAACGAGACGAGGCATCTTTATCATTATCAACGGATTCGGTAGTTTCGCTCATTTAAATGACTTGTCGATATTGTAGTATTTCTAGTATTTATGACATTCTATTCCTATACAGGGTAAATTCAATATAGTTTGTAATTATTTAAATAATGTCCAGTGTTTCAAAAGGGATGTGTAATTTCTTGTTAAAGTCCTAGTATTAAATCTGTCTTGTTAAACCCAAGCAGTGATAAATAAGTTCAAATATCAAACCTAAAATGTGAATCTAGTTTCTATGTTTTTACCATATTAAAGATTCATTTGTCGGTATTTGAGAAAAATCAATGTTTCTCTCTCACACAGTATTCTAACAAGCAAGATCTATGGAAATTTATCACGAATAGGGGAAGCATGACTGAAATTGGGTGAGCAAAAACACCATAGTTATATCAAAGAGCACTGTTTTGAGCTTGTTTGTGAGAATAAGTATCGAGATAACATGAATCGAATCCATATAGTATATTCGAAATGAAGCGTTTTTTATCAAATACATATCCATGAACTACTGATGTGTATCATTCTATGGAGTGTCCCTGGTCAATAAATAATAAGATCAATTCCTTTCCATCTCAGATTATCAAGGAGTATTATTTCATATCAAACTAGATAAAGTAAAATGACACTTACTAGTTCGCCATTTTGTATTTGATTGTTTATTATCACTATACTCTTGATCCCTTTGTTATTTTTATAGTATCAATCATGACATCTTATATGAGTAAATCTGAAAGCCCAGTAAACAAAAGTGATCTCGGCGGACTTATCCAAATCGTATTCATCCGCGCCCCCAAGAAGAATCATCACGCCTTATCAAAGATCGGCAAGCAGACAAATGATTTTTTCAGAAAACATGGGGTAACAAAATACCTGTATCGGTTGAATTCAAGAGAAAACATGATGGATTTTGTAAATGTGTCAAAAGTCATTTCTGCCAATGATGATGAAGATGTAAATTTAGAAATATTATCCTTTAGAGACGCAAGACACTTGGAGCAAGTCATGAAAGCCATGGAAGGCGAAAAAGTTGCTAAAGAATTATATGAAGAATCTATGAAACTTATAATACCTGGATCGATAGTATTCGGAAACTTTAGTAGGTTGATAGAAACATTATGAAAGATATTCTATTTCCATGATTTTTGAATATATGTAGAAGCGAATAATTCATAGTTTCAAATGTTTGATACTTGTTGGATCTAAAATTATTATAGATGTACTCAAAATCAGAAAAAGATATGGTTAAGCCGAGATGAGTATTTGAGAAAGAAGGATCAATTTTCCCTTAGAAGTATCATAATCATTACTTCATTGGGTATATAGAGTTTGCATCGAAGAGACAGAGAAAATAAAAATGTAATTTGAGCATTTCCTGTTTTGTTGGTACCATCCGAACTCATCGTTCTTCCATAAAAAAATGTTGCGGAGCAGTTATGCGCTCTCTCATTATATCTTATTCTATTTTGATTTCCTTTCCACGTGATTTTATCTGGTTCTTTAATTTTAATCTTAACTCTAGTATACCATTTGAGTAACTGGCCTTTGTGAAGGAATTATCTATTTCCATATTCAATGGTATCTCTGTATGATACTTTTTTCGATCTTTTTCTCCATGTATAGTAATGAGATCCTCTGCTATATTCACTTTGATATTTTCCTTCGATAGCCCAGGCATTTCTGCGGTAATTACCAGAGAATTGTTCTTTTCATCCACTATTGTATCTAGTAATGGTTGCCTGACACTTGATGACTCCACGAGTCCTCGAGTTCGGGGTTTAACATTTCCCAATTCCCTTACACGGGGCTTTCCATCCGGACCGATTGTTATTTGATAACCATAATAGTATGGAAAGGTTGCTGTTTCTCTGAACGCGTTAACATTAGTAGTATTTATACCTCTTGCAGTGTTAAAGATTCGATTCATCATCTCCTCTGCTTGGGCAAACTCCCTATCCACAGGGTCAAAAAAGTTTCTAAATGAGTTTCTTCTTATCATATTACGATCCCAATAGTCAAACATTCACATCACCTAGACAATATGTAATATTTATTACGCATATATTTTTTTCTAACATTTTGCAATTAATAAAACTAGATATATAGCAAGGATGTACACTATCTAATTAAAGACGATATTAAAGTATTATATCCATGATTCAAAGAAACTAAGTGCAAACATTGTGAGATACTGAAACACTTTTCTTTGTGACAGATTTAAGAATCGATATATATACTAAAATATAGCCAACAAAGACCAGCATGTCAACTATTTTTTTAATATTATTATTTTCTGTAATTGGTAAACAATAATAGAAATTATTCTTCTTATTCATAGTGATTATTGTTGTTATTCCTACTTGAACTTCGACAATATATTTAGCAACGAATAATCTGATAATTTGGGTATAAGTATCATAAAAAGTTAAATAGTGATGTAGAATTGGGAACATCATGGAAAACAGATTAACGTTAATGATGCTTACCATAGTTCTAACCATAATGTTACCTATCAACTCCATATCTGCATCAACCAAAAATGAAGTTATTTCGAATCAAGACAAGGTTGATTTGGATACTAATGGTTTAGCATATAATTCGAATTCAAGGCCATTTAATTTATCCTATGCAAACTGGACCGAAAAATGGTGGCAATGGACTTATTCTATTCCATGGAACAAGAATCCATCCTATGACGATACCGGAGAATTTTGTCAGGAAAATCAAGATGGACCGGTGTGGTTTCTAACTCAAGGATTTGATCATCCGGTCGAACGGACTTGCAATATACCTCAAAATACTGCACTTTTAATCCCTCTACTAAATTCCGAATGTTCGTTTGCTGAATTCAAAGAACTAAAAACGGAAGAAGAATTAAGAGAATGTGCTAGAAATATGCAAGATTTTGTCACTGGAGCAAAAGCATCTTTGAACAATATTACTTTACCTAATGGAATAAACTATCGCATCCAAACAGATCTATTTAACTTTACATTACCTCAAAATAACATATTAAATGTAGCCGCTCAGTCAACCCAAGCCGTTGCAGATGGAAATTGGCTTTTTCTAAAACCATTGCCTCCAGGTAAATACGAATTAAAAGTAAAAGGCGAAATAGATTCCACAACCTCTAAAAATGAAACAGGTGCCAGTAGTAGCGGCAATAATAATAATTATAATGGTCCAATTGGTTGGAATTACACTACCACATACAAACTATTGGTTAACTAATAAATGATTCCGATCGGTTTACTATATTCACGAGGCAGTCAAGTGACACAAATTTTCCTACTTTTAAGGGATGTAATATACTAATACTTTTTTCGAATTGACATAACAAACGCAAATTAAATAGCAGGCACATACTAAACTTAGTTCTAACCATTGTATTCAATCTCCGGTAACAAAATCGTTAGCTATTTGTCAAGCTGCAGGAAAACCAGGGTAAACAAAAATAATTTCACAATATCAAACAATATGGCAATGCAACTGGAAAACAAGGGCGTGAGAGAACGACACTAGGATCAACTCGGGCGAACTAAATCAATGTTTTTTGAAAGGCCCCTCAAGAATCTCATCAGTCCAGATTTGGACACTATATATTCATAGTAAAAAAACGTATGAATTTGTGAACGTAATTAAATTTCAATTATATGTACGCTAAGGGTGTAGAATTATCAGCAGCAAAAACTCGATAACATTAGAAAGAAAGTCAAAGCACTCACAAGAATAGAAGAGAAATTAGTTCAAATTGACACAAAAGCTGTATGGTGCGGATTCTAATCAATTGAACAAGTTTTTCTAATCCTTTTTGCCCTAGTTATAGTAAATACATGTCAGAATATTATATAATAGAAAACGAAATAGTAATTTTCAATTTCTTTAATACCCATCAAAGAACAAAACATAAGGTTACCAAGATATGTCTGCATATCAATAAGTTTATCACTCCTACTCCTAACTTTCTACTGGTTATTAATAATATCCGATAGTCGGGTTACAATATCCACAAATTGCCTTCTGTCAGGACTAGAATTGGTAAAAACGATCTCAGTGAATCCAATATCTAGATATGGCTTTAGTTTCTTAATTCCTTCCTCCTCATTAGATATAATGAATAATTTTTTTTCCAAAGAATCATCATCTATAACTTGACCATTTTCTTCAATCTTTCTTGGGTCATGTACATCAACGTCAAAGAATGCTTTAATCATAGAACCTCTCCAAAACCTAATTGACTCTATTGCCTTTTCTTTATCTTTATCATATGAAGCAGGAATAAATAATATCTTTTCTAACTGCTCGTAGTTTTTTTGAGATTTGGCACATCCTTTTTTTACAGCGGGAAAGAGAATATCTTTTATCTTATTCGTATCTAATTCATTAGTTACAAATCCATCTCCTTCTTCACCTGCTAATTGAGCAGATTGTTTCCCTAGTCCCGCGACGTAAATAGGAATTAAATATGAAGGTTTGGTATATAATTTAGAATCTTTAACAAAATAGTATTCCCCGTTGTAAGTGACCCAATCTTCTGTCCACAATTTTTTTATTATCTTGATCGATTCTTTTAATCTCTCAAATTTTTCTTTGTTTGTCGGCCATCTATTTCCTGCAGGCACTTCATTTAATGCTTCTCCTCTGCCTACACCCAAAAACACTCTTTGTGGAAACATAAAGGCCAATGTTGCAAATACCTGTGCAACTATGGCAGGATGGTATCTTAGAATCGGAGCGGTCACTCCTGTACCAATAGCCAACTTTGTAGTTCTGGCCAAGGCTGCGCCCATCCATGGCCAGGCGGCTCCACCAGATGCCCCGGTATTCCACCAAGGCATATAATGGTCACTTGTCCAACATCGTTGGATATCTTTTGTGTCCAAATATGCAACATCATCTAACAAGTCTAGAGGATTAATCTGTTCATGAGCTGCTTGAATGCTTAACTTCGTCTTTATCTCCTCTGTTGATTTTGACACAAATATTTTGGTATAATATCTTTTATTAGGCTAACAGTTATCTTATCGGATCATCTTTTTGTGGCATATTATTTTACAAACAAAAATGATTTTGGCGACGTTACTTATTTATAATAAGTAGTTTCTTTGAATAACAACAGAATGTTATAAATTAAACAAAATAGCGAGTATGAATAATTAATTTAATTATCAGGCTGCAAATAAACAGTTTCTATTTAAGGTATCTCAACGATAAAGTACATCCATAAACATCATTTCAAATTTGTTATATGTGATGAGTATTTATTCTAAAAAATAGAGATTAAATTCTAGTAGTCTTTTACTTCTTCTTTGAACTTTTCCTTATTGTATTCTGTACCCATATCCTTATCAGGATCTTTTATCTTATTTCCCATTGCCTTGGCACCAGCCTTGATCTTGTCCGCAGCTTCGTCTAATGCACTTTCGGTATTATTAGCAGCGTTGTGAACATCATCTTGAAGATCATCTTTTCTATTAAGTGGTTTTTCCGACATTGTAATTGTAGTATAACATTCTTTATATCATATATCAAAAAGAGATATCGACCGTCATTACTGGTAGCTACCCTTCACAGCCTATGCCATCTCCATCTGCATCAAGATTATGTGGATCATCATCCCCTACTGGTATATTTTTCTCATCAAAATCCTTACAATCAAGGTCTCTGCTAGTATCACTAAGATCAAATCTATAGACGTTGCTATTATCTGATTCTACAGGATCTTCCTTTTCGGTTCCATTATCATCACCACTATCACTTCTACTGTTTGAACAGCCATGCTCTCGTGCCCAATTTGTATTCGCAAATTCAGATATATCACAAAAGTCTTCATAGATATCAGCCAAATTATTATCGAGTATGGCTTCATTTACATTGATTCCTTCACAATAGACCACGGCAACGGTTCGGCCATAAGTCAATCCTTGGTTGTTATCTGGATCTACTTCTACATTTTTATTCAGACATTGTTCGGTAACGAAGCTTTTTGCCTCATTGAATCCAGGTTCATTCCTTTCTGGAGCATCTATTAACGCAAGTCTTATTGTTATTACATCTCCTTCTTGTGTAGACACATCAAGAGTATCACCATCAATAACTTTTGTCGCAATACCATCAAAATTTATTGATGAAGTGGTTACAGAATCAGAATTGGCAGAAGTAGGCCAGACCGGGTTTGAAAAGTTAAATGTTCCTAATACAACCAGAAAAGCAAATATTTTCGTGCAATATAAGAAATTAAGCAATAATGAGAATTATTTTAATTGATATATAAATATAAAAAAATAGATATTATAGTCTAAATTCTATTTTTGTTTATAGATTCATAGTATAGTTATCGCTAATGCTAATTATTTTCATCATTCTCAGAGTTGTCATCTTGTCCTTCACCGTCATTATCGTTGCCATCATTATTTTCTTTACTCTGGTTTTCATTTGAATTCTCTTCGCCATTATTATCGTTGCCATTACCATTTGCTATTTCTGGTGATTGTTCGTTACTTGCCCCACTGCCATCAGGATCTGTTTGTTCTGAATTATTAGTTGATGATTCACCCGCTGTTCCAACAATTCCGGTTCCATCGATTCCATTCACATCCGCTTGTGTAGTTCCGTTGTCGGTCTTTGGTTCTTCTACCTCATCATTGTTAGTTTGATTATTACTTCCTCCTTCATTTTCACAGCCTATGCCATCGCCATCTGCATCAAAGTTGTTTGGATCATTATCCCCTACAGGAAAGTTTCTTTCATCAATGTCTTCGCAATCCAAGTCATCGCCATTATTGTTAAGGTCCTCGGCTTCACAGCCTATGCCATCGCCATCTGCATCAAAGTTGTTTGGATCATTATCCCCTACAGGAAAGTTTCTTTCATCAATGTCTTCGCAATCCAAGTCATCGCCATTATTATCATTGTTGCGTGACCCAGAGTTACCATTATTGTTATCATCGTCATCATCGTCATTATTGTCATTAGATCCTTGGCCATTACTGGTCAAAGGCAATAGAGGAGCATAGGGAGCAACCGATTCGCCTGTGAAAAATTGTTCGGTTGTAAACCCACCACTACCAAATACGAATTTAGGATTCAAAGGAGGACTCATGGAACTTTGAACAGAATCTACATTAAGTGAATAAAAAGCACCTTGGGATTTGGTTTTATTATCTGTAATTGTAATATCAAAGGGCACCATTTGATTGCTTGGAAGATTACCTATATCAAGTCCAAAACTTTGAGTTCCAACTACACCTAGACTAGAATTATCATAAAACGTTGCAACAAGATTGATGAATTGTTCTGGAGCTTGGCCTTTATTAATTATATTACCCGTTATATGCGGGTTTCCAACGTTGTCAACATATGAACTGCTACCATTCAAAACAAGGTTTGCAGGCTTTTCAGCTAATGCAGATTCAGATGTGACAGAAAACTCCATAAAGTCAAATGTACCCAAGATTTGTTGAGGATTTTGTATTACTATATCAAATGGAGATAACTCACCAGATCTTAAAGTTTCGATTGAGGAGAGTGCAGAGTAATTACCAACAATAGAGTTGGTTGCTAGATTAGATAAAATTGCTGTTATTATGATGTTAGTCTGAGGTTGGGTTGATGTATTGTTTACTTCACCTATAATATGAAAACTTCCAAACTCATCTGTATAGGTTGATGTACTGGTAATTTGAATCACGCTAGTATTATCACCAGAAAGTTGAGCAATTGCAGAGCCCATATATGATATATCAACTCCATGATAAGGGACGGTTGACGAAAACATTGTAGGCAGAGACATCGTCAATATTAAAATGATTGAAAAGAATTGCAACATTTTAGAAGTTATACGCAATGATGAAATATTGATATAATGAAATTATAAATCTTTTCATAAGAATCAGGTAAAGAATATATGAACACTTAAGTTAAAACAATTGAAAATCTTCTTTTACATAATAACACGAGTGACAGTTTCTCATTTATGGTTTGTGAAAGACTTGATTATTTTTAGTATGGATTAGTTTGAAAGGGCATGATACTACTCAACGTGACTGGTTATACCTGTAATACTCGAGTCCATACCCAGATTGACAAATTCCCCTTCTCAAAGTTTTTAAATTATTAAGATTGTTGAGCCAGGGCATATAGAAATACAGTGCACGGATTAATTATACATAAAATAATTCGATAATAGTGAAAAAATCAATTCATTTCCTATCGATTCATAATATGGAATTACTATAAAGTAGATCAGCTTGAACGGATGTATTTACTATGTTAGGATTAATAATATAACAACATGTCTAGAATTTGTGAAAAATGTATTGTGATTGGCAAGAAACTCTACAAATGTTGCATCGGACAAACCCTTCCGAAATTCCAAACGCTTGTACACGGAATCGGCTCAGTTGATGTCATTCTTAAATTAGCAACCTACTAATACCGAATCATTAATTTCTCAATTGAAGTTCCTATCACCATATCAATTTAATTTGTGGTAGAGTTTTTAGGATTGGATGAATATTCTTCTTATATTTTTGCTAAAATTGCTCTGTAATCTTATGCTTCATATACTCCTAATTCTCCACCTCCTTTAAATGCGAGTACTCCTTGTCTAGGCGGTACTACCGTAGTAAGCATGATTGTATCCCATGAGAATATCAATACTCCATCATCTCATATGGTTTGTTGAAATAATAATTTGGTTTATAGTGCTTAGTAAAAAAAATAAATTAGACTCCTATATTCTCTGGTTTTCTTCCACCACGACCATGTCCTGAAATTCCCGCTGAAATGATTTGAATACCAGTAATTAGCAAGGCTATTCCAATCAAGATACCTGCAAATATTAGTCCTATTGCGGGCATAGCTATCACTATAATTGCTAGCAAGATGGATAAAATACCAACACCCAAACTGAATGATTTTGACCACTTACTTCCTTGTTTATCTCTTATTCCGTGAACTATTCGCGAGATTCCATCCACTAACAGAGCGACACCCAAAAGCAGCACTATAAATATTCCTGTACCCACTGGATAAGCTAATGCAATTAATGAGAGAATAATTACTATTATTCCTAGACCAATACTTGCAAACCGGGATTTGCCTGACATAAATATACCACTTATTACTTTTTCAATTCCTGCGAAAAGCAAAAGAAATGCCAGAAAGAATACAACAGAAATCGCACCGAAAATGGGGTTAATCAAAACCATTATCGATAAGACCAAAATAATTACCCCCAATCCGATCTGAACTGCACGAAGCCAGTTAGGGGATTTCTCAATGTTCAAATAAAAAACCCCCTAATGAAATAGAATATGATTTTTGACATATTTTGGCTGTAATTGAAATATTTTTCAATTTTCTAATATAGTACATAATGAGCATCTTATAAGACTACCTAAATAATAAATATTCCTAAATGTGAATAGTCACGATTTCATACAGATGAACGATTCTTGACTAAAGATATAATTCTTAATTGTTCTAACTATATTGTAAACAATATACTTTCTTTTAATTATTAAAAAACTCCTTTGGCGGTGATATCATACTAAAACCATTTAAGGAAAGTTAATTTTCAATTTATGAAGGTTAGGATCTAAATCACTTTACCAATATGATCTTGGTTTGAGGTTCTTCAAATTAAAAAGTTAAGTTCTTCTTATGTTGCCACTTGGGTTAATGCTCAAATATAGCTATTTTTAACTAGAGCAGTTCTTATAATGCAGTGTAGAGAGGATAGTTAATGGAGTTGCTAAAAAAGCATCAAAAACAACAGCCGCCTATAGTAGACATAGTGGCAGGTTCAGGGGTTACGGTTTGACATGGTATGGTTTCTGTTTTCCAAAGATTGTAACTTATTGACTCAATTTTCATGAGATTGTTTTTGCTTGTCATCGAAGTAATCCAAATCGTAAAAATGATTAAAAGAGAATGAAGAGAAAGTATACGATAACTCTTCATTTTCCATAGAAATCATAATTTCATCATTACCGATTTTAGTCCTTTTATATCAACAGATTGGTTAGGCACATATAGCAGTAATGACTGATTTTTCTCAAGTATTTAGATGAACTCAAGTTAAACTGGCCAGAATTGACCAGAAAATGAAAAGATAGGGATAAAAGAAAAGCGAATTAAAAGTAGACGAAAAGAAAAATAAAATTCATCAGTTTGTTATTGGTAAAGAGGAAGGTTTTTGAAAGTACCGCGCATGGTTCAAATATGAGAAAGGTAAATTCACTATAAATCGCAAGCTTTGAAGGACGAAGCAAACGTACAACTTCGAATATTTTCTCTAGAAACAAAAGATGTTCAGATGTTCTCTTAAAGTCGAACTTGAGTTAACAGAGCCTGTACTAGATTATTTATACACATAGAGTACTAAAACAGATAAACTCCATTTCATAGAACGTTTGAGAACCCAACCTATACTTTACTTATTATCCCCGAGAGGAATATATATAATAAGATGCCGATATTCTGGTTTTAGATATTTTAACTAGAATTGTAGCAGCATAACATTTTCAGTATCGTAAAATATAAAAATTAATCATTATTTTAGGATCTAAAACATCAATAATTTAAAAGGTAATATATTATTAATTATATTATTAAATAAGAAGTATGGCAAAGGCAGCTAGCAAACGTAAGGAGAGAATCCAATTGCTAAACTATCTTTCTAGAGATATAAGTACGAGAACAATATTCTTTCATCAGTGGATAGCAAATTATCTTGGACTGAGCGAGATCGACCATAAATGTCTTGACATAGTATTGAGATCAGAAAAACCCCTAACAGGGAATCAGCTTGCATATGAAACAAGCCTAACGGCTGGAGCGATAACCGGCATAGTTGATAGATTAGAGAAGGCAGGATATGTGTATAGACAAAGAGATAAACAAGATAGACGCCTAGTCTATGTTATCCCCTTCAGGGAAAAGGCGTTAATGGAAATAGGTCCTCTATTTGAAATATTGCAGAAGGGTATGGATAAAATATTCTCAGATTATGACGACAAGGAATTAGACCTGATAACAGATTATCTATCAAAAACCGTTAAGGTACTTGAAGACGCTACAATACACGTACGTTCAATGGTGGAGTCAAAAAGGTTTAAACAAAAAACTTGAAAATTGAATACTCAGGCCCAAACATTAACCAATTAAATTATTTAGTAATTAAAACATTTATATAATTAATTAACTATAATATCATATGGAAAAACAATTATTAAAAAATAAGAAGATACAAGTTGTATTTGAAAGAAAGAGACATCAAGATGCATACATTGCTGAAACCACCAAGACTAAATACACGAGCAATGGCTTTTTTGACATGTTTTCAGCAGATATAAACGAGGTATACAATTGGTTTGGCAATTTTAAAGTATCAGAACTAGCTTTTACTATTAACAGCATTGTAAATACCCAGGATTTTACAAGACTATTCGTTGGCAGAAACGACGAACAAGGATTAAAGGTAGTTTTAAAACCAAATGAAGATCATTATTTAAATAAGAACATAGAATGGATAAATAGCAAGTTATGTAGTAAAGAAAATCCAATGAATATAACAAAGGAGTGAGCATAATGACAAATGTCAACATGCATAGTAATAATGACAATGTATGCGAATCTAAGATAGGAGAACAATTATCCAACATACAAAAAGTAAGACAATTGATCAAGATACTTAATACAGGAAATTTGGAAAATGTAGAGAATTTAATACATGACGAGTATTTCAATCATGAATCTCATATCGATGCATCCTCTATGCAGAGCCTTCCAGAAAACATCTCTCAACAGATTGAAAAGCGAAACAAGCTCATGGGTCCCAGCGAGTTCATTGACACGGTAAAATCATTACGAAATGCATTTACTGATCTTACATATGACGAAAAAGAAATCCACTCAGACAATAACACAGTCATAGGACGTTACACCGTCAGTGGAAAACATACTGGACAGTTTTTTATATTCCCCCCCACAGGTCACAATTTTAGATATGAGGCGGTTCATATCTATAGATTTCAGGATGGTAAGATCAGGGAACACAAAGCCGTACGTGATGATTTGTCTTTTATGTACCAACTTGGATTCATAGTTCCAACATCACAATATGAATCATTATTTAGACTGTGGAAGGGAGTTAGTAAGCGCAGAGATGACGTATAACGTGAATAATATGTCTAACAACGACGAACTTGCATTGCAGTCTCTATATAGAAAAAAAATCGAAGGATGGAATGAAGGAAACGGTCGAAAGTTTGCAGAACCATACACGGAAGATGCAGATTTTATCGGATTTGATGGTACCTACTTGTTTGGTCGTAGAGAGATTGCAGAATTTCATCAAATGCTTTTTGACAGGTTTCTAAGAGGAACTCGTTTAATAGCAAAAATTAAGAGCATTAGATTTCCGGTCTCGAATGTTGCTATCATAGTTGGAATAAGTGGAACAATCGAGGCCAATCAGAAAAGAATTAACCCTGATAGAAATTCTATACATACAATAGTTGCTATAAATAATGAACATGATGGAAAATGGGGCTTTACTACCTTCCAAAATACTAGAGCAACATATATTGGACGGCCTGAAAAAGTTTCACAATTGACTAAGGAGATCGAACAAATAGAATAAATAACCTACAGGTCGATTCAAATACCTGTAGAGAATATGCAACAATTACAAACATATCCTATGTTTTGTAGTTAATCTTCATATCCATTCGAATCTGAATAGACATGTTCTAATTTCCGTGAAACAATAATATGATCACTAGATCAATATCGAAGATGATCTAATTAGGTAAGCTTGCGAAATCAAATGATATCCTTCTTTCAAATTTCCTTTACTTTATGAGAGATTAAATCTATATCGCTGTCAGAAAATTTGAATCTGTCAACAAGTTTATGATTCTCTAAAAGATAAAAAGATAATTTCTTGTTTTGCAGTACAGGAGGTTCGACACTTGAAAATTCATCGATGAATTTTTCTCCAATGGAGGGATAGCCAAATGACATCCCCGCTATATTACGATACTTCCTATGATCATGACAGTCCTTCGGACTTGTGGGAGCCAATAAAGTAGCCAGCAAGAATAGTTATCTACCTCGGCATCAAATCCTAATATTGATACTTTCCACTTTTAGTAATTATTCCTACCCATTCAACCGATGATGAGTCATGGGTAAGAACTATTTCCGTGCGTTTAGTATGACCAGAGGTAAAGAGATATAGTTGAATTCGCTTTGTATGTTCTCCCCCATACAATTCCACTTGACGCACCATGAACTCTGGTGGAAGATAGGATAATTATGTGGTAATGATATTTTGTTCTAAGCTAGAATTTGTGATAAAGGTGAAGATTGACGATGAGCTTTCCAAACAAGTCTTTGCAATTATAATTGTATCATGAAGAAACTTCAATTGTCTAAAAGTTTCCCTGGGAGTAGCTGGCGACTTTATAACAAGATAAACTCTGTCATCCTAGTCGTTTCAGAAGATAAAATGTTAGTTTATCTTTGTTCTTGCAGGAAAAAAGAACGCCAGATAGACTTTCAAATTAAGTTATTTAAAAAGCTCTTGATATTTAATCAGCCTGATAAGTACAACTCATCTGCATAGAATTGCACTTTGTGACTATATTTTATTTTAAGATATAATAAAGTCTCAAAAGAAGCATACAAGTCCAGTATAAGGACAGGAATCAGCAATAGAACGGAGATAACGAACTAAATAGATTAGTCAGTTGTGTTATTTTATAGATTTTAGGAAAGATGGTATCCATTGAAATGCAGAAACACGTTGTCACTAGACTGATGATTTATAGAAGAACGACTATCACCTTTTACCATGAAAACAAGTTTAATTTACTGAGTTGTGAAATAAATAGGGAACATGTCCAAATTTTCTACTCCTGAAGATTTGCTCAATTCTCAAGTGAAGGAAGTCAATAAAGGAAATATAGACTTCTTGATGACATTATACGAAAACGACGTCTGCTTTGCAAATCAACCAGGTCAAGTTGTTAAAGATAAAGAACTCATCTGTAAGGCATTCCATGAATTGATTAACAAGGGAATTAAACTAGATGCAAGAGCTAAAAGGGTTTATTATGTGGACAATCTGGCTCTTTTAATAACGGAATGGTCTCTTAATGGTAGAGAGTCAGACGGTACGCCTATCAATCATACAGGTAATGGTACAATTGTTTTTCGTCGCCAGCCTGATAACACATGGTTAATGGTCATAGAGAACCCCTGGGGAACGAACTAATTTTTGAAAACAAGAAGTATTATTTCGGCCCTGTTAACTTAAGTGTAAATCACATACTTATTATGATAATCTAAAAATAGATTCAACCAATTCTGTACATGCATTAGTTTACAATTCCTCATTCTGCAAGGAAAATAGTCATCGAAACTTTCGGTTCTATCCTTTATGTATTGCATCTTTCTTTCAATCAGGCTTTTCTCTAATGAAGAATGAAGATGATGATCGAGTTTTAGGAATCGACACGCTTGAGGATACCATGTCCCGCCATCTGTAGAAACTGGATGTTTTCCATGTATCTTAATCAAACTATAAAGGAACCTCTCTGCAACAAAGATGTTTCTCTCTTTAGAGATGGATAGTGCGAGAATTTGCCTGTTTTCTGGTTCAATTGTAACCCACAACCAAATGTACTCGGGTCCAACTTTAATTAATGTCTCGTCTACGATAAATTCTGAAATCCTTTTACTTTTTGATAATATCTTTCTAGGATGGTGTTTCTGAATCCACTTCCAGATTGCAACGTGGCTTCGTCTGATTTTATGTAAGAAAAACATGGCTTTGGAAACACTTCTAGTTGACAGTCCAAGAAAGTACAAATACAAAGCACGACTAATGTCTAACGAAGATGTTCTGTTTCTTTTAACAAACATATCTGAAATAGGACATCTTCAAGCTATAGATTTTTCGTCAAGTTAACAGTGCCATCATTTCTGATTTGTTGATTCATAGTAAACGTGGCTCTTATGGTTTAGGAAAAGTAACTTTTGGAACTGAATTTATGTCGTTCTCACTCTAACTAATTTTTTAAATAAGGTACATTAAATTTCAGTATTTGTAATATAAAAACATCTAATCCAAATACAATAGGAAGACTTGCTCATTATTGACGATATAGCCAACCTACTGCATCAAGTTGTATTACTAACGTTCCTAGTGTATAGCATACGATATATTTAGGATCGTTCATGGATGATATTCTAAACTTACTTTTTTATTAACAAAACAGACTATAGATTCAATGATTAGATTGATTGTTAATATCGGATTGGATTGGATTGGATTGCTGATGTCTGTTATTTTGATAGTTTGATTACCCCATTCGAACACAGTCATTATTTATATACTTAGAATGTATCCTCAATGGAAGTGGCAGGATCATCATAGTATTTGTTTTCAGCTTCTTGCTCTGAAACATTAAATCGAACTACATAGCCATCAAAACTTTCCACTTTACCTTGTGGAATACAAAACTTCTCCTTTTCAACTATTCCTCTTTCAACAATAACATTGCCATTAGATATATCTTGGACCTCTCCAAAATCAGCATCGAAAAGTCCCCTTGCCTCTTTATTAATTGCATCATTCCAATCGATATCTGAAATCATGGTTCAATTTAATAAACATAATATATAAAGGGTAACAATTTTGTAACTTCAAATGGTAATTGTAATCCAATCAAATATATCAACAAAAAATATCCCATATTATTCCAACTTGATAATATGATTTTAGACGACCTATCCCAAAATCCAATCAACATTTGACCATGTGTTGCACGCATATATACCCAAACCTTAGTGATCCAGAAGTATTCTGCCCGTTAGAAATAATTATTCACATAATTTTAAATCATGCTGATACCACAAATTCAGAAAAAAATTATGTCAAGACAGAAACCGATTTACAACTACAACGATTCTTTTAATATCAAATTAAGCATAGGTATGAGAGATGTCAAGATCACATGTGTTTGAGTAATGTTCCTAGCTAATTTTGCAGAAGGACAAAGCATCGGTAAATCCTTTTATACCCTGCGCTATTATCCAGTACGCTTTGTTTTTATATTAATGAATGATTTGTTATGTTTGTATCAGTATAATGGTTGTTCATTATCAATGCTATTTCCGGTACTAATCCAACTTCCTAAACTAATTCAGTATTTTTCCTTACTCGCATAGAATTTAATAAACCCATTAAATGAGGCACCAGCATCCCCCATAAGTAATATGAAGGAGGAAATTATGCATATCTTCCTAGCAAGTTATGCATATTACAGATAGTCTGAGGTTTACTGATTGGAACGTGTAGTACTACCTTAACGCGTGAGTGTAGTACAATGAACTTTAGTGCGATCGCACATAACAATTAGCTGTAAATCCCAGTGAGATGAAAATCAAACGGATATACTGTGATACTGTAAGAAACGAGTATTTGAGATTTTGATCATTTATAAATGTTTCGTGGTATAGATATATTAAGGATAATTCATTAAACGATTGTGTCGCATGCGATACATTTATTTCGTGCTTGAAAAGTATATAAAAAATTATTAATTTTCCAGTGAGAGAAAGCTTTGCAATCTTTTGATTGCTGAAGCATATATTATATCATACATTAATAAGAATATAAATAAAACAAATATTTTGGTTCAGTCAAGTTTATTTGAACAATATCTTACAATTGTTCTGATATCAATCTGTTAATCTACCAGCCATTAACCGAATAGAGCTATACGATAGCAATAGTTTTCGGTTAGAATAAGGGAGTTCTGATAATAATAGGCATATACGGCAAGAAAAACATTTTAAGACAGACAAAATTGAAATTCGATGTTAAAGAACATAAATTCGATGTTGAAAAATACCGTAAATCTATATTCAATATCTAATAATAATTTTGGAGATAGATCGATATTTTATGATATAGGAAATAGGAAATAGAAAAAATCTAACTCTGAGCTGCTGCGCTGCTACCACTGTTTATTTGGCTTTGAATGTTGATGTTGTTGCCAGAGTCCACCGTATCTCTACCGGATACTGCCAAGCTGTTCTGCTCGTTTGATTGAGATTGGCTAATGATTTGTTCTGCAGAATTACCACCTTTTCCATTATCATCATCATCACCACCACCCTGTTGTGCTAATGCGTTGTTGCCAGTATTCTTTTGGTTCTGGAAGCTAAGGTTATTACATGACACAAATGTTCCACTTCCAGATATACAGAGTGCGTTTTAGACAGAAGCTTGTGATTGAGATATTGTTTGCTGAGCTACATTTCATTTTTTCTTCTTTTTAGTTGCAAATGCATCATTATCCAGAGCCACCGATGGGCTGGTGATTAATGCCAAAGCGACCACTATTGCGATCGATGCGACAATGAATTTGCTTTTGTTTTTGTTGTGAATATTTTTTGTTTTGTACATACCAGTCATTCTTTAGAAAAAATATGTGGAATTTGCTAACTAGTTGCAATACTCTAATATTCTATCAATTTTAGAATTGTTAATGTAAAGATTGAAAGTATAAGAATCCAACATCCAATAGTACTGCTGTGTAGAATTTATTTCGATAAAGATATTTTAACCGGATTTTAAGAAAGAAGAAAATAATTTCTGCAAAAATTCTTGGCCTAAAAAAAAGATTATGGTTGTTTGAATCCTTCGGTGTATGTTATCCTCCTACCTGTTACTCCGGCTACAATGATTTGAATTCCAATAACTAGTAGTGCTATTGAGATTAATAGGCCTGCTACCACAGCTCCAAGTAATGGGGAGGCAAAAATAAGTATGGATACACCAATACCAAAGATACCTGCAGCAATGCTAAAAGCCCGTGATCCTTTACCCACAGTTTTGTCACTTATACCATGAACTATTCTCGATATTCCATCAAATAACAGGGCGACGGAAATCAATATGACAACAAATAGTGCGGCATCAATTGGAAAAGCCAATGCTATAATTGCAACTATCAATACAAGAATTCCTAATCCAATTGTGCTCCATCTAGATGAACCAGATAATGGTGCAAAAATTCCAACCAATATTCGTTCAATCCCTGTAAAGAATAAAATTATGGCCAAAATATACACAACAGAGATAAAAGCAAACGCAGGAAAGAATAATGCAATAATGGAAAGTATTAGTGCAATAATTCCTAAACCTATTTGCAGTGCTCTCATCCAACTAGGCGATTTTGATTCAGATACGGTCATACTACGAAGAAGAGAACATGTGTATTTAAGGTTTATTTGTCAGGTAACAAGTTAGATTTACTTTATTTAATTATTTGGAATAATTGTAACAGTTTAAGGATTAACAAAAAAGGTTGACGATAGCACTCAAATATATTGAAGGAAAGATTGGATAATATTTGAATATATTTGAGGATTCTGACATTATTAAAAATAGTTTGTAAATACATAATCTCTTCATAGAACTCAAATTATTTTTAAACAATGGATTAAATCGTGATTGATATGAATATTTGTGGGTGTGAATTGCAAACCTGATCAGGTTAGCTCGACATGGAATGTGGCAAAAACGTTAAAATTCAGATTCACCAAATTATCATTATCATTGTGAGTATCATTAAGTTCAACATGGTGAGAATAGGGTAAGTTTGTATAAGCAACAAATTGTTATCGTCAGTGTGGACAACTCTACGATAAATAAAGAAAATTACTCGATAGCCTTTGTTCAAAAAAAATCAAATCAGCTGCGTTTGTATTTGATTCTAATGGCAAATCATCCCAAGTATCATGTATTAACCTAGTCTTGCTGAATATGGAGGCTTGTCAAAATAAGGATCTAGGATGCCCTATCATTAGTATCAAGACTCTTCGTGTAGAAGTCAATTTTATCTTCTAATATCTTATGCTCATTCCTGATATTATTAAGCGAAATAGAATCTTGTCGATTGTGCTTACGAACTCCTATCACAGGTCCGCTGCAATAATCACATATATCTAAAATTACGTCATAGTAAACCTCTTTCTGTTTGTCAAGCGTAACTATTTTTAATGGCATAATTACGATCGGTGTGTTACATATACGACACTTCATACATACTAAATAGTGATTACTGCTAATAAACCACTATAAGTACAGAATATTTCAGGTTACAATTACTTTGATTTCTATTATTACGTCTTTCAAATAATAATACCTACCATATAGACTGCGTATCAAGTTGCTGTCCATCCTATGATCAACATTTAGCAAGAATATTCGATTCAGTTGGCAGGGCAAAAGGTAAGAAGTAATACTGCTACCACCTAAGAAACTACACAAAGGAAAGAACTGTTAAATAAATATCAGTAATAAATTTCTTTGTTGGGATCAATATTCTATAGATCGTATTATTCTAATCCTGTATGCAGTTCATACCAAAATCCGAGACATATACTTGAGTAGATTGGAGACATCTAAAGCCCTTAAAACGCATCCAACCATAATACGTTAATTATTATATCAGCCCCTTTTTAAGAAAAAATTAACAATCGTAGGTAGATGGCTTTATTCGTAAACAATCTCCAGCGTAAATAATAAATTGTCAACTCTCTCTGGCAGTTAATATATAGTTTATCTTAACAGAGTATCGGTTTACTCTTGAAAAAAATCCTTTTTTAGTAACCAAAGTTTATAATAACTGAAACGTATTTTCTAGAGCATGGTATTACAAAATCCTCAGATTCTATTGTATTAGATTATGAGCCGATTTAAATCCATAACTAAGGGATTATATTATGGGGAGAGACATCATTTGACTGCATTAATTAGAATCAGGCGGACGGGGATCAGAAATAGTAAATACAAATAGAACTCCCTTATATCTAGGGGCTGCAGCATGTACCGGTATTGCAGGGATTTTGCATCTTATGTTTGTTCCAAGCTCTATTCCTGCAGGTATCCAATATACGGCGATATTTTTGATTTCGGGCCTGGCACAGCTTTTTTGGGTTTTACCAATGGCAAGAAGATGGGGCAGGATTTGGTATGTTATCGGATTTGCGGGTACGGCTGTGTTAGTGGGATTAACTGGTTATGTGATTATAGAATCGATTAAGAATCCACAGATAACGCCGCCGGGTGTACTTGAACTGGCAATTATGATAGAAATATTCCAGATATTATACGTCATAATCACTGGAATAGTCATATTTGCTAGAAGATAGTATTTGCGTATCACAAGCTGGACCAACTGATAGAATAAACATGCAAGATTGAGTTTGCAATCGTTATAATCGGTTACTTACCATCTGAAGCTTTTTTGTATAAACCAGTTGTGTTAAGGATACTTTTCCTTATATAGTATATACAACTAATTAGCATGATTTTAAATTCCTTATTTTAGCACCGGTAGGATACTTACACGCGAACACCATTCAAGAATAATGGACATTAAACAATTTGAAAACAAATCTCTGGAAATCGTTTGAATTATGAAAAAATAATAGTATTAAGATCATGCACATAAACAATAATTTTGATGTTTAATCTTTAATGATAATTCTGCTTTTCGCATTTATTTTTTTAAAAATACATACAAGTTCTTATGCCATTGTTCTTGTTTCTTCTTTACATTTTTTAGTCATCTTTTAACTGAAAAAATATTTTTCTCAAGCATCCATTCAACAATATATATAGATGCATCGTCAAGTCTAAAGCATATACCATTCTATGTTTAACAGATAAAATAGTAAATTACACAAGATAATTGAAGATACTGTTTTTTCTACACTATTTTTTATAAATGAACATAAATGTTTGGATTAAAACACCTAGTGACTAGTAAAGTGGAAAACAATAGTGGTAAACACATATACGTGCTACATAATCGGATAACTATGTCTGAATATATACGTATTAGAGCCCTATTTACCATTGAAAAAGACAATGTTGAACAATATAAAGAGCTAATGAAAGAAATGAGCAATATGGTTGAGACCCATGAACCAACTACATTAGTATATGAGGTTTATTTTAACGAAGATGGGACAAAATGTATGGTTCACGAGACATATGTAGATTCTACTGCGGTATTAGCCCATAACTTCAGCACTGCTTCAAAAACAATTCTTCCCAGAATATTCAAAATATCAAAATTGGTTTCTCTGGATGTTTATGGTAATCCCAATAGTGAATTAAAAAAGCTGTTAAAAAGATTTAATTCACAGATATTTACCTTGTATACCGGATTCGATAGGAAAAATTGAAAAGATTTTATCAATATTATGTTTTGACGAATTTCATCAAGAATATTGCATAAACACCAATAGATACTAATTAATTAAAACAATATGAATTACACTGATTATATAGATGAATCAACAATTATCCTATTCCAATTGTCTGGAATTTTTTCTGCATACAGAACAGAAGATCTTTACCATATCTGATGCCAATAGAATTTGAGTAAATACTTTGGCAATGAAACCTATAGCAAATATTATATTTCCATCTACTAGAATATTACTTATACTGGATATTTTACCATGAGAATAGAACTAGGTGTTTTCAGCATATGTAGTCCTAAGTATATTGCAACATTTATTTGTTTACATCTATAAGTGTTTCAATAAACGATCTTAGTACATCTGTTATTTTAAATGGTTACGAATTAAGATTTTTAGTGTCCTGTATAAATTTAGAAGAGTTTGATAATAAGGTTTGAGAACGTTGCCCAGTTGTATCTAAATATAAGATTATAATTCACAAGCCATATAGTGATTTGACATGATCGTATTCAAAATAATAATCACAAAAAATGAATATAGCCTTTTTAGCGCACGATCTTAAAGTGCATTTGGATTAAAAAGCATACTAAAGTTTCTCCTTAATTATTTCGATTAAGCGAAATAATCTTTGATTCGGATTGTCTGATTCATTATTCAAATTAATCCTCTAGCATTAATACTAATAATAGTAATAATCATAATATATACATTTTGTGAGTTGTATTCACATATGCAACAATAGATCTCCAATAAAGAAACTGTATTTTAATTTGTTTAGATCGTCTACTTCTCAAAGTATAAATAAGATCATTTAATATTAATAGAACGACAAGATTGAAGTTAAGAAGTCAACTTATGGGGTATTTACTAGTGGTAATAATATTACTGAATATCATGATAATTACTCAAATATTTATTATGTTACCGGCATACAGTAGCATAAATCAGGATTCTCATAATCCATTCTTAGCTGCCCCTTCGTTTAAGGCAAAAGCAACTATTTTAGACAACATGTCATCAAATTATGTTACTTTATCGGATATGATTATGGCCTATAAACAAATGGGTAATCCAGATGGCAGACCGATTATGCTGATAACAGGAGCCAGTTCTACAATGGATATGTGGAATCCATTGTTGTTGGAGGCCCTGATCTCGGCAAACTACAAAGTTATAATTTTTGAGAATCGAGGAGTTGGCGAATCTACTGCAGGGATAAAAGAGCTGTCCATTAATCAATTCGTAAACGACACCGTAGGTCTCCTTAATGCATTGGAGATAAACAAAACCGATATCTTGGGTTGGTCTATGGGAGGGTTTATTGCACAGCAACTAGCAGTAACAAATCCACAGCTAGTTGCAAATCTTATTTTGTATGCTACAAGTTGTGGAGGTTCGAATGACAGGCCAACTCCCCCTGAAATAGTAGCGATTAACAAGAATGCATCTATGTCTCAGTCACAAAAAATGCAAAAACTTGCACCCATGTTCTTTGCTCCTCCTAGTTGGTATGATGCCCACCCAGATTTCACTACCTACTTTCCTATTCCTAAGGAATATCCAATTCCACGACAAATTCACATACAACAATTAGATGCCTCATCAACTTGGGCGGGCACATGTGATGATCTTTCAACCATCACCAAACCTACATTGATCATAGTTGGAGCAAACGATGATCCAGCACCAGATTCTTTGACCTTAGCGGAGAAAATTCCAGGATCATGGCTTGTTCGTATAGAAGAGGCAGGGCATGCTTTAATGTACCAACATCCCAACGAATTCAATAAGGTATTGCTAACCTTTCTAGACATTAATAGGGAATAGCAGGCTAGAAATAACTATCACATACTCAACAAATTATAGAGCATAACGATTTTGTATATGACTAGTTATTCATCGCCAGTGTTTGAAACAACATTGAGCGCAGTAGGAACGCAACCAAATTAAATTCTTGATGGTTACAAAACTTCAAAACCAATAACGGTAATTTAATAGTAGCAAAAACTAAGAAGAAAAGGTTTTTTGAGTTAGGGTTCGCAGCGTCTGACGGTCTCCTCAGGTAGAATATAATTTTTTGACCTCTGCAGACCTTTTTACCCAGTCAGGGGGTAATCGATTGGCTAGAACGGCTTCAAGTCGATCTAGATAGGCATGCCAACCAGGAGCGAAAGCTAATGCCGTTGATTTCGTGAGGTAGCTGTGAGTTACAATAAGTATTGAATCTAAGTCGTCATTCTGCTTGATTTCCCAACGGATAACCGATTTCGGTTCCCCATTAGGAAACATTTGGTTAGGAGCAATAAACCATTCATATTCAAATACACTATAACGTTCATACACAAGAACTTTTCCAGTAACACGGGATCCGGACACAGTGTTTATAAGTTCAATAGTTCCGTCTTTGTAACCATTGAACGTTCCTTCGTAATTAGGTAACCATTTGAATACTTCATTTTTATCCGTAATTGTCTCCCAGATCCGTTCCTTTGAATGCTTAATGTTTCTTTCGAACTTTATCATTCCATACTGTTCTTCAATATATACTGTTCCCTTAGATTCGGTATTTCTTATCTCACTATTTTGTTTCTCAGTAGTAGACAATTTCTGTAGGACTTTTCTATTTGTTGTTTCAATCTCTTTCATAACCTAATATAATCTATTAAGATACTTATCTTTGGTGGAAGCATAACTCCCAAAATCGGACAACTTTATAAAGAGATATCGCAATATTTAGATAATGAATGAGGACGAAGGAACAGCGGTTCTTGATAGAACTGATCTTACTATCCTTTCAACATTAGCTAGAGACAGCAGATCCTCTTATAACAGCATAGGCTCGAGGGTTGACCTTACATCAAAAAGTGTAAAGGCGCGAGTCAAAAAGATGATACATAAGCGAGTCATAGAAAAGTTTGTAGTTAGGGTTAATCCAGCGGTTTTTGAATTTAAGGTATTTATTGTACTCGTAAGAACGAGTAATGGAATAAATAAAGACGATGTCATTAGGCGTATTAAACAACTTAGCGACATTGCATATTATGTGCATCATATGGGAAGGACTTGTGTGGCGGCTTTAATCATCAAAAAACCACTTGACGATATATTTGTTCGATCGCTAAATCGTCACTTGCTGCCAGCAACTATTGTGAGTAGCTTTGTTTTAGAAAGCCGCGTCAAACCAATTTACCTAAGTGAAACAGATTTGAGAATAATAAAGTGTTTGGTACTATCTGGTGCAAGGACGGAAATAGCAGATATTGCCAAAGAAGTTGGTATATCGGAAAAGACAACAGCTAGACGACTTGCAAGGATGAAGGATGCAAACATGTTAGATTTCTCAATCCAGTGTAGTCCACCTGTAATGATAGGATATATTCAATTCGCTATTCCTATTATCACCACAAAATCTCATCGTCAAAGAGTACTGGAGCGGATGTATTCCGAATTTCAGGAGAATATTTTATACAGCCCTAGTGTAATTGATTCGGAAGATAGACTGACTTTTGTACTATTTAGTGAAAATGTATTTACGATTGATTCGATTTTATCCAAGGTAAGTTCTTTTGAAGGGGTTAAAAGTGCGGATGTATATATTCTTACAAAATGGCAATATTACGATGATTGGATAATAAGAGAAATTAACAACAGGATTTCACTACGACAACCACTTTTATATGGATCTATTAAAATTAATAATGTCATAAATTAAGAGGTTTTCAACCATTCAGATTTAGCTTTTTATAATAATATTGATAAAGTAATAAAACGGATATGCAATAGTTTTATTTAACTGAAACTTTAGATTTAAAAAAGATAGAACGTTCTGAACTAGCTTTGAGCTGCTACGTTGTTACCAAGATTTTCTTTGTTTACGAAGTTTCTTCCATATTCAAGTATTTTTAGTGTAATGTATTTTTGCTTTATTGATACTTTTGATGACATAGAAAAAATAAAGGGATTTGTTAACTACTCGCAAAACTCTATAAAGTACTTTTTAGTTCTAAACCAAGAAATCCCAAACTAGTAGAATCCTATGACATTGAACAGAAAGACGAATTCATCGCTTTGATAAATCATATTTCTGCTTATTATCAGATAGTTTGGAAATAAGTTAGGAACATGCATGGTGTGAGAGGTCAAGTCTCAGTGGGTAATAGGATTTTACTTAAGTTGATGATTTTGATAAAATATGCCTTTTAATCCCTAATATTAGGGGTTTACAGAGGGTATTTAAATAGGCATGTTGACAGTTTGTAGATAATACTTGGGAATTGAGGTATCAAATTTGCCTTGGTTGAATATGTCTATACAATACTGCTGTTAGACATTTAAAACCCATGTTCTAAATCAAGTTTATATGGATTTTGAATTTTCACCCAAATGGCTTGCTGTGCTTTTTGTCATAGCTGGTGTAGTGGTAGTTTTTATGCTTATGGGCGGTTCATTAACACAACTATTTAGTTCGAGTACACAAGAGAGCGTTCTGGTTCAAATAAAGCAAGGAAATACATGTGTGATAGAAGCCTCAGATGGAATTCCACGTACTATAGACAATTGTCCATATCAACTAGGTGACAATATCACAATAAGTTACAAGCAGGGATTGCCCTCATTGGAAGGTCATCAACTTGCACAGTAATTAGAAACCGGCAGAATTTATTTTTCCTTTCCCCAGAAGATACTTTCTCAATGAGGATTTTCAATTTCAGTACTGTGATCCTTTTCAATCAAAAAGGATCACAGTACTGATTTGATTAGGATTGTAGAATCTTTGTTGTATAGACTATTTCTTTTTCACATCGTGAGACAAAAAGGAAAATAAAAAGAGAAGAAATCATCTCAAATTCTAAACTAACAATATCAACAGTACACGAGATAACCTTTGCAAGATGTCAATGAATAGACTCACCACTTTTCATATGTTGGAGTATGATCATGATGCTGTTGTCTAGCAAGCGAATAATTACTAGGATTAAAATAAACTGACTCACCATCATTTAGAAATGGACAACCACTGGGAGCTTAAATTTAATGCCGTTTCCCTCATATTTCATATTTCTAGTAAGGTGGATATCTCGATCAATCAAAGTTGTTGATGAGCATACAAGTAGATCCAGCACATAGCTTTGAATTTGAAGGCTGGGAGGCTGGTAGATCAGCATTTCCATCATCGTAAACAAAGGAGTATTTATCCCTACCCACTAATTCTTCTCTATAGCAACAAATCAAATAATCAAACAAAAATGAACGGTTAATAAGTAACAAAAAATGTAAACATAGGTTTTTCTGAACTATGTGTCAGAAGTCCTGTATTGTGAATCCATATTATAGTTCAGATACAAAGTTGATAATTAAAAGATCTCAATTCCTTCATGTCCTAAACCTGTTCCTCATCATATTATAAAGGAGATTTTGTATGCTTAGATAATAACAGCATCAGCATGATCATTCATCATCAGCATGATCATTCATCATCATCGTAATAGCATTGCAATAGTATCATTTCATCATCATTTAATTTCTAGATCCACTATTCTTGAAACAGTAATTTCTTTACCATACTTAGCGCTAACCGTTAAAGTGTAGTTTCCTGGAGTTGAATCCGGAGTTGGACTCACATTTAGCGTTGTCTTTAACTGTGGTGATGGCCCGATTTCACCTGATGGCTTATTTTTGACAGGTATCGAGTCTTGACTGAAGCTACTTGTTAGATTGTCTAATTTGCCGCTCTTAGTGATTGATGATGTTACATCCGTTGTTATATACACTGTATCGTTGATATCATTTGTAGAAGTAGTATCGTTACTATTGGTTATAGTCGAATTGATAACCTTACCAAAGTTTACCGGATTCTCGTAAATATAAATGTCTATAGAATCGCTCTTGTTGTTTTTACTGTCTAATATTATCTTATCCTTTGAAATCTCTAATGTTATTGGTATCTGATCTAGTCTATCTTTCGTAATTACACCTAGTTTATTTTCAGTCCATTCAGTAAACCAAATTGACCCGTTGTTATCAAACGTAAATCTAAGAGGATTTGAAGAATTTACCCACAAGGGGTTTTGAGATGGAATATAATATTCCACTAGTGTTTTATTCATAGGATCAAAAGATGCGATAGCGTTACCATAATGTTCGTTAAACCATATTTTTCCATCTCTATACTCGTTATAGTATGGCAATGTCGTCAAATTACCAGTAGCAGAAGGATTGGAAGTAGCATATTGTTTTATCTCCCCTGTATTCGGATTTAATGAGAAGAAAAGATTTGTAATATGGTTGTTAGCCCAAAGAAGTCCTTTTTCGTCCTCAGCAATACTGAATGGAACACTATGGGTATAGGTCACATCATGAATGGTTAGTGCTTGTGCTGTCACATCATATCCAATAATATGTCCTCCTTCGGGAAAGATGGCAGTTGAAAACCATAGCGTCTCGTTTTTCTCAGTAGGAGAAGGATTAGTAGTATCAGTGTCATTATAATTGTCATTGGTATTAGTATTACTAAAGCCAAAACCATTCGATATTGGTCCCATAGTTTGAAAGTCAATTTGTCGTGACATATCTAATTCTGAAATACCCTCTGTTGTATTGGTTATCACCTTGGAAGGCTCAATAAATCCAAGTCTATTGCCAAAAAATTGGGTAAACCATACGTTGCCATTAGAATCAAAAGTAATTGATTGTGGATATCCCCCTTCTTCTAATAATCTGTAATTTTCAAACTTTTCTTCTTTTACAAAATACTTCCAAATAGAATTACTGAGTTCATCTGTAAACCACAGATCACCATTTCTATCAAATTTCATATTCCATATCATAGAGCCCATGATTCTAGTTTGTTCTGGCCAATTTGGTATTTTTATAATATCATCAAATTCTGATGTTGTGGTATTAAATACCAACAAACTACCCAGTTTTCCAGAGGCGATCCAGATATTATTATCCTTATCTACAGCAAGACCCACAGGCTGACTACACTGAACAGGAATAACAAATTCTGTAACATACAGATTAGAATTCGTAGCATTATTTCCACAAAATCTCATTTTATCCTCAGAAGACATCGTCGCATTTGTAGATGCTTCGTGGTGCATTTCTGACATATGTTCTGAATGAGATGTTTGAGTCGTGGGTGTTGTTGCGTAGGCAAATAACGGATCAATTATGGCTTGCGAACTGTTATAAATAGAGAAATTAATTAATCCAAATGTTACTACACCACAAATAATAAATACTACTACAATAGCAAATTTCGTCAAAATCATTATACTTGAAAGACTGTCTTCAACATTAATATTTATTCTCATGTAACTCTAGAATACAAGGAAAGGTGATCAGTACAAAATGCTCACCTGTAGAAGAGATACTAGTTGGAAGAAGATTCCTAATGATTCTTTAATACACCGATGTAGGCTAAAATCAATTCACCTAACTATAAAGGTCCTATAAAACTAGCGCCATGATAAGTCAAGTTAGAGAATTCCAAATTCTGTCAGACTAAGATTAAGATACGAGCCACTACCTTTCTGATTGATCACTATGAGAAAAAAGGATTTTTATCAAGAATGAGTCTTTGTTTGTAAAGTCTAAATCTTATAATAACTCGAATTTCCATATAGTAATTTGATTCAAGATAGGAAATATACAAAGAAAAAGCAAGAGGTATTAAAATTCATAAAAAAACACAAGGGAGTAGATCATTCGTCTATCTTAAATGAAGTGAATGTTGATTATGATACTTTAATGAAGATCATCTCTGACTTGCGCAGAGAAGGGCATTTAGATTAAGGCTAAAAGAATAGACCTTCAATATCGTCAGAGAAAAATGAATTTTGATAATTCAATAATCTAGTGAAAATAATTGAATCAATTCACTAAAATTTTAAAAGAATGACAGTTTAAATGAAACAAACTATATTAGAATTAAGATCAAAGTAATTGTATAAAGAACGCAATTGGTCAGGAAAATTTCAGGTTTTGAATCTTTCTAAACGTTACTATCAAGAAACAAAATAAATCTTAAACATTTAGAAATTGAGTATCGATTCCTATGAATGTTCCTTCTGATGCCTCCGGCCTACAGAGTCCACGTAGTAAATTTGATTTTGTATGCATTGAATTTGGGTTTGCTCGAGTCAATTACACTAATTCCGGCCCAAATAGATACTGTTAATCGTAGTAGTATCGTATGAACATAATAAATTTAAGCCAAATGCATTGACATCTAGACAAGGTCATGATCCCAAACATAGAACACTAGATATCAAATATTTTTATCGATACATTGATGAATCATACTACATTTACCTACAAACAGCAAATCACTATCTCATAGGGCATAAAGATATGGATAATTCCCAAATAGATTATAAGCAGATGGAGTCATGATATAAATTTGAGATAGTTATGGCACTAACTTTTGGTTATCAACAACAGTGGATCTTGGTACCTGACTAAATAAATCAAGATATTCCTTTCTTAAGGTTTTATAGGCGCTTAAAAAAAATTTAGATTACGAAATTTAATCCTCGGTCCTGAAAAGAAAAATGGAGAAGACAATACTAGCTGACGATTAGTTGTGGAATAAGATGAGGATTATTTAGGTACAAGTTGATAACATCAATATTTAGTACTCATAATCAAGTATACAATTAAAATTTTGACAATAACCTTGAGAATATCAATAATAACAATACTAGCTATTACTCTATTTCTAACAAGAGAAGGAATTTGGAAGATATCCTTAATTCGAGGTAAAATACTTTCAGTATATGACACTTAGCATTAACTGCAAGGATGCGGGCGATCCTGTATGTACCCATACAATGTATGGAGAAACAGAAGAAGAGCTATTTGAAAATGCAAAGAAGCATGGGATAGAAGTTCACGGCTATACGGAAGAGTCGTTTAATGAAGAGATGTCCAAAAATCTAGAGCATTTTAGAAAAGCAATAAGAAGTACTTGAATTTTCTTAATCCCTTATTTTTTTGTTTACTCGAATTGTTTAGATTTGTATAAAAAACGTAATGACTAAATAGCGGTAAAAAACGTCCATTCTGTGATCTTATAATTTGATAACATTCTATTGTGATATATAAATAGATAGATAGATAGTAATTATATAGAAAATCGTCTAATAAATCTTAACGTTCCTTGACATAGTTATTTTGATACGAGATGTTTATTACTCATGCTTTTTCGCATAGTCCCCCATACCAGTAAAATCTATTGAAACACATGGCTCGTCTCCCACCACCCAAGCATCATGTCCTGGCGGTACTACTGCGGTATCTCCAGGTCCGCCTTCAATTTCAGTACCATCATCCATTCTGACCTTCATTCTTCCAGAAATAATGACCGATGTATGTGGAGCTTGGCAGCTATCTGTATTAACTAATGGTTTTACACACGTACTCCAACTCCATCCTGGTTCGAGTGTTGCTCTACCGATTATCACATTCCCCAGATTTACAATCTCTACTTTTCCTTTTTCAAATGTTCTTACTTCATCAGGAGATTCAAAACTTTTTGCCAAAATTTTTGTTGTTGTTGACATTTATTTTCAAATTTAGATTGTATTATTTTGATTATAAGCATTGTTCCAAATCCGGTCCAATTCTACTCCAAATTAATGAATAAAACCAAATAATTGAGTTCCATACTAGATTTCTAATAAAGTAACAAGAATTAGATCAAATCCTAATACGTCCCTCATGTCAAAAAGTAAGATAAGAAAAACAAAAATTTTGACTTGGCATATAATTTAATTGGTTATATTTTCTATTGGTTACATTTTTATTCCTGATGTTTGAGGTCGGCACTACCAAATAGAACTGAAAATGCCTTGCACCATATCAATACAGTATCGTATTTTGACAAGTCAGTCCCTAGTGGAATGTTGTAATTTTGATTTCCATTATTGGCTTTAAGTTTCCCAAGATTGACGAAATCGTGTGAGTTATTGTCAGTTGACAGGTACACATATAGATCGGGTCCGTTAGTTACCTTTAAATTCTCCAGTCTAAGGATACTTGCAGCATTCTCCTCAAGAGGTATTATTTTCGCTATACCTTCAGCATTATGAATTCCATCGTTAGCTCCTATAAACGATCCTGAAATTGATGAATAGTTTAGTTCAGATGAACCTGAAATCTCATCCATGGATTCATTAATGGCTATAATATTACCATTCTCTGAATTGGCATACTGACTCATCAATTCATTCTTCTGGAAGGTGTTCATATTTTGTGCGACTTTGACCCTCGCCTCTTCACTCATCACACTAAAATTTTCAAAAGAGACCAACGCCACAGAATTTGGAGGAAAGGGTTCATTTATTTCTGTAGATATAAACAATGGCGAAACTAGGTACACTGTTACCACAGACGCAATTAGGATTACAACAAGATATGAAATTTTTTTAAGTTTTTTGTTTCCCGTGTTTTTCACAAAAAGATAATTCTAATCAAAGGTTATAAGCAATTTTCCATATTATATCCAGATCTATTCCATGTGTAATGTTCTGATGATCCCTCTTTCTTTCTAAGATTCAACAAATGATTTTGAACGGTCACGATTCTTCAAAAAGTATTAAAAATATTTCGATAGATTCATGTACAGGTTAAAAAAATAGTTGGTGTTTTAGCCAAAGGTAAATGTATAGAGTTTGAACCCACTCCCTTCTATGTCGAGTATTATAGATCTTGGTTGATAGTCATCATAAAGACCAACATTATATAATCGCTGTTGGTCCACAATGACATTCCCGTTCTCATCTAGATCAAGAGCACGGTTTGTGCTGTCCATGTTTAGTCCCTTATATTCAACTATGTTGTTCTTTTCGGCACTCTCGCTATTGTTTTTGATACCGTTATCAATATCGGTTTTGTTATTGAATTCTTTGATACCCAATTTTTGTCCGTCACCCGATGCAACAATGTTAATCGACTTAGCATAGTACGTAAGGATGACTTTACCTTTATCACCGACCAGCTCCACATTATCAGCATTATTTTTCCAAGTTCCATCCAAATATACCAAATTCGGTATGAAAGAGCTGTTGCCACCACTACTTGTATCCAACTTATAAGATACATTCTTATTCGGTTGAAATCCCTCACTGTTTCCCAATGGGGATCTTGCATTTTGATATCCCAGGTAAATTTCTGGTGTCATATTTTGGCTAAAGTCTACATGTTTAAGTCTCTGCGAAATTGGCGATGCAGATTCGTTTGTCAACTTCCCTTTATCAAGATCAAATGAAATCTCAGTCTTGTTTTCTAAAGCGGCTTTTTCTGCAAGCAGCGTTTGTATTGTCTTTTCGGTTTCATTATATCCACCTTCTCCAATGTGATCTTCGCGGATATATCCTTGGGAATCTATTAGATAGTGTCTTGGCCAATAATTGTTTTTGTAAGCATTCCATGTCTTATGATCACTATCAAGGACTATAGGGTATTTAATTCCAAACTCGTTTACCGCATTCTGGACATTTTGAATGTTTTTCTCAAAGTCAAATTCTGGAGAATGCACACCCAAAATTACAAAACCCTGATCTCCGTATCTATCATACCATTCATTTAGATATGGGATAGTTCTAATACAATTTATGCATGTGTAAGTCCAAAAGTCAAACAGAACTACACTTCCTCGCAGATCTGCAAGTGTTATGGGTTTGCCGTTTTCAGTATTGATGTAGGCAGTAATCCCTTGTAGTTCAGGGGCAAGTGGGTAGTTACTTTTGTCAATCTCAGTAAAAGCGGTTTTGTTTAACTTTACTGTTATAATGTTTCCAGTCTTAGTAGACAGATTATCTACGGAATCTTCTAATTGTTTTTGTTGAAGATAACTTTGAGAAGGACTACTGAAATAATTAAAATAAATTCCAAACCCAACAATTAATGAAATGACAGCAACTGCTGTCAAGATTGCACTTAGATTATCTCTATTTAAGGACCTTGTGATTTTACCTTGCGTCAAAATATTATCAACCTCATTTTGCTCCTCTTTTTCATCAACTTACAATAAGCTGTTCTACGAAAGGGATGTTGACTACGAGTAAGGATAATTGATCAAAAAAGATCAGTATTCCAACTATTATCAATATGCTTCCCATAACTAGATTAAAGTATTTTAGATGTCTTGTTATTTTTCTTATTGCTCCAGTTGCACGTGAAAAAAATGCGCCAGTAATTAGAAAGGGAATTCCAAGGCCTAGAGAATAGGCAAGTAATAGGTTGTATGCAGTACCCGGATTTGTGGCTGCTAATGTAAAGGCGCTACCCAGTATGGGCCCTACACATGGGGTCCATCCCGCTGCAAAAGCAACTCCAAATACAAATGACGTTATATAACTAGTTTTGAACTTGGGAATTTTCGTGAATTTCTTTTCAATGTTGAGACGAGTAATCTTGAGAGAAAGAATAAGATAAGCTCCAAAAGCAGCAATAATGACTCCACCTACATATGATAAATATTGTTGAAAATCACTTCCGATTGAAGTGGCAAGAACGCTGTTTAGTACTACACCCAATACTGAAAAAACCAGGGAGAATCCCAAGACGAAGTAAATGGTATTAATGAAAATATTTATGCGAGCCTTTTTTGAAACGTAAATTAATTGATTACTAATACCATTTAGATTACTACTAGTTTCTTCACTATTACCCTGTATTCCATGTATCCCACCTTGATTGCCATCCCTACTATTATTATTATTCATAGTCTCTCTTATTGCGGAGCTGGAAAGGTAAGACAAAAATCCAGGTATGATTGGCAAAATGCATGGTGATAGAAAAGAACCAAGACCTGCAAGAGCTGAAATTAATATTCCCGTTTCTATTGCCAATCTAGTGTCACCACCTTCTCTTCTCTTTTTGCAAAGCGAGTTTTTGTACTATTAGTTACCAACGTTAAAGCAATAACACAAGTCAAAAAGCTTTTGTCCATAGAAACGCTAGTCATAATATGCATTAATAGTTATTTCCAGATCTATTCCAGATCTATTCCAAATGCTGAATTGAATTCCTTATTAAATAATGATTCAAGTGAAAATCAAAAGACGATACAAGTGGATCGTTTTTTCTAGCAGACAAGTAGTAAAATGGTTGAATGTTGAACTTGATATTTATTCAAGAGTTATCTTGAGAAATATGGCTAAGCCAGCCATCTCAGCAATGGAAATAGCGAGTAGATAGGGCACAAGAAGATCCGAAAATAACATCGACATGGTAATATACGAATAAACGGAAATTAGGCTGTTTATCATAAGCAAGCTACAAAAGAAGATCAAACCCAGGGTAAAGTTGGCTTTGCTGGTCTGATACATTCTAGCAAATGTATAGATCAAAGCACCTAACAACCCCAAATTTACCATATTAATAAGTGCGTTGACTGTCCCCATCCAAATATCCATTTTAACTATATCGCATCTAACTTCAAAGTAAGCATTTATTTACTTATTTCCATATTTGTTCCACATCTACACAAAACTTGTTTATTTCGTTTTTTTTGATTGGTGAATTTTATCTACTACTTCTCTGAATGCTCCCATGTTAACCTCTAAATAATTTGATATAAAATACAAAATACCATACTTTTCACCTTCTTTTGTAACTAAATTATTTTTTTCCAATACGTGCATATGATGCTGGATGGCTTTGTAATCGATTTTGATTATATCAGACAACTGATTGATATTGTATGGTTGCTCTATTAGCAATTCTATTATAGATATTCTATTCATTCCTCCTCTTGACCCAGCAAATAAGAACCAAAACAATTTCTTCGCATTAGGGTCAGTCATCATCCATCTATTTGTGTATCCAATTAATAGACAATCTAGATAATAAGTTTGACATGTTTTCTGTCTGGATCCAAGGACAGGTATTAAATCTACTAAAACTAGGATCATCCACCTAGTAATAAGGCCCCACATTCCAAGATTATAGTGAATTCGTTGATCCGCTCCTGCGTAATAGTGTATATCATCTATTCATTTACCATGATTCTTAGTAAATGTATGAGCATGTGGAGTAAATCAAACTCCTTGTAATGGAGTGGGTAAAAGCTATTTAGTGAGGAGGGATCGTTTCAAGGGATATCAAATAAGAGAATAAATTATCGCAAAATAGCAAAGGGTATAAAAATCAATGACTTGATAAACTCACTAATATGTCTAATTCAAAATCCGATCAAATTAAGCAAGCCCAACGTCAAAGTTGGGATAGTGTGGCTTTTGGATGGCAAAAATGGTGGAAAACGTTTGAAAACGGAGCACAAGTGGTAAGTGACAAGTTAGTTAGCCTTGGAGATGTAAAACCCGGCTCAAAGGTATTGGATATAGCAACAGGTATAGGCGAACCGGCTATTACCGCTGCTCATCGTGTTGGCAATGACGGTTATGTATTGGCTACAGATCTGTCACCCCAAATGCTGTACATAGCTAAAGAACGCGCCAAATCTCTAAAATTAGATAATAGAATGGAATTTAAAGAGGGAGACGCAGAAACAATTGTTTTAAACCCATCGGAATTTGATGTAGCTCTTTGTAGATGGGGATTGATGTTTCTTCCAAATCTGGATTTAGGACTCTCAAACATCCATAAATCCCTAGTAGAAGGCGGACGGTTTGCCACAGCAGTTTGGTCTACCCCCAATAAAGTACCACAACTCTCTATTCCCATGAATATAGCCAGACGTGAAACTAATGCTCCGGCTCCCCCACCAGGAACTCTAGGCCCTTTTAGTTTGGCCGACGATAAAATACTTTTCAGCGCTTTTGAAAAAGCTGGGTTCAGAAATATTCAGATAGAAAAAGTCAATGTAACTTTTCGATTTGATACAGCAGAAGACTTTACAAAATTCACTCAAGACATTGCAGCGCCTATCAACGTCCTATTGAAGGACGAGACTAAGGAGCGTACCGAACAAATATGGAATATGATAACACAAGAGGTTTCAAAATTTGCAACTATTAGTAACAACAGTATGGAGAAAAAAGGACTTGTGAGTATTGATAATGAAGCCATATGTATAGTTGGTACAAAGTAAATGGTAATTTATGGTAGTATCTATCACTCGAATTGATATGATCACTTATTAAATTATTTATTTCCTATTTGTATCAAGTAGCTTCAGGTCCAAATCATTAAAAAAGCCTATCCTAATTGATTGGTAACAGTTTTTAATCGTTGAGAATTGGCAAGGATAGATAGAATCCCAAGATTGATTTACAATATTTTTCCATATTAGTTATATTATTTCCTTGTTTTTCTATAACATGGTAAATTCTTATGATATATATCTCCAAGTGGACAAAAATTGGCCATGGATAGATAATGTAAGAAATGTTGTTCAAGTTGTAAATACGTATAATCCATCTATCTGTTTAGTCAGCAAATGGTTGAACAATAAAATCAAGACATATTTTCTATCTATAGCCCCTATCGAAAAATATATCTTATTTATGTTATGGGGTATACTTATAAACACAATGAGATTTAGAATTGATTTCAATAATAATGATGATACAAGGACACGCGATGAAAAATCAAATAGAATTTTTGTAATCTCGTTCGTTTTAGCTTTAGCATTTGGATTTCTCTACACACATCAGATCCCCATTGCGATATCACAGTCGGTTAATGATCAAAATTTGAATGTGGAAGTGTTTGTTGAGGGTTTAGATTCACCTACCAGCATGGCCTTTTTAGATAAAAATAGCATCCTGGTTTTAGAAAAGAATGGACAGGTAAGATTAGTTTCTAATGATCAATTGCAGCCCCAACCAGTTTTAGAGATACCTGTTGATTTCCAAAATGAAAGAGGGTTACTAGGTATTGCTGTACAAGAGAATACAGAAAGTGACAACAACTCAGGTCAAGCTAGTAATACAAAAAATATTTTTCTTTATTATACTGGAGTTGATCAAGACAGTGACGAATTAAAGAACCTAGTTTATAAATACACTTGGAATGGTCAAGCGCTAGAAAACCCGACACTCATGTTGGATCTTCCTGCGATACCAGGACCCAACCATGACGGTGGAAAATTGATGATTGGTCCAGATAATCATCTTTATGGTATCATAGGCGATCTGAATCATGATGGTATGTTACAAAACTTTCCTGATGGTCCTAACCCCGACGATTCTGGAATCATTTTTAGAATAAGCACTGTTGATGGATCCCCTCCGGCAGATAATCCCTTCTCCTCTGACCCTAATGATCCACGAAGCAAATACTTTGCATATGGTATTAGAAATTCATTTGGACTAACATTTGATCCAGTTACCAAGACTATCTGGGAGACTGAAAATGGACCAGCTTCTAATGACGAAATCAATATTGTCAACCCTGGTTTTAATAGCGGTTGGCAAACAATAATGGGCCCAATTTCGTCTTCCGGGAATACCGAAAGCGATTTGGTGTCCTTTGAAGGATCTCATTATGCCGATCCCGTATTGACATGGTTAGATCCTCCAGCTCTCACAGATATAGAATTTCTAAACTCCACTAGTTTGGGCGAATCTTATTACAACAATGTTTTTGTAAGTGATTATAACAACGGAAATCTGTATTATTTCGAAATGAATCCAGAGAGAAACGGATTCGTTCTTGATACTATTCCAGATCTGATTGTCGACAATGATGAGGAACAAGATTCAATAATTTTTGGCAGTGGTTTTGGAAGCATAACAGATCTAGTAACAGGTCCTGATGACGGATATCTGTACATATTATCATATGATAATGGGGTTATTTACAGGATTACACCAGCATCTGGAGTCTAATACTGCCGTACCGAATATCTATTTAGACATACGAAACGCTATATCAACCCCTCAATTTATTTCGAGTTGAATGCATATATTCGGCAGTAGTATATGCGCAAGCGTTAGATTTCTAACAATAAAATAGATCTAATAATACTCTAGCAAGGGACTTTAGTTTTTATTCATAATTCTTGAAAATATCACAGATCCTTAACTCGATAAAACAAGTTTAACTCAAAATCATTTTTTCGAAATCATCCTTTAAATAATTTCTTGTACACTACATGGATGTAATAGATGTATGTATATATATGATCATTTCAAATTAATCATCACTCTATTTCTTGTTGTATCTGGTATCAGTTTGGCGGGTACATCGTTATTAAAAAACACTCTACTTGGGTACGATGAGGAAATGCTGTTTAATTATAATTATAAATATAATAGCAACACAGACATCCAAAATAATCTCGAGCCCGATTCAGAGTTTAGAGATTTCATATACGTCTCATTATACTCTGAACTAGTATCAAATAGCCACAACTGTATTCCGAATTCGAATACTACTATAAGAGAAGCATACAATCAATGCATTACAATAAGAGAGTATCCAGTCCCTGAAGGTTCAAGGCCTCATGACGTAGCTCCTTCTACGTCAATGTCCTACACCAATAGCAATGTTTCAAAGAATCTGTTAAAGGATATTGTATGGTATACAGCACAATCTTCTAGCGAGCTTGGAAAGTTAAATACTACTACTGGAGAAACCTCACATATTTCTCTAGGAGAAGGGTCAGCTCCTCATGGTGTTATAGCAGGTCCTGATGGGGCAGCATGGATTACTGATGGAGGGCTAAATGCAATTGTTCGAGTAGATCCTCTTACAGAAAATATTACCATTTATACTCTCCCAGAAGGTGTTGGATATGCAAACCTTAATACTGCTACATTCGACAATAATGGAACTTTATGGTTTACAGGACAAAGTGGAATATACGGAAGACTGTTTCCATCCACAGGAACTATAGAAATTTTTAATGCACCAAGAGGACCAGGTCCTTATGGGATCACAACTACACCAAATGGATCAGTATACTATGCATCACTTGCGGGCAATTATATAGGACTCATAGATACAAGAACCGGGCAGGTAACAGTTTTGGAACCTCCTACACCAGATCAGGGAGCAAGAAGAGTATGGTCTGATTCTTATGGGAAAATTTGGATATCAGAATGGAATGCAGGTCAGTTAGGAATGTATAATCCGCAAACAGACCAATGGAAAGAATGGAAACTCGCAGGAAAGAATCCCAAACCATATGCAGTATACGTAGATTCAAAAGACATGGTATGGATAAGCGATTTTGGTTCGAACTCGATGTTTAGCTTCGATCCTCTAAATGAAACCTTCAGCAAATTTGAGATCCCCAGTCCACAAGCAAACGTAAGACAGATTCTTGGGATAGAGGGTCAAATCTGGGGAGCTGAATCCGGAACCGATCGCTTGTTGATTATAAAGACAAATTAATTACCTCCTTTGGTTGACTCTAAGGCATATAAATTTTGAAATGCAGGATATTATTTGTTGATATCATACCATAAAGAAGATCCCTAATAGTAACAACACCCACTTTTGGAATAGATGCGATACGATTGCATAGTAATGGTATGGTGAGCAAAGATTATTTATGAATCGAATCATGTTTAAGAATCCGTAATGCTCTCATCTATGAGAAAATCAAGAATACGAAGATGATTGGTATAATCTTGTATTTTGGTATTTATTGTATCCCACTATTACAATGTACAGTTATCGAGATCTATTGATAGGATTTGTGGAGGGGAAATACACAACCCTACTTGTAGAAAGTTTTAAGTAAATGCTATGGCCATGGAGATTCGAGTTTTCAATTAAACCGGAAGCATTTCCTGGCCTTCAAGATAGTAATTTAATTCACATTACTATTTTATGACATAGGAAATGAACCTTAATGAGAAACCTTTTAGTTACCTTTCCCACATACAACTATAGAATATGCTTTTTGATTGCGCTATTATAGGCGGGGGACCGGCTGGCTTAAATGCTGCCTTAGTACTAGGAAGAGCAAGACGTCACATATTATTGTTTGACAATAATAATCCTCGTAACGCAGTTACCCAGGAATCTCATGGATTTATTACTCGTGATGGCATAAAACCTACTGAATTTAGGAAAATTGCCCATAAGGAAATAAGTAGATATCCTTCTGTCAAATTTAAAAAGAAACAGATAACTTCAGTAGTCAAAAATGATAGTTTATTTGAATTAAGAACATCAGAAAACGAAATATATCAGGCCAAATCAATAATCATAGCAACGGGTTTAAAAGAAAGGATACCAGAAGTAGATAAATTTTCTGACTATTATGGCAAAAGTTTGTTTAACTGTCCTTACTGTGATGGATGGGAACTGCGTGACAAGTCTTTAATTGTAGTCATAGATGATCAAGTTCAGGGATTTCATTTTATTCAAACCACATATAATTGGTCTAAAGACCTAATTGTTTGTACTAATGGCAAACCGTTTCAAAACCATGAACAAAAACGTTTGCTCCTAAGTAAAGGAATAGACATAAGAGAAAGCAAAATCAAAAGATTTGTTGGAGAAGATGGACAGATTGAAAAAGTAGTTTTTGAGGATGGGGAAATTGTTAACGTTGATGGAGGTTTTGTTCTGCCTCAACTCTCTCAATCGTCTGATATTGCTAAACAGCTAGGATGTAAACACAATTCTCTTGGAGGTATACAGACAGACTCTTTTGGTAGGACGAATGTTAATGGAGTATATGCAGCAGGTGATGCTTCCATAATTGCTCCTGCTCAGTTAATTATAGCTGCTGCAGAGGGTGTTCAAGCGGCCATTGGTGTAAACAGGGATCTAATTGAAACAGAATTTTTAGGTTAGCTCATGAATGCGATGTAGTGACATCAAACATCATTTCATTAATATCATTTGATACGAAGTTGTGATGCGAGATTTAGTTACACAAATAAATAGAGGTGTGTCCAGATTTCGAATATTTTAAATATTCTAGGCATTTAATGAGCTAGTGAAGTTATTTTGCCAAAATCCCATGTGGAGAAAAACCTTGGAATTATTTCAATTATTATGCCTTCTCCACTTTTAGAGCATTCGTAAACAGTATTTGCCATGAGATTATCGAGGGTACCCAAATATTTCATTATCATCTTTTCGGATATTGAGACGACTGTTTGAAGATCATCAGCAATAGTAGCTACTCCCTTTCCTTTTACACCTTTGTATGGAGTGTTACCATTTTCTATACAAAAATAGATAACAGGTTTTTGTCTTACATTCTGGCTATTGTAGGTGTTTTTGCCAGTCATGATGAATAGTTTTTCTTCGTTCTTGTCAAAGTAGAACCATACTGGTTGAATATTTGGATCTCCTTTATTATCAACGGTAGCGAACTGTAAATTTAATTTACTTTCCAGGAATTGCTCTACCTCTTCCATAGTCATACTGGGAATCTCTGGGCTTGCTCAGGATCTTCATATGATGTGATCCTTTTTATTGGATAAAAGCGTTGCAGATAGAGTATTTCAATCTCGAAACAAGGTTTACCATAAACTAAATTTCTAGGTGAAAAAGCGTCCTCACTATTCGCTAGTTTAACATCAATATTTATTGAATATAAAATATGTTGAATTGGCCTAACTGTAAAGGATAAAGTTCCATAAGTAAATAACATTCTAAGGGCGAATGAAGTAATATCATACAAAACATGAAATAGACAGATTAGAATTATTTTAGATCCTTTTTCTTCAGTCTTTGTATATTTTTCTTCTAGACTTATTATTTTTCTACAAGCGATTTATAAATACAACACAGAAAGTGATTTTATGGTATTATTCATTTGACTACGAGAACGGTCACAAGAATCTTTAAACTTTTCACACATTAAATAAATCTCATCGAATAGTGCAAATAGTAAATCGAATGCGGTTTATTAAACAATCCATTATACAGTTCAACACATTTCGAGTTTTTATTCAACCAACCATTTATGTAAAATAATTTATGATATATTAGGTAGGATAAGAAATGGTCGATCTCAAAATAGAAAATCTAGCAAAGAAATACGGTGAGACGACAGCATTGGATGGATTTAGCATCGATGTAAAGTCAGGTGAATTAATGGTGATATTGGGACCATCCGGATGTGGAAAAACCACAGCAATAAGATGTATTGCGGGATTAACACCTCCTACATCCGGACATATCTACCTAGGAAATAAGAAAATAAATGAATTATCTCCTAAAGATAGAGACGTAGCAATGGTTTTTCAAAACTACGCATTGTATCCTCATATGTCAGTCTATGATAATATTGCTTTTCCACTAAAAATGAGAAAAAAACCCAAATCGTACATCCAGGAAAAGGTTAAGCAGATGGCCGATCTTTTAGGCATAAACGATCTTCTCTACAGAAAACCAAAGGAGTTAAGTGGTGGACAAATGCAAAGAATTGCTTTAGGTAGAGCATTGGTAAGGGAACCGAAATTATTTCTAATGGACGAACCCCTCAGTAATTTGGATGCAAAACTTCGAGCATACATGAGAACAGAAATAAAGAAATTGCAAAAGAAAATTGGAATAACGACTTTGTATATTACCCATGACCAAGTTGAAGCAATGAGTATGGCTGATAGGATAGCCATTATGAAAAATGGAAATATACAGCAAATTGGAACTCCCATGGAGGTATACCATCGACCAAGGAACACATTTGTAGGACAATTTATTGGCAATCCACAAATGAATTTAATTAGTGGATCGATTAAAGATAATACCCTATTCTTATTCTCACAACCTATTGCCAATCAGTTAACTGATAAGATAAAATTTGAAAATAAATTAATGGATACAAATGAATTCATCGTCGGAATAAGACCAAGAGACATAGCTTTACTCACAAAATCCAATAAAGGTACAGGAACCAGGTTACAGGGATCAATAGTCTTTGTTGAAATGCTTGGTGACGATACAATAATGGAAATAAATTTTGGGTCAGGGAATTTACTTGTTACCACAAACAATATTACTAATACTTTTCAAGTTGGTGATAAAATTGAATTTGGATTAGAGTACTCGAAGATGCATTTTTTTGATAAGACAGGCAATAGAATCGAATAACACTTGTACGAACAGAAAAATCTTTATCACAATTAACAATCATTACCCGTATTTTGATTGTATTAAAGATATATCTGAGGTTAATTAGACAGTATATGGCACCTATGAGAAATACTTAAAAAAGTTGATGTATTTATAAGGCTAATGAAATTTTATGCATATTCATTCACTTTCTTTGCTATGTTAGTTTTTGTTACGCTCTTTATGCTAACTAATTACGACAAGTCATATGGACAGCAGCAAGTTACACTCACCGCAATTGTGGCCGAACCTAAGGAAAGATGGGATATTTTATTTGAAAAAGCTTTGGATGAACTAAGACAAAATCATCCAGAATTAAACATTCAAGTGGATTACCGGGTCTTACCATATGATGCAACTAGGACACAGATCTTGACCTCAATGGCAGGACAAACTCCTGTAGACCTAATTTCTGTTGATCAGATATGGCTTGGAGAATTTGCTGAAGGAGGTTTTCTAATGGATATAACTGATAGAGTAAATGAATGGGGGAGAGCAAACGAATGGTATCCAACCAATTGGGAAGGAGGCAAGTATGAAAACAAGACCTATGGCATTTGGTCGTGGACCGATGTAAGGGCCTTGTGGTATTGGAAAGATCTTCTCCAAGAAGCAGGAATTAATCCAGAGAATTTAACCACATGGAATGCATATATTGAATCGGCCAAAAAACTAAATGAGGTGCTAAAAGACCGTGGAATTCAAGGAGTCCACTTGGTAGGAGCTGCTCATTCACCGGATATGTGGTATCCGTATTTATGGATGCAAGGCGGTCAAATTCTTGAACAAAGAGACAATCACCCCACCAAGGGGAAATATTGGTTTCCTGTATTCAATAGTTCACAGGGTGTGAAGGCATTGGAATTTCTAAAACAACAGGTAGATGCAGGAATTTCACCTCAGCCAAATCACTTTTGGGGACAGGAATTTGCAGATAAAAAGTTTGCAGTTATGTTAGAAGGATCTTGGCTACTAGGAACATTCCCTAAAAGTGAATGGAGCTCTCTGAATGAGACAATAGGTATGCTCCCGTTGTTTCCAACTCCCTCTAGTAACGTTAATACTACCACAATGATGGGTGGATGGATACTTAGTATTCCTCAGACATCGCCTAATAAAGACCTAGCATGGGAGTTGTTGACACTAATGGTGGATCCCGAAGTTTTAACCCCTATGTTGCAGCAAGAAGGTTATCTTCCAACTCAAAAATCAATCGGTGAAGGTAACTACGCATCTCAACTTAACAGCACAATACCCTACTACTCTGAACTCATTTCGATGATTCCCAACGGTCATAGTCGACCAAATATTCCAGAGTATCCTCAAATCGCAGAGAATATAAAACAGGCCATAGACGAAGTTTACTATAATATAAAACCACCCAAACAGGCTTTAGATGACGCGGCAAAAAAAACTGTTGAAATTTTAGACTGGTAACAAACTAAAACCAACCTAAACGTTCTTTTTATCAAAATGCAGTTAACAACAAAGTATGAACCTTATTTTTTCCTCCTCCCTGCAATTTCGATACTAATAGTATTCTTGTTATTTCCTTTTATGTGGAATATTTACATCTCCTTACACGATGTCACAGTAACAACAATATTAAAAGAATGGAGATTTGTAAGTCTTGATAACTTTAAACAGGTTCTAAATGATCCAAATTTTCATATTTCAGTCAAAATTTCGTTAATCTTTGTTGGAGGATCTGTAGCATTTCAATTTTTTATAGGACTTTTAATATCATCTCTACTAAATCAAATTTCTAGGGGAAAGCAGATCCTAATCGCAATATTTATGATCCCTTGGATAACATCTGGATTAATTGCTGCTTTTTCATTTAAATTTATTTTTGACAATAGTTTCGGAATCATAAATTACTTACTAGGGTATTTTGGATTTTCAGCTATCGCATGGCTTTCAGATCCGAATACGGTCGTTTGGTCAATCATTATAGCAAATGTTTGGTATGGAACACCATTTACTATTTTGTTTCTTACTGCAGGATTATTATCTGTAAATCAATCTATTTACGAATCTGCTAAGGTGGATGGAGCCACTAAGATCATGTCCTTCTTCTATTTGACTCTCCCTTTAATCAAACCCTTTATAATAATTGATGTAATCTTAATAACAATCTGGTCGATTAATTTTTTTGAAATACCGTTAATCATGACTGGCGGTAATCCGTTATTTGCAAGTACTCCTGCATCCCTTTATATGTATAGACAGGCCTTTGAATTTGGACTATTGTCCAAAGGGTCGGCATCGGGTATAATACTATTACTTATCAACGTAGTAGTTGCTTTTATCTATATTAGTGCATTGAGACAGAGGCGATAGATTGAACATGGACATATTTTCAAGCAAACAAATAGAAATGATCGAAAAATCATTTGTTTATATCGCTCTTTTTGTATTCATCGGGCTCACACTATTTCCCTTGATCTGGGTCTTTACGACGTCATTGAAACCAAACGATGAAACCATGAGTTTTCCTCCGAAATTGATTCCTGAAAACGTTACACTTGAAAATTACTGGTTTGTATTTACAAATTCCACCATTGTGAAAAGTATCTATAACAGCTTAATTGTCAGTTTTGGGAGTATGATTTTGAATGTTACTATTTGTGCTTTTGCTGGATATGCCCTAGCACGATTTGAATTTAAAGCTAAGAAAATATTCTTTTCCTTTATATTGGGTTTATTTACAATACCAATAGTTATAAACATAATACCATTATATATCATTCTTGCAAATCTAGGACTACTAAATTCCCTTGTATCTTTAATTCTTACTTTTCAAATCCTCATCATACCGTTAAATATCATGTTGTTAAAGAATTATTTTGAGACAATTCCAAGAGAATTAGAAGAGTCCGCATTGATTGATGGATGTTCAAAATTAGGAGTATTAAGAAAAATTACCATACCCCTGTCTATGCCAGGTTTTGCAGTCGCATCCATATTTTCATTTATTTTCTCTTGGAATGAATTTGTTCTCCCTATTGTACTTGCAAATTCACCTAACTCCACTTTATTTCAGGTCGCATTATACCAATTTATTTCACTGTATAGAATCGAATGGGGATACTTGTCTGCAGGAATAATAATTGCATTACTACCAGTAATAATTCTCATCATTGTTTTCCAAAGACAAATGATCAAAGGATTTACGTTAGGTTCAATAAAGGGCTGAAGAAAATCATTCAGATTCTCTTTATGAAGAAGTATTGTTTCACTACAACTTATTTAGTTTTACAATACACAATATGCTAGATAGATCGATACTATAAAACATCATAAATTCTAAAATAGAAAATTTCCAATGTTTTAATGGATAAAAATATTTTACTCAAATCATTGGAAAATCCTTATTATATCGATATAGAAATAGGAGATCATTACGGTAGGATCTCTTCATCATCGCTGGTTGTTTCTGTTGCGGAGCTCTCTTCATCATCGCTGGTTGTTTCTGTTGCGGAGCTCTCTTCATCATCGCTGGTTGTTTCGGTAGAATTACTATTATCATTATTAATATTTTCAATAGTTTGATCAAAATCCCTACTCAAAGAACTAAAAGTGCTACTACTAGTATTTTCTGTAACTTCAATAGACAAATTTGGTAATGCCATGGAATTTGAGATAAAAAATGAATTAAAAGAATAATTAAATGCAAGGATTAATGTTAATGTAGCTACAGTTATGAGGATAAAATTCACTATAACTAATCATAGGCTTATTACAAAATAAGAGTTACGTTGCTGAAATTGTTGCAACAACCATTAAGATACCTATTGATTATTGACAGTCTGCAAATTCTGGTTTGGGTACAAACCCCGTATATTTAATAAAATTAAAGATTCGATAGCCAACCAAGTAATTCTGGTTTTGTAATAATGTCAAAGGTCTTTCCCAGTGATTAAAGTTCTTTTATTCTGAAATATATCAATAGTATAATAATAACAACATAATAATTTGACTAAGCTAAAAGTTATCTAGAATACAACAAAGATTTGCTTTTAAGTTTTACAACTAGGATAAACTTTAGTCATATCGCCCAAATGGAATAACACCACACAAAAAATCGGCAAGGAAATCTGTATTAAGTTTGCGAATCATTTAGAGTGATAAGACTTCATTATAAGTTATATGAACCATAGAATATTAGTCCTGACACCTAAACCTGTAAAACCATTAGAAGCTAACTAAGATGCATCATTATGACATAGTTAGAACACGAACACCGATAATTGGAGATAAAAAAATTTAGAGATAACAATGCGATGTCCACCACATTTACGAAATGAATAACCTCGAGTTTCAAGCGATGATCTATGTATATGTATGGTTACAAGGGAATGAGGCTATAAATACAAATTTAACAAGATTCGTTGTAGATATAAGTGCTTTGTTAGATAAGAAAAAAATAGGATGACAGTACTAGGTAGCAACGTCTTATGATAAACGATATGCATAGGACAAAATGGGGTAATCGATTTATTATCACTGCCATAATTCAAGGAGGCATAATGACTTTACTAGCACTATCTATGGTGGCTTCACAATTTATTTTTGCAAATAACTTTGATATGATACAATTTCTATCTTTGTCTTTTGAAGGGCCTGCAAAATGGTTCTTTCTTGGAATTATATTTTATCTTATTTTCATAGTTGCCATAGCAGTTACGGCCATTTTCTACATTCATTTGGAAATCAATCTTAGGCGACAAATTTCTGGCATATTAAAGGTATTGGCATGGATTCATCTACTAGGTATGAATATTGGAGGACCTCTGACTACTTTGCTTATGATATTTGCGGGATTATCAGGCTCAGGAGTAATGTCTGTCTTCATCGAAGGAAAAATAGGTCCACAGAATATTGAAATATTGAATGCGCTAACTACTCCAATAGCCATTTCAATAGGAATCTTAAGCATAGGTGTCATTTGTGGTGGTCTAGCATATACTCTAACTTATCTCAAAGGAAACAACTTGATAAAAGGTGGACATTAAAGAAATTTTAGAAATAAATCCACGAGTAGATCTCTTATATGAATATATTGAAAATTTATTTATGCTGTAAGTATTCGAACAATAACTTTCAAATATCAATGGATCCGTGGCTCTTCAATTTCCTGAACCCTATTTTGACAGGGCTTGATATACGATGTGTTATATCAGACTATCTTCTCAATGTTTATTAACCTAAGACAGTCTAACTAGCGTTCTACCAATAGTATCTCCTCTAAAGAGACTGGCAAAGGCAAGTGGTGCATTTTCCAATCCTTCAAAAATACTTTCTTTTAGTTGTATTTTGCCATCCCTAATCCATTTGACATGTTTGTATTGAATTCTCCTAAAATATCAAAGTGATCGCTCCAGATAAAACCCTGAAGTTTGAGCCTGTGTGAAACTGCCAGAGAAAGATTGGCAGGGCCTAAGGATGCTGATCTGCTACGCTGTTGATCTTCTTTTGAAGAATAGGTCATGTCTTCGCTATTGTATTGAGATGTGGTTCCACACAAAGCAATCCTTCCAAAGGTATTCATATTGTTAAATGCAGCCTCGAGATGTTTACCTCCAACATTATCAAAATATATATCGATTCCATTTGGATAAGCCCTATTTAGTTCCTCGGTGATATTATCAAAGCCGATCTTTCTATAGTTAAAAGCATGGTCCATGCCAAGTTCATTAACTAACCAATTTACTTTCGCATCACTACCACAACTGCCTACTACATAACAGCCCTTTATCTTGGCCAACTGACATGCAACAGAGCCCACCCCTCCTGCGGCTGAAGATACAAAAACAGTATCATGTCTTTCATGTAGACTACATATCTTAAATAGACCAACATACGCTGTCATGCCAGTGATACCAAGTAGACCCAGAAAAGAGCTCAATGGTGCCAGGGTTGGATCTACTTTTGATATGGATTTTTCTTCAATTTGAGCATCATTGCTGATCCAATATTCCCTCCAACCAAAATTGGCCTTAACATAATCACCTACCTTAAACTGGGAGCTTTTGGATTTGATTACTTCTCCTATGCATCCGCCATCAAGTGGTTTATTCAGTTCAAAAGGTGGAGCAAACCTAGTACCCTTGACCATATAGATACGTAAAAATGGATCTATAGACATCCAAATGTTTTGAACCAAAAAATCACCTTCCTCTTTTATGTCTGGAATTTCTACCTCTACGATTTCAAAGTCTTCTACTTTAACAGATCCTGCTGGACGCCTCTTTAAACGAATTTCACGACCAAATCTATCATTTTTCTATCTATAGATATCAGATGTTTATGATTCAAAAGAACTTTATTATTTGAAAATTGTACAAATTACGATTATGTTTTTATTAAATCCTGTTCAACATATGCTATGAAAATTCTCGACGCAAGTGAACCAGAATTTGGCGGTCCTATGACAGAAGAGGAAGTGAGAGATTTCTTAATTAACAGTAACAAAAACATTCACATTTCGACTCTGGATGAAAAGGGGGAACCCAACATCCACCCAACATGGTATTACTTTGACGATAGGAACGAAAAGATCTATATAGAGAGCGGAAGAGAATCAAGAAAAACCCAAAACCTAAGAAGGAATAACAAAATATACTTCTGCATAGATGATGATAGAATACCCTATAAAGGTGTTCGCGGCAAAGGAACAGTGAGAATATCTGATGATGTTGATTATAACCTTCCCACAATTGAAAAGATTGTAGTCAAATATCTTGGAAGCGTCGAGCACCCTATGTCACACACCATCATAAGTAAAATCAGAGGAGGAGATGCAATCCTATTAGAAATAACACCAAAGTTTTATGCTACCTGGGACCACAGCAAAGTCAAAAGGTAAAGGAAAAGTTGTGCCAGAATATGAATTATCCCAGAGCAAAGAAATAGAATTGATAACCCCCAATCCTATTATAACAAAGTATGGTATAGAGTAAGAAAGCGCACCGGTACGTAAACTTTAGTTTCTTTTAGATATATCCGCATATAGGAAAACCATTAAAGGAACGGTCGTTGAATATGGTCCAGGATTGAATCAACATAAAAATATTGTGAAGTAGAATCTAAAATATGGAACAATTTGGAAAACATAATCTCCTGTGTTTGTTAATCTAATTCCATTTTATAATGTAATGTTACTTTATAAGTGAATAATAATCTAGTACGTGTAGGAGCATTAAGTTCCATTGGATTTTAGATCTAACAATGTGTGGTAAAGCTATAATATTAACTTGGGTTGATTTATATTTCATATTTTAAATTAAGTCTATAAAAGAATCTAAACCAAGACAAATAAACTTTCTCTCGTCTATTCGCCTATCTGCTTTTTAACCAACCACCTACTTGAGGTCATAACTTTTGATGAATGACGGCATATGAAACTAACGTGTCAATTCAACCGTATAGTTTAAAGATACTAACAGACGATTTTATTTCATTCATTAAAGTAAATAATAGCAGTAAATCTGAGTCAAGATTGAGAAATCAGTAGTACTATAGTAAGTGGTGTTAAATAGACAATCGACGAGTGTTGATTTGATTTTATTCACTAGAATGTTTTAATATCATAATAACCACTTTATTCATCTTGAAAGTTGGTATCTCACTACCGCAAGCTGGTTCACAAGCAACAAAAGAGAATATGCTACATATGGCGCAAGCAGCAGAAAGCGAAGGCATCGATTCGATATGGACATTTGAAAGGTTACTCTGGCCTACCAACCCTCAAACTCCTTACCCAGCAACTCCAGACGGAAGTCTTCCCCAAGAATATCAAATAATGCTTGATCCTTTAGAGACACTCTCATTTTTGGCCGCAAATACCAATAAAATTTCCTTAGGAACATCGGTATTAGATATGCTGTTTCATAATCCTGTAATTTTAGCAAGAAGACTTGCTACACTTGATGTGTTTTCTGAAGGTAGAGTAATTTCTGGATTAGGTATCGGCTGGTCCAAGGATGAATATCAAGCTTCTAACATCCCATTTAATAACAAAGGGAAAAGAGCCGATGAATATGTCAAGATGTTAAAAATGATATGGACACACGAAGATGTTGAATTTAAGGGACAGTATTATAATATACCCAAATCAAAAATTGGACCAAAACCAGTGCAAAAGCCACATATTCCGATCTACCTTGGTGGTTTTAGCCCCAATGCAATTAAGAGAATAGTCGAAAATGATTTAAACGGTTGGATTGGTATTATTGGTGGCATTGCACCTTTTGATTATGTTCAGAGTGTTGTGAATAACTTTAGAAATGAGGTAAATAAAGCCAATAAAGATGCCAATAAATTTAAAATGATTCTGCTCGCATACCCGTACCTTAAGGACAATAGTCTTAATTCAGGTAATAATGCTAATAGGGATACATTGACAGGAACAATTGATGAAATAGGCGACGACATCATGAAAATAAAAGATTTGAATGTTGATCATATAATATTTGCTTACAACTTTTCACCCATAGGCAAAGATATTGATAAGATGATCGATCTTACAAAGCAATTTTCACAATTTGCTAGATAGATAGATAAGTAAACAAGGCCAACAAGAAGAAAAAACATTTATTCTTCAACAAAAAAATTTGAGTAGAACTATTGTCCAGTGTTGACAAGTTTCCACTTTTAGATAGTGAGTATATCTCCAATAAAGGAATTATCTCACTTTTACCAAAAAGAATCTTTTGTTATCACCATTACCTTCCTAATAATCGTTGTTTCTTCCCATAAGTTTTTGTCCAATTAGATATATATACATTGAATCACCACAAAGCTTCGAGATGGTCCTTAACTTTGCTTCCTAGTATAATCACATACATACATACATAAACCTGGTTATGTAATCTTTTCAGCTGACGCAGCCACAGTATAAGTTACTGTGAAGGGTTCACCTCCCACTGCACCAGCAGTATGAAATACCAAAGCATTGCCAACAAAGGATATACTACCTGATGCGTATGATGTCCCACTTTCTGGTTTCATTAAACTCATAGCGACCTCAACATTACCAAACTTTTGTTTCAATGGCTCACCAAATTGCGATAATGATTTACCTGACAGGGCACTGCTGTTGTATCCATGGAGAACAGCTATCTCTACTGGTTTGCTTGCTGCCCACGTGATATCGCCTCTCCAAACCAATCCATCCTCTCTAGGAGGAAGTGCAACTACTATCTGGTGTCCATCATGCATACCTGGAATTGACGTTTTGGTCTTTTGCATTACAACGTAGTTAGATAACACTTCTTCTACCTGGGCACTAGCAGAAGGAGACGGCCATGTAAAAAGAATGAGTCCAGGAATAAGAAAAAATGCTACAGCCAATAATATGGGGAATCTCATATTTTTGAATACCATTGATGCTTTACATTATGCATGTTCTATAAGGCTTGTTTACATGTCCTACGTAACTTAGTTACGTGGGCTTTATAGACCAAGCATGAAAACAAATTAAGGACAATGAAGTCACATAACGCCATGTCTAAGGTATTTGAACTAAATTGGTACATGTACATCGAGATCGGATTTACATGAGGAAGGACATCTTATTGAAGCTCAATGAATTTGGAGAGCTAAACCAGAGTCAATTGATGAGCTATTGTGGATTAAACAATGTCGCACACAAGCCAATTATCGACGATTTGGTAGAAAAAGGTCTAATAATTAGATTTGAAGAACCATGGGGCAGACATAATAGGATAATCAAGTACAAGGTTTCAGAGAAGGGAAAGGAAATCGCAAAGGCAATATTTGAGCCGTACGAATTACTGTTTCCAAGGAGAGAGGAGAAAAATGAATAGCATGATTAGCGCGTTTACAGCCCTTTTGATAAGCCTGTGGAGGGATATTTAGATGAATGATGCAACAGATTCCAAAGGAGAGTCCACGCATGAGAGTCTGCTTAAGATACTAGATAATGTCATTCATCAGTTGGATTTTATGAGAAAGGTGATGATCGTTATGACTATTTCATTTGTTATTATTGTACCTATAATTGCAACTCTGGGACTAATGTCTCAATCAACTGCCGGTGTAGGGAAATTCATTCCGATCATAGGTGGTGCTGCATTTCTAGTATGGCTTGGTGTTGGCATCAGACAGTGGAGGGTGTTTTCAAAATGGAAGCAAAAGTATCATGAATTTAATGCACTGCAGAAAAAGATTGAAAAGAGTCTTGATTTTGAAAAGGGTGGCAAAGAGAATAATAGCCCATATTAACACAGAAATCAGATAGGTTCGATTGAAAGTAGAGAATGATACAAAGTAAATAGCCATAGAGCAGAATGTGCACGATCGTTAAACTGAACAAGCCTATTGAGAAGTACTTTTAATGAGTATATAGAACACAGAGTGATTTAACTTGAGAGTCGAACACATACCGATGAGTAACAATATTATTACCATTCAAGAGATTAATGGCTTTAGATGCATAGACAAAGTTACCTGTGATAGTATGATCACGTTACAAATAATCAGAACATTAATCCTCTAATGTCACCTATTCTAGAATCAGATGTAAAATGAATATGCGATGTAAGATTAAATATAGAGTATTATATTTCTTCCTTAGTCCCGATAATCATGGATACTGGAAAATAAAAATGTATTTTGTCATTTACCAAATAACTTTTCATTCCTAAATGATGTTGAGTAAGATCTTGCTTAAAGAGTCGAACTATTTTATCTTTATCACCTGGCTTTGGAAATGACGACTGCAAGATTGTATCTAAATCCATTTCAAGATCATGATGTTTAGTTATCATGTTGATGCATCCAATACTTTCCATCATTTGTCTCAGTTCTTCAATCGTTAGTGCTTCAGTATGAGATGGGTCTCGTAATTTCTCGACATAGTTATAAGCAGTCTTTTTATCAGGATCTGGAGTAACATCCACAACCAATATTTTCCCACCTGGTTTGCACACCCGTTTCATTTGTTCTAATACAACTTTAGGGTCATGCAAATGATGAAAACTATATCTAGTTACTACTAACGAAAAGGAATTGTCATTAAATGGTAGTATGGAAACGTCTCCTATACGCCAGTCAACATTATACAATTTTTTCTTTTTTTGCAGAATCTTTGCTTGTTCGATCATTGCTGGAGTCAAATCGATACCAGTCACATGATTAACAAGTTTGGCATATTCGCATGTTATTATTCCAGTTCCACATGCTACATCCAAAACAGTATCATCTGGTTTAGGGTTGCTTAATCTAAGCATAAGATCTATTCCATATTGATCAGAGTGTTGAGAGACACGGGTGAAAGGAACGGCTTGTTTTGTAAATTGTTCTATTACCGTATGGTTATGATAGACCTGATCTTTGTTCGATTTTACTTCCACCATAATTTCATTTAGCTATGAAGATATTATTATTTTTTCATGCAACATATAAACAAGGGAATTTATCACATAGTTAATTAAAAATACATTGGAATTGTAATCATCCCACCACAATACGGATACCAATCTTTGAAAAAGGATTCTTGTCATCGCCATGAAAATAAGTTGAGGATTTGAATGCATCGGTTAGATTATTCAATGTCAATGTGCTTTGGTTTGCTTGCGGTCTTATTCTTTTCATACCATATCAGATCTTTATTGTCTCGATCAAAAATTCAGTATTTTCTAAGGTCAATAGATAGTCTACTTCATAGCATAGCATAGCATAGCATACTCTAATCTCACAAGTATATCTGTATTAGTCACATAGTCGATCATGACCATTCCATCATGATATTCACAAGTCATAATGAATTAGGCATTTAATGAAATACTTGGCATCCCTCTCAATAATAATAATATCTTTCTAAACCAATAACTCTGCAACCGTATTTTGTGCCAAGTTATGAAAAGGTCTTTTAAAAAAATATAACAGGGTTTGAAATTATACATTGAGTCCATTAGGTAACAAAGTTACGTCTCATAGGTCCGGCACGGTTATTATACTTAATATCAAGATTATAATAATGATAAATACACAAAATAAATCTAGGAATGTCAAGAAAATAGAATCCTTATTCACGATAGTCAACACAAACAGAAACACAATAGCAATGACGGTTACAATGAGTTCCTTTTCTTTACTTATTGTTTTATTTGCCGTACTTAATACTGCAGTAATAACAGCCTATGGTCAACAAACTGATACAATCAATGCTTCCAAAATCGTCAATGCATCAAAGGACAAAGTATGGGAGATTGTTTCGGATGTGGATCAGAATCAAGCATATTGGCCGATTACTATCTTAAAGAGTATTGAGAAAACAAAGAATACAATAGAAAGAGATGTAACTGTTCCTGCTCCACCCTTTATGGACAATAAAGCACATCAGACAATAACCCTGAATCCAGAGCAATTTACAATTATTGAAAACCAAACTCAAGGTGCCGTCACAGGAGTTAAGACCATATCACTAGTACAACCAGAAAAGGAAAACAACAACAACGTTACGGAAATTAGGGTGGTGTGGAATTTGGACTTGTCCAAGGTCCCAGGTATCGGACAAGGATTTGCCAAAAATGGTATCAGTAATTCCGTAACAGAAGCACTCGACAAAATTGCTATTGCCACTACAAAAGATACGAGAACGTAAGAGAAACATAAATATGCACAAAGACTTTAAGGAATTTGCCATAGTTTAACGTCACATCAATTGACCGTTCTCACTATGTATCAAACTTTTAGCCACTTGGGATAATCAGAATTAGAAGCTGTTTTTTCCAAGAGTATTATCTTGTTGAACGTCGATTATGAGATGGTATTTAGTAGAGTATCATCATTTTTTCTGATAGAAATAGACAATGAAAAACCGTCGTCCGACTATATGCCTACTAACACAAAAATAACTTATCACGCGAGTTGATATCTAAATTATCATCTGATCATAAAATCCTAAATTAGTTTAAAGAGAAGTCGCCTGATTGGTACTCCATGCATCTAATGAAATGTTTTCAAATTATTTTTAATGTACATCCCCTATAAGTAATACTGTGACCCTCAAGTAGATACTACCACACTTTTCATGAGAAGCCAATCAACAATCGTTCATCATTGAAGAATTATGTTCCTTTCACGGATTATGATTTTCACTTGATTAAAAAGTTAGGTTTTTCAGTGTATCCTTCTACAATAAATATGTGAATAGTCCCTATGATATTTACACCTCATTTTTAAAAATGGTCAGGGTCTAAAATGAAGTTTCGTACAATGAAAAGAGGAATGCGTGTTCTAGGTATCGCTGAAAGCTTTACAAAAGGTAGTATGTTTTCTAAGCTAGCTGGGATAGTAATGCGGCGTGATCTGATAATTGACGGCATGATTTTCGGTAATGTCACGATTGAAGGAGATGATGCTACACAAAGCATTTTATCTATGTATAGGTCGTTAAAGAGAAACGACATCAATTGTATAATGTTGGATGGTATTGTTATCAGTATGTACAATATAATAGATGGCAAGGAACTTGAAGAGAACACTAAAATTCCAGTGATTGTAGTGACTTTCGAAGAATCGGAAGGTCTGGAAGGTGCCATAAGACATCATTTTTCCAATAGCTCAGAGGCTGAAATGAAGGTAGAACTGTATCGTAAAATAGGTCAAAGAGATAAAATTCGACTGTGGACCGGTAAGAACCTGTTTGTACGATATTGGGGAATAAGTTCAGAAGATGCATACACGATAATTAATTTCTTTACCCTTCAAGGTTCTGTTCCCGAGCCAATCAGAATTGCAAAATTAGCTGCACGCGCAAGCATCAGAAGACAATAATTTAGATTTGACCGGCATTATTCAAATTGAAGAAAATGATCGGATCATGCTTCTATTCTGATCTGACTGTCTGTAAGAATTACTTCCCTCAATCAGAATTTAATTCACCAAGTTAACTTTTAAAGATAAGTTAAGGTGTGTATATCACTATATACTGGAAAATAGATAGGAATCTGATTGCAAATGACGCAAAACATAAGGATCAACAAATTCCCCGTCGTAGGAGGATTCTGAGTAATCATTCAGTAATTAAATTCCCAAGTATTGTAATGAATTACAGGTTTATTCTAATGGAGGCAGGGCAGGACTGCCTGCCACATTTAAGACTGTATAAAAGAGTTGCAATCAAACTTTTTTTGTTAATAGATGATGTGATCTGTTTGTGAATCCGATCTTATTATAAAATTCATAAGCATTATGATTACCAGTAACTACCTCCAAATGAATAGCCTTTATTTCAAATTCTTTTGCCTTCTCAAAGATCAATTCCATTGTTTTTTTACCAAATCCATTTCTTCTCTCTGATTCTACAATAAAAAATTCATCAATAAACGCGTCTCGCCCATGAAACTCTAAAGAATAGCCAAAAGTTAATACGATATACCCAATGGCTCTGCTTTTGACAGAATTCTTATCAAATAGGTCAATAAGCCAAACTCTCCCGAAGGAAGGTTGATTTATTAGATTTTTGATAGACTCCTTTACCAAACCGGCATCAAAAGCATGTCCATCATATTCATAATAAGACCTTACAAGATCCATAAGGAAATCGAGATCTTGTTGTCTAGGTTCAACTAAACTTAAGCTTGACAAGTACTCCTAATTTATCTGAAGTTCAAATATATTGTATTCTAATGTACAAGGTTACTAGATTCAACATTGATAGTTTTATATTAATCGCAAATAAACGAATTAACCAACCCTTTACCTATGATACTTGAATATCAATGATAGTATCACAACTTAATTTATTCAGTACTAGCAAAGATTAGGTCATTGTGTACTCTAACATATACATGAATTAACAAAATATATGATAACTAAATCAAATCCCAATACTTCATGAATGTCTGAGCTCCCCAAAAATGTCGAATCTGATACCCTAACAAATATTAGTATAGAAGAGGATTTGAATTTGGTAATACACAATTTGAATTAGCTTAGCACATACTATTTATTTGATCGTATGATTTCTTGCAGAATTTAGATTTTTAGGCAATGCAGATCAAAGCCAAAATACTAAAAAAAGAGAAATAAAGAGACTAATAAAAGCATGTAATACTAAATAAACAAGTATTGATAGAGATTATTCCAACTTTACAGCTCCCGATCCACAGTTAGGGCATCTTCTTTCATTGTGTTGTGTTCTACAGTTCATACAAACAAATCTTAACGGTTCAGATCCTAGTGAATAAGGGTCATTAAACAAACTATTTGAAATGGAGTGAATGAACCCTCTAAGCCCCTTATTCTTGGTATTTCTTGTCGAACTATCAGATGTACTGGTTAGATAATAATGTTGCAGTTTCTTTATTCTATATGTTTGTAATATCAGAATGATTGCTATGTATACAAGTAATGATATTGGAAATGGTATCGTAAAAGATAATATCAATCCTATCGCAATATAGATTGCGAACCACATGAAATAATTCTTATCCAGACCACTAAATTTTCTATAATCTCCTATCCTAAACATCTCATACACCCCACATCAAAGATGAATGATCAATAAATAATATCCCAAAACAAATAAATAAATTTTGCCTCTATGTTGCTATAGTTATTCGATATACCGATAATATCCCCAATGCTAACTTGAATATCAATTTTGATGGGATAAATTATCACCCTAGATCCCCTAAAGATAGCCAGATTATCGTAACTGGAGTTCTAACAGTAATTATTGCCTAGAAAATACAAAAGTGCATCTGCATATAACAGAATTAAGAATCAAGGTGTCGCCACATTTGAATGTATTATGATAAGCGCTATTATCAGTTCGTTAATGTTTAAAAAAGATCTTAACGAGAGATTTCTTCTATAACTTATCTAAAATGTTTGTTTATCACAAAGCATATTGATCCAAATCAAAGATTCAAACAACATCATTTTACCCTATTCATCAATAGGGGACATCATTTTCATATCACCCCGGATCTCACAGATGTACCTTGGAAATCCTTTTGGATCAAACTTTGAGGTTCTTGTTATTTTCGAAACTACTGGTCGAATTTTTATGGTTGTACCATCATCAACCACACATTCATTCCAATCTTCAATTACAGTTGTAAATTGAATATTGTCTTTAATCGATGCTTTAAGATCCTTTGTAGAATATGTTTTTGAGTCAGGATCCCCTTTCTCGTTTGTCAAAATTACACGAAATGGATGTATTTCGCACATTAGTTGACCCTGGTTTTTATAAACCTTCGTCAATACCACCTTAACCTTCAAAATAGAGTTATCAGATAAATCATATCTACACCAATCCTCTTTTATAACAACAAAATCCAAAGGTGGTCTTGTGAAACTAGTCATTCATGTTTCTCTGTCTTCTCTTTATTTAATTTATTCCTAGATAAAAAATCGGAATTGTCATAGCCTACAAGCACAGGGATCAATTCCCACCCTCCCCTCCCCCCGGTAGCAAGTATCGATTTTAATACAAAAAGGAATCAAGAAAGATAATGATAATCAAACAATAGACAAATTAGTAGAAATGGTTTTTTATTAAAATTTGTTTAGTCATATACGACACTGTGAACACAAAGAATCTACCTTTGATTATCATCATTATTTACATATAGTTCATAGGTATTTCCAGTGGCATTATTTAAATAATTCCAGTCAAGATTTTTAATATTTAGTTTTTTGAACTTTCTATTGGTTTGAATGTCAAGATTTCTATAAACCTCTTCCCCTATAATTATTTGATTCGGCCTTGCAAAACTTGTCATTTTTGAAGCAATATTTATTGTATATCCAAGAATGTCCAAGTAGGGCTTTTTATGAACCGTAATACCATTTTTCTTTCTAACATTTTTATCATTGCTAACCCCATCACATCTTTTCTCATAATTCTGATTTGTAGCGACTGTATTAGTTAGGTTTTCAGTAATGGTTACTGTTTCAGGTCTTAAACCATATTGAACTATTGCATTTTCACCTATATCAATTCCTATTCTTACACCGAGGTCTGTATAACCATTTGATTCTAAAATCGTATTCATTCCTTCTTGAATTATGGTTATCATTGAGTGTGCACAGGCAACAGCATTTGTGCAGGGAAGATACAAATCGTCTTTTTCCGTGAAAAAGAAGCAGATAATTGCATCTCCAACATACTTTAAAACATATCCACCATAGGCCTCTATTACGAGAGACATTTCTTGAGTAAATGCCTGTATTATAGGAACAAGGCGTTTAAGTGGTAGATTCATAGAAAGATCAGTAGAGCACACAAGATCTACATGTAATATCACTAGCGTAACATTTGTACCAATAAAGTTCTCTAAGAGTTCTTGTGTCTTTTCCTGAGAAATGTTGAATTGGGATTTTACTTTCAGATTATACCATGTTCTCATTTGAGCATCCTTGATTGCAGATTCGATATCAAATACAGTTTCTACTAATAACATGCCTAATTTCGGTACTTTTGATACCTGGATAACCGATTCTTCTTTAACCTTGTTTATTTCCTGATATTTGCATATAGCGTCATTGATCTCTTCTATGCTCAAGTCTAATTGTAATGCAATCGTTTCAACTGGAATATTGGACTCATATAATGAAATAATTGTTTTATGTGGATGAATTTCGATATCCCGAGCATTTATCGAATTCATGCATACTTTGATAGCAATCTATTATTATATGTATTCAAAAAGAAATATCATTTTTGGTTATTTTATGGATTAGATTTCTCCAATCCGTGTTACATGGGTCTTTAGAGTCTCCAGCATCTCAAGTCCATCTTGAACCTTTTACTCTAAATTTGGCAAATGATTTACGTTATCGGCTGTTGAAAATAACGGACCATCAGATAGAATCATTAATCAGCTTGTGACATAACAAACTATAAAAAAATAAAAATTATACTATGGTAATAGTTCCTCGGTAGATATCAGTCGAGTTAACTATAGTTCAAAGTTAATAATAATTACATATTTCTAAAAATAAGTAAAAGTATGAGTTAACTTTCTTGGTGAATTTCTTTTTCCAACGCATCTTTTAATAATCGCACATGTTTTTCTCCATCTTGTTTTATGGTTTTCCACATCTCTGCCAAGTCTTGGCGTCCATCCTTTTCAGCATCCTGGATATACTTGCCTATGGTATCGTACAAAAAGTCAGCATCCTTACCCAATGTTCTTAGTATATCATAAGCTCTGTTAGTCAAGCCCGTGTCAGTAATGTTAGACATATGTTATTATGGCCACTATGGTTTTTATACCTTAAATTTTGTTGCTATATACATTTAGCGAAACTACAATCATTTCTTATATTCGCACGACATAATAGCATAATTTTAAATTCATAGTGTTTTATTATCAAATTTAAATTGCAGTCATCAACCAGACAGTAAGATAAAGTGATATTTGTCATAGTAATATCAAAAACATACAGTAGTTTTTATTTTAATATCGATTAGACAATTATTACTTTCAAGTGTAATAAGGTATCAATAAAGGTCTTGTTTCTTATGGCTATAAACTTGGCACCTCTATTTAGAGAATACCTCAGACCTTCTCATGTTTTTGTTTTTCACCATCCGACTATCATGCTACCGCCTGATAGCTTATCGTGAGACTATCGATGGTTAACTTATGACATGATTGTAGCCTTATTACCCTTTTACTTGTTCTCAAAAACTCGCATGAGTTATTTGACGCGACAAATAAAAGTAGTTAAATTTATTCAACAAAGTATTTAATTACTGATCATTTCTAATTGAAATATTTCTGGTAGGCCAGAGGTTAAAATTGTAGATACCTACCTTACGTGACAAAGATTCTATTTTTTAATTACTGCTTTTATCTTTATTTAAACAAAAAGAGATATGCCCAAAACTAGAAAAAATAATAAAAATGAACTATCTGAAGTGACAAAAAAAAGAATTGATGACTTGCCAGAACACGCACAACATATTTTCGAAAAGGCTCATAGTAGTGCCCTCAAGGAATATAAGAACCCAGAAAAGAGAAGAGGAGGCAATAAGGAATCAGCAGAGGAAGTAGCACATAAGGTAGCATGGTCTGCAGTAAAAAAAGAATACGAGAAAAAGGATGACAAATGGATCAGGAAGGATGATTCCGGCAAATAACCTTTTACTTATCTCATTCTCTTTTACATACATGCCTGTAATTTCATCTCAAATATTTCATTAACCCATTATATTATAGTGCGTTTTATATACGATCAAGCTTTCTCTCGTACTGTAAACAACCTCCCCAACAACCGCTGTTTACCTATTGTTCATCAATCTTTCTTTTTAAAAGTATTTAGCAAGCCATTACCCTAACTAGATATGATTGTCGTTTCCATTTTGGGGAACCTATTTTGTTTTCATTTTGTGAATAAAAGATACAAACCGATTCGGATGACGGGTTTACTATCTTCCTCAATAACAAAGTTGTCAATATTTGTGATTTTTATTCACATCTATCTTACGGGACATGTTTTTTCTAATAAAATAACGTATTTGAAAAGAAGAAATTATATTCAAAGACATGGTATTTTATCAAGATTGAAGAAAGAAAAGTTGAAAAAACTGACAAATAATTTTTCGAATGAAAAATAAAGGAAATTTAATAAATTTGATCAAATCGACCTCAAAAATGAAATTTCTTGGAGTAAAGAAACCAGATTGCAAATTCTTTTTTCCTTGAGGTGGGATAATTATTGGCATTTTTGCACCATATTTTTAATTAAAAACTCGGTAACAGCTATTCTAATTGCGGATATGCCTGTTCTAAATGGATAGGCGCCATTGCCCTGAAAAGTTAATGGATGGACCCACTCATGTAACATGTTTGAATGTATAACATTATCTTCAGAAACAAATTTGGATAACAAATAAGTGAAATCATCCATCATGTTAAACCGGTTTCGTGCTATCATTTCTATTCCAGTAATCCAGGCCCAAAAAGTATGATTATGGTATTCGTGAGGATTAAGTCTCCAAGGCCCCGTTTTTGCAACTTCTTTTTCAGTTACTAGGGGTAGATTGTTTTTCCAAGTTCTCTTTTTCAACGTATTTAATGTATTTATTGCTCTTTGATGTATTTCTGAATCATCATGGTTAAATTGTTTGTAGTATAATTCTCCATTGGTTGTGATCTGAATATTATCATTATTATCAGTAAAAATGTCTTGACTACTTTCTGTTAATGCAACTAGATATAAAGAAATATCCTGGGTGACTAGTCTGTTATGCATTTTTTCGTCTAAATGCAGATCTGCATCTAACGTATCTGCATAGCAGTTGTCTTTATTAGACCACATCTTTTCTTCAACTGCATGTATAGTTCTGTATGCCATATTTTCAAGGTTTTTTGATTCATCATAATTTCCGATTATCTTTAGGAGGTTAGACAGGCTCTTTAATGCAAGTATCCAGCAGGCCTGACTATAGACTACTTTTCCAGTTCGTAGAAGCGTATCCATCCAATCTTCATTATGTTTCTGCTCAAGTAATCCATCATTGTCGATATCCCTACTCTGCAAATAAGTTACTGCTTTAAGCATCCTGGGAACAAAAAAATTGATAATGCCTGATAAGGAAACATTTAAGAAAATACTCTGACCTTCTTTATTGCTTGGCATATCATTTATCGTTACAGTATTCGCACTCAAATTTTCATTTCTTTCCTTTATTGCTATCAAATTAGTTAGAATCCATGAAGTAATATGGATCATTAGGGCAGTTGAATCTATATCAGGATTCTTTCCATATATTTCACAAAAACCTCTTTCAAAATAAATAGTGGTAGGGATAGCTCCTTCAAATTTATTTATGGTACTACTATCAACAAAGTTTGACTTGAAGTTTAACTCAGGTGATCCTCTGCCATATAATAACGGTCTTTTTTTTAAATTACTGCAATACAATAACAATGGAGATACTTCTGTTCCTATCTGATTTGACCAAATCAAAAGACTTTGATATAAGGTTGACTCATACTGACCAGATAAAAACTGATCTTTTAGTATAAAGGCCGCATCCCTTGCCCAAATTGCCTTGTAGTATCCCCCAGGATTTACATCCTTTCCTGCTTCAGATTTTGTTGCATTCATAAACTCAGCATAACGTTTATCAAAATTCATTTTATCCTCTTGATTAATAACAACAGGCACAGTAACAAAACATCAAGACATCATACCATTAAATAGTTTTTGAATCTTGTCGATTCAAAGTGAATATAACACATTCTTAAACTTTTATCTTTATTCATTATGTTAGAAGAAAAGAGAGAGTAGAAGAAATATGGGTAGTTCTAATAGAGTTAATAAGAATGAACCGGAACATTCAGAATATGAGTGTGACCTGTGTGGAATGAAATTTGGAAATAGTCTGGGCGATATGGAACTTCATAAAACAATTGTACACTTTCAAAATGACGTTAAACATACAGAATATTAGTCAATTGAATTGACCAAAACTGCAGTAACATCAGGATTTATTTATTTATTTATTTGAGTGAAAATAGATTACTTGAGGTTAATTATTGATTACTTATGCATTATTACTCAGTGTAATTCATAATAATTGTAAATCAAAAGGCAGCAAGAGATGCATAGGAGTTGGATAAACAATTCCAAAACAGAATCGCCAAGATCAGCAACTAAAGTCATTCTTGGTACAGATAAATCTAATCTTTTTCGGATTGGATATTAATACAACCATAAATCGACAGAGGGTAAATGAAAATATCTGATAAAAAAGTTTAGAAAGAGTATATGAATTATAACCAAAAAACACCATAACGTCCAATTCCACATCCTTAGTACAAGATTTTTGAATTATAAAGAGCGCTGGCTGACTCTTTCCCAAAATTATGGCATCTTTCCTTTGTTCGTAAATTACTAGGATACTAATACCTTGCCCACCATATTAGGATGAATTGTACAGTAGTACTCAAATGTACCGGGTTCCTGAAAAGTGTATCTAAAAGTATCACCAGTTTCCATTATTCCTGAATCAAAAACTGTAATGTCATTCGATGGAGAACCTGGGGATACGGAATGTGATTGCAAATCACCGTTGGTTTCTGATGATAAAGTATAATCTCTCAATCCTATAATATTGTTTAGATTATAAACTATGTTTGTTTCAATTTCATTGACTATATTTTCAATTATTCCTTTTTGTTTATTATCCTGTTCTACCATTATACTGTTTATAGACTCAGAATTCAGCCCAGTTACTGTATGTCGTGCTGAATCATCATTAGTCCATAGTATGGTATCACCGATACTAATGTTTACAGGGTTAGGTTGATATGATTGATCATCAAAATTTGTGGCATCACGGATAATAGATACGATTACATCATCACCATCGCTTTGGGCTTCCGCAGGTTTCGTCAATCCTGATTGTCCTGCCATATTAGGAATGATGGCAGATGACAAAAAAATAAAGATTAATAATTTGTTCATTCGTTGTAGCTTACCATATATATTCAAAGATAACATTTTCTGTAGGATCGTTATTTCATTAGCCAACCTATAATTCGATGAGGACTGTCGGAAGCTGTGGGATTCTTAATCTCATCTTCATAATATATTTTCATACCACCAAGGAAGGATATATTTCCTGAAGAGTTTGTATTAAATAATGCAATACCATTTCCAGCCACGTTACCGTTACCATCAATTTTTGATAAGCCGTGAACTGAATAGGATGCCCTGTCTCCAGTCATAGTTGTCAATTCTACTGCTCCATGATATTGTAGAATGTTATGATATAGATTCCAGACTCCAGAAAAGAAGCCAGTATGGTTATAGCTTATACCTTTGATAGTGCCATTCCCAAAAAACGGTACTTCTTCTGTAAGCATTCCCGTAAGGTTAGGAAGTATCCTGAAATTTGTATTATGATCAGTTTGATAAAGTATTGGTGGTTCACTCTTAATCATATATGATTGGTTTTGAACGTCTTTGGAGTAAAGGAATGGCTTGAGGAGCATTTCCTCAATATCTTGAGTCTTATTTTGCAATACTTTATTAGATGGAGTAGAAGATGCTAGAGCACTCGATATCAAAGAACCCGGATCAATCATAATGGTCGTACTGCCAGCTACAACAGATATTCCTGTCAGTATAATAACAACCACGATGAAATCAATTTGATAATTGTTTCTGCATTGTATCATGATCACAAAAATTTAGGGAAATAATTGATTTAACTTGGATCATACCTGTGGTAAACAAATCGGACAACAGCATCAAGAATGGATTTTACTTACACCAAGATAAAAATAGGCACGGTAGACAATATATGAAGAACGTTGACCTTGGATGCAATAGATTTGCGAATTCTAAACCAGTTAGGGCTAAACTGCAGGACATCATTTAGGAACATTGCAAGGTCCATCAATTTTACAACAAAAAGTGTTAAGGAAAGAGTTGATAGCATGATCGCGTCTGGTGTTATAAATAGGTTTATCGTATTAGTTGATCCATCAGCCCTTGGATATAGCAGAGTAGTCTCCTTTGCACTTAAAAAAGATCTTATTGATAAGGAGACCATTGAGAAGATTAAACAGATTGGCGATATTCAGTTTGAGTTTACCGTACTTGGAGGAGTTAAAGGTTTTTCATTATTGACAAAAGATGAGTCACAATCGCACAATCGGGTAGAAAATATGGTTAGATTCCTACAACCTGCTTTACTGGGTGCAATAGTCCAAGATCAGTTATCCGACGAAAAGCTAAAAATAAAAAAGAAATTGAAAAGACTGGACTATCAGATAATAAGACAGCTGGTTTTGAATCCAAGAATTGAGCTACATGTTATGGCAAAAAGCCTCTCTGTCTCTTCTAAAACCATTAGTAGAAGGCTTGACAAGTTGCAGGAGAATCACATATTGGAGTTTACAGTATTACCAAATCCTAGAGAAATAAAGGGCCATGTGGTATTTTTTATAGATATAAAAATTAAATCAGATAAGAAATTTAAGAACGTTTCTGAAAATATTTATCATCAACTACAAGATTATTTGATTCTGTCTCGTATATTCAACAGTAAGGATACTATTGGACTAGTATTAGTTTGCGAAGCAATTATAGATGTGGAAAATATTAGATCATTAATAGAAATAATTGATGGTGTATGTCAGTGTCGGGTGTTTTTGCCCACTACGATTGAATATAATCAAGAAACGATACTAGATGCAATTGATCGGGTTAGTTTAGAAGTTCTCTGAATGTATTTTTAATTCTAAAATAACCAAAACAACATATATATAATTAAAGAATAAAAACTAGTAGTATTTTAACCAAATACCATAGCTAGCTATTGGTTATATCTTTAGCAACAGCATCCAATGCGAATGTCACAGTGAACTTGGTGTTATTGGTAGAATGGAATACTAGTTGATCAACTGCAAAATCCGTGGTACCAAATGTCAACTCAGGAGTCGAACCAGTCAGATTGGTAGAAGCTAAGATAGTGTTGCTAGTATTGTTAATTGTTAGAGTTTCCACTTTGCTATGTTCTTCATCTTCTGCACTTTGATTATGTGCAATCAAGAATCCCACCTCTATAGGTTCGCTAGAAATCCAAGATACCGTTCCTACCCAAATTTTATCATCTCCTTTGGGCGGTAGAGCCATAACAATCTGATGATCTTCATGTCCAGGCGACGGTATGCCAGGTACAGATGTAGCTGTCTTTCTCAAAGTTATGCTATCGCCGGTTACTAACGTTTGTGCTGCGGCAGATTGGCTAGTCATCAAAATGGCCAATACACTAGCAAACAACACACCGGAAATTACACTCATATTTTTGCTATAGGCAAACATGTCCATATTCAACAGATGCTTTGATTAATATTTTTTGTATAGCGGATATGCATTAGTCAAAGGTACAAAGCACTGAAGACAAATTTGAGATCAAATCGAATATAAAATTAGATTGACATTAACATTTGGATGAAGGTTAAATCTTATGAACTATGACATTATTACTGTAAAATAAATCACTTGTTTTCACAGACAGTGGGATTGAGTTCCTAGTAGGAAAAAGGTTCTAACACATATGTATCAATAAACACATATCGGCGGCATGATAACTAAATAATAAAACATCTGGTCGTTGGAGTATTATAGCTAAAATATTTAATGCTATCATCCAAGATTATTTCGAATTATTGACAACCAAAATAACTAGATACCAAGCTTTTCTAAAAGTAAAAGACTGGAATATAAAATAAACTTGAAATTTATGTTCCTGGGCGCTCATTTAATAAAACGATTCTTTATTATATCAATGGAGACTTTTGGTCATTCTTATAGCTTTTTATTTGATTGAACTTGGCATATTTTGGTGTTGTATTATATATCTTGCTTTGGGGCTAATAAAACAATATTATATCTCCATTATCATTACTTGCGGATCTGAGTAGAGTTTCAGAGTAATAACTTAACACCAGTAATATTTTTTGATTTACCATTTTATAAAAAGGTACCAATGGTTCCATCAAACAATTTGCAGAGTAATAAAATGTGTTTTCTTATTTACTCGTTGACAATTTATTTTCAAATGCAGAAACAGAATGGTCACGATTGAAAGACGAAATGCGAAACATTACGAAATCCCGGAAGAGGTCAATCAAATCATTTAATCAAGTCATATAGTAGTAGCAGTAAGCTGTCTAAAACAAGGTAGAAAAGATAATTCTTAGTCCACCGTAACAAATAGGATTATGCTGGTTTCATGTCATGAAACCGGCAATTGATTGATTTCCAAAGTGAGTACCAATTTTTGATGGATCAAAATATACAGAAATATTTTTTTCACTCAATGTAATGGTTGTAGGTACTTTAGAAAAAAATAAGCCATCATTCATAGTAAGCGTAGTTGTTCCTCTTATGATGGTCGAATTAGTTTCGGTAATGATTGGAGCATACGGAATCGATAGATCACTAACAGCATGTTCATGAGATTCCGACCCATCTGGTTTGGTCATATTAATAACCGCATCAAAGGTGAGTACTACGGTAGGAGATTCTGTCAACGACCAATTGCCTGTATTTATCCAATCGGAATTGCCAGATGTATCAGTTTGTGTATAGTTAAAAATACCTGTTTTTGTGATATTTCCTTGCTGAGCATTCACAAAATATATAGTTTCATTTAATATTGTTACCCCTATACACAAAAATAAAGCTAAAGCTGGTACCGCTATTGTAAATAATATTGGCAGTCTATACCGATTGTCTAGTCTTTTAGATTTGCGTTTTAGCATGATTTATCTCCAAAGTCTCTAGTTATTTTGATGAAAGAATATGATGGTTGCATAAGCAGTCAGCACAGGCTTTCTTTCTTCATTTGTTTATAAAAAATTTCCAATGAGGTAAGACTATTTCGTCGGACTTCAAACCTATTCGACTTGCTCATTTTACTCATAAGGGATTGTTTCATAGCATTTGCCTAATATTATACCTACATACAATTAACTTTTTAATAAATTTTAATAATTCATAAAATGATGTAGTCATAAACAAAATAAATACAGACGCAGATATTGATTTACCAGATCGAGTTTACGACAAAATCTTTTTTATTAAATAAAATAAATTAATAACGCTAATCATAGTAACGCAATCCAAACAAATAGACTAAATAAAACTAGTGGTAACATATATTGACAATAAGTAACTACAAAGCATGGGTCAAAACTAGAGGGATCATATTTCTAGGAATAATAGAATTCAATTAGACATTAAAAATTTACTAGGCTACTACACTTTCTTAATTAAACTAGAATATAAAAACAGTTTTGGACTTGGTTCTGAGCTGCTGCTGCGTTATTTCCTTTATTTTTGTTTAAGCCAAGGGTATTACAGGACACAAATATTCCTATTCAATATATGCATAATGCATTTTGAAATTTGCTTCGCGATTGAGACATTGATTATTGAACACATTACCACTTTCTTTTTTACTCTACAACGTTACTATCAATAGTCCATATGTGGTTTAGAATTAATGCAAGTAATAACCACATCGATTTATGACGCAAATATGTATTTTAGTTGAATATTTCTTGTTTTAGTCAGCCGTGATCATAAAGAAAAAATACACTGGATTTAAGAACTAGTCGCAGTGCTCTAAATTTCTAGCATTTTTGGATTTGGGTGATGTAAAATACAAAAGTATGAGGGTTCTAGAATATCCACAATTAAGGCAAGTTTTTTTGAACTGATTTTGCGCCCAAGTGTATAGGATCTCATTAGTTAGCATATCAAATAGTAACAGTCTACAATGAAGGAAATTAAATTCATTGCAGCAACATTGTTTTATTTTATCGACGCTCCATTTTTAGTACTAAAGTTAATCAAATATTTTGTAGTTATAACGCCAACCTGAGGGGATAGGTATACCTAAAAAATGGTCAGGGTTTTGCCTCAAATACCAAGTTAAAAGGAGTTTGCGTTGCTCGACGGAATTTTGAAAACCCTGAGGACTTTATAATTTCGGCTATTCGCTCTTCGCCTGCTTGTGCACCCAAAGCTGGCCCATTTTCACTTAAGGATGCAGGAACACATACTATTGATGATACTGAATAAAATACTCGTCCAAGAGGATTTAAATTATCCTCAAGTTTATCATTTGCAAATGGTTCTACAAGCATCCAGGTACCATTTTTTTTACGTATCGTTTGAAGAACATGTCTCGCTGCGCCGCTTGGGTCACCCATATCATGAAAGCAGTCAAAAAAGGTAACTAGATCATAATCGTCACCGGGATAATCAGTTGACTTTGCTACATCAAATGTTATATTCTGAAGGTTTTCTTTTTTAGCCAGATCTCTGGCCCTTTCTATCGAGGGTTTGTGAAAGTCAAATCCTATAAAGCTTGAATTCGGGTATGCTCTGGCCATCAATATTGTGGATACACCATGGCCACATCCTACATCTGCTACCTTGGCCCCTCCTTTTTTGAGCTTGTCTTCAACCGAATCTAGAGATGGAATCCAATTACTGATAAGGTTAGCCACATAATTGGGTTTAAAGAAACGCTCCGTACCTTCATACAAATAATGATGATGATCTCCCCAACCTAATCCCTTACCGGTTTTAAATGCCTCGATAATTTTTTCTTCGTCTTTAAACAGGCTAACTAATGATTGATAAAATCCTGCCACATATACAGGGCTGTTCTCATCTGTAAGAGCCACAGCATACTCTTCAGGAAGTGTATAGGTATCACTAGTACTATCATAGGTAACATAGCCACCAGCTGCTTGAGCGGCCAGCCATTCTTTAATTATTCGTGGATGCGTACCAGTCTTTTTTGCTAATTCGTCGTATGTTAATCCACTTTTCGATTCAGCCATAGCTTTGAATAACCCTAGTCTATCACCGATAAAGGTTATTAATGCGCCTTCAGCTGCACCCCACTCATTGACTACTTTTCCTATGAATTCATGCATCTTTGCATCATCAATTACCAACGGTATTTGAACCTCCTTTAGAAATATTACCAGCTAATAGTTGTCCGGTTGTTGTTTTCTCTTGTGATATACATTTAATACCACCATCCATGATTTTTGATAAGGATTTTTCCTCTATCATAAATTATGTATAATATACGTACAATAAATCAATGATGGTAAAATTAATCAACCTCAATTTTCAAGCATTATATACAAAGTTGTCAAGAATTATAGCCCATGTTTTATCGTCAGTCTGGAAAATCAACCGCAATATAATCTATGAATGTCCTACTTACCTGACCTATAATTAGATACAAATGGTAAATTATAATAGCATGGTAAATTCAATCGAAGACTAAGCAGATTGTAATACTAACTGTAAGACTCTAGTGCACATAATAACATGGTTAATTCTATGATCCAGTTTTACACCCTAGAGATTAATAATATTTGATGATTTGGATGAAAATGATTCTTGATTAAGTAAATCGTTGTTTGTTAGTCTAAAAAAACCATCTCTTTCATCCATCGATAGACTACGCAACAGTGTAGAACATTATATAATAAGCATATAGTTTAATTCATTAGGATATGGTATATGCGAATATATTTATTTGGTATGATGATGCTCCTGCATGCGATCAAAATTAGGCAACTTCAAAATCATCACTCGCAACTAGCCAGTATAGAAAAGATCATCCCACTATTGTGACACACTGGGAAATCATCAGTATCTATATTTGGAGCCTTTTTATTTAGAGAAAGATAGACCTGAAATCATTTACAGATCAAAGAGCGATTCTAAAATATCTTAGTTTTAGTTTCTTGATAAACACAATCTAATAATAATAATTACCAACACGAGAATTCAGTGGCTATGAGAATAGATCCTAAAAAGTATAAAAGAAAGAATGAGATTAAATATTCTTCGCGAGTGCATTTAATATCGCTATATGAAGAAATATTCTAACTACATAAAAGATAGAATAGACAAACTTCTCAAGAAATCCATTCAGTTCTCAGACTTATGAGACATAATCAATAATAGCTTAATTGATCCGTTCTGATACCAGAGAAATACATCATTGTCAACTTAACCGATATGGGTTAATTGATGGAATTTGATTTCTTCATCAAGTTAATTGCATGTTTTGGCGGTTTATTGCAGAAAAATAATTCATTTTCCTGAAACTCTTAATTTTATTCTTAAAGTTGAGAGTAATTCGTGTAGATATGATCATTATAGTGTTGAGCCATACTTCACAAATTATTGCACAAAGCTAAAATTAATCAGTCATCTATCAATATCCTTTTACCAAATCTGAGTGCTTTATATCAATCAAAAAAAATGGTGGATGTGAATAAATTCTAGGATCCCAGGATTTCAAAAATTACGGGCCTAGTTCTTTATTACCTTGTCTGCTGGTCTAATGTCTTTAACACATACAGCTTCTAGGTCACCCTGGTTATCGAAGAACGGCTCTAATACGAATGAAACTACATTCTGTACATTGGTTCCCGGATTAAGGGTAAGCGGGTTTCCATTTAATGCGTTAGTTCCCTTAAACTTAGCTGGAAGGTTTGACATCACTGCCTTATCCTTGGATACAACCACTTCACCTGGAGATTGGAAGGTTATAGAAGTTACAGCTGGATTAGTTCCACAGGGATCGTCTGGCACATCTTCTAATGACACATAGTGATTGTGCCACCTTGGATCGTTAGCATTCTTTTGATCTTCGCTATCCAATACACCTTTATGTGTGGTGCTTACCATAATAGCGTTCAATCCCTGTGTTGTTAATATACCATATCCAAATGCCCCGCCACTACCATCTTTTGGAATATGTCCATGAGTTTGTAAAACAGCTTGAACTTCTTTTGCAGTTTTTCCGACAACAGCTTTGTCTATATCCAGATAATCATTGCTTGTCTTTGAGGGTATAATGTTCTTATCTTTAACAGCATCTTTAAATATATTAAATCCAGGAATGTTATCTAACCCTGCAAAACCACTAGATTGTGCACTTGTTTGCTGATTTTGATTGTAGGTCAGTAGTCCAACGGATAAAACTCCAGCTACTATAGCTGCAGTTAACATCAATTTTGTATTGAAATTCATATTATTCACTATTAAACATGTATTTGTCTATATTTGACATTCTTCTCAAAAGCATAAAAAAGTGGAATATAATTACAAAATGGAATTTATTGATAGAGAAATGTATGGATAATTATTCTATTAGTTTATGCTGTCATATATGAAGAAAGATAGATGATCGCAAGGTCAGTAATCAGATGTGAGGAAAAGTTACCTACCTAACCGTCTACGGTGGTGTATAAAAGAAATAATTTTCTTATATATTGTATAAGATATTATGAATTGTTTTCTTTCTATATTGAGAAATGCCCAATCGTTATCTGCAATACAAAATAACCAGTGTTAAGAAGAGAATGGATAAGTTGTTTCATCAAATATACGGTAACCTTGCTTTGCAATATTCAAATGAAGTAATTAACGGTTGGAGTGCGTCATTAATATTTACGCTTGAAGCATACGAGTATAAGATTGCTGCATCAACCTAATGGTTCGTAGCAAGTAATTGATTCCCGAATATTCCCACCAATCATTCTCTATACGAGCTGGAATAACTACTAATGATCTTCATATTCAGGTGACTAACGATCAATGACTCGGTTGTATTTTGGACTATAGATGAAGATCTTGGTTCGTTTGAACTGGTAATGGTAATGGTAGTAGTTGATATTGCTGATGAGGAGGAGGAGGAGGAGCCTTGTCTAACGATTCTGGTCATTATTACAATTACATTTCTTATTGTGATACCATTACTGTGATTACTGACAGTTCAATTTTCTGCTAGGATATTCATAGCTATTAGAACATTATCCAAGTCTATAACTATCTTAATCTTTATCTACTCACAACATGGCAAAAATATTTCTTAAATCTATTCCCAAATCTTGAAGAATTACTCGTGCTGCATTCCTTCCAGGGGCCATTGATACTCCAGGTCCGGGATGACTTGCTGATCCACATAAGTATACATTACTAACAGAAGGTACTTTATAATTACTTAATTGTGGAACTGGACGCATCCAGCCTGATTGATATGGCAAAATTGCACCAGAAGCTAGTGTACCCCTAATAGAATTAATTGGTTTTTTTTCATAATCTACTGGAGAGTAAATAGTTTTCCTTAAAACACTATTAGTTAGGTTTGGCATGTAGTTTTGATTTATGGTATTGATAATTTGATCTGCATACATATCTTTGAAACTCTCCCATTCATTTTCCTTTCCTGTTTCACTTTCAACATTCTTAATTTTATAGGGCACGCTTAAGACAAGGAATTTAATCAGGTGATGTTGGTTAAAGTTTTTTTCGTTCGTGACAACTCTTGTTGGGTCCATCATCGAGTCATTACTCATGATAGAAAGAGGATTTGAAGGTGGCTTACCACTTCTACATTCATAATATATTTTTGAGAAAAACTCTAATCCTGGAGGAGATATGTGAATTTGGGGTGTTTTGGAGAGAATTTCTTGTCCTGATTTGTATTCTAGCGGTCCATTCAAAGCCAGATATATTCCAAATATGGCATCACCCCATTCCATCCGCCTAATACTTTTTGCCAAATGCGGATCGATATAATCTTCGCCTATAAGATTTAGAATCAGTGTTGACGGGTCAGTGCTAGAAGCAATCAATTTTCTTGCCCCTATTATTTTTCCATCTGCAAGTTCTACACCTACCGCTTGTCCGTTTTCTATCAATATTTTTTTGACCCGAGAGCTAGTCATTATTTGCCCCCCTTTTGATTGCAGATAATTGGCCAGTGCCATAGGTAGATTCACAAATCCACCTTTAACCACATTATTACCCCCATCTTGCATGATGGAGGAAAACAAATAGCACAGTTCACCGCCGCCTGCATCATCCGGAGATAGACCAACGAAAGAAGCAAAACTACCAAATAATGCTTTAACTTCGTCAGATTCAAAATTCTCATTACACCATGAACGCATTGACTGAGTTTTATGACGATACTTGTCTCCAACAACTTCCAGTGCCTCGGTTGTAACTTTTTTTTCCGATGAATCACTTCTTGAGTCCTCTATTAAGGGATTAATCGGTGGGGAATTAATCATTGATACAATTGAATCTCGATTTCTCATGTATTCATCAAATATTTTCTTCCAAGACTGGGCATCTCTTTCAGAATATTTTCTAATGCTTTCTAATGTTTTTTCGAGAGACTTGTACATCGTAATATATCCATGGTTATTTGGAAATAGATGTGATATTGATACTTCAGGATAAATTAATTCAAAACCATGACTTTTGAGATTCAATTCATCGGGAACAGGAGACACAGTTGCAAGAGAATATCCAAAGGCATGAATATCGGATTTAAAACCAGGTAAAGTTATCTCTTCGGTTAGTGTCATTCCACCTATTGATTTGTAATCCTCTAAAACCAAGACTTTTAGTCCCGCCTTTGCAAGATAACAAGCACAAGTCAACCCGTTGTGGCCTGCGCCTATAACTAATGCATCATAATATACAGAGGGTGAATTGCTCAAAGTCAATACAATTACTTTTGTAAAATAAAAATATTAAAGTTTATATGCATTCGCAAATTTTTCATTCTACCACAATACAAAGGATATTCCAATTATCACATGATGTATAAATGATCATTACCATATAAGAGAGCATTTGGTTTAGCCATGTAGAGATCAAGATCAGGAAACATCGATGATCCAAAACAAGTATGTATGCATATAAAATTCAATTAAATTTTTTTGATCTCCGTTGTATACATTGATGAATGAGCTCATAATATATACTACAATAGTTTTGTGAGACACAAAGTAACGTGATAGACGACAACAATGACAAACAAGAAAGAACTGATCGCTCACAGCAGTATCTTGCTAATGAAAGGACATTTTTGTCTTGGGTAAGAACCAGTATTGCATTAATAGGTCTTGATTCATAATAGCAAAATTTAGTTTTTTTCTGACAGAGTTTCGAAGCATAGGGCAACAATATTTACTAGGCGAGTCTGAAATAAAGCTACACACAACTATGTCTTCAATAGACCAAGGTTCTGATTGGATTGGAATTAGTACCATATCGTTGGCGATTGTATTAATACTGTTTGCACTGAAGAACTATCTCAATACAAACAAATCAATAATGACACAAACATATCTACCAGATAACAAGACGATTTATTTTACAGCTTCGATAATCATTCTTTTGAGCGTGGTTGTTTTTGTATACATAGTACTCGTTCCAAGCACCTAATAGTATTGTAATTTACAAACAAGGATTAAACTCTATTAGGTGTTTATATCCATCTTTTCTAATTCAACTGACTAGTTTAAGGTTTAGATATCTGCTGTAAATAAATAGGTATTCTTACTTGCATTGGTATGAATTAGTTCCCTATAACAGGAAAGTCTGTTCTACTGTTTTCTTTTCATTCTATTTATGATTACAGGGCTAACAGCATTCTTCGCAATATAGTCAATTAATTCTTACTATATGAGAAGCAAACAAGCACACATGCAATTACTTACCAATATTTAACAAAAATAAGAATTTTTACTTCAAGGATAATCTATTTTAACATCACTGGTTGTGCATTTACCCGTATACGGAACAGAGTATAGGGCTTTACACGAATGTCTTTTCCTTTATTATAGCGTCCTTGACGGTGTAGTTGATTAGCAGTAACATACAGATATCCATCGTTTGCAAGGGAAAGTGTATCAGGCCATAATAGACGAGGATCGTATACAAGAGTCTCCCACAAATTATCCGAATATCTAAGTCGAAGAATTGCATTATGCTCATAATTTGTTGAATATATGTTTCCTTCAGCATCCGATTCCAGACCGTCCGACGCACCTCCCCTATCTCCATGATTTTGTACTGTGTTTGCAACCTCTTCTTCGGAAATATTGCGGTCAACAAGTGCATCTATGGCCACACTGTACAATTTGCGACTTCCTAGTGGACAATAGTATAGCCTGGAACCATCCGAATTTATAGCAATACCGTCAGCACCCATACTTGCACCCTGTTTTACTGTTCCGTCAGGTTGACGCTCTAAAAATGGTCTTCCTTCTACAAGAGGAAGAAACGTTCCAAGATCTTCGGGTTTAGTGGAAGGGTGCTCATTAAGTCGACGCCAGCATTCTCCTGTATGGAGATCAACTACTATGATTGCATTAGACCCTTCCATAGAAGAATCTGTAATAAATGCCATTCCGTCGTTTCCCCTTCGCAAATCAAAGCGAATATCATTAAGGTAGGTTGTTGGTTGAGCAATTGTTTGAGGAAATAGAATTTTTTTTGTTACCTTGTTGGTATCAAGATTTACACAGATCAATTTTGGTCCACCGTATTCTGTAGGTTTGAATAGAGGACTTCCAGTATCGAGAATCCACAATCGATCAACAGGATCCACAACTACTGACTGAACAGAGACTAGTTTTGACGCCTGGTCTTCCTGATCCACTTCATTTATTGATTCATTAGGATAAGCAATAGGCCGACCATCTACAATTTCTGAAACTGTAAACTTGACATCGTCTCCCCATTTTGGAAAGTTTACAAAAATGCGTCCTGTATGAGAAACTGTCACCCCGGTTGGCATGGCATCATTAAAAAAAGCTACAGGTTCCAATGCACCTAGTGATTCCGAAGAGGGCAGTTCAACTGAGGGAATATCTCTAGATATACCACTTTTTTCAAAATTCTTTGACACGTTATATAATGGAAAACATGCTACAAATAGATAAATTAGAGGTTACAAGATAATAAAAACAGTAATAGCAATTTATACAATTCTGAAGAAGTTTTGTTTAACTAACAAATAGAAGTTGCAAACACATCCTTTCACCCAGCATAAAAACATTACAAGAAGAATAGAAAACTTTCTAATTTCATTTTGAATATCCTCGAGACTTTACAAGTATGTAAATTTTTCTCGCGACGATTATTGTATAACCCATAGGAAGTCGAAAAAAATTCAATATCAACTTTGACTACAACAACAGCATTAATTTACGATAAGATAAAATAGAAAGCTCCTCAGATTTTGGAGGACGAAATTAAGTAATGTTGTAATATAAAGATATTCTCGAACAAAGAGTAATAATTTTCATCTTCATATAGATTGAAATACAACCCAAGGTCCTTAATTATGTCAAATAAATTATATTAGCAAATAATGTTACTCATAACAGGAATCTCTTAGTTATGAGCAATTGGTTTTTAATGAGCATTTGTTGTGATAATGTGTTGATTACTTAAAAAGTTCTAGAACAGAATAACAAATAAAGCTTTTTTCTACCAAATATCGTAAATCAAGTATATTATTAGATATACATGTCACAATCAGAGATCAATTCATGATAACAATGAAAAATGGAGATTAATAATTAATATACCTAATTATTTTCGTCAATCAAATTGAAAATACGTATGCAAAACAAAAAGAAAAGGGGTCTTGAACTTAACTTTGTGCTGCTGCGTTACTACCGGTGTTTGTTTGGCTTTGAACGTTAATGTTGTTACCAGAACCTACTGTATCTCCACCAGAAACTACTATGCTCCCCTGGTTAGAAGATTGAGATTGGCTAATGCTTTGTTCTGCAGAGTTTCCACCTTGTCCGGATTGTGCTAAAGCGTTGTTTCCACTGTTGAACTGATGCTGGAAGCTAGCGTTGTTGCATGAGAAGAATGTACTAGCACCTGAAACACACAGACCATTTTGGTTTGATGACTGTGATTGTTCTATCGATTGTTTTGCTTTATTTCCCTTCTTGTTTGTTGCAAGAGCATCATTATCCATGGCTACCAATGGACTGGATAATAGAGCCAAAGCGACCACCATTGCAATTGATGCTACAAGCATTTTGTTTTTGTTTGTGTTTTTATGAATATTTTGTGTTTTATTATTCATATCTTTAATATTAGAAAAAAAATATATGGGATTTGCTAACTAGTTGCAATACTCTAATATTCTAGTACTTTTAGAATTAATTTGCGCATACAAATATAACATGACAAAAATACCATTGCACTGCGCTCTGCCGTGGGAATACGTTTCAATATTCAATATAGCCGACAACAGAAAAACTACCGATTCTGTTCAACAACTAAGAATTCAAAAAGGTTTTGACAGTACACTTATTTTTAAATTCTTTCAGGTTTCTATATCCTCAATTAGAATAGTATCAAATGCTACTGCTTTATCGGGTTCTGATGCATAGATAACACAATGATGTGCTTTCAAAAGATCATGGATCCATTGCGGTCTCATAGATTTTTCTATTTTAGAGATATCATAAAGACATAATTGCGAGTTATCAAAACTATCAAAATTTTTATGCCCAACTTCTTCCAAAATAATACCCATCCTCATACCCTCCATTGTTTCTGTATCTGTTATCGTTCTACCCGCGAATCTAAATGGTGGTTTCATTCCTATGGTGGCATCTTTTCTTATGTGCATAAGCGTGCTCAAAGTTTCACGTTTATTATCATCGGATCTTTCAATGGTATAGACACGGAGCATGTTATTATTTTTGTAATATCTTACATCGATACCTTCGTAGTTTAGTCTTTTTTCAATTTCATCTGGATCATCAGAAGTAAAAAAAATACATGACTCACCTTTCGTGAGACCATTTAAAAAATACCTAGCTATTATCCAAAAGGCATATTTTTGGTCATCATATAACAAGACTATATGTCTGTTTTGTTCTAGATCGTCAACAAATGCAAATGGACGATAATCATCATTATTCTTTCCACTCATTGTTAATTTCTCAACCCCACTGCTGTCGATGAATCAAAGTATCTTATACCCATTTCCGTCAAAAAAGAAGCGATCCGGTCAAAATCCCTTACAAAGTCTCTTCCTTTTGGAGTTATTTGGAGTGGATCCTTTATAATCATTTTATTGTCCTCTAACTCATCTAGATACTTTACAAGTTTATCATATGCAAGATTACTCCTAAGCTGCACTCGAGTAGGTTTTACTTTACCATCACCACTACCACTCTCACTGTCAACTAGTTCATCTAAAATACCTTTGAGTATATCATGATATAATTCCATTTTATTTCGCTTTGGCTTTGGCAGAGTAATTAACAATTTTTTTTCTTATTAATAAACCTCCCCTTGGGGAGTTATCCTTTTTATTGATTTAATAAAATAAATCTTGAATTACAACATGATTAATAATCAACAAGAAAATAACAAAAACAATAGTTATTCAGAATTCATGATCTCACGATCACCAAAAAGTAACTACGAAGCATTAACGGCACTTGAAAAAAAGGCATCTGAAATGTTTAAAAAAGATGGGATATATTACGAGTTATTTAGACTTGCAGTAAATACTAGTTGGGAAGGATTCGAAAATATTTCAAAGATAGTTTCATTGAGTTCAAGTGATGAAGACGTATGGATAACCATAATGTCGTATAAGGATAAGAAACACAGGGATGAATTTGTAGAAAAAATGGCCAATGATAAAGAATGTCAACAAGGCTACGAGGAATGGGTAAAGCTTCTTTCCCCTAATTCCAAAATAATAACAGGAGAATTTGATAGACTATTGCAGAGCTAATTGGAAAGAGAAATCATACTCTTGTATTTAAGAACTTACAATGCTATTTTTATCAATTTACTAACCTATCAATCTTCTTCCACAATAAACATTATTTCAAAGATATTTGTTGATAAAATTTTTTGAATTTCTCTAATTGGGTTTGTTTTAATTTGGATCGGCGGTTTAGAACTTGATTCCATTCCATAGTATATGAAATTGTAACGTCTTCCAAATTTGATTCAGAAAAAGCAAGTACAAAAATGTATTTCTTGTTCCAATTCTTTTCATAATATGAAGGATGATCGAAGGATATGGGAAATGCCAAAGTTGAATCTATATGAACCCACCGACCCCCTATAAAAGATTCATTCCAACAATGATCCAAGAAATCATGTACAATTCGTGTTTTAATGGAAAAAGAGTTCAATATAGCCCCAAATAGAAATGTCCATTCACTACATTTTCCCATCCTATTGTCAGCAATTTCCTTGATTTTACCATACCGAGGGAATGAAAATACAGCATTGCAAAATGAACAATAATAATTTTCAATTCCCCTTATCTTCCAGGTATTACCAGGAATATACTCCAAAGTTAATTGGCGACCACAGTTATCACAAGAGGGGTTTTTGTCAACCCATCTCATAAAGTCCTTCTTAAACCAGACCATCAATTCCTTTAAAGAGTCTAAAAATGAAGGGGAAAAAGAAGTAGAAGAAGAATCGTGCTTAACATTGCAAACTTCATCGCCTTCTTTATCAGTCGAATCATTGCGGATATCAAGATTATTAGTGCTGTGGAAATCACCGTATCCATAATTATTGAAATTTACAACTTCAAATATGTCTTCTGTTTTAAGTTGCGTTTTGATATTTTTTCTAATTCTTTCTGGTACAAGAAGATTAACATATTGTAGGACATCAGGATCATTGTATTGGCTTGTAACCTTTTTGTATAGTATAAAATGCTGTTTAGTAAATGGATAACTAAAACTATTAGTAGACAAATCAAACAATATATTTAGTGAGACGGACAAAGTAAAAAATATTCATCTGAAATGTTGAATCAGGGTAAGAGTATTATGATTTTCCCTGACAGCCAGATTAATAACTCAAATAATTTGAGAAATAAATTCAAAGAGAACAGCATCTTTTAGCTCTAACCAACTATAACAACTGCTACTCCTCTCTTCTCTGTTCCATTACTCTAATCGTTAAAGATGAATAACAAAGTTGATCATAATTTGGATAGATTTATTGTTCGTTATAAGAATAGGATCTAATCATGTCATTCTTTTGGCGTTTTTTACTATCTATGGATTCAGATGGTATGTGTAGTAACTAATTATGACAAAGAATATGATGATGAGGATGATGAGGATGATTAGAGAGTGAGGATAAGAATCAAAGGTGAACGCAATAATCTGTTATATCGAAATTTGATAAATAATTGTTATTCAATTATTTGGAATTGTCATTGTATCAAAGTAATGAGATACGAATTTTCGGATTAATCTGACTAATGATTTGATGTTTTGGTGCTATTAGGATCGATATGAAAAGAGCATGTTGACTAATAATTACTGGTCAATTAGACTATTTGACAAGTATTTCTTGGCTTTTTCCAGCACCTTTCTTTCATTTTCAGGCAGAGGTTTATCATTAATCATTTCTTTAAATTGTAATGCGTTTATTAGTGCTTTACCACCATAATGATTATTAAAATACACGAAAATGGTATCTGTTTTTTGATTCATTTTCTCGATTTTTTCAACCCAAGGCTCTAGTTCCCTCTGAGAGTATAGATAATTATACCAATAGTGACCTTGAGCAGTATTTCTGCCGTGTAATCTAACTACGCTAGTTGATCTAGAAGTTATGTTATTTTCATTAGATAGAAATCCTAAATTTTCTTCCGTAGGGGAATCGGTCAAAACTGAGGCAACATCATAATGCTGAAGCAATTCTAATACACCCTCGGTATCCCAAGACGTGTGTCTAAATTCAATTGCAAAATAATTATAATTTTCAATATCAGAATTATTCCTCAATACCTTAAGAAATTCTTCCAGTTTATTAGATTCAGTAACTGTAAAGCTAGGAGGTAACTGGATAATTATTGCTCCTAGTTTATCGGAATTTTTCAATGGAGATATCTTGTCAAGGAATGTCTGCAAATCGCTCAATACGCCTTTATTTATATCCAATCTCTTATCATGAGTTATCATTTCTGGAACTTTAACTGAAATCTTAAATTCTGGTGGGGTTGTCCTTGCAATTCCAACAAATAAGTCTTGGGTCATATGTTGATAGAATCTATTGTAAAATGTAGCATCCATCTCAACTGTATTGAAGAACTGTGAATAGTAGTTGAGTTTTCGCGTTTTGCTATCAGGATAAAATATGTTTAGCCATCCGCCTTTTTCAGGCGAATCACCATAATTCCAACCCGAGCATCCTATGAACAATTTGGAAGACATTCGCTAATTCATTCTTACTAGGAAAAGATAAAAAAGATTTATGAAAGTGGTTACAGCAATTGTAATTCAATTTCTTTTACTTTGTAATGGAGCAAGCAAAACTCTCCTAGTCGAACGTTATTGATTCAAATAGCGATAATTTACGAATTAAAGTCTTTAAAGATAATTTTTTCATTCCTGATCACGACAAGATTAACAAACTAGCAATATTCACCTTTAACAGCAATTACATTACATATAAAAAACTGCAAAGAATTACACTCAACAGTTTAGAAACAATAAATGATCTTATTACAACGGTAATAACATCATCAACATTAGCATCAACAACAACATCAACCTACAAACTTCAAAAATAATGTTATCAACCAAGATTGCTTTAGCTGCTTAGATTTACTTTGCTTCAACAAAAAATATAATCGAGGGAAGAAATTACATTCTATATGACAACTAGAAAGTATAAGTTATTTGAGAGTACTAGGATAGGAGGTAAAAGAAAGTCAAAAAACTATTTGAACAATAACAGTAGCCTTGCAAAACTCAAGAACAAACAAAAGACTAGTCGTCAATCGATGAAGATAATTAAAAGGAATAATGTTACTAAAACACAAAATGAAATGTTAACACAACTGGAAAAAGACTATGAGGAATTTAGCAGAACACACACCTTTAAATTTCCAACCTGGCTGTATGGACCTCCCAAAGGAAAGTTATTTAAGGTTGAAGTAGAGGATTGTCCTAGATTTGGTGATACAGCATATGTGGAGTTTGATTCGGCTAGAACAGCATTTATCAGTATAGACATGCAAATTGATTTCTGCGGCCCAAAGGGTTATGTTGACGTCATGAAGTATGATTTGAGTTTAACCTCGGCACCAATCAAACCTATACGAAGTGTCTTGGATGTAATACGGAATAAAACCGATATCAGAGTAATACACACCAGAGAGGGTCATCTACCAGATCTTTCCGATGCGCCATACAATAAAGTACTACGGAGTAAAATCATTGGAGATGGTGTGGGCATAGGCGATACGCCAGTTGGTGGTCTTGGCAGGTTACTGATAAGGGGTGAAAAAAACTGGGACATTGTAAGGGAACTATATCCAATACAAGGGGAATATGTAATTGACAAAGCAGGAAAGGGGGCGTTTGGGCAAAGCAATCTGCCGTTGATATTAAGGAATATGGGAATTACCCATCTGGTAATAGCTGGGATCACAGCTGACGTATGTGTTCACACTATTATGAGAGAAGCTAATGATTTTGGCTACTGGTGTACATTGCTAAAGGATGGAACCGGTGCTACTGACTATGGCAACTATAAGGCTGCAATTAAACAGATAAAGATGCAGGGCGGAGTTTTTGGATGGGTTACAGATTCTAAGAAATTTGTTAAAAGTGTTCAATCTGCATTCAAGGAGAAAAATTAGCTAAAAATAATAAAGATTAGCTGATAAACCCACAAGTATTCAGAGACGTTAACTATAAAGAAATAATGAATTTTACAGAAGATAGTAACAGCATGCAGTTTATAGAGAGAGAGCTAAAGAGAATAAAAGAGCTTTACTGTCTACTAGAAATCTTCATAGTAATTAAAAAATCCCAGAATTGATTTAACCTGAACTTTTGGAAATATGTTTGAGGTTGAATCTAAACCATGCTATTAGAAATATGACTTCCATAATGACATATACGTAGATACAAATTTTGACACTCGAAATTTAATTTGAAAGTCATTTTCGATGCGAGGTCATGAGGTAAAAGAATATGTAATCATATCTACAAATAAATCGATTTGTAAGTAGTATGGTTACTATCGAGGCGCATAAAATATTATTAATGCACCTAATAGCACTATAAAGCCACCGACTATTTCAAATCTATCCGGTCTCTTCTTATCTAAGATCAATCCCCAGACGATCGCCATCATTACAAAGATTCCTCCATAAGCTGCATATACTCTTCCAAAATTCGATGGTTGAAAAGTTTGAATTATTCCATACAGAACTAGTATGATGCTTCCTAAAAGTCCAACCGTTAAAGTCTTTTTATCTCTTAGCCAATGCCATACAAGGTATCCACCTCCTATTTCAGCTATTGCAGCAATCAAAAACAGTCCAATAGTGGAAAAAAGAAAAATAACGAAAGAGTTAGTCGGAAGTACCGATTCCAATTTTTTCATCCTCTTTACGGGGATAATAAAAAATAACGATAACGCCTATAGCAGCAACAATTGTTCCAGTTATGTCGTAAATATCCGGAACAAAGTCCTCAAACAGATACCCCCAGCATAAAGCCATTACAATAAAAATTCCCCCATATGCAGCATATGTTCTATGGAAATGTGTTTTTTGAAATGTTGGAACCACCCCATACATAAATAGCACAAGACCGCCTAATACACCAAATATCCAACTATGGCTTTCGCGCAACCATAACCAAACTAAATATCCTCCCCCTATCTCACATAATCCTGCAACAAAGAAGAAGAATAATGAATACAAAATGGTCTTTATCCTATTATACAACTATCAAAGGATAGGGGTCTAACTCATTTATTTATCTATTAGATTATCTTCGCACCTATTAAAATAGATCGAATTCAGTCATAAAATAGAGCTCCTTGGAATAGCAAGATTCCGTTGCAAATATCGATCTTTTAGGCATCAAATATACAAAATATAATTTTTGTGTTCTTTTATCAAGAACTTGATAACCTGTATAAAATTAAAATATTTCCATTTTATTACCCCTCATCGCGAATTCCTAATTTTAAATGAATCCACCACAGATCCAATTCCGATGGCTTTGTTCAATAACAAGAAATTAGAGAGATATAGAAAGAGAGGATTGGTTATGATTTTCTGCCGATATCGGTGAAGTACCACTTATCCGATTGAAGAAATATTTAGCATCAGCGGCTCATTGAAGGTATCTCCAAAATCATGACTTGACCTTACGAATGGCTCAATCGTTCCAGTCTGATTGTCCCACCAAGTAATAGATACATGATTCTCATGAGCCAGTATAGAAACATTGGCAGAAAAAGAAGGATTGTTACTAATATTAATTGGTGTCTTGAAGGTGTCTCCACCATTTTCACTTTTAGTAAAAAATATCTCCCAATTTCCTGTCTTATTATCGGGCCATACGATGTAAAGATTGTCGCCTGATGAGGCCATCGGTGATAAAAGCAGAGGCCTGCAGCAATTATCTTGCAAGGATAGACCATAAACTGAATCGCGTACAAAGAAACTGCTTCCTATAATTAATGATGTAGAGACAATCACCAACATAACAATATCCCGAAAAAGCATGTTTTCTATTATGGGGGTCATTAATTTTAGTTTTTATTTATGGCGTCAAGGATGGAAGATGTGCTGATCGTGATCTTGGACAGAAGAGTTACAAAAACTATTGTCCGAGTCTTTAATCTTTCAGTAGAATCAAGAAAAGACTATTCAAAATGCATGTCAATAACACTTACTTTTGATCCCAATACATTCAGCATATTGTTTTGCTCTCTATGAGGATTTTAGATGCAAATTGCGGTTGTTTTTCAAGCAACAAACAAATAGCTTTTTGATAGGTCTTATGCTGATGAGATGAGAAGAGATACGTGGAGAGGAGGAGAAGGAGGAGGCACGTCTAAAAATATTATTTTAGCTGGAACAGTTTTGGTAATTACTTATCTATCACTAAGTTACGCTTTAGAATCTACAATCTTTGTTTATTCAGATTTTCCCAGAAAGGAAATTATGGACGATTTAAGTGATGCACGGATAATAGACTTGGAAACAGGTCAATGGATTCAAAACAGATTAGTGAATTCAACTTTAACCTCAGCATTAGACATACAGCGAGTGGCATTTTTTGAAAAAATGGATCGATTAAATTCCACAATATGGATTGGGGACAATTTTCTAAGGTCTAAGGACATTAAGAATATTTCCTCAGTGGCATATGGTATTTTGATAGATGGCGACAAGGACTCGTCAACTGGTAAAGAGGGAGTGGATTATCAGTTAGAAATTCAATGGATCAATAATACCGGTTCCATAAAGTTGCAGAAATGGAATAAATTGTTACTAGAGTATTCATCTTTGGGAAAGTATAAGATATTGGATTTGGTGCAAAACCAAAGTGGATATACGAGTTTTGAAAACGACAACAACTATGTAATCCTTTCACTTGATATGAACAAGATTTCTGTCGATTCATCCTATAGAATGATGTTTTATGATCTTGTATCATTTAGTGATGGGACATTGGGTATTGATCTCACCAATTGGATAAATATCCCTGCTGATTCCTTTAGAGTGTTAACATCACCAGAGGAAATTACTCTAAAAAAAGGCGAAACAAAAACAATAGGCCTACAAATTTTGTCGAGCAGTGGAAAAATATCTGCCATCACCGATCTCTATGACTTTTCAAATTATACATCTCTCAATATTGTCATGAAAAACAAAAACGATAATCTTACAAATTCCACAATTGGAGGTTCAACTACTGAACCAGTTCAAATCGAAATTAGTGTTCCAAAAGATGCCAAAATAGGGACATATACTATTCCAATTACAGCCAATATTTCATTTGGATCAAATTTTCCATCAAACTTAATTGATTTTAATAACGAATATCCCATAATTATAGACACCAAAGGATATGAAATCAAAAACGGGAACTTTACAGTAGACGTAGTTGAACCCCCAACATTTCAAGAAGAACTGAAAACCTTTTGGGCAGCTTATGGATCAATGATCACATTAATAGGAGCAGGATTTGCAGGAGGGTTGTCATCACTCTTCTTTGAATACATAAAAGAAAGAAGGGGCAGGAAATCAAACAAGAAGTAGTTTTAAAGCTCGTATCTAGATTCAGTAAAAATCGCAGTTTTGACAATGAACATACCATCGAATACGGAGGAACTGACTGGACCAAATTTCAGGAATTTAAGACGCTAACCTCTAATGGATTTTTTATAAATTTAGTTCCTAACCGAAGATCACATTCTACGTAATAGCATGGTTTTAAAGAGATATATGAGTTCAATACAATATAATACGAAAAATTGAAGATAGACAAGATTATGATAATTTTCCAACAAACAATATATTTATTTCACCAAATAACTTCAATTAAATAATCCAATCTCATAAATAGATACATTATTATTTAGATAATGATAATTATTTGTATTGAATGTAAATCATTTCAAAAATGACATTTATCACATTAATGACAAGAACAAGAATAATATTGGTCTAGGCGAGAAAATTGGTCTTTTTGGAGTTGACATAAAGATATTGGTTACAGGAGATATGACAGATAACAAATATTCATTGATAGAATTAACTTTTCCGGCCGGTCCTGAGAAAGAAATAGAATTACATGAACATAGCAAGGAAGACGTGACAATATGCGTCATAGAAGGCAAGTTTGTATTTAGATATGGTGATCAAGAAATAAAGAAATCATTTGGAGAAGATGATAAACCGTTTAGGCTTGAAAAAAATATACCTCATTCATATAAGAAAGTCGGAGAACAAAGAGGGATTTTGTTAATGATGTTTAGGCCCGCAGGATTTGAACACTTTTTCCATGATATTGGACAATCTCCCGTTATGTCAGCTACTGACAAAAACACAGACGAAACTAAATTACAAGATGGACAAATAGAAGAAGATGATAGAGTACTACTACACTTACTTGAAAAAAAATATGGAGGAAGATTTGTGTTCGAACAAGATCAACAAAATACCAAGAATGTTTGAAACTAAAATATAACCACATTAGAATGATGAAAAGATCCTATAAAAGGTTAGGCATGTTGGATTTCTAGCAGTAAAAGGATCCTTGGAGTAGATTATCATAACACATCAGAGGAAAAAGAGAACATATAGGCATTTTCAAAGAGAATACAAAAAAAGTCATTCAATATAGATTGTAATCAAACATTTATGGCCGTTTGAAAAATTACGTGAATTGAATAATATTTTGAGTAAAATATCAAAAATTATAAGAAATGGGAGGGTACAGTACATCTACATGAAGAGGCAAATCATCAGATAAAGGAAATATCGATTATCAAATGGGGTGATAGGTGATAAGGCTCTGTTCAGTTAACATGTTTTATTTCTCTGTTATGATAGTCAATAAATAACCGCAACCAATTGTGTACATGCTTCAACTTACAATTCTTTACTCTGCAAGGAAAATAGTCATCGAAACTTTCGGTTCTATCCTTGATATATTGCATCGTTCTTTCGATTACACTTTTCTCGTAAGAGGAATGAATATGGTGATCGAGTTTGAGAAACTGACAAGCCATGGGATACCAAGTCCCACCATCTGTAGAAACTGGGTGCTTTCCATGAACTTTGATCAAATTAGAAAGATATCTTTCTGCAACAAACATGTTTCTCTCTTTGGATATAGAAAGTGCGAGGATCTGTCTGTTTGCAGGCTCTATCGCCACCCAAAGCCAGATGTATTCTGACCCTACCTTCAACATTGTCTCGTCTACAATATATTCTAGAATTCTTCTTCTTGATGCTTTCAATTTTTGAGGCCTGTATTTTTGAATCCAATTCCAGATGGAGACATGGTTTCTTTTATACATCTGAGACAATCTTTCCGAGGCTTTTCTTAAAGATAAACCTGAAAAGTACAAATGTAAGCCATAATACACATACCTTGAAGGTGTTCTGTTTCTGCTAATCATAAAAGAAATAGGACATCTTCAAGCTATAGGTTTATCGTTAAATGAACAGAGCCGGTGATAATGATGTGCTCTATTTTCCTCCGCCCCATAGATATAATGTAATAAATTTGATGCATTGTTAACGATGTTTCACTATAATTACTATTCACTCTCTGACAGAATTTGAATTGCATAAACAAAGAACAAATGTTATCTTAGGCGATCTAAAGTATCAAAAACCTATCTGAGACCATTCAAACTTTCATTTATTACATTTCTGAAATAAAATGGTTATTCAATAGTTCATTGATCATATACATCTTGTCATAAATGAAATATAAAAGAAATATTGTAACATTTAAAATTATTTGAACAAAACGATTGATAATCTAACTATTAAAACTTCCGAAAAGGTTAAAACCAAATACATGGAATGAAGTGTGAAGAACAATATTGCCATTGATTGTCACTACAAGCATCATCAACAAAAAAACGTATTTAATGACGTTTATCGCTTGGGGAGTAATCATAACCGATGTCATCTTTGGCACCTTTTTTGATGTTTTAGGAAAGCCTCTTACTTCTTCTTTTGGTTTAATAATGTTTGTCATAATGAGTATCCTCGTATTTTTTGCCTGTCTATATGCACTGAGAGATTATATGATTGCATTGCGCAAAACCCTCGAGGCGCCTTCGTTTTTTAATCGGCTTTACAAAGCAACTCCTATTTTTCTTTATACGCTTTTGGTCATCTTTGTAATCCTAATTGTTGAAATGACGTTATTTTCACAATATAGTACTTACCTGTTAATTCTACTTCTCCTCACAAGTACGGTATCCATCTTATTCTTTGGTTTTCGCGCATACAAATTTTTGTCATGGTTCAGTTTGAGTGTCAAAAAACGACAAAATATTATGATACTGGCTTTTGGGATATCATCGGTACTTCTTTGTATCAGTACTACTGTTGCAATCACATTAGATATAAAGCAACTGGTCGTTTCAAGACCTCCGACGATAGATCCAGATTACCCTGCTAGTAATTCCATGGCACACAGACAATTAAGTAATACAGAACTTGTGATTCACCTCTACGGATTTCTTGTCCCACAAGTTACTGCAATTGCTATCGCAGAAACAGTTGCTGTCGCATTTTTCCTTCGTTACTTTAGGGATCAGATCGGAAAAAAAATATTTTGGATACTTATAATTTTGCCACCTGTGTTTTTTTTAACAGGTGTGTTTGGTCCTCAATTTTTAAAGGCAACAGGAAGCGAATTTGTGTATATGGAGGAAAGGTTCCTTATTTTCAGGATAATTGGTACCGCAGGATGGATTGCAGCTGATTTTGTAATAGCATATGCATATATTTTAGTGGCTAAAACGCTAAAACGACAAATCGCATCTTCGCCTATTATTAACTATTTAATTATAGCAGCATTAGCAACCCTCCTAATTTCTCCAACAACCAACAACTGGATAACAAATAACTCGTTTCCACCCTTTGGAGCAATCCAACGTGCTTTTATCGTGTTTGCATCTTTTCTTTTTACTATGGGAATATATGCTGTAGCGTTGTCAGTATCTCACGATGCAGAATTACGTCGATTAGTCAGAAAATATGTAAAAGAGTATAACCTACTTGAAACTTTAAGTAATGCAGAGGAGAATGCAGAAATGACACGAAACGTTGTAAAATTGATCCGTCAGCATGCAGGAATTTTGGAAAAAAGAACAGGAATCGCTTCTACAATGTTAGATGATAACGAAATTAGACGATATATGAATATAGTAATTGAAGAGACAAATCTAATCAAAAAAGGTAGTGGAAGAAAAAAGGATGGCAGAACAAACAACATGTAATTTAAGATCGGTGTTTTATGGTTAGTCCAAAGGGAATTTGATCATATTCTAAAAAAGTCGGATTTATAATTTTAATTATAATACCATTTTCAGATAATTTTTATCACTGAGAGATCTAGTCGATATGAAAGCTTTCACTATGTATAGCACATGATTTGTCGCTTCAACCATTCTGAATTAGAACTAGTTACAACTGAATTCTATGATGTATTCATGCTATGTATCTCTTGATGACCACATCAGATCACAGTTATTGCTATTTTTGCCTCCAATTCTCACTCAAATAGTTAAAGTACCAGAAAGCATAACATACCACAAGGTAAGATTGAAGTGCAGGAGAACAAAGTGATGCTAAATGGTTTCCAGATAAGGTACCTGAAATCTGAAAAATACAGGAGTTCGAAAAAGAAAAAAATCTTATTTATCCATGGTCTAGGTTCATCCTCAGATAGATGGGGAGATATCCCTGATGCTTTATCAAGATATTTTTATCCAATAGTGGCTGTTGATCTTTTAGGATTTGGTAGTAGTGATAAGCCAGTAACACTAGAATACACTATTGAGAACTTTAGCAAATTCATTACAGACGTCATTGCTTGTAAACGAATTTGGAAAAATGATAGTATCGATAGTGATGGTGAGGGTGATGATAATTACAAAACAACAATAATAGGCCATTCACTGGGCGGATATATAGCCGCAAAAGCAGCCATAGACGACCAAGACCTAATAGAGAAACTCGTTCTCATAGATTCCTCGGGAATGCTAAATGAACCAACCCCTATACTGGAACAATACCTAAACGCTGCATTAAACCCATCCTTTGAAAATGTTAAGAGCGTGTTCGAAAAGATGCTCGGAAATCCGACGCTCCTCAATTCTACTCTCATTGATGGCTTTATAAAGAGAATTAAACTGACGGGGGCAAAACACGCATTTGAATCAGCTTTTGAAAATAGTACAAAAAAGCATATCGAAATTTCGGAGTTACAAAGTATTGACAATATACCAGCCCTAATTATATGGGGTGCTATTGATAACGTAATTCCGGTTACACATTCCAAACAATTTAAAGAGATATTTAAAAATAGTAATCTTCAAATCATAGAAAATACAGGGCATGCACCATTTTCAGAGAAGCCGTCAATAGTATTTGATATGATTCGAATATTTTTAACAAATAATAGATAATATTGATCCTCGGAATTATTGTAGAGTAATATTGGTGCCTTTAATACATTGTTTTGCCAAAAGAAATGATGCTATTTGAGATTATCGCGATAGAGATATTGATTGTCCAACTCATCTATAGATAAAGAATGCCAAAGATGAAAAGAGAGATGTTATTGAAAAAGACTCACTAGTAACATTTTTCGAACTTATACCGTCAACCCAAATCAACATACAAAAGACAAAATATTTAATTCCTAAAAGTCTCGCACACAAGTTTGACAAAGATTATCTCCATTATCATGTTCCGGAAAAGAATACAAATATATTCGAACAAAGGAAAAAGTATCTTATTGAATTTACTAATATCGTATAATAGTACTTTTATTTAAATATATAATGCAATAAAATAATCATATTATACATCTTTTCGTATCTTTTATTATTATTTTAAGAGGTACCTCTTTATTTAGGGATCAAAACATATCTCAAGACTGTAATATTTTCCACAGAATACTGCGAATTAAGATTGAAAAAAAAGGATTTCAATTTCCATAATAGGAGAAAAGTATGTATATTTTCCAGTCAACACTTTCAGTTTGATTCTAAGTATTCCACTTCCATTCTGTAACTGATAAATTTCCACGACTATCAATTTCCATGTTGAAGAGCCCTATGACACCGTTCAAAAATTCAAGGCCACCCCCGGATGTCGATAATGATGATGGAGGGGTGCTCCAGAATGTTACACCACGGACCAAAATTTTCCCTTGAGCGAAATTGCCTATAGTTTTACTGGTCTAGCTTGCAAAACCAGTACCCTGGGATCGCAGCAACCCCTTTCCTTCACCGTGAAATATTCCGTCAGCATTAAGTGTGATTGTAGTTGTACCGATATTTACTGCGTTTACAACAGGAGACGTCGTACCATTTCTGAAACTCGTATTGGTCATAAAGCTGGTTTCTATTTGAGGTTGAGGTACAACACCAAGTACTCTCTGTCCTGTAATTTTGCCTTGCTCCACAAACAATGGTTGTAGATTGAAGGTTGTAGTTGCTGTGAAGGTGGCCTCGGTTACATTAGTTCTTTGATCCAACATAGAAGTTGTCGACTCACTTTGAGCAAGAGAATCAGTTGCGCTAGTGCTAAGAATAACAATTAGGATACCTCCAGTTAAAGTCATCATATATCTAATTTCCGAAATTGACATAATTTTGCTACTCCTTAATGTGGTGGAAACGATTTGTGATGATCTTTTTGGCAGTGTAACCACGTATCGGAACTCGGTTCTGTTGAATTGTTGGAAGTAATTGGTTCTATACTACATCCATCAAACTGCGATGTCGATTGTTCTACATTCTTATCTGATACACAATATGAGAACATAGGTGGACTAGTTTCTGTCTGTAGTTCTCCTATGTTTGTAGTGTCATCTGTAATTATTTTATTAATCATTGAGATTACTATTATATTTTCATTTATTAGATCTCTTCAACGGAAGTGTTTAAAATCAACTACTTTGTTGACGCCATCATGATTATTTTCTTGTGATAGAACTACTTTTGAAAATTACAACTAGAGATAGGTTAAGTAATGCTTAGCACATAAACTGATAATTTTTTGACGAGAAAGTGTCCATTTATTGTTATATAGTGGCAAATTATATGTTAAACACTATTCTATTTTGTACGCTTCTGCCTCTCAAATTTCCACACTTCTTTCCTTCATGGTCCAATGGTAGATGAACAGATCCTTACACCATTGATGAAACAAAGCATTATCACTTCTGAAACCACCATTAAAGTCAATTTTTCCCACAGTGTCTGGGAATACCACTTCTGATATTTTCTCATTCATGACTATACCTATTTTGATATTTTCAGAATCGTCTATCATACGGTATTCAATTCTGCCCTTATGAATTCCGGCACTTTTGCGGACTTCTGCCCAATTGATGTTGCTGTTAGCAGGAAGAATTACTCTCCATGTCATCATAGAATTAATGTCAAGCCTTCCACTTTTGGTAACGTATTCCTGATTGCCTAGTCGATGATCTGCCATGAGCCATATGTACTTCTCTGCACTCTGAACAACCTGTTGCAAATGTGCAAAAACCGAGCCCACATTATCGACATGTTCAGCTTTTTGCATCTCACCCAAACGCTCAATGAATTCTAACGGAAGAGAAGATATGTCATGCGATAAAAAATATTCTCTATTCTGAGCATGAAAGACAAATGAGGGTACAAGATTTACAACGTTCTTACCAAATGTAGTGAGACCAAAAAAACCTTCAGAGTCCTTTTCTATTAATTTTGCGTTGCGTAAACACATCAGGTGTTTTGAAGTTTCCTGAGGAGTAGCTGACAACTTTGAAGTAAGATGACTCGATTTTAATCTCATATTGTGTATTTCAGAAAGTAGTGTTAGTCTATCCATGCTTGCAAGTATAAAAAGAAGCTCCGCTAGGCGTTCCAATTCAAGTTATTCAACACGTTCATTGATATTTGATGTTCATGTTTTGTAGATCTTTTTTCTGATAGAACTTTATTACATTATTGTTGAAAAAAAACAAATAGTACGCACCTATTAGTCACTTTGACGTAATAGAAACACTCATTATGAATTTAACAAAATAATAAGAAACTAGCGAGGTAAAGAATAACTAATTCAAACATCTAAAATCGAAAGTTATCTCTGGGCTATTTTCCATATACTGTCAAAATAGTCTACAAAAATACCTGCTATTTCACTAGACGTTATTAGAACACCAGTTATCGTTTTCCAGTCTATTATAAGCAGTTTATTGGTAAAGATGTCAATGGTTCCCGGTAATGGAAAATCTACATGACGCAGCTTTACATCCTTGGGAATTTCCTTGAAATACTGCGAGTTTCTAAATTCTGAGCTGACGATTCCTCTCTCAACCAGTCGTTTTGATTTTTGATATTTGTAGAATCGGGAATAAAAAGGTGAAGCATTCTCATGAGTATCAAGATATGGATAAAAATATCTGAGTATATCTCCTTTCTTTGCATTACCTAACAAGGTCATGTATGCCGAACGCAATGACCTCGCTCCTAGAAATATTTCAGATGTGCTTCTCTTTGTTGCATATACATTCTTGGATAAATCATTAATGATCTTGGTTATTCCTTCTTTCTGTTTTCTTAATTCATCTTCTTTTTTCTGAATATACTCACCTAACTGTGATGGTGCCAATGACCGCAAGTGTTTGATATTATCTTGTATGTTGTAACTTGCCAGTCCTTTTAGAATAAGACGTTCTAGCACATTGTAAACCTTGGATTGAGATACACCAGATATTTCTACAATTTTTCCTACTCTTGATGGTCCAATTTGTATCATTGCTAAATACACTCTCGCTTCACCGCGTGTCAATCCTAAATTAGTTAGCTGTTCAACATAGTTCTTGTTCATAATGGTGCTTTCGATTTTCCTTCACCATTACCCCTCAGTGGGTAAGTGATACTTATGTAATATACATAGGTAATGAATGAAATGAGTTCTACAATTCAATTAGAGCCAAAAAAAAACCATAGTGAAGGTCATGTTATCGCATAAAAGTAAGGACATGGTCTTTAATTTTTTTGAAAATGCAAAGAATTTGGAGATTGGCGGTGCAATCAGTAACGTCGTCAGAGATATGAATGAATGGTACTCTTTTGATCACATAATAGCAGGAAATGCTAGATTAAAAATAGTAGCGAAGGACAGAGAACTAGGAATACTAGACCATTTATTTGAAGGCGGAGGCCTATCATGGATAGTATATGTTAGGATAATCAATAATGGTCACGGTAGCACAACGACCTGGACATTTCTTAAACCAGATGGGCTTACCGACGAACACTTTGAAGAACAATTAAAGGATTTGATGTAGAGATTGAGAACTGGAATAAACACCTATCGACTAATAAATTCCGATACTAGTCTTTTTGATTTGAAGGACTAACTAGAACAACTAGTAACATCTCTCTTCCAGGGTATTTTTATACACCTGCTAAAATTAGTACACCTTCGTGTAAAAATTTATAATGGTCATAAAAAGACGTCCTTACACTCACACGCTAGTTTTAGTAATCCCTTTATGTATTTAATTTTGGAAATACTGAACATTAACTAATATGAACAAGCTAGAGCAACAAACAAGAGATCATAATTCGATGAAGGTGTATCCGATCAAGTAAACAAGTCAATTCAGAGGAACAACTTGTAAGTACAATAAATCGGTCTATATCCCTATTAACAAAAAAGCTGTATATACCAAACATTTAATCCTCATTTTTAGTATACAAAACTTTTTGATCATATCTATTTTGTTTTAAGAGCAATGCAATTTCGAAGGCACCCTTAATTGTGTTTATCAAATCATTACTCATCTTGGAGATTTTGTTTTCCCCTATGGTATTGTTATTCATAGCAAGACTAGAAGTCATCGAATCGTAATTATTTTCTGTATCCTCAGCATACCATCCTCTTGTCCATCCTGCAAAGGGGAATTTGCCAAACACAAAGCCCATTTGAGACCAGAATGAAAATAGTTCTCCTGCAACATGCTGAACATTATCCTGACCTCCTGTAATTATGAATGCAGCCACCTTATCTCTTATCAGATATCTATTATTAGTAATTATTTGATTTTGAATACAATTCATTCTTTGAATCATCTTGTAATATAACGAACTCGCGCTACCCCATCTTATTGGTGTGGCAATCAAAACTATATCAGCCCAAAGTATTACTTTTTCATAAATTTGGATCATCTGATCTTCGCGATCTCTTTCTGAAATGGAACAGGGAAAAATACAGGCGTTAGCATTCTTTGAATAGTATCCCTCACAGTGATTAAATTCTAATTCTCGAAGTTTAATCAAAACCGTTTCTGCTTTTAGTGTTTTCTTTGCGTATTCCAAAGCAAAGAGTAATGCATCTTCTGATGTACTTTGACGTGGAGCTATCTTATCGTTTGCGTTGGTAGTAGATATTCCAAGAATTCTTACTTTTTTATCATCTACTGGGAGAATACTATCACTGGATTTATGCAATAAATAATCATCTACCGAATCCTTTAGTTTCAGATAGGCTTTATGAGGTTGAAATAATCTTTTTCCAACGTTAGAAGGGATAGAACTTACATAGATTTTATCATTTTTTATTTTAATAGGATAAGAATTAACACTATCTCCTCCTTTATGGGGAGATTTACCAGTCTTGATAGAATATTTCCATCCATGCCATGGACAAGTTACCATTTCTCCTTTAATGAATCCTTTACTTAGTGGTCCCCCTTTGTGTGCACATGAATTAGAAATCGCGTAATAGGTTCCCTCGAGATTAAAAATGGCTATTTCAGTAATTTTTTTTCCATCGGTTCTAATAGAAAAGCTCTTTGATAATCCTCTTGGTATGTCTGTGGTTAAAGCTACATAAAGATATGAAGAATTATCAGTATCTAATCCCTCTTCTCCTTCATTCATAAATTCTTATAAAGAACATAATATATCTAAGGGAGTTATCTCATCTTTCTGATTTCCAGGTTAATCAAAACGTTTACGATTTTAAAAAAAGAAGATTTAGGTTAGCTTTGTGCTGCTGCGTTGCTACCGGTGTTTGTTTGGCTTTGAACGTTAATGTTGTTACCAGAACCTACTGTATCTCCACCAGAAACTACTATGCTTCCCTGGTTAGAAGATTGAGATTGGCTAATGCTTTGTTCTGCAGAGTTTCCACCTTGTCCGGATTGTGCTAAAGCGTTGTTTCCACTGTTGAACTGATGCTGGAAGCTAGCGTTGTTGCATGAGAAGAATGTACTAGCACCTGAAACACACAGACCATTTTGGTTTGATGACTGTGATTGTTCTATCGATTGTTTTGCTTTATTTCCCTTCTTGTTTGTTGCAAGAGCATCATTATCCATGGCTACCAATGGACTGGATAATAGAGCCAAAGCGACCACCATTGCAATTGATGCTACAAGCATTTTGTTTTTGTTTGTGTTTTTATGAATATTTTGTGTTTTATTATTCATATCTTTAATATTAGAAAAAAAATATATGGGATTTGCTAACTAGTTGCAATACTCTAATATTCTAGTACTTTTAGAATTAATCAAGGAGAATACAAAAGAGCAGAAATACAAAGGTAGTCTTTAGTGATGGCAGCAGGGATTAGGGTCAATATGATATTTTAGTTCTAGCGTATAAAAAAGAAAAATGGTATCAAGATCTATTAGAAAACGATAACCAAGTTAGTTGATGATAGTGATTTTAGTGGTGGTCATGGCGATGGTGGTAGTGATGATGGTAATGCTCAAGCGGATACTAGATGTAGAAGGAGAGGAACATGCCAAACCATATCATTATCTAGTTTCAAAAATTTATTCTAAGAGGGGTATAGGAAGAAGAAGAAGAAGAAAGAAAAACCCACTTCTTCTGCCCCACTGTAAACAGGATAGAAAATCATGCTTTTTGAGCAAGTAGACTTGTCATAGATATTATGAGGATTACCGATTGGAATATGTAGTACTAACTACCCGTTTGGGGATGCAAACTCTAGCATAGACCATTATTACAATCATAAAACCCAGAGGAAAATCAAACTCAAACGGATATACTGTGGTACGGTAAGAATTGGGTATCTAAAATTTTGATCATTTATAAATGTTTCGTGGTATAGATCTATTAAGGATAATTAATTAAACATTTGTGTCGCATGCGACACATTTATTTCGTGCTTGAAAAGTATATAAAGAAATCATCAATTTTCCAGTAAGAGAAAAGCTTTACAATCTTTTGATTGCTGAAGCATATATTATATCATACATTAATAAGAATATATATAAAACAAATATTTTGGCTCAGTCAAGTTTATTTGAACAAAATCCATCTTAACCGATAGATAATCATTCAAAAATAGATAACTTTTCTAAAATGAACCAATCTCATGACGAAACTATGCTAATTTCTTCTATTGGAGGGGTTTCTAGCGATATCAGGATAGTGATAGTGATAGTAGGACCCGGCTCTACTCGCTTCAGTGTGGGACGAATTCTTCGAGTAAATCAAACACAATATAGCATTATCGAGGATTTACTATAACAAAGGTAAATTCTGAGAACATGGAGATATGCTTCGAAGGTGAATGGAATCAACCAATGATTCTACTATACCAGTAATAAATAACCAAATCACAATCCCTGTTTGTTAATTTATCCTTAATGTTTGAATTGCATTATCGATGACTGGTTCGAATTTAGATAAGTATGATTCAATTATCATTTTATTTGATGAATAGTCACTAGATAATACCAATTGTAGGATATACATTGTGGTAGGTGAATCATATTTGTAAGATTTAGTTATTTCATGATGACCAAAGTCGATACTTTCGGCTATCGGTTCTTTATCAGCCATTGAGCACTTCATTGTTGAAATTTGAAATAGTTTACCATTTATTGTGGATGTTGAATTAGAGATTAATTCTGTGCACTCGGAAGAGAAAGACGATGAGGATCCAGACATGGAAGATGACAGCTGTCGTTCTCTAAGATCTATCTTATCTTGCACAACAAGGTTCAGTATAGGCAGTGTTTCATTGTCGGGAAGAGTATTTAATCGTGTGAAGAATTCTTCGGTTGTCCCTGGAATCATAGTGAGAACAATTCCATTATCACCATTCATACTTTCTGTCGCAAACCAGTCAACAGGAATTTCAAATTCTATTATACCATATTTAGGATTTGTATATTTTCCACCAATATCTTGTCTAAATTCAGAGGTTTGTGCAAATGCATTGTTGCTATTGTTATTATTGTTACTAATCTCATTACCATCACTGGACGTATCTGCATTGAATACGGTGTTTCCAATCATAAAAACTCCAAAGAATATGAAAATAATATAATGAGATTTGATAGAATTCTTAGACGAAATCAAAATATTTTCTAACATTTGACTGTATGTAGTAATTAGTTATTTAAGAATATCTCTATTGAAGACATATTTTCTTAATCTAACCAATACTTTTTTAAAAAATATCTCAAATCCTTGCCTACATATAGATATTTGATCAAAAGATCTATAGATAGTAATAAAAACACAAGCCAAGGGATAAATTCAAAGTAAATTTTGTATTCTTTAGGTAGTGGTATGATAGATTCACTCATTCCAAACAGATCATAATCATATGACAGAAAACCTATTACAAACAGGATTAACAATGCGAATATCGCTATGTCATTCACAATAAGTAGTTTCTGAACCATCTGCATCGTTGTATGGTGAATACAATTAAAACATCATATAATTAATTGGATAGTTGCTATACACATTTTAAAATTCTAAAAATAATATTTTTATCAAATTTAGATTTACTAAAGGTGAAAGTATTTATAAAGTCAAATGACATCCTTATCGCTGTATTTAACACGGACAGAAAATTTGTAGTAGACCGATCAAGTATAATTAACCATTCAAGAGTGAAAAAGTTACTATCGTCGTGGATATCAAATATGTAGGTTGAGTTGAAAACACCGTGGGGATGGGTCAAGGTTAAATAAAATCTTTTTTGTACATTATTCCGAAGTAGAGAAACTTTCCTAGCTTAGAAGTGCAGCTCAGAGTTGAATGAATTTACATAGTTATTTCAGATCATATTCAATTGATGATGATGATGCAACGTACCACTATTAGACATATGGTCATAAATTATTTCATAGACAAAGGATATAGAATCACAAGAATCTAGGACATGGAAATGAGCAAGTCTATTCCAAAGTATGAAAATAAAAGAGGAAATGAAATGACTACGCATACATACCAAAGAACTGTTTACTCGAGCAAATATTGGCATTACTATTGAATTAACCAAATATAAATACTGCTGCAATGACATGATAACTACGTAGAGACAGAAAAATAATTGAAATGTAAAAATGCTATCAATTTTTGCGTGATGAAGAATGCTATCAAAACAAAAAAACATGAGTGTATATTAGATCCTGTTAGTAAGAGATGAGGCCTTGAAATGAGTTACGAGAATGAAATGTGTCAATATATGGAATGCAAAAACCAGGCAACAGGCTCAACGACAATAAGATTGTATGGATTTAAAATTACAATATATAATTGTGATAAACATAAACAAAATTCACTTAATCTGTATGACAAATGGTTGAAAGGGAGGATTTAAAAAGATAGATTTGTTTATATTAATCCTGATAGACAAACCTTATAGTTCATTCTACTACCATGTTTAGTATCAGTGTATATATGGTATATGGTGTTCTCAATTGTGGAGTTATAGATGTTGATTCTATGAAAAATGAATACCATCAAAAAATAAGTTATTTCTTATAATGTCACTGATTTGATCATTCTGTTTTGGTTACGAATCAAAAGATACCTGTACTAATTTATTAAATCCACCAAATGACACTACCGAACCTGGAGTTATTAATTGCGTAAATTCTTTATAAAGTGATTCAATACTTGTGTCGCCTTCCATGCTTTTTGAAAATTCTTTTACATGTTCTGCATCTCTGTAAGATTGAATCTCAAGCCATACTTCTTCCTCCTCAGAAGCAGAAATGGTTTTTGACAGATTCACAAATTCCATTATGTTCTCTCTATTTTCAAGAGAAAACACCTCAAAGCTAGAAGCTCCGTGCTTCATAAAGAAATCTCTAGATTTCCTGTTGACCTCCATCATTGCATCATGGTTTTTCGTAGGGGCGCGGTAAAGGAAAATTTCTATATGATTACGAGGAATTTTATCCTTAAACGAGCTGCTACCACTAGTGCCTGCGTTACTCATGAAGATTCATTGTCTTTAAGATATAAAAATCATAAAGGGATCAAGAGTATAGTTGCTCTATTACATTGAAGAGGATGGATTCGGTAGAATGCACTGCTAATTTGGAATGAATATTTGGAAAAATTGTAATAATCGCGTATTGATCTACTACCATTATTACTACGAGACAGTCGCATTTAGTTTGGACTCGCGGGGATTAAGTTACCAGTATTAATAGGGTTTCGTAAAACAATTAACTATATCCAGATAAATCCTAGATTATGCTGAAATTCAAATAAAAAATATTGATATCAATGTAGGAATAGATTTACAATTTACAGTTATCACTTTGACAATAAACTCAGTACTGGTGTAAAGTAAATTAATATAGATTCCTGATCAAACAATGACTCTAATTTGCTTTTTAGATTAGCGAAGTATTGTCTATTTTCTTCTGTATCTGGTACTATTATCCAGTACACTTTGTTTTTATCAACGTAGGCTTTATTATCTTGTGGATTAATCCAATAACCGTTTATTGTAGAGTTGTTTTCAGATACTGCACCAAATTCCTTAACTAATTCATTAAATAATGCGTTATACTTTTCCTGTTCTATACTAGTACCATTATTGTAATGCGTTGGAATAAGGATTTCAGCTTTAAATTGTGGTTCTAATGATGATTCACGGTCTTGCTCAGTTGGATTTGATATCAATTGGTCAATGGTTCCTGCTGTTGTTATGTTGTTACTCTGTGCTTGTACCGATATAACTGAAGACAATATACCAGAAAATGCTACCACCACCAAAAACATTGTCGTTAGTGTAAAGAACATTGAATTTTTGATCATGTTTTGGAGAATAAGTAATCCTATTTAAGTTAGAGACTTCATCGAATGCAAGTCCAACACCATTAACTGTAACCCATGTTTCCTGTAAGAATAAGAAAATTCAAGATCGAATAGAAACAAGAATTAATTATAGTCGGGATCTGAAAAAATGAAAAATTTTGTGCAGGATAATATCTTTATCAAATATATTATCACTTAGTCTGAGCGCGTGGGGGCATAGTTCAATGCTCAAGAGTACCTATCCTCATTAAGACACAGAATCAATATACTGAAGAAAGGAATTTGCTATAATTCATGGTGTCAACCGCCAGCCACAGCAAGGCTATACCCATCAAGTCCATCTTCATTTGTCCTTTTAGCATACAGAGTTCTCATCAACCTAAGATGATTGTAATTAAGGTGTCTTTATCTTTCTCTTTTAATGGAGCCCCTTGTTCATAAAAGGTGGATGTAGCTGATTCTCCTGCTTGTGAAAGAGTTTCAGTAGACTCTCCCTGATACTTGCTTAAAGCTTTATCTTCACAAACACCAAATCTCAAGATACTTCCATCAAAACTCTACTTTTCTTGAGGAATACCAAACACTTGGAGATCAATTAATCCTCTTTGGATCAATACATATCCATTTGATACACCCTGAACTCCTCCAAAATCAGCATTGTTCAACCCTCTTGCTTCCTTTTTTATGACGTCATTCCAGTCAATATTTGAACTCATGAAATTCTTAATATAACATCCTATAAATAAAATAATTAGAGTAACCTCATATTGGTAATAATTTACGTATTTCCAACTAAGGTAAAATCATTTAAGTAATTCCTTAGAAAAAAAATTAAATTTCATGACTAAATAGATTCTAAAATTAATTTGACAATTAACTAGGTAAAAATTCAAATTCCTATAATTTATAATATTATAACCACATTTAGCAACATCATTTTGATGGATGGGATTAAGTTCCTAGTGATAATGGGTCCATAATATATTTATATCAATATTATATCTTCAATAATTCATTCTTGAAAACAACCAACAATATACTATTTTCTATTGTGAATCACTAATTTATATAACATCTTCCTTATGTTTTTAATGCATATAAAAGAAAATAAAGTTGCAGTTGTAACGGGTAGTTCTAGTGGAATTGGATATGAAACTGCACTACTCTTGGCCAGAAATGGATTTTTCACATTTGCTACTATGCGCAATATTGAAAAATCCGAAAACATAATGGAAACAACAAAGAAAGAAGGATTACAGTTACAAGTCATTCAGCTTGATGTCAATGATGATGCCACAGTTAAGAACGCAATAGATAAAATAGTTGAAGAGGGCAAGAGAATTGATGTTCTGGTGAACAATGCAGGATACGGTATTTTTGGAGCTTTGGAGGATTTATCTATTGAAGAAATAAAGGCACAATTTGAAACTAACTTTTTTGGAATTATAAGAGTAACACAGACAGTTCTACCCATAATGAGAAATCAGAAAGGTGGCGGTACAATAGTGAATATAGGTTCAGTTGGAGGGCAAGCAGGTGTTCCTATGTTATCGGCCTATAATAGTACAAAGTTTGCATTGGAGGGTTTAAGTGAATCAATGTCCTACGAATTAGAGCCTTTTGGAATTAGGATGATTCTAATAGAACCGGGCTTTATCAAAACCAACATTATGAATTCGAGTGTCTTGGCTAAAAAAGCCTTAGATCAAAAATCACCCTATTATTCAATGACTCAAAAGATAAAAAACTATTTTGAATCGATGGTCAATAATCCAGAAGCATCACCACCAGAAGCAGTGGCAAAGGTCATACTAGAAGCAATTAATTCGGATCATATGCAACTAAGATTTACAGTCGGCAATGATGCTTCAGCTATAATCAACGCAAAAAGAAAAATGTCAGATTTAGACTTTACTAATCTGATTAAACAACAGCTCAAGTTAAAATCATGACGATAAATGTGGTCAATTAACAAAAATTGAAACTTAATTAATTCTATTTGTGAATTCTTTGATATGATTTCTCAATATGATTAATGAAGATTAATTTAGTAACTTTGCAACAATACTTGCGTGCTTCTAACAGAATAGCAAGGTAACTCTGTTAGATAATGTAATTATTCACAATTTTGGCACCGTTGCACTCATTCTTGGGGATAAAGGTTTCCGCGGCAGTAGGATTATAACACAAGGAGAATCAATTCCTATTTTGAGAGACAAAGAACAAAAGATGGGATGTACGAACGAATAGTCTATCAACCTTGAGTCGAATTTGAATCTGTATCGAAAGTGGTCTGGTGTCTAGTGCTATCAAAAGAGGAATACGAAAGCCCTGAGTGAGCCTCAAGCCATACATAAAGGTCTGCGAAAACATAGTGTTCGATAGGTCCCAATCCGGTAGACCATTTTGATGAAGGAGAGAATAAACGACCAAGATTTGGATAGGTTATCACCGTATGATCTGGATGATTTAATTCAGTAAGTCTTTGTTGTAATAAAAATGCTTGTTGAACTGGCGTCTGAGAATCATTTTCTCCGTTAAGTAGGAGAACATTTGTGGATTTGGATAGATTACCTATAATATTTAAATTTGGTTCCAAATTAGATATTGATTGCCACCACACAGGACATGGTCCAAGAAGATTGCATGTAAAAGATGAATCGAAAGATGTAAGATTATCATATTTTTTCATCAATAAGGATCGAAGTTCTTTTTCAATGTCTATATAGGATTTGGTACCAAAATTCTTTTGTAAAGTATTAGTTATATCTTGGGTATTATTAGTACTTAGAATAGACGTAGGCACTAGGAACTTTGTTAGTAGAGGATATGTACTCAGATCTTTTATCGATATTAATCCAGTGTTATTTTTGTCTAATACTTGTTTTGCATAGTCTAATGGCGAAGTTACTACTTGATAGTAGTACAAATCTTTAACTGGATTCTGAGCTAAAGTTCCCATAAGAATGACATTATTTACTACTGTCGAATTATCTATCGCAACTCTTGGAGCATATAGTGTACCTTCGCTATGACCAATTACACTTATACGTGTTGGATCTATTTCTGGCTGGTTTGTAAGAACATTCAAGGCTTTCTTGCTATCATTGATTAGATTATTGGCAGAGGTATTTATCCATACATCGGGATCCAAGATTGTATTATTTGTACCAACACCTCTCTTATCATACCTAAGAACTCCAAAACCCCTTTCTGATAGATATTGAGCTATTTGCAAAAGTGGTGTGGGAGCTGACGTTGTTTGATTAGAAGTATCAGGGCGTATGAATCCTACTGTCCCATTCTTATCAGTTACATCAGAACCTGGAATAAGAAGAACTCTGGGAAATGGACCTTCTCCAATTCCAGGCAGAGTTAATTGAGCATTAGTTTTAATTCCGTCGTCTAGATCTATTACTAAATCTCTATACTTTATGGCATCAATATATTGTTGAGCAAGTCACTTATCTTGTTGTTTAAGAATACTAGAAGATAAAAAGGACAGTGCTAAAACGGATATTAAAAACAAACCAACAGAATGATTGAAATATTGAGCATTATTCAAATTTAATATTCATAACGTCGCAGATGTATTTGTATTTATAAGAGGTTTTACGTTAGTAAATTAAATATGTTATTGGATATTTGATTTTTGATTCTTCAAATAGGTCATAAAAAAAATTAGGATGTAATATGAGAGTCTAATAACAAGAAGTCTAATATTTGGAGTTTAAATTCCTTAAAGTATAGATTTCATGATCCCTAATGAACAGTGAATTTCCTATTTTGAACGTGTATTTTAGCGCTCAATATGTAATACGTTATTCTATATATAGTAACAGCTTAGGTTATTGAGGATATAGTTCAAAGTTGAACCCAATCTACACGTCATCAGACTAAAATAGTAGGAAAAAAGACGGCCATATTCTCCACAAAAACTCTAACGGTTTTCTTTCGTTCAGCCTTGCAAACATGTATTAATTTTAGAACTGATTATGTTTGTAAAAAACAATTAATCCATACTTTCACCCTAATCACTAACAATCATCTTTTTATATAATTTTGTATTTTAAACAGATTGGGTAGTATTGAAAAGACTACAATTGAACAACCCACCAGGAAAACAGAAGTAATCCACGGTATAGGAAACTTCTTGAAAGCCGGACTAAAATTTATGCAAGTGCCAAAACCCTCGATGCCGTAGCCGATAAATTTGGTCCTTCCATCCTGATTGAAAATGATTTCTATAAATCGAATCTCATTGAACTAAAAAAGAGAAGAGGCATCATACGATATATATCAGACATTACAGAAGAAAATTTGCATTATTGTAAGGAAATGCTATTAATCGCTGATGAAATGCGTCATTTTGAAGGATTTTCAGGTGCCTTAGCTGTCAGTAATATCGAATATATGGGAACGCCCAATTTAAGAGAAAAGCAACTTTCCGAATTTCTAATTTATAGTAATGAAAAGGAAATTGTAGAACAACAACAAATTCTTTTTAATACACTATGGGAAAAAGCTATTCCAGCAAAACAAAGGATAAAGGAAATTGAATTGGGTATTAAGAGGGAATTTGCAGAAACAATCAGAGACCCAACTGAAATTCGAAAACTTTTTTCGAAATTATTAGAATCAGCGGAAAAAGATATTTTATCAATATCTACGCCAAATACGATCAAAAGGATTGAAAAACTTGGTATAATAAATCAAATAATCAAAGCAGCAAACCTCGGTATAAAGGTAAGGTTGCTCATAGATTCTCACACTTTTAATGAAAAAATAAATGATAAGTACGGTGGGGAACTTGCTCAAATCAAGTACCATAAACTCATTAAATCCCTGCAATCTTTTGTTATAAGTATGATAGTAGACGAATCATTATTACTAGTAATCGATATTAAAGATGAATCACAAGAAAATTTTGAAGATTCCATAGGTTTGGCAACTTTTACAAATATACGTTCGACATTAGATATCTACTTGTCTTTATTCGAAAAAGGTTGGCATCAATCAGAGTAGGTAGAACATCATTAGGTTCAATCACATGTATCCAAAAGCTTGCCACCTTCATATAAGACATCATTTACTCGTACGTATGAAATCGGTTCAAGTATGAAAAACAATTTTTCAGACATTAGTGATCAGATAGAGTTGGACTCTAGACCTTGTTACCAGTACAGTAAGAAAACTAACTTTCTTAATTAAATTCTTTCAGGTAGAAAAAGTCGAGTTAGCATACACGTCAAGCATAATAACATATTCCATGAATACAGTTACATGAATATATTGGTGAACATAACTTTTCCCAGCATATTTAGGGAAGGACAAAGTAATATCTTTGGATCATACTCCTGTCCCCTGTGTATATTATATCCTGTCAGAGATGATAAATTAAAATGAGTCACGAGAATGAAATGTGTCACTATATGGAATGCAAAAACCAGGCAACAGGCTCAACGACAATAAGATTGCATGGATTTAAAATTACAATATGTAATTACGATAAACATAAGCAACACCCACTTAATCTGTATGACAATTGATTGAAAGTAAGATATAAAATGACAGATATAGTTCCTGAGTAGTTTAATGTTTTCAGAATTAAAATGTATAGGATGTTCAGAATAAGCATACAAATGCTAAGGTGCTCGGCCGTGGGGTTCAAGTTCCGCGTAGTATAAGGGTGTGGTGAATAATGTGAAATTTTCCAAGGGTTTATAGAAAGATCTCTATGACCATTTTATAGAAATGAATCTGTGTCTAAAGGTTCTGCATTAGTCGCTTTAATATAATTTTATAGATTGATTAACAGCAGTAGTTCGTCTCATAATCCATTAATTTTTCATTAAATGATCCATTTTTATATACTATGTATTCGGAGCGAAATGATGAATGTCAACTTTTGATCCCAATCAGTTTAAGGAAGGTTAACGTCAAGGCTGGAATAATGTAGCAGACGGATGGCTAAAGTGGTGGAATATAACCGAGATAGCAGGCAAAAGCCTCAGTAAACGGTTGATAGAACTTGCAGGGATAAAACAAGGTTCCAAAGTTCTTGATATAGCCACTGGTATAGGAGAACCATCTATAACAGCAGCACAACTAGTAGGGGAAAATGGACATGTGTTAGCTATAGATATATCTCCTCAAATGCTAGCAGTTGCGAAGGAGAGGTCTATATCTTTAGGTCTACAAGATGTGATGGATTTCAGAGAAGGAGATGCAGAGACTATTAACCTGCCTTTTTCCACAATTGATGCATCACTTTGTAGGTTTGGTCTTATGTTTTTACCCAACGTCAAAGCTGGATTATCAAACATTCACAAGTCATTGGCAAAGGATGGACGATTCGTCGCAGCAGTTTGGGCTTCTCCTGATAAGGTCCCTTTTATTTCATTCCCGCTTGAGATATTAATGAAGGAAACTAACAACCCGCCACCACCAATGAATGCGCCTGGTCCATTTAGTCTATCTGATGAAAAACTACTAGAAGAATATTTTAGCAAATCAGAATTTAAAGATGTTACTATTGAAAGACACACAATGATCTTTAACTTTAAGACAGCAGAGGAATTTACAAATTTTGTATGTGAAACAGCATCTCCAGTTCAAGTAATATTATCTGGTCAATCAGAAGGGAGAAGAAAAGAGATTTTGAATGTAATAACTGAAGCCGCAGTAAATAACTATATGAACAAGAATTCAGATTCGATTAGTCTTAAGAATGAAGCTGTATGCATTGTAGGAACTAAATAATAACAATTCACATATCAGAATAATTTATTAAAGAAATTAGTAAGAATTATAAAAAATATTCACCGGGAAAAGGCCTTTTAAAATTTAAGCTACTCTTTGCATACTCCAGGTTTTCCAGGGACTTCACCTACTGTTCCACCCTTGCATCCAACTACAACAAGTTCACCTACTTCAATATCTACTAAACTATCCTTAGGCGTGTTACCGTTTGAAAGTTGACTTTCTAGAACTAACATGCGGTTGTTGCTTGGGTTATCGAATACTATGATTTCATCTGGAAAACAATCTGTATAGATTTTGGGATTACATCCAGTTTAATCAGGATCATTTGGCTTAGCTGCGAATATGTCGCTTGTAGGCAATATTGAACTCGTTAGCAATGCAAATGCGATTACGATAGCAATTACTACATGTTCTTGTGTTTTCTTTTCAGAAAGTTGAGAGGTTATTTTGCTACTCATATCATAAATAAGGAACAAAAACTATTTTGAATTTGCCAACTAAATACAAGAGCCTTATATATTCGAATACAATTCTAATCAGTAATTATAGTAACATATCTTTTGATTTGGGTATTGACAGGTGTTATTCTGTTAATGTTTTTGTCTATAATTTTGAATAATTTGTTTGTAGAAAATAGGCTTCTAAGATCGCTTCTACTTCCAACAAAATGAACTTGATTCCCTCCGTAATAATGAAGGTAGTAGAATCTTCTCTTTTATAATCCTAATATAGTAACAACGTATCTACTAGTATAACACACTATTAATTCTAATAATATTAGAATATAAGATTATGAGCATATGTTAGTAATTAATAAATATTTTTTGTTGATCTTTTATAATTAGATATGATTGATATTAAATATATAATTTTAAGCAAAGTGAATTCTTGGAATAAAGAATTCTCAAATAGCAATAACAAAAAGTCTAAAGATAATAATAAATTTTCAAAAAGAACAATTCATTTGTCATTATTTATTACAACAATGAGTTTGATCATGTTATTGGTATTTCCGATATCCACTGCATTATCAATTACAGATAAAGAAAGATATGATTCAGGATACCAGTATGGCTGTAATGACGCTAAGATACCTGGTATTTTAGATGACTATATAAAACAACTAGCTAAGGAACCTAGCAGTCATACTAAAGCATTTATGCAAGGCTATGATGACGGATTAAATGATTGTTCTAAAAAGATCACTTCTAGTGATATCAATCCCAAGTATTTGACTGATGAAGATAGTTTCATAGTGCAAATAACTCTAGTCGATGATTTAAATATCGATATAGATAGTATTTTTTATGATCTTGTTAACATATACATACATGAATATCCAGACTACGGACGATTTAACATGGACTTGGGTGGAGCATTGTACAGCGATAGTTCTGACGGTGAATACACCTTCCAAATTAGAATACCTGCTGGTTTAATAGAAACAGATGAGATATTTCATGTATGCATAGAAGATTCTGAAGATCAAAAAAATGGTCAAGTATTTTGCTATGAAATGACAAATAGTCCACAAAAGAAACCAGAAAGGATAATAATAAGAGTATGATGTCTGATTTTTCTAAAAATATAATAATATTTTATTTTCGAGACATATCATGCTTGCTACATAAGAAAATCACAGTTTTGCGGGTCATCATTATTAAATTGAATTTCTCTATTCTTATTTTCTGTTGTATTCCTGCTAGTTCTTCACATCTTTAAGAAAACCAACTCCATCATTTTGAATCAACATCTTTTGCTAATAACGCTTAAGCAACTATTTACTAAGATAAATATGAACATACATCTCACATTACAACCAAAGACATGAAAATTAACTTATCACATACACAAATTTTAATAAAACAACAAAAGAAAAGATAATTTACATCACAAATTTAATGTATTTTTGAATCAATCAAAAGATAATCCTGACAAAAATAACGGTTAAAAATAATATCAATCAAGAATATTATTTTCAATTGATGAAAAGAGAAAAACAACCAATTTTGAGGTTAAACCTAGTAGCCACCCCATCAGAAAAATCAGCAATGTGAACAAACCTAAAGAGAATGTTGCCTGCTAGAATTCTTATTTCAAATCGTATAGACCCATTGTCAATCACCAAAACTAATCTACAAGATCCCCCGATAAAATAGAAAATGTTTGATTAGAGCATAGAATTTGGACAAATTGATATTTTTATTAGCATTTTTTTCATGATTTTGGGTCCTAACCCAATAATCAAAAATTAAAATGGTAAAGGTCTAATATAACCTTCTTCTTAGCACGGCTATTGGACCCGGAGACGATCAATCCCATAAACAAACTTCTTGAAAACACCAAGCTTCCGATAGCTATGGGAATATCGATAATAATAACAGTAATCGTCGATCTGTTAATGACCCGCCAATTATTGGATTATAATCACATAACCGGAAATATTATGATGATCATTACCATAGTCATTTGCTATGGCATCGGATCTTTCATTCTCCTTAGCTACGCTCACAGGGTAAGTAGAGAACTGAGGAGTAGATCTCGCCTAGGCAATCTAATGCACTGGACTGTAATTATTACGCAGTTTGGAATTTTGATAACTCTGATATTTATGTTATTTATTGGTAATTCTAGCTATATCCTATCCAAATCGATATTTGCAGCCAGTTCGTTACTGGCTACAGTAATTATGATCATAATCTCTTTTAAATTTTTTTCATGGTATAGATCTAGCATGTCTAAGAGTCCCATCGTCCTATTCTATGCCCTAGCTGCATTGACCCTAGCATGTTCTATTTTTGAAGATGCAAGTACAAAATTACTAATGGTTCAGATCATCTACGAAGAGCCCAGGGCAGAGGGCCAAGTTATTGGATCATCATTTCAATACAAAGGATCAGAGAAATATGACGGGCAAATTGTATTTGTCGATTCGAAACCAGATGAAACGGCTCTCTTTGTGATCCCGCAGTCGAACCTGGAATTGTATAACTACCTTAATTCAATAATTCTCCCAGTGGGGTTTATATTTAGATGGATAGCTTCTTCAATGCTACTTCGGAATATTTACAAGAAAATTAGCACTTTACCAATATCTTTTTGGATCATACTATCACTACCACTTGTACTCTATTTGATTGGAAAGATGCCGGGTTTCTTTTCAGGTGAAAGTCTTTCTGGAGTTGACGAAGCATATCGATACTATTTTCGCATATTATTCAGAGTAGGTACTATTGCTGGAAACATTCTATTTGGTCTGGCATTTTTCATCGTTGCAAAGAAATTGAAATCATCAAGAGTTAGAGATTATCTTATCTTAGCTGGTCTTGGCGATACAATAGTTGGGATCGCTCTTTCTACCTCAGCAATAGAACCAAGTTTTGGTGTTGCTGCACATTCATTGGTCCTTCTTTCTACATATCTATTTACACTTGGTCTTTATTCCTCGGCTATTACAATTTCACAGGAAATTAAATTAAGACAGTCAATAAGAGACTCTGCTATCGAAGAGTCAAAACTACTAGTTGGTATAGGGTCGGCACAAATGGTACAAGAAATAGAAAAAAAAGTCCTTTCAGTAGTCGAAAAGAAAAAAGCAGAACTGGCCAGGAGTACGGGATTGCAACCGTCCTTCACAGAACTAGAAACAAAAGAGTATCTAAATACAGTACTTAAAGAGATAAAAATAATTCAAAATATTGAAGATATAATTTCAAAAAGCAAAAATATCCTATCGCACTCTAGAGAATTCATTTTGTGTACTAGACCTTCTGGATTGAGATTAGCTTATAATAATTATTTTGAAATCTATCAGCAGATTTGCGGAAATGCAAAAATTCGCCAACACAGGGGAATCAGGATTATCACATCTATTGCAGACAATAACGATATAGAGATAGTAAGCAAGTTCTTAGAACTAGGAATTAGTATCAGACATGTAAAAAATCTTCCTCCTATCAACTTTGCGGTTTCAGATAAGGAAATGATTGCAACAATACAAAAAACAGAGGGTGGGCAAATCCATCAAAATCTTCTTACAACCAATGAACCAGCATATATCGAGCATTTTCATTCAATCTTTATTGAATTATGGGAAAATGGCATTGACATCAAAAATAGGATTCACGATATCGAATCTGGAGTAGATAATGGAGGGATAGAAATCATTCAGAACCCTAAAACATTCGAGAAATTATTCTACAGCCTCATTACATCAGCGAAGGGAGATATTGTCGGAATCTTTTCAACACCAAATGCTTTTAGACGTCATAAATTTGCCGGGACGTTTGATATCGTAAAAGAAAGACTAGAAACTACCCCCTTAAATGTAAGAATTCTGGTCCCAGAGGATGAATTGATTTATCAGACTATAAACGAATTTGAAGATGAAGGAATTTCAGACAGAATCAAAATTAGACTCATGGAGCCCAGTATGCAAACCAAAGTATCAGTAGTAGTGATTGACAGGAAATATTCACTTGCAGTAGAACTAAAAGACGATTCTAAGAATACTATAACTGAGGCCATCGGATTAGTAACGTATTCTGACAGCAAATCAACCGTACTATCCTATTATTCGATTTTTGAAAGCTTATGGAGACAAACAGAGTTGTACAAACAATTGCAATTAAACGAGAGAATGCATAAGGAATTTATCAATACAGCCGCTCATGAATTGAGGACACCGATTCAACCGATCCTCGGGGTGATAGATATACTAAAAAATAGCACGTCAAGTTCTGAGGAAAAGGGGCTCGTTGAAGTCGTCAGCCGTAACGCTAGAAGGTTGAAAAAACTGGCAGAAGACATACTCGATGTAACCAAAATGGAAGGATACCATTTAAACCTAAATAAAGAAACATTTAGAATTAGTGATGTAATATTAGAGAATATTCACAATTATGAATCAAATTTTGAAAAAGGTAATTATGAAATTAAATACGATGAAGTGAACGACGTACAAATTTTTGCACACAAGGACGGAATTAGTCGAGTTATTTCCAATTTGATAAACAACTCAATAAAGTTTTTACCACGTGAGAGAGGATTCATCCTGATTACTACTAAACTAACGAAGAACCAAATTAATGAAAAGTCATATGAGATGATAGAAGTGAGCATAACAGACAACGGGAGTGGAATAGATAGCGAGATGTTTTCCAAGCTATTTACAAAGTTTGCAACTAAATCATTTCATGGTATTGGCCTTGGATTATATATTTCAAAAAGCATAATTGAGGCACATGGTGGTAGGATTTGGGCCAAAAATAACAGTGTGAGACAAGGCGCTACTTTTTCATTTGTTATACCCCTGGACAATTTTGATCAGAGTGACGACAAATAAACACAGTATGGCGGGATCATGACTATAAGAAAAATACTAATAATTGATGACGAATCCGACATCGCTTTTGTATTTAAGATAATTCTTGAGGAAAAAGGTTTTGTTGCAAACGTCTATAACGATCCATTTATTGCGCTTTCAGGATATAAACCATGTTATTATGCTTTAGTAATGATTGATCTAAGGTTGCCTGGAATGACTGGTTTTGAGTTATATAATCAACTCAGGAAGATTGACAACATAACCAAGATATGCTTTTTGACTTCTAGTGAGCAGTTTCACAAGCAATATCGTAGCAATGAATTTCAAGATTTTGACCCAAACCTTTTCATTCAAAAACCAGTCGAGATTACAGTGTTGATAGATAAGATAACCAAAATTATTGAAATGTGATCTACAGATACGATTATCCACTCGAATTCCTTGATCAGGTCGCAATTCTAACTTTAATAAAGGCAGGTACAGAATTGGATTTCAATATAAAGTGTTTCCCAAACCTTGTTAGCATTCTACTTAACATAGCAAACACCTGTCGTAATTATCACTTCACTGTATTATAATTCCAATAATACTTGCTAATCTACGTATGACGTTTTATAATTGTCTGGGGGTGTGGAGATTAAATTCCTCCTGGTAGTGAAGTTCTACTACATTCTCACAATAACAAGATAGTGCACATGAAGTAAAATTAAGAAGCTATACCCTAATAGTTCCCAAAAGATATCAGCTCATCAATGTACACAATTTCGTACAATTAATTGAAATGAAAAATAGAAAACTTGTCTCTAATTTTTTTCTTCTTTATTTCATAAAAATTTGTAAGAAACTATTGCGATTGATTAAAAGAATCTTGATATGTACATTCTTGCTCTTAACCATAGATAAAGCCTTTTAAATTTGGATAATAATACCAACACTACACAAAACAATGCAAACAATAATCCTTGTATCCGGAGGGATATTTTGGATTCTTACTTATATCTTCATCATTTCTAAAGGCTATAAAGATAAAACGTATGGTATGCCACTCTTTGCATTATGTGCAAATATTTCATGGGAGTTCATTTTTTCTTTTATTCTACCTCATTCCTCGCCTCAGTTATATATCAATTATCTGTGGTTTGGCTTAGACGTAGTAATCGTTTTTCAGTTTTTCAAATATCACAAGAAAGAGTTTCCAAACATTCAATCATTGAAGCTATATGCTATTTTCGTAGTTGCTTTAGCTTCTGCTTTCAGCATAATACTGACTGGCGGAATGGCTCTTGGTGATACTGACGGAGTATATGCAGCTTTTGGTCAAAATCTATTGATGTCAATACTATTTGTTTTGATGTTTTTTAAGCGAGAAAAGGAATTAAGAGGGCAGTCTATTTTTATTGCGGTATTTAAAATGCTAGGAACAGGCTTAACAAGTATTCATTTTTATTTCTTTGAACCTGTTTCCCAAAGCTCTGTAGTCCTGCCAGTTTTGTTTATATCGATATTCGCATTTGATCTACTTTATACTCTTTTAATATTGAACCAGTATAAGAAAAACCATAAATCATTATTTTCTATCTAAATACATGTTTGGAGATCAAGCCATTTGCGCAAACTCCTGACGACATGGTTCAGGGTCGAATCTAATTAGGTTCAGTTTGACTAATCACAGTATAATGTAAAATTCAAATTTGATTGCACAATCATAATCCCATTAGTTAACAATAACTTAACCTTATTGATATAAGGTATCGGGATCAGAACACGGTTTGTATCTCGATGCAAATTTCCTATTAAAAAATAGAGCATTGTCTTAATCTCATCATCAAGGACATATTTTGTTTATATGTTACCTCAAGAGAATGTGTGTATGTATAGCAATAGTAAGATAAGAAAAAATCATCTTTTAATCATAGTAGTTCTATCGAGTTTGCTTTTATCAAGTACTTTATTAATTAACGATGGTCGTCATGGTGTTACCAACTTTGCGTATGGTCAAACAAGTACTACTCAGCAGATAAATTCTTCCCATACTAATTCAAACTTGGTTAATTTACAAGATATTCCATTAAAAAAGGTCCGTGTTGGAGACATTGACATCGCATACAAGATGTTTGGCAAAGGTGATCCTATAGTACTTTTCAATGGAGCCTCTGATGGTCTTGGTGCGTGGGATCCAGCACTTTTGACAGTCATTTCTACAAATCATTCTGTGATTGCATTTGATCAACGCGGAATTGGAAATTCGACGGTTGGCTCCCAACCCTATACCCATCAACAACTTGCAAATGACACTGCAGGTTTGTTGAACGCGCTAAATATTTCAAAAACAGATGTTGCAGGATTATCTCTTGGATCATATTTGGCTCAACAATTTACAATTATGCATCCAGACAAGGTCAACAGTTTAACCCTTGTTGGCTCTTCTTGCGGCGGAAAAGATCATACACCCAAACCAGCCGAATTTATAAGATTACAATCAGAAATTGTAAATAAATCTCTAAATAACATTCCACTTTCGACTGATGAATTAAGAGAGCTTATTGCTGCTTCATTAGGTCCAGGCTGGGTCAAACTACATCCAGAATCAGTAGACCTTCCAGCAAACATTACTTCACTACAGCAATTGAAACCAGGTTTGCCTCCTGAAATAGCTGATAGTCAAAACAAGGTAGGAAAGTATTGGGAAGACAATCCACAATGGAGTAGTACTTGTGATGAACTTGCCAAGTTGGGCAAGGCCACTTTGGTTATAACCGGAACCGATGATATAAAATATCAACCTTATGTCAATTCTTTAAAAATTGCAGAAAAGATACCAGGCGCTTGGCTTGTACAGATGAAGAATGCGGGTCATGCAGTAATGGACCAATATCCCGAAGAGGTAGGCAGTATCTTAAACACTTTTCTTTCGACCATAAAATGATGATGATGACCGATCTTACAATAACAAATGGATATTGAATAGGATGCCTGGATTATGATTTTGTTCGCTCTAGTTATGCCGGGTATCATTATCATATAAAGTATCATTTAGTTGAGGCACACGTGGACACTGTTCAGAGTTGAAGTGAACTTTTGTTCACAAATCGCTCTACAGTATAAGAATTATTCGAGTTATAGAAGTCATTTTACCAAAGCTAGATAAATAATATGTATCAAAAAAAGTCTTGTAAAAGAGCCTAATATAGACAGCTAATCATTATGTAATGATTTAAAACATCTGAATTTGATTAAATATTAAAGAAGTTTAAATTAAAGTGTAAGACGATAGAATGTCCATAGAAAATGATTGATCGGTAAAACTTCAATTTTTGAAAAACCAGATTCAATTGCATATTTCTTAAATGTCGAACTAGTCATTGCAGCTCCCGTCGATACAGAATTTGTATGATTCATCGATTGTGGAAGACAAAGCAACACACTAAAATTATAATATAGTTTCCCTGCAAAATCGTTTTTTTCTTCTAGTGTATCTTTCATGCTAACATCGCCTATCAAGACTGCTCCATCGGAAGAAACAATCTTTCTCATTTTTCGCAATGCTTCAACTGGATATGGCATATCATGTATTGATTCAAAAGTCATCACTAAATCATATTTTTCTTTAAATTCTGATTTCTCCATTAGTGAATGATGTAGTGATATTCTATTTTCCAAGCCCTCGTTACGAACATTTTTTTTAGCGTTTTCTATAGATTGGGAATCTGCATCCACAGCATCTACTTTAGTCAGAGGAAATGATTTAGCTAATGAAATACTGGCCCAGCCATCTCCACAACCTACATCAAGAACACGCCCACCTTTTGATCTTAATTTTTCAGCTATATCCGGCATAGTTGAAATCCACTTTGCTACATCGTTTACAAACATGGGCCTATTTCCTTCACCTTGTGCATACAACATATCGGGTCCATACATAGAGTAAGGAACACCATTACCTGTCTTGAAAGCTTCCAATAATTTGTCCAAAGCCAATGATAAACTTGGAATCCAATAAACAAAAAGAATCGTATATGCAACATTGTCACGGTCACATAATACTACGGCATATTCATCAGATAAAGAGAATTTATTAGTTGATGGATCGTGTTCTATATAGCCATTAACTGTCATACACTCTAACCATTCTCGTAGATATCGTTCGGAATAGTGAGTCTTTTTAGATAGTTCCTCAGAATCTATGGGACCAGTTTCCCTAATTATATTGAAAAGGTCAAGCTTGTGACCAATATATAGAGTTAGACAATTCATTGCAGAATTTGTATCATTAATAATGCGTTCAGAAAGCTTGTCAATCTTTTCTTGATTCACGCTATATACATCTCCTTCGTATTTAAAAGGTTAAAGCTAAGGAATATTTATTTCTCATATTAAAAGAACTATACAATTTCATATTTTTAATTTCTAAATACTAATAAGTACAGAGATTAAGTTCTCTAGTTCCAACAACACATAAGAGAATGTTTCAAAATCATCTGCGTATATGATGAATATTTATCTTTCTGGTTAATTCATGTATGCCAGGTTCAATTATAGAGAAAGCATCGAATGAAGGTGCAGAGATCGATTGTGAACACAGAGGTTACGGTCCATCACTTTTACTGATACATGGTACTATGGAAGATATGGGTTTTTACTCTTTTGCCGCAGAAATTCTTGCAGAGATTTAAAGTTATAACTTATGACAGGCATTGCAACTCCTAAAGCTCAGAGGACCATAGTACAGATATGCCTGTGGTTCAGCAGGCTCGCGATGCTGCTGCCAGCATAAAGAAAATAAGGAACGCAAAAACTGTCGTAGTTGGTAAAACCAGGGTAGTGTAATCATTGATCTTCTGAACTTGAAGCAATGAGACCTGAGACGATTAATTTGATAATAGTTCACGAACCACCAGTGATCGAGTTCTTAGATGAAATTGAGAAACAGCGATGGCGTTTTTTTGTTAATGAGGTATCCGAAAAAAATTGAATGAAGGCCCGGATGCATCTCAGAATGAATTTATAGAGTCTCTTGTAAATGTATCTCTTGATTCATATCCTGCGGATCCCAGTGAAAGACTCTCAGGTAATGTAGAATTCTTTTTCAAACACGAATTAAGAGAAGAGGGTTATTTGGATATTTACCCAAAACTAATAATAACTCAATCAGGAATAGTAAAGTCAATATAATAATGGATGTAGGAGCCGACAGTAAAGACCCCTATTACGTTCAGGTGACAAGAGCATTGGCTTCTGAACTTTAATGTGATGAAATAAAGTCCCAGGTCATAACGACGTTTGTTTTTGGATGTCAAAAGAATTTGCTTACACAATCAATAGTACTCCAATAGATATGAGGATATCCATTCATTTGGATAGATGGTTTTGTGTATACAACTAAATGACATTATGTCTATATTAAGCAACATCTATTTTGAACGCGTGGGAACACGGCCCAGGGTTGAATTCAATCACATTTTTGATCAATAAATGATGTGTTGGTTAACAAATTAAAGAATGAATACACTAATTTAGAAACTCAGATATGATTGTTTATACCTATACGTTTATCTCCCATTCTTCATAATACTCTTTAAACCATTTATCAGCATCCTTAAGACCGTCGTCATATAGTTTGGCAAGAGTCGTAGGTGTAAAGTCACTAGCCTTACCAAATATAGTATCTTTATCGTCTTCTCTATCTATTCGGTACACTTTCACTCTAAATTTATCCTCAACTAGTTGAGTCCAAGTTCTCTTCTGTTTAACATCACGTTTTGTAGATTCGCCAGTTGTCTTTAAAAGATTTTCAATTTCCTCTTTACTCACTTTTCCTTTCTCCGTGGCTAATTTTATCAATTCTCTAGTCAAATCTATATAATCTGTAATCAAGTGGGCAACTTTCTCATCATATTTTGAACGATCATGGAACCGAATGTCGTTTATCCTATCCTCAATTTTGTCTTTACCTCTTGGTAGCCCCGAATCAATAGTCTCGACTGCAGGATAGAGATTAACTATGAATATCTCGAGATCCGGTATTTTAGGGCTTGTCGGAATTTTTCCATTTTTGTGGTTTTCGTATATCTCTTTTTCATGTTCACCAAATTTATCATATTCAATATCATTGGCCGTAAAATAATCACTCCAAAAATCCTTATGCTTTTGAATTACTTCTCTTAATGGAGTATTGCTTAAGAATGCACCATCCCAAAAAGTGCGAATCCCTTTTGAACACAAATCATAAAGTTTAGTATGATTGCTTGAATAAGGAAAGAGACAACTAGTCATTAAAATATCGTTGTCGATTCCATTATGAACAACAACATGTTTTTGATCATCCCGCTCCTCATCGCCATATATTGTCATCCAAACACTGTTACTTTCCTGCTCATCCGTAATGCTATTTCCAGAAACACTTTTTTCTAAAATCTCATTATCTACGTCTTTCTTTCGGGCTATTTCGCACAGGTGTTCTCTAATATGGTTTGCCAACAATCGATTTTGTTTCAAGTCTTTACCGCAAACATCGCAACTGCGTTTATAGCTTCGATAACTATCGAAGAGTACTGGGGAAGAACAATCCATTACATCAACTGAGAGCAGAAGAAGCCTTGGTTGATTTTTCTCGACATCAGTCTTTATTGGATAGTTAATTGAACTTGACATTAATTGTTTTAGCGGTTTATAATTATACAAATAGAAGGCATTGAGTGGACTGAGAAATCTATCATCATATTGATAAACAGAGTAGCAGAGATTTGGAGAACTTCCCATTGGATATGGATTACAGGTCAATTGATAAAATGACCAATACCGTCTTGCTGATTCTGTTGATGCGATTAGTGGATTAAACATCCTATAATTGTTCCACATAATCTGAAACATTGGACCATCAGCGATGGTGTTTGCCTCGAAATTATTCCAAAAAGACTTTAGTTTATTCGCACAATCTATCCAATTGCCATTATTCTTTAGAACGTAGTCAACCAGAAAGACTGCGTTAATCGCACCAATTGAGACACCCGCGACAATATCAAAATATTGTTCTTCATAATATTTTTTATTGTTACCATCCGTATACACATCGTTTTCAGTAACAGAACCTCTTTGTGGTTCGTGTAATTCAGATCGAACTTCCTGCGTGGACAGCCTTTTGAACAAATGATCACACAATGATTGCAATACTCCAATTTCATAATAACCCAAGGCACCCCCTCCCTGTAAAATCAACGCCCTTTGTTTTGTAGGGATCGAAAATATTTTTCCTTGTTTGTTCTTAGTCGATACCATAATTCTTTGGTTCTTTTGTTTCATTGGATGTGAATTGCAATTGAATTTTTAGATTAATAAGTTTTATCTTTATTGATAAAATTTCTTATTTCTCCGCTCTCTTCTTGTCATAATATAGTGATCTAACAAATTTTTTAATCCTAGTTAATTGGAATTATTAGAAATATCCGTAAGAACATTTTCAAGGCAGTGTAGACTCACTTAGGTTTGCCATGAGCCTGTAGTGAAGCATTCAAATCCCACTAAACAATAACAATCATATTATGATACTACCATTATATAGTATCATTTAATGTAGGCACGTGAGAACATGGTTCAATGTTGAACATAATCTGGGTAAAGCGATGACCAAAGATCAAGAAAAATTATACACACATAGTTATACCTTTTTGTATCAACGATTCCGGTATGTCATCGATCAATGACACTGAAGAAAATTAATTATATATATAAAGAATCGAATTAAGCAGAAACATCTGAAAATACTTGGAAGAAAAAGACAATAAAATAATCAAATCAATCAAAAGGGAAACCTTAGAAAAGGAAGAAAAGAAGAAAGGATGCCCTACAATAAGGAACAAACAACTTCTCTTTTGAGTAATAGGGATTGAATGGATACGATTACATATTTTTCAAACTCATATGCAAACCTTATTTTGTCAAAAAAACATATCAAGTGTATTTGCTTTTGACTAAAGAATGTCATCATCAAGATCAAATTGAACCTTCGGGTAATGAAAGTGGGTTTGGGAGCAACAGTATTTCTACAAAAAATTTGAAAAGAAGATTGAAGGACACTCTTAATAGTTCGCCAATTCCATTCTCCTATGGAAGTTAACTCAATCTACACCAAGGTTGCCGCCGCAAGCGCAGAAACCGAATTCATCTATACGAGAATTACAAAAAGGACATGGTCCAATACTATCATAATCAACATCGGCAGCATTTTTACCAAAGAGAACAAGGTGATCGTCTAACTCATCTACTACTTCACGGGCGCTCATTATTATAATATGTATGTTCAAACTTTAATCTTTTATTGATAATTGTCAGCAAGATAGATCTTTTCTTCATTCTATTGTAAAAATTATAAGTATATTTTAGAAAATCCCAAAAAATTAATAGTCATTTCCAAAAGGAACTTTATCGAAGTTAATTTGCTACATAAACAGCAACTACGCAGTCAAATCGAATGCTAGAAGTTTTATTCATATTCATATGTATACCTGACTACAACAGGGTCATTTTTTCGGTGCCATATATAAAAGACGATATTTCTTTTAGCCTTCATTCAATTCTTTCCATCACAAATTTTGGCTTTATTTCTTAGCAGTGATCCCTTATCCAATGAGAACATTTAATCCAACCTTATGCGAAAGTCATTCGACTTTCACCGACATATTTATGATGTCTTTTGAAGATATACATCATATTATTATCATGTAAAGTATCATTTAGTTTAGTCGCGTGGGGATTAAGTTTTCCGTCGTAAATGGGTTCATTAAAATAGTTACAAAATAAGACAATCATATCCAAAAGGATAAACATTTCGAAAATATTCTATATACATCGCATACATATGAAATTTGAGAATTTAGGCTATTTCAAGACTTCAAATTGATAAATATGTGAATAGTTGGATCAAGTCCTTTTTTTGTGAAAATGTAAAAACAGGTTAAAAAATACCGCTCTGTTTAGAAAATGTAAGATTGTTGCATCTCGTTTTAAATATCTCCCAGGTTAGCGGTTAAAAGCGTTCGAAAAAAAGTTTGATATCCCATCAAAAATCGTAACTCTTAATCCATTGTCGGTATTGTTTTGACTGTTTAATGTGTCATTGATTTCATTTGTTACAGGTGTAGAAGTTTCATTTGTTACAGGTGTAGAAGTTTCATTTGTTACAGGTGTAGAAGTTTCATTTGTTACAGGTGTAGAAGTTTCATTTGCTATTGTTTCATCACAAAATGTATTTATTATATCAATACCCTTTGCACTAAATATAAAACACAATTCTGCTATGGATTGATTATGTCCGATTGAATTTTGGTAACTGCATATATTGGATACTTGTTGCATATTTGATCCAATAGGTGATTCTATGTAATCCATTACCTGGCAAATCAAAATATCATTAGATGTATTATAATTCTGTTGCTTCTCTTGACCAAGAACAATAGGACTAGGATATAAGGCAAATAACATGAGAGGTAACATAATAAGAGTCAACAATACTATGTTTTTGCAATATATGACTTTCAAATGTAAGGTTTTGATGGATTGAGTTGATTTTTGCATTTCTATTCAAATTATTTGCACTCCCAATATAAGTATTGTTCTGCTTTTTCAAGAGTGTCAGTAATTCAATTACCATGTTTTCATTTGTAATATCCAAGGGATAATTACTACTTGAAAAATATTTAATTTTCCATAAGAATTGATTCATTGTAGTTATTTTCTTAAAATTTAGCTTTATTGAAGAAAGCAAGCCATTTGGTTTAAAATTATAATAGACATATTTAGCATCGCTGTAGATAATTTTTCCAACTTCCAATTCAAGATAGTGGATCTGAATTTGGGCTAGAGTTTTATTCGGAATATAATAGTGGTTGGATTATCACAACAATCTGTTCGAATATATATGAAATTTTTCACTATATTTTCCAACAAACTTTATTTAATTCAAATAGGGTGATCTTATTTAATTTCGCTGATTGAATTTTTTTCAATTCTAACCACCTTAATACTAATACCACATTGTGGCTATACCATTCAAAATTAAAACAATCCATTAATTAATTTGATGCGAGTTTTGAGAGATGAATTCATGTTTCGGCCAACCTTGTTGTTGCTACAAGTATAATTTAAGCCATTTAGTTTGGGCGTGTGAGGATCGAGTTCCTAGTGGTTGTGTGGTTCTAATACAAAAATTCAAAGACAACTAATTTTAAAGTACATGTGATTAAAAGTCATGTAAATTAGTTAATAGACTTTGGTTATATCCTCGATATTTACAATTTACAAAGCTTTTGTAAAAGGATATGTTTCAAGAAAAATAAATAGGTGATTATAGATATAGATCTAAAAAAAAGATATTATTTAAATCCCTAATGAATCAGGACAACTATGGTATGTCCACCAACTGTCCTCTTACTTCACCTTCAGGATTTTGCTCGGTATGAACGTTGACATAAGTACTACCATTCTTCATTGCTGCTATAAGGTCAGGTATTGTTTTTCCTTGAAGAGGACCTTCAAGATTATTAGCAGTAATGTTTCCTTTTTCAAAAACAGTATTTTGAGGAAAATCGAACTTGAACAAAGTTACAATAATTGCGCCATTTTTTCCTTGAGCTCCACTATGTATATGACCTTGTGTTGCACCTTGTATCCCCGTTACATTGACAAAATACTGAATGGTTTGATTAGAAGGCGATATTGGAACTAAAATAGCATGTCCAGTTGCTTGCGTGTCAACAGGAGGAACTTCTTCTAGGCCTGTTAGATTCGCTGCGAATTCATGATTTGCATATGCGGTAGATATACTTGAGATGGTAGTCACGAGCACCCCCGCAATTGCTGCTGTAATAGACAATAACATGAAGGTCATCATATAATTACTAGTTTTCATCACCTAATTGACAGAATACTACTATATATTATATTTGTCAAAAGGTTTATTCTAAATATACATACCTAATAAATTTACTAACATTGAGAAATAACACTTGACTGATAATCATAAATGTTTTTATAGATGTCGGATCCAAGAAGGCTAATGCAACTTATAAAATTACTTGTAATAGCAATTGCAGTAACATCTATGGCACTAGCTCCCTCCCTTTTAATCAATAAATCAGCAGATGCTGCGTCACATTCTTGTGAAGATACAAAGGGAAAGTCCAAGGATTGGATAGAAGGATGTAAACAAGGTTGGTATGATCATGATCATTGTTATGGAGCTGATCCAGATGATGGAAAATCACAGCAATTTTATAGTGGATATTTCGCTGGATGGAAGAAGGGACACTGTAACAAGTAAATAGCGTCACACCATCATTTTTTTATCTTGATTGTATAATTTGATTCATAATTAGATTATTGTAACTTTTTCACGTTATGAAACATCAGTTTCAAAGTAACTTGTATCTTCTAACACATCTTACCGACAAGCACACTTATCAGCTACGGATTTCATCTTCGAGGGTAAAGTGACGGCGATAGCAGGGTTCTACAATGCCTAATAGCTCATTGAATTCTTTGATTCTACGAATCATATTCGTTCATAATATACGAAGGGTTAAGAACATTTTTTAGTAACAGTTTGGACGCGTAGGGATAAGTCCTTGTGGTAGTAAGGTTCTAATGTATTAAATATTTAGTTTTTCGAAACGTAACAAAATAATATATGAATTTACTGGGTCAACCATCAAAGGAAAAGCGAAAAAAACTTATAGATATTTTAATCCAAATAATTTGGAGGATATAATTTCTGACCATACCTTTCTGCAATACTCTGAACCCGTTTTTGTTCTTCGAAAGTCATTTGTGAAGGAGGTAAGAATGTGTTTGCAGGAACTGGTTTTCCTATTTCTCTAAACATTTTTTCCATACCAGCTGGTGTAATAAGGCATAACATGTGGGTTACCTTTTTTGTTTTGTTAATAAATTTATGCACTGGTCCATTAAAAGGAATATTTACATGTGAACCCTTTGAAGCAGTATACGTTCCATCCTTCGTAATCACTTCAATCTCTCCATCTATTACATAAAATGCCTCTTGGAATTTGGGATGAGAATGAGGTGGTGGACCACCATTTGGCGGAATCAACATATCTACAAGAGAATAAGCACCGCCTGTTTGCTCACCTCCGATTATAATTCTATAAGTATCTCCTCCTATTGATACGCTGTCTCCTTCCAGATCGGTTATGGCAATAATGGAATTATTTGAGCTTTCCATATTTTAACCTGATAGCACATGAATTTAAAATTATTTGTATTTTCTAGAATCAAGGGTGTTTTGAGCAGCATTTCCTTATTCCAAGTAATTCATAATCGCCATTTATAATATCATCTAGTCATGTAGTCAAAGCTTGATACAAAATATCTGAGAAATTACAAACAGTTTTCAGTCATTTTGAAATGATTCAAAGTGAATGAAATCAAGAATTAATTTGACAATTATATCTGGAAATGGATTCAATTATTGTCAATAATATTATTGTTATCATATTCAGTATCATCTAGTTTGGACGCATGGGAATCAAGTTCCCAGTAGTAATAGAGTCCATAAAGTCCTAAAAAAATCTAATTACTCAGAGCCCTAGTTTAGCTGTTTATAGTCAAAGTATCATCTGTTGTTGATGCTTTTTCCAACTATATAAATGAAAAGTTGATTCCATAATGACAGGTCATAGGAAAAATATTCATATAATCTCAAATTTACATTTGTAAACTCCGGTATTTTTGTATCTTTTATTTCTACATACAGTATGACGTTTGTTATAAAAAGATAAAGATTCTACAAAAAGTGCCAAGGAAATCGTTATGGAGTTTGTAGATACTATGGAGTGAAAAGATTTTAAAAATTGTCAGAAGTCACAAAAGCTAGATAACAATTCGGTTGTAGCACCCGGACCTGTTGAACTAACAAAAATTGGCCAAGCTGAACCATATATGAAATATCTAGAAAATGCAAACCTACCACCATTTGAGATCAAAAAGGAGTTTGAAGATAACAATGATGTCTGTCTTCTCTTAGAAATGAATTATCGTGAACCACTCATGATGATCTTTGTATGTGGATGGTTTCAGGTAAATGACGATAGGAAAATAACTTCAATTAGACTCGTTGCAGATATTAGATATCTGTTAGAATATAAAAAATAGAAATGTTACAATGTAACAATATCGATGATAGCTGTGATATATGATAACAAAATGGGCAAGCAATCCATCATTACAGGTATAATTCAAGGAAAGATATCATTGTGAATATCCTCTATACGAGTGAATCAGAATTTGGCGGTCCAATGTCAGAAGACGAAGTTATAGGAGTTTTCTTAGTTTAGTTAACAGCAGCAGCATCATCAACAAGAATGTTCATATTTCAAATTCAATAACCTACAGTTTTAGAATTAAATTACAAAAAATGAAAATAATATTACAAAAATACTGGGGTGCTCCATCATGGAGGTAAAGTTCCTTGTAGTAAAGGGGTTCCATTACTTGTTAGATTTCTTAATTCACAGAGACCATTAGACTGTTGTTAATAGAGAAAAAACATCTTCACCTAAAACGACCAAGGTCCTTGTTTTGAAAGTTGAGGCAAATTGGTGATTCGGTTGATTAGACGGGTTTGTACCACTACCATTTACATCTTGACAATTCAAGATAATAGGTTTGATTATAATGATTAGCACAAGACGGGTAGGAATTATCCAGATATTCAACGCGAAAGATGATAAACATATTTTGTTCAATAACATGTTAATCAATAATTATATACGATAATTATGTAGGTTTTTATAAAATATTATATAATTTCTTCCATGTCCAATAACAACTTTGACATAAACTGGACTGATGTTATCAAAAGAGAAGCAAGAGGATCGGATGGATATGATCTTGGCGAAGTTCAAGAAGTTTCTACAGACTACAGAATCACAGAAAAAGGAATTGTCGATAAGACAAAATATGTGATACCAAAAAGTCTCGCACAAAAGTTTGATAGAGATTGTCTCTATTTTCAAATTTCAGAAGAGGGTGCGAAAGTATACAAAAAAGAATAGCGTCTTTGAATTTATTGTTATCGTTTAGTGGTAATGATATTTATATAAGTAATAGATAATTGGATGATAATATGTATCCAAATTCAATTATATGAGTATTTATTGAGGTATCAAAACACTTGTTTGTACTTTGCCAATAATCTTTCTTGTGTTACTAAACAAAGACTCTATCCAAGAATTTAAATGAGAGGACGTTAAAATAACCAGATCGCAATTCATTTCGTTAACTTCATTTACTATTTCATCCACAATGTTACCAGTTTTAAATTTGTACGAAACTTTACTCTTACATCCTGTTTGCTCAATCATTTTAATTTTTTCTTCCATCGAATTTATTAAATTACCTTCAATTTTCTTTATATAATGTCGTCCTTTACTCTCGGATGATGAGGGTTGAGATATTTTTGTAGAGGATGATTGAGATGAGGATGACTCATGATTGCTGAAGACATTTACAGCAGTGCCCTCTAATTTTTGTGCATCATCAATTATTTGTAAAATTACTATCTCTGCACCAGACAATTTTGATAAATAAATAGCATGGTTAATTGCCTTGTTAGATTTGTCTTTTCCATCATGTGTTACAAGAATTTTTCTAAACGATGGAAGAACAAACTCAGAAATAGATTCTGTTGGGTCTGGATACATATGGATAATAATAGAACAATTTATTTAACAATACTTCATATTAGACATTCAAACAAAATAGTTTTCGAAAAACTCCTTCACCTAAATCAAAACAACGTTTAGCGATTCAGAAGGACAGTTAATTATCAAGTCATTTTATGCTGTTTTGCTAGAACTTTCCAAATTTATTCTTTAATTCCGTTATATATTCGTCAATGGCAAATTCCCTGAATCTATCAGAATCCAGATCAGATAAACTATTTTCTATCTGTCTACTCATAACGTTATGTTTGACATCATTTTTCATACCTAATATCTGGACTCCCACCGGTTTGTCACTTTTGTCCAAATCAACATAGATATTTTTGCTTATGGGTTCTGTTTTTACTATTTCATTATCAGTAAATTTGACATATCCAGCGTCAACATCATCATTATAATAAGAAACCATATACTATCTCACACACACTTTGCTAAATTAGATCGAATCCGATCAATAAAAGTATGTCGGATAATTTCCAGTTGATAATATGTGAAATGATTGACCGTAGTAATATGGAATCTAAATCGGCAAAATTTCAGACCGTTCATCTTTAAAATCTTCGACGATTCCGGAGTAGTTGTTTACTGTAAATACATCCTACCTCCTTACTTTTTATATCCTATTTCAATATTTATTGGCGAAAGAGAGAAAAGCAAGAAGAAAAACAATTTCCAAAGTTACAGCCTTGGATTATAGATCGAGTCATTACTATCAGGATAAATGAACCCGCAATCATCACACTCAATCGTTGGAGTGTTACGACCTAGATTAATTCCTCCAACTGAGCAGGTGACATCCGCATAATCTATACAATATACAAGTAGCAGGAATCGCATCCTTACTGAAGATTTAGCCAATCCTTCCGTAATGTAGTTACCATCGTTATCTGGATATCTTTTCAAATCAATGATTGTTACTGATTTTAGAAATATATATTGCAAACGACGTTTGAATTCAACTCAAAAATTTACAAGATATTATGCAATCATATACAAGATTCACTAACTAAATCTGAGAATATAAATTCTATACAATCCTTAACTTTGATCTTGAAGTCTAAATCATATATTATGATTCTAGAATTATATATTTTAAAATAGTAATTAATTAAATATTTAGAAAGGCTATTACAATCACTTTATTGTTTTGCAAAATAATGTGTCCGTTAAGTACCCATGCCGACCAAGAACTTGTTGGATAATTTATTCGGTAATGAATTAAAAACGTTGAAACCAACTCTGATTTAATCATTTATTTAACATGCTATATAACCATCATATAACAAGAATATAGTACCATTTTAGGTAATAAATATATCAAATAAAACACCTTTGAATCAGTATGAATAAAATATACTTACTTGCAATCGCTACTATTCTTGCAACAGTGTCTCTGATGGCTACTGGAATATTTACATCTACCGCAGTTTCTCAAATACCAACTACTTCGGGTATTGACCCTGCCGAAAATACTGGGCCAGGAGTTTTACCAAATGGTACTGTGGTAAATACAACGACCATTAACGCAACAGCTGGCGGATACTAAGAATTCAACAATATCAAAGTAGTTAAGAAACTAAAAAACAACCAAGAATTATTTAATCCCCTTTTTATTCTTGACATTATTCTTACAAAGTAAATCCTTGATTTATTACCTATTAAAAATAATAAGATATAAAAAATGTTATCCGACATTACTAGAGATTTAAAAAATAAATTTACAATCGCCATTTGCTAATTATTTAAAGTTTATTTTCAAAATAGATAACGTAGAGTAATACAGGTGGAGGAAAATGAGCAAAAGAAGAGAATCGGCTTATCTATAAAAGACCAGCTTGAAATAAAAACATGCGAATTAATAGCCAGGACCGAAGATCTGAGAGAAGCGAATGAATCTGTTCGACTTGCAAATATCGAGGTCAAAAAAAAGGTAGAAGATCTGAAAAAAGCAAAAAAAGACCTAACAGAAACTGAACGGGATCTTATTGTAGCCAATGATAAACTTACTGAAGCCAACCATCAACTCTCCATTATGAACAATCAAGTAATAGAGGTTACCAAAGATCTTGTTGCGGTCAATGAAGAGATAAAGAAATTAGCATTAAAACAAAAAGAGTTTATAGACATTACAGCTCATGAGCTAAGAACCCCAACTCAAGTAATAATAGGATACAGTGATATGATACTATCTGAACCAAAGGTTAATTTAGAACATGTTAAAGTTATAGTCAGAAACGCAAATCGAATTCAAAAACTTATATCCAATATATTAGATATGGTAAAAATAGATGATCTCTCTCTTAAACTGTATAAAGAACAGTTTAGTTTACCTAGCTTAATATCTACAGTTGTTCTAGATTTCAGAAATCAGATTCGATTCAACAATCGAAATTTGGAATTAATTTATGATGATAATAATTCTGCATCTAATTTTACAGAAAGAAATAGTAACAATAAAGATGTTATCATAGAAGCAGATAAAGAAAGAATTGCTCAAGTACTCATCAACATCATTGATAATGCAATTAAAAATACAAAAAATGGTGGTAAGATAGCAATTACTGTTAATAGTAATAGTAGTATAAACGTAACTAACACAGAAGCTATAAATCCCAACTCTCGAAAAGAAATAATTGTCAAGGTAAAAGATTCTGGCAAGGGTTTGGATCCCAGATTATTTTCCAAAGTATTCTTAAAATTCTTTATTGGTTCTGAGCTTGGTGGCACAGGATTGGGTCTTTATATTTGCAAAGCCATTATCGAAGCACATGATGGTAAGATATGGGTTGAAAACAACAAAGATGAGAAAGGAGTAACCTTCGCATTTAGTCTACCATCAAATACGTCACAATATTAAATACAAATATAAAATTAACTCGAGGTTTATCTACTTCGTTTAGGATATAGTATTAGTAACAAATTGCGGCCGCACAAAATTTATACCACAATCTACATGTAGTTGGACGATATTAATAATTCGACAATTCCATAGCCATTATAACAACTTTAAATGAGCAACAATGTGTTCAACCTTGCTTCGATTTATCGGTCCAAATGCTAAAACTATTGGAGTATTATCACCGATCTTTATTTTTTGGTCATCTTTTACAATCTTAATGGGAAAACTTTGTTCATGAGACAACTCCAATAATTTTGAATGTAATTCATAAAATTCTCTTTGCGAATTCACTTTCAAGACAATCTTCCGAGATCCATGGAATTTTTTCCAAGTTGTATAGGTAATGTATTTTCTTAGTATGCACTCCTCTATAATATATTGAGTAACATCTGCCACCTTACCTGCAATTTGTCCTTTACTCATTTTAATGTCAGATCGTACTACAAAAATCATCACTACTTTATCACCTTCCAAACTCATCTTCTTCTCTTCACAATCTATACTATAAGATGTTTAACATAAGAAGGGGGAGGAGAAGGAGAAGAAGGAGAAGCAAGCGTATATCCAACGTTGTTGTTTATTTATTGACTGACAATTGTCTTGACTAATTACGGAAAACGACCAACCTCTATAAGGATGGAGTTCAAATAATGTCATTTCCTTATTTCTTTGATTTTACCCTTTAATAAACACCTGTTTAGTAGCAGCGACCATTTTATCATACTATAATAGTTTCTGGCATTTGACATGACCGTTTGGACGAGTTCGAAACAGCGCGACTCATAATATCATTACTAAATGCAGCATCATTTAGTTTGGGCGCCCGGGAATTAGGTTTCCAATGGTAGAACAGTTCTAATGAACTTTCAAGACAAAATAACAAAATATGGTCATAAAGTTTTTGGAGACGGTTCATTACGATGCCTTGAATTGCTAATCTATCTAAAGGGTAGATTTGGCTATGCTTTTAACTCTTATCGCGTTTATAAACTGCTATTGGAATAATCGCTCGACATTACTTCTTCCGAAACATATTATTATTTATTGTCCAGAGATATAGCTGATTATTTGATCTTTAATTATTTTATCTTATCGGAGACCATTGCAAGCTAGATAGCCTCATCTATCTTCTGTTGCTATGGTATAATATCTTGTAGTATACCAAATAGTATACAACCTACTGAAACAAGACAATATTCTGTCAATCCACATTAAAATGAGATAATGAAACTGCTGACAAATTAATAGTAAGACCAAGGCGTATCTCACATCATCCAAACCCTTGATATAATTATTGGTCAAATATTGATACAAGATTCATCATCATCATTCAACTATCTATCCCCGCTCCTACAACGTCGAACTTAACTCCACAGAAAGGACAGAACTTTATCTGTTCAACAATAGGCTTTTGACCGTTTTCAAAATAGTAAAAAAGTTTTCTCCTTACCTCAAACATTCTTGGATTTTTATCAATATATAATTCTTCATTTGAAAATTCTTTGAACCCTTCACAACAAACCAAGTGTTTTTTGTTCTTTGTTGTAGCCGTTAATGCTGCTACCTCATCCCTTTCATAAACCCCACAGTAATCACAGCTAATCAAATGCACCTTTTCGTTATTATCAAACCATAGATAGGACTTTTCGTTACCACATTTTTTACAAGATACTGTTAAATTCTCATAAAACTCATAGTCATTCACGTGAATTTACACCTACTGTTAAATGACATCATGATTAATAGCCTTAATAAAAACAATCTAACAAATTTGTCAACAATCAAAAATTGGATTGCATTGAGATAAAGTCAATTTTTTTGAAATTAAGGTGAAATAAGGAAGAAAGAGAAAAAAAAGATTATCATAAATCTAAAGAAAATTAAATGAGGGCAGTCAGTTACGTATTTCAATTAGATCAATGATTTTTTATTAGAAAAATTAGCTGAAACTATTAGTTGTTGGAAGATCCATATAATGAAAGCCATCCTAATCAAGAGTTCAATTTTTTAGATCTATATACTCAAATAATTCTATTATCATTTCATGATGTTATAAAGGGTTTTTTATCAAATGGATTAGGTAGTAAAATAATTACTACTTTTTAATATATCGCTCGATTGATATGGCTCTGTTCACTTAATATGTTTTATTTCATTGTTATGATAGTCTACAAAGAGCCGCAGCCAATTCCGTACATGCTTTAACTTGTAATTCTTTATTCTACAAGGAAAGTAGTCATCGAAACTTTCGGTTCTATCCTTTATGTATTGCATCTTTCTTTCAATCAGACTTTTCTCCAGAGAGGAATGAATGTGATGATCGAGATTTAAGAATCTACAGGCCATTGGATACCAAGTACCTCCATCATCAGTCGAAACTGGATGAATTCCATGAATCTTGACTAAATCTGAAATGAATCTTTCAGCTACAAACATGTTTCTTTCTTTAGAGATAGACAGTGCGAGAATTTGCCTGTTTTCGGGTTCAGTTGCAACCCAGAGCCAGACAAACTCTGATCCCACCTTCAACATGGTCTCATCTATTATATACTCTAGAACTCTTCTTCTAGTTGACTTAGCTTTTGAGGCTTGTACTTTTGAATCCAATTCCAAATGGAAACGTGATTTCTCTTGTATATCTGAGATAATCTTTCCGAGGCTTTCCTTAAGGATAGGCCTGAAAAGTACAAATGCAACCCATAATATACATACTTTGAAGGCGTTCTGTTTCTAGTAAGCATAAAAGAAATGGAATGCTTTCAAGCTATAGGCTTATCGTTAACTGAACAGAGCCATTGATATAGTACATAATAGTAATGAAATATCATGTAATCGTTCCATAATAAGTAATGAGTCTTTTAGAAATTACAACTGCATTGCCTTATGGTACAATATCGAATATGAACGCATGGGGATTAAGTTCCCGGTGGTAATGAGGTTTTACCAGAATTTGAAAAACAATATGTATAGTTCAAATAGATTTCATTTACATTGCAAACAGGGCCAAGAATAATATAACAGTCATAGTCTGAATCGATTTTAAATACCATTCCTATAAATTATTTGATTTATGAACTTTCTGTTAGCACAAAAATCTTATGCGTGGTGTATGATTTGAATGAACAAGATGACTATAAATTAAGGTTTTTTCACTGACATACAGCAAAGTCACTCACAATTTGCAATAATCTTGTAAGGGACAACTTTATACGTTTATACTCAATAGATTAGGAGATGCAACCGCAAAGGATCGCAAAAACGACAATATTAGACGCTACTTCTTATGAGCTCAAACTCTTGCTACGAGGAATAATATTACCCGCATCCTTAGTGTTGTTCTTTGTTTACATGATAATAATGATTATTGACGTCGATAAGACTGGATATTACAATAGTTTACCCACATCGTTCATACTTTCTGTTGGTACGCTAATTGCAATCAAATTATTACTGCATACCAAATTAGAAAAATTGGAGATCCGCAGGTTTAGATTTGTTTTTCTAGCTTTGTTCTGTTATTTGATAGGAGAATTAATCTACCTTTATTACCAGGTCTTTCTGGGGATAGTTGTTCCATATCCATCAATAGGTGATCTGTTCTATTTATCAGCGACAGGATTTCTTTCATTCCATCTATACCATATTCTTCATTTAAAGAAGAGATTACTAAAAAACAAAGCATATCATTATTTGGGATTGATAGGCTCCTCTTTTCCAATTTATTTATTGATAGACACTATTTACAATTATCAATCATATTATTCTGATTCATCCATAGAATTGATAATAAATGCGTCATACTATGCAAGTGATGCTATAGTAATCTTTCCTTGTATACCTATAATTTTGAGTTTAAAGAAGAAGGATCCATTTATATTTCATTGGTTACTTGTATCGTTATCCATATTGGTATTGGTATCAGGAGATTTATTTTATACTTTTCTCGCATCGATAAACGAAGAATTGCTTACAATCACCGATTGGTTATGGGCATTCGTATACGCAATTGGATATCTACTTCTTTCTGCATCAATTCTTTGGTTTAGTAAATTGAAAGCTATCCTCGAGTATGAAAGATATTCTAAACATCTGGAAAGCGAACAATATGATTCTTTGAACGAAATCCAAGATAGAGAAAATACAATATTTCTTTTGGACGTAAACGATATTCTAAGAAATTTGATCAATTTGATTGAAAACTCGAAAGAACGTATTGATATCCTATTTGTTGAAGTTATACAAAAAGATGACATAATTAGATTCTTGGAAATATTGAAAGATACAAAGAGAATAAAAAAATCCGTGAATATTAGGATTCTTCTGCCTTATTCTAAACTTGACAAAGAAATCATTTTTAGACGATCTAATAAATTGATTTCGATAAAACATTTTGACCGTCCTTTGGCCACTAACACCATCACTGCTATTATAGACTCAGAAATCATGTATATGCTGGGAGTCGGAACGAATGATTACCAAAACAAAAATAAATTTTTCATCAAACAAACCACCAATAAAATGAAAATTTATGCGTTTGATGCACTATTTGAAAAAATCTGGTTTTTAGAAAAATCTATAGATTTTGGTGGATGACATAGAATTTAGTCTATCGATATAATTTTCATGAGTGATTACGAACTATCTCAATAATTTCTTAGCAGTTTTAGAACAAATTAAAGAAATTCCAAACTAGTGGGGTTCTATAACATCTAATTGCATTACGAATCTTTGATTTGATTGTGCAAATTAATGCTTAATATTAAGACATTTGATATGCGTAATAGTAGTAACAGTCTGCGCGCGGGGATCAAGTTCTTGGAGATAATATGGTTCTACTACGTTAATACACTATACAGTTTATCATGATTTTAGGATCGACAATACCATATTCCTAACTTGTATCCAATATTTTTTATTCTCTAAATCTCGAGAAGGATCCAGTAGTATTTCAAAAGCAATTCCATTAAATAGAGCCAAAAGAACTTTTGATATTTCTTCTGTCTTTTTTATGTCTATCCTTAATATTTTATTTTGAATTGCTTCATCCAATACTTTTTTTATTGATGCAGTAACTTTGGTGCTGCATATAACTAGTTGGTCTTTGATTTTATCGCTTCTTCTTGAAGCGCACCACATCTCAAACAAAAATGCATAAAAGTCAGGGTATTCCTTAAAGCTTTGTATACTATCATTGATGATGTTGTCTGCCATTTCCTCTGGAGTTTTTCCCTTAATACCTCTAATAGTGGTTTGAATAATATTTTCAGAACTATAAGCCAATACTTTGCTTACCAGATCCTCCTTATTCGAAAAATAATAATGCAATATGCCTCTGCTTACTTTTGATTCATTTGCAATGGTAGCTATAGTCGTGTTCTCATATCCGTTCTTAGCAAGGATTTTTAGAGAATTTTTTAATATTTCACTGATCTTTTGTTCTCTTGTCTCACTCACTCTAAGTCAATCAGAGCAATAGGTCAATATAAATTTAGTCGGTTAGCCAACCAAATATTTATATACAAAGAATAGATAGATAAGTTGGATGACTAACCAATATGTTAAATTGCTAAGAGATGAATCCGATGATAAGACAAACGAGGTAGCAATAGTTGGTGGTGGATTAGCTGGTCTTACCGCCGCCGTATATCTGGCTAAAAACGGCAAGAATGTTACCATTATAGAAAAGTCTAGTGACTTGGGAGGAAGAGCTAGAACTGCCACAAAAAATGGATTCTATTTTAATCAGGGTCCACATGCTCTCTATGCAAATGGTTTAGGAAGCAAGATTTTAGAGGAACTAAACGTAAAATATAATGGCAATAAAGTTGACTACGGCAAATATTTTGTTATAAATGAAGGAAAACTGTATGAATCTCCTACAAAATTAAGCCAGATGCTTGCAACAAAACTGCTGAATGGTCTAGGAAGCAAGATTGAAATTATGAGGTTTTTTGTACAACTGAACAAAATGAATCTCGACAAACTCCAAAGGATCAGTTTTCAGAAATGGTTAGACAAGAATTTCAAAATTTCTGATTCTAAAGATTTTGTCAAGATGTTAGGCAGGATTTCCACATATACTTATAATGCAGAAAACCTAAGCGCCAAACTGGCGTTAAATCAAATAAAAACAGCCGTGTCTGGAGGCGTTATCTATATAGACAAAGGCTGGCAAATATTAGTAGATCAGCTTGTTGGGATAGCAAAAAGTACTGGTGTAAAGTTCGTGTACGGTAAGAATGTTGTTTCTATCCAGCAGAAGCATGACACTTATGGAACAAACAGACAACCACTATGGAAAATTGGATTGTCTGACAATACTAACCTTTTATATCCCGATGTCACTATTGCGACTAATCCTTCGCATGTGTATAGTCTACTGAAGGATAACGACTCAATTAACCCGGAGTTTCTTAATCAACTTGAAAAAATAAACAGACCTTCAAGGGTTGCAACTTTAGATATTGTATTGAACAGTCTCCCGAATCCCCATGTATATGAAGCATATGGAATGGACGTTCCTGTGTATCTATCATTGCACTCTGCTTTTGCTAAGTTATCTATTGACGGTAATGGAGTATTATTTCACGCAATGAAATATTTGGATTCTTCTGTTGTCACCAATCCAATAAAGGACAAACTGGAGCTAGAGGATTTACTAGATAGGGTGCAGCCAGGTTGGAGAAAATTGGTTGTAAAACAGCGCTTTCTTCCGAATATGATAGCTTCTCACACTTTTATCGATCAGGATAGTAAAGGAGTGATGGGAGACAGACCTGACATGAAGGTTCCTGGAGTCGATAATTTATACATTATCGGTGACTGGGTCGGGCCAGAAGGAATGTTGGCAGATGCAAGCTTTGCGAGTGCTAAATCAGTTGCATTAAAAATCCTGGGAAAAAATAGAAAAAGAATTGAAATTCTCAATGCGAGATAATATAATGAAACAACGTCATTTCCAATAGCATTCACGAAGGTGGCAAGATTGCGATGTGTTTTTAAATGATTGAACATTGATATGAGACTACAAACAAAGGTACAAGATTAGAATCTATGTTTGATTTCTAAACTTTTTTACCTCGTCTGCTACCTCTTGTAGGTAACGTTTCATCTCATCGTTAGACATAGGTTGATTAAACTCATATTCATTCTCGATTTCGTTTGAGAATTTTTTGATTAAGGGAGCAATCTTCTTAAAGGTAATTTCTTGTAATTCGGAGTCAGACAAATTATCAATTAATTTGAATTCATGTAAAGATATCGCTTTTATTTCCTTTCTTAATTTATGATTGAATGAAATCTTGTAGGCAAGATTAATGAACCCCAGCATCAGTATAAAACTAGCAATACCTAATAGTGAATTTGAAAATACCCCATATGGAGGAAAAGCAGCTTGCTCCATAGGTGTGGATGTTCCAAGTTGTAGAAGAATTATCCCAAAACCTATTAATAAAACTGGCTTTTCCACATATTCTTTCAAGCCTAAGTGTTTTTTTATGGATTTTGAAAGAATAAAAAAAGGTAATGCAAAAAAATGCTCTGGACCAATAATATTAGGCAAAAAAAGACATAGTAATGTAAGGGGTCAGGAAACATGTCTATTGGAAGAGAGTATGTCAGGACAATGACAAACAATGGGCTAATTAACGAAATGGCTAACATCGTCTTTCCCAAGACCTTTGAATATTCCTTTAGTAAAAATACATTTACAAAGAAAATCAAGATAGTAGATATTATGCTTCCATATCCACTTAATTGAGTAACAAAGTAAAACGGAGAGTTTATTCCAATTTCATGGAAAATTGCCACACATTAGATCGGACAATAAAGAATACCATGAGAAGATCATATCCGACTATATACATGATGGAGACACAATAAATGTTCTCGGTAATCGTACTTTTGGTATCAGATTTTTGGGCGTAGATACGGCCGAAGTTTCAATAGATTATCCAAGTGTTATAAGGCCTACAAATTTACCTGACTGGTATGAATGGTCAGACGTAAGTTCTTTTAAAGAATATTTGACTGATCCATTTCAATATGCAGGATCAGAATCCTTTAAAAAGTCGCTAGGACCTAGACTGCTGGAATACCCAAGACATAATTAAATCCAGAAACAGCCCAAAATCACCAAATTTATTGAGATATTGCTTTAAAGAAATTACAAAATATTGTAAATGGAGACATATTAAAGTATTATTCAAATGATCCAAAGCACGATTTTTCTTTTTTATGGTATTTGCTTTTGAGATAATGGATAGATATGGCAGGTTTCTGTGTTTTGTTGATCGGACGAAGACTACAGAAGAGCGACAGAATGACAAATTGACTTATAACGAGAAATTACTCAAAGAGGGATTCTCGATTCCATATTTTATTTGGCCAAACGTTAATCCGTTCAGAGAAGATGCCGTTCATAAAACATTCTAAAGGATGCCATTTATCCCCCTGACGAGTTTTACGATAAAATTAATGCTGATGAAAGACTTTCAGAAGTTCGCAATTCTGTAAAAAATGCACAAGTAAATCACACAGGCATCTTTACTAAAGACAACCCAATACTCATTCAACCGTTCGAATTGAGATACCTTTTCCGACGCCAAGCTCCAGATAGATATGTATTGGACATGTCATCGAAAGAACATCCGATTCTGTTAAAACCAACTGAATACTTTACGGCAGCTTATGAGGATAGGTTGTTTGTCGATGAAATTTATTTGCATTTATTTAAACAAAAAGGCTATTTGGTTCAGGGAGAAAACGATCAGTAATACGTGGAGGAAATAGGATACAATATTCCCGTTGTTAATAAGACAATGAATTATTGGGTAAAGTAAATTGGTTAAATTTCATTAAAGACCAAATCCCAGCGATGGGTAATAGGGATACCATGGATAGTATTATTTAGTTTGGGTGCGCGGGGATTAAGTTCCGTGTGATAATAGAGTTCTAAAACATTGATCAATAATATACATCTTTTGATACCAAAATAATCTAGCAATTGGATGAACAGAACCTAATAGATACACATCTACAGTTGTCATATTTAGGGTTGACCTAGGATTGTTGTAAATTATCAAAGACCAATACAACCACCACATTCTAAAAGATTTGCAAAGCAAAGTAGTGGGCTTGTCAAATAAACCTGTAATAATTTGTTTTTTTGGCCAGACTTGTAATAAAAATTCTCTTTAATAATATTAATAGCCGCTTTAGGCCACCCTGATTCCTTTGTTACTTCAATTGAACTTGGGCTATAAATGGTGCTATATTCCAGGTCTTGATCATTTATGCTGAAAAAACAATTCATTATTTCCCCATTGTCATTATTTATCAAGACAGGACTATGATCACTGGACAAAAATACACCACCGGTAATTTTTATCGGTTTTCCATTTTGTAATATGGGTATAGCATTATCTAAAGTAACACCTAATCCAATGCTTGCGTTTTGAATGTTATTTTCTTTTATTATCTTTGCTGCTTTTAGCCAGTCAAACATTTTTAAGACTTTAGGATGTGATCTATCATTATCATCAACATCTGTATTAAAGCGATTCAACAAAACTCTTTTACCTCCTTCTATCCAAGTAGATATTTTTGGTACGACCACAAGGCTTAAAATCGATATGACTAATTTTACTTCAATTAAATACTAGTCTATATCCAATTAGCCATAGGAAAATTTGATTGTTGTTGAGAGATACCTTATCAAGCATTTCTTCAAAAAGAGTATGAGAATAGCATCTTTAGATCACATTCTTCTTCATTTTATTTCTTGTTTGTAACATCATCTTGACAATGACTGCATTTCCCCTTTATGCTTTTTTATTAATGGAATACCGACTTTGAGTTTTATTGTCTTTGTCAACATTATACAATTTTGATGTTTATCATTTATTGTTGTACAGAATGCATCTGACTTTTATAGATATGAATTAATAAATTATAGAATCTATGATAAAAATGCAATCCTGAAGAATTATATTGATACGTTATATTTTGTTGGTGCTATTTATTGGTAGTAGTGTTGTAACGTGGGGATTAAGTTCCTAGTGGTAATAGGGTTCCAACATAACTTATTGATATGTATGGTATGATCAAATTAAACAGATCTAGAATCTAAAATCTAAAACTAATCTTGTTTGGGAACTGAAAGCTAAGGATAACAACCGGAACACAATTTAACACATGCAGGCATCGGATCTTGGTACTGAAATCTGTTGGTGCGTTTCAAGACCTTTATTGGCTTTCGCCAAAGCCTACATACTGTTGCAGAAGGAATATGTATATATGCAAAATTATCATAAATTATTTTCTAAGCCGGTATTTTTTTACCCCTTTTTTACAATTGTATTTTTATCCTTTAGTATAAGTAACAAGATAAAGTCAATTCTATGTTTTCATTCTGACAGAAATAATTCCTGAAGTAATAACTAAACAACAGAAAATTATTTGTTAAAAATGGATCGCCAGCTTTAGGTCATCATTGATGAATTTTTTAGTGCATTTAATGTCTTACCTCCCTTGTATTTCTTGCTTTTCATTGTATTGCAACCCTTGTCTGATTCGTTACAGGCATATTTTTTGATCATATCAAAGCATTAATATCCAAATCCTGTGGTAACGGTAGTCAAATTCGTGACGGATCCGATCAAAAACGCAGTAACAAAAAACTATGTAATTATTTGAAAGTCAGTTTTGAATTTTCCAAATTTTTCTGGCTTTGGTTTTTATTCATATCGCAGACATCATTACTCTTTACAAACGCCTGGTTTTCCAGGGACCTCCCCTTTTGTTCCACTCTCACATCCTTTTACTACTATTTCGTCCATTTCAATCACTTCTGATCTATCTGCTTCATTGAAAGAACTTTTGAACCGATCATGAAGTGTCAACAGCTGTGTGTTAGTTAAATCACCAGATGTAAAGATATCATCGGGAAAACAATCTGTATCAGTTTCAGGATTGCACCCAGACTCTTCAGGGGTTGTTGGTACATATGCGAGTGTAACGTTTGTAGGTAATATCAAATATACCAGGACTGTAAATGTAGTTATTATCGAAACTGCAGCATACATCATTGGGTACTTTTTACAAGATTTAGATCGTACTTTATTATCCAAAAACCTCACTTCAAAAAAAATTATAGGGGTTCTCCGGTATCACAATCGATGGGATACGATTGACCACTATCTTCATCCTCAACACCACAATGATCTCCATTAATTATGATTGTCTCTCCAATATCAACATGTGTGTCTTTGGCATCTGAATTTGGAACAGCAAAATTCAAACTATATTGTTGGCCCAGCGCTGTTTTTTTAGCTGACTCACCGCTATATTTTTCGAATTTCCTAATTTCTTCACCCATAGCTACAGATGGTGTGATGACAATGCTTAGTGCAGAACCCATTATGAGAGCAGCCATTAAAAAGAGACAGCTCATTGTGACATTCCTTTTGTTGTATTTTTTATGAGTTGTTAATTTCCTCATATGTTACTTGTTTAAGAAAAATTATATGGAATTTGCTAACTAGTTGCAATACTCTAATATTCTAGCAGTTTTAGAATCAAAGTGTAAAGAATAATGCAGTGTACAAAAATGCTGCGGTGCTCCGCCATGGAGACATGATTAAAGGTTGAATCTAATCCCAACAAATGACACCTTACTTTCAATTTTTCTCTACTTCATAATGGAGCAAAACTGTTCCAGAGTCAAACGCGATTGATTCAACAAGAGACAATTTACGGATCTCTTTTAGGTCCTTAAAAATGGTCTTTCCATTTCCAATTGCAACAGGATTTACAAACAAATAATATTCATCAATCAAGTTTTCTTTTATCAAAGCAGAATCAAAAGAGGCACCACCATAAACTATAATATCACCACCATCTTGTCTCTTTAACTTTGTAATTTCCTCTTTGAGATCACCTGTTGCTATTTTGGTATTTGGCCACTCTGATTTATCGAGTGTCATAGTAAAAACAATTTTTGGTGTTTCTATCATTTTTTTAGCAAATGCATTCCAAGGGTCATCGGGTTTGTTCATCACATTAGACCAATAGGAAACAAATTCATTAGTCATTTTCCTTCCCAGAAGAATGGTATCAACTGGCTCGTGTAATCTATTCTCATATTCCATCAATTCTTCATTCCAAGTAAAATCTATCCAGTCCATTTCATTGTTGGGTCCTGCGATACAACCATCAACTGAAATGTCTACATGTAGTTTTAATTTTCTCATTGCCTTTTTATTATCGTTCATCTAATCTACCTCCACCTCCAATTCTAAGGTTCCTGCTTTCTGCATCGGATTAATTTTATCACCTCAAAAATACATTCTTGCAAATAGGAATTAGTCATCAAGAATAGGTCATAACGATGCCTAATAAGCATATACGAGATCAAAAGTATAGTTGTTATATTACATTAAAGAAGATGGATTCGGGTAGAATTCATGGCTAATTTGACATGAATATTTGGAAAAAGATAATAACCTCCTCTTGATTTGTTACCGTTATCATATAAAGTATCATTTAGTATGGGCACGTGGGGAAATGTTCAAGGTTGAATAGAATCCATAATCTGTGAATACCACAAAGAAAAGTAATTCAGAGAAAAAAATATGTTAAATTCAAGTCAATCATTATTAAGATTTGAAATATCATTGTCGATCTATTCCGAAATCTTGTCAATGCATAAATATTGATATAACATTTACAAATAGGGGCATTTGGTATAACAAGGCGATTCATTATTTGTTTGACAGGTATGCCTGGAGCGGGAAAATCAACCGTGGCCAATTATCTAAGAAAAAATGACTTTTACGTGCTAAGTATGGGAGATATAATAAAGGAAAAAGCATTAGAACTAAATCTTGATTTCAACGATAAAAATCTTGGAGACCTCATGTTAAGTCTAAGGAAGGAGACAAACGACAGTGGAATTGTCGCAAAATTAATGCTTGAAAAAATTATGGAACTAAAGGACACAGAAAAAATAGTAGTAGATGGAATTAGAAGTTACGAAGAATTTTTGGTATTTAAAAAAATCGGATTTGCAAAATTATTGGCAATCCATGCTTCTTCCAATAAACGCTATGAAAATATAAAAGCACGAAATAGGTCGGACACTCCACAAGACTTTGTTAGATTCAGTAGTAGAGATGAAAGAGAAATAAGCGTTGGGATTCTTAAGGCAATCACACTGGCTGATAAATCAATTGATAATGAGGATTTATCTTTGGATGATCTTCATAATCAAGTCGAAGAAATAGTCAAAGAATGGTCAAATGAATTTAAGAGAATTGATAAATAAATACATGATTTTGAGTTTATTATCATCATACAATATCATTTAGTTTAAGCGCTTGGAGATTAAGGGCCGAGTGGTGAAGGGGTTCTATAATAAAGCTATTAAGATAATCCAGGATTAAACTGAAAGTAAGAAAGAAGAGGTTTTGGATTTAGTTTTGGGCTGCTGCGTTGCTACCGCTGTTTGTTTGGCTTTGAACGTTCACATTGTTGCCAGAGCCTATTGTGTCTCCGCCGGATACTACCTGACTGTTTTGTTCACTTGATTGTGATTGGCTGATGCTTTGTTCTGCAGAGTTGCCACTTCCTTTTCCACTTCCTTGTTGTTGTGCCAATGCGTTGTTACCAGAGTTTTCTTGGTTCTGAACGTTGATGTTGTTGCCAGAGCCTATTGTGTCTCCGCCGGATACTACCTGACTGTTTTGTTCACTTGATTGTGATTGGCTGATGCTTTGTTCTGCAGAGTTGCCACTTCCTTTTCCACTTCCTTGTTGTTGTGCCAATGCGTTGTTTCCTGTATTCTTTTGGTTTTGGAAGCTAAGGTTATTGCATGATACGAATGTTCCACTTCCAGATACACACAAGGCATTTTGTACCGAAGCTTGTGACTGCTCTATAGCTTGCTGAGCTACGTTACCACTTTTTTTCTTGTTGGTTGCAAATGCATCATTATCCATAGCCATTAACGGACTGGTGATTAATGCCAAAGCGACCACTATTGCGATTGATGCTACCATAAATTTGTTTTTGTTTGTGTTGTGAATATTTTTTGTTTTGTTCATATTTTTACTAAGATAGAAAAAATATATGGAATTTGCTAACTAGTTGCAATACTCTAATATTCTAGCAGTTTTAGAATTAACTTATAGAATCCGAAACTAATAGGGTTCTATTACACTTTACAAATAGTAGATTCTTTGACCTAAGTATGCTTATTTGTGCTTAAAGTAAGACAATTATACCTGTTTCTTAGTAACAATCTAGGCGCGTGGGGACATGATTCAAGGTTGAATCCAATTCTTTCATACAGCAATGTTCTATATAATCAGTCTAGAACTATATTATTGGGACACTTTTTGAGATAGGGTTATTCAACCACTTATTGATTATATCATTAATGCGTCAATTCAAATCTATACAACTGATATGTTTGTAGCCATGTTAAATTTTCAAAGAATTAATGATTATCGTCCTTTTAAGGATCTCAGTTTAGGAGTATTTGAAAGGCAGAAGACCTGGACTGTTATAGACCAAATCAAACCCAATCCACTAAGATTAAATCTTTGAATTGCTAAATAAATGATATTGATTGAAAGTAATTCCAAAATACAAACTAGGAATAATAATATTGACATAAATCATGAAAACTTTTTTCCAAAATTTGATTTAGATGGGATTACATTCAAGACTATAATATCGGGAGACAAAACCGGGAATGATTATTCAATAATAGAAATTCTATTCCCCGAAGGCGATATTGAGAAAGAAATCCCCCTCCATATACAGAGTCAGGAAATTGTAATAGTTTGTGTGGTTCACGGTGATTTTGAAATTGTTTATGGTAAGCAAAACATTAGGGGAACTGAAGGAACAGTTTTAAAATTAGAAAAAGATATTCCGAGGTCTTTTAAAAAGAAGAATAATTCATATGGAAAATTGCTGGTGACTTATCTACCTGCAGGATTCGAAAATTTCTTTAGAGAAATAGCATCATGTAATATCGAGGATCTCAAGAAGAACGAAATTGAGGATCCTATTTTGATTCAATTGCTAGAAAAAAATTACGGAGCCAAGGTTCTATTTGAATAATCCTAAGCAATTCGACTATAACTTTAATATCAATTATTAGGATTTAAAAAATTAGTTAAAAGTATATTATAGGATCCAACCTGGCCTGCAATAGCCATATTTCCCCGTAGATTATCTACGTTACGCAAATTTGGAAAGATTAAAGATCATACTCTTTCGACATTTTCCGGTGTGGTTTCAACCATTAGGTCTAATCGAATTTCCCTGTTCTCAATTTGTTTTTCAACTATTCTAAATCCGTATTGAAAGTATTTGTAAGTCGAGTCGAAAATGGCACTATCCATACCGCATTATGCCCTTTTTCTGTGAATGGAAGATCTCTACAAGCGAGTTCATACATAAAATGTGGATCAGAGATTATATCAGTCATGACAGGGGTCCGAAAGTTTGATGCTATCAATTGGTTAACCGTCGATTCATCCACAAAATCGTATAGTTATGTTATTTGATAAAAACCTCATGATATAACCTACATTAAGGGATTCAAAAATTCTTTAAGCATTTAATCTTTGATTGAATTCATTTGATGTATATGATTTAATCCATAAAAGAAATAGTCAACTCGGTATTATCATGTTAAAAAAGTTCAAATCAAGTCAAATTAATATCGTTATCCATATATAGTATCATTTAGTTTGGGAGCGTGGAGACACGGTTCATGATTGAATAGATTCTGAAGACAACGACGTATCCAGCATATGGATAAATCCATTAGTTCGATTCACCAATTCTATCTCATAAAAGTCAAATATTGACCTCATCAAGGCAAGTTTTTAATAAAATGGGATTTTAATACAATACAGTGGATGAGAAAACACTCAAGCAGTTAAAAGAGTCCAATTATTATCATCCTGTAATTACAGATGTTATTAATAATTACAAAATAATGCTTGAAATAACCATGGACGGAATAAATCAATGCGAAATAGGTTTCAACACAGTCTGGGGCTCTGTTCAGTTAACATGTTTTATTTCATTGTTGTGATAGTCTACAAAGAGCCGCAGCCAATTCCGTACATGCTTTAACTTGCAGTTCTTTATTCTACAAGGAAAGTAATCATCGAAACTTTCGGTTCTATCCTTTATGTATTGCATCTTTCTTTCAATCAGACTTTTCTCCAGAGAGGAATGAATGTGATGATCGAGATTTAAGAATCTACAGGCCATTGGATACCAAGTACCTCCTCCATCATCAGTCGAAACTGGATGAATTCCATGAATCTTGACTAAATCTGAAATGAATCTTTCAGCTACAAACATGTTTCTTTCTTTAGAGATAGACAGTGCGAGAATTTGCCTGTTTTCTGTCTGGTTCAGTTGCAACCCAGAGCCAGACAAACTCTGATCCCACCTTCAACATGGTCTCATCTATTATATACTCTAGAACTCTTCTTCTAGTTGACTTCAGCTTTTGAGGCTTGTACTTTTGAATCCAATTCCAGATGGAGACATGGTTTCTTTTATACATCTGAGACAATCTTTCCGAGGCTTTTCTTAAAGATAAACCTGAAAAGTACAAATGCAACCCATAACATACATACTTTGAAGGCGTTCTGTTTCTAGTAAGCATAAAAGAAATGGAATGCTTTCAAGCTATAGGCTTATCGTTAACTGAACAGAGCCAGATGAAGATATATCATTCCTTATAATTTGAATATATTGACATTGTATGATGGAATGAAAAAAATCTATTTAAATTGATGTCATAATAAGTGTGTTTTAGTTGGGGTATAACATAATTACACAGTCGAAATTATTCCTTCATAACATCACAGGCATTTTCATGTGATCATAGGATCGATAAATATCTATGTAGAGGACTAAAAGCAATATTTTATTTGGCTCGCTTCAATTCTCCCTAGATTTGCTATGTTATTTTCTGCACAGGATGGGATTTCCTGATCCTGTTCCAGAGAAATCGATAATGACTAAATGTCCTTTTGCGGATGCACATATAAATTGAAGGAATTTTCTCATAAGTATATTTAAGGTAATCTCTTATATAAGGATATTGGATTTTAATTACAATCATAACCAATTATTACAATAATGATAAATGATGCGGTAATCATCGGTGAAAATGCAATACTCTCATAATGAAGTAATTCTTTAAAAATCATGGTTCCTATCCGATGAGCAGAGAATCCTTGTGATACAATATCATGATTTAACATACTGCCCCTTCCCTTATGAAGCAAAGAAAATCTTTGATTTGAAAGTTTAACCAACTCACATGAAACCAATACTGAAGGGCGTAATAATATATTTAGTGTATCCTCCAAAACTCCTTATATCGTCTTAAATGAAACATTCTAAGAATATTGCGAATTTGCCGGATTGTACCTTTTATTGTCATTTTAGTCCAATTATAAGTAAGAATTAATAACTTGTCTCATTTTAGAGAGTTATGGCAGTTAGTTCTGAAATTCCAGATAAACAGCGAGTATTGATTTTACAGGGTGGAGGAGCATTAGGTGCATATCAGGTAGGTGCTTTTAAGGCTCTTGCGGAGGAGCTCCCGAAAATGGATGCGAATAGAGGTGAAACAAATAGACCTTTGTTCGATATTGTTGCAGGCACTTCAATAGGTGCCATAAATGCTGCAATCTTGGTCAGTCACTTTAAACAAAATAATGGCTGGAAAGGTGCATTTGAAAAACTTGAGGAATTCTGGAATTATATTTCTTTTGACACTAGTCACGCTGTTGACTCTGATATCAGTTGGTGGGAATCAGATCATAAGAATGATGAAAACGCTGCTTCAGTTGAAGCTGCAAGGAGATATTATTCTGCGAAGTTCTTTTTGAAAAACGGAACACCTCACGTCTTTTCTTATCCTGAATTTAAAGAAGATGACAGATTCTTTGACTATAGCATTTCACTACCTAATAATCAATGGTTTCTTTATAGTAATGAGGAACTTAAGAGAACCATTTGTGACTCAGGATTTGCAAAATTTCCCATATCTACAACTATAGGGGAGCCTAGGTTGTTAATTGTAAGCACAGATGTAGGTGACGGAGCAACGGTAACATTTGATAGTTATTTACCAGAATCAAAGTATGGACGAGTTGACGAAAGATCTGGTAAATATTTAGAACATACAATAAAGCACAATCAAGGTATAGAAGTATCACACGTTATGGCCAGTGCATGTATACCCTTGTTCTATAATTATGAGGAAATCGATGGAAGAAAATTCTGGGATGGTGGTGTACTTAGCAATACTCCGTTACGAGAAGTCATACATATGCATCGTTACTATTGGTATGACAAAATAGGTAAAAGAGAACCTGGAAGTAAGGTACCAAACTTGGAAATCTATATAATTGGAGTATGGCCTTCCTCAGAAGATGGCGATAGTGTCAATAAAGATAACGCAATTCCATCTGACTACGATGGATTAAAAGCAAAGTTTTATGACATAAATCTTTCTGACAAAACTGAGTATGACGAAAAGTCTGCAACAATGGTGTCAGATCTTATTGAAATAATTGGGAATATTAGGTCTTTAGCCCCAAAACATATGAATTTGGATCAGCAGAAAGAATTTGACATGATTCTACAAGACTTCTTGAAGAGAGACGCACAAAGTAAGAGCCGTGATGGAGAAAAGAGAAGTTATGGATCACTGTTAAACGGTCGAGTTAAATTAGACAAAGTTGTGAGAATAGAACTAAGGGAGAGTAAAAATGATATATCAAACAAAGCATTTGATCTTTCTGCTATTACGACCAAGAATCTGATGGAGCAAGGAGAAAAAGATACGAAATACATTCTTAAAGATTAACCAAATTGAAAAAATTATATGTCACCACATTTGGATATCATTTAGTTTGTGTGTGTGGAAGTACAATTCAAGACGGAATAGAATCTCAATCATAGTAAATCCAAGTCAGATGAGAAATACTGGCTTATCTAGTTGATTGAGCCTAGTTATCAGAAATTTCGAGGCTTTGGATTTCATTCCAGTATTTTTCGAACAGTACATCCTGAACCAAAACCATATGTTCTTCATTGGAAGACAATGCAAATATTTTGCCATCTTGTTGGTTTTTTGTCTGCAAAACTTGTTTCCCATCAGCCAATACAACCATTTCATTAAAGCAGCAAAGACTTTTGCCATGACCATATCTTATGGGATTGTCTTCGTTTGTTTGATTAAGTTCTGATATTTGTTTTGAAAATATTTCATCGGTTTCATCAGTCAATATTTTTATTGATACCCCTCTTTTCTGAGCAGATTTAATTTTAGCAATATTATGTCTATTAATAAATAGTTGATTAAGAGAACTCAGGGATGAAAATATCAATAGTTCTTTTCTACTCTGGTCTATGATAAAATTAAGTTCATCTTTGAATTCATAAATATTGTTGATCATTCGCTGATACTTTGATCGATCGCTTCCATCTAATTCTCTTATTCGGACAGAAAGCGGAATGCTGATTTCCCATAATTTGTTAAAAAGGCCTACCTGTCGTTTCACTAGATCAGGATTATTACTAAATAAGGTTTGATCAGGTAAGTCGCTCTTTTGATGAAAGAGATAAACCATATATGCCCTCTGGTCAGCGATACCCATATTTCCCCTTAGACTGTCCACATGACGAATGTTTGGAAAATTTAATTCGCTTACGCGATCGACATTTTCAGGAGTGACCTCAATAATAAGATTTAATATAATTTCGTTATTTGCAATTTGCTTCTCTACTACTCTAAAACCATCTTGGAAATATTTGTATGCAGATTCAAAAATAGCACTATCCCATATAGTGTTATGGCCTTTCTCTGTGAATGGGAGACCTCTACGAACTATTTCATACATCATATGGGGATCCGATATTACATCAGTAATTACGGGACTTCGAAAATTAGATGCAATCAATTGATTAATCGTTGATTCATCCACAAAATCGTATAGTTATATTATTTGTTAAAAACCTCATGGTATAATCTACATTAAAAGATTCAAACATTTTTTAGATATTTAATCTTTGATTGAATTCATTTGATGTATATGATTTAATCTATATAAGAAATAGTCAACTCGGTATTAGCATGTTAAAACAAGTTCAAATCTTAAGTCAAATTAATATCGTTATTAATGTATAGTATCATTTAGTTTGAGTGCGTGGGGATTAAGTTCCTTGTGGTAGCAGGGTTCTAACACAAACAAGAATTTTAAGCAAACGCCGATTAAGAAACCATAAAAATATTATCAATCAAGTATATAGTTATATCTAGAATTCATGATACCTGACTCCAAATCTAACGGTAATCGGGAGAATTACAAATATCCCCCAGGACCATTGGAAATATTTCCATATAGTCTTGCTTTAAATTTTATATCAAATCCTTTACCCATATTAAAAAAGATTACCGTCAAATATGGAGATATTTCTCATTTTAAATTTGGACCAAGGTTACATGTATATCTTATAAATAACCCATATCTAATTGAAAATATTTTAGTAGGACATAACCAGTATTTTATCAAAAGCCCAGGATTGCAGTTAGCAAGACGAGTAATTGGTAATGGACTAATAACAAATGAGGGGGAAAGTCATTTAAAACAAAGAAGACTAGTCCAGCAAGCATTTACCAAAGACAAAATAGAAGTGTATGGAAACATTCTAGCAGAACACTGTATAGAATATACAAATGCAAACTGGAAAGACGGAATAACGGTGAATATTCACAGAGAGATGACCAAGTTGACACTCTCTATAATCAGTAAATTGTTATTTGGAAACAACGCCTTAACATTGAACGAAGTAGACCAAATCAGCAACAATATTACCCTAACTATTGAATTTATCAATAAACTTAGACTTCCATTTTTAAGATTTATTGAAAAACTTCCAATACCATCAACCTTAGAATATAAGCGAGCATTAAAACAATTAGACGAGATCATTTATGCCAGAATAGATGCAGAACGTCAAAATATGTCGCACAACGACAATAAAAAATTTGATAAATATGACTTGAATGGTACTGCATTAAGAGAACATAATAATCTTAAAAAACATAAAAGTAAATCAAACATTCTTTCTATTCTTATTGATTCAACCGATATAGAAACAACGGTTGAAGATGAAAAGTTATTACTAGATCGTGGAAAAAAGAAAAAAGAAACATCAAAAATGACTGATAACCAACTTCGAGACGAAGTAATGACTATATTTTTAGCAGGTCACGAGACTACAGCCAATGCGTTGACATGGACATTTTATTTATTATCTCGTCATCCCGATGTCGAATTCAAAATTCTCGAAGAAATCGCGCTAATAATTGATGACAAGGAAAGTGACAACAACAGACACAAAGAAATTATCTCGATTGAAGATTTGCCGAGATTAAAGTACACAGAAAAAGTCTTAATGGAATCGATGAGACTTTATCCTCCTTCCTGGGCCATAGGCCGTCAAGCAATAGAAGACTACGCCCTAAATGATAAGTATACAATACCTTCTGGCGCAGTCATAATAATGAGTCAATATCTAGTACATCGTGATAGCAGATATTTTACAGACCCTGAAAAATTTGTTCCTGAAAGATGGTCATCAAAATTCAAAACATCAATACCTCGATTCAGCTACTTCCCATTCGGAGGCGGACCGAGATCGTGTATAGGAGAACCATTAGCTTGGAGTGAAGGTATCATTGTATTAGCAAATATTATCAAGAGATGGAAGATTACACTTGACGAGAAAAACATAACAGACGTAAAATTACAACCACTAGTAACACTAAGACCAAAAAATGGAATCAGAACGATAATGTCAAAAAGGTAGAATCATATATCTATAGAAGCAGATTAATTGATGATTAAACAACTCAATTCAACGACCCATATTTTGTACAATCATTAATAACAGTTTGGACGCGTACGGATCAAAGTCCTTGTGGTAGTAAGGTTCTAATGTATTAAATATTTAGTCTTCGAGACGTAACAAAACAATATATGAATTTACTGGGTCAACCATCAAAGGAAAGGCGGAAAAAACTTATAGATATTTTAATCCAAATAATTTGGAGGATATAATTTCTGACCATACCTTTCTGCAATACTCTGAACCCGTTTTTGTTCTTCGAAAGTCATTTGTATAGGGGGTAAGAATGTGTTTGCTGGAACTGGTTTTCCTATTTCTCTAAACATTTTTTCCATACCAGCTGGTGTAATAAGGCATAACATGTGGGTTACCTTTTTTGTTTTGTTAATAAATTTATGCACTGGTCCATTAAAAGGAATATTTACATGTGAACCCTTTGAAGCAGTATACGTTCCATCCTTCGTAATCACTTCAATCTCTCCATCTATTACATAAAATGCCTCTTGGAATTTGGGATGAGAATGAGGTGGTGGACCACCATTTGGCGGAATCAACATATCTACAAGAGAATAAGCACCGCCTGTTTGCTCACCTCCTATGATAATTCGATAAGTATCCCCTACTATTGATATGCTGTCGCCTTCCAGATCGGTTTATGTCTATTAATAAATAGTTGATTAAGAGAACTCAGGGATGAAAATATCAATAGTTCTTTTCTACTCTGGTCTATGATATAATTAAGTTCATCTTTGAATTCATAAAATTGATTGGCCTTCTCTTCAATAGACGACCCTAGTAGCTTCAAATAGTCAAGGAAAACCTCCAAACGTTTAGGATATTGCCTTCTTGTTTCTGGAGCCCTTAATGCATAAATAAATCTAAAGTATGGAGAATCTATCATGATCGGTTCCGTTATATTGTGCTCATGTGATTGCAACTCTATCTCTAACGATATTCATCACATTGGGCCTAAAAAAGGATTCAGTTATGAAGCGGGCCCGTGGGGATTCGAACCCCAGACAGCCGGATTTCTTTCTAAAACTAGTTAAAAGTCCGGTACTCTACCTGGCTGAGCTACGGGCCCATTACCTCCTATACCGGACTAGTACAATTTAATTTTATAGATTAGCTATTTACCGGTTGGTCAAGAAGTTATTAATATTATAAGATTACGTAGATTGAAATGCAAATTCCCGTCAACTATGGGGGAAGCAAAGATTAAAAAATAAGAAAATTTCAGAAGAAAATTTTATATCATCCTACTATTAGAGAAAGACAGTAACAAGTATCCAAACTATGATATAATTAATTTAGATTATACATATCAATTACAATGAGTAACATAACAAAAAACTATAAGGTCGGAATATTTGCAATGTTTATTGCAGCAGCCTTAATCGGTTCAGTAGTTGCCTTTGGTGACAACTATGCATACGCTGGTGGAAAGAAGAAATCTAATGATGCAGAACAAGAAATCGAACAAGGTCAAGCAAACGAGCAGAACGGACAATGTGTTACTGGCACCTTCTCCTTAATAAACTGCAATAACGTAGGATTACTATTCCAAGACAACGAAGGCAACCTAGCATTAGGTCAGCAATAAACAAACTTTTCTTTTTTTGTTTTATAAATCTAAATACTTGAAGCATAATTTTAAAGATTTTTAGTAGACTTCTTTTTTTCGTTTTTTATGGTTACCGTATGGTAGATATACATCCAACAGATAAATATCACAGCTTCGGCATTAAATTGATCATTGTTCTATAATTAGTTTCTTTCAAAAACATCCATAAAACTATTTCAAATTAAAATAACAGTAAGGAGTATCCAAACTATGATATAATTAATTTAGATTATAGAATTTGATTATAATGAGTAACATAACAAAAACCCACAAAGTTGGCATTTTTGCAATGTTTATTGCAGCAGCCTTAATCGGTTCAGTAGTTGCCTTTGGTGACAACTATGCATACGCTGGTGGAAAGAAGAAATCTAATGATGCAGAACAAGAAATCGAACAAGGTCAAGCAAACGAGCAGAACGGACAATGTGTATCTGCAACCTTTACAATAGCTGGATGTAACAACCTCGGATTAATGTTCCAGTTCCAAGACGGTAATATTGCCGCAGGACAACAATAAACCAAACTTTTCTTTTCTTTTTTCTTCTAGATCTATCTAACAGTTATCAAATAATCATTTTCGATATCCCACATCTGTACTGGTTTATCTATTCTTTTTTGGATTTCTATCGAATAATAATTCCCCAAGTAGCCACTTTACTTCGGTTTTGATAAGAGTACGATTATTATGATTACCACTATCGCCATCACTGTATCCATAATTAATAATACTGTTGTCATCTAGACCTTTATCATTCATAGAATTTTCAGAATAAACATCAGATACAGTTTTGGTGTTGAAGATACTACTTTTGTCACCAGTAATCAAATAACAAGTCTCTTCCCTATAAAAAAAAGTTGAACCTTGCGAGTCAATAAACATCAAAAATGAGATCCTTTTGTCGTACTTTTCTTTGATGCAGAGTTGTTTTCTGTCATTGGTATAGGTATTCTTCCTACCAACTTCCTCTTTTTTGTTCTCATTCTGCAAAAGTATCATATATTGTTCTAGTACAGGGATTATTTTTCTGATAAAATTTTTCAAATGATTTATTTCATGTACATCAATACCAAGCTCATTAGCATCCCATTGAAAAAAGTAATTTCCTATCCTAATGTCGGGTTTGAAGATATATTTTTTGTAATCGTATATTTGTACTTCCATTATCTAGGCACCACCACCACTACCCTCGTTATGACCATAGGCAATGATAGATCTATGACTGCTATTTACTTTTGTCAACAAATGAGAGGTCATAATAGTGACTATGAGGTTTTAAATCTACTTTTTTTCTTGTTCTCTTATTATCATTTCCTGCAATAGCAGCAGTGGTAGCTGTAGTGGTAACAGTGACAGCAACAATAACTCTGTTACATTAACCTGAACTACCTAGTGATAATGGCTTCTGAAAACCACTTTGGAACCATATCTCGACCATTTTTTAAAAGGTATGAAACACTACTATCTAAAATGTAGGTATTTGCATAATCCTCAGAATTTCTTACGCTTCTTCCATATGCCTGAATAAGCCTGAGAATGGTATTCCATTCATACCATTTTGGATTGCGTTGCTTTAATACAGAGATCTTTTTGTCGGTTAAATCTGGATAAGGCACCTTTACTATAATCTGAAATCTAGAGAGATCATCTTTAAGATCCACTCCCAAAAACATGGATGGTGATATCAGGACTGTTGGCTTTGGGCTTTGAGTATGCTTTAAGATCATTTCGCTTCGGTCAAACTTGGGATTGGTTTCAATAAGTCTTGACAAATTGCCTTTTGAAAGATTATTTTTGATAAACTGAACTTGAGAGTACGATGTTGTGTGTATAATACCTTTGTCATTTTTATGTACAGTTAACAGGTTATCGAGTACTTTGACAATATTTGGTAAAGCCTCGTTCATTGTTTTTGCGTTTAACCAAGCCACATTCATCAAATAAATAGGCCTATTTCTAATTGGAAAATCTGAGCTTTCTACTCTTATAAACTTGACATCATCGTCTTTCAGCCCCACAGCCTTGCACAAGTTTTCCTTACTCAATATGGTAGCGCTCATCAGAAGAGAAGTTTCACCCTTGTCAAATATGTCTTCAAAGTAATTTGATACTACCAAGGGTTCTAATTTAATTCTAGAAATTGTATTGTCAATTTCATTTCTAGTAATGTTTGTAACAAGCCAGTTATCCTTATGAAGCTTTAAATCTTCAAGAAAGGAAGTCAAGGTTTTTTCATAATTTAGTGCATCTATAAGATTTTTTTCGCTCACATAAATGTCTCCTTCCTCCTCCTCCTGCTCCTTCAAATTATTTGAGCCATATCTGGAACTTTTGCTATTGTTGTTAATACTTTTGCCTCCATAACTGTTACTACCACCACTATTACTACTAACAAGCCTACTACCGCTACTGCCACCATCTCCCAAAATGTTAGCGGCTCTTTCGATATAACGTGAAAATTGATCCCTCAATGTAGTACAGAAGGCTATCCAGGTCTCAATATCAGTTTGTTTGTTGTCTGGGAATTTGATCCTAGGAAAGAACCTGGCCAGAGACTCTTTGCTAAATATGATATTCTTAAATGAAGAAAGTTCAGATTCCAGCGTATGTGCTTCATCTAGTATCAAAAGCTTTCTCTTGTTTACCCCCGAAGAATAAAATAAATCAGACAAAAAGTACTTGTAATTGTATATAGTATGGCTTGATTTTATAGATACCCATTTTTGATGATAATAAAGGCACGGTTTCCACTCTATTCTAATCAGCTGAGAATGTTCTTTTGCTTTATCATGATATTTTTTTAATGCGTATTTGTTTATCTCGATATTTTCATAAATGGTCCCTTCAGCCTTTACATCATAGTCACTCATCCTTGTCTTGTAGATACAGTCAAAATTATCATCCTTTAGGCATGGTCCGTATTCACAGTTTTCACTTATTCCCATATCTTCCTTGATTATGCACGGAAAATTATTACGTCCCTTTACTTCAGAAAGATAAGGAAAATCTCTGTTATACTGAGTTTGAAGGTCCTTGGTAGATGTACATATATGTGAGCTTCCCAAAAATCTTGCAAGTGTTACTGCAACTGCACTTTTTCCAAACCCAGTGGGTGCTTCTAAAAATATAAATTTATATCTTGACTTTAAAGCCTGATCAATCTCCTCGAGAACCTTTGCCTGCTTCGGACGGATGCTCTCAAAAGGAAAAAAACTTTGTATAGACATTAGAGGGGATGTTTATCTGTATACAAATGGCTTATTAAATCCTAACCAAACATCTTGTCCTATCCCATAATTCCATGACCCATTATCCTCATCCCCTTTGAATCAGGTCTGAATAATACACACTTGTCACCTTTGACGTATGCTATGGGTTTTTCAAATTGGACTATCAAGTTTGATTGGTGGTGGTGATGATGATGGTCGCCACCGTCGCTGCCGTTAGTGTGTTTTAGCTTTACCGTACGAATCTGAAGGCCTACACATGTCATATAGTTCTGAGTTTCAGAAATTTCTTCTTTAAAGAACTGATTCTTTATGAATTTGATTTGAAATTCATTGTTTGCAATTTTGGCCAAACCAGGAGATGTAATCATATCACCTCGTGAAATTTCCTTTGCAGATATACCTTTGATGGCCAGACCCACACGTGAAGGTTTCTTTGAAATATTAACAGGATCATCATGCATCTGAATTGACTTTATAAGTACGGTTTTATTGACTGGACTCAGTACAAGCTCATCATATGTTTTGATTTCTCCTTGTTTCACTGAGCCCAGAACCACGGTTCCGACACCCTTGACATCAAATGCATGGTCTATGGAAACACAAACGCCCTTTTTCTCCACTTCTTCTTCTCGCACCTCTTCACCAGGGTCATTTTTTAAGAGACGGTCATTACCAACACCGGCATAAGAAGCTTGAGCAGCATCATCATCATCAATATTATTGGTTTTCGTCCCCTTATTGACAACAGCAGAGGTAGAGGTAGAAGATGACGTCATTTCAGCAATCCTACTTTTTAGCTGATCTAAGCTATCTAAAATGGAAAAAGATGACAGTCGGGTATTTTTTATAATATTTTTTACCCTTTGGGCATCGATTTCATAGCTATGTAATATAAAACCATTCTTTATCCCAAAAATATCAACAGCAACAAGTTGTTCACCCAAAAAGGTATCAAGTTTCGATATATTGATTATAGCATAATCAGACATTGCAATTGATTGCAATAGTGGTTGAAGTTTTTCAGGGTACGTATTGGGGAAACAATAAGAAATAATTTTATCATTCGTTTTTCGATCGTATATTGTAATATCGCTCGAAGTCCCCTTTTTTCCCAACTCGCCTGCAATAGAAGTATCGCCCAACAGAACAAAATTAAAGCTATCCAAAACCTCCTTGTGTACATGGAATTTTTAAATAAAATCGTTGCTTTTCTCCAAGCAAGCAAATTCCTAGTACTATTAAAGCATGTCTGATCATTTGAATGCATTGCTATTTATAAGGTATAACCACATTTAGTAATCCGAGCTGAATATATTAATTGGTTAGTTTTGAAGAACTTGGTATTGAAAAATCCATAGTTAAAGCATTAAAAGAAACAGGAATCGAACAACCATTTCCTATTCAAGAATCAATAATCCCACTTATCTTAAAAGGAGAAGACGTTATTGGTAGATCGAATACAGGAACTGGTAAAACAGCCGCATTCGTACTACCTATGTTGAGTAAGTTGAATCCTAATAATTTTCTACAAGCACTTATTTTAGTTCCTACAAGAGAACTGGCTACACAGATTACAAGTACAATAAACCAGCTTGTAAAGTATAGCAACTTGAGGGCCGTAGCTATTTACGGCGGACAAAATTATCAAATGCAAAAGAAGATACTCAATAAAGGTGTAAATATAGTAGTCGCCACACCCGGCAGACTCTTAGACCACATGAATCAGAGAACCATCAATTTAAGTAAAATTAATTTTCTTGTTCTTGATGAAGCAGATAGAATGTTAGATATGGGTTTCATTGATGACATCAAAGAAATCCTTTCACATATTGACAATAAAAAACAAATTTGTCTCTTTTCGGCAACAATGCCTGACTCTATAGTCCAGCTTGCCAAAGAACAAATGAACAGCCCAAAGCAAATAAGTATTGAAAAGACCATCTCACAGGCCAACATAAATCAATCTTATCTACTCCTCAATGAAAAAGACAAATTCAAACAATTGGTTAACACTCTCAAGCCCATCTCAAAAGACGACGAAAGTCATATTATTGTATTTACTGCAACAAAACAGAGAGCTAGAGATTTAACATTCAAGCTAAGAGACGACGACTTTTACGTAGAAAGTATTCATGGGGATTTGAATCAGAGACAGAGAGAAAGCACCCTTTCTAGATTTAGAAATAAAAGATTCAACATATTGGTCGCTACAGACGTGGCATCCAGAGGTTTAGACATTTCATCAGTGAGCCACATCATTAACTACGACATACCTGACGATGTGGAAACATACTTCCACAGAATAGGCAGGACTGCTCGAGCAGGAGCAAATGGCACTGCACTTTCTTTTGTATCACAGAACGACATGTTTACCCTCAGGAAGATCCAAAATATTGCAAAGAATTCTCTAAAGAATTTAAATACAGAGTATGGGATAGAAGTGGACTTTAACGTCAACAGCGCTCCTCGACCCAATCGCTTTAGATCTAATTATGGTCGTAAATATAACAACAACAATAGTGGTGGTTACGGCAGAGGCTATGGCAGTCGAGGTGGTTATGGTCGCAATAACAACAGCAATAGCACAAGAGATAGGGATGGAGACAGTCAACGAGGGTATGGACGTAGTAGAATCCCAGCAGAACAGAGGGTCAGAAACAACTATGATAATAGCGGCAACAGTAAATATTATTCTAGAAGATTAAGCGGAATTACTAGACCGCTTGGAAGAAGAAATAATTATAGCAACAGAGGAGACTTGGACTAAAAGAGAATACAGATATAATTAGTTAACAATACTTCCGTAAGCCAGCCTATCCGCATGCAGCTTCATGGTGGGGCAGATAGATTTTTCTTTTTTAGTTTTTCTATCTTGATTAAATTTTTTTCTTTGATATAATAAACAGATAAGATGATTAATCTACCTCCTACTACCTAAAATAACATTTGCTACTACAAAACGAAGTAATAGAATTACGGTGAGCTATGACTATTTTCTATCCTATGTGTATGTGTATATTACATGGATAGAAAGATAGAAAAATGGCATCTGGTAACGGTTAAACCACCAAAGTAAGCATGTTAAAATTTTTTGTAAAAATTATTCTTAATCTAAAAAAATTAAAATAAAAATAAGAAAAAAGAAGATATAATTTCTTGTCGTTATTTTACTTCTTATTCTGCGTGACTGTGGTCGTCGCCTAATGAACTAATTTCATTGACGCCCAAGACAACTGTAGATGTAGCCGGAAAGTCAATTTCGTCTGTAGAGTTATTTGCAATTGCAATATCTGTAATGGTGTTTGTGTCATCAGATGCTATATCTGCATGATAAAGACACAATTCTCCGGGTGCAGATAATGGTGCAACATATTCTAATTCAGCTGGTGCTAAATTAGGTGCCTGACCAATTAATACATCTACTGCGGTAGCATTGTCTTCACCGCATGGGACCTTTAATGCAACATGGCCATTCATTATCTTGTATGGTGTTGAATCGTACAAATGAATAAAGCTTCCTTCAGGTAAGCTTTGATCTTCTAATAATACAGTTAGAGAATCTCTGGTAACTGTACCTTCGCCTGCAGCATGTTCAGTATGTTCTTCTTCTCCTCCTGTAGCCTCATCTCTTGGTTCAGCACTTGTAACATTAGTGGTTACCAAGCCATCGGTGGTGGTAGGCAATAATTCTTCTTCAACCGGTACTGTGTCAGTTACATTTTCAGCAGTTTCTGTTTCATTAGCAGCTGCTGAAGAATCATCGGTTACCAAGCCATCGGTGGTGGTAGGCAATAATTCCTCTTCAACCGGTACCGTTGTTTGGGTTACATTAGTAGAATTGTCAAGTGGTACCTCTGTCACATTTAGAGCTTCAGACAGAGATTCGTTTTGTGCGTATACATTACCATTAACAGAAAAAATGGCTGATACAAGCACAAAGACTACAAAAAATGATACTTTTGTACTAGTTGATTTTTTCATCATTATTTTATAATAAAATTACTTATATTTATGTAATTTTAGAACAATATTCGAAATACTAGGTGGTTTGCTTTACCCCCTTGCGTCTTTTTATTCTTACAGCATACGAAATTCCTACCAAGGCTGCAATGATGACAAAAATATAATAATAAGTAATTAAAAAGTTGGCTATAGACTCATTAATTCTCTCCAATACAGGTACTTGAACATCGATTTCAAAACTAGCAGTCAGAACGTCCAAAGTGTAGAAAATATCCTTAATATCAACAAATAGAATATACTTGCCTGGTTCGCTAAAGGTATAGTTAAAATCATAATGACCCTGTCTTACCAGTACAAAATTATTCGGATCGGAAAATATGGGATCTCCTTCTTTTAAAATATAAAATGAAACAGGTAATTCTATAATTTCATCGCCCTGAGTTGATTTTATCTGCATTAGAAATTCAGTGTTCTTGTCAATCATAGGTTTTGACGGATTCAGTAAAAGATCGATTACATAATTTCCAGCAGTCTGGTTTTTGGTGCCACCTAAACTGCTGATATCATCTTCACCTCCATCACTGCTACTGCCAAAAATGTGAGCAAAAGCCAGATAATTACCCTCAACAGTAATAAAATTAAATGAAATAGTAAAGAAAAATGCAGATAATACCAAAATCTTAAAATCCCCTAAACTAGTGAGCCTTTCTTGAACAGAATAGCTGTTAACTCTCTTAAGATTTTGAATAAAGACAATAGAATCTAATAGTCTAACAGCGTCAGACAAAAAAAGCATATACAAATAGTGAGTCAAAGTTTAATATAAATTCAATAATAAATTTGGTTTTCAGATAAAAGAAGAATCATCATGCTTGTTTATTATTTAAGAATTAATATCTCACAGTATTATTGATTCTAGATATTGTCTAAAGAAGAAGTAGAAGAAAGTGTACAAAATATTGTCAAAAAGACAGTTCGAGACTCCGAGGCAGAAACTACAATTGTAATGCTACCTTCTGATGCCAATCCCCTTGGAAACGTATTTGGAGGAATGATCTTAAAGTACGTAGACCTTTTAGCAGGATTGGTTGCAAAGAGACACGCAGGACATGCCAATATTGTGACAGCTAGTATAGATAGTATGACATTTCTAAAGCCAGTGTACATAGGAAATGCTTTGATCTTAAAGGCCAGGATAAACTATGTAAGAAGAACTTCTATGGAAGTGGAGGTGAATATCGAAGCAGAAGACTTGAACAAGTCTCAAAAGACACACACAGGTACAGCATATGTAACTTTGGTGGCTCTTGATGAAAAGGGAAAGCCAACCGAGGTTCCCAAACTAATCCTGAGAAATGAGGAAGAGAAAAAGAGGTTTCAAGAAGGAGAGGAAAGAATGGCTGCCAGGTTGAAAAACAGGAAAAAGTAACAACAGAACCAAAATAACAAGTAGACAGGCAAATAGCTAGGAATGTGGATAGGAAGGTATCAAATCGCTATTTTGACTGGGACAGGATTAGAAGTACATATAGATGACGCCGCAATCTTTGTGATGATAATATACGATTTTTTTTGTGAAAAAGCAGTAAAAAAGTTATCAGTCAGTTTAATCAATCAATAAAAAAAGAGCCACAACTCATATTCTTTGCAAATTTCTCCGTCTTAAATCCTCTAATCCATGACTTTGGATTCATCTAGTGGATAAACATACACGTTTGCCTCCTCATGATCGATTTTAATGGAATCTAATAGTAATGAACTCTTCAGCTCCGTTCCGTCCGTCCCCCATCCTTTTTTCCCAAGTATGCAGGTGTCATCTACAGTGTACTTGAGAGTTTCGGGATTAAACGGTTCCAAGGTTACTCTCTCTTCTGCCAATAATCCATCTTTTCGAATCGATTCTGACATCTTCCTGCCTCCATCATTTAACAAATACTTGATACCATAATCCTTTCGAAGGGTTTGAAGGCCTTTGAGCATATCAAATTCTTCTTTTCCTGTGCGTAAATATGTAACTAGATCTGATTCTTTTATTGTCCTTGATAGGTGTTCGTATACTACATCCGTGGTTAAAATAATTACCTTCAAATTATTTTTTGGATCAAGCATTGAAAGTTCTTTTTTTTTATAAAATTCTATCAATCGCGATTTATCTACGCTTTCAATCGAGCGAATAGATACTACAAAGTAAAACCTTTCCAAGTTTACAAACCTGTTTGCAAGTTTAAAGAGCTCATCATATACTTTTGGATAACAGGGTTTTAGATGCTTGCCAAAAAAATCCCATGACCAAATCTGAGAATGATTTTCCATCATGTTGTTTACTGTAACCATAATGGCATTACTTCCTACAAGGATCCTATGCAGAGAGGCAAAAACATTATCTCCAAGTTTTCTACTACCTCCGGTAAGTAATGTGACTCCTCCGCCCTTGAGTCCCAAAAGCTTAAAGGCATAGATTCCACTGTTTGGAGAAAAGATCTCTGCAGCAACAAAACTGGTGGCTTGATAGGGTACTGTTAATTTGTTAACAAATTCTTCTGAAGCTCCTATCACTACATAAGGAATTATTTTAGATAAATAAGGACAGTCCAAATCATTAACAGTATCATAGACTTTTAGACCCCTTTTTCGAAAGTGGGTAACAACGTTTTGATCCATCACGCCAGTATCTAAAAGGTATTCAAGCTTGTCAAAGTGGTTTTTCTTGACCGCATCAAAATGCACCATATATCAAAATCATCAAGAGAAAGCAAACAATATATTGGCTCTGTTCAGTTAACGATAAGCATATAGCTTGAAAGCATTCCATTTCTTTTATGCTTACTAGAAACAGAACGCCTTCAAAGTATGTATGTTATGGGTTGCATTTGTACTTTTCAGGTTTATCTTTAAGAAAAGCCTCGGAAAGATTGTCTCAGATGTATAAAAGAAACCATGTCTCCATCTGGAATTGGATTCAAAAGTACAAGCCTCAAAAGCTGAAGTCAACTAGAAGAAGAGTTCTAGAGTATATAATAGATGAGACCATGTTGAAGGTGGGATCAGAGTTTGTCTGGCTCTGGGTTGCAACTGAACCAGACAGAAAACAGGCAAATTCTCGCACTGTCTATCTCTAAAGAAAGAAACATGTTTGTAGCTGAAAGATTCATTTCAGATTTAGTCAAGATTCATGGAATTCATCCAGTTTCGACTGATGATGGAGGTACTTGGTATCCAATGGCCTGTAGATTCTTAAATCTCGATCATCACATTCATTCCTCTCTGGAGAAAAGTCTGATTGAAAGAAAGATGCAATACATAAAGGATAGAACCGAAAGTTTCGATGACTACTTTCCTTGTAGAATAAAGAATTGCAAGTTAAAGCATGTACGGAATTGGCTGCGGCTCTTTGTAGACTATCACAACAATGAAATAAAACATATTAAGTGAACAGAGCCATATTAACATAATTATCCATTTATATATTAGCTGTTGACCAACAACAACGCCGGTTCTACTATTTCACAGATTTTTTGGTTTAGATACGTTAACTAAATTGTAGTGTATATCCAAGAGACACGAATTGCTCTTAATGCGCAGTTAATAGTGAAATAGAACCATATAATTTTTTGTAATTGTAATTGTGGAAAACCCAGTACACTAGTAAAAACTATTGATGCCTCATATATTCACTCACCCCGTTCTAAATAAAATTATCAAAAAGATACAATCAATCTTCTATTAGAATTGAATTATAGTTTTGAGAAAAAAATAAGTACATAATTATTAAAAACAATCCTCATAAAGAATATCTACTAAAAAATTATAACATGTATTTCAATAGAGTAACTTCCACCACCATCATGTCGTCAATGTTTTTGTTACTAATATTAAGTTCAATTAATTTATCACCTGTAAAACATGTTAATGCTGCTTCAGGTGATCTCGTAAACTATAACAATAATTTTAATATGTACACTTCACCCAACGATCCAAATAAAGACTCTGCTATGCAGAACGCAAACTGTGTAATCAACTTCATGCAAACATATGTTTATGCAGCCTCAACAGCTAGTAATTGCAATAGTACATCCTCACCTTCAACTCCCTCAGATCATGCTCAAACACCAATCCAAGGTCAAGCACCGGTACAAAGTCAATCACACCCGGCAGCCCCTGAAGGTCCTCAAACAGGAATATCTGATCAAAGCGAAAGTGTAGGCATAGTAAAGGTGGTGGACACCAATACCAATGGCGGAACCTTTGCACCAACCCAAAACACGTCGTCTACTTCTGTTCAAAGTGATGTAGAAAACAAGGATGATGATGACAAGAATAAGAATGACAAGGATGCAAAGGACAAGGATGATGATGATGATGATGATGATGATGACAAGAATAAGAATGACAAGGATGCAAAGGACAAGGATGATGATGATGATGATGACAAGAATAAGAATGACAAGGATGCAAAGGACAAGGATGATGATGATGATGACAAGAATAAGAATGACGATAATAATAGAGGGGATAAAAGAGACAGTGAAACCAAGGTTTACAATGAAAATACAGTAACCAAAGAAGAACGAAAACTGTTACTCACAGCCTGTTTTGAAAGAGCATATGACAAGGGAAATTACCTATCAACTAAAGAGATAGTAAAATGTGCAGAAAACTATAACAGCTAACTCTTCTTTTTTTTGGGTGCTACCCAGATAGAGATAAAGAGAGATAAAAGAGACAAAGCACTTTCAAACCATAATTATCGTGTTAAATGAACAATGGCGTTTTGTATCTAAATATTCAAATAACAAACACATGAAAAAAAACTGATGACAATAAACTTATTGGGAATTGCAGGGAGCATGAGAAACAATTCCTATAGTTTTAAGGCTTTAGATCTCGCATTAAAAATAGCTAAAGAAAGGTATAATGCAGAAATAAATTTATTTGATCTCAGGAAAAACAGACTGCCAATTTATGAACCCAATTTACAGTTAGACAAGATTCAACAATCTGAAAAGGAAAGCTTGCAAATGGCCAACACCATGGTCAAATGGACAGATGCAATAATCCTTGCCTCCCCAGATTACCATGGATCCATGTCAGGTGTGTTAAAAAATTTTTTAGATTTCTTTTGGAAAGAGTTTTCAGGAAAAACATTCGGATATATCTGTGCCTCTCATGAAAAGGGCCTCACAGTGATGGAACAAATGAGAACAGCAGTAAGACAATGCTATGGATGGAGTATGCCCTATGGTATTTCGACTAGTTCCAATGATTTTGATATAGATGGCAATATAACGAATCAAAAAACTGTTATGCGTATAGAGATGTTGTCCAGAGACATCGTATTTTATGGAAAAGCCATAAGAAATCAATTTCTTGCTGACACATCAAACAAAGTTAAAGAGTCATATTCATTTCTCACGCTGGAAAAATAATGAGACAATTCGAGAAAAAGCGTTTTAGGAGTTTTTACCATAATTCTATTATATAGAAAACAATCATATGTCTTAATGTTAATCTAGTTTATAATAACATAGCAATTGCAAAAAACTATTACAGGTTCTTTTTTAAAATGGGCAGGTGGAAAGAAAAGATTAGTAGTATTATTAGACAAGCTTACACCAAGTAATATCGAAAGATATTATGAACCGTTTTTAGGCGGCGGAGCTTTTTTCTTTTATCTAATTCAAACACGAAAGCCGTTTAAGGCATTTTTGTCAGATTCCAATCCTCAATTGATAAACACCTATAGAGTAGTCAAAAACAATGTAAAAGAATTAATAGAAATCCTGCAAGATCATCAAGAAAAATACTACCAAGGTGGTGAAAAATACTACTATATGGTCAGAGATAACAATAACGGCTCTAAAGCCAACCCAACGGAATTAGCAGGCAGATTCATCTTCTTAAATAAAACCTGTTACAATGGATTGTATAGAGTAAATAAAATAGGAAATTTTAATGTTCCACATGGGAGATATTTTAATCCAAAAATTTGCAATAAAGAAAAGCTGATTGAATGTTCTCTTCTATTAAATCGTTCTGATGTAGATATCCAATGTGATATTTATAAGAATACTACTTCAATGTGTAAGGAAGACGACTTTGTATATCTTGATCCCCCGTATTTTCCATTATCAAGAACATCAAACTTTACTGATTATACAAAAGAAAGTTTTGGAGTCAAACAACATATGGAACTTGCTATTGAGTTTGACCGTCTGAACAATATTGGCGCTAAAGTATTGCTTTCAAATTCAAACTCAGAGTATGTGAAATCATTGTATGAAAAATATACCATTCTAAAAGTAAAAACACAAAGAAATATCAATTGTGATGCAAAAAGACGAAGAGATCATTATGATCTGATAATCACCAATTTTGCCAAAAATACAAATACAAAGCAAACAGAAAATACCAGCGTAAGAAAAGTAACAAATAAGAAAAAAATTATTGCATCAAACATTTAGAGACACAACACGAGATGTCTAGCACACATACTATCTTTTTCTCATCTCCTCTTTTTGTCTTTATTTATCTCTATGGGATTAAGATAGCAAGATTAGATAACACCTGCCATTCGAAGTTTTTGAGGCAAATAAGTTTCAGACAAATACTTGAACCCATGTTTAAAGAAAGCATCCAATTCGCATTTTTCTTTTTTATTTAAAAATAGATTTAGCTCTTTTTGCCATTGCTTGTCTTGCATCCAAGGTTTTTTCTTCATATCGTTTGCTCTGTTGATGTCTTCGTCACTGGCTGTCAGTCGTGCAACTTCAGGAATGTTAAACTCATAAATATCAGAAAACATCATTCCGAGGACCTGAGCGTTTGGAGTAACTAGTCTCTCACTATCATAACTTAATGATTCACTACCTATTTTGTACCTAAGGGCGATGCCTAGTCCCCAAGGATCTGCATCGGCAAAAACAACTACAGGTTTTTTCCATTTTTCGTTTAGAATCTTTACCATCATTCTCGTAGCTCGGTCTGGTTCCCCTGAGCCAGTCATCAAAATGGCATTATATTTCTGAATAAAACCTGATTTTCTAATGTTATTTAAAACGGTATCCTTTTCCACCACCATAACAAAGTCGGCCTTTACATCCTCGATTTGTACATCGCCTATATTAGTAGGTATTAACTGAGAAGTTGCTCGGCTCCCAAGGTTGCAATCAATAATATCCCCACCCACACGTAATTTTATAGGACCAGATATCATACCCTTTGGTTTAGAAGTAACAGAAAATTCCTCTCTTGGGATACCGGTCAAAAGTTCCAGTGCCTTTATGGCACTATCAGAGTCATCTTGACCTGACCAAAATTTTTGTTTATTTTTGTCATCGCCAACACTACTGAGAGTGGCATAGTACATCCCTCGTATGGTGCTTTCCATATCCTCATCGAGTAACTTTTTTACCGCATTGGCCATTACCAAATACTGAGCAAACGTAGGTATCCGCTTTACACTATCAGGGCTAACCTCTATTTTTTTATCACCTATAGTAAGCATTCTTTTTTCATCCGACCAAACGGTATTATCATAGCCTATCTTTGGTAAATCCAAGATGGGCATCTGATTATGTTTGATTACATCATCTGATATTTTCTTCATGATACGCTTTATGATGGTTATAAACTCCTGCTTTTTTACACTGGACAATTAATAGATCATCTATTTCCTTTTACCCTTATTTACCCTTTTATTGAATGAATCCATGGTTGATTGAAATTGTTTTGATTGAGAAGTGTAGGTGGAGGAGGAAATTTTACTTGCATTTCCGGGTCCAGAGTCAGATCCATTTTTAGCTACAAATGTCCCTCTATTGATATTCATCTTGCGTGATGGTTTTTTATTCTTGATTCTAAGAATGTCTTTTTTCAAAATATTATTAGTTCTATTTTCATCATTTTTATTTGATGTCGATGATTTCTTTAGTTTGGATTTTCTTTCTTTAGATATGGTCTCTACCTTTGTAGCCTTTTTATTCAGTTTCCGATTTTCAGCAATACTCCTTGATTGTTTTGTTTTATTATCAAACTGATCCGATGATCTGCTTATCTTCTTTATTGTGGTATTGGAATTATTGTTATTATTGATGCTTCCAGATTGCCTAATCGTGGAAATTGAATTTTCCTTTTTATGTTTGTTTGATCTTAAGAGCTGATTCTTTTTCCCATATTTATGATCAATTTCAGGTAACGATAGAGATTTCATATCCGAGGTATTGGATTTAGATTTGTCAAATTTAGGGGTAGATGATCTACTAGTAGAGGATATAGGAGTAGATGAGGGTTTATTATTTGGATAAGAGAAGGATTGAGACCCAAAGGGTGAAGGGGATGAAGATGGGGCTAAAGACAGAGGATTATTAGAAGCAAAAGAAACTGAAGAAGACTTACCTTCAGATTCATCTGTCAGTGGTTTTTTAGACAAATGATTCTCAATTAGCCTAGTAAAAGATTCGCTTAATTTTGAACTCTTGACACCTAATGATTCATTTATAGAATCTACTATAAATGGTAGGTAATGTTTGTATAAGCGTAGTTTATTTTCAGCCTCTTTTAGTTTTAATTCTTTACGTATTTGGGTACTTAATTTCCTATATAGCTCTGAAAGACATGACTTCATATAATATTTTAATTCGCCTTCAGAAGCGATACTTTCTTTTCCTGCAGTTTTGTATGGTATTTTAGTTGAACAAATGTGGAAGAAAATATGTAAAGGTAACACTTCAATTATCCTATCTTTCTTTGATTCCTTGGTGTTTGTAGCAGAGAATTGCTCTTTTGCCTGTTTTTTAGTAATTCCCATCTTGTTAATTTCAACTTCGGAAATTACCTCCCTTGCTACATCCGATCCTTCATCATATAATAAAGGAATCTTGTTAGCGAATCTGTACATCTTAAAAGACGGAATATCTCCACCATAAGCTAAACCAGTTTCAACTATTGTCGGCCTATTGTTTATGACGCAGGTTCGTGATGTATACGCAGTCAGAACAGGTTTAAGAACTTTGACAGAAAAATTAGATTTAGATGTAGTAGTATTACCTTTAGTAGACGAAGACGATACCAATTTGTCGGAATTTGGAGATAAGCTTTTTAGCTTATCCTCGTTTGACAATGTCGTTGTATCGTCATTCGCTGATGATGGTAACAGTGACGCTAGTGCCACTTGGGTCTTACCGGTAGCAGTAGCAGTGGTAGCATCGGTAGTAGTAGATACAGTAGAGGTAGAAGTAGAAGAAAGAGATGCTACGGAATTACCAGGCTCCAATTGGTCAACCGATTTCCTAGTTCCCAAGTTCTCAGACAATGTTAGAGCATCATTGCTCTTACCAGAAACTATAGTATATTCAGACATCATACCAATGGTCAAAACATTCTCTCCGATAGGACTCAGATGGTCGGTATTAGGATTCTGGAACCGAGTTTTTTTGCATACATTCACTATCTTAATAAGATCATGTTCAGTGAAATCTCCAACACCGGTTTTTATAGAGAGGCCCGCCTTTGTTACAATATCTTTGGCCTTTTCATACGAGAGCTTTTGAAATGACAAGCTTAATATTTTAGGTAACGATATTTTTTGAGCGTGAAATTTAGAAATTGCCTTTTTTAGCGTTTTGAGATCCATGTCGGAAGGATGTGGTAGAATTTCTTGTGCAGGTTGAGGCATTATAGTTGTTCTTCTGTCAAAGTTAAAAATTCCATCATCTGTCTCGAAAGTTATAGATGCATAAGGATTTACGATACTTGTTTCAGAAACATATTCATAAATCTTATTTTTGGTTATAGGCATCAACTTTGCTCTTAAAATAACTTCTATTTTAAATCCAGATCTACTTTTGATATGAACATCATTGCCTTTTAGTAATCTTTTAGATAATACTATTGGTTTATTGGTTCCTATATCGGTCCTAAGTTCAAAATAATATTCATCCGATTCATCTATTGAGCGATTCCATACCCTAATTGGAAAGTCGGTATCTTTCGTAGAGAAGGCCGCAACCATTTTTAACCCAACACCAAAAAGCCCTCTCTGTTGTTTTTCCATATATTTTGCAGAGGTTAAAAATGAGCACACAGCTACTGGTAATTTTTCTGAGTTAATACCTGTACCATTATCCTCGCATGAAAGAACCCACATGTCATTTGACGGGTCAAAGGTTTTAAGAGATACTTTGATAGATGGTAAAATCGAAAAACTTTCACAAGAATCTAATGAATTTTCAATTAGTTCTCTTATGGCCATATATAAAATACGTTCGCCAGTAAAACCTGCCAAAGCAGAATTATCTACAAAAAATTCAGATTCTGCCTTCTTGTTATAAATAATTCTATATTTTTCTAGCTTACTAGACCTCCGGATATTTTCCTCCTCTTTACTTATCGGCTTCTTATCAGCATTGGAATCCAAAACAGCATCATCTGTTTTCGATGATACAGTAGTATTAGTAATAGAGTTGGCGGCATAATTGGTTGTAATGGTGGTGGAAATGGTTGTAGTAGTACTAGCAGTAGTCGAAACTAATGGGGTCTTGATAGCATTAACATCATTGACAACATCGGCAGAAGTTGTTGAAGCAGAGGATTCGAGTGATATCGGCATCGGCATCGGCATCAAATATAGTAAGTAATATCTTATTTGATTTAATCGTTATTCCATGCATATAGAAAATGATACTATCAGGTCTATAGATTTGTACAAAATAGATCCTAAAATCAATTAATCGATCTGAGAACCATATGGAGTAGAGGAATTTTTTAATTCCCTGACAGTATCAGGCAGAATTTCCAACAGATAGCGTTTTTTCCCTTTTTGGATTACTATATAATCAGAACCAGATCCTACCACAGTTCCATTTAACAATTCTTTAATTTTCAAATAGATAGTATGATAAACAAAAGGGACATATACGTATTTAAATACTATTTTTTGTTTAGCTTTTACATAACTATTGCAAATAGCTAGCTGTCAAATGGTTGTATAGATACAAATAACATGCAAACAGAGAGAAAATAGGATTATTGAATGAGTAATGGTTGTTCTGTTCAGATGCCATGATACAAAAGACATAAGAATTCTCTGGTCATAATATTCAATTATGGATGCCAAATGTGTAAATTGCAACATGAGAGCAGAATTTAATATCGAGGAAAACAAGATAACATGCAAACGATGCAAATTAGAGATAGATTACGACGACTACATAGAACAAATGAAAGAAAAAGCTGCTACACTAGCAGATGACTTTCAGTCGAGTTGGAATAGAAGAGGGTTTTAATTATCTCGATTTATCAAGTAAATGTATATTTATAGGTGAACATATTCAATTTTTCAGCAAGATTAATTAAGGCTACAAATTCAAATAAAAAAGACTTTGGTAGAATTTAAAGTAGTTATTTCAGATTCAACTGGCAAAAGCACTACACAGGATTTAAAAGACAAGAGTGCCCAGCCTCTTTTAGGTTCTAAGCTTGGAGATGTATTAGAATCATCTATTTTTGGGTTGAATGAAGGTAAGGTAAAATTAACAGGTGGCAGCGATAAATCAGGAACTCCTATGCGATCGGATCTGCACGGAGCTACAAAAAAGTATGTGCTCATGACAAAAGGTGTTGGAATGCGTAACTTACAACCAGGGGAGAGAAAGAGAAAATTAGTTCGAGGAAATCTTGTCACAGAAGAAATTTACCAGTTAAATTGTCAGCTGATAGATGCAAAATTACCTGAAAAGGAACAACCAGCTGCTGCTGATCCGGGTGCTGGATCTGGTGCAGATAGTACCAAAAACGAAGCATCTTCATAGTATGCAAAAATCAATCAAGATGATTGATTCATAGATGAGTTTTTACCAAATTTTTTATTATTGTTCAATTGTAAATAACCATTTTTTGAGTTTAATATTTTAAGTAAATTAATATTTGAATGAAAAAATACAAAAGGTATTGCACTGGAAGGATACTTTACCTGAGTGGTATGTTCAAAAATATGGTTATCAACCCTGTATTAACATAGGTACCTCAGGACATGTAGATCATGGTAAAACAACACTTATTGAAGCTATTACAGGAGTATGGACAAGTGGTCATAGTGAAGAGCTTCGACGAGGAATCACAATCAAGGTGGGCTATGCGGATGCCGCCTTTTATAAATGTCCAAATTGCCCTCCTCCGTCTAATTATTCAGTTCAACCCAAATGTAACCTATGCAACTCTCAGGCAGAATTATCCAGAGTAGTTAGTTTCGTAGACTCTCCAGGACACGAGAGTTTGATGGCAAACATGCTCTCTGGAGGTGCGCTCATGGATGGTGCAATACTAGTTGTTGCTGCAAATGAAAAGGTACCTCAGCCTCAAACAAGAGAACACCTCTTAGCATTGCAAGTATTAGGTATTGAAAACATTGTGATTGTTCAAAATAAGGTAGATCTGGTTGAGAAAGAAAATGCCGTAGAAAATTATAATCAGATAAAAGAATTTGTAAAAGATAGCGTAGCAGAAAATGCGCCCATAATTCCAATTTCAGCTCAACATAGGGTAAATATTGACGTATTAATAGAGTATATTGAAAAGTATATTCCCACTCCTGACAGGGTTAGTAACGATAACGGTATCATGCATATACTAAGATCATTTGATATAAACAAACCTGGAACTCCAATCAGGGCCATTAAAGGAGGTGTTTTGGGAGGAGCCCTGATTCAGGGTAAATTTGAAGTTGGAAATGAAATAGAGATTCTGCCTGGAATTTATAATGAAAGAAAGAACAAGTATGAATCGATCTTTTCTGAGATAGCTTCCTTGGCTACAGGTGCTGGATTAGTAGAAAAAGTCAGACCAGGCGGGTTGGTAGCTATAGGCTCAAAACTAGACCCTTCCTTTATCAAGAGTGATTCACTGATAGGAGCTGTTGTTGGAAAGCCAAATTCTTTACCTCCAGTAGTCGATGAAATTACCATAGACATTAATCTATTCGATACAGCAGTAGGGACTCAAGATCTGGTAAAGGTCGAGCCAATCAAGACAAGAGAGAATCTGAGGTTAAATATTGGAACCGCTGTTACTATCGGGAACGTTACAAATTCAAGAAACCAAAGAATCGAAGTAAAAATAAAAAAACCTGTTTGTTTAATGCCTAAAAGTCGGGTAGCTTTGAGCCGAAGAATTGCTGATAGATGGCGATTGATAGGTGCAGGAATAGCCGTTTAAAAAAATGGAGATTGTTTGTGATACTAGTTTTTTAATGATCTTGTGTTATGAGCCAGTCAAGAACTTGGATGCAATGGAATCGAAATTCGGAAAATTAATTTGGTTAATTCATCCAGAAACAGTTGACGAACTAATAAAGTTAGAGAAAGCTGCAGGAGTGAAAAGATCCAAGATTGCAAAATTATCCCTAAAAATTGTCAAAGATCAGATAGAAAAAGGAGATTTCAGATATTTGGAGAAAGATGATCTGAGTAAGTTTGAAAAAAGAGTTGAAAATTCTTCGGTAGACTCGGTCTTGCTAAATCTTTCTTACCTAAAGAAAAAGCCCCTTGCTACAATCGATAAAGACTTGTCAAGACGAGCTTTAAAAAAAGGAGTCGACGTCATTACCCTAAAAAATAATAAGATAATATATGTTCATTCCAAACTTGGATCAAACTTAAATCAACCCTAATCATTTTCTTTATACTATGATTGATGTTGAAGGAGTGGAAATAAGATGGAATGGACACGATGGATTTAGGTTTGATTTAAAAGATAATAAAAGGAAGATTTATGTCGATCCCTACAAGCTAATTTCAGGATACAATCACAAAAACGACGCTGATATAATTTTGATCTCACATAACCATTTTGATCATTTAAGTGTTGAAGATATAAACAAGATAATTAATAAGAATACTAGGATATATTGTGCAGAGGAATGTTTGGATTCTTTGAAAAAAAATTATCCACAAAACGATATCACCGTATTAAAACCCGGAGAGACAAGAAAGTTAGAAGATGGAATAACGATTACAAGTGTAGAATCTTACAACACAAATAAGGACTTTCACCCGAAGAAGGATGAAAAAATAGGATTCCTCATAAAAATGAACAATAATTTGACAATTTATCACACAGGGGATACGGATATTATTCCAGAAATGGAAAAAGTAGATACAGATATTTTGTTGATACCTGTTTCAGGTACATATGTAATGACGGCACAAGAAGCAATCAAGGCTACAAATGAAATAATAAAACCAAAAAAACTTGCAATACCAATGCATTATGGATCGATAGTTGGAAGTGTTAAAGATGCAGAGGAGTTCTGCAAAAATGTGAACGTTTGCAAGACTGTAATGCTAGAAATAGAATAAATAAATTCTACGCTTGTACATCTACGTCACGTCAATCTATTTTTCTACCCCTCAGTTTGTTGCGCGCGTATTCACTAATATATATATTGGGTATTTGCTTATTTGTTTATTTGGTTGGTTGCGTATATGCATAACTGCTCTTGCGTCTTGTACCCATTGTCTCATCAAATACACTAAGAATGATTAAATATCAAATAAAGTTAGAAAAATCATAATAGCGTGTAGGTAATGGCAGAAAAAAGTTTTTTTAAATCAGAGAAGAATAAAAAAATAACCAAATATCTTCTTGTAATCGCTGTACTGTGCTTGGCTTTTTCAATTGCTTTCATACTTAGAGCTTATCCGATAAAGTATGGGTTTTATCTTAATGAATTTGATCCATTTTTTGATTATAGAGCTACAGAATACATAGTAAATAATGGGATAGTAGCGTATTTTGACTGGCATGATTATAAATCATGGTATCCAGATGGCAGAGACATAGCAGGAACATCTCAGTCGGGCTTGCACCTGACGGCGGCCATTCTTTACCAAATTTTCGGACTGAACATGAAGTTAATGGATTTTACCATATGGTTTCCAGTTGTCATTGGGTCGGCGTCAACCGTATTAATATTCTTGCTAGTGCGAGTAATAACAGGTAGTACTGTTCCTGGCTTAATTTCATCTCTATTTTTTGCTGTGAGTCCAGCAATAATACAAAGAGGTAACTTGGGTTGGTTTAAGTCAGAACCATTGGGACTATTTTATGGTCTTAGTGGTACTTACCTCTTCTTATCAGCCCTAAAGGATAAAAAATACAAACATATAGTCCCAAAAGCAATTTTTGGAGGAATTTTAATAGGACTTGCAGTAACCTCATGGGGAGGATCTCAATATTTCGTAATACCGATTGGAATCTTCATAATAGTATTAGGATTTGTTTCTAAAGACCTCAAAAACAACTTGATAGTCGCCGTTTTGTTTACAATATCAGTCATCTCTGTGGCTGGTGCATTTCCAAGACCAGGAATGTCGTTTGTTATCGGTCTTCCAGGTATTTTATTAATGACCAGTACACTTTTCTTATTTGTAACCACTATAGTGAGATTAAAAAGTCCAGAGAGAAGAGCAACTCTGAAGACTGCAGTAGTATTAGGGATTTTCGTAATAATTGGAATTTCTATAGTGGCAGGAGGTTTTTACAAAACGCCATCATTTAGGTATCTCAATGCCATCAACCCGTTTCTCTCTGCAGAGAATAAACTAGTAGAATCAGTTGCAGAACACTTTACACCTACCCTAGTAGACTACTTTAGGCAGTTTTCGGTTCTAATAATTTTCGCAGGCTTGGGAATATGGCTGGCGTTTAAGAACAAGAGTAATAATTCCAATATGATTTTTGCATTGATCATAGGATTAACAGGGATTTACATTAGTGCGACATTTGCAAGATTGCTAGTATTTGCGTCGTTAAGTATTATAATACTATCAAGTATAGGGATTTACCAATCGATAAGAAGTATAACATCAATCAGAGCAGAATACGAACAAAGAGCCTTATCAACTTCTGCTTCTTCTTCCTCATCATCACCATCGTCCGCATCATCTGGTTCCTCTTCTCCGTCAAAAAAGGACGATTCGAAGATGAGAAAAGAGATGAAGATGAAGATGAGAAAGGACATCTTGCCTTATGTGGGTTTTGCAGGGATATTGATAATTATGCTCACCATTCCCATGGTTTATGACAGCAATACAAACTGGATTACATCTGCTGATGTTCCAACTTCAATAGCTAATGGAGGTACTAACTATAGATTGACTACTGATGATTGGATTGAAGCGCTGGATTGGATATCTGAGAACACACCCGAAGATTCGGTGATAACATCATGGTGGGATTATGGATATTGGATTACTACACTTGGAAATAGAACATCTATTGCTGATAATGCAACGATTAACCAAACAAGGATTGAAACTATAGCAAAGATGTTTATCAGTCCGGAAGAGGAAGGATGGAAAATTGCCAACGATCTAAAATCAGACTATATATTGATATACATAGTAGGACAAAAGCTTCCGTCATTAGACCCTGCAAATCCAATTCCACTTTACGTACTGGGTAGCGGAGGAGACGAAAGCAAGAAACAATGGTTTATCCGTATAGGAGGATTTAATGAAGCAGAATACGTAAGATCTGACGGCATAACTCCGACTGACAAGTTATGGGATTCACTTTTAGGAAACATGATGCCCTTTGAGACAGTTGGATACTTTAATCCTAGTACTGGTACCCTGTCACCGACATATCAACCAAACACTATTCCATTTTACACAAAGAATATCAAGTATCCTAAAGGCAATACAGAAGAACCTTTGTCTTTAGAATACGCGTCAAAGAGCTTTGAAAGCAATGATCCAGGATTATTTTTTGGGGTCTTGTTATACAAAATAAATCAAGACTATAATCCCGACTCGGACACATCCAATGCTACAGCCACATCCACCAATGGAACAACAACATCTGGATCAGCATCTTCATCATTGCTTTCCTCTGAGTCAGAAATAGGAGGTGTAACAGAAGGAAACCGCAATAATACAACAAATAATGGAACCAGCACCTCAAACTTACAGTCTAATATTTTAAATAATATGGGTAATACAACATCTTCGAATAACAACTTGACAAATGCTAACAACAATAATAACAATATCGCTCCGACTGCAACTATTGAAACAACACAAGGTCCAATAAAAGTAGAGTTTTATCCAGATATAGCTCCAAATCACGTAAAGAACTTTCAAGATCTAGCCCGTAAGGGATTTTATGACGGGATAGTATTTCACCGGATAGTTCCCGGATTTGTAATCCAAGCAGGTGATCCAAATACAAAAAATGATAGTGCTAGTAGAGACTCTTGGGGAACAGGGGGTCCAGGATATACCATAAATCAGGAATTCAACAGTATACCACATGAAAGGGGAATATTATCTATGGCTAGAACAAACGATCCCAACAGCGCAGGTTCGCAGTTTTTTATAGTCCTCAACGATTCAAAATTTCTGGATAACCAGTATACCGTTTTTGGCAGGGTAATAGAGGGATTAGAAGTAGTTGATAAGATTGCCAATACTACAACCAATTCAATGGATCAGCCACAAGACCCTAATGCAGCACGAATTACCAAGATAACAGTTCAATAAGATATTTTTTTATCTCATTTAGATACCAAGCCATAATAGATGAAAGGTAACACGGTACTTACATCAGCATGAATAGTAACTTGTTTGGCTTGAGTAGTAACTTTACCCCACGAAATTGCTTCCGCAACAGGAGCACCACTTAAACTACCATCCCACTCAGAAGCTGTTGTAATATAAACAGCATAATCTAATCCACCCCTGTATTGATTCCACCAAAGGGTATGATGTTTTGATAACCCCCCACCCATCATAAATGCGCCAGTCATTTTGGCATCAAATATCATCTCGGATAAAATCGTTTGGTCCCTCAATACATCGACTTTAAAATCCTTATGAGATTGATTGAACAGCCAAATTTGGTTACCCACGGCACCATCTACTATTCCTGGAACTATTACAGGAATATCGTTTTTGGTAGCCCAGTATAAGAAGGAAGATTCATTTAGATGGCTTCCGATAAACCGGAGAATTTCAGAAGGTGCCAATCCTAGTGACTGTGATTGCGATTGCAAACGGGATTTATTGATATTATAAAACTCCTGTAAGATAGGCTGGATTTTAGTTTCGATTAATGGGCCGTAATTATTGTTAGGAATAAGTATGTTACCTAATCGATGAATTTCCTTTTCCAAAAGGAATTGATCGTTTAACCTAAAATCACCTTCATAATATGAAGAAAAGGACTTTGCAATATCATGATCCAACGCACCGCATGTAGTTATAACGCAATCGAACATTCTATTTTTTATCATATCTCGAATGATACCCCGATTTCCAGTTGATACTAGAGCCCCAACAAATGAAAGGAACCTGGTGCAGTTTTTTTCTTCTATCATTTTTTTCAGTATTTCGATACCATAGGCCAGGTGTCTCCCTTCAAATCCACCCGAATCAGCCATGCCACTTAGGATTTGTTTCAATGATGTATTTCTGTTAATTGAATAATCGCTTACAGTTTTGGAAAGATATTCCAGGTCTGAACTATGTTTAACTATTGCATCATTATTTTTGATTTTTCTTTTACTGTTACTGTTAATATTGTTTTCTTTAAGGTCATTATTGTTATTCTTTCTGTGTCTTTCCTTTCTTTTTATGTAGTTCAACAATGGATGTAATTATTTTCGTATTAATAAACTGCATCGGGTAACATCCTCTTTATTATCCATCAACATAGCGATTACAAATATATAAGTTGGATATTGATTTAAGGGATTGAACCATAACCGACATAGTTTTTCAGGAAAAAAAATAGATCCTCCAGAGATTTCTGCTAATATGAGCGTTTCAGAAATGGTAGATTTATTTAGAAACACAGGATATAATGCACGAAGATTAGCAGAGGCAGCTGATATATTGAAAAAAATGATCGAATCTAATGCCACTGTTTGTTTGACCATTGCTGGGGCATTAACACCTATTGGATTTGGTAAAATGATAGCAACTATGATGGAAAAAGGTTTTGTGGATTGGATAGTTACTACGGGAGCGAATGCCTATCATGATTTACATTTTGCATATGATTTGCCGGTTAGGCAAGGTCATTTTGATGTTGATGATGATATATTGTATTCAAAACAAATCGTGAGAATTTATGATGTCTATATAAAGGAATACGGTACTCTCCAATCCCAAGATCTGATAATTCAGAGAAATATTCAAAAAATTTACCAAAAAGACATAGACATCTTAAATTGTTCAACTGCAGACTTATCTTATTTAATAGGGAAGGAAGCCTTTGAAAAGTCTAAATCGCCTGAGAAATCCTTTATGGTAGAAGCGTTCAAATCCAATGTCCCAGTCTATATACCTGCGCTTAGTGACTCGTCAATTGGATTAAACATGTTGCCATCAATGCTAGATGGAAAAAGGTCAATAAATCCTATTAAAGACATTGCAGAATCAACAGCAATCCTTTGGAAAAGTAAAATTTCTGGGGGATTTGAACTGGGTGGAGGCGTTCCTAAGAACTTTTTTCAACAGACTGGTCCAGCACTATATCAAATTCTAAAAATAAAAGAAGGCGGTCATGATTTTATAGTCCAGCTTACTGATGCGAGACCCGATACAGGAGGATTGTCAGGTGCAACATTACAAGAAGGAAAAAGCTGGGGAAAAATCAAGACATCTCATAAAGGAAATGTAATAGTTTATGGAGATTCATCGGTTTATTTTCCAATTCTCTGTTCGTATTTGCTAAGTGAATGCGAGCCCAGAGAGAGAAAACAGATATTCAAAGAGAAAGATTTGTGGGTAGAAGAAATGAAGAATCAATATTTAACTTCTAAATCCAAGACCTAATCATGAAAATTTCCGGTTTTCCTTCTTTATCTCATAACAATAACAAACAGGTAATAATTTGGAATACTGCAGAAAAAATATTTAAAACAAACAGAAACCCTATCATTCAAACGACAAGAAACAGTAACATAAAAAGGTTGAAAATGGATATTGTAATTAGTCGTTAAATGTCGGAATTCAATCAACTATTGGTAAGAAGGATAAAAAATGGTACTGTGATAGATCATATCGAGGCATCAAGGGCTTTACTTGTCCTTAACATTTTGAATATTACAGGCCAGGAGGGAAATGTAATAACTGTAGCATTAAATGTTCCAAGCGTTAAACAAAATAAGAAAGACATCATAAAAGTGGAAAACAAATTTTTAGAAAAGAAAGAAACCGACAAGCTAGCACTTATTGCACCTAATGCAACCATCAACATAATCAAAGATTACAAATTGATTGAAAAAAGAAGAATTCAGCTTCCAGATAAAATAATAGGATTTTTCAAGTGTCCAAATTTAAGGTGCATAACAAACACAGAAGAAGGATTAAGTTCAAAAATAGAGATCATTGATGAAAAAGAAATACTAATGAAATGTCAATACTGCGCAAGGTCAATAACCACCAGTGAATTAATCAAATAGTCAAAATAATTCAAAAAAGTTGTACTATAAGAATTTCAAATTTATCTATTATCTGCGGATCTGTAGATGAGCATATGTGTGTATGAATGTTTATTATCTAGATAATTTTGGCATGCATTATCAATTAAAAAAAGGTTAATTGCGACATTTTAAGTTCAAGCAGGTTTTATAAATATTAATCACCATCTATTCTCCTCTACAAACCTCGCAAGTATATGATCCATCAGCATATAGTAGAAAATCAGACCATTCGCCACATTCATCACAGTATCCAGAAATGTTTCTAGGTGAGCGCCCGATTTCACCTCGTATAAGCAAAGATTTTTCAGAAACTACATCGAATAATTCTGGAGTAACAGCGAGAACATCAGATACAGAGATAATTCCAACAAGATTACCTTTATGAGTTACGCCCAGGCGTTTAATCCCATGTTGTCTTAAAAGTCTTGCAGCGGAGGTAATACTCTCCTCACCGTTAATTGAAACCAATGGTTGCATTATACTTGATGCCTTTATTTCGGAAGGAATATGACCTAAAGCAACTGATTTGGAAACAATGTCCCAGTCTGTAACAATACCCAAAGGTTTGTCATTATCTATAATGATGATACTTCCAATTTTAGCGTCAGTCATTAGTTTTGATATCTTAACAAGATCATCGTTAGGCCCAGCATGAATAATAGGGCTATTCATAACATCACTAACCAAAACTCGTGTAGTCATTCCCGTGGTTTCGTCTCTAATATCTTTAGACACATCAAATCTTCAGTGTTTGAATTTAATTACTTTTCTATTCATAGATTCCAAAGATAATTCAAACAACTATAACATAGATCTATTCGCTCTGTTGAAGAACGTTGAACTCATGTTTGAATTCTCCTTTTTCAATTGGCAAAAGTTTAAACTGACCCACAGGAAGAATTCGCACGATTTCATCTATGGAAAGATTTTTTAAGTGATTTATAACGCTGTCAGGAAATTCATTTTTTAAAGAATATTCTACAAAATCGGCCTTTATTTTTTTTGAAGCCTTTACTACATCAAAACCCGAGGGAGTGATCTTTCTCAAACACACTGATCTTTTGGCGATAGCCTGAGGAGGGCCAACGATCAATAATGGTCTTTCATCGACAAATGAAAGCCCTATTGCTAGTTTTATTTCCAAGTTTTTAACAAAATTCTTTTTACCTTCAATTATAAACGCGCCTTTAGGCAGATATTGACCCGTTGGAGCTCCCTTCTTAACTTGATAAGGATAAACCCAATAAGCATCAGCCGAAGAAAGATTATCTTTCCAAGATCTACTGAAAGATACAGTTGCTTGGGACACCTGTAGTATACTTTGAGAGATGTCTTCGACGGACTTGGTATTGGCGTTTTTTAATATAAAGAATGGAGAGCCATGCACCTCTGCATGAAATACATAGTCATTTTCAGTCAAATGTTTTCTTATAAGCACCGAATTGGAAGAAGAATCTCTGCCTCCAATGGCTAACATATCATCGGTAGTAAGAAACCACCTATATTTTTCGTACCATTCTTTATTAGTTAAGATTTTGATTTCCGACAATGGTTTCTTGTTTTTTTGTTTTTGGATTTTTTCCATTTGCTCAAGTAACCTTGCTCTAGAGGCTTCGATGGTGGTCAAGCCCCTTTCCATTTCTTTGGCAGCATTAAATAAAAGTGACGAAATTTTCGGAATATTGATATTTCCTTTGTCCAAAGGTACTTTTTCTCCCATGATTTCCAGATAATCCTTACCCTTTATACTTACGATCTTGGCACCAAACTCATTTAATAACTCGGTTAGTGGTTGGTCATTATATTTCTCTGAAATAGCCTGCTCAGAAGAAGAAGAAGAAGAAGCGTAATGAGATGAAAAAGAACCGGTAGAAGCTTTTTGCATAAGCAAAGTGGCAAAATTTCGAAGTTGGTTTGATTTTGAAAGAACTAGTTCTTTGGCTTTAGCCTGTTCATCTAAATCATGCTCTATTGATTCAATCTGTTTTTCTAACTCCGAATTTCTACTTGTGCTATTTTGCAAGATAGTATAATTCAAGTATTCGTCAATCGCTTCAGCATATGAACTAAATCTTTTAACGTATTTGGAATCTACATCGATAGGAATTACAGGACTGATATCTAAAGGATTCTTGTTTTCGTCTAATATCAGACTTGGTTCATGCCCGACTCCAGCAGCAATATTTCTTATAACAGAGGTTAATACCCCGAACAAAATTTTTGTTTCAGAAGGAGTCAAATCTTTGATCTTCTTATTGGAAATCTTAGAATCATGAACAGCGAGTTCAATAAATTTCTTGGAAATGGACAAAGTTCTGCCCAACCATCTCTTTAAATCAATATTTTCAGAGTCACTTTTATCAAGTAAGGACAAAAAATCAGCATAGGTTATAGATAGAGGGTCGATTCCTCTTGTAGGTGGAGGAAAATACTTTAGACCGGTTCTTAGAATTCGGTGTCTGACATTAATTGGGTTTAGAATGTTAAGAATTTTATAAGAATCATTACAAATTATTATATTTCCTTGACCGAACAATTCAACAATTAGGTAATATTTTACTCCTTGGATACTTTGAAAAACAAACTGAACTATTCGTTCCCCCTGAATTACAAAGGCATCTATAAGTTTGGAGCGTTCTAGATAGGTCTTGATCTTCTTTAGAATGTCATTGTCTTCAATAATAGAGTATTTGTATTTGGTAATACAAATTCCAAATGTAGAAACAAGAAGAGAGACATCATTTTTTTGAGAATGATGAAATTTGATTATCAGAGAGTTTTTTGTTATAAGTGAAATGTTACTTACGTAATAAACGCTATCGATAACTTGTTTGATGTTATTTACGATAAATCTTAGCTCAATCTCCGAAATGGCCATTTGAATAATAATATTATGTTTTTAATGAATATAATAACGTAGGTGGATGATGTGCTATCATTTTTTCTCCATCTCTCCACTTCTCCACCCCTGTTCCTCGCCACCTATGTTCCTGGCTACCACTCTTTCTCTCAACCTTCCTGTCCATAGTACAGAGGATGCGGTAAGCCGAGGGTGTGAGTATGAAGGCAATAAATAATAGTATTAGTTGTTAAAACAGCATCAAAATATAGATAATCAGGTATTTTTTGGTTTTTGGTTATCCCCAGGTAGGTTATTGTTAGAATTATGAAAAGCAGAGATTAAATGTGGTTAATTAAAATTATTAGCACATACCATTGCAAATAGAAGATAAAATTTATTATTTAAGAATCGTTTTCGCTGCAATAGCAGGATCGATTTTAGGTATTATAGTAAAGCCCAATTCGGATCAGTCTAATACAATTGGATTGACAATACTAATAGGCATTATTTTTTATGCGATATCTCAAATAATTGCAATCAGAATAGCTAAAAATGTACCCAAGGATAAAAAGAAAAAAGTCATTACCATTGCAATTTTTGGATTTATGTTCATGCTATTGGTATTTATGATATTAATATACACGATCATGAACCAAAGCATCATATAATTTGAAAGAAGATAGATGACATGGAATTACAAGACTCCAGGTATTCCAGACGAATTATTTGACAGGACTGAAAATGTACCTATTACAAAAGAAGACATCAGATCTATAATTATCAGTAAATTGCGTTTAAGAGAAGGGATTACAGCCATTGATATAGGATGTGGCAGTGGAAGTATAACTGTAGAAATCTCTCTTCAAACCAGAGCCAAGGTATTTGCGATAGATTCGGATATGGATGCAATAAATTTGACTGAAAAAAATCTCACAAAATTTGGGGTTTTAAATAATGCAGTTATTATTCATGGAAGGGCCCAAGATGTATTGCCAACCTTGCCGATGGTTGAAGCAATAGTAATTGGTGGAACTACTGGAGAAACTGACAGAATAGTAAAGCTAGCACTATCAAAATTGAATAAAGGGGGAAGACTAGTTCTCACGTCGATTCTAATAGAGACCATTTACAATGCTCTTAAGGCTATGCAAGAATCAAATTTACAAGACATAGACATTACTCAGGTAACGATTGCTAAGTCAAAGAAAACAAGTTCTGGTACAATGATGATATCAAGAAATCCAGTCATAATTTTTTCTGGTACCAAATAGATGTTCAAATATGAACATTTTAATTAAAATAATTTAGAATTCTACTTATGCGTAATTCAGTTCTTTATTGTGTAGGTTGTGGTCCTGGTGATCCAGAGTTAGTAACTATAAAGGCAATTAATTTAATAAAAAATGCTGATATAGTTTTTACACCTACAGCTCGTGAAAATAAGCCAAGTGTTGCTTTTAAAATCGTTGAAAGTTATGTCTCCAAGGAAACTGAAGTACGGCAATTAATATTTCCCATGACAAAAGATGTGACGAAATTACGAGAATCCTGGAAAAATAATGCCAAGGAAATATCGGATGCTGTGAGAAGTGGAAAAAAAACCGTTTATCTAACTGTAGGTGATCCCTCATTGTACAGTACATGGATCTACATCTATAAAGAAATACAAAAGAGTCATAAAGATGTGGAGGTTGAAATTGTTCCCGGTATAACTTCAATCTTTTCATTTTCTGCCGAACTCAAGACTCCTGTTGGCGAAGGGGAGGAAATAATAGGCATAATACCCGCCTGTTATAATCTAGACAGGCTGAAAACTGCTGCAGAATGTTGTGACACGTTAGTATTCTTAAAGGATGGAAGATATTTTAACAATGTAATTGATATTTTGATGAATTCCAATTTTCCAGCAGAGTCTGAGGTCTTTATTGCCCAGGACGTGTCCACAAATGCCGAATCAGTAAAGAAACAAAAGTTAATAGATATTGCTAGTAACAAAAATGAAAACAATGATAAGTACTTTTCGATAATGATAGCCAAAAAGAAAAAATGATTCAAAAAAATACTGTGTACTTTGTTGGTTCTGGGCCAGGTGATCCAGAATTGATAACTATCAAAGGAAAAAACCTTGTAGAAAATGCTGACGTGATAGTCTATTCTGGATCCTTGCTGAATCCAGAATTACTAAGATATGCAAAAAAAGATGCTCAACTATTTGATGCAGCAAAATTGAGTAGAGTTGAGATCTATGAAATTCTCAAAGAAGCTGCAAAGAATGACAAACTCGCAATAAGATTTCATGATGGGGACCCTGGTTTATTTAGCACCATACGAGAACAAATAGACAAGTTGGAACAAGATAACATACGGTGTGATGTTGTACCTGGAATAACCTCGTTACTTGGTGCAGCAGCCTCCATGAACCTAGAAATGACCTTGCCAGGAATTACACAAACAATAATAATAACTAGAGCAGAATTTAGAACCCCGGTACCGGATAAGGAAAAAATCTCCGAACTGGCAAAACATGGAGCAACCATGGCATTTTATTTAAGCGTTCATTTGTTAGATAAGATAGTTAAAGAGCTGTTAAGTGGAGGAGTATACACTAATGATACACCTGTTGCGATAGTTTACAAAGCAACATGGAACGATCAAAAAACAATAATAGGAACAATTGGAACCATTGTGGCCAAAGTCAAAGAAGCAAGAATAGTTAAGACGGCATTAATAATTGTTGGAGATGTTATTGCCCCAAAGAAATACGAATATTCAAAGGTTTATGATTCACAATTTACACACGGATATAGAAGGAGCAAAGTCATTAATGATTCTTCTTAATTGATCGGAATACGCTGTAATTCCTTTTGATTAACAGAAGCCCATGCACCCATCCCTCGGCCATTAGTTCCTTCAAAATCAATAATCTGGCTTATGATTATCTCTTGAGGAGCCATAGGTGGCCAGAGCATAGCTACATAATCCCCTTGATTACCGGGCTTGTTCATGTCGGCCAAAATCATATTTTCAGGTTTAAACCCAACGGTAGAAAGCTTTGATTTTATTGATTCAAAAAGCTGTCTTTGGCCATGGACTATTATATGAACATTTTTATCTGAACTATAGTTAGACATATACCAATACTAAAAGTTGTGATTTTATAAAGAGGTTGCTAATTCATATATTATTTATGCACCTTGACCGCGTTCACATTTGAACTATTTTATATGGATAACCTGCATTGGTTGCTGACCGGATGTCATATTTTTTGTGTTTAGTCATATCACATCTTCTATAAGTATACAGTTTGAGATAGTTTAAATATTAGGCTAGCTTAATTAGGCATGACTAATGACTGGAAGTCAAGCATCCTTATCTTTACCATTAATTAAGGTTCTCAAAAAGGACCAAGAGGAAGAACAGGAAGAGAAGAGCATCATAACATTTATTTGCGAAAATACAGACGGAATTTTGGATCCGTTGGATCAAATGACTTTTGCACTAAACGAAACTGCAGTAAGATATGGCCCCGTAGTAGTATTAAAGGATGCACCATGAGACTTATATTGGTCTTGAGAGTTGGTAACATCTACTTCTAATACAGCAGCTGGCAGCAATCCCTCTTCAGGTAAACACATTATTCCGGAAGATAAAACTGATGAGGTAAAGGCACTAATTGCTAGATATGTGTTGTTGAAAATAGAGCAAAAAAAAATTGAAGCCAAATTAGCTGAAATAGCTAAATATTATGATGACGAGTCCTTAAGGACAATATTCGAACCCATAGGTGAATCAATGATGGGAGTAATTGGATTAGAATCATCTCACAATAGGAAAAACAAGGGTTCTACTGTTTAGAAAAGCTTACTAATCCATAAGATATCAAACTTACCACAAGTTTCATCAAGTTTGTCAGTCATTCAACTAACATACTTGTTGTAAAATGCATTATGAACAGATTTCAAATCAGAAAGATAAATCCTGTTTTATTTTAGGTCTATAGATGTGTAAACGCTTTTTAGCTAATTTTCTTCTATATTTAGCAAGTGGATTTTTTCCAGTCTTTGGCAATACTCTTCCTTTTATAATGACTGTGCCACAATTATTACAACAACCACGTATAGTGATCTTGTTATTTGCCAGTTTTACAAACTCTATATTTGACATAGTTACTGTGGATTTGCAGACAGTACAAAAATTAACCGAATAATCAGGCACAAAAAATATGCTTTCTAATAGAAATTTAAATTTTCTGTTGACTTTGTTATAATTACAATGGAGCGCCACTAGGACCATGTTATCGAGGGGTCAGTTTTACAACCATCCACCTTTACCAGTGTATTGATTACACGAAAAAAGATGGGTAAAAACATTCACGTATGGCTTGACGCGATTTATAGAGCAGTCCCCTCTTTTCCATTTCATATGTTTGTAGTTAAATTTCTAAAGTAGAACTTAGATTGACGTATGAATTGGGAATATACGACGATCTTTAATACCTTAGGCGGCAGTTCCTAGGGATCAAGTACACAATTAAAAAACATTTAATACCATGCTTAGTTAAATTAGAACCAACATGACATTACCAAAGGGATTTGGTTCACAATCTAAGACCCAAAAGAACAGAACTTTTGATGAATGGTGGGCAACCGTACCTGGGGATTTGAAAACAAAAGCTCGTAAGGGCGATGAAGATAACAAGGTTTTATTGAACCAGGTAAATTATGTATTACTTCATCTTCATCTTCAAGGCAAACACGATACAAAACCATCTCATGAAGAATTAAAAGATTGGCTTCATAGTGGTCAAGTAGACGTAATGCGTCAAATAAAAAAATAGACAATTTAGAAAATTTTATTTTTTTATTTTCTGTCTATTATAACATAAAAACTTTAAAATAAAATATATATATATATAAATATCCCTACAGATAGAAAGTAAGTTTTGAAGAGAGGTAGCCATATTGCAATATTTGATACTTTTAAGACATATCAAGCAAAATCTACCAGGGAATCAAAACGTCAAAGAGGAATAATTGCTCATATTGCATTAGAAAAAGATCCTAATGCTAAAACGAGGACTTCGATTGCTCACATGTTGGCAAGAAAGTACGGTATTGCATGGCAAAATATCTACTCTGCAATCTTCAAAGATCTTGATGAAGTTTTGATACCTGCCAAAGTAGTAAGAGAAGGCGGTAGATTGCCAACCAAAAGAGGCCCAAAAGCCTTACAAATAGAAGGAATACCTTATTACGAGCTTACAAACACCGGGCTTTTAATTGCATCAACTATTGAAGAAACAGGGGATATTAGATTTCGCATGAAGTTATTGGAGCTTTACATATTGAATTCAAATATAAACAATACAACTAGAAATGAAAACACCTCAATAATTAACGAAGGTATTTTACTATTATCAAGATACGCACCTTCCTTTATATTAAAAATAATTAATGAGTATATTATTGCATATAATAGAGGGGAAATCGAAAGATTAGACACTCTCGATATTGAAAATTTGAAAAAAGTAATCTCCAAGCAAATAGCCATTGAAAAAGAATTGGTTGAAGCTTGTATGGTATTATCCAATGACAAAAAGGAATTACTAAAGAACTTTATTGAAAAAATCAGTTGATATAATGCATATACTATAATTTAGATTCAAGATCTATAGTCAACTCGGATGAGCTTTAAATCAAATGCAATTTCAGTAGATAAGAAGACAGAACGCGCCTCGTTTAATAAAACATTTAGGTCTTTATACCTGCTACTAAAATGAGTCAGGCATAATCGTTGAACCGAGGCCATTTTTGCTAAGGTTGCGGTTTCAAGTGCTGTTGAATGATAGCTTTCCTTTGCCTTGGTCAATTCATTAATTGAAAAAGTAGACTCAAATATCAGTAAATCACAATTTCTAAAGAAACTGCAAAGATTTTCAGATGGACGAGTGTCTCCTGAAATACCAATTTTTCTACCAGGTCTTTTTTGACCAACGATTTCACTAGAATGAATTACCCGATTCTTGTCTACAATATCAAATCCTTTTTGAAGTAAACCATACATCTCTCCTTCTGGAATACCGAGTTCTTTAGCTTTTCTTATATCGAATTTTCCGGGTCTATCGTTTTCAAGTAGACAGTAAGCGTAAGAGCAAATACCAGGCCCGTGTTCGGATTTACAATACAATATTTTATATTCTTTTTCTTCGACCAACGTTCCTTGAGAATCAAGAATCTTATGTATGTTTATTTGAAAAGTCAAATTGACATTCAGCAATCTAAAGTTCTCTATTATAAAATCATACAACGGTTCTGGACCAAAAATATCAATAGGCATAGTCCTACCTTGAAGTGAGAGCGTTTGGAGAAAACCTAAAATACCCAAAATATGATCAGAGTGTAAGTGAGTAATAAATAGCATAGTTCTTTTATTGAAACCAAGGCTTGCTCGAATAAAATTATACTGCATACCTTCTCCTGCATCAAAGATATGAAGAGTTCCATTTCTATTTACAACTACCGAGGAAAGAGATCGGTCAACTGTTGGCATTGCAGCAGATGTCCCCAAGAATGTTACTTCAAGACTCACCATGACACACTCGATCTCAAGAAATAATTATCTATTATATATCTAAAATGGAGCACAATGTTTTAGCAATTTCATTGCTTAAATCTATCTTTGAACAAGATCTTGGAATACTATTGGTTGATATCAGATCCTGAATTCCAGTTTCTCTGATAGCATTCAATGATTTCTCTTCGGATAACGCATGCACACACATTACAAAGATTCTACCACAATTATTTTTCCTCAAAATGTCGACTGCCTTCATTATAGTTCCTCCACTCGATATCATATCATCTAATAAAATGATGTCGCGGTCTCTGATATCTTCATGAAGATCTTCATCAATAGTTATGTTTCCAGTCTGCCTATCCCTTTTTTTTATTAAGCTTAAATAAGAAGTTTCTAGAATCTCAGAAAACACTTTGGCCCTATTGGCTCCACCCTCATCAGGAGAAATAATAATGGGCGTATTTAGGTTGAAATTTGCTTTCGCATAGTTAGCAAGTAATGGAATGGAAGACATGTTAAAAACATTCAGATTAAAACAAGACAATGCGGTAGAACTGTGAATGTCGATAGTAACTAAATCTTTGATGTGAAAACATTCAAATAGTTTTGCAATAAGAGCCATAGTTACAACTTCGCCTTGTAAAAAACTTCTATCTTGTCTTGCATATCCCATGTATGGGACGACGGGTATAACTGTCGCAGCACCCGAATTAATACAGTAAGAAAGCATCATAAACATTTGAAGATAATGCGAATCAACTGGCGGAAAAGTGGATTGAACAACAATGCATTTTTTATTAACCAAGTTAGCATTTATTCTAATTTTGCTCTCCCCGTCAGAAAAAGTTCGTAGTTCAACATTAATAGGATCAACGTTTAAGCACGTAGCAATAGATGCTCCCAACTTGTTTGAGGATGGCCCAGGCAATACCGCTATATCTTTCACAACATGATTGAGATGAAAAAGAATCTTAAAAATGTTAAACCTAATTCGTTAATACATCAAAATAGAGACAATGATCATTGATTGAAAATGTGTTTTTAAAAAACGGTGTACTCAACATCACATTTGTTTCTCTTTAATGCTGTTTTTGACTACAAAAATAATAGTTAGGTAGTATGCCTATTCTCTGTCTACTTGCACCGGTATCTACTTTTTTATTATTAACAAAACGTCTGAATCGATTTTGTTCAATTGTTCTGATATAGCTTGAATTACCTGTTCATTAGCATTAAGGCTAGAAAAATCCAACAATTGAAATCCATCCAGTAGGTAAACTGCAGGACTTACATCAGATCTCGAGAACCTTGAAATGATTGAGGAAAGATCGGTATTTAATATGGTCGATGGATTATGTATCAATTCACCATTTTCTAGTGAGAGGCGCACTCTGCCATATTTGTCTAATACAAGTATCGATTGCTTATTTGTATTAAAAAATAGCTTTTTGTGTTTATATGAATTACCAAAAATGTAATAATTCCCCAAATTATATTTGAGCGAAACATTACCACGAAATTGAAATAAGCTTCTTGCAATTTCAAACAATTCCTCTTGTTTCAATTCTTTAGAACCATTATTATTTAAATCGAGTGTTACATTACCTATTGCAGTAACTCTTAATATAGATCGATCACTTATATATTCTGATTGGACTGATAGCGAATCAGGGGAGGCATTCTTTCGAATTGCTTCTTCTTTAACTTCGGCTATTAATTGAGCGAAATCTTGAGGGGTTGGATTGTTAATTGTTCTTTCTTTTTCTTCATAAATCATCCCCGTTGCAACTCCAATTGAAGATATAACATCTGCATATTCCGCCTTCTTATATTCGAAATCAAGTCTTTTTGCAACCATCGGAACCAACACAGATGCACCTCCGCCTCCTCCTATAACTACTGTTCTGTTTTTAGATAACTTATATTCCTTAATCATGGGGATAACGTAATCTACAATTTTAGAGACAGAGATATCTATTACTTGATTTGCTATCTTCTCAGGAGTCATTCCCATAAAGGTGGCTAATTTAGTAAATGCAATTCTCGCTGCATCGGTATTTCCATAAGCATTATCGTTCTTGGGAATAAGATTGAGTGCATTTGCTGCACATGTATTAGTTATTCCATATTTCTTTCCACCCGGAATTTGTATACAAACATAATCGTTTGGATCGTTATTTAATGGACTAATGGTAACAACTTCGCCCTTTTTTAAATCCTCAGGATTTGCAAAGCAGGAGTATTCTAATCCTGCAATGTGTGATGATCTGGGACCAACGTCAATAATTTTCTTTTTCGGAGAAACTCTTATTAGTGATCCGCCAGCAACTCCACAAATTCTAGAGTCAAGGGACCTTATGCAAGTTGGGTGTTCCATAATGTTTACATATCGCATTTCTGGTTTCCCATCCTTAATTATACTAATATTAGTTGACGTGCCACCAACTTCAATAAATATTCCTTCTAATACCTGCAAAAATAGCAAAGCACCTACGACACTTGCAGCTGGACCTGACAATACCGTTACTATTGGTTTATGTAAAAAAGAATCCAGAGTAGTTACTCCACCATCACCTTTCATTATCATTAGCGGTGCATTAATGCCAAGCTTGCTAACCGCGGACTTTACAAACGTTGCTGTGCTTGTAGCTTTTGGAAGAATACTGGCATTAATAGTTGCAGTCAAAGTTCTAATTTCCAAACCATAAATTCCAGTTAATTCGTGGCCTGCTGTGCATGGAAGTTTCGAATGTTTCATAACAAATAATTCATTACTAGGATCATCAACTCCAAAAGCTTCGCTTACGACTATCGATTGAGCCCCCTCAGATACCAAATTTTCTATAGATTTGATAATACCAGGTTCTTCTAAATATTTAGAAGTGTCCAAAAAAGTATAACAGGTTTTTAGGGATTTATTAGAATTCAAAGATATATCTTTTATGTGAGTTCGTTTTACTACATTTGTTTTTTCCATCCCCACCCCCATTCCAATAATACCAACTTTAGAAACATCTCCTTCAAGAAATGCATTAACAGCTTGTGTTGTACTATGAGAAATCAACTCTATCTCTTCGTGGTTTATATTGCAATCCTCAATTAGTGCAGATAGTGCGTTTACAATACCAACAGAAACACCGCCTTCAGACGAATGCGTTGTCGGGACAGATTTTTTTCCAAGGATTTTCTTTTCAACGACATCTATAGCGACGGCTTTAGTAAAAGTCCCCCCTACGTCTATACCAATTCGAATTTTTTTCATACTCCCTATTCCCTCTTTGTCATTGAACCTCGAAAAACGAATAATGCATGAATGTCATGTAATTTAAATGCTCCCAAAAAAGCGCTAAAGCTGTAATGATACGTCAAAGATTAATTCGCGAACGCCCATATAGCGCAGGATAGATTGAAAATTATTCTTATCAGCAGATACCAAGATCTCAAGTCTGCCAGTACCATTTTTATTCAAATCCCCTACATACTTCAGATAATTCTTTACATCATGTGCAACTCCGGTTGAAGAATTTACGAGTTTAATTGATGGTAAAATCACTTCAAGATAATTTTTGACCAGAGGAAGATGAGTACTGCATAGAGCTACCACATCAATTGTATCATTTATATATGGTTTAATTACTTTCTTGATTTTTTGGTGTGTTAATTTGTGATCAAATAAAAACGTTCCTTCCTCAACTAGATTAATTATTTCCGAAGAATCTATTTTTTCAACAAAAATCTGTTGTGGAACTTCCTTTCTCAATAGATAATCGAATTCTTTGCTCATGAGTGTTCCTCGCGAGGCCATTATTGCAATATGCTTTTTTCTAGTTAGATTGATAGTTTTTTTTAACGGCAGTCGGGTTGAAATAATGGCAGTCGAGAAATTATTCTTTATCTCATCAAATATTTGGATTGAAGGAGTATTTGATGCCATTACTATTAATTTGGGCTGATATTTTTCTAAGAATTTGATTGATTTTGCCATAATGCCTTTTAGCTCATCTTTTGTCTTTACCCCGTATGGAAAATTCATTTTATCTGCGAAGTAGAGAATGTTCTCAGTCGGAAGGATTTTTCTTATCTCTCTAACAACAGATAAGGATCCTAACCCTGAATCAAATACAGCAATGGGTCTATAAAGCACAAATAATAAAATACATAATGGAACTAAAAATGTTTGAAATGATTATCTACTATTATTAGTGCAACAATTACCCTCAGGTATTCGATATCCATGAGGACATATCCTTGGATGTTTTAATAAGGTACAAAGAGCATCAGTAAAGATATCTTTCATGTGATGTTCTATTCCACAAACCATTTCTTCATCAATATCAATCTTGAGGGCGTCTTTCATAAGTACTTCTAATAAGCGTGTGTTACGTATCATTTGTTTTCCTATCTTTTCTCCTTCACTTGTAAGGGTCACTATTGATCCCTTCTTGTAATCGATAAGGAGTGAATCATTTAATTTATGAAGCATTTGAACGACGGAAGGTTGAGTTACATTTAAGATCTTGGCTATAGAGCTAACCTTTAACTCTTGCCCACTCTCCAAAATAGACCACATTGCCTTTAGATACATTTCGACATGCTCGGCTTCCGCCGTACCTACATACAATTGTTCAGAGAGTCCAGTGTTTTTTGAATATGCAGACAACGTATATAATTACAATGTATTAATTTTTAACTTTATTGATTATGTTGTGATTAAAAAGAAATTTTTCAGAAAACTCATGTTACAATGAAGTGCGGCAGACTCTTCTCGTTTTTCTTCAAATTCAGGACAACTTGTTTTTTATTTAATACAAGCTCCATAGACTGAATCCTACTTTTGTAAAATACGACCTTTTTTCCCTTTTCATTAATTACAATTCTATCGATAATCAAGAGCCCAAGATCTTTGAGCTTTCTTATTTTTTTGTAAGTGGAGCTGATGGGTAGATCATTTTCCCTGCAAATTTCAAATACAGTTTTTGAATCCTCAATAATAGACATTACTATTTTGTAAGAAAATCCATCAAATAGCTCCTTTAATAGAAGTGATGCATTATTCTTATTTTCGTGTGTTGAAAAATACATTTGGTCAGTGAACATCATTTAGGCTTACCTAATTGTTAGGGGTCCCTAATATTTAAACGGTGTTATATTTTTCTTATATCCTATAGATTATGCATCAATAAACCATAAATCATAGACCAATTAGGGCCTAACTGAAAATACGAAAATCTTTCGGTTTATGTTAAAATAATTATTAGTTTTATCATCATACAAGTTCCAAATATCCAAGAACGATAATGGCAATGGCAATGGCAATGGCAAATACGCTGAAATTCTAGTTTTCTAATTTCCTCACTTGATCATCAGGCAAACCTACAGATACCAACGTGATAATAATAAGATTTATCTCTTACTTCATAAGCAATTCTAAATTCCAATAAATTTACTTTTTCAAAAGTTTATTCACCAATCTTTATCTCTCAATAGTTCCCGATGTAGGGACACAGTACATTGATATGAGTATATCTTACGAACAAATACGAAAAATAGAAATCGAATTAATCAAAGTCGAGATACTTATGGTTCCTAACAAAAAGAACAAAATGAGTAATTCAATAAAGGTTAGTTATCAAAAAAATATAATATTCACGAAAAGCACAAATAATGCTAAATACAACGATTGAAAAACACCTCTTGAAAATAGTTGAAAATAGTTGATTTAACACAGGAAATTGATGAAGACACTCAAGTATTTCCGGGTTCACCGAGAGTCAGTTTATTGCAATGGTCTAACCATCGATCTCATAAGTATGCCTCTGAGGTGATTTTTAGTAGTACTCATATTGGAACGCATATCGATGCTCCCTATCATTTTAAAAGCGGTGGCTGCACTGTAGAAAATATCCCTCTTGACAAACTAATAATTCAAGATAAAATAAGAGTTCTCAGAATAGAAAAGAAAGATGATGAAAAAATAGAAATTGATGATCTCGTCAATCAACAAATTGAGGAAAAAGATTCCATATTAATTAACACTGATTGGTCAAAATATAAAAATACAGACAAATATTTCGATAAGAGTCCTGGTCTATCGAAAGCAGCGGCTGAATATCTGGTAAAAATCAAAATAAATCTTATAGGAATAGATAGTCCAAATATCGATCCAGGCTCAGACGAAGAATTTAATTCTCACAAAATTTTTAGCGAAAGCAATATTCCTATTTTGGAGAATTTAATGAATCTAGACAAATTATTAAATAAGAAATTCACTCTAATAGCACTTCCCCTGAAACTCAAAAACTGTTCTGGATCACCTATTAGAGCAGTAGCCCTAGTAGAGTAATACTTGCATACGTCTAAACATTCAAAAAACACATCGCATAGTGCAAAGAGAAAATAACAGTTTACAAGATAAAAAAAGTCCACGACTCAATTTTCTTTCTTATTCTTTGACTTTGTATTGCTAATTAATCCTACTAATCTATAACCATATTCAAAGTTATGTTTTACATGGTTAATACCATGTGTTAAATGGGGTTCAAATTTGCCATCCAATATATTTTCAATATAAAACTGCACCTTCTTAATTGAAATTTGTGAATGCCTAACTTGTTTATCAGACAAGGAACGTCCTAGTTCAGCTTCAATCTCTTGCTTGAAATCCTTTAATTCAATTAATTTGCCGTACTTCTGAATCTTGTTGTAGTTGTTGCATATGTCATATAGTTTTTGTATTTCCTTTCCAGGTAACATGGACAATGAATTTCTAACTTGAGCAGGATCTCTATTAACAATTTGTGCTATCTTGTAAACTATTTCTTCTATCATAAGCATTTTGGCATCATCTTCACTAGCGGTAGAGAAATGACGGCTATCATCTTCTCTTGCAACAGTATCGTGTGATTTTTGCTTTGACGAATTTACGACGTTATCTGAGTTTTCGGTTAGTGACTCTACAGATTTCTTTCCTAGCTTGTTCGCCAACGAAGCAAGATCTCTGTTTGCATAAGAGTATTTACTGGAAACCAGTGAAGATTTTTTAGATTCATAGTAAGTTTTTATCTGAAATAGTGAAATTCTTTTACCTTCTAAATTAGTCTTTAAGAATATAATAGACAAAACATCTACAAGCAGATTCGGGAACTGAACTTTTACACTATCAGGAAAATTATCATAGTCATGTAGAATATCATTACAAATTTCAAAAACAACATTATCATAAGTGGATAATGTAAAGGGAATTGAATTTGAATTAACCTGTTTCTTAATTAAATGATTTGCAAGGAACTTGTATGACATTATAAAGAAATCATATACATCGCTTTTTTTTAGGACAAACTTTTGAGTTTGGATCATGATTGTTATTGTTTTTAATAAAATAAGGTGCTGATCTACAACCTTAACGTCAGGAAACAAATTTTTAAAGTCATTCATCATCATAACAAGATAATCATCATTTTCTGTAATGTCCTCGACCCAATTAATCCCTAGTTGTTTAAAGTCCTTTTTAAATAATACATTGAAATCAGTGTTTGAATTGCCAGTCATTGTTGGACACTCTATAAAGGTATTTTTTTGTTATTAAACATTAGAAAATAATTTAATTGTAAAATATTCTAACAAAAAATTACATAATAAATTCGATATTATTTTTTATTTTTATTATTGTCATGATCGGATTCTGTATCGGAGTTGTCGAGAGCCCAAGGAAACCATTTTCCAATTATTTTGGCCCAGTCAAATTTAAAAGCAAAAAATAGAACCAAAACTAGCAAGATTACCGACAACACTGCAATCAATATTGCAGAATATTGATCATTAGAATCAGTCATGGTCAAAAAGCCCTCCATTATTGGTCTACCCAGATAAACTGTACCCCAAACAATTATTGCACCCATTAAGAACTTGCCTATAAACGTAAAAAACGCAAATCTGGATGGACTATATTTTGCTATCCCAAGAGGAATATAGACCAAATCATCAGGTATAGGAGTCAAAGCAGCAACAAAAACCCCTATCCCACCATATTTACTCAGCAGTTTCTGAAGAGGAAGCATCCTAGTTTTTGTCTTTTTACTCAGAATGTTGCGCCCATAATAGCTAGCAATAAATATTATTGTCTTAGCCATAACTGCACCGATTGCGCTTAACAAGATTATTAGATTCGGATCAAGACTCTTGTCCAGGCCAGAAGTAACTAAAACGGGGAAATATGGTACTGGAATAAATGGAATAATACTACCAATAAAGCTGATTAAGAATATACCTATATAGCCTGAACCACTATAAAAAGAATATAGGTCTTGTATATCAATCAATCAAGCAAATATTGAATTAACAAATATAACTACTTTCTTAATTTTAGCAAGTTTTTCATAAAATTAAGAAATTATTAGACGTCTTCAAGATCTCTATCTAGGTTTTTTCTCGCATTGTCAGTTATTGCGGTGCTTGTCTCCCTCTTTTCCTTTTCCATTTCTTTTTTTGCCACAGATTTTCTCATGGAAGCTATTTTTTGTTGTCGTCTAGGTTGAATGAATAGAATATACAGCGACCCTACAACATAGATAGAAAGTAGAATCAACTGTCCAATAACAGTCTCTAGTGTTGGATGGATACCAGTCATCGTTGCTACATTAATATCAAATCTAGGGATTATGCCCAAAAGATGTGTTGTTGGAATCCATCCAAGCTCTTGAAATTCACGGAGTGCATTGCCTAAGAACGTGATCGACATAAATGCTCCAACTCCCATGGTTAGTCCAAATAATACCCTCAGGGGTAGTTTCTTTCCTAGCTTGCGAATGATAAATACAACAGCAATGATAATGGCCAACCCTATTACCATCCCCGCCAGTACGTAGAGTTCCATATATTTTGCGAATGAGAACAACGCTTGATAGAATAGAACAGTTTCAAATCCTTCCCTATATACAGTGAAGAATGCTAGTAGAACAAATACCATAAAGCTACCAGTAGCAGTAGCCTGCCAGACTTTTGCCTTCACAAATTCAATCCATTTTTTAGTCTCGATCTTGTTTAGTACCCAGAAACTTACCCAGAACAGCACAGCCACAGCAGAAATTCCAGCAATAGCTTCAATGAGCTCCCTTTGAGCACCAGAAATATCAATTATGAATTCTGCTACCATCCACGTAATGGCAGTAAGACCTATGGCAAGAATAATTCCAATATACACGTGTTTTTTGAACTTTTCATTTCTGGAGGCTTCCAAGTACGTAAGTATAGCACCAATGATCAAAGCCGATTCCAGACCTTCTCTAAAAATAATTGAAAATGAAGAAGAAAATGCTATAGCAGGAGCAACAACACCTATACCCTGAACAAACCGTTCAGATTCATCAAGTCCGTTCTTTAGCTCATACACCTTAGAAACAATCTCATCTGGAGGAGCGTTAGCGGTTATAAGATTACGCAATTCTGCAAATTTTATTTCCATTTCAAGTGTAAAATCAGGATCGATAGGTCTCAGAGGAATCTCTATATTTTCATAACTATCAAGATAAGCAGATCGGGCAGTAGCCAAAGCCTCAGATGATTCGTTTTGATTGACTAGACTTATGACTTGATCTAATTTTACCCTTATAGTATCTATATCGTTACGAACCTGTACTTTGAAGTCCTCTGTGGCGTTTCCCATATCTCGTCTTTCACCAGTATAAACTCCAAATCCCTCCTTCAGTGAGTCAATATTAGCAGTATTTGCCACAAAAGCCGAGGGAAGCGCTTGATTTCCCGGATTTGCTGACGAGGCACTGTTACTAATACTTAACAGCTGTCTGGAAACTTCCAGATCTGCTTTTATATCAGAGATATAGGCCTCTATGACAGGTAACGAAGTTTTATTTTGGATCATGTCGCGCAGGTTCTCCCTCATGTTTGTTTCAATTTGTAGCATAAGAGTAGAATTCACTTTTTCTATTGGAGCTTCTAGATATTCAAAATTATCCAGATATGCAGAAGATACATTCTTGTCTGCAGCAACGTAATCACCATTTTGGAGTGAAGAAAGTGCATTATTTAGTAATGTGTCTATGTTATCATAATAAGCTTGCAAAGATGAATCAATTCCACCACCACCACCAGAGGAAGTTGTACTTAACAGCTGTCTGGAAACTTCCAGATCTGCTTTTATATCAGAGATATAGGCCTCTATAACAGGTAACGAAGTTTTATTTTGGATCATGTCGCGCAGGTTCTCCCTCATGTTTGTTTCAATTTGTAGCATAAGAGTAGAATTCACTTTTTCTATTGGAGCTTCTAGATATTCAAAATTATCCAGATATGCAGAAGATACATTCTTGTCTGCAGCAACGTAATCACCATTTTGGAGTGAAGAAAGTGCATTATTTAGTAATGTGTCTATGTTATCATAATAAGCTTGCAAAGATGAATCAAGGCTCTTGGAAGTATCTTGGATACGAATATTGTTTGACTCATTTAGATCATTTTCTATTGCCGTAACCAATCTCAAAAATTCTGAAACATCTCCACTCTTAGATGCAACCAAATTATTAATACTGGAAATGAAATAGTCTACTTCGTCAGATTTTGCACTTGTCATATTTGGTTTCAAAATTTCAAATATCGTCTTGGATTGATTTAACAATCCTAATGTATTCTCATAATCAATCATCGCAAAATTTGCAGACTCTGGATCAAGTAAGTTGGAAGAATTGAGGTAAATACTGTATGAATTGTAAGCGTCTCTAAGCAGGTAGGACATGGTTTGGGATTCAAGGATGGAAAAATCTTGAGCCGGTAATGAGCCCTTTAATTTGGAGTAAAAGTCGTTAACCAAGTTTAAAGAGTCCACAATTTCAGATTGCAGAATCGATGACTCAGGAGCAGATCTAGAATTTATACCAATATCAGTCAAGTTAGCCTCTAAACTCTTGGCCAAATTATCGTCTAAAGATATTGCAAGTGGTTTTATTGAGGGATAGATAACAGAATGTGGGATATAGGCATGTTCAAACAAGAAAGAATTATTATTGTTATTTATTTTATCCAAAAGAATATTTAATTGAGTTTCAATTCTGTTTAAATTTAGATTCAATAATAACAGATCTTCGTTAGAAATAGGGGGCGATGTTTCACTGGATGTGGAGGATTGTGCCAATACATTACTAAGAGATATATTTAGAACGAGCACAAAAGTAATGAAAAATGCAAGAATCTTTACCATTTCCTATTGTCCCTCGCATTAAATTCTAAGATGGTTTCAACCGAAACTTTAAAACAATAGTTAAGCGGAAATAACATTAGGCTTCCCTAACTTTATATCCAATATAATTTAAACATTATCAAGTGAATCTGTTAACTATGACAGATCTTTAATAAAACTTTTATAATAAACAGATAAAATTTTGAATAAAATTACTATGATATATAGGAAATATACTACAAACTAAAAAATTTATCCATAATAGATTATAAAAAATAGAAATATTTAATTATGGAGTCACCGCAACACCAGAAGAAATTGTGTTTGATATAGGCTGAGTTCTGTTGAGATCTGTAAAAGTAACATTAACAAGGACATTTGTTAAAGATTGATCAGGAATTGCAGTTCTAAATTGGACAGTTCCGGATTCATCGGTTGGTGTAAACCCGTTACTGTAAGCAGATGTTTTTATAAGCGTTCCATTTGGCGCATATACTTTCATTTCACCATTGATGGTAGTACCTAAAAGAGAGAGATCCTTGATCTGATAGTCTACCAGCGAATATACCTGGTTTAAAGGATTAGAAGTAGATGGCCCAAATGTAAGCGTATTAAAATTAATTGTTAGTTTCTCCAATGATTGTGCATTTATGCCATTAAATGTATAGATGCCCGAAAATAGCACAGTAATGGTAAAAAGTGCTGCAGAAAGCATCACAATACTTTTATGATTTTTTAGTGTAGTAAGCATCAAATTAAAATCAAATATATACTATAAAAACAATATGTTAAGATTTAGTTATACATTTTAATAAAAAAATTTAGATTGAAGAATATATCTATTTGTTTTCGTACGCCACCTCCTGGTGATAAGATATATCTAGACCCAAATCTTCCTCCTCTTCTGAAACTCTAAGGCCAACTGTGTATTGAATAATCTTTAGTACTACCACTGTGCCCACAAAAGCCAAAACAGCGCCAACTCCAATTCCAAACGCCTGAATCGGTAATTGCATGGGATTACCATAGAATAGACCATCTGGACCTGCAGAATTTATTGCGGAGGTAGCAAATAATCCTATCCATAGTGCTCCAGTAATACCAGTTATACCGTGAACTGAGCTTACATCTAGCGCGTCGTCTATCTTCAATCTTTCTTTAATTAAGACGATACCATAATAGGATGCCAATCCAAGAACAATACCCAAGAAGAATGCAGACTGTCCGGTAATAAAACCAGCTGCAGGAGTAATACCTGCTAGACCAGAAATTCCACCGTTTATTACCGCGCTGACGGTAGGCTTTCCTGTTCGGGCCCAGCTTATCAGCACCCATACAAGCGCACACGTAGCAGCACCTATCTGTGTAGCCAAAAATGCACTAGCCGCTAATTGTCCAGAAGCTAAAGCACTACCTGCATTAAATCCAAACCATCCTAACCACAAAAGCATTGCACCGATGGCAGCAAGTGGCAGGTTATGAGGAACCATAATCTCTGGTCCATATCCTTTGCGTCTGCCCAGTACAAGTGCACACGCCAAGGACGCCATACCCGCACTAACGTGGATAACTATACCGCCAGCAAAATCATAAACACCTAGTTGAGCTAGCCAACCTCCACCCCATATCCAGTGAGCAAGTGGATAGTAAACTATCAAGCTCCAGAGTATGACAAACAGAATAAAGCCGCTCCATCTAACACGCTCCGCAAATGCTCCTGTAATTAGCAATGGTGTGATTACTGCAAACATCATTTGGTAAGTAGCAAATGTAACTCCTGGTATGGTGGGCGCTATATCCATAGCCTCACTAAATGGCACGTTCTCATAGAAGAAATTGGAGAGGTCCCCTATAACACCGCTAACATCTGGCCCAAATACCAATGTAAAGCCTACTATAAACCACATTGTTGATAGCAGGGCCATGCCAGTTATTGTTTGCATGATTACAGATAAAGAATTTTTTAATCTGATTAATCCCGACTCAAAAAAACCCAGAGCAGGAGTCATCAAAAATACTAACCCAGTGGCGACTAACATCCACGTGGTATCACCAGTATCTATTGCCAACGGTCACAAAAGGTTTACAGTAGATTATAAAGTTTTTCCTTTTTTGTTTAATAATTTTAATTAAAACACGGATATTAATAAAATTATCATAAAGTTTTGATTTTTTGATTAACAGTATTGATTAATAAAAGAATGGAGAATATAGGTAAATTGTGCATATATGTTTTCTCGATTGTAAATAATATAAAAATAACAATAAACTTCATTTAATATTAGAAAGAACGAACTAAAACCAATTACATTTAGGTCAAATAGTAAATAAATTATTTTATACTACTAATCTTGTCCAAAATCCATAAATTTCTCCCAGAATTTCGTCACATTCAAGGTTTTTGGATTGGAATTTCCTCCTTCGGTCCCTGGTTCTTCTGCTTCATTATCATTAGAAGCATTATTTGCATCTGTAGTTGAGCACGACTTGTCAGCACCGCATGTGGTTACTACACATGTGTCATTATTACATGTCCGCTCGTAATACGTAAAGCTGCTATCTTTGTTATCTTGGGCATAGCCTAACGGTACGTAAAACATGGAAAGGCCTAGCGTAAATATAACTGCGATAACAATATACCCATTCATACCAAGTTTAATTAATTAATATATTTTTAAATTTTGAAAGAATCTCAAAGATAAAATCTCACTATTCTTTAGCAATCTGAAAAAAATGTACCAAATTTATATAATAAACTATCATTAGATCATAAAGTGAAAGCTCTTTTTTATTCGAAACCAGGTATAGAAAACCTTGTATTTTCAGATTATCAATTAGCCGATTTAAGAGAAGACGAGATCTTAATTGAAACAAAATGCATGAGTGTTAATCCAATAGATTATTACACTGTTACTGGAATACATGGATTAGACGGTCCTAAAATGAAGATATCCCCTTATCCACATATACCAGGTACAGAGGTCGCAGGGATAGTAAAGAAAAAGGGTTCTAAAGTAAAAACCAAACTTATCGAAGGTGACCGTGTAATAGTATACAATAGATTATTTGATGGAACATGCAAATACTGTAGAAACAATATGGAAATGCACTGTATTAATGGCGGAATGATAGGAGTAATAACAAATGGAGGATATGCAGAATATATCAAAGTCCCTCATCACAATGTAATTCAAATTCCTGACGAGATAAGTTGGGACATTGCGTCTGCGTTACCAATTGGCGGACTTACTGCACTCAATGCTATAGAAGAATCACGATTGAAAAGAGGCGATTTTCTATTGATATTTGGCGGTGCTGGCAATACAGGCCTTTTTTGTTCACAAATTGGCAAGATAAAGGGTGCTCAAACAATATCCATTTCTTCTAAGCAATGGGTTAAAGAATACGGAGCTGATCTTGTATTGGAAAATAATGCATCCTTAAAAGAAAACATTTCTCGTGTTACCAATGGGAGAATGATTGACCTAGTTATAAATTCTCTTGGAGAAAAAACTTGGAGTCAAGGAATGAATTTGGTAGGAAAGTTGGGTACGATTATTACATATGGAGTACTGACTGGTGGTAACTTATTAACAGATGGTAGATTGCTTTATAATAATCAGATCACAATAAAAGGCACTACTGGCGGATCAGTTAAAGGATTAAACAGGCTGATAGAAATAGTAAAGGAAAATAACATTAAGACTAAAATTTGGAAACGCTATTCTTTGGAAGACTCGAAAAAAGCTATTGAAAAAGTCTTTGATAAGAACAGAGAGGGCCGTATTATAATAGAAAATGGTGGATAAATTATTTTGATAAACTTTAGTACTAAGAAAGTATAATACAATTACTCAATTGGAATTATAACGATACATCTTAAATTACTAACCAAGGTATTACTTTTATAACAAGAAAAAATATTGATAACATATGAATAATCTAGGCAAAATATCTATTGTATTGATAGCTGTTTTCATAGCAGGTAATTCCATGTACCCTATCAATCAGCTGGTTCATGCACAATTAGATATTTTAGAAACACCCACGAATCCTAATAATACGTCCACTTCTTCAACAACTACCACTACTCCTAAAGCCATAGACACCCAGAAAAATGCAAAAATTAAAGAAGCATTAGCCAATATCTTTGAAATTTATCAGGTCTTGGCTGAAAGAGGAGATGTAGACTCGCTACTAAAACTTAATACGATAGAGAGAATATTGCTCGAGTTATTAAAATAAGATATAAAAAATAAACTAAAAACTGGACAGATAAATTTCTTTTTTATATATATTATTGCAGTTGTAAAAAATCTAATATTTTAAAAAAATGGGTTATTGGCCATTCCATGCTAGGGGTGTACCTAACATGTATGGTTTTACCGTCACTGGAATGCTGTTTGCACCAGTTGGTGGAATTGCATTGGATGGATTTGCATCATCAGTCAAGCCTAACAAAGCACTTGTACCATTGTCTGGTCCATCAACTACAATTAAGCCTGCTTGACCTTTGAACAATTGTGCATAGTCATGGTTTACAAATGCATAGACACCTGGTAGGTCAAATACTACATCAACAATTGCATCATTGGATCCACCTATTGTGTATGTTTGTTTGCCTATTCCGCTAACAATGCTACCGTCGGTAACTCTGTCTAATATTTCACCTACTATGTGGAAGTTGACAGGTAAGTCACCATGGTTTAGCAAGAAGAACCTAACATGGTCACCTTGTTTGAAGAATAGAGTTGTTGCATTAGGTGTCTTGGTGATTACTGGGTCATATCCAAATGGGATACCATTGATCCATGAAGCTGTTGGTTGGTGTGCGAACATTGCTGCAGCATCATATTGACCAGATGGATCAAGATAGTATTCTGAGAATTGTAATTGAACTTCCTTTGCATCAGCATCTACTTCGGTTGTAGTTAGAGCGTTAGTACCATTTTCAACACCTACACCTTCATATCCTGTGTATCCAACTTGTGGGTCGACAATCACACCACCAACCATTCCTTGGAATACGTGTTGATCCATTGTCAATACGTTATTTCCTTCACAGTGATACTTGAAGAATCCTGGTTGAGTAGCTACAAAGGAATATTGTTTTGAATCACTTACATTGATAGCCCCAAAGTTAGGTACTGCGCTTATAGTTGAAGCATGGTGATCCAAACTGTGGATCAAAGTATTGTTTGGATGATTAATTATATTGACATTTAAAACATCACCTTGAGTTACACGGATTGTTGGACCGGGGATAGTTCCATTCCATGTTAATGCGGCAACTTGTTGACCACTGGGTAATGTGAGATTCTTCTCGATAGCTACAAATGTTACATTTCTTACTGGAGCATCACTTTCCTCTGCCTCTTCAGTAGAGATTTGTTGGAATGCGCCGCCTATTTTGAAGTTCATATCGGCCAGTGTTAATTGACCTTGCTCATTTGATATTGCAAATGATTTCATGTTTATGCCAGGAAGTAAAATTAATCCAGACATAAGAACAGCTGACAAAGCAAAAATTGCTAATGTACTCTTCATTGAAGCTAAATTAACTGGTAGATATTTTTAAACCTTTTGGACATAAAAATTTTATAGAATAATGTTTCATTTATAATAATTTCGATAATGTATTCAAGTAAATGAATAATATTTAATTTGCATTGCAAACATTGCAAATGTTTAACAAAACTGCAAAAAGCCGTAATACTGTATGAATTACGTTAAGATTAAATAATTTTTCCTGAAATTATCAAAGATTTTGAAAGTTTCACTGATTATCGTGCTTCAATATCCGTTAATCTCATTTGTATATTCTTTGTGAATTTATCGAAATGATTAGTTTCATGAGAAAGACTAAGATGCTTTGATCATGAGATCAGATCATACCAGAATTAGTTAATTTGATGAATATATGAAATTCCATATAAGATTTATACCTTCTTGTCTATATATCACTATGATCAGCAATGATTTTCTCTTAAAAATCTTGATTATTTTAATAATTGTTGTGGTTTTTGCAGTTATTTTAAGTTTTTTTGCCCCAATTATAATAATTTTAATAATTGGAATTGTAGGCTTCTATATTTATGTAAAGTACTTCAGAAATAGAAATAGGAGGATATTATAGATATGTATCTGAAATCCAGGCAAGTCGTTGTGTTTAGATTTCATTGTACAGTGTTTCAAGATATTAAGTGAGGCTCTAAAAAATTTGTTTTAGGTCCCAATTCTACCTTAGAATTATCATCATCTATACATAGATCTTTCCAAATTCTTATATCCACCATATTATAACGATAGATTTCCCTTCACAAAGACGTTTAATTCACAAAAATTCTCGGGTCGGACGAATACCATAACGGTTAACTCAAGACCGAGGTCTCCGAAAGTATATGATTGGATCACTTCTAATATCATCATCGCATTAACAAGAGCAATTTGTTGGCTTTGCTCCCACAAGTTATTACGGGAATGCCATGCATTTGTAATATATTAACGGCTACCTGGAGACGAAGATATGGAATACGATACTAATTCTAACTATAATAAATTAACTACAAATTCTAGAGATATTTTTCTATTGTGATGCACTTTCTCACTGATGTAAGTTAAGATCCAGTATCATGTATAGGATCAAGATCGTCTTTTAAAGAAGAGTCGACCTTTAGTAGGGCTTGGTAAAGATTCGCAAGTAAATCCCACAAGGCTCTCATCTACACTTTACAATTTAAGAGAACGCTTTTAGAAAACATGATGATCATTTAGTCAAGATGACTTCAATAAACATATTACTTGATTTTTCGATTTCAATCTGAAATATTTCATTATAACAATTATCCAAACTTCAAATATTACTAAATCAAAAATGGCATAGATAAATAAGGAAATTCAACTTATAATAGTATATGAAGTATTCGTGGCAAAAGACAGATACTGGACTAACGGCAAGGATCATAATCTGTTTTGCAATCTTGACAATTTTATATCTAGGATTTATTACAATTTTATACTATTTAGGATTAGGCTTCATTCCAATAGTTATTATTTCCGGTGCTTTTATTTTGGGTCAATGGTTTTTCTCGGATAAAATCGTTCTATGGAGCACGGGTGCAAAAATAGTTACGAAAGAACAATATCCAGTTTTACACGAAATAATAGAACGAATAGTATCTGCAAATGGTATGCACAAACCTAAAATCGCTGTAATTAATAGCAGAGTCCCAAATGCGTTTGCCACAGGAAAAGGACAGCGCAGTTCGGTTGTGGCTGTCACCTCTAGCTTAATGGACATACTGGATTACGACGAGTTGGAGGGAGTTTTGGCTCATGAATTGACACATATAAAGAACCGTGATGTGATGGTTATTACCCTAGCGAGTTTATTTTCAACTATTGCATGGCAGATAATGCAGTTTGGTTTTTTTGGAGGGATGTATGGAGCAGGAAGAGACCGCAATAACGGAGGAGCAATACTAATCATAATTGCAGTTGCCTTTGTTACATGGATTGTAAGTTTTCTGATAATTAGGGCAATTTCTAGATATAGAGAATTTTCAGCAGACAGAGGCTCTGCCCAAATGACAGGCAAACCCGCTGAATTAGCCAATGCATTAATGAAAATAAGCGGGTCCATGAATAAAGTACCAACCAGAGATTTACGACATGTTGAAGGATACAATGCATTCTTCATAGTACCAGCAATCTCCGGAAAGACAATAGCTAACCTCTTTGCAACCCATCCTCCAGTAGAGAAACGAGTCGAAAGATTGCTAAGTATGGAGAGATCCATGTATTGAGATTTTTTAGAAAGTTACTAGGCAGTAAAAAACCTGTAACTATGAAAATGGACGACACTGAAGCAATATTTGCCATGGCATCTGCTAGTATGTTACTAGAAGAAAAAATGAACATAAAATTTGCTAACATGTGTTCGCTTTGTATCAAAATAATTCATGGAAGTCATTTTAGAAATACAATCGCCGATTGCGAAAATTTTCTAAAAGTATCAATGGATGAATTCGAATTCAAATATAAAATTTTGAAAGATAAGTTTGGTTATCTATGGTTCGTGATAACAGCACAAGATATAACGTTAAAGTATAATAGTATAACAAACATAGCAGCAGCGATTTCTTCATTAGGCGATATTATAGAAGAAAATGGTTTTGCCTTACAGATTCTATCGGTGATATTTAAATTCGAATTCTTGGAAAAAGACTTTAGCTGGGCAGACAGATCTACCATTTTAGAAGAACATGTAAAAATAAACCAGTATGACTCGAAAAGCTATCAGCAGAACAGTAGTAATAGGAGCACGATTGATTTGTATATAATATATAATTACAAGACTAATAAGTTTTACCCTTTAATCCCTGCTTTGAGAAAAAATAAAGATATGTCTAAAGAAATGAAAATACATTCAATTTTAAAAAATTCTATACCTACTGAAAACGATTTTTCAAAATGGTTTCCAATTAAGGATATCCCATTCTAATTCATAGCAAAAGATCCTTTTCCATGATCTGAATCAATCTGACATTCTGTAGCTCTTTTGAGCATGCTAAAATTCTTCATTAATTACATCTTTAACACTAAAGTGGTCAGTCATATTCTTTGGTTTGTTTATTTATGAGGTCTATGAAACTAGAATCAAAGGAGGTTTTTAGTACAAGTCATCGATTATACCTTCGCCTTTAAATAATTCTCTGGCCTTTTTTAGATCGATATCCAATCCAGGTATGATTATGTCAGACGCCGTGATTTCTTTAAATTCTATTTTTATACCCTTTTCATTAATTTTGTCATAGATTTTCCTTATTTTCTCGTCAAATTCCTTTTTCACAGTTTCATTATTTTCGTTGTTCTGCAGTAGAGAAACCATTTCATTATCTATCTGATTGATCTCTTTTACAGTATCGAGATCTATTTTGAACTGACCGCCGCCTAATATGCGTACCGTCTTGAATTCTCGTTCGATTTCGTTGTTCATAGTATTCAATATTTTTGATATTACATAACCTGTTAATAGGTCTATTTTGTAGCCAAACTGGACTTCAACTTGGCTAGTTCCGATTCCACTTTCTCCTTTGACTCTGCTCTTTCTAATTCCATATCTATCTGGTCCTTGCTATTTGTATAATCCGTTAACATTCCAGAATCAATCATTTCATCTATAGCCATGGATTTTGATTTTAGTGCCTCTGTCTTTTCCTCTGCTCGACTAATAGCAACACCAATATCAGACATTTCTTCTGATATTCCAGTAAGATTTTCTTTTACCCTCACTTGCGCTTCAGCAGCAGAGTATTTTGCTTTTATTATCTCCTTTCTGGATTTGAATGATTCTATTTTTGCGGATAAACGACTTTCTGCTTCTTGCAATTTAGTCTGTTCGTTCTGAATTTCCAGAATCTGATTATCTAAATCTTTGATCTGAGACAAATTTGCATTTTTTCTTTCTAATGCTAGCCTTGCCAAATCATCCCTGCCAGATTTAACTGCAGAAATCGCTTGATCATCCAATCGTTTTATATTATCTTGTAGGCGTGATTTTTGCATTTCAAGACGTTTTTTTGAAGCCGTTATCTCTATGATATCTCTTCTCAGCCTCTGTATCATTTCAGTCTGTTTTACGGCCGAATAATCAAGAGCTTCTCGAGGATCTTCGTGTTTTTCTATCAGTTTATTTACTTTTTGTTTTATTATATTAACAATCCTATCAGAAAGACTCATACTATTATATAAATAGGGATTAAGTTATTTTAATTGTTTGTTGAGTAAATTTTTATCGTCGGTCGGGAAATAAATATGAAAAGCCCTTCTTAAAATTGCATTGCTAATATTATTTAGTTTCAAAATTTGGATACATTATGACATGATCACCAGCTTTGGCACAAACATATTTTCATTAGTAACCATCAGAAAACCAGCCAAATGAGAGACGAGATATTTTACTATTACAACATGTATATTTGACGCATTAAAAACAAGTGGCTGAAGAAAATTAAATCATCTGAGAAAATATATTGGTAACGAAAAATAGGGTGAAACTAAGGATATACTGAAAATATGTTGATTGATTGATTCTGATAATGATTCAAACAGAGCTAGTCGTTTATTTGCTAGGTCAAATTTATACGATTATCTTGCCACCTCTATTAGAATATATTAGAATCTATCGACAACAAGGAGATAAGAAATTGATAATCCAGTGAATAAAATTGATTTAATAAACTACGAGAGATTCTGTAAAATAGTAGTCAACAAAGACAAGGTAAGACTGTTGGGGAAACATGGCGTGATACTATTTAAAAGAACCAAAATCAAATTGGTAAATGAAATTAAATCGATTCTCGAGACAAATCATTATCTAAAGGATATTAAGCGATACGTGGAATATTTCAGGTTCAGGATAGATCCTACTATTGAATCCACGTTCATTCATTATTATCTATAGGATGAAATCGCTCTATTTGAATGGTTGAATGAGTGATATTAAATTTTTTTTCTAATAAAGAATTAATCTCATCTAATATTTGGTATGAATTGCTAGTATCCATTACAACTACATGGGCTGACAAAGCGTGTAAACCTGACGTTATACTCCAAATGTGTAGATCAAAAACTCCTGTTACTCCTTTTATCTTCAATAGTTCCTGCTGTATAAGCTCGTATGATATGTTGGAAGGTACACCTTCCATCAATATATGTACAGATTTTTTCAATAAATTGAATATACGAGGTAATATAAATAAAGAAAGTCCAATACTTAATATAGGATCGATTACGTTTATACTTGTAATTGCTATTAAGATGCCACCCGATATTACACCTACAGAGCCGATGGTATCGCTCAATAGTTCCAGCTTAGCTCCTTGGATATTCAGATCCTCTGTTTCAATTACCTGTTTATTTGTGTGTTTCTTATTTTGAGTAACTTCATCCTCATTGTTATGTGTATGAAAGTACTCTCCCCGTAAAACATACATCCCAATAATATTTATTATTAAACCTACTATAGCAACGATAATCATAGGCAAGCTTTGGATCTCTAATGGTTCAAAAATTCGCCTATAAGCCTCGTAAATTATGATTATAGACAAAAGTGATAAAATTATACTATTTAGGAAGGAAGCAAGAATTTCTGTCCTAAAAAAGCCAAATGTGTGAACAGGAGTGGCTTCCTTTTTGCTATAAATTGCCGCAATCAATGCAATACATATTCCAAATGTATCAGCAAGCATATGTCCAGCATCGGCAATGAGAGCCAGACTACCTGTATAAAAACCAGTAAGAATTTCGACAACTAAATAAGAAGCAAGTAAGACCAGGACAATTTTCAATTTCCTTATTTTCAGATTACTTTTAATAATCTCTGTTCCGGTATTATGCAAATTAACTAAAAAATTAAAGTGACATAATGTTATAAACTTGCTCCAAAACTGCGTAACTCTACAGGTTTTTATAACTAGAACTCGATTAATATTAACTAGTATTGATTAATTGTAGAAGTATTCGTTTTAGTTCTTTTACAACTCCAATAGTTATTCTCACTTTAATATTTTCATTATTTTGTATAGTTCTTGTAATTTCACCGATTTATATCTCAGTATATGGTCATTTTAGCCATGCAGCACATTATAATAACGGACAAATTGGTATAGGAAATGAAATCTCGGTTTTTCAACAAATGGAACCAGAATATCCAAAACCCAATGAAACTGCATACATTCAATTTAGTATACAAGATAAACAAGGCAGAGACACAACCAATAAAGTAGTCTTGGTAGAAATATATTCTACACTTACGAATGAACGTATAGCTGTTTTTCCTTGGACCATAGTTGAAATTGGAGATTTCCAGGTTCCCTTCATCTTTCCCAAAATTGGAAATTATCAAATTGTATTAAGTCTATTGAATGCTGATGCCAATCCCGATGAAATACTCAATACAGTTCCCCCTCCTAGAAATATTTTGGTGGATAGCTTAAATTGCAATTGTGAAAGAGCAGTGTTTAATATTTCAGTAGGAGAATCTTTTGGATCTATTTTCCTTGCCGTAATTTATGGTTCAATTTTAGGAGTTGTTTTCATAGTTGGCGGAGTTTTATCATGGATGTATCTTAGTAGAAGAAAAAGCAAAACAAATCCCATTTCAAATGAAGAGTTTATAAAATACTCGGTTCTGTTTTTGGCCGTTGGGGCATCGATAGTTCATATCGCGGTTTATTCAGGGCATGCAACTTTGAGGTTGGAATACAGCATATTCTTGATATCTGCAGCTGGGGGGCAACTCTTCTATGGAATTTCATATATCTTTCTAATTTTTTCCGACGACAGACTACCTATAAAGAAAACAGACAAAAGATTCATCACAAAAGAATATTATAAAAAATCAAAGATATTAAATTTGATAGGATTAGCAGGTTCATTGGTTCTAATAGGTTTATATATCTACTCAGTTACTTTTCCTCCTCCCCTTTCACCAAATGCACATCCAGAAGATGTCGATTTTGCAGGTATTCTTGATAAGTCTCTAGAGATCTTATTGGTAATCGGAATTATATACTTGATGAAAGTAGAGAGGAAGAGGTATTTGTATAGCAGACAAATTTCAGATAATAAAAATATTTGATCTAGTGGGTTCGGCAGCCTAAAAAATGATTATATACCCAATATAGTTCAAAAGTAAATGCATAGTCAAATAGAAATATGTTTTTCTATTTTCGACAATTGATTGGCATTAACCTGCAAATGCTCTTTTAAAGTAGCAAAAATACTAGTCATACATAAATAGTTAATACCTAATACTATTTAGTTTACAATAGTTTTTAAAATATTTGCTCCTTTTTATTATATCATTTAGGAATTGCTCTGCCTGAATCACATTAAGATTCATAGCCTCGGCAACATAGGATACAATTTTTATTTTGCCCTTTACAGATCAAGTGCAGTGTATCTTGGAGCGTTTTTACCGGGTCAGGACTATTTAATGCTCCAACCACGAGCATACTAAGATATTTTACTTTATCGCTTTCGTTATTCCCATCGAATTCTTTTTCTAGCTCTGAAAATGGCAGGATCAACTTTCCAAAAATATCGATGATACTTTGTTCTTCAATCCCATGTTCATATAAAAGATCAGGATTTGTTGTGCTGTTTAATTGCTTGCTATTCTTATACACGAATCCATTTGTATCATTATGAATTATAGCCAATTCATGATGTATCTGTCTATTATGACGCAAAGCATTCCATTTCCTATTGAATTTTTTATTACACTGATTACAAACATAATTGCCCATATTATAATAGGTGTTTGGGTTCTACTTATAATGAGTCACTCTGAGTGACTTAAATTAATATCGAATAAGTTGGTTATTTTGAAAACACAAACAAAATATCAACTTACAGGAGGAAAGAAGCAAGAGAATAAACTAAGCTAAGAGATCCTTGTTTTTAGATATAAATTTGTGAATATTAGATCCATATTGAATAGCTTTTTTTGGCTTATAAGCTGATTCTTTGGGAACGCCTATTTTTAGAGCCACTTCTCTTAAAATATGTTTTCGCAATAGATCATTAGAACTTGTTATCTTGTGCTTAAGAGGAATATTTTTACAAAATTTGATAAATGGTTCGGAGAGAAAAGGCTGAAAGGATTCTATTCTTAGTTCATTTATTACCTCGGAAATTTCTTTCATCATATGAGCTTCGTTTGCCAATTTTTCTTCCATGTATTTGTTAATGGCGACCTCACCTTGATTATAGTATGATCTATATCTATCGTATCCACAAAACAATTCATCGAAGCCGTTGGCTGTCAGAAAAAAATTGCCCAAGTTGTTATTTCTTATCACGCAACTAATTTGATAAAAGGCAAGGCAATTTTCAATATGAGAAAGATTATTACATGACAATTTATCTTTTACATACTTGATATCTCTAACAATATCAACAGGACTAATTTCAAAAGTTATATGATGTAATTGCAAAGCGGACAATCTTGAGATGGATTTTGAAAATAAAAGATCATGAGATTCGGGAAAACCAACGGTAACTAGATAAACATGCTTTCCTAAATCTTTACAAATTTTTGCTAATATAGAACTATCAACACCTCCAGAAAATGCAATCACAACTTTATCGACGCCTTTTACGAAAATTTCAACAGCAGAATATAAATGGAGAGTGAGTTCTTCGGATAATAGCACTTTTATCATTTAATTCCTTCAAAATATATTTGTAATAATTATAATAGAGAGATGGTAATAAGTAATAGATTTGGATAAGGATCTAAAGTTTATAGGTCAAAATAAAAACTTAGTTGAAAATAGAACAGGATATTCGATATCAAAACTGTTGGATTTTCTAAAAATAAAATACGAATACAATAACAAATTTAATGACTCTGATCTTAATATTGATTTTAAAATTGGTGATAAATATATTAAAATAATAGAAGACGAGTCCGACATGAATGAATTCAGACTAATCAAAGAAAAGTTTCCATTATTAGATATAATAGCCATAGGAAAATCATCCTTTTTAGGAAAAATTAATGAAATGGATAGTATTTTTTTGTTTGACAAACAGAGTGAGCAAATTGGATCGATTTTTATAGATGACCCTTCCTTGGCCTTTGATTATGCTCATATTCTTCCTTTAGTAGAAAAATGTTCTATAATTCATGGCCACACTTCAACAATCATGGTTGAGATCATAGGAGAGATGAAAAACAATCTTGTAATCGATTTTTCAGAGGCAAAGAAAATAATAAAAGAAGCTTTGTATCAGATAGATCACAAATTCTTCATCAATAAAAAATATTTAAAGAAAGAAGAAGGTGATCATTATTTTATAGAGTTTGATGGTCCCAAGGGCTATTTTGATTTGAAAGTGCCCAAATATACAACATATCTTTTAGACGGAGAAGCAACTGTTGAAAATTTATCTACTGAAATAATCGCAATGCTCTCAAATAAGATGCCACCAAATGTTCAGGCTTTAGGTGTGTATATCTATGAAGGAGTCAATAAAGGAGCTCACATACTTTCTTACATCTAAACGATTTAGTCGGTAGAATTTAACTATTAAAAATTATCAATAACAGTAGTAGGACTCATTTTAGGGCAGAGAATTTATTTTCCAAGACATTCTAAGTAAATTCACGGTATTCAAAGTAGATGTCAATAATAAATAAAATTTGTCAAGCCTTGACCAATGATTTTCTTCTACAGATTACCAAGAATGTGAGCAATAAATTTTGACAGCAGGAAATAATACTAATTAGATGTTCATAGCCCAATCATACACATCATTTATTTGATGGAAAAACGACAACCTTTGAAATAATGCGAGGAAGATTAATAACTAATTAAATAAAGAATATTACAAATTAAACTTTGAGTGTAAAGATTACAGATAAGGCCTGGTCATCGGAATTAGAAAAAAAAATTATACATGATTGGAGGAATAATAAGACATACGACTTTGATGCAACAACCGATCAAAGTAATGAAAAATATTTTGTCATAGACACTCCCCCTCCTTATCCCTCAGGAAGACCATGGCATATTGGAGCTGCTGCACACTATGCTCAAATAGATATGATTGCCAGGTTTGCACGTTTAAAGGGATTAAAAGTAATCTTTCCTATTGGGGTAGATCGTAATGGAATTCCTGTAGAAATTCACACTGAAAAAAAATACAAGATAAGGATGAGGAATACCGATAGAAAAGAGTTTTTGAAACTATGCAAATTAACTTTGGATGAAACAGAAGACGAATTTATGGGGATCTTGACTAGTCTTGGTCTGAGTGCAAACTTTAACCAAAAATATCAAACTGATTCCCCGGACTTTAGGGCCTTTACCCAAGCAACATTCATTGAAATGTGGAATAGGGGTCTTGTATACCTTGGCAACAGACCAAATAATTACTGTGTTGACTGTGGTACAACGATAGCCGATGCAGAGATCATATATTCGGATATCGAAACAAAGTTGGTTTACATAAAATTTTATTTTAAAAATAGTAATGATAGTATTGTCATTGCAACTACTAGACCTGAGCTACTTTTTGCCTGCCAAGCCATAATTGTAAATCCAGAAGATGAGCGATATAAAAAAATTCAAGGAAAATTCTTGAAAATTCCGTTGTTTGAAAGGGAAGTTAAAATAATACCTCATAACTCTGCTGACATGAATTTTGGATCTGGAGCGGTCATGATATGTAGTTATGGTGATCTTAATGATGTTCAACTATTCAGGGAATTAGGGCTTACAGAAATCCGATCTATCGACTTGAATGGAAGGACAACCGAATTTGCAGGTGAATTTGCCAACCTGAAGATAAAAGAAGCAAGGGATAAAATAGTAGATGGATTAACAAATCGAGGATTAGTCGAAAAAATAGAGATCATTACTCACAGAACACCCCTTTGTGAAAGAAGCAAGACACAGATTGAAATAATTTCGCTTGAAGATTATTATCTTAAACAAGTAGACATAAAATCAGAATTACTAGAACGATCGAATTCGATCAAATTTTATCCTGAAATGCATAGGCAAATTCTTGTAAACTGGATAAACTCTATTGCCATTGATTGGCCAATATCAAGAAGACGATTTTACGGAACAGAGATTCCGATATGGTATTGTACAAAATGTAATAGTCCAAATCTACCTCAGCCAGGGAAATACTACAGACCATGGGAAGAGGATCCTCCATTTGAAAAATGCAACAAGTGTAATAATGACAAGTTTGAAGGAGAAAAAAGGATTTTTGATACATGGATGGATTCCAGTATAACTCCTCTTTACATCACAAAATTTAACAAGAATAAAGAAATTTTCGAAAAATCTTATCCGACAGCGATCAGACCTCAAGGAAAGGACATCGTAAGAACTTGGTTATATTATACCATCCTGAGGTGTGTATATCTTACAGACCAAATTCCATGGGAGAGCGCATGGATAATGGGTTATGGTGTAGATGAAAAAGGAGAGAAAATGAGTAAAAGCAAGGGAAATGTCATTGATCCACTCCCACTAATTAATAAATATGGTGCAGATGCCTTTAGATTTTGGTCTGCAAGTGAAACTAATATAGGATATGATTTTAGATGCTCGGAACTGAAAATACAAGGAGCTCAAAAGTTCTTGTCAAAATTGTGGAATATTGGAAGATTTATTTCTAATTTTGAAGTTGTTGAAGAAAATAACAAGCCTCATGAATTAAATCCAACAGACAAGTGGATACTCGCAGAACTATCGAAAACAACAGAAAAATGCCTCGAAGGATACGAAGAATTGAACTTTTTCATACCTGCAAATGTGATAAGGGAATTTACCTGGAATATATTCGCTGCTCACTATATAGAAATGATCAAAGGTAGAGCATATAATACAAAATCTGATGACAATAGAAAATCGGCTCTTTATACCATCCACAAATGTTTTAGAACAATATTGCTTCTGTTAGAACCAATTTCTCCATTTATCACTTATGAACTTTGGTCAAAGATTTATGGTAAAGAGGAAATGCTTTCAAGTAAAAAAAAGATTCCCATTATAGAGAAGAAGTACGACTCCTTTGTACACCTAACTCAGTCAATAATCAAATTCAATTCAGACATATGGAATAAGAAAAAAGAAACCATATCGGAAATTACAAACAAACCCCTTTCTCTTAAAGATCCCATTCAAACGGAAATACCAACAGAATTGGAATTATTTAGAGACGATTTAATTGTAATGCATAATATTATAACAGAATAAAAACTTTGAAGAAGTTGAAGATTTAAGGTTCAAGATTTATTTCCGCTTACAATGTCTAATATGTCCTCTGCCAAATCAATTACGTTCTGAGATTCCATATTAGGCTCCAAAGTAATTAACAACATTTTTTTGTCCAAGTAAAACGTTAACAAAGATAGCTTTTCACGCTCCACATATACAAAACGAGCTTTACCCATAGTATCATCGAATCTTTCTCTCATAGATTTTCGAAGGGCGGTATGTGTAAGATATAATTCTTCGCTTGGTTGATCAACAATAGAATCTATTCCATGTCGCATTCCACCAACTATTAATGACCCGGTTTCATCAATAAATCCAGCATATCGGATATCTTTGTTTAGTTCAAAAATAGCGTCAATTATTTTTTGGTAGTCCATGAATAATTAGAATGGATACTATTTATTGAATGTTAAGATTATTTATAAGAATTATTAGTATAATCCAAAAAACATCTTAACCCTAATGTATAAAAACAATAGAAATTTTGTAACGATAAAGGCCTTGTTATAAGTAAATCTCCTTAATCTAACAAGTCTATAACGGATGAAAGACACATTAATTTAATATTTTTTTTGTTAATTAATATATGAGGAAAAATTGTATAGAAGAATATTATAGAAGAATAGGATTGGTAGAAGTTAGGAAAATTAGTTTACTGCTATTTCCCTAACGCTTAGATTCTTTATATCTACGTTTGAACTTCCATCCCATCGGAATGTTACGATTGGTCCTCCCCATGAAAGCAATTGATCTGGACTTCCTCCACATCTATCACCCTCGTCTCCGAATCCTCCACTATCCGTATATCCAAATATCTTCTTCCAGTTTCCATCATTATTTTCATCGACCCAATTTTCAAGCTTTACTGCTGGTTTTCCATTTACTACAGTATTGTACATAATGGCCTTGTACCCTACCCACTTATCCTCAATAGACCCGATATTCTTTTGTGCAGGTGTGAATGAGTATCCGCCGGAATGCCATTGTTCTTTTGCAAATCGCGAGCGACCATCCTTGAATAATCCTCCCTTATATGCAGTACCTTCACACGGAACATCAGAATTGTGCTTACCACCATGTGCATACCAAGTCAAATCAAAGTCCGAATCAGATGCCGAATTTATCTTTACAATTCCCGTTATTTCGACATTCCTCCAGTCATTAACTGCTTGCATATAACCGTTGGTCGATAATTGTTTTTGATTATAAGTATCAATATCGTCTTGGTGGTATCCCGTACTAGTAAACACGTTCATTCGGACTTTGCTTGACGTTACCTTCCAAGATCCATCAGTATTTTTCTTCAAAGTGAGTTTAGGATCGAATCGACTATCGGAATTCGGGTTATTCATATTCATGAACCATTTTTCCCCATTTGGTTTGTCAGGATAAATTTTCTTTACTCCAAAAATATCTACCCCACTATTAGGGTCAGGAGTGGGGTCAGGAGTGGGGTCAGGAGTGGGGTCAGGAGTAGGACTAGTTGATGAAGGTTTGGAATATGCCCGGATCTCGGAAATGGAAGCCCAATCATTTTCTGTATTTCCAAATACAGTTACTCGAATATACTTTGCCTTGAGATCAGAATCTTGTATCAAGTAACGCTCATAAGAATTAGTCTGTCCACTGCTTTTTCCAGAGAACAAAGTTGTAAAGATTGAACCGTCTTGAGAGGTTGAAATTGAAAAGTCATTTATTCTTACATCACCTCTGTGCCATGCGATATCTACTGCACAAAGAATATCATCTTTTTCAAGTTCTATTTGGATATAAGATCCTTTTCCATAATTTGACCATCGAGTGTTATAGTTATTATCAAGAACATTTTGTGGTCTGTTTCCATCATTACCACTTGCACCTATACGAGTAACGGTGGCTTCAGAGCAACCTTCAGGTAATTGTTGACCAGGAGTGGGGTCAGGAGTGGGGTCAGGAGTGGGGTCAGGAGTAGGACTAGTTGATGAAGGTTTGGAATATGCCCGGATCTCGGAAATGGAAGCCCAATCATTTTCTGTATTTCCAAATACAGTTACTCGAATATACTTTGCCTTGAGATCAGAATCTTGTATCAAGTAACGCTCATAAGAATTAGTCTGTCCACTGCTTTTTCCAGAGAACAAAGTTGTAAAGATTGAACCGTCTTGAGAGGTTGAAATTGAAAAGTCATTTATTCTTACATCACCTCTGTGCCATGCGATATCTACTGCACAAAGAATATCATCTTTTTCAAGTTCTATTTGGATATAAGATCCTTTTCCATAATTTGACCATCGAGTGTTATAGTTATTATCAAGAACATTTTGTGGTCTGTTTCCATCATTACCACTTGCACCTATACGAGTAACGGTGGCTTCAGAGCAACCTTCAGGTAACTGAGGTAGAGGTTGGGGCTGAGGTTGGGGCTGAGGTTGGGGCTGAGGTTGGGGCTGAGGTTGGGGCTGAGGTTGGGGCTGAGGAGTAGGATTTGGATTAGGCCAAGGCCAAGGCCAATTTCCATTATTTCCAGGATTAGGTACACCATCTATATAACCACCTATGATGTCTTTTAAGTTCAGACTTGCATGTACTTGTGCAACTGAGTCATATAGACCTGGAGTTGAAAAAATTAATGTTAACATTAGAAAAACACTCAGAAAATTGTTATACTTTTTCATCTAAACACTTGCCTCCATTAAATTGAAGTCTTTTGGATAATTCGAATCAATTTCAATAACTAAGAGTGCATAAATTATACTCATTTCAAGAATTTAAGAAAATTTAATATTTATGAGACGCTTACTTATATTATCAAAAAAATATAATATATTTAGTTATACGAATTTGATAATTAATAATTAATGTTTATTTTATTCTACCTATATTTTACTAGAGTATTAGATATAATAAGAGCTTATTACATAAAATTATATAAAATTTTATTACAAATTACAACATATTTCATAAATATCAACACCCGTAATATAAATTGGAATTGTTTCAATATGTCAAAGTAAAGAATGTTGTAATATCAAGTGCTTTTATTATTTTTATGATTAGTTCGGTATTATTATCTGTAGGTCCAGGTCCTGCATTTGCTCAATCATCAGAACTACCCAAAGCTAGTCTACTTTATAACGGAGGTATTTCGGATTTGAAGCCATCATTAACGATAAAAGACAAAATAATGACAAAAATACAAGCACCAGAAGATGAACACAAGTTTGAGTTTAACACATTAATCTATGCAATTAATCGAGGAGACATGGTTTCTTTTGACTTTGAAGAAGAACCTGCACAAGTAGATGCTTTTCTAATAGATTATGAAACAGATTATACCACATTATGGGCGCTAGAAAAGACTCCTAATGGAGAGTTCATTGCAAACACACCATCGCCAGGGCTTTATAATTTAGACGTACATGCAGTATATCCAGATGGAGAATATGTTTCATATTCTAAATTTGTAAATATTGTAGACAATGATCTAAATCTACTGAGCTTAACTCCACAATCTAACCAATGTGGAAATGAATTGTCTTTGGATAAAGTAACAGCAATGGGTAACCCTGCCACAAGTGTTTTGAACGAAGTCATCAATCAGCCCTTGATCAAGGAACTTTCATTCGGCATAATAGACGAATTAAGCATACAATTACCAGATGTCAAGAATATTTGCGGGATTCAATTAGGACTCAGGAATGCTCAAAATAGCATAAGCTTCTTTGCAGTACAAAGCTCTAGTGACGGAAAGTTGTATTCAGATCCAATAATTTTTGCAAATACAGGATTCAGCGGAGAATTACCTGAAATTTATAAATATCCTTCTTCCGTTGAAGCAAAGTTCCTAAAGATAGTGCCCCTTGGAAGTACGTTAGAAAACGGTCTTGGAATAACAGACTTTAAATTATTTGGTCACTAGTTCTAAAATTTTTTTCACAATAAAAAATTTATGATTCTTTTAACTGAATTACGAAGTCGATCTCCACAGGTGAGTTTAATGGTAAACTGTTTACTCCTACAGCTACTCTGGAATGTCTTCCAACTTCTCCAAAGATCTCAATAAGAAAATCTGACGCACCGTTTATTACCTTGGGATGGTCCACAAAAGAATCATCACAATTTACGTAACCTGTTATTTTGACTATTCTTTTTACTTTATCTAATTCTCCAACAGAATTTTTCAGAATCGAAATCGCATTTAGACAGCAGACTTCACAAGCTGATTGTGCATCTTCTATTGAAACTTGTTTTCCCACTTTCCCCTTAAATTTTAAATCATTAGTGGGAGAATCAATTTCTATTGGCAGCTGGCCAGAAATGAAAACAAAATTGTCTACCCTTACCAATGGAACATAAGAACCCAATGCTTTTGATATTCCCTTTGGTATTACAAGATTCAGTGATTCTATTTTTTTCTCTGGAGTCATAATTTAATACTTACTTGTTGTAACTAAAATGTTAACCTTTACGTTTAGTAAGCTTTTTAATATCTTTATCTTTTGTTTTACATATGTCAAAGGAGGGTGACCTTCCAAAACTTCCGGTCAGGAAATTGAAAATAGGTACTATAAGTATCTCCCTGATAGTAATGGGATTATCTTTGTTAGGCATTTATATATTATGGGCATCTTTTGGTTATATTGGTCCATCCTTTTCTTCTGACGTTTTAAATTTACAACAATCAACCTTAAGAGCTGAATATCATTTACCAGAAGAACCAGTAATTACAGACCCGACTATTTTGCAAACTCCCCCATCTCTCCGCCCTTTTTTGACTGATAATGCAACAAGCTCATCTAATGCAACAAGCTCATCTAATGCAACAAGCTCATCTAATGCAACAAGCTCATCTAATGCAACAAGCTCATCTAATGCAGCACAACAGAATGCCGGAGAAGTTCATGTTTCAATTGTTCCAAACTCTTCTACTTTAACCGATGATGCGTTTAGTCCAAATCCTGTAGAAGTTACAGTAGGCCAATCAGTTATCTGGACAAATGATGACACTGTATTTCACACAGTGACATCGGGAACCGTTGGTGCAGATGATGTTGGACAACTATTTGATTCTGGGTTGACAGGACCAACTGCTCTCACAAGTCAAGGAAAGACTTTTGAGCACAAATTCGAAACAGAAGGCGAATTTCCATACTTTTGCATGTTGCATCCTAATATGGTTGGAACAGTGTCAGTGAGCTAATTCAACAATTACCATTCGTTAGTGATTTGATTAAACAACATACTTGTATAGAATATAGTTTGGATGGATCACCAAAATTGTATTGATGAGATTTGATAGTTATTGATACATATCCACAAAAAGTGTATTATAAATATAATCATGTATCTTCACTGTCATGAATGAAAAAAAGAACAAATTAAAACCTAATTCCTTGATAAAGGAAAGTAGCCCTTACTTATTACAACATGCTTATAATCCTGTCAATTGGTTTGCTTGGAATGATGAAGCCCTCAATTTAGCAAGAAGAGAAGATAAACCAATCTTTCTCAGTATCGGGTATAGCTCTTGCCACTGGTGCCACGTTATGGCACATGAGTCATTTGAAGATAACGAAATTGCAAAAATCATGAATGAAAAATTCATTAATATCAAGGTGGATAGAGAAGAAAGACCAGACATAGATGACATTTATCAAAGAGCATGTCAGCTGGTTACTGGTAATGGGGGTTGGCCTTTATCCGTATTTTTGACTCCAGATCTTAAACCGTTTTACGTGGGGACATACTTTCCAAAAGAGAGCAGATATGGAATACCAGGGTTTAAAGAAATCCTCAATCAACTTTCACAAGCGTATTTATTAAAAAAAGATGACATAAATAAAACAGCTGCAGAGTTTGTACAAGCATTAGTGGATACCTCAAAAGATATCAAACATAGTAATAATAACAAAATGGAAATTGATAAAACAGTACTCGACGAATCCGCACTAAATCTATTACAAATGGCAGACTTTGTTAATGGGGGTTTTGGTATTTCCCCCAAGTTCCCTAATGTATCGAATTTGATCTTTTTGTTAAGATATTATCATATTTCAGGAATAGAAAAATTCAAAGAATTTGTTTTATTGACATGTGATAAGATAATCTTTGGAGGAATACATGACCACTTAGGTGGAGGATTCTCCAGATACTCGACCGATCAAAAATGGTTGGTACCTCATTTTGAAAAGATGCTGTATGACAACGCACTATTGGTCATCCTATTTTGTGAAATGTATCAAATTTCTAAAGATGACATATTTAGAGATACGGTGGAAAAAACACTAGACTACATATTACGGGAGCTTACCAATGATCAAGGAGTCTTTTATTCAGCAGAAGACGCAGATTCTGAAGGCGAGGAAGGAAAATTTTATGTTTGGTCAAAGAAAGAAATCATATCAGAAATCAACATTCCACTGCATCAAGATATATTTTGCGAATACTTTGGTATAACTGAAACCGGGAATTTTGAAGGAAAAAACATACTAAGTGTGAAATATTCAATCGATCAGTTATCAAAAAAATATGGCTTAGATGTAAAAGAAATCAAAAGCATAATAGATACATACTCAACTAGACTATTTAATATTAGAGAGAAAAGAATAAGACCTCAAAAAGATGACAAGACAATACTATCATGGAATGCATTAGCCATTTCTGCATTTGTTAAAGGTTACAAAATAACAGGAAAGCAAAAATATCTAGAAGCTGCTTTAAATGCAGTAGAATTCATAGAGAAAAAATTAAAATCAACGGAAGGATACCTATATAGAATTTATAAGAAAGGCGAGGTCAAAATACTCGCTTATTTGGATGATTATTCTTTTTATATTAACGCCTTATTGGACATCGTTGAGGTAAGGACAGATTCAAAGTACATAGATTCGGCTTGTCGTTATGTGGATTTGGCATTAAAACATTTCTGGGATATAGAAGATAATAACTTTAATTATACTTCTAATATGCATGAATCTCTTCTTATTCGAACAAAGATGTTATACGATCTCGCAGTACCGAGTGGAAATTCTGTATTTGTATCGAATTTGATTCGTTTGTATCATATAAAAGGAAAGACGGACTATTTAGATAAAGCTGAAAAAATGATAAAGGGGTCGATTTCCTCGGCAATTGAAAATCCATTTGGATTTGGTTGGTTGCTATCATCCATCTATTTGTATATCAAGAAACCAATAGAAATAACAATTTTTTCTAAAGATAGTAAATATTCAAAGTTGACTGATGAAATAAATAAAATGTTTATTCCAAATGGTATAATTTCAGTTTTGTATGAAGGAAATACTTCACAGGATCTTTACAAATTTAGCCTATTCAAAGATAAGATACAGATCAATAAAAAACCAAATAGTGATTTTGTATTAATATGTAAAGATTTTACTTGTACTCCCCCAATAACAGACCTAGAAGAAATAAAGAAGATTTTGAATTCAAATTCCTAAAGGAAAGAATTAAATAAATTTTTTGCAGCTATATCACATTGTTGAACTCTGTTCAAGTAAAATTTTTTTTTATTGTCGGGTTTAGTTTAGTTCTACTCCCAATAATTAATGTAAATGCATTTGGTCAATTGAACCAAACATCAGATAACTTTGATCAAGCAAAATCATCTAGTGATGAGGCGCTATCATTGATTGATTCTTTGAAAGGATCGTCTCTACTTGATTCAGTAGTAGAGGACATGAAAAATATTTCCTATCCAACAGCGAATCAAACAATCAACAATGGAAACAATAGCTCTCAGCCATTAGAAAATACGTTAAATTTTCTGATATCCAATAGTACTGCTGCAATTGATCCTCTACCTTCCAATAATACAACCATAATACCAGACGCTATCAACAAAAATACTACAGCTGATGGATATAGTCTAAATAACATACAACCTATTATGGTCCTGCCTTATCCTATGACTATTTCTTCAAAAGACATTATTCCATTATATAGTTCAATACCACTAAAGATCGCCAATGGCAATATTCTGGCAAAACTTCCATGTAATTCAACCAGCTCAATATTACAAATTGCTGGCAGCACCTCGGATGGCAAATTATTTCCAATACAACTAAATCTTTTGCCAAATTTAACTGGAACGGGAAGTATGTGTATGTACCAGTCAGTGATTCCAGATGACTTATCGAACAGACTATATTCAAACACATTGACCAACATCTACCTCTATAATCCTTTGGAATACCCGCTTGAAGTACCAACTACAACCTCCATTTTTATTGGAATACACAAGCTAATAGAGTGAAATACCTCCTCTCCCTCTATCTAAATCGAATACATAATTCCGCCTGAAACTATAGGTATAGAGTCTAAGTTTGAAAGTTCCTTGATACGAGCAATAATTGCATTGAACCAGAGACTATCTATACCTTGGCTCCAAATTGTTATTTTCTTATAGTCTCTTTCTTTGCCTTCATGAAAATAACCTTTACAATCCTCGACCGTCATATTATTATATTTCTGACTTATTTCCTCGACAGCTAATTTCGCTTCTGCTGGTAAGTATAAAATAGTTAATGTTGGATATGGAATGGTGTCTGTAGAAGTAGAAGATGATGACGCATCATTAGCCATGGTTATATTGTATTTTAGACTTATATGATGATTTCGTTATAAAAGTTTGAAAAACAAAAGATTGAAATCGGAAATTCATAAAGGCTATATGTTAATTACTTTATTGTAACTGTATGAAGGCCGATCAATTTACAAAAAATATACTTGATTTAAATACTAATATATTATTCATCGGGATTGTTGAAAAATCCGGACATTTAAATATCAGTAGTCAAAGGGAGGCATTAGATAAATATTTAAAAGGAAGAAATGCCGAATTGATTATTTCTGAATCCGCATATGCAGTTGATTTGAGAAAAGGTTTTTCATCACCATTTGGAAACTTAACTTCCATTTGCTACGAGTATAGTTCACTTAGAATCTTAATAATACCAGTGAAAGATCACACTTTGTTCTTGTTGCTCAACAAGGATGTAAATACAAGTGATCTAATACAACAGATCTATAGGATTATTAATTCTACAAAAGAACTTGATCTATACTCTTAAAGAAATGTATGATTCATGGTCCAATAAAATGATATTAACGTCAAAATCGACATTATTTTTGACTTTTAAGCTGTGACCAGAAATCCAACAATCTAAAGTATGAAGAAGTTGCTTCTTTCATGGTTTGAAGATAGGCTTCACGTATTTGTTCCCATAACAAGTAATAATCAAAAACGTTACCTGAATGTGATGTGATGTCAGTTTGATCCTCTTCCTTCTTGTCTATCTCCCTCTCAATAAGATTTGAAGTAATCTTTTCTTCTGCTTCTCTTTTGGCCTTTTCTTCTGCTTCTCTTTTGGCCTTTTCTTCTGCTTCTCTTTTGGCCTTTTCTTCTGCTTCTCTTTTGGCCTTTTCTTCTGCTTCTCTTTTGGCCTTTTCTTCTGCTTCTCTTTTGGCCTTTTCTTCTGCTTCTCTTTTGGCCTTTTCTTCTGCTTCTCTTTTTGGCCTTTTCTTCTGCTTCTCTTTTGGCCTTTTCTTCTGCTTCTCTTTTGGCCTTTTCTTCTGCTTCTCTTTTGGCCTTTTCTTCTGCTTCTCTTTTGGCCTTTTCTTCTGCTTCTCTTTTGGCCTTTTCTTCTGCTTCTCTTTTGGCCTTTTCTTCTGCTTCTCTTTTGGCCTTTTCTTCTGCTTCTTTGTTGGGTATTACATATCCTTTAGGAAGTGTCATAATTGAATTGATATGTATAAAGATTAATGTTTTTCTAAGATTCTATAAAAGATCAATCGCATTTAATTAGAGACAATATTGAATCAAAATTTTCCCTGCACTTTTCTTTTTTATATATGGTTAAAAGACTTTGAAGTTCAGATCGCATATTAGTATTATTATAAATTGTTTTTACTTGTTCTGCTATAGGACCCCTGAAAAACAAACCTTGTATTGCAGAAGTCACATTGTTGACTTTCCTGTTCCTACTAGCGCTTTCAAAATCAACTATTGTGCATTTTGAACCATCGTGAGAAATTATAACGTGATTATCTAGTTTGTTTAATTGACCATGATCAATACCCATCACATCCAATTTGAAACACTGGTTTAAAATATCAAGGATAACACGTCTCACGAGGTCTAATTTTGTTATAGAAGAGAAGAACCATTTTCTGGCAGACAAGCCTTCAATACATTCCATCAATAACATATTTTTCGTATGCAAATAAGCACTTGGACCAATATTATGTAGATTGACATATTTATAAAAATTAAATTCATTTTCCATTGCAATTCTACATGAATCGGTTCTTTTAATCTTGACTGCCATTGTATTATTTTTAAAGTCACGAACTTTTAGAACTAAGCCTTCATTACCTTTCCCTAATATGTTAATAGAATTTAAAACAGTAGGTCCTTCCAAGATCACAAATTTTATGTTTAATGAGCGAAGCTCATTTATTCTATCTCGATATTCAACAGAATCAAATTTGGGATAACACAATAGATCAGCTAACTTGTATGATGACAATAGAACTTTATTAGAAAAGCCTGTCATCTGTGGTTATCAATTCAGAAATGGTATTACTTACATGGAGATCAAGTTTGGGATGTTGATTTAAAAGATATATATTTTGAGAACCCAAAAAATCGGTTTTCAACCCCTTTGGAATTCCTATCAAGTTTGGACTGTTCTCAAAAACGTACTTGAGATATTCCTTTATATTAGTATGGTCTCTAAAAAGAATACATTTAGTTATAGAATTATTATCAATCCACTTCAATGGAGATTTTTCGTTAGCCTCGGCAAATTTTTCAACATCATTGATTCTAAGAATTTCGGGACCAACTTTAAGAGATAAGGAAGAAATCGTCGTTGATTCAAGTAACAGTGCTATGACACAATGATTTTCTTTATCATTAACACTGCAGATAGATCTAAAAATTTTAAAACCGTAAGACTCTGAAAATCCGATAATAGATTTAGTTAGTTTTTTAAGCTGTCCCCAGATAACATCGGATGGCCTATTTGTATATGTAAATTCGATAACAAGAATAAAAGACGATAATAAATTTTTAAGATTGTTCTGAACAGCAAAGATATTTTGAGAAGTAAAATATTTTTCACTAGGATTAGATAAGAATCTTCTTGAAGCTTGAATCATGATTGCAACGGAACGAGCTGAAATTGCACTACCAAGATTTCTATTTTGATCAATTGGGTCTAGAATTATAGCAAAACTGTTATGGTTTACATTAGTCCTTTCTAGTGAAACTGTGTTTTCATTGATACTTATAATCATCTTGTTACTAAATTTTTTAGAAAAAAATTCGAGAGTTGACAAGAACGATCCGAATTTTGAGATCAATACTTCACAGACATATCCGCTAAATCCCTCAACAGAAATTTCGGCACCGTAGATCTTTAAGGCTTTTAAAAATCGCTTAAGCACTCTTACTTGATTTTTCTGTTGCTGATTTAAATGATTAATCATGTAAGAAGTGTGAAAGGGAGAACGATCTGCAGCACTTTTCCATTTACCAAAAGGGACGTCAAAGCAAGGTACAATATTTACTTTTATCCCTTCTATAACCGCTTCAACATAAGGATGATCGGCATATCGAAGATATGGAGAATACTCTGTTAAAGACTGCATCCCTATCTGCTTTCCAAGGGTTTCAAAATGATCATAGTCCAATTCATATCGAAATTTAAGAAAGATATCTATATCGGTCTCATTTTTGAGCCATGTACCCTTTGCAAATGAACCACCGAAGACGATATCTGTAATATATTGTTCTAGATTATGTTCCAAAATATATGAATCAAGTTTTTTCCTTACACTGTTAGCGCAATCTATTAAACGCTCCTCCTCATCTGTGGAAGGAACACTATCTATTAATATTCGTTCAATTAAGCTATGTATGTTCATACTCTTCATCTCTTTAAACTGCATTGATGGTTAGTAAGTCAGAATATATTGATCCCTGGGGTGCAAGAACACTTTTCTTTAGCTTAACATGTTTTACCTCCTCCATATGAGAAACATTTAGAAGATTGGGATTAAAGGACCCTAAAGTGTTAAATTGGTGTTTTGGACGAAAAATGGTAAGATGAGGAACAAAATCAGTTTTCTTGTTTGATAGATTGTTTTGTGATTTATTCTCGAATTCGTTGATTCCGTCTAACAATTTTGTTATAGTATCATAAAGGATATTTAATTTATCAGTACTTTGTTTGTCCAATCCTAGCCATATGACCCGAGGATTGGACAAATTTGGAAAACAGCCAGCGTTAGTAAATCTTATCTCGAATGGTTCAAACTTTAAATTCCTTAGGTTTTCAGCTATTTTTTTAATTTCAGAATCACTGATCTCGCCTAAAAATTTTAAAGTAAGATGAAGATTACCTTTAGCGATTGGTCTCATACTAAATTTATCAGATTCACTCTGCTTCAAAATCATATTTTGATAGTGAACTATTTTTTCCACGCCAAGAATATCTATCGCAATAAAGGTTCGCATAATACAACTAGACGAAACTCTAAATATATTAATTCGCAAACCTGTAAAACGAACCAAAAGATAAATTACAAAAAGTTCACAGATGTAGTGTTGGTCAGTTCAAATCAATTAGTTATTTGTTTAACTGGTATGCCGGGTGCAGGAAAATCAACAGTAGCCAGATTTCTTCAAGAATTTGGATTTCATTCCATCACAATGGGAGATGTTATAAGAGAAAAGGCAATCGAGAATAACCTGCCTTTAGATGATTATAATTTAGGGGAATTGATGAAAAATTTTAGAAAGACACATGGAAATGATATTGTTGCAAAGCTAACAGTCGAAAAAATTACTAATTTAGAGAATTCAGAATTCATAGTTGTCGACGGAATTAGAAGCTATGATGAATTCATAGTATTGAAGAGTATTGGTCATGTAAAATTATTATCTATACATGCTTCCCCTGATATCAGATATAATCACATAAGACAGCGAGACAGATCGGATACCCCATCCAACCATGAAAATTTTCTTCAAAGAGATGAAAGAGAAATGAGTGTGGGGATTAGTAGAGCTATAGCTTTGGCAGATGAATCAATTTCAAATAACAACATAACTGTCAATGAGCTCAAAGAACATGTTGAAAGCATCGTTAAAAAATGGATTGACGAATACAAGAACAGCAAACAAGAAAACAATATTACCATACACTAGATTAGAAATGGAGAATAATCGTATCAAGGTTACAATTGTAGCTTCGGTGAATTCGACTGAAGATAGACAAAAGGTAATTTTTGCACTCAACAATATTTTTCCTAATTCAGAATTGATAGAAAAGAAGAATAATATATCTACAAAAATGGATGATTTGAGGGTTTTAGAAAAAATTAAGGAAAAAATAAGATCTAAAAAATCATTGGCCGTATTACAAAGAATACTTCACAATAATTACCACATGGGAAACACATGGTTCTTAATAAACAAACAGGCAGCATTTGTAGATAATGTTGCAATAATAGAAAATGAAGATGAATCCCCATTAGGACCAATAAAAATATCTATAAATGGATGCAATCTTGAACAAATCAAAGAATGGTTCGAACGTTAAGTAATGATAAATAATTGATACCCTATTCTGCTGACAGATCCCAATAATTTGCATCTTTGAATTCTGTTTTGGGTTTTCCAAGCGATTTCCATTCCTTAAATGACTTTGGATAAAGTTTTACATTGGAAATACCTGCAGCCTTTAGAGCGAAAAAAGTCAATCCAGACAATGTTCCAACGCTTCCACAGTATGTTATGATTTCATGATTTGAATCGATGCCTCTATTTTCTATAAATCGCTTAAGTTCTGATGGACTTCTCAAAATGGAATTCTCAGAACGTAGCATAGTATAAGGGATGTTCTTTGAATTTGGAATGTGTTCTGTCAGGAAATTCAACCTTTCTCTTGAATCAATTATAATTTTGTTTTTATCATTTTGAGCATTTTCTATATATGCGGCATCCGCATATATAGAATAATCAATATTCATGGAATGCGATGCTTTAGGATATTTATTTGATTTCCTCTCTATTTCTAATCCTAGTTTCTTCCAATTATCATAAGTTACCTCTAATAGGGCTACGTTACTATGTCCTACAAACTTGAACGACCATGCTACTCTTGAGGCTAAAGCCCCAAAAGTATCATCATATACAACTACAGGGGTATCATCCGATATTCCAAGATTATTAAGAATTTTGACTATAGAGTCAGGATCATCGTTAGATAATAATTCAGCCAAAGGTAACGAGACAGCAGTTTTTATATGACCTTTCTTATACTCCTCTTTTTTCCTCACATCTACAACTCTAACTTTATTTTTTTTTATGAGAGTCCTTAGCGTGTCAATATCACAAATATAATCAAGCGCAAGTAACGAAGACTTGCTTTTTTCACGTTTATTTAAAAGCTTGGTTTTACTATTTCTTTGCTTGAAAGATTCATTCAAGCTGCACATTCGCCTCGTGCTGTCTTGGCTACAAAATTAGTATCGTTTCCATAGTCCTTGTAAAAGTCAGGAGCCGATGTAAGGGCAGGTAATTCAATTATGGGTAAAAGTATTTTTTTCATATCTTCAAGATTCTTAACTTCGCCAGTCCCATTTCCAATGGAAATTCTATGAATCCATTCATTTAGTTTCTCACCACTTGTCCTTTCCTTCTTGAATGTATCAATTATTTTAAGAATAACATCTATTACCTTTTTAGCTGGTACTCGCATTACAGCCTTGCCTAATTCGCCATTTTCTCCAGTGCTTCCATCAAAAAGCATGGTATAGATAGGAACCATTGAAGTTGCAATTCGAGATGCACCACCATAAAAGCCAATTGTAGCTACCTCATGTTGTCCACATGAATTAGGACATCCACTAACTTTAATAGTTGAACCCACAAAGGCTTTTTCCTTATCAATATTTAGTTCTAGAAACTTGCTTTGAATTTCTTTTGCCAATCTATGAGAATTTGTGATAGCAAGATTACAAGATGTAGTTCCAGAGCAACCCACTGTAGATACAATTGTAGTTGCACCTGGATTTCCTAATCCACTACTAGATAACTTCATAAAGACTTTAGGTAATTGATCTGCTTTTATATATCTAATTAAAAAGTTTTGTTGAGGAGTATTACGTGCTTTCTTTTCTAATGAAAATTCTCGAATACACTCTGCAAGAACGCGTAATTGGTTAGACGTAATATCGCCAGCTCCTAAGGAAATGTACACGCTAAACATACCAGGTTGTTTCTGGGCAACAACATTTGTATGAAGCCATCTAGTGTATGGATCATTATCTGACTCAGAGGTTATGACAGGTAATTTCCTTTTTTTACCGATTGTTGAAATAGGTATTGTGGAAGGATTTGTTGCAGCTGTCTCAGATGCCTTCAAAAAGTCCTCAAAAGTACTTTTTGTAGGAATTGATATTGTAGCCTCAACCAATGTTCGTTCTTTTAGTAATAATTCTTGGAATTTTTCCCACCCAATTTCACTAACCAAATAACGCATTCTATTTCTGGCTAGATTTTCTCTATTACCTAACCTATCATATAGACGTATGGTAGCTATAGATGTGGACAGCAACCTTGACTCAGGGGTAAATTCTTCTAACAAATGACCAATAAATGAAGCAGCACCCAAGCCTCCACCCAAATAAACACGAAAACCTCTTACTCCATCTCGGACGGTTGGAACTAAACCGACATCTGCAATACGTACATAACCATGTTCGGAACAACATGAAAAATTGAATTTAAATTTCCTTGGCAGATTTTGACAAATAGGATTTCGCAAAAAAAATCTTGCAATTGCTTTAGCATAAGGGGTAGTATCAAATGGTTCATTAGGACACACCCCTGCAAAATGGCTGCACATTACGTTTCTAATAGTATTACCACATGCTTCTCGAGAGGTAAGTCCAACTTCAGCCAAACCTCGAAAAACTTCACTAACATCTTCCAACTGAACCCAATGTAATTGTATATTCTGTCTAGTAGATACATGAGCTGATCCAATGGAAAAAGACTCTGACAGATTGGCGATCTTTTCGAGTTGGTTAGGCGTGATTTCTCCACCAGGAACCTTTATTCGAATCATACTAAATTCGCTATTTAGTCTGGAGCCATAAGTACCATTTTGAAGTCTAAAACGTCTAAATTCATCTGCATTCAATTTATCTTGGCGATAAAGTTTCACTTTATTAGCAAAATATTCAGATTCTTCTGCTAAGCCCCATTTTTCATTAGTATCAGGTTCTCTATTTTTTGTCGGAGAAAGAACATCAAATTCGATAGATTTTGCCAATGTTAATACTATAGTGGATTAACAAACCTTATATTTTTTGTGGAACATGCACATTATACAAAAAGTAATCAATTTTTGCATCAAGAAACAGAATCAAATTTAGAAAAACTTATAGTTACAATTACAAAAATAATATCTAGGTGGGGTCGTAGCGAAGCCAGGCATCGCAACGGGCTCCAGATCAGATAAAAGGGCAAATATGGAAGAAACCCGTGGATCAGGGGTTCAAATAATATATCAAGATATATTAGAATAACTCCCTTCGGCCCCATCTATCTTCTTGTTACTCATATACTATTACTTGTCATGCAAATGAAAATATAATAATATGATGCAATAGAAACAAAATTAGACATACATTGCCTTTTTTAATAATACGAAAATACAATTCTTTCAAATGAGTAAAAAATGACTTTATCATGTTATCCGTGAATATGTCCTACGTCCAATTAACAATATGAGATTATTAAGTTGCCTGTTTTTCGTTTAATACATTACTAAAGGTTATATCATACAAAGAATTCTATGTTTGTATCCAATGATATGGATATGACATGAATTCGAACACAATAGTAATTAAATTCAATATCAAATAGATCTAATTAGAATAGGATTTATTAATTATAAATAACAAACAGCTAATCTTGATTCCAATCAAAAAAGTACAATGGATTTAGCTTGTTTTCTTAAAACTGAAATAACAAGAATGACATCGATCTTTACCATAGATAACTCCAATTCTACCACATTCGGAGCATTTCTTTTCATTATCAACGGTAGAATCCAAAGATTTAATCTTTTGGATACATTTAGTACATAAAGGAGCATCCAGGTTATGACTAGATAAGAAGACATCCCCACATTGCGAGCACCTAAAACTATACATTTTTCCTTTAGGTTTCCATTTTCTAAAAGGATTGGTAGAAAAAGGATACAATATTTTTTTAAAAGGATTGGCCATAAAGTATATAATAATCACATCAACACACATTTTAATTTAATGTCAGGCGGGTAATAAAAGAGATTGACGAAGATCCAGAAAACTATAATTTTTTGTAAAGTTGTCTATTTCCTATTCGAATAAGAAAGACTCCCGATGAAATTAAAATCAAAGAAATAAACAAGAATGATGGACTTATAATCTGTTTAAAAAAATTTGGTGCATCCAAAATATAGGTACACTTAATTTTACAATTCTTTGTCATAGGAAACATCAATAGAATCGATCCAAATAAAATGAGCATTATGACACCTATTGTAGATACTACTGCACCTAATTTGATCATCCTACGATATTTTAATGTAGTATTCATTCCCGATATTTTCAAAAATCAATATTCAAGTTTTGATGTATCAATTGTAACATATTTATACTCACTATTTTTTGATACTCTGTTAAATTGTTTATTATAGTAAAAAAAGGGAACATCGCCTTTTATATGCAAATCCCAAATTTTATGAACTTGGTCGAAATATACTTTTCTCTTATTATGTTTTCGTCTTAACATTTCGTGACATATTACATGAGATATTTTCGCACAATTATTATCAGCAAAGTATCTCTCGTTCTTAAAATCTGAAGAAAAAACCTTGGGTCTAAACCAGGTGATAAGACCAAAATTCTCGCCATGATAACCCTCCAAACGACAATCTGTCCACAGAGGTTTAAAATATGCAAGATAAAAATGAAATATAGAATATCCTCTTTCTTTATGGTCCCTTAAGAGATAAGCGAGGTTAATACGGTCAAACAATTTCCCTGAGACAACTGGCAATATATCTGCTTCTACAGACAAGTCCTCGTTGAATTCTCGCTTGATCCACCATTTGAAAAAACGCGCCATGGATGAAACATAGCTCCAATCCTCCTCGTAGCGCTTCTTCCATTCATCATTTTTTGATACATATATAAAAAATAACTTATCTTGCAACATAAGCTACACTGCAAACATCAATAAAATTTTTGACTCTTCAACAATACGTAATACAAAAAGTTCATAATTTAGAAGCAATATAGACAAATCAAATGTCATTTAGAAAATTAGGTGCTGTGATACTTTTAGTTTCAGACATGCGCAGATCAATTCAGTTTTATAAAGAAATCCTTAATCTACCTATTAAAAAGGAATCAGAAGAATGGACAGAATTTTTCAATAAGGAAACAGTATTGGCTCTGCATCCAGTAAAACACAAGAAGGAGAATCTGAAATCCGGTCAACACATTTTAATTGGATTTACTGCGAATGATTTTGATCACACAATAAATACTTTGAGAGAGAAAGGAGTTGTCTTTTTTAAGAATGCCAAAGAGGAAAGTTTTGGAAAACATGCAATAATTGAAGATCCAGACGGTCATCTAATTTCAATTGTAAAGCTAAAAAGCAATCAAAATGAAGAAGATGGATTTGATTTTCTTGGTTTAATAGGTGCGGAATAATTAGTATATCAAACTAAAAAAGATACATGCTGAGACAATATCTTAAAAGCATATATCTTTACTAATATAATAAACGTTCAGGATGCTAGTGTTACAGAAATCAAGGCACAATGTACAAAGCCAAATATCTGTTTAGATTAAAGAACATTTAACAACCCCATGGAATAATTTAAGCAATTATTTTACCAGGATTTAATATATTCAATGGATCAAATGCTTTCTTAACGTAGGTAAAATAGGAGAGAATAAAATCATTATATACATTCCTTATATAAGGAGCTCTAGATATACCATCTCCATGTTCTGCAGTAATTGTACCTCTGTATTCTTGTACTTTTTTAAATATCAAATTAGTGATATCCTCTAAGATCTTCATTTGTTTAGAATCTAATTGACCATCAGATTCGTTAGAATCGATTATTATTGGACGCGTATGAAGATTGCCGTTGCCCAAATGACCATAAATGACATATGGCAAATCATACTTTTTGTATAGAGCCAACATATAGACAATATAATCGTAAAGATGTTCAATCGAAACAGCAGTATCTTCAAAGATGGTAAATGGTTTTCTATTGCCTACAGTGTATCTGATGGCCATGTTTAGGGCATTTCTTCTTGAGTTCCATAAATTAGTTATGGAATTTAAATCATGAGCTTGTTCTAACACTTTGCCTTCTGGATAAATGGCATTTCTAAGTAAGCTTGTTATTGTATTAATCTCTTCGTTATACGAGTAAAAATACTCGATAAACAAAAGGCATCCATCTTTGTTCTTGGTAACATATTTAATGGATGAATCCATTACCGGAGTATCCAAAAGCTCCAAAGCAACGGGAGAGGTAGAGAGTATCTTTCTAGAGTACATACATGCTTTCTGTACGCTAGAAAAATAAACTATGAATAGAGATCTAAAGATCGGTAAATCCAGAATCTTTAGTTTTAGAGAATTGACAATAGCCAGAGTACCTTCAGATGCAGCAAAAATTCTTTGAGGACTGTAAGTGGGAGTAAAGACGGAATCAAGTCTATATCCACACGAATTTTTACTTACGTTTGGATATGCAGAAGTTATCTCATAATGAGCTGGAATCAAAGGTAGTAAAAGCTTCCTTAGTCTATCGTCACAAACGCCGTCCTTAGCAAAACCTCTACTTCCATCATAATAATTAAAATCAACTTGTTGTAAATATTTTAAAATACTACCATATCCCAATCCGTATGGCCCTGATGAATTGTTCGAAACCATTCCTCCAATAGTACAATAATTACTACTTGCAGGATTTGGAGGCAAAAACTTGTTATGTTTTCGTAGCTCTTTATCAAGTATTCCCTTAACTACACCAGGTTGAACACTTACAAAATTGGATTGTAAATCTATACCAAGGATTTTATTCATATACCTGGTAAAATCCAGTATCAGACCATTTGAAAGGGTTTGACCAAGCAGGCTTGTGCCAGCACCTCTACAAGAAATCGACAATCCATTTCTAATAGCAGAGTTCAAGGATATTTTGATATCATCCTCGTCTTTGGGAAAGCATACTAGTTCGGGATAAATTTGATGATTGCTTGAATCGACAGAATAATAATCTTTAATCCACGTTTCATTAGATACATCACCTTTAAAGGAAAATTTGAACTCATCTAATATATCCATAAACAGGTCATATCGCTAAAGAATATAATGTTTGGTAAAAGTTATCGGCATCAAAAGGATTATAGAGTGAAAAAAATCATTTTGTAATTATATAACTTAAATTGTCAGAAATAAAAATAGTATGTTCAGCTTGAGACACAACTTTATTATTCCCTTCAACTAGAATCGGGTATCCCCTCACATTCTTCTTCTTGATGAGGAAATCAATCATAGCCCGAGCTTTAGATTCATCAAAATTATTTACTAGCCATCGTAAAGCGAAAGGGAGTGTCTTAAACTTGTCCCACAGATACAAGATAAATTCATCTGCCTCTTTATCCTTAGTCGGTTTTCTAGATATTAATGAAAAAATATTTCTTTTCTTTCCTTCATACACTATGCCTAGGCCATCATTAGTAGTAACAAAAGGCTCTATTGCATAAGCCTGATTAGATGATAAAGAGAAGGATGATCCATATGTTTTAATATTTGGAATAGATTTGCCGGCATGAATGATATACTGTTCAAGAGAATGACCACTAAGATTTTGAATAGGTTTTAATCCATAGTGTGATATCGTATTCTCAATTGTTTTTCCTATTTCACTTGATTTAGTATTATGCTTTGCAATCTTTATAGCTTCAGATAAGGATAATTCTGCCACTCTTATCAATTGATCATACTTTGGATCATATGAAATGGTGACTGCGGTATCTGCAACATAGCCATTAATATGCACGCCCAGGTCTATTTTCACAACATCAGTATCTTTTATTACAATTTGATCGTTTGGTTCAGCAGTATAATGGGCTGCAATTTCATTTATACTAACATTAACCGGAAAGGCGGGATTTCCACCGTAATCTATTATCTCCTTTTCAATTGAATTGCACACTTCTTCAAGGGTTCTACCAATATGATTTCTTTTCCTAGTATTCTCACGTACTAGTGAAGCTATGTGGCCTGCACGGGTATAATTCTCTAGGGACATAAAATACAGATAATATTATTGGGAATATAATAATAATGCGAATAATAATTGAAACAAGGTTAAAATTAGACAAAAATTTCTCTTTAGAATGGGGATCGTTGTCTAGCATGGTAGGATGCCAGCCTTGGGCGCTGGAGGTCGTCGGTTCAAATCCGGCCGATCCCATCCCATAATTAAACAATAGTAAGCAGAAAAAAATTATACCCTTCTGCCTCGCCTACCACCAGGTTTTCTAGTTGTATCATGAGGAACAGGTGTTACATCATCAATTCTTCCAATTCTAAAGCCAGCTCTCGCTAGTGCCCTTATGGCAGCTTGAGCACCAGGACCAGGAATCCTTGGCCCAACACCACCAACTGCTCTTACTCGTATGTGAAGCGCATTAATTCCCTTAGTTTTTGCCGCATCAGCAGCCGATACAGCAGATTTCATGGCTGCATATGGAGATGATTCATAACGGTCTGCTGTTACATGGCGGCCTCCAGAGCTAATGGAAATGGTCTCTGCACCACTTATATCAGTTATATGGACTAAAGTATTATTATAACTACTAAAAATATGGGCTACACCCCATTTATATTGAGTAATTTCCTCTTGCGACATTAATGTAGAACTTTTGATTTTCGCATTTAAAAACCTTCTTAATCAAAATGAATAAATCCATGGTTCTTTAGCAACTTTTTATTTCCATCATGTTTAATAACGAATACCTTTCCTTCTCCTTTAACTACCTTGCCGATTACGAAAAGATCTAATCTATGTTTTGCTAAAATTTTGGATATCTTCGCCAAATTTTTCTCTGATATCGTTCCTATTATATGGTATTCTTCTCCCCCATAAAAAATAAGATCAAAATAATCAAGTCTATTCATAGAAGAGAATCTTCGTAGTTGAGGAGGAATAGGCACATTTCTCTCATCGATCAAAATATCTACGTTACTCTCTTTAGATATCTGATACAATGATACGGCAAGACCATCACTAGAATCAATAGAGGATGAAAAATATGGAGCGAGCAGAATTCCAAATTTATATGACGGTGTAGGATTCAAAACAGAATCGATCGATCTTTTCCTAAAATAATTATCAGGACTTCGTAAATTATCCATCAATATTTTTAGTCCTGAAGAAGTATAGCCAAAAATTCCTGAAACAACAACAAGATCTCCCTCTTGTGCACCATCCCTTCTAGGAATATCAATATTTGATGAAAGTGTTCCAAACATACAGCAATCAATTATGATTTCTTTAGATTCATTAATGTCACCGCCCACTATATCAATTTCAAAATCCTTTGAGGAAAGTGTGAATCCATCTAATAATTTGGAGATTTCGCTTTTTTTTAACGTTGTAGGCAACCCCAAAGAGATTAAAGCGAATTGAGGCTTTATTCCCTTTGTTACAAGGTCACTTATACTAGACACCATCGATTTTCTGGCTATTTGTTCAAAAGTCATTTTTGTAGGTACATCAGTATGTTCAACTAGCATGTCGCATGTAACTGCCAAAGAAACTCCTCCGTAAATTTCACCACCAACAGAGCTCAAAGAGATTACAGAAATATCATCTTTACCAAACCATGGATCTATATTTTGAAACCCAAATCTTGATATTATTAAATTTAATATTTGCTTCTCATTGAATTTTCTCATAAACTTCCACTATCTTGTTATTTAACGATTCAAAGAGTGAATCCAATCTATCAATAGTGGATTCCAACGAAATCCTAAGCACATGTTCGGTGTTAGAGAAACGTATTAAAATCCATGAATCATCATCAAGAATAAACTTTAAACCATCAGTATGAATTACATCTACAGATTGAGGCTTTAGAGCTGACAATATTTTTTCTAATAGTATTTTATTATCAGTTTTTGTATTTATCGGATATTTAGTTCGTATTTGTCTAAAATTTGATGAAATTGTCATACACTCTTTGATCAAATCTTGATTTAAAGAACTAATAATCACACTAGCCAATAAACCGTCTCTACAGGAAGTAAAATTTGGAAGGATAAAACCTCCACTGCTCCCTTCACCACCCGATTCAGAATGCGTTTCGATCATACGACGCAAGACATTCGATTCGCCTACTTTAGAGAAGAAAACCTGTCCACCATGGTCTTTCACATATTTTTCAATAGCTAAACTAGTATCCAGACTAATAGTAAATTTCTTAAATTTACTATTATTGATGACGCTTGCAACACAGAACAAAAGGGTTAAATCGGGATTGAGCTGAACTCCGTCGTTACTTACTACAACTAATCTGTCACCATCAATATCAAATGCAAAACCAAAATTCAAATTATTTGTCTTTACCAAATTGCAAAGGTCTAGTAGCGGATCAGATGTCGGATCAGGTCCTCGAGAAGAGAATCCCAACTTATCATTTATTCCAAGGTATTTTACATGATATGTATCAAGCAAGCGATCAGTATACATACATGCCGCTCCCCCTCCGAAATCAATTCCAACTTTGAAATCCATATTCGATTGATTTGAGGGATGAATGTGTTGTAATATATCAGTTACATAGCTGGAATCAATGTTGAAATATCGCCCCATTTGCGAATGTTCATTAATTCTGGTATTTAATAGCTGTTCTAAATCGGATTCAAATAAACCCCTGCCGTTAATAAGCATCTTAAGACCATTCCATGGCAAAGGATTGTGAGATGCGGTAATCATTATACCCCCCGTATACTTTCGGGCTTCTCTAAACAAGATTGGTGTAGGGGCTACTCCTAAATCATATACATCAATTCCTTGCTCTAGGAGAGATCCGGTAACAACTTCTGAAATCAGTCTTCCAGATGGTCTACTATCTCGTGCAATTACACAATTTGTTATAGGAAATCTATTTTTTAAATACGAGCCGAAGGTCCTTGAAAAACGAGCTATCTCCTGTATGCCAAGGTCTTCATTAAATATGCCTCTAATTCCTGAGATAGATATCTTCACGATGATAAAAATATCTGTGCACTATTTATGTTAATAGGAGTAGAAAAAAATAGGATTACGAAAAGCGCGAACCGGTAAGCATAACTTCACATTGTTCACATATTCGCTTATCTATATTTGATTCTATACTATGGTGAACATCACATATGATAAATGTATACCTCATAAAGTTGCATAATTGGATAAATTTTGTCATAGTACTTGGAGAATAGGCTTTATTTGTAGAAAGATCTTTGGATATATCATTTATCATCTTCATGACCTCAAAATTATCTTCCAATTTGGCTACTAACGATAAGTCGCCACGTGTTCCTCTTATGTAATTACTAACTGCTGCTTGGGTAATCCCTAGTAGTTTAGCCACAGTTTCCTCCTTTAGATCATAATCACGAATTAATTTTTTAGATAAGATAGCTCGTATAGCAGGAATAAGCGACTTTGACTCAATTTCGGAGGGTAATAGCATAATATTTTGTAATTTTCTAATTATATAAAGATTTCAAGTATATAAGCAAACAAAAAATAGTTGGGTGATATTAGCCTTCTTCCCAGCCTTTATTAAATACACCGTTTTTATGCAACGGAACTGGTTGGCCTGCAGTATATTCTAATGGTCTCATCCAGAATATAGCATGAGTGGGACAAACACCGACACATGCGCCGTCTGAAATACATCTTTCTGGATAAAAGACAAATGCTTTGCCTCTTTTCCAACCTTCGACAGGTTTAACACGAAGTACATCCGGACCTAATGCGGTACAAATCTCTACACAAAGTGCACACCCAATGCACCTTTGTTCATCAACATCTGGAAGTATAGCAATTGGCATCTAATAATTCACTAATCGTCTAGTAACGATAAAACTATTTAAACTATTTGCCCATATCAAAACAGTGTTATACAAAGATAAAAAAATCTAGATAGGAATATCTACTTTTTAATTTGACGCATTACGTCTACTTGACCACTATGAAGCCAATCTTTTAATTCTTCATGAGATGGTTTTGTATCGTGTTTGCCTTGAAGATGAAGATGAAGTAATACATAATTTACCTGATTCAATAAAACCTTGTTGTCTTCATCGCCCTTACGAGCTTTTGCTTTTAATTCCTCAGGAACGGTTGCCCACCATTCCTCAAATGATCTTACCATTAAAAAATCAGTGCAAAGTTACTTTATAAATATTTTGAAAAATTTTCAAAGGATATATAACTAAATATTTGACAGGTGTTAAAATAAAAACATTAATTTATAATAACGTTATTTAAGTTAAGTTTAAGTTTTAAGAATGCCTTTCTCAATTGACGACATCATATCTGCACAAAAGGAATTGGACAAGTTTAGATCAAAGATGTATACACACAAGAACTCAAGTGATCATGAGAGATTTATTTTTCCTTTTCTATGCGGATCATATTTTACCTATAGAAAAATAGATGTAAAAAGAGTGGTCTCTATTGCTAAATCTGTATCTAAAGATCCATCTTATTTGGATATCGGATGTGGTTATGGCGATTTTTTAGAAAAAGTAAGACAATATTTACCTAAAGCAGAAGGAATGGAAAAAAATGTCGAAATGTTTTTCAAATTAGGAAGATACAAACCAGATTATATCAAAATCGGTGATGCATATAATGAAATAGAAAAAAAATATGACGTAATATTTGTTGGATGGATGGAACCAGGTGTTGATTATAGAGACAAAATTGCTGAAAAAACGGATATAATAATTACAACATTCGATAAGGGAGGACAGTGTGGAATAAATGGTGGATGCGAATTTGAAGGTTTTGGTTATGATAAAGTGGCAAGCTGGGTAACTCCATCATGGATAGATGTGAATACAGAACTAATGAATAAATACTATTCAAAAATATCAGACGATATCATTAAATCTCTAAGCGAATTACGTGGAGCACATAATCTGTGGTATGTTTATTCCAAACCAAAATACAAGGAAAAGATAAAAGAAGAATTAAGAAAAATAGAAACAGATAATCATGCTAATCCGCCGTACAAGCATGAAAAAATCCTCGATGAATGCGGATTTAAAATTGGCGAAATACTCCCGGCATGGCCATCAGTAGAATTATGGAAGATAAAATTTGAAGAATGATGCCGCCCCGATTTGAGGATTTAAGCTTCGCATATGAAGCATTAAAACAATTTAGAAAATACTCATTTTCGGTGCATCATGAGAGATTTATTTTTCCTTTTCTATGCGGATCATATTTTACCTATAGAAAAATAGATGTAAAAAGAGTGGTCTCTATTGCTAAATCTGTATCTAAAGATCCATCTTATTTGGATATCGGATGTGGTTATGGCGATTTTTTAGAAAAAGTAAGACAATATTTACCTAAAGCAGAAGGAATGGAAAAAAATGTCGAAATGTTTTTCAAATTAGGAAGATACAAACCAGATTATATCAAAATCGGTGATGCATATAATGAAATAGAAAAAAAATATGACGTAATATTTGTTGGATGGATGGAACCAGGTGTTGATTATAGAGACAAAATTGCTGAAAAAACGGATATAATAATTACAACATTCGATAAGGGAGGACAGTGTGGAATAAATGGTGGATGCGAATTTGAAGGTTTTGGTTATGATAAAGTGGCAAGCTGGGTAACTCCATCATGGATAGATGTGAATACAGAACTAATGAATAAATACTATTCAAAAATATCAGACGATATCATTAAATCTCTAAGCGAATTACGTGGAGCACATAATCTGTGGTATGTTTATTCCAAACCAAAATACAAGGAAAAGATAAAAGAAGAATTAAGAAACTGCTCGGTCAATGAAAATAATGAAATTGAAAGATACGAATTTGAACACGTATTGGATGAAGTGGGATATAGATATCTAGAGAAAATCAAGATTGGAAATAAGATACATCTATTATGGGACATCATCTATAATGAATAAAGTTTCAAAAAGACTAATATGATAAATAACTTAAGTAATTGTTATTGAAAGTAACAACATTAGGAGCTGCCAGAGAAGTTGGGAGATCCGCATTTCTTGTAAATTCGAATAATACGAATATTCTATTAGATTACGGAGTTCTCTTAAAGAAAGAACCTCTATTTCCTATAAAGGTAAATCCGAATGAAATCGATGCAGTAGTGATAACTCATGCACACTTGGATCATTCTGGATGTGTTCCATCACTTTTTCTGGACGAGAACACAAACCTAGAGGCTTTAGCTACAATGCCCACGTTTGAACTTTCGCAGCTACTGATACAAGACATGATAAAGATATCTGGATTCTATCTACCGTTTCAATATCATGACATGATGAACATGCTAAATCATGCCAGACACATAGATTATAGAAGCAGTTACAAGATTAGAGACACAAGTATTACTTTCCACGAATCTGGACATGTAATAGGTGGATCTACAGTTATTGTCGAAAATGATGGAAAGAGATTATTTTACACAGGAGATATGAATACTCGAGGTTCTAAGGTGCTAAGACCGGCAGATTTGGATATAGGCGAAATAGATATGTTAATTATAGAAAGCACCTACTCACAGGCAGAGCAAGTTCCCAGAGAGCAATCAGAAAGGGAATTGGTAAAGTATGCAAAAGAAGTTGTTGAAAGAAACGGTGTTTTCTTCATACCAGCATTTTCTGTAGAAAGAGCTCAAGAAATAGCATGCGTTCTTAAGACCTATAATTTTCCATACAAGATTGCCATGGATGGAATGGCGCTAAAGACCAACGATATAATGCTCAGGTATCCAAAGTATTTACGTGATTCAAAGATGTTTAGGAGTTCGATCGAAGAAGTAGAAAGAATAACAAGTTGGCATAGACGAAAAAGAGTAGTCAAAGAACCGGGAGTGATAATTTCGCCTGCAGGTATGTTAGTTGGTGGGACTGCAGTTTTCTATATAGAAGAGATTTGCAAAAGTCAATACAATGGAATTGCTTTGGTTTCGTATCAGGGTGAGGGAACTCCTGGAAGATCTTTACTAGATAATAGACAAGTAACTTACAATGGCAGAACAATAAAATGTCTTGCTGAGGTAAATAGATTTGACTTTTCAGGACATAATAGTAGAACAGAGTTATTTGAAATTCTAGATAAGGTGAAAGGAAATCCTCAAGTGTTAACAGTTCATGGTGATAATTTGTCATGTACCAAGTTTGCTGAAGAAATTGTTGAAAAATATGGTTACAAAGCTCATGCCCCAGAAGCTGGTGAAATAATCACGGTATAGTTATAAAATTACGAGTAAAAATAATTGAATAGTAGTAGAAATATCATAAATGTTCATTCTACCATTAATAGTGGGCAATACTTTCTATGGGAGAAAAGAAATAATTCTTGGTATGGAATATATGATGATTCGATTTTAAAGATTACTTTGCACAAACATAGGAATAATTTAGTTTACGAACATGATTCGTTTCCCAGGATAGAAGATTGGCCACAGCATGTATTTAGACTTGACGACAAATACGATGAGATAATTAATGAAATTTCCAAAAAAGATAGAATAATTGAAAAAATCACTAAAGAACACTTTGGATTACGTATCATGAGACAAAAACCAATTCAATGTATTATATCATTTCTATGTTCAAGTAATAACAATATTCCAAGGATTCGTTTGATCTTACGAAATCTTTCTAGAAAGTTTGGAAAGAGGATAGAATGGGACGGCAATACGTTCTATTCATTCCCCACGTTAAGAACACTATCTACAATTTCACAGTCAGAATTGTTGCATTGTGGATTTGGGTATAGAGCTGAATATGTCCGAAAAACAGTAATATCGATCATAAATCAAGAAATAGATTTAAAATTCATCAAGGACACAGATTACACAAAGTCCAAACAAGAAATATTAAAATTAGCTGGAGTAGGTGAAAAGATTGCAGATTGTATTTTATTATTTGCATTTGACAAGCTGGAAGCTTTTCCTATGGATACGTGGATCATAAAACATTTTCAAAAAAAATTAGATTATATGAAAACATCAGGTTTGGATTTTAAAATAAATGACAAGATTACTCCAAAGCAGTATAGACTTATTTCAAAAAAAATTAGAGAACATTATGGCAAATATTCCGGTTATGCTCAACAGTTTCTCTATTATAATATTAGAGAAGAAAATAGTAGAAGATGGTAGGAATAAATAATCATAGTAGTCATAACGACATCTAGCTACTATAAACAGTAACAGAATATTATGTTTACTTCTATGTTGACGAATTTTTCTTCCTTTTAGTGGTTGAAGACTTTCTTGAATTGGTCGGCGTACTCTTTGTTGATTTAGTGGTTGAAGACTTTCTTGAATTGGTCGGCGTACTCTTTGTTGATTTAGTGGTTGAAGACTTTCTTGAATTGGTCGGCGTACTCTTTGTTGATTTAGTCAATATGCTTTTTTCAATTCTTGACATCCGTTTTCCCATCTCCTTAATTGCGGCTTGAGTCTGTTTTAATGATAATGTTTGCTTTTCAATAGATTTGAGACCTTTTTGTACAGGCTGAGATGTCTTGTGTATTTTTTGAATTTCTTTAAACAATTTATCCACATTTCTATTAAGGGTTTCTAAATTCTTTGTGATCGGAGTCAAATCAATTTCTCTATAATCAGATCTCTTCACAACATCTTTTCTAGTTGTTCTACGGGGTTTTTCATCATCTAATTCTAAATCTTCATCTTCATCATCTTCATCTTCATCTTCATCTTCATCATCTTCATCTTCATCTAATTCTAAATCTTCATCTTCATCTTCATCATCTTCATCTTCATCTAATTCTAAATCTTCATCTTCATCTTCATCTAATTCTAAATCTTCATCTTCATCTTCATCTAATTCTAAATCTTCATCTTTAGTTTCTTCATCCTTGATTTCTTCGTTTTCACCCGAGTCTAAAGAACCGTCCTCTAAATTTGTAATGCGTTCATCATCATCTTCATCTGCGGCTGTAGTAATTATTTTTCCTTTCTTATTTAAAAGAACAGGAAAATATTGAATCTTCAATGACATATCTATATCTATACAGACAAATAAAACGCAAATATTAAAAGTGATCTCTACAAATTATTACAAAATAATAAAAAAATACTAGCTAACCTTTGGTTTTAATTCTTGAGTGAAAGTATTGTATATAGACAAAGCCTCTTCTTCGTTTTTTGCACCTACTATTGTTGCTGCTCCACTTGTAAGAAAGCTTATGAGTAATTGGTTTGAGTTGGATAATGTTAGTCCCAAATTACCTTTTGATTTTAACACATATCCATTCGATTTAGCAATTTTCAAAATATGTGACAAATCCACTTGATTTGTAATTTGTGCTGGGGTAACAGTGTAAGTTCTTTTTCCACGATCTCTTCCACATAATTCTTCCACTAATATTGATGGGATGTTAACATCTTTTTGTTCTGCGTTTTTCCCACATGATGGACATTCATCATGCCTATTCATTTGAATTTTATCAAACACCAGATCATTAAGGTCTGTATATAGTAGTTTATTTACTAGAGAGGGTTGTTGCCCGACAGCTATTTTTACTGCTTCAGAAACCTGTATTCCAGATACGAGATATAAAATTGATGGATGTACTCCCTCAGTACTACAGGTTGGCATTTCATCTTCAGATAATTCAGGAAAAACGCATCTAAGACAAGCACTTTGATTAGGAAGAATAGTTAACACTGAACCAACCATACCGAGAGCTCCAGCATAGATAAAAGGAATACCTAGCTTTAAACAAGCATCATTTAAAGCATATCTCGCATCGATACTATCCAAAGCATCAATGACTATATCACAACCCTTGACAATTTTCTCTGCAGTGTATTTTGTAACCGATATTGGAATAGCTTCGAGTTTGACATCAGGATTCATTTTCTGTAAACGATCCAAAGCAGCTTCAACTTTTACCTTTCCTATATCGGAATCCGTGTACAAATGTTGTCTATGAAGATTAGAAATTTCTACTACATCCCTATCAACTATTCGAATACTTCCTACGCCCATTCCGACTAATTGAGTCAAAACAGGATTACCTATCCCCCCAGCACCAACAACACATATCTTTGTATCTTTGAGTTTCTCCATTCCAACATAGCCAATTTCTTCAAGCATTATTTGTCTTGAGTATCTAAGCATTTCTTGACTGGTTATTTCAGCTCCTCCTGCAACAGCAGGTAAAATATAAATTGAATCACCATCCTTTAGAGCAGAACTCATTCCTGCATTGTTAAACCGCATGTTTTTTCCATTAATATAAATATTGATTAACGCTCTGGGCTTTCCGTTAATGTCTATTACCCTACGTTTAAAATCATCTCCCATAATATCAGAGACGATGTTGAAGGCCTCGCCTAATGTCGAAGCATCGATAGACATTTTTCTTTCACCTGCCCCTTTATTTAAGACTGATGGGATAACAAATTCAACTGTGGTCAATACATATAACACCTCAAATTTTCGATTTATATCCGTTTGTTCAATGTATCATTGCTGAGACAAGTCTAATGTCAGGTTTTACAGAGTTAGGAGTAGGAAGCAAATCAATCACAGATTCGGTTGTTTTTAACCCATTTCCTGTAACATAACAAACTACGCTTTCGTCCTTATTGATTTTATTTTCTTCTATTAGTTTTTTTAGGACGCCAACTGCAACGCCGCCAGCAGGTTCTGTGAAAATTCCTTCCGACTTTGCAAGCAATAATATCGCATCTTTGATTTCTGCATCGGTAACTTTCTCCCCTAGCCCATTAAATTGTTTTAAACGCTTTAATACATACAATCCATCACCTGGATCGCCAATTGCTAAGCTTTTTGCCACTGTATCAGGCTTTTCTACAGGTATTACTTCATTAGATCTATTTTTGTATGCATCGACAATGGGCGCACATCCGTCAGGTTGGGCGGCAATGATTCGTAAATTGGATATATCATGGATCAGTCCAAGATTCATAATTTCTTCAAACCCTTTACAAATAGCATTTAACATGGCACCGCTTCCTACAGGGATTACCAACACATCAGGAACAGTCCAGTTTAATTGTTCCAATACCTCAAAGGCAAGTGTTTTAGAACCCTCTACGTAGTAGGGACGCATATTTATATTTACGATTCCATAACCATTGGAGTCTCCGATTACTGAAGCAATTCTATTGGCATCGTCATAAGTACCATCAACTGCTACAAATTTACCCCCATAAGATAATGCCTGAGCTATTTTAACGTCCTCTATATCCGAAGGTGCAAAAATATAACAAGGTAAATTAGCTCTTGCAGCATGGGCCGCAGTTGCAGATGCAAGGTTTCCAGTAGATGCACAGCCTACGGCAGCTAAATTCATTTCTTTAGCCTTTGAGACAGCTACACCGGCAGGCCTATCCTTGAAAGAAAAAGTTGGATTTACAGAATCATTCTTAATATACAAATTTTTAAATCCACCAAGGATATTGCCCAAGTTATCTGCTTTTTGCAAAGGAGTAATTGAACCATTTAAACTCACTATATTTTTTTTGTCTTCTATAGGAAGTATTTCAAAATATCTCCAATAAGTCAAATCTGTCCGATTTTCAAATGTATGTTTATCGATGCCATTTTCAATTTTATATTGGACATCCAACGGTCCAAAGCAATCCTCACAGATATATAAAAACCTCGGGGAATACTCTTTATTACATTCTCTACATCTTAACGCACTTATAATTCCCATTATTTCTGAATATTAGTTAATAAAATAATAGATAAATCTCTCTAAATAAAATTTAGTATTACTTAACTAACATTAGTCTATACGGCTAATTCATTATGAAAACAAGAGCGATTTCCGGTATGACATACGGGTTTTGCAGAATCAACAAGATACAATAGTGCATCAGAATCGCAATCAACTAATATTTTTTCTACTGGTTGGATATTACCTGACTCTTCGCCTTTCATCCATAATCTGTTATGCGAAGTACTCCAAAAATACGCATTTCCTGTTTCAACGGTTTTAGAGAGAGCTTCTCTATTTGCGTATCCAAGCATCAATATATCCTTCGTTTTTATATCCTGAACTATAACAGGAATAATACCATTTCTTTTTTCAAAATTGATTTTATCAATGGATTTTAACACCGCAAAGTGATTGAATCTGATTGATATAAAAATCTTAATATAGATTTAAGAGCGACGGTGGATCTGGATTGTAGAATATAGTACGTTCTTTTGTTTGATATTTCTCGTTAGAAAAGAGTTTCGGTTAAATAGCACAAGATATCAAGAATAATAAAGATATTACTGCACATGATGATGATAGGCAATAACGCATTTAATACAAAGATCCTCCACATCGGAATTGACGATACTGATTCTATAAACGGAAGATGTACCACTCATTTATCATATTTAATAGCAGGGATATTAGTTAAAAAATTCCATGCAGAATTTATCGATTTTCCATTATTAATACGATTAAATCCAAATGTTCCTTTTAAGACAAGAGGTAACGGTGCGGTATGTCTAAGGATCAAATGTAATTACTATGAAAAAATCAAGGAAGAAATTACGCAAATTGTGGAGAAATACTCCGAGATCGGGTATGGTGCTAATCCTGGTTTAGCATTTTATGAAGAAAATAACATTAGCAAAGATTTGTTACAATTTAGCAAGAATGCAATGGACACCATATTAAGTAAGCAATTAGCCATAAAAATTGCGAAAAAAAATAATATTCAATTTCGACTATTCGGAAAAGGTCATGGGATTGTAGGAGCCCTCTCTGCTATAGGATGTCTTTTGGATTCGGATCACACTTTTGAAACGCTAGCATACAGACGAGAACAAAATATAGGAAAAATCAGGAAAACTAATGATGTAAAAGTAAAAAGATTAAGCGACGAATCATATCCATACACATATAATAACTTTGACAAAAAAAACTCTAGGATTCTGATTACACCCCACGGCCCTGATCCAGTGTTTTGTGGTATCAGAGGCGAAGATCCTTTATTGACTTTGTTTTTTCTAAAAAATTTGTGTATAGAAGAAGAGCTAGATGGCTATATGATATTTAGATCTAATCAAGGAACAAACTTACATCTTACAAAAGAGAACAAAGTGACAGACATGAAACCTTATACGGCAGGGCACATTAATTGCGAAGTAGCGACAACCCCAAATACAATTAAAGGTGGACACGTAATATTTAAAATAAAAGACAAGTATAATTGTATGTTACCTGTTGCAGTTTATCAACCGACCGGTCTGACCAAAATTGCGAAAAAGCTAACAATAGGCGATAAGATCGAGATAGGGTATGGGGTACATCTGAAATCAAATAATCAAACTACGCTTAATTTAGAATATTTGGTTGTTAAAGAATTGGTAAGGGTTTTTGAGGTAAAAAATCCTGTTTGTACTAAATGTTCAAAGAGTATGAAGTCAGAGGGAAAAAATAAAGGATATCAATGCTCAGTATGCAAAACAAGGATTGGATCAGTAGGAAAGATAAAGAGTGAAAAAGATAGAGAAATCAATAGTGGTTTGTATATTCCAGAACCTATTGCACATCGCCACCTCACAAAGCCATTGCCAAGATATGGGATAGAAAAAAGATTTGATAGATTTGACATAATACTCATGTTAAAAAGTATAACATGGATCAAGAATAGCGGGGGGTTGATTTGAACATACGGCTGGCTTTATGGCACAGTAACCGCTCTGCGGGTTATGAGCCCGCCGGGATAACCTAGCCCCTAAAAAGGTCTGGCTTCCCCACCCCGCTAACTAATATTAGTAATATAAGGAGTATATATACGATATAGATCGTTAACTAAACTAAATCATGATTGTAATGACAAGGTGTGTGTTCATCTATTTTTAAAAAATTTATAGTCCATTTACTAATTATTTGGTAACTTTAATAATATTATTATCTTCATATGGTGTAATATGATCACATTAGTTGATATTTGACTATTCATATCCGATCTATGAATCATAATTATTATGTAAACGGGCAGTGTTTAGATCAACCTTCTTGTTATATCTTTTATAGGACCTTTATTGTTTAAGGAAAAATTATTTTTGTAATGCGGGAGATGGGATTTGAACCCACGGACTCCTACGAGATGAGGTGTCTCAAATCCTGGTTTCTGAGCCTCGTGCTTTTTACCGTCTCACGCCTTTGACCAGGCTGGGCAACTCCCGCATTAATTATTCTTAAAAAAATCCACATATATTCTAATAAAAACAAAACATTCAGCCTATATCTTATCTCCTACTAAATTCACAAAGATATCATCTAGTGTGATAGGTGAGACAGAGAATGACAAATTACTACGCACCATAATATCAGATAATTCTCGTAAATTACGCTCAAAAGTGAATAACCTTATAGAATCTGAACTCATAGTAATTGTTTTTCCAAATGAATTTACGAGATTTTTCAAGTCAAAAACGTTGAGGGTTTTTGATATATTAATATCAATTCTTATTTGATAATTTAACGTACCTCTCAAATCTTTCATATTTCCTTTAGATATAACTTTGCCCTCATCAATGATAAAAATAGAATCGGAAAGAATTTCGGCCTCATCCATATAGTGAGTGGTCAAAACAATAGTAATCCCCTTGTTCTTCCAATCTTTAATAATGGACCATACTTGTCGTCTTGAAACAGGATCTAGACCAATTGTTGGTTCATCCAAAAATAGTAATGGCGATTCAGTAGCCATGGCCATTCCGACTAGGATTTTTTGTTTCATTCCGCCAGACAAGTTAAGAGCAGGAATATCCTTGGCAGAGTAAAGATCTAATCTATTTAGCATCTCTGCGGCCTTGTTTGCAGCAACGTCCTTTTTTTCACCATGTAATTTTAACCAATTATATATGTGATCCCAGGGCGTTAATGCTCGTAGTGGCCTTCCTTCCTGAGGTACAATAGATATTTTTTGTCGAATTTTTTGGGGATACTTCAATACATCTTCTCCAAATACTAGTACCGTTCCTGATGTAGGTAACATTTGTGTAGAACAAATACGTATGAAAGTAGTCTTACCAGCTCCATTCCTTCCCAGCAATGTAGATATTTTTCCTTCATCAATTTTCAAAGAGACATCATCTAGTGCTTTCTTATTGGGATTCTTGTAGATCTTATTTACATTAAATGACTCGATAGCAAACATAAGATTCGATTAGCTAAAGTTGCAAAAGACTAGAATGAATCTTTCTTGAATTCCTTTGAAAGACTCTTTAACAGATTCTTTTGAGTATCATTTAGTTTATCAGGAAGTTTTACATTTACTTTAACATATTGACTTCCACGTCCAAATTTTCCATACCTTGGTAAGCCTTTCCCTTTCAACTTAAAAACCGCATTTGCTTTGGTACATGATGGTATTTTTAGCTTCTCTATTCCATCTATAGTCGGAACTTTGGTTTCGGTTCCTAAGATTAAATCTATAAACGATACATCAAAGTTATACATTAGATCACCATCTTCAAGAACTTTAAAAAGTGGATGGGGTAAAACATGTACGCGTACTAACAAGTCTCCACTTGCTCCACCTGGAATACTCTCTCCTTTACCAGGTATTCGTAATGTTACCCCATCTTCGACACCAGAAGGTATATCTATCGTTAGATTATTTGTTTTTCTGACTTTACCTTCTCCATGACACGTATTGCATGGTTTTTCAAGAATTTTACCTTCTCCATGACACGTATTGCATGTTTCCAGAGAAATAAAAGTAGAAAATTGATTTTGATTGTAGACTCTACGAGTCTGGCCTTGTCCGTTACATGTGGGACAGATCTTTGGACTAGTTCCTGGTGCAGCACCTGTTCCAGAACAGATCGAACAATTCTCAATGGTTGGAATCTGTACTTCTTCTCTTTTGCCTTTAACTACCTCTTCTAAAGTCATATTTACATCATATAATAAATCTCTGCCTCTTCGTCTTCTACTTGTGGTTCTAGAATTGAATCCAAAAGGATCGCTGCCAAAACCACCTCTACCTACCCCACCCATTCGACCAAATATTTGTTCAAATATATCACCTACATTACCAAATCCTATATCCTTAAAGATTTCAGCAAAATTATCCTCCGAACCCCTGAAAACTTCCTCACTACCAACATGTCCATAGGTATCATATCTTTTTCGTTTCTCTGGATCGGATAGTACAGCGTAAGCTTCAGATATTTCTTTAAATTTTTCTTCTGCTTCTGGCGACTTGTTCCGATCTGGATGATATTTTAACGCAAGCTTTCTATAGGCAGATTTTATATCATCTTTATTTGCAGATTTTTGAATCCCAAGTACTTCATAGTAATCTCTTTTACTCATTATAAATCACAAAATAATTGAATGTAGTTGTTTATTCATCAGGCGCTATGTCATTTATTACTACTGGTATCTGCGTCGCTACCACCAGGGGTTGAATTTCCGGGATTTTCTCCACCAGGATTTTGACCCTGTGTATTTTCATATGGAGGAGGTTGTTCCGCAGATGCATCTGGACCGGATTCACCGGAACCAGTGCTAGCAGTATTCTGCTGAACGGATTGATACGCAGCTGTGGATATTTCAGCCAATATATTTTTGAGAACCGTAATTTTTGACCTTATGTTATCCACATTGTTAGCAGAGATCGAGTCTTTCAGATCCTGAATTGATTTATTGACTTTCTCCTTTTGTTCAGCAGTTATTTTATCCTTTAAATCCTGATTCACCAATTTTTCTGCAGAATATATCAAATTATCAGATTCATTCTTTAGTTCCGCCTCCTCGCGTTTCTTTTTATCGATCTCGGCAAATGCTTCTGAATCTTTCTTTAATTTTTCTATTTCCTCCTTAGATAGCTTTGAGCTTGCTGATATGGTGATTTTTGATTCTTTTGAAGTAGCAAGATCTTTTGCACTTACGTTCAATATCCCGTTAGTATCAATGTCAAAGGTTACCTCAATTTGGGGCACACCTCTAGGAGCGGGGGGTATACCTGTCAAGTTAAACATACCCAATGAAACACAATCGGCAGCCATCGCTCTCTCTCCTTGTACTACGTGAATGGTAACTGCAGTTTGATAGTCTGCAGCCGTAGTAAACACTTTACTTTTCTTTGTTGGGATAGTGGTATTCCTCTCTATTAGAGTTTCTTTAAGTCCGCCCATGACTTCTACGCCAAGGGTCAAAGGAGTGACATCAACCAACAAAATATCTGTTGATACTTCTCCTGAAATAATAGCGCCTTGAATTGCTGCACCCATGGCAACTGCTTCCATTGGGTCCACTCCACGTTCAGGTTCCTTATTCATAACTGACTTAACAAATTCCTTTACTAGTGGCATTCTGGTAGGGCCACCTACCAAAACAATCTTGTCAATATCGGTTGGTGATAATTTTGCATCCTTTATAGCTTGTAACATGGGATTTCTACATCTCTCAACAACTGGTCTTAGTAATTCCTCCAATTTTGCCCTATTCAAAGTAATTGCAAAATTCTTTGGTCCTGTAGATTGATCATATGCTAAAAATGGTAGATTTATTTCTGTAGTTACTATATTAGATAATTCAATTTTTGCTTTTTCAGCAGCTTCCCTGATCCTCATCATAGCAGCTTTGTCATTTTTCACATCTATTCCTGATTGATTTTTAAATTCATTAACAAGATAATCTATCAGAATATTGTCCATATCTGTACCACCCAATTGAGTATCACCAGACGTACTTTTTACTTCAAATACACCACCACCCATTTCCATAATGGTAACATCTAATGTTCCTCCACCAAGATCAAAAACCATGATTTTAAGATCACTTTGTACTTTGTCCAGTCCGAAAGCCAGAGATGCAGCTGTAGGTTCATTTATAATTCTCACAACCTCTAGTCCAGCGATCTCTCCAGCATCTTTTGTTGCTTGCCTCTGATTATCATTAAAATAAGCTGGAACGGTGATTACAGCTTTATCAACTGTATCACCAAGAAATGCCTCAGCATCCTTTTTAATTTTCTGAAGGATAAATGCAGATATTTGCTGAGGAGTATATTCCTTTCCAAAAACCTTAAATTTATAGTCGGTGCCCATTTTTCTCTTTGCAGCAATAACAGTTCCTTCAGGATTTGATAGCATTTGACGTCTTGCGGGTTCTCCAACAAGTAGCTGACCATCTTGCGAAAATGCAACTACTGAAGGAAATGATTTTCCACCAATTGAGGCACCTTCTGCAGCTTGTATTATAACTGGTTTTCCACCGCTTAAAGCCGCTGCAGCAGAATTACTAGTCCCTAAATCTATTCCTATTATTTTTCCCATCTAATTGTCATCTCCTTTTGCATTCTCTTTAATATCACTATCGATATTTTTAATTATCTTTTTAGACACTTCGACCAAACTGGGGCGAAGAACACGTTCATTTAATAAATAACCCTTGCGAATCTCCTTAGTAATTATATTTTCTTCCATACCATTTTCAAAATAGGAAAAGCCAACAATTTCATGAAAGTTGGGATCAAAAACAGTGTTTAAAGCTCTTATTTCTTTAACATCTTCCTTTTCAAGATATATGTCAATATTCTTGAGTATGTTAGACAATCCTTCTAGAATAGAGCTGTCAACTTTATGATGTTTGAGGGTATCCAAAGCACGCACAAAATCTTCTCGCAAATTAATTATGGTTGACATCATTTCGGCCTTGACTGAAAGTATTTTCAATGTATTTTGTTTTTCAATGTTCTTTCTGTAATTATCAAAATCGGCCAAGGTATATTTTAGTTTGTTAAAAGTATCATCGTATAAATTACGATAATGTTCTAGCTCATCACGTGTTATTTTTAATTCTCCAGACAATTCTTCGATGGTCAAATCAGTATTTGAATCATTTTCATTATTAGAAGTAGAATTAGAATTATTAGAAGTAGAATTATCATCTAATAATAGATGATCATCACCCAGATGATTCGCAGGTTGATCTTTATTATCGGTTTTATCCATGTAAATAGATTTGGATAAATCTAATAATTAGATATCGATCTGTTGTAAAACTAAAAGAACAAAGATTTAACAAAGATTTATTGTAATTACGAATATGAAGATGAAACTAAACATCAAGCATAGTTACTTTTTATAGAAGATCTTGCTCCACAGGCTTCACAGATCATAAACCCGAGCTTTTTGACCTTTTCTGTCCTGGTATCTGGACTACCACAAACAGGACAAATAACATAATCTTTTACATATCTATCTATCAGACCAGAAAAAGAAGATACTGGTTTTCTTCCTAGAAAAATTACTCTTTCACCAGAAATGTATCCTGCAGAAGCCAGCTCTTTATTAAGATATAGCAATAATTTTTCAGGATCACGTCTCAATGCCTTTGGAAAATCCATAAAATTTCTAAAAATTGTTCTTTGACCAACCCAAATCACTCTTGGAGTAGGAATTTCAAGTCTTGAAACTTCTTTCTTTACTACATTACCTAACTTACTTTGTAATCTATCTAATAATGACATATACCCAGATTCATCTTGGATTGACATATCTAGACTACGACGAACCATTTAATTTACGTTGTGAATCGTTTTGAAGAAGATGTATGATTATACCTGTTTTGAAATAAACTATCAAATTGGGGCCTTGCTCTTACGAATTAATTAATTGTTTTTTACTATCCATTCAACAAATGGAGTAATAGTTTTGTACGGCAAATCAGTAGTTTTTTCTACGTTATAGCTCAACATGACCATTCTATTTAATAGCAGATCATAGAATTTCTTATCCAACTGATCTTTTTTAAATGGTTCGTAGATCTCAAAAAAACATTTTTGTCTGTAATAAGAAACATGATGCGCGTAGCAGTACATTAGAAGTGTAGGATCTCGACTAATTCGTTCATTTGCTTTAATTTGTTCAAACATACTATCATTCTGTATTTCAACATACACCTGAAGAACTCTTCTTTGATATTTCTCTCTAATATAATCATTATCAAATTGAGTATTGTTCCTAAATTGAATTATTTCGCGTTTTAGTTGATCAATTGTTTTCCTACTAATGTCTTTAGCAGACAATATATCAAGTTCAGTCTTAATCCCATAGTTTTTTCCAAAAAGAAAAAAAATTCCTAGAATTTCATTTTCCTTAACAAATGGAAAATGTAAATTACCATCTAGAAATTTCAATAGCCTTTCATAAATATCTGCAGGTAAGAAAAACCCCATGTAGGAATCTGAAACCACTGTCAAGTCAGTAGGAAACCTCCTATGATATAAATAAATATTTATGGTGCTAAAATGACCTTAGATCGATTAAGAGAATTCAACATCAAGCTTTAGAGTAAAATCCAGGTTTTCTTTCATATATTTGACCATCATTCATTGCCTTTTTTATATACATTCGGGCGTCTGAATCTGTAAATTTGCCGGTTTTTATTAATTCTCCGATAAATACATTTTCTTCAACATCATTCTTATCTTCTCCTGAAATGCTAGAAAATATTTCCATAAAAAGCTTTAATTTAGATATCTCGCTGAATGGCTTGCCATGTAACACTCCTAAATCAACCTTACCAGTATTTACGTCAACACCGGCCGTTTCTAACATTCTTTGTACTAGAAATAGTGACCTTTCAGCATCGTCTCTCTCGACTTTATCCTTCAGCAACAATCTCGCTCTAGCAGTTGCAAGCCTGATTAAACCCTCTAATTGTCTAGGGGTTACAGTTATCATGCTATCAGAATCAACATTTCTCATTTTCATATAATAATCACGAATAATGCTTATTGCCTCTCCGGTTAGTTCAGGTTCCGCAATTTGTTTTGCAAACGCGAGATACTTACTAAAGAGATCTATATTTATTGTTCCTTGGGATGATTTTTTTACATCCTTATGTATTTCTAAAATATGACTGGCTATTTTACTATCCTTTTCCTTCTCAGGTAGATCTCGTATCACGTATACAAGATCGAATCTAGTAAGAAGAGGTACTGGAAGATTAACATTTTCAGTGATATTTTTATAAGGATCATATTTTCCATACATCGGATTTGCAGCAGACAAAATCGAGGTTCTTGCATTTAATGTAGCGACGATACCACCCTTTGCTACAGAACAAGTTTGTTGCTCCATAACTTCATGAAGAGCAGATCGATCCTCAGCTTTAATTTTATCAAATTCGTCTATGCAAACCAATCCCTGATCTCCTAAGACTACAGCGCCTGCCTCAAGCATCATTATACCAGACTTATCTCTAACTACTGCAGCTGTAAGGCCAGCAGCAGTAGAGCCTCTTCCTGATGTATACAAACCTCTAGGTGCTATTTTTGCAGCAAACTTTAGCATTTCAGACTTTGCAGTTCCAGGATCTCCAACCAATAATACGTTAATATCACCCCTTCTGGTAGATCCATCATCTAGTTTCTTAGTTATGGAACCTACAATTAGTAACAAAATGGATTCTTTTATTACTTCATGACCATGGACATGCGGTGCGAAAGAAGATATTAATTTGTCATATATATCAGGTTTTTTTGACAACATCAATATTTGCCTTTCATCTTCAGTGCTAATTGAAATACGTTCAATAGATCGGGTTTTCTTATCTCCGGGTCTACCCCCAAGATATTCAATGTTGTTACCTTCCATTCGTAATCTAAATAAAGAAGTTTTTTGCGATGTTGGATTTCCTGAACCAAAAGAATATTCTTGATCGATTCTAACTATACCAGTTAACATAATTCTATCTCCTGGTCTGCATTGATCAACCAAATCACCAAGAATAGTTACTTCGATGTAATGAGGCAACTGTCCTGCTGGTAAATCCTCTGGTAACTCTTGTAACCTAACCAGCTGAAAATCAATAAATAAACTATGCTCTACATCCATTTCCAATTCTTTCTCAGAGCAATTAATACATCGTAATGGTTTTTTTAACACTAAACCCTTTAATTGAGAAAAACTAATCTGATTGCAATTAAGACACCGATATGCAATTCGTTTTCCCAACGGTTTAATTTCAGAGGAACGTACTACCATTCCGGAAACACCCAATAATTTATTGATCACGTCTGCATTGATATCCCGTAATCCCTTCTGTACGGCATAGTTTCCTATTCTTACTCTAACATGCTCTCTAATTGTATTTGCATATTCTGGATGAATTTCGAGAAGGATAGAAGTAACAGCTTCGTTAAAAGCCGAGAGCATTTCATCCGGTTTATGAGTAATATCCTTGGCTAAGGATGGAGCAAAGCTATCAAAATCAATATAATCTATGGTAATAGATGTAGAAGATGCAGCCATCATATTATTGATCTTGTCAAAATATTTGTAATTACCATCACGATCCTTAAATGAACGCAGAAACCTTTCCAATTCATTTGACAATGCAGATATAGTTTGTTCCTCTTGTTCCTGTTCTTGCATATTTGATGATGGAGTAATAGGATCAGAATCACTCAATCTTTAACACCAATTTCTTAAATTTGGATGTCATATAATAAAAATTCTCGTAGAGAAATCTCTCTTCTATTGAAAGTTTTTCTTCAAGTTCTGGTACGAGTGGCGATGAGGCTGAGAGTTTGACTATTTTTTGTAATCTAGAAGCAATAAACGGATTCAATGCTACTATTAATGATTCTCTTTCATTATCTCCAACACTATGTAGATAATTATTTACACGAGCATAGAAATCTGGTTCTATTGTAGACAACATATGACTTTGAGATATTCTTTCTCGATTCAAAGCTCTCTTAATATATGATAATTGGTCGTCATCGTGAACTTCTACAATTCCATGTTCAGATAAAATTGCAGAGATCCATCGAGGTATGGAGGTCATATCTCCCTCCTTGGCACTAATAAAAACTAGAGGACGTATAGATATTTCAAAATCCCTTAAATAAATCACACGTACGTCCTTTAGTAGATAATCTAACGAAGAAAAAGTATAAAGAATAGAAATATCATCCATTTCTAAAAATAGTTTATCTATACTAATGGCAGTGCCATTCGACGAATGTGATGGTTGTCTTCTTGGCGGAGAGGATGATGATTTTTTCACACATGTTATTATTGTAATAAGTTAATAAGATTTCAATCTTACAAATATTAAATAATTTTAAATTGGCATATGGAGGACAATACACCTAAATGGAAAAACAGCAGAAGTCTAAGGAAATTTCTGATATTATGTGGGTGGAAAAATACAGACCAACCCGTTTAGATCAAATCATCAATCAAAAGGAAATTGTCCAAGGGCTAGAAAATTTGTTAAAAAAACCCAACGAACTGCCCCATTTGCTATTTACTGGACCTGCAGGTATAGGTAAAACTACAACAGCTTTATGTTTAGCTAGACAGATTTTAGGAGAAAACTGGAAGAGAGATACATTAGAACTAAATGCATCTGATGAGAGAGGAATCAAAATGGTTCGCGAAAGAGTAAAGGAATTTGCCTCGATAATGAAACTTTCTCTAAAACAAGATATAGATGAGAAACCATTTAAAATTATTATACTAGATGAAGCGGATGAAATGACATCGGAAGCACAGACTGCCTTAAGAAGGATAATAGAAGATAGTGCTAAGACAACCAGATTTATTTTCATTTGTAACTATTTGTCTCAAATAATTGAGCCTATACAAAGTAGATGTGTAATTTTCCGATTTTCTAAAGTTTCGGAAGATGAAATAGTAAAATATTTGAAGAATATCTGTGCAAATGAGGGAGTAAAGGTAGAAGAGAAAGCTCTACACAAAATTTATGAACATACCAATGGGGATCTTAGATATTCGATAAATATTTTACAAGCTGCCGCTGCAAGTGGAAATGTAAATATGCAGCATGTTCAAAATGCTATAGGTATTTCAGGGAAAAGCAAGATAGCAGAAATAATTAATTTGGCCGTTAACGCGAAATTTAATGAATCAAGAATAAAATTATTAGAATTATTAAACGTATACGGAGTTTCAGAAACAGATTTTCTAAAGTATGCTAATGAAGAGATTTATAAGCTTGAATTAAAAGACCCTTTTGAAGTATCAACCATGGTTGCAGAGTATGACTACAGACTTGCAAATGGTGCACATCCTGAAATTCAATTGGCAGCCTTTTTGGCACAGCTTGGAAGACTAAATGTAAAGAGACAGTCATAAACCTAGTTAAAAGTCATCCTCAAATTCATCTACACCATCTTCTTCAGTTACTTCATCAAAATCCTCTTCAAATTCCTCACGTTCTTCGGCGGTCTTGTAGGGAATATCAGCCTCTCCTAAATTTCCACATACAGGACACTTAAATTCGATTGTTTGTCCTTCAAGATCTAACAGAAATTCTTTGGTGAAAACCTCATCACAATTTGAACAAACTAAGGTAGTTTGAATATTTTCTTGAGTAAATTTATGAGACTGTACCCGAAAGATTGTGTTCACCATACTTATTTTACCTATAAGAATCAGTCTTTATTATAAGCCTTATCTTTTTATAAACCTAAGGGTTGCAGTACATTTGCAATTTAAAGTTGAACTAATTCATGTCCAACATTTTGTGCATTTGTGGGATAACTCTTACATCCTTACAATAAGGGTATACTTCATCATAGATTTTTAAAATTTGTTCAGCAGAAGGAGAATCATATTGATAACTAGGTTGAAGTGTTATACCACTTAAATTATCAATATTGGAGGATTTAAAGATCTTATTTGTTAATTCTCTAATTTCATTGACGTTTGTTGATTTTGTAAATACAATTTTTACAAAGGAAATCTTATCCTTCCTGCTTAATGCCAATTCCAAACATTTCAATTCATTCTGAATCAACTCATCATAGAATTTAGGTTCAATTACTTTTGAATCAGAAGTTTTAAATTCAATTTTACAAATATCAAAATATGGCAGAACGGATTTGAATCTTTGCCAATCATAACAAGATGACTCAAGATAAGTTTTCATATTTAACTCATTTTTAATGAAATTTGCTAGGGTAACCAAAGATAAGGGTTGTAATAATGGTTCTCCTCCAGTAAAATTTACTTTAAAAATATTCGGCTGAAGCTTTCTGTATATGAGATGTTTAGCTTCACCTATGGTATAGGTTTTTCCACTCTTGGGTGATAGGGAATATTTCGTATCACACCAATAGCATCTGAGATGACATCCTGAGAACCGGATGAACAAGGTTTTTGTACCTGCAAATATACCTTCGCCTTCGATACTTACAAACACCTCATTTAATTGGACCTTGTCAAGTTCTTCCTGATCATCTATGGTATAATTTTCGTTATTGTTACTATCATTATTATGGATCTCAATTCTGGGATTAATGATTGGCATATAGTGTTTTATCCTCAAGACCTGCTTTCAAAAATGCATCTTTTCTATTCATACAAGATTCACATACCCCACATTGTATATCTACATTGCCCACGGTCACAGCATTGTTCTTATAGTTATAATTACCCGTTCCCGTATAACAACTCCAAGTTTCAAAAATTCTATTTCCCAATGTTTCATACCCCATCAAAAGTAACTCTGATTTGCTTATTTTATCTATTGCAGGTGACCAAATATGAAGTTTGTTTCTTATTCCTGCAGCAATCCCATCAATTTCAGACAAGTTAAGTAGTTTTTCTAGTGAGCGTGTGAATGAGGGACGACAATCAGGATACAACGTATCACCGGAATGAGCACCATACGCTATGAGTGGAACATCCAAAGAAGTAGCCCATACTGATGCAATGGTCAAAAAAACTGTATTTCTTAATGGTACTACCATGCTATAATCAAACTTTGAAGGGATTTTGGATCTTGAATTCGTAAGTATGTTTGTTTTTCCTAAAAGAGCTTTTAGGAATGATATATCAACTATTTCGTGTTTCTTACTTTTTAATAATTTGGAAAAGCGTTTTGCAACAGCAAGTTCATTGGATGCACGTTGCCCATAATTAAAAGAAATCAAATATACATCTAATCCCAAATTTCTTAGGTAAGCAGTAGTGCTTATAGAATCTAGGCCTCCACTAAATATACAAACAGCCTTTGAAAAATTACCTATGGAATCAGACTTTTGTATCAATTATAAAGTTAAATTAGATTATTCGCTATGTAAACTTGACGATGGCTCAATGTAATTATCTTTCTTTAAATATCCAACTAAACCTCCTATTGCATATGAGACAGATAGCATGACTCTAGTTAAGAAAAGTGTCTGTTCATAGTTATCGGTATAATTATAATATACTAAGATAGAGAACAAGGAAGAAAGAACAAATAAACCCGTAATTATTTGTTCGACACCATAAATTTTGGAATATTTTTTTAAAAATATGAAGGTGGAGATGTTACCCAAGGATAAGCCAGTAAGGAGTAGGAAAGGATAATACTTTTGGAAAAAAAGTATAAAAACAAATGGCAGAGCCCAAGTGAGTCCATTTATCAATTTCACAGATAAAGGCCAAGATATACTAGTTGAAACCCTTTCTCGAAATACTGTGCGCATGGAAATGAGAGGTTTCAGAAAAACTAATAAAGAAATAGCAAGACAACCAAACCAAATCAAATAATAATAAAAATAATCTAGGTTATAAACAAATATTATATGAGATAGGATCGAGGATAGCCCAAACCATAAAGATATAGAGAAAAATAAAAACGAAAAAACTCGAGTCATTCATATTTTAAAAATAATATTTTAATATATAACTTGATAAGGCAAAATATCAAGAAAGAAGGAAAGAATAACAATCTAGTTGAGAGACATAAAATACATTAACAATCATTTCTATCAGTAGATTGAGTGTAAAAAACAAATAATGAAAGTATGCAAAGTATGTAACAAAATAAAATTTCACTCTATCAATTATTTATTCTCAGACACGGTATGTAATGAATGCTATCTCATCTTAAAGGAAAAATCCAGATAAGGAGTTTTGCAATATTATTAGGGATATTATTCTTGGAAGTAACCACATTTGCTACAAAATTTTGAAGTATATTTTATTGCATTGCCACAATTAATGCAATATTTTTTTTCCTCATGATTCGAAGAGACATTTTTTGTATCAGTTGTAGTAGCATCTTTTGTACTATAAAAATCAGCAATAGCTCCCGTTGGTTTAAATGAATCATCCACATCAGGAAGATAAGAGGATGGAGGAGTCAATGTATTTGTTTTGGAATCTGGTTTATCTTCGATATATGTGAGTAAACGTGGAGTCAAAGTATTTGTTTTGGAATTCTTTACACTTTCACCCAACCATAACGCAAACTTTTTCAAAGTCATTTCAGGTGTAGAAAAGGTCAATGAATGGGTGGACATATAATCCTCGGTAGCCAATCGCCCATTAAAGATTTTCATAGTATATACTAAAAAACTGTGTCTTTTAATTATTGTGAATTACCACATTTGCTACAAAATTTTGCTTGTTTTGGGATCAAAGCGTTACAAACAATACAATTTTTTTTTGATGCCTTTATGTTTGACTGGTCTTGTTTAGTTATGACTATATCCACGGGTTTGAAGGTAGGTGCTTCTTGAGGTAATGGTAAATCATATTCTCCATCAATGGACCGAGGTGTAACAGATGGAGGAGAAGACAAAGAAGCAGGACCAGTACTACCTCCGGTTGAAATAAAGCCGTTTATACCAAGACTTCCAGCAGATCCACCGCCAGTACTGATATTACCACCATTATTACCAGAAGGAAGAGTCGATGAAGTAGATTTTTCGTTTTTGCCTTTAGTAGAAAAATTCTTATCCATAGCTGACTTGAGCTCAAGAATTACACGACAAGATAAAAAATTCAGAGCGGAGGATGATATAAGGAATTCGCCCATTCTCGAAAAATACTCATTACTATCCATTTTCCCCTGTTTAAATAATTGAGTTGAATCAAAAAATGATTCATAGTTATTTTGAGTATCATTAACTAATTGTTTTAATTTTTCAACAAGGCCACCAAGTGTATCTACTCCAAAGGACATGACTTGCAAATGAATAAAAACAAATTTAAATTTATGGAATCCTATCCACAATATACAAATAATTGTTATAGCCTCATTCAATGATGTTAAGTATTTATGAGAGTTTTTTAGGTGAAATAGTTGTGAAATTTTTAGAAGACAATTCAGATTTTGGAACAAATCCACTAGATAGTAAATATAAAGTTCTATCTGGAAAGAATTTTTTTGTTTTATGGTCTAGTTTGGGTATAGGTCTACTTGTTATTTCTGCAGGTTCATTCATTTCCTCTTCGAATATAGCAGAAGCAATAACAGCTATCATTATAGGGTCGGTAGTTGGATCAATTTTACTGGCACTAGCAGGCAAAATAGGCAGCGATCATTCAGTCCCATCTATAGTGAGCATGAGACCAACATTCGGTTTGCACGGTTCATATTTACTCACATTGCTCAACATCTTTCAATTAATAGGATGGGCCACTTTTGAAATAACAATCTTATCAAAGGCTGCTAATATATTTAGTAATGGTTCTATTGATTTTTACATATGGTCGATAGTTTTTGGAGCAGTCATAATTCTTTTTTGCATACTAGGACCATTAAGAGTTGTCAAACAATGGCTTAGCAAATTTGCAGTCTGGGTAGTATATGGCTCAACTCTAGTCATGCTCGCAAGTATAGCAATTTCAAATAACGGAGTTGGTACAGAAAGTATAATAAATTCGCCTTCAGATGGCGCTGCTGCGAATTTTAGCTTTTTTAATTCTTTAGATTTGGTAATTGCTATGCCTTTATCTTGGCTGCCTTTGGTGGCAGATTATAATAGATTTGCCAAAAATAGTAAAAATGCATTCTATGGAACATTTATCGGATTTTCAATTACAAATTCCCTTTTTTATGTAATTGGATTCTTGTTGGGTATTAGCGACATATTTGCAATACTCGTTGCTATTCAAACATTCTTTTATGGGTTTTTTCTATTGGTATTAATAGTTGATGAAGTAGACAATGTTTTCGCTAATATTTTCTCCTCTGCTATGTCATTTAAGAATATTTACAACAAGATAAATTACAAGTATCTTGTTATTTTTTTCACAACATTAGGAGTTTTGTTGGCCAATCTTATTCCCATTCAACAGTATGAGAGTTTCTTATTGATAATAGGGGCATTATTTGCACCACTGTTTGCAATTGTGTTGACAGATTATTACATCATAAAAAGGAAAAAAATATCTGTAGAAAAATTCTATGAAAAGACCCATCGGATAAAGATATCATCATTTCTTGCATTTATTGCCGGAAGCGTCACTTATTTCATTTTATCACCACTATCGGGTTTACAAGTAACGGATGTGAGTTTAAACATAGGATCAACCATTCCAAGCATAGCAACTTCAATTTTATTCTTCCTAGTAATAGAATTTTTAATAAAAAAGGTTAAATCGAAAAATGAAGAGTATTCAACTGATAGCAAGATTGAGTGAAAGGTTAAGGTAGATGTCGATGACAAAAAAAAGGATTGTAATTTTAGGGGCAGGTTATGCAGGCATATTTCTCAGCACAAACCTTTCATCAAAATTAGACAAGTACACGACTGAAATAATACTAGTAGATAGAAACAATTACCACCAATTAATGCAAGAAATACATCTGGTAGCCTCGGGTTATAGAACAGCCGAGCAATTAAAAATTCCAATTTCATCTTTAATACAGGGTAAAAATATCAATTTTATTCAAGGGGACATAGAAAAAATATTACCTGACAAAAACACCATACTCTTAAAATCAGGCGAATTAAAATACGATGAATTGATAGTTTGTTTGGGATCATCAACCAAATACTTTAACATACCTGGTGCCGACAAGTATACCCTCCCTTTAAGATCGATATACGATGCTTCCATTATTCACAATCACATTTTAAGAATAATAGATGAAGCTGAAAACAAGAAACACAATATAGTAATAGTAGGTGCAGGTGCTACTGGAATAAGTCTTGGAAGTGCTTTAGCTGAAACGATAAATGCCTCACCTAACAAAAGCAATATCAAGATAAATATAATCGAAGCAACTTCAACGATTTTGCCAGGATGGGACATAAGAGTTAAGAATAAAACAGAAGAAATCCTCAAAGAAAAAGGAATAAGGATTTTTCATAATTCACTAGTAGAAAGGGTTGACCAAAATACGCTATTTTTAAAGGATGGTTTAGAGATAAAGTCATCTTTAATAATATGGACTGCAGGTGTAAGAGGGTATAATATAGACATAGAACCAGCTATCGATAAAACCAATGATGGTAGAATTATTGTTAATGAATATTGTCAAACGAATCAGTATAAAAATATTTATTCCATAGGAGATCTGGCAGCTATGAAAGATTCAAAAGGGAAGTTATATCCACCGTTAGCACAAATAGCAGTAAGGCAAGCACGTTATTTAGCAGACAGTATAGCAGAACGTTATATTCATGGAACAAATCCGAAAGAAAAATTTGACTATGAAATAAAGGCACAGATAATATCAGTGGGAAGTGATGAATACGTAGGGTTGTTGAATAACTATTTAGTAAGTGGAGATCTGGCAAAGGTGATTGATGAATTTACAAAACAGACATATATGAAATCATTAAAGAGTGGGGGAAAGAATATATCCGTAAATCTGTACGAAAATGACTTTTTCTCAAAAGTCATGGCAGGTATAACCTTTGCAGGGTTTACCTTCTTTAAAGGATTAGAAAAGTTAGCATAGCATAAGACACATAAAAATAATCGACATAAGCAATAATTGATCACATCTTATTATGGAAATTAGGTAATGGGGTTATTGATGCTGATTCGTTAATAAGGATCGTCATCTACAAATAAAAATGAAGGCCTAATCACTCTTCATAAGTAAAAAGATTATGTATATGCAAGGATGTAAACTCAATTTAAGTTGTTGTATATACATACAGACATAATTTGAATTTGAAAGGTTTTATATATTATCAATAAATTGTATCTTTCTCTTGTTCATAATATTGTTTAACGATGAGTATGCTCATGCCTGTGTTCATCCGTGTGTATATGGGGATGGGAATGAGAAATCCCGCCGTGGCTATGGGAATGATAAATTTTCTTGAACAAAGCATACAAAGCGGTAATGCCAAAAGCTAGTGTTACGAACATGACAATTGTTGGACCTGAGGAAGAATCCAAAAAGAAACTTGCATACATTCCTGAAAAAGAAGCCACACAACCGATTATTATAGACAAGAACACCACATTAGAAAAATTATTTGAAAGCATGCGTGCAGAAATTGCAGGTCCTACTATTACAGAGGCTAGTAACGTTACTCCAATTGATGACATTGAAACTATTATAACTGTGGCCAGGACAAATGAAAATAGCAATTCTATATGTGACGTTCTAATACCACTAATTTTGGCACTTTCGTTATCAAAAAATGAAAAAACTAGTCGTTTGTGTAAAAAGAAGAAGAATGCGCTTGAGAGGAGTGTAACTGAAACAATAACATACAGATCTTGTTCAGTTATTGCCAAAATATTTCCAAACAATAATGACTCAAAATTTCTTGTATACCTGTCTGTCATGCTTACAAGTAACACTCCAAATGCAAAAATGGCCGTTGTAACCAATCCTATTGCTGCATCTGGTTTAATTTTGTTTCTTTTACTAATTTCATAAATAATAAACGATGCAAGATAACTCCAAATAATAGCTCCGATATAGTAATTTATTCCAACTATGTTTCCAACAATTGCCCCACCAAATGCAGCATGAGAAAGCCCATGACCAACATAACTTAAACCTCTCAATATAATGTATACTCCTGCTAACCCACAAATACCACCAAGCAAAACAGACACTATTATCCCTTTAATAAAAAACTCGTATTGAAAAGGTAGTAAAAGATCAATCATATATATCTTGTAACTAAGGTCTGTAATCTGCTAATCCATATGTTTTTAAAAGATTCTCTTCCTTAAGAACATCCTGTGGAGGGCCTTCTGCAATAACATATTTGTTAAAACATACTACCCAAGGAGAACGATTAGCTATGTGTGTTATGTCATGTGTGGACAAAATCACAGTCATACCATTGTTATTGAGGTTCTTTAGTATGTCAAATATCTTCTCTCTAGATACATAGTCAAGGCCCGTCGTTGGTTCATCTAAAATGAGAACATCAGGATTTCTAATCAAGGCTCTACCCAAAAATACTCGTTGTTGTTCACCACCAGAAAGAGCTCTAATATGCCTTTTTTCATATCCACCCAAACCCAATATTCTTAACACATCTTTGATTTGATTTTTTAATTTCTTGTCGATCCATGGAAGATAACTCTTGTAATTCCATGATCCCATGGCAATAACTTCTTGAACAGAAACTGGAAAGTTCCAATCAATAGTTTCTATTTGAGGAACGTAACCAATAGAAGGATGATAAAAGATCGAATCACGATCATTATTACAGATATATTCTATATCTCCGTTCCATGGTTCATAAATCCCACACAATAGTTTTAGCAGAGTGGTTTTTCCAGATCCACTAGGACCCACTATAGACACAAATCGTCCTTTTGGAATAGTCAAGTTAACTCCTTCTATAACAAAATCATGATACGAAAATCCATAGGATAAACCAGTGATTCTTAGGCATTCGAAGGAGCCCACATGAAAGGTATTGAATGGGTAGCTTATTAATATTTTAAAGAGGGTTTAAGGAGTGTCGGTATAGGTATTTGCCGGATTTATATCAGAAAGACTACTAATATTTCCTCCCAATGGAACAATCATGTTTTTCATATTTTCAAGCATCATTCCGACATAGGTATGGTTAGGATCAGTCAGATTACCTGGTAAAGCATCATCGCGTAGAGTTTGTACTATTTCGATGTTGGCTTCATCTGCTATTTGATCCACAATTCGGTTAGAAAAGACTTCGGAAGCAAATATAGCTGAAACATTTTCTGCTCTGATCTGATCAATCAATTTTGCAATATCAAGTGGCGATGGTTCTGAAAAGTCTGACGGTTGTACTGCACCCATTACAGTCATATTATACCTAGGAGCAAAGTATGCCCAAGAATCATGATATGTAATTAATTTCCTATTTTCCGGAGGTATGGTTTGAGTTGCTTCTTTTATTCCTTCATCTAATTGTTTTAATAGTGTAATATACTTGTCAGCATTCTCCGTGTAGTAATCAGTGTTGTTAGGATCCATTTCAATCAACTTATCTTTGGTTAGATTGGCGAATTTCATGGCATATACTGGATTAAGCCATAGATGCGGATTAGGATGATCTTGATCTCGCGGGAAGCTAAAATCAAACACCCATTCATCAGGAGTTATGGCATTATCCCCAAGTTTGAGTAATTGGATATCGGGATTGGTATTTAATGATGTATTTACTATTCGTTCCATCGGATCTTCCAGATAGAGCCCATTTATGATCACAAGATCTGCATTACTTAGTTTCACGATATCAGATGGTACTGGTTCATAGGTATGGGAATTCACGCCCTCTGGAACTAGACCTGTGAGGCTTATCCTGTCACCTCCTATATTTTTCACGATATTGGTAATAGGAGATACAGAAGTAACTACGTTCAACGTCTTGTTTAGTGCAAAAGAGCTTTTATTGACTTCAATATTTGCAGATATAAACAAAAGAGACAATAAGGCCATTGCGAACGTCATACAAAGAGTTGTCTTTGAATTTTTAAGAAGAGATTTTAACATCAAGTTTTATTATAAAGAATCAGATTAAATTTTTGTAATACAAGATTTACAATTTTATCAGATAAAAAACTTTTATATCACCAAAAAAATTAGATTTTTCGCATTCCACTAAATGAAATGTTTAAGACATTTCGACGCAAAATGCCAACAATTGAATAAATCAAGTTTCTTATATCTTCAACAAACGAACCAAGCATGCGGACAAGTACCCCATTTTCATTAGGTAGTTTTGTGCACCCGCCAATAACACTCTTTGTCTTAGATAAGGACTCCAATATTTCACTCTGAATATTATTTAACTTATCCTTTGGAGTTAAGATATAGACACTTCCCAACACATCATAGTTATTTAATATTCCAAAAGATTTTACATTTTCTCTTTTAGGTTCTATTTTTGCTATATCAATTAGCCTTAGTTTATCATACTGATTAACTGATTTGACTTTCATATAGCAAATATCATATTCAAACGATTCATTGCTTGCAACTCTACCAGGAGTTAAAATCTCAGAGTAAATACATGTTGCTTCATCATGAACCTTGATATTTGATACCTGATAGAATCTAGAATCCCTAAATGGGATTATCTGATCAGGGATATATTCAAGATAGCAATCCTTATCGACGTTCAAGTTTATTATTTGGGTTCCAAAATTCTTGTTCATTTTATAAATTCTGGTAGCACTCTGTGTAGTAACATGAGATTTGGCCGAATTTGAAAGTGAAATATCCATTCTAAATCTATCACCTTGTAAGATGCCGCCAGAAGGAGATATTATATAGATATAAGCCATTTCAGGGCAAGTCTCCTCAAGATACATTGCCCGTTTTATACAAAGAGGTACCTTATAGTGCTGATATTTTATTGTAGTTTTGTGAATTATAGGATCATTTTCTAATTTTAGTTGCAAAATACCCAATTTGCCGGATTTTCCCACACCCATCTGCTCCAAAGTACTATCATAATTCAATACCTCAGAAGGGATTTTGTCTGGAGTACAATAAGAAAGATTATACACACTCATGAAATCACAAAAATTTCAATTGACGGCAACTGATTTGGGCGGTGCGTCGAACAATACATCTTTTATTATCTGCTCTGCGACTTTTTCCACGCCTTGGCCAGTCTTGCTATTTACAAAGACATATGGTTTATTGTTTCGAACTATCTTTGCATCTCGTTCCATAATACTCAGGTCAGCGCCAATAAATGATGCGATATCTATTTTGTTAATAACTAGCAGATCCGATGTTTCTATTCCAAGACCACGTTTTCTAGGATATTTATCACCTCCAGAAACGTCTATAATATATATGAAATAATCTGCAAGTGCTGGACTAAAGGTGGTAGTTATATTATCACCACCACTTTCTATTATTATTAAATCAAGATCTGGATGTTTAGATTCCATTTCCTCGACTACAGAAATATTAATTGACGGATCTTCTCTGACTGCAGTATGAGGACAACCTCCTGTTGCTATTCCTATTACAAGATCTTCTGGCATTAGTCCTCTTTCCGTGGCAAGATTTTTTCTCATCCTGTCAGCATCTTCCCTGGAAACTACATCATTAGAAATGATTCCGACATTATATCCACCCTTTTTTAAAATAGGTACTAATTGTTCAATTAACATTGTTTTACCTGAACCGACAGGCCCTCCTATGCCAATCCTAGGAATTCTTGAAAGTGCCACAAGAGATAAATTGAAAAAATCAAGTTATAAACATTTTTGAATCCATTTGCTCATGATGCATTTGGATTATATCAAGATGTGGAATGAACTGCCACATTTCATCAGCAGGTTGTTCGATATTATTTAAAACCGTAGATAGTATTACAGGCTTTAAATCATCTATCATCATTTGACCTTCAAAATGTTGAAGTATGCCTAATCTAAGAGCCGCCCCTATAATACTGACGACAAAACCATAGGATAACATCAAACCCGACCTATCCTTCGGCAGATTCAAAGAATTACATCCTATTGCATAAGACACAGGAAAAACGCCTTTTGCTAGGCCATCTTTTATGCTCTTTGAATAAAAAGTCAGATATTCATTTTCTCGAATGAATGTAGAAACACATCTCAAGAATTGAATGCCCGATCTAGTCGAGGCAGAACGTGTTTCATCTACTAATCTCATGAAATAGTATGTATTATCTAGATCTAAAAGCGACGAAAAATCCTTCTTTTGAATAAAGCTATACACATTCCCTATTACACAACAATCAGTGGGCCCTATCTGTTGAACAAGATAGGCCTTTACAAAATCCAAAATTTCACTATATGAAATTTTTCTGTTTTTATCATAAAAGAGTTGTTCCAATCCGTTGGAAGTGGTATATAACCCAGTTGGAAAAAAAGAATCAGCTAACTGTAAAAAACTTAGATCCTCTATAGATACGGTATTGGATGGTGAAAGTAGTTTCTCGTTCTCATCAGTGTGCATGGACATCAAATCCTTGGTCAGGTTCAAAAATAAGAGTTTCTGTACGAATTTCTATATGGTTTTTTAGATCAGACAATAGTCTCAAGAACAGATTTATCTCATCAGGAGTTTGAATAGGAAATATAATATCATCTTTATCAATTTTCAACGGTCTATGTAAGTTTCCAATAGTATGACCAACTTTAATTGCAACATTTGTAAGATCGGGGTGATGGCGATGGCGATGGCGATGTTCAGTGCCACTACTGTCTTCATCATCATCACTACGAGGATGAACGTTCTCCCTAATATTCAGAATAGCAACAAGCTCTGGAGATAATTTTATTATTATCATTCGAGTATCATCTAAAAATGCCACATCGCCATCTCTCAAATGGGTCCGAGATGGCAAAATAAATCCCACATCCGTTCCCTTGTCTGAAACCTTTCTCATCCTAACTTTTTCAGTTTCAGATCTCTGTATTGTTATGGTTTCAAGAGTATTTTTCTTTAATGACTCCTCATATTTTTTTTTCAAGTCCAGATTGTTTTTTACATTTCCTACAATAGTCGTAACGGTTAACATAAGATAACATATAGAATTCAATCTTATCAATAAAAACAATTTTAATAGATTATAAAGAAAAAACTTGATTCAGTGCTAGTTATTTTTAGAAATTGCTTTGGTATCCCTTATTTTTTTCACAGCATTTATCATGTTCTGCAGATTTTGGGTGTAATCATATTTGCCATAGTGTCCATATTTTGCAGGATCCAATTCTGCAAACATAAATCCCGCATCCGACATTTCGACTTTTGATCCAATTTCGAATTTTTCAGCTACAATGCATTTTTTTACCAAATGATATGGATAATCTAAATTAAGATGAGACTTGGGATCTATATAACCAGAGATCAATGATAATTTTCCCGATTTAACAATTACATGTCTGATTCGTGTAGGATCGATTATTAGCAAAGAATCATCAACATTGGATTTTTCGGTACAATGCCTAATTTGCAACAACACTCACCTTTTTGAATCCGATAAAGCTTGAGGGTTGAGATCATCTGCAGCTAAATTCTTATCTATTCTGAGTACAGATTTTGCCATCTCCCCAGAAGCTTCCAATGCCATGGTTTTTACCAAAACAGGGTCAAGTACACCTTTTGATACCATATCTACTATTTCTCCACTATCTATATCTACCCCGTATCCATCAGGTGATGCTTTAGCATTCATTACCTTTTCCAAACCATTGAATCCAGCGTTTGTTAATATTTGTCTCATAATACTTTCTAACGCAGAGGTTACTACTTCAAGTCCTACTTGCTCCAACCCATTGAGCTTTAGTTGTTTGATTTTTTCAATGATATGTAATTCTGCAGCACCTCCGCCTGGAACTACTCCATAATTTAGGGCTGCTTCTGCAGCATTTACTCCATCGATTGTGGATCTCCACCTCTCCAAAGATGTTTCCTTTGTAGATCCTGAAATCAAGATTGTTATAATCTTTTTTCCGTTGCCATTTTCTAAATAGATAATTCCATTGTCCTCATCTTCGTATATTTTTTCAGATACGCCAATAATATCATTATTTTTCAGATCGTCTAAAGTTCGTACGGGTTTTGCACCTGTGTATCTTGATAAATACTCAATTTCCTCATTCGATATATGTACTGCAAACAATCCCTTTGATACAAATAAATCTTCAATTATTTGATCGACTTCAGGCGAAGCTATAAAGAGAGTATTTGCACCGGTTGCTACTATTGCATCAACAATTCTCTTAGATTTTTCGAGTCGATCCTTTTCCATAGTAAGAATATCTTGATATTTGCTATTTTCTTTGATCCAAGATTCCTTTACAGGTTTTAGATCTAATTTCAAAATAAGAATCCTTGAATTATCTACTTTATTTGGTAGCTCAGGATCAATTCTTTTTCTTTCCAATACAATTCCATTAAAAATCTTGTCTTCAACATCAACTCTTCTTATCACTTTGATTGCTTTATCAAAATCATACTGACCATTGTAAATCGCATCCTTTCCTACGGTACGCAGAGCATCAACCACAATTTTGTATAGGACGCGACCATCTAGTTTGGAAGATAGACTTGTTTTAACAATCTGATCAAGCTCAGGATCGCTAAGTTTTATTTTTTTAGCGCTTTTCACCAACAAGTCGCAGGAATGCTTTATACCGCTATCTATCCCTTCAACAACCTTGGTAGGATGAACTGCAAGTTCACGAATAAGCCTCTTGCCTTCTTTTATCATTTCAGCGGCAAGAATAACTGCTGTTGTAGTTCCATCTCCAACTTTTTGTTCTTGTCTTTCTGCAATTTCTACGATCATTCTAGCCACTGGATGGATGGCTCTTAGCGATAATAATATGGTAACACCATCATTAGATACGTGTCTATTCATTGATTGATCTATCAAAAGCTTATCAAGACCCTTTGGTCCCAATGTAGTTCTAACAGTATCTGCTACAGCCATTACGGCATTAGAATTAGATTCCAAAGCATTAAATTCCACGTTTTCAGCAATTGGCTTCCAAACTCCAAAATTTTGTGAAGACATATTTTTTAGATTTAAAGACCAGGAGATAAATGTATCAGATCAGAAAGTTGCAAATAGAAAGTAGAAAGTAGAAAAAAGAGTGGCTGAAATTACGCCATAAAGTATCTCTGTGCTAAGGTTAATTCCTTTGCGGGATCTACAGTAGCAATTTGTCCATCAATCTTAACTTCATATGTCTCAGGATCGATCTTAATTTCTGGTGTCTTATCGTTCCACAGCATATCTTTCTTTCCGATGCTTCTACAATTGCTTACTGGCAATACAGTTTTTTCTAAACCTAATTTCTCGGGAACGCCTAGAGATATTGATTTCTTTGACATGAATGTAAATGATGTCTTCTTTACGGCACGTCCCATGGCACCAAACATAGGTCTATAAAATACTGGTTCAGGTGTCGGGATAGAAGCATTTGGATCTCCCATTATAGACCAAGCAATAAATCCACCTTTAAAGACCATTTTTGGTTTTGCTGCAAAGAATGGGGTGTTATACATTACGATATCAGCATATTTTCCTACCTCAAGCGAACCTAGATAATTAGAAACACCATGAGTAATAGCTGGATTTATAGTTGTCTTTGCAATGTAGCGTTTGGCTCTTAAATTATCATTGTCTCCTTCTTCATCCTTTAGCTTTCCTTTCATCTTTTTCATTTTATCTGCTGTTTGCCATGCGCGTATTACTACTTCGCCGATTCTACCCATAGCCTGACTATCAGAGGAGTACATGCTAAGAATTCCTTCATCATGTAAGACGTCTTCTGCTGCAATAGTTTCGGCTCTAATTCTTGAATCTGCAAATGCGACGTCCTCTGCAACTGCAGGATTAAGATGGTGGCAGAACATGAGCATATCAAGGTGTTCATCAATTGTATTAACAGTAAATGGTCTGGTTGGATTGGTTGACGAAGGCAATACATTTGGTTCTGCTGCAATGGCCATGATATCTGGTGCGTGACCTCCACCAGCTCCTTCAGTATGATAAGTATGGACAGCTCGTCCATCAATTGCATTGACTGTATCCTCAAGAAATCCACATTCGTTTATTGAATCTGTATGGATTGCAACCTGAGTATCTGTTAAGTCTGCTGCACGAAGAGAGGCATCCAAAACCGCAGGCGTGGTTCCCCAATCTTCATGATCTTTTAATCCACATGCACCTGCCTCAATTTGCTCCATTTGAGTGGCCAAAGAGGGATGAGAATCGTTACCTTTTCCTAAGAATCCCCAGTTCATAGGAGTATCTTCAACTGCCTCTAACATCCTACTAATATTAAATACACCCGGCGTACATGTAGTAGCATTGGTACCATCTGCAGGACCAGTACCACCACCTATCATGTTGCATATACCGTTACTAATGGCATCGAGATACTGCTGAGGTGAAATCATGTGTATGTGTGTATCAAAGTGCCCTGGTGTACAAATAGTATGCTCACCTGCTGTTGCCTCTGTACATGCTGATATTACAAGATTTCTATCGACATCATCCATTGTTAACGGATTTCCTGCTTTCCCTATGCCTGCAATTTTACCATCCTTGATACCGATATCTCCCTTTACTATACCCAATACGGGATCTAAAACTACTGCATTTGTGATAACAAAGTCCAAAGCTCCAGCAGCATTGGTGACACCAGGAGTTTGAGCTAGGCCATCACGAATTGTTTTACCACCGCCAAAAACGCACTCATCTCCATGGGATATAAGATCTTTTTCAACCTCGATCATGAGATCAGTATCGCCTAATCGAATCTTGTCTCCTTTAGTTGGACCATATAGGTCAGTATATTGTTTTTTAGTTAATTTTAGAACCAATTACATCCTCTCCTAATTATTACCCATTCCTTTAAAGCCATAGAACTTGGCTTTTTCAAATGCAGATTTTTTTATATTACCAGATTTCATACTTCCCATAGTTAATCCATTAAATCCAAAGCATACTCTTGAACCACCTAATTCACAAAGCTCAACTTCTTTTGAATCACCGGGTTCAAATCGTATAGAAGTCCCGGCCGGGATGTTCAGCCTATAACCAAAGGTTTGTTCTCTTGGAAAATCGAGGACTTTATTTACTTCAAAAAAGTGCGTATGTGAACCAATCTGGGACGGTCTATCACCGGTATTTTTTACAGTAATCTTGATAGTCTTTCTGTTTTCATTGCATAGAACATCTCCTTCAGATAAAACATATTCTCCCGGTATCATTGTAAATCAAAACCTCCATTTACAATCAATTTTGATATAAATCGGATCGTCGTCATCATCTTCATTTCCACCTATTGAATCGGATCATGAACAGTGACGAGCTTTGTACCGTCTGGAAACGTTGCTTCGGCTTGTACTGTATGAATCATTTCAGGTACTCCTTCCATAACATCTGTTCTTTTTAAAATATTTCTCGCAGATGTCATTAATTCAGCTACAGATTTTCCTTCACGAGCGCCTTCTACAATATAATTGGCTATATAAGCAACTGATTCTGGATAGTTTAGTTTTATTCCTTTGTTCTTTCTTCCCTCAGCGATTTGGGCAGCCGTCCAAATCATCATCTTTTCAATTTCTCTTGGAACTAACATCATGTTTAATTCACATATAACAAACGTAGTGAATTATTTTAAAATTCAAAATAATAATCAATATATATGAACAATTACAATTCCAATTTTGATTTAGTCGACGTCGACTAATTCGTTAATTTACTTAGCTGCGATTTTAACAGGTAAACACATCTTTAACCAATATAATATTTTTTCATATTTGCCATTCTTGCCCGTGGGGAGAATCAATTCATATTTTTTTTCTTTTGTATGAATTATCAATACATTTTCCCTTATTGCAGTTCCGAGCATATTTGAAACCAAAGTTTTCGTGTCAGGATATAATACAAATTTTGTAATATCTTTGTAAGGTATTGAAGTTTCCTCCTGCGAATGTTGACTGTCTTTTAAAACAGAGGAATCCTTTTTCTTAATATCAGAATATTCGATCTTTTTTGACAACACAAAGTAAAGGTAGGGTCCAAGTCCAGCACCAAAACCAGGATCAGTTAGTTTGCGAATAAAGCTTTTCCTCATCAAAATAATTCTACTTGGAGTAAATGTAAGAAGGTAATCTACCTTCATAGGTTTTTGTTTCACATATCCAGAAAGCCTTAATACGATAGGCTCTATATCACGCTCTTTCATCAAATCATAAAACATTTTGATTTTTTGTGTATCAGAAACAGTGGGATTGGATCTAATCTTAGCTAAATCTACCTCGATGTCAGACAACATTGTAAGTTAATTTGTGAGAAATATTACTTTAATTGAAAAGATATAGTATAAACACAATAGATCAGGATCGGAATAAAAGTGAATTTGTTTGTGGATTGATGTGGTTACTTTAATTCATCAATGACTAAATAAAAAGTGAATTGATTTTGGATTCCCCTTGGATGGGGACCAAGTAGGCCTAGACCAACCGAGTCCTGCAGGAATATTGGTGAATCCGTAGATTGCTATTAACCAGGCCTAGACCAACCGAGTCCTGCAGGAATATTGGTGAATCCGTATATTGCTATTAACCACACCCACGCGGTAAATACAAAGGGTCCGGTAAGTGCAGGTAGTCCCCATTGGCCAAAGAACCGTTGAAGTGCAGGCATCACGACTACAGAACAAGCAACGGTAGCAAGTACAGCCATTAAGAAAGTTTGCCATGTGAGAGGTATAAAGCTGGTTAATGCAATCATCACCAATACTTGATTAAAACCATGTAAACCAATCCTCGTTTCTTGTGTGGGTAATTTCATCAATATGGATAGTGCTGCACCGATTGCAGAGCCTATAAAAGCCATGAGACCAGCAAGATATAAAGGCGAAAATTCATTCCACTGTGAAGTATACGCGTTCGTAAACCAAGGCCTATCCTGAACACCAGTTATAAGTGGCGCTAATTCAAAAGCTAAAGTAAGTCCTACAACCCAAAATATACCAGTCTTCCAGTTCTCAACAAAAGTAACTTGAGATACACCATTGAGAGTAGCTTTGATAAACTCTTTAGCCGTCCATTTGAAGTTTTCATCTTTTAGTTGAACCGGATTATCACTTCCTGCAATTTTTTCTTCTTTAACTTGAGGAACTTCTGGCCAAATGTCATGTCCATATCGCTTACTAGCATACATCATTGCCCAAGTAGTAAAGATAAATGATGATGTAAACCCAGGAATGGCAACAGAATTTGCTATTCCACCGTCTAGATCTGGACTAAATATATCTCCCATAAGATGTGCAAAAGTCATCCAAACAACCGCGGTGACAGCTGCTCCGAAAATCGAAATAGTCAGTGTCGCTCTATTAGCTTTTACAAAAGGTCCTGACCAAAAGGCCATTCCAGTTAAGATGGAGTTATATCCAAACAGACCGAATGTGACTAGCCCGAAATCGGCACCTAACAATATTGCCATTCCTGCTCCAATCAACCCAGCGGCCACCATCATGACTCCAGCTTTTCGAGAAGCTAATAGCACTCCTGCAAGGATAAAAATACCAGTTACTGGTGAAGCTATTAGAGGAACTTGAGATATGCCATTAAACAGGATATAGAAAAAATCCAGAATTGGATCTCCTGACGTAAATGTGGGTATGCCCATAGAAGGAATCTGTACAGGTATTGTTTAACAATTTGTATTGAATATCAGTTTATTAATATAGAACACTTGATGAAATTGAATTAATTTAGCAACAATACAGGCTTATTTGATTTGGACAATATTTTTCTCGTTATATGACCAAAGTCGCCGGCATGTCCTAATCCGCGCATTCCCAAAACGATTATATCTACATTAAGATCATGAGCAGTTTTGATAATTCTATTTGCTGGGTCTCCGACTTTTACTATTCTTTCACATCGCCTTGAATTCTTTATAAGAATACTTGATAATATTAGCCGTCCTTCTTTTTCAACTCTCTTTAATAGCTCTGTGTCGTATTCAGTATTCTCTTCCGAATCATCGGACCATTCAATAACGTATAAAGCGTATATTATGGAATCCGACTTAAAAAAGTGAGTAGCATAATCCAATGCCCTTATGGAGGGCATCGAACCATCTACAGCTACGAGAATTCGTTTGTAATTTGTACCAGTAGAATTTTCCAAAGTAGAATTTACGGTGCTATGGGGAGAAGATAGTAGCATACCTCTATTGGTTCTGAATATAACCTTAGACCTAAGAAGGATTGCAAGATTTGACAGGACCGTTGAAATTTCTCTTTTAGATTCAATAAGTGGTTTAAAGATGAGAAAACAAGCAGCTGCCACGGTCCAAATTATACTTAGCAATATCCAAAATAAGAAAAAGTCAAAAGAAAAAACATATCCTGAAAAAAACAAAGGTAAAGGCCAAATTATAACTAATACGAGGGTAAATATGATACCGTACTTGTATCCAAATAATGTTCTCTTTTTTAAGAGCGTCTCATCGTTATCCTCCTTGATTAATGACCTGACCCTTTCATCTACAACCACAATTCGTTGTTTTGTAATATTAAAATTAAAGTTGTCAGGTTTGATCAAACTACCCAAAATTACAAAGGCAAAACCAGTTATAAAAGATGTCAGATTACCTAATAGAAGTGGAATATCATGGCTGGTAGACGAGACAGAAATGTCCCCATACAGAGTATATGCCGAAAAAAACCATACAAAAATACCAGCTAAAAGGCCAAATAGTGCAGAAAGAGATGCAGAGGTTTTGTTGGTTTTTTTCCATATTAAAGATAATGAAATAGGCCCAACCGCAGAGCCAATTAAAATGCCCATTGACAGGTAGATGTATTGTAAATTCAGTCCCATGGAAAATAGGGAGAGGGAGAGAAATCCTATCCCAAACCCAAACGCTAAGACTGAATATTTTGATACCCGCATTAATTGTCTACCAGAAGCAGATGGTTTGAAATAGGTTCGATATACATCAAAGGTAAATAATGAAGAGAATGCAACAAGCTCCGCTGACCCCGCGCATGTCACTGCAGTAAAAAGCATGGTCAGTATAAGTATCGCGCCGACCTCTCCAAGGAGTGTGGAGATGGTTATAGGAGCAACCAAACCATGGCTAACTTCAGATGATGAGAGGTCCAAATGCAATGCGATCCCTGCAAGTCCTATAGACGTTGCAAGAACAAACGGGATAGCAAACCAAACCAATCCGCCAATAAAAAATCCCTTAATAAGAGATTTGGGACGAGAAGCAATGGCTCTCTGCCAGAAAGCCTGGCCAACAAAAACAGTTCCAAAATTTCCAATTATATTAATTATCCCAAAAATAAGGGCGCCGATTGAAGCTAAAGTAAGGAAGGAGCCTCCCGAGTTGCCCTCTACGGGATTAATTACGCTTGCCAATTGCAGACTCTCAAACAATCCTGTAATTCCGCCTATCTGTGGATTAAAGAAATATATGCTCGTTACTAGTACTAGTATTACAGCAAAAATCAGAGAAGTGTTTAGATAGTCTGCAAAGAAAGTAGCCTTCAAACCTCCAAAGTATGTGTATATCATAATACTCAAAGGAATCACAAAACAAGCTATTGTAATATCGATTCCAGTTAAAGTATTCAAGGCTACAGCACCTCCCAAAACGAGCATGGCAGTCACAATAAAATTGGCCAGCAGTGCAAAAAGCAAAAATACCTTATGACCAAACTTTCCCAATCTAAGATATAGAAATTCTGTAAAAGTATGAGAGAATGGTGCCCTTTTTTTCAACTCCAAGGCAATTACAGCAAAAAGAATTAGCTGGATACTCGCTCCTGCTGCATACCAAAAAGGTCCACCAATCCCGTACTTGTAAGCAACGGTGGACGATTCTAAAAGGGTAGCAGCCCAAATCCAAGCAGAAATAATAGATGATGCTAATAAACCACTCTTGATATTTCTCCCAGCTGTAGAAAACCACTCGTATGTCTTTCTTGTCCCAAGCCATTTGGTATCTACAAAAATAAGCAATAATACTAGCACCGTCATTATCAAACCACCCCCAATAAAGATCAGATAACCAATTTCTTGGGGTAATATGAATGACAATTGTAAGTTAAAGTTAAATTGATTTATTTAAGTTAATCTTGATTCTTAGGTCAATATCGGCAGAAAGGGATTTTTCTATAGCATCATGTACAAAACAGGCTACAATTACCTCGAAATTAAAGTTCTAAACTATATATAATTTGATATTAATTTTGTAATATTAAACCAATGATAGATTTAGTTGACGAGTTGATTCTTTCTGCTTTGAGTAAAGACGCCAGGCAGGACTTGAACGAAATCTGGGATTTTTTAAGAAATTATGGTCATAATTTAAGTCTAGAGGAAATTGATTCGCGTATTAAAACACTTGAAGACGAAAAGATAATATCAAGATACACAATATCTATAGATACTAAAAAGGTTAGTCATAAGATAATTAGAGTTGTTTTAGTTACTTTTAGGCCTTCTCAGCATCTAAGAAGCAGAGTTGAGGGATTAAAGAAATATCTTGAAGATGCTCCTTTTGTATTGTTTTCAGGAAGAACGAGGGGAGGATATGATTGGATCACCATCCAAGTGTTTGCGTCTCCAGAAGTTGCAGATGAGGAGAGCGACATTTATAGAAATTTGTTTGGAGATATCATTCAGACTTATGAGGTATATGACTTTTCTCCTCTAAAGGAACCTACTCTTAATGCATTCACCCATACCGAAAAAGAATACAAAAAGTTCCTAAATGAATGGATGCCACCATTCATTGGACGGTAGCCAACTAACCAATTAATTATAAATTGATCTAGATTATTGAATCGATTAACAGCAAATTTAACCTTTCAAGTGTTTTGTTGTTTTATTAATTTTAATATTTTTGAATCTAATCGTGTCGTCTATTAAGGAGTGAATTTTAAGTCTCATATCCATCAGAAAACTTATGACATCAGTACTTTGTTCTGGTTCAAAGTTCAGTTGCACCTCCTCTATGATGCTATCTATCCTAGCAAGAGTTATTTTTAGTGCTAGGGTTGTTTTTTTAGTTATTTTTAAAGTTTTAATGTTCTTAAGATTAATATTTTCGTTAGCAATTAATTCCAGATCATCCCCTGAAAGCCCCTTTTTAGAAAATACTGACTTTACCTCTCTAATTTGTCGTACTGTCAATTCATTTTCTATAATATGATCGGCAAATTGGAGAATGTTACCTGAAGAAAGAGTTGTTAATTCAAGCGCTTGACTTACGCTTAGTTTGTTTAGCATGATTTTTTCCTTGATATCCTGAGGAAGTTTGAGTAATTGAATTCTATGAGAAACATATTCCTCACTTTTTCCTATTTTCTTGGCCAGTTCAGTAACACCCCCCCAGCCTAGATCTTGCACATATTTTCTAAAGGCCTCAGCTTCCTCTAGCACACTCATAGATTTTCGCTGAATATTTTCAGTTAATTGAATTTCAAATGCCTGTTTGTCATTCATTTCCCGAATCTTGCACGGGATATGTCGCCACCTGAGAGATTTGCACGCATAGAATCGACGATGGCCAGCAACTATTTCAAAATTATTCTGATAAGGGCGTATCAGAATAGGTTGAAGTAGTCCATGTTCTTTGATACTCGAAATGAGTGATTCTACCTCTTGATAATCATTAAATTTATCTCTAATAGAAAACTGTGAGGGTCGAATCATCTTAATCTCTATATGTTCTACGATACTAGTATCAAATACATGCATAAAAATTAATAAGTACGCTTATACTTATACATTTTTGTTTTTATCGATTGAACATAAATATTTAGATAACTTTTTTGTAAGATTATATAAATTATCATGCAAAATAGATAATTTAATAAATTTCTTAAAAACAAGCATACTATACATTCTTGTTTTTTAGCTTTATGATTTTACGTGAACTACTCATATCCTGCCTCATAGACTTTGTAACAATGGTAAAAGGTAAATAATTAAGGATTTTTATTGTTTGCTAAGATACTTTTATAATAACGCAGTTCCAAATAGAAAAACAGATGTTTTCCAGAATTCTGGTAGGTATAGATGGATCAGAATACTCCAGAAATGCAGTAAATTATGCTTTAGATTTAACTTCGAAATATGAGTCAGAATTATTTCTTTTAGCCATCGTTCCTTCTAAAGTTCATCATGGTGATTCCTCAGGTGTGTTTGGCATGGTTGCTCCATCTTATTTTCAAGAATACAAAAAGGAAGCAGAAAAATGGTTTGAAGAAATAATAGCTCATATAAATAAGAATACAAACATTGATGCTAAAACTAAGGTAAAATCAGAAGTAATTACTACGCCTTTTTCTATTGCAGCATCGATTCTAAACTATGCAGAAGAAAGAAACGTGGAACTAATAGTTATAGGGACTAGAGGAAACTCTGGTCTAAAGAAAATGTTACTAGGTAGTGTAGCAACAGATGTTGTAACTTATGCCTATTGTCCCGTATTAGTTATCAAGTGAGTAGAGTCTATATGTAACAAGTTATTAAATATCAATAACTACTGTTAAACTAGATATTTTGAGCTGTTAACTAATTAGCAAAATTGATAAAATGATCATCAACTAAATGATAGTAGCTAAATTAATTCACCTTGATGTAATCTATTCAATAAGGGTCTAAGATCGTTACAAAGTTCATTTTCGCCTAAAATCATTTCTGAATCAATACCTAAAACAATGGACAAAATATTTCTATCTTCTCTCGCAGTATAAATTGAACTCCCAATGATTTTGAATTCTTGATAGTTATCCTCAATCCATTGTTTCCAAATTCTAGTTCGTTGGGCATTTTCCTCTAATTTGCTTATCACATAATCCAAATGCATTCCTTCAGTATTATCAAGTAATTGAAGTTTAATCATTGGAAGCATTAGATTCCCTCCCTTTACGGATTTTTTTTCCTTATTCATTTGCTCTATAATCTTATCTTCTATCTCATGATCAGTAAGTGATTTATCAGAATAATAATTATCAATGTTAACATCATAATTTGGAAAAAAGTAGCCGGTCAAATTTCTATCCCAATCGTAAACCTTGTAAATACTATCGATATATTCTAATTTCCACAGATTATCGTCCTCCTTATTTTTTCTTCTTATTCCAAACATCAGGATAAAGAGAGGCTCAATTGTATTTTAATTTGACAAAACAAATGATGTCATGATATAGGTTTCGATTTAAATCAATTTCTACAAATAACTCTTCTTGAAATTATGAAAATAGACAAAAATGGGGAGAAAAGAAGATGTTACTAAATTAGTAATCATCTATAATATATAGAAAATAATCGATAAAGAACAAAAAAATAAAGTTGTATTAGATTTTATATCTTTGTAATTCACCTAAACCAATCTTCAAAAATACCTCTGCACCATTAAATCCATCTATTTGATTTTTTGGCAAACGGTACTCATCTCTATCTCCATGTGAGGCAATTATCACATAATCTGCACCGACAGCATCGACGTTTCCAGCATCATCGTAATCCTTTGTTCTGACATTTTTATGGATAATGCTTTCCCAATCTAATACTGCATCGGACATTTTGATCCATAATATAATTGTTGAATAATTATTTAAGGTTATTTGTTAAATTGACAGGAGGGATAGGGATTATATTAATCTTGTAATATTTGTGTATTTTAAAATTAATTTGTAAAAAAGTAGAAATGGTTGTGGTATGTAAACCAAATAAAAGTGGAAAATTATGATATTTTAGGATATATATAGTCATTTGGGTGATCGAATCCAAAAGTCATGTTATAAATTATAATCTATTACTATTAAAAGACCAGAGATAAAGACTTATGACAATCCTCTTGTTAGAATTTATTTATTCGTAAAGAAGGCTGGACCTCAACATTAGCTATATGAAAATATACAAATTGCTGATGTAGAAAATTTGGCTACAAATATAGATTCAATCATGAATATTAAAAAGAAAATTAAAGACACATTGAGAAATATAATACCATATACCTCTGGCTTTAATCAAACAAACATAGATAAATATCTGTTGTCGTTGCCCACTTTATAATTCCGTTATACTGAAGAAATCGATAGTCATTCCAAAATAAAATATATCCCAAATCATCACAGGATAACTGAATAGATTAGAATTAAGCACTTGCCATGTATATCGAAAGTTTGTTGTATATGTTTTAGTATATTCGTCAAAGGTAAATAATAAGTACTTTCGAGGATATAGAGAATATACTTGATAAAAAAAAGCAGCGTTATCTTTAATCTATCAAAACAGGATGACGACATGAGCAGATTTCAACTAGACATATATTCATAATATCCGAACCGATCTGACCAAAAATATGTGTTTGATGAAAAAATGAATGAAAACATATCTAGAGAAGAAGATAAAGCAACACTTGCAAGAGATCATTGAAAATGTGCTATTGCCTATCGTACATTTACCTTTTGAAAAATATATCTTGTAATCAAAAATTAATGGTGGAAATGACGTAAACAATGTTTCCTAAAAGAGTAAAAATACATTAAATGACAACACTAAATACATTATAGAAATAAGTATCCAAGTGAATCGGGCATTCACTAATAAAAATGGGAATTCGGCATACCTAAAAGTTGCCATTACCGAACCAATATCAATAGCTTGTATGGATGGTGCACTCTTTTCTGATATTTGTATATGTGTGCAAAGAACAATCCCGACTGCGGAACTCATTGTAAGAAACTATCTATTTCATTTGATAAACGGTCTTCTAATATCATACAAAGGAGCAATGAAATTGTATTTTGTAACATCAAGAGGTTTGGATGCTCTAGAATTAATATATTATCAGCGAGAAAGAAGAAGTACTAGTTATACAGATCTAGTTCTTAAGCTAGAATAGTTACAGACACTATTTTACTAAATACTGCATAAAACAACATCTTTGGTTCAAAGATTTACAAATTGTATTTTGTTGTTTTTCAAATCCTGAATTATTGCAACATCTATCCACATCAATAAATTTTGGAATTTCAGTATAATATTTAGAAAATACAATAAAATTGGCTTGGGAGTCTCTTCTAGCAGCTGGCTATCATTATCCTCAAATATCAAAATTCCATATATGCGAATATATCATGCTTTGTGATAAAGCACGGTATATTTTCTTCACATGGGCTAGAATTCTGGTGCGCTGGTTGTTGAACCATTTAGGGAGAAAGAGTGATAGAGTTAGTTATCACCATTTGGCTATGAACAATATATAGAGATATCATTAAGAGTTTATGAATATAAAGATCGAATGTAGTATAGTATACTGATTCTACTGGTAGATTGATAAACAATCTATAATATACTAATTTACGACCGATGAACGTTGTTGAAAAAACCAAATACTGTACAGACCATATTATCTGCAGTTTGTATTTTCTTACTATTTCATTCTAACTATACAATAGGTAATAACTTGTCTTTTGGAGCATATATTAAAGCACCTTTAGCACCAGATGGACCTACGGTTAAGGACAATAATCTAGTAGTTGAAAAAATAGTAGACGGCTTAAATATACCTACCAGTATGGCATTTTTAGGACCTAATGATCTATTAGTCACTGAAAAGGAAACTGGACGGGTCATTCATATCGTAGATGGTCAAATACAAGAGGCACCAGCTCTTGACGTATCAGTGGCTACTGCCATTGAACGAGGTCTACTAGGAATAGCAGTATCTAAACAAACAGATGGAAGGACATTTGTATTTCTCTCATATACTGAATCAGGCAATGACGAAGATGGAAGTGACTATGGAAGTAACGTAGAACCAGAAGGAAACAGACTTTATCGCTATGAGTATGTGAATGGTCAATTGATCAATCCTATTTTATTATTAGATTTAACTGCAATTCCTCCAAACGATAGAGGCGAACACAATGGAGGCAAAATTCGCATTGGTCCAGATAACAATATTTACTTTATAGTAGGAGAAGTAGGCGGACATAGGACTCAGGCACAGAATATAGAAGACGGTCCAGCACCAAATGGTTTGGGCGGAGTATTACGGATAACTCAGGATGGACAAATTGTACCTGGAGAACCCATTTTTGGTGACGAATTGCCTCTTAACTTGTATTATGCGATGGGTATTCGAAATAGCTTTGGCATGGATTTTGATCCAGTAACAGGAAATCTTTGGGATACCGAAAATGGACCCGCAACTGGAGATGAAATTAATATGGTATACCCTGGTTTTAATAGCGGTTGGGCATTGATTCAAGGATTATCACAGAGTGATCTTCTTGGCTCAGGCGCTACCTCTAACGACCTAGTTTATTTCGGAAATGCAAGTTATGCGGAACCTAAATTATCGTGGGTTACTCCTATTGGGATTACTGCATTAAAGTTCTTAAATTCAGACAAATTAGGAAAGCAGTACGAGAATAATATGTTTGTAGGAGATATAAATAACGGACTTTTATACCGATTCATACTTAATGAAGCTCGAGATGATTTAACTTTTGATAGTGGCGAATTAACGGGAAATATATCCCTATTAGCAGACAGAGAAGTCAATGATCCGAAAGAAAATCAACCATTTGTTTTTGGTCAAGGTTTTGGTGGTATAACCGATATAGAAGTAAGTCCAGATGGATATTTGTATGTGTTAAGCTATACTGGATCTTTATTTAGAATTGTACCCGCTTCTTCGTCTTCGTCTTCGTCTTTCTCAACGGCTATTGCTGGAGGTAGTGGTGGCGCTGAAGGAGGAGGAGGAGGAGGAGAAGACAATACAAATGGAAACTCGATTCCAGCAGTTATATCGGGGTTGTACGGCGACAATTCCTATTCTCCAAACCCAATTACAATTGAAAGAGGTCAAACCATAACTTGGTATAATGGCGATACCATTTCTCATACCGTTACTTCCGGCCAAGGCAATGATGCAGATGGAGGTCAATTATTTGATTCTGAGGCTATAATACCCAATCAGTATTTTAGCATTACATTCGAAGATTCAGGTGTATATCCGTACTATTGCTTTTATCACCCCTCGATGGTAGGAGAAGTTATAGTAGAGTAATCAATTACAGCATCGTCATAATAGTTAGAGAGATCTCAAAAAGGCAAACTAAATTAGCCTTTTTTTATCATATACATTTTTCCACAGCTTCATGTAAATAAGAGTCACAAGTATCTAATAGCATATGCATTTGATAATAGCGAATATTTAGTGTTAAACCATAGATTTTATTATTGACTGACGACTATTGACAAAATCTACTACATGTCATTAAAAATGATATCTATTGGAGATCAGATATAGAAATTTAACCAGAGATTTAATATATATTTCTTAAAATGTCAAATATTTATCCGGTTAACTACATTGTTTGCAGTTCTCATAAAGACGGAGTAGAAGTCAAAAAAGCAAAATTCATTAAACCACCGTCAGAAACACGTAGTATTAACTATACCTTGATGCAATAGTCGACTATCAATTTTAAAATACAAAATTACATTCAAGGTACGGCTCTATCGAACAAAATAATATTTACATATTACTCAAAGGTTAAAGTCTAATATTAAATAGCGTTTTTGCGAAATATCATTATGTCTCATGAATACAAATTTAATGAGAGTCCAAATCATTTTATGGTTTTAGATGCAATTGCCCGAGGTATGAAAAAAATAAGCAGCATTGCAAAAGTTACCAAGTTATCAAAGGATGAAGTAGAATTAATCGTTAGTGACTTGAAATCACAAAGACTAATCACCATAGAGGTAAAAAAAGGATTCTTCGGCAATAAGAAAATTGAAATCTTTATCACAGAAACAGGTACAAGAATATTGAATTTGAAAAAGGAGGAACTGTCGTACAAGTCTCAAAAACTCCAACAGCTATATGAAACTGGCAATAGAGCTCAAATGCAGAGTTATATGGACGATATCAGAATGTGGATCCCCATGATGTTATTTTCAGGATTAATAAACATGGCATTATTTGCATCCATGATGTCATTTATGGGTATGGCTATGAATCCGGCAGAAAGTGCACAAACCGAAGGACAGATAGACAATTCAGGATCAGAAGCCTCAGGAGACGTGAATGCTTCTGATGGAGATTGGACTTCAGTCACTGCTGATACTAGTGGTTTTAGTGATATGGATTACGGCGGGATAGGAATAGATACAGGAGGATTTGATTCCTTCTGATAACCGATCAAATCATTATTAAACTATCAACGGATATACCAATATGATACGATTTAAAAATCAAGATCGACGTATTAATTTTAATCTGAAGCAACAAAAAGATTCGATGATTTTCCATTAGGTGGTTCAAGGAAGCATTTATCAATCATTTTTTTAAACTTCCATATCGATCGATATCGTTATTGGAATCGCATATCTATTACAACTTTTTATCCAATTGTCATCGTTTATGATCCAAGGATGTAATAATATTATATACTATTATTTCGAAAACGTTTAAGGTAATCATATATCCTAATTGTTTTCATTAATTATTATATCTTATATTTTACGTTAATAAACGACGTTTAAAATGTTAAGGTCAAAAAACATAAACAATACTACACTAGTATTAGTAGTGGCCGTATTAGCAACCATAATGACATTCGGTCCTTCGGTATCGAATTTTCAAGCCGCAATGGCACATTACGGAGTAGACAAAGACGACTGCAAAGACGATAAAGATTATTATGAAGATCATCAAGAAGCATGTGACAAAAACTTGAAAAAGCATTATGGCAAAGATTATGATGGTAACTTTGCATCTCAAGCTATAGGTCAGGAACAAGATTCTGAACAAAATAGCCAAGTAGTATCAGGTGAAGATAGTATAGGCTCGGGTAACAACTTTAGCTTCCAAAACCAAGAAAACTCTGGTAACAACGCAGCAGCACAACAATAATCCCTCTTTTTTGATAATTCGACGTTATCAGTAATTGTCATCGGATCAGAGGTGATAAAGAATGAAAGAATCCATGTATAAAAGAAGCAGGTTGGAATTGTATTATCTCATATTAAAATCCTGCATAAGTAATGAAAATCATACAAGAGGCTCGCTAAATAGGCAACTTAAGGTACCATATGCATTGCTAAATGAATGCTTGATTTACTTGGAAAGATTAGGCTTTTTAGATGTTGACTATAACCAGAGAACAATTAAAACAACTTTGGAAGGACAAGAGTACGTACGGAAATTTAGCTATTTAATGCAACAAGTAGGTTATATAACACATCTCAAAACATGAAACTTTCAAGTCAATATCTCCCAAGCCTCTTTGAAAGATCTTCTCCTTTTTGACAACTGGTCCATATCTTTAAGCGACCATTCTAATTTTTTCGAATTAGAATATAGGGAATGAGAAATAACAAGTTCGATTTGATCTAAAGGTCATCAATAGAAACGTAAACTTGTGAGGTGAATATTTCATTACAGTCACAGCATTTGATATCATAGTAAGGCTCTTTTCCATGGTTACTCCGTGTAAAAACGTACATTCGCATTACCTCTAAATTAGCATTAATTCTATTGCATTTTGGACATGTAATTTCGGACAAATCGTTTTCGACATACATATACCTACCTGACATTTCAAAAAAATCATAGTTATTGGATTTGAATATTGATACTATAAAATAGTTATATAATGCATTTTGATACTTTATTATATTTCATTGACATCAAAAATTTTACTAGCTAATTCTTTTTTTGTGACAGTAACTGCAAAAAATCCTGCATTATTTAAGTTATTCATGCTCAAGAACATATTGCGATACAACCCAAATGAGCCAAACCAAAAAGATATACAAGTAATCAATATTAGTTGTCTATTTGGATTCACAAAACCTATTTCTGATGATCCTATGAACTAGATTTCAAAGTTTTTATAATGGCTGGGACTTCCTCCGGTTCTGTTTCTATTTCAATATACCGTCGGACGGATCTATATTATTATAAAATCCGGAAAATTCATGCACTGATGGTAATCGCAATGAGCTCATTGACATCATTGCTTATCAATCAATTAATCAATCACAATGGGAAGTTACTGAATTTGAATTTATGATTCTATCAAATAGATTATCCAATGAAGTTCCCACACGAATAAGGAATTGATTTATTTCCACTTTCTTGGTTAGGGAGGTCATAAGTGGGATCTTTGCAAATTATGATGCAAAGCGGTTCAGATTTCATAGAGGTTTTCATTATTAAGAGACTCTTCATTGGATTCGGACTATGAACTTTATCTTTTACAAATCAATTTAATTATGTCAGATCAAACCCTTATCAACATTCCACATATTTCCGGTTGCAGACAGATTTTTATACGTCGCAAGTACAATTGAATATGGAGACAATCAAATGAAAGGTGAATTTATTCCACAAAGGTACATTGATTCTTCAAGAAAGAGAAATAATAGATCTCATTAACCAAAAGACAACATTAGACAAATTTCTAAGACAGCTCTATTCTGTTATGGAAGAAGGATTTGGAAATTTTGCAAAGAGACAAATAGTAAACCCCCCCAGACACGAGTTTTATTTCAACAGGGGATCGGTAGAATCGATGTCGGCGTCTGACGACAAATATTTTAGCTGCAAAATTGTAAACACACACAAAGATAATCCTGTTTATTATGGACTCCCAACCATTATGGCTAATGGAATATTGGTAGATGGCGAGACAGGATATCCACTCATGGTGACTGGTTCTACAATTCTTACTGCACTAAGAACGGGTGTGGCGTCTGCAATAGCAACAAAGTATCTTTCAAATAGAAATGATAAAACCATAGGAATTATAGGAAATGGTGCACAATCGCTCCCTCAGTTGCATGCCATTTCACTTGTTAGAAACATCGAAGATGTTTATGTCTATGATACGGATGAACAAGCTTCGGAATCGTTTAAAAAGTCTGCAGAAAATCTGTTGAAAAATATTAACGTAAACATCACTTCAAGTCCGCAAGAAGCCTGTTCGCTTTCGAATATATTAGTAACTGCAACATGTAAAGACAGAGACTCTACTCCTGTAGTAAGAAATGAATGGGTTTCCGAAGGAACTCATATCAATGCAATAGGAGGAGATGCGCCCAATAAGATGGAACTGGAAAAATCATTAATTGATCGGTCAAAAGTGATAGTAGACTTTATAGACCAGGCTGTATACGAGGGCGAATCTCAACAAATACCTCAAAGTCAGATTTATTCGGATTTGGCTGGAATTGTAGCTGGACTATGTAAAGGAAGAGATGACGACAAACAAATTACGATATTTGATTCAGTTGGGTTCGCAATGGAGGATTTACAAGTATACAAACTCGTTTATGAGTTGGCAACCAAAGAAAATATGGGGAACATAGTAAAAGTCTCTTCTATACCAAAGTATAGTAAAAATATTTACAAATCGTATTTCAATATTTGAGATTAGTAAAATAATCCAATATACATGCTGAAATGAATTCCCGAACCTATTTGTAGGTAGATAAATAAGATCATTCAAACGATAACTAAAGCCAACCATCTCAAAAATGAAAAAAGAATATCAAGAATAATGTTGTGCAACAAACAGACATTACAGAATTTGATACGCGATTGATGATAGAAACCATGAAATACGCTTTCCAAGCCCGAAAACAATCTTCATTAATTTATTGTTGAAATGGTTAGAGATATCTATTAAATGTGATTAGCAAGAACACAGAAATGAAAAGAGGAGACTAAATAGACGATATGAAGATTCAGTAAACAGATAACCACTACTCCACCATATAGAATATAGTTCAGCCGTCTCTTGATTAGTCGATTTTGATAAACAACAGATTCGATATCAATATTTGGTTTATAAATACAACATATTCAAAACGAATCAGCCCATTAAAGAAATCATTTTACAAAATAATATATATTTCGTCTCTTAAAATACTATATGATGAGCATATTTTGCCTCATCAAAGAATTTTATACCAAAAATCGGAACTTTATTAATTATAACAAAAATTTGGTTATATCTGCCATCATAACTGCGATAGTAGATATAGTAATAGTAACTCTGTCTGCTTTAACCTTTATTGAAAACTATCTTTTAATATCCAGTATATCTTTAGTTGCAGATTTTATAACATTTAATTCAATTTTTGTTATTTTGCTTTATAGAGACAACATAATAAAGAAAGAAAGATTAAGGCAAGATTCGATGAAATTTCTGACGACCTTAGGAGTAGCTGAAATAAGTTATCTTATAACAAAGTTTCTAACTACATACCTATTCTTTCAACTCATTAAATTCGATTCAGCACAAATTTCTATATCAACTACTGCATTAGCGTGGATCTGTTATATAGTAATATCAAATATCTTGGCTAAAAGAACAAAGATACTTACATGATCGTTCACTTTTTATCTTGAGCAATTTAAGTATCTATTCATGAGTAAATGGACTCGGTGATCATTTATTAGTCAAATGGTTTTCTTTCAACATCCTGTATAAAATATGAATCCATATTCTGAATTAGATACTATAATAAACAATTAGATTATGATTTCAAATTGAAAAACCCATGGAAAGATCTATAATGATGGTCATGTTACTTGTATTACTTTCCACTCTGGCTCTACCTTTTTGCTATGTGATATTAACTAAGGGAAATTAGATTTCTTTATTCGAGATACAGATAATTCGAATGCGGACACAGTATTTTGTGCACTGTTTCTATTTAGTGGTCCCATGATGAAACTGATCGGAATAATAGTGTTTGATCATCAGAAACCATTTCAAACAAATATCAAAGATGCTTCAAGGCTCGGACTTTCTATCTCGACTTTACAAATCCCAAATATAACAAACACAAAGAGACGGTAGAATTAAACAGTATCGTAACAAAATATTCATTGTTGATTATTGTGATTTGAAGGGACTAAAATACCCGACTCAAAAAAATCTTAACTTATCAAATGGTTTATTAAAACCGAAAAACAAAGTTTCAGACTCCTCCGATTTTCAGAACCTCTAAGATTCATTTCTTCTTTACTTGTTGATAACTTCATGAGATTCAACGAAAAATGATTAAAATATTATTTTGGTTAGTATTTAACAATAGCTAAATACACATATTAAGAAGCATTTACAGTATCTAGTCAATCAAATTTATGATAGACAAGATTGCTACAGAACAAGCGACAATCCAATGAATATAACACAAGACAATGTAAATTCTATCGAATGGAAGGAAGATGTAAAATATTACCTCTCACCGTATAAGACAATTGAAATTCAAGATATTTGTGCATCCCTTTCGACCCAAAGTTCAAAAAGAAAAGATTCAAGAATTATTGCACTCTCTAGATCTGAAAATTTCTGAAACAGATCCGGACATTGCATTAATAATTGGAGGAGATGGAACTTTTTCTTACTATGGGAAGAAATTGTCTATCCCGATGTTGTTTATTGGTGTTCCTTCTAATGAAGTTTTAGGAAGTAAAAGTAGATTAGCTGAAATCACCATACAAAATCTTCCAAAGGCATTGAAAAAAATTGCCAAAGGGAACCACACTGTTGTCGAAAGGAGAATGTTAGATGTAAGATACGGAGGTTCGGTTGTAAGGAGAGTATTAACGGATGTCTATCTAGAGCGAGGGCTTTTTGCGGGTTGTATTAGGTACTCAATTTCTATTACCAGCGATAAGATTGACAACAACAGCAATAGTAAACTTGCATTTACAGATTATGTTATCGGTAATGGAGTTATAATAAGTACTTCATTTGGGTCTAGTGGTTATTATTCATATTTAGATCGAATAAAAAACCCTAGACAGAATTTAGATGAATTATTTGATGACGAAAAATTGGGAGTATGTCATATACTACCAACATATGCTACTCGACTTCTGAACTCTGGAACAAACTACAGAGGAATGGTCCCTATACGTTATACCATACCTATTAACAGTACTATTAAAATTACTGCCATAAGAGAAGCAAATATGCGTTTATACGGTACTACTTTTCATTCTAAAGGAGTTAAGATCGAATGGAACAAACCAATTACAATAACTACCTCAACTAAAACTGCAAAAATTATTCGTCTAGGCTAATTTTCTGTTTTATAAGGTTTTTCCTATAGCAAGGTTATCGTACTTTTATTTTTTGCTCCCCCTTCTTCTCATTGTTTGTCACTCTCCTTAATCTAAGTAAGAAATTTCTTCTTTACGGTTCTAAACCATAAAACAAGCAACATGTAGCTTAAAGGACTTGCGTTAATCTCTAGTAAAAAGGAATTGCAATCTACCATAAACGTGATCTATAGTTGGAGGTTTACCATCTTATTGTTCAGGTAAGCGATGAAATCCGTAAACTTTAAGAACCGAAAAAATACTCCTTCTTCAATACGGTATAACAATGAATCTGCGTTTCTAAATGTCCTATCGAGCCTACCATAGTGGTAACGATATATTAGAAAGAATTTTTGTGTTTTTACCTTAATAGAACTTGTTCATTAAGACTTTAATCAAAGTTCAATATAACTTTCTGCTAGGCCATGGAAGTTCCATTTTTCAGTGTATTGAATCCATTGGAACAAACTCTTATAGGAACATTTTTTGCATGGTCAGTTACTGCTCTTGGTGCTTCAACTGTATTTATTACCCGTCGTGTTAGCAGGAAGCTCTTTGATGCTCTGTTGGGCTTTGCGGCAGGCATTATGTTAGCGGCTAGTTTCTTTTCTCTTCTACTACCCTCGATCATTCCATCATTTCAATCTGATGAAGCATACTATTGGGTTCCTGTAACCATAGGATTTTTCCTAGGTGCGATGGTAATCTGTACAGCGGATATTGCTTTAAGACACCTTAACCAAAAAAATAGAGACCAAAACTCCATCTCCGCTAGGACTTCAACGGAGGCCGAATTTGAAAGCAAAACAATTTTGGTTCTGGCAATAACCATCCACAATATACCAGAAGGGCTTGCAGTAGGAGTCGCTTTCGGGGCAGCATCACTTGGAGTCATGGGAGCCGATATGGCCGCAGCAATATCCCTTACTATAGGAATAGCTCTTCAAAATTTTCCAGAAGGGTTGGCAGTTTCTATGCCATTGAGAGCACATGGAATGTCCAAAATCAAGAGCTTTTGGTACGGACAGTTATCATCAACAGTTGAACCTGTGGCGGGTGTGATTGGAGCATTGTTTGTAGTTGTAGCACAGCCATTACTTCCATATGCACTGAGCTTTGCTGCAGGTGCCATGATACTTGTTGTCGTATCAAAAGTAATGCCTGAATCCCAAAAAGAGGTAAACAAGAACCTTTCTGCATTTTGTTTTATAATAGGGTTTTCGATAATGATGATAATGGATTTAGCACTTTCATAAAATGAATGTGATTTGTATATGTATGTTATAATAACATATTGTACTTTAGCTCTTATTTTTAAAGTAATATAAAAACATGCCTCTGTGATGGCACTATAAAATTACATTGTTGTATTACAACTGATAAACCAATTGGATTCAAATTTTATTGAATAGGATTCAATTCTCTCTTTACAATACTTTAGATGTTCATAATTTGAACACAATTGGTCGATCGATAAACCATCTGTTCTTATCTATGTCGTGATCATTAATCATCTGTGATCCCTTCATAACCGAACCTTTTCTGCATCAAGGTTCCGAATAATCCGTTTTCTCATATACTGATCCGATTTGATTACAAACCATCAGTAAATTGAATTCAAGAAGTGTTTTGAACTCTTCTGTACTAATTATGGTATACAGTACTGAATCGCCTTTGGTCTCTTGGTTTTGAATTCCGTTATCTCCTAATTACACAATGTTTAATCCATTCAATATAAAATTCTCTTTTCCATCATTTAGGCTCTATGTTTACATCCAGATAACATACAAAGCTTTTTTGGTGTTAGTAATTAGGTTATTTTTTTTCAGTAATTGACTAATTGTTTAAAGGCATCAAGATCTGCATATCGCTTATTCTTTTAGAATAATAACATCTTATAGATCAATTGCAATATTTTTCAAAATAACCGAAATCCTTATTATTTTCCAAAACATTAGCATATTTTATAGAAATGTTTACGAAAACTATCTTCCGTAGAAAATTTACTATTTGCCTTTTGTTATTTACAACTGTTTCTCTAGCAATTAGTAGCCTATCCACAACAACAAGTACATCTTTTGCCCAACTAGGCTTGGCACCTATACCAACTACACAACAGGTAATTCCAACTTACGTTATAGATATTCCTGCAGGTGCAGTCTCATCAAATGCCTCCGTTCACTATGTTCCACTAATAGTGTCTATTCCTACTGATACAACCATTGTATGGTTCAATGATGACCCAGGTCAAATCCATACTGTGACCAGTGGTTTACCTGAATCTCAAGATTCTGGACAACTATTTAATTCAGGGATCCTACCATATGGAGGATTTTACCAAACAACATTTACTACACCAGGAGATTACACGTATTATTGTACACTCCATCCGTATATGTATGGAATAGTACATGTGGGAGCTGGTTCAGAAAAGGGTCATCACTTTACAATGAAATCTGGCGCAAGCCTTCAATCTGATGATAATAACACTAGTAGCGGTTCTGTTTGGACGATAAATAAAGCACAAAATGATAGAACACTGTTTGACTTTCAACCTATCAATATCGCAGCCGATCCTACTACACCCACAGTCTATAATATTGAATTGGTAGATAACACAAGCAATCAAACTATATTCAACAACAACTTTCAGGTCATAGGTGGAACCAATCTTCAGGTTGAATTTATCACAAATAGCAACATGAACACTACGAATGTTTATGGGCCTGATCTGTCAGATCCAGTTACAGGAGCATATCATGTCGAAGGAAATTTCATGGATGGGGATTATACAATGACAATAAAGGCGATCTCAGTTGGAACAGATATTATCGAGGACAACATAGCAGATGAGTTTAAGATACGATTAGTTTCTTAAAATTCAAATTTTTTTCTAGTTTTTATAAGCAGTTAAATCACAAGATCTCTACTAAAAACGCATGATCCTATTGCTAGTACTTTATGAATTAACAAAAGTATAAAAGAAATAAAAATAAGTTGGTCAATTAACTTGCTTTAATCGAACGAAAATGAGCATGGTAATGAAATTAGTTACTCTTATTCATGCATATGTAGATATATGCAGCAGCATCTTAATAGACTAAATACAGTGTCTCCTTATACTATAAGACAGCAGTTTTCTAATTCCACAAGAAGATATGTACCAATAATGTATCCATCCGAGGTTTAACGGTATGTTTTTAGATATTTCCAAGTCAATATAAATAATTTTTTGCGAAGATGTATGTTAAGAAAGATGACAGTTAAAACGACATAGTTTCAAAAACTTATGGTTATCGAATTATCTGTAATAACTGATTTACACTCTATGCCCAGTGTATCTCTAATTAAGGTTTCCAAATATGTTTTTAAGAACATGGATCCTTTTTTGCCTAATTCATGTCGTATACTAAATTTATTTACTTTACTTTCGGTAACTTGATGATCGTATTGACCATAACCACAATGATCAAAAAACATCTTGATAAAACCAATCACATGTGATTGGTCAATTTCTTTCCATTTAAAAAGAATAAACTCCTTTGGCGCTTTTGTTGCAATATCTACAGCTAGAGTATTTATCTTGTCATTATCCAAACTTTCTAAAAGTAATCTAAAGGCCTCCCGGCTTAGAATTATTGTTCCAAATCTTTTTACATACTTATTCCAGTCTACATATTCTCCAAAGATCTGATTCACAAGTGTATTCATGCTCACTTTCTTTTCCTCTGCTTCTGCTCTTAATGCTTCATCATACTCTTTGTTTATTCTAAAGGATACAGTAGAGGTCTTTTTTCCTTTCTGGGGATGGTACATCTAATCTTAATCTATTTTATGAAGAATATGCTTGCAAATAAGTACAATGTAAACGTCTTTTAGAAATATTATTTTAGTCTTTTTTAGTATAGATAATATGAATCAGCACGAACTACTAGAAAATAGCAATCTCTCTATTACGTCTGATGAATTAAAAATCAAACTTGACAGTAGGGTTCCATTACTGCTATTTGACATAAGAGACTCAAAAAATTTTGAAAAACGTCATATTCCAGGGTCTGCTTGTGCAATATGCAATGATGAAACCAAAAGGACAATCATGCCTAGATTACCAAAAGATATGGAAATTGTTTTAGTCGGAGAACAAGAAGACTATCCAAGACAAATGGCAGAAATGATGAGACAAATAGGACTAAATGCAAGATATTTGGAGGGTGGAATTTCCTCGTGGAAATGGGAGTTTAATGAATCCCTAAATAGAGATGTATCGCCAAAGGATTTAAAAAGATTGATCGATTCAGACAAAGACAAAGAAAATCTATATCTTCTTGATGTAAGAGAACCTGATGAGTTTAGTCAATGGAATATAGAAGGTAGCAAGAACATTCCCTTGGGTAAATTAGCTAATCAAGAATCCTTAGCTGTTATTCCCAAGGATAAAAAAATAGTGACAATTTGCCCTCATGGAAATAGATCTACCATCGGAAAATACATTCTTGAGAGATACGGTTATAACGTTAGTTCGCTGGAAGGCGGATTAAAGGCATGGAGTTTTTCATTCGAGATTTCATCATCCAAATATATCATTGATGGTACTCCTTCTGCTCAAATAAGGTTACTTCAATTTAGAAGGATTGGTAAAGGCTGCATATCGTATCTATTAGACTCAGATGGTCAATCTGTGATAATCGACCCCGTATATCCCACAAACGAATATCTAGACAAAGCATCCGAAATTGGAACAAAGATTGTAAAAATAATCGATACGCATCAGCATGCTGATCATATCTCTGCTGCGGAATCTCTGGTAAAGGAAACAGGTGCACAGTATCTACAAAGTGATTACGAAAGCTATTCTAAAGAAGCAGGAACAAACGAGACTAATAAGATTAAAGATGGCGATATCATAGCAGTAGGCAATATCAAGATGAGGGCAATTCACACCCCAGGTCATACATTAGGAAGCATTTCATTATTGATTGAAGGGAACATAAATAATGTGGATACCAATGGCAAGTTTACGGGATTACTATTTACAGGCGATACTTTATTTGTAAATGGAATAGGAAGACCGGACCTAAGAGATCAAGCCAAAGAATTCGCAGAAAATTTGTATAATACCTTATATCAAAAGATTATGATACTTCCAGAGAGTACATTAATACTGCCAGCTCATTTTGACAAAGATGTCAAGGCAAACGAAGTCTTATCTTCCACACTTGGTAAAGTAAAAGAAAATATTGCACTTTTAAACGAACAACTAACAAAAGAACAATTCGTACAGAAACTATCTTCAAAAATAATGGCAACTCCACCAAACTATCTGGAAATTATTTCCATTAACAAGGGTGAAAAAACACACCCTTCCTCCGAAGTCTTTGAATTAGAGATGGGTCCAAACAGATGCAGTATTGCCTCATAGTAGGACAAATTAAAATCCATATTGGCGACTGATTTTTTTGACCAAAAAATAGAACTACTATAGTAGATGATAATAACGACAGAGGCATTATCTTTCTGTTCCCCACATTTTTTATATTCACTTTTTGAAATGAATGGTTTGGAATTTGAAAGTGTACTGTTACCAAATCTTTTACAAGGGACTGGATTTTTACATTTACAAATAGCTCCACAAGAATTGCTTCATTATTCTATTCTCACATCCACGATAATAGCTATTGGCAGCCTGGTTGGACTTTCTCTTGGATTAATAGGTGGTGGGGGTTCCATACTTGCAGTTCCATTATTGGTTTATGTAATCGGGTTAGAACCTCATATGGCAATTGGGACTTCTGCTCTTGTGGTGGGCATCAATGCCCTAGTCAACTTTATCGATCACAAAAAAAGGGGTCATGTTTTGCTCAACAAGAGCTTGCTATTTGCTATTCCCGGAGTAGTGGGAACCATAATCGGCTCGCAGCTTGGTTTACTAACACCACCTAGCAGTCTATTAATTTTGTTTGCACTATTTATGATTGCTATTGCAACAAAAATGCTAGTAGAAAAGAAAAATACAAAAGAGTGTTTAGATTCGCAGTTCAAGAAAATAAAACCGTTGAAGAATAACATACAAAAGAATCAGCTAGATATCAAAAATGATAATTTAGTTACCAGCAAAAGACACAAAAATATGAAAGCGGTAATTATGGGATTTTTGGTAGGATTAGGCGCGGGATATTTTGGAATTGGAGGAGGTTTTCTAATTGTTCCATCTCTAATGTATCTTGATATAAATATCGTAAATTCCATTGGAACATCTTTATTGCCTGTAAGCTTTTTTGGTCTTACTACTGCTATGAGTTATTCATTTGCAGGTCAGATCAATTTCTTGATAGCCATGGTTTTGGTATTTGGCGGCATTATTGGTGGAAAAGTTGGAACGGCACTATCATCAAGGGCCTCAAAAATACTGTTAACTCGAATCTTTTCAATATTGCTAATTACTGTTGCGATATATATCATAATAAAGACAATTATGATAGAATAACCATCGCAGTTTTACTCTGCAAACTATATTAATTATTTATGATAAAGGAACTTGATTATATCAAGGAATACACTCTCTAGAAGTATAGGATTTATACTAGAATACAATTCATATTAAGAACGGTTTAATGTGGTTGCTATTAAAATCTAAATGAGTCAAGATCATTATTCTAATGCAAATTAACCATATTTAGCACAGTATACATATTTGATCAATTCGTACAATGTTTGCTTTTCCAGATATAATAATGAAAATAGTTATGTAACCAATGGTAACGTAGTGAATAAGACCTGACAACATTCTCAATTTATTATCACTGAAGCTAAGGTAGTTATAATTTAGTAACATAATCGTATGATACCAAAGTTTTTTTGCAGACATATCTTTAGTTTCTTTTAATTTTGTTATAGCAAGTAATTGATTAACAGTAATTGATTAGATTTAATTATGTGATTATCATATTGTGACATTATGGTAATTGCTTCAATTAGTCTATTAGCTAGTTTCTTAGCAGTACTTGGCATTGCTGTTGTCCTCTCTCATGATGATTTAACTACTCCCATAGTAGCTTTTGCTCAGAATGCGACAAATACCATTGGTCAGAATGCGACTAATGCAACAGCTACTACAGTCACGGATAAAGTTCAAGTTTCCATTGTACCTGGTGCATCTACATTAACTGATAATGCATATAGTCCAAATCCTGTTGAGATTACAATAGGTCAAACAGTTGTTTGGACAAATGATGATACAGCTTTTCATACCGTCACTTCTGGAACTGTGGGAGCAGTTGATGCTGGACAAGTATTTGATTCTGGATTGGCAGGACCAAGCGCTCTTACCAGCAAGGGCAAAACTTTTGAACATACATTTGATGCTGCAGGAGAATATCCGTACTTTTGTATATTGCACCCAGCAATGGTGGGAACAGTTATAGTAAATTAACACCTTTTTCTTTTTTTATATTCGTTACACTGCGCGCTTATAGCCTATTTAGAAATACAATATTTTAAAAACCATCAAAATTTCTTTTCTGTGAATATAGTTTAAAGGAACGACATCCAATAACTGCTCAAATTACAAAAGGAATAATCCATGAATGATCATGTTGTGCTTGATGATATTCGGTTCATTTTCTATATCGTTTTTCAAGGCAAATTATTGATATTACAATCGCTAACCTTCCGACTATGCTCCAAAATATTGCTGCTGCAGAAGGAAAATTCGGAAACAACCAATCATGATCCCATACTCCATAGAAACCAAATGGATTATAGTAATATTTTATCCACTCTATTATACTTGTTGTAGGTATATGATTTTCTGTCCACAACAAATTCCCACGTAAAAGTCTTTCAACTCCCCATATGGGAGAATCCATAACTAGCGTTGAAAGCAGAAACACTACTATAAAATACTCTATTCTCAACGGTTTAAGAAAGAACATAAACAAAGTCGGTATAAAATGTCCAATTATATTCCAAGGTTGATAAATATGATTTCCTCCAAACACCTCACCAATAGAAAGGCAATTTATGGGGATATTACTGACAGGGCAATATGCTATAGAATCAAGCAAGTCAAACCATGTGGCATAACCTACCGACACTAAGATAATTAATGCAATTCTCCTCTTTGTCCATATGGTTTCCCTCCTCCTATTCGTAATACTATCACAACCACAGCCACATTGTAATAAACTTAAAACTTGTCCTCAAATCCATAAACTGCAATAAGAATATCATTGAATGCATGATTTTCATTATTCTCGAAATATGCAAAGTCAAATAATAATCAAAATTGTTATTTGGGAGCTATTTTTATAGACTTGATCATCGATTCTATGTCATCCATATTGTGATCAAAGTTCTTTTCTGATGAAGTATAGGTTAAAGATAGTGTCTTGTTGTTCTCAAAGACAGAAGTTACAAACAAGCCCTTAATGATACCAAGAGAATTATCAACATAATTATTAAATACTATAGATCCGGCTGTATGACCATCAATTGTAAAATTTTTAAGGGTCTTGTCTAATATTTCTAGACCGTTGTTAAATCTTTCCTGAAGAATAAGAGGATAATAAATCAAAAACCCATCTTTGAATTCTTTTTCGTCCAGATCAATATCTGTCATCGAAATAGTAATAATGGACAAGTGGTCGGGCAGTGTGAACTGCGTAACAGGATACCCAAATTTAATATAAGGTTCCTTATATTCTACCTTCCAACTATTAGGATATTGTAAAGTGTAGTTGTTGTTAGGATCAGTATAAGTTGTATTTTGTACTTTGTCTGTCTGTGATTGAACTTGTAGCTCCTCCTGTCCATAGATAAATACATATGAGAAAATGCTAGTTGTTAGCAGTGCCATAAAGATGATAAAGATTGGCATGCAAATACAAAATAATTTAATAAATGAAATCTTGGATTTGTAACAAAGATCATTCATTTTATAAATATATACGATAGGAAAATAATATATCTGATGCTAATCTATCAGCAAGCAAAATATTGTCTTTTTATTGAAACTGATCACTAGACACCCCATTATATATAATTCGAATGAATTGCATCTTATTCCTCATATCGCATCTATTGATAGCAGTTCAAACTCGTTATCTATTATTCTATTTACCATATTTGAGAATTACCATCATTTAGCTACTTTTATCTTTGGTATGACTTTATTTTTTTGTATTTGTCCATCTTTTGGTTTATTTTTGAGCTTTTTGGGTAGTTCTTTCGGGTATACTCTTTTTAACCAATTTCATCAGCAATCAAAGACTTGTCTAAGTCGGTGTTGTATTGAGTAGGAAGCAGTATCTTATCGATTATATTAAACAGCAAAAATGATTTGAATTACACGCTTTCATCATCTTTACGTTTTATATTATCTTAATGTATTCTGAACTATCGTAGGTACCCGAATTCTGAAAAAGAAAGTTTATCTTCTTAGCTGACAATCATACATACCGGTATTAAAGATCGTTTGGTTAATCCAGATACTTTTCTTGCAAGGCTCCCAAAGTCATTATGGAACCTATACCATGAATTTGGTTTCTTTCCTGATGACCGTATCGATATTTCCCTTTCTTCAAAAAAAGTATTTAATTGCTGGGAGAAAAAATGCAATTTGTAAATCAAAACAAATGATTTCTTCAACAATTTTTTGATCTGTCAATCAGATATTCCAGCATGGATGGAGGCATTTCATAAAGAATCACGATCTTTTGCCACAATCATATTAATGTTAATAAAATATTTTGCCGACTAAAGAATAGATAAACAAATAAATGAATTTATTTCCATTTGCAGAAATTCTAACGTTATGTCTGAAGAAATCTCTAAAATAATGGTATGCATAGATGGCTCTGAGAATTCGATTAAGGCTGCTAGAAAAGCTCTGGAAATGGCAAAAAAAAACAATGCAGAAGTTATCGCAGTATATATTTCATTTATTCCATACTATTTGAGGCGATTGCCTCAATACGGGTGGGAAGGACTACATGAGTATGATGTGGGACAGATGAAAGAGTGGCTAAAAGACATTATGATACAGGCAAAAGAAGACAATATTCATTTCAAGTCATTGGTAAGAGAGACCACATCATCAATTGTTAAAGAAATTATCAATATTGCCGATGAAGAAAAAATTGACTTGATTATTGTAGGTAGTACGGGCAAATCAAAACTTGATAGAGTGTTGGTTGGCAGTGTAGCCCAAGGTGTAATGACCAACGCGAAATGTTCTATCTTATTAGTAAGATAGATGCGAGTATATTAAAACTAAGTTGGTCGCAAACAATAGATCTCCAACTACATCATTATCACATGAATATGTGTACAATTACAATATTATGATCTTTTTTAATACTTTAACCTAAATTATATTAAAAGACCTCATTTAATTCTAAATATTAACAAAACAAGAACAGTAGTATATAACATGGCTACCAAGGATCGAGTAATAATATCTAATAGTAATCTAGTTTTTGTCAATTCTTTTGTCGTTACGTACCAGTTAAATAAACAATTAGGTTAATGGGTAGTGCAAGGTGAAGAAAGAAGTCGATCCGAATAATAAACAAATAAGACAAGATCTATTTGATTTTAATGACTTTCGACGTAATTATATAAAATTAAAGGTCAGTTAACACATGAAATTTGTTTTGACGGCGAATCACATAGAACATTTGTCTGTTAAAATAACATGTTTAAAGATTATAAAATTTAGTTTATATACAGTTGACGATACATCAAATATAATGAATAATATCGTTAATGTGAACAAAGCATTAAGTGTATCAACAGTCTTGGCGATGTCGTTCGTACTCCTTTTAGGTCCGACTTCCATGACCATGAACGTATTTGCTCAGGGCAATACTGCTAACCAAGGCATAGGCCAATCACAATTTGCCACTCAATTAGGTGTTTGTGTATCTGGCGACGGTACTCTTTTTTCCTGCAACAACTTGAATGCTCAAAACCAAGTCAACACTGGAAATAACGCATTAGCACAACAAGGTGGCGGTGGTAAAGGTGGCAATACTGCTAACCAAGGCATAGGCCAATCACAGAGCTCTAACCAAAATGCATTATGTGTTTCTGGAACAGGAACCTTTGTTTCCTGCAACAACGTGAATGCTCAAAACCAAGTCAACACTGGAAATAACGCATTAGCACAAAGTGGCGGTGGTAAAGGTGGCAATACTGCTAACCAAGGCATAGGCCAATCACAGAGCTCTAACCAAAACAGTGGTGTAGTTTCTGGTGGCGATACTACCGGCTCAGGCAACAACGTAAACACACAGAGTCAAACAAACACTGGAAATAACGCATTAGCACAACAAGGTGGCGGTGGTAAAGGTAAAGGTGGCAACACAATTAATCAAGGCATAGGCCAATCACAGAGCTCTAACCAAAACAGTGGTGTAGTTTCTGGTGGCGATACTACCGGCTCAGGCAACAACGTAAACACACAGAGTCAAACAAACACTGGAAATAACGCAGCAGCACAACAAGGTGGCGGTGGTAAAGGTGGCAATACTGCTAACCAAGGCATAGGCCAATCACAGAGCTCTAACCAAAACAGTGGTGTAGTTTCTGGTGGCGATACTACCGGCTCAGGCAACAACGTAAACACACAGAGTCAAACAAACACTGGAAATAACGCAGCAGCACAACAATAATTTTTTTTGTTTTATTGAATCAATAATGTATTTTCCATTTTAACCCTACCGATCATCATCATATTTTCGCTTGATCCTTTGCAATACCTACTATCAAAGATGCTCTGCTAGTAGAGCTGGATCATGATTCATAGGTTACTAAGTGTGTGCGTAACTGAATCCTTGTCTTTAGGTAAAATTAGGTAATGCCCGGAATTATGATATATAGCTGATTACAAAAGGAAAGACTATCGATGCAATCGAAAACCAATAGACTACTGCGTGTTTAGTCTTGTTAATAAGTACATTTGACACGTCTATCTTACATTTAGTTAGATTCTCCCACTTCATCAACTGATTTCATCAACATGACAACGAAAGTATTTTGAAATACCTTTACAGGTTCGTATATGACCGACATATTCTTTTCTCCAATTGATTCGAAAGTTATACCTGATTGTCCCTATATGGTGTTTCTAAAACTAGTGAGATTGGCAAAGACTCGGGCATCATGCTTCTGTTCACGTCAGAATCTGCAATTTTCTGTCCATTATACCCAACATAGATTACATGAGTATACCCATCAGAAGATGTAAAATTAATTGATTGAAGTTCTTCATTTAATGTCCCAACAAAATCAAGACCTCCTGCCCACACTCCAACCAAACTAGAGTTGTCATCTAATGAAAATACCTGAAAGACTATTACAGATTGTAATCGACCTAAAGATACCGATATGAATGGGTTTCCGATGTAAATCTCATTTGTATCAGTTACTCCTTTAAAGTAACCTCGAAATCCTAGATTAGCTAAAGTAGCCATTATCTGTCTAGAGAACGTCTCGTAAGGATATATATCTCCATTTGGAATCATAAATGGAATCATAAAACCATCCCTAAAATCCTTATAACTGGACAAAATATTTTGAGCGACCAACCTCTTTTGAATATCTACATCTTGAGGTATTGTGTGCAAGGAAGTTAGTGATTGGTTAAGCAAGTTAAATAGTGGGACTTCTCCTACCTGCGGCAGTTGACTGGTCATGTTAAGGATTGCGCCTGCATTCCGAATATGGTTCTCAAGGATTTTGCAAGGATTTTTGTTATTTTGAGTTTTCCTTTGCGCTATCAGAATCGACAGCAGTAGTATCGTTAGAGTAACCTTCATGCATTCTGTTAATTGTATCGGTAAATGATTGCTGGACTTGATTTTCTATTGTTTTCTGCAAATCCAATTGGTTTTTTGAATTAATTTACCAAGTGAGAAAGCAGTATTATTATCAGAAGAGATAGTAGACGTTGCATTAACATACAGAATAGCATCAAAATTTTGAATATATACTAAAGAATATAACGAGGATAAAAGAAAAGAAATGAAATAGCAAGATCAAATTTAATCTTATTTTGTATTATGGATTATGATGACGACGTATAAGAGGGGATTACTGTCAGTAACAAGTTAAAACATATCTTAAGATTTAATGATATTTGTTTTTGATCATATGGTTATTTATTCAAATCCATTATGAAATATATCTTAAATTGTTATATTTATTTTAGAACATATTTTCAAAGTTAATTTGATGATAGATTAGTCGACTCGGCATTTAATTCAGAGAACACATTATCATGTTTGACAATTCGGTTTTATTCAGATTGTTTCTTAGAGTAGCATGGAAAATCAAATCCAAATTCGATTATATCAACCGAAATGTAAGTATACTCATTTATTATGAAAGTAGTTCAAAATATGAATTGTTTATGGACGGTGAATGAACAATTTCAAGACACAGAGATCTTAATACTATGTTCGAACATTTGTTTTATGGGGATAAAATTTGGTAGAAACTACCCCGATCTTGATAGATGATAAGAGATGGCACAATATTACAGTTGAGGAAACGTCTACACTTCTGGATGTAAATATCCAGTACGGATTAACTAGAGAACAAGTGGAACAGCGTCGAAAACAATTTGGCCTCAACAAAATCACAGTTAAGAAAGGTATTCATCCTATGGCTATGTTTTGGACTCAAATACGTCAACCCTTGATCCTCATCCTCTTATCTGCAGGTTTGATAACTGCAGTCATAGGAGAATGGGTTGATTCGGCAGTCATTTTTGGAGTAGCTATAGGCAATTCTATTGTAGGATTTATACAAGAATACAAAGCTACACGCGCAATAGAGACTCTATCAAAGATGTTAACAACCGAAGCTACTGTCTTGAGATCCGGTCAAAAGAAAAAAATATCTTCTTTCGAACTAGTTCCTGGGGATATCGTAGTTCTAAGATCGGGTGATAAAGTTCCAGCAGATATTCGATTATTTGAAGCAAGGATTTGAAAATCGACGAATCTACACTCACGGGTGAGTCAATATCTGTAGAAAAGGACAAAGTCGAACCGGTAAATGAGGATTCCGTTATCTCGGACCGAAAAAACATGGCATTTTTAGGAACGCTCGTTACTTATGGTCATGGATTGGGAATAGTTACTGCTATAGGCGATATGACGGAAGCCGGCTCGATATCACAAAGTATTGCTACGACACCAGAAATTACAACGCCTTTAACACGCAAACTTGCACAGTTCAGTCAAAATCTTTTGTATATCATATTGGCATTAGCCGTCATATCATTCATAGTTAGTATGGTCAGAGGGGTTCACCGTGTTGAATTGGTATTTATGTCATCCATAGCTCTTACAGTAGCAGCGATTCCCGAAGGTCTACCTGCAGCAATGACCATCACATTGGCTATTGGTGTGAGCATAATGGCAAAAAAGCATGCTATTATTCGTAAACTTCCTGCGGTAGAAGCACTTGGAAGCACCACCGTAATCTGTTCTGATAAAACAGGAACACTCACTCAGAATCAGATGACCGCTACTGCTATATATTGTGGTGGGATCAAGTATTCAGTATCAGGTAGTGGTTATTCGCCTAAAGGGTCTATTGCAGTACAAGCAAATTTTAAACAAATTTCAAGTAATATCTCGATAACATCTTTCAAACTAAGACAACTGAAAGAGTGTTTAATTTCGGGCATTCTGTGTAACGATTCACATTTGGTTCATCAAAAGGAAAATGATGTTTGGGAAGCTAAGGGAGACCCTACCGAAGTCGCATTGATAGTTTCAGGGTTAAAAGCTGGGTTAAATGAAGCGGTTATTAACAGTACTTTTCCGCGAATAGATACTCTTCCATTTGAATCACATCTACAGTATATGGTAACGCTTCACAAAACATCAGACGATATCGATTTTCCATTTCATATTTTATATTTAAAAGGTGCAGTAGAAAAGATATTATCGATATGTTCATTTTATATCAAAGTATATAATAAAGAAATCGAGGAAAATTTACCTCAAGACAAAGGTTATGGTAATGTTATAACAACCAATGACAACAAGTACACATTAAATCAAGACGATGATAATTTTGTGATGGGCTTGACTGATGAGGAGGCGTGTCCTCTTCTTGATAGTGATAAATCTAAGATACTTAAAGTCCATGAAGAAATGGCATCGAATGGATTACGGGTACTTGGTTTTGCGCGCAAATTAGTTCCGCTTGAAAAGGACAAAATTGTTTCAAGTGACATGGATACAAATTTTATATTTATAGGATTACAAGCCATGTTAGACCCTCCACGTACAGAAGCAATATCCGCCGTTCGAAGTTGTTTGAATGCAGGAATAAAAGTCAAGATGATAACCGGCGACAATTTGCATACTGCTATTAGTATCGCTAGACAGATAGGAATTATCGAAATTGTTCAAGACTCCAAGAATAACATTCCCATAAATTCGTCCAATACTAACAGAGGTGTTCCATCAGCAATAACAGGATACGATATCAAAAGACATTCCGATAGTGATCTGGAAAACATTGTTAAAAGTACAAATGTGTTTGCAAGGGTATCTCCAGAACAAAAATTGTCTTTAGTCAAGGCCATACAGAAAAGTGGAGAAATAGTCGCAGTAACAGGCGATGGCGTAAATGACGCACCGGCATTAAGACAGGCCGATATCGGTATTGCAATGGGGGTCACAGGAACCGAGGTTGCTAAGGAGGCAGCAGACATGGTGCTTACAGATGATAATTTTGCATCCATTGAATCAGCGGTACGGGAAGGACGAGGCATATTTGACAACATAACAAAATTCTTGACTTGGACTCTTCCCACAAATTTCGGTGAAGCTATGATCATACTAGTATCAGCCCTAATAGGCACCAGTCTCATTATTCTTCCAGTTCAAATTCTTTGGGTTAACATGACTACGGCGTTAATTTTGGGTATAATGCTCATTTTCGAACCATAAGAACTTGACATAATGCAACGCCCTCCACGAAACCCCAAATCCAATATACTATCCAATCAGGGTATCAGGAGGATTTTTATTGTGAGTGGAATAATCACGCTGTCGGTTTTCGCTATGTTTGAGTGGAACCAACAAAAAGCCGGTTCCACTTTAGAAGAGTCGATGACTGTAGCAGTAAATACGATTGTGATGATTGAGATTGTGTATCTATTGAACTGCAGGTCCTTGACAGAATCATTAGTCCGCATAGGGTTTTTTTCAAACAAATACATACTTCTTGGAATAATAGTGATGATAAGCCTGCAAATAGTATACACATACCTTCCTGAAATGAATTTGCTTTTCAAGAGTGCACCAATTAGTTTTGAGGCATGGATTATGATAATAGCCATATCAATAGTTTCGTTTCTCATAATTGAGATTGAAAAGTGGGTAAGTAGAAAAAAATTTCTTTCTAAAATCTAGCTAGCTTAAAATGAAAGGGATAAATTGATTTTTAGATGATAGTAATAGTTCATCTTACCAACAACACTGAGCAATGTGCGTACGTCATCACGCCTTGGGCAACACTTCCAACAAGCATCCTTGTAATCTTGGATTTTCCAGTACTTCCTATCACGATCAACTCTACTTTGTTCTTTTTGGCAAAATCTACTATTTTTTCTACAATTGACGAATCGGTCTGCTGGACTTGGACCTCTACATTAATTCCGTAATTCTTTGTCTCTATGATAATGTCTTCAAGCCAGTGATGCACTTGCTTAAGGTTTTCTTTATAGTCCTTCTCCCAAACGAGAGGTGAAATAGAAATAGACAAAGGCAGATACAAAACATGTATAGCTATTATGTCATAACCATCTGTTTTGGCTATTTCCAGTGCCTTTCTGGCTGCCTTTAACGAGCCATCAGAACCGTCCACACAGAGCAGTAATTTTGAACGTTGATTTGACAATTTAGTATAATCAGTATTACCGATATAAAAGCAGTATCAATTTTTTAATGAACAAAGGACTAGATACTCTTTGGATATCGAATAAGATTATATCGAAATTATTGTATTGTCCTTTCACTCAGTAAACTATTCAAATCGATTAACACAATTCTTTTGCAATAGATCACCATCATAGTTTTATAATAAATAATATAAACCCGCTAACCGCTAGACATTTACTGAACAGTAGATCTTTTGAATGATGATCAAATACAAGAGTTTATTGATGTTGATGTTTAGCTCTCATGTATTGTCAATATCCATCCATCCATCTATCCTTTGACAGTTATTTTGGCATTCATCTGGTCTTTAACCAGTCACCTACCTTGGGCCATAATTGTTGATGGGCTCTGGAACTTATACAAGCTCCAACATGCCCCGAATCAAATTCTATAATTGATTTATCCACACTCCCTATTGCATTATTTATTGCTCTACTTGATTCAGGATCAACTAAATCATCCTTTTTTGCTATCACATTTAGGAAGGGATGTTTAATTTTTCTCAAATCAATTTTTTTATCTCCATCTATTATCATCTCATTTTTTATCAGAAGATTTTTCTTGTAGCAATCATCTACAAATTGTCTATATATCTCACCTATTATGGGAGGACTATCATACAGCCATGTTTCTGTTGCAAAAAACTGCATTATGGATTCGAGGTCTTTAGGCTTGCCACCCTCTAGAAAAAAGTGAGGATATTTATGCAAAATATCTATTGGACTTCTAAGTAAAAAAGAGCTGTTGATAAACTCTCCAGGTATATTTCCAAATGTATCCACAATAGTGTCGGCATTAATGCCTTTTGTCCATACACTTAAAAGATTATTATCGATGCTAAAATCACCCGGTGTCGCGAATGTTACGATATTCTTTATTTTTTCAGGATAAAGCGATGTATACATGAGGGCCAAGTCTCCCCCCCAGCAATAGCCCAATAATGAAACCTTTTCTGAATTAGAATGCTTTAAGATGTAATCAACTGCATTGACAAGATAGTTGTCAACGTAATGCCCTATAGTAAGCTCTTTATCAAACGCGCTAGGTGTTCCCCAATCTGTTGCATATACGTCAAAACCTTGCTTTTGAAAGTTTCTGACTATACTGAAATTTGGAAGCAGATCTAATATGTAATTTCTGTTGATAAAAGCATAGACAATCAGTAATGGTGTACGAACAGATGCAGTAGTATATTCATCGCGTGTTGTAAGATTCGTGTGTTGTGAGATTCTCCTTTGTTTTTCGATCTCTTCCGCATCTCTTGCTCGTCCTTCACGATCATCTTGAGGAATATCATAATGAAACAAAGAATATTTGTTTTCAGAATGAATTTTGTGAGAGGGAGTTCTGTACATTATATCCCTTATCGGCTCGACAAAAGTGTTATTCCAATAAGCATTTAGATTGGACACTTGTTGATATAATAGTCCAGCACCTGTGATCTTTGCAAGGTTGCAATAGCTTTCGATAAATTCGGAAAGAGAAATTACAAAGGTTTTTTCTCTAAAATTGGTATCAAATTTATCATGTATCTTAGAAAGTATTATTTTTTCAGTCTTCTTGTAAAGTTCTTGTTGTTGATGATAGTTAAGAAACAACAAATTTCTTTCATCATCCATAACTTCCCTTTTGATTTCCTTTATCTCCTCTCTAGCATCCTTAAATGGTACGGAAAGCGCATCGATAAATGCACTATTTAATCTCGAATAGAACTCGATCGAAGAAGCAATGGTATCAACATAAGCTTCCAATAATCCAGATTTATTATGATAATGATCAATATTAGGAGAAACATCAGCATTGGAGTCTATGTCTCTAACTCCTTTGATATGATTTGGATTGGCATTATTATTCATAATTTTGTTTTAGTCAAAAGAGTATATAAAAGACACCTAAGGATGTCTATGCCGATTGATTTGTTATACGATTCCTTAGATTTTAAATTTTCTTCTCATCTTCTTCTAAAGACGATAAAAGTTGTTTATTATTATGACACCATGAAACAATAATTCTGTTTCTGGTTTTCTTTTTTTTGATATCATACAGGTTATCCAAATACTTTCTTTATGGTAGAAAAGATAATTCCAACTATGAATCTACGTATCTTTGAACATTATAAGTTGCTTATACATTGTAGATAGTAATCTGTAGATTAAAAACAGGCCCTTACCGTATACTTATTGTTATGAATTATCGTTTCTCCCTCTCTGCATACGGTATCACAAAGAAGTTCGTACTTGAGGAGCAGCACTAACACTAGGATCATAATAATTCAGAATTTAAAATAACTTCTATTAAATGACCAGTGTACCAATTATGGTATAAAAAAATCGAACTCTGGTGTGAAATAATACAAATCACCACTTATCAAATAAAAAAAACAAAATAATTTTCAGATGTAAATTAGTCACAATTTTTTCTACTAATTCTACTAGTAACGACAGATGTATTTTGTACTTTGATTGCAATTATCTTTAGTTAGAATATTACGGAGAATTTTTGACCGGTATTGAATCCAGGAACACAATTACAATATACAATAATTTTGAAAAAATTTGTTAGCATAGTTGTGAATTTGTTGATTCCTTATTCTTAGATAGAAACGAAAGTCGAGTTTTCAAAACACGCTTATATCTTCAAGCTTATTAAACGAACAATTTAGATAAAAAGGCTCTGTTCGGCTCTGTTCATTTAGCGTCAAGTCTATAGCTTGAAGATGTCCTATCTCTTTTATGAATACTAGAAACAGAACACCTTCAAAATATGTGTATTATGGCTTACATTTGTACTTTTCAGGTCTTTCTCTTAGGAAAACATCTGAAAGATTATCATACTGTATCAAACGAAATCATGTCACTATCTGGAACTGGATTCAAAAGTACCAACCTAAGATTATCAAGACAAAACAAAGAAGGATATGTGAATTCATTGTAGATGAAACATTGCTTAAGGTTGGTTCAGAATACACGTGGTTATGGGTTGCAATAGATGCGAAAAGTAAGGAAATTCTCTCACTATCCATTTCTAAGGAGAGAAACATGTTTGTTGCGGAACGGTTTCTGTCAAACATAGTCAGAGACTATGGAAAGCATCCAGTTTCAACAGATGGTGGTACTTGGTATCCCATGGCTTGTCAATTCCTTAAATTAGAACACCATCTCCATTCCTCCTATGAAAAAAACTTGATTGAAAGAACAATGCAGTATATCAAGGACAGAACTGAAAGTTTCGATGATTACTTTCCCTGCAGGCTAAAGAACTGCAAACTAAAACACGTAAAAAACTGGTTGAACCTGTTTGTCGACTATCACAACAAGGAATTAAAACCTGTTAACTGAACAGAGCCCTCTGTTCACTTAATATGTTTTATTTCATTGTTATGATGGTCTACAAAGAGCCGCAGCCAATTCCGTACATGCTTTAACTTGCAATTCTTTATTCTACAAGGAAAGTAGTCATCGAAACTTTCGGTTCTATCCTTTATGTATTGCATCTTTCTTTCAATCAGACTTTTCTCCAGAGAGGAATGAATGTGATGATCGAGATTTAAGAATCTACAGGCCATTGGATACCAAGTACCTCATCATCAGTCGAAACTGGATGAATTCCATGAATCTTGACTAAACCTGAAATGAATCTTTCAGCTACAAACATGTTTCTTTCTTTAGAGATAGACAGTGCGAGAATTTGCCTGTTTTCTGTCTGGTTCAGTTGCAACCCAGAGCCAGACAAACTCTGATCCCACCTTCAACATGGTCTCATCTATTATATACTCTAGAACTCTTCTTCTAGTTGACTTAGCTTTTGAGGCCTGTATTTTTGAATCCAATTCCAGATGGAAACGTGATTTCTCTTGTATATCTGAGACAATCTTTCCGAGGCTTTCCTTAAGGATAGGCCTGAAAAGTACAAATGCAACCCATAATATACATACTTTGAAGGCGTTCTGTTTCTAGTAAGCATAAAAGAAATGGAATGCTTTCAAGCTATAGGCTTATCGTTAACTGAACAGAGCCGATAAAAACTACAGTTCTACTTCAATGAGTAAAATGTGTCGATTTTTGAATGATCCCGATTAACAATATGAAGAAATATCAAAATGAAAGTATGTTCATGCGAACTAAATTACTTTTAACTAGGCCCGTCTATAACATGATCGCGAATCGTGATTCAACAGGTTTTTCTCTCTTTTATCGAGTCTACAAAAAAATTACAGCCATTTCCTAGCTGTTTTGACTTGCAATACATTTGCTACTTGGAAGATACCTATGTAATTCTCTTATATGTTTAATGTATGAAAACATTATTGCAAGCAAAGTTCTTTTCTAATACGAAAAATAAATTAGATGAGTCTACAATCGATTGCTTTGAAATGAATGTTAAGCCTCACTGTCTGTTGTAGAGATAATCTGTCTACCTTGGACCGTATCGGCTATCAAGAAATCTCTAATACTAAACGATTTCTAGGTTTCGGTTTTATTTCCTTCCTTTGTTTAAAAAAGATTTTCTTTCATCCATTGCTTCAATTATATCGGTCTTGCTAACAATTCCTTCTAATATATCACCATTGTCACACACAAGGATCTTGTCTTGGTTTTCTTTGATCATGATCGAAAGTGCTTTTTCGGCCGTATCATTTACATTCAGTAACTTTATCTTACTCTTTGATAACATTACATCCTTAACAAGAACAGTGTTTCTTTCTGGTTCAGGAACATTTAAACAGCTTTTGAGAGTAACTATGCCAACAATTTCGTAATTTATTTTTGTTACCGGAAAAGAACTTTTCATGTAAATATTAAAGTAGTTTCTCAATATGTTATTGATCGTAATATCTTCCGGAACAGAAATAACATTAGTTCGCATCAACTCACCCAATTTAATCTTGGATAATATCTTCATAATATCATATTGATACATATATGATTGCGCTCCATTCTGCAAAAACCATCCTATTAATATAATCCACATGCCACTAACAAATGATCCCGAGAGGATTATCAAAATTCCAAGTCCAAAAAAGATATAAGATATTATAATACCAATCCTTACGGCGATTCTTGTAGATTTGTCATAATTTTTGTTTCTGCTAAAAAGTAATGATCTTAATATTCTACCACCGTCCATTGGAAACGCTGGAACAAGGTTGAAAATCCCTAAAATTAGATTTAAAAATGCTGAGTAGAAAAATATTCCGTTGATCATAATTAATGCTGTATCGTAGAAACTAGCTGGAGGCCAAGTGGTAGATGGTAACGAGGTAATCCACCAAAATACCGCAAATATACCAGATAAGGCCAGGCTTACTGCCGGTCCCGCTATTGCCATTTTAAACTCTTTTTTAAACTCTTTAGGTTCCTCCTCAATGTCTGAAACCCCTCCAAAAATAAATAGCATAATTTGTCTAACTCGGATTCCATAAGATTTTGCTACAATGGAATGCGATAATTCATGTAGTAATACAGATAAAAATAAAATAATAGTGCCCGTAATACTCATTATCCAATAGTTCACCTGATTCATTCCTGGTGAATATTGAGGCATGAATCCATATGCAAGCGTCCATGCAATTAAAAAAAATACCAGAACAAGTGAAAAGTGTAATCTGATTGGAATCTGGTAAATTTTTCCTACCTGTAATGACATTTTATATAATATTTCTATTAAATCTGCTTTAATAAAATCATTGATATACTAACAAAAAACATCATGAAAACACATTTGAAAAAAGTGCAGGTTATAGCGGTAGTTACTGTGTTTGATTGTATGAAAGTATGCTTGAATTTACTGGCACAGTAATGTTAGGTTATGTTGCAGTAAGGTCACAAAAGCACCATGACACTATTTGCCATGTAAATGGATAATACTTGTTTGCTTGCATGTTTGCTCATCTATCTATCTGTCTGTCTGATGTCTCTGTATGCTTATCATATTTCTATTGGAAATATTTGTTCAAGAGTCGTCCATTTTGGATAAAATAAATTTGATCAATTCCACCATTCGCGATGCAAAGCCCCATTCGTTATCATACCAAGACAATACTTTGACTGTGTTACTTTTCTTCCCTAACACCATAGTGCTAAGGCCATCAACTATAGAAGAATGAGGATCTCCTATAATGTCTGACGAAACTATTGGGTCCTCTGTATACGACAATATTTCCTTAAATTTTCCTTGTGCAGCTTCCTTTAATGCGGTATTAATTTCACCACTGGTAACCTCTTTTTCTAGGGTTACTACCAAATCTATTATAGAACCATCGCTAACAGGTACTCTTAAAGCCATGCCATCCAATTTACCTTTCAATTCAGGAATCACCTCTCCAATAGATTTTGCCGCCCCAGTTGTAGTAGGAATTATAGACTCTACCGCAGATCTTGCCCTCCTCATATCCTTATGGTGCAGATCCAAAAGATTCTGATCATTGGTAAACGCATGTACTGTTGTCATAAACCCCTTTACTATTCCGTATTTATCATTAAGTACTTTGGCTACAGGAGCAAGAGCATTTGTGGTACACGATGCCATAGATACTATGCTGTGATTCTGTGCATCATACACTTTTTCATTTACTCCCAAGATCATTGTTGCATCAGGGTCTTTCGCGGGAGCCGAAATTACTACCTTTTTTGCTCCTGCCTTGAGATGTTTGCTAGCTCCCTCTCGATCCTTAAATTTTCCAGTAGATTCCAAAACAAGATCGATTTGAAGACGATCCCAAGGCAGTAATTGGGGATCTTTTTCGGAAAATACATTTATTTTGTGATCATTTATTATGAGGCATTTATTATCCTTATCTACAGTTACCGTACCATCAAATTTTCCATACACTGAATCATATTTGAAAAGGTGAGCTAGAGAATCTAGATCACCAAGATCATTTATTGCAGAAATATTAATCGATTTATTAAACTCTTCATCTTTCAATGCGGCCCTTAAGAAAGTTCTACCTATGCGTCCAAAACCGTTTATTGCAATATTTTTCATAAATAGTATTAACAAAGAAATCTATTAAGTATTATTTCAGAAAATTATAACTACAATTTCTCTTTTATCTATACTTTTAATATATGTTTAATTCTCTGATAAATATAACATGTTATTCCATATCAACTTAGAAGTGTTTTTGGCCTACAATTATTTCAACTAAATGTATGATAAAAGTGGATGAAGAGATAATGTATATGTGTATTTGTTGCCTACTACTGCAATTTCCAATTGTTCTTATATTAATCTACAATTCCTAATTTCTTTGCCAATCTTACCAATTTTTGACTATAGGATACAGGAAATCTTTGTTCCTGATCTTTTTTTATAAGAAACGGCATCATTTGAATTTGCCGTTTATAATATTTCTGTATCACTGATAACTGTGGTAACGATTTTACAATAGAACCATTTTCAATAATCTTTTCCAAAAGAGGCAAAGATCCCTCCTCCATGGACTCGTCTGCCAATGAAATTATATCTTCAACCAAGATCCCTTTATTATCCATGATTCGGTGAATTTGCTTTGGGCCCGGCAATGTATGTTTGCTAAGACTTTTTTTGGCTTTATATATTATTACCATTCGATCAATATCAGATGCAATGATACCTGAATGCAATTTTATATTCTCGCTGCTGAGATCTGATTTGTCCTTTTCTTGTACCCGAATAGCGACCAATTTATATACGCAGTTTATTACTGAACTATCTCGCGATGTACTGAGCTCTGTGCCTACAGCAAAACTATCTATTGGAGCCTTATTTTCGAGTAATCCCTTAATAATACTTTCATTCAAGTCGCCACTTACCATAATTTCTGTATTCCTATAATCGGTGTTCCCCACAGCATCCAATATTTCCCTTACTTTCTTGCTTAGATACAACAAGTCTCCGCTATCTATCCTCACTCCTTTTGGTAATATTCTTTATTTTATTATCATTTTTATGGCATTTAATGTATCAAAGGTATCAATTAAAAGAAAACCATCCGGAAAAAGTCTTTGGAATTCCTTAAATGCCATAATTTCACTTTCAAAGCTCGTGATAAACGAATGAGCCATGGTACCGTAAATAGGTATACCAAACTGCATGCCAGCAAGAGTATTTGATGTACCCACACATCCTCCTATAAAAGCAGCTCTTGCTGCCAAGAGAGCAGCTTGTGGTCCGTGAGCTCTTCTTGAACCAAATTCAATTATTGGTTTATTGCTGGCAATATTACAAATTTTAGAAGCTTTTGTAGCGATGAGTGTTTGAAAATTGATCGTTGATAAAAGATAAGTTTCTAGTAGCTGAGCTTCTATAATGGGAGCTTCAATTCTGAGTATTGGTTCGTTAGGAAATAGGGTTGTCCCTTCTGGAACAGCCCACAAGTCGCCTGTAAACTTTAATTCAAGCAAGTAATCAAAAAAATCTTGGCTTATCTTTCTAAAAACATCTAAAGATTTCAAATAGTCTATTTGATCTTTGTTAAAAGTAAAATTCGAAATGTATTCTACCGCTTGCTGTAATCCTGCAGCCACCAAATAGGATCTATTTTCAGGTAATTCTCTAGCAAACATTTCGAATATAGCCTTTGTTTTCCAATCTTTATGAAATTGACTGAAATAATACCCTGCAGCCATAGTTAGTTCATAAAAGTCTGTCATTAGTGCTGCTGCATTGTCATCTAAACTACTAACTTTCATATATTCCAATTAAATTAAGGTTATTTTATTAAATTATCATATTATTTTTTCCCAATTTATACTAGGGTTTTCTTAAACTGCTTTAAGATTATTTTTATCGGGTTATCTCGTTACTACTTCGACCTTGTAATTACCAATTTCAATAGATTCAAGTATTACATCATTCCTAAATATTGAAACTAATATATAAGAATAAGCATATTGTTGAGTAAAAGATATAATATTTTTGTACAACAACATTATCATAGTGTACGAGAACGGGATCCTAAAAAGATATCCAAAGAATCCCATACTTACTCCTAATAAAAGTAATTGGTGGGAGAGTCAAGCTGTTTTTAACTGCGCCACACTGTATGATGGGAACAAGGTACACATGTTATATCGAGCTATAGGGGAATATGAGAATTATATTTCAAGAATAGGATATGCTTCCAGTCGTGATGGTTACAGTTTTAAAAGACGAAACAAAATAGCCTTCGATCCTATTTTAGACTATGAACAATTTGGTATAGAAGATCCACGATTGTCTAAAATAGAAGACAAGACTTATGTGACCTACGTAGTATTGTCTCAACATGTCAAGGCAGGACCAGCTGTATCAACTGCTTTGGCAGCAGTAAACAAAGATTATTCGCACTTTGAAAGATTGGGTATAATTACAAGCAAAGAAATGGATAACAAAGATGTAGTTCTTTTCCCTGAGAAGCTTCCTTCTAAATTGAATAAAGGAGGAAAATCATTTTTTAGTTTACACAGACCCAGTTCCTGGGTTGGCAAAGCATATGGGGTTGATAGCCCCAGCATATGGCTTGGTGAATCTTCTCAGTTAACTACGGTAGAAGAACATACTTTACTTATGAAACCGGAGTTTGAATGGGAGCAATTAAAGATAGGTGCTGGACCTCCGCCTCTAAAGACAAAATATGGTTGGTTAGTAATATACCATGGAGTTAGTTTAGATAGAATATATAGTGCTGGCGCTGCAATCTTGGACTTGAATAATCCAGCTAAAATAGTTTGTAGATGCAATAAGCCAATCTTGACTCCAACTACAGAATATGAAAAGTCAGGAGATGTTGATAACGTAGTTTTTCCCACAGGGTTATGCAATATCGACGGAGAATTGTTCCTTTATTACGGAGGTGCAGATAAAGTCTGTTGTCTAGCAACTGCTGAACTCGACGATCTAATACAATACATTTTTCAGAATAATGAAATATAGACTAAAAACATGGTCGATAGAAACAAGCTAACAAGTAGCTATTATAATAGTATGTATGTAAACATGGGATCAAAAAAAGCAGATATAAAACACAGTTACATTATCAGGATTAAATTCCTCATTGTCATCGTTATCAACTGGTTTGCATTTCCTCAAAAAAGACTACAATGTTGTTGAATTTTTAATATATATATGCAGTTATCCTATGAAGGATTATTTGAATACCTACTTTATTATCAATAGATCAATAGGATATTTTACAATTTGCTCTTTCTTACAATTTAGAAGGAACAACAATAATGAAAGATTTTAGAAAAAATGTACAATGTATATATAGAAAATTTTGATAAATATCATCATGGCTACACTCAAGCCTAGTATTTTAGTACCTTATGATGCAACTGAACTCTCCATAAAAGCACTAGATAAGGCCGTTGAAATTGCTACAAATATGAATTACACCATTCTTCTTTTATACATTATCGATGATGCCAGCTTTTGTCCCTCAAAAATGGAAAAATTTATTTCAAATCAAAAAGACTTTGAGAAAGCTAAAAAGTATTTTGTAAAATCTATTAGAGAGGGCGCGGATAAACACTTGTTTCAGCTTGTCAACAAGATTAAGGAAAAAAATAAAACGAAAGAAAAAGAATCGTTTATCAAATATATTATCAGAGTAGGGCACCCGGCAGATGAAATCCTTTCGGTTTCCAAGGATCCAAACATACGTTTGATAGTAATGGGTACCAGTGGATCATTGAAAAAACGGCACAATAGAAGAGGGGTAGGAAGTATATCTAGATGGATCTCTGAGGTAGCATCTTGTCCTGTCGTTTTGATGCGCTAATAAATCTCAATCATACTATTATACTATCGAAATAAAATTCGATAATTCAATTACAAATAAAAAAATAGATATTGTTTATTGGATATAAAAAGATGAATTATAAATCTATACTTCGTATATTTCTAGACACAAATGAGCGTGGATGCCTATTTGAAACCGAAAGTGCTAATGGTTTCTACTGAATATCCTCCAATTACAGGTGGCGTTGGAAGATATACAAGTAATTTAGTTAAAGCACTAAAAGAAATAGGAGTGGAAGTATATGTATTATGCAATGAGAAAGGAAATGGAGATTTTTTTGGACTTGAGCCATTAAATGAGAACAATTCGCAAGTAATATTGGATGTTGTCAATGCAATAAAACCAGACATAGTACATATTCAATTAGAGCATGGTCTATATGGCTTTAAACAGGTATTTAAAAAGAATTCAAATAAACCCATTACAAATATAGAGGACTTTTACGAAAAATGTCCCATTCCTATAGTAACCACATTCCATTCTGCATATCCATTTAAACAATGGTTAAGAATATCAAAACTCTTGTATCGCCAACAAAATGATATATTAAATACAAAATCTATCAATCCTATAGACAAAATCAAAGAATATTGGAAAGCTTTGTCAACTTATTATGTATTCAATAAGGCCAATAAAATAAAGCTTAAAAAAAGCAATGCCAATATTGTGTTTTCGGAATACTTGGCTAATTTGATATCTGATGGCGAAATTAGCACTGTTGATACCACCAATTCGGATCTAGAAAAAAACAAAATATTTGTCATTTACCATGGAGCTGAGCCTATTTTATCTGTCCCTCCTGAAAAGATTCAGGCTAGAAGAAAATTTAGTTTGCCCATAGATAGAAAAATAGGATTACTTTTTGGTTTTGCAACAAATACCAAGGGTTGGGATATATTGAACAAGCTTAACATACCAAATAATTGGACAATAGTCATTAATCAATCAAAAAACCTATATGGGTCAGGCAAGTCGACACCGATAAGAATACTGGATGATCCAGATTCCAAAATCAAACAGGATTCTAACAACAAGGATCAGAAAATCATCAATCTAAATCAGGGTTTTTTGAGTGATAATGATCTCTCTACTCTGTTTTATTCTTGTGACATTGCTATCCTCCCATATACCGTAACTTCAGGTTCGGGAGTTCTTTTCGATGCCCTAGCCCACGGTTTACCGTTTGTCGCTACTAATTTAGGTTTTTTCAAGGAGTTTGAGAAGAAGGGTCTTGGAATAACAGTCAAAAGAAAACCTTACGAATTTGAACGCGCCATTAAGAAATTGGAAGCCAACTATTCTGATTATGTTCGAAAAGTCGAAGAGTTTAAATCGGAATTAAAGTGGACCAATATCGCACGCCAACATTTAAAAATATATATCAAATCAATGTCAGAAGGAAAAAAAAGTACAGCCTTATAATAATATCGTATCTACCTCATGTTGTTCAAAAATAATCTAACCATGATTAGCTTAAGCAGAGAGCAAGCAAGGTGTTCCTAAGCAACTAAATAAATTTTATCAATGTGAGCAAAAGTTTCGTTTCCATTAGTCAAGTTAATTGCATATTCAAAATCAATTTGTTTCTGCCTTTACCTAATTTATTAATTAGTCTCTAATTACAAAAAATAATTGTGTGTATCTATATGATGTATTTGACTTATAGTATATGCATATGTGCTAAATACAATAGTTTGAATCAACTAAAGCACAGTAAATTACTTGCTTGCTTCTTGTATTATATCTTCTACTTGATAAACTATCTGGCGACAATTAACTAGAAAAATAGGTGCGACTATCGGAACTTTTCATCTAGTTTTTTCATTCTTGCCTCATAGCCTTTGTTGTATTCCAATTCGTCTGGAACCAAAGTTGCCGGGTGAATAAATCCTTGGTTTCTAATGATCATCGCACGCTCAGCAGCCCAAAATCTTTGTAGATCCCAGTCAACAGTTCCAAATCCGTCATGGGGTCCTACTAATTTGCCATTGTGCATACTAAATACGAGACACGAAACAATCGGAATAGCATAGTTAATACTGGCTGGCGAATTCAACTTTACAGGCATGAGAGGCATATGATGACTCCCCCTCGTGTTACCCGCGACGTAGTGTGGATTATTAAACGCACTCCCTGCTTCCTCAGTGGCTGGAAAGTTCTTTTGGGTTCTTACAATAGAAATTGGATCGTCTTTTCCTACATAGGTTCCCGCAATATTATGCAGTCGGTCAGTCGATGAAGACAAGATTTGCTCAGTATGATCAGAAGAAAATACGGATGAGACAACATAACGTCCCGGATACATCAATGCTGCTTCTAATTCGGGTTTATCAGCCCATAATTTTAATTCAGCAATTTTTCCTGTAAGTACATCCATTACATGGAAAATAACTCCTTCAGCTAGTTTTTCATTGATTAAAATGCCTGTATTACTTCTTGTATCCACAAACATTCGCCAAAAAGGAAAGTTAAACGCTCCTGGCTCGGTTTTGTCAGCAGCAAAAACACAAAATACTTCGCTTGGCCTTTCGTCCATCTCTATTTCCGCCACACCAGGTCCCATTCCCTTCACGTTTCCTGAAAAGGCATCCTTTAGTAAATCCTGACCAGCACCATACAGTCCCTGTTCCTTTGCAATTTTAGTTCCCTCTGTAAAGGCATCCCAAGCAATCTTGTGTATTTCGTTATTGTTTACTCCATGAGTATGAGTCATAATTATGTGTATATCGTCTCCCGTGTAGCCGATATAATGATCAATCAACAGACCTTCAGATTTTGAGGATATGATTTCTTTAACCTTTTGAAGTAATTCGTCACTGGGACGAGTATGACCGCCTATGGATCCGATGTCCGCCTTGATAGCTGATACTGTAATTTTAACCATGATTAATTAAAAGAACAGTTGATTAAGTAAGTTTTGGTTGTGAAATTTAATGACTTATTATTTTCGTATAGTAGTAGATAAGCCATGATCGAGTCATAGTTCTTATGAAATATTTTTCAACATGATATAGAAGAATAATTTTAGACATTAAACATATTCTGATGTTGTTTAATATCATATTGTTCCTCATTTGAGTTCGTTAAAACAATAATCTTAAATATTATAATATTGCATTTGATTAAATGAGTTTCTGGAATTCTCCAAATGATGAATGGTTCAAGAGATTTTTTGGAAGAAATAGAGGAACAAGCTGGTTAGGACATAACTATTTTGAAGACATGTTAAGAGACTATGAGGATTTTAGAAAAGAAATGGAAAAAATGTTCCAAGAAGAGTTTAAAGGTATAGAAACCAAGGCCCCTAAAGAACTTGTGAGAGAATACACCACTCCTGAAGGATCAAAGGTCAGAGAAGTGGGTCCTATTGTTTATGGATATTCAATGACAATAGGTCCTGACGGCAAACCTCGTGTAAAAGAATTCGGTAATGTAAAGGCTTCTAAAATGGGAGCTGCCCCAATCTTGAGCCCTGAAAGAGAGCCACTGGTCGACATAACCACCAACGATAAAGAGGTAAAAGTCATAGTTGAAATGCCAGGTGTAAAAAAGGAAAACATAAAAGTAAATGCTTATGATTCATCAGTTGAAATAAGTACAGACGACCCACAAAGAAAGTACCACGAGGTTATCGATTTACCCCCAGAGGCAGACATCGAAACTGCATATTCTAGATATAACAATGGAATTTTGGAAGTTGTTTTCAATAAGAAGCAACAATCAAAACCAAAAGGCAAGGATATAAAAGTAGAATAAACAATATTATTAATTTTATTTATTTATGTATGCATATTTTTCTTTAGTTTTTCATCGTTCTTTGTTTTAATATTGGGACATAAATAATAGGATCTTCCTGTGTCCCAATTGTTTTATTCTACTCATATCCTTACAAATACTTTTTTTACGAGATAACACCATCACGTGAATTCCATGTCTTAATTTAATTATGTTATACCCATCTCACACAAGAATACACCGTATATGTCTATTCGTACCATTGATATCAATATCAATAATGAAAAAAATTGTCTTATATGGCAATGATTTTTCTGTATTCATAACTGTATACAAATTCGAAAATAAATTACCTTTTTTTAAATTAGCGACGAACAACATGATAAGGACAGGGTATTGTGACTAACTAGTTACCCTACATTGCGGAGTCGAGAACAAGAGGCATGGTCAAACGTTTATTGACAAGCAATTCTTCAAAATATTTGAAAATTATCCAAAAAATACTACCCAAAGTTTTGTTTTAATCTATATTTTCAATTCTCTTTGTCTTTTGGTCTAGAGTGTAAAAGTAGTTCATAAGACATATATTTTTCAACAAATTCTCCACCCCTCTGTACTTTTCTCACAGTAGAATCATAATTTGAACGCGTATCGTATAAAAATCGTACAATCGTAAGAGCATTAAATCCCTCTGGATCTATAACTATGCTATCAGGACGAGTTTCATTGATTATTTCCATAACCTTTTCATAATCACACGGATTTTTAACATCTCTGTATCCATTGTTTGGTATCCACATGACATCAAAATAATCTGCATCATTGCCTTTCTCAACTATTATGTGGCTAATTCTTAGCTCCCTATTTTGCATACTCTTTGGTAGTTCATTCAAATATAATCATTTTTCGTTTTCCAATAGTTATGATTGATAATTCCAAAAACTGCTATAAAATACATCAAATGATTAATCCATGTAAATAATAAACTATGTTCCTTTGATATGAACCCTGTGGCAACCCCAAAGGACTGTATGCATATTTAATAAATAGATTATTATAACCAAATCTCAGAAACATCATCCATGTCTATTTTTTCTGGTCCTTTCTTCTTCTCCTACTTCTTCTTCGGTGATTTCTCTTCTTATGGATTTTAATATTTTCTTGTCTTCTTCCTCGGCACTATTCTCGGATTTTCCAACTACATTTGACTCCTCATAGGCATACTCGTTTTCTCCACTATCATTAATCGATGACATGTAAGTGGTTTCACATAGTCATTAATGTATTTTATCTATCTGTCTATTTGTCACGTCTTTCGTCGAGTCTTAATATAGTGTTCTTGATTGTAAACAATTGTTTTTAGTCACCATTTAAAAAATATCTCGACTATCAATCAATTGGACCTTACACTACCAACTAAAAAAATAGAAAAATTTGATTGTTTGGTTCCTGTCCTTCTCCTTCCTATACCTAGCTTACATTAACCTTGAATTCCTCATCGCCTTCTGACTGGGTTGGGTATTTCTTTGGTACATTGATTTCCAGTACTCCATCTTTAACTTTTGCATTAATTTGTGAAGGGATTATTTCTTGGGTAAAAGGTATTTGTCTATGAAATGACTTGTATGACCTCTCACTATAGATATATTTTTTACCTTTTTCCTTTGTTTTCTCTGTTTGAGATCCTGAAATAGTAACAGAATGTTTTGTTGCGTTTACGGCTATTTTTTCCTTGTTTATTCCTGGCACTTCTAAATTTATTTCATATCTGTCTCCTCTATCAATAACGTCGCATACAGGGAGCCTTGTATCTGCGATCCTGTCGAAAAATTCAAAAGGTGTTATTCCTCTTAATGGGGCCAATGAGGATGGCCATGCTTGTTCCATAAAGTTCTGCATATTTTGCATATTTTGCCTAAAAGTTTCAAAAAAATCATCAAAATAGTTTGGGTACGATACACCCGGTGGGCTTTTTATGCTCCCAGATTGGTTTTTGACTTCAATACTTTCTTTGTTTGAAGATGCATTCTTTGAATCATTTTTAGATGATTCAGATGTAGAGGATGATGAAGATGTTGACATACTATCTTTTGGGAGAAGATGTTTATAAAAATTACATATGGTATTAACATAGATAAAATATTAAAAGACAATTCTTCTTGATTTTTTTGAATACGCATATCCGAGGGTTCAGATAACGTTGTTATTTGGATTTTTTTTCAAGATTCCTGCAATGGAATTCTATCAATCACAATTCATTGACCTTTGTTTGTTCCCAAATCTACAATTGCCTTTATAATATCCGTTTTTGTTATTATTCCAACTAGCTCTTGCAATTTGTTTACCACTGGTATTCCACTAATTTGGTTTCCAAGCATTAATCTGGCCGCATTTGTTAAGCTGTCGTGTTGCTCGATAAGTATTAGTGGATTGGATGTCATTATATCTTCTGCTGTGAAGGGCAGCATTCTTATTCTAGAAGACAAATGCCGATTTTCGAATTCTTTTAATCTGTGGCTTGAAATTCCAAAATATTTTCCTTTAGGGATCATATCTCTTGTAGTTATTATGCCTATAGGTTTATTTTCGCGCACTACAATTACTCGCGATATATTGTATTGAGTCAACAATTCTGGTATACTATTTGCATTTTCTTCGGGTCTTACGGCAATTACCTTTTGAGTCATATAGTCATGTGTAGTAAAATTACCTATATCACGGCTAGCAATTAGTGCTATCAAATCTGTCTTCGTAATTATCTTTTTTGCATTATTTTCTTCATCTACAAGCAATAAAGAGCTGATATTTTTATCAAGCATAAGTTGTGCACAGATCCCTAGTGAAAAATTCTTGTGAACAGCATATAATTCGGGTTTCTTATTTTGGAGTAACTCCTGTAATTTTATCTCTCCTAATCTGCGTTTATCAAACTGATGCGATGACAAGAAGTTTGCTATATCCTTTTCGGTAACAATACCAATTGCTTTTTTGTCCGGAAGTGAAGAGTCAAATACAACAATTCTCTTTATATTATATTTTAGCATAGTATTTCTTACGTCAAGAAATGTATTGTCTGGTCCTAAAGATACAATCGGTTTAGCAACATGAAACGCGTTTATTATAAAGCTGTCGTTTGTGTTTCGTGACACAGGAAAAAAAGTATTATTTTAAGATAAAAAGATTTATGCACTATATTTTGGGTTTGATATATATTTTTATATTTAAATACGCTCAGATAATCAACAAATGTCACTCAAGAAGAATGAAAACGGAAAGATACTTCTAAAAGCCGGAGATGTTAGCAGACCTTTAATTTCGATAGATCAGGACAAAATGATATTGGATCTTAGAGATATTATTTTAAAATACAATATAAGAAGAATAGGAGTATCAAGTAATGATAAAATTATTGGTATCGTTACTGAGAAAGATCTATTTAATTTTTTATACATGAATTCTACCAACAGAAAATTACTGAGTGAAATACCTATTAAAGATCTGCTCAAGAACCCAAATCAGTTGATCACAGTTAATAAAGATAGTTCAATTCAGTTTTGCGCTAAATCTATGCTCAACAACAACATCAGTTCTTTACTTGTAACCAGTGGTGATGGAGGTCAAATAAAAGAAATAATTACAAAATCTGATATAGTTGAGATATTTGCGTATCACTGTTCGGGTTTCTTTTCTGTTAAAGAATGCATGACGAGCAAAGTAATTACAGCTGCTCCTGATGATAATATCAATTTCGTTTCTGATCTTTTGCAGGCTCATAAGATATCTAGAATAGTAATTGTTAAAGATAATTTTCCGGTAGGAATTGTTACTTTGAAGGATTTTTTTCCTGCAAGTATATTTTATGGAATAAATTTTGCATCAAAGTTTCCATCGTCAAGTTCTGACGAATCTAAACAACAACAAAAAAAACCGAGAATGAAAACATCCGATATAAAATCGTTCCTAATTGCCAGTGACATAATGACTCCTCAACCTCTTTTAATGGATGAAGATGATGACATAGCTGACGCAGCAAGGATAATGATAGGGCATAGAATCAGCGGACTGCCAGTAATCAATAATAAAATGATCCTGACAGGAATTGTAACTAAAACCGATATTCTAAAATCTTTAGTAAAGATTTACTAAAGATTTACATGGATTTACAAACCAGGTAGACTAATTGTTGATACCGCTATAACTCCATACTTTATTTCTTTGTATAATTACCCGGGAAAACTAAATACACGAGTTACAAATAGTCGATCATCGAAAATTATCTTTGACTGAACTTATTTTTCCTCCGAGCTATCAGAAGTGTCTGGAAGAATGTCTTTTATCGAATCGTGAGCAATCTTCTTTCTAGGTTTCTTCGATAATTTCTTTGGTCTAAAAACTGCACCCATATTTTTATTTGTATTATGAAAATATTAAACGTTACCATGTCTTGTTTTTTTTGTTATGACAGTTAGAGTATCGAACATTATATTCTTATTTATGACAGAGTGGTCATTATGCAATGTAATTAAGAGATCGTTGGAATTGCCAATTTCACCATAAAAAGAAGGAGAAGGGGAATTTATTGTCTATAGTTATATGTATATACAATTTGGGAAATCATAATGCGTGTTTTATTTGCAATAATTATATTGATACATATGTTTTATAAGGATCACCTACTCAAAAAAACTCAATTATTTGCTTTGTCTTACTCTGATGTGAATGTATCATAGATTGAAGGACTGTTTCTGCTTGCTAAGGTAATTGAAAGTCAAAGCTAGTATTATCATTTCATAAAGTACTTGAAGTTAACTTTTTGACATTAAATTTACCTTCAACAAAAACAGGTTCATCGATTCCCCAGCTCCACTTTTTTGTAGGTTTTATCCGAATATACCTAGATTGTGGATGATCCGTATTAGACATGTAACCTCCTTGACGATCTACCGTATCTGCCATGCCATAAATTCTAATACCACGTGGTTCCCAAGGTTTGACAGATTCTAAATCATCTATTACTAGGGCGACTTTTTTATTTACTAAGACGTTTTTGTATTTGGTAGATTTAAGAATATTCATTCCGCCCACGTAGAAGTACTCGCCATCAAAATCAAAACCAACGGGTACTACATCTGGCTGACAACTTTCAATATCTGAAGGAGAGAATGAACAAGAGGTAGCTATTCGTGCAAGTCTCTGTGACTTGATATATTCTATTTCTCTTTCTGTAAACAAATATTATCTACAGACAGATGATTAGTCTTAGATGCATATAAAACTACCCTGAGAACAACAAATGTTAGCAATTTCTTTATTTTGTATGTATAATGAGCATCTAGCTTGATTTCGTTACTATCATAGAGAGCTTTATCTGATCAGATATCGCTTCATATGAACAAAATAGTCACCTTATTATTACGACGAGTACTTTATATTTTATGATACTTTACCAGATACACTTCTAAGCGTTAATTTTCGCTCATCCATGCAACCGTTACTTCCAATATTCACTAAATCCATCATATTATCTTTGATGTATTACACAACAATCTTGACCAAGAGATCAAAATAAACAATAGGCGATTCGATACTTATTTCCTTAATTGATTTGTATTTCATTTTCTTTTCTTCAGTATTCTTCTCCATCAAGATTCTAATATCCTAATAAATACTTTCAATACAGCAGCCATCGAAAATTGGTTTCTTACCCACATTTTCAGAGATTATTCTGACTAAAACGCCCTTTGTCAAAGGTAATTCTTAGATTACATGGAGTATCACTATTTTGATGTCCTTTTATTTTAAAATGTGTTAATAGAGATGATGATAATGATGATTATCTAATAAAATTATTAAAAAACCAAAAACGCGAAATTTCATCCTTCAATTGGTTCTCTGGAATTGGGAGGTTACCACCTGTTATTACATCAGAAAGTAAATCTTTACTTTCAACCAAATATCTAAAAATGTCTTTATCAGTTATGATTCCTGCTAATTTGTCATTTTCCAGGATTATAATCCTCCTTATTTTTTTCTCATACATTAATTTCATGGCATCCATTACTGTTGCATTTGAATGCAACGTGATTAAAGGATGGCTCATATGTTCTCTCACGGGAACTACCAATTGATGTGGTTGTAACATACCAATTGATTTTATGACATCTCTTTCAGTAATGATTCCAATTGGATTGCGTGAATTAAGATCATCTACAATGACTACCGAACCGATATCGTTATTAGACATAATTCTAGAAATCCCAATCAAATTCGTGCTCTGGTCGGCTACTATGATATTTTTAGTCATTAAACTAGAGATTGCGATGGAATCGAGGCTCATATGAATTTGATCTAATTAAAGTATATAAAAATGCTTTTTCTATGTTTTGACTTTGTCTACAATCATTAGCAATATATAATAATCTAGTGTACTAATGGACAATCTAGAAGTGGTTATTTTACGCAAAGGCAATTTTATTTCTCTGCCAATGTCAATATCTTTTGATAATAATGTGACGGAGGTAACCCATGGCAGCTTTTTGTGAGTATTGTTAGATTGAACATGAATCGTTAACCTGAAAATAGATATAATGAATCAATTACACAATATAACGATGAAAATCTTAGTTCCTGTTGATGGATCGGACCAATCAATCAAAGCATTAGAATATGCTATATATCTGCTCAAACTTACAGGAGCAAATTCTAATTCCTCAAAAAATGAAAAAGACTTTAACAAAATAATAATTGTAAATGTATTGCCGCATTTTCATGTGCCACTGGGGTTTGAAAAGCCAATGAAGTCGATGAAAACAGGAAAAACAATTTCTTTATCTGAATACATCACAGAAATGAACGAGATGCTAAAGAATGAGTGGATAGAAAGACTATCTGAAATTGAAAAGAAATATGCGGATTCGGGTATTTCCATTCAAACACAATTACTTGAAGGTAGTCACTCAAGTAGGACAATTGCAGATAGTATTGTAAAATTTTCAAATCAAGAGCAAGCAGATCTTATTGTTGTGGGTAATGTAGGATTGGGAGGTATATCAAAAATCAAAGCATTAGGCAGTGTTTCAAGGAATTTAGTAGAAATTTCAAATCGTCCTGTATTAGTAGTTCATTGATATTCGTACTTTCAACTATACAGTAACTATAAAATATTGAGATCTTTTCCTATCTGCTACTACAATGCTTTTAATTGTTTCATAAATATGAAAAGAAATGACGCATAATACAAATTACTCCATCTTCAGTTAGTTGTGGCTTTAACTAAAGTAAAATTATAACTTAAAATGCTATTCGTAAAATAGGTAACAATAAAAAAGTCAGTTATGCAGCTGGAAGACGAGAATTGTCTGTCAACTTTCATTTTTTTGTAGAATGTGTATTTTGAGGGCAAGCAAGTGCATTAGGGCGTAAACGAAAGGTATACAGAATACTGCCCCCACCACCACCGATACTAAAAACGACTGACAAGTTTTATTTAAACTATGTAACAATCAGCTAATAGCAATAGACGTGGTCATAAATGAAAACAGAAACCCGCAGAGTTCTTCAGTTTGAATGACTCAGACAGAATATCAGGCGGGATCTATTTTATATCATTTGAAATTCCTTGAATCAATCGAGATTCTGAAACTAACATCATTAGCACAGTATCTGATGGTGCAAAAAGAGTAATTATTGATATGGTGAAGGTTCTATAACTCTACTAACTATTTCATCTGCTGTTGCTAAGGGAGCCTCTGAAATGTTTGGATCGGGTCAACCAATTAAAATACAGAAGTGATTGTTTCTAGAATATAGAGCATCATAGTAACAATTATCTATACCATAATAACAGGTATTGTAACTAACCGATCCGATCATTGTAATCACTGTATGTACATACTTAGCAAAGTCCCAACTATGTAAGATACTATAGCTGCAATACCTCCTATTATCAAAGTAATAAAGCCTGATCTTATAGAGGGTTTACCTACTACTTTTCCAGAGATAATCCCTATGGAAAAAAAAGCTAGAGCAGTAAAGACCGATGAGTAGGCAAATACGGTTTGAGAAGACAGGCCCGACGATGATGAATCGTTTATGAAAAGTGCAAAGATGAATGGTAGAAGTGGGATTAGACCTACTAAATTAAATGCGACAAATGTCGTAATTGCTTTGAAAATAGGATTTACATTCTCCTTATCTGTTACACCAGTCTTTTCTTTCAATAATATATCTGTCCAAATTTTTCGATTAGAAATTAGGACATTTGTCACTTTTTCTAGTAACTCATCTTTAAAACCTTTCTCTGCATAAATATTTTTAATTTCAGATATCTTACGTTCCGGAAAATCCTCAATCTCTTTGGATTGTCTTTTTCTTTCGCGTTCTTCGTACTCTAACTTAGATCTTGTTGACAAATAATTTCCTACTGCCATGGCAAATCCATCAGCAAATAGGTTTGCAAAACCTAAAATTATAACGATAGACGGAGATAACGATGCTCCAACAACTCCAGCAACTATTGCGAATGTAGTAACAGCTCCATCAGTTGCACCATACACAAAATCCTCTATAGTCCACTTCAAGAATATAGCATACTCTTGACTATTACTTATATTATTTACAGCTGTTGTCAGAACAACCGACTATATTTATTTGGTTTTTGTTATTTTAGGGTCATCGAACTCATCATCTGCCTAACTTTAAGATTTTTATAATAGCAATGTTTTTGGATACGAATTGTAAAGTATTATTAAACCACATACCAAAAATAAAATGAACAAGGTTTTAAACAACAGCAATTTAATCTATCTTGATGAAAATTTTGACACTTGTCGATGGATCAGAACACTCTATAAAGGCCTTGGATTACGCTGTAAACCTATTATCCCAGCAAAACTCGGATTCAAGACGATCTGGTGATAAAGTACAGAGTAATCATCAATTGATAATTTTGAATATATTGCAACCCCTAAAGCTATCAGATGAGGTTGTTCAGCATTTCAAGTCCATAAATCCCGAAAGAAAAAGTTCCTTAAAAAAATATCTGGATGATATTAATTCTGCCATGAAAGATACTTGGATGAAAAAGCTTTCAGACCTCAAATCAAAATATGAAAGGGCAGGGATTTCAATAAGTACGAAAATAGTCAAAGGAACTCATTCGAGTCGGTTTGTTGCTTATAGTATCGTTAAATTTGCTGAAGATGCAAAAGTGGATATGATTACTGTTGGAAGTGTGGGAACCGGAGGTACCCATGAGAAAAAGTCGCTTGGAAGTGTAGTAAGAAACGTTGCAGAGATATCTACTCGACCTGTATTAATAGTACCTTAATAATTTGTTGTCAATAATGGCTTTCAATAGTATTTTTAAATTCACAATAGATCCCGTTACCAAATATCAGCTAAAGGAAAGAGAAGATCAAAAGAAATCCTTTAAATCATCCTTTATATTCAAAGGAGATTTTCCGAAAAGACGTGCATCCATTTCCTTGATCTTTGTTGGTATTTTAGGCTTAAAATCCATATGTAATAGTATATCTTTTTCAATATCTATACCAGGAGCAATTTCTTCCAAGACTAATTCAGTATTATCAAGTCTAAATACTGCTCTCTCAGTTATATAGATAATCTCTTGTCCCCATTTTGCTGCTTGATATCCGCTAAAAGAAATTTTGTAAACATTTTCAACAAATTTGTTTATTGGACCATCCTGCAAAATTTTGATTCCCTTATCGTTAACATCAATTTCTTTCTTTCCTCCCCCAGTAAAAGATCCAGCAAAAAAAATTTTGGACACACCACCTGCAATAACAGGAAATCCTCCCGCTCCAAACAACCTATTAGGCAACATAGATGGATTTACGTTTCCAAGCTTATCTATCTGCAAAAATCCCAACGATGCAGCATCTACTATTCCTCCTTCGAAATTGGAAAACATATCAGGAATAGTCGACAATGCAAATGAGCTCATAGCTAACCCAAAATCATTTCCCGATAAAGCAACCCCTCCCCATGGTCCAGATTCAATAACCAAAACCAGAACATCTGCTATGTTTTCCTCACGAACTATAGACGAAATTAGCGCAGGAATTCCAATTCCTAAATTTATCAAAACGGGTTCTTTTTTTTGCCTCGCCAGACCGACAAGCTCTAATGTTACTCTCCTTGCAATAACCTTTTCATACATTTTCGTTTGATTGTGCATTGAAACAATATCTGAATCATAATTTGCTGGAGAGACCACTTCGTTAGATATTCTTGGGTCATGATAAATAGATCCAGTCTGCCAATGATATTCACCTGGAGAAATCACAATATGATCAATGAGTGGAAAAGGAATATCAACATCGCGGGGATTGATAGTTCCAGACTTTACAATCCAGCGTACCTGACATACTACCTTGCCTTGTGCTGGTCTAGCTTTAGTAGCCTGAGCAATACTGAGCACTGTTCCACGTATTCCTTCAGCTTTCATGGATACATTACCCATTTCATCTGCAAATGAAGCTCGAATTAAAGCAAAATTCGGCTTTGGTGCTTTATAGAATAGGTAATCTTCTCCATCTAATCCAATTATTTCAACTCTACAGGATAAACGAGATCTTGATAATTCATTCAAAGCTGCATCGTCTTTTCGTGGATCCAAAAATGTATCCAAGCCTATTTTTGTTAAAAGACCTGGTCTGCCGGATGCTACCTCCCTAAACCAGTAAGCGGTTATCCCAATCGGCCATCCGTAACATTCAATCCTATTATCAATTACTAGTTTTTGAAACCAAGGAGAGAACCCTAAAAAAGGCATCAAAGAGCCTTTCAGGAAATCTTGACTTTTTTCTTCGTATAATTGCTTGGCTACATGATCCAGTCCTCGCCCTGGAACAGCAGGAAGGGCATCTGATATTATGAACAGATTCTTTGGATGGCCTGATCTATGATATCTATTGTATAGCTGATTTATCAAATACTCTGGGGTGGTTGCCATATTAAAACCAGAAATTGCTACAACATCGTTGTCCTGTACAAGATCCAGAATAGAAACATCGTCATTATAGGTTTTAGAAAACATTCTGACATAGGATCAGTATTATTCGTATTTCATAAGTATTGTTATGAAATAACTTGTCACAAGCATAGCAACCAAATTTTCAAAATGTTACTCATCGAATATGACTTTGTGTATTAATTCGATGATAAAAACAGTTTATTCTCTAGCTTCCAATTCGTTTATTTTTTTCTAATAATTACTCTACTAAATTTTTTTTGCTAGCTTAGATACTACACTGCCAACCAATCATCAAAAATGATAGTTAGATAAGGGAGAACGATAATTGATTGACTATAAACATAATCAGATGTACCACCTATTATTTATGAAACTACAAAAATTTATTTAAAGTTATACCATCCGATATGTCCACACCTTTTGAATACCTGAATGTTCGTGTGACTATAACAAATCATGATGAAAAATTATGAACGAAAATAAATACATACATGCTGTTGTTACTAAAGAAAATTTTCTGTTACTTGCATCTTTCCTGATTATATGAAACATCGAATATTTTACAATTGTATAAGAATACTACTACCTACTCACTGACCATTGGTCTTTGATTTGACAACTCCACATCCAACTCCAAGGTAGTAAGCCGACAGGTTATTACTAAAACCATTTAGATTAGATTTTTTCAATTCTTTAATTATTGTAGTAGTTTCTGTCACGTAAATATACACGGATTGATAGGTTCCAAATTAATGACACACCTTATTAACCATTAGTATGGTAGACTCTATTATGTGGGGAGATATGGATGAAGATCAAATCAAAGATCTTTTAAAGTCAGAATTAATAGGAAGGATAGGTTGTTTTGATGGTAACAAAGTATATGTTGTTCCTGTCACATATGCGTATGATAATGGGTATATTTATGGGCATACAAAGGATGGATTAAAAATTCGTATGATGCGAAAAAATCCGAATGTTTGTTTTGAGGTTGATTGGATGAAAGACATGAGTAATTGGAAAAGTGTGATTCTTCATGGAACTTTTGAAGAACTAAAAGGAGCCGACGCTAATAACGGATTAGAGATTATGATGAAATCCATCATGTCAAAGTTGGATACAAAACACCCTTTGACTGAAAAAGAAGTAGAAGAAGAAAAGCAACCCACTGGTCAAGATTATTTGGGTACAGAAAATCTTGCGTTTTTGCACTCTTTCTTATCGCCGTTTTTGCATAGCAAGAACAATGAAATTTTTGAACTCATAGTATATAGAATTAAAATAAATGAAGCTACAGGAAAATTTGGAGACAATAAAAAATCTAATTCATACTACTAGAATGTAATTTGTAGTTGTTTTTTCTTCTAGTTTGAGTTTCAATACATATGACTATTCTTTTGTATCGTATTTGCATTCTAACTACTAACAATATGCAAACACTATTGCATATATACACATGGTTTTGAAGTGCACGTTAATATCAGTCAGTTTCATACAATTTCTCTATTCAGTTGCAATTGATACCTGTGCTAATGCTTGTGTTTGATTGGTAGCCTGAATAAGAATTGAATTGTATCTTGAAATCATGGTTACAATCATCAATATACTGTCATAACCCAAAAAATTAAGTGTTTTTTTCCAATTGATTATTTTACCACAGTTTTTCATTTGATGTTGACAAGAGAATAATATTACTCTGTTTACCTTTTATATCATAAATCATTGGAAACGGCAGAAGACCGACTTTTGCGAACGGCGTAGTAAATCGATCCAAATCCCATACTAACTACGATCACTTGTGCTATTTGACCAAAGTAAGGAATAGGAACGATATACAAAAGATTGATTATAACAAATCCGATTAAAAAGGAAGAAATATTATTAATATCTCTCGATGACTTTTGTCCCAGTAACTCGAGGATTTTTTTTCCTAAAGCAAAAGACACTATCAATGATGAGAAAGTCAATCCTATGAGAAGAATCAACAAACCAAAAGCTGATACTGGCATCCCAACTATGGTTATTGCCGATAATATTATTACAACCACAAACAAAATGATCAATAAAAATCCAATTACCGTGTTTTTGATCAATGATTTTTTCATGACTAATCGAACGGATTCAAATTGATTGGGTAGTAACTTTACGAGTATAACGCCTAAAATTGCAAAACCGATAATAAACAAGATACCAAATAAATTCAGCCATCCTTGTATGTCTGGGATTATTGTGTTTTGTCTCATTATCTCTAGATCTCCTACAATACCTTTGTTTTGGAAATTGTCAGTCATAGCTACCAACTGTCCGGATATATTGCCCTCGTTGTCAATAGTTCCCCCTGCAACATAAGCGTCCTTAATTATAACTGAATTTGGGTTAAAATGTACGTTGTTGGCGGCTAATATGGCATTTGTTGATTTTCCCCCCAAATCGATTGTATTTCCAGAAGATACAATTTTCCCCGAAACATCTGTATTTACTCTTACTTGTCCTCCGGCAGCAAAAAGATCACCATCGATCGGTGCATTTACATGAATAATATTAGCAAATATTATAGCTCCCTTGGTTGGGGCATCAATATAAACTGTTTCTCCGAAGATTACCACATCGTCTTCAATCAGTTCTTGTACTGAAATCCGATTCCCCGAAATAACTTGTAAGGCAAATGAGGGATTACCAGGTATAACTAATAAGGGTACTAAAGTCAGAGTCATCATACAACAAATGAGAAAGAAATACCTTATTCTTACAAATGTCCCAATTTTACGAGATAAGCAACAATATCTATACAAATCCATGCAAATAGGATAAAAAGATTCCATACAATATACCATCTGTCCAGATTTTATTATACATTGATGCACTTAAAAAGGCAAATTGAAGGTAATTTAATCTGTCTTTTGCATTGTTGTAATTAATTAATGAACAAAAATCTATTAAATTAAAAGAAAGAGTTTTAGTGTCACTTTGCTGGACAACTAATAGAATTTCGTCAGAATAATAATAATAATCATGTTATTGAAAGAAAGGTCTCTATTATATCATAAACAGTCTCAGGGTATTGCTGCATCACTCCGTGACCTCCACCTTTAATTTGTATTAACCAGGAGCTAGGGATTTTTTCTGCTATTTTTAATGAATTAACGGGCGGAGACGTGATATCTTCAGTTCCGGTCATAACCAACACAGGTTTATCAATATTTGATATGCTATTACAAGACCCTGGCCATTTGCTCAGAGCTTCACCATATTTTAAGAGGTTTTCCTGAGAAACCTGAGGAAGAGCAAATGTTCTGTTTATCACATCGCTATTTTCTCGTATCCATTCATCTGGAAATAAAGCATGTAAAAAGAGTGACTCGTTGGCAGTTCCAGTTTGCATACTTTGTAGATCTTTTGGGGATAATTGTGGCGGTAAAGATTCTTCACCTCCGCAGGATGAGGCAATCAAAACAAGATGTTTTATCTTTTCGGGATTTGACAAGGCAAGCTCTTGTGCGATCATTCCACCGAGAGAAAGTCCTAGCACATCTATTGGTTTTTCAATTTTCAATGCATCTATCAATCCAACCGTATCATTGACGAATTGGTCCATTAAAAATGTCCTGTTACCAGCAGTTGTCTCCCCAATTCCTCTGTTATCAAATATAATAACAGTATGATTCTTAGACAAGTCATTTAGTATCTCTCCCCACATCTCCATAGTCATTGAAAAACCGGGTATCAACAAGATAGGATCCCCTGTTCCAAACATCTTGTATGCGATATCTATGTCACCGACTCTTATCTTTTGAGAGGACACATTGTCATCTGTAATTGTATCATCTTTCACCTGAGAAGAAGCAGAAAGTGAAGTATTATTTTGGGTTTTGCTATCGTTTGTTTTGTCGGTAATAATATCCGGGTTGCTATTATTATTATTTATATTATTTATAGTCTCAGTAATCGTTTGCTGAACTTCCTTATTAATTGCTGATTGCAATTCATCTTGGGTTTGTTGAATAGACTTATCCAAAGATGATGTTGTTGCATAGACCACGTTAGTTTTTGATACAAATAAACTGCTTACAGTACAAGACGAAATAATACTGATAATCAATACAAAAGTTGCTACTTGAGAGATTCTCATACAATGTTTACTTTAGACTTGTTAATAAGATTTAGAAATCATACTATTATTAGCCTAAGCCTACCTCTATTGAACCCACAATATATCGACTTAGGATTAGAGGTTTGTTTAACAAGAATGTCATAATTACAGGTACAATCTTGTTTATTGTTGATGATCTATTCGGAAATGGATTGGACCCAGTTAGGTAATTATGGATTTGTAATGCAAGAGAAGACACCTTTGGATGTATATCGATAAACTTTCAGATACACCGTAACGTGTTCGTCCCCAGCATTACAGTATTATTGTATATGATCTATAGTCAGAAACGTAAATTTATTTAGTCACTGTCTTTGAAAATTTAAATATGAATCTGTCACTTTGCCCATAATGAGTATATTATTTCACAAGGGCTTTGCAGATTATTCCATACCTTTATTGATTATATCCATCATGGCCATGTCTGTCTTGATGTATGTCCTTAATCAGTCTTGATGTATGTCCTTAACCCCATCACTTCTTTAGCCACTACTCAACCTTTAAACAACAATACTACTACTACCATTAATCCTGATCTAGAAGTAGAATCTATAACTAATGCATTTGGAGAACCATTTTACATTCTAAACGACTCCAAAAATACAGGCCATGAAGTCATTGGCCTAGATCCACAACAGACAAAGAGTTCCTATATAGCTCAAGGGAATATGCAAGGATTAGGAAACGTAACTGAATATGGTATTTTTATTACAACATATTCATCACCAATTAGTAGTAGCGTTGGTAAAGGCTTAATAGTCAAAGGTGATCAAGTTGTAACGTTTACCGCCCAGGATATAGGAAGTTATGATAAAGATGGTAATCTATTACTTAAAGGCGCAATCAATTTCGAATCTGATGATCCGGAAATGTCTAAAATTAATGGAAAGATGGGATTCTACATCTATTGGGAATCCACCAATGGTACTTATTGGACCAAGACATGGTTATGGGATTGACTCCACTCCCCTAACCAGCATGTTTTTTTCTGAATTTATTCATTTTTGTTTTTGAAGGTATGCACAAATTTCTCCAATACTATAACCATATCTTTTTTCCAACGTAGATATTGAATTTGAATAAAAGAGCTAGCTAGTCGAAGATTCATGAACCAAGTAAATTTGACATGCAACAAAACAAAATGGATTCGACGGCTCTGTTCAGTTAACGATAAGCCTATAGCTTGAAAGCATTCCATTTCTTTTATGCTTACTAGAAACAGAACGCCTTCAAAGTATGTATATTATGGGTTGCATTTGTACTTTTCAGGCCTATCCTTAAGGAAAGCCTCGGAAAGATTATCTCAGATATACAAGAGAAATCACGTTTCCATTTGGAATTGGATTCAAAAGTACAAGCCTCAAAAGCTAAGTCAACTAGAAGAAGAGTTCTAGAGTATATAATAGATGAAACGATGTTAAAGGTGGGATCAGAATACATCTGGCTCTGGGTTGCAACTGAACCAGACAGAAAACAGGCAAATTCTCGCACTGTCTATCTCTCTAAAGAAAGAAACATGTTTGTAGCTGAAAGATTCATTTCAGGTTTAGTCAAGATTCATGGAATTCATACAGTTTCGACTGATGATGGAGGTACTTGGTATCCAATGGCCTGTAGATTCTTAAATCTCGATCATCACATTCATTCCTCTCTGGAGAAAAGTCTGATTGAAAGAAAGATGCAATACATAAAGGATAGAACCGAAAGTTTCGATGACTACTTTCCTTGTAGAATAAAGAATTGCAAGTTAAAGCATGTACACAATTGGCTGCGGCTCTTTGTAGACTATCATAACAATGAAATAAAACATATTAAGTGAACAGAGCCGATTCGACTATTCAACTCATTTAAATTAAAGAATGGATCTGGGAGAAAGAGATTGATTTCGTCTGTTCATTGGTCATAGGTTTACGTTGTTCTAATGCCACGATAAATGTTTTCGATCGGACATTATTTGTTTGGTCGAAATTTGACGCATTTCATAATGGAATATGGTGTTCCATAAAGCGACAATATTGATGTGGGACTAGAGGTTTGTGAAACAAATTTGACACAAATAATGGATTTTACCTTTGTTTATCAAAAATGATTTTGGAGAAGATAGGTAGGATTTATTTCCAATGTTAGATATTATAATATGATCGCGCTATAGCTTATTTCTATAATGATTGATAATATTATCGTGCTCTATTCAGCTCTACGCTTATGAGTAGGTGCAAAATAGAACAAGAAACTATAATTTTGGCGTTATGATTGATAAATAGACAGATGTCTCAATAAGAAGTCTAAGATATGTACAATAAGCTTGAGCATAATGTCGCAATAATAATAGGTGGTGGAATTGCAGGATTATTGGCTGCAAGAGTATTATCTGGTCATTTTAAACAAGTATTAGTAATAGAGAAGGATAAATATCCGTCTCAAGCCGGACCTAGGAATGGAACTCCTCAAGCCAATCACGTTCACATATTGTTGATTAAAGGTAAGGAAATCCTTCTGAATTTGTTTCCAAATATCGAACAAGAATTGGTAGCCAAAGGAGCTCAGATTGTAAACCTTACAAAAGATGTTGATTATTATGTTGGAACTGGTTACTCGATAAAATTTGATTCCAATCTAACTACAATAGCTTGTACAAGACAACTTTTAGAACACGAGATAAGAAATGAAATCTCAAAATTTCCCAATGTGAACATACATGAGAATACCAGAGCAACAGGATTGATCATTGCAAGAGACAAAGATACAGGATTGAGTACTTGCAAAGGGGTTACAGTGTACTCAGCTGACACAAATTCTGAGGAAGCCATTACAGGAGACTTGGTTGTGGATACAAGCGGACGCGAATCTAAAATCGCAGAATGGCTTGAGCAGCTTGGTTATGACGAACCAAAGAAGACGGTCGTTAATTCGTATATTGGCTATTCTACTTGCTGGTTTAAGCCGACATTTGAGCAGACTGCTGTTGGCGACGTTGACGACGATAACAAACCTATTATCAAACCAATCATAGTATTGACAAATCCGCCTTCAAATCCTTATATGGGGATTATCTATCCTGTTGAAGGCTCATTATGGTTAGTTGGAATTCTAGGAATAGGAAAAAATTATCCCCCAACCGACAAACAAGGTTTTCTAGAATACACCAAGAAATTAGAGACTCTTGATATCTACAATACTGTAGAAGACTTTGAGTTAAGCGGTCCAATTTATGGATATAGAACAACAGGAAGCCGACAGTATCATTATGAAAGAATGAAATCGTGGCCAGAAAACTTTATCGCATATGGCGACTCTGTTTCTTCATTCAATCCTTTTTATGGTCAAGGAATTACTGTGGCATGTATAGAAGCTGTCACTTTGGATAAAACCTTAAGAGCACATAAAAAAAGAAATAGAAATTTGCTAGGTTTCTCTACCATTTTTCAGAAAAAGATTTCAAAAATAAACACACTCCCGTGGTTATTGGGAACAAGTGAAGATTTTAGATGGCCCTCAACTGAAGGAATAAAACCCGACATTTTTACAAGGTATATTCAAAAATATTCCCATCGAGTGTTGCTTATAACTCCAAATAGTAAAATTGCAGCCAAATCTTTTTTTGAGGTTATGCACATGTTAAGATCCCCTTTAATTCTTTTTCATCCTTTTATTTTAATTCGTATTGTTATTGAAACCCTAAAGGGACATACTAGCAAATAGAATGTAGATAATTAGTGACAATATTGATGTGGGGCCAGAGGGATTCGAACCCTCGACCGCCAGCGCCCCGGGCTTATACCCAAAATTGGATGGTATCCTGCCAAGCTAGACGATAGCCCCTCGATTAATAAGAATAAACCTCTCATTTTTAAACCTAAGTGATGCCAAGTAAATTCTAAACACTTTAATAATTAGATTAATACTTTATAGCATATCACTTATGCTGGTTAATGAATTAGACGTTATAGATAAGCAGATATTAAATGATATTCAGTGGTCGTTTCCCTTGGTTGAAAGGCCATTCCTTGAAATGGCAAATAAGTACCACTTAACTGAGGAAGAAGTTCTTAGCAGAACCCTAAGACTAAAAGATATCGGAATAATTAGACAGATAAGTGCAATTTTTGACACCAGAAAACTTGGTTACAAAAGTGCCCTAGTAGCGTTTTCAGTGGAAAAAGACAAAGTAGATTATGTCGCCAATGAAATAAATAAACATCCTGGAGTAAGTCACAATTACGAAAGAAATCACGAATATAATATTTGGTTTACATTGGCAGTGTCTCCTGATTCAGATATGAAAGCGGACCTAGATAAAATGGCCGCTCTAGATGGAGTGATAAAATATAGAGTATTGCCCACATTAAAAATGTACAAAATTGGAGTAAAGTTAGACATGGTAAATGCTGATGCTGAAAAGCCTACTCCAACAGATAGTGTAAAGAAAATGGAAGGGAAAGCAGAGAAAATATCAGAGGTAGATAAGGAGTATATAAGGCAATTGCAAAAGGACATTGAAATAATTAAGGAACCATTCAAGGTTATTACAGACAGCCTTGGAATAAGCATTGAGGAATTATTCAAAAAAGTAAAAGAATACGAAGAGATAGGAATAATGAGAAGATTTGCAGCAATATTAAGACACAGACAGGCAGGGTTTACAGCTAATGGCATGATAGTTTGGAACGTTCCAGAAGAAAATATTGATCAAATAGGATTAAAGGTTGCATCGTTTCCACAAGTAAGTCACTGTTATAGACGACCAGTATATCCAGACTGGGAGTACAATTTATTTAGCATGATTCATGCCAGAACAATTGACGCTGCTGAAAAAATAGCAAAAGAAATATCTGCCATAATTAAGATTGACAAGTATAGAATATTGTTTAGTTCTAGAGAGTTTAAAAAAGAAAGGGTAAAATATTTCGAATAAAAATTTATGCTAATAATTTAGGCATATCAAAGTTATTTTCATACATTTTTTCTATTTGGGCTTTCTCCTCTGCATTCAGATATTTTCCATCAGACATCTGAGCGAACTGATCAATTTCTTCCAAGCTGGTAACAGTTGGCAACAGAACAGATATTTCTTTTTGAGATAATATGTATTTCATCGATAGCTCTGTAATATTCCATCCATGTGACTCAGCAATTGGTTTGAGTTTTTCTATTTTTTTCATAGCTTGAATAATCCATTCTTTCTTTCTATTGCTCCTGTGATCATTCTTATCAAACACAGTATGTTCGTTGACTTTGCCTGTTAAAACACCCGATGCATCAGGTACTCTAACCATTATGCTTACAGAATTGTCTTTTTTATTTACTGCATTAAAAAATATTCTACCAGGGTCTTGTTCTAAAATATTATACACAGTCTGCAAACAGACTATATTTCTATTTTCTATAGCATACAGCCCTTCTTTCTCCCAACCTATCGCCGGTCCCAAAGCAATACCATGACTTTTGATCTTTCCTATTCTTACTAGTTCATCCAATTTATCAAATAATGAGTTATTTTGTATCGCATCCATCTTTGGATTATGCAAACTATATACATCGACGAAATCGGTTTCCAATCTATTCAAACTTTCTGCTAGTGCATAATCTAAGAATTCGGGGTTGTGTTTTTGAGGAATCTCGCCATGTCCAATTTGAGTAGCACCATACATATCATAACCCCACTTTGTAGAATAGATAACGTCATTCCGCATATCTTTAAACGCTTTTGCTAATAGTTTTTCGCTTTTACCCTTTCCATACATATCGGCAGTCTCAAAGAAATTAATTCCAAGATCATAAGCACGTTTTAGCATCCTTATGGCTTCTTCTTCCTCTGGTTTCTTTCCCCACCAATCCAGTGCTAGAGTCCATGTTCCAAATCCAATCTCACTGACCTGAAACCCAGTTTTTCCCAAATTACGATATTTCATTATATCATACTCCTCACTTTTTCAGACATTATATTGAAATTATTGTCATCTATACAAGGGTTACTGATAGATTTTAAATATTCAAAGGGATTTTCTGGTATGCGGTGTTCAAAATACATGTCAAGGTCCTCCTGATCATGTGAATCAATTTGGATCCAAGACTTACAACCAATCCATTGAGGCTTATTCAAAATATTGATAGGTCTTTCTAACTTGTAAGCGCGTAAAAGCAATAAATACAATGGTTTTTTGGGATTGTAATTGAATCGAGTTTTTACATAATCATCTGTCCAAACGTGGAAATCTTCTAATGCTTTTAGCTGGTCCAAGCTAGATACTTCGCTGAAATGTGTTATCTCCACAAATGAAGTGACTTTTGTATACTCTTCTATAGGGGAGGACGGTGATTTATTTCCTGTAATTTTGTTAATTTCATTACCTTCACTGTTTTTTTCTATCTGGTCAAGAACCGCATGATATTTGGGACGTATAGATTCTCTGGCCTGATGTTCAAATGTGGGATATAGAAAAAAATCCTTAAATTTAAGCTCAAATCCGTTACGAAACTCCATGATTCCTCCTTTTCTGAATAACAAGATCTGATCACCTGACTCTATAGCTTTACATACAACAGCCCATTCCTTTAGAGCACCAAGAAAATTCGATTTTGTATCAGAGTCAAAATTTGATGATTGCTGCATGGTAACATTGTTTTGGCTATTTTTGACCGCTGTATTATCAAGTGAAATTTGAGAATTAGGTGTATAAGAAGAGGGAGAAGGAGAATTAGGAGGAATGGAAGAGGCGGTACCAATTTTTACATAATTTGCTGAAGGAGGTATTATTGTATTGTTATCAGAATTAACTACCATAGTTTCATTTATTTGAATATTCTCGCGATTATTGACAAATGTTTCATTATCTAGATAAAAATAAGAAGCCATTTAAGCACCTGTAATTATAAATTTACGCTGAATCTAAATAAAAACTGTTAACTTGTTACCAAAAAAACTGTATATTTTAACCCAGACTCTTTATGATATCAGCCATATCCTTTCGAACACACGGAATCATGGGCGTGTCTTTGATTATATATCTGCTTACTTTGGTTTCACGCAATTCCATAATCAGATCTTGAAATCTAGAGAGACTATTTGTTTCAAAAGCTAGCATGAAATCTTGATCGTCAATTCCAAATGAATAGGTTGTATTGAGTACAATTTCAGGGTATTTTCTACCTACTTTGATGTGTTCTTCCATCATTTCTTTTCGTTCTTCAAAGGGTAAGAGGTACCATTCTCGAGATTTTATAAAAGGATATACCACTACATATTGCAATGGGTCTTGATCCATCTCAAAACCACGTTTAACTTGGTTTGAATAAATTGATTTTCGAGTCAAAGAAAGAAATGTGGATACTGGTTCGATGTATTTTCCCAAAATCGTAGTATAAATTTTTGAAGAGAGGACTTGAATATTTTCCAGGGATTGAGAAATTGTCCATATCATAAACTCACTTTCGTGTCTTAACCCTAGCGTAGAATAAGTTCTAATTTTCATCCTTTTGCTTGCAGCTTGAAGTAATTCTAGAAATTCACGTGAGGCCTCATCCTTACCCATTTCATTTAGCCAACGCCACTTGGGATCTACTTTATAAAATGTAAAAGTCAAGAATTTTTGTGAGGTAATTTCGCTATCGTATTCGTTATCCTTAGTTCCAATATCTTGAGATTTAGAAGATGCTACCGTGTCATTATTAATACCATCATTTAAGGCACCTGAATTCTTAGCATTGATATTATTATTTATGTTATTATCATTAGTTGAAAGATTCTTACTTTTATTTTTCATATGCCTATTGAGAATTTTTAATTAATAAATAGTTTAATCTCAATCATAATAGAACCTGCCTGCAGTGTATACTGAACATAAAGTATTATCGATTATATCAATACACATTATTTCTAAGAACCGTCATGATGACTGCTTGTATACCTATTCATAAACTGATGAATGGTTTCTTTGAGATGGCGCTGAGTATTTTAGCCCACGGTTAAATCCATCTTTCTTGTTCATGACTTTTTTCTTTTTATATTTAACTTCCAGTTTGTCCTCTTTTGTCAGGTCTAGCATATTGTTATTATCATCTAAATTGATATTTGGTGTTTGGATACCAAGGCCTCTATCTACTTCTGTTACAAATGTGCCGTTGTTGTAAGAGTCATTATTTTTTAATATTTTTACTTTCTTCATAATAAATTATCAACCTCTTACCACTTGTATTATACTTGAAATTTGCAAGACAACATGGTGCTGCATCTACTGTCACTAAAAATCTGGTAGTAAAAAAATTATAAAAATCTTGAGATAAAATCAACTAGGATCTAAAGTCTGTCGAAATCGTAAAGGCGGATAAATTCTCGTAAATTTTGTATAGCATATAAAAAAAGACTTTTCAGGTCTTTTATAATGGATAGCATGCTAGAGATAGGCTATTATCATATACATGTCTACAGGCTTAACTGACAATATTGGAACTTGCTTTTGATAATTTAAAGATCGACCCTACCTGCCTTTTATATATGATTTTCACTATATCTACTTGTGATATTTTTCTTAAATAGCAGGTTATTTATATAGTTGACACTTGGGCTACAAATTTCGAATGAATTACCCATATAATATATGAATAAGTAAATTCGCTTATAAAGGATTAATGCTGGAAGCAGGTTATATCCGCCAAAAGAGTCTATATACTGGCTTTGTAGCATCAGAATAGATCTTCTTTAACCTAGTTAAAATCGATGTTTTGTATCCAGTAGTTTTGTGTTTATCTGGCTTGTTTATATGGGTTTTTTAACAAACAAACAACTAACAAATTTCTTCCTCTCCCCTCTTCTTTCTTTTTAATAGACAAAATCCATATGACGAAGGATAGATGTTGCCTCCTGTTTATGCTGCTTCTTCTCTTAGTGCTGTAGTTGTTATTGTTATTGCTGTTTTAATGGGTCTTATTTTTATCCTTTGTATTGTGTAATGGAAATAAAAATAGATAAACCAGTAGCAGTAGTAGCACTACTGGTGAGAGTCATCAGACAAGCCTAGCCATGCATATCCTTTGGCTTCAAGTTCTTCTGAAAGCTCTTTTCCTGCTGATTTTATTATCTTTCCTTTTGACATGACATGTACCTTGTCAAGTTTCTTTAGATATCGTAAAATCCTGGCATAGTGGGTAATCACTATAACTCCTGCACCTGTTTCAATTAACTTGTTTATTGCTTCAGCCACAGCTTTAACAGCGTCTATATCAAGTCCAGAGTCTGGTTCATCTAGGATTGCCAGATTAGGCTTTAACACAAGCATCTGCATTACTTCTGACCTCTTTTTTTCTCCACCAGAAAAGCCTTCATTTAGGTATCTGCTAAGAAAGCTTGGGTCCAATCCAACATTGTCCAGGTTTCGCTTTAAGTATTCATGAAATTCCTTTACGGTTATGAAAACTTCACGATCCTTTTGCTCCGCGCCCAATGACTTGCTTAGTATATTATACGCATTGCGCAAAAAGTGACTATATCCAACACCAGATATCTCGGTTGGATATTGAAAACCTAAAAAGAGCCCCTTTTTTGCCCTTTCATCTGTTTTTAGATCAAGAATGCTTTCATTGTTAACTAAAATATCTCCAGAAGTTACAGAATAACGAGGATGTCCCAATAAAACATTAGCCAATGTACTTTTGCCAGAGCCATTCAATCCCATGATGGCATGAACTTCACCTTTATTTACCTCTAGATTAACGCCATTGAGAATTTTTTTATCTTCAATATTGACATTTAAATCTTTTATCGTTAGAAAAGACATAGAATTTTATGATTGAATACATAATATAAATATTCGTGAGAATAACGCTGTTATAATTGAAATTATTATATATTTATTATTTAATGCCTAAATAATTTATAATAAGAAAAGATTTTTATAAAAAAATTTTAAAAAAAAACCGAGAAATTGAATTTTATAAAAATTTATGTAACTGTTATTGTCCCTTGCATGAAAGGATGAACAGTACAATGATACGGATGCTCACCTGGACCCATTTTTTCTGCTGGGACGCTAGCTGATTCACCTGCCATTATGATACCGGTATCAAATAGCTGTGCACTTTCAGGATCCTGAGGACCAGTTCCACTTGTAGCTGTGTGTGGAACAGTATCTTCATTGACCCAGGTTACTAAAGCATCACTAGTAGCAGTGGCAGCGTCTGGGTCATAATCTGGATTACCCTGTGTAGAAGAACCTGCCAAAATTTTCACTTCGACTTTATTAGCATACGCAGATTCATCTATTGTTTCTTCTGCTGCTTCACCTCCAGTAGCTGTTGCCTCTGTTGCAGGTGGTAGATCCTGTCTATAAATAGAATCAACTATGTCTGGTACGGGGGCAACTGCTCCAAATGCATAGTATGTAATAATTCCAGTTAAAGCGGCTAATCCCATAAGCGAATAAAATGCTATCTTGTCAGTTTTATCAGCCATATGATAACAAAAGGTATTAAACTGCCCCTATTAATGTCTTTTATGCTTTGATTTGGAGATATCGGGAATAATCTGTTAACTTACCTAAATGATATGACTTTTATTTCTGATATTTTTATTGCTACCGAGAGGATGTTTAAAGGGAGAGAACGAATAGCATGTAGCATATGTAAAGAGAAGATCGGCGAATTCAGGTACGAATCAATGCAACAATGGAACATATCGGGATCATTATGTAGTAAGTGTTATTCAAAGAAAATATCAGAATATTATATTAAACAACAACAACAGCAGCAGCATGATACAGATGAAAAAGTAACTAAAAATTGATTACTCCCAAGCTAGAACAATATCAACAACAACTATTAAACAAGTTTGCGAATCTCAACAGCCTTATTTGCCTCTAATATAGGCCTTGCATTCTCAAAAGGCAAAATTGCAACATCGTCCTTTTTGAAAGGACCATATTTGTTCATGTTTATCCCAACAAATTGATCCATAGAATCTAGAAACCTAACCATTACAAAGTTCTCATTTATTGAGGAAACGATTTTTTCTAAAGTTTTTGGTTTACCATCTAACAGCATCTTTAGAATAACATCTATTCGTTTTTCTCTTTCCCTATTGCCATAGAAAATATATTTTTCCTCATCGGTAAGATTAGAATATTCGAAACTTTCTGGCGAAGATTTTGACCTATTGAAAATTTTTTTGCATCTTAATATAAAAAGTAATGAAGTTAACTTGGTAATCATAGTTATCAATTCAGAATTGATTTGCTTAGAAACTGCAGCTATCAGAGCATCATCGGAGGTATAATTGTCATTGTCATTGTCATTGTCATTGTCACTATCTCCATCGTCATAGTCATCAACAACATCATCTTTAACAGAAAACTCTGATTCGTCTCTTTCATTTTGTTCTTTTAACAAATAAATCAGATTTGCAATATTTTGGTAAAGATTCTGTGGTATAGGTTGAGGACCATCGGTGAGTTGTATTTCTTTCTTTAAGACATTGTGAATTTCATCGATATTAATCAGGTTTTGTATCTTATTCTGATCCATCGGCCTTTACAATAATGTATACATGATAAGCTTAATTAGAGGTTTTTATTTTACTATATCGATTATTTCATTTGCCTTATAAAGTCATAGATGGAAAAATAGAGTCTTTAAATTTTACTGCAGAACAAATCATGATGAAACTAAAAGAAGAGGAAATTAAATTCATAGATTTGCAATTTACGGGTTTGACGGGTAGATTCCATCACACGACAATGGCTGCGAATATGTTCAATAAAGACGATTTTGAATATGGATTGCCAAAGTTGGACGGTTCTTCAATAAGAGGTTTTACTGAGATTCATGAATCTGATTTGATTATAAGGCCTGATCCTTCTACATATGCCATTATTCCATGGATTGAGGAATACAAAACAGCTAGATTGATTTGTGATATTATAGCTGGTGGTGAAAAAAGACTGCAATTCAAAAAAGATCCTCGCGGAATTGCAAGAAAAGCTGAAAATTATGTAAAGGATCAAGGATTTCATAACTCATTTTGGGGGCCTGAGATAGAATTCTTTGTTTTTGATAAATTGGAAGTAAATACCATGACACCTTACAGATCACAAAGTTATAACATAAGCTCCAGAGAGGCTCCTTGGTCTACTGAAGGAGTAGGCTACGCTCTAAGATTAAAGGAGGGATATCTTCCCAGTGCTCCGGGCGACACTTTAATGCAATATCGAAATCAGTGTGTAGATGTTTTGAGTAACAATTTTGGAATAATTTGTGACGCGCATCATCACGAAGTAGCAACAGCCGGACAATGTGAAATTGATATAAGATTTGATACCCTAGTAAATGCGGCCGATTCTGTTCAGAGTTACAAGTACATAGTAAAAAATATTGCAAAAAAACAGGGAAAAATTGCAACTATGATGCCAAAGCCGATAGCCCTTGATAATGGTTCAGGTATGCATGTAAATGTTAGTCTGTGGGATAAGGAAAAAAACCTATTCTATGATGCCAATGATAACTATGCTGAAATGTCACAATTGGCAAGATATTTTGCCGCAGGAATTTTAAACCATGCTCCAGCTTTGGCAGCAATTGTCGCTCCTACAACCAACTCATACAGGAGATTGGTACCGGGATACGAAGCTCCTGTTTATATTGCATGGAGCACAGGAAATAGATCGGCAATAATAAGAATTCCCGCACACTACAAAGGTGAAAGATTTGCACATATGAAGAGGATAGAATTCAGGGCACCTGACCCATCATGTAATCCGTACTTGGCATTTTCAGCTATAATCGCTGCAGGATTAGACGGGATAAAGAAAAAGACCACCATTCCTGATCCAATAGATGAAGATATCTTTAAAATGACACCCCAACGCAGACGTGAATTGGGAATTAGGCAGTTGCCACCATCTCTTAGAGAAGCATATGAGGAGCTAAATATCGATAGAGAATTTCTAAAGCCTATATTCGATGACGAAGTCATTGATGCCATAATTTTGCAAGAAGCCAAAGATCATCAAGAAGTAACAATAAGACCTCATCCTCACGAGTTCTCACTTTATGCAGACGTTTGATTCAAATCAAGTTCAGAAAGCAGGATTACAGAATGCAAAACAAAGGTTAATAACACTGGATCAACACAGTTGTAAATAATTTTTTGGAGGGGTTGTCTAGACTGGTTAGGATACCTGCCTTACACGCAGGTGGTCATGGGTTCAAATCCCATCCCCTCCATTAAATCACGAAATTAATTGCTAATGATGAGAAAACCCACATCTGAAGGACGTAGATTTATCCCAAACCTCATCTGATTCGATTTTTCAATTCATGATTTCTAGTTACTTATTGAATAAGACAAAAAACAACGATCCTCTAATAACAATATTCCCCAGCAAATTCAGATCTTAATTTACTTATTTCCTTTATATTATTTATAGAAATTTGATTATCCCCGACCGGATTTAATAGCCATCTATATTTTTATCCTAGTTGTTTAAAAGTTCAGTTTGTCAGCCATAGAGAATATCTTTATCATTAATCCAAATTTACCTTATTAACACCTTGACTAAAACTTGAAGAATCAAACCTGAATTTTATTCATTGCCGTTAGAATTCCGTAAATGAGAGCTTCTGGTCTTGGTGGACATCCTGGAATATATACTTCAACAGGTAGTAGGGTATCAACGCCACCGGTTGTGGCGTACGTATTTCCAAATATTCCTCCACTGCATGCACATGCTCCGACTGCAATTACAATTTTAGGTTCAGGAGTAGCCTGATAGGTCTTTTCAAGTGCAATAGCCATATTCTGAGATACTGGACCTGTAACTAACAACACATCAGCATGTCGAGGAGACGAAACAAATTGAACACCAAATCGTTCTATATCATAGATGGGATTATTCAAAGCAGTTATCTCTATCTCGCATCCATTACACGACCCACCATCAACTTGTCGAATCGCCAAAGATCTACCAAATAAACTATTGATCTTTTCTTTCAATTCCTTACCAATTTGTTCGTAGGATAAACCATTGGAGCTTTTCTCATTTATAGTTTCATTCAAATGTTTTTTGTCTGTTTGTAGTAGTTGCAATTCAACCAAATCTATCAATTGCTCTTTATTTCTTGCTGCAGTGTTTTGGTTATTTCCCATCTTAAATAAATTGGGATATACTTCTTCACACCTACCGCAAAGAAAACATTTTCCGTTATCTAATGTTACTACAGCTGTGTTATTCTCTTTATTTCTTATTTTGATTGCATTTGATAGACAAATATTTTCTATTTCACCTGCCTTTCCATTCAATTCAAAATCACAGATACCTCCATACGTAACTAAGTTGATTTTGCCCTTAAAATTTTCAGAAATTTGATTATTTTCTTTGATTGGGTTAGATATCGTTATACATTTATTCTTTAAAATATCACTTTTAGTTTTGTCCTTAGAGTTAGGCCACAATATATCTTTATAATCAAATTTGCTCTTACTTGGAACGGTATCGATGATATCCTTTTCATTCATCACAAATCGTTCCCTGAATAAGAGAGATCAAAACTCTTGTTGATCAATGGAAAGTCCGGAACAATATTATTCTGTACAGCTAATTCTATCAACGGCCAATTACAGAATGAAGCCGTTCTTATTTTGAATCTAAAAATCCTATTGATGTCTTTTTCAAGCATGACCCAATGAATAGTTTGACCCCTGTGGGATTCAGTATATCCTAACGCACTGTCGTAGGGTTGAAGATAATTTTTCACATCGTTAACAGCCAAACTATCATCGTTACAGGTTCGATGAGCATAGCAGGATTCATAATTGGTGCTTTTATCTAAAATATCTGTCGCAGTTTTTTTTATAATATCTATCGAGTGTCTTGTTTCCACAACTCGTACTTGAAATCTTGAAAGAGCATCGCCTTTTCGTTTGTTTAGTTCAACTTCGTATGCAATCTTATCAACAATACCTTGAATATTATCCATATTAAGATAAGGGTAATATGCATATGGATGATTCTTTCTCGTATCAATATCTACCCCAGTACACCTTGCAATTACACCATTTGCTCCTAATCCAAGTACGTCATGACTCGATATACTACCTGTCCCTTTAAGACGGTCAATAAAGGAGGATGTATTATGTAATAGCTTTACCAAACTTTCAAAGTCATATTGTATATCAGATAGTTCTTTAGAGATCAAGATCAGAGTTGGAGGCTTAAAATCGACTTTTACTCCACCAATCCTGTTTACTCCAAAAAGGAGTCTACTGCCACTTAGTTTTTCATTTATGCGCATTACTTTCTCTTTGAGTATATTAATTCTTGAGCTTCCATATGCAAATCCAACATCAGTACACATCCCTGCGAGAGTCCCAAAGTGATTCCAAATTCGTTCTAACTCTGCACAAATAGTTCTAATTTGCATTGCTTTCATAGGAATTCGTATTGAAGCCATCCTCTCTATCGCCTGGCAATATGCTGTAGAATTTGCCACAGATTCATCACCAGATATACGCTCAGATAAAAACAATGCTTCATCCAAAGTCATTGTTTCCGCTAGTTTTTCAATACCTTTATGGGTATAGTATAAACGCGTTTCTAAGTTAAGTATATTCTCTCCGTAAATACTAAATCTAAAATGTCCAGGTTCGATGATTCCAGCATGAACTGGACCTACAGGTATTTCACAGATACCCTCACCTTCTACTTTTAGAAATTTGTAATGATTATCCATACTACCTGTATTTTTTGTCTTTATATCAAAATCCTTTCGAAGCGGAAAATGATTCTCTAGCAATTGTTGGTGTAAAACAAGTTTTCTATCATCAGGGTTCCCTTGGGCAACGACACCAAACATATCAGAAATTTCTCTTTCATAGAGAGCAGCAGATGGTATATGCGAAACGATGCTCGGATAAGTGGGCTTATCCACATTTGGAAGTGATGATGTAACTATGAAAAAAATATCTTCAATCTTGCTAGAAAAAACATGCTTAATACTCAATCCATCATATCTTTTATTCATCAAGTCAATTGCATGTTTAGAATTACTCGATTCAACTTTTTTCTCACGTCTATTTTCAATATATCGTTCATCGGTACATATCATGGTAACAAGTCTGCATCCTAAATAATCATATATGAAATAAATAATCTCTGTACTGGCTTCTGGACTGCTCGTCAAAATGTGAATTTCATTGTAGTTTTTGTAATGGATTCTCTGTATGATTTCGTTAAATTTTTCAAGGAAAAGTGACTCGTATTCAAAGATTTTCTTGTTAAAAGCATAGTGGCTCATTTTATCTCAAACCCCTCACTTCTTAGATTATTCAAATGACTAACGTCGCTTTTCTTCACAACCACTGTTATCATTTCCTGCTCCAATCTGTCTTCTCCCTCTCCTCTTCTTTACTTTATACCACTTTGAATATCTTCACGGCATCATTGATTAAAGTGTCCAAGGGTTCGGGTATGTACATTCCTAATATTATTATAAAAACAACTAGTAATCCCATTGCAATTATTGAAAGGGTACCTAGTTCTCCATTATCAATTTGTGTTTTAGGTTTACCAAAAGACATCATAACTAGATTTCTTATAAAACCGATAAAAATTATTGTTAAAAGGATTATCAAAACGGTGCTGGCCAGAATATTATTATTGCTACTAAATCCGGAATACAATATCATAAATTTACTCAAAAAGATATTAAACGGAGGTAAGCCTATTATTGCTAATCCTCCTATAAGAAACATAACTCCTGTAACAGGCATGATTGTAAATATTCCTTTTATTTTAGACATTGCTCTAGTTTCGTATTTCTGACTAATCTTTCCATTTGCAAAAAACATTAATGGTTTCACAATGGCATGATTTATCATATGTAAAATCGCGCCGTATATACCAACGAGACCTCCAAATCCAAATGCTAAAGTGATTATACCCATATGTTCTACACTAGAATATGCTAACATTCTCTTCATATCCTTTTGAAAGAGAATTGAAAAAGAAGCAATCGCAACTGATAATAATCCAAAAATGACTAATAAATTAGCAGAATATTCTTCGCCTATTGAGCCGCTGCTTATTAGATGAAAACGAAGTATCCCATATAAAGCACAGTTTAAGAGTACTCCTGACAACATAGCACTTATTGGTGTGGGAGACTCACTATGCGCATCAGGTAACCAGGTATGCATTGGAGCTATACCCGCTTTTGTACCATAACCAATTATTATGAAAATAAATGCTATTTTTATAATCATCGGATCAAGAAGCTTGGAGTTTTGTAGCATGTTTGTCCAGTTTATCTTATCCTCTTCTGGTTGAACAGTCGATAAAGGGTCATGAATGTTCGCATAATAAAAGAAAATAGTCCCAATTAGTGCAAATGATAATCCAACGGTAGCGATTATGAGATATTTCCAGGCCGATCTTATTGCATCCTCTTTTACGTAGATCATGATTAATAAAACAGATATCAGAGTAGTTGCTTCTATTGCAACCCACAATAATCCTGTATTATTTATAATGGGGACTAAAATCATTGTAAAAATGAAAATATTGAATCCTTGATAGTATCGGACCAGATGTTTGTCATCAACTAGTCCATCTTGGTACTGTTTTCCCATATAGTTAACAGAATAAATTGAGGAAACGAAACTGACAAAAGAAATCAACAAAAGTACAACCATACTTAGTGAATCCACATAAAAAAATTCGTTGAACAGAGTAATTTTCTTAAAATCAACTATATATAGGAACAGAAAAAAAGTCAGAAAAAGAATAAAGGCAGTTGACAAAACACTGAAAATTTCTAAGAATCTTTTCTTTTTGAATATTGTTACTAGAATACCACTCAAAATTGGTGTCAAGATAATAGACATAATTAAGAATGATTCAGGCAATATTTTGATTATTGAATTGGTCATGGTTATCATCTTTCTAGTCGTCCTCCTCCTCTGCGTACTTTAAGTTTTCACGTTTCTGATCAATATCATTCATGTTATCAAATGTGTATCCAATTCTATGTATCAGAATTGACGATATTACAATTCCGACTAAAATGTCTATGAATATGCCTATTTCTATTATTAAAGAAATACCGTGGGTGAGTGAGAGAACAAATAAGAATAATCCATTTTCCAATATCAAAAGACCAACTATCTGATTAAGGGCAATTTTTCGTCCAATCATTACTAAGAGGCCAATTAGTAACAGCGAAATGGAGATAGGAACAAAACTATTGGCAATAACATCTTCACTCAGTTGAATTTGTTGGGTTAAAAAATACGAAAGCGCTACAAAGATGGTCGAAGCAACAAGTGACATACGTATGCTAATGTATGGCTTGGTTTCATTTTTGAAGTCGTAACTTATTTTTTCTGTTACCTTTGTTAAAAGCCTGGGTACAATTACTGCCTTTAATGAAAAGGTGATAATTGCTGCAAGATATATCTCCCAGTTATTAGTGATATAACCAATTACCCCAGTTATTAAAGAGAGGATAATTGTTTGATATTTATAAGCTTGAATCCAGCACGAAAATTCTCTTTTTATAACTAAAATAAAAGTTGCAATCAGTAATGTACCAGACAAAAATATCAAAATATTATTATAAGCCATTTCTAATCCTATCCTCAAATATAAAGAAAGACTATACCCATTAGTCCACTGGCCAAAGACAAAAATACTAAATCAGGAATTCTAAATAGTCTCCATTTAGCAACCTTAGATTCAATGTATGCGATCATCATACCTAAAGACATCATTTTTAAAAGAAAAACTAATAACCCTACAATAATTGCAGAAATTGAAAAAGTCGTGGATAGTCCCCAGGGGATAAAAATGTTGATTAAAAGTGATAACAAGAGTATTTGCTTTATAGATTGGGATAATTCAATAAGAGCAAGGCTTTTTCCTGAAAACTCCAAGATCATTGCTTCATGAACCATTGTAAGTTCTAAATGAGTAGCCGGATTATCAAAAGGCAATTTTCCGGTTTCGGCCATGACAATAATAAAAAAACCAAATAGCGAAAACAACAAGCTTGCAGATAGCATAATGGATGATTCTGTTGCATGAGATACAATAGTTACAATGTTTGTTGAACCAAACGTTACTGCTATAGTAAATAAGACCAAAAACAATGCAGGTTCTGTTAAAGATGAAATCATCATCTCCCTGCTGACACCGATACCTCCAAAAGCGCTAGAAACATCAAGTCCAGCCAGCATTAGAAAAAACCTAGAGAGGCCAAAAAGACCAATTACCAATATTATATCAGCTCCCATACCAAATGGAGAATAGACCGAGAAGATTGGTACGAAGAACGCAACAAGCAAAGTAGAAGAAAATATAATCCAAGGAGAGAATCTAAATATCCAAGAAGATTCTTCTGATATTACTTCATCTTTTTTTATCAATTTCAGCAAATCAAAATACGTCTGAAAAATGCTAGAACCTGTCCTTTTTTGAGTGATTGCCTTTATCTTTCGAATTATTCCGGTTAATAATGGAGTAAGTACTATAATGGTCAGAAATTGAATAATACCTATAAGAATCCCAAACATGGATTGAGTTATATCAAAAGGCATTATGGAAACAACCTCACATATACCAAAAGCAAGATGATGGCCACCAAGACATTGAGTAAATACAAATTAACTTTTCCTGTCTGAATTTTTTTCATTTTCTTATTTGCTTTAAATACGCTTCTGATAATTGGTCCATATATAAAATCCTCAATAACATTCTTGTTAGAAACGTGAATTTTAACTGATTTTTTAATATAGGGATTAGAGGAGTGGTATGGGATATTTTCAATAACCAAAGACGGCTTGTAGAAATTTCTAAATACGTGAAGTATAGGCTGAGACAGAGAAGTAGCCGTATATTGCATTCTTTCGTTTAGATTGACAAATCCACAGCTCCAAGTTTCAGTAATTCTATGTTTTGTTCTACCGCCGACTCCATATAGAAACCCTATTGTCGCGGCCAGAATTGATACAAATATCACAGAAACCACTGGTAATGAAAGTCCGGGAACTGTATTATTTGTTCCAGTTTCAGACCAAATCGAACCAAACGAAAATAATGGTTGATTCAAAGGTAACTGAAAATCGAATGCAAGAGTTATCATATCTATACCAATTGCAGGAATCAATCCTAGAATAATACACATGATAGCAACAATCCCCATTCCTGCAAGCATTGTGCGAGGAACTTCCTTTATCTTGTAAATTATATCGCTTCGAGCCTTTGAGAGAAAAGAAATCCCAAAAATTTTTACAAAGGTGGCCAAGACGATCCCCAAAGTCAGTGCAAAAGCCGCACTTGCAAACCCTACAGAAATTGCAATAACGACATCAGGAATATGGTATGAAGATATAAAAGAGAGCATCATGAGATATTCGCTTATAAACCCACTGAAAAAAGGTAAACCAGAAATTGAAAGCACCCCTACTAAAAAGAAAAGCGAAGTCCATGGCATCCTTTTGACTAAACCTCCCAATTTTTCCATATTTGCAGTTTGAGTTCTAAAAATTATAGCGCCAGCACCCATGAATAAAAGGCTTTTAAAAATAGAATGATTTAACAAATGATACATTGCAGCTAACATTGCAATTGCAGATAGATAGATTAAATTAAATGATAGAAATACAATAGACAATCCCATTCCAATGAAAATTATCCCTATGTTTTCTATACTACTATATGCTAAAGCACGTTTGATATCTTTTTCAATTACACTGTATAACACACCTACCACTGAGGATATCGCACCCATGGTAACAAACAACAATCCCCACCAGGCAAATTCAGAATTATCCGTTGCACTTGAACCCACTCCACCAAAATCATAAATGATTCTTATCAATCCATAAACGGCGGTTTTGATCATAATAGCTGACATTAATGCAGACACGTTACTAGGAGCAGATGGATGTGCGTAGGGAAGCCACACGTGTAATGGGACGATACCTGCCTTTGTGCCAAAACCAATAAATGCTAGTATAAAAACGATATTTTTCATGGTTACAGAAAAAGTATCTGAAGACAGTCTAAAGGATTCAAAACTAGTACTTCCAGTTTGAGATGAAAGTAACAGAAGTGAAGCCAATATCAGCGCAGTACCAAGATTGGTCATAATTAAATAGATTATTCCAGATTTCAAGCTGGAATCATTTTTATGATTATATATTACAAGAAAGAAAGATGTCACAGACATTAATTCCCAAAATACAATAAATGAGAAAATATCATTTGAGGAGACTAAAAGGAACATGGAAAGTATGAAAATATTGAAAAAAAATCCAAATACAGGTACATGCCTATTTTCAATATACTCTTTAATGTAACTCAAAGAATATATCGACACTGACAAAGAAACTAACCCTATAAGAAGAATAAAAAATGCAGCTATCCCATCTATAAGGAATTCATTGAACGAAAAGACATTGTTAGATGCTATTTCAAAATGAATTGAACTGCCGTTCATTAACACATTCAACGAGAGTATTATCAAAAAGATGGATCCAATGATAGTAGGAACGAAAAAAGGCTTTCCACCACCGTGTTTTCTAAGCAATAAAGACAACAAAGCACCAGAGACGAAAGATATTATGACCATCCAAAACAATGGTATCGAATGTTCAAACATTGAAATCATAAATACCATTTAAACCCTCTGGAAATTTTATCATTATAGGAAACTCGAGATTTGTACAAGAACATCAATATTTAATTGTTATGTATTTCTGAAATTTTGAATTTTTGAGTTTTTTATAAAATGAAAAATTAGATTAACCGATTTACCACACTATTAATTCAGATTATCCTCCAAGACAAAATGATTGAATCAAAATATTACTAATGAAAAATATGTAAATTACAATATATTCAAATTATTGAAATTATGAATTTCACAAAATTTAAGAATTAATCCGATATAATATAAGTAGTTGAAGCAAAAAAGTAAAAAATTAAGGACATATTTGACACACTTTCCTGTCAAATCATATATTGAAGCTGACATTTTATCTAAAGAATCCACTTGGCGAATAATGGATCGAATAAGACAAGCAGGTGCGAAGGGAATAACTGCCGAAGAGATAACACAGCAGGAACAGATCCCTGTAAGTATAGTATACACAACTTTGAAAGAATTATACAGATTGGAATATGTGTTCCTTTATCCTAGACAAAAAAAGGAAAAGGGTGAAAGGAAGAAGAGATTTGTTTGTGAGAGAGGATCTTGGGGTAAATATGGTATAGACAAGGAATTTGACGCAATAATAAAGGTTAATGGAATAACAGAAGGAATAATAGATGATCTGCGCCAGCCTATAATGAAAATATTTGATGAAATTTACGAAAAATTTTCATCAAAAAGAGAGCTTCATCAATTCTTGCCAATAAAAGATACAAATATTTGTCCAAATTGTCAGAGGAGTCATGAATCAATGGAATTTTTTTATGCAATATTATTGAGAAGTATAGATCTTATGATAACAGAGTCCAAAGAGATTAAGGATTTCCTAATTGAGAAAGGATATGCTCACGAGGAACAACTATAGTTCTAAAAGAGGTTCCCATTCCTTTAATTAAAATATCTCTAACAAAGCAGTTGTAATTTTTTATGCAATGTTACAATTTCTTTACTGACTACTTAAACCCATAATATTTTGAAACTGGGTTCTAATGCGATTGACTACCAACTAGTTGGTTGTGGTTAATTACTATATACATATGGATAAGTATTATTAAAATTAAGTTGATAATAAATGAAAAAGAAAATTTGTATCAAAGATCAGTTGTTATATAAATTAGATTGTCATAAGAAACGATCATGAATTTTGAGTTTTCACCTAAATGGTTAGCATTACTATTTGTCATTGCAGGTGTAGTAATTGTTTTTATGTTAATGGGAGGTTCATTGACCCAACTTTTTAGTTCTGGTGTACAAGAAAGCGTCTTCGTCCAACTAAAAGAAGGAAATACCTGTGTTGTAGAAGCATCTGATGGAATACCACGTACTATAAACAATTGTCCCTATCAAAAGGGAGACAATATAACCATAAACTATAAGCAAGGACTCCCTACACTAGAAGGTCACAAAGCACAATAAATGTGATATAATATAGAGACTAGCTCGAGATATTGGATCCGATATAAAACAATCACCAAAAATTGAAGCAATTCGTGTTTAACTTTCAAAAAACTAACTCGTGAATGCAAGAAACGGGTTCAAATCCGATCTCCTCCATTCTATTCATAGAATTATACGTAATGTTCTTATCCCTAAAACCCAAAGTTTTTGCTAGTCCTTCTTCGAAGAAAGACAACAAAAGAAAAGTATAATTTTCGTTACAGGTATAATTCCGATAATAAAGATAATTTCAATCCTCATTCCACAGAATTAAATCAAACTCAAATAACTTTATCCTACCAAAACCGTTCTTAGTTGAACACAGCACTACAAAATAAACTCCCACAAGACATAGCTAGCGAAACTGTTGCTAATCCAAGAAAACTGTGCGCAAGTTCTCATTCAACGAATCTAAAGTTTCCATATCTTTTTCACTGATATAAAAATCAAATACCCTACTATTTTCTAAAATTCTTTCTTTGTGACTGGATTTTGGAATGACAACTAGATTGTGTTGCAAGCTCCAGCGTACAAGTATTTGAGCTGGACTTTTGTTATACTTTTCACCTATTCTAATCAATAGAGGATGATTTAATCTCTTACCTCTGGTTAATGGACTATATGCTTCAGGTTGAATCGCATTACTTTTGCAGAATTGTAGTAAATTCTTTTGAAATAGAAATGGATGAAACTCCACTTGATTAATAGCAGGTATAGTGTCAGAGTTTTGAATTGTTTCCTTGATTTCATTAATGTCATAGTTGCTCACTCCAATTGAACGTACTTTACCGCTTTTTAGTAAAGTCATCATGGCCTTCCATGTTTCAACAATCTTTTTCTGTACCGGCTAATGTATGAGATAAAGGTCAACGTATGACAAACCCAACCGTTTTAAGCTTGCGTCAAATGCTTTGAGGGTTGAATCGTACCCTTGGTCGCTATTCCATACTTTAGTGGTGACAAAAATTTCATCTCTTTTTACATCACTATCTTGTATTGCTTCACCTACGTCAGATTCATTACCATAAATCTTGGCAGTATCAATGTGCCTATAGCCAACTTTTAATGCGAACTTCACTGCATTGAATGTTGATTTTCCAGGAGGTATCTGATATACTCCAAGTCCAATTCGTGGAATTAGAATTCCGTTATTTAATTTAGCCGTGGAGTTTATGGTAAATGACATACTAAAAGTGATCATCTATAAGACTTAACTTTGTCTATAGAATAGATTGTAATGATAATGGTAGACTATCATCCTCCTAAAGACCTTCCACAACAACGTCTCAATGCGATTAGGCTAAATAATCCTTAGAGGGATGGCGAGGCGATCGACTTCTTTTCAAACAAAATGAATATAGCATACTAGAATCAAAATATCCATGGTACAAGAATAACAGTCATTATTGTAACACCTGCAATTCCAATCAAATCTAATGGTAATCCTATCTTGGCCATTTTCCGAGTTGTAACATATTCGCTTGAAAACACTATGGCGTTTGGTGGCGTAGCTACGGGCATTATGAATCCGATACTTGTAGCTATGGTTACAGGAACCATTAACAAGAGAGGATCGATTGAAAGGGTTGTCGCCAGTGAGGCTGATATAGGTAACAACAGTGCAGCCGTAGCTGTATTACTTATAACTTCTCCAGCAAAAACTGTGACTACAAGCATTATCAGTATTATTATGATAAAAGGCATTCCCTCCAAAAATGACAAGTTTTCTGCAATGTACTTGTCTAGTCCCGTTTCAGTAAATCCACTAGCAAGAGCTAGTCCTCCGCCTATTAAGACTAGAATACCCCATGGTATGGTAACAGCGGTCTTCCAGTCTAATAATCTTGAATTAATCCTTTTGGTTTTTCTAGATTTGTGCAATTCGGGATTTACTATGTCTTTTTTATCTTCATTTTCTTTATCAATATAAGAAGTATCAGTAAACAATCTTTTTTTAGAGAATGAAGGAATAATGAAAAATAACAAAGCGCTTATCAGTGCTATTGTTGCATCGTCAACCATTGGAAATAGATCTTTCCAAAATAAACTTCTAGTTATCCAAGCTATTGCTGTTCCAATAAAAATACACGTAACAGTTTTTTCGTCAGTGTTCATCCTTCCAAGCTCTGACAAGTTTTTTAAAATGGTATTTTTTCCCTCAACAATTGGAGAGTTGCCGATTTTTCCTACCTTTACAATATACAACCACAATAGACCTAGTATGGCCAAACTTGTTGGAACCCCTATTAACATCCATTTTCCAAAACTTACCTCAATATTTAGTAGTGATTCAGATAAGGAAGCAAATATCGCATTAGGAGGAGTGCCAATCAGTGTGGCCATACCGCCTATACTTGCAGAATAAGCCATTGAAAGCAACAGGTAGGTACCGAATCGGTCATTTCTGTTGTTTTCGTTTCCTAGTTGGGTTATTATTGCTAAAGCGATGGGCAACATTAACATGGTAGTAGCAGTATTGCTTATCCAACCACTAAGAACTGCAGCTATAATCATAAATGCCCCTATGATATACCGGGGATTTGTACCAAAAATTTTTAATATATTCATGGCAAAACGCTTGTGAAGGTTTACATTTTCAATGGCTTTTGCTAAAATAAACCCCCCTAAAAATAAAAATATAATACTATCTGCATATGCATTTGACAATTTCTGCAAGGTCATGATATTTAAAATAGGAAACACTATAAGAGGTAAAAAGGCCGTAACATAAATTGGAATAGCCTCGGTTATCCACCAGGTACTCATCCAAAAAGTTAATGCTAGGACTACTTTTGCCTCAAAAGTAAGCCCTTCTATGGGAATAAATATGAGGATACAGAAAATAACTGGACCTAAACCTAATCCAATTTTAGAAATTCTTATGTCTTTTTTACCATCTGTAGAATTTTGCAATTTTTCTCCTATAGGTACTAGAGACCATGGTAAAAAAACCGCATATTTTTTGTATTATAACGAATACTGTTCTTTAGAAATCTGGATTAAAGCTTGTTACCATTACCTTTACAATAGGTTATTAAATTACTACGTTAGGACGACATTCTGTTCATTGATCAAGTTACAACTACAACACAATAATCGAATTATTTCTAGAATTAAGTGGAAAATATTGCATCTCACAAAAAGATGGTTTTTTCATCTGGTCTGAATGACAAAAACAATGAAATACAAAAAGAAGAATAATTTTACAAACCTTTTTGTTATTTTTGTTTGATAGCTACCTCTGTTTTTGGAAGCCCATTCAAATATACTAATACAGTAAATATTATTAACAATGTATTTGTATAGCAGGTGCAAAAACATTAAATAATTTTAATGGTAAGAATGAATCTCCGTCTCAGATGCATGAAGTCTACTGAAAATATTGGTTAGCTAAATTCTTAACTTTCATCCCTACGACCATTATTTCTTTATGTATTTTTTATAAAATAAACTAATTTTGGAAATAATCGTCTGTGGATACTCAACAAAGCTCAACTTTAATCAATATCTCAATATACATACCTTTTCAAAACGATTGGGGTATAAATAGAATGTTCTACCTGATCATTTACCGCAAACTGCTCCATTCAGATACAAGGCAATATCAAGATTCAACTCATCTTGATTACCGATGATCGAGGAGTAGTATGTTACTGTAAATACATCCTACTCCCTTTCATTCTGTCTTTTTTTACCAAGTTATTGTTGCAATGATTATTCACAGTAAATCACGATATTTCTAATTTCACCAAACAAAAGATTAACACAAACAAGTCGATTTTCATGCATTATGTACAAGATATGAAAAATTGGAGATTAGCACAGATAATCGTTCAGTTACATTGTTGTCTATTAATAAACTCCCTAAAAGAGAATGCGACATTAAAAGAAAGGAGCTATATTTTTCATAATACCGGTCAGAAAGATAATAGATATAACTATATCCGATCTAGAATCGGTAAAAATTAGGTTATTGGTAAATATATACTATTTAGAGTTTGAAGTGATATTCTGTTAACCCCTTTTCTACTTTCTTTTGTTCATCTTCTAGGATCGGTTCTTCTCGATGTTCCAACAATAATTTGTCAAAATTTAAGATGCATATTCTACGTGAGGATATCATTGTAGTATACTTATATAATGTAAAAGATGGTGGTGGTATTACTACTAGTCTATCTTCAAAAGCAAAATTTCAAAATAAATCAGCACCAAATAAGGTTTTTTCTTCTTCCAAATAAAGAGAGATTTATGACCTGGTGTATATCCCGGCGTATCATTATTTTGAAACCTTTTTTTGAACCGTCGTCTTTCCCTTTTTGATCTACATCGATAACATTCATATCCAATCTCTTATCTCTTTAACACTTCTTTTTCAATAATCCCGAATTTCCTGAAAAGTTATCTGTAGACGTTAATGACAAGTGGTTCGCAATAAGGCTGACTCTATAATAATTAATGGGCATTCATCCCATGTGAATAAATTTTTGCTCCGTTATTCTCACCGTTTTTTAATTCAGTTAGTTTCTTTACTTCATGGACACCTTGGACATGATCACCATACGCTGAGTTAATATGATGTGCTTTATATCCTCATGCTAAAGCCGTTACTCCAAATAAGATTTTAGTTTGGGTAGCTCCTCTATATAACATGTATCTATAAGAGCCTAGTCGTTGATATTATTCTGTTTTAAATACTGTGTAATATAGCGACCTAGAAACAGGATATTATCCCATCAATAGAATGTACCTTGTTAGAAATCTTTACTATCCTAACTTCCTTTCCAATAAAATGTAAAGGGTTTACCAATTTTGATTAAATTAACCTGAAAATTACTTTTTATACCAAACGATAGGGAATATATTTTCGCCTTCTTAGAATACTCACAATTTTGTATATTTGAAGACACGTTATTTGTACTGAATATCTATAAAACTAAACGCAGTAAAGATCAAATTCCCCATCAGACGTACTTGTTATTCGTTTTTAGTTTGAATCAAACTCTATCACAATTCATTTTACAGACTTGACTACTCATTGCTCCAAGAAAATAGTAATTTTTTGTGATAAACGTAAAGTATTATACACGAAATTAATTTAATAATTACTTCAGATTTGTTTCGACAATATATTGCATTCCAATACGTAAACTAACTATTAAATAAAGAAAACAAGTCTGATCTCCTGACTGAATATAAAATAACAATTAATTGAAAAAATGGTGAAGATAAGAGGAGCTTATTTACTTCTTTACCAATTCCCTGCCATTTTCATCTGTTATGGATAGAACAGTGCCAAATACTGGTAGCCCTTTAAAGTGGTCCTCTGTTTTGGACGGATCTATGTTGATGTTAAGTATATTGCCATTTTGCAATGTTGCATGTATTGGAACATCGGTCCATTCAACAGATTCATTTGTTGTAAGGTTGGCAGTACCTCTAAACATTGTGGAATTTCCGTTCACTAAAGCAATTTTCGAAGCAGGCTCTCCTGTCATGAAATCCAGCTCTAGTGGTTCAATAGACCCCATTGGCATTCCCGTAGCGTTATCTAATCTTTCAATAGTATGTTTATGAGCTGCAGTTCCATCAACCTGAGTCATCTGAATGTCAACAACAAAGTTTGTCAAATTACCACCAGCTACATTGAATTCCCAATCACCTCCTAGTACCCAGATTGCGTTTTCAGAATCATTATTAGCTCTACCGGCCAGAGTATCTGAAGCTAAACTTGATATTTGACCTTGAGCACGGAATGTATCAATAGTACTTCCTGTAGCGTTGGTTCCGTTACTTTGGGTGCCTATTGTAGTATTAGTATTGCTTGAATTTTGTTGAGCATATACTTCATGTCCTTGAAGACTAGAAGATACTGCCATTGTTGTTATTATCGCAAATGTAGCAATGACAGCAAGGATAGAGATATTGACTTTAGAAAATCGAAGTATATTCATCTAAATTTCATGTATAAAATAATATTTATAGCATCCACATTATTCTAGTGTAGAATCTTGTCTAAAAGCAGTAGTCTTTGCTATTAGGTGATTTAGAGAACAAGACTAATGATAACAAGGCAGTGAACAAGTAATTATTGTTATTATGTACTTATATCATGTTAAAATAGTATTATTACCCGCACCATTGTTGACCGATAATTTACTTACCTTCTGTAAGATGAATTGTTGGTGGAACAAAACCATCATCGGCCCCGATAAAATTCAGGCATGTACTCCTCAGTTCGGGGCCGATTAATCTTATAAAGCCTTTTCGAATTAATGGAAAGATAGTAGATAAATCAAATAATAACGCATCAAAAGTTGTAAGTTCAACTGGGCTAGTCGAAAGAAAGTATGGTAGTACAATATTATTTCTCACCATTTTATTATTATGGATTAGTCTCAAGTTCAGTAGCCAAAGTTATTGAATTCTCTAATAGAACCATTAATTTCAATGGAAATAAAGTATCGTCTCAAATTATTATCTTAATATACAACTGATTATCATTTTTAGAATAAGATAATTATTATTTAATCGTATCTTTAATAGTTTATCGTGCACTAAACAACAGGTCTCAAAGTTTTACTCCCCAAAAACTTGTTTGAGATTTGCATTTTTCTGGAATAGAAGAATGACATCTATCTCTACTCGTATTTATGAGCATTCCAATAATAACATGACTAAATCAAGAAATAGACTTATCATATCATAATAAACATCAAATGAAATAAGATAGTAAAGCAAATTATTTTGTAAGCTAACTTTTACTACAGACGATAATGTCTTGCTTTCCTATACCTGTTTACTATCATTAGCTCACCCATAATGGTAGGAATGTTTCACACGGTCTTAATAGAGAATTTAGATTATAGCCTTTGATTCCAAAATAACGATATTAACATTAAATACTTTATTCTGCAATTTAATATATGAGTATTGAAGGTGAAAATGCAAGTGAAGAGAATGTACAAGACAAGATAGTAGAAAAAATCCACAAAGAAGAAGGTTTAGACGAAGAGGACAACAACTATAACGTAAGTGATACTCAGAGTGATAGCAATCAACATGATGCTGAAAAAGACAATACTGGAACTTAACTTTGGTATCAAGTAGTGTTAATTTATCTACCGTAAATGATCTGTTCAAAAAGTCAAAATCTTTTGTTGTTTCAATCATCTAACCAGAAAGTAGAAAGAAAAATGACAAAGTGAGCGACCTCATTGATTTATGAAATTGATATAGACCTGTATATGATTAAATTTCAAAATTTTCTCTGATTCCTTCAAATTTTGTTTGGATATGCTGTAAATAATTTATTTTACTATATATTCTTTGAATTTATCGGTTTATGTGTAAAAATCATATCTTTCTGGACAAATCTACCAACTATAGAACGAAATTAATGATGCTGCTGTTTTTCAAACCACTAGTAATCATATTCAGGTGTTTCCAATAATAACAAAATTTTCTGTTATTACTCCAAACAGGATAATTTAAACTAAAATAACTAGGGATAATTACTGGCCACTAAGCTTTTCGTCTTTTGCTTCTTGTTCGAGGCATTCTCTCAGCTTGGACAAATGCCTTTGTTTATCTTGCTTAATTTCTTTCCATAAATCTACTAAATTTTGTCTTCCATCACTTTGAGCGTCCTGTATATATTTATCAACTGTAGAGTACAAAAAATCAGCTTCGCGGCCCAGTGCAGATAAGACATTATATGTAGAGTTTGGTATTTGTGTTATTTCACTATTATTCATCATACCTTGAGCAGTGCAAAATAGTATTTAACAAGTAGTATCTTGAACGAAATTTACTATAAGAAATCACCTATTTTAGTAACTATTGCTATTTTATCCATAGTCTTGAGCACTAATATCATGAAGAGTCCTAAAATTAGTAATTCACGTCAAATTTAGATATCTTCGTTGTATAACATGTTATAACAAGATTCATACGATGGCACCAAATAACAAAAACAATAACAGTAACAAAGGTTTAGCGTCAGCAGACGAAGAGACCAGAGAAAGAGTAGTAAGAGAAGGCGGAAAGGTAGACCAAGAGCCTTTCCGTTAATCTAATTATCTTCATCTTGAAAATATTTGATTTAATTTTTATAATATCTCTGAAAATTCATTAAGATATTACTTTCATCTAATGACAATTTATCGAACCAAAAATTCTTTTGGTTAATAGAAGAATCCGTTTTCGTTGGAATTCTAAGCTCAATAATTCATAATCTTAAATACTTTCTATTACCATTGTATGTATGTGCACTCCTCTATCAGTTATGGTAGGGGATGATGAAAAGGAACTAGCTGAACTATTCAGTGTGTCCATAGAGCTCAGTGGGTTTAATTGAGATTACTTCACAGACTCGCAGTTAGCTCTTGATAACTTTACTAAGAATCCTAATAGTTATTGTCTAATTATTGCAGATTTGAGAACGCCAGGTCTTGATGGATTGGAACTTATTAAAAGGATCCGACAATATAATAAGAGGGTAAAGATCATATTAGTCAGTGGATTTTTGGCAGAGGAAAACACAAACAATAATGAGATAAAGGATGTAGGAATCTCTGTTGTTATTGAAAAACCTTTTCACTTTAAAGAATTAAGACCAATAATTAAGAGGGTTTTGGTAGAATAAGTATTTTACCGAGTTAATAATATTAAACCTACTAGGCATTGTTATCCCAAGTATAAATCAACTTTCTGTTGTGATAACCAACAAATAGAATCACCCAGTCCGCACATGTGTATCTTGCAGTTATTTATTCGACATGGAAGGTAATAATCATCAAAACATTCTGCTCTATTCTTTGTGTACTACATTAGCATCATCTTTAACTTTCTTAAGACGCTTAATTACTCTTACTATAATTGGGAAAACCTAATAATTAGTATGCATATGGTAATATGGTAAGATAAATAGTGGAAATTATTTCCATAAATGAAAACTGGATACTCCCATTCGAATCAAGTAATCACAAGGATGAAGAAGATAACTATTACTTATTTAGATTTACAAAGATTATTACCTTGCCAATATTATTGAGACAAATCTATGACTTTATCATAAATGGAAAGATTACACCAATAAGAACTAAGATACTTCGCAAGAAAATAAGTGACAGATATTGGTCCTTTGTAAGTTATTCAGATAAAGACTATATCGGATCGTGGAAAAACTGGAATATATGAGCTATTCTACATTTAGTTATTTGGATCACAAATTGTAACTAATGGTACTTTCCATTTGCCTTAACTTAGTTGAATTATCTCGTTTTTGAAAAAGAGTTAATGAAGGGTATTTGAAGTCAAATATGTTGCACACACTGCTGAATCCACTTTTGCTGTAGAACTTTCTGTGCACGTGTCAATCTACAGGTATGTTATTTGGTAGCAATGTTAGAATTGACAAATTATTAAGGATTGTGTGTATAGATTATAATAAAATATAAGTATTGGCGAGATACCGATAGCTATTCATAGGATGTAGTAATGATGCTTACAACATTAATTCCCCCTAGACAGAGAGCCCTTGTATTTCAAGGGGGCGGAGCATTAGGAGCGTATGAAGCAGGAGCTTACAAAGAAATTTTGGCAAAAATCCAGGAAGAATGTTCACCCCATTCTCAAAATTCCACTACCGTCACCACAAATGAATTTGATATAGTGATAGGAACTTCGATTGGGGCAATCAATGCATCAGTGTTAGTAGGTCATTATCTTAAAAATAACAACAGCTGGGAAGGTTCTGCGGACAAGCTATTGGAATTTTGGAAGGGCTTATCCGATCCAACAATTGCAGAGTTTTTTGCCAAGCACAATCCATTTTTTGATAGATTCTGGACTTTTTGGAATACTGTTAATCCTAACATAGCAAATGCAGATCTTGCAAGAAAATTTTGGTCTGTTTTTGAATTTGCGTTCACTCCTATGGGTGTATCAAACCTTTATACTCCCATACCGCATTGGGGTTCAAAGTTTCTTAATCCCTTTTCAGATCTTTTGCCCTGGTGGAGGTATGATTTTACTAGGCTAAGAAACTATCTTACAAAGTTTATAGACTTTCCAATAAAAACAAGTTTTGAAGAAAATCAACCCCGTTTGATGCTTGTATCGGTAGATGTACAGGATTTTTCTACCCCGGTGATCTTTGACAGCTATGCAAAACTACATAAACCTCAGGATCCACTAGACACCAAAGCAAATTCTCATGATCTTCATTATGATTTACAAGAGGGAAAAGAGAATTTGTGGTTTTCAGAGTACGGCGCAATAACAAATAGACATTTAGTATTCTACGACGGAATAGGCGTAGATCAGGTTCTGGCCAGCGCTTTGGGAAAGTACTCTTTGAATCACCCAACTTTGGAGGATAAGAACACTGGAACAATTAGGGAATTTTGGGATGGTGGTTATCATAGTAACACCCCTTTAAGACAACTTGTAATGGAGCACCGAAAATACTGGAACGAACGACTTAAAAAATTAGAGTTGAAGGAAAAGTCAGAAATCAAAAATGCTCCAGACTTGGAAGTTTATATTGTTAACCTGCATGCATCGATAATGAAATTCATCCCAACTGACAAGGATCTAATTGACGAAAGAGAATCCGATATGATCTTTCATGATAGAACTAAACATGATGAACAAATGGTGTATCTGGTAACAGACTATGTAAATCTTTGTAAAAAATTCATCAATCTTGCTAAAACCAAAGGATTTGTTCAAGATGCTGAGGCCCTGTTAGAGGAGATGGCTCCGTCATCTACTCGGTTTGGAGGTCTTACTAGATATAAAGACATTGTAAATGGACTTGTCATGTTAAGCAAAGTGTGGAGGATAGATAGAATGGGCGAAAAAGTAGATAATTCCACGATATTTGGAAAAACAACTGATTTTACTCAAAGCAGTATCAAAGATTTAATTAATAAAGGAATGGTCGATGCAAAGTTTTCACTTTTGAAACATGAATTGGTTTTTGGCATCGAAGATATGGTACATGAGCAATCTCTCTCTTGGGAAAATGGCCTAAAATTGGCAAAATACATAGCTGAAATAGTTTCACTAGTTCAAAATTATAAGCCAGCAAATGAAATAATTAAAAAGATTCATGAATTAATTTCATTAGTCAACAAATTTGATGATGATGAATTGACGCCATCAAATAAGAAGATCTTGACAAAATATATCGAAGAAATCCTAGAATTGATTCGAATTAATAGCCCAAGTAGGTGAGATTGGTTTAAATGATCAGTTATGACGATAATAATGAATTATGGTATGGTGAAGGGATCCATATTTCCCACATCCTAAATGTTGGATTTTAAATTATCAATCAATAATGATTAGATTAAATTGCCTATCAATATCAATTTCATATAGTCTTCTGTATTTGCGAGGCACTTTCAAGAAGTAGTACTTTACATCCATCTTCTTTTTATCATCGACACTCAAAAGTTTATTGGAATATAATGTTACTATTATATACAAAGCATTTGTTACTTCCTAACATATTTTCAGATAGATAAACAAGAAAGTAGTAACAATATGAAAATAAGGGTTGATAAGGTGATAATAACTGATCTTATAGAAAGAAAATCGTTTGTTGTACAGGTTGCCAATTGTAAATAACTAAGTTTCATAATCAGTTATGATGATATTCTTATGTATATCAAGAATCGTGTAGATAAATAGTTAATAATTAGTAACTGCAGGATATCCTATGACAGAACATCAGGAAGAAAAAACACAGACATCATCGGAGTTATCTACTCCTATGCAACGTGCTGATGAGCTCTTGCGCAAGATGACTGTGGAAGAAAAAGTGATGCAACTATCCTGTGTGTACCCGATGGGTCTTCTTGGTACAGAAGGACCAATACAAAGCCAGCTTGATGCTCAGCTCGGACAAGGTATAGGACATATAGCAGGGTTAGGAACTTTTGGTCACAAATCTCCCCAGAAGATAGCTAAAACGATTAATGCGATACAACGCTATCTTGTTACGCAAACAAGACTAAAGATTCCAGCAATATTTCACAACGAAGCGTTAAATGGTGTAATTTCGCCTTATTTTATGCACTTTCCTACCCCTATCGGGTTGGCGGCTACCTGGGACCCTCAAGCAGTTGAAGAAATGGCAAGAATTATGCGGCACCAAATGCGGTCAGTAGGTATGCTTCAATCCCTGTCGCCAGTTATGGACCTAGCACGAGACGCCCGCTGGGGAAGAGTGCATGAAACTTATGGAGAAGATCCATATTTGGTAAGTGCCATGAGCACAGCCTTTACGCGTGGTATGCAGGGAGACGACCTTCGTGAAGGTGTCTTAGCAACCGCAAAGCACTTTCTTGGATATGCGGTTACAGAAGCAGGTCAGAACATGGCAGCTACGGCGATAAGTGCACGAGAACTTCATGACGTTTACGCTCGCCCATTTGAAAGCGCAATCCGCCTGTGTGGATTAGGTTCGGTTATGGCGTCTTATGCTGAATTCAACGGAATACCGATTCATATTTCACATGACATTTTGACCAAATTGCTACGCGGTCAACTTGGTTTTGCAGGTACTGTTGTATCTGATTATATTGGTGTGGGTTGGGCACAAACCCGACAGCAGGCAGCTGCAAGTGCTGAAGAGGTGGGATCGCTCGCTCTATCTGCTGGCATGGACGTAGAACTTCCAACCGTACATGGTTACGGACAAGTGTTAGCCAAGGCGGTGCGAAATGGGAAGGTCCCTGAATCCCTACTTGATGAATCGGTCCGTCGTGTACTGCGTGACAAATTTGCTTTGGGTCTCTTTGACAACCCATATGTCTCTGAAGATGAGGCTAAGATTGTTAGCATAGCAAAAGAAGGCGCTGAATTATCACTCCGTCTGGCCCAAGAGTCAGTAACTCTATTAAAAAACGAGAATGGGCTTTTACCACTTAGCCGTGACATTGCAAGAATTGCGGTGATTGGACCACATGCAGATAACACACTGGTTGGTTTTCCTGCATATACCTATCCTGCAGCACTACAAATGTTGCGAAGCATGTTTACTGGGGGTGAAACTTCGATGGCTGGAACCGACTCAAGTAATACATGGCTTCCAACCGAAGCCAAAGCCGCAATGAAAACAGAGTTTCAGGACATCATAGATATAGAGATAGAGGAGTATATCAAATCAAATTATCAGGCATTATCTCTCTCTAAAGCGATCAAAAAGCTTTTACCGAAAACCAAGATAACGTCTGTCGTCGGAGCTGGAGTAACGTCATCAGAACCAACAGATATTCAAGCAGCAGTTAAAGCAGCTGAGGATGCCGATGTTGTTATACTCTATGTTGGCGGACAATCCGCATGGTCAGGTAAGAATCGTACCGAGGGAGAAGGCCAAGATTCGGCCAATATCGATCTTCCGTCACAACAAGTAGAATTGATAAAGGCTGTAATTGCCGTAGGTAAACCTACCGTAGCAGTTGTAGCAATGGGCCGTCCACAGGGTCTATCTTCTGTAATCGATTATCTTCCAGCCGTCCTTACTGCCTATTATGGAGGACCGTTTCAGGGGATTGCTATAGCTGATGCACTTTTTGGTGTCATAAATCCTGGAGGAAAGTTGCCTTATACTCTTCCACGTCATGTAGGTCAAGTGCCTATTTATCATAGCCAGAGGGTGGGTAGTGGATACCGACGAACAACCTATGATGTTCATAAGGGCTATGTGGATATGCCTTCTACTCCTTTGTTTGTTTTTGGCCATGGACTTAGCTATACAACTTTTGAATACAGTCCTCTAGAAGTAGAGAACAGTGAAATAGATACGAGAGGTGAGATAAAGTTTTCTGTTACTATTACCAACACTGGTAACCAAATCGGTTCGGAGGTTGTGCAAATTTACATATCTGACACGGCCACTGGCGTAACCCTTCCAGCACAGCAACTTGTCGGCTTTTGTAGGATAACTCTAGAGCCGAGTAGCTCAAAGAAAATCAAATTTAGAATACCGATAGCCCTGCTTGGATATACAGGGCTTTCAGGAAACTTCGTCATTGAGCCAGGTCCAGTAGAGGTAAGTGCAGGTAGTAGCTCCGACGATATACGATCCAGAGCGAAATTCACTATCACAGGAGAATCGCGTACTATTACAGAAACTGATCGTGTATTCTTCTCCGTTACTGAGATGGATTAATAGATCAGAGAAGTCCTTTCTAATCAACTAATTGCTCAAATACCCTTTTTAATCTTCTCAAGTATGTAAACCGCCACCACCTTTTACTATATTTGCAAATAATCCTTACAGATGACCGTAATAATTTTTAATCAGGACATAAAGTACAAATCAGACAATAAAAGGGATAAAACAGAATCCTATTTAAAATAGTTATATCATCACGGATCTTCCACTGCCCAGATCTCAATATCATGAAAACACGATTAGGATTTAGATATAACTGATTTCTTGTATTTTAACAAATTCATGAAATAATCATCGAGTTAATTTAAAATTTAGTAGATGACTTCACGATTATTTAGCATGTGTTTGACCTATTCCCAGTATCTTAGGTTATTTTATTTTAACCAATGGTGTTTGAAATCATTATCATACTAAACCCATAACTACCTGACATGTGAACAAATCCCAAAATATCTCCTCCATTGTAAACATGGGTTATGACGTAGTCTTTTTAAATCTGTAGCGGATAACAAATTTAGCTTATACCCTCTAAACAAACAACAACTAATACTATTATCTAGACATGAGCTTATGTGGAATATTCAAATGGGTTTTACCAATCAAAAAACGGATTCAGTTACCAACCAACTAGAAGATGCAGACAAAATTTAAAGACCACGTATTACTATTTTGTGTCCAATCTAGGTAGGAACGTGGTCAACAGTCACTATCCAGCATACACTACATAATTTTTCTATTCAAATTTAAACCACCTGAGATTTGATCAGCGTTCTTGGGATTGAGTGTTTAAATTATTGTCTTTGCTGTTGTTGTTTGAGATAATCTTGTGCACGTCTTTCAAGTTCATCCTTAGCTAAATCTTCTTTATGGGTTGCAATAAACCAATGATTTCCAACTGGATCCTTTACACCACAATTACGATCTCCATAGAATTGGTCTTTTGGTTCCATCAAAGATGTAGCTTCAGCCTCTAGAGCCCTCTTGTATATCGTATCGCAGTCCTCCACGTATAGGTAGATAGTAGAAGGCATCGCTTTCCACACATATTGACTGGCATCACCAATCATGATTACAGAGTCACCAATTCTTACTTTAGCATGTCCAATACTTCCATCAGACATTGAAAACCGTTCAGTTTCTTTTGCGCCAAAGGCCTGTTTCATGAAATCAATTAATTTTTCAGCACCGTCGACAACAAAGTATGCTGTCACTGCATGGTAGCCTTCGGGTATTGGTTTGACATAACTCATTAGTTGAAATCAGTTAACTGGGTTCTTAAACCTATACCCAAATGACTAGAAGCTGTAATAACATTTAGAGACTAGGAAATAAATCATGATATTCTAATTTTGTAGACTACCTCACTTGAAAAGTCATTTTCGAAGGTATGACTTGATCCTATGAAATGAATTGTATGATCTCTTGGTGATAGCGGCTTTAAGAATACCCAACTGCCATCTGATACTCTTGAGTTGTTTAATCTCCTAATGTCAATCAAGTAGCTGACATGACTTCCCATACTTCCCTAGTTATCTAAATTCAACAGTATAGAACTAATTTATTAATAGATTTATTTCACTACACTTGGTCTCATATTATAACTAAGCCATGAAGTTTTTCTGCGAGTCGCACTCCTGTCACTCAATAAAGTTTAAACCCATGATTACCTGACATGTGAACAAAGCCCATCCCATCCCTTTCTAATGACCTTGACAAGAATAAGATTCCCTGTTTTTATGACAAGGGTTAGAGTCTCAAACTTCGTCTGGTTTGAAAGATATAACAACATAGCAGCAGGATATATGTATTATAAGTAACACCTCTTGCTAATGTAATAATATTCAGACTTTGAATGAAGTTTTAGTTAAAATATATGCTATATTAAAAATACATCTACAAATCAGGTTCATACAAAAAAATAGGATTATTATTGTTCTTCTGTATCCTCCTGTAATTCCTCGCTAATTATCTGTCCGCGTATCTCTCCATTAGGATTTTGCTCTGTGTGTATATTAGCATAGGTATTTCCATCATTAAAAGCGTCTATTAGGTCAGAAATTTGCATTCCTTCAAGAGGACCGGAAAGATCATCTGAAGTAATTGTTCCACTTTCTGAAACTTCATCTTGGGGAGAATCAAATTCAAACAAAGTGGCCACTACCGGTCCATTCTGGCCTTCAATTCCAAAATGAATGTGTCCTGCTGTTGCTGCTTCTATGTCATCAGCAGCAATAGTATAATCAACGCTGTCTCCATCGTCGGACAGACTAAAATCTGCAATTCCAGCTGCTGATGTATTTACAGGTGGAACCTCTTGATCACCTGAAAGTACAGTACTATATTCTACATTACTGAGACTATCGTTATTGTTGTCATTACCATTATTATTGTCGTTGTCATTTGAATCGGTGTCGTTTCCCTGAGCAAAAGATTGGGATATTGCAACGGAGGATCCTATTCCAAACACTGACAATACCAATATGGCTATTATTGATGATACAAGGAATGGTTTTGTATTTCTTTTTTTCATTAGAATATACTGAAAGAATGTAATATATAACTACATATCAAAATATAGAAAATGTTAAGATCATCACCGTTCTTGCAATCTAGTTCACGGACGGATTTCTAAAAGCGTCTTGTTATTAGAAGATGTCTTTTATTGTCATAATTAATATAGTCGATAACGATGCAAGTCCACTCCTGACGACAATCTAACACATAAACAAATCCCGTTTTCATTAAATTTGTGACCTGATTTGTAATTTTACAATAAATAGACGCAACTAATCAATAGGAATTATGTCTTTGGGTCAAGACATACCCGTGTTTAAGACATTAATTGAGATGAATACCTCACTTACCGATATTTAGTATGCATTTTGGATACTAGAAATACTTCTAGCCACACTATTATACACAATGCTTTTCTAATTGTAATTTATTTGAATACTATGCCGCTATCGACTAGAGAGGGCACAGAATATGACGGCCTTGTACCCTGGAGGATATCTGAAAGTTGGTATCCTAATAATGGAAAGGCATTTGATAAACTAAAATTTTTTATCAATATGCTATTTTGGCTCCATCAAGTCATAATTCTCAACCATGGAAATTTAAAATATCTACTGATGATAACGCTATCCATTTGTATGCAGACCGAACAAGAGCTTTGTCCGTGGTCGATCCCGATGATAGGGAACTGACTATCAGTTGTGGATGTGCCTTGTTTAATTTGCAATTGGCAATATCATACTTTGGTTATAAATTTAAAACTTCCTTGTTACCAGACGAAGAACATGACCGTAATTTGTTAGCTACAGTTAAGGTAATAGATATCGATGAAAAGCCAAATAAGAAAAAAGATGATAAAATTAGGAGACTGTTTAACTCCATTACCAAGAGAAGAACCAACAGATTTGGGTTTGATAATGAGAACTGGATCTCAGAAAGAATTATCTATAGCCTTCAAGCCATCATTCAAGAATATGAAGGTGTCTGGATTCATATTGAGAAGAAAAAGGAAAGAAAAGAACAATTTGCTAAACTAATTGCTGAGGGAGATCGTATTCAAATGTCTGACAAAAAGTTTAGAATGGAATTAGCTTCTTGGATTCACCCAAATAGAAGTCATCTCGGTGATGGAATGCCCGGTTATGCATTGGGATTTGGTGATATAGCGTCTTTAGTAGGACCATTTGTACTGCGAGCATTTGATTTTGGCAAAGGACAAGCAGATAGGGACAAAGAACTAGCTACTGGTTCTCCTATTCTGTTGGTATTTGGCACGAACTCAGACGATGTTCTTTCATGGTTGAATACTGGTCTAGCATTATCAAACATACTTTTATATTTAAGAACTGAAAATATATGGTCTTCTTACCTAAATCAACCTATTGAAGTTCCACATTTAAGAAAAAGACTTGGTGGTTTAATATCTGACAAAAGTGATACAAATCCACAGCTGCTACTCCGAATAGGCTATTCCAAAGGGAGGTCCTTCCAACTGCAAGAAGGTCAATCGAGCAAGTCTTCTTGCTAGGTGAAGAAGGAGACATATATACACTCGGTAGGTAGTAGACAAAAGGCGATGTCGACTCGTGAGATTCTACAACAAAAAGAAGGTCTTGTTATTAGCAACAACAACGATAGCTTCTGTTGTAATTGTTGTATACCTTATTATGATTGGTTTAAGTGAAATGAATACAAGCCAACAAATAGAAAGACTTTATTCTACATCAAGAAATATTTCGGCCAACACTTTTTCACCTGAACAGATAAAAGATCTACCAGAGCCCGTTCAGACATACTTTACATATTCCTTAGAGGAGGGTCAACGCTATGTCAGTTATGTCAAACTAAAACATGCAGGAGAATTTCGTCAGAACGAAAACCAAAAATGGATGCCAATAGAAGGAGAAGAGTACTTTACCACCGAGACGCCAGGATTTATTTGGATTGGAAAAATACCTTTGTTACCTTTAGTATGGATTATAGGTATTGACATGTACCTAGAAGGAAAGGGCGAATTTCAAATAAAGCTACTATCTATCATTACAATAGCGGATGCTCCAAAAGGTAAGGAGTTGGATGAGAGTGAGCTAATGAGATGGCTGGCGGAAGCACCATTGTTTCCAACTGCGTTATTACCCAGTAGTTTTTTACGCTGGGAGCCAGTAGATTCGGATTCTGCAAAGGCCATAATCGATTGCGCAGGAACTAGAGTTGAAACATTATTTCATTTTGACAAAGAAGGTAAAATCGTACAAATGACTGCTGACAGATATCGTGCAGTTGATAATACTACTTTTGTCAAACAAAAATGGATTGGCCATTATTCTAATTATGCCATTGCTAAAAAAATGATGGTTCCCTGGAACATCGAGGTATCGTGGAATAGTGAGATAGGTAACTTTACATATGCCAAATTCAACATAAAAGACATTCAATACGACACACCCGTCAAATACTGATCTGAATTTTTCCAACGAACGGAGCAATATAGATCCAAAAACCTTTCTCCTATTAATGAAAAACATGTCCATTATATTTTTAAAATATTTTCTGAATTTTATTTCCTTATATGTAGTCACGAAGCTGAACTCAATTAAAGTTCTTTTAATCAATGATCGCTTCTTAGAGTAATCAATTCATTCATACTTTTGGATCCGAAATAAGGTTTCAGCTTGATACGAAAGGCTATTTCATTGGTTATGCTCTAAAGGTACAGGCAACCGATTCAATAAAAAATGTACTTGTATTGCGTACAAGACTGACGACAGAAGTTGAAAATGGATAAATCTAGTTCAGGCTAATAAAAAAGTCTATATCATTGACAACCCAAAATGTGAACGAATCCCTTCCTCTCAGCAGTGTCTCAGTACACAGTATGATCTACATAGGTAGAAATTTTGGGGACCATTAATTGATTGTTGTAGACCAATTAAGAATAATAATAAATCTAAAATTACAAACAACAAAAGTAACAATTCCTATGTATCTCACAGATTGTAAGCCAAGTGAGTATTATCAGTGTGTACTTTGTTACTCAGTTCTATGAGTATATTTTTGTAGTTGAATCTTTTTTGACAGGGATTGATTAAATGATGTGGTTCTCTTAAGATTGACTCAAAGGATCTAGTTCCAAAAGTGAAATAAGGTTGTTCATTCTGAGAGGATACTCAAATATCCGTTCTGACCAAACAACTCTTTCTACACCATCCATTTTCTTAATGTTACTAATCAAATCAAAGAGATCTCGACCCTCTCTATATACTACTTCACAAATAATATCAGAATTTCCAATATGCATTTCAAGTGAAGTGACTCCCTTGAGTTTAGAGACTTTCTCTAATATAGTATCGATATCACCATCATGTAAATATATGTGAACACAGCCTGATTTAAATCCGAATTTTGTAAAATTAATTTGATACTTTGACATAATAAACTCTTTTTCAAACAGCTTTCTAACTCTACGTTGTATGGTTGAAATCGGAATTCCAAGAGAAGACGATATTTGCTTGCTATTTTTTCCTTGAATTAATAGCTCAAGAATACGGATATCAATGTCATCAAATTCGCTAGATAATGGTTCTTCTCTCATTCTGAATGTATTTGAAGAAAAGTATTGTGTAACTGATTTTCTTAAATCTTTTAACTTGACAGGTTTTGACAATATTTCGGAGATTCTTGCTTCTCTTACTTCATCACGAAGATCATCGTCGATATCAAATGCAGTTATTAGAATAATTTTTGTAGTAGAACCATACTGTCTTATTCTTTTGGCAAGCTCTGTTCCACTAATACCTGGCATTCTTAAATCAGTGAGAACCAGAGGATACTTTTGAGGATTTTTACCATAGTGTTTAAGAGCTAATAGCGGATCGGTGAATGAAACACAATTAAAACCAGATCCTTTTAGCAATTCCGTAAAAAGATGAGTTAGTTCCTCTTCATCATCCACTACCATAATGTATGGTTGTGTGGACATACTCTCTATCAGGAGTTAAACTATATAACTATGGTGCATGAAATAATAAAATTCAAAATAAAAGATTTCAAACCTAAACTTTTTGAAAAATACTGATGTAAATCAACCGATAATTGTTTTAATTTTAAACTCCATTGCTCAACGAATTAGAGTTTAATCGATATTTTAGTTGCTATACATCTTCTTCATCAGATAGGCAGTAAAACAGACTAAGATCTGGAACAGAATAACCGATATCAAGTAAAGTCCATAGTTTTCTCATACTCTCTTTGTTATTAAAGCATCTATATGAAGGGTTATAACATAATGAGTTTTGGGCTAGAATTAGAAAACGTTATCTATTAAAACTAATCAAATACCCCATAATAATATTTTAACATAAATATATGTAACCAATGACTTGAACAATGCCATTTGAAGACATTAGTAGAGAATCAAGCAGATCTAGATAACAAAATAGATAGGTGGGTAGGTGGGTAGGTAGATCGTCTTTTGCATTACACATCTTTCTGCTATTGTATTTATTCCTAATTGTGTAACAATTACCTTAGCAGGATATCATTATCTATAACAATAGCGCTACAACAAGGAATTAATGTACAAATTATTAGTTTTATGCTCTTGATTATCATCAGACTTTATGCATAGACCATCACACGTTATTAAATGATGTTAACTTTATTGTCAATAGGAGGAGCTTGCAGTAGTTAATAAATCCAAAGGCACTATTTACGAGGTCAAGATGGAAGATGCTGTAACCACCATTTCAAATGCAGACTACGGAGTCCATTGTTTAGTTGTTTATCCCGACTTAGTAACTTTAAGAGAATTTTATTCGTTTTACATCCAAAGACAGATTGAGGAGAAAGATGAGGTCGTTCAGTTAGCTCTTTTTTATGAACATGAAGATTCGGTTCGACATATTCTTTCAATAGGACATACAGCAATCGAAGTAGAAAAATATGAAAAGAATGGATGGTTAGCAATTAATGACTCGTTAAGAAAATATTTTACTGAGTGGCATAATGCAAAAGCCGCCGATTTTGAAATAAATAAAAGGATGACTAAAAATGTAAAAATCATGGGGAAAGAGGGATATTCGATCTTAGACGACATGGGAGCCTTTATTTTTAAAAAACGTATAGATGATCTACTCGATTATGAATTATCTTTAGCAAAGAGGTTTTCGATGAACATAAAGAGAGTATGCCTATATAACCAAAAGGACTTTAATCAACTAACTGACACACAGAGAAAAATGATGGCTGAGCATCATGAAATGGCTATAATTTTAAAACCACACTAACACAAGATTAGTAGCAGTACATTAACTGAAATGAAATTTGCTTTTTAATTAATTACAAGAATGCAATTCCCTTGACTCAAGGAACCGACCCAAATACATCTGCCCCTTTTGTATATGCAACTTTGACAATAAATAACTATATCTATAGAACCTATTTCTGATGGATGTATATTTGTCCTATTCCAGGCTAATAAAAAGTCTAAATCCGTGACTAATTGACATGTATTCAAATCCTATCCGTTCTCTCCGTTCAATTCACGGGGTTATAGATATTGTATTTGTCCGCATGACCCAAAGCTTTTGTTAGTTCATAAGAAAAAATATATTATAAAATATTGCAGAATTATGTTAACAAACCCTGATATTTAATAGTCATCTTATTGTATGTACTTCAAATATTGTCTATGTGAAGGAACAAATTGAATCTGATGAGAACAGATTCTACATGTTGCCAATAGTAGAACAATGTTTGTTATTCATTCAAATCTTTTTTCTGTACACTAATGTAATCATTGAGGTTCCATCAGTGTTCCATCCAAGAACAATCACAGATGTCCACATTACGAATAAAAAGGAGTCAATAAATGAGAGAGGGCCATTGTAGCCTAAATATTAAAGCCAAAAAACTAATCATCTATTCCTCCAAATTCCTTCAAATCGGTAGAGCAGACTACAGTCAACATTACTCAAGCATTTTCGACTTTTCAGTGACCTCTATGCTCTGTTGATTGGAAGGTCATAAATTGATTTATGGAATTTGCCAGATTTGAATTATTGGTGATCAAAAACATTATTGAACCAGTTTCCAAGTCCTGGATCTGGTATCGTATTTGATCCTTATTTAGGGACATAGCATCAGTACCAGGAACCGATTGCGCATGAATATAGAATGGTTTTGTAAAGTTTCCTTTAGCAAAGTCATTTTGTATATCTAATATATGGCTTTTAATTTGGCTGATTGTTTGATTATCATTTTTATCTAGGGCTGTTATTTTTATTTGCCCGCCATATTCAGTTGAAATAAATTCGTGAGAGATTTTATTTTGATCAAATCCCATGGCAACATTCCCTCTTTGCATCATTTGAGTCATATTGTGAGTGTCCAAAGGTTGCAACGAGCTATTATTTTGAGAAACTGACATGGATTCTTCAGCAAATATTTTAATTAAATCATCATTTATGATAGTGGTAGCAGTAATGATATATAAGTAAATAATAAAAGTTATTCCTATAAATTGTAATTTAAATAATCTTTTCATAATTATTGTTATTGATATTACTGCTTAATATTAAGAATTATTGTACAATACTAGAAATCATGTTATTAGGGACGATATAGGTCATTTTAGTCACTAGGATCATAAAATGAAAATCAATCTTCCTTAGATATTTATCATTATTCTTGTTATTTTTGTAATTTCTCGGCATATGCATTTGAAAGTATTCTAAAACGGGTATATTCATTGAAACATATAATGACAAGATATTTTAATGTATAAAAATGGATTCAAAAGTACAGACCTCTAAAGCATTCCTGTAACCACATTAACCTACCCACTCCTCATTGAAGATCCAAAGAGATAAAGTATTTACTTATAGAATAGTACAGAAAGTCTCGATAATTATTTTTCAAGTAGAATGATGGATCTTTAAGTGAAGTACACAAGCAAGTAGTTTAGTAACTGGGTGAATGTGATTTCAGAAGATTATCGTAACAGTGAGACATCAAGTAATAGGTTGACAATTACACCACTTAGTAAATAGCAGTATCCATAATTTATGAATTCTTAGACCTGACCTAACCTAATCCAATATGACTTCCTAGAAAGTATACCAACAAGACCTACCACCTAGGTTAAATCAATTGTATTTGTGGCGGTTTGGCAAAACAAAAACCAAGATAAATTAAAATGTTTGATTGAATATTACTCGATTTATTGTATATATAATAATGTAAATTATCATCAATAGATATCATCTCTTAAAGTAATTGCATCGTTAGATTAATTGTCTATTTGTAATGTAACCATTTGTAACCGAATATGCAAAGGTGTCAATTTGTAAACAACCTCTAGTTATATGCTGGCATATGCTAATAGTTAATGTCTAATATTGTAGTTGTTAATAATAGGAAAAATCTTCATTCTCAGATAGAAACACATCAGGATCAGCATCAAAATCAGCACCAGCATTCTATTATCTATGACTATGATAGAGGGGAAAAGCTATGTAGCATTTGTGGAATCGTTTTACAAGATAAGGTTTATGACGCAGAATTAAACACTGATTTTTATACATACAAAAGTGATACAAATACGGTATTACCACATTCAGTTATTTTGAATGATAAAGGAATGTCAACTTCTATAGCCGATTATGATGCAACAAGTTCAAAAAGATTTTCCAATAGGAAGGAACATAATAAGATTGAATTTCTTAATAAGATTGTGAGCTGTTCAAACAAGAAGAGAAATTTCAAAATTGTTATTGATCTCCTAAACAGAATTAAAGATAAGTTATCATTGACCTCTGTGTGTATAGAGGATGCACTCTTATATTATAAAAAGGCCTTGGAAAAAGGATTAATCAAGGGCAGGTCAATTAAAGAAATCATAGTCTCGTGTGTCTATATAGTATGCAAGAATTCCAATATTCCAAGGACTCTAACAGAAATTTCACAAATAGTAGAAGCAGACGAGATTTTTGCTGCAAGATGTTACAGACTTTTGATGAGGGAATTAAAGATCAGCCACGTTCAGGTCAAGCCCAATATTTTCATTAGAAAGATCGCAGATGAAGCAAATATTAGCGAAATAACAGCCAGAGAATCGATAGATTTGTTGCTAGCAATACAAGATGAAAGTATATTCTTAGGCAAGAATTCGTTATCAATCGCTGCAGCCATTCTTTACATAACATGCAGAAAACATAGACAAAAAATATCTCAGGCCAAAATTGCTTCAGCAGCAAACATTAACATCATGACACTTAGAAAAAGACTTTCAGAAGTTAGACATGTAATAATAAATGCACCATTGAATTAGTAATCAATCAATATTTTATACGAATAGATCATCATTACTTATTGTATACATGTCAATTATATGTAGACTGCAAGGTAACATTTTAATCCACATATCAACCAACTAGCTAACCAGCCAGCCAGCCATGCATATATGCACATATCAAAGCATGAATGCATTAATAGATTGCTTTTCTCCTCACGCCTTCTTATAACAAGTTAGTAGTCCTCCATCTATATACGGGATCGAAATTCTATTCAGAACCTACAGAATAAATCTCCAATATTTATTAGTACACCGATTCATGTTAATGAATGGATCCCAAATCACAAAAACGTTCTTGCTGAATCTACGCTTGATATGGAACATAAATACTTTAATCCATGATTTTTTATTTTACTTGCGTATGGTGTAATGTAAATATAAAAAGCTCTGACGCATCACACATATAAAAGGAGAACAAGTTAATTTCTTAGTGCGGCAATTAACTCTGACATTTTAAACGGCATAGTAAGAATATCTTTTTCATTTATTCCTGCACTTTTCAAACATTCTTTAGGTAAATACTCTTTTGGTGTCGTTGTAACTATTACTAGTTTTTGGTCAGTCTTTTCTTGCTTAATTATTTTCGCAATAGTAAGACCAGAGGGATTAGAAAGACGGGTGTCCAGCAATATAGCATCATATGATTTACCCTCCTTCTTGTTAACAAAAAAGCAGTTCAGGGCCTTTTCACCACTATTTGCTATCTCAGTACTCATACCTGAAGAAGATAAACAAGTTTTGAACAGCAAAACCAATTCCATTTCAGACTCTGCAATCAAAATTTGTATTTGCTTTAACCTTTTATTTAATGACTGATGATATTCTCCCATCTGATCGTTTTTATTGATTTTTGCATTCAGTATATTTCACTATATAATAGGAGATTAGGGTTAACAAGATTTATATACTCATGTTATTTTACCATTAAAACCACACACCTAATCAAGAAAATGATACTAAATTTAGAAAAATAGTTTAGATCAATGGCATAACGATTTTTGCTTGATGGCTAGCGTAGAATACGTGGTATCATACTTTCATATTTGTAGCCTTATAGTATAAAAATTAGTGTTCACTCTATTTATGACAGGAATTGCTACATTTAGATCAATGAGGGTAACTTTAACTCGATTAATGCCAAATCTTTGGTCGGTAATAGATTTCAATAAAGCTTAGATCCCAGTCTTATCTGTAACAGAAAAAACACCGATATGCAAAATACGGTTTTTTTCTAAATATAGCTAGGTGTTATGGGCAAACCATATATGGTATTTGTAGTACAGTTGATTGATAGTAGACCTCTAATTACAAGTTGAGGCTGGACACAATTGAAGATGGAAGTATCAAGACTGCAGGATCCATTTAACTCTTCTACATGTTCATATATGTGCAGAATTTATTCTTACAAAGTAGTTCAAATAATAAGTTATGGATCCGATACAGAGGAACATTTGATGAAGATAAATCTCCATCTAAAGTGGCAGACCATAAAATTGACGCAGTACAGTATAATACCATCTATTTGGCAGTAACACATTGAAAGCATTCTATTTTGCAAGTTAAATGCTGTATCTGACTACAAGAGAAACTTTTGCGCCAAGTTCTACTAACTGTAAAGATACATACACCTTTGCTGAAGGAATCTACTGTGTAATTTCTCTTGTTTCAGTTACAGGTTTCTTTTTTACAATTACTTCCTCTTTAATATATGGTCTTTTGTTAACGTCGATCTCTTCTCTCTTGACTGGTATTTCTATCTCCTCTGTCCTTGTAACAGGTTTTTGATCTGTAAAAGCTTGTTCTCCGGAAGTTTTCCTTCTTTCGATCGATATTTCTTCATGGGTAACCGGTACTTCTATTATCTTGGTTTCTGTCATTGGGTTTTTAACTATAGTGGCAGTAACTTCCTCTATGTGTTTTGAAACCTCTATTTTTTCCTCCATCAGAGGTACGGTGGTTGAATCTATAGTTTCATCATCCTGAGTGGATTGTAACGGGGTTTTTACCCTATCAATAGTTGAATCATCTTCTTTCTGTGAAATCATTTCGATATAGTCTTCTTCTCCATCTCCTCGATATTTACTTAAAGCTTCATCTTCAGAAACACCAAACCTCAGTACGCTTCCATCATAACTTTCTGCCTTTTCTTTGGGTATACCGAATGTTTCTATATCAATTAATCCTTTTTGACTTATAACAAAATTAGTAGTCACTTCTTGAACCTCACCAAAATCAGCATCGTTCAATCCTCTAGCCTCTTTCTTTATTACATCGCTCCAGTCAATATGAGAACTCATAAAATATATAGAATAACATGTCTTAAATAGATAGATATCAGTATACTATGAATGGTAATATTGCAAATAAATTACGACGAATATGAATGCTTTTTTCAAATAAATCTAATACCGTTAGTTGGTTGCATAAATTTAATCTAGAGGCAAAACAAATCATTAGACTATGGCATAAAAGAGAACTTTTGTAAATCAAAATCTGAATCCATAAAATTCATTATGCATATTGACTGTGATGTGTCGTGTACCTGGTAGTGATAAAGTAGTATTATTACTACCAGAACAAAACACAAATCTAGAAGACAAGAGAAAGAGAAAATGAAAATTGGTAAACTATATTATTGATAAACAAAAATGTGTGTAGAAATTAACCTATTAAAGCAATTTTAGTTTATTTATTTTACTTGTATCGGAATTAGGATCTTACTGTACTGCCGATTTTGCCATATCAATACATTGTGAAAGATGTTTCTGTTCTTCTTTTAGGATAGATCTTACAGTTGTCAGAGCTTTCTTATTATCAAAATTTTCGCAGATAGTCTTCAATACTTCATAATGAGAAACTTCGCCACCCTCTGCTAAACACAAGAACTCTAATGCTTCTGCTGTGTCTGGATTTTCACCAAGGTATGTCTTCATAATTTTGGTAGCTTTTTCCTCTGTTTCAGATGCTGATTCTTCAACCTTATTTACATCTAATTTTACATTCTCATCTTTAGAAAATGCGTCTACGACTTGTTGAATTTTTTCTTCATGAGTACTAGCTTCTTTTTGGATTTCTTTAGCTTCACTTTTAGAACCAGATTTTAGTAATTTCATTGCGATTAGTTCATCAACTGCTTTTTGAGCTGCTCGTTCCAAACCAATAACTTCACCGAGTTTCTTTTGTAGATTATCAATATTTTCTTTTTTACTAGACATCGAGATCCTGTATACATGAAAATTTAAATATCTATATAAAAAATTAGTTGCTATAATATCCCTATCAAATTTTAGATTCTTTCCTTATGAAACAATTTCAGATTCATTCTTGGTGGGCTAAAGCAACGGCCTAGTATTAACGCTAAAATATATTATACAGTACGTTATTAATGACATTAAATGACAAAAATGATCAAACTTAAAGTCATTCCGCTTCCTGCTGAAGGATCTCGTACTTTATTTTCTACACATGATAAGGATGCATTAGTAAAAGGCATAGAAAACGAAACCTATCTTTGTGGAAATTGCGAATTCGTTTTAGCAGAGAATGTCATTCCAAATACTTACACCAGTATAGTCTTTGAGTGTCCTGAGTGTAAATCTTACAACGAGATAACTAGTTAATGGTGACGGGCTAACTGACTGGCCGACTGATTCAGTTCAAAAATTTTTATGATTATGCCAATGTGTGAATATCTATTATATCTAGCGAAAAGCTAAAATATTTACCCACCTTCTCGCATATGCAATGCGATTAGCATGAAACGAGGTACATTAAGCTATATGAGGTCTAGTAACTATAGGAACTAATGTGGCATATGCCCATGCATCGTTATTACCGAAAGTAAATTAAACAATAGATACAGGAAACTATACGCTAAAAAAAATCAAATAATCAGTCGTAATACGATAGGTATGAAATGATAAATGTACTTTGCCATTTTCATTCTATGGTCTAGGGTTGTTAATGAATCTACTTATCATTAGATTTTTTTAGTATAGAATGGAGGGCATATATGACCCAGCGGGTTCGTTATACACCCCAACAGTCATGAGAGTGAGTTGATGAACTAATCTTAGATCGTTTTCAAGACACCATCGGAATAACTCTGCATTTCTTGTTGGAATAAGGATGCCTGGTCCCCCATAAGAATCAGTTGTGGTTTCTGAAGCAATAAGAGCTTTGATATCATCATTAGTAAAACCTACAGTGTGGTTAAAATATGTCAATCCACTTGTATAACCAGTAATTTTATCGTCATGTATAACCACTTTGGCAATACCTTGTTTTATACTATCTTTTAATTCACCATTTCTATCATGACCATGTACTGCTCTGCATACTGCATTACATGATTCTAAATCCGACTCATTTGCTACCCTAACTGTTCTTCCAGGAATAACTGCTTGAATTGGTTTCCCCTGCATAGTAGAGATGGGTTCTCTAACTTCAAACCCCAAACTAGCATACAATGCTAGTGATCTGTTATGATAAGATGCTTGAAGCAAACGTATTGCAGGATAGTTTTTACTTCTAGCTCTTTCCATAACATTAACCATTAACTGGCGACCTTCACCTTTGTTCTGAGAGTGTGGATCAATTGTTATTGGTCCAACCCCTGCTACCAAAGCTGACCGTTCATCCAAAAAATTGCTTCCTACAATCTTGTTACCTGATCTACCTGTATCTTCGGCAACAATTGAGTAGAATCCAGAATTGGAGAGAAATAAGGTAGCTACATTTATCCCAATATCGATAGAGGGAAACTCGCGAGGGAAGCCATGTTTATCTGCAATTCCTGAAAAAGCTTCATAAATTATTTTTCCAACCTGATTAGCATCATCTATGGTACCCGGTCTTAATCTTAAGTTATGTTCTACATTAGTCAATTAGACTTAAAATTGCTTATCCAAATTTTATTCTTTTATTTATATTTCTGAATTCGTCCTTTCAATGTAGTTCAGTCATACAATTTTGAAAAAAAGCATGGATTTGCATGCTGAGAGATGAGGCAAAATGTTTAACATTCACCATCAAGAAAGGAGTAAATTCAAAAAATGTCAATCTCGGATTATTTGGCTAATATGAATCGTATTGGTCAGTAATTACGATCATCACTTTGTGTAGTGATAGTACAATTATCTACTTACTTTTAATCCCTTCATATTTCTAGATATTCAAGAGTACGAATTATCATGAATGATACAAATACCGCTCTTTAGACCAGAAGGTTTCATATAATAATATCGAGATTTTTCTTTACTTTGCCCCAACGAAAAACAATGACGAAATTAAAGAAGTTAACAAGTAATCTTGATTTCTTTATGAAACACGTAGCTTTTAACTTTGAGGTATTTTCTTACCAACATAGAGAGGACATCATGGAATTGTAAATTTGTCAAAAACCATTTTTGCTTCAGAAGAGGAGGAGGGAAGAGGAAGAAAAATCATGTATGGCTTGAAATTCAATCCCACTTAGACAAATATGTAAAACAATTTTCTAAAAGCTGTAAAAGGAGACAAAAGTATGGAACCACTTTATAAAGAATTTATGAGATTAATTACTCCCAGTTAACTAGTGTCATTTGGTAGATTTACCAGGTTCGTGTAAGTATCATCTTGATTTTCATATTGATAAACAACATACTATCCATCAAAATTAGACTTTTTATAAGAAATGTCGAATCGGTTGTTGTTATCTTTAGAATTTAATATTATGTATTTTCGGACAGACAATGATCCCGACTGCTTCATATCATAATTTAATAGATCAAATTATCACATAGGAGAAGGCAGATTATTACCTGACTGACTGAAATTGTATCCTTCAGTATTAGTTCCGTTGATCATTTCACCAGTAGTCATGCTTGGATTATTAGGATAAGTAAGGTTTGAAGAGTTTTCTATAGTTGGTTGTGCTGATGCTATTTCAAAGGTCTCGATATCAAAAAATGCAAAGATAGCAGCTAGTATTAAAAGAAGAAAAGTTTTGTTCATGCAAATACAATGTCATTATGATTTAAATAAATCAAAAATAATATCCTAATACTGCAAACCATGGTTGACCTTTCATTTGCCTGACCTTTTGTCTTGCCTTGCCTTGGCAAGAAAGATTAAAGAAAAATGCAAATAACAGATAAACCTAGCGACTTACTGATTCGCAAATTTAGATTTTCTTAAAACCTCAAAAAAATCAGGTGATTTTGTTTATTTTAACTGAACGAACATCTAGTGTAACAGATTTTCATAATTTTTCAAATCCAAGTCGTCATTTAAAACCAATCAGACTACAACCAACATTCATAATACAAGAAAATCAACAGGCAAATAAGAAAACAATGAGGATTCAGGTGGATTTTTCTTTTTTCCCCAATAACTTGATACCAATAATTACAGATTCGGTAGAGCTAAAACAATTTTTGATAGAAGGTAATTTCATTACAGACGACAGCGTTAGCGATACCAACAATTCAAAAACAGCTATTTTTGAATTCCATGGTTCTTTAAAGGATTTTGAAAGTCTGCTGAGATCGATCCTTGCTAAAAATTCTATAGAGGAATACACCATAACTCAAGACATGGAAAGAGAAAATACTATAGCAATATTAAGATCCGGTGATTTAGAACAATTGAAAATATTTGTTTGTGATTTTTGCAGTGCAGTATTTCATAGTGAAGACGAGAAATACATTCATCAACGGGCGCATTATTTTTACTAAAAATCAATAATGATTGTTTGTCTGTCATGTTATAAGCACGTTATTTTGCATTGTATTTGCATGGATGTTATTGCTACTTCTGCTGCTAATCTACTTCAAGTTTAGATCAATGATACTTCCTAAAAAACAAAAAGATATTCAATACAGTTTATCAAATGAATACATTGTGTGATATTGCTATTATCTGAATTAATCAATTGAGAGAAACACCAAAAGACAAAAAGACTTTGGAATCAATTATATACTTGCTCAACAATTGATGGCGAATATACTTCAATTTTATTACTAATTTAGATTGTTTGTATTATAATATTACTTACATTCGAGATGTGAAAAAATACGATACATCTTTTATAAATCAAAAAATCTATTCATAAATTTGAGGATCCTCTTTTCCAGAAGTCATATCCTCTTCAAAGATAATTAACGCTGCATATTTGTCAACGTCGTTTCTACTGAAACTCGTAAACTTGATATCTATTAGCTTTTTTACTTCTTCTTTCTTAAGAAATTCATTAATACTTTTTTCAAGGCCAGATAATTGTTGATTATCATATGTCTTAACTCTGGTCATATTCTTTATTCTACACGATTGATTATAACCTCTACATCAACCTATTATTTGAATAATAACATGCTTCTTAATGGGTGAATTGATTACCAGAACGTTTAAGGAAACTGTTTACATTCCTACTTGCTTGGAAAGTCGACCGCAGCCTATGCTATACAATTGCTGAGTGAATAACTTAAATACTGATTTTGTAATTTACCAGCAGGAATCTTTCATTTCATACCAGACCAGACCAGAAGAATATGTACACTTCAATCTAGTAGTTCTTAATAGCAAGAATACGAACAGATAATCATCTTATCTATGAATTCTACAATTCTTAAACTATTAGAATCTCATATCCAGTTAGATAGACCCAAGTATTTTTGAGAGGTATTATTCATTATGAACAAATCAAAAAGTGTAAATGAAATCAGTCAATACATAATGATTGTAACAAAGTTGGAAATAGGCAATGGAATTGGCAGAACTCTTCAATTAAGGCTTGCATAATTACAACAAATACTACTACACTGCTATCTGATTACGATTTATTTCATCGGTTTGGTAACTGTATGAGGATTGTAAAGTCATTTCTAGGCTTGTTTATTATCGTCATTTTTTCCCGGATATTCATTTGAATTGCTAATTTTTTTTAACCTATTGTTCCACCACCTGCTCACTATAAACAAGGAAATTATGATCAGAATAACACATATTTCTAGTTGAAAAAATTTCATTAAATCCATAGTTCCAAAGATCTCAATTATTACAACCCCCATTATACTTCCAGTAATTAGGGCTAGGAAAAATATCTTGATAACCTCCTTCTTTGTCATGTTATTGATTATTGTTGTTAGTTAGCATCCTTCTATAGGTATTACCATATTTCTTTCTAGGAAATTGTTTAATATGTCTCATAGTATATTTGGCATTTGGTCATCAAATTCTGAAAGTAGGATATCTAAATAAGCGTGGAAAAAGAGATTAAATCTCATCATTATAATGTCAAGTGTAAGAAAAGAAAATAGCAGAGATTGTGAAAGTAATAAAATTAATTATGGCAGTGCTTGGCAGTGGGTAATAAGTAAAGGCCGCCCCTTTATTCCATCAACCCATAGGTAAGCTGAAAGAAAATGTAGCGCCCTTGTTTTCATCATAGTTATTTTGAGCCCAAATTTGTCCACCATGTGCTTCGATGATACTCTTTGAAATAAACAATCCCAATCCAGTCCCCTGCTCCGATTTAGTTGCAAATTTTGTAAATAATCGTGACATAATATCCGGATCTATGCCTTTACCATTGTCTCTTATGGATACTACTGCCATTAACGCTTCATCTTCTGGATTTTCTGTGGTTTCTATAGAACCTTCTTTCTTATGATGATGATGATGAAGATGATGAAGATGAAGATGATTATAAGTAGACAAATACGTCATGATTTCTTTTTTTAATACTTTTTTAGATGAAATGGTAATTGTTTGACCATTGGAAAACTTTATTGCATTGTTCAACAAATTTGAAATTACTTCAAAAATCCTTACTTTATCAGCAAATACAGCAATTGGATCTTCTTCGGGCTCAAATAATATGTTGGGTTGTCCAGACGAGTTATTATAAGCTATATTTAGATCAGCCTTCCCATGGATATCTTTTATTACATTCCGTATTTTTTCATTCAAATTAAAATGCTCTTTTTGTAATTTCAGACGGTTGCTTTCAATTCTAGATGTATCTAGGATATCATCTACCAATTTCTCAAGTCTTTGAGTATTTCTATATATTGAGACAAGGCCGTTGATAAAACTTCTTATATTATTATCATCTTTGACTATTCTTTGTAATTCTAATTTGATACTGCTTAAGTTTTTTGATTGATCGCCAAGAAGAGAAGGAAGGTGAATCATTTCGATGAGTTCTAAATTTCCTGTTATCCCCTGTGTAGGTGTTCTTAGTTCATGAGCAGCCACATTTATGAATTCTTTTTGCATTATATCATGGGATTTTAACTCTTCGTTAGCTTTTCTTAATTTTTCTATCGTTTCTCTTAATTCTCTTGTCTTTTGCTTTATAGCATCATTTAGGAATCTATTCCATCTTAGTAGAAGAATAGCCGTTATCAGCGAAATAGCAATAATTACACCAATAATAGTAAAACTGGCAATGGTTTGATTTTCAACCAGAGACGCTACATCTTCGGCAAGAGTGTTTGGTACTGTTATAAATAATGTCCCAACTCTATAATTAAAATCATTATTGCTTATTTGAGGACCCCAAACAGATTCGTATGCTATGGTGGTACTAGTATTTTCAAAATCAAATTGCTCGACACCACTTTGCGATGAAAACGCCACGTTAATTATTTCGTTAAATTCTTTTTCCTTGTCTTTTAAGACTGATTCTAAATATTCTTGAAAATCAGTTCCGAAATAGTTCTTGCCTAAATAGGTTTGATTAGTTGTATGTATTATAGTTCCATTTCTGTCAAGAAAGCTAATATCGCCATTAAATTTTGGGTGTACAAGATCTTCAAGAAATTTTCCAAGTTTTTCTGCGGCTATGGCAGAAACAACAACACCTTTAAAAGACGATAAAGTAATGTTTTGAACCGAATCTGGAACTCCAGCAAATCCTCCTGCCTCGATAATCTCTTGTCTCTGTGTAGGATCTATTTCAAAGACAGGAGTAGAGATATACATTCTAGGAACGTTATCATTGGAATCCAAAACAGTGCTTATGAAAAAGCTGCCATTTTGTTTTGGAACCTGAAAGTAGTCCCGATGACTTAGGTTTATGCCTTTGAAATCAGGAAAAATTCCTTTATCTATTTCACTATATGTAGCTATTGTACCATTTTCATTCAAAAAATAATAACCATCTGTCACATTGTGTGAAGAAATTTGTGCTAGGTCGAGTAACGTCTGAATTGCCGTTAAGTTTCCCTCGATAGATGAAGGAGAAGTAGAAATTCTATCCAAGTTATGCTTTACATTGTAAATTGAATTCGTTAAAATATCGGAAATACTACCGGCTTCTATTTCTGCATTAGTTTGTAAAGAATCAATTGCCAAGCTCTTTATCTGGTTGGCTGTATCGATAAAGTAATTGTATGATACTATTCCTAAAATAATTGAAGAAATGAGTATGATGGGAATAATAATGAAAGTCTTATTAAATTTTGATAACCCCAATGCTAGATAACCCCAATGCTAAATTAACTAAAGGATTATTTAATTAAGATTACTCAAACAATATTATTTTCCCAATTGGATTAAATTCTACGTTAGAATTGAATTTTCTTTACCCATAGAACTATTGTTTCTATTATAAAGAAATATTCATTTTTTGAATTAGATTCTTACTTTTTTTGGAAAGAACTCGTAATTCTTCAAAACCAGACATCATTAATTGATTTGATCTTAAAAATCGATAACAACAGAAGTTAGATCAAATATCTACAATATTTTGAATACCTTTTGTATGTGTTAGATGAAAACCAAATAAACCCTGTATGAATGTGATATAGATTTGATCATTGTCAACATATGTGAATAGAGATAAAGACTTACTTAAATTGGTCCATTTCTATCTGTAAGTGTGACAAAATTATTTAGAGCCAAATTGTCTGTTATTATCCATAACATGAATATGAATTCTCTGAACCGTGTTAGGTTCAACTATATTAAACGTATGTGAGTTATGTCAAATAGAAATGTCTTTGTTATCACAATATCTGCTGATTATTATTCCAGGGAATGTAGCTGACATAATTTATTAATTAATTAATTCTAGTAAGATGTTGTGTTTGTGATTATAGTTCAATGTTCTGGAAACCATTTTCATTAAACAATGATGTGTATTTGTATTCATGTTATTTTACCTTAAGTTAGAAATAGTAAATTTTAATATGAAATGACAGTCTAGAAAAGTATCCAAGGATAATTTGTTATTATTGTATATATTTTTTAACTAAAGGTGGAACTATACTAGTGACCGCCACAAGAACATGATGAACCTGCATGTAAATGATCATCATGAGAATTCACCTTTGTCATTCCCCTTTTGCGGTACTCCTCTTGTGCTTCTGATGTATTTGTTCCAGTTTGGCTTCCGGAAGTAATGGTCTGATCGCTTGGATCCCTTTTTACAGCTGTTGGTTCGTGTTCATTTATTTTTGAGGGTGTCATGTGCTCATTTTCTCTATACGCTGTCAAAGGATCATCATCTCTATTTACATCTGTTCCATGTTCACCTTCTTCGTATTTTCTATCTACTCCATCTGTAACAGCAGTGGTAGTAGAAGAAGTAGAAGAAGAGTAATTATTTGAAGTATTAGTAGTATAAGATGAATCTACAGTGTCTTTTGTGTTGTCTGCAACATCCTTTGTTGTATCTACAACTGTATTCTTTATACCCATAACTTTGTCCTTGATTTTATCAATAATTCCACCCATTATTATTACAAATATACATTTTCAACATAGTATATTAGGACAATATTTAATTTCCATATTTACACGGTTATTTCTTCTTTGATTAGGTCTGTTGTATGATTCGTAGTTAGAATAGGTCGGTTACTTTAGCCAAACTATCATCAATCTAACCAACTAACCGTAATAATAGCTCAGTCAAATTATAAACACCACTCTAATGAGTTAAATAGAAAAATAGTCTGTTCATGATGAGATCATTACTTAGTATTTGTAGGAATTCAGAGTTTGAATGAGACAGCAATTCAAAAATTCTAAATTTTACTGTACAATTTTAATATACCAACATTCTATTTTTTTGTTCTTATATTGTTTTTAAGCTTTCTATCATATTTATTATGTTGATTAATCATGGCTTTAGTAACTAAAGATCGTAGATCAAAAGAAAGAAAGGAACGCAATACACATTATGATTCCTTGTATGATGTACTTTCATATCTTAGTTATTATCCAATTCCGTTAACAAAACACCGCCTATCAACAAACAAGAATGTATTATCATTACTATTGTCCAAACATTTAGTCAACCCAGTAACTGACAAGGATTTACTATTAAATAGTGGATATGAAGACGTTACTCATTATGTTATATCTCAAAAAGGCATAGAGTACATCAAAAGATACGAATCCCTTCAACAGTTGATTTCCTGATATGCCTAATCTATAATTCTTATTGTTTAGAAATCCTGCAAAATTGATAATTTGTCATGTCATGCTCACTTTATGTATGCGTCATAGAGGAGGATATTGATCAGATATACATCTCTCTATTGAGAAATGTTAATAATCAAAAGGTTTGACATATAACCAACACAAATTACTTTTGACTATAATGTTCCTTTGCTACTGAATGTTTTACCTCAGACTTTCAGAGGAAAAGTCAATAATAGACGAACCATGACTACACTTTTGGATGCATGGTAAAGTTTTGTATTATAAAGCAGAGATTGTTGACTCATTAAAGGCTAATGTTTAAAACATTTCAAAAAATTGACAATTATACAGTATGAAATCGTTTTTGGCCAGTTTATAAAAATTCTAATACAGATATATTCTAATCACAAAAGAAATTTATTGTGATTATTTTAATAGCCACGTGTCATTCATTTAAGTTACATTGGCATATATTGCAGTTTTTGTTGGATCAGTTAGAAGAGACAGAAAAGGAATTGCGGTAGCTAGATGGATCGAGAAAAAACTACAAGAAAGAAACCACAAAGTTTACTTTATAGATCCAATGGAACTAGACTTGCCGTTGCTAGACAGAATGTATAAAGAAATGGAGAATCCTTCTGAAAAACTTGTGCAACTACGAGACAAAATCAAAAATGCAGAGGGATATATTCCAGTTACACCAGAATATAACCGAAGTACATCAAGTGCATTAAAAAATACTCTTGATTATTTTTTAGAAGAATATTATTTCAAACCTTCAGCTATAGTTTCCTATTCTCCAGGCATGTTTGCGGGGATCAATGCAGCACAGCAGCTAAGATTGATATTTGCAGAATTGGGTTCGCCATCGATACCGTCGTCATTTGCAATACCAAGAGTGCACAAAGTGTTTGATGAGAAAGGAAATTTAGTTGACGAATCATATGATAAAAGAATAAGCAAATTTCTTGATGAGTTTGAGTGGTATGTAAACGCATTGACATTTCAGAGATCTAAAGGTACTCCTTATTAATTGGTAAATACCTTCATCAACTTCAACTTCAACTTCAACCAAATATTCATCATTAAATAATACTTTAATATTCTGATATGTCTTCTATTGATAATAACAATATCTACAGATGTGAGGAATGTGACATGACCTTCAACAATGAAAAAGATTTTTTAGAACATAAGAACTATTCAAAATTTCGAAGTGAGGGATCCTGCTGGCAATAATATTAATTTATGATAAAGGATTTCAATGGATTCTGAAATAGACCCTGACATTTTTACGATAAATCTAAAATAGTAGTAGCATGTATATGCATTTTCGCACCTTATCTCGTCCAATTCAAAAAGATAATTGCATACTAATTGATATTTTATATAATCTATATAAAGTATCCAAACCCATACCCATGATCAGTTGACAAGTAAACATATTCCATCTTGCCCCTGTGTATGGTATCGCAGGCTTTTTAAATCTATTTTACAACAATTGATCTATTCATGTCCCCTAAATTTACTATTATTAATACCACTAAAAGTATATTCAATAATTTAACCAAAGACACTCAATTAAATAACTTTGGGAGAAGTATCAAGATCGTGTTTAAAGGAGCGCCTCCATACAACGAGTCAATTTTCAATTTTTTTTCAGTATCATCATCTCTTGTCATTGTAATTTTTACATTATCGCTAGTATCAAATTTCACTTTTACAGATTCAAATCAGTATATAGTAAAAAATATTGCTTTTGCACAAACTCCTGATGATAACCTAACTCTATCCAACCTAATTAATCAAGGTTCATCTTATTACGGAAATCTTAGCTCTCCACTAGTTATAGTAGATTTTAGTGATTTTCAATGCCACCTTTGTAAAAGATATGTAGACAATACAGAACAGCAAATCAATTCATCATATGTCCAATCAGGTAAAGCAGTGTATGTATTTAAGCATCTTCCAAATAGAGGATTTGATTCTAAAAATACTTCGTTAGCGGCCCAGTGCACAAACGATCAAGGGAAATTCTGGGAGTTTCATAGGATTTTGTATGCAAATCAAGGTTCAATAGATTCGGGCTGGGCCAATAACGAAAACTTGAAGAAATTTGCTTCGCAATTACCTAATCTTAACATTACCGAGTTTAACTCATGTTTTGATACTAGAAAATATGAAACATACATAGACAGGGATATTTCCTTGGCAAATTCTTTAGGGTTTACAGAAACTCCGTCTTTTATTATAATGAATAGCGAAGGCTCAATTATTGAAAAGATTCAAGGTCCAAAGCCTTTCCCAATATTCAAGGCAGTTATAGATAATTTGGAAAAACAAAATACTGTGGTAAACTAAATGTCAAGCCTTTTTGCATTTGCATTCAAAGTGGCATATGGTTCAAATCCAATTTTATATATTGGATTAACTATTGTGGTTTTTACTTTGTTTTGGATTTTTTTTAATGTCTTTGATGAACTTCTATATTTTTCTCCGATACTTTATTTTTATCTGCCAAACGATGCTATAGCTGGATTTATTTTATCTACTATCAGTGCATCTCTATTGGGAGTTGTTGTTTTAATGAACATTTATCTTATAAGAAATTCAAGTATCAAATTTGATAAATCATTAATTTCGAGTTCTTTTTTGACAATATTATCTAGTGCTTGTGCTAGTTGTTCTTCAATAGGGTTTGTCATAATTACTACTTTTGGAAGTGCAGGTGTCATTGCTACTACCTTCATTACGAATTATCAAATACCCTTACGATTGGCTGCGGCAAGTATTTTGATTTTAGCTCTATATACCGTTTGTCGCAGGGTGACAAATAGTTGTTTATTAGACAACAAACAACATGAAAATCAAAGATAAAAATAATCACATATTTTCAGCGCACCCTTATTACATAAATAAACAGTAAATCGTAAATGAATATAGCTTCGCTAAAAGATAATAGCATATTATAGAAAGTGAGGCCGTTAATTTATGATCTCGTTTTTCTAGCAGGTGCATGTTAATTGCAAGGATGGATAGACACTAATAAAAATTGTATATTTTAGAAACCGTCGTTATCTACTTTTTTAGACATTAGTTTGTAATCTTAACGTTTCCCTAATTATAAACTCCAATTAATAAGACTACTTATTTACTCATATCTAGTCTAAGATATTACTAAAGTGAAATATATTTAAATTCAAGATATTGTGTGTTTCAACTTTTGTGTTGATTATTTTTTCTTTAATGGGACTAGGTTTAATGCCTTAGGGGTTGGCAATTATCCTATTTCATTTGATACAATAATGCGTGCATGTTGATGGTGAAATCATATGTGCATTAGAAAAAATTGGTCTGTAAATACCCAATTTAAGAAACGATCATGACATCATGCAATTCGACAACCAACAATATTCTTTAGAATCAAAAATTTATTTACTAGCAAAAAACCATTCAACTGTTATAGAATTTGATATACATTGATCTTGTAATGAAACAAAATGTCAAAGTTCTCAAGCATATCATAAATTATTTTTTTATGTCATCTTGATCCATCGCTAATTTTTTCATCAACCACTAAGTACATCTCTTTTCTATATGCAATTTCGAATTCTAGCCGATCAATCATATAATTGAAATTGATGAATATCTATTATAATATCATATTTATTCGGATATAAACAAAACAAAAGGAAATCACCGAATCCTACAAACATTATTCCATTAACGTAAGAAACATCATGTAAGATGATCACATTGACTAAAAGTATATCAAATACCGTCATCAATAATAAAAAAATGAATCGCAGTATAGAGCAGTACAACAAATATTGTCAACTAATTCTTCAAGGTAATCTTCATTCAAGTCTTATTACATAATAGTTTCATATTATCAAAAACATTTATCAGTATAATACTATCGATTCTAAACTGTAGCAGGTTGAATAAACAGGAAAATTATAATCTAACAAGCATTATAGACGATAAGAAGTTGAAAGGATCTTGGTCATGGATTCATAAAGCATCACTTTATTAAAAACTGTTGATAAATTTAGTAATCATTAAAGAAATGCTTTAATTACCAACATTTAATTGATGTTGAATGAAAATGCATACGAAACATAACAATGTTAAAGACATATTTTTATATGGTTTATTTATAGTAGCGTTGGCTAGTTTAACATTTGCTACTAGTCAAATAGTATCAGTAGAAAATGGAAACAACATAGTATCAGCTCAGCAAGAGGAAGAACAACAGCAACAAAATCAATCATCGTCATCGGTACCCCATAATGCAAAAGGACATGAATCTCATCAAGTAATAATTTTTCAAAATTCTAGTGACGGCACAGCCTATTCAGGGACAGTAACTTTCAATCTCTCAAAACCTGCAGATATCATATCTTTTGAAGAGATTACAGATGAACAATCTACTGATAATGTAACCAAGAATATCTGGGAAGTTGGAGACAGGAAATTTGTACCAAATACACTTTTAAAAAATGTAACGAACGGAACTGTTAACTTTAATGGAAGTGGAATATTAGCACATAGTACTTTGGGTGATGTATATATAGGTACATTTACTCTAAATGATGTAAAGACTACAAGAAAGTAATAATTCATAAATTTTTTTTGCCGCCTACGCCGAATTTAGAATGAGTGTTATCTGTACGGTACATTCGCACTCACTCACTCACTCTCTATTTACGGATTATCAATGCACGAAAAGAAGTAAGGGTCAAAAATAAATCCCAGAAAAGAGTTGACACGAGCTTAAAATGTTGTCAATTTTGAGATGCGAGATGTCAATAGATTTTGCAATAGAGCATTTACAAAAAGAATTAGAAACATTATAAAACAGCACAACTAAACCAACAACACTATAATTTAAGGATTCCAGTAAGCTATTACACATTAACCCTCGAGAGCTATGAAATGATACCAAATTATGACATTATTGGATTGTAACACTAGTTAAAATTATTTCTCATTAATCCTTTAAATAAGATTGTCATTCCAAGAGCAATCCATAAATAGAAAATGTTGAACGGCAACAACATATGTATGATTATTGAAGATAAGTTGTTGATATGATGATTCATTTTTAATAGATCTTAGATAACTTTGGCCAACATCGCTTATAACGTGTTTATAAATTATGTCGGCTGATAGTATTATTTATGCTGCAAATGCCATCATTATTATCATCATTCTCATAACCGTAATCGTCATCATACCCTCTTTAACAAGAAACAATGTATGATTGACTTTTACCTGTTAATTAACTCAAATTCAAAATTCAGATTTGAGACTATCTTTCATTGTAACGATGAGTCATGACAAGGATTTGTGCTATTTATTTATTTATTCGTTCACTATAACATTTTGAGTTCGATACTGGGTTAGGTTACACCTTCAGAATTTCCATAAGATTCGTTAAAAACCAATTCGTTTAGCGGTTTACGATTTTTTCTTTTCCCTGTAATAGACTTTTTAGGAAATCCAAAACCTACAACAGCAGAAATGCTCAAATTCGTAGGAATTTTAAAATCGTCTCTCATTTTATCTTCGCGTATGTCAGTATATATTCCTGATCCAATTCCATTATCCCACGCTGCTAGCTGCATATTCTGTATAACCCTTCCTGCATCAAGTAGATGAAAACATACTTTGGATCTGTCAATACTATAATAGCAAAATTTGCTCCACCTATCCATTTTCCGCTAGTGCTGTCGTCTGACAATTTTTTTAGGTTATCTTGTTCCTTTATAACTATGAATCTCCAATGTTGAGTATTTAGACCGCTACCACTATATCTTGCAGAATCAAGGATTGTAGATATTATGTGCGAGGGGACATTCTCTTTGCCAAATTTTCTTATATCCAGTTTTGTGACAATACATTCCTGAGTGTTCATACACTACTGCACTATATACTAGGATTCAGGAATATTTAAGAAATTTTGATTCTTGTTAATATTAAAACCGTGTATGGAGTAGTATAACAAGTTTTTTCCATTTTTCGTAGAGGACTCTTAACTATTCTAATACGTAACGTCACGAGTTCTGAAGAAGTGGATGTAGAATGAGATAATAACTTATGTACATGCCAGATCGGTACTGAATACTAATATTTAACAATTTACCCTATGTGTACATATATTACACTGCGTAATACTTATAAACATGTTTTAACATACACCTGTATGAATAAACCTAAGAAATTAATAGAATTGTCCATCACAAACACAACAAAACAAATGAAGAGACTTCAAAAATTACCCCAGCGCAATAAAAAGTAACTGATCGGATCATTTCAAGGAGTGCATAATACTTTGCAAACAGAAATTGATAGGTCGTATAATGAGAAACAGCAAAATCAACTACTAAGGTGGTGGCAGCAACAGCGTCAGACAGACAATACTTTTACTAATGCATTTAAAGAATTCAACGATATAAAGAGGAAAATATTAGAAATTCTAACTTACAATGAAGTTGCAAATATAGTATGCAATAGCGATAGCTGTATTGTATCCAAATTTGATACTGCTATCGATATAAAACAGGTTTCAGATAAAAATAAGGAAACAGTTGAAATGGAACTACTAACGCACACACTCTAGAAACCAAATAACGGATATGAATATGGCAAATAGAAATGAATTGATCTGTATTAATGTGCTTTTAGATTCAATATCAATTCCAAAAAATAATACTAAATAAGCTAATGGGTCGCTCCATTCCCTCGTTCAGGATGTTAATAGATATTCAAAGACTAGAATGGACAAATTTCAGGAAAGAACTAGGTAAAAAAGATAAACAAATTTTCAGCAAGTTATTTCTAATTCCTAAACTATACGGTCATGCATCATCTAGTCTATCCAACTCAATAACAATTGAACCTATAATTCTCAGTATTTTATTTAACAATTCCAAATCCATAAATCAAATACGTAAAGATTTGTTGCATAGATGTACAAAGTTTGAATATGATATTATTGAGGAAAAAATATTTCAAGATTCTACTGCTACAACAATACAATCCGACATCATATTGAATGCACAATATAATAATACAATTTATGAGCTAAAAAGATTTAGTGAAGCTCTAAGTATAGAAGATGAAATTATTTTTTTGAATATCATAAGCAACTGTTATCGGGGTTATAAAAATTCACTTCATTCAGATATCAACAACAAAATATCACGATTCAACAGTTTCAGAAATATGCCTTTGTTTATGGCGATTATTCTATATCAACAAAAGCATATAGATTTAATCAATAAATTCTTGACTAGACACAATATTAGAAACTGTAACAGTATTGTAGAGTAAATATATTAGCTATAGTGACTGACTCGATGTCTACAACTGTTGCAGACTATGACTTTCCCCATTTGGTTTTGTTCTTGAATAAAATACAATTATTACTGATTTCATGATCTGTATCTCCATATCCATATGAACATAATTTTGCATTGGCTTGAGTTCATTATTCTAGAATCCTCCACTGTTTAACCATAATTACAAATTCATAGCTAAATAAAAGAATTGATACAAATTGTGATAACGAGAAGAAGTTTTTGAATGTCATGCCAAAACATATCAAATTAAGTTTCATAATACTCTCTTGTTATCCATCTTTGCAGAATGATAAAATAAGGTTCTTAGAATAATAACATTATTGTACAACACAATCAATAATACTAAACCCTCAAGGTAATGCTCATAAACACTGATTTTGAATCATGTTTACGTACAATTAGATTGCAGTATAAAGATTATAAAGTATGCATAGTGGATATCATTGATATTATCGATGATTTGTATTAACTAATCTGATCTTTACCTTGATGCAAAAAATTAGAATTATGTATTTATACAGTTGATAAAGATTATTATTAATTATATAAACAATATTAACTATTCGTATTTAATGACAGACAATGTTATTGATGACGTTGCAAAGAAAATGAAAAATGCATCTCAGGACGCAGAAGCCAAAGCACAAACAGCTAAAGATCACGCAGAAGGAAAGCCCAGTTCTGAAACATTAAATAAGGCAAAAGTAAAAATTAGAGACGCATTGGATTAAGAACAAAGTTATTCATCCAAATAACCATCTATTTTTTAGATTGTAGATAACAAGCTAAATCCGAGCTATTAATATTTGTTAGTATTACTATCACTATAGTATAATACTGAATGATCTGTGACAAATAATCCAATTAATACCAATTTACAGACAATTCTAGGATAATTGGTATTGCAGCCTTACCTGATATTGGTAAGAAAGATTCTAGCATGTACACAAACTCCAATCGCATCAGACTTTCCTTTTCGCAGATATCGACAATACAAAGATCCGATATGGTGTAACAGGTGGTAGTTCTTGTCTACTCAGGACTCTACAACCATATATAGGTTACCTCAGCAGTGAAATTATAAAATATTAAAATAATAATTCTTACATACATATAAGCAATATATCTAGTCGCATCAATTACTCGCAGGATGTGTATAGAGACTAAACTTTTATCTTTTTATTTCTACATGTGTGCTACTCCAAATAAATTTCAAACCAGATAAATTAAGCACAATGAAAGGTTACTAAACTATATAAATTCGGTTCATTAATTGATTTATTGAAACCAAAAATAGCAAAAAAATTTACCTGTGTACATAAATTACTATTACCGACCATGGTTAGGTGAATACAACATGGCATTGTCAACACAGGCATAGTTGATGAATATGCTCTCTCTATTTATTAGGTGATTGGAACGATCCGATGAGATCGAAGACAAATTGAGATGAAGTAGTTATTAATTATCATTTATATTATCTTTATTTGGTTCATATCCATTACAACAAACATGTGGGGCTATTACCCCTGAATTTTTTCCAAAAATGTCCGGTCCCTCGTCTGACACGATCATACACTTCCACCCATTGAATCTATCCAATAGATACAATTATAACAAAAATAACCTCTGCGTAACTCGGATGTTTTAAATTCCTCTCTTTCAAGATATCCCGTTTGCAGTTTTGATTGTTTTTGAAATTTGGTTGAATTCCCAACAACATCTACAGCTTTTTCGACAACATTCTTATCTGACAACTTATTTTATCTCCTCTTCGTTTGGGGCCCATAAAGAACATATTCCATGTGGGGCTATCTCATTTGATGTCTGTCCATGTAGATCTTGACCCTCATCTGTAACAATCGCACAATGATTTGGCTTCATAAAATATATACAATTATAACAAAAATAACCTCTATGGGTATCGGAATTTCTAAAATTACTTAATTCCATATAACCCGAGGAAACCTTTGTTAATTTATTTAATTCAGTTGCCTCTTGCGGAATTTTTTGTGTAGATAGAAAACCAGTGGTACTCATAACAAATATGTAAAAACATACTATAAATATACGCAATAATTATTAACGACATCAAGTCAAAGGTAAAAGTATCACTATTTATAATTTTTTATGCTGTTTGCATCATTAAAAATTAAACCATATTTAACAACTGGTTTGAATATGTGTATATAAGAATAATATATTGAATTTATTTTGCATGTTTTTTTAGATGTTACCATATGTCGTAAGTTCTTAAACTTTATAACAACATAGCAAATGTAGTGACTTCTAGATTTCTTCAATATCATTTTTCTTTGTTAGAAAATATTTATTTATGATATTGCGATTTAGAAACTTATTGGAAAAACCGATTATGAATTCACAACGATGAGTTTCAGAGATCTTATTTTTTTATTCGTTGGCAGTTTCCTACTTTGACAAATTTAAAGACTATATTTTTGATAAAAAGAATATAGTGAATGATTCTTGCCGTCGTATATGTATATGATATTTTACCTATCCAAATTATATATTTTTTGTGAATTGCTATATGCAATCTTAACTAAATTAACGTCAGACATTGATTGATCGCTACATCGAAATAACTTTCTATTCTAATTTTTCCTTATAACTTCAGTTACATTCTATTTACTAATCACATCATCTATATGGTTTTTTTTGATCCACTAATATCCGCATTTTGATCTTTTTCTCCCTAGTTGTACTATTTATTATTACATTAATTATAGGAAGATTCGATATTCTTATGCATACGATGCTATTATATTAAGAATAGCAGAGTTATGAATAGATATCCATTATGCTTCTCCTTTTACTAATTTTTATCATTAATCGAAGCACTTGTACGAGAGTAGTCGGAGTAAGATAAGTGATCTACAAATCATTTGTTTAATTTGATATCTAATTTGGTATAAAGCTATTTAATTTGTAGTTCTAAATAGTATAGTTGTATATGACATAAAACATCGAAAGGATGAAATAATGTTGGATAACTGATTCTGCGATTATTTCATAAACTTCTGAAAATTACTACATTTCGCTTATTAACCGTGGTAACAATATTTTAGTATATCCTAGAGAAAAAGTGTTGGGGGTTATATGCGTGTGAATCTATAATCAAATAGCAATAGATTCACAGCTACTTGTTCCATCACCTGCAGGCATAAAAAATACGAGACTTGAAAACCTTTATCAAAGGATACTTATTCACTAAAAAAATGAGCCTTTAATACTTCTAAACTAGGATTTATCATTAAACCAGCTGTTAGATATTTAATCGGATAGCAAGTCACGCACAACTTAAGTTAGACAATATACGATCAGAGCGTAGCAGTTATGTAGCGCAGACATTTTGTTTTAAGATGTAATACAACTCTAAAAGGATACTAAAAAAGAAACTTTTTGATTATTGATATGATAAAAAAAGAGTTGTTTTCCTATCTTCCAAATAGCCTATCACAAGCCTCCTTTCCCACTATTTGAACGCATTGATTGTAGATATCATCGCTAAAATCATCAAAAGGATTGAATGGTTGTTGGAATGGGAATTCGTCCCTTGGAATATTTGGAGAAAAAGGAGGAAGAATATTTTCTGTCTGATCCGGCTTAGGCCCCGCCTTTAATATAACAGGGATCTCTACTGTGTCATTATCTCGATATACGGTAAGTTGAACGCTGTCTCCCACTTGTTTAGTAGAAAGTACTTTTCTGATATCCTCTACAGATCCTATTGTAATATTCTCGATTTCAAGTATTATATCTCCACCAAGTTCTATTTGATTTCCATTAATATTGGAAGTAATATATCCTCCTCTAATTCCGGCCTCCTCAGCCGAACCATTTCTAAGAACATCAATGACAAGAAATCCTTTTTCTCCTCCGTTGATAACGCTAGAGGGTACATTCATTTGTCGAGCTATTTCAGGTGTAACATTAATTCCTGTTATTCCAAGAGATGGATTGTTATCATCTTGTATTTCCTGTGTAAGCGCATTGTCTATAATTGTAGAGTTAGGCCTTGCAGCCAAAGTCAGATCTATTTCTTGTACTTGCCCATTTCGTATAACTGTAAGAGTAACATTTTCTCCAACCTTCTTTTCTCTATCCAGATAAGACAGTAAATCATCTATTTTTCTAATTGATTTATCATCAATTCCAATGATCACATCTCCTCCAAGTTCTATCTCTCTTCCATCTATTTCTGTCAATATTGAGCCACCTCGTATCCCAGCTTTCTCAGCGGGACTTCCAGAGGTAACTTGTATTACCAAAAATCCTGTAGTATTCTGAAGGTTCATCATTTCCGCAATATCTGAGTTTATATCTGTTCCAGACACTCCCAAGTAAGGATGTTGGTATTCACCCGTAGCAATGATAGAGGGAACCACTTTTTGTATCAAGTAAGAAGGTATTGCAAATCCTACTCCTGAATACACACCTGTAGCAGAGAAAATGGCAGTATTGATTCCTATAACCTCGCCTTTCATATTTAGTAAAGGTCCTCCTGAATTTCCCGGGTTTATTGCAGCATCAGTTTGTATTATATCGGGAATTGAAAAAGCAGGTGTATCTTCTATAATGGATCTTTGACTATTTTCAGATGGCAAAGCCGGAAGAACCCTTCCAAGACCGCTTACGATTCCTTCAGTTATGGAAGCCGACAGTCCAAAAGGATTACCTATAGCAGCAACTCTTTGCCCAACATCCACTTCAGAAAAGTTGCCAATCGATAATGGCTCCAACTTTTCAATGACTTCTATATTATTTTCTACGTCAATCTTTAAAACGGCTATTTCAGCAAATGGATCTACACCAACAACTGTTGCTTTATAGCCGGTACCATCAGTGAATGTAACATCAAATTCTCTATTGATAGTATCTCCTGCTACAACATGATAATTTGTAACTATATGTCCCTCCTTGTCATATACAAAACCGGAACCCAAGCGAGATGCACCAGGTAAATTTGAATCTTGTGTAACCTGCACCACAGAATGCTCCACTTTATCATAAAGTTTAATTAAATCCTCCTGCAGAGATTGATCAAAACTATTACTTGATGATATTGTGTTGTTGTTATTGTTGTTTATATTTGTAGAATTGTTATCATTTTTAGTTATATTTAATGATGTTTGTTGTTGTTGAGCAAAAGCGTCAATAAAAGTATAGTTTCCAGTAACTAAGAGATTATTTGCATTCGGTATAAAATAAAAACCTAAAGACAAAGTAACTACAACTATTGCAACAAAAGACATCAAAAATTCGCTCTTATCGATTAGCTTCGTGTTATAGGACATGAATGAGTTTAATTGTTAAATATTATATTTAAAATGTACTCACCGCTTGCCAGGTAAATTTTTGTCTATGAAACTCCATGTTGTTATTTCATTTGAAAATCCTAATTACGGAAAATAAAGTTCAATGTAGTGGAGATAAGATAAATTGAATTACAATGACGATTTATATTTGTGTTAGAAAATTTACATTTGTAAAGCCTCATAGTTAAATATGTTATTTACTGATTACAAAGCATGGCAAAAGATCCAGTTTGTAATATGAATGTGGATGAAAAAACTGCGAAATATGTATCAAAAATTAATGGCAACAAAATTTATTTGTGTTCTGCAGCTTGTAGACAAAAACTAGAGCAAAATCCATCAAAGTATGGTTACTGATACAGGATCTAAATAACAGGAGTTAATCATCCAACTCGGATTTTCCCTCATATTTTCGTTTTATCGACTCTATTCTACCACGGTATTTTTGACTGTAGCCTGATTTGCAAGAATTACAACAAAAGAACCTTTCAATATTTGCAAATTTGAGGATTTTAGGTTTGTCAAATACGGGACCCTCACAGAAATCACAAATAATATTTATCGCTATACCAGTTGAAATTTTTTTCTGAATTTCTCGTATTTCATCTTTTAAACTACTACTATTCTGATATAACTGAGAGGTATCCCTTTTTCTTTTAGTTATATTTTCCTTCAGGCTTTCCAATTGAACGAACTTCTTTTTTTCTCTCACTGCACCCGCTTCTATTTTTTCAAAGTCAAAGATTGGTAAAACACCTTTAATAAATCCAATATTCACGAGTCTTTCATATCTTGCTTTTACTGTTGGAGTAGTTATTCCCGTATCTCTTGAAATCTGTCTGAACGATTTTCTACCGTCTTCTAAAATTGAATTAAGAATAGATACGTCAATGTCGTCAAGTTCTAGTGGCATAGACAACAGCTCTTAACCCTTTAGTAATAATCATGTATATTACTTTTTACATTTGTAAAGTATGTTGGTGTGTATAGATTTCTTTGTTGGATCTACTTAGGAGAAAGAAATCCAAATGCTTTTTGGATTGTTTTACCATATCATAGCACCAATAAAAACCTGAATTTTATGATACGGCTATAAATTACTACATATAGTCAATAACGAGGGATCCTAACGAATGCATACCCTGATTTTTCTAAGGACATCTTTATTTCTTCGATATTTGTTAGAGATCAAATTCTATGATCACTCTATCTGTCATGTAATCTATGTCAATTTTCTTGATTCCCTTGTTGTTTCTCAACTGATTTTCTACAATAGGTTTGCAAGTTGTGCAATACATTCCAACAGCTCTAAACTGAATCTTATCATACGATATCAATATCCATCTAATCGTATATTCGTAATTTAATATCTTGACTTTATAAACTAGCAAAGAGTATCCAAATTCAAGGCAATTACAATGTCTACACTGTTTGCATTTTGTAATACATTATTAATATGACAGATTCGATTTTTGTATTTTACATTTGTAAATCCCAGTTGTTATATATGTTCTACTTTCAATATATGATATGGCAAAAGATCCTATTTGCGGTATGTTTGTTGAGGAAGAGGAAAGCTCAATTCATTATAAAAAGGATGGAATTACATATTATTTTTGCTCATCTCAGTGTCTTAACGAATTTCTCGAGCCTGAGAAGGCTCTAAAAAAGTTAAAGGTTCATGTTATGATAAGCATAGCCCTAACAATACCCATAGTTTTACTCAGTTTGCCTCATATGATCCCACAGCTAGGGCATATTTTACCTATGGAGATGATGGGATATACGAATTACATACTTTTGATCCTGTCTACTCCTGTCCAATTTTGGATTGGCTGGAGATTCTATAGGGGATTTTGGGATGGTATTAAAGCTAAAGCATCGAACATGGATACTTTAATTGCAATAGGTACTACTGCTGCATATGTTTATAGTGCAATAGTTACATTAATTCCGGGATACTTTCCCTTTACCGCGGTATACTTTGAGACGGCTGCAATAATAATTACGCTTATTTTGATAGGAAGACTCCTAGAAACAAAGACAAAGGAAAAAGCCTCTTATGCTGTCAGAAAGCTGCTAGATTTAAAGCCACGAACTGCTCGAGTACTAAGAGCAGTTATAAGAGAAAAAAATGATACAAATAAAAGTAATGAAAGTTCAACATTGGATAATCCGGGTCTAAAATTAGTTTCAAAGGAATTCAAGGAAATAGAAATTCCAGTCGAAGAAGTAATAGAAGGAGACTTGATGGTTATACGACCCGGCGAAAGAATTCCAACTGACGGAATTATAATCGATGGCTCTTCATCCATAGACGAATCTGCAATAACAGGAGAAAGTATACCCGTAGACAAAGTAAAAGGAGATGAGGTAATAGGCGCTACTATCAATAAGAACGGTTTACTAAAAGTAAGAGCAACTAAAGTTGGTCAAGATACAGTCTTATCTCACATCATTACCTTAGTGGAAGAAGCCAAAACAGGAAAAGCAAAGCTGGAAAAAATGGTCGACCAGGTTGCTAAATATTTTGTTCCTGCAATCATAATAATAGCAGTGGGAGTTTTTCTTGGATGGTACTTTGTAGGAAACGCTGGATTGACATATTCTATACTGGCTTTTGTGTCAGTAATGATAATTGCATGTCCATGTGCGTTGGGATTGGCAACTCCTGCAGCTTTAATGATGGGTGCCGGAAAAGGTGCTGAAAACGGAATCTTGTATAAGGGTGGTGAACAGATAGAGATAGCAAGTAAAGTTAATACAATAGTATTTGATAAAACTGGAACACTAACAGAAGGAAAACCTTCTGTTACCGATATTATATCACTTGATCAGATCGATAATCTCGGACTCTTAAAACTAGCATCAATGGCAGAGTCTGGGTCTGAACATCCATTGGCTCAGGCGGTCATTGATAGAGCAAAAAAAGAAGGAATTGAAACGATAGCTTCTCCCGATTCATTTAAGGCAGTAGCAGGACATGGCCTTCAAGCCGCATACTCTAATCAAAAGATAATTATCGGAAATAGAAAAATGATGTATGACAACAAAGTGCCTATTGATAAAGACGTAGAAACAAGACTGGCACAACTGGAGCAAGAAGGTAGGACTGCCGTCTTAGTTTCGGTAAATAATCGCTTGTCTGGAATAATTGCAATATCTGATACCATCAAAAAGGGAGCAAAAGAAGTGATAGAAGTATTAAAAAAACAAAGGATCGAACCAATAATGCTTACAGGAGATAATGAAAGAACTGCCAAGGCTGTGGCCTCCAAGATCGGAATAGATAGGGTAATAGCACAGGTATTGCCGCATCAAAAGGAAGCGATTGTAGATGATTTGAAGACAAAAGAAAATAAAGTTGTGGCCATGGTAGGTGATGGAATTAATGATGCACCTGCTTTAGCAAGAGCTGATTTGGGAATTGCCATAGGTTCTGGAACTGATGTAGCTAAAGAAACTGGTGGCATCATTTTAATTAAGAATGATATTCGACATGTAATAACTGCACTGGAACTTGGAAGGAAAACTGTTTTAAAAATAAAACAAAACCTGTTTTGGGCCTTTGTTTATAATACTGGATTAATTCCAGTTGCAGCTGGTATTCTTGTTCCTTTTTTTGGACTTTCAGTATTTGGCTGGCTTCCAATCCTTGCAGGTATAGCAATGGCCATGAGTTCAGTAACAGTAGTTACAAACTCTCTACTACTAGGAAGATATAAACCTAAAGAATAGAGAAGCATCTTTTATTTTTAAGATTTTGATGCTATATTGTTTTATTAAGACCCGCGGTTGTGATTTACAAATTTGTTTTTATTGATAGGGCTTCATTATTTCCAGGAGATCTATCTTGCCAGACGACAAACAGTTTATTGTCGGATGATAAGATTGTCATTGAAGGGCACTCAGATATTCCAGCATTGTTACTTATATTAACTGATTCACTAAAAAACGAGTCTCCCATATTCTGGCTTCCCATAAGAAATATATCTTGATTTCCTTCGACAGTATTATCGAGCGGCGTAGCTTGTATTGCAACAATTAATTTATCAGAGTCATGAATAATGTCTACATTCAGAGGATTTAGAAATTGACCTTGTATAAAAGACGGTTTTGTAAAACTGTTGCCATTATCTGTGCTTTTAGTAAAATAGATACCATCTCCTGTCAAATTATCGGTACTAATGTTTTCGTTTGTTAATGCTTGAGCGGAATTATGATTAGTAGTAGAAGGATCAGGAGAACCCCAAACAACATATACATTGTTATCGCTGGTGTCTATTTGCAACTCGCCAGGCTTTTCATTGGTGTTTAAACGAATTTCATTGTCAAAACTACTGCCATTGTCATGAGATTTAACAAAAAAGATTCCTCCCTCCGTGTTGTTTACTCCTACAATCGATCTATCACCGCTATCAATATTCCACGCTATATACACATTCTCTTGAGAGGAGGAAATCTTTGGAAAAGACGTCTTTCCAGCATTGTTTGAAAGATTTATTACATCTCCAAAAGTTTGACCACCATCGTTACTTGCGATAAATGATATACTACTATTACCTTGTGTAAGTTTTTGAGCATCCTGCCATACGACGTACACATTATCGCCTGATACCGAAATCTCTTGATTATACGAATCAGCTGTATTGTTTGAAAGATTTATTACATCTCCAAAAGTTTGACCACCATCGTTACTTGTGATAAAATAAATTTCTCGATTAAGTGAAGTGTCGTCTGCCCAAACTATGTAAACATTGTTTCCGTTGACAGCCATTTGTGGATGTTCAGAAAATCCCGTATTGTTTGAAAGATTTATTACATCTCCAAAAGTTTGACCACCATCGTTACTTGTTTTAAATAAGATATCATAATTCATTCGATTATGACCAAATAGATTATCTTGCCAAACAACAAATACCTTATTTTCTGATGATTCGGTCTGAGGATATACCGAATCACCTAGATTGTCACTTACATTTTGAATAACAAAAATATTGTTATACTCATCGCCGTCACCCTCTTTAACCTGCGAGTAAGATAACAATTCGGTGTCTACAGCAAGCAATGAAAGAGTTGAGAATATTGTCAATAAGCAAAATATGTATAAATAATTTTGCTTTCTATGTAAAAACATAAAGTATAATTTGACCATCTTTAATAATAGTTTAACTTAGATTTGAAATTCGACTGTGTCTAAATAGATAGATAGATAGATATTATTAGTAATTTACACTTGTTTATTAGTGAACATATGAGAAAGAACAAAAGTCTTTGGTAATCACACCATCACCCTTAGACAGAACAAATCGATCTAAAAGATAATCGCTTGATGCCAGTATAGATCTATTAGATATACTATAAGTTCTTTTTCAGAATATCCCAAGTCAAGGTGGTTGTTGTCTATTGTTAATTAAGATCTGTGACTTTAATAATACTAGTCTTTAATTCAGACCTTTAGTTAAAAGTAATGGATACTTCGTTAAAATTGATAAAATAGAATTTATGGCTTAAAGTGTCGAGGATTAAAGGCAGTAAGACTTGCATGACCAGAAACAGGAACAAATAATCCATATTACCTATGAAATATAACACAGTAAATGATACAATAACCGGGAAAATCCTACTATAATTCTTCTTACTCATAAGAAATTCATTCTCAGTACAGTTTTAGTGATATGACTTTTAACTACATTAGAAATTTTAAAAGGATAAAACACCTTTTTTCCAATAATTAGCAATTTATGACCATCCCAATTGGATGGCGTATGATTGCTAGATCTTCCTTTAGTCCTCCTTAAAGCTCATTGTATATGCTACATCATCTAAATACGTTCATCATGCAGCGGCGGCACCCGCACCAATCCCACTTCTATAATGACTTACTGTTTGAAAGAACAGTATTATTGTATCATCCCGTATAATACCTCTATTTGGGATATCATACTTTTATACCAAATATCAGGTAGTATTTAATTCACTATGTATCTAATTCTACGACATAATAGAACACATTCTACTAAAATAATTGTAATATGTTAATTAAAAAAAATTATCGTCAATGAAAAATAACTTAGATAGATGGGCATTTCATTGTAAGTTGTTTATATAATAACCAAAGAATAATTTATTTTGCAGATTTACTTTGGTAGTACTATAATTAGTACATGAATTGACCGACTTTTTGTTTGAAAAGGTGTTGTTATTTTGATATCCCGCTCAGTATTTTGCTAGCACAAATGTACCCATCACCTTTCTAATCATCGATTAATCTTAAATAATATTACCATGAGGAATTAGGAGTAAGGGAATTGACCTGTACTATTTTGGCTTCTATGCAAAACACCCTACTAATGATAAGATCCACAAAGGATGGTTGGAAAACTTATGAATGTTTAAAAAATGTAAATCCCAGCAGCGTTGCATTTGATCCGCTCAAACCTGACAGAGCATATTGTGGGACATTTGATAAAGGACTTTGGAAAAGTGATGATAAAGGTCAATGTTGGGAAAAGACCTCGTTGGATATCCCGGATTCGCAAATAATGTCTCTCTCAGTGAGTCCCATAAAGAGAGGTAAAGAGGAATTTAACAAGTTATTGGTGGGAATGGAACCTAGTTTGATATTCATGTCAATTGATGGTGGTAAAAGCTGGGAAAAGATTGATGAATTTGATAAATTGCCATCGTCTTCTACATGGTCATTTCCACCAAGGCCTTGGACACATCATGTTCGTTGGATAGAGCAGGATGTGAATAACGAAGATAATATTTTTGCAGCTATCGAAGCCGGTGCATTAATCAAAAGTATTGATGGAGGGAGATCCTGGATAGACAAGGCAAAGGATGGGCCATATGATTCTCATACATTGAGAACTCATAAAAAAGCTCCACACAGACTGTATTCGGCCGCAGGTGACGGTTATTTCGAAAGCCTGGATTGCGGAAATACATGGAAAAGGAAAGTTAAGGGATTAGGACATAATACCTATCTATACAGCATAGCGGTGAATAATAACGATCCTCAAAACATAGTAGTATCTGCCTCTAGTAATGCTTGGAAATCACACGCCATTCAAGATTCGGAAACTTTCATTTATAGACGCAATTCTGATGAAGAAGGTGCCGGCTGGATTCCATCGATTGATGGTCTGCCTGGATCAAAAGGAACTGTTATTTCTATCCTTGAATCTCATCCAAAGAATAAGGATGAATTTTACTGTTTGAATAACAAAGGAATATTCTTTTCCGTAAATTCTGGAGAGTCATGGAAATCATTAGACATACCATGGTCTAAAGAATATTATTTGCAGCATCCTTGGGCGTTGGCACTTATAGAATGACATATGGAAAATTCCGTTTTTGTAATTGGATTAATTCTGATAGTGATAGACGACTTTCATCATTGTTATTATAATCAAACAATCAATGGTTGTACAAATCCACTTTATTGTACCATAAGGATTTAATGTGGTTTTAGATACGATGATATCATATTCCTAACTTGTATCCAATATTTTCTATCATCTAAATCCCTGGATGGGCGCATGAATTTCTCAAATGCGATTCCATTAAATAGAGCCAAAAGTATTTTGGCCATTTCATCTGTATTTTTTGTATCAAGTTGTAGTAACCCGTTTTGAATAGCTTCATCTAACACTTTCTTGATTGATTGTGTTACTTTGTCACTGCAAATTAATAATTCATTTTTGATCTTATCGCTTCTCCTCGAAGCACACCACATCTCAAATAAAAATACATAGAATTCTGGATACTCCTTAAAGCTCATAATGCTGTCATTGATAATATTATTTGTTATTTCTTCTACAGTTTTTCCTCGAATATCTTTTATCGTGGACTGAATAATTTTTTCAGAAGTATATTCCAAGACTTTGCTTACCAAATCCTCTGTATTAGAAAAATAATAATGTAAAATACCTCTACTTACGCCTGCCTCTGCTGCTAGGGTTGCTATTGTAGTATTTTCACATCCATTTTTAGCAAGAACCTTTAGTGAAGTCTTCAAAATTGCATTTACCTTCTCTATTTTAGTTTCACAATCTATCAATAATAGACATATGACTAATATAAATTTAGTTGGTCATCCAACCAAAGATTAATAAATTACTGTGTACATAACTAGTTGGATGACTAACCAAATTGTAAAGTTAACAACCAATGAAATAAAAGATAACAATGTCAAAAACATAGCTATAATTGGTGGCGGTTTAGCGGGGCTGACATCTGCTATTTATTTGGCTCGAAATGGAAAACAGGTTACTATCATAGAAAAATCGAGTCAATTTGGGGGCAGGGCTAGAACCACACTTAAAGATGGATTTTATTTCAATCAAGGTGCTCACGCTCTGTATATCAATGGAATTGCACCAAAAATCTTAAACGAATTAAATGTAAAATACAACGGAAAAAAGGTTGATTTCTCTAAATACTACATAGAAAAAAAGGAAAATTGTATAAATTGCCTATGAAGAGGAGTCAACTTTTAACAACAAAGTTGCTCAATGGAATAGGCAGCAAGATAGAGGTTCTACTTTTTTTAGCAAATTAAACAAAATTAAACTTAACGATCTCAACTCACTGAGTTTTCAAGAATGGTTGGACAAAAACTTCAAAAACTCTGACTCGAAAGATTTCATAAAAATGCTAGGCAGAATTTCTACATATACACATAATTCAGAAAATTTGAGTGCCATGTTGGCATTAAATCAAATTAGAATAGCTGTGGCAGGGAGTGTTATATATTTAGATGAGGGTTGGCAAACTTTGGTAGATCAATTAGTTGATATTGGAAAGAGGAATTGGGTAAAGTTCATGTCTGGTAAGAGCGTAATTTCTCTTCAGCAGGATCATGGATTTGATAGACCAATCAGTCAACAATTATGGAAAATTAGACTATCGGATAATACGATCCATTCGTATCGCGATGTAATTATCGCTACTAATCCTTCTAATGTATATAGTCTATTAAAAGACAACATCTCGATAGATCTCAAATTCCTTGACTGAAAAAAATCAATAGACCTGCAAGGGTGGCAACATTAGATATAGCATTAACCAATCTCCCTAATCCCGAAGTCTATGGTGCATATGGAATGGACACTCCTTTGTATCTATCGCTGCATTCTGCGTTTGCCAAATTGTCGACTGATGAAAATGGAGTTTTATTTCATGCAATGAAATATTTGGATTCGTCTACCAAGCCAAATCCATTACAAGATAAGCAGGATTTAGAGAGACTATTAGACGAAGTTCAACCCGGATGGAGAAAAATGGTTGTTAGGCAAAGATTTCTTCCTAGTATGATAGCATCTAATACTGTTATAAATAATAATGGAATGATGGAAGATAGGCCAAGCATAGAAATACCTGGAGTTTACAACCTATACATCATTGGAGATTGGGTAGGACCAGACGGAATGTTGGCAGATGCTAGCTTTGCTAGCGCCAAGGCTGTAGCTTTAAAGATTTTGAATGAGAAAGGCAAAATTGAACTATATAATGTATAATTATTACAGTGATTAAATTCTTCTTCCTTTATTCTCTACGGGATAAGTAATGCCATTTCAAAAATTATTCTCTTTATTTATATCAATTTCACAATATACAATAGTTGTTTTCTCATATTCAAGATAATTTTTTCAAGCCTGATAATACTGTTCAGGTGTAAAAGGCTCAGTCAACATACTAATATCCATCAAGTGGCAAAACTTGTACTCGATCATGACGACAACTATCATTTGGGAAAATAATAATAATAAAGAGTATAGTATAGAATACTTTAGCCTAAAATCTCAGATCGATATGAATATCATGAAAGGCACGGTAATAGCAATGTTAGGTTATAAACCAACACTAATTATTTATGAAATTATTACCGACACTAATTGGAGAACTAGATCAGTAAAGATTAAACAGCAAACATCTAATGGCGAGATTAGATATATTTATCTAGATATCGATCAAGACCAAAACTGGAGAAAAAGTATCAATGAAAGACCGTCGATTTTTCTGCAGTTTTGGATCTTGCTTCTGCCTCTGGTTTAAATGATATTGATCTTCAGATTACACCATCTACAAAACGTTATCAATAAACAGATTGAATTTAGAGGTGGGTGAAATGCAGGAAATTGATGTATTATGGATTAGTTTTCCTGAATTGAATCTCATCCGGCAACAACAAAAATATAGTAAAATTAATGAGGGATTTTATATATTCGAAATCCCGAAGACTGGTTTCGTTGCAAAGTTAGAAGTAGATAAATTAGGGTTAGTAGTCAATTATGATAATTTGTACCGCCGTTTAAGTTAGATTCCATATATAATTAATGGTAACCATAACCAAATTTCGGCAAATATATCTCTGGAACTAATCCTTTGAAACAAACTCGATCAATTAACTGTTCTTTTCTTTCTATAATAGGCATATTTTTGTTTATTATTTAACCGATAACCTGTTAATCAGATAAATCAGTTCGATTAGATACATTTTAACAACTTGCCGTCCACAATTGAAATAAAATTCAATTACCGTAAGGAAATTAATCTTTGCTGTCAAGAACAATAGGAGGTATTCTGACAATTAACATATAATTAATAAATAGCAAACGGCAATATTAATTTGATTATCCATCAATTAATTATCTAATTGATGGATAATGGTTGATTCTATTACGAAGAAATTGTTTTAATTCTCATTTGCTAGGTTAATCAATAAGAATTATGAATAGAGTGGTCATAATAGAAATGAGAATTAAAACAATACGATATCAACCAATAGTCAGACGCAATCAAGATTGATTATGAGTAATACAGCATCATATAAACGCATGAGAAAAAAATAATTTAGTTACAAAGATGAAAAGCACAGTATTTCATATTTTATATCAAATTATTTAGAGACAAACCTTCATACGGATGACCGCTTGGAAATGACATAAAAAATTTAGAAATATTATCATCAGGTAACAGTTCACGTTCCTATACAGATGAAATAAAGGGCTCTGTTCAGTTAACATGTTTTATTTCTCTGTTATGATAGTCAATAAATAACCGCAACCAATTGTGTACATGCTTCAACTTACAATTCTTTACTCTGCAAGGAAAGTAATCATCGAAACTTTCGGTTCTATCCTTGATATATTGCATCGTTCTTTCGATTACACTTTTCTCGTAAGAAGAATGAATATGGTGATCGAGTTTGAGAAACTGACAAGCCATGGGATACCAAGTACCTCCTCCATCATCAGTCGAAACTGGGTGCTTTCCATGAACTTTGATCAAATTAGAAAGATATCTTTCTGCAACAAACATGTTTCTCTCTTTGGATATAGAAAGTGCGAGGATCTGTCTGTTTGCAGGCTCTATCGCCACCCAAAGCCAGATGTATTCTGACCCTACCTTCAACATTGTCTCGTCTACAATATATTCTAGAATTCTTCTTCTTGATGCTTTCAATTTTTGAGGCCTGTATTTTTGAATCCAATTCCAGATGGAGACATGGTTTCTTTTATACATCTGAGACAATCTTTCCGAGGCTTTTCTTAAAGATAAACCTGAAAAGTACAAATGTAAGCCATAATACACATACCTTGAAGGTGTTCTGTTTCTGCTAATCATAAAAGAAATAGGACATCTTCAAGCTATAGGTTTATCGTTAAATGAACAGAGCCAAATAAAGAGAAAGACAATTTAAATATCAGATTCATAGGTTAAATGTACAAACTTGGTTATCAAGTTGACTACATAACTATTGATTCTTCTTTTGTGAAATTCTTTGAATAAAATATAAATTATATGCCAATTATAGATCAATATTTTTCATAAATGTAACCATTTAAAGTAATCAAAAGAAAGGAGATAATACAGATCAAGAATTATACCCTAATTAATTGTGCATACCAATTGCTTGATCAATATAAGGTATAAATACCAATATTTTACGACTGTTACTTAAAAACAATCTTTGAATACGATGAATCGGTTTGATTCTAATTCTATCTTTTATTATTGATAGAGCATGTAAATTTGTGTCTTGGTAGATTCAGAATTGTCTCTTTTACTGTTATTCATAAATTTATATCTCCAGAGATTATAAATCTAGTCATGGTTGAAGGTCAAAATTCAAAGGATTCCAATAATAATACTTTCAACAAGATTCAGGGAAGGATCTTAGAAAAATTATTAATAATGGCTAATCAACAAATGCCATTAATCAGTGAGGAAGAATTAAATCAATCACTAGCAGAGGTATCAAAGTCGCCCCAGTTTGAAGCTGCCCTTGATAAATTGATAAGAGACGGATTTGTTTCTCGCATCGGGACTGATGAGTTTCAAATCACTTCAAATGGTATCGAAGAACATTCAAGAAGGCTAAATGAAGGAACATTATTTTAGATCGAGAATGAATTAACTAAAATGTAATAGATTTTTCATTTTTGGAACAGCGTAATCAAAAATTTTTCTTTTTTATTCTACTGTATGAATATAGTTATTGTTTCGCAATCTGCTTTTTGAAAATGATATGCGATTCGCCACTTGGTCTGCGTTCTTCAAAATCTATCTTGTAGTCGAAAGATTCGAGAAAGTCTTTAATTTCATTGTGATAGGTCATACCATTTGATAAATTATGTATCTCAATTATCAGTCTAAGATTTTTTGTATTTGATATTAGCTCTTTGGATCCTTTTATTACATCAAATTCTGCACCTTCTACATCTATCTTCATCCATTTTACGTCCTCAATTTTGATACCATTCTCCAACAAAATAGAATCTACAGTATTTGCATCAACGGAGACTTGTTGTTCTAAGCCTTTGCTTGCAAATTTATCAATATCGGAATTTATTGTTCCATATTGATTATTTCTTAGATCTTTATTAACAAAGAACTTTATTTTGGCTCTTTTAGAAAAAGCTGCATAGTTTAGTGGTATAACATTTGTTAATTCGTTCAACTGAATATTTTTTGTTAAAAGATCATATATTACCGGATTAGCTTCGATAGAGATTACGCAGCCCTCATTTCGCACCTTTTTAGCTGCAATAACTGTATATCTACCTATATTTGCACCAATGTCCACAACAATGTCAGCTGGCTGAGGATCAAATCTTGTCAAGATTGCTTCCTCTCTTGAAAACAAGCTCATATAATCTGCCATATTAAGTGGACAATGAAATTTATAGTCATATTTAGGGATATAGATTATTGAAGTTTCCTTTTTAAAACCTAATTTATTCAAATATTTATAAATAAAAATTTTTAATAAGAAGGAGGAAACAACATTATTACCCTTTTGTAATTTTTGAAATATTCTAGATGCATTTTTCCTTTTTTTTCCTAATGCCACCGTCATTACCGTACTGATTAAAATATAAATGGACCTATATGACAGGATGATAAATCTGTTAAATATGTTATTACCTATTTCCTGAGGATAATTGTTAGGTATTGTCACTTCTCATTCAAAGTTATAATAGTTTATAAAGCGCATAATAGCAAATGTGACAATAATAATCATAGTGTTTGCATGTCTTTCTTGAATTTCACAGATATTTGATACGAAGTATCCCTAGGAATGCAAAATTTGTTTGTTGTGATTTTTGAATTACTATCTTTTACCTGTAAGTTGAAATATCTCATCAATTTTACTGGGTGGTTAATTCCTAAGACGTCTATCGCAGAAAATTTTTTACACAAGATCAAATATTCTGCAAAAATTTACCTTTTACCTAATCAAAACCAGGACTGTAGGAGCCCCCATCAGAACCATGATCATTAGCAATCTATTTTGTTGATCGGCATTGATCCAACCATAACTATATTATTTAGCCAAATAAGTAAATTCTGCTGTTTAGTACTTTTCAAAATATACTTTCCAACATTAGAAAAGTATACTTACTGCATACTGCATACAATTAAAAAGCCGTATTCATATCCCATCAACCAATGAATGATTATCTGAAAATATTTTTTCAATTATTAGTAAAGCAGTTAAATGTGGTGGGTAAGATCAAAACTGAATTTTACCGTAGTCCCATGTAGAATAAAACTTTGGACTAATTTCAACAATTACAACTTCTCCCTTCTTTGATTCTTCCGAGATCATTTTTGCTATAGGATGATCCAATGTACCAAGATATTTCAAACTTATTTTCTCCCCTGATGGTACAACTATGTTAAGATCTTCTATTATGGTTGCAATACCCTTGCCTTTAACTCCTCTAACTGGAGGGTTTTCATCATCTATAGAAAAATAAATAGTTGGCCTTTTTCTGATATTTTGGGTTTTCTTCGCTGATTTGGATGTGTTTATCCAGAGTTTTTCATTTTCCCTGTCATAATAAAACCAGACCGGTTGAATGTTTGGATCACCTTGCTCATCAACTGTGGCCAACTGCAAATTCAATTTACTTTCAAGAAAGGTCTCTACTTCTTTCTGCATCATGCCAGGTAGCTCAGAGACAGCATTAATGATTTTCATTGATAACCAATTGTGGAATATATAAATAAAAGTTCCTGATTATCCCATGATAACCCTTTTAGAATTAATCTTCACTTAATATATAAAAAATGATCGCGAGAATTTTTGCTAATGCGTTAAGTTCAAGAAAGTTGGCTCTAGTATATATTGTTCTAGTTCTCTACGATAAAGTAATCTGATGAAATAAGATCATAGGTGACCGATATTATTAGATTCAGTTGAATATGATATATGCATATCCAATATTATCTAAATCAATAAATCCTTCGTGAATGTTCAAGATAACCATCACATGATCACAGATACAGTAAGTTTGAACTCAAGTTCATTTGAATTCATTCAAGTTATAGCATTAACCTCCTTTGCAGGGTTCACATCTTTTCTTGGGATATATATGGCCAAAAAAATAAATTTTTCACGCAGGGCAGTTTTAGCACTAACTTCTTTTGGTGCGGGTGTCTTGATATCCGCAGCAATATTTGAAATGGTAGTAGAGGCAGAAAAGTCGGTTGGATTGTTACTGACAATAGTTGCTTTTATATCTGGTGCAGTTTTGTTCTCTTTTTTAGATTGGTTAGCTGAGAAGAAAGGCGGCGGAGCTGGTATATTACTTGGCATAGGTATGGATTCTATACCTGAATCGTTAGCAATAGGTGCTGCAGTGGGCTCTATGGGTTCTGCTGCTGCTCTTGCTCTTCTTATAGGAATCCAAAACGTGACTGAAGGTGTAGCCTCTTTTCACGAAATGAAGGAGAGTAAGTCGCAACTTAAGAAAATAAAAAATATATTCATTGCAACTGCCATAATTTCAATTATTCCTATTATAATGGGTATTATTGGATTAGTTTTTATGAAAGGAATGTATGTATCGATAGGCATAATTCTTGCACTCTCCGCTGGAGGAATTTTTTATATGCTTCACTACGACATGATACCAAAGGCCCATAAGGAAAAGGAATGGTTGACGACATTTGGAGCCATTTTAGGTTTTATAATTGGATTTGGAATATCAATAAGTATTGGTTAAGGCAATTTACAGCAGTGTAAAGGTCCTTAAAACAATATCCAGATATTTTGAGAAAGGTCAAAATCCTTACAATAACCAAAAACTATTCCTTGTTCTTTTTTAGTAGTGAATAAAAAAATCTGTTTAGAGAATTTTACAATTAAATGTTATCGTTGAACATACCGATGATGATTATCGACATCTAAATAATTTAAGAATTAAGGTCTACTAACTGACCTTGAATAAGTTTAGACTATCTTGTAATCTGACTTATCATAAAAAACAAGATCATAAATATATAGTCGAATTTTTATTTACCTCTAATAATAAATGAGAAGCATAATCGTAATAACTGTAATTCTTTTGTTTTTGATAGCAAATTACAATGGATTGATAGCACGCGTTCGAAAAAAAGAAGTGTTTAATTTTCTAATGAACATAACAAACATTGGTACCAAAATGCCTGAAATCGCTGGAATCGATGATGATAATGCCACGATCTATATAAAAGCTAATGTGATTAATCCTAAATACCGAATAATAAATGCATCGAATTTTCCAATGCAGGTTAATTATAATAATACAAGAGGTATGCCAAGAATTTGTATGATTTGTACCAACTATGCCGAGATGATTCAAAAACTAATTGCAAGTGACCTTGATTTAGTTGTATCTATATCTAATACAGGAGATCGATATCAAGGTGCATTTTTGAATTCTTACATATCTACCTATTCCGAGGAATTATCCGTAGATATATCATTTATGGAAACAAAGGACTGTACTGTCACCAAAGGATACTCCAATTTGCATGTGAATGGGCTACTACCGTGATAGCAAATTAATCAAATTTTCTATCTCCTTATTCTTGTTTTTACGTGCTCCTAAAACACAAACAATTCAATCAAATGCTAAATTAGTTAACAAATTTTTGACAGATATTTAGGAAGATAGAAATGGAATTGAATGAAATCATTACATTGTGCATCTTTATTTTAGTTTATGCTATGATAATAACTAGGACTAAATTACGGAACATTCCATTTTGGTTAATAATGTTCATAGGAGCGATCCTTGTTTTAGGATTTGGAGTAATATCAATTGATTCTGCCATAAAGTCGATTAATATTCAAGTCATGGCATTTCTATTTGGAATGTTCAGCATTACTTCTGCACTTGAAAAGTCAGGTGTATTAAATCATGTGATTCGAAAAATCTTGACCAAAATTATCAAAATTAATCACATCTTGGTAATAGTAGTAATTTTATCAGGATTTCTAGCGGCATTCATTGTTAATGATACCGCAGCTATCATTCTAATTTCTTTTGCAATATTAATTTCAAAACAGTTAGGTATCAAACCATCTGCGATTTTGGTTTCTATCGCTATTGGAATAAACATAGGAAGTGTGATGACTCCAATAGGAAGTCCACAAAACCTGCTTATCGCTAGCCAGAGTGGCATTGATATGCCATTCATTACATTCCTTTCAATTCTTGGACCACCTACAATTATAAATCTGTTCTTAAGTGGATTAATATTACATTTTTATTACAAGAAAAATTTATACAGAATATCTTTTTCACAAGAACAGGAGTTAAACTATTTTAACGGTTCAATTAATTATAATAATAAAAAGATTGAAGAATCCGGGATTAAATCAAATTTAATTCGATATTCATCTACTAATAAGTTTGCTAAAATTTCTATAATTGTTTTCTTATCAACCATCGGAGCTATAATTTTATCAGAAGTATTCAAACTCATATTTAATGTGGTTTACCTAGATATCGGTACAATATCACTTTTAGGTGCCGCTTCATTATATATGTTCTCTAAGGAAAGAATTTCAATTTTGAAAAGTGTGGATTACTCTGTTTTGATCTTCTTTATAGGTATGTTTATTTTTGCATCTGCATTATGGACGTCAGGACTGATTTCTGATATATTACAAATTTTCCCTCAAATCAGTTCATCTGATACCTATAATAATTTGATTTACAATAATACAATTATTTCTGCAGTAAGTATAATTCTTAGTCAAATATTAAGTAATGTACCATTTGTAGCGACTTATAGTGCGTACATGATCGAGAATGGTTTTGATAGAGATGATGTGTACCCATGGTTAATGCTAGCAGCAGCTAGTACAGTAGCTGGTAACCTTACTATATTCGGAGCTGCAAGTAACATTATTATTGTTCAAAGTGCCGAATCCAGGGGAGTTAGAGCGTTCACGTTTTTAGAATTCTTAAAAATTGGATCTGCCATAACGGCGTTAAATATTGTGGTATTATATTTATTCTTAATGTTATATAATTCTTATAACTTGTAGATAATATTTAGAGTTATTGGCTATCAATAAACAATGTTATCAAAGTAAGAGTCCCATAATACTAAATTTATCAAAATGTGTGTAGACAAAACCAGTATTGGTGGCTATTATGAAGAAAGAGCTTTTAATAATGATGTGATTTCTTGATAAATAGGTTTAATGATGTTAAAATCCTATATGACCATATAGACAAGCTACAGCATTAGGTTAATTTATTAAATGTCGAGCATGATGAGTTATCAGGATTTAATATGTAAGAAGGTAATGATAATCAAGTGGATATTTATGAAAAATAAATGCATTCTTTAGTGTTTGTAAATACGATTACTGTTTACTTCCGAGTCCCATTACTTTTAATAATAATGGGTCTTCAAATGAAGAGGAATCCTTTTAGAAATACTTGACAATAGAATAATTGAAGAATATGAAGATAGTATTCTACAACTTGGAGGGAATTCTATAAATTGCCAACAGTTCAACATTTCGAAATACCTGCAGATGATGTTGAAAGGGGTCAAAGGTTTTATAAGGATGTTTTTGGATGGAATATGGAAAAAGTAATTGATGGAGAAAATACTGATCAAGATTATTGGATGTTTCAAACTGAGGACGAAAAAGGCAATAGAGGGTCTCGCGGAATGACGAAACGATAATCCCCCGATCACAGAGTAACAAACCACATTACAGTATCATCCATTGATGACTATACTACAAAAATAGAACAAGCTGGAGGTAGAGCCATAATGCCAAAAATGCCTGTGCCGAATATGGGCTACATCAGGATATATCCAGACTCGGAAAACAACATGTTTGGATTATTCGAAGAGAATAAAGGCTAGTCTAGCTACAAATTTTCTTTTTATGGTAATATATTATTTAGAAGGAGAGATACATTTATGATGATGTGTAAATTACAATGTATTATCTAGACCATAGGGATTACAGATATCCAATTTACATAATGAAAAAAGGATTCTGACAGTTTTAAGTGTGGATTAACTTCGCTCAATCCGAAGAGTCCCATAATCATTAATAATCGAGTTCATCCAACATAGTAATCACTTCATAGTCCAGCATATAACGATAGAATAATTAATTACTTGAATCCAAAAATAAACCAAAGTGAAAATCCGTAATAAGATATTATTTCTAATGATATATACGGTTTAATCATAATCATAATTCATCTTTATTTTGGCAAAAAATGTTAGTAATAGTACTATGGCGATATGGTTTAGAGTTGTATTTCGGTTCTTGTTCCGTCTGCGTTATAGCGATATACTTTTCCTTCTTCTTCCCCTAATGTTTTCTTGTGCGAACCATCGCAAAAAGGTTGATTGTTACTTAATCCACACATACATATCCATTTGCTTACACCTTCAAATTTTACCTCGACAGGACCTTTATCCACCTTTTTGACGTATCTCACCATCTTATACGCAACGATATTTCAGGTTATAAAACACTATTGAAATAAAGATATGTAGACTGACAGAACATGGTAAGGAAATAAAAAACAATGAAATGATACCAAAAATTTTCGCCACATAGTCAAGGTTTGAATAATGTTAAATAGCAGAAATTCGAAATCAAAGCTGATTTCTACCATATATCATAAATAGGAGAGCTATTTGGTTTCTTTGTATTCAATGTTATTTCTTAATTGGAAAAATTGTGCTTTTCAGAAGTCCAATTCAATTATACTTTTTGCTTTTTAAGAGTCTTTAATATATCAAAATAAGTTTGTTTAATTTTCTCTTATCTTTCAAAACAAGGTTGTATCCATAAAATGTCGGAAATTGAGGATGACTATAATATCAACATCTTGAATAGACAATGAAATCAATAGAGATAACTTATTTAATTTATTAATTTGTACTAATATTTAATTAATCTGTACTAATATTTTTATAAAAGTTACAAGATTTTTGAAATATTTATATAAAAGAAATGTTTAGTATAAGTGATTAACTATGGGTAAGATGGCTAAAGAAATAGCTGGATCTGGTGTAGAGGGTTCGGTGCAAATGCTAAAAAGAGCATATGGAGCTGAATTATCCGCATTTCATTACTTTTGGTATGTGTCACAAAACATTGAAGGATTAGGGGTACTAGAAGCAGAGTTCTTTGAAGAAAGAGCAAAAGAGGAGTTAGGTCATGCAAAAAAGGTTGCGTTTAGATTAATGCAATTAGAAGCACAACCCACAGATGAACCATCACAATGGGAACAGGATAGTGGTCTTGGCAAGCTTCAACCGTCTCGATATCTAACACTTAGAAGTGCATTGGAAAAAGCACTCGAATTTGAAAGGGAAGTAATAAAGCATTATAATGATTTAGCAAATAGCACGAATGGTAAAGATCATGGTACTTATCATCTTGCATTAGAACTTTTGGATGCAGAATTAGAAGATGAGCAGAATATTGAAGACATTTTGAAAAAGCTAGAGATCAGCTAACAAAACTCTTTTTAATCAGGCAGCAAAAATTAACAACAGAAATTCCAATTAAATATATAATTTTTGGTTCAGAAAAGAAATTAGTTGATGCGTTTCTAAATTTGTAAAAATATGTGATCCTTTAATCTCGATTGTATCACGTATGCATGAAATACATCTTTGATCTTGTCTATATCTTAAAAGACCAGTAAATATAATGTAGAACTTATTCGGTGATAACCGTTGTTTTATTTAATAATGCAATCAACTTATTTTATACGACTATTCAAAATACAGACTAACTAATTAAATATAGCATACCACATCTTGGCTCTGTTCACTTAATATGTTTTATTTCATTGTTATGATAGTCTACAAAGAGCCGCAGCCAATTCCGTACATGCTTTAACTTGTAATTCTTTATTCTACAAGGAAAGTAGTCATCGAAACTTTCGGTTCTATCCTTTATGTATTGCATCTTTCTTTCAATCAGACTTTTCTCCAGAGAGGAATGAATGTGATGATCGAGATTTAAGAATCTACAGGCCATTGGATACCAAGTACCTCCATCATCAGTCGAAACTGGATGAATTCCATGAATCTTGACTAAATCTGAAATGAATCTTTCAGCTACAAACATGTTTCTTTCTTTAGAGATAGACAGTGCGAGAATTTGCCTGTTTTCGGGTTCAGTTGCAACCCAGAGCCAGACAAACTCTGATCCCACCTTCAACATGGTCTCATCTATTATATACTCTAGAACTCTTCTTCTAGTTGACTTAGCTTTTGAGGCTTGTACTTTTGAATCCAATTCCAAATGGAAACGTGATTTCTCTTGTATATCTGAGATAATCTTTCCGAGGCTTTCCTTAAGGATAGGCCTGAAAAGTACAAATGCAACCCATAATATACATACTTTGAAGGCGTTCTGTTTCTAGTAAGCATAAAAGAAATGGAATGCTTTCAAGCTATAGGCTTATCGTTAACTGAACAGAGCCCACATCTTTATTATTCTATGAATTATTTCTCCTAAATAAATACATAGTCCTAATACAACTTCCAGTGATAAACAAAAATTTAAAGAATGTTAGCAGGAAAGATCATTATATCATAAGGATATAAATTGACAATTGCCTAAATTGAAAATCTTGTTTAAGACTAAATAAAAGCATCACTAATTTCTAAAAGTTACTACAAATTACGGGTTAACTTTAAAGTAGAAAAAAGGCTACAATTGTACACAAGTTTACATACCGATTCTTGCATACGTAACAAAATCATTAGTAGGTCATCCGTACTTAAAATGGTGGTTTTTATTATTGTTAGTGCTTGAATTTCGAATCAGCATATGGATAAATTCTATTTGGTTTTATAGTAAAGGGACCGTCATGTATGATACTATTTAGCTGGGTTGTGTATTAAATTGTCCTTTAACAATTATTTGAAAAATTAATTGAGGTATAATATTCTAGCTAATCATTTCTAATGATTGATCATTCCTAACTTACCATTTCTAAAATCCTCAATAGCCTGACTTATTTCCTGTTGAGTATTCATCACAAATGGCCCATATCTTGATATTGGTTCATTCAAAGGGATGCCTGCAATCAACAGGAATTGTAAGGCTTCTGTATTCTTTGAGTTTGACTTAACCCGTATGTTATTTCCATTTTGTTTGAAAAGAACAACATTTCCTCGCTTTACCCGTGTTTCATCGTCTCCAAACAACCCTTCACCTGATATAACGTAAGCGAAAGCCATGTAATCACTATTTATTGGGTGAATGATTTGAGAGCCAGGATTTATGCTAAAATGCAGATACTGAATAGGAATTCTAGTGCTTAATTTTGAAGAAACATTATATGCTTTGCCTGCAATTACCTTCACTTGTCCTATATTTTCAGGTAGTTTAACAATAGGTATTTTTTCAGAAGGGACATCTTGATAATATGGGTATATCATCTTATCTTTCTTGGATAAATTTACCCATAATTGAAATCCGTGTAGTCTACCACCACTTTTTTTTAATTGATCTCCTGGCATTTCAGAATGAATTACTCCAGATCCAGCAGTCATCCACTGAACATCACCAGGATTTAACTTTCCAGAATGACCTGTAGAATCCTTATGTTCAAAATTACCATCCAACAAATATGTTACTGTCTCAAAACCTCTATGTGGATGGTCTGGAGCCCCTTTTGCCTCACCTGGTTTAAAGTCCATTGGCCCCATTTCATCCAAAAGTAAGAAGGGATCAATGTCGGAAAGAGAATTGGTAGGAAAAGCTCTATTGACAATAAATCCTTCTCCTTCGGTTGTATGAAAACTATGTACGATCTTCTCTAAAGAACGAATGCTATTATCACCAAATTTCTCTTGATCATACTGTTGTGATCTCTGCATGTATTAATATCACTATCCCTGTATATAACTACAGTAGTAATTTATTACTTAGTTAGTCAGTTGCATCATATCATACAATATTTTTTGAAATTGTTGAGCATATAAACACAATGACTTCTTTTAAAAGATTTAATTGAAAATAGTAAAAAATTTTAATTTAGAAATCTCATCATACTGTAAAAGAGAAATTTGTATGAAAGGAGAAAAATGTGAAATAGCAGATATTTGGGAGATTTTGGGAAAAAAATGGTCACTACATATTTTGAAGAACTTGAGTGTAAATGGCACAGTCAGATTTAATGAATTGAAAAGGCTAATACCAAATGTTAGCAGTACAGTCTTGTCACAAAGATTACTCGAGCTTGAACGAGATGGATTGATAACAAAAAGAATTTATTCAGAAATTCCGATAAGAGTAGAATATAGTTTAACTACAAGATCAAAGGAATTGGAGACAATATTACAACAATTGAGTAATTGGACATCCAAGTGGAATACACAAGCTAGGAAAAAAGAAGTTAAACCTTTTTCTCAAATATCAAAATCATGATTTTGGCTATAAACAGCAATTGAAAGTATAACTGTGCATCTTTATTTTCCTTTCCAATGAGGCTAAAAGAGTTAGTTTCCTTTATTAGTAATTATTTTATGTCAATTCATCATATCCTTATGAATCATATTACATCTTTAAATATCCATAACCATGTAAAAGATATATTTTAGTAATCCTTCACAAACTAAACTAGTTTACTAAGTCGATAGGATTCATTAGTATAATCGTAGATTTACGTGAGGAGCTTTTTGATTTTTTTCCTATTATTTTTTTTTCAACTTTATTCATACAAAATTTTTGATTTTTGAATTCAAAAGTATGTGCGAGTAGAATGAAATAAGTATCTAATGAGCATTACCTCTCTTACATCGTCCCAAGGTTAACATAACATCTTTTTAAATCATAAGAATCAGTTTAGACAAGAAGAACGGACTAATTAAAACCAACATATAGTTTTATTTTGAAATGATCCTTATCATACTTGATATAAACATCAATAATTTTATTTACCATGGCAACAAATTTAATTAGTGAGCGAATCGACCAAATTTAATTATTCAATAATCAGAGAGAATACAATTAACAATTTCATTAAGGACCTATTAGAAGATAGAATTGAATTTGATTACTCAAAAAGTATCAAAGAGGATAGGAACGAAGTTTTTAATGCTGCAATGGATCTAAAAGAAAAAATAATTCCATATCTATCTGTAGAAAAAGACTATGCCAATAAAGATTACCACAAACTCCAAGAAAACATATTTTCTTGTTATTTAAGTCTAAAAATTTTTGGCGTAATTCGTCAAAAAACCATTTAAATTTTATGAATTATTGTTAGACCATATTGCAGATAAAAAATTATTTAGTTTGAAAAGGTGCCAATAGTATTGATCTCAACCAACCAATTATAATATATAGGTAACCAACTCAAAGGTGTTATAGTTATGTTATATCATTTGTTGTATGGGGAAATGCCTATAATCCCATACTTTTTGGTCAAAACGGGTTTAATTGATATAATTGATAATTTCACAGCTTTGATGACAGTCATTTGGATTAGTTTAGGTTTCTCTTTTAAAGTAGGTACAATCAAGGGCGATCTGTCGAAAAAAAGCTTAGTAGAAAGAGGTTTAGAAAGCGATCAATAGGAACAAATATTGGGTTATCTAGTTATGGAAGGAGGTCTGAAATGAATAACCCATGAGTAGTCGATCTTGATTAATCTCATATATCTATGAAAATGAATAAATAATAACACTCGCTATACATATCTTTTTTTCAACTTCTTAGCCAGTTTAAGACCTATTTTTGGGATCGAAGCAAGCTCGGACTCTGATATGGATATCAAGTCGTTAGGGAAATGAATTCCGGCGTTATGAAGGGCCCTAGCTCGAGCTCTACCTATGTCTTTAATTTGAACCAGAGGAACAAGGTCGCCTTTTACCCCATGTTTAATTCTACTTTCGAGAGAAAATAGAATTGGCAACAGGTCATTTCGATCAAGCAATTTAGAAATTTCAAACAGACATGCAGCAAGCCATTGAGATACTTCGACTATTCTATGGATATCACCCGGTTCCACACCAACTCTTTCATTAATGCTTTTTTCCGTCGATTCATTAATCCATTCATATAAAGTCCAAAGACTGCGAGAGCAATCCATTATATCTACATCTGTAAAAAATTCATCATAGTTATTATAAAATAAAAAACTAAATTCTTCGATGTCTTGTTTCCTGAAGGAAAGTTTAGGATAAAAATCAGAACAAGAAGTAATTATATGAAGAAAACCAAACACATTGTTTGTCTTGACAGATCTTGGTTTTATGTGGTTAATGATGTTTCGAAATGATACGGCGGTTTCGGGGTTTAGATACAAATTTGAAACTAATTTTCCAAAAGCAGTTACTTGATAAACATTGTTTTTCAAACGAATTAAATCTTCGTCTATAAAATAATCCAATGAGAAATCTATTTTATCAAAAAGGGATGTGCTATTTTTATCCTGGAAAGAATAAAATGTTTTGGAGAATAAATCATAGATATCGTCTAAACTAATTCCATTAAATGAAGCAATTACGCCAAGCAAATGTATCTTTATAGAAGTGGTATTTCCAAGATTTGATAACAAAGGTTCAGGTATTCCCAGAATGTAATGATTATATAATTCCTCATATGATGTTCTTGAATCTGAAATGATAATAGATTCTCCGTATGTATCATATTTTGGTCGCCCTGCACGACCGCAAAGTTGTTTGTATTCGAGTATACTTATAGGAACTGAAGCACCATATGTAAAATCATATCTGGTAACATTTGTTATAATAACTCTTCGTGCAGGAAGATTTACTCCTGCAGCCAACGTAGGCGTAGCAAATAAAGACTTTATTATTCCATTCTTAAACGCTTCCTCTACTATTTCTCTACTGGTAAGACTTAATCCAGCGTGATGGAATCCTATCCCAAATGAGATTAGTCTTGACAAATTTTTTGTTATGTCAGTGTCATCACCTTCTTCCAAAATTTGTTTAGAGACTTTTAAAGCATTTTTCTTTTCCTCTGGTGATAATATTCTGTAAACGATATCTGAAGCTTTATTAGCCAGCGAAACTGCTCGCTTTCTTGTTTCAACAAAAATAAGATTCTGTCCATTGCTTTTTAAAGAATCCATTATTAAATCGATAGTCATGGATGTAGTATCTTTACCTGATTCAGGTATATTAAATTGAGAATTATTATTATAATATATAGTCCCATCCGAATATACCCCTTCTATTAATTTTGTAGGTCTCCAAGAACTCTCAACTAATTTTGATTCGAGCCATGCAGCAATTTCTATTGCATTAGTAATTGTAGCACTTAGACCAAGGATTTGAGATGATGGATAGTATTTCTTAATTTTGGTTAAAACCATTTCTAAGACCGGTCCTCTGTCTTGATCACCAATAAGATGAATTTCATCAGAAATAAATAATCCTACATTGGCAAGCCAAGAGGCATTCTGTCTAAGTATTGAGTCAATTTTTTCATTGGTCATAATTATTATGTCGGAAGAACTTAAATCAGTCTTTGAGGTATTGAAATCGCCCGTACTAATTCTTACTCTTATTTTTTTGGTAAATATACCAGATCTATCTATAGAAGCAAATTCCAAATATTTTTCATATGCTAATGCTCTTAATGGTGTAATGTACACTACTTTTTTATTTTTCTCTAATGCCTTAATAGCTGCCAAAATTGCAATTAACGTTTTTCCACTTGCAGTAGGAGTAGTGATTACAATATTAGAATGATCCAACAATCCATTGTCAATAGCCAACTGTTGAGGAGGATATAGGGAATCATAACCTAGGAATGAAAGATACGTTGCAATCCTTGCGTCGCTCAACTTCAGTTGCATATGTAGATTACCGTAATGTAATATTATTGCATATTAATTCTTTCATAGATCTAACTTATTTGAGTAAGAAATATGGTTATTTAAATAGATATTACAAAGAGTTAATAACATTTCATCCTCCCAATAAATGATCCTTTATTGTTAATAGCCATCAAATATAATCAGAATAATTAAGCTTGTATGTGATTACATTTGTTTTATTATGTTTAGGTTCCAAAGTTATTAATTATTAATAAGGAAACTTTATATCATTAATAATTGTATCAATGAGGTATGAAAGAGAGATATGAATATTTGATCTCTATTTGTTTTGTCATTGTAACTATTTATATTACACCTATACTCGTTCAGGATTCTGTTGCAACTTCTAATTATGATAATGCAAAACCGATTTCTTCTGGTAGTACTAAGATTAAAATTTTTGCATCATTTTATCCAATATATGATTTTGTTGAAAAAATTGGTGGGGATAAAGTCGATGTTTCAACAATAGTACCTAATGGAATAGAACCTCATGATTTTGAACCTACTCCTAAACAAGTAGTTGAGTTACAGAACGCTGATTTAATTTTCATTAATGGTGCTGGTTTTGAAGATTGGATCAAAGAGATAACAAATTCAAATATAGTGGATTTAAGCAGGAATATAACAATAGAAAATATAAACTCTAATCCTAATCCACATATTTGGCTCGATCCAATATTGGTAGAATCAATGGCAGAAGAAATCTATAACACATTGGCGTCATTGGATCCAAGTAATTTAGCATATTATCAAGACAAGTTAAAACAATTTAATGATAATATAGAAATGCTCGATTCCAATATTAAGAATAATTTGACTAACTGTGTTTTAAGAGACTTTATTGTCCTTCATGATGCTTTTGGCTATTTTGCAAAAAGATATGGATTAACTCAGCATGTGATTGGCGGAATGTCTCCTGAAATGGATTTTAATCCCCAAAAATTATCAGAATCTATAAGACTAGCAGAAGAACTTGGTATAACAACTATATTTTCAGAAGATAATATTGAACCTAGAATGTCGAATACTATAGCGAATGAAATAGGTGGAAAGGTATTGACATTAAGTCCAATTGAAATCATCACACAAGAAGAATATGAGCAAAGTAAGGATTATTTTTCAAAGATGTATGATAATCTAAACAATCTAAAAATTGCCCTTGAGTGCAAGAACTAGGTGTATTAAAAATTAACACATATTAGAGAAATTACATGTTTGAAGTATTCCAATTCGAGTTTATGCAACGAGCTATAGTATCCGGAATAGCAATAGCCATTAGTTGTTCTTTAATTGGATTGTTTTTAATACTGAAGAGATTTTCTCTATTTGGCGATGCATTGTCTCATGTTGCTTTTGGAGGCATTGCATTAGGATTATTTTTAAAATCAAATCCTATTTGGATTTCACTGATTGTTTCAATAATAGCAGGATTGTCAATTGTAAAAATGAATTCTAATAAGAGAATTTATGCCGATTCATCAATCTCTGTTTTACTCTCATTAGGATTAGCCATGGGATTGGTACTAATCAGTTTATCAGGAGGATTTTCAATAGACATCACAAGCTATCTGTTTGGAAGTATACTATTAGTCAGCGTGGATGAAACAATTATTACATTAATCCTTAGTTTTATTGTTATCGCATTCGTAATCTTTTTTTACAAGAAATTGATATACCTTGTATTTAATGAGGAACAAGCAATAGTGAATGGTATTAATACGGTTGTATTAAATATTTTATTTATTACCTTAGCCACTGTTGCAATAGTTATATCAATTCGGCTAATAGGTGTTTTGATGGTTTCGTCACTTTTAATTATTCCTAATGTTTCATCACTGTTATTAGGATATGGATTTAAAAAGACTATGATTTTATCCATATGCTTCTCGTTACTATCTGTAATATTAGGAATCCTATTAGCCTACGAATGGAATATTATGCCTAGTGGTATGATAGTAATAGTTGCCGCAGGAATTTTTTTTGGAATAAATCTGTTAAAACTATCAATATCAAAATTAAAGAACGGATCATTAAGTGAGGTAAAAAATTCTTAATACAGATGTTTTTTTTGTTTCTGTCCTATTTGTTCTTAATTCTACAATTATTTTGGTGGCAAAACAACATTATAACAATATAAAGATGGACAATCGATTTGAAATAGAAACTAGTTCCACTAAATTAAACAGTAGGAAAAGGTTTATCAACATTTCAAATATTAAGAATGATCTAGATGCAACTTGCATTTTAAATTCTTGATTAACAAAACACGATGTTAAATCCTGTGTTGAAAATAAGAGGTAACAAATGGAGAATAAATCGCCAAATTAGATGTATCTAAAGAATGAAAATATATCGAACTTATTGAACATATTAAATAAATCTACAACAAATCTTCACAAATGCATTATAATCAAAGTATATTGGGTAACAAGGATCAGGATCTATTAACATGGTGAAAACATCGAACAATGGTTTATCTCTTCATGGATTAATAAATCTAAGTGGTTCTGCAACATAGAAAAACGAAATTTGGTTTAAGGATTGATATACGAAGGAAAAGCAGTATCAAAGCAACAGAATCACCAGTAAATAAAGACGAGTTGAAAAATGGCCACCTTATAATACTGATGTAGATGCAAAAATAGAAAGTCATGCATAAATAACTCAAATTTCAATCATTATGTAAGAGTTTTTAATAGGATACATTATAGAAGGAAATATGCAAGCGGTATAAAGGTTTTTGGTGTTAAATTGCTGGAATGCCAAAGGCTCGTATCTTTTCGATTCTGGTCTTATTGTCACATTGTGCTAAAAATGCATTGTTGAACCTCAATACTGGATATTAGGGAATAGGATTGCTATTAAAAAATGATTTAGGTTATTATTTAATGACATTCATAAATTGAAGAAAATAAATAATATCAAATATAATTAATAAAAGCATTGCCAATCATAAGTGTTTCATTGAATGAAAATATAATCCAAGAACTAGATAAACTGCAAAAGTTTTTGGGTTTTTCCGGCAGGTCAGAAATTGTAAGGGCCAGTGTTAGAAATCTACTTTTAGAAGAGAAAAGAATTGATGAATTATCAGGAGTTCTACATTCAGTTTTATTAGTAATACATGATGAAAAGTCTGATCAGGAAATCAGTGAAATCAGACATGGATTTGATAAGATAATTAATACGCATATTCATAATAAGATCGACAAGGACAGATGTCTTGAAATATTTGTTCTTTACGGCGATGCGAAAGAAATCAAGAATATTACTAAAAAGTTTCAAGGAAATAGAAAAATGGACCAAGTAAGATTAGTGGTAACATAGTATTCCACTATTGCAATATGAAAGCCATAAGTGGGATTTGAACCCACGACCTAAGGTTTACGAAACCTTCGCTCTGCCGGGCTGAGCTACTATGGCAACTTAGAAGATCAAATTGATAATTTCTAAGTAGTAGAATTATGAAAAAGTTAAATAATAATGTATTTTTTTTTGTTCTGTGACTAGATGCAACATACATGAAAGTTTTTTTGATTGGAATTGTAATGATTGCAGAGAAGAGTACAAAGATTTAAAAGGAGCTAACTTAACGGACGAAAAGTCACAGATTAAAGATATACAGGATAATAATCAGGCAAATAAAACGAGATACAATTACAAGGAATTTACAGAAGAAAGAGCAAAAAAACTTTATGAAGAAGTTTTCTTGCAATATTTAAAGAAAGGCAACATGAGTGAAGAAGAGTCAATCGAACGATCAAAGCGTGTAATAAGAAAACAATGTTTATTACGCAATATAGAACCATGGCCGTGGATATAATAATATTTAATTAAATATAAAATCAAATATAGAATCCAAAGTTAAACCTAAATATCAAAAAAATTATCTAACTTTATTGTCGTCACCTAATAATCAATCTACTAATATTTTGCACGGAAGTTTAAATAAAGATATACTTTTGAAATTAAAGGGAAAAAGAACTATCAAAGGTAAACTGAAAAGTTTTGACCAATATATGAACCTTACATTAGAAAATGCTACGGAAATTTTTGAAGGAGACAAAACTCAGGAAATGGGAGAAATATTCATAAAAGGCGAAAACATTGTCATTATTGCAACTGATTGATTGTGGATAGTTAGAGTAAATTTGTTCTTTTTTGAATAAAATTATTTAAAGCTATCTCGATCTTTGGCGCACTCAATGATTTCCGAATCAGATAGATAATTGTCTATGCTAAAGGCTCTATCAAAACATGCAGAAATTTCTTTAGAATGTTTATTATCTGTTTCCCCATCATTGTTATTGTTATCGTCATTATTCTCTATTTTATCGTTTAAAGTATCATTGTTTAGGTTATTTTGGGAAAAACTATCTCGATCTTTGGCGCACTCAATGATTTCCGAATCAGATAGATAATTGTCTATGCTAAAGGCTCTATCAAAACATGCAGAAATTTCTTTAGAATGTTTATTCTTTCCTTCTAGGGAATCCCCTATGTCACTTTGAGTGAAAGTAGGAGCAGTGTTGGGATGTTTGTCAAATATAGTTTGTAACGATTGAACTGAATAAAGATTAGAAACTGGTTGGTCAACACTTTGTTGTTGGAATTCTGAAAAAGTTGATGGATTGTCATGAGGAGGAGTCTTCATAAAAGTTGATGGATTGTCATGAGGAGGAGATGCGAAGGTGCCCGCATAATTGCTATTAATTGGACTTGATGACTCGGATGTAAATACAGACATATCATCACTGGTAGTAGTATCTTTAGTTTGAAATTCATGGTAGAAGGGATTATTCTTACTTAGATTGTATGGATTTTGATTAGAAGAGGAGGTTGAAGTGGGGGTATTGGTGGAGGTAGCATTGGAAGTAGTGGAGGTAGTTTTATTATCTGGATTTTGATTAGAAGAGGAGGTTGAAGTGGGGGTATTGGTGGAGGTAGTTTTACTATCTGGAAATGTGGAATTTATCTTACTTATATTTTCTCTGCAATCAGAATCTACACCTATAAGGGCGCTAGTCATCATACTAGTTATACAATCAGTAGTTTGAGCAATAAGTGAATTGTCTGGAACCAAGCTAATTTGTCCATATGAAAGATTAAAATTTGAACCATAAATAGTTGTAAATGATATCAATAGAAACATTACTAAGATAGGGTTTATTCTATTAGCTATGTGCACAGAGAAATAAAACAATCATACTTTATAATGAGCACTTTGGATTTATATTATTGACTTAACAATACATCTATTATACATAATTAAAATAGATTCTTTTTATAAATAGAAATTGCTGATCAGAGCAATATAATATATGAATTTTTGGTTTATCAACATACATGTTAGTATACAAATCTATGTAAATTATATTCATAACTCGTAAAAAAACAGAATTATACTTTATTTATTAACTATACCAATATCATATATATATACAAATATCCTATAGTAGAATAATTGTTTTTGCCTCATCTTGAAGGGTTAGTATTAGGCACCGTTATTGCACCCATCATTGCATTTCTAATTAATTTAACCATAATGCCTAAATTCATAATTTTTCTAAAACTTAAGGGAAAGGTTGTAAATGATAATCATAAACCAAATAAACCCAAAGTTCCAAGACCTGGAGGACCAATATTATTATTAAGTATTCTTATAGGAGAGTTGATATTATTTTTCGTTACAGAAAATATCGAAATAATTGGAATATTACTCACAACAAGTATAGCTTTCATAATTGGGATTATTGATGATTTCAAGATCATGCCAGGATGGTTTAAGCCTGGAGCACTAATTTTTGCTTCGTTACCATTAATATTTTTCCATGTATACGATAATGAATTAAACGTGATCTTTGGAAGTGTATATATTCCAATATTATATATCCCTTTGATATTAGTATCAATACCATTAGCAGGAAATACTATAAATTCTATAGACGTATTTAATGGTGTAGCAACAGGATTTTTAATTATAAGTATGTTTCCAGTTATAATTAGTACATTTTTATTTGGAGATCTAGAAATCCTTATCCTTGAATTACCCTTTTTAGCTGGTTTATTAGGATTCTATTTATTTCATAGGTATCCTAGTAAGATATTTCCAGGAGATTCAGGCACTCTAGTTATGGGAGCAATGTATGGCGCATTAGCAATTGCATCCAAATCAGAAATCATAGCCATTATTGCATTGCTACCTGCTATAATGAACTCATTTTTATTTTTGAGTAGTGTTAAAAAAATTGTTGAACACCGCGAGGTTAAATCAAGACCGACTATACTCAATGACGATTTTACTCTACAAGCGTCGAAGGACAAAAATGCTCCTATAACTCTTGTTAGACTGATTCTACTGGATGGAAAACTTTCAGAGAGAGAAATCGTAACAAAAATATACAAATTAGCTGCCTTCTCTACGTCTCTTGCAATAATAACGATATTAATACAATTCATCATAAACATGAAGTAAGGAAGTAAGATAGCATGAATTTTTTAGATTTGAAATTTTTCATACTGTTTATGTGGATTCTAGTAATGAGTGCGTGTATTTTTATTATATTTATTATTGCTCCTATTAGTAAATATCAAACTAATAATAATGATTCGTTATTGCTACTAAAAACTTCTTTTATTCAGGCAACTATTTCAGTCGTCATAGTCGGAATCTTGATACTGATATTAAATAAATTCAAGAAGGTGTACTTATTTAAAAAGCTAACAAGTAGGAAGAAAACCTAATCTACTTCTGCGTTATAGACTTGAATTAAATTAGAGAATCCTTTTTCTTCTACAAAATTCCAAATTTTTCCACAAATAGAACACGTTATTATATTATCCTTTGGGGAATATTCTAATCTATAATGACTACATCGTATTTGATATTCATATTTAAGACACTCTAATTCCTTAATTGTGTTTATATGCCTGACAGAATTTTCTGCCAAGTATATTATTTCAAATTAGCTTAATATATTTCATTAATTATATTATCGTATAATTTCTATACAGTATATATCCAAGTTGGAACTCATTTAGAAAAATTTATACTATATAGTATTTTCTTATGTTTATAGCTATTGAATTCAGATATTAGGAAAATTCAATTTACAGGTAGATCTACATACATTCTTTCGCTTCCTAAGAAATGGATAGAAGAAATGAACCTAAAGGCAGGTGATCACGTTTCTATTTCAAGAGGTTCAAATAATTCGCTATGCATAACTCCAGAACAGGATAACAGATTACAAGATGTTGTAAGTGAGGTCAGTACGTATGTAATGATAGACGAAGGTCCCAATACTCTCAAAAGAAAAATTGTATCCATGTATTTGTCAGGTTATAACCTAATAAATCTAAAGGCAAAATCATCAAGAATACAACCAAATCAAAGAGAGGCAGTTAGGGAAGTAGTAAGAAGGAGTCTTATAGGAACAGAAATTATTGCTGATTCTTCTGATATCATTACAATCCAAGTGTTATTGACTTTACCAGAATTATCAGTAAATACTGCTGTGAGAAGAATGTTCTTGATCGCTTCATCGATGCATAGAGATGCTTTGGTAGCATTAAGAGAAAAAAATTATGATATTGCAAAGGGAGTAATTAGATCAGATGACGAAGTAGATAGATTTAGTTTATATATATTAAGAAATTTGGTAATGTCAACTAATAATGAAAGAATACTTCAAGAAATTGGATTAAAGAATCCTTCAGACTGTCTTAGTTATAGGGTTACGGTAAAAAGTATTGAAAGAGTAGCTGATCATGCATCTAGAATAGCATCGAAGTCCATGGAAATTCAAAGTTCGATCCCTTCTATTATAATTGAAAAAATCGAAAGATTGAGTAATTCAGCTTTAGAAGTACTAACTTCCGCTGTTGAAGCTTTTTTAAGAAGGGATTATAATTTAGCAGACAGAATCGCGGACAAATCAGATAACGTTCTTAATTTAGAAAGAGAAATCATGCAATTTTTGGACTCTTTAGAAAATAGAACTATTGACAAACAAGAAATCAATGCAGGAATAAAGTTGATACTAGAGGACATACGTCGAACTGTTGAACATGCAAGCGATATTGCAGAATCAGCTATGAATCAAACAGTAGGTGAAATAATCAAAGTCGAGAAAAAATAAAGCTATCAAATATCATCTTGAAGTAAAATTTGATTTATTTTATAACAAAGTCTGCAATGGATACTGCAGTTATCATGAATACATATTGATTTAAGTGAATTGCAACTAAAACACCAAACCTGTTTATCCATGTAGTGAATAAAATAACTATAATTATAAATATTATGAATAATTAGTATTGTTCAAAGTTTGTAGCAGTTATGTGAAATAAGTTTGTATGTGACAAAAAATATTAAATGGCGGAATCTCCTCTTGCCTTTGTCCTTATGCTTATTGCATCTTGGATGTCAGAGATGAAAATTTTTCCTCCTATTTTATCGCTTAGAGTATCCAGTAAAGTATTTACTATCTTATCTACTACATCATCTTTTACGACTATTTCAACTTTTGTTCTCGGAATAAATTCTGGAGTGTATTGCATCGTACCACGTCCAATTGAGACAGGTTCGGGTTTGGCCTTTCCTTTTCCCTCTACTCTATAGTAGCTCATTCCACCAATGTTATTATCCTTTAAAACTCCACCAACAGTTTGTAGCTCTCTGTCTGGAATTATTATTTCAATCTTTTTCACTATTATTGATCAACCATCCTATTTTTTATACAACATATTTAAAACATCATTGTGTTCACTGCATTGCAGTGAAATAGTATCATAAATTACTTGAAATAAATAATATTCATAAAATCTGTTATCTATAAAATGTTATAGTATCCTCTATATAAGTTTATATGTTACTATAAATTAGTAAGTTTCATTGTGATCGATTGTTCTGATCGAAAGACATGATCGAATGGACAGCTTTTTATAAATACTCGATTAACAATGTTCTATTCGATAATAATGAAATATAGAAGTAGAACAGAAATAACTGTCTTAATACTAGAAGCAGCAAACGGTGGGGCTACAAAGACAAAAATCATGTACAAATCATTTCTTTCATATGCGCAGCTAAAAGAATACTTCACAATGTTAATCGAAAATGGTTTGTTAGAATATGAAAGATTGATAAATATGTATAGAACAACAGAAAAAGGGTTAAAGTTATTAAAGATATATAATCAGATAGAAGAAATAATACCACAGATTTATACAAAGTATTGAATTTAGGATCATCAAAACTTAAAGATATCACTTAACAACCAAAACCGGAACATTACTATGATGAAGAACTCTATGTGAAACACTTCCAAGTATCGCATATTTGAATTTTCCCTTACCTTGGCTTCCAATAACTATATAATTAAAGTTATTCTTCTCGATATAATCGATTATTATAGATCCAACATTCTGTCCTTCCAAAATTATAGTTTCTATTTCTAAATTATAATCCTTAGATCTATCAAGACATTTTTCGAGGATATCCTTAGCTTCCTTCTCTAGTTCTGACATTATTGAATTCACGAGTTTTTGAGACTGTATATAAACAAAAGGTGGAATTTCGAGAACATATAATATAGTTAGTTTTGAACCGAATTTGGAACTCAGCATCAATGCATGATCTAAAGATCTCATGGAATTATCAGAGCCATCCACTGGAGCGAGAATCCTAAAATTCACTACCGTATAAATATAAATACATTATTATAAACCTAGTAATAATTTTTATCTATTCTCAATAAAAAAAGGAGAATGATTGATTAGAAAGATTCTTTGTAGGATGTATTTATTGTACTAGGAATTAATTCTTCTATCTGATTATATATCTTTAATAACTTTAACCCTTTTCTGTTGTTCTATACTTTTGAGTTCCATCTTCATATTCTAACAAACCATTTTCGATTAACATTGTGAAGTATTCTTTTTTTGCGCATATGAAAGAAATGATTTGTATGATTTTTGTCTTTGTAGCCCCACCGTTTGCTGCTTCTAGTATTAAGACAGTTATTTCTGTTCTACTTCTATATTTCATTATTATCGAATAGAACATTGTTAATCGAGTATTTATAAAAGCTGTCCATTCGATCATGTTCTTTCGATCAGAACAATCGATCACAATGAAACTCATAATCGAATTAGAAAATAAATAGAAAATAATTTTCATTTATAATATAATATTAATTTACATAATCATTAGAATTTAGAAAATCAAAAATTTCCAAAGTTTTATCTTCGGAAATAATCTCTCTTTTAAACCTCAATGCAAGGTTTAGTATTTCTTATTTGTCATGGTTCTATTTTTGTTACACAAGATTCGACTATGAGATCTCACTTTGAAATTAATTGTAATAACTAAAGAATATAAAATGTGATGAAGAAAAGTGAACATGTGTGAAGCATTAGTGATTTCTAGATTGAATTGAAGCTACTGACATTACAAAAAAAGTCTGATTTAAAAATATTAAATGAGATTAAAAATCTATTTTATTGTACTAGGAATTAATTCTTCTATCTGATTATATATCTTTAATAACTTTAACCCTTTTTCTGTTGTTCTATACTTTTGAGTTCCATCTTCATATTCTAACAAACCATTTTCGATTAACATTGTGAAGTATTCTTTTAGCTGCGCATATGAAAGAAATGATTTGTACATGATTTTTGTCTTTGTAGCCCCACCGTTTGCTGCTTCTAGTATTAAGACAGTTATTTCTGTTCTACTTCTATATTTCATTATTATCGAATAGAACATTGTTAATCGAGTATTTATAAAAAGCTGTCCATTCGATCATGTCTTTCGATCAGAACAATCGATCACAATTTTAGTCGATCTTACTATTTTATAATAAAATTGAAATAAAATTATCATCCTTTAAGGCTTTAGTTACTGTATCAGAGGAAACAGCGATTTTGATTATCTGAGAACGACCATATCTTCCATGACTTACTACATTTGATGTAATTAAACCTAGCTGATCTAACTCACTAATTATCTGAGTTACTCGTCTTTGAGTTAGTGAATCCTGTTCAATTCGATTACAAAGAGAACCATACAAATCGTATACATCACCAGTCATTCCAGTTTGGGATTTCAATATTGCCAGAATAATTAATTTTGTATGTGTAGTAGAATTTCTAATCACTTCATAATTAGTATCCTTTTCAATTTTTTCTTGTGCGTCTCTTATGTGATTTTCATTAACCATATTATCTCTTTCTCTTTCAGCAATTTCAGCAGCCACTCTCAGTAGATCAATAGCCTTTCTGGCATCTCCATTTTCTTTGCCAGCCAGGGCTGCACACAGATTGATGGCAGCTTGACTGATCGAACCATCATTAAATGCCAGTTTTGCCCTATCATTCAAAATCTCCCGTAATTGAACAATGGTATAAGGATTAAATACTATTTCTTCTTCACTCAAGCTACTTCGAACTCTTGGATCTAATTTGTCTTTGAATGTAAGACTATTGGAGATTCCTATTAGCGATATAAACCCATTATCTAATAATCGTCCATTCGCTCTAGTAAGACTATACAAAACATCATCTCCATTTCTACCCACTAAAGAATCTATTTCGTCAATAACTAAGACTACGTGTAGATTGTTTTTTTTAATGTATTCCAGAATTCTGTCAGTTGCTTCACCCATTGACAACCCCGTGAAGTGAACTCTTAATTTCTTATCGAACCGATTGATTCCAATTTCTTCAGCTATATCATAAAGAACCTTGTATGAGGTATTTGAAGTCTTTGCATTAATTACAGTAACAGTCACCTCCACTCCATGTTCCACAGACTTTTTCTTTAATCTTGTAATCACATTTTTGACTACTGCAGTTTTTCCAGTCCCAGGTTTTCCAAACACCAATAGATTAGATGGTCGGCCATTCTTTAACACAACAGATAGTACCTGAGCAATAATCTTTGATTCTTCATCTCTAAATGGTAGTTTTTCTGGAACATAATCTATAGTCAAAGTCTTGCGATTCTTAATTAAGGTCGTTCCTTTAACCGCTTTGTCAAAAATATTATCTAAATAATCTGAATTCATAATATTCTCCATTTTAATAAAAAAAAATCGAGTGACACACCCCTTTTCTTCTAATCGAGGAGCAATAAGATAATACCATGTTAATTTACTCTTTGTTATTAACAATATTTCTTAAACACTATAATCAACTAATTTAGACATATCAATAAAAAATAATAATACAATTTTAATCTTAATTATTTATTTTAACTGCATGAGAAATTATGGGGTGACCGTTTGTAACTTGTATTAACAATAACATTAACAGATAAATGATATTTGATAATAAGAGTGATTTAACCCCTTTATTTCCAGTGGAGAGACATTAAATTAATTCACAATGATAATAAGAGTGATTTAACCCCTTTATTTCCAGTGGAACATGTTAAACTCTTTAACAATAAACCAAGTTATCAAAAGAGAAAAGTGAAATTAAAATCCAAGCACAATTTTGTTAACAAAAGCTCATCATTTGGTTATCAAAATTTGTTCTATAATGTTAAGTTAACATACACACTAATATTCACAGATAAGATAGATTGTCCACTGGAAAAAGGAAGATAAAAATCGAACTTGAAGATGCGGAGGGAGGCAAGTATAACTTATCTTTAGAAGGCAATCTATCCACTATGAAAATCCAAAAGGTATTGCAATTAGTAGAATCCCTAAATATATCAAAAGAGGATTCTATGAACAATTCAAAAGTTTCTGAACAACATGATATTTTCCAAAATCATTTAAAATCCAATTCATCAGGAAGCTCGATAGAATCAAAAATATGGGGATTAATAGAGAATAACTTTGCTTATAGTGCTTTTACTTCGTCCAATATTGCTGAGTCATACGAGGAACTATATGGTGAACAACTACAACTCAGTTTAATTTCTACATATTTATCTAGGTATCATGAAAAACGTAAATTAATGAGAAGTAAAAGAGGAAAAGAATGGCTTTATAAGTTAGTTAGAATACAAAAAAATATTATATCATCCGAATATGAGGCTAATTCCTTACCAATCGACCGATTCGATTCTCGTTATCTAGATAAGAATGAGAATGAATTTTTGAAGAAGAATGCCTTGACAACCGTTTACGACCTTCATCTGTAATTGTATATTTAAAAGGTTTGGTCGTAATATCCCTACTAACGAAATTTTCTTCGTAAAGCTTTTTCATCAATCTTGAGGTATGTTCTCTCGTTCTTCCTGTCAATACTTGAATTTCTCTAGTAGTGAGGGAAGCACCTTCAAGTCTTTTGAGTATGTATTCTATAGTGCTATTTTTACGTTCATCATAGTGTGTTTCTTGAACATGATTCTGTGATATATGGTCGTGATTAGGTTGTTTTACAATATCACCTAAGTCATCACCGTATTCTCGTTTAGGGGGATTTGCAAAGTAAGGTGATTCCATTCCTTCGATATCCAATGTACTGATCTTTTCTTCTATTAACTTGATTATTTCATACATTTCTTTTATTTTTTCATTTACAATCTTGTGCTGATCAGATAGTAGCTCGATCTGATTTGCTTGACTTCTAATTTGCTTGTCTATATCAGATACAATTAATTCTTTGTTGTGTTTGAAAAAGCTGTAGAGTTTTAATTTTCTATATCCTGCTGATACAAAGATAGTTGTGATAATGGCAGCTATAAAAGGGATTATAGAATAATTGAATATCACAAAAACAAATTCAGGATTCATAACTCTATGACAATACGGTGTGATATAATCTTATTGAACCTAATATTTTAGACTAATTACTAGTCGACATTGTGATATATCACATCTTTATCACTTGATTGACCACCTGGTCAATTACATCCATGATGCTATCAATACTTTCTTCGTGATAATCCACGTGATTCTCATTAAGAGTTCTGAGTTGACTAATTATTGGATTTAAAGAAGCCAATTGATTGCTATTAAATATATTCATCAGATCCAATAGAATTATTGAATAACATATTTTCTTCAGCTTTTCTTTAGATTGTCTAACTTCTCTATAATAAGCACCAGAACTGATATTTTTTATCATTTTATGACTATTCGTAAAGTTATAAATTATCTGTATTTGACGTGGTGTAAATATAGAATTTTCAATTAATTTATAAAAAAGAATATTTTTTATAGGATCAATATCTTCCATTAGCTATACAATATTGTATAGCTAGAATGGGCCTTTTAAACTCGTCGCAATCATTAAATTTAATTCAATTTATATTGCCATAGTATAAGATTGAGTCGAGTAGAGAACTATATTAACGATGAATTGAAAAAGCATAAGAAACTATGTTTTGCTTTATTAGATTCAGAAAATCACGGTGATATTGCTAGTGTTGCGAAGAAAGTAGAGATGTTAGGTGCATCGGCTATTTTGGTTGGTGGCTCCTCTGCAATTGACCAATTGGATTTAGATAAATTGGTATTGTCAATCAAATCTGCAATATCCATTCCTGTTATATTATTTCCTGGCAATGTTACAGGGGTTTCTCCTAATGCTGATGCCATCTTATTTACGTCTTTACTAAACTCTGAAGATCCATATTTTATCTCAGGAGCACAGGCTTTGGGAGCATTGTTAGTTAAAAAGTATAAGATCGAGCCATTACCTACTGGGTATATAATAATTGGTGAAAATACGACCGCTTGGTTTATTGGAAGAGCCAAAGGTATACCTTTTGAAAAATCAAATATTGCAGTTATGTATTCTTTGGCTGCACAGTATTTAGGCATGCGATTTGTTTACCTTGAGGCTGGATCTGGAGCTAAGAGAAATGTTTCTACAGAGATGATATCTGATGTTAGGAAATACTTTGATGGATTATTGATAGTAGGAGGAGGAATAAGAGATTCAGAAATAGCAAAACAGCTAGTGAACGCAGGGGCAGATATCATAGTTATAGGTACACTTTTGGAAACAGATCCTGATTGGGAAAAGAAATTTGTTGAAATTATATCTGCTATTCGTTCTTAATCTAATCTGGTGATCAATTATGAATTTAGTAGATGAAGCCAAGATAAGATTAGAAAATATATCAATGCCAAGTTACTACGAAAAATATCAACTTGACCTTCTTCAGCATGTTGATAGGCTTTATACTATGGCTCAGAAAGCAAGAGAAAAAGGGTATGATGTTACCAAAAATGTGGAACCAAAGATTGCATATGATTTGGCTGATAGAGTTGCTAAAATGCATGATATTGATATTGCTGATAGATTAAGAACCTTGCTAAACTATTCTTCAAAAGAAAAAGCTGCACTTAGTATAGCTGAAGAGATTGCGAAGGGTGAATATAGTACTGGAGACCTTAGGACTAGGTTAGAAAATGCAGTAAGGGTAAGTCTTGCTGTAGTAACGGAAGGCGTTACAGTTGCACCTTTGCAGGGTATATCTGATGTACAAATAAAAAAGAATAAGGATGGGTCTGAATATCTTTCTATCTCGTTTGCGGGTCCTATTAGGTCTGCAGGAGGAACAGAAGCTGCTCTGACCATGCTTATAGCCGACCACGTTAGAAAAGTTACAGGACTTGGAAAATATCAAACTAATTCTTTCGATGATGAAACGGGAAGATTTATCGAAGAATTAAGACTATATGAAAGAGAAGTAGGGAACTTTCAATTCAAAGTCCTTGATGCGGACGTTGATTTTTGCATTTCTAATTTGCCTGTGGAAATTGATGGTGTTGACACAGATCCAGTTGAATTAGTTATTCATAGAGAAATGAAAAGAATAAAAACAGACCGAGTTAGAGGTGGAGCTTTGAGAGTTATGAACGACGGATTGATAGGTAGATGTAGAAAATTGATGAAATTAGTGGATATGCTAAATCTAGAGGGATGGGACTGGCTTGCAAATCTAAATGGTGCAATACAAACTGGAGATGATGATACAGTAAGTCATAGAATGTCTGAAGTAATTACAGGAAGACCCGTCTTGTCCATGAATAAGAAAATAGGTGGGTTTCGACTAAGATATGGAAGATGTTTTAACACTGGATTTGCTACAATAGGAATACATAGCACTATTCCCATACTATTAAATTCGGCAGTTGTAGTTGGAACACAAATAAAAATGGATGTTCCTGGAAAGGCCTCTACGATAGCTCTTGTGGATACAATTGAACCTCCAATAGTAAAGTTAGAAGATGGATCTGTTTTACAAATCAACACTGTAGAACAAGCCATAAGACTGAGGTCTAGGGTTGTTAAAATTCTATATCTTGGAGATATTCTAATTAGTTATGGAGATTTTCTTGAGAATAATGCCCAATTATTACCCGCTAGTTATGTTGAAGAAATATGGATGCAGGAATTATCTGAAAAAATTAGATATCCTAATACATTAGTCGAGAACAATATATTAGAACATAAGAGATTAGCTGAATTGAGTTCTAATCCCCACATTATCCCTACCTTTAAAGAAGCACTTAGAATATCTATAGAACTCAATATTCCTTTACATCCCAAGTATTCCTTTTACTGGGAAGCTATATCAGTAAAGGATTTTCTCTATGTAAGAAAAATATTGATATCTTATATTTTTTCTTTTACTAATCATATAAACAACAGTTCATATGTTAAACAAATTGTACTTAATTATGATAATAAGCTAAAAAATATTCTTGAAAAACTTGGGGTATTTCATCAATTCGATTCATCTAGTGGCAATATTGTATTATGGGATGAATCACAAATTTTCGCATTAATGTATTTATTTATTCCAGAGCTTCAAAATATCTTGCCATCCTTAGATGAAAATGAAGATGGGGTTCCCATTTCAATATTAGTTAACTACTTATTGAAAGATAATGTTCTCTTAAATGTAGAGACTATAGTAGAAAGTTTGACACCAGATAAGAGTGAAAATAAGTTAAATGTTATTAACCTTATAAACTCTATATCCATTGTAAAACTTCGTTCAAAATTTTCTTCTTCTATATCTGTTAGAGTTGGTAGACCAGAAAAAGCTGCGGAGCGCAAAATGAAACCACCTATTCATGTATTATTTCCAGTGGGTAACAAAGGTGGACCTATGAGAGACCTCTTAAAAGCATCAAACATCGATCCATTTTATACTGAGAAATCTAATAGGTTTTGTTACAATTGTAATATTCCTTCACTAGGTACTAATTGTAGTCAATGTAATGAGCCTACTCCTATTAAATATATTTGCAATGTTTGTAAAATTGAATCTCTAGATTTACCTTTCGATCCTATGAACAAAATGAAAAAAAATAATAAATGCTCAAAATGTGGCAATGAGTATAAAACCTTCTCACCGATAAAATTTCCGCTAAAGGCTTTAATTGAAAAAGCTGAAACGCGTCTGGGTTTAAAGACAAATTCTCCACTAAAAGGTGTAAAATCATTAATGGGTAAAGATAAGGAAGTAGAACAAATTGAGAAAGGAATACTTAGACAAAAGAATAGTTTATCTGTATTTAAAGATGGCACAATAAGGTTTGATGCAACAAACGAACCACTTACTCATTTTATGCCATTTTTCATCAATACATCTATTTCAACTTTAAGAAAATTAGGCTATACAGTTGATTATCAGAATATGGAAATTAATTCTGATAAGCAAATTATAGAATTACTAATCCAAGACGTAATAATTCCACTTGATTCTGCAAAATATCTTTTAAAGACTGCTAAATTTATTGATGAGGAAATGGTGAGTTTGTATAACTTACCACCAATTTACAACGCATATACTGAAAATGATTTGATTGGACATTTAATTGTTGGATTGGCACCACATACTTCTGTTGGTATTATAGGACGTATAATAGGTTTTACAGAGTCGCAAGTTTGCTTAGGTTCACCTATTTGGCACTCAGCAAAAAGAAGAGATTGCGATGGTGACGCGGATTCAATTATTTTATTATTTGATGCGTTCTTAAATTTTTCATATTCCTTTTTGCCTGACAAAATTGGTGGTTTGATGGACGCTCCTTTACTCATACAACCCATCGTATTACCTCATGAGGTTCAACGACAGGCTCATAATGTCGATATAGTAGAAAAATACCCTCTTACCTTTTATCAAAAAACTTGGTTAGGAGTAAAAGCGTCTGATGTCTTAGATTCAGTCGAAATATTAAAAAACCGAATTGGAACAAATAAACAATTTTATGATTATGGTTTTACTCACTTTACTAATACATTAATTTCTGATGTAAACCGAAGTGCATACTCTACTTTAAATACTATGAACGAAAAATTAGAAATGCAAATAGCAACTGCGAATCTTATCAATTCTGTAGATACAAATGAAGTAATTTCAATGGTTCTGACTACACATATAATTCCTGATATAATGGGTAACATGAGATCTTATTCGTCACAGTCATTTAGATGTAATAAATGTGGTGAAAAGTATAGGAGAATCCCATTGTATGGGAAATGTTTGAATTGCAGCAATACTCTATTACAAACTGTTACTCGCGGTTCAGTTGAAAAATATGTAGCCTTAGCAGAGAATTTGTGCAATAATTTTAAAGTAACAAATTATTTGAGAAGTAGGGTAGAATCATTGATCGTAGAATTAAATTTCATATTTCGATTAAAAGAAGAACAACCTACATTGTTAGATTATCTATAGCTTGTTATAATTCCTTTGGAATTTTAAATTCCTTCAAGATTAAAAGTTTGCAAAATTTATTTGATAAGGTTTCAGGGTGGACAAATTAACTACTATCGCTATTCCAGGAGTAGGAGTAATCCCCATGGCACGTTGAAAAGGTGTTTGGGTTTGCCACGCTCCAGAATTTACTACTAGTGTACCCTTATAGCTGTCGACGTCAATTACATGAACATGACCAGAATGAAAAATATCAGGAACTTCTTCAATAACCATCATATCCTCAACCTCTGGAGCTATAGGTGTTCTTTGTCCGTAAATAGGTGAAAGATGCCTAGCTTTTAGTAAAATCTTCATTGCTTCAGCAGGTTTGGAATAGCTTAATCCAGGTATGGTAGCAATGGTGTCATCTAGACTTTGACCATGGAACATTAGAGTCCTAACTCCTTCCATGTCAATCATACAGGGATTACCCAACATGGTAATATTGCTTAGGGAGTAGATCTTATCTGCATATTTTTTAGGAATCGCCGGTTGAGGCAATGCACGTCTACCCAGATCATGATTTCCTGGGATCAAAAATACTTTCATATGCTTAGGTATTCTTGATAGTAATTTTGTAGCGTGTTCCATCTGAGAAAAAGAATCTTTTTCGAGCAACTCCTTATCTTGATGTGGAAAAATACCTATTCCATCTATCAAGTCTCCGCATATACAAATGTACTTTATTTTTGAAACAATATCTTTATGCTCTCCCGTAGAATTTAACCAGTTTAGGAACATTTGAAATTCATTTTCCATAAAAAATTTACTGCCTATGTGCAAGTCAGATATCAAAACCGCATATATCTCAGAATGAGCTCGATTTGATATTCGATCTGGCACATCCAGTGAGTACAAATTCTTCATCACATAGTTCTTTTTTTTCGTATTATTTTCAAGTTCAATCATGATCATTTGATCCAAAGTCAATAATGAAATTTGTTTCTTCAAATCATCGTTATATGCCGCTATTTCTAGTAATCCTGTTTGATCATCGATAATGATGTTATAACTACTCTTTTTTAGTTTCTTTTCCATAACTAGTCCCGCAACAAACAGAGATCCTTCATTTTTCTCTTTAGATTGTAAATTCGAATTTGAGTTATTCCGCGATTGATTAAACGATTGTTTTATTGTTCCTATTCTTTTTATCCTTTTTCCATCTGGTCTATTAGATAAGATCTTTAAAGATTTGTCAAATCTGCTTCTAAACAAAGAAATATATCCCTGAACTCCTTCACCACTATTGATACTATAATTCGAATCATAAACTACATTGTTATTATAATGATTCTTAAAGTCTGATGAATCGTGAGTAATAATTTCTAATGCAGTCTTTTCAGATGCTTTCTCAATGTTATAATGCCTATCACTATTACTATGGTTCACGAGGGTGGAATACCTGTTAACTTCGTCATTTTCGGTCAATGTAATGTGTTTAAGTCCCAATGCTCTTCTGATATCTTCTGAGGAAATAATTTTGGGTTCCTTTCTTTCCTTCTTTGTTGAGAGTATTTCTTCGACTATTTGAATCATTTCTCCTTCCATATTTTCAATTAACACTAGCGCATCAGGGTGTATCTGAAAACCTCTGCTAATTATGAATGAAATTATTTTCGAGAGATTGAGGTCGATAGTCAATAGTCAAATTAACTAGTCCAAAATACATTTTAAGTCTTTTTATATAGATTTGAGATAAGATACCTAGTGATGCTGATCTCAATTAAAAAGAGACTTTTACTTTTCTTTGTTGCTGCAATCTTCTTCTTATGTATTTTCTATGCGGGATACTCCTTCAAAATGGACGAATCATTTTCCAAGGAGTTGTCGAAAAATTTTATTAATCAAATTAGAGATATTGATGAACTTGGTATTTTCTTTAATAATCTAAAAATCGCGTTGGTGATGTTTATTCCTATAATAGGTATTATCATGGGAACTATTTCTGGTTTTTCAACCGGATTAGTATTTAATTCAATAATAAATTTATCTGATACTGTTTCTTATACTAATCCCTTGATAATCTTTCTGACACCTTTTGGAATTTTAGAACTTTTATCCTATGGATTAGCTATATCTAGAGGAGGAATACTGTTCTTCGAACTCATTAAAAGAAAGTTTACAAAAAAGTCTCTTATATATCTATTAATTGAAGTAGTACTAGTTGGTATAATGCTTTTTACTGGTGCAATAATAGAATGGATGATGATTGAAAATATTCCAAGATATAATTTTACTCTATATTCTACTTAGATAAAGTTAAAATATTTTATATCATTGTTATAAAATGCCATAGTGTTTAAATAGTTTTGATGAAGATTTACGATCAGTGAATTATTAGATGCCAGTAGCAATACTTCCAGATGTTAGTGAACAGCATTGTATTGGATGTGCTTTATGTGTAGAAATTTGTACAGCTCTTGGTCCAGATGTATTAAGAGTGAAACCCGTAGAAGGTTGGAAAAGAGGCAAAGCATTTGTCTTTTATCCAGAGAGATGTATTTCTGATGGTGCTTGTATTGGTGTTTGTCCAACCAAAGCAATATTCTGGATGAGACCAATGGAATATACACCAGGGCAACCAATCCCATTAAAGAAAAACGCTATATTTACGAAAGGCTGGGAAGAGGGCTAAATCTCTATCATTTTTATTTTTTCACTAAAACTAGTAAGTTTTCATTTTATATAGATCTTTATTCTTATCTATCTCTGGGTTTATCACTTAAATATGTAACATAATTACTACTAGTTTTACTTGACAAAAAAATTATATGTTGTAGGCGTGGGGCCCGGATCTAAGGAATATCTTACCAATTATTCCATTGATATAATCAAAAAATCTCGTTTTGTTATAGGTTATAAGTACACTCTACATACTATAAGACATCTTATAGATGAATCTTACCATCAAATTTTTGAAGTGACGATGAAGAATCAAGAAGAAGTTTATCTAAATGTATTCAATAATTTAATGAATGAAAATGACATATGCACAGTCCCTTTTACAGGCGATGCAAATTTCTCTGAATCAGAGGTCGTTGACAGACTTTTAGACTTGTTTGGTGATGATAATGTTGAAATAATTCCTGGAATCAGTTCAATACAAATAGCATCAGCAAAATCTCGAGTTCCACTAGATAAAGCCAACATTATTACTTTTCATGTAACTGGCGATATAGAAGAGAGAAAAATAGATCTGATAAAATCAATTGTAGATAAGAGGAGTGTAATAGTGGTGCCAAGACCATGGCCAAATGACCCATCAAAAAATTTTATGCCTTCAGAAATCTCATCTTATATCAAAGAAAAGGGAATAGATACTTCAACAATAGATGTATGGGTATTTGAAAATCTAGCAAACAATGAAAAAGAAACAGTATATAAAGGAAAATTAGATTCACTAATAAATAAAAACTTTAGTGACCTTTCAGTGATGGTCATAGATCAAAATAAAAGACAAAGTTACTTGGATTTCTAACTTTGATTTATATGCGCTTTTTTCTAATGTACATAAAATATATTACAATTAATTCTATATATAGTTGAATGAGCAAGAGTGAATTTAGATATTGTATTGAATGTGGTTCAAAAATGTCTAAAAACATCAAGTTATGTCCAGCTTGTGGGGAATCACAGACTTAGCCAATTCTCGATTTTTTAATTTTTGCTTTTGTACTATTAATATTTCATTTTATAGTCATTCTTAAAATACCTCTATTTTTTAATATTTAAGCGATGGTAAAAAAAATAACTCTCCTTATTCCAGTCATTATTTCAGCATTCATTATAGGAATATTAGGAATTTTATTTATTCCATCAGATATAGTAAATAAGGACTTTGATTTTTCGAAAGGAACAATAAAAATAGATGATGAACTCTTGACAGTTGAAATCGCTGATACGGATTTTGATCGAAAAAGGTGGTTAACTTTTAGAGACGAAAAACTAAGTCCTGATTCTGGATTACTACTAATTTATGATAAACCTGACTTATATGCTATGTGGCTATTAAATATTAGATTTCCTATAGATTTGATGTGGTTTGATCAAGAGGGTGATCTTGTTTACCTTAAAAAAAATGCCCAACCTTGTGAGACTATTCTTGATTCATCAGAATGCACCTTTAAAAACACTAATCCTGCAAAGTTTATATTAGCAGGTGCGTCTGGATTTATTCAGTACCACAACATATCCGAACATTCAAAATTAGAAATAATTTCTGCTTGATCCTAATCATAAATAATTTATTTATTACATGGGTTCGTATACTGAGTTTTGGATGGATGAAATATGTTCATACATGAAATTTTTGAAGTTATTATCTCTTTAATGTCATAATTTCTATAAATAATTATCTAGAGGGACACGCCTTAAAATAAGTCGAAAATTAAAAGAGTAAAGGTAAAATAGTACCGTCATATTTGTTTATTGATTGCATCTAATTCATGAGATATTTCTTCAATAGATGCCTCATCTTCAAGAGTTGAGATGTCACCAATAGTTTCTTTGTTCACAATAGATTTTAAAAGTCTCCTCATTATCTTACCACTTCGTGTTTTTGGTAACTTGTTTACAAAGTATATCTTTTCAGCAGATGCAATGGGTCCAATCGTACGCTTAATGTGTTCATTTACTTCTATGCTTAGATTTTGCGTTGGCTGGATTTCCTTTCTTAATACCAAGAATGCTATGATGGTTTCACCTTTGATTTTATCCCTTTTACTAGTAACCGCTGCTTCAGCTATTGATGGATGGGATACAAATGCACTTTCTAACTCTATAGTTCCCAACCTATGACCAGCGACCTTTAAAATATCATCCGCTCTTCCTAATACCCATATATATTTATCATTATCTTGATATGCAAAATCCCCTGTAAAGAAACTATTCTCTGCCTTTTGCCAATATGTTTCTTTATATCTTTCTTTGTTATTCCACAATGATATAAGCATTCCTGGCCATGGTTTCTTAATTGTGAGGTATCCTTTTTTACCATCTTCTATCTTTATACCTCTATCATCGACTATTTCAATCTCAATTCCTGGTAATGAAAACGATCCAGACCCAGGTTTCATTTTTAAGTTTTCAATCCCTGGACACATGCTTATCATGATTCCGCCGGTTTCAGTTTGCCACCATGTATCTATTATTGGACAATTTTTTTTCCCGATTACATCAAAATACCATTTCCAGACTTCAGGGTTTATTGGTTCTCCTACGGTACCTAGCAGTCTTAGACTAGATAAGTCGTAAGAATTAGGTATTTCATTTCCATATCTCATATACGATCTCAGTGCTGTTGGAGTGGTGTACAAGATGGTTGTACCGTGTTTTTCGACTATTTTCCAATATCGATCTGGGTCGGGAAAATCCGGAGCACCTTCATAAATAATTTCGGTCACTCCATGCATCAAGGGAGCGTATACAATATAGCTATGTCCTGTTATCCACCCTATATCTGCTGTACAGAAGAAAATATCGGTTGCATTAAAATCAAATACCCATTTTGCCGAAATATATAAATGAGTTAAATATCCGCCACTTCCATGTACAACCCCTTTAGGTTTACCGGTAGTTCCTGAAGTATATAATATAAATAATGGATCATTACTTTCCATCCATTCCGGTGGACAAAAACTTGATTCTTTGTTTACCAGGTTTTCAAACCAGATATCATTTTCTCCCATAATTAAATCCTCATGGGTTCTTTTGACGACGATCACTTTTTCGATAGAGGGTGTATTTTTTACGGCCTCATCAACTATTCTTTTCAATGGGACTATTTTTCCTCTTCTATATCCGCCGTCTGCTGTAATTATTATTTTAGATTTTGCATCGTTTACTCTGTCTATGATCGATTGAGAACTAAACCCAGAAAAAATGACCGAATGAATAGCTCCTATTCTTGCACAAGCTAACATTGATATCGGTAATTCGGGTATCATTGGAAGATATATTGTAATTCTATCTCCCTTTTTAATCCCCATTCTTTTGAATGAATTAGCTAATTGATTTACTCTACGAAACAATTGGTTGTATGTAATAGTAACTGACTCTCCATCTTCACCTTCCCAGATAATAGCTGCTTGGTTTTTCTTCTTTGTAGTCAAATGTTTATCTAGACAATTATAGGCCGCATTTAATTTTCCTCCAACAAACCATTTAGCAAAAGGATAATTCCAATCCAATACTTGCTGCCATTCTTTAAACCATACCAAGTTTTTCGCACAATCTGACCAGAATTGATTTGGATCTTGTCTAGCTTCATCCTTTATTTGTTTTATCTTAATTCCTTCCAGGGAGATGATTTGTTGATTTGTGTCATTGTTGACATGAGGATCATCCATCGGAAAATGATAAATTACCTTAACATAAATTCTTTTTTTACAAGTCAATCTGCCATGATATCCGCATTAAATTCGTGCATGGAAAAGATAGTTTCCACGACGTTAAAATTATCACCAAAGCATTGTAACTACCGCAGTTTTTTGCCATGGTAATAAACTTATGTACGAATGTTATGTAGGATTGTTGCAATAAATTAAAATAAATAGAAAGAACGAAAATAAACTGTGAAATATAGAAGCCGAACTGAAATAGTGGCCATGATTCTCGATGCAGCCAATGGTGGTGCTACCAAAACAAAAATAATGTATAAAGCATTTTTGAGCTATGCACAATTACGAGAGTATTTATCTGTGTTAATTGAAAATAATCTAATCGAGTATGTTGAGGGTTCTCAGGCTTATAAAACGACAGAAAAAGGATTGAACTTTCTCAAGATGCACAATGAGATTGGGGAATTGTTGAGTTCAACAGCACAAAAGTAAGCAATACCTTATATTTTCTTAATTTTACTTAAATTATTATGTTTCGTATATCCCTTAAAAATATTGCAAATAAATGAAGAAGAACTATTATAGAAATCTGAAATTAAAATACTAGAGAATTATTGTATTCTCGCTCTTTTGAATCAAAATCACTTCAATTATTGGTAGCCATTATGTGTGTAGTGTCTTGATTATTGATTGTATTTTCCATCGACGCTTCAACATAGCTAGCAACTTCATTACTTGATTCTTCTGTTCTTTCTGTATCTGTTCCTATCTCTCTCTGTTGTTCTTGTTGAATGTCATGATCATAATTTATGGTTTGTTCGGATTCATGATCTGTCTTCTGGACATTATATTCTATTACTTCTTCCTTATCGTCGGTTTGAACAGTTAATTGATCATTATTATTGGTAGTGGCTGTATTGTCGACTGTTTGTTGAGTTAGCTTATTGATAATATTATTAATTTCGGTTTTTTCTAAATTTACATGTTCTATTAATTCATTAGTATGCATAGTTATTTGTTGATAAATATCTTCAGTTATCTCGTTACTTTTATATTGTAACTTGGCATCAAAAAGAATCGAATTTATTCTCTTGGATTCCATGTCAATTTCTGATATTCTTTGATTCAATCTCTCTATGATTTCTTTTGTACTGTCTCCTAAATCATCCAGCCTTTTTTCATATTTTAAGTATATCAGTTCTGCATCGTCTTTCATACTATCGTTATCGGCTACAATTTCCTGTAATGCCTTAATCCTTTTCAACGTTAACGATTTCTCTCTTAATAGTTTTTGTGCATCCAGTCTCCATCGCGGGATGAAAATAACATAATCCCCCTGAACCAATAGTTGTTCATATGGCAAATTCTTTACTCCACTAGAGCCACAATCCACACTGACCGATTCTATGGATCCTTCTATATCTGTAATGATCCCTACTACTTTACCGATGTATGTTCCATACATATCTTTAACTTTCTTACTGACAAATTCGAGCTTTAATTCGCTCATGTATTTTCATTATTAGAGCAGTATAATGCTCACTGTGTGAAAAAAATTTTATAATATTGTAATATTTAGTCAACATTAATATTTCAAACATACATGAAAACGATTATGTAATATAATATGAATTACGAAAAATTTAATGACTTCGAAAAAAAACAATTAGAATCACATTTTTCTAACTCTGAAGATAATGTATTTGCAATAATTACCCCAAATCAAGTTGATCGTGGTGCTTTGATGTCCAGATATTCTAGAACTGATAAAACGATGAGGAGGGTCTATATCGATGAATTCCTATCAAATCCAAATAGGGGTCTAGAATTTTACAATAGGGTTCTTTTAGACTATGGTGATGATTCTGTAGCCGAGCTTGGTACGGCTCAATGTGCATTAGAGTGGATTTCAAATATTTCCGCACAAAAAATAGAAGATCACAGAATAGGTCTGTCTTTTTTGGAAAAGTCGTCACGTTATGTAGCCTTTGATAAAAAAATTAACGGGTTATATAAATATTATAGAGACAATCGAATTATGTCATCAATTTATGCTGATAGTTATGTGAAGTCTTGTGATCTGGCATTCGATATTTATGCCAAAAATATAAAATCTATGCAACAGTATCTTAAAGAAAAAACTCCAATTGACAATTTGGTATTTTATGATTCTGAAAAAAATAATGATAGTCCCTTTTATAGTCTGAGAAATTCAACAGATATAGATGTTGCAAATAAAATATACAATTCATCCATAAAGGCCAAAGCATTAGATATACTGAGAAACCTTCTCCCATCATCTACTCTTACGAATCTTGCAATAGCTGGAAATGGAAGAGCTTTTGAATATCTTTTGTTTAAAATGAATTCTTCAGAATTGACCGAAATTAAGAGATTGGGTGATCAATTATACAATGAAATGAAAAAATATATTGAACCATTCATTAGACGATCTAGGAATGTACATAGTGTATCCAATGCAAATTATCTTAGTAAAACTAAAGAATCTATTTCAAAAATTCTAGACGAGATCTTTGATCATAATTCTTATAACATTACTGCAAATGATACTATTCAAGATATAGTAGACAATAACAAGAATACAGTTGTAAATGTTAGATTACTACATTATCTACCTAATGTTGAGGCTGAAGTAAGATTGGCTTCCTTCATATTACATGAATATGGAGTAAATCTCACTATGGCCGAGTTGTTAGAATATGTTGCAAATATTCCTATAGAAAAACGCCATGAAATCATTCGTGCTTATTTTAAGTTCAGAGAAAATAGACGACACAGACCGGGAAGAGCTTTCGAGATGATCGATTATTCTTTTCAATTAACAACAAACTATGGTATGTTTAGGGATCTTCACCGACATAGGCTTTTAACCATGAGCAGGCAATTATTATCAACTAAATATGGATTCGATATTCCTAAGGAAATAATTGAATTAGGTATAGAAAAAGACTATATAGATTGTATGTATGTTAGTGATGATACTTACAAATCGATAGCCAGTTCGATGCCCCATGAAGCACAATATGTCGTTAACTTTGCTTATAGATATCCATACTTTATAAAAATGAACCTTCGTGAGGCATGTCATATGATCGAGTTGCGTACGACTCCTCAGGGTCATCCCGATTATAGGAAAACATGTCAACAAATATACTCATTGATAAAATATGTCCATCCTATAATATCAGAGGGTATCAAATTTGTGGATATGAATAGATATGAGTTAGAAAGATTCAAATCGGAAAAGAATAGTGCATTAAAAAAATCTAAGCTGGATTCAAAATGAAGAATTATACTCTAAGATGATTAAAATCTACCATAAATTCATATTTAATAATGATTTTAGAGTATCAAAACCATTTGTCAAGAGACTCGCTTTTTTTTATAACATTTTTTTCCAGTCTTCTTAGGTAATTAGCAACTCTTTCCATAGAGAAACTTTTCTCATCGCAAAGATATTTCAATATTTTTTCTTTCTCTAAATCCTTAAATTGGATATTTAGATCCTCAATATTAGCAACATTAGGATTCAAAAAAATCTCTCTAATTTCCTTATATGGAGTATTTGATAATTCATCTTTTATTTTTTCTATATCCTCGAGTTTCTTATATTTTTGAATTAGTTTTAAAGCATTTTTAGGACCAATGCCATTAAATCCATTAGGATTAAAATCGGTTCCAATAAGGATTCCAATATCTACTAGTTGTTCATGGGTTATATTATTGATTTTTAAGACTTGATCATATTCTATGATTTCAGGGACAATATCTATATACGCGTTTTTATTTGGGATCTTCCGTTTCCCACTAATAGTCAAATTTCTTATTAATCTTTTTGCACCAAACAATATAGAGTCATAATCTTGACTTACACACGAGTAAGCCAGATCCTTCTTTGACAACAATGCTGCAGTTGCTTCTCCTTCAGATATTGCATTTATATATGGAATTCCCAGTAAGGATAACAAGTATTTTGATTCCTCAATCATTTTGGAAGTTAAAATTGAAGTACCCTGACTAAATTTTTTTGCATCATCCATCCTTCCCTCCTCTATGGCCAGATTATATTTTTCAGAAGCTTCTTCCTTAGCCTTTTTCCTTCTATTGATTTCTTTGGCTTTCAATTCATGGGGTTCCCCGTCAAAAATATATACCATCTTAACTCCGTCACAAAGTAAATTTATGTTCCTATAAAAAAGTCCGCTAAGATGACTCGTAGGTTCTCCGTGAGTATCTGTAAGTAAATCTCCAGTTGGACCTCTGATCGTTGCCAAGAATTGATAAATTACATTAAATGCATCGACCGCGACTACCTTTCCAACCAAATCGGAAATTCTAATAGGATTAGAAATAACCAGTGGCTTCAAATTCAAACCCATTAATGATTCGTACTCATGTATGATTTTTAAATTTTTGATGGATTGATAAATCAGATGATCCGTTGATATGCATTACAATAATCTTTTTGTCAATTCAATCACTAAGGACTTGTTATTATTAAGTTCGTTTATAGAATATTAAAGGAGCTTAGATGATTAAAAACATCATAATTTGGCTGATATTCCTCCATCCAGAGCCATTACGGATCCTGTTATCCAATTTGAATCTTCAGAAACTAAAAATAAAATTGCATTAGAAACATCCTCAGGTTCTCCAATCCTCTTTAAAGGGAATGATCCCTCTAACATCCTTTTTGCATTTTCGTCTTGTAAATATGGTTCCATTATAGGGCTTCGAATAGTTGAAGGTGCTATACAATTGCATCTTATATTGTATTGCCCATATTCTACTGCTATGCTTTTCGTCAGCATTATGATCCCTGCTTTTGTAACCCCATATACTGAAAAAGGTACCTTAGGAATAGCCCTCATTCCTAACAATGATGATATATTTACTATGTTGCCTGATTTTTGTTCCATCATAATAGGAATTACTGCTTTGATGGGCTGAAATGTACCTTTAAGGTTGACATTGATCAGATTACTCCACTGATCTTCGGTCATTAAATGGAATGGTGTGGGATCGTTAATTATAGCAGCACAATTAATTAGAATATCTATTTTATCAAATGCAGTTAAGGTTTGTTCAATAACACTCAATACTTCAGATTCGTGAGAAACGTCTGCTGCTGCATATATTAGATTATCACTCCTGCCTATATCTTCGACAACTTTTTTTAATCTGTTTTTATCTCTCGAAACTAAAACTACCTTGCTACCCTCTTCCAGCATCTTTTTAGCTGCTGATTTTCCAATGCCTCCAGATGCACCAGTAATTATAGCTACTCTTCCATCCAGTTTCATGAGTAAAATAATGTCATATTTGATTAAAAGCTTTTCAATTGTCTAATGAAAAAATTTTATTAAGGAAATATTTATGGCATGTAAATTCAAAATGGCGGCCATTTTTCGAAATCATTCCGTTAGTATATTCTTGCGACAATAAAAAGACCAGGATTTAAAAAATTGTATTCAGAATATAAATAACAAACTAACCAAATTAGTGGTTCAGCCAGATGAGAACCAATCAATGATGTGTTGTAGTTATATATTCCTTATTCATCTTGTAAAGGTACATGTTTGGTTAGAAGAGAACTCGAAAAAATGCCAATACTTTTGAGACATTAAAAGGATATGGTTCATACAAATGGAAGGTTGGGAAATAATGATGATGCACAGAGAGAAATACGCGATATCTACTACGCATCTCATCCTTCTAATTATTATCATGATCAATCTTGTACTTCTATCTTTTCTTTACACCTTGACTACCGGTTAGTAAGGTTGACTCTTCTTTCTCTATTTAGTACGATCATGATGAGAATAGGAAATATCACTCCCACTGTTATTAAGATTTCAAGTGTAATAACTATAAAGAAACCAATAATAATTAACCAAACATAACAAATTGTTGTAATGTAGTCAAAGGTACTCTTTAACATGCATTATGTGGATATCTTTACTTGATAATAAACTACAAGTTACCATATGTAAATCATATATTCGCATTTGTAAATAATAACATACATGAAATACAGTTTATAAAAATATAGTTTATAATCTTGTTTACAGCATGGTGCATATGACTTGTCTAACAGCGAAGACGAATAAAAGATATCTCATCTTATAATTACCGTAATCATTTATTTTTTTGTATAGAATGATATGAACCACCTAAATCATTCGTAAACACACAATTATTAGAATTAACATCAAATTTAGTCCAATAAATGCCCATAGTGCTAAACTCTCCAAGGAATAAGAATAGATTTTTAAGCAAATATTTAATGGGCACAAATATTGATAGAGTTTAGATAAATGGATTAGTGATCCAAGGGTTTATTGTTTGCGTACGAGCCATCAATATTTCATCACATCTAAAAATCATTTTCATGGGAATAATACAATAACATCTAAATATTTGTAGGATTCTGAGACTCAATTACAATAAAAAGTTCATCAAAACCACGGTATAGCTCCGTACTATTTGTCGTCGCTCAAAATGGAATCAATAATAATCACAATGTATAGTTCTTTAGCATCCAAGCATATTTTCTTCTCGAGTTCTGGAGTGTAGTTATAGCGATATGAGTTAAAAATTGGAGATGATAACGATCTGATTTTTAGGTCTAAAATACATTTCTATGAATCTTGTTATTAAGGTGCTTCAAGTGAGCAATATGTTCTCTGTACAACGGTATCATGAATTCTCTTGAAATTCAATGTCTGGGAAAGCAAGTATTTTGATCAATGGCGGTTGATAAGTTTGAAAATCAATTTATAAAATTTATTCCATTTATTATAAAAATAGAATTATTAGCTATTTACAAATGAAATTGATTAGAAGATTATCGGTATTGGGAAAGTAAAAACGTCGAAGAGAATAGTTATTATGTTATATCTGTTAAGCGAATTAGTTACCTTGCATATCGCTATATGTCTATTTGAGTTGTACATCTTCTTTTGATACAGCATTGAGATAACGTACATTTTTCTTTTATCTGTTTTTTCGTGAATCAAAAAATCATGAATTCACCAATCTAGTAAATATTATTACTGTTTTTGTTTATATTCTAAATTCCTATAGATACATAGTATATTACCACCTGTTAACATTTTATTAGCGAATAAAGTTGGAGGATTTAGCTTAGATTATTGGGTTTGTCTTACATAAATCAAAAACCGTCAGTGTCATGTCGCAATAGTTTTTATTTGAATGATTACTTTAATCCATTTTAATTCTTCTTTGATGTTATCTTTGACAATCTCTTTACCTCTTAGGATCATCTTATAGTGGGTCAACATTCTTCTATGTATACCAACGAGTGTAACTATGCCATAAATTAGAAGAAAGTCGAAAATAATTGTTGCCACTACGAACATTACAAGTGTTTATCCAAAAGCCGAAAAGGTTAATCCTGGTTCTATTCCTATCTTTTTAGGAATCTCAAACCTAATTACCATACCTAGGGATGTAATTCTTATAAGTGTCACAATAGCCATGATGTAACTAATATTAGAGAACGATATGAGATCCACAAAGATTACCTTTTGTATCCCGATCGACAATAGAATCAGAATTGACTACAGTAATAACACCTATAACTTTCTTAAATTCAACATCAATCAATATGTAAACCATTTTGTGCTGATGACTGTGCTTACAAATTCTTGCCGAGATCATCCTATTGATCTCTTCTATTTGGTTTAGTCCTGTCAATGTCACTAAATGACATCTTTATTTCGTTAATCAGTTTGTATACAACAGAACTTAATTTAACAGATTTTATACCTTCTACTTCTAGATGAATTTTGCTGAAAATTTTAAACATTGGTAGGAAAAATGGTTTTCTACTCTTGTCATTTTGATTAATTTCTTAATTAAAATACTTTCGATCGAGTAGTTGCTTTATCAGAAGACTTGCTCATGATTAATTAAATACAATTTTTGATCGTTGAAATACTATAAGTTGTCAAATTCTAGCTAACATCAACTGGTTTTAATAGATGCAATAGACTCGAGCAATAGCCTGGATGCTAGGAGTGAAGTTATGTTATTTACATCAAAATCAGGAGAGAGTTCTACTATGTCCATGCCAACAATACCCAAGCTAACTGTTAATTTAATAAGCGATATTAAATCAATGCTAGAAATACCCCCTGCAGAAGGAACCGAAACTCCTGGTGCATACGCAGGGTCTAAACAATCTAGATCAATGGAAATGTATTTCTTGCCTTTATGATGTTTTGATTTTATTTTGTCCAAGATATTCGAAATTCCTTTTTCATTGATATCTAGAGGTGTTATAATTTCTAATCCAGACTTTTGTACATTTTCTAATTCTTCTGCTTCCGCAGATCTTGTTCCTATTAATACGCTTTCTTTAAAGTCTATCCACTCCGATGAATCACTTAAGACAGATCCATAATAATTAGTTGTAGAGGAAACAAAATCTGGATGTGCGTCAAAATATAACAGGCCAACTTTTCCAATCAAATTACCGATAGCTTGTAATATAATAGTGGTGATCGAATGGTCTCCTCCTATAACTATTGGAATCTTATTATTCGAAACTAGATCAAATACTGTTCTGTATAACTCCTTCCTATCAACATTACCGTAATCAAAAATGTGTTTCTTATTCAAATTACCACGCATTGGACAAATTGGAATAATACTTCCTTCTCTTTCAAAAAAGTTTGATTCATTGGTTACCATTCTAAGAATATCTGGACCTTTACTCGTGCCTTTTCTTTTGGAATGAGATTTTGATTCATCAGGTACGCCTATAATTACAATTTCTGCCTCGGAAACCTCATTCACATTCGAGTAAGTAAAGATATCCATATATCGTTATTCTGCTAGATTTTCATAATAATCTTGCTACTAAATGATATTTGTTTCATCCATATTTCTTCTCGTGAAGTAATGTAAATAATCTATAAGTTCAAGACTTGTCCTTTCTTAGCTTTTTAATTTTTACAAAGAAACTCTCCAAAAAAACTGCCCATCTAATCTTTAAGAATAATATGAAAAGAAAACTAAATAAAATTACTGATATTAGTATTGCAATAATTAATGTATTCATATTCAATGACACTTCAGAAAAGTTTCCAATTATGGGTTTGCCGATTATCAGTGTCCCCCATACTACTATAGTGTTTAAAAGTAATTTTGAGAAAAAAGTTATGAAAATGAACTTTATGCGACTGTATCTATACATTCCAAATGGAATAAAGATTATATTGTCAGGAATGGGAGTAATTCCAGCCAAAAATATCGCCACACCGCCATACTTTTTTAGAATCCTAAAGGTTTCTGGATACTCTTCTTCATTAAAGTTTCTCTTTAGGTTACCTATATTTGCTCCATAATAGCTTATCATATAAACTATAGATTTCGCGGTTACAGCCCCCAGTGCCCCAATCAAAATTATTGCATTGGGATCCAAATCTGTGACCAAAACGGCAGTCATGAGAACTGGGAAATATGGAATTGGAACAATAATTAATATTGCAGAAACAAAGGTCAATAGAAAAATTGCAGAGTAATCCAATCCTTGAATTAGCTCTATTAAATCAAAGACTTGCATTAGGATGTTTATCTTAGCATTTTATTGATTAATTATTGTTTTTCATTGTGAAGAATGTCTTTGTCAGTATATTGACCCATTTTATAATAACTTGAGAAAGAGGCATACTAAATTTCATCGTAATTCATACCATACAAATACATGATATATCAATCTCTTATTATTCACAATTGCATCATAGTAGTAAGTAAAATAGTTGACAACCGATTTTGAATATTGTTATTGCAATATTATAAGAAAAATCTGCGTACATAAACTTAGTAGATTCATAATTGTTTACCAAACTTAGATCTTTAAATTACCATTAGTTCAAAACACCTTTCTATTGTACTGTCTTATTCACGTTATGAAAATCAAGTTGTAACTCTAATGTAGAATTCTAATTAAGTAATTATTCGAAATATAATATCTAATTTAATTATCTTAGTTAATTTATCGGATATTCCTATTGCTATTTTGATAATTGATTTAGAAACAGATGTTCATATCTTAGTCATGTTGTACGTTATTACGTAAATCAATAACTCGTTAAGATGATCTTTGACTTAATAATGTGCTTTTTCATTGAATTTTTTTGCCAGAACTGTTATTTTTAACAATGACGAGATCGTTACTACATTTTTATTGAATTTAAATTCAAATAAGAGCCAATAAATTTATTTAATACCCTATAATAGATTGATTATTGGACAAAAAACAAACACCAACAAAAGCAACACCTAAAAAGAGTACAACAAAAGCAACACCTAAAAAGAGTACAACAAAAGCAACAAAAGCAACACCTAAAAAGAGTACAACAAAAGCAACAAAAGCAACACCTAAAAAGAGTACAACAAAAGCAACAAAAGCAACACCTAAAAAGAGTGAAACTAGTGAGCCTGTAGTAAAAAGAACAATAACAAAGACAAAATCAAAATCACCTACACGTAAGTAGAAACAGCTTTTTTCTCAAAATTTTTATTTTACTATTCAACAATTTTTATAATCAAGGTAGTGATCAAGTTTTAATAGGAAGCTTTTAGCAAAAAAACCTTCACAACACAGAATTAATTATTCGAGTAACCTTTATAAGCAATTTTAGAAACCAATAGGGAACAAAGTGGGGATCAGTATAATATACACTTCAGATGATAAAAAGTTCAAGCCATTCAACCTATATTTTGAACCCTCTATGTCCGCTAATATTGTTGGTCATCGATCTAGTGTAAAATTAGTTAATAAGGATTTAGGAATAGAGATTTATCTGGAGAATAATGATAATGAAAAATCTGTTAATCAAAAAATACAAGATGATCTCGAATTATCATACAAAAAGATTGTATCTGAATATGACGATAGTAAACAAATATTTCGAACATTAAAGAAAATCAAGGGCAATTTGGAGAAATTGAATAATACATGATCTCGGATTTTTTATGATGATATATAAATGCTGTATCCCAATTGAACTCATAAAATTTTGTACTTCATATTCTTAATTCCTTATGGCAAATTTGTTCTCTTCTTCATATTAAGTATAGTATTTATTGACTATCAAGTACAGCAAATACGCTGTGTAATACATACACACAGTACATAAATTATCTGAATGGATAATAAAAATCAGAAAATGAAACTTCCTGTCATTAATTATTCATTGTTAAGGGAGAATGGAGGTTAGGATCGTTTTGGTAAAAATACTTGAGGGTAAATATTGATCCAAGTGAAGATGAATTCTTTGTTTATATTATATTTTTATCCGAGTTTATCATAACATCAAGATTTACACTTCCATCGTTGGTACTATTTAATATTGGAGAATCTGTCGATTTGCCAAATACCTTATTACTATCTTCAAAAATATTCATTATACTGGCAGATCCGCTATTAGATTCGGCAGTACCTAATATCCAAACAATGCTATTTGTTTGTTAATATAATAAATACTTTGGTTGTCCGATAATTGAATATCTGAAAGGTTAGTATTATTATCTATTGTGGACTGCTGTATGTATGCTATAATGACTGTATATTACTTGACCCAATAAAACAAACGTAGCTTTTTTGCATAATGTGTGAAGATATGTGAGCTTCTTAATTTTTGCCCTCAATTCCTATAACAAATTCATTCAAATATACTTCACATGGTTTATAATACATTTAGGAAAATTAAAACAACAAGTCCTATATTAATAAGTTTGATAAGAAAATTACAGAAAATTTTTATAAAAATTTTAACCAGAATTAAATTTGCAAAGTATATTCAAAAATTATTATATTATATATTATTGCAAAAGAAAACAGGAATAAAATGTTAAAGTCAATCGACACGAAATTAACTTCAGTATTAGTTGTTGCAGTATTTGCTGCATTAATGACTTTTGGTCCAGCAACATCAAGTTATCAAAGTGCATTTGCACACTATGGGACAGATGTTGATCAGTGTAAAGATGATGAGGATTATTATGAGGATAATGAGGAAGCATGTGATAAGAACCTAAGAGTTCATTATGGAGAAGATTATGATGGTGAATTTGGTTCAAAATCAATTGACGACGATGACGACGATGACGACGGTAATAGCTCAAACCAAGGAATAGGTCAATCCCAATCTTCCCGTCAAAATTCACAATGTGTTTCAGGCGGTGATACCAATGACTCTTGCAACAACATAAGCCTACAGAACCAAGAGAATTCTGGTAACAACGCAGCAGCTCAAAACGGCGGAGATGACGACGATGACGACGGTAATAGCTCAAACCAAGGAATAGGTCAATCCCAATCTTCCCGTCAAAATTCACAATGTGTTTCAGGCGGTGATACCAATGACTCTTGCAACAACATAAGCCTACAGAACCAAGAGAATTCTGGTAACAACGCAGCAGCTCAAAACGGCGGAGATGACGACGATGACGACGGTAATAGCTCAAACCAAGGAATAGGTCAATCCCAATCTTCCCGTCAAAATTCACAATGTGTAGCAGGTGGTAGTTTGGGTAACTCTTGCAACAACATAAGCCTACAGAACCAAGAGAATTCTGGTAACAACGCAGCAGCTCAAAACGGCGGAGATGACGACGATGACGACGGTAATAGCTCAAACCAAGGAATAGGTCAATCCCAATCTTCCCGTCAAAATTCACAATGTGTATCCGGTGAAGATGCAATCGTATCTTGTGATAATGTTAGTTTCCAAAATCAAGTAAATAGTGGAAACAATGCATTGGCACAAGATTAAAATCATTTTTTTGATCATTTGATAGAACAAATTAGAAAAGCGTTAAAATTAAACTGAATGCTTTTCAAATTACCAAAAGTTATTCTATAACTTCTAAAAATATTTTTGGTACAAGTAGTCTTCAATTAAGTCGTCTCTCTTTTTAGACTTAATGACAGAGAAGATAAATTGATTGAAAGATCTTTTCTCAATAACGTCAGTTCATAAGTAAAGTTATTTGAAAATAATGTAAATATATATAGATAGTATCTTTCAAGAGAATTAGTTTGTTTTTTGACCTAAAACTTAATCTTTGATACTGATGCATTTACTATTCATGAAGGATTTTTATATCATTTAAGTCACAGTACTTTAAAGTTGCTTCATAAATTTAACAATCTCCTTTATTCAAGTAGCGATTTAAGATCTAATTTTGAAATCTTTAATTATCAAATTATTTATATCATATTACTTCTAAGAATATTGTTCAACAGGTCTGTCTGTCCCAAAGTTTAGATCTTAAGGAAAAGAATTTCGTGATTATTGGCAGAAAATACTTCAATATTCGAGTATTTTCTGAATTATCTGCTTTTTGTATCTTGACTGTTGATAACCTTCTACAAAGTTAAAGCCAGCACTATGTGATTATGAAGTAGATACTACCTAACCGAATATGGTACATCATCTTTGAATAAATTAGACGGTGTTTCCTTTTGAGTGAACCGATGGGTACATCTACCACCCTCAACAAAAATCTGCATATTTTCAGAAAATAAAATTACCGTTGGAATTATATGAATTTTTTTTGAGGATCATTCAACGATTTAGATGTTACATTATCTTTATAAACACAATTACTAAAATTTCATTTTACTTTATCACTCTAGTGTGCCTTAGGAGTGATTTTTAGCCTTTGTCTGGTTGAGTATAAACATAGTCAACCAAACCAGAATCGTCATGTGATAAAGATATTGTAAATCTAGATTTGATATGTAGTAACAGGCAATAATTCATTATTATCGCCGATTTAATCGAGACTCTAGAAGAATATGATTTACTGATAGTTTTAGAGAATAAAACTCTTATTTTTAGACTTATACTATAGTACTTGCTTGGATGCCGCAATTATGTCAAATAGATATTTTATTATTGGAAGATCGTACTTTGTAGTTGATGTTGCTAATTCTTCACTATAATTATTGCAAGCAAACTCCATTTCTGTCAAAATAACAAAAGAGTATTCTTTGTTTCAAATATATGAAGATGCTGAAAAGGATGAATTAGAATTATGTTGTAGAGAAGAAAATATATCTTTGTCAAAGAATATGATCTTACTAAATTGCAATGTGACTGCCTAATGCATTGTTTAATGGGTATGAGTTCAATAAAATTTCTCGAAGATGTATGACGAATTAATATTTTCCTGAGCGAAGATAACAATCACATACATTTACATAGAATAATTGAATTTTGAAATGCAATTCGATTATCTAGCTATAACTGTATTACTTAAGGTTAAACATTCAATGAATTAACAGGATCCAGAAGATTTGACCTTGATCATAGTTCGCAAAAGTTTTTTGAAACAAAGTCTGCAATCTTAAGAGGCTTGGGAATAAAATTGCCTGATCTAGTTAGAGCTTTGACTAATTGTATGGATGTAGATAAACTTTCTCTATGACCAGTGCTTATGTATATTGTTTTCCTTGAATGCTTCTCTCTTTTTATGGCAAATCCAAGCATGTTTCCATCATATCTTACAAAATCATCCGCGCCCACAGTACCATACAGTAAATTTTTTGCAACTCCGATCGTTGGATTATTTGTAATTACTCCAACATACGAAGCCAATCCACATCTTCTGGGATGAAGTACTCCATGGCCATCGACTAATAAAAGTTGAAAAGAATTCTTCAATAGTTTCAAGGTCTCCAAAACAGGATCCAATTCTCTTAATACTAATAATCCGGGTAAGTATGGATGTTTTATCTCGTTTTTAGTTATAACAATTTCGATTACTTTTAGATCTATCTTTCTTACTACAACAGCAGAAGCACTTGCAATTCGTCCATTGTAAGATACATCAACGCCACAAACATAATCAATTCCTTTTTCAAAATCATCTCTTGTAATAACCTTTTTTCAAGTAGTTTTTGATTTCTTATTGTATTTGCAATATGATTATTCATATCTATGCGAGAAAAATTATGACAAAAATTGAAGTTATTAAATATTTTTTAACTAGGTCTAATTACCTTAAAAAAGTCTCATTATAGATTAGATATAAAAATTACTAAAGATTCAAACTGAAAAGATACGATAACATGTCATATCATATTAGTTGGATTAGATATTCAAGTCGGAATCATTTAGATCCTTTGCCTTAAGACCTGCCCTTATGGCTATTGAAAATATTTTTATGACTTCTTTCGCGTGGCGTCTGAAAAGGTAAGGAAGCAACAACCAAATTTTTTCACTTTCTTCATCAATAAGTCCAGAATGAGTATCTCTCACTCGTTTAGAGAATACCAATTGGATGTATCTTTATACTCGATTCTAAATTATATCATTGCTCTTTCATATCACTTTCATTTGAGCCGACTGATGAAAGAGGTAGAATCATAAAAATTGCACTAGAAAGTCCATTATAATGGGACTTGGTGATATTTCGATAAGAAGTTGTTTAATATAATAGTATCATAATAGTTTGTTACCGGATTCAAGAGTGATCAACAACTTACTTCATATACAACTGGGTTAGAAACACTTTGCATGCAGACATTCTTTAACCTTTAACTCTCCTACAGATTATGTTCTATACCTTCTGTCTCTAGATCGAGTTCTCTTACTTTCGAAATTCTTCTTTATGGACTACCATTTAGATACTTGTTGTTGATAACGGTCTATATATCTGAGAATTTGAACCTGTAGAATCTTAATTAGTTAAATGTCTTTGGATAGTAATTTGTTTACTTTCTCGACATTCTTTTCTAAAAGAACACAGATATTTATGTTCCTGCTATTCTGTGTTAACCGATCAACAAGATCTACGATGTCTAAGTATGTTTACCACCATGCAAAATTGTGATTTTTTTGCTCCGAGCATTCATTACAATATGCTTAAATTCAAATGATCATATTTACCATAATGAATATTATATTATTAGGCAATTGATGATCTTTTTATAAACTGATCACTTGTTCTAATATTCTATTAGTTTGGAATTTCCAAATTACTTAGTCGTGCTCCAGATGCAGTTAAGAAACATTCTTCTTTCATTATATCGTTATTTAAATTAGTATTCTTATCTTCTACTTTCATATATTCTACTTTGACTGTACTCTCATCAATAAGCCTGATTCTTATAATGATAGGAATAATTTCATTATTAGTAGCACTGACTTTTCTCTCCTGCGGAAAAGATTCAAAAGTTTTTCAATTTATCCCTTCTTTTTACATGAACTTTCTAAGTCACTCTTTCTTTATTTGTTTCTTGTTCGAATCAATCGTTTTTACAGCTTCATTTGATATCATCGTGGCACCTACCATTACTCTCCCTATTACATTAAATCGTACAACGTTATACTGTGCAAGTCTCCATCACAATATCAAATAACCAAATTAGTATAAAGAATTCAGTTTAGTAAATTCAGCATATGAAAATATTTTTGTGCATTTTTTGACATCTTGCTGGTCCTTACATATTTAGGCATTGAGCAAAAGAGGATAATCAATTTGAATATCTGATCCATAATTACTCTGCAAACATGGATATATAGAATCTAAATTAGTTTGTCAAAAATACAAACATTAGAATTCCGAAATATTAGCTTTCATATATTATATTTTTAAACTGTTATATGTTTATAACAATAAATGAAATCCAAAACCGAGTATCTTTTGCTTAATACAACATCACGGTTTCAGTTAGTTAACATTACGCCGCAAATTGAAAAAATACTACAAGCGAGCGAAATCAAAGAGGGACTATGCCTGGTAAATTCTATGCATATTTCTTCTAGCGTATTCATAAATGATGACGAAATGGGGTTGCATAGAGATTTTTACAAGTGGTTAGAAAAATTGGCTCCGCATGAACCACTTGAACAATATAGTCATAACGATACCGGAGAAGAGAATGCCGATGCCCATTTAAAGCGACAAATCATGGGAAGAGAAGTCGTAATAGCAGTTACAAATGGTAAACTAGACTTCGGTCCATGGGAACAAATATTTTATGGAGAATTTGACGGAATGAGAAACAAGAGAGTGTTAGTTAAAATAATAGGTGAATAGTATATGCATAGACTAGGTTTGAGTGAACTAGTCAAGATATAATAATCATTTCATTTTTATTTTCATTGTAAATATAAATCAAAAGTCAAATTAATTAGCTAGTCGTTATTATCTGATTAAAATTCATTACAAAAAGGTGATTTTGATATTAGATCTAATTTATGCTTCAATTCGCTTTGATTTAGTGAATAGTTTAGACTTTATCGCGTATATCAATAGCTTGAAGTTTGAGGTGATCTTGTAGAATTTCATGTACTTGTATATAGAAAGTTCTACTTTTTTATCTTTTTCATTTCTGAACAATATTTATAATTAAGATTCGTATTAGGTTTAAAATTCAAATATTTCCTAACAAGATATGTGATGCTAGATTTGTATATTAAGTAAGGAGCAAGACTAATTACTATATGCTAAACTTGAGGAGTTATGACAACTATAAAGGTCTATGTTTATTACAACAGATCATTGTTGTTTGTACATAAATTTTTTGATTTTGTAGTGCAATTTTTTATGCCTTTTATGTTTGTCTGCGTGCCTGCCTTGCCATGTTAAGGGTAGGGTCATTAAACAATAGTACATAATGATATCACATAAACATAAAGAATTATGTAAGCTATTACCACTTTTTATATTATTGATCTAGGATGAGCATTTATTATAGCGCCGGGAGTGGGACTCGAATCTACGTCTTTCAGATGTGGGTTCCATTGTGTTTGCTACTAGCCGAAAAGTAAAATGGAGGAAATGGCATTTGTTCATATTTCAGGTAGTCATGGGTTTATGCATTACAAGTTATTAAGTTAATAATAGATAAACCAAGTATAATTAATCTCCAGAAAAATATGTGCTATAAAGAATGTAGTGGTTCACTTTTTTTGTGAATTTCGAGAAATTATAGTGGTAAACATATAGTGTTGTAAAGATACGAAATAATGACCTGGTTTATAATCTATAATAAAAAGCCTAATTTAGCTTGATTTATAATGATTTTGCCTTAAAAAGACTGAAGTAATAATAGTATGTAAAACAATTTATTATCATATTAATAGGTATGATAGAATAGATTAGATCAAAATGAATAAAGAAACTTTGGATTTTCTTGTTTTTCTGAATAATAATAAATTAGTAGATCTGCGTTGTATTCACTACGATAGCGATATTGGCTTTTATAATAGAAAGAAATTACAAAAATTGGTCTTTCTAGCTCAATCACGATTCAATCTTCCGTCAAACTATGCCTATGATATCTATAAACATGGTCCATATTCGCCTCGTTTTTCTGCCGACTATTATCAAATGAATTTAGATATTGTTAATCAAAAAACGTATTCCCTACCGTCTAGCTTTGATGAGAATAGATATACAGCTTTATTTATTGATAAGGATATTAACTGGTTGGAGGTATCTACAACCGCAATTGATCTGTTCGATAAGAATAAAGATATACATATAAAAGACTTGGTCAATTCTATTTGTAATCTTAAGCCACAATTTAGTATACCTTATATTACTAAAGTTGTTAATGATCTATTGCGTGAAAAATTGATTACATCTATAAGAGAAGAACTAGAATCAATTAGAAAGAAAATACCTGACTTACTTAAAGCTTTAGCAAAAGAAGATCCTGCATTAATTAAATAATCATATCTTGTTTACTCTTTAATTACTAACTCTTGTTTAAGATATTCCTCTACTTCGGAATAAACTGTAGTATCCGTCCTTGATTTCAACATAGTCGCCATTAACAAATCATATAATTTTCGTTTTTGCTCAGTTTGAACCAAAGGAATATCAAATCCATTTCTATTTAGAAACATTAATGTTACAATTATAGCTGTTCTCTTGTTACCTTCATAAAATGGTTGATTAAAAGTAATTCCCGCCAAGATTCTAGTTGCTTTCTTAATTATGCGTGTCTTTTTATCTAATTCTTTTTCATACCTCGTGTTAACCTTGTCAAATATGCTGCAAAGAATATTTAGATCAACCTCAAAAGAAGAACCATCCTCTTCAACAATTTTCTTGTTGAATTGAATAATTTCGTCAATCTCATCTGAGCTAAAGTATTCTGACAATTATACTTACTTCTAAAATTTTTGTATAATAAGGTATCACTGATCAATGCATTAATTAATTAATAAAATACTCAATTGATATGGAGGTATGAAAGTTTATTTTGTTACTTTGTTTTAGTTTACTCTCGTGCTTCAATTTTCGCTTTATTTTTTATTGGTATTAATAATAGGCTCCTCGTCACTTCAGATAAATTCTTTAAATGATTCAAATAGGGTATTTGAACTCAATTTCCATATGATTGCAAAATAATATAAAAAATTGTAAAGAAATTATTGACTGATATATTGGGAATTAGCATAAAGATATGAGATTTGAACCCGTTTTTCTTGCATTCAGGGGTTTGTGTTTTGATTTGACCTATACAAATTGACCTTGTCCTCCAACAGATTACAATGATTTTGGAAAATTCATTTTACGACTTTATGATGTGTTCGAAGAATCCTATAATTTCTTTTACATCATTATCATCGCCTTTAAACCAGGTATCAAATTTCAATTGACAAAATTTGATAATATTGTCTAATTTCCCATTATTATCTTCCATAAAACCAACATAATTTTCTAACGTGCCTTTTCTCTGAATGAATATATTTTCTTTATATTTTTTCGGTATTTTTGATATAATACCGTTCCATTGTTTACTATCTATAGAATCTCTAAAAAATTGAAAGAATTGTTTAGAGATTTTGATTTGGTTTTTTTTACTTGACTTAGCAATTTTTTTTGATATCTCGTATGCGTTGATCTTGTTATGAAGCCTAACTCAGGATTCAAAACGTTATCCAAATCACCAATGTAGAAGCAAGGAATATTATATTTTGTCAAAAACGTCTTCCAATTCTTGAAATGGTCTTTTCCCCAGATGTCTATGAACTCCAAGTCATCTTTCTTGTTATTAATTTTCTTGTAATATTCATAAAAATACCTGTAAAAATATTCATCCGAATCCCCTTCTACCAAAACTACTTTTGATGCAAAGAAAATTTTTACCGAATTACTATATGTAAGAATGTCCATCAGTATATTTTCATTACTGGTAATAGTGGGTGAATTTGATTTTGTCCATTTACCATTTTCCTTATAAAATCTGTGAATTTTGTGTATAGTTTTTGAGTTTACAAACAGGAGTGAATGAGTAACGATTATGAATTGAAGTTCCAGATCTCTAGCTGCTTTTTCCATTAATTCAATGAATTTAATCTGAATCTGAGGATGTAAGTGGATTTCTGGCTCGTCTACAATGATAATTCCATTCCTTATTAGTTTGGTAACTATACCAACTGGAAAATTGTGGAAACAATTAGTTAAAATCGGACAGTAAGATCGAATAGTAAAAAATATAATAAAAGTATTTTAGTATATCGAAGTATTTTCAAACAAATGCAATTTAGAGCATTCTTCATAATTTTAATTATTAGTATGGCAGCATTGATCTTTTTAACGTTTAACAATGCGCTAACAGTTAACGCACAAGGTGGACTCGATAAAATGATTGAAGACTTGAAAGCAGATGGCGAGGCACTTAAAGCTGAAATCAAAAACACTAATTTATACAAAACTGGTCTTGTGGAAGGTTTGATAAACAAGGTTTATTACTACAAAGGACAAATTTCTGTTATGGGTGGTGGAACATGGGCCTATCTTCACGACGTTCAGGATACACTCTTAGCTAAAATCAAGGCAACAGGAGAAGCTGGATTTACTACATCAGAGTTGGCATCAATTGACTATTTCGCAACTACAGCTGCTCAAGACAAAATCGATCACCCTAGCACCAATGTGTTTGGTTGATCAGGCCTCAATTTTTTTAGTTTTTTATTTGGGAATAAATTTGAAGAGATGTCAATTGGCCCGGTGGGTTTAGTAATAGATACATTACGAGTCCAATTCAAATTTTTTCCAATAACAATAGAATGTGAATTATTCAACTTCTGCCTTTTGATAAATTTAAAGTATTATTTACGATACATCTGGATTTTTCAACCAAATGTCTTGTTTGTATATATAAAAAACAAAATTGTCCCATACAAATGTTGAATTAACTTCGGACTCTGACTCTATTTCTTAGCTTAATCGCATTATATAGCTTCAAATTATTTACTTGTTCAATAGCAACTATGATTGAGTAATCTTGTTCATAACTGACATTTTCTATCCACCCTAAGTCTCTAGATACTACTGAAAGTAAAAGTGGCTTGTTGGATGATATTTCATGAGGTTTGATAATGCGTATCCCTTTTTGATGAACACCCTTCTTGCGAATATTAATTCCTGGTTTTAACATAATTTCATTTTTTTTGATATCAATTTTTTGAATCTCATCGTCTGGATATTCTTTATCTATATCTGCAGATAGAGAACTATTGAGATCATCCATATCTAAATTATGATACAAGTGAAATTCCATTGCTACACCCAAATAATTAATTCTATTCTTTCTTATGGGAGGATCATAGGTCAAAGTAATTGACAAAAGTGTCTCATACTCGTCAAACACATCTTGAGGAAGATTAATTTCATAAATATGATAAGAATTAATTTGCAACTTGCTTTCTTTGATCAGTAACACCCTATAGTTGTCAGAGTAAAGGGCCTTAGATATATCGGGCTTTCCGTATCCATATACATTTAATAATTTCATCAAGTTCGTTTCTGTGTCGTCTTCGCTAATTTCTGACAAGAATCCAGGCCTTTGAATTGGAATTCTGGAAGAAGACAACAATAAACATTTCAACATATTTGAAGAATAGAAGGGGTATTGATTTCGAAGTAACGCAAGATAATGAGAAATTCTTGGAGCACTAAAACTAGTTCCTTTACCTAATTTAAAAGGTCTACCCTCAATTACACCAACGGACTCAGCATTAGCGATAATAACGTCTGATTCATTTCCAAAACCACCACCACTATATTCAACCAATTCAGGTTTAATCATCCCTTTGAATCCGGGGCCGACTCGAGTAATTGGTGAAGGCACATCTATTGAATCAATACGAGTGAGCCGGCTAACTATACCTCCAACTGTCAAAGATAATGCAGATGAAGCGGGATTAAGTAACCTGTTTTCTTCAAGCGCCAGTAAATGATCGGGATAATTACTATCTGGCAACTGAGTGTTATTGCCTATAGAAATTACAAAAATAATATTGTATTTTTTTGCTAACTCATCCAAGAGAACTGCGAGATTAAAATTTTTAACTACATCATTTTTAAGTATATGATGCGGAATAGCTATAGAAACATTAAATATTTTGCAGTTTGGATCCTTTTGAATCGTTTTTTCAACCAATTCCTTTAGTCTATTCTCTAATAGCTTATTGTATTCATTTCCTCTATTCTTATTTTGTTTAAATATGATTTTTAATGAATATAACCAAATCTTTTGCTCAAAACGTGAATCACGAATACATTTTTCAACGTCACCGTATAGGCAAATACTGGCCACAGAAGTTCCGTGTCCAGAATGATCTCCGATTTCTTCATCATCGTCGAATTTGATATAATCTTTTATCGCATCTTCCAAAATTGGGTGCTTTAAAATCCCACTATCCAAAATTGCTATAGAAGAACAATTTTCATTAGGTGGACCTATAATCTGCTCCTTTTCTATAGGTTGCATTAATAACGATTCAACTTCAAGAGTAGGAGGTCGGTCCACTAGAGCAATCTCATTCAATGCCAATATTTCATTTAATACTCGTTTACTGATTCGGACTCTTAAAATACAAAAATTTATAGTTATTAGGTTATCTAAAATCAAACAATTATTCTCTTTTAACCAATTTTCAAAACCTGAAAGGAATTGATCCAATTCGGAATCTTCCATCCGCCACACTTCGACATCTAGAAACTCAAATCCCATTTCAGGAAGCTGATCTATATTAAGAGATCGCCCAATCTTCTCGTCGACTGGTATAGGAACAATTTCATCTATGGCAAGGAAATACTTGTATCTATCGTCATCATGATGTTTTTGCAATTTCATTTTGAATTCTTTAAATTCTGAATCATTTGAAAAAGCTATCCAATATCCTGGATTCGCGGTCGAAGAATTAAGGACTTGAATTCCGGCCCTTTCTAAGTCCTGCCTAAAATTTGATTCATAGACATACTGATTTGTTTTTATTTTAAAAATTAGCCTTGGATCGAGATAATTTCCAAATTTGATCTTATTTTTCTCGTGAGTTTTCTTTAACAGCTGTAGTTCATTTAGTCTATCTTTTTGAAATTTTGAATTATCTCGGTCAAACCGCTCATATTTAGTTCTGGGCCTTTGCTTTCTTCTGGGAGTAGGAAGACTTGGTTCTGGTAGAGGAAGATGATCTAGATCGACCATCAAAGATCACTCTTGTTGACAATTGATTTTCTAATCGTTTGGTCTTTTATAGCCCATTCAATATCTGCATTTGTTACAACGTTCCTGTGACTTAAGATGGTGCGTTTCAGAGCTGATTGGCAGATTTGAACTATATCAAATGCAGAGAAACCTTTGGTTGAACTTACATAACTCAAGTAATCATAATCGTCATCTCTTTTCACCACTGCCAAATATTTATGAAATAGAAGGGCTCTGGATTCCGCATTAGGCAATCCAAAATATATGATCTCGTCGAATCTTCTCCAAACCGCATTGTCTAATAATTTGTGATGATTTGTAGCCGCAATAAGCAAACTTCTTCCTTCATATTCATCCATCATTTGAATCAAATTATTAACTACACGTTTTATTTCACCATGTTCATACTTGTCATCTCTATTTTTGGCTACAATGTCAAATTCATCAAATAAAACTACATAGTTTTCCTTTTCTATGAAATCGAAAATCCTTCTAATGTTTTTGGCAGTTTCACCAAGAAAAGATGAAAGAACAGAATCAAAGCGAACGTATACAAACGGATAACCTAATACAGAGCTAAGTATTCTGGAACTCAGTGTTTTTCCTGTTCCCGGTGGTCCACACAAAAGAATTTTTTGTTTAGGTTTTAATCCATAAGTTGATAACAAATCGACGCTTTTGTTTTCTACTAAAATATTTCTTAATTTCTCTTTTACATAATCAGAAGCAACTAGATCATTAAAATTAAAGTAATTTTGTTCAACATGAACCAAAGGAAGTCCCTTTTCGGTGTCATATGGAATATCTCTTTTTGGATAGAATTCAAGATTCTTTTGAAAATTAGTCTCTTTTTTTGACCCATTTTCTCTTATCTTCTTAATGATCTTAGCTGGCAATCTCAACAATAATTACAGAAACAACTTAATAACAATTCTTTTCATAATTATAGTAGATCTTTCTTACTAATTCTTGAGCTATCCTGTAATTAAGATTCTGATTCCTGTAATTTCCATGATTATCCTGAAAAGTATTTATCTCTTACTTATTTCTTATGTTTATCATATTACAATAGAAACTCTAGAAACATTATACAGAATCACACCTATGGTTAGTATAAAATTTTCTATTTCGGATCAGAAAGTGACGGTGTTAACAAGAATCTTTTATGAAATTGGTGGATCTTTGCCATATTCTGTTAGTTTCATCTTACTTATTTAAAGGCCACACTCATTACAATATACTGCACCAAGAAAATTATTCGAATTATTACAATGAGGACATTTTAACGGAAACCGTGTTCCACATTTACTACAGAATTTGGCTCCTGTAGGATTATCTTTTTTACAGATGAGACAAATATTACTCGTATCATCTTTATTGCTCTTCATCCCTATCTCTCCGAAATATTAAAAATTATTCAAATTGCTGTAGATATAAGTATTAAATCCTGATTTCTGAACGTGTTGATGGAAATATCAAATTTAAATAAATCAAATATTGCAAGTGACGTTTTTAATAAAGTGCAAATGACGAAGGAATGATACGACAAAATGACGAAGAAAAAAGAGCAGAATGATTATTTTATAAATAGAATTGGGAGGTAATCAAAGTCATTTAACAAATTAATCATTTTTGATGCATTTTGATAGTGTATTTTTTACTCTGTCAATCATTATCTCATTGATCTAGCTTCTGTAATCAGTCGTTTGGATCTGCCCAATAATAAATTAATCTGAGAATCTGAATCGGTGAAATGATGAGTATGAGGAATTACTACTCTGTCATACTTTGTGAGATTAAATCCCAATTTGAATCCCTTTCTAATAAGGGATACCTTTTCTTTCAGCATTATCATGCTGACTATTCCTTTGCTTGTTTTTGAAAGATCATGAAGGATTACTTTCTCAGATCGACTATTGTTATATTCTTCAAGGATTGATTTTTCATAATTATGAAATATAGCTCTTTTATAATAGTAATATGTTCTCCTAGATATGTTCTTACCAAAGGATTGATTAATATAACTCAAAGATTCATTTTCGGTCAAGTGGTTCATCTCGCAATTCATAACAAGCATAGTCAGTATCAATTTTTTCTTCTCACTAAATTGAGGCACTATATTATTAAAAAAGAGAACAAGATATTAATTTTGACTGTTTATTTCATCAAATAGTTCTATATTTTTGTTTTTCAAGGTATCTAGTTTCATTGGGGGTATCTTCTTGTTAATAGCAGTATTTAGTGATAACTTTATCAAATAATTCGGACTAAAATAAGTCTTCTTAACGTATTGCATTTGCATAACCAATATTTTTTTGATATGTTATAAGAATCAGTTTAAGTCATCTTATTAATTTTAGTTAAAAATCGAGAGCGAATCAAACCTTTCGCTGGAAAAAAGAAAAACGTTAATCTACTAAAGTAGAATTAGACCACTGTATTGAACGAGAATTTTAAATTCACATTTTTATTGGGGGCCGGCGCTTCCGTGCCGGCTAACCTTCCCACTATGGATTCAATGACATCTAGATATTATTCGGATTATGTTGATAGTTTTAGTCCTGAAGAAAAGCTCGTGGTTAATACTCTAAAAGGAATAGTTGAATCTTATTATTCAAGCAGACATGATATTGAATCCTTTATGTCTTTGATAAAATCTTTGGAAGACCCCGATTTAAAACGACTTATAACTCATCAATATGCTGAATTGAATAAATTAGACCATTCAGTTATAGATCAAGTTTATAAAAAGACACAACAATATATCAGAACTTCGCTAGAAAAAATCGAGTGGAGAGACATTGGTTACCTTCTTCCAATGCTAGGCTTTTTAGAAGAACAACCTTTAGAAATCTTTACCTTGAATTACGATGGTATTATCGACTTATTTTGTGAGAAGAATCATTTAAGGTATTCGGATGGTTTCGATCCATTCTGGAATCCAAAGGTATTTGAGGAAAATCTACAAGTAAGGATCTATAGGTTGCATGGTTCTTTATATTGGTTCAAAACTTTATCTGAGAACATAATACGTATTCCAGTAATTGGATTGGACCTGGAACATGTAAAGTATATATCATTAGAAAATATGTCTGAAATGTTGATCTATCCCACCATGGAAAAGGAAAAATATTCGGAGATTTATACTTGGCTCAACAATCGATTTATTTCAAAATTAAATGAAACGAATTTGTTAATAATAATTGGTTATAGTTTTAGAGATCAGGATATCACAACCATGATAAAGGAAGCACTCATGAGGACAAAGTTATGGATCATAATTGTTTCACCCAACGCAAATGAATTAAAAGGTAGCCTTTGCTTAAGTGATTTAGAAATTTCATCGAGAGTAATCGCAATAGGCTATGGTATCGACTCTTTGCTAAGAAGTGGATTATTTTATCAATTTTATAATAAACTAAAAAATAATATTCAATTGGAAGAAAAAACATGGGGGAAACAACATCAAATTGAAGATCCGCTCTCAGAGTGGACTGGAATCATACAGGCATACTATGATTTAGAATGCAACGAACGGATCGATTATGTTTTAAAAAATCTTGAAAACTACTTTCCTAAAAAACGGGTTGAAATGATCAAAAAACAGAGCACTAATAGACGTAATCTTTGGAGGAAATAGTAGATTTACTTAAAAATTGTCATAGTTGGCAAGGTTGTCACGGTATTTTATATCGAAAAATATTTTAATTTTTTTAATCTTGTTCTGATTTTTCTCAAAAAATAATTTCAGATGAAACAACCCTGCCAACTATGACAACCCTGACAAACCATTCATGCTGAAAGTTATTTGTTGTTGCTTTCCTATGTCTAACTGATATTCGGGTGTTAGTCTTAGTCCAAACCAGCAAGTTTTTCTTTTTTCATCTTGCTTGCTTTTTTTCCCTTCGCTTATGTTAGGTCGTAATCGTTTTAGATCCTTTCCGAACGCCTCAATAGATTTAAAGGCTAATTTGTATTTATTACAGAATCTAATATACGCTTGATGCAATTCAGACTTGCTTATCCATTCATCAGCAGCGGAATCTTCCGCTACAGCCTCTTCAAGAAATACCTTGACGGGGTCATTTGCTCTTTCTGATTTCTTTCTTTTTTGTTCTACAGTTTTTTCATTGAGAAAGATTCCATTATTTTTTAAGATTCTCCTTAGTGCCGTCATCGATACATTAAATATTCCCGACAATTCCTCTTCTGAGCTCAACCTTTGAAGAAGATAGGGATCGTCTCTCCTACCTTCAAAAGTAAAGGGAAAGCTGATTAATACTTCTCGGCGATAATATGCAGCAGTTTGATCAATTGATTCTCGAATTATATTAGCATTAAAAAATAACTTCGCATGCAAATACGTATCGTAGGCGTTTTGATTTTTTCTTTCTATTCGTATTGGCTGCTTTTTTCCTCCTGTAAGCTTCTTTAGAATTGTTGTATCCTTTATAACAGCATATGTTAGCTCAGTATCTATATTTACATCCTTAAATTCTAAATCGGCAAGGGAGAACCTATTCTCTAACAAAGCAGAAATAGAAACATTACTAATGTTCTTATCGTCATGCAATTTGGTAAGCAATCCAGTAAAGACGCTTTTACCGTTTGAACCGTATCCAAACAACTTGAAGAAGTATTCAAACGGAGTATCCCTGTAAAATGTATAAGCCATGGCTTCTACAGCAGTTCTTATTTCTCCTGAATATAACACATCCTTTAGAAATTTTCCAAACAGCTTGGGTTTCATGCTTGGATTAAACACGATCGGTTTCTGATTCACTGAAAGATAATTAGGAGTGTGCGGATTCAATTTATCTTTAGAAATATCATATAGACCATTCTGAAGGTTTATGATATTAATATCTGCATCAAGTTCCTCTCTCCTATGATATGTCTTTCGGATAATGTGGCCCTTTATCTCGGATAAGTGCTTGTTAGCAAGATCATACCCAAAAATATTTTCGGCCTCTTTTTCAATTATTATTTCTCCACCTGGAACATACACTCCTTTTTGATAATATAGGATCTCTTTTGTCTCTTCCAGAGTCAGGAAATGATAATTTTGAAAAATGTGTTCTGTTGCCTCTTCTATTAGATCGATTTTGGATTGTTGTTTACTCTTATTAAAGACGAAATCCTTATGAGATCTTACAAATTCTATACAACTATTCCAAATAGTATCCAGTTCATCTTGTGATAACGGCTCCGGTTTACAGAACTTTAGGTTTATCTCTTCAAGAAAAGCTTTTAATTTGACTGCGTTATTTGTGCCATCTTTTTTTTCATGATAATGACGAAATAATAATGAATTGGCAACTGAGATTAGTTGATCGTGTCGTTCGCCTTCATGTATAACAATTTCTATATTGTTCCTTATTTTGAGATTTTTGATTATATTTCTGAGCTCGACCCTCAATCCATTCTTTTTTTCTACATATTCTATTCCATGTCGTTTACAGATGTTGTTAATGTGTTGAATCATTTCTATGGCCTGTATATTGTTCAATACACAAGGTTCTGTAGTTCCAATTATTTGGTATCTTTGTCCATTTTTATGAAATGATGGAGAACAAAACATTATTCCATGTTCTGCTTTGCTTTTTACTTCAATTCCTATCTTAGAATCAGGCCCTTTGCCAGGGAAGGGAATGGGTGATAACATATAAATATGAGCTCTATTCAAATCATCCTCGTGTTGTTCAACAATTGTTTTTTCTGCTAGCTCTTTGAGAGTTATATTTTTTCCATTAAGACTGCAAAATTCCTCTATGGCTTCTTTTTTATCCAGGTCAATCGCCACAAGATATAGATGAGAGTTATTATTGTCCTTTTTAGTTATATCTAGATATAACTTTCCAGGAAAAATGGCCATTCCCTTCTCAAATAAACCTTCGTTTTTCCATTCTTCAAAGACATCATTAGGAATACGGTTATGCTGGTATTCTTTGTATGAACCTAATATTGGATACCTATTTTTAGTATCATATGGAATGACATTGCATTTTTGTTTATGATACCAATAATCCGCCCAATCGTTGGGATTCGGTAACCATCTCTCCGTTTTATGCGTCAAGGCGCAAACCTCATACAATCGCAATTATGCTCATAACATTTGTCGTTATGCGAGGTTTTTTCATGACCACAATAGCAAATGTCTGGAAGAACGGAATCCTCCCTGAAGCCATCATTCAAGTGTCCTTTTAGGCCTCCGTGGATTTGTGTTCGAATATTCTAATACATTCTGGACATAAATCTAATTCAATTTTCCCAAATTTGCCAATGCTTTGTGTTATTTTGTATATGGAAGGTCTTGAACACCCAAAACCGTTACAAATCATTGAAGTTTTAATTTTGCTATGTTTACTGGTAACTGATAACTTGTTAATCAATTTAAATCCTCCCTGATGCATTCAATATTTCAGACTTAAGACCTTTTTTATTATCCTCTATTAGTTCATTAATTATATCATCATAAGTTTGTTCTTTTCTACCTATGTTTCTTAGGATGTTCCTTGTTTTTACATCAATAATGATTGTTGTTCTTTGTATTTCCATATATCTACTATAAACAAGTATTTATTTTAGATAATGGTATATACCGATATACCGATATGTATACCGATAGTGATTTGATATTAGTTGATCCAGAACATAGACGAAGTAGAATTATTGACTTTATCCTTCATAATCAGGGATGTAGCAAAAGTAAAGTTGTAGCTCATGCTACAGAAAATGGATATGCTTCTAAGGTATCGGTTTACGAAGTGTTGAACGATCTTAAGAGAGAAAAAATTCTCTCAATACGTAGAGAAAAACCAAATTCAAAGTCCCATCAATTGTTTATTGACCGGAAAAATCATGTCATTATCCTTACAAAACAATTACAGGAAATCGATCGTTTGTTGAAAGCTCTTTTAGAAAAGACTTTTTCAATCTATAACAAACCCGTGAAAGAGTGGCCTAAAATTTATGATCGTGAAAGCAGTTCGAGTCAGTTATCTGAGATTGTTAATTCGTTACAATATATAATTAGTTTTATTGATCACGCATTTAAATACCTTTATAGCTTGGAATGGCCTAGATTTGACTCAGTTTATCGTAATCAAATGTATACTTTATTTTTCACAGAATTAGGGAGATGGCATAATTTGGTTAATAACAATATTTCAAGATTGATTCAGAATTATAAAAATCAAATTGATGACTGGATCTATCCTCCACAGCGATATGAATATCGTCATCCTAAGTCTATTTCAGCTGACGAACTGTATCTATCTATGCTTCAACCATTATTCAGGATTCACCGATTAGAAGTTATATTCGAAAGACATGGTATGTTAAATGAATATACAAGATTAATTGATTATCTTTTTAATATGAATATATCTCAAATTGATTCCGTATATCCAGAACTACATGACTTATTTTTTGAATTTCTAACAAAAAACACTTCCTATCTACCCAAATATAGGGAGCGATTCAAAAGAGAATATAAAGAATATCTCGTCAAAAATGGATTAGATGATTAGCATTAATGCATTACTTTATAATCTTAATGTTTTCTAACACCTCTGGTTTTATGTTTACTAGCAAGGGATTCTGTTGAATTAATATAAATAAACTATTAACTCCTTCTTTCAAAGCTTTCATATCTTTTTCAAGTATGTCAATTTTTTGCTTATCTTCATTTCTTACCTCTGAATATAGATCATAGGATAAAATCATCTTGCATTTCATGCATATCTTTGAATCCTGTCTATTGGATTCATTACAATTCGAACATTGCTTTGGTTTCAGGCAATTAAAGAGGTCATCATCTTGGTCAGAATTGATGATGCCATTTTTTTGTAATAACACTTTCGATGATTGATTGCTTAGATGAACATAAACTTGAGTCATTTTACTTCCCATGGACCAACCTGCATGATCCTTGAGTGCAGAATCAGGTAAAATTAAACTCTTCTCAGTTAGCGCACTATGTCGGTATACATATAGGTTCCAAGGTTTTAGTAACATATTTCTTATTATTGCTTTATCATAATCGGGGATGATGTTATCGTCTAACAACTTTTTGAAATATTTTTTCTTATAATAGTCATAATGACTCGAAAGCCCTTCTAACGTTAGTTTAGAGCCATAGTTATTTCCTTGGGATATGAAAACAAATGAGTCTGGATTTTTACCGTTAGGATGCTCTTCCATCCACTCTTTTAGATAAGGAATTGAATCGATTAATGGGACAGTTCTTGGTCCTGTCTTTCCTTGAGTAATTCTTACTTCTGCATATTGAATTCCTTTGTTTGTTAAATTGAATTTTATGTCTTTGAATCTTAGATTCAGTATCTCTTGCGGTCGTGCAGACATGTCTCTTGCCAGCGCATGGTAACATCTATCTCTTTTGGAAGGACAATATTTTAGAAAAATCGCATGTTCTCTTGCTTCCCATATATCAGAAGGTTTGTATGAGGTTTTTTCCTTACGAGGTAGCTTCCTTATTCCTTGCATGCATACGGGTGTTGGTCTTTTTCTATGGTCTTCGTCTGAATTATATAACCATTTGAAGAATTTCAGTAATATTATCTGTCTTCCATTGTATGTGCCAATCCATTTATTGGATGGATCTTTGTCAGAAGATTTTCTTAAACTATTTAGATATTCTAGAATATCTTGTTTAGTTAATTCAGTAAACGATTTGTTATCATTATGATAATTTGATAGCCATACAAGAGTTTTAATCTTACCTTCTTTTGTTGAATCTTTTATATTTATCTCAGTTTGTTCAGCGATTATATAGTCTACGATTATTTTTGCATTAATCGGGTTACGTTTCAAAAGGTCTTTAAGTATTTTGTTAAAATAAGGCCTTGAAAGCGTTTTTGTTATCGAATCTATCTTTCTTTCTATATCTGCGGATAATTCTCTGGAACCCTCACTTAATTGACTGATGTTACTGTAAAGATTCAACCAGTAAAAATTTGCTCTTTTGATATATAACGATATAGGTGGAACCCACATTTGAGGCGCCGGGAGTGGGACTCGAACCCACGAGTCCGGAAGGACATCAGCTATCTATCCTTTTTTCCTCTTTATTAGATCTCGAGGCTGACCCCTTTTAGGGTTGGATTTTTTGATTACTTACCTAGCTTGGGTACCCCGGCTTATTTCCTTGAATTTATTTTATATGTGTTAAATTTTAAACTTGTGTTATGACGCATATTTATGACCTATCTTCTACTACAAATATTTAATACCCTGTCTTGTTAACTATGCTATGATTTCATTAAAGACTCAAAATCCTACACTAGATACAATTAAAGAATTATCACTTGCCGATTTAGCAATAATGTCTTTTATTTCACAGCAATTGAGAAAAAGACTTTCGGGTTATTTTAAGATAGATGCATTTACAGCTCCTGATCCATTCTCAAAGGATGACGAGTTCAGTTATTTACTAGTTGTGGATAAATCAAATACTAATAGAATAATAGCATTTATTGCCCTAAAAGACCCATCGGATCTTGAAATATGGGATTTGCTTTTCGGAAAAGACATGTTGAGAATGGATGTTTCAAAAGAAGAAGCCATGTCCTTAAAACAAGAATTGATGCCTAAAAATACTAATAATTTTTTTCCAATTCGTAAGGAAAGCTCCATAATTGGATATATTGCTTTTACTTTTGAAATATGCGGACTAAAGGATTAATGTTCTACTATTAATAGTAACATATTTTTCTATTTATGGTGCTAATCAATAATTTTTTAAATATATCTACATACTTATTGAGGCAGGAAATTCTAAATCCCCTTTTTCTAAGATTTTGATTTTCATATCCTTCAAGATTTCTCTTGCCTTGGTCAAACCTTCTCTGTCTATAATCTTTTTTACGATTTCTTTTCTAAAAGAATTGGTCCATTCCTGTCCTATTTTATACTTACCATCGATCGTCTCAACATCAATTTTTATCACTGTAAGATAGATTATGGATTTTGAATTTTGGGTTAGTTCGGTGTATCTGCCTTCGGGTTGATACTTTTGCATCATTTTATTCATTGCTAGTGCCTTCTCTTTATTGTCCGAAACGATGGAAGCCTTTCCCTTTATTACTATGCTTGTATATAGGGTATCTGCTAACGATGCCTCTGTAGGATGAAAATAATATGATGGTAAAAAACAAATTTCCTTATCAACCTCAAAACCTACTTTACTGTTACGTAACAAGTTCTCGATCTTCTCTCCTTTGTGGTGAGAATGCATGTAAATTACATGCTTGTATATTTGTCTGTCTGCATTTTTTGTAGTATCTGCATTTTTATTTACTCTTTGTTGGTATCTCAAGTTTCCATTTGATAAATCGATGTATTTGCCGTTCTGTTCAGCAGTATTAGTATTAGCCATCATCATCATCAAATGAACAAAATTCATTGGGATAACTTGTGGATATCCATTCTTGTCGATTGTTGCAAGTCTTCCTACATGTATCTCGTTTAGAAAACCAATAATATTGTTGATGTTTTTTATTCTAAATCTCGAAGTTAATTGCATTTTCTTTTCTCTTGGTAGTTTTATTTGTGATGGCTTTTGCTTTCTCTCTCCTTCCTTTCCATTTCCTCTCCGTATTTTTCTTTCATTGTATCATCAATTATGGCCGGCGAAACCTTTTCTTTTCGTACTAGGATAATCAACATGATTCCAAATAATCCCAATATTAAAGATAAGCCCAGTGCTCCTCCATAAGGTATCAACAAATAATAGCCAATTGAAAAACCAAAACATATTATCGCTTGTAAAGCATAGGTGACCGTCTTCCTTAGATCCATCTTTTTTGAAATAAAACCTATTGCAAAAAACGCTATACTTGGATAAATGATCAAAAGTATATACTGATCCAAGTCAATGCCGTTATGAGACATATTAAATCTTGAATATTCTATTAATTAAGAAATCAAAAAATGTAAAGAAAAATTGCTAACGATATGATTTCTGCTTTCTTCTTCTTGCCCCTGGGCCACCATATTTCTTTGATTCTGTTTGTCTTGGATCGCCTACTAATAGGTGTCTATCGAATTCTGTAATTTTTTTCTTTATTTCTTCTCTAATATTCTTAGTAAAAGGATGATCTCTAGGATCTTTTGCACCCTTTGTCTCCCCTGTTAATGCACGTGAAATTGCTACTGCACTTGCAAATGCTTGGCCCATAAAACCACCACCATTAACATGAACGTTAACATCTACTCGATTTCTAAGTTCGCCAATTAAGCCTGTAGGTGTTAAAATAAGTTCTTTTGCTACTTCTGGTTGAATTACTTCTGCAGGAATATTGTTAATTCTAATTTTTCCATTTCCTTTTACAATAGTGGCTACTGCCCTACATGTTTTTCTTTGCCCAGGATAAAGATCTATCTTATTCATTACTGAACCACTCCCTTCCAGCCAATTTGCTTTGCTACATCACTCATAGATGTATAAAACGATTCAGGTCTGGTAATTTTTGCATCATCAAATGTTTGCATTGCTGAATTTTTTAACTCATCAGGTACGCCTATATATACCCTTAACTTTTTAAAAGCTTGAATACCGCTAGATTTTCTTTTGGGAACCATTCCTCTAATCATTTTTGTAACGATTGTATCAGGTCTTCTAGGATGAAATGGGCCATGAATAGGATTAACAATTGATCCTATTTCCAATCTCTTCTTATAATCTTCAATAATTTCGTATCTATTTCCAGATAACATCACTTTTTCTGCATTGACTACCGATACCCTATTGCCTTGAAGCAATAATTTTGAAACTTTTGAACATAATCTTCCTGAAATACAATTAGCTGCATCTACCACAATAAGTTTATTTTGTTTTTGTTCTTCTTTTTGCAGTGGCTGTTGTTTCAATTTTTTTCCTGATGATTTCTCATCCTTTTTCTTGTCGATCTTTGGTTCCTTAACCAATTATTCTTACACCTTTTCCATCAGGATATTTATTTATCAAGGAATGCAATGAAATAATTTCGGCTCCTGCCGTACTTAATTTATTTACGGCAGTATCTGAGAACGAATAGGCGTACACTGTCAATTTATGCCCCAAAGTTCCATTGCCTAAAACTTTGCCTGGAACTACTATTATATCTCCATTATTGGTAATCTTATCCAATCTTTTAATATTGATTAATCTTCTGTTTGATCGGGATTTTGAGAATTCCTTCTCTAGTGCCTTCCAAATCTGAGCTTTATTTTTTTTAAAAGCTTTACGGAGTATCCATATTGTATTATCTATTAAAGTATCGTTTAACATTACTTACTATTCCAATTAAAAGAGTGTAAAGTACCAAATAAATTTACCTAGAGGTTTGTAGGTACTTGAATAGAGTTAATGGTCTCGCCAAATTCCTTTATGCTTTTATTAAGCTTCTCTACCGCAGCTATGACTATTTCTTCTGCTGTCAAAGCGCCATTAGACTCTATAGTTAAAAAGATTTCATTTTCACTTTCCCCGTACTTTACAACTGAAATTGTAGCAGGCTGCCATTTTGCATGATCCCTACCAAACCCTAATCTTGCATAAGCTTCAAACTTTAACTTTTGACCTGGGGCTAATACTATAATTGGGATATCCTGACTAACAGGCTTTACGAATTCGTCCTCCGATATTAGCTCTGAGGTGGTGATTGTTTTGGTTTTCTCATTAGCTTCGGCATCAAGCTGCAACAAAACTCTACAATGTACACATCCAAGAGTACTTTTACAACTACATTCATCAGGTAAAGAAAATTTTTTCAAATCGGTCCTAAGGGGAATCAGACCAAGCCTATGCGCAATAGCCTCATCATGCATTACTGATGAGTTTTCTAAAATTACAACATCATCGATAGCAAACGTAGGTACTTCACTTATAGATAATCGTCTTATAGCGTTTACATACTGACGTGGTACATTATTAAATTTAATGGTTATTCTTTCATCTTGTTTTTCAATAACCTTTAAATCTATAGAGATCAAATCAGATAACTTTAATCCTACGTATATTAAAAATGTAATGAATAATTCAATTTCGATGTATAGGGATGTAGTACAAACAAGTTATTATTAATGTAGAAATAACGATTAATTATTTTGAACCTGCAGAGGGGTATACATAAATCAAACATTCTGTTATAGTTGATGTATTATACATGTCATTTTGTATGTCATTTTGTATAACCTTTCTTTGTCTTTCGCTCTTATATGATGTCATATAAAAAGTGTCAATACCTAACACTTTTGTCCATACAGTTTTTTGTCAACATTTGCATGCAAAATTTTGTCTTTATCCGTGAATACATGTGATATGTAAGATTTTATATCAGAGACTACGATTACTTGGGCCGTGTTATAACTATGACCAAGGATCTCGAGCGCATTAATATATATTGATAAAATTATGTCAACTTACTTTCATATAAAGCTGCAGCAGTATGTTTTCAAATCCAAAGTCTAAATAGTTTCTAATAAATATTAAGTACAAAATATCTTTTATAACTCCTAGATTTTATAGTTAATCTACTATATATCGGAATTTTTAACATCAAATTTTGCTACATCAAATTATTAATATTTATTATATTAATATATCACGGATATTTTTTATATATATGGCTGATTCCAAGATTACAATTGTAAAATTAATTATTGGTGGTGACCGATTTGAAATTTTGGTTAAACCGGATCCTGCATTAGATTATAAAATGGGAAAAAGGACTGATCTGTCATCTGTTTTAGTTTCTGATGAAATATATTCCGATGCAAATAAAGGATCTAGAGTAGGTATTGATAAATTAAATAAACATTTTAAGACCAAAGATCCCAATGAAATTCTAAAACAGATCCTCCTTAAAGGAGAACTAAACCTTACGACTGATCAGAGGCGTAAAATGGTGGATGATAAGCGAAAACAGATTATTCAATATATTAATAAAAACTTTATAGATCCAAAGACAAAACTGCCTCATCCAATTCAACGAATAGAAAATGCTTTAGAAGATGTGAGAGTTACTATTGATCCATTTAAAAAAGCAGAAGATCAAGTAAAATCTGTAGTCGATTCTCTAAGAAAAATTTTGCCTCTCAAATCTGAAATGTTGCGCCTGTCTATCCTAATACCTAGTTCTTATTCATCAGCAACCTATAGTTTTGTTAAAGGTTCAGGCGCATTGACCTCTGAAGAATGGTTATCAGACGGATCACTAAAAGTAGAATTAGAAATAAATGCTGGTATGAAAGGAAATTTTTTGGAGCGTATAGGCTCATTAACCAGAGGAACCGCACAAGTTAAGGAATAACTACTTACAGAATATATTATAGAACAAATTCTACAGTACTAGAAAAAGAAATATGAAAACATTTCATTCTACATGTTTTTTGTTATTGGAGGTAGATAATTCTTAGGATGCAAGAAATAAAGAGAAGGTATGTTATACCTGGAGATAAGATTATCGAGGGTAATTATAAACCTTTGATGAATGTCATTAAAAGTGGTAATTATTTAGTATCAACAAGAGTTGGAATTGCTGAAGCTGGCAAAGATGGTGTAAAAGTTATTCCTTTATCAGGCGTATACATTCCAAGAGTAAATGATCTTGTGATAGGTAAGGTAATAGATAGATCTTCTCTGTCGTGGGATATTGATATTAATTCATGCTTTTTTGCACATTTACCTGCTCAGGACGTATTCGGTCGAGATTTTTCACCAGCTAGAGATGATATGGGACGACAACTAAGCATTGGTGACTTAATTATTGCAAGGATTGTGTCATTCGATAGGACCAGAGACCCTATGCTTACTGTTCAAGATAAAGACTTGGGTAAAATTCCATATGGCGAATTCATAAAAATTTCTCCTACTCGTGTTCCGCGCTTGATAGGGAAACGAGGTTCCATGATTCAAACAATTGAGCAAGCTACACAAACTCGAGTTATAATAGGCCAAAATGGTATAGTAGTTGTCACAGGCAGGGATCATGAAGGTTTAAGTTTAGCCGCAAAGGCCATAAGATTAGTAGAAGAAGAATCACATACCACTAATCTTACTCAAAGAGTCAAAGCTTTGCTAAATGTTCAAGATCCAACAGATCCAGAACAACCTGAGTCAATTGATACATCTATGGAAAGAGAACCTCAACCTACACAACAGCAAGAACAACAGCAAGAACAACAGCAAGAACAACAGCAAGAACAACAGCAAGAACAACAGCAAGAACAACAGCAAGAACAACAGCAAGAACAACAGCAAGAACAACAGCAAGAACAACAGCAAGAACAACAGCAAGAACAACAGCAAGAACAACAGCAAGAACAACAGCAAGAACAACAGCAAGAACAACAGCAAGAACAACAGCAAGAACAACAGCAAGAACAACAGCAAGAACAACAATCAAACACCGAGCTGCATTCATCACAACAGCGACAAGAACGATCACAACAAAATCCTGTCAAGTCGAGCTCAAAGGAAAAACAGAAAAATTGACAATTCTCAAAAATCATCTAACAGCAATAGCAATAACGATCACAAAGAAAAAAAACAAGAATGATCAATTAGGATGTGTATAATTTGAAAGAATTGACATTATTGGATGAAAATGGAAAAAGATCTGATGGTAGGGGAATAGATGATCTCCGCTCAATCAAAATTACCGTCGGTGTAGTAAAGAATGCAGACGGCTCTGCTTTTATAGAATTTGGAAAGAACAAAATAATTGTAGCCGTATATGGACCACGAGAAGTCCATCCGAAGCATATGGCACTTCCAGATAGATGTGTTCTTAGGTGCCGATATCACATGTCTCCATTTTCTACAGATACAAGAAAAAATCCTGCACCATCTAGAAGAGAAGTAGAGATATCAAAAGTCATGCGGGAATCTTTAGAACCCTCATTAATATTAAGTGACTATCCTCGAGCAGTTATTGATGTATTTGTTGAAGTATTGCAAGCTGATGGTGGTTCTAGGTGCGCTGGTATTAATGCAGCGTCAGTGGCATTAGCAGATGCTGGAATCAATATGCGGGACTTGGTCTCCGCCTGCGCTGCAGGAAGAATAAAAGATAAAATCGTGTTGGACGTTAATGACTTGGAAGATAAAGAAGGGGATGCTGATATGCCTGTTGCGTATTTGCCAAATCTGGATCAAGTTACATTACTTCAAGTTGATGGAAAACTAACTACTGCTCAGTTTAGTGAATGTTTGAATAAGGCAATTGATGGGTGTAAATTAGTATACGAAATACAAAAAGATGCCCTGATGAAAAAATATTTTGGAAATGAATTGGAGATAAAAGAAGAGGTATGAGTTCGTCTAAACGTTCTACAATAATAGTCGAGCAACTACGAAAACAGCAAATGTTAGAAGCCTTGACTAGAGGAAAAAGATTAGATGGTCGGGATTATCAGTCGTATAGGAATCTCGAAATTGAGCTTGGAATAATAGATAAGGCATCTGGTTCTGCAAAGGTAAGGCTTGGGAACACCGAAGTTATTGCAGGTGTCAAAGTAGAAACAGGTGAACCATTTGAAGGATTAGAAGACAAAGGAGCATTAATTATGTCTGCAGAAGTTTTGCCTACAGCTTCTCCATACGTTGAACCTGGACCCCCAGATGAAGATGCGATCGAATTGTCTAGAGTTGTAGATCGTGGAATTCGTGAATCCGAAATGCTAGATTTAGATAAACTAGTTTTGATTCCTGGAAAAATAGTTTATACTGTTTTTGTTGATTGCAGCATAATAAATAGTGATGGTAACTTACTAGATGCTACATCTTATGCTGTTGTGGCAGCTCTATCGACAAGCAAATTTCCAGTTTTTGAAGTTCAAGACGATAAGGTCATAGACACGGGGAAAACTATGCCCCCTCCCATAACTACCATCCCTATTTCAATCACTGCGGTCAAGATCGGCGAATCGGTGTTATTAGACCCCACTACGGAAGAAGAAGCATGTATGGATTCACGTATAACCATAACTACCCAATCAGATGGAAGCATAGTTGCGGTACAAAAGGGATATACTGGTCCACTTACGGTTGATCAAATTATTAGCTTCTCTGAAATAGCAAGAATTAAAGGGGAGGAAATACGTTCTAAAATAAAGGAGTTGAACTACGATTAAAAGAAGGAAGGGCTCAACAGCACTAAAAGGCTTGGGTGTAAAATTTGGTGCTACTGTACGAAAAAGATATGGAAAGGTCTATAGAACTTTAAAACAAAAAAGAAGATGTCCTAGCTGTACTTCACTAAAATTCAGAAGAATATCTATTGGGATTTGGCAGTGCGGCAAATGCGAATACAAGGTAGCAGCAGGGGCATATGATATAAATCTTGGAAAGCTACAACTCTAAAATCCATATTTATTTTAATACAGAACTCAATTCAGATTTCTTTGCAGATTATGCTAACATTTTGAATAGGCAATTAAACTCGATCTTCATCGCTCTCAAAGGCGATATTCAATCTACCCCTGATTTTGATACTCATGTTACCATTTCCACTGAAAATAACTATATTATATTGTATGTTTCAAGTAACAATCTATCCAAGTTTCGTGCGACTATAATAACGATTCTGAGATTGATAGACTTGTCCTATTCTGTAATTCGTATCGAACAATAATATCTTATCATAATAATTTTTATCTTAGTATATGTTTAGTTAATCTGTATTATAATGAGTGAACAAGAACTTCCTCCATGGCTAAGAGAGCAACTTGCAAGACTGCAACAATTACAACAAAACCTTCAAGCAATAATGATGCAGAAACAACAGGTCGAACTTGAGGTATCTGAAACCGAAAGAGCCTTGGAAGAATTAAAGAAAACTACGGCTGACGATACTGTATATAAATTAGCAGGTCCACTAATGGTCAAGTCAAACAGAGATAATTTAATAAAGGAATTAGAAGAGAAGAAAGAATTGTCAAGCACTAGGACCGTAGTTTTAGGAAAACAAGAATCTAGAGTCAAAGAAAATCTTAAAGAAGTTGAAAACAAGATTAATCAAATGGTACACATGGCCCAGTCTGGTTCTTCTCCACCGCCCGCTAATAAATTTAGCCCATCATCATAAATACTATAATTTTTGCTTATCAATATTAATTAGGACTGTTTGTTTTTTATTGTACTATTGGCTATTAGAATTGTAGTAGATGAGAGAGAGAAAAATAGTAGAGTTCCTGATCTGCTAAAACTAATGGGAGTTTATGTTGATTATAAACAATTAACAATTGGAGATTATATTGTTTCATCAGAAACTGTAATTGAAAGAAAAACTGTCTACGATTTACTAAATTCCGTTTATGACGGTCGCTTATTTATACAGTGTTCTGATATAATAAAACACTATTCTAAGCCCATAATTGTTATCGAGGGAAATTTAACAGATCTTGATACCCGAGAGGATATTTCATCCGATTCTAGGTTAATAGTAGATAAACTGCGTATAGCTTACGAAACCTTGATAAAGCTAGCACTTGATTTTCGATTACCGATTTTATATACTAGTTCGGTCTACTATACTGCCGAACTACTCGTCTTATTGGCCTCAAACCAATTTAAAAGCAAGAATGCCGGTCCACTTTTAAAAAAGATTAAGAAAACCAATCCATTTGTTACTCAGCAGTTATATGTTCTTGCTTCTTTACCTGGAATAGGTTCTAAGGTTGCAGTCAGATTGTTAGAAAAATTTCATTCTCCTAGAAATGTTTTAAATGCTTCAATAGCAGAACTTGCCAGAGTACCTGGAATTGGTAATATGAGGGCAGAAAAAATTAGAAAAATTTTGGATACATGTGTTTCTCCTACAATGAATACCTATACTCAAAAGAAACTAATAATGGAAAATACTGATGATGAGGATACTACTACTACTTTTTCATCCTCATCCTCATCCAATGATAATTCTATATAAGTCATCAAAAATTCTCATTTACTAACTTAGCCGTGATTTTTCAAATACCGAGATTATTTTATCGTTCATCTCTGTACTTCCTATAGTGATTCTCATAGCCCCTTTGTAATTTCCTAGATTTCCAAAGTTTTTGATCAATATCTTTTCATCATACATTAAATTCCTTATTTTGTCAAAATGATTAAACGTTTGAAGGAAAAAGAAGTTGGAATGTGATTCAAATATCTTAATCTGATTTATTTTGTTCAATTTTTCAAATATTTTTGATCTTTCTGTTTTAATCAATTCGATACTTCGTTTTACTATATGTATATTTTCAAGTGCTTCTATTGCTAACTGCATTGAGAAACTACTAAGAGGATATGGTAGTTGTATATATTGATTGAATGTATCTGCAATCTCTTCGCTGGTCAAAATATATCCTATCCTAGCGCCAGCCAAACCAAAAGCCTTGGAAAATGTTCTCGTAATTATAACATTATTATACTTTGTTACTATATTTGATAAATTATACTCAGCAAATTCAACATAGGCCTCATCTATTAATATTAGCTTATCTTTCAGAGATTCGATTATATGTAATATTTTGTCATACTTAAATTGATTTCCTGTAGGATTATTGGGAGATGCTATGTAAATTATATCGTATTCTCTTGCTTTTTTTATGAAAAATTCAACATCAAAAGAATTATCTATATGAGACAAATCCATTTGTTTGGTTGGTATTTTATATAGATTACATCTATCAGTAAAATATGAGAAAGTGGGATTTAAAGTGATGACACTTTTTCCTTTACCAATTATTGAGAGTAGTAAATCTATTATTTGATCAGAACCACTCCCAATTCCTATGTTTTTTGTACTTAAATTGGTATATTCTGCCAATTTTTTATACAGCTTATCAAATTGTTCTAATGGGTATTCTCTAAAATCACTTTCACGAAGAGATTTCATTGCTATTGCTCTAATGAATCTTTTTTCTAACACTATATTTTCATTGGAATCTAATTTGTAATAGTCATGGACTTTATCTGGCCTTTTATAGGGTTTGTGAGACCTGATGTAGGAAAGTTCTTTTTCTAACCATTCTGCCATCGTTATTTTACCAGCCTTCCCTTTACTGCTTCATAGTGATTAACTAGTCCTTCGGTTGAAGTAATTTCTTTCATAATTGGAGAAATTTTCTTAAGCGCGTCCTTATTCATTTCTATCATGTTTACCAATTTAATGAAATCTAAAACGGATAATGCCGATCTGGATTTTGCAAATCTGTACGTTGGTAAAACATGGTTAGAACCAAGACAATAGTCGCTTACAGAAGAGGGTGTATACTTACCTAGCAGTATTAAGCCAGCATTACGAATCTCTTTAATCAGATTCTTGTCATGTTTTGAGAATATTTCCAAATGCTCGGGTGCAAACTCATTAATGAATTCTGTTACTTGTTTATCGCTTTGACATAGCGCGATGAATCCATTTTTATTGATGCTTTTTTCTACAAATTCTTTTCTTGATATATTGGTTTGTCTAATTATTGTGTCTAGTTCTTTAGAAATCTTGGTAGCCATAGTTTTTGACTTAGTTATCACTCCACAAAGTGTATCTTCACTATGTTCTGCTTGTGAAATTAGATCCAGTGCAATATGGCGAGCATTTGCTTTTTCATCAGTATATATCAATAATTCCGTTGGACCTGCTATCATATCTATAGAGACATCTTTCGATACTATTGACTTTGCAACCGAAACATAGACTCCACCTGGCCCTACAATCTTATCGACTTTTCTTATTGTCTTCGTACCATAGGCTAACGCAGCTATTCCATATGCACCCCCGATTTTATAAAATTCATCAACACCGCAAATATCTCCTGCCACTAGTGTCAATGGATCTACCTTTCCATTCTTCATTGGAGGTGTGATGGCAACTATTTCCTTCACACCCGCAACTTTGGCAGGTACTGTGCACATAACAATAGTACTTGGATATCTTGCTTTTCCTCCTGGAATATAACACCCAACTCTAAAAATGGCCAAAACCGTTTTTTTTATCTTAATTCCATCTGAATCAATTTTTATATTCTTAAGACTGTTGATAACAGCTTGTTCACTTTTTTCTAATTTCGATTTCATGTATTTTATAATTCTTATCTGATTATCTGAAACATTTTTGTATGCCTCCTTAATTTCTTCTTTGCTAACAACAAATGAATTCACTTTAACGTTCTCATATTTTTCAATGCACTTTAATATTCCCTCGTCTCCTTCAGTTTTTATTTCATCTATGATTTTTAGAACGTTTTTTGTTGGAATGGATAGATCCATATTCCATGATTTTTCTCTTAATTCGTTAGCTTGTTCTTGTGGTTCTTTAATGTCTATAATTTTAATCAATTTTTACTTCATCTTTATCATCAATAATGACTTTATCCATCGATAATATCTGACTTGGTTCTAAAATGACTAGACCTTGAGCAATTTTTCTAATAGTTGGTACAAGTCTGATAAATTCGTTCTTGTCTATTATAGTATTTACCCCAAACCATCCTTCGGTACTTAAGTTACTTACTGTTGGTCCTTTTAAGGAAGGAAGGATATTTAGTAAACTGTCAAGGTTAGATTTTTCCACGTTAACAAAAATATGCAGTTTCTTTCTGGCTTCAACAACACCCCGCAGTAAAACGATCATATCGATTATCTTCTCCCTTTTTACAGGATCTTTCAGTGCTTCTTTGTTGGCAATAAGTACAGCCGTGGATTCCATTACTTGATCTATTATTTTTAAATTGTTTTGAATTAGAGTCGTTCCTGTTTCTGTGATATCAAAAACTGCGTCAACATCTTCCGGAGGTTTTGCTTCAGTTGCTCCAAATGACAAAAATATTTCAACCAATTTGTTGTTGCCTGTTCTAGACCATGGAGTTACTATTGTTGGTTCCAAGTCTTTAAAGTACTTTTTATAACTTTCTTTTGATTTTATATATTGAGATGCTGATTTTAAATATTCGGTTGAAAATCTCAATGTCTTTTTATTTTGAGCAAAGTCGGATATCAATTCGTCTAGACTATTAAACTTAAAGAATTCTGGAATGGCTATCACCTGTTTTACTTTACCATATTCCAAGTCTAATAATACTTTGACATCAGCATTGGTTTCTTTTATCCAATCTTTACCTGTTATTCCAACATCGTGAAACCCCTCCTGTACATAAGTGGGGATCTCTTGTGGTCTTAGAATCTTGACTTCTATCTCAGGATCTGCAATTCTTACTCTGTATATTCTGCCCCTGCCGCTAACTTTACACTGCCATGCTCTTTCTATTATCTGAAAAGTGGCCTCTTCTATACTGCCTTTGGGCACCACAAATTTAATAATACCCATATTTGATACCTATATCGACTATACTAATTGTCGTGTAGTTTATTTGTTTTTTTATATCTAGTAGAGTAGTAAAATTTAACTTTTAACAATCAAACTCCTTTCTTGTTTAATGTTTCAAGAATTTCCTTGGCTCGTGATACTGAGACATTTTTCTCTTCAACCATTTTCTTAGAAACCAATTCAATCATATTATCTGTGGCACCTGCCATAATGGCAATGTTTTTTGAATGTAGTTTCATATGCCCTTTCTGTATACCTTCGTCTGCTAATGCTCGTATTGCTGAGAAATTTTGTGCTAATCCTGATGCAGCCATTATAGTAGCTAATTCTTTTGAACTTGATACATTCAATAATTTTAAGCATGACTTAACAATTGGATGTGTGTTAGTAATTCCTCCAACCGTTCCAACTGCCATTGGGATTTCTATTTCTCCAACTAGGTCACCATTGGAATTTTGATACCATTTTGTTAATGATTTATAGTGTCCATCCCTACAGGCATATGCATGACAACCAGCTTCAATTGCTCTAAAATCCTGACCAGTAGCTATGGCTACACTATCAATTCCATTCATTATTCCTTTGTTATGTGTAACTGCTCTGTATACATCGGTATACGCCATGGCATAAGCAAACAAAATTCTTCTAAGGACGTCTTCGCCACCAATCAGATCCCTCGGAAATATTGCTTTACATCTTACCAACCGTTCTGTAGCATAATTAGACAAAATTTTTAATATCGTCTCACCACCTGTTAGTAACTCTATCTCTGGAGCTATACCCTCACACATTGTATTTACTACATTTGCTCCCATCGCGTCTTTGACGTCTACTAAAATCTCGACTATTATCATTATTCCTAGGCTGTTTATACTTTTATCCTCTATATGTCTAATCTTGATATCTATACATTCTGCAAATTTACTCTTTGTATTTGCTAGTGAAGTTATTTTGTTTTTATTGTCTTGTAATACTTTGATAATGTCATCAATTTCTGATTTGTTGATTGAATTATTGGAGTCTGGTATTAATTGAATCTGACCTATCATGATCGAATCATCTACATCAGCAACAAAACCTCCACCTCTACCAGCAATTTTTGCAGCATTACTCGCTGCTGCAATAACAGAAGGTTCTTCAATTGCCATAGGAATTAGATACTCTTTATTGTTGATAACAAAATTGGTTGCTATTCCAATGGGTAGTGGAAAAACCCCAATAGCATTTTCTACCATCCCATTAATAGTGTTAAAATTTAATCCTCCTGTATTTCTAAAAAGATCAATTTCTTTCTCACTCAAATTTGTTTTGATCTTGAGATATTGTAGTCTTTCATCCTGACTCATGTCTCTGAATTTTTTTTGTTCCAAATCTTACCCATTCCTGATAATCTTTAGTATTTTATCGGATCCAGAGTCATCAAAAAATCCTCTATTGTTCGTTATAATGTATAACGATCCGTTCTTATCTTCGGTTATATCCTTAATCTTACCATATCCAGTTAATATTGGTGTTTGATCTTTGGTTATGGGATCAATACTTCTTAAATGTTCACCCTTTATAGTAGCTACAAGCAATTTTCCATAATAGTTTAATTCCGATGAATTACTGATTATAATTCCGGAGGGATAAACAGATGGAGTAAAGCAAAATTCTGCATTAATGAATAAACTTTCTTCTAGATTGCCGCACACTTCTATTGGCCAACCATAGTTCTCTCCTGATTTAATTATATTTATTTCGTCATTTCCAGTACTGCCCGCTTCTGTCGCATACATTGTATTATTATTAAAGTCCCAAGCGATGCCTACAACATTTCTGTGTCCGTATGAATAAATTGGAGAGTTATCAAAGGGGTTATCATTTGGAATAGTTCCATTAGAATTTAAACGGAGAATTTTTCCTGCAAGACTAGATAAATTCTGAGATAATTCCGATTCTGTTGTATCTCCTACACTTATGTATAATTTTCCATCCGGACCAAATTTAATCGCCCCGCCATTATGAAGTTTTGATGCTGGGATGTTTTCTATTATTGTCTGTAAGTCAATTAGTGAATTATTTTTTTCCTGTGCTCTAATTACTTTATTGAATATTTTGTTATTATTACTACTATTACTACTACTGTTACTGGTATCATTACTGCTTGCATAGGTATGATAAAGGTATAAAAAGTGGTTGTTGATAAACAGTGGGTCTGTTGTCAATCCCAAAAGTCCTGCACCCTCTTCAAAGTAAGTATCTGGTAGTTGAATCGTATTTAGCAAGCTTCCATTGCTATTAAAGATCAAAATTTTTCCAGTTTGTTCCGTTAATACGATTCTCTCATCAGGTAAAACTACAATGTTTGTGGGATATTCTAAACCCTCAGCGATGACTTTTACGGCTGATTCTCTATCTTCCATGTTAGGTGAAGGCAATAAAATTGTAGTCTCTGAAGGAGTATTTGCTATTGTGTAAATACTTATCATCACTACGATAATCCCAATTATAATAGCCGTATATTTTTTCATCTTATATTGTATATTACATGCTGTGTAAGAACCGCATTATAAAATATTGTTTTATTTTTGCCATGTTTTTGTTTGTTTGCGTTTTTATGGAGCTATAAACAATTAGTCAAGTAGAGTCTAGATAACACCTTTGTTATCTTCACAAAATTTCATTTTAACTTAGCTGTCATATACTCTATTGCCTATTTATTTTAGGATAAAAATGAGCGCAGATGAGGAGATTTGAACTCCTGCTCGCCGTATGGCGAATCGGCTTACTCGTTATCAACCTTGATTAACTCAAGGCCGACGCATTATTATGGTCCTAAAAAATATTATTTAGGATGACCACTCTGCCACATCTGCACCAAAATTACTTAATGTTTCCCTCTATTATATTTTAACCATTAATGCAACTATTATGATAATAGCATATCAACCAATTATTCATTTAAAGAAATTCTATATTTGTGTATGTAACGTATGTTTTTACTTCCAACAATAGATCCACATAAGAATCTAAAAGTAAAATATATTTGTAAATCTATTTTTAGATTTTTATAAGAAATGCCTCGAGAGTATGTCTTACTGATTTTTATATCTGTAATTATAGTAATTCAATAATGATTCCTATTAACAAGCCATGGTTGGATGACGATACCAAGCAAGAAGTATTAAACGTACTTGCTGAAAATTCTTTGACGTCTCCTGCCAAAAATGGTGGAAAACGTGTTCAAGATTTTGAAAGTCTATTAAAATCATATCTTAGTGTAAAACATGTAATTGCAGTCAACTCGGGAACATCTGCAATCCATGCTTCTCTATTGTCTCTGGGGATTGGACCGGGAGATGAAGTAATACTGCCATCTTTTACTTTTGTAGCAACTGCAAATTCCGTTGTCGCTACAGGAGCAAAACCAGTATTTGCTGACATAAACATAGATGATTATACTATTGATGTAGATGATGTTGAAAAAAAAATCACAGACAAGACCAAGGCGATCATACCTGTACATTTGTATGGTCATACATCAAATCTAAATAAACTAAATGCCATTGCAAAAGCTAATTCAATAAACATCGTAGAAGATGCGTGTCAATCACTTGGATCTTTATATAATGAAAAACAAACCGGAACAATAGGGAATCTAGGCTGTTTTAGTTTTTATGCAAGTAAAGTTCTCACTACCGGAGAAGGTGGCGCAATTGTTACTGATGATGACGATATATACGAAGAACTATTAATGATTCGAAATCATGGTATGGTTAATGGGTACGATACTCGTGTATTTGGTTTGAATCTACGACTGCCTGAACTCTGTGCTGCAATAGGTATATCTCAGATGCGAAAATTAAACCAAATGTTGGAAATAAGAAAAACTAATGCAGAATTGCTATCTGAAGGATTAAGAGGATTCGAGCACAAGGGGATACTCAAACTTCCAAAGGAACCAGAGAATGGTAAATTCAATTGGTATCTTTTTACAGTAGGATTTAAAGAAAACTCTCATAGAGAATTAATCAAAAATAGTCTACTCAAAGCAGGCATAGGTGCTACTGTCTACTACGATCCACCTGTGCATAAAACCCCTTACTATGATAATAAAAACAAGTCTAGTGACTCCAGTGCCGATTTACTGCCTAATACAACTTGGGCTTGGACTCATGTGTTATCATTACCTGTTCATCCATTAATGACCACAAATGATTTAAACACTATAGTAAAAACATTCGAAAATACTTTATGAAATATTTATTTTATTTTCCTTCAATCCTTAATACTTAAAGGATATATCATTTTTATATGAGAATCTGATCGGTTTAAATATACATGAAATTGAGTACAGAAAGAGACGAGCTTCTTTCCAGACGGTTCTATCTGTATATATTTTACATTTGTGCATTTTTGATGGCTGTGATTACTATTTATTCTTTGTATGTTAGTATTAATGAATATTTGATTACTGGCAAAGTCATAATAGGTGAGGTACTAGTTAATACCGAATTTCCAGTTAAAGGGCTTGCAAAGCTAGTAACATATCTAATGATTGTTTCTGTTGTAGCTTGGTATTGCGTTACTAAACTTGGAACAGATAAAGTAAAGAATGTTCCAAAGAGTGTGAGATCTATTTTGCAGTTAATTGTACTAGCAATATTAATAATATCGATTTACGAGTTCTTTTACAATTTTATAGTTTGGAATGCATTGATTACTGCAGATTTAGTCAAGGGCGAACTAAGATTAGATGATTTGTTTATGCCTTATCCAAATCCTGATACTCCATGGAATTTGGTATTTGCTACAAAGATGTCTCTGGCTGCTTTAATTATTTCAGCCCATGGATTTTTTATAATTTCAAAAAGAACATGAAATCTAAAAGAGCAATATTACTAATCCTGTCACACCAATTTGCTCTCAAGCTTTTATATGTGATCTCTCTCTTTCACTTTCTATTTTTCTTTCTCTGACTCTATCTGTCTAATATCTTGCTACTCGTTTTTCACTTATCTACTTATTATCATAGAAATTTTCTTATGTACACCTCAGTCTTTGCTATTGTATCCTCTAGAAAATTTGCCATTATTTGAGCAAATGTTCTTAATGTAATATTCGTAAATAAGATTTTATTACAGAAAACTAGAAATTTTAACATGGGCAATACCGATAAAAAAAGTATTCAACTGACTGAAAGGGAGTGGCAAATAGTGCTCGACTCGTTGAGTAATACTATTTTTAACGAAGAAATAACTGAAGAAGCAAGAAAGAATGCTAAGGAATTATTCGTCAAAATTAACAAGAATGTATAGAATTAAAAGTTATTTGGTTATTGTTTATAAAATCAATTTTTTCGCAGTTTGACTAATAACTAGTTGAAAATCAGACACCGATATCAAACTTGCTGAGATAGAGTACCGTTTTACCAATTTAAAAATAGAATTACACAACCAACTTTAATATATTGACGATTATTCTAGATCACATTTTCTAAGGAAATGGTATTCTTATTATCTATCGTGAAAGTGTGTTTCTTATTTGTTTCACAAGCTCTAGTATGGTGTCAATGTCGCTTGCCTCTGGATTCAAGTCTATATATTTATACAGGTTTTCCAAAGCCTTATGATATTCTTTCTTTCTATACAAGATTATTCCTCTATCTCTTATACCCTCGGGATTTAAATTATCCAATGAAAGAATCATTTCATTTATCTTCATAATCTTGTCCAGATCGTCTACCTCAGAATATCCATTTTTCAAATTGTTCAAAATTCTAGTTAGTATTTGTGTAGGCTTGGCTATATCAAGCAGGTTTTTGGATACAGATATATCTAATCCAGGATACGCATTTTTCAAAAGGTCTTGTAATATATAATCGTCTATTATTCTACCTCGATTGAATGGGTCAATTACTATAAAGTCATTTGCATTTTCATCTAGAATATATTTAATCAAGAAATGAGATGGAAAATTCACAGGATATAGTTTGAAATTAAGATAACTTATAATATGGATATACAACAATGAAAGCGTTATTGGAATTCCTGTTCTCTTTTCTAATACTATATTTAGATAGTTATTAACCGGATTGTAATAGTCATTTATATTTGGTTTGAATCCCTTCTCTTCAAAGAAAAAATCATTAAATTTTTCTATAATCTGAGTCGGTCTCATACTTTTAGAGTATTTTATCTTTGAACTTAGCTCTTTTCCTATTTCATCGATCTTGATCAAATATTCTGATATATTCAGGTTAGGATAATCGATAATCCTTGCAATATGAAACAAGTATTCATTTATCTTTTTTATATCATCATTTTTGTCATCTACTTTCTTTACTATAGTTTCATTCCAATCCTGCAAGTAATCTTTATCGTTAGTGTCATTGTCAATATCACTCTTCCTCTCTCTGTCTTTGTATTTGTCTCTTTCCTTTATCCCTTCAAAACCCAATAATTGCTAAAGCGATTTTCATGCTTATAAGTAAAATCAATCAAAAAGTAAACTACAAGGAAGATATTGAAATGTTGTCAATGATTTTTATCATACATCTAGTTGTCTTTTCAAGAAGATCTATTCTAGCATATTCATTAGGAGAATGTATTCTTGAGAATATATAAGTCCCGCCAATTGAAATACATGGTGCTTTTAGCAAATCTATGAAGTCGAACATGGGTCCAGTTCCTGCAGATGAAATAGATATTATCGAATCCCCAAAAATTTCATTTGCAGAATTTTGAATCACTTTTACATATCGATTGTTTAATTCTGTTCTACCAGCTGCCTCTCCATGAATCTTTGTAATTTTGATATCTTCAAAGCCGTTTTCCTTAAGGTGATTCTCTAGCCTTTTAAACTGTACAGCTGGATCCATGTTTGGAACCAATCGAAAATCAATCTTTGCCATTGCTTTGGAAGGTGTTATTGTTTTTGCGCCTGGTCCAGAGTAACCAGAGTATAATCCAGAAATATTACATGTTGGTTCACAAATTAAAGCCTTCTTGACTCCCTTTCCTTTTAGGTTATTGATGAATTTGCTAATACCATATTCCTTTTTAAAACCGTCTTCATCGAAGGGTTCGCTATTTACAACTTTGTTTTCCTCATTAGATAACTTTTTGACTTCTTTATACCAATCCTTTATCAATATTCTCCCCTTTTCGTTAACCATCGTTGATAATGCTTTTACGATTCTCCAAGCTGGATTTTCTATTAACACTGCCAAACTTGAATGAACATCCCTTGACGCACCTTGGGCAGTTAATTCCACATATAATAAACCTTTCATTCCGAGACTTATAATGGGTTTTAGTTTCTGATCAATGTATCCAAATTCCCAAATTACAATATCAGCTTCAAATTTCTCTTTGTATTTTTTGAGATAGTTGGATATGTTATTGCTTCCGATTTCTTCTTCCCCTTCCACTAGAAATTTGATATTAATTGGTACGTCACCTCTGTTTTTTAGGAAATATTCTATTGCTTTTAATCTGGTTACTAATTCGCCTTTATCATCTGAAGCACCTCTTCCATAGATCAAATTGCCATCAATCTTTCCTTCAAATGGTCCAAAATCCCACAGATCAATAGGTTCTTCTGGTTGAACGTCATAATGATTATAAAATAACAAAGTTTTACCATTAGGATTTGATTTAGATTTGACCTCACCATATACTACAGGAGGTATAATTGTAGAGTTTTTCTGCTCCCTTTCAAGATATAATAACTCTGCCTTTATTCCTATTCTTTTCATCATTTCAACAATTTCCTTGGCACATTCTTCCAAATTTTGCTTTCTTGCAGAAACACTTGGTATTTTTATTAGCTTTTGCAGATCTGTTATTAATCCGTGAGTATCAATATCTATAGTCAAATTATTTGAGGACATTCAGTACGATGATGTTAAATATATCTTTAGTATAAAAACCAAATTTTTTAATATATTTATATCCATATGCTATTAAATTTTTCATTGAGCAATGGAAATGAAAATCTAAAAAACATTTTTCTTTCGCCATCTTCTATAGCTGTAATAGGCGCTTCTGAAAAACCTGGAGTCGGCAAGGCAATATTTTCAAACATTTTAAACGGATACTCAGGAAAAATATATCCGATCACTCCGTCCAGTTCTTCTGTTTTTAATATTAAAGCTTACAAAAGTGTACTGGATGTTGATGACAACATTGATCTTGCAGTAGTAGCAACTCCAAACCGGACTGTTCCTGCGCTTATGGAAGAAATTGGTAAGAAGAATATTAAATCTTGTATTATTGTTTCTGCGGGCTTTAAAGAGGTTGATGAAAATGGAGCTAATCTAGAACACCAAGTTCAAGATATTGGAAAAAAATATGGCATAAGGATTATAGGTCCAAATTGTCTTGGAATCATGAGTTTAACAGATACAAACCTTATGAATCTAACATTTTTAAAAATTACACCTAAACCCGGCGAAATTGCTCTTGTCTCACAAAGTGGGGCTATTTGTGCAGCTACAGTAGAGGACGCTATAGCACAGGGAATAGGTTTTTCCAAAGTAATCAGCATGGGTAACAAGGTTGATATGAATGAGACTGATATTCTTGAATTATTAGAAGATGATCCATATACTAAGGTAATTGTGATGTATCTTGAGGACATCCATGATGGACGTAAATTTATGGTTACCTCAAAGAGAATTACTTTGGAAAAGAAAAAACCAATAATAGTTCTGAAATCTGGAAGAACACCGGAAGGAGCAAAAGCAGCGATGTCTCATACGGGCGCATTGATGGGTGCAGATGAAATCTATGACGCAGTATTTAAGCAAGCTGGTGTTATTCGGGTTGATACAATGCAAGAATTATTTGAATTGGCAACTGCCTTCTCAAAGCAGCCTCTACCAAAGGATAACAAAGGTGTTGTGATAGTTTCTAATGCAGGCGGTCCAGCTATAATCTCAACTGATTCCTGTTCTAAATATAATATACAAATGGCAGACATTTCTGCTTCAAGAGAAAATATTTCAAAGGTTATTCCACCACATGGGTCAGCTCGAAATCCAGTTGACATAGTAGGTGATGCAGATTTTAATAGATTTGAAAAAGTGCTTGTTGAAGTGTTATCCAATCCTAATGTTGGTTCTGTAGTAACAATGTGCACTCCATCTGCAACTTTAGATTATAATGAGTTGGCAAGAACGATAATACGCACTTCAAAGGGTACTGGAAAAACAATGCTAGCTGCCCTAATGGGATTGGCAGAAGGAGTTGAAAATAAGAGTATACTGTCTGAAGGAAATGTACCCCACTTTATGTATGCTGAACCAGCCATAAGAACACTAGACTCTATGTACAAATTTGGTAAATGGTTAGACAGAAAGGAGGAGTCTATACCTTCCTTTTCCGTTGATAAAGAAAAAGTCAAGAATGTATTATTAAACGTATACAGCCAAGGAAGAACAAATCTCTTAGAAGATGAAGGTTATTCAGTACTTCAAGCATATGGATTTCCAGTACCCAAAAGTACTTTGGTAAATAGTGAAGATGAAGCTGTCAAGGCCGCAACAGAAATAGGCTTTCCTGTAGTAATGAAGATTTCATCCAAAGATATTATTCATAAATCAGAGTCAGGCGGTGTAAAAGTTGGGTTAAAGAATTCAGATGACGTCAGAAATGCATATACTACTATTTTATCTAATGTGAAAAATTACAATCCCAATGCACAAATCGAAGGTGTATTAGTCCAAGAAATGGTTGTAAACTCCAAAGAATTGATTCTTGGTGCAAAACAAGATAAGTTATTTGGCCCATTACTAATGTTTGGATTAGGTGGAATATATGTTGAAATTTTAAAGGACGTGAATTTCCGTCTTGCTCCCATTTCTGAATCTGAAGCTCGCGAAATGATCGAATCCATCAAAACAATTTCTTTACTAAAAGGAGTCAGGGGTGAAAAATCCTCAGATATCTCCTCTGTTGTTGACTGCCTACTTAGACTGTCTCAGTTAATTGTGGATTTTCCAGAAATTGAAGAATTCGATATAAATCCATTATTGGTATTAGAAGAAGGACGCGGCTCAAGAGTAGTAGATGTAAGAATTGGATTAGCAAAAAAAGACAAATAAGATAATAGTCATCACAATTTTTTCCCACACTCTTCACAAAAGACCGATTCTGATTCATTACTATAATTACAATTTTTGCATATTTTTTCTTGTGGTTTTGATTCTGATAGCGTATCCTTAGTAGTAGAACCGTTACTATAATTGCTTGATATGTTACTGATACTAGGATCTGATGATAAGGATGATAAAATAATTATATCTCCAATTCTGGAGATTCTGTTCCATGAGAACTCGTTAATTGAATTTTCTGGACCTTTCACTTTAAAACTAAATTCGGCTCTTCCGTCCAAAGTTTTTCTTAAACCTATCTCGTCTACTTTGCCAATAAAATGCGCGTTATGATCATATGTTAACATACCAATTATTTTTTCAATTTGAACATAGTCATCAGGTTTGGAAGCTGCGTCTTTCTTATTGCCTGTGACAGAACTAGAGGAAGAAACGGCAGTGTCAACAGATGAAGCATTAGCGATAACTGCAGGGGTTTCTTCTTCCTTATCTTTATCTGAATTTTCTGATTTTGTAAAATCGTTTTCTACTGGTGTTGTTTTTGAGACCGAGCTTACTGTTTCTGTTCCTGCTTTTTCTGCGATTTCCTTTGTTGTATCATTGTCAGCTGGTTGGAAACTCTTATTATTGCCTTCTTTCTGTTCATCTTTTACACTATTAGATTCGTTAAATTTTCTATACTGGGCTATTACATAATCACATGTTTTGCATTTGTATTCTCCTTTTTCAACTAGTATTATGTTTTCACCTAAATCCTCATTTGGGTTTTCAAACTCAACCTTTGGTCCTCCTTGATACTCTTTTTCACATTTATTACAATAGTATTTCTTGAATCTGTTGTCTTCTAACCTGCCTATACCTGCTAAAAAGAGCTCGGGACCGCCCAAATTTGCCTTCTTTTGTTCATCGTCGTTTATCTTTGCAATTGCGTATCCCCCAGATCCTCTTAATTTTTTTTCCACAAGTGATTTATCTTTGCTCATGATTGCAAGGCCAAATAAACGGTAAAATTCAAACAATATATAGGTATCTTGATTTGATTGTTGTTTCTTACAAAACTGATGGGAGAATATATGATCAATCAGGTCCTGTTATGGGAAGTGCTTTTCCAACAGGTAAAGTTATGAGTTTATCCTGTTGTTCTTTGTCTATTTTTTCAAATTCGATTGTCATTTCAATAGGCGCATTGTATCTTGCACTCAATTCTTCTGCAAGCTGTGATATGGATTCTTTATCCGCAAATTCCTTTGAGCCTTGTAGAAATCCTCTTGTCTGTCTGAAGAGTATTTTACCACCATACTTGGAATGTAGAAAGTTAGCAATATCCTGTACTTTATCATATGGTATTTCATTAAAGTAAAAACAAATTCCATTCACTGGTTCTTTATCGTACGGAGTTCCATACCTATACCAAAATACTCCAAAGTGTTCGTGCTCACCTTGTAAACATTTTATCTCCCAATGATTTGCATTATCAATTGGGTAGGTTCCTTTTCTTAATTCGTCTAGGTTAAGCCTCCAATATCTTACACGCATATATAACTATGGGTTAATTCAGGTATTTTATATTTGTAGATTCAAAATCTATCTTTGGACCGTTTGGTGGTAGTTATAGATAGATATTTTTTACGATAGAGGGTGACTATTTTCCAGTTTTCTTTGTGTTAGTATCATTATTATTAACATCGTTGAACCCATAGTATTCTTATCACCATCATCAATAACCACAAAAAATTCCTATAAAATTTCAGTGGAGAGAAATTTACAAACTATTATAAATCCTTGCAAATTTTCTAAATTTGCTTTGGCTAATAGATTGGACTTGTTAATGGAAATGGAACAACACTTTGACAATAAAGATGAAGAGTATTTTAAGAATTTGGTTAATCATGAAGATTTAATAATAAGGACTAGAGCCGTATGTATACTTGCAGATATTTCTGGAGAAAGAGCAATAGAGTCTATAGGACAGGTCTTGTTAAATGATTCAGACCCGCTAGTACGACATGAAGCAGCATTTTCACTAGGCCAATTGGGATTTAAAAGTGGTATAGAGCCATTATCAAAAGCAGTATTAAATGATCCTAGTTTTTTTGTACGACACGAAGCGGCAGTGGCTCTTGGTGTTATAGGATCAGAGGAAGCTAGAAAAACTCTTGAACGAGCACTCAATGACGAGAGCGAAGAGGTAAGGGAATCTGCTATGATAGCACTAGCAAATCTAGATTACATATCTCATGTTAAAAGAACAAACAAGTTTACGACTTTGACGGGCGGATAGTAATTATAATAGGAATAAAGACAAGGCAGCAAGAGCTGCTGCTACTACTACTGGACGAAGAAAAGACGACAATAATGATATTAACAACAACCGTTAAAATCAACAAATTAATATTGATTCTGTAAAATAGTGATCTATAACCAATATGTCTGATCCCAAACAAAATGAAGGCTTAATACTCCTAATGGAAGAACAGATAGATGAATTTAATCAATGGCGTATGAAAAATCTTACATTAAAACTGGACTATGCTGGTGCTGATTTTTCAAATAAAGATTTATCTAATGCTTACTTCAATGGCGTAAATTTTACCGAATGTAATTTTTCAAATTCAATAGTAAACGGTACTAATTTTGTGCAGGCAAATTTGACAAACACCAATTTTGAAAGCTCCGACATGTCTGGAGCTTTGATAATGTATTCTATACTAAGAGACTCCAATCTTACTAAAAGTCAACTAAGCAATACTAATTTTATGTGGTCAGATTTGCAGAACGTAGATTTTAGACAAAGTAACATGTATAAAACTATTTTTGTAGAAGCAAATCTCACCAATGCGAAAACTGAAGGTTTAGATAAAAATAATGCTTATTTGAAATTTGCAAAACTTGAAGGAACTACGTGGCAACGATAGTATAATTAACTGATTATCTAATAATTTTACTCTATGAACATTAGTTCAATAATGCATAAAATGGGATAGGTGTTCTCTTTTCAGCATTTATTTTATGACCATATATACATACCATTTTGTCAAATGTTGATTTACCACAAATTGTTGACTTGCTAGTTGTTTAAGTATTGAAATTGTCATACTAGATAACGTAACCAATCAGTTTTTCTTTTTTATAAAAATTCATTTTTTGATTTGTGTCTGAATTTTAACCGAGTCTTAATATTTGTATCACTTGTACTAAAGCTTAGATTAGGATCTGCTACAGGTGTACTACATTAATATTACTTTCCTGTACTTTGCTATCCATTATTATTATTGCTATTATTGTGAAGATGAACCGTAGATTTACCTGGCTTTCCAATTTTACCAATTATGGTTGGATTGAACTTATGCTTGGCTAACTCTTCCATTATGCTTGCAGCAAGATCCTTGGACACAATTATCATGTTGGTATCAGAAGTCGATGCGCTCACATTAGATATTAAATGCTCTTTTGCCAAGAATGTTGAGATATCTTTATCTACATAAGGTATTTGTTGTTGTTCGATTATTACTTCTTTGTTTAATAATTGTGAAAGTTCTTTAAACGAAGAAATGCCATTCTTTGAAACCGGGTGTGTTACTAAGATATTAGAGTTGGCATCAAATTGATTTCCAAAATCTGGTAAGTACTTTGATATAGTTCTTCCGAGCGATAACTTTGGCTCAGAAAGATTTTTTAGAGCAAGATCCTTCAGTTGGAATACTTTGCTCAAATCTATCCCATAGCTATTCAATTTTTTTGTGATTATTTCTTCATCAAGGGTGGTAATTATGTATAATCCTAAACAAGCCAATAACCCCATTTTATCGGTAATTATTATTTGCATTTCTTGTTCTACTAGTTCATATTTGTTTGGTAATTCTTTATGAGTATTGCCTACAGCCGTGGTTCCAAAAAAAAGACCTCCCAATTTCAAGGAACTATAGTCTTCAAATGTATAGTTATATTTTATTGTAAAGGTATCAATGTTGCTCCTTATTTTATCAAGCATTTCATCGTTTGGAGCGTCATAAATAGGGTAAAGTTTTATATCTTTGGTACACCCCACAAGATTCAAATTATTGATAGCTTCTGTTAGAGAAATTTCCATATGAATTGGAGATTTTATGGGTTGAGTGACATCGGTTGCTTGAGTATTAGAATTAGTAACCACAGTATAACCAGTTTTATTCCCTCTTTGAGACTTTATATGATCAAATAGTATAAAATGGAAATCCTTTTTGGTATTTGTAGGTATGATTGACAATTTGTCTATTTCAATTTTTGAATCAATTGCACTTGCTATTTTCTTTATTTCATCAACTATAAGATTATTATCGTCATAGACTACTTTTTTATCGTACTTTAGTATAGTCACGGCCTTTTTAGTCTTTAAATCTTTGTGTCTGAATTCTTCATCAACTTTATATATTCTTCTAATTATTTCTGCGTCTTTTTTTTCTGGATAATGAAAATAAGAGTAGTAACTTGGCGCTCTTATTCTTAAATTAGACCTTTTAAGTTCTTGAGCGATGATATCGTGTTTTAACTCATTAGAACAATCGGGTAACCATCTTAACGGATCAAAGCCCAAATTTTTGTATTCTGAATATAATTCCCACTTTTCTAAACTCAGACCCATTAATTCACCACGAGTTCTATTTACTAAGATGCTCTCCCTAATAAACTAGTTGTCATTTCATAGGTATGTATATTTCAAAGAATAAGATAATGTTATATGAGTTATCTCGTTAATAATTATAGGGCATTATGTTGTCTTCCAATTCAAATGATCTTGTTGAAAAAAAAGCCGAATTTATGAATCAACTGTCTTCAGATCCAGATATCTTTGAAACAGAATCTGCAGAAGATATTTTGTCTTTGTCACTCAAGACTTTTGCTCCAAAAATCGCCTTGGCATCTAGTTTTGGAGCAGAAGATGTAGTAGTAATTGATTTAATGTATAATGCTGTTGGGGATAAAACACGAGTCTTTACTTTAGATACAGGTAGACTTAATCCTGAAACTTATGATGTGATGGACAAAATCAGAAAGAAATATTCTATATCTATCGAGACCATATTTCCTGATTATTTAGAAGTAGAAAAAATGGTTACAGAAAATGGAGTCAACCTCATGTACGATAGCGTTGAAAAAAGAAAATTATGTTGTAGAGTCCGCAAAGTTAATCCTTTAGGGAGAATGCTTAAAACTTTAGATGCATGGATTACTGGGTTAAGACGAGATCAAACGTCTACTCGATCCGCTATAAAGAAAGTCGAACTAGATGCATCAAATAACAACATTATAAAGATTAACCCTATTGCAGATTGGACCAATGATATGGTTTGGGATTATGTAAAAAAGAATAATATTCCGTATAACAAGTTACATGACAAGGGATATCCAAGTATAGGTTGTGCACCATGTACACGCGCAGTAAAGCCAGGCGAAGACTTGAGGGCTGGAAGATGGTGGTGGGAAAATGATTTTCATAAAGAATGTGGTTTGCATTGGAATAAGTAAATAATATCAAAGAAGAAAAAAAGAAAGAAATAGCCTATTTTTGCTTTATAAACTAAAATGCCAGTTACAAGGCCACATGGTGGTGGTAATTTAACAAATAATTTTGTAGATGTATCTAAAATCGATAAGGATTTTTTTATATTAGATGTAGATGTAGGACTAAGAAAGGAAATAGAAAATATTTGTTTTGGCGTATTTAGTCCTTTGAAGGGATTCTTAAATGAACAAGATTTTCTTAGCGTTGTAAATAAAGGCCGACTTGCCAATGATTTGCCTTGGACGATTCCTATCGTATTGGATGCTGATGATGAATTGGCCAAAAAAGCCAAAGATTCCCGCCAAATTGCTTTACAAAACAACAGTCAAATCTTTGGAGTCATGGCTATAGAAGATGTCTACAGCTTTGACAAAAAAACGAGTGCAAAATCTGTTTTTCAAACAGATGATCCTCTGCATCCTGGTTTCCAAAAGTTTGTAACTATGAAGGATAAACTAATTGGAGGAGAAGTAAGGTTTGTTGTCGCTGATTCTGGTGCTGGTAATTCCTCTTCTTCCTCTTCTTTTTCATTTATTACTAGTAATAATACTAATGGTGGTGGTAATAGTTTGGGTGACAAATATCGTTTAACTCCATCAGAATCAAGGAAAATGATCCAAGATCAAGGCTGGGAAAACACTGTTGCCTTTCAAACACGAAATGTTCCTCACGTGGCTCATGAAATGTTGCAAAAAGCTGCGTTAAATATTTTTGATGGCTTATTCATAAATCCTTTAATAGGCAAAAAAAAGAAAGGCGATTTTAAGGACGATGTAATTCTGAATTCGTACGTTACTTTAATAGATAATTATTATCCCAAATCTAGGATCATATTTTCTACATTACATACTGAAATGAAATATGCTGGTCCCCGTGAGGCTATTCATCATGCAATTATGCGTCAAAATTTTGGTTGTTCTCATATCATTATCGGCAGAGATCACGCAGGGGTAGGTAACTATTATTCTCCTTTTGCCGCACACGAAATCTTTAAGGATTATCCTGATTTAGAAATAAAGCCCATATTTTTCCCGGCCTTTTACTTTTGTAAAAAGTGTCAAGGCTATGTTAATGAGCGTACATGTCCGCATGAATCGGAATTTAGAGAAGAATTAAGCGGAACTAAGATGCGAAAAATGTTTTCCTCTGGAGAATTACCCCCCTCTCATCTAATGCGTCCTGAAATTTCCAAAGTCATATTATCATATCCAGAACCGTTTGTTGATTAGAATAGCAGTAGACGAAGAATTTGTATAAATTCTACAATTATATATTCGATTTACGGAAAATAAATGTGATTTTGAATTTAGAAAAAATATTTTCATCTTATAATCCTCGTTGCTGCTATCTTTTAATTGCAGTTTTATCTATTGTGTTGGTTAGTAGTATTTTTTTTCAAAATTTATCTTTTTCCCAGTCGGCAAACAATGACACCCAAAATTTTCAAACAATTAAAACTGATAATTCTGAAAATTTTGTAATACCTTTTACCGATACCAACGCTGATAGGCGAAATCCAGTACAATATGTTTTTGATGAACCAAAGTCAAGTAATTGGATCGTCTCGATCTTCAATAATCTTAGCTACTATAATAGTCCTGATTCAAAAACCATCATAAAACTTCAGGAAAGGCCTCCTAGTGAAAAATTTGTTGAATTGATGCTGTTTGGTGATCAATCAAAGAGATTTATCGTTTCTGTTAACACAAATGAAACTGGATATATTAGGATGTATGAGAACAGCCAAGATGGATGGTCTACAGATGGTCCGATAATGGTATCTCATGCTAACGTCCAGGGATTGACTGTAACCAATGGAAAAAGGATCGTATTAGATAAACTAGGTATGGAAGGATTTGATGTAGGATCTATTAGCGTTTATGGAAAGGATGACTCTTCGAGTCCAGATTCTACATATGGTGGTTCTATCGAATTTCAGGTACTTAGCGGTGACTATTCTCAATCAGTATTATATTTTATGCCTTTAGTAATGGTAGTTGGTGTTGGTGGAATAGTAATAGGTCTGCTAATTTGGAAGAAACGGCGTTAGAATGAATGTACATAACAAGGAACTTAGTGTTAATGATATTCTGCTTTTAATTCGCAATACATATTCCGAATAGAATAAAATACCGTATGTGTGGTAAATGAATTCTTTTTTCAATAGTAATATTGCTTTTGTATTGTTCTCCTCTCCTTTCATTCTTTTCCTTCATTCCTCTGTTACTTTTGTCGTCTCCTCCTCTCTCTCTCTCTCTCTCTCTCTCTCTCTCCTCTCCCTCCGTTATCGTCATCTCTGCATAATATTTGCACATGTTTGTTAGGTTACAGTGATTACATTTAGGTCTCTTCGGTAGACAAATATTTTGACCGTATCTTACAAATGTCGAATTTAGCTTAATCCAATACTTTTTATCTACATACTTGGTCATTTCTCTTTCTGTTTCTTGGGGTGTTTTTGTATTAACAAGACCCAATCTGTTAGAGATCCTATGAACATGTGTATCTACAGGTATAGCCGATTTTTGAAAAGCATAAACCAATACACAATTGGCGGTTTTTCTTCCAACACCAGGTAGTTTTAGTAATTCTTCTTCATTATCTGGCACTTTCCCTTGAAATTTCTCCTCTATAATTCTAGCAACTTCTTTTATTCTAATTGCTTTGACATTGTAAAAACCCACACAAGATATTTCCTCTTTAATATCTTCTGGATCTGCTTTTGAGATATCTTTAGCTCCCTTAAATCTTTTAAATAATCTTATTATTGCTTTTGTTGTGTTTTCATCTCTTGTTCTAGAGGAAAGAATCGTACCAATGAGGATTTTGAATGGATCGCCACCTTCATTTTTGTGCAAATCTTCTAAAGCGGTCAACCGTAAAAAATCGTTAGCGTTTAATGCACTCTCCATCCTGTCAATTAAACGTGACAGATCGTGCATTCTTAGCTATTATTGTCTCTTCTTTATTCTTGCTCTTCCTGTCTTTCTTGGTGAAATGTTGCCTACTTTAGCACCAGGTGGAGTATTTCTTCCAACAGATGATGGGTGACCAATATGTTGGTGTCTTCCTCCACCATGTGGGTGATAAACAGCTGCTTGAGCGATTCCTCTAACCACAGGATATAGTCTTCCTCTTGATTGCATGTATTTAGCTTTATTTCCTGCTTTAAGGAATGGTTTTTCTCCCTTGCCTCCTCCTGCAATGATTCCAATCATTGCACGACATCTTGGATTCATGTCTAGAATCTTACCCGAGGGGAACTTTACTTTTACACTATCAAATGAGTGTGAAAACACTATAGCTGATGATCCGGCGGCTTTAATCATTTTTCCACCATCACCATAGTTTCTTTCTATATTACAAACTACAGTTCCATCAGGAATCGAACCAAGGTCAAGAATATTTTTAGGGTTGGGTTTAGCTCCTCTTCCCATCTCAATCTTATTTCCTACAGCTGTACCTTCTGTAGCCGGAAGATATGAATAATTATTGTCATCAAATTTAATTTTAGCAACTGGTGCATCTCTTCCTCGTTCATGAATTAAATCCATTACTGTGCCATTATGAAGTTCATTGATTTCAAAATTAGGATACTTAGTGGGGGCTATTTTTCCAGTTATGATTGCTCTGAATTGCTTGCCCCCTCTACCTCTTCTTCGTACTAACGTCCTTTTTCCCAATTAAATCTATATACCGATCTAAGAGCCCCGCTATTAAATTTATTCTTGTTCATCAAGACAAAGATCCGAATGTTCGTCTATGTTGTAATAACGAAATTAAACACATTCATCCGAAATACCTTTATTTTGAAGAATAATCTTGAACAGTTACACATTTCATAGATAATAAAGTTATAAGGAGTCATGACGTTATGTATTGTAATCATGAGCCAAAACACCATATCACTAAAAGTGCTTGAAGCCTATACCCGAGATGTAGGTCGTGGTGTTGCTAGAATCGATTATGATTCTATGGATGCTTTAAGCGCTTCTACGGGTGATGTAGTGGAAATAAGAGGTAAACGCAAAACAGTTGCAAAATGCTTGCCTCTTTATCCTTCAGATGAGGGTAAGGGTATCATACGAGTTGATGGTCTGGTCAGAAATAATGCTGGTGTAGCCATTGGTGACACCGTGATTGTCCGAAAGATTAAAGCAGTGCCTGCAGAAAAAGTAATTGTAGCACCATTAGAAGCTATTCCACCAATTGACGAACGATATCTCGCTGATGCTCTAGAAAGTGTACCGTTAATAAAAGGTGATAACGTGATGGTGCCATACTTTGGTGGTAGACTTACTTTTCAAGTAATAGGAGTAACCCCAGGTCCTGGTGTTGACGCTGTTTTAGTCACACAAAAAACTGTATTTCATATAGCTGAGCGTGGAGAAACGCTCCGTGGAGTGCCACAAGTAACCTACGAGGATATTGGAGGTTTAAAGGAAGAAGCCCAGAAGGTTCGAGAAATGATAGAACTTCCACTCAGACATCCTGAAATATTTGAGAAATTGGGTATAGAGGCACCCAAGGGAGTATTGCTATATGGTCCGCCGGGTACTGGTAAAACACTGCTGGCAAAGGCTGTAGCAAATGAAAGTAATGCTCACTTTGTGAGTATCTCGGGTCCAGAAATAATGAGTAAATTCTACGGTGAATCGGAAGCAAGATTACGTGAAATATTCAAAGAAACCAAAGAAAAGGCCCCGTCTATCATGTTTATAGATGAAATAGACTCTATTACTCCAAAGCGTGAAGAAGTAACGGGAGAAGTTGAGAGAAGAGTTGTATCTCAATTACTATCATTAATGGATGGATTAGAAGCAAGAGGTAAAGTCATTGTTATCGCTGCTACAAACAGACCAAATGCTATTGACCCAGCTTTAAGAAGACCTGGTAGATTTGATAGAGAAATTGAAATCAAAGTTCCAGATAAACGTGGAAGGTTAGAAATCTTACAAATTCACACGAGAAATATGCCCTTGGATACTGATGTAAATCAAGAAAAGATTGCATCTGTAAGCCATGGTTTTGTTGGTGCCGATTTAGAATACCTTTGTAAAGAAGCTGCAATGAAGTGTTTACGTAGATTACTACCAGAACTTAATCTTGAAGATGAGAAAATTAATCCTGACGTGTTAAATAAATTGGTTGTTACAATGGCCGATTTTGAAAATGCAATTAAGGAAGTAATGCCCTCAGCTATGAGAGAAGTATATCTCGAATCTCCAGATGTACAGTGGACTGATATCGGTGGACTGGATGAAGTCAAAAGAGAGCTGCAAGAGGCTGTAGAATGGCCGTTAAGATATCCTGACTTGTATACAAAGTTAGGACACTCTAATCCTAAAGGAATTCTTATGCATGGTCCATCTGGTACCGGAAAGACCATGCTTGCTAAAGCTGTAGCAACCGAATCAGAAGCTAATTTTATCAGTGTTAAGGGACCAGAGTTATTGTCAAAATGGGTGGGAGAATCAGAAAGAGGTATCAGAGAAATCTTTAGACGTGCAAGACAGGCAGCACCATGTGTTGTTTTCTTTGATGAAATCGACTCTATAGCTCCAATTAGAGGCCTAGGTGGAGATAGTATGGTAACCGAAAGAGTTGTTTCTCAACTTTTAACCGAATTGGATGGGATCCAAGAATTAAGCAGTGTAGTAATTATTGCTGCAACTAATCGTTCAGACATGATAGATCCAGCTTTATTAAGACCTGGCAGGTTTGATAAGATTGTGTACGTTCCGTTACCTGATAAGGTTACTAGGAAAAAGATTTTGGAAATTCATGCAAGTCAAAAACCCATCTCAGAGGTGGTCGATTTTGATAGAATTGCCGAACTTACTGATGGATTCAGTGGTGCAGATATGTCTGCTGTTGCAAATACTGCCATATCTTTAGTCTTACATGAATATCTTCAAAAATATAGTAATCCCGAAGATGCTGCAAAGCATGCGTCAGAAGCACATGTAACTATGAAGCATTTTGAGGATGCTGTAAAGAAGATAAAAACTCAGAGAGATAGTAAATCAGGAGAAAAAGTTACAGTTCCTTATTATAGATAATTTTTCCATTTTCCTCTGACTTTTATTTTTTTATTGATTAAAAAATTCTGTATTATTGTAATTTTTGTTTGATTTTCATACCGCTTCATGTAAATTATCTAACATAAGTGATAAAATAAAAATAATTTTTGGGGGCAATGTTTTTAAGTTAAATCTCTTTGAATAAAATTCACAAAAAGAATGGTTGAAAATGTAGTACAGATTATTCAAAACAAAAAAACATTATCAAGAATAAATCGTTTTATTACAAACGAGGAGATAAATCAGTTAGTCGAGGAGTACGGAACTCCTTTATATTTAGTTGATGAGGGAACGTTACATGAAAAAGTTTTAGAACTTAAGAATGCATATGAAAAATTTCAAGGCCGAGATGTAAGGATCGCATATTCAATTAAAGCTAACTTTAATCCGTCTATTCTTAAAACATTCATCAAGGATAATATTACATTCGATCTTACATCACTTGGCGAATTATTCTTTGTTAGAGAATTAAAAATTAATCCCGATAATATTATCTATACTAGTGTAACGGAAGAATTAGAAGAATATAAACAGGTATTATCATACGGTATTAAGAGAGTTGTTGTTAGCTCATACTTTGGCTTGATTAATCTATCACAAGCTGCAAATATTGTTGGTTTGATTCCCAAAGTAATGGTGCGCATAAATCCTGAAGTGGGGGTTAAAGCTGAAGTACGTGCATCGTACAAAAATGGCAAGTTCGGAGTTCCCTTAAATGGTGGAAAGGTTGATTCGGCTTATTATATTGTTAAATCAATTTTTCGTGATCCGATGCTCGAGTTTGAGGGGTTTCATTTTCACCTGGGATCTCAAATTACAAACTTTGTATGTTATATCAATGCATTGGAAAGATTAAACTCTCTTTTGAATAAACTTAAAAAAGAGATTTCTAATTTTTCACTTAGGACGTTGGATATTGGAGGTGGAACTCCGGTTTTCTATAATGAACCAGTTCCTACTCCACAGGAAATGGCGTCTGTGTATTTAGATAAACTGAATGAATTGGTATCTTATCATGGTAAGTTTACCCTAATGATAGAAAGCGGTAGGTTCCTTGTAGCAGAATCTTCTTTAATGATTTCAAAAATTGTCAATACTAAAGAATATAGTGATCACAAGATCGTAATTCTGGATACAGGTTATCATTTGTTATTGGATGCTGCTCTTCTCAAGCAAGAATATCCACAAGAAGTAGTATTAAATAAGAGTAACAATAATCACCTTTACCTTTCAGATCGTAATAAACAGTATACTGGAAAAAATATTCACCTTGCAGGACGATTATGTGATACTTTTGATGTTTTTCATACATCAAAAGTATCTGATTTATCGTATGCAAATATAGGGAATTATATTTTGTTCTACAATGTAGGAGCCTATTCTTTAGTTTTTAATATGCCGTTTCATTGTCAGACCAAACCGCCAGTTCTCATGAAGACATGCGATGGTAGCATAAAATTAATACGAAAAGGTACTTCTTTTAATGATCTATATATAGAAGAAGGCGGCTTAATTCCTTAATTTTTATTGTGAATAAATGTCGCATACTATATATGGTTTGTGGTGCTGATAATCTTATTTGACAGAAGAGATTAGAGTTCATATTTTTGTTAGAGGAAAAGTTCAGGGAGTTTATTATCGTCAAAACACACTGCAAAAAGCCCAAGAACTAGGTATTTTCGGCTGGGTTAGAAATTTGTCAGACGGACGAGTAGAAGCGATCATGGAAGGTTCTAAAATCAATATTGAAAAAATGTTAGCTTGGTGTAAAGAAGGTCCTGTAGGCGCCTACGTAGAAGATGTTGAAATTATCTACGAAGAATACAAAAATGAGTTCTCGACTTTTGATATTATCAAAACACTATAAATAATATCATCTATCTTTCTGTACATCTATTACTCTATTGTTGTTAGGGATGCGTAATTTGTCAAAATTTCCTTCTCTTTTTCCTCTTATTTTTATGGTGGTCTTACCAAGATCTCGTTTAATGTCAGATACCTTTTAACTTCCCTTAATTTTGCCTTATTGAAATGAAACAGTGAAGCGGCTAATGCAGCGTCGGCTTGTGTGTTTTTGTATACCTTTAATATGTCGTCAACTGAACCGCAACCTCCTGATGCAATAACTGGAATATTTATTTTACTACAGATCGCATTAGTCAATTCTATATCATATCCATTTTCTGTCCCGTCTGTATCGATACTTGTCAAGAGTATCTCTCCCGCTCCTAATTTTTCTACTTTTTTTGCCCATTCTATGGCATCGATTCCTGTGGGTTTCTTTCCACCAAAAATTTGTATTTCAAACCAGTAATCTTTTCCGTCCTTGGAAAACATGTGTTTTCCTTTTTTATCAAAAGTTCTCTTTACATCCATGGCTACTACTATACATTGTTTTCCGAAAATATTCATTAGTTCTCGAATCAATTCAGGGTTTACTACTGCTGCGGTGTTAATCGATACTCTGTCAGCACCGCTTAGTAACATATCACGTGCGTCCTCTAAAGTCTTGATCCCGCCTCCTACGGTAAACGGAATATTAATCACACTTGCTACGTTCTTTACAATGTCTTTCATAGTTTTACGGTGTTCTTCTGCAGCAGTAATATCTAGGAAAATTAATTCGTCTGCTCCTTCATCACTATATTGCTTAGCTAGCTTAACTGGATCGCCAGCATCTTTTAACTCTTTGAAATTAATGCCTTTTACGACCCTGCCTTTATTTACATCCAAACAGGGTATGATTCTTTTTGCTACTGCCATATCAGATCAATTCTTGGACATGTTCTATTTTCAGCTTGTTGTCATACAACGCTTTTCCTAATATTACAGCATAACAATTAACATTCCTTAACTTTAGAATATCGATAATATTACTAACCCCTCCACTAGAAACAATTTTTATATCCTTGAAAGCATTGTGTATTTTAACTAATGTTTCTATGTCTGGCCCCCCCAATGTGCCATCTTTGTCTATATTAGTTAACAAGAACTCTTTGATTCCTAATTCTTTGTAAAATCTTATTGCATCAAATAATTTTATGCCAGAAAATTCTTTCCATCCAGAGATCATGACATTTTCCTTATTATGATCGACAGATATTATAATCTGACCAAGTCTCTTTTTAGAGATTTTCTGTATCATTTCAGGTTGCTTAAAGGCAAATGTTCCAATAACAACTTTAATTGGCTTTTTAATATCCAAGAACCTATTTATACTATTTATAGTCCTAATTCCGCCAGCCACCTGGACTGGAATATTTACAGATTCTATTATTTTTAATATCAATTCGATGTTATTCTTACCAGTATTCAATGTTGCATTTAAATCGACCAGGTGCAACATATCAACGCCTTCAGATTCCCATCTTTTTGCGACCGCTAAAGGATCATTGTAATATATAGTTTTGTTTTCGAGTTTGCCATTAACTAGCCTGACTACTTGACCGTCCAATAAATCAATTGCTGCGATACTTTTCATTTTGATCTTTTACAAATTTTTACAAAATTTTTTATCATTCTTTCCCCTGTTGTGCTTGATTTCTCGGGGTGAAATTGGGTACAATATATATTATTAACTTCTATTGAAGCAGGGATATTTATCCCATAATTTGATGTCGACGTTATAATGTCACTATCCTTGGGTGTTGTATAATAAGAATGTACAAAATAAACCCATGATCCATTAGATACTCCCTCAAATAATTTACTATCTTTCTCTGTTATCTCCAAACAATTCCATCCTATATGTGGAATTTTTACCAAATTCTTTGGTAGAGATAGTACTTCTCCTTTTATTATGTCTAATCCAGCTAACTTTCCCTCCTCGCTCTTCTCAAATAACATCTCCATTCCTAGGCATATGCCCAAAACGGGTATATTTTTTTCTATAATCTTTGAAAACCCTGCTCTACATTTATTTATTGATATGATTGCAGGGTCAAAATTTCCAACTCCGGGTAATATTATCCCATCTATCTCATCGGATATACTATCAAAATCGAGATAATTTGTTATCTTTACCTCATCTGCTCCATTTCTTTGTAAAGACGATTTCAAACTAAAAATATTTCCAGCACCATAATCGAATATTGATACTTTTATCATATGTTACATCATACCTTTGGTAGTTGGAAGTCCTCCTTCATGATCTGGATCTATTTTGATTGCGCTTTTCAATGCTACCGCGGTTGCTTTTATAGCAGATTCAATCTTGTGATGATCATTTATACCATAATGTACAATAATATGCATACAGCAATTCAAATTCCCAATAAATGATTGAAAAAAATGAATAATATCTTCTTGTGATATGCCCTCTATATTTTCTCTTTCTAATTTTAACTCGAGATGACTAAATTGTCTCTTTATCAGATCGACAGCAGCGCTTGAAACTGATTCGTCCATGGGAATTGTAGCATTTCCGAAACGGTTGATGTTCTCTCTTTTACCAAGTGCCTTATTTACAGCTTGACCCAGTACGATTCCTGTATCTTCTATTAAGTGATGCCTAATACCGTCCTCGCTTTTGGCGGTTAATTGAAGATCAATTTTGCTATGCTTTGAAAACGAGATTATTAGGTGATCTAAGAAATCAATTCCAGTGCTTATTTTTGAAATTCCTTTTCCATCTAAATCAATCTTAACGACGATGCTTGTTTCCTTCGTCTTTCTCTCTATCACACCCGTGCGCTGATGATCCTTTATAATCACTATTTGCATTTAATTTTTTGTAATATTTAATATATTTGGTAAATCATTAACATTTTCTATAATCAAATCAGCTTTTTTTGACTTTAATATTTCCTTTTTAATTTTATACAAGTTGTTTCCGTTGATTTTATCATTTGTGTCGGTAGCGATGCCAACACTGTGATTGTTTTTAGATCCTTCTCCATATACTCCACAGAAATACACCCTCTTATTTTTTACTTGACTATTGAAATTTTTAACCATCAAGAGATCCGCGACAGAATCGCCTACGTACAACGCACTTTTTACTCTTAAATTATCCAATACTTTGTGGAGAGAAAATGGATTTGGTTTTGAAAATTCCCTTTTTTCATCCTCCAAAAATATGCAAGCAGCTTCTTTAAAATATTTGATAAGATCGCCTAAAGTAAAATAAGAGGCAACCTTGCTTCTACCGGATATCAACCCTAAATTCCCATCGAATCTTTGTGAGAGTTTTTTGATTGATTCTTCTTTTATTATTAGTATATCATTTCTAATTAATGGTTGTTCAATATAATATCTTGGTTCTCTGCTGAATTGTCTTTTAAAGAGATCCGGCCCGTAAAAAATTTCATTAAAGCACGTAGATATCAGGTTTTCGTTTTTATCCTTCCCTCCGTTGCTTGGATAACCTAATTCATTTATTAAAGCACGCATGTTGCCCGTCTTCTCTAGTTCCTTTTCTACCGAATTCGTGCCTTTATCGTCGAGTCCTTCTATTATCTTATCAAAACTAACTAAAGTTTGTTGTATATTCATTTTATTTATCAGAATACAGTGCAATATGATCAAAATAATCGCATAAGCAGTATCAATGTCATTATTAAAACCGCCTGTGTTCCGCAATTTTGAAATGAATTTCTCAAAGGGAAATTCATTTGCAACTTCAATATCATAACTATCTTTTAGAATTATCTGAACTGTTTTGATTATAGCTTTATCATACGATCTTCTGACGTCTACCAATACTCCATCGATATCAAAGATAACAGCCTCGCACTGATCTATACCAATAACCAAGTCTTAAATTCCAATAGTGTTCAATTACTAATAACTGTATGAATATGTATCATAGCAATTACAATCAATATAGTATATTAATATAGTATAATCAACGATATAAGTTATATATTACAATCTTCTATACTATTGTGTGAAATATCGGAACAGGACCGAAATAATATCTAATATTCTAAACGCAGCTAATGGAGGCATTTCTAAAACGAAAATAATGTACAAGGCATTTCTTTCTTATGCTCAGATCAGAGAATATCTACCTATTTTATTAGAAAATAACTTACTGGCATTAGGTCCTGATGGTAAATACCGTACAACTGAAAAAGGGATTAGATTCTTGAAGATGAATGAGGAGATCCAAGAATTAATAGAATCAAAATCGCTTCAAGATGACTTTACATAGCTCATGTCTGTCCTTAGTAGAATAGAACTTTGTAGATGAAATCTGAAAGTGGTCTCACGCTATAGTAACCATAGTCTATACTGGTAGATAAACCATGATAACTAAATGTGCTGTTAAAGTATCAGATAAAATGAGATTATAGCACATATATTATTAGAATTTAATTTGGACGAGGTAGCATATCTGATTTTTGCCTTTGCTATTTATAACCAATCTTTTTTCTATAATTATCCAACAACACGAGCTTACTCAATACCCCGCATCATTTAAGATAGATAGTTACCACCGTACAATTGGGGAATGTATTATTCGATGTATCTCACAATATATGTTTCTCTACATGGCTAAATAGCTATCAGTTAATTCCCTTCTGTGGTATACTAGACTTAGCACCAAAATCTCCTTGTTGTTACCTCTTTTAGTAATTTAGAGCGTATAAGAAGGATAGGTTGCTTTTTAATATTTTTAATATTGCGACCATTACTTCTGTTTTATGCAGATTTGGTTATATCCTTGAAATAGGGATCTGGCAATGCTTCTCCGATATTCACGATGTCATATACCAACTAGGCTTTGCTATCATTTTGCAGAAGACAAGACGACAAATCTAAATGGTGATTTCGTATGTGTGTTTTCGAGAAAAAGAAAACGATCAAGACAACATTAATTATGGATTCATACAGATAATATCTGATTATTATCTAAATAGCTTTTGTTTACAAAACTGAATTATTGAGTATGGATATAGTTGTGTATATTATTCTCAGACGCACCGAATGTTGGGAAAATGTTTACAAAATAAATAAAGTATCACTTTTTACATTACAATATGTCTAACTATATATTTTATGACTTATTTCATTATTTCTATAATTGACCGAAAAAAAAATTGATACTTTAGATTCTTATTCAGATGGTGATAATGGAAAAACCCACTATAGCAAGAATTCTCAACAATTTTTGAACAAATTTAAAGTAAAAATCGGTAATGATGTAAAAATAGTTACTAAAAAACAAGAATTTTTTGGAATTATTTTACCTAGATATGAAACTTTTAGTGATAAATATATAGTGTTAAAATTAAAAAGTGGATACAATATTGGTATAGAGGTTAAGAATATCGTTGAAATCATATCTTTAGAAAACGGTAATGATAATGATCAGTCGTCTATAAAACACATTACAGACGAATCTATCGTTTCGTCCTCTAAAACTTCTGCGTCACTCTTTGCATCTACATCATTATCAACACAAAACCTGCCATCAAAATCCGGCACTATTCAGGAAGATGATCATCTTCACTTTGATACAAAAGAAGATTCAAAATCCTTGCCTAGGATATTGCTTATTAGCACAGGTGGAACTATAGCGAGCAAAATCGATTACAGAACAGGCGGTGTAACATCGCTTTTGACTGCATCAGAATTGTATTCTGTTTTTCCTGAATTAGCAGAATATGGTCTTATTTACCCCGAATTTTTGTTTAACGAATATAGTGAGAATATAGAACCAAGACATTGGTCATTATTGGCCGATCGAATATCTCGTGCAGTTACTAAAGAAAATTATGATGGAATCATTGTATCTCATGGTACCGACACTATGCATTACACCTCCTCTGCATTGAGCTTTGCACTCAAGAACATTCCTATACCTGTGATCTTGGTTGGCTCTCAGCGCTCATCTGATAGACCCTCCTCTGATGCGTTTAGTAACCTAGTTGGTGCAATTAAATTCATAAAAGATGCAAAGTATTCAGGAATTTTTGTTTGTATGCATAGTAATACTTCAGATGATATTATTGCATGCCATATAGGTACGCGAGTAAGAAAAAATCATACTAGCAAACGTGATGCATTTAAATCACTCGATTCACTTCCATTTGCTTTCATCGAAAATTCTGGCATAATAAGATATAACTATCCGTCGCACAATAAAATAATAAAATACAAGGATACTTCAAAACCTTTCATATCAAGAACAGCTTTTGACCCTCGAGTATTTCTTTTAAAATTCTATCCCGGCTTTACCCCATCATTTTTAGAAATGTTTTTGAACTTTGATTATAAAGTCATAATCATAGAGGGTACTGGACTCGGTCATATAAACAAGAAATGTTTTTCAAATATACTAAAATTGATCAACTCAGGTATTTTTGTTTTTATGACGTCTCAGTGTATTTTCGGTAGGGTACAGATGACAGTATACGATACGGGTCGAGATCTTTTGGGGTTGGGTGTTATCCCACTTTCAAATATGAGCTCTGAGACAGCTATGGTAAAAGCCATGTGGGCTTTGAGCAATAATACAGGGACTGAAGATTTCATCAAGATCATGAAGTCCGATTATGCAGCAGAATTTTCTGATATTTTACCTTTGGTTTCTTCTGTACAAGAGGTAGGAAGAAGAGGAGAGTAAGTGAGATGAGTTTCGACCTTGATAAATTGAATGTCAAAGTTGGATTCGAAATACATCAACAACTAAATACACCAACAAAATTATTTTGTAGCTGTGATAGCAAGGGTTCAGATGATTCATATGATTTTAGTTTTATTCGTGTCTTAAGACCAACTAAAAGTGAATTGGGAGATTTTGATAGGGCTGCCTTATTTGAACATGCTAAAATGAGTTCTATCAAATATTATTCTAAAATTGGGTACAGTTGCTTGGTTGAAGCTGATGAAGAGCCCCCACATGATGTAAACAAAGATGCACTTGAAACAGCATCGCTCTTTTCTTTAGCATTAAAATCTAATATAGTTGATGAAATTCATGTCATGAGAAAACTGGTTATTGATGGCTCAAATGTTAGTGGATTTCAGAGAACGATGTTGATATCTACAGGTGGTTATCTGGAAGTAGAAAATTTCAGAAAAGTTGGTGTGCAAAGCATTTGCTTGGAGGAGGATGCCGCGAAATTAATTTCGACTACAAATCCAAAATTTAAAGAATATGGATTAGATCGACTGGGAATCCCGCTCGTAGAGATCGCACTAGAACCTATTTCTGGTACTCCTACAGAAATTGTAAATGTGGCACTCACCCTGGGAAGATTACTTCGAAGCAGTAAAAGAGTAACAAGAGGGATCGGAAGTATAAGACAAGACGTGAATATTTCTGTCAATGGAGGACAAGTTGTAGAGGTCAAGGGAGTACAGCAATTATCTCAACTAGTTAAAGTATTGGACTATGAAACAAAAAGACAGTTTGGTATGATTAAAATCGCAGAGGAATTTAGTAGTAGAAATATCGAGGATTCGTTAATTGGAGATAAGATTGTTGATGTGACATCTTTATTTAATAATTCATCATCTAACGTTATAAAGAAGATTCTGAAAACTCCTGATCCTGTTATTAAGTGTATTCGCTTGAAAAAATTTGCAGGACTTGTTGGGTATGAACCTGTAAAGGATATTAGAATTGGAAAGGAGTTAGGGGAATTCGTTAGATTTTTTGGATTAGGTGGTCTCTTCCATTCAGATGAATTACCTAATTACGGAATCACAAATTCTGAGATCGAGAACATTAAGAAATCTCTTGATATTGTTCAAGATAGCGATGATGCATTTATTATTATCGGAGGTAACAGGAACAAGATTGATAATCTGATAGATCCATTAATTAAGCGAATAATTCAGTTCAAATACGGTGTGGTTGCAGAAACCCGTTCAGCTACATTAGATGGGACTACTATTTTCTCACGTCCTAGGCCAGGTTCGTCTCGTATGTATCCTGAAACAGATATAATGCCAATTCCAATCGATCCAGAGTTGATTGATAAGTTAAAGGACAAGATACCTTTACCATGGAACGAATTGATCAAACGAATTATGAAAAAATATGGTTTAAATATGAAATTATCTGAACAAATATTTGATTCTGACTATTATGAATTATTTGAAACTATAGTTCAGGCTAATCCCTCTTCCTCCTCCTCTTCCTCCTCCTCTTCCTCTTCGATGTTTAGTCTTTCTCCTACATTTGTTGCATCAAAACTTACTGAGGATATCGTGAGTCTTTCAAGAAATAATCTTGATAAAAACCTCCTAACCGACGAAATGATTCTTGAAATCTTTGATAGATTAGGAAAAGGACTTGTTGCAAAAGAATCAGTTATCTTGATTTTTGAAAAAATAATGAAGGGAGAAAGCATATCAGTACAAGAAGCAATAGATTCACTCAATTTAACCAAAATGGATGAAACAGAACTTTATTCACTGTTGGATAAAATATTTAATGATAATCTCAATATCATAAGAGAAAGGGGCGTTAATTCTATGGGTATACTTATGGGCAAGAGCATGTCAGTTTTAAGAGGCAAAGCAGATGGCAGTAAGATCAACAATTATTTAAAGTGCAAATTAGAAGCTTTCCTTAAAAATGAATCAACTAAATAATATGACTCGTTTACCAAAATCAATTAAAAGTCATTATTTTGATTCACTTGTCATAAATTTGGAAAATTTGAGAACGCTTTTACAACAGTATAAAATTGAGAATGATGAATCTGAGGAGGTATGTATATTGATTTCCAGGATTTATAATCATAAGGTAGATTATCTTTTGGCAAGTTGTGGTGATGACTGGAACAAATTAGAGCTTTTCTCATCTCCATTAATCATTTTTGTACAAAGTATTGGAGAATTACTTGGCCAAAACAATACTAATATTTCATCAGAGTGTAAGCTTATTTTGTATTCATACACAAAAACTCTAGAAGCTTGGATGATTTGGTGATTATTTTACTAGTTGTTTGTTTGATTAAAAAAAATAATATTTAGTGTGCGTGCGGCGGAGGTGCACTTCCTTTTGATAATTCTTCATTAAATGTTCCTGATGCTTTCTCGTGGAATTCTAATGCAGATTGATCTACCTTTATTGCTTGAGGTGGACATACTGATACACATGCCATACACCAGATGCAATCGTGTTCTCTAATTGGATCTGCCTTATCAGTATAATCCTTCCTTTCTTCTTTTTCAGAAGAACCAGTACCTTCCCATTCATAATTTGAAACTTCCTTAGCTGGTACATCGTGCTCAGTTCTATACCATTGAAATACCTGTACTGGACAGGCCTCAATACATGCACCATCTGCTACACATGAGTCCCAGTCGACTGCTACCATGGTCCCACTTACACCCAATGGTCCCACTTCTTCTCCCTTTGCTGCAAATGCTTCTTTAACTTCTGAATTTTCTGCGGCTTCTTTTAGTGAACCTGGGCCCCATAAATAATGAAAATGTTCACCGTCTGACATTTTTATCTTTCCAATTACCTGATGATTTTTTGGAAAATCTGGATCGATTGGCATATTTTTTCGCAGTGGTATTTGATCTTATATATTATATAAACCATGTGTAAATTTTTTTCAAAAATGATGATTCTATATATAAACTATGGTGAGTCAATCATTTGTTGTGCTATTCTTTTGTCCATTGTATCAACTTGCTGATAACTGTTAGATATTTACTAACTGGATATATTGATACGCTGACGTTTTATCATCGAATGCGTAATGCACTTTTTGAAAGTCCTTTTTAAATTCTATTACTTTTGGCAAAACCTTAGAGACATCTTGCTTATCGATAACAACTTTCTTGATAAATGTCGCTATTTCTTGCATTTCATTTTCTTTCATACCTAGTCGGGTTACTTCCGGGACACCGATTCTAACTCCACTAGGATGAAGATAATTTCTACCTTCTTTTATATCCCCAGGAAGTAATTGTCTGTTTAAAATTATATTACATCTTTCCAGTTCTTTTTCGATGGTTCCACCGTCTCCATAATTTGAAACATCCACAGCTAACTGATGGGATTCAGTATAGCCTCTCTTTTCTCCTAAAACCTTAAATCCGTAATTTGCCAGGGAATAAGCAAGCATCTTAGCATTTTTGATTACTTGTTTAGCATAATCTTGACCAAATTCTAGAGATTCGGCTAGTGCTACAGCTTTGCCAGCTACATGATGTAAATGATGACTACTTGTATTTCCTGGAAAAATAGCCTTTTTAATCGGTTCCGCGTATTTTTCCGCAGAAACTATTATTCCTCCTTGTGGCCCCCATAATGTTTTATGAGAGCTCATGGTCATCGAATCAGCACCCTCTCGTAAGGGATCTTGAAATTGACCACCTGCTATTAAGCCGGCAACATGTGCACCATCATAATTTATATAAATATTTTTTTCATGAAGGAATTCTGCTAGTTCTTTTACGGGATGTGGAAACAAGAAGAGACTTCCACCGAACATGGCTATTTTCGGCGGCCTCCCGTCGTTGATCATGTTGTTTATTTTCTTCTTAGTTTCTTCTACATCTATAGTCATATTTTCTTTAGAGAATGGAAAATGCTCTATCATTAGACCATGCACAAGTCCTGCTGTGCCAGAGTGCTCTTTTTTACCGTGTGAAATATGACCGCCTGTGGGAATCGAAGAGGCTATCATAGTATCTCCTGGATTTGAAAAAGCTGAATAAATGGCCAAATTTGCTACAACACCTGAAGTAGCTCTGCAATCTGCAAATTCTGCTTTAAAAACCACCCTTGCTAGATCATTACAAATATTTTCAACTTTATCTATATACGTACATCCAGCATAGACTCTCTCTCCAGGCCATCCTTCTGCATATCTATTTCCAAAATCCGATGCTACTGCTTCTCGGACGGCAGGACTTGGGATATTTTCACTTGCGATTAGTGGGATTGAATTATTAAACCAGTCGTGGTGTTCTCTAATTAACTTTAAGATATCTCTCTGTATTTCTTTTCCATTCAACACCTTTTTTTGGAATTATTACTTATATAAAATATCGTAATCTTGACAAATAGTAATATTTTAGGTATAATTTTTTAGGTAATTATAACAATAATTTTATACTACATGTATTTTATCTACTCATGCAGAAGGTTAATCAGATGGAAGGATATTGTGTCAAGTGCAAAGCAAAAAGAGAAATGAAAGATGAAAAACAGGTAACAATGAAAAACGGGAGACCTGCAACGCAGGGTATATGTAGCGTATGCAATACGAAAATGTTCAAAATAGGAGGAAGTAAAAAATAATAAAAAATAGCGAATCTAATGCCAGTTCCGATCGATTCAAAAAATCGACATTTTAATTATTATTTTGAATATTTTCTGTTAGTTTATCGTAATTAAACTAATACGTTTTATTTTATTTTCCTTTATCGACCAAACAATACTTACATTCGCTAATTTAATATTTTTATATTTGATAATGTCTGTTTCTCTTACAGTAATGATGATAACCTTCTAGCTCTGAACTGTAGTTGTTGCTATCTTTGTATATTAATTAGTGAGTCTTTATATTTTTTATGAAGGATTTATCCGTATCAGGTTTTGATAGACCGGATTGGGACACTTATTTTATGATTCAGGCATTTTTAGCTAGACTTAGAGCAAACTGCCTAACTAGGCAAATAGGTGCAGTAATAGTTAAGAATAATAGACAAATATCAACCGGTTATAATGGCACTCCCTCCGGTTTCCCAAATTGCTACGAGGGTGGGTGCAAAAGATGTTCCGATCGAATTAACGGTACCATAAAGTCAGGCGAAGACCTTGAGCGATGTATTTGCGTTCATGCGGAAGCTAATGCCATAATGCAGTGTGTCATGTTTGGAAACGCTGGCAGTACAAAAAATGCCACCTTGTACTCTACACTTTCGCCTTGTATAGAATGTAGCAAAATGGCAATTACAGTAGGAATCAATAGAGTTGTTATATTAACTAGGTATGCTGAAGATGGAACTCAAATATTAAGACAAGCTGGGGTAAAGATAAAGCAAATAGATTTATCTAAGTTGGAACCTTGGACCAATAAATTGTTTAGCTAATCATAGCCTGATATATCAAATGGGATTTATAATACAACATAAAACATAAACTAAAAAAATAAAAAAATTATTTTATGGGATTGATCTGCTGTAGAGCTTTCCTTCTAATGCTAGTTTGTACATTTCTGCTACGTATGGATTTCTTGCAGGAGTTTCAGCTCCAAGCTCCACCAAACGTGCGTATACTCTGACCACATAGGCCAAAGCACCCATAAATGCTACTACTACACCCATGTTAAACATCCAGTGGTTTGGTACTGAGAATATCTCTTCAACGAACCAAAAGTGCCACATTTCGTTGATACCTATGGTAAACATGGTTGCCAAGTAACCGATAATGGTGATCTTTAGACCGGTATTCATTGAGTTGTTTGGTCCTCGTAGTACTGGAACTCTTCTGTCATACATTGCAACAAATCCCCAGCCTAAGGGAAGTGCAATAAAGTGACTGTACAACCACCAGTGTGCTGGTGTAAATGCACTATCTCTGATTGCTGTTTGGTGAAGAGATCCATCAACAAAGTTGTCTACTTCGACTGATGCAGCAATAGATCCTAGCATAATGACCATCAAATAGATCTTTTTTAGTCTTTGAATTTCTACTTCTTTTGGAATTAGTGCTGGCATTTGTGCCATTTTATCTTCAACTTATCTTCATTATTCTAGTATATAAGCTATTGATTGTAATAATTATAAATTACTATAGATATATCTGCAAAAATAATGTAATATAGTAATAAAACTAAAGTAGATTTGATAATATTTGATACAAGAGAGAAGATGTGAAGTATAACGTTATTGATTAACTTGCCTGATAAAAAACTCCAAAAGATAATAATCAGTTATTCCAAACAAGATGCGTGAGGTCATTCATCTTTTTTGACTTGGGACAGACCTTAATTGATGAATGGAGTTTTGTGGCCTATTTTGATGACCTATTGTTTAAGACTCTCAACGGTTATGGGGCAAGAATAGATCGTATAAACTATATTGCATTAAGAAATAATTTAATTCAAGATAGAAAATTTGGAACCTTTGGATTTTTGGAGTTGGTCTCACTAATGTCCAAACTGACTCTTCCTAGGGGATATGAATCAACGATTAATTGTATTTTGAAGGAAGATTTGTTGCATAAAAAGCGAGAACTAATCAAATTGTTCGATGAAGTTCCTAAGATTATTCCGTTTTTATCAAAAAAATATTCTTTAGGTATAATAAGTAATAATTCATCGGGCTCTGCAAATCTGCTAAAAAGATTTGGCTTAGATAAATATTTTGAAGTGGTATGTTTGTCCGAAAGCATTGGTTTCAGAAAGCCGGATCACAAAATATTTCGGGAGGCATTAGCATCTACAAATTCACCTATAGATAAATGTATAATGGTTGGAGATCGATTGGATATAGATATAATGCCAGCTAATGAACTTGGGATGAAAACTATTCGTGCAATGAATTCTCTATACAAAATTCAGAGACCAAATAATGAGAAGGAAGTACCGTTATTTACAATAAATTCTTTAGCAGAATTACCTGAAATATTGTCTAATATTCCTTAGATCGACTGAGTGGACCCTACTTCTCTTGATATTTTTTTCCAATACTCGTCTATCTTATCTGTTTGGATATCCTTTTTATCAAATAACGAATGAATAGACCTATTTCTATTTGAATAAGAAGCAGGAATAATGTGAATATGGAAATGGGGAATCTCTTGCCCTGAATCTTTTCCGTTATGGATGCTTATTAGAGATGAACTACAGTCCATTGCTTTTTCAATTTTTTCGGTCAAAAAGTAGAGCGTATTAAAAATATCATTACTTGCTTCACTACTTAAATCTTGAATTTTAGGGCTGTGTGTTTTAGAAATTATAAGCGAATGACCCTCTTTTAGAGGAAATGCGTCCAAAATTGCAATTGAATGTTTTGTTTCATATATTTTTCTGGTCTTTATATTACCCCTTGTGATTTCACAAAATACACACCTGTTCGAATCCATCAAGTTTATTTCTAGACACATCTAATAAAAGATTACAATATACTCGTAAGTTAGCCAAGATTAATAAAATTGAAATAGAAAAAGAATTGATATGAATAAAGCATCTATTCGTGAAAGACCTTTGGTTACAATAATGATGAACGAAAAGATCGCAAAAGGTTTAAGCGATCCTCATAGATTAAAAATTTTAGATCTACTTTATCATAGAAATCTATCGACTCGCAATTTGTTTGATTTGTTAAAAAAAGCCAAGTATGATATTGCAATGACTACATTGAGACATCATATATCTATATTGAAAAAAAATGGTTTGATAAGCATTCAGAGAAAGGAAGAGGTTAAAGGGATGTTGGTAAAATATTATAAGGCTAATGTAAAGATGTTAGTTTATGAAAATTATCCATTTGTAAAATTTGCTAGAGACAATGAGGAAATTATCAATTTATTATATCCAAAAATATATAAAGTTATTAAAAAAATTCTGATAAATGAAAAAGAATTGATGTCTATTGTTTTATCGGACGTCAAATCAAAATGCAAAATATGTAAGACTTCTCATTATGCCGAATTTTTACTTTTTATGGTCTTAAATATGGTTATGACTAAAGTATTGCGAAAATTAATCAAGACTCTTATAACTACTACGTTGTAAATTTTTTTGTTTCGATTATTGCAATGTAATATGACGTACAATAAATAATATCTCAAAGATGGTTATCAAATACATAGTTTTTGAGATGATGGGCATATTTTAAAATGTTACATAATCTAATAACCCAATCATGGCTGCATTTCTATTGCTCAACAATGTAGATAAACAATTTCCAGTTCATAGAAATATATTCAATATTTTTTCAAAGTCGGATCGCTTTCGAAAGGTAATAAATAATATCTCATTGGAGCTAGGTCTGGGAGAAGTACTGGTTATTGCAGGTGAATCTGGATCTGGAAAAACAACTTTGGCCAAGCTTATAATGGGCTCTCTAACACCCGATAGAGGTACGATCTATTTTGAAGGTCATGACATACAAGATTTGAAAAAGAAAAAAGATTTCTATTCTATGATACAAATGATCCACCAGGATCCATATAGTTCACTTAATCCATATCTCAGAGTCAAAGATATAGTTATGGAACCACTCAAGATTCATGATAAAAGGCTAACTAAAGAAGAAAAGATGGAAAAAGTAATAATAGCCTTGCGTAGAACTAAATTGGAACCAGTAGAAGAATTTTTGGATAAATATCCTACAATGCTTTCAGGGGGACAAAGACAACGGGTCTCTATAGCGCGCTCTATCGTAAAGATCCCAAAGTTAATAATTGCCGACGAACCAGTTTCTATGCTGGATATTTCAGTTAGAGCCGAAATTCTATCATTACTAAATGATTTGAGAAAATCTCTGAATATTTCTATTATTTATATAACTCATGATCTAGCTACTTCTAGATTTATAGGTGACAAGATCGGAATAATGTTTGCAGGTAATATCGTAGAATATGGGGATATTGATGAAGTGTTACATAATCCACTTCATCCATACACTTGGTTGTTACTTGACGCTGTTACTTTTACTTCTAACGAATCCAAATTTTACAAAACTTATTCTGGACCAAATATTTCTGCTTTGCCGTTAAAAGGCTGCAAATTTTATAATCGTTGCAAATTAGCTTTTGATGATTGTACCAATAATTTGCGACAGTTTAATATTAATGATAGACACACTGTTTCATGTTTTTATTATAAGAATATAGCTACTAACTTAAGGTAAACTTTAGCATTATCCTGTATATTCAAATTTAAGTTCATATGATCATATGTTTGTGATAGAGTAAATCATTGTGCTTCTACTTTTACCTTGCTAGGATGATTATATTTTACTACTTGAGATATTCCATTCTTTGGATAAACTCCAAAAATTAGATCTGATTTAGCAACTGTAGAATCTTTAAGGGTTACCATTATTATCTGGTTGTTTACAGATCTGAGCAGTAGTATTTTTGATAATCTGTCAGTATTTTGGGCATCGAGGTGGGCATCTACCTCATCCATGAGATAGAAAGGAGATGGCTTAAGTGACTGCAAGGCCAAAAGGAATACGATAGCTGCCATTGTTTTCTCACCACCGGACAGGGAAGTGGATTCTCTTGCAGGTTTGTTAGGAAACTGTACCATCAAGAGAATCCCTCCTGAAAAAATGTTATCTGGATTTTCTAATTCTAGCCAGGCGTTACCTCCAGTAATATCTGAAAACGTCTTTCTGATGTCTTCATCAACTTTCCTGAAAGCGTCAATGAATTGATTTTCTTTCTCCTTCGCTATCTCCTCAATGAAACTTATGATCGAATTCCTCTCTTCTTCAAGTTGGTTTCTTTTATCGGATAGGCCTCTATATCCTTCTATTATTTCCAAATATGTTTCATCTGCTCTAAAATTTACTTTATCTTTGATACTTTCATATTCTTCCTCTAATTCGTGATAAAGCATCTCCACATCAAAACTTTCTGATATTACCTTGTGACCCAGTCTTGCAAGTTCGTTACTCTTATTGGCAAATTGATTTTCTAAATCTGCAATATCTTTCTTTAAAAACCCTAGATCTTTATCCAATTGATTTAATTCTTTGCCAGTTTTTTTTTCTTGTTCACTTAGGGTTTTGTTTATATTCTCGTATTCTTGTAATTTTGTATAAATTAAACTAGATGATTGTATTATTTCATCCTCTTTCTCTCTCAAGACTTTCATTTCTAACTCGATTCTTTCGCCTTCATGTACCGCATTTTCTAAAATCTTTTTTTTCTCGATCTTTTCCCTTTCTATATTTTCATACACTTCTTTAGCTCGGTTATATAAACGTGAAATACTCTCTAAATTGTTAGCAGTCATAGACTCTGTTAATTTTAGCTGATTTAGTTTATTGTTAAGAGATTCGATTTCAACAGTTATAGCATTCTTCTCCTCCTCTATTTTCTCGATCCTTTTATGATCAATTCTTTCTTCTATTTTTTCAATTAATAAGTTGATCCTGTTATTAGTATTTAATATAATATCCAATCTTTTTTTAAAGTATTTCAAATTAAGAAAAAGTTTATCAAGAAATAAGCTATGTTCCTTATTTATAGCATACAGGTGATTCAAATTTTTGTGATTAGTAGTCATCGTATTCTTTGCCTCCTCTATTTTCTTTATTATATTGGATCTTTCAAGTTCGTAACCGTCTAGTTCTCTTGTTTTGGAAATGTTTAATTCATTGAGCTCATCTAATTCTAATACTCTTAGTTTGGTCAGCTCTCTTAATCTTTCCATGTTTCTTTTTAAATGATCGACAGAATCAGAGAGTAACAAATCCTTCGTAATATCGGCAATCTTTGATCCATAATCAAATTGCATCAGTGATAAATCTGGGAAAAAAATTTCTCCAGTTGTTGACACAGCCTTAAATCCTTTTTTGGCCAACAAATAAGCAGTTAACGGATTCTTTGTAAGCACGATATTTCCAAATAAGAATTCTGATAGATGTGGTATTTTGCTAGATACAAAATCTGAAAGGACTCCTAAAACCGATGGATTGTCCTCTACGCTTTTTATCTTCTCTACTATGAGTAATTCTTGCGGAATGATTTTTAAAAAATTTATACCTTTAGTTTTAGAAAATTCAGCAAGTGTAATCATACTTTTTATATCTTTAACTATTATAGCTTTCATCCATTCATTCCCTGATGCTATCACTGCCTTTTGATACTTTTCGTTCCATGTCAACAAATTAAATACATATCCTATTACTCCTAGATTCTCAAAATCTTTTGATAATGTTGCAATGGCGTAGTCTTCTATCAAACTATTTTTGGCGAGCTTGATCTTCTCATCATATTTTATGATTATTTTCTCTGCATTCTCTAAGACTTGCTTTGATGTATTTGTTTCTCTCTTCATGTTTAGGAGTTTTTCTTCTATTCTTTCTTTTTCATTTCTTAGTGCATTTAGTTCCTTATCCATATCGTTAATCTTTGATCTTGAGATACTTACTACCTCTTCAATCTCCTTATTTCTTACAAGTAGTTGATGTATCTGTGTATCATTCTCTTTTACCTTTGTTGAATAATTTTTAATATTTTCTTCTAACCTGGCAATATTAATCTCGATTTTACCTTTTATAGGTATCAATTTGTTGATTCTACCTGTCAAGAAATTCTTGTGGTTTATTTCGTCTAAATTTTTTCTCTTTATTTCATCAAATTGCTTATTTTTTGTTTCTAGTAAATTTCTAAGTTTGCTTTTCTCTTTCTCCAACAAATGAATTTTCGGCTCAATATTTTTCAACTGAATTTTGAGTTCGGTTATTCTTTTTTGATGTGTTTCTTGTTCGATCTTGTTTGTTTTTTCGTTCTCTATAAGCTGATTAAGATGATACTCTGCCTCCTTAATTGCAGATCTTATCTTTTGATATTCAAAATTTACTGCGGATAGTTTTTTTTCATGGTTTATTTTCTCATTAGTGGAGGAGTTCGCCTGCATAAGAAATTGTTCCTTATCTTTATTGATATTTTCGATTTGAGAGTTTATTTCATCTAATTTTTTTGAAACTTCTATGCTCTTCTCCTCTTTGTTTTTTTTCTCCTCTTTTAATTCTGTAATTTTCTTTTCTATCTTATTAAGACTCCTTGATAACCTAATTGCCTTTAGCCTATTTATTTCTGATTCTATCTGCGAATATCTATGTTGATAGTTTCTTTCTTCTTCTAGCTCATCGATCCTATTTCTTACTTCTCCCATTTTAGCTAATGCAATTTCAAGCCTTCTATCCGATTCCTCCAACTGTTTATAAGCTTGTTCCTTCTTTTCATCAAAGTATGATAACCCTATAATATCCTCTATAATTTTCCTTCTCTCTTCTGCGTTCAGTTCGGAAATCCTTGTGATCATTCCCTGTTGAACTATGTTTAACTTATTTGGTGAAGCCACTACAATTTCCATTAGTTCTAAAATATTATTTCTTGATACTTTCTTTTTATTTAGATAGTATTGACTTTCTCCAGTAGTGCCTCCTGACATTTCCCTTGTAATGGTAACAAGATCATCATCTATCGGGATTCCCCTATCTTCGTTATCGAATGTCACGCTTACTTTTACTACTTTGTTATGATTATTGATCGAATCGCTATCATGAAATAATGACTGAAACTTGTCTACTCGTAGTGCCTTTGGGCTATTTTCTCCTAGGGCAAATATGATTGCATCAAGGATATTGCTTTTCCCAGATCCATTTGGACCAGTTACTGCTATTAATCCTTTTTGAAAATTTAGAGAAATATTCTTTGAACCAAATGATTTAAAACCAAAAACATCTAATCTCTTAATATAAACCAAAATAATATTGTATTTACATATCTCTTTTCTTTATTATTTCTTTTTGTTCTTATCTATCAAGAATGTGTAATACTCCTAAATTGCTAGTTAATATTGTTTTAGTTTAATTTTTGAATGGTTATTACTTTAATGCGCGGCATATCTACAGATTTATCTGAACTATCAATATCAGGCATAATCATATCAATTGACCCGAGTACCTTGTAGTCGTGGTTTGGTATATGAGAAATTATTTTTTCAATATCTATACCATGATCCACCACGATCTGAACCGTCCCCCCTTGATTCAGTTTTAAACTATACGCATGAAGTAAATTATTCAAAATCCGTTCCTTATTAATAGCCTTTTTGGATTTATCATAAAATATCGTAACTATGAAATTATCTACAGATTTATCCTTTATAAAGGGCAAGATATTATCGCTATTACCTGGCAAAATTTCTAAATTATCGATTTTAATGCCGGATAGTTTTGCCTGCGTGTTAATTATTTCTGCTTTGTCTTTTACAATTCCTATGAAGTATTCATTCTTTTTGTTTAGTGCGTTGCTTATTAGAAAATCGCAACTACTAGTCCTTACATCCATATTTATTTTATCAAATTTTGTTTTGGCATCAAGAATTAGACTATTTATTTTATTGGCTGGATTTCCTTCATGAAAGAATTGATATACGTTACCCCATTTTTGTCTGAATACATCCGGAAAATTTTTCCTTGTTATAATGTCTTTAAATAATGAACCTTCAGAAAACAATGATAAGAACCTATCGGTCCTTGAAACTGCCTCTACAATGGGAAAATCTAATTCTTCGTATAATTTAACCACTCTATTCCAGGCTAAGAGAGGGTCTGAACTTAGATATGTTACCGATAGATCTGCAAGTGATAGGATCTCTGCAATTAGGTTAATCTTTTCTACCGAAATTTCTCCGCTATCCATTTGCTTTAGTAAGTGATTAAAGTTGTTGTATGCATTCTCATTAAATGGATAATCTGTTCTCCAAATTAAAGTTTCAACTATTTTGCTTTCTGTTCTAACCTTTTTATCTATCAACATTTCTGGATGTGTAGTTTCAAATTCCCTTGCTGGTAACAATGGTGACTCTTGTTTCCTAAAGAACTTTATAAAATCATCATTTGTCAATTCAAAATATGCTTCATGGATTCTTTTTCTCTTTAGTTCATCTATGGTGCTAGATACTGCAGGTACTCTCAAATACTTTAGATCATGTTTGGATGTACCAATTACAGGATCATAATCATGCAGCAAAGCCGCCACCAGCATTATTTCATAATCTTTACTGGTTATGGTATATCCGTGTATTTCCTTTGGTAACATATTGAGGCTCATATATGCAACTTCTAATGAATGGTGGAAATTGTGGTATTCACTTGAACCTTCTCCTAAACCCAACTTATCGTACTCTTTTTTTAGGAACTCTGTTAGTGTTCGTAGTTTATCAAGTGACAATTCGTTTATCCCCACTGCTTTCGATTTTATTAGAATCGATTCAATTAAGTAATCTAAAGACACACTTGACAGATTTTCATTTGTATATTGTAATTGTCGTTTTTTGGCTCCTGGGAGGACATTTTTAGCTCTATTGTATACGATACGTATTGGAAGGCTTTTGTTTAAATAAGTATAGAGAGATGTGAGTATATTTCCTGAATTCTTAATTACGGATTTTTCCTTAAATAATATTTCGTCCATTATTTTTGGAATATTCTTATTTACTTCAGATATTTTATTAGTTATCGTGTTTATTTCTGACTGAGAGAACACATTAAACCGCTTATATTCAGTATTCAATACCAACCATTGCGGTATCATGACTTTAAAGACTGGAGCTGTAGTATCCTCTACCGATCTCTTGTTTCTATTTGTCAAATCCGGTTTGGTGTTATTTTTGATTATTACGGTAACATTACCCTTTCCATGATTAAAAGGAAGATTGTTATCCTTCACTACTTGCAATTTCACATTTTTATTTATTTTTTGTAACTCTAAAAACAGTTTCCAATATTTGCCCTTGTCAAGCCAGTGCGGAACTTCATTTTCCCTATCCCAAAAATCTACCAAACGATTGTATTCATAGCCTTCTTGTGATTTATTAGTCTCAGGGTTAAGAGTCTCGTAATCATATTCTCCTATTAGTGGATCCAATTTACGACTGGTGTACCATGTATCTCTGATCAATTTCGTACTGGAATCAAATTGTGTTTGCGCCATAAGGCCCCATATACATCCTAAAGCACTAGTTATTGAAAATAACAGATTAGACCAATTCTTATTCCAGTCAAATTTTTCATTCATAAAGAGATCTGAAAATAATGGAATAGCAAAAATACCTGTGCTAATCATTGAAACAAAAGATAAGGAAATAAAGAAATACGCTGCATAATCATAATGTGACAAATTAAATGTCCATTTTCTAGACTTTATAGTAGAATCATCTTCTACATTCACTTAATTTCCCTCCCAAAATGGAAATAGGGCACACTTAATTTTCCATTTGTAGATATTTAATTTGATTTATCCCTCTTTCTATTTTATGAATGTTGTTTTTAAGATCTCTGTTTCGATACTTTGGATTGATAAAAAACAAAGATTAGGATGGATTTGCGTACATAGTGTTAATAAGATTAGTAAACACTCATTTTTCTTGCTTTATCTTCGATATTGTTTATAATATTTTTTGAAGCTGAAAGCTGGGTTTGAGGATTAAAAATAACTTTCAGTTCCTCCTTGCTAATGTTTTCGATAATTTCATTTTCGCTCGTTAGTGCATCATAAAAATGCATCTGATTTTCTGCTGCCTTAAACGCTATGGATTGAATACTCCTGTATGCCTTGAATCTTGGAAGACCTTTTAATATCAGTCCTTGAAGTACAAACTCTGCAAAAATTTGCCCTTTTGTTAATTCAATATTCTTTACAATCTTGTCTGTGTGTATTCTCAATCCTGATATGATTTTTATCATTGTACTAATCATGTCATCTATTAGAATAGATGCCATCGGAATTATGAAGCGCTCATTAGCAGAATTTGATAGATCTCTTTCATGCCACAAGGCAATATTTTCTAAGGAAACATTTAGATTTGATCTGATGATTCTGGCCAAAGAAGAAATCCTCTCACTCTTTATCGGGTTTCTTTTTACTGGTACTGCACTACTCCCCATTTGCCCTTTCCTAAATGATTCTTGAACTTCGTCTATTTCAGTTCGTTGCAAGTTTCTAATTTCGATCGAGATTTTATCAAGAGTAGATGCAATAAGAGTGATTATGAACATCATCTCGGCATATCTTTCTCTTGGAATTACTTGAGTAGCGGCTTCTGTAGGAAACAGGTCCAATTTCCTTGCTACGATTTCTTGAACTTCAAGTGCTTTTTCTCTCATTAGCGATCCAGTTCCGACTACTCCTAGAGTTTTGCATAACAAGAATCTTTTTTTACCCTCGCTAATTCTTGTTAGATGATCTAGTAACTCGTTTGCCCAAATAGCAAATCTGAGTCCAAATGCAGTAATACTTGCATGTTGTCCATGCGTTCGTCCCACCGAAGGCAAATCCTGATATTCTCTCGCCTTCTTAAGTAGGTCCTTTATTAATTGTTGTAATTTTGTTTCAATAATCCTAAATACATCCCGCATTTGCATTGAAGTACTGCTATCTACTACATCATTGCTTGTTAGCCCGTAATGAATCCATGGCTTTGAACTTTCAAGACATTGTTCACTGATCGCTTCAACTATCGCTGCAATATCATGATCACTTACACTTTCTAGTTCTTTAACTCTTTGTACCGTAATTCTATTTGATAAAACCACATTTTTTATGTCATCTGCTGCAGCAGTCGGAATCATGTTTAGCTTCGCTTGTGCATCGGCCACTTCAGCCTCAAAAGTCAATTCATATCGTAGTTTTGTTTCTTCTTCAAAAATGGTCTTCATTTCTTTCGTTCCATATCTTCCGCTATCTATGGGTAAAATAGGCATTAGTCTAGAATCAAGTATGATTTATCTAATTTATTAATTTAGGATGATTAATATTTGCCAAAATTTGATTACTTATCTTAAAAGGGATAATGTCTGGTTCATTAGTAACAAAAAATGGTAAAAATGTAGTTAATAAGATTTCAGATAATCAATTTCAGATAGAAAAGGATAGTTCACGTGGAATGAATGTTCCAGTAACAATATTTGCAAATGACATGCTGATATCCAAAATGGCACTTGATCGAACACTAGATCAGGCAGTAAATGTCACAACTCTTCCTGGTGTTAGAAAGCACATGGTTGTACTTCCGGATGGACATGAAGGCTACGGATTTCCTGTAGGTGGGGTTGCTGCATCTGATTTCGAAGAAGGCATCATTAGTCCTGGTGGGGTTGGATATGATATTAATTGCGGAGTTAGATTGATTCGAACGAATTTGTTAGAGTCCGATATCCGTTCGAATCTTAAACACCTGGTAGATTCGTTATTTTCGTCTATCCCTACTGGTGTAGGAAGTGAGGGAGCTATTAAACTGACTAATGCGGAGCTTGATGATTTGCTTATAGATGGTGCGCGATGGTCGGTAGAACACGGTTATGGTATAGATAGTGATCTGGAAGCATGTGAAGAGGGCGGGAAAATGAATGGAGCGGATCCTTCTGACATTTCTACAAATGCAAGGAAAAGAGGGTCAATGCAATTGGGGAGTTTGGGTTCGGGAAATCACTTTCTGGAGATCCAAAAGGTAGACAAGATACTTGATAAGAAAGCAGCAAATATAATGGGTATTACACAAGAGGGAGAAATACAGATTCTCATACATTGTGGTTCGCGTGGATTTGGACACCAAGTTTGTTCAGACTATTTGAGATTATCAGAACAAGCTATGAAAAAGTATGATCTAAATGTAGTGGACAGAGAATTAGCATGCGTACCCAATAATTCAACGGAGGGTGAAAGTTACAGAAAATCGATGTTCTCTGCACTGAATTTTGCTTGGGCAAATAGACAAATGCTTACCCACTGGACTAGAATGACATTTCAAAAGGTTCTAAATTTAACTGAGCAAGATCTAGAAATGAAATTAGTTTATGATGTGTCTCATAACATTGCAAAGGTGGAACGTCACAAAATTGATGGAGAAGGGTCTCGCGATTTAGTGGTACATAGAAAAGGAGCCACACGCGCATTTCCTTCTGGAATGAAACAACTACCATTAAAATTTCAGTCAATCGGTCAACCAGTAATTATTCCAGGCTCAATGGGTACTGCTAGTTGGGTTCTTTTGGGCTCTACAAAATCTATGGATCTTAGCTTCGGGTCAACTGCGCATGGAGCAGGTAGAACCATGTCGAGATCAGCTGCGAAAAGGATGCATACTCTTGATGGTGTGAAGAAAAAACTGGAGTCAAGAGGAATATACGTCAGATCTTTGACCAAAAATGGACTAATTGAAGAATCTCCTGATGCATATAAAGACGTAGATATGGTAGCCGATGTGTCACATAACGTGGGAATCGCTACAAAAGTAGTAAGACTCGTTCCTCTGGGAGTTATTAAAGGTTAAATTGGACATAGGAGGAAAGAATCTAGTTATGGATGATCCAGATCTTGAATTGATCAAAGCACGGAAGATGAAGAAATTACAGGAACAATTGGCATTCAGAGAAAGACAGGAACAAGAAAAGGCAAAGATTAGGGACAAGAATAATTTGGAACTCCAAAATCAAATAAATAAACAAAAATCTGATGAACTTGATTCCGAAAGGAAATTTTTACTACATCACATGTATGATAGGGGCGATGAAGTTCTAAAACTTGCAGAACAACAATTTCCATTTCAAACCAAAATGATCATCAAGAGGTTGAACGAGTTGATTCGGTTCGGAGAAATTTCTAGAATATCTGGTGGTGATCTGCTAAGTGTTTATAGATCGCTTGGAATGAAGATTAGGGTCGATACTCACATATCCATATCAGATCATGGCAAAACAATAAGCTTTTCCGATAAATTAAGAGAATCAACATCTTCAGAACAGGATGCTGAATAATCCTAATTTGAGTAATTAGTGTACACACTGGTAATGTTTGGCATCATTTTTTAGATTCTCAATAATGGCTGACTGAAAAATAATACATATACTATTGACAATACCTAGCCTGGTCTAAAACTACTATTATTAAATAAACTAAAAAAATAAAAAAATTATTTTATGGGATTGATCTGCTGTAGAGCTTTCCTTCTAATGCTAGTTTGTACATTTCTGCTACGTATGGATTTCTTGCAGGAGTTTCAGCTCCAAGCTCCACCAAACGTGCGTATACTCTGACCACATAGGCCAAAGCACCCATAAATGCTACTACTACACCCATGTTAAACATCCAGTGGTTTGGTACTGAGAATATCTCTTCAACGAACCAAAAGTGCCACATTTCGTTGATACCTATGGTAAACATGGTTGCCAAGTAACCGATAATGGTGATCTTTAGACCGGTATTCATTGAGTTGTTTGGTCCTCGTAGTACTGGAACTCTTCTGTCATACATTGCAACAAATCCCCAGCCTAAGGGAAGTGCAATAAAGTGACTGTACAACCACCAGTGTGCTGGTGTAAATGCACTATCTCTGATTGCTGTTTGGTGAAGAGATCCATCAACAAAGTTGTCTACTTCGACTGATGCAGCAATAGATCCTAGCATAATGACCATCAAATAGATCTTTTTTAGTCTTTGAATTTCTACTTCTTTTGGAATTAGTGCTGGCATTTGTGCCATTTTATCTTCAACTTATCTTCATTATTCTAGTATATAAGCTATTGATTGTAATAATTATAAATTACTATAGATATATCTGCAAAAATAATGTAATATAGTAATAAAACTAAAGTAGATTTGATAATATTTGATACAAGAGAGAAGATGTGAAGTATAACGTTATTGATTAACTTGCCTGATAAACAGATTCCCTACGAGATAATTGGCTCAACTCTTTGTACTGTTAAGGCATGATTATCGGTATATGTGCTTGAGATAATCTTGGTTTTGCTTATTAAGATACGTGATTCGTCAATAGTAGAGTTTGTGTCTTTGCCTAGTTCTGAATCTAGCTTATTTTTGATAAGGTTAAGAGGATTTGTTATTTCATTAGGCTTGATATCAAAAACAGCTGTAAGATTATCTGTTCTTTTCTCGTCATTAGAACGAATTGAAAAATCTGCTATTAAATACAGTGCTTCCTTGTTTAAGTCATCTAGTGTGTTTACCGTGTGTAACACATCTACATTTACTAAATCATCGATTTCTGATGAATTTATTACCATATTGCCAATTTGATTGTTTAAAAAATTATTTACAAGCAGTCCGTCACTAATGGTGATCTCTATTTTTACTATACCTTCTGTAAAACTATTTGGTATATTATTAATACTTTTGATAGTGCTGTTAGCGACATTATCCGGGTTTGTATGAGAAAATGGAAATATTTTTGCACAGTTAATGTTTACAATGCTTTCTGGAGGAATATTAAGAATATTGAAGTTACTTTTGTATTGCTGATCTACTGCAATTGCTTTCCAAATGACTGTAATTGGAAACTCCTTTTTATTAAAAATTGTAATATCTGAATCGTATTTTCCTGGTCTTAGGGGTCCGCTGTCATCATCGATGGAACCGCAATTAAATCTAGCAAAGTAGTTGACTGTGACTTCCCTTTGAGCTAATAAATTTGGATTTGAATTGGACGAATTAATTGCTGTTGTGCTGGTGTCCATGGTTGTCTGGCCTAAAACATTCTTATTCAACCAGGATTCGCCTTCTCCTTCTCCTCCTTCTACTAAAATAAGAATTTGAGTAATAGACAAAGCTAATATGATGTAGAACTTATAGTGGCGGACCATTTAACAAACATTGTTCTTTTCGTCGATATAATTTTTATTATAATTTTTAATAATAATTATATAGTCAAAAGCTCATGATTTAATATATGAAAGTTGTTTTCTCTTTAGTTATTATTGTTAGCTTGTTGTCTAGTCCATTATTGACTTTCTCACTATTTTCTAAAAGTGTTTATGGTGATGGTCTTTTCATGGAAGAACTAGGCGCATCTCTTGGGGACCGTACTGCTAATTTGTTGATAAGAATGTCGCCTCCAGTGGTTACTACCGAGACAATTCAACAGCAAAGCCAAAAACCTGAAATACAATTTAGACTTTATGATAATCAGTCAGATCAGAACTTTAAAGAAGTGACGTATTTCATTACCATTGAAAAGGATGGAAAAACTTTGTTATCCGATTGGTTCTTCAATCCAAATGGAAATCTGACTATAGAAATGCAACCAAGAAACCAAAACCAGATCTCGATTTATGGAGAGCTTGATCCAATTATGAATGCTTATACTACGAGGGGTAATGACCCGGTAGTAGCAGCCGGACCTATATTCTTAGAGGGAGGATTGTATCACTTTATTGTTAGAATACTAACTGTAGACTTTTCACGCACTATTCTTCCCGACGATCAGCAGCCAGTATTTGATAGCTGGCTTAGTATAGGTGCAGCTGAAAACGCAGTTTTGGATGTCAACGGACAACAAATTCCGATTAAGGTTCTATCATACTATGATGAAATAGGAAATATAACATATAATCAACAAGCCAATTCGATCAACTTTACAATGCCGTTTTCTTATGACCTAGAACGTATTTCAGATCCCGCAAATACGGTGTTTATTCATCAGGAAGTGGAAATTCCAAAACCCAGTCCACTCTCTGCAGAAGGTGGATATAAAGGATTTACAAACGGTAAGGATGTTACAAACGTACTGATGGTAGATGGAAATAATGAAACAAAGGACGTTGTTCATTTTATGATAGCCAAACCAGCAGTTGAACAGATTGCCAGCGAGTATTTGAAGAAAACAGGTAGCAATAATACTGTAGAAGGACTAATGACCTTTTCTCTAATTCCATCCAAAAATGGTTCAATGGCAATGGGTGGAGCAATGGATCATATGATGCCTATGGATATGCCAATGTAATAACCAAATGATATAAGGGTAGAAGAATGAAGATACTTAGGTCTGTATTTTTCTACTCTTGCTCTATCTAATTGCTAAGTAGTGTGTGTAATATACAATCAATCAATACGATACGAATAACATTTTATATTATGGATTTATTTAAAAACTAAATTTGGGTAATCGATATTCCTTTTTATTTGTCTTGTTCACGGTTATCGTTACCTTTACCTTTACTCTGATAATTACAATTACATTTTTCTATGTGTCTTTGAATGTTTATTTACCTTATTTTGAATTACTTCTACTACCTACAGAAAGATTCTTGGAAGTGGCCCAAGGACTGGTATATGATGATACATTTTTGTCAGTTAATCCGGAACAGATGATGCTTTCTGAAAGCAATGATTTCTCTCCAATCAATAATTCTAATACCTTTTTTACTAAAGGATTATTGTCTACTGTTTTAACTCCAGACCTTGGTTATTTAACAAAAAATATTTCTGGATTGTTGTCGCCCTCACAACAACAACAACAGCACCTGCTACAAATGGATAATCGCAATGGATCTCAAAATCAGACTGTTCAGACCGACTTGTTTTATCTATATCCTAAGCTTGCCTCCGGGTCCTGGGTTCTTAATGTCTCTAAAGGCTTGGTCACTAATTTTCAAGCTAATTTTAAATTGGTCACTACAAACGGTATCGATAAGCATTTTATCGATATCATAAATTTTAGAAACGCCGAGGGTTCTTTAATAGTATTTGATCAGTTTTCTAATACTATTATAAATGGATTCGCAGATATCAGAATTGATAGTGAGATATTTCAGAGAGATATTCCAATGACTATTCAAATTTTTAGAATAAATACAATTATTATAGATATTAAGGACGAGAAAGTAGATAATGTTTTTTACAATAATGATTTGCTAGGAATTACAGACTCCTTTAGGAATTTTAAGAATGAAGAACTACTAATATTTAATGAAGAAAATGATGATGATATTTGAATTATGGTTACTATGTAAAATATTACAATAATAGTCCAATTATTTAATATACTTGAAAGTTGTTATTGTAGATAGAATATGGGAGAAAAAAAGAATAGCGAAAGGATAAAAGATGAGGACGTTATGAATGCTCTTTCTAATGAAAGCCATGAAATTGAAGCAGCAACTGCAACCGCAGCTGCAACAGACGATCTCGAATCAAAGCCTATCCCTTCAATGATTGATGATTTAGATATTCAAGATATTCCTGGTATTGGACCTACTACTGCAAAAAAATTGAGAGATGCGGGTATTTTGACGGTAATGGATTTGGCTGTTGCGTCTTCTGAAGAATTGTCTGTTGAGATTAATTCTTCAAAGGAAAGTTCGGCCGCATTTATTATAGCCGCCCAACAATTACTGCGTGACTCTAATCTTTTGGATAAAGAATTTGTTACAGCAGATGTGGCCCTTGAAAAAAGAAAATCTATGTTGAGATGTACAACAGGTTCAAGAGCTTTGGATAAACTTTTACTTGGAGGAATAGAGACACAAGCTGTTACAGAATTTTATGGTGAATTTGGATCTGGAAAATCTCAAATCTGCCATACACTCTGTGTGACAGCAAGTCAGCCTGTCGAGAATGGTGGGTTTGGAGGTGGTTCAATTTATATCGACACTGAGGGAACGTTTCGACCTGAAAGAATCGATCAGATAGCAATATCAAGAGGACTTGATCCAGTAAGCGTTTTAAAGAGTATTGCGGTCTGTAAGGTATACAATAGCTCTCACCTTGAATTAATCATCAAGGATCTTGGAAAATACATTAATGATTTCAAAGCAAGGCTGGTTATAATAGATAGTATTATTTCATTGCATAGAGCAGAATTTGCAGGAAGAGGCACCCTTGCTGATAGACAACAGCGACTTAACTCAATGCTACACAAAATAATTCGATTGGCTGAAATATATAACATATCTGTTGTAATAACCAATCAGGTTCAATCTTCGCCAGACACATTTTTTGGAGATCCTACAAAAGCAGCTGGAGGAAATGTTCTAGGTCATGCTTCGACTTATAGAATATACCTTAGAAAATCTGGTGAAAATAGAACTGCCAAGATGATTGATTCTCCATACCATCCCTACTCAGACACAAAGTTTACAGTAACAGAAAGAGGTGTGGATGACTTGGAAGAAGAGACGAGTTCAAAGAGAGGAAAATAATTTTTCATCCTTTTTGTTTATATTTAACTAAAAGTATATACACGTAATAGTTTTTATCCAAACAGACATCATTTTATGTCCCTTCGGAAGTTTGGAATAACAGCAACAAGTATTTGCCTTGATTCAAGCATTTTTCAATTTTATACTGCGAATCAGACCCTAGGAATTTGCTAAACCAAAGTATAACAAGCCCAAAAATAACATGAAGAAACAAACAGGAATGAATAGATAAATATCCTATAGATATACAAGGTTCTTAATCCTACTAAATAATGACTTATTGATAAATTAATGAAATTCATAAATTGAGATAATTGTGACAGATTGTTCCTAATGCCTGAGCTTGATAAAACAGCATAGAAGATTCTTTCTCTAACTTGTAAAGTCTATCCTCTTGTTTTTTTACCATTGCCTTTAACCCGCCATATTTTTTTAGTTCGTCTACTAAAATTCTCCATCTTTTTTCTTTAACAATGTGGTTGTTGTTATTATTGTTAGGATCAAGAGTATTCCCTTTACCTTTTGATTCATCGACGAATAGATCCCACAACGATTGATTATTGTTGAATATTCGACTAACTTCTATAATGTCTTGCTCATCGATACCTTTTTGGAATAGGGACAAAAGATTTGAACCTATAAATGGTTGGAGTTGAAGAATTTGTCTATTATAATTAATTTGTGCATTTATCATTGAAAGTTCGGTTCTCTTTGCGTTAACTTTATCTTCAAACTTTAGTTTGTTATAATAATTATCCTCTACATCTTTCATAAAAAACGTGACAGGATTTTCAATATTGTTATGATCCCGTAATGGATTACAATGATCTCTTACTATTTCTGATACCGTTAGCCACAATTGCTCAAGCTCCTTTATCCCAAATTTCATTACTTCTAATCGTTGATATATGTCTAGATTTTTTCTGTGAATGCTTAACATTGCCTCACATGATTTGCTCTCTTGATTCAATTTCGATAATTCATTTGTACGTGCTTGTAACTGAGTTTGCTTCTCTATTATATGGCTTTTTAAATTTCCGACTTTATTGTATTCTTCTAGTATGCTTGTGATGTCATAATTATTATTTTGAAAATCATTCATTAATTTGGCAAAAGGCAGAGGATTTTTTGCCAAGTTGATATTATATCCGTATTGCAACGTTTCATTAAGTTTATTGAATGCATTTTGAAAATTTAAAATCGACTGATTTTTTAATTCTAGATCTTTAATATTTTGTATTAATTCATTCTTTTGTGTTTCGTATTCTGCAATTTTTCTTTCTAGCTCCGCTACATATTTGTTAATCTTTTCTGCCTCTTTCTTCCTATCCTCTATATATTCGGAGATCTCCGAAATAAATGGCAAGAGTCTATTCATTGTAACTTTGTTTGCATTATTCTGTGATAGTTTTGTGCTCGAATTACTAGTATCCACATATTTTTTGGGATCAAAATTCAACAAGTTTATGATCCAGCTAGTAAGAAGTTTGGGTGTTATACCATAGCTTTTACATCTGTAGTAGACTTCATTAACAAAGAAAGTAAGACTGTTTAGATCCGAATCAATATCTTCACCTTCCTCTACTATTTGTAATTGTTTAAGCAAAGTTCAGTGTTCTAAAACTAGAAGCCAATTGTTTAATGGTCATCCCTGATTTTCGAATAATTATTACAAATTGCCTGAGATCTTCAATATCTGGTGCTCCAATTCTTCTTTTCCATTCATTTATTTTAGTAGTCACGGTGCCTGTAGCTGTGAGAGTTTGTTCTGCAATTTCGTCTCTGGAATATCCTTGCAAATATTTTCGAATGATTAATTCTTCTGTGTCTTTGCTAATCATGTTATAATGCTATTCGTTTATTTGCAGGTTCCTATTTTATCTTCGTCATTTCCGTCAAAAATTAGACTATATTCAATTATATTCTTTATTGATAAATGTTCTATAATATAACGTACTTATCTGCGTATGCTTTATTTTATATTGGCAATATTTCTGTCTTTATATAGTAGATGAGATATTGTTAAATTAAATTTATTTCATCATGTTTTTGTATCTATTTGGATATTTTAAAAGTATTCTATTGTTTATATGAATTATCAAGTAGCCATTCTCACGTTAGTCATAATTTGTTTCGATTTAATTTAGCATATTCCATGTTTTTATGGTTATCTTTTTTAAATAGCATTCAGGATCTTTTCATTACTTATTTTAGAACTCCTACAGAAATACTAGGATATTCAACTATTGTTTAAACTTCAAAACCTTTTTAAACATGTTTAAGTAATATATAAACGCACAGTATTCCATAGTCAAATATGTGTGCATATATTGTATATATAAGGTCTTAGGACAAGACAAAATCAAGACCTTATATGATACGATATTATGTGATTAACGAAGGTTGTTTTAAATGTGTGCCGATCCTACATAATAATAGTAATATTTTGTTCTCCATAGCTTTTGGTTTTTGGTAAAAGTTCAGAATAAGAATGATCAAATCATTTCCTTTCATTTCAGGAAATTCAAATTAATCGATTAAAGTTTTCTATCAAATTATTTTATAAATGGTTGTTGGCTTATCTGTGATATTTTTGTATTTAATGCTATAAATTGAGATAATTAGTGATAAACAGATCATTAGGATCTATTAAAGATCCATATCTATTCCACTTTTTCTAAGAGTATCTTCAATTTCATCCATTATATCACGAGAGCTGTCATTATCATCATTTTCTTCATCATCCTTTTCTTCATCTTTGTTGCTGTTGCTCTCCTCCTCCTCAATCTCTTCGTTGCTCTCCTCCTCAATCTCCTCCTCCTCAATCTCCTCTTTATCCTCATTAGTGGCCACCTCAGTCGTATCATCAGCTAGTGTTGCTGCTGTGGTCGGGCTAGTAGTTCCTGTTGCTTGACCAGGGATGGCAGCACAACATACTGGTCCATTTCCTGTATCTTGGTTGAATTGTTGAATTTGAGCTACAGGCTGTATTGCACCTGAGGATGCTAATGTGCTATTTCCTCCGTTAGTTGAATTAGCAGCTGATTCTAACATTAACTCATAGTTTGCCAATTGAGCTTGTGTAAAGTTACTGCCAGTTACATTTACAGAGTAGTAAGCTTGTGATGCTGATTGAGATCCATTTGTACCACCATTGTCAATACCAGCTGCACAGAATATCTTTGATGTTATCTTGTTACTTCCTTCTTTGATAGTTGTATAATTACTTGTAAGTGTATACTGCCAAGTTGAATAATCTTCATTGCCCTGAATTCCTGTTGGTTGTACGTTTTGATATGGCTTTACATTATTGACAATAATTGTCACATCACAATCAGTCGTAGCATTATCCTTTGAAACACCATAGATTATTAATGATTTGTTTGAATTGGTGGGAACCAGGTCATCTTTACCAGGCGAAATTATCTTTATACCTCCTGCAAGTTTATCGGGAGTAGATGTTGATATAGGAGAAGTAGCAGTGGTATCTGGTGTAGTAGGGGAAATAGCTGTCTGGGCACTGTTATTTACAGTCAAAGTATTATTCTGGCCTAATACTTGAAAACCTGTATTATAGTGAATATTTGATAATAATAAGAGTATTAATAGTCCTGAAAAAATTAACCCAACATTTTTTATCATGATTGAAATTCTATTTATAAATATATTAAAGTTTGACAAGATTTTTCTATATCATAAATAGAGAAGTATGACTGAGGAACAATATTGGCAATTGATAATGAACGTACAACTATAAACCATTAACCATAAACTTTAACAATTCCTACATACCATTATCATCGTGGTAGAAAATACCGAAGATAATCAAAAAACTTTGCTAACTTTCTCTAATATCAAGTACTTGGTTGAGGGTTTGGATGCCTTACTTCATACAAATCTTGATGGTGACAAAAGAGCAAAGGTGATAAAGTTAAGAGACGACCTAACTGAATATATAAACAACTTCTTTAATGATTATTCTTAAACTGTTTTAGCTTGGGTAAGTTTGATAGTTGCCTTTTGTTGATTATTGCAATAAGAACAACAATTGAATGAATAAAATGAGGTGGTGGGATCTTGAAAGTGGTAATTACTGGTACGCCAGGTGTAGGCAAACATACCGTTGCCAAATCGCTGTCCACTATCATGGGAAACATACCCATATTGGATATAAATGAAATTATTTTATCTAAATGTCTATTTACCAATTCAGAAGACTACAAAGAGGTGGATATTCAAAAGTCGTGTGAAATTTTAACACTTTTGCTATCAAAGGACGAGTTTCAAAATTCAATAATAATTGGACATCTAGCACCGTATGTTATTAATTCTCAACTGGTTGATTTTGTAGTCGTACTAAGGAGATCGCCATATGAACTACAAAAAATTTATCAGGAGAGGTGTTATTCAGATTCTAAAACTAGGGATAATATTAATGCCGAGATTTTAGGTATTTTATCATATGATGCCTCTGCAAATTTTGACTTTTCAAAACTTTCCGAATTCGAGAATTCGTCCAATTTATTGCCTTCATCAGTTGCCCAAAGCATATATGATATGTGGTTGGATACAAAATCGAGATCATTTGGATTTATCGACTGGATATCATTAATTCAAAGTGATCCGGAAATGCTAAAATATATAAAATGAACTTGTTTTGACTGATTTCATATATATATACCATAAGATACTTATCCTCTTGGATTATGGCTGCTTTAATTTCAAGAAGGTTTGCTGAAGAAAGTGTACAATTTCTAGGAAAAAAGGTTTCAATTGAAACATCTGACAATAAAACTTATTCAGGTATTTTGACTGGTTTTAATGAAAGATTTGATTTAATATTAGATAATGTTGATTCTCAGCAGATTCAAAAACTAATGGTCAATGGCCACTTTGTAAAAGAGGTTAAACTTTTAGAAAGACCTTTCGATTTAAAAGCTCTTTCTGAAAGGTTGTCAAGGGTTTTTCCTGGGCTGGTTAAGATTCGTGAGGATGTAGGTGCTATAATTGTAATGGATAAGATTAAAGTCACGGAGTCTGGAATAGAAGAAGGTTCTGGTTTGGCTGCAACACGTGTGAAAGCCATTTATGACGAATTCCTTAGGGAGTCAAAGAACTAGTCTTGGTATTTGAGGTGAAATGTACTGATCTAGCAGCTCGAATTGGTAAACTGTTTACTCCTCATGGTTATTTTGAAACACCCGCATTTATACCAGTAGTTCACCCAGTCAAACAACAGATAAGTCCTAGTTTTTTAAAATCACTCGGTTTTGAATGTATAATTACCAATGCATATATAACTTTCAAATATTATGGTAATGATGCCCAAAAACAGGGAATCCATAAAATCGTTAATTATGACGGCCCAATAATGACCGACTCTGGGGGCTATCAAGTTTTAGAATATGGTAAGGTAAGTGTTACTCCATCCACAATGGCTCAGTTTGAGATTGATATTGGAAGCGACATACCGGTTCCATTGGATAAACCTACAGGTTATGGTTTGCCTTATAATACGGCCAAGTCTTTTGTACATGAAACAATATCAAATATTGATGAAACTATAGAAGTAATAAAAAAGAACAGATCTGGAGCGTTTGCTGATGACAAGAATGTTCAATCTGATATTAATAATGAATTATCTTCAAAAGGAGAATTATGGGCAGGAACAATTCAAGGTGCTGAACATTTTGATCTGGTAAGGTATTCAGCCTCTATTTTGGAGAAAAAGGGATTTTCATTTTTTGCTATAGGTAGCCCGGTTGAGCTGATGGAAGCTTACGAATTTTCAATATTGGCTAAACTTATAGAAGCAACCAAGTTATCTATTCCAAACAAACCTATTCACTTATTCGGTGCTGGTCATCCCTTAACAATTCCACTTGCGGTTGCATTGGGTTGTGATACATTCGATTCTGCCTCATATATTTTGTATGCGAAAGCCGATAGATACATGAGTTCTTCGGGAACATTAAGACTAGATGATCTTTCATATTTGCCATGTTGTTGTCCGGTTTGTTCTCATTTTACAATTAAAGAGTTAAAGAATGAAGAACCCGATAACCGAACTATTAATCTTGCTAAACACAACTTGTTTATTTTAAAACAGGAAATGGGGTCAGTAAAACAGGCAATTTATGATGGGCGCCTATGGGAATACGTGCTACAAAAAGCCAGATCTCATCCAAAATTGATGGATGCAATTCATGCTATGAAAAACTTTGAATATATACAACAAAATACTCCGATATTCAAACATAAGGCAATTTACTTGTTTGAACCGTTAGATCAGTTCAGACCAGAGTTAACAAACTATCGGAAAATGTTGCTAAACAATTATAGATCAGCATCGAATAGTGATTCATTAATACTTTATCCTGATCAAGGAATAAGACCGTTTTATTCTTCATCGTTGTTAAAAAAACTTTCTATCTCCTTTCCTGATTCCTCGATTTGTCTATATAATCCATTTTTTGGCCTGATCCCTGTTGAAATTTCAGATATTTACCCTGCTTCTCATAATATTATTGTAAAAAGCTTTGATGAATATGACTCCAAAGATTATATCGAATTCTTAAAGTTATTTCATTCATTCTTGAAAAATAATGAATTTAGATCGATTCATATCCTTGCCAACAAGTTCATGAAAAGGTTAATACCTCACTTAAAAATCGCAGATGAAGTTGAGGTGAAAATTGAGGATTTTAGTTAAAATAATGAAAAATTAAAATCTATTAGAATTTGGCACCGACGCTATCTTTAACCTCTTTTGATAATTCCCTGTATCCGTCCTTGTCTATTATCACAACATTTATGCCATCACCTGTTCCAGCATTTCTTCTAATAGCCGCAGCAATTGCTTGGATCGCTACTTTATAGGCCTCATTTACGCTCATTCCTTCTTTGTATTCTGACTCTAGATATCCGTAGGCTACAGGGGAACCACTTCCTGTAGAAATAAACTTCTCAGTTGTCATCGAGCCAAATAAATCTATGTTATAGATCTGTCCTTTTTGTTGGCGAAAATCGAATCCTCCCATGATAATTTGAACATAAAACGGAAAATATCTCTGATTAAATAAAATATTAGAACAAAGTCTTGCAGCAGAGCTAACTGGGATTGGCTCCCTCTTGGATAACCTGTAAATATTAGAGTTATATCTCATTGTATCGACCAGATTCTGAGCATCTGCAACACCACCTGCTATGGTCATCCCTAAGTGATCATCAACCTTTTGTATTTTCATTACATGCCTGTCTGCAATAAATAACCCTGCACTAGCTCTGGTATCAGCAGCTAATACTATGCCATCACTACATGTTAGAGCACAAGTGGTAGTTCCTTTCTTAATTTGATCTAAAATTTGCTGAGGATATCGGTCATCATTAATGTGCATTTATGTAAACTTCTAAAAGACTACATTTAAGCATTGTTAATTCCAAATTAGTTACAAAATAATTATTATATCTCTTTTGTTATTATAAATTATATTTGGCACAAACTCTGTATGATAAGATCTGGGATAATCATGTAGTATATTCTGATGAAAAAAGTGAATTGTCTCTATTATACATTGATAGACATTACATACATGAAGTAACTTCGCCTCAAGCTTTTGATGGCCTTAGGATAAACAAGAGAAAAGTTAGGAGACCTGATCTTACTTTTGCTACAGTAGATCATAACGTTCCTACCACTGATCGATCTTTGCCAATTGTAGATCAAGTCTCGTCATTACAAATAAAAACATTGGAAAATAATTGCAAAGAATTTGGTATATCTCTTTTTGATATGAATGACAAATATCAAGGAATAGTGCATGTGATTGGTCCGGAATTAGGATTGACACTTCCAGGCAGTACAATTGTTTGTGGGGATAGTCATACTTCCACTCATGGAGCCTTTGGATCACTGGCTTTTGGTATAGGTACTAGTGAAGTGGAACACGTATTGGCTACTCAGTGTTTGTGGATGAAAAAATCCAAGAATTTTGAGATAGTCTTGAACGGTGGTTTAAAAAATAAGCATTGTATTTCTTCAAAGGATGTAATATTAAACATTATTAGACAAATAGGAACGTCTGGTGGTTCTGGGTCAGTAATTGAATACAAGGGAGATTACATTTCCTCACTTTCTATGGAAAAACGCATGACTATTTGTAATATGTCTATAGAGGGAGGGGCTAGGGCAGGTCTGATTGCACCTGATGATACTACTTTTGACTATCTACGTGGGAGAATCTTTTCACCAACGAATGAATCATTTGAACAATTGGTACAAGATTGGAAGGACTTGAGATCTGATAATGGAGCAAAATATGATCGAACTTTTTCTATAAACATAGACGATCTTGCTCCACAAGTTACATGGGGTACTAATCCTTCCATGACCGTTGATGTTGATTCAGTGGTTCCTTCTCCAGATGAATATTCTAAGGGAAATGATGAGGAAAAGAAATCTGCAATCAAAGCTCTTCAATATATGGATTTAGAACCGGGTGTACAAATTACTGACATTCATGTAGATAGGGTATTCATAGGTTCGTGTACTAATGCAAGACTAGAGGATTTGATAGAGGCATCAGAGATTGTGAAGGGAAGAAAGGTGTCATCTGCTGTTAAGGCTATGGTCGTTCCAGGATCACAGCAGGTAAAACTTGCGGCAGAAAAGTTGGGGTTGGATAAAATATTTATAAATGCCGGTTTTGAATGGAGAGAACCTGGATGTAGTATGTGTTTAGGAATGAATCCTGATATTCTTCAGGTAGGAGAAAGATGTGCGAGCACATCTAATAGGAATTTTGAGGGACGTCAAGGAGCGGGTGGCCGTACTCATCTGGTCAGTCCAATGATGGCAGCTGCAGCTGCTATTGCTGGTAAATTTGTTGATGTGAGGGAATGGATTTAGCTTATTTAATTCTGTTTGTAAAACATATACTACAAAGTAGGGTAGAGGTGTATTTTGATGGAACCCTTTAGAAATCTTAAGAGTAAGATTGTACCGCTTGATATTGCTAATGTCGATACCGATCAAATAATCCCTAAACAATTTTTGAAACTACTAGGTAAAACAGGATATGGTGAGTATTTGTTTTTTAATTGGCGTTATGATGAACATGGGATTCCAACGAAGAATTTTGTATTAAATTTACCAGAGTATAAGGGAAGACAAATTCTGTTAACACGTGAAAACTTTGGAATAGGCAGCTCAAGAGAACATGCTGTTTGGGCCCTTAAGGATTATGGATTTAAAATTATAATCGGATCTTCTTTTGCAGATATTTTCTATAACAATTGTTTCAAAAATGGTGTCTTGGTTATTAAATTGGACAAAAATATAATTGAGGATTTCTTTTCATCAAAGACAAACGATGACTTTTACATCGACTTGAGACAACAACAAATAAGGATCAATTCAAGTATTTATTCCTTTGAAATAGACTCAACAATAAAAGAATCATTGGAAAGTGGAGCTGATGAAATATCAAAAACCCTGCAATTCGAGAGCTATATTAAAAAATATGAGGAAGAAAAGGCAATTAAACTTCAGCCTAACTCGATATTATAAACATTTAGATGAATTGTTATTATAGTTAATTTAATAATATTCCACCAAGCAAAAATAAAGGCTAAAATCTAATTAAATTTGATATTATATTAATTGAAGAGTTTCTTATAAGATATAAAATACTGCTTTTAAGATATGAAAATAGTTACATTAAATTTGTACGTATTTCTTGTAATATTAGCTTTGATTACCGTAGGTCTTAGTATGCCACAAATAACTACACCGTCATTTGCAAATGTTTTTGATTCCAAAAACGTGTACTCAATTTCTACCGTGGATGAAAATCATCCAGTAAATACGTTTGTTTGGTCATCATTGCCTTCTTCAATCTCTTCGTCAGCTTCTTCTTCTCTGTCTTCTTCCAACATGGCTGAGATGTCCGACATCTTGACAGCAAGCTTTACTAATATTATAGATACCCAAATTTATACCGGGTTGGATCAAATAAGCAACTAAGTAGCAGACGACTACATACATATTATTTTTTCTAGTTTGTCAGTCTAATATTCCTTAGTACTTTATCAAATATAGTAACGTAATTGTCAAATTGATCTTGTTCAGCCAGAAGCGAAAATATGTAAATATCGTTCTCAGTAGTCAGAAATACTTGTTTAGTTTTAAAAGATAGACCTGAGTCTTTGAAGCTATATATTATGCTCTCAGCGGAGATCTTGAGGTCATCCATAATTATGGAAGATTGGTTTTCAAAACTAAATTCATTGTATTGCGCATCTAACTTCTCTACAATGTCCCGTGTATCAGTACTATCTGTTAGTGAGATATTGCCTGTACGATTTTGAATACTAAAGACTATGTTTTCTTGAAATAAATCGTTAGGACCTTCTTTGGGAGATAGAAATACAACATTATCAACAGTCTGATTTGCTTGCCTTAATCTATCTTCTGTAATTTGCCAACTAGAAGGGATTTTAGTAGTAAAATTACTTTTATTATTGCTACTGCTATTGCTAGTGTAATCGATCCAATCTGTATCTTGTGCTAATACATTATTATTAAAGGAAAGAAAGAGAAAAGAATCCATCACATCGGGTCTTTCGGAATTTGTATTTTCAATTACGCTTACCAATATAAAAATAAGTAAAAGACAGGGTAACAAAATGATTAATGTTGAATTGGCCTCCTTTAACAATTGCATAATACAACTGTTGTTCTGTTATAATTAGTAGTTTATTACGTTTCTCATAGCTCTTTTTTGTCCATCTTTAGCAGATTTCTTGCGTAGTAGTCTCAACAAGATTTTATTATAGTAACATCGATTACAAAGGTTAAACTTGATATTTTGAGTTGAGTAATATCCTAAAATATCCAACAAATAAAACCGGATATTATAACTCATGTAGTACCTTACCGAATGTCACTAGTATTTATTAGTAATTTAGTCTATTAGACGCTATTTATCATTTCATGAATAATTAGTATCGGATGCCTAACCGCAGGACGAAAGTAGTTTTGAAGCTGGTAAAATAATAAGACCTTTTTGAAAGAATTTGTTAAATACAATGCCCTAATCTTTGTTCTAAATTATACGCAGTAACGAGGTAATGTGTTTCATGCTCCATTCAAATAATTCATTCACTTTATTCATATATAATGAAGCCATCTACGCGGTTATCTGATTCCAAAATAAACAAGGCAATGTCTGTTCATCTGAAATGCCAGAGGTGACCGCGGATAAAGAAACAAAAGGGTGATATGGCTATATTGTCTGTGCCAAGACCTGGCTTGATTTGGGAACTACAGGTTATTGAAATATTGTATTTACAACGGGTTATAGTGAAAAGATAAACTAATACCTTGTGTTTATTCATAGATCTAATCAATAGGTTCATATGATAATCTACACTAGTTCTATGTTATTTGGGTATTTTCCGATACGACTTATATAAAAGTCCTAATGTAGGTATATTTGCTAAATCAAATGATAAATTAGTACTACTTCCTCATGGATATGCGGAGACCAAGATCAAAAAAATTACCGAAATTCTAGATGTTGAACCACTTTTTGTTTCTATAGCTGGAAATAGGATAATTGGTCCTATGGTGGTATTAAATAACAATGGGATGATACTTCCCTCTACTGCATCTGATGACGAACTCGTTTATCTTAAACGCCTCACAGGATTAAACGTCACCAAGCTTGATTCGAAATACACTGCAGTAGGTAATCTGATCTCAAGTAATGATAAAGGCGCTATAGTGTCTCCTTTATTCAAGAATGAGCTCGATAAACAGATCAGTGATGTTTTAGGGGTTGAAGTTCATACAATGTCAATAGCTGATCTTAACCAAACAGGCTCGATAGTTGTATCTACAAATAATGGTGCTGCCGTACATCCTCGGGCCACGGAAGAAGAAGTAGAAATTATCTCCTCCGTCTTAAAAGTAGAAGTTGAGCCTTTAACCATAAATGGCGGAATTCCATATTTATCATCAGGAATGATTTGGAATTCAAAATCTTTAATTGTAGGAAGTTTAACAACGGGACCCGAATTGATCATGCTCAGTAGAGCTTTTAAAATGTAGTAGAGACTTTACATCAAATATTATTTAATATAATATATAGAGGCAAAATTAATTATTTAATTAGGCTTTAAACTCATAATAAACTCTTCTATTTATTTGACGAGAAAGAAAAAAGACCAATATTACATGCGCATCTACATTCTTTCACATTATTAATAAACAATACTTGTTTATATCACATATTATAATATTTGGTAATATCTTAAGATTATAGTTACTCTGTTGGAAAAATATTTTACAATATTCTTTTCATTATTTTACCTAACTAATTGTTGATTTTTTTTAAAGTTTTCAGAATATTTTTTGATGCCTTTTTAATTCCTTTTAATTCTTTTAAGACTTGTTTCTCATAGTAGGATAACTGATCCTTGTCTCTATTTTCTTTTTTGTCTTTATTTAGATTATCTAACTTTAGGGGTAGCATTTCAATACTTTTGTTCTTTGTAGAATCAGCGGTTTTATCTATTGTCGAAGTTGTTTGACTTACAGTTGACTTTGATGCCGGGGAACCGACTGATGAAGTCTTTCTAGAATTCTTTGTAGAATCAGCGGTATCACTCTTGTTATCTTTTTTGCTCTTGGACTCTGTCGATCTTTTGGTAATATTACTATTGTTTATCATGACAATTGTATCATACATTCATAATAAATATTTTGATTATCCTCGAGCAACGGCTAGTTTCGTAATCTAAAATATTGGATATGACTCACAGAATTATGGTATAATGAAGCTGATATTTGCTTTCTACATGCAAAATGACTATAAATTATACACAATATACAATCACGACTCACCACGAATACTTAATTACAACATTGATAAACTAGGTGAGTTAAGAAATAGTTATAAAAAGATTTATCTAAATTATGAAACTTACAAAATGAGCTGTATGAATAAAAGCATGTCGCAATCAATAATACTAATACGTTGATAGTATTAGTAGCTTGGAGAAATTATTTGAAAAGTTGAGTCTTGGTAACGTTAATAATCTTGTCACAATTGAATGTACGTTTCCTTAAAATCCTTACTCATATTATACCTTATGTTACAGTATCCTCTGTCATATTTTTCTACCGTCAATTCTTTTTGAATAAGTTACCATATCCGTTAACATAAATGTTAAGTACACCAGAGCAGGATTGTTTAACCTTTATCTACAGGTGCTTCATAATTGGTCATCTAATTCAAACTTTTAACGAGAGGTATAACTAAATACCACCTGATCTACGGAAATTTCAATTTCCTTTACTAAAACCGACGAAGGTGCTAAATCAATAATATGTTTTCTATTACAACTGTTAAATATTCAATCTTACCTGTCTTTTCGAACTTAGTCTCATGTCCATGTTTATCTATAAAGGTCCTTTCTTGGTTATACCATAAAATAGAACTTATATTGGTAATACTGTTGGATTTTTACTATTATTATCTTATCATACTATAAAGCCTAATGATATCCTGATAAACTATCTGTTCTCTTTAGTTAGCGTGAGTACTTTTATAATATCTTTTCATAATTGCTATTACTTGTAGTTTCGGGGGCTGCATGATACTCTTTTTTGGATTATTTTGTTATTTGTTTGAAAAGATGACAAACTCAAAGTTTTAAATATCTTCGATCTTATGTTCGTAAATTGTCATATTGATCTAGTAGGCACTTTAGTTAGCTCAAAAGCTAAATTTCTAAACTCGAAAATAATTTGTGAAGATGTACTCATGTCGATTTTCCTGTAGATCAATACCCCGGCAGTAAAAGGGTGTCCATGCATCTACGTCAACAGTAGTGATTTGTATATATTCTGGTGTTGTTACCATATTAGTTTGAAGAATAACTGATTTTTAATAATATTGTTCTTGAAATAGTATTTACATACGAAATAATTCTAAAAAATGATATATAGAATGGTAAATTTTAATGAAATTCTATCATGACTAGGGTGACCTTTGACTAAGACGAAACAAAATCTTACTCAGTCAATCATTTATTTGTTTCAGTGGATAAGAAAATAGTCTGACAAATAAGGTAAATATTACCTCCAAAACATAATTACTCTAACACATTGACTGCTTCCGTATTGCTTGATATTTTGTAAAGTGCGCCTTCACCTGCATTTGCCCTGCTGTAAGTTAGTATGTAAAGATCACCATCCGGACCTGTTTCTAAATCCGTTATTCCTTTAAATCCACTGCCAAATGTTATGGAAGAAATTTCATCTTCAGTTGATACAACCAAATCGTTTGCTATGTCTGGATTATTATCAAATTCCAGGCCATTTCTATTCTCATTTACTACAAAGAAGAATATGTTTCCTCGAGTAATGTCCCCTACAAATATATTGTTTTCATATTTCTGACCTAAACCATTTGATTTAAAAAATTCTATATCTGTGACGCCTCTTGATTGTTCCCAACTTAAAAGTGGATCGGCATATTTTGATCCTTGAAATGCAACCAAATCATTTTCTGTAATACCTGTTGAGCTTGCTATTGGTCCCATAACTAATTTCCATCCGCTATTGAATCCCGGTTCCACAAGGTTTATTTCATCATAGAGATTCTCACCGTTTTCTGTATTCCATAATTTACCTGTTATAGGATCAAAATCTATACCAAAACTGTTTCTTATTCCATAAGCATAGTATTTTGCCAAAGAGTTGCCATTGGTGTCGTCATTGTCTCCTATTCCTATAAACGGATTATTCGCTGATGGTGAGCCATCTACAGGATTTACTCTAAAAATAACGCCACTATCGTCTGGTGCTGGTCCATCATTAATGTTTTGTAATTGCCCTTCTCTTTGGAGTTCACCTACTATAACATATAGTTGGTTATCAGGACCGATCTTGACTTTTCCTCCTTGGTGATTTGTTCCTGGACCTGCTGGCAAATCCAAAATAATCTTTGGATTTGAAAGAGATTCTCCATCCCACTTGAATTTATACACTCTATTTCTTAATTCATCACTACTTGATACACTATCGGTTTCCGGTATTTCTTGATCTAATTGAGTACCTGTTTCAGTAACAAAAAGAAATACATCGGATTCCCCTGTTTGATTAGTTCTAGAGCTAGTACCATCTAAAATATTATTGTTAGTTGCTATGCCCAAAAGACCTCTTTCATTTTTGCTGTTAACATTTTTTAATTGCAAAATTGGTTGCAACATAGTTGGATTACTAAGGTCTAATTTTGAGATACTGCCCTCCTTATGAGTTAACAAAATCGAAGTATCTGACAGAAATGCCATGCTAGTTGGAGATTGCAATCCATCCATTACAAGATCTAATTTTAACGATGGATCATTAATCGACGGCAGTTCTTGTGAAAAAGCAGCAGTTATGTGATTGCCAAAATAGCTAATCGCTATAACTGCTAATGAAATAAGGAGATAATTTAAAGTCAGGTATTTATTGACTGAATTTTTAGAGTAATGTGCAATCCAGGCCATTTAATTAATTCTAATTAACTATGATATTATTAATATGTTGTAGCAGTGTAAACGCAAAGATGGATGAGTTAGATCATCATTGTTATTCACCTAAAGATATCTGAATAATTCATGGGAACAGGAAAATAAATGTAATTAAAAGCAATATAACTTGCTATAACTTTGGTTAGGTTCGGGATAAAAGAATTTTATTATTTTATGATTTAATCCGAAATTCATGATAAGAATTAGTTGATTTACGTTATACACCTACCTGCTGCCTATTACCATGAAGAAATTAAATCTTGCATGATATCTATCGACTTGAGTAGGAGAAGATAAGCAAAAGAACTTTATAATCCATGTATATTCTACATCCGCATCGCATGATAATCAAGTATCAATGTACTCACTTTGTGTAACTAACTATACTTAGGTAACTATATAAACTACTATTACCAATTAGTAATTAGATATAGGATAGTAAAGTTAAGTTGATAGCGTACTATAACTCTGAAGTCGACAAGGAAAAAGGAGGAGATTATAATTATCCAAAATTAGTTGAAAATATGGAAGTCAAATGTTGTCCTGTTTTTAATACCTTTAATATAATCGGTAAAAAATTTTCAATGTTGATTTTGCGTAATATGATTTATAATAAACAGACACGATTTAACGAGTTTCTTAACTCCATAGAGGAGATCAATCCAAAGACACTCTCAATCCGGCTAAAAGAAATGGAGAGGAATGGCCTCATAAAGCGTCAAGTATATCATGAAACCCCAATCAGAGTAGAATATCATCTTACACAAAAAGGTAAAGAACTACAACCCATCCTGGAGCAAATGGCATTATTCTCAGTCAAGTATTGTAGTGATCAGATATTTGATAACCCTGACCCTCTTAAAATTGAAAAAATAACTTCCAAATCACTTAGAAAGTATATGTAGCGACAGTATAGGCAGAAATACATACATACTTTAACTTTTAATTTCTATTACCTCACGGAGTTTTGATCATTGTTTAATTGATAATTTATACTAGAAATCGGTCTGAAGAATAATTCTAGATCACTCCTAATATGTTATTTTATTTAAATCCTTGCTATTGAAAAGAGAAAGGATTTTTACTTGCGATCGATAATTCCTGTTCTTGACCCTTGATCCTCTGTATCAATATTCTTAAATACGAATATATGTACATTGATATGGCTATCTATTCCATTTAGAGTGTGTAAAATAGCATGATGTGTATCTCTTTTGGGTATCATTGTTGACATTTATTTCACTAACTTACCAAAAGTTTACTTACTAATTTATATACTTACCTAAGTATAGTTAATAACATAAGGAAAGTTTCATATGGTAAAAAATAGACCTAAAAAAAATGAATTGATCAATGAACCGACTACTGTTAGTCGCCATGCATGGTTTACATTAGCAATATTAAGTAGCACACTTTTGACAGTCTTCTTTTCAGAGACTATGCTCTTGCCTGCATTACCTGATATAATAAACGAATTTAATATTTCCTATGGAACTGCTGCTTGGATCTTTAGTGCCTATCTTATCGTTGCGGCAGTAATGACTCCTGTTGCAGGCAGATTGTCTGATCTATATGGCAAGAAGAAGATACTATTAATCATGTTAGGAACTTATATAGTTGGTCTAGCAATGGGAGGGTTTGCAGATAATATTGTATTGTTACTGGTAAGTAGAGTAATCCAAGGGGTAGGATTAGCCGCTATTCCAGCAGCTTTTAGTCTCCTTAGGGATACTTTCCCACCAGCAAAGCTATCTATCGCGGTAGGTTTATTTGGATCTGCATACTCTGCGGGTTCTGTAGTGGGATTGTTTGTAGGTGCTAGTATAATTCAATCATTTGGATGGCACGCAACCTTCTTGGCTATAGTGCCTTTCACTGCACTAGTAACACTATTAATAATTAGATTTGTCACGGAAAGCGCTATTTTAGAAGATGGATCAGCTTTGAAAGATATCAAACATTCGGAATCAAACACAAATAGAAAATCTCTTACTATCGATTTGAAAGGAGTATTATCTCTGTCCGCTACTATTTCATTCTTCCTGCTTGCACTTACAATAATTCAAATTGGTGTAAGTATTAATAATTTGCAGGTGATTGTCGGAGCATTTGCATTATCTGCTATTTCGTTATCCTTTTTTATTACAATCGAAAGGAGAATGAAGAATCCCTTTGTAAATCTCAAGTTATTAAAGAATAGGATATTGTTACCATCATATATCATATTAATAGCGACTGGAATTACAATGTTTATGATGTATCCCACAATTGTTCAATTAGTAAGATCTCCAAATCCTTTAGGATTTGGAGGAAGCTCAGTTGATGCTGCAAATGTACAACTTCCCTTTATGATTAGTTTCTTAGTGTTTGCTAGCATTACACCATTCATCATAAATAAAATAGGTGGCTTGAAACCGATCATCATAGGCGGTATAGTGAGCATAACAGGTGCATTAGGCTTATTGGCATTTCATGCAACAGAATTTTCTGTGTCAATAAATCTTGCTATATTGGCAAGTGGGCTTTCTCTTATTATGACTTCGTCTTGGAACTTGGTAGTATCATTATCTCCTAAAGAATACGCTGGTATCTCGGTAGGTGTGGGTGCATTACTACTTTTTATTGGTATGGCAATAGGACCTGCATTAGCAGGAGTATATATGGCGAATCATGAAACAATAGACGGAATCCAAGGATCATATCCATCAAGTAATTCATACAACCTTGTATTTCTCACTGCGGGAGCTCTTTCTACAGTGACCATTGTATTTTCGTTACTCCTAAAAAGAGCATTGTCTTTAAGGAACGCATAATGCAAGTGAAAATTTATGATCTAGGTGGTCAAGACTTTCCACATCTTTTCGTAAATTCCCATGTCAATAGCGTGGAAATTCGAATTGATACTATCTTTTTTTTGTTCAAATTCAAATTATGAGTTTATAAATGCAAGTACTTTTTAATTTGTTTTCTCTAATTTTATCGTGCATGTAAGTGATGATAGAAAAAATCAAGATATTGCTATTACTTAGACATGCAAAATCTAGTTGGAAAAATAAGGAACTAGATGATCACGATAGACCGTTAAACAAAAGAGGCAAAATGGAGGCAATCAAAATGGGAGAGTATTTAAAAAAAACAAATTTAATACCTGATGTAATTGTAACCTCCTCTGCACTTAGAGCCTTAGATACAACTACACTTGTTTGTAGACATTCTGATTATAAAAAACTAGTCGAGGTCAATTTTACACTTCATAAAGGTGGTATCGATTCTTATATTAAAGCCATAGCTGAAACTCCTCAGGATAAAGATGTCCTAATGTTAGTTGGGCACAATCCGGTCTTAGAAGAATTGGTAACTATGCTAACAAATAGTTCTATCAACATTTCTACATGTACAATGGTCCAAATAAACTTGTACGTGACAAATTGGAAAAATATTGTATCTCAATACATATTTAGGTCTGAAATAGTGAAAATTTGGAAACCTTGATTTTGAATGTCGTTATTCATTTAGCAATTTTTTTAAATACAACATTTCCGAATATTCAAAAAAAGTCCAATGATCATATACATGATAGTTGGTTCTATCTTTGATGTCCTCTCTTTCAACCTCGACATGTGTCCTTGAGTAAACAATTTCTTATTGTTGTTGTTAAAGACCTTTAATCTTTGCATGATTCAAATAACATCATACCGGAGTTTCTATAATATTGAAGTATCTTTACGTCCAGTACGATCACGATACTTTTATAGATAATGCATTAAAAGCTTTGACAGAGTTTATAATAGGCTAGCCAAGTATCTGCATAATCCAACGAAAGAAAATATCCACCAAATGAGAACATCTTTTCGCAGACTTGAAGCCATATATAGGTCAAGTCCTAAGGAAATTCGGAAAAAAAGGATATTAAAGCTTTTGTCAAAATGGGTAAAAAACTATTTAGAATTAATAGTTGGTTTAGAGATGTTGATATAATTCTAGAGTAATTGAAAGTTGAAGAATTAATTTCTCAACATAAAAGAGAATTGATTGAAAAGCCCCTTAGACAAGAACAGCAAAATAAAATTAAAGAAGCCAAAGGCGCAGCATTAGATTTGGAAAATAACATTGTTTCCAGTATTTATGATCAAAATATGCTAAAAAGGAAATTAAAGAACAAATCAAGAAAAATAGAGAGATAACAAATGGAGATGTGAATCTCAATGCTAAGACTACTGCACTTTAATTATCTAATATTGAAATATCTTGAGAAAATTCAGGAAATGTTGGACAATATACACGATTATGACATCAGGATTGATCATTTAAAGAGTAACCAGATATTAAGCGGGCTCGCATTAACAAGTGTTTTAACAGAAATGGAGGAAAAAAGAAACCTGAAATTTGATCAATTTGTTAATTACATTAGATCAATGCGTATAGACACAAACGATACATCTTAGAGTGGAAATATTATATAATGAGTATGTTCATTGTATGGACTAATGTAATGATCTTGGTAAATGTAAGTGGGTGTGTTTTCCCTCCGACTGAATGATGTTTCTAAAATTCTACCCAATTAAATAAGGAATAAGAAAATTCTTCAAAATAAGTGACTGATCATTTTATGAGGGGAATAGCCGCTAAATTTAACTTGATGACTTAAACCATTCTACAAATTGAATACACTTGAATTATGAGGATCTCATGGTGACAATTGCTACACTTTCCTAGATAAAATAGTTATTATATTTTTGATTAAACCAATCCATTTACGATTTTCTCTCATTGACATCCAATATCATTATTATTCCTTTATTTATGACTAATTGTTCACAGTATTCAGGATTTATCTACTGGTCTAAAAAGTTGTTATGTTCATTTGTTGGATATTTTAGAATCTGACTTGTTTATGAATTTTTCTAGGTAGGTTTAGCGATGTCATATTTTATAATAATACATTCATTGTGTAATTACATGTATGAACATAGGATGGAACCGCCTATCTCTATCTGACAATAATTCTTACTCATGATTGTAACAACATAATGGTAAATTAACGCAGTGTGATCAGAATATTCCATCTAATCATGCAATGCTATTACAAAATTATTTAACTGACCATACTGTCTGTACTCTGATTCAGAAACTCGTTTATTTTTGTTTGAATCTCTTCATAAATGTCATTAATCCCTTTATCTCCATCAATGTTAATTAAACCATATTTTTTTTGCATAATACTAAATTCCTTTTTTAATAAGTATTGATACTTTATAAATGAATCAAAGATATCAGATGATATGCCAAGATCCGCTCCCGACTCATAATAGTCCAGAGCCTTGTTTTTCTTAAATACTCTGTGAATTAAATTATAGGGATCAACATTCAGATAAAAAATGAGGTCAGGCTTTATTGCAAAACTATGCAACTGATGCAGCCAATTTTTGTCAATTCCTCTAACTGAGCTTCTTGCAATTAGAGTGTAGATATATCTGTCCGAAATTACGACAAAACCTGCTTTTAAGGCTGGGATGATTTTGTTTTCTAACTGATCAGCAAAATCGGCTGCATAATACAGTGCCATTGTTCTCCTGCCTACATAGTTTCTTTTCGCTTCTATAATTCCCTTTGAAATCAGATCTGATCTTTTTAAACCTGTATTAACTACGGCATGACCATCGGCTTCTAATTTTTCTGTTATTTTTTGAATCTGAGTGCTCCTGCCAGAGGCATCGGGTCCCTCTATTACAATAAAAGATCCGCTAATTTCGATATCTTTTAAGTATTTTATACCTGTACTTCCTATAAACCTGATTTTCTTATTAACCTTCTTGTGATTACTCTGCAAAATGCTACTATTATTAATTGTTGTTTTTGAGGACATTTTATTTTTACCTTGTTCGCAATTCAGCAATTTTACAAAATGCCTCTCTGCAATTTGTTTTTCGTTTTAATAACTTGTAACACATTCCTTCGTACTATATTTTGTTGTTTTTCTATTTCAAGCGTTCCGTCAATAACCACAAAGTTTTCGTCATTTATCATGGATTCATATTCGTCTACAATTCTACTCTGAAATATATGATAACTTTCGTATTCATCTTTACTTAATCCTAGGTCCATTCCTGCCTCGTAGTGTTTTAATTTGGGTCGACCTGAAATGATCCTGTTTACTGCGATTTCAATAGGTACTCTAAAATAGAACGTTAAATCTGGTTTCCGGGCATATTTATACATATTTTTTACCCACGATTTGTCGCATCCTCTAACCGTATCTCGAGCTAATGCAGTATAAATATACCTATCTGCAAGAACAATGTATCCTGCCCTTAACAAAGGATAAATATTCTTTTCATACCTATCTGCAAAATCTGTTGAATGCAGGAGTGAAAATGTCATGGGAGTTAATCTTGCTTTCTTCTTGCCCTTAGATGTTATTTCTCTTACTGTTTCTGATGAATTCCATTCTGTAAAAAAGACATCGTATCCCTTTGATTGGAGCCATCTATCAACCAAATGAATCTGTGTTGACTTTCCAGATCCATCTATACCTTCAACGACGATTAGAATGCCGGTTTCATTTTTTTTTCCATTACTTTTTTTCGATATCTGCAATATAAATCACCATTTATTTTCGACAAATAAATCGTAAACAACAAAATAATTATAGGTTTCATTCGATTCTCCAATAATTTGAATTTCAGTGTTTTTGATAAATAAGATTTTATGACATATAGGATATTTTTTAAACGAATTTTTTCGCGACCTATAGTTTAATTATATTATTATTAGTATTGATTGTTGTAATTTTTTCTAACCCGAGGTTGGGTTTTTTGATGGTATTGTAAGAAATTTTTATCCCGCTATCGATAAGTTCTGAAAGAGTAGTTGCAAGATAAAAACAAAGAATTTAAGTTTTAGAAAACAATGATAGTATCCATTATAATTGATTACACGTTTGGTCTCCTTATAACCATTCAAGAATGCTAATGAATGGTCATTGTATAACCTAGATGGAAAAAGAGTAAACGTATAGTCAATGATCCGACTTTAAATCTATCTTGGTACTCTATATAGTGATATTATGGGGCAAGTCAGACCATAACCTTGGTTTTTCACGCCGATAAACTCGTACCTCTCAGACATCCCATTTCTCTATGAACACTGGAAGTAGACTTTTATAGAATATGTTTATTAGAGTTTGTATTTGTATTTTTCAGGTTTCAATGATGTGGGTTTCATAAATGATTTAATATTTTATGAATAGAAACCATTTTTGTTTCTGAAACTGGGTTCGAATATTCTATGACTTTAAGGAATATTCTCAAAGAAAAGGAAGATTGTAGATTTATTGTTGAAGAGACATTAATTGAGATGGACTCGATACATTTGCATATAGGCTACCATAGAACCAAAAAAATAGCAACTTCTCATCATAACAATTTCAAAATAAAGAAACATGTTTGTAGATGAATGATATTTTTCAAGGATTGATCAGGAAGATTAAAAAACATCAGTATATACTGACAGGGGAACCTGACATCAATGACTTTCGGTTTTGAAGTCTAAACATCATATCCATTCTCCGTATCAGAAAAGAATGATCGGAAGAACCATTCAATATATTAGAGACATGACTGAATACTTTTACATTGCTTTCCTTGCAAGAATAGGAACCGTAAACTATAGTTGTATGAAACTGGTCGAATCTGTTTGTGGATTGTCGTGACGGTGAATTAAAGTTGTTTCAACGAACAGAGACATACTTCTATCTGTATTTAAGTCTCTGATCAGTTGAACAGGCTCTGTTCAGTTAACGATAAGCCTATAGCTTGAAAGCATTCCATTTCTTTTATGCTTACTAGAAACAGAACGCCTTCAAAGTATGTATGTTATGGGTTGCATTTGTACTTTTCAGGTTTATCTTTAAGAAAAGCCTCGGAAAGATTATCTCAGATATACAAGAGAAATCACGTTTCCATTTGGAATTGGATTCAAAAGTACAAGCCTCAAAAGCTGAAGTCAACTAGAAGAAGAGTTCTAGAGTATATAATAGATGAGACCATGTTGAAGGTGGGATCAGAGTTTGTCTGGCTCTGGGTTGCAACTGAACCAGACAGAAAACAGGCAAATTCTCGCACTGTCTATCTCTAAAGAAAGAAACATGTTTGTAGCTGAAAGATTCATTTCAGATTTAGTCAAGATTCATGGAATTCATCCAGTTTCGACTGATGATGGAGGTACTTGGTATCCAATGGCCTGTAGATTCTTAAATCTCGATCATCACATTCATTCCTCTCTGGAGAAAAGTCTGATTGAAAGAAAGATGCAATACATAAAGGATAGAACCGAAAGTTTCGATGACTACTTTCCTTGTAGAATAAAGAATTGCAAGTTAAAGCATGTACGGAATTGGCTGCGGCTCTTTGTAGACTATCATAACAATGAAATAAAACATATTAAGTGAACAGAGCCGTTGAACATCTATTATAACTTTTATCTGTTACTATCTTAATACATAGGAAAATTCGCATTTTTTGATTATGTTAAAATTGGATTTAGCTTTTCTTAAGTATACTATATATGATAGATTAACTTGTTCTATATAGTTTATGCATAATATATGGAGAATTAATTAATAATTTTGTAATTATATTAATTTGATGTTTTATCTAAAAAACTATGGGATACTAGGTGTATCGCTTTTAACCGTGTCGCTATTGGTTCCAGTCCCTGTAAATCTTGTGAATGCTCAGCAAGTAACTCTTAATGGAGCAGGAGCGACCTTTCCGTTTCCACTGATTGATACTTGGAGAGTAGAGTACCAAAAAGTCAATCCCGATGTGAGTCTCAATTATGCTTCAATTGGTAGTGGGGGTGGGATTAAACAGTTTATAGAAAAAACTGTTGATTTTGGTGCGACGGATACTCCACTGTCTCTTGCTGAATTTGAACGAGCTAACAACCCGGTTCATATTCCAGAAACTATTGGTTCAGTTGTTATATCTTATAATCTCCCAGAAGTAACTACTCCTCTCAAACTGACGGGTCCAGTGATTGCTGACATATTTTTGGGAAAGATAACTAGGTGGGATGATCCAAAAATAAAAGAACTTAATCCTGATACAATTTTACCAAGTGAAGATATTATATCAGCTCACCGTTCTGATGGTTCAGGTACCACATTCGTATTTACCGACTATTTGTCTAAAGTTAGCCCAGAATGGAATTCCACAATTGGAGCTGGTAAATCAGTCCAATGGCCGTCTGGGATAGGTGCACCTGGAAATGAAGGTGTATCAGCATCTATTCAAGGATCTCCTTATTCTATCGGTTATGTAGAACTGGCATATGCTTTAACTACCGGCATGAAATATGCATCAATTCAAAATCAAAAAGGAAACTTTATTGAGCCATCAATTAACTCGACCATGGCTGCAGTAAGTGCTTCAGCACCTGCACTCCCTGAAGGTTCTCAACCATGGAATACTGTAAGTATAACAAATGCACCAGGAGCAAACTCTTATCCAATTTCAAGTTTTAGTTATCTATTGTTATATAAGGAATTGAGCATAAATCCCAACATAGATGAACAAAAGGCAAAGGCATTGGTAGAATTTGTTGAATGGGCTGTAACTGATGGGCAACAATTTGCCGAACCACTAGGCTATGTTCCACTACCTCAAAATATTATCGATATTAATGAACAAACCTTAAGATCTATAACCTTTAACGGAAGCCCAATCCTTACCAACTAATTTTTATTTTTTCTATATAGTTTATGTATTCTATATTAATTATATATGTAAGGTATATTATAAAATTAATTTCATTTATAAGTATACTTGCCTCTGGAAGATTCCGGTAATGCACACACCGAACTTGTAAAGAAACTTGATCTACGAAATAAAAAATCACTCTTTGGAGACAAGTTTTTTAAAGCATTGGTTATTGGTGCTTCTCTTTATACTCTATTGATGGTTGCGTTGGTATTGTTTTCTTTAGCAGAGGGTTCAATACCTATTTTCGAAAAGGAAGGATTTAATTTTATTACAGGTACAAATTGGAATGCGGTAGAAGGAAGAGAATCATTTGGCGCGCTGCCTTATATTATAGGAACACTTGTAAGCTCTGCAATTGCCATGGCAATAGCCGTTCCCATTAGCGTTGGAATAGCGGTATTCATTACAGAAATGGTTTCAAAAAAGATAGGAACAGTGCTATCATTTGTTATTGAATTATTGGCAGCCGTTCCTAGTATTATATACGGTCTGTGGGCATTATTTATATTTAGATTTTGGATAAGAGATTATATCGAAGAACCTCTTCATAATTCATTTGGAGATTACATATCTATATTTGCAAAGGCTCCATTTGGTTTGGATATATTTACTGCAGGAATTGTACTTGCTATTATGATTATACCTATTATTACTGCAGTTTCAAGAGAAGTCATAAAGGCTATTCCCCATTCACAGAAAGAAGCGGCATATGCCCTTGGCGCAACCAGATGGGAGATGGTAAAAACTGCTATCTTGCCATCAGCAAAAACAGGATTGATGGGGGCCTCGTTCTTGGGACTAGGAAGAGCTATTGGAGAGACAATGCTGGTAACATTAATAATAGGAAATGCAATTGGTTTGGCTGCCATTCCGACATCGCTGTTTTCTCAAAGTCAAACACTCTCAAGCATCATTGCAAATGAATTTAACGAGGCTGCAAATGATCTTCATCTTTCTGCACTAATTGGTTTGGGATTAGTTCTTTTCATAATTACAGTTTTTATAAACGTCGCAGCTATTTTCATTATTTCCAAAGTTTCAAAATCTTATTCAAATACGAGAGAATAACATGAGCAATAATAAAGATAAAAACTTTAAGTCAATAATTCGAGAGACTATTGCGAAAAATTCTTCAAAGAAAAAGATAACAAATAACCTGATTACTATTTTGTTATTTTGTTTCGTAATCATAGCAATCATTCCATTGGCTTCAATTTTAATGGAAGTTGTTAAGAACGGTGTGGGTGTCCTAAGTTTTGAGTTTTTATTTCATTCTCCTGGATCAATTGTTTCTGGAGGTGGAGGTATTGGACCTGCTATTCAGGGAACATTATTGGTAGTTGGGCTTGCTGCCCTTATAGGTGCACCCGTTGGAATATTAGTAGGAGTATTTCTATCTGAATACTCTAGTTCAAACAGAGTGTTTGCCTATTTTCTAAGACTTTTTAATGATGTATTAACTGGCATTCCTTCAATTGTTATAGGCATTACAGCCTATATTACAATAGTGTTGACGATGGGTTCATTTTCCGTAATGGCTGGGGCTTTTGCTTTGTCAATAATAATGATCCCCATTGTTGCAAGAGTATGTGAAGAGACATTAAAACTGGTGCCAAATACTCTGAGAGAGGCTGCTTATGGTTTGGGTCTTCCAAAGTGGAAAGTAGTATGGCATATTGTCATAAAAGGCTCTAAAAGCGGAATTTTGACAAGCATAGTACTTGCCATCTCGAGAATCACAGGTGAAACAGCACCACTAATAATGACTATATTGGGTACAAGTTTATTCTTTAGTGGTTTTAATTCCCCAGTGGACGCATTGCCTTTAAGAATTTGGAGACTTGCTTCTCAGCCATATCCATCAGCTCATGAACAGGGATGGGGTGCCGCACTATTGTTAATATTACTTGTATTATCGTTAAGCATTGCTTTGAGGATGTTTGCTCAAAAGAGAAGACTTGCTTTCAAATCGACTACTTGATCTACTTTTTCTATATGATACTATATACTTCCTATAGATAATCATTATTATGAAAATATGTGTTTGAATGTTATCTCGTGGATAATTTGAACAATTCATTGAACCATCCCATAAATGAAGAAATTAATCGATTATCCTCTATTGATTCTCCACCTAAAAATGAACCAGTTAATACTTTTAGAAATTCCAGCCACGAAGGAGAATTCACTTCGAAATTTAGAATTGAGAATCCAAAACTATCTGTCCAATCATTAAGAGCTTGGTTTAATGGAAAACTAGCTTTAAAAGATATTAATCTTGAAGTAAAAGAAAAACGAGTAACAGCGTTAATTGGTCCATCCGGATGCGGTAAGACCACACTACTAAGATGCATTAACAGGATGCATGATTTAACTCCAAATGCCACTGCAGAGGGCAAGATCTTATTGGATGATTTTGACATTTATGATAAACAGTCAGATCCGGTTCTCATACGAAGGCGGATGGGTATGGTATTTCAGAAGCCCAACCCATTTCCTACTATGAGCATTTTCGATAATGTAGCCGCCGGTTTAAAGCTTAACGGTGTTAAAGACAAGACTCTGATTAAGGAAATTGTTTACGATAGTCTACAAGGTGCTGCTTTATGGAATGAGGTCAAAAATGATCTGGATAAACCAGGAATAAGCTTGTCTGGTGGTCAACAACAAAGATTGTGTATAGCAAGAGCACTTGCAATGCAACCTGAAATACTATTAATGGATGAACCTACTTCTGCATTGGACCCAATTGCATCTTCAAAGATAGAAGAGTTAATGACCGAATTGAAGAAACACCTTACTGTGATAATTGTAACTCACAATATGCAACAAGCAGCCAGGGTCTCCGATTATACTGCATTCATGTACCTGGGTGAATTAATCGAATTTGGTCCTACTGATCAGTTATTCAAGTATCCAAAGAAAGAACTAACCGAAAGATACATTTCCGGAAAATTCGGATAGGCTTATTTATTTAGTTTTTAGTTTCTTGTAATTAAAGTGGCAAGATTACTTGACATGGGGCTATCTAAGGTTAGCAGTATCATACTTGATATGGCTAATTTAGCTGAAAGTACTGTTACCAAAGCTATCACATCATATAACAATGATGACCATTCAGCAAAAAAACCGATATTCGAGTCGTCTGCAAAACTTCGGTTCCTACAAGATGAAGTATCTGAGTTATCTATCGAGCTTATAGCTAGGTTTCAGCCTGTTGCAACGGATCTAAGATTTATCAAATCATGCATGGAGCTTGCATATGGTTTTTCAAGGTTTGGCAGATACGCTTATGATATTATATCGGTTCTTGAAATTCTAGGACCATTACAACTTTGTGATAAAACCCCTGTCATGCGAATGTCAAAAATCGTTTTGGAAATGATGGGTCTGGGAGTCACTGCACTTCGGCTACGAGATAATTCTAATTTAAGCAAAGTATATGAAATGGAAGAAATGGTCGATGTCTTGTATCGAAAAAGCCTACGTGAATTGTCTCAAATAATTCAAACAAATGACTATTCTGATAACAGATGTAATATTTCTACTGCTCTAATTTTGAAATATTTGGAACGCATATCGGATCATGCTTGTTACATTGCAGATTCAGTTAATTATATTGAGACTGGGATGACAAGTCCTAGAAGATGATAATGGATCGCTTTACTTCGTCGACTGATCCTTTCTGTCTTGATTTCCTGATAAAATTTATCTATGTGAAAGAAAGCATTTACAATTGAAGAATCATATGAATGATGACACCCCCACTAAGAAATGCATAATTTGTGGCTGCACAGGACATGCTTTATTCGGATGTTTTGCACATTGGACAGGTCATAAGAAAACCAATGGGAAATGTATAAAACAGTAACTATTATTCTTGTATTTTATTTTAATTCATAAAGCGCTATAACTAACTTTAATAAAATTTTCTCATTAGTGGTTTCTGCTAAGGGTATAAAGTATTTTTGTGTTTCCTCTTTTATCCTGGTTATCTTGTCCTTTCTTCTGGAATATTTCAAGGACCTGAGTTCATCTAAACGTTCTGCTAAAATGATGTTTTTTACCGAACTGTCTGATTGCTTTATTCTGCTAAATTGTCTTTCAATTTTTTGTTCTTCGTTTTTGGTATTACTATGTTCTTGGTTAGAATACTTATTAAAAAAAGAAACAATGTTGAGTGTCTTTTCACCGAGTTCATTTTTTATATATTCTTTTGTCTCTTTGGAAATTTCTTGTTTAATGGATATGTCATGAAGTAATGCCGAACAAACAAGATCAGCGTCATCAACGTTCATTTCTTCATTTACAATTAAAGCCACTCTCAATGAATGATTTATTTGTGGTTCAACCTTGTCGTATTGATATTTTCTTGTCATATTGCTGTGAATTCTTAGCGCCAAACCAAAAGCTTTTGAAATTTTTTCCACTTCATGCATGGATTTTTCAAATGGTTTTAATAATTTTGGAAATCCTGTTTTAATAAAATTATTTTTATTATCATTATCCTTATACATTCTTCGTGATTTAACCTATGATTTTTTGGCAATTCATCCTTTAATTTACCTTTCATCTACCATGATATGCCATTTCTATTTGCAAAATTTCTAAAGTATGGATATACATTCATAAGTTTATTATATTTTATCACTTTATTGACTATATTTATATGATTTCCGATGATACAAACAAGAATGACAGTTTGAGTGTCTCTATTCAGTTAAATGAAATTAAGGTGCAATTTAGCGGTGAACCGGAAAATGTTTTATTATCAACTATTAATTTTTTAACAAAGCATATCCCTGAACTTCAGTTGGCCCAGAAAATATCATTAAATTATTCAGTTTCTGAACTAATAGATATGTATTCTTCCATTATCAAGATTACTCCAGAGGGACCAAAAATTTTACCTAATTTAGACGAAATTCATAAGAAAAAGTTTTCAGATAAAGAAATAGTTATGTTATATTTACTTGGTTCTAAGATCGCATTTGAGCTTGGAAAAACTTCTGAAAAATCCTCTCCTATGTATGACATTCAAGCAGCAACAAATTTGAACCCAAAGTCCATTAGCTCAAGACTATCCGAATTGGTTAAGGTTGGATACGTAACAAAAAGTGTAAATAAAGACAACCTGACAGAAACAGTAGTTTACAGGATTACTACCATAGGGATTAAGTGGTTAAACGATGTTATGAACAAAAAGTTTGCTGTAAGATAGGTGATCACTTTTCAAATAGCGGTTTCTTTTGAATGTACCTATAATTTCTTAAAGTTCCTACACGAGTTAATATTCCTTCCCTCACCATATCACTTAAAGAGTGAGATACTGCAGTTTTATCATAATTGTATCCCATTCTTGCTAGTTCTTGGTGGACTTCGATAAGTAGTCTCTCATTTTCAAAAAACTTTTCATAAAACATCTTTTCCATCAAACTTCTACAGGTATTGCCATTTTTTGTTAGTTCCTTTAATGATATTCCATTTTTTTTCTGATTAATGATTTGAGGTGGATTCTCTTTTTCCAGTTTAGCCTTTATGTTGTCGATTTCAGCTCTCAATCTTTCAATTTCATTATTGGTATTCGTACCTGAAAGTGAAGCAATGTCTATACCACTAAGTACGTTTTCCACTACGTTTTTTACTTTATCTTCTGCACAAGTAATTTCGACCTCCCACTCCTTATATTTCAATTTAATTTTTGTTTCCAATGACAATTTAGACACTGCTTCACTCATGCCTAGCTTTATATTCATCATGACTAACTGATAAACCTGTTGTTGCACAACATGAACAACTTGAACAACATTTATTAGGATGTTATTGTTGTTGAACAACATGCACAATCAACTAAATTTGCAAGATCTAGAATCAAATTTAGAATCAATGAAAAAATCACTCATCAATAACTTTAGCAATTCATACTTCTGTAAAGACTACAAAAATTTGATTGACAATAAGAAACTTGTATTTGTTGATAATGAAGAGGGTATACCAATACAAAGTTGGGGGATCCAATCTGAAAAATACTCTAACCTTAAAATGAATAGAATTTATCCAAAGGAGGATGAAAAATTGGTTTTTGGAATTGACTCAAGCTGCATTAAGATAGCTGAGGTCGAAGACGGTGGTTTATATGCAGTAAAAGGATCGGTAGGTATATCCTTTAAGGGTAAACCTATGGCTCATTTAAAAATAGGACCTTTAATATTTTATCTCAATGAAGAAGTTTTTCAAAGCCTTAAATTTGATCGTAATGTATTTAAATTAGTATTATTTAACGACGAATACGCAAAGAAATTTCTTCGGATTAATATAGAAAGATATATTCAGTTTTGGATTTCGAAACTAATTTCTGGATGCATTCTATTGATTGATGGTTCATTAAAATCTTCGATATTTGAAAACCACCTATGTGATATTCAAAAAATCATTGAAAATTCTGTTATTAATCGGAATTCCATAATAGGGATTAGTAAAAGCTCCAGAATTAAGATATTAAAGTATTTGTCATATCCATTGATAAGATCAACAGTTCCATCATATGTTGATATTAATCTAATTATACGAAGTCTGATTTCTAAAACATATGGTGATCATTTGTTAGTAAAATTATCCAGTACTGAATACTCTAATATTTTAAGAGCTGATGTTGTAACTTATAACAACGACCTGAATTCTACACTAGGTATTTTACTGTACAATGAGTTGATAAATTTTGGATATCCCAGTACGCTTTCGCTTTCACATCATGTTTCTGTTTTCTCCAATACCGAATTGGCTAGCATAAAGAGTTTTGTCAAATCTAACTATTCTATAAGAGAGGTTACACATGAAAATGCTAGGTCATCCGTACTAGGAACTTCATGGAGATGAAAATTCTTTCTAAATCAGGAGACGAAATCCTATTACTAGCTGTTACTAATGATTTTGCAAATAAAGGAGATTATTTTGTGATCGAGGATTTCAATATCGGCAAGAAACTGCTAGTTCAATTTTACGAAGAGGAGTATTTCTCATCATCATCTCTCGTAGATGAAATTATTAAGGATGAGATAGTATCGCAATTTAGTAATGAAAATATTTTCGATCCTCTGGAAATAAATAATCTTTCTCAGATTATCCGGGATGTTAGAATCTTTAAAACAAAAATAAGGGCCTCTATAGATAGTGAAAATCACTTATCGACAGAAGTTGACTGGGTTCCTTCTAGGGTTAATTCTAAGATAATCAAAATAGGAATGAAGGAGTTAAATTCTATGTTAAATAAAAATATGCATTATCCGATATCTTTGGGTAAGTGTGGATCTGATAATCAATCATTTGAAATATATGCTGAAGATCTAGATGGCAAGTTAAATATTATCACAGGAAAGAAGGAAACAGGCAAATCCCATTTATCAAAAATCTTAATGAAATCTCTCATTCAATATGGAGCTTACGTCATTGTTTTTGATTTGAATAACGAGTACAGTGGACTTTCGTATAACCTTGATGGCAGACCATCTTCTATTTCTGAAAAATTACTTTTGCTTAACCCTGGTATCGAGCTAAAATTCAACTTAACATACTTTGGTAAGCCTTCAATTTCTAATATGTTAAGAAATGCTTTGGAATTACCATCTGCTTCTCTGCGTGAGTTTTTCAGGGTTTGGGATGCATTAGAAAATAAAAAGGTTTTGAGTATTCCTGAGTTAGGAAAAGCTTTTAGTACATGGACCATAAATGAATTAGTGAGAGACGCATTATTATCACGCTTTCATATAATTAATTCATCACGTCTCTTCGTATCAAATGATGCCAGAGAAAAGGGATTTAAGTTTGAAGATGTGATCAAAACAAAACCAAAGGGTGCTGCAATGATAGTAAATATGAGCAGAATTTCTCCAGTAGTTAGGAGAATGATAGTTGAATTAGTAATGAATAAGCTAATTGAATTATTAGAAAAATCATTAATTCCTCCAGTCTTTATATTTGCAGAAGAAGCTCAACTCTATATTCGTGACACGTATTGGGAAGATTTGATAACAAGAATGCGTCATTTCGGGATCTATTCAACATTTATTACTAACCAACCAGATGCTATAAACGATACCATATATAGACAAGTAGATAATATCTTTTTGTTTAATTTCACAAATGATGCAGACTTGGAAAAAATCTCTAAAGTTTCCTTACTTGATGGTGCGACTATAAAATCTCTCGTCAAAACTTTATCTCACAGAAATTGTTTAGCAATCGGCAAGGCAGTTTCAAATTTACCTATGGTGATCAAAGTTAATCCAGTTGATGTGTTAACTTTAGGGGAAACAAAAAAATTCTTCAAATAATGGGATGTCCTATAATTGATACTATAAACTCATCATCAGTTACCTTGTCTATACTGTACTTGAGACCATTTATATTTTTTATTAACTCTAGGTTTGTTATTAAATGACTTGTAATTTTTGATATCTTGAATCTGGACTCCCCATTGACAAAACTCAGGGGCAAAACTAACATATCTGCCAAAAATTGATCAATGCACGCATGAGATTCATATTCTGATATGAATTTCGTTGCTGCTTTGTATCCTATTGTCTCTGCTTTTATGCCCTTTTCGCCAATAGAATCTGCACCTAGGTAAATACCCGATTCCGAAGTACTATAAACAAGAATCGACGATCCTGGGCTTTCTGCATTTTCTATCACAGATTTGTGACTTATTGATCTTATCCCTCTTTTTTCTAGTGTTGTAATGGCATATCCTATCTGTCTATCTGGTACATGTCTTGGCAATTTACTTGCAATGCTTATAATGTTAGGTTGGATGTCTTTAAAATTACAAAATTCAATTGCATGAAGTTCTGATACTTTTCTTATTTCAACGTCGACAATCCCTTGTCCATTTGGATAAAAACCTCGTTTTATGACATTTATACAAAATGTTATCCCAATTTTAGAGAATGCGTCTCTCAATACGTACTTGATATAGTCTATCGTTGGACTAAATTTTACATCCGTTCCTCCCTGAATTCTTAGAGTCAAATTCCTTTTAAAAATGGCAATAATTGGAATTATTGTTTGCAGTAACAGTGGTATACTTCCCGCGGTTCCAATGTCTGTTACTAGTTTGTTATTTTCTGGATCAATTTCCATATTTTTATGTGCTTTAAATTTAATCCATTTCGCACCAACTATTGCATTTTCGATACTTATATTAAAAAGCCTTGAAAGTAATCGAATTGTTGAAACATGTTGCTGCTTTAATCCAGGGTCTTTTCTATTTGATCGTATGTTGATTACTTCAACTGGTTCACCAAGCAAGGTAGAGATAGTCAATGCACTTCTAAGTATCTGTCCACCACCCTCACCCATCGATCCGTCGACTAATATCATTGCCTAATTTTTGTTAAATTATATAGTTTCTTTATTCTATCTACACCTTTCAACTCGTTAATTAATTCGATGGTGGATGAAGTCATAAGCTCATGCCAGTCTTGGTCGGATGCAATTCTATTTCTAACCTCTGTGGCAGATATTCTATCTCTATTAATCATGGTAGGTCTAACGACCTCTATTTTTCTCTCTTCAAATAACATACTTGTAAATGGATCATTTGTAAATACTGTGTTGTATCGAGGTACCAACAAATCCAAGTTATAACTCCATAATATATGAGTTCCTACATCTGGCACAGGAACTAAGACTGTCTTCTCTATGTTTTCCTTCGACTCATTTTTCAGAAAATCCCTGATCATTTCAATTCTTTCTCCCGCAGTAAAAGGATTTCTGAATTCAAAACTCTTGTCTGAGCTTCCAACAGCCACTATTAGCTCATCTACTTTCTCCATACACCACAAAAGCGAGTGTATGTGTCCCTTATGTAAAGGCTGGAATCTTCCAATATACAATCCTTTTTTCAATAGTTGTCTAATAATCTTTTTGATTAAAAATATATCCTATGTGAAAAAGAAAGTTATTATATATTATTTCTTAAAAAAATTCCATAGTTGTCTTGTAGTAAATTTGGACGAGAAGCTGAATATTTGGCAGGCTTATATTTGTCAAATAATAATTGGCTTGTTTTTTTTTCAAAAGGTAGCAAAGGTCCTGCTGATATTGTTGCAAAACAAGACAAGACAATTCTACTTGTGCAAGTAAAGTCAAGTACAAAAATACCTCGAATTCGAGGACATGAAATACAAGATCTTGTTCAAATGGCTAAAAAGATTAGTAACAGTTATCCTTTGCTGTCATTGGTGCATCCTCACTTAAATTGTAATACAAACAATAATACTATTTCTTTTGGCAATTATTTGCTCAATTTCTTTCTATTGCCCGAATGGATTAGTGTCAATCCAGTGACACATTTAACTTTAGATTCTTGATATGAGGGATACTTGGATAATTTTGTAATCGCAATAATGATGTAATGTAAGCGTCTTACTTGTCTACATAGTTCTTCCAAAATTCTTTTATTAATTTTTCATTCATTCGTATTGATGTTATTGCCATTTCCTTCCAAAATTCTATCATGGTTAATATATAATTCTGCCACGCATTTTCAAACTGATTAGACGTTTTCTGCATCTTACTCAAATTTTCTATGGTCTGGGAATTGTTTTTAGATTCTTCTTTATAAAATGTGTGAGATTCTGCTTCATCCTTAACTTTATAACCTGTAATATGCTCGGAGACTATTTTTTTTATTTCGTCAATACTTAGATCATTATCACTCCCACAGACTACCGTTCCCGATTCGTTTGGTAAATTAACTAATTTAATCTTATCATATTCAAACGTAACCGACTCCAAATTTCCTAAATCTGTGAATCTTTTTCCTGCATCCAATAAATGAGGAGTCTGGATCATACTTAGTTTTACATCATTTTCGTCAATTTTGTTATCTTGACCAAAACTAATCTCTTGACCATCACTTTTTAAAATTCCAACAAATTTAATTCTAGGTTCACGACTTAAGATTTCCTTTGATATCTGAGTTACGCTCATTACTCTATGTTTTTTAGGGATAGGAGTATATATTTACATTCTTTTTTATTAAATTTACTTGAATTATCGACCGAGAATTTCACCGATTTACACTAATTCATCAATTTTTCTTGCCAAAGCAACATCATTCATACTAATTCCATCAATATCATGGGTTGTCAATTCGATATCGACATTGTTATAGATTATTTTAATATCTGGATGGTGATTCATTTTCTCTGCTATCAGTGCAATTCTAGTAACAAAACCAAATGCCTCCACAAAGTCTTTAAACTTAAATTTTTTTTCCAACTTTTTGTTTATTTTTTTCCATTCTTTCAAATCCTTTATCTCTTTTTCCAAATCTTCCATAATCATTTATCCGTACGAAATTAATTAAACATTCTTAATTGCTAATACTCGGTAGTCGTTGTCTATTGTGCACATGGCTATTCTTACTAGTGTTTTTCAATTGGTCTTTACAATCCTCTTCTGATTACAAATATATCAAATAAACCAAATTTTGTAAGGATTATAACTATCAAATCTTTAGTTGATAAGGATTTTTAGAAACATACATGATATGATTTGGAAGTTTAAATTTACTTTTGCCTGCAGATTTTTCTAAATGAATTTTCTCGCTGGTATATTCTATGATATGGCAATTAGATTTAATATTGTCCTATTTATTAAATTTGTATATTCATGGTAAAGGTTTCGATAGTTCAGATGAAGTCTTCTCTGGATAAAGAAGAAAATTTGCTCTATTCTTTAGAGCAGATTGAGGAGTCGGCCAAAAATTCTGCCAAGATGATTTGTTTTCCAGAATTTCAAATGTTATTTTCTCCTTCATCCCAAAGTAGTGAAGAGTTATATTTCCTTTCTGAACCCATCGATGGAAATTTTGTTTCAACATTAAAAAAAAGTGCTAGAGAAAATAACATCTTTGTTGTTGGTTCTATTTATGAACGTGCAAATTCAAAACCAAGCAATAGAAAACAAAGTCAAGGTAATTTTCACCGAAATTCTTACCGAGTCTATGATACGGTAGTTTTGATAAATAATAAAGGACAATTGGTTTCACAATATAGAAAGTTGCATCTTTATGATGCTTTAGGCTTTAAAGAATCTAATAAATTGTTAGCAGGATGTAAGTTATTTGCACCAGTTTCATCTCCAATAGGTAAAATAGGAACTTTGGTCTGTTATGATTTGCGATTCCCTGAGTTATCAAGAATACTTGCTCTCAAAGGTTCTGGCTCCCTTGTAGCACCATCTGGATGGGTTCAGGGAACCATGAAAGAAGACCATTGGATGATAATGTGTAAAGCGAGGGCGATAGAAAATGGGGTTTATTTAATAGCTCCAAATCAAATTGGTAATATTTTCTGCGGTAGAAGTTTGGTTGTTGATCCATTTGGCATAGTAGTTAAAGATATGGGTAATAAAGAGGGGTTTGAGATTGTTGACTTGGACCTTGACAGGATTGACGCCACAAGAAAAATGCTTCCTCTACTTAAGGATAGGCGTAAAGATGTATACACGGTTGTCTGATTCAACTGTATTTACAAATAACAAAATACATCATAATCTGACTAGATAAATAAGAATCGTTACCTGCTATGGAATTTGATATTGAATTTGACAAAAGACTTATTTTAAAAACGCACACATTTTTATTATGCTAAGGTCTTTTCTATATAATATATGGGTGAAAAAGTCTATGTACTTGGTGCTGGAAGTACAAAATATGGCAAATTAAGTGAAAGCATTATTGAAATTGCATTAAATGCCTCAAAAGATGCCATTGATTCAGCAGGTATTACTCCAAAAGATGTGAAAGCTGGATATATTTCGAATGTTTTTGGTGTAGCTGATAAGCAGGTACATATGGCCCCAGTCATTATGAGTAACCTAGGAATTCCAGAAGTACCGGGCCTGACTATCGAATCTGCATGCGGCTCTGGATCTGTAATGTTTAGAGAGGCATTTGCGAATGTTTCTGCTGGGTTTTATGATTGTGTATTAGCATTAGGTGTAGAAAAAGTAACTCATACAAGTACGGTTGAAAGTACAACCCTCTTTTCATATTGTTCTGATTTTTTTTATGAAGGTGGTAATGGTGCCTCCTTTCCAGGCTTGTTTGGCTCTATGGCTAGAGCTTATCTTGCAACTTACAAGGCTACAGAGGAAGATCTAGCACGCGTCGCAGTTAAAAATCATGAAAATGGCCTTTTAAATCCAAAAGCACATGTTAGAAAAAAAATTACTGTAGATGACGTGTTAAAATCCCCTGTAGTGGCGTCACCTTTAAAGTTATATGATTGTTGTCCATTCTCAGATGGTGCTTCTGCCGTAATACTATGTAATGAAGAATTCGCAAAAAAGAGTGGAAAACCCTATATTGAGATTGTGGGCTCAGGGAGAGGTGCGTCACCTGCTTCAGTACAATCTAGAAAAGATATAACTACAATTCCAAGTACAGTTGAGGCAGCAAGACAGGCATATAAGATGGCTAATTTATCCCCCAAAGATATTGATTTTGTTGAGGTCCACGATTGTTTCACTATTGCTGAATTAATTGATATAGAAGATTTAGGCTTTTTCCCTAAAGGAACTGCTGCTCAAGCAGTTAGGGAAGGACGTACCAAATTAAACAGCGATATTACGGTTAATCCCTCTGGAGGATTGAAATCAAAAGGTCATCCGATAGGAGCTACAGGCGTTGGTCAGGTGGTAGAAGTTTATGAACAATTTACAAATAAAGCTGGAGATCGAACGGTTAAGGATGCGGAGATTGCGATGACTCATAATTTTGGTGCAACGGGAGCTAGCGCGGCAGTCCATATTTTTAAAAAAATTAAGTAATATGCGGGTGTCCGAATTGTCTGAGTCAAAATCCAAGAAACAAAGTACTAGAGAACGCTTTATCGAATTTGCAAAGAAAGGTGAGATTCTCCTTAATCAATGCACAAAGTGTAAAAATATTATGTTAGAAACTGTATACTATTGTGACAAATGCTTCTCGAATTCCTTTAAACATATATCATACAGCGGAAAAGGGCGAGTTATAACTTATACGATTCAATCCGTTGCTCCTGAAGGGTTTGAAGATGTTAACTCATATGCTTGGGTTATATTTAAATTAGATAATTGTGACGTGAATGTTTCAGGTTTTCTGCCTGGAGTATCAAACCCATCCGACTTGCCGTTAGGTTCCAAAGTCAAAGTTATTGATTATGACGTAAAACATGGGTTGGTATTACAAAAAGTTTGAGGATGTTTGATCTTATTCATTAAGCTAAAATTAATCTTCCTTTTTGTTTAGAGAGTTTAACACTTGTTTTTAACAAATCTTTTGATATTGAATTTTAGATGGAAAAAAGTGGCCAGTTCTATTCCGATGTTAATAGTGCTATCTCAGTGATAAATACGCAAATCTCTCAATTGAAGGCAATTGACAAAAAGTTTTCTAACATCGATGCCAATTTTAGCTCTAAAATTACACAAAATATTAAATCTGGAAATAATGCACGTGCCAATATCATAGCAAATGAACTATCTGCTATGAGACGTCTCAGAAAGAATGCACAAAATGCGAGTTTGGCTCTAGAGGTAATTGCGATTCGTTTTACTAGCATTAATGAATTCTCTGCAATAATGGATACTATCAATCCAACTGTTGAAATGCTGCAAGATATACAGAAAGATCTCTCAAAGGCTGTCCCTTCTGCAACTAATGTTCTAACTGAAATTCATACTTTAGCTGATGACGTGTTAACCAATTCTAACGTTAATACCGATACCGGTAAAATAGGTTCCGTGGTAGATAAAGACGCCCTATCTATACTAAACGATGTTCAGAATAGTTTGGAAGATGAAGCCAAAGAGAAACTTCCAGAGGTTCCAGAATCTGTAATTTCTAAAAGACCTGCTATTAATTTAAAGGACGATATAATAAACAGTGGACAGGTTTTGTTAGAGAGTTAGCTGGTTATTCTATTTCAATCAAAAATTATTCATTTCTTTATTTGTGATAGTTTTATTTATATACTAATAATCAGACTGCTTTTTGTAGTTGAGAATTTCATATCTGCCCTCCTCTGAATCTAAACGTGGAATTTTAGAATCTACCTCCAAGAGAGTTAGAATGATTTTTTCAGTTATGGCTAGTCCCAACAGAATAGACATTCTACGAATTCTTAATAATAAAGGGCCTTTAACATATTCTGAGCTAAAGTCATTAGCTGGATTCAAGTCAAAGAAGGAATCGGGAAAATTTGCTTATCACTTAAGAAAATTATTAAAACAATCTCTTCTTGGGTTGAATAAATCAGAAAGGCGATATACTATTACGAATCTGGGTAAATTGGTATTAAACTTAGCTAGGCAAATTGAAGAAAAATCTATTGTTGAGAGTGGAAAGATGTATGTGAGAACCAGTCATCAAACGATTGAAGAATTCAACTCTCATAAGATAATACAAAGCCTAGTTAGAGAAGCAAATTTGTCATTAGAACAGGCCACAAAAATTACTGAGGAGGTAGAAAATAAGGTGTATAAACTGTCGACTTCTTACTTAACATCTCGATTATTAAGAGATTGTGTAAATAACATTTTGTTAGAGCATGGCCTTGAAGATCAAATGAACAAATTGATTCGAGTCGGAATTCCAATATTTGATCTAGATAAAATGCTTAACAATAGTAGTAACTCCTTGAGGAATGGGATAAATGATCTAATTATCGAAATATCAAGGGATGTTCTTTCTGAGTATTTTGTAGCTAGTTTTCAAAAAGATATATTGGATATGCATTATAATGGTGAAATTCATTTGGATACCTTGGGCCATTGGGGAATTGGACCTGATACTGTTTTTATTGATGTTGAACAAGTAAAAAATAATCTCGATCTCAAAGGTAATTTTCTATTTTTGCCACGTACATCGGACCAAAGTAAACTCAATTTGTTTTTACCTATTATAATATCATTGATTCAAAGAGAAGTGTCCAAGGAAATAGTAATAGAAAATATTGACAAAATTCTTCGCGACTATCAAATGGATAAAATACCTGAGTATCTCTCTTTATCGCTAATTTCATCTTCCATTTCTATGCAACATATGAATTCTCCTTTCGTGACACTTGTTATATCAGCAAAAGAGGGTGAAGGTTTATTAATTCAAATGTTAAAAGGATATGCTTTATATGTTGAGCAAGTGGCGTTACCTAATTTTGGCTTATTCATCACCCATTCAAAATCCCTGACTAAAAATCTTGTGTCAGAAGTTGCAAAAGTAATAAAACTTGGAGGTAAAATTGTCTTATCACAAGAGTCGATCCTTAGTAGCAGAGGCATTCGTAAGTTAAATGATGTTTCAATGCTACCAAATATAGTACTGAATTCTCTGACTATAAATCTGCCTCGATTGGCATATCAGTCAAATAAGGACGAAACCTACTTTAGAACCAAACTCGCACTGTTAATGAAACCATCAATAAGTGCATTGCTATTGAAAAAAGAAATGTTGTCGGAAAATATTCGTCATGGTATTCTACCTGCGTTATCCAATGTTGTTAGCTTTCCGGAAGTAGGTTCTACTACTACAATTGTTAATATAGCAGGATTAAACGAATCTATATACGATATTTTAGGATATTCTAAAAAAGACGGGTTTGATACAGTTAAGAAAGTGATACAGACAGCTAATGATATATTACTTGGTTTCAGTAAAAACAATACCGAAAAATTTGGAGTTTCTATGATTAATGACGGCAGTTCGTCAAGATTTGTTGTTTTAGATTCGGACAAATTTGGTAAACTGACTCATGATTTTCAATCATATTCACAAGGAGTGATAATCACAAGAGAAATACTAGAAAATGACAATCCAATTTCCGAAAATCTGAGACAATTAGATAATCTTATGACAGGCGGGTTGTATATAAGACTTGACATAACTGGTGCTTCTGAGCAGGAACTGATTGATATCATAAATATGGCTATTCCTACAATTCCTTACTTTGATATATTTGAAAAACAATTTATATGTTCAATATGTGGAAAACGGAATATCAAGTCTGGTGTTTGTTTGTCCTGTGGATCTAGTAATCTCATCGAGATTAATCAATTACCGAGCAAAATGTAGGCATATTACCGGGTTTTGACTCTTGCGCTTTGTTGCTAAATGTGTCAATTTCCATTAAGTAATGCGAAGCGGTTAGTGTTTACAATAAAATTGCGAATATGTAATGTTAAACTAGACAGTATAATCGTATGATCTTTCGTTTGCTATTTAATTTTAACTGTGTACACATAATCGTTATTTTTTGACAAATGAGGTGTATACACGCAATAGAGTTTTAACTACAAAACGGTCCTTAGCGATAGAGCTTTTTGAAGATATCTTAACTCTTAATTTTCTAAATAAGCTATCGAAATTAATATAAACGATTTATAAAATATATAAATGTTATATGGCTGAAACTGATCTTCGTGAATCAAAAAGCAAAACCATTCTACACATTAAAAAAAGAAATGGTACAATAGTGGACTTTGAGCAATCAAAAATTTCAAATGCGATTTATAAAGCATTAGTTGCAACTGGTAAAGGGGATCACGATTTAGCTGAATTACTTGCATCAAAATTGGTAAACAAGATCATTAAGAGCGATTACTTAGAGTCTATTCATAAGGACCATGTACTTAGTGTTGAGGATGTTCAAGACATGGTAGAGTCTATATTGATTGAAGAGGGTTTAGCTGAAACCGCTAAAGCATATATTCTATACCGTCATGAGAGACGAAAATTAAGAGAAGTGAAGATGAAGATCTTAAACAAGAAAGATCTAGACGAGGTTGATAAATCATTAGATGTTAATTCGCTACGAGTGTTATCTTCAAGATATTTGCTGAGGGATAATAATGGTGAAATAATAGAAGGTCCAAAACAATTATTTGAACGAGTGGCAATTTTGGTTGCAATCTCGGATGTTATACATGATCCACGTATATTTGACTTTAAAGGTCATTATTCGCAGAATCTTTCCGAAGCAGAAGTTTATTATAAGAAATTGGATGATTTCGATAACAAATTAAAAATTGGAGGTTACTATTTAAATAAATATCATTTTGAATCTCTCATTAGGTCATACATAGACGAAGCAAGATCTGGTAAAATGAAGGTAAGTTTTAAGGATCTGTTAAGACTGATTGCAGAAGGTCAAATGAATAGTCACGTTAATAAAATTTTAGAATATTACAATCTAATGGTTTCAAATGAATTTCTTCCCAACACTCCAACCCTTATGAATGCTGGAGCTAGATTGGGACAGTTGTCTGCTTGTTTTGTCCTTGATATGCCTGACGATATGTATTCTATTATGAAATCATCCACTGACGCAGCTATGATATTTAAATCCGGAGGCGGGGTTGGAATAAATTATTCAGATCTTAGACCTGAGGGAGATATTGTTGCATCAACCAGTGGAGTTGCATCCGGACCCACGTCTTTTATGCAAATAATTGATTCGATTACTGATGTAGTCAAGCAAGGAGGGAAACGTCGTGGAGCAAATATGGGCATATTAGAATCTTGGCATCCCGACATAGAAAAGTTCATTACAATGAAAACTAAACCTGGAATGTATGAAAATTTTAATGTGAGCGTAGGAATTTGGTCAGATTTCTGGCAATCTCTTGTAAATAAAGAGGACCATAAATATTCTCTTAAAAATCCCAGAACCAAAGCTACCATGAAAAACATCGACTCGCACCAATTGATGGAGCTGATAGCACTAAGTGCATGGAAGAGTGCTGAACCTGGCGTAATATTTTTTGATAATATCAACAAATACAATCCTTGTATCAATGCCAAAGGTGGTCCACTGAGAGCGACAAATCCCTGTGGTGAACAATCTCTCTATCCATACGAATCTTGCAATTTAGGATCTATCAACTTGTCTAAATTTGTAAAAAGAAAAGCTGATGGCATGTACGAATTTGATTGGCCAAAATATGAACAGTCTATAAGGAAAGCTACCAGATTTCTTGATAATATCATAGATGTAAATAAATATCCGGTAGAGGAAATTGATGTTAATACAAAATTAACTAGGCGTATTGGCTTAGGAATTATGGGTATAGCTGATTTGTTATTTATGCTGCGTATTCCATACGATTCCAAAGAAGGGTATGAATTTATGAGTAAACTGGCTGAAACCCTGTCTTATTTTAGTATGGATGAAAGCGTAGTTATAGCGAAATCTCGCGGAGCATTTCCATTGTTTGAAAAAACTGAATATAAAAATGGTAGTGTTCCATTATCTGGTTATTACGAAATACCCAAGGATTTACATTGTTATGATTGGGATTCTTTAATTGGAAAAATTAAAACTTATGGAATCAGAAATTCATGGACTACTACTATTGCACCTACAGGGACATTGTCAATGATTTCGGATGTATCCAATGGGGTAGAACCAGTATTTGCTTTGGTATTTGAAAAACGTGTTACAGTTGGCCGATTCTTTTATACAAATAAAGTGTTTGAAAATGCATTGAAAGAAAATGGTCTCTATACGGATGAAATTTTATTAAAAATCGCAAATAATTATGGTTCCGTACGAGGAATTGCCGAAATACCTGAGTGGATGCAAAGAGTATTTGTTACCGCCATTGATATTCATTGGGCTGACCATATTATGGCTCAAGCCGTATGGCAAAAGTGGATTAGTAATGCAATAGCAAAGACAATTAATATGCCTGGGGATGTAACTGTCGAAGATGTAAAATGTGCATATTTGCTTGCACATGAATTTGGATTAAAGGGAGTTACTATATACAGAGATGGATCAAGAAATGAACAAGTTCTACACATAACTGGAGATGATCGTGAAAAAAGATTCCATGTTGCCCCTAGTAAATATTTACGTGATTTTGTAAAGGCAAATGTGAACGAACCTTACGTGATCGAACAAATTTCACCAATTTTCAGAGATTATGGTGCCACCGAACAAAAATCTAAAGCAAATGAGGGAATTGATATTCTACTCAAGTCTGATATCACAGAAACAAGTCCCTCTCTAGGTAAAACAAAATCTGAACTATTTACCAATTCCATTTCTACGACAGAAAACGATAAAGAAGCTTGTCCGGTGTGCAAAAATTTTCTGATTATTACAGAAGGATGTAATATGTGTATAGAGTGTGGATTTAGCAGTTGTGGTGCTGGGTAAACGATCACCCCTTTTTCAATCTAAAGTATATGTATATGTATATGTTTACAAATTTATTATCTAGTTGTTTATGGCGAAAAATAGGTTCTTTAACCGTAATGTAGTTTCTATACGCGATTTCGATCGGGATGATTTCTCATATCTTTTTGATGTTACTGATAAAATACAAACATTAAAATCCAAAGAACGTGGAGAAATTGCAAAAGGACTAATTCTTGGTTATATTTTCTATGAATACAGTACTAGAACAAGACTTAGCTTCGAGTCTGCCATGTCCTCTATTGGCGGCCGATCTTTGGGGATTTCTGATGTTGATTCCTCTTCGATCATGAAAGGTGAAAGCTATGCGGATACAATAAAAACGATTTCCTTATACTCAGATGTAGTTCTTATACGTCATCCATCTGATGGTTCTAGTAGATATGCTTGCGAAATATCTCAAAAACCTGTTATTAATGGAGGAAGTGGAAGTGAAGAACATCCAACTCAAGCTATGTTGGATATTTACACGATATTTAAAGAAAAGAAAAAGATTGATGGTTTATCCATCGGCATAGTCGGTGATTTAAAATATGGTCGGACAGTTTACTCTTTAATTTATGCTCTATCTAACTACAACGTAGATATTCACTTAGTTTCTCCGGCCGTATTAAGAATTCGAAGTGAATCAATTTATGATATTTCACATAAGGTCAATATGCAACAACACCTTGAACTATCTGATGATCTTTTGCAAAAGCTAGATATAATTTATGTAACCCGTATTCAAAGAGAACGGTTTCCTGATTTGCAGGAATACAAGAAGATTCAGGGATTATATACCATTGATGAAAATATTCTAAAAAAGTCAAAACCGAATGTTTCTATTCTTCATCCACTACCACGAGTAGATGAAATATCTCCATCGATTGATAATACTGTGAATGCTCTGTATTTCAAACAAGCTGCCTATGGAAAAGAACTACGAGCAGCTTTGTTGTCTATATTACTACATGAGAATCCTTTTTAATAAGGGTATTTACGTTCATTTTCTCTATTTTAGAATGAGGTACTGAGGGTTTAATCTTCATCAATCTTTTTCTTTTCTTTACCTCTAGTGGTATTGATCTATCAAATTACTATCTATTTTAAAATATTCTCAGATCTAGTTTGGGTTTTTAATTAAATTGATTTCGGTTGCTTCTTTAAGCTTTTGAGAGTATTCTAGGTAATGTATTCCTCCATAATAAAAGACCAAATTTTTAAACTTTACTTTATTTGGTTTTATCTTGAATTAATTTTGTAATTGTTCTTTACTAAATAATATATTGATGTTAGGATTCATTGTATAGTGATGAAGCACTCTAAAATTCAGTCTGATGGTGCAATTCTGTTATCTACCTTTCCAGATGAAAAATCGTTAATTAGGCTTTGTAAAGTGCTGGTAGCAGATAAACGATTATGTGCGTGTGTAAACTATACCAAAATAAATTCTTTATATACATGGGAAAATGAACTAAAACAAGAAGAAGAGTTTTTAGCAATTTTTAAGACAACTTCGAAATTAATTGATGCCTTAAAAACCGAAATAACTGTAAATCATCCATACCAAATACCTGAAATTATAGTTCTCTCTATGAAGGATGTTTCTTCTGATTATATGTTATGGCTTGTCAACAATACTCGCACAACTTGAAACAAATGATATTTTTTCGGCATTTTTTGTTTTCAGTTTGGTTAAAAGAAAATTGATATAAACGTGTTTAATAAATAGGATACCTCAATAATGCAATCACCCCCCCTAAAGATGTTACTCTTAATCCTATATCTGTGGTAGAATCGGTGGCAAAAACCTTTGTGTTATTAGATTCTATTTCATTCAAAAGTTTAATGAAATCTTCTTCCTCGATATCATTAAAAACCTTGTCCGAATAAATCAATGCTTCGATAGCATTTAGTGACTGTGCGTATTTAATTTCCTTGATTCCTATGGCATATCTCTTTTCCCCTTTACTTATCTGTTGCATTATTTTATCCATGATACTCGTAACCATAGCAATTTTGCTATCGGACATTAAATCCTTCATGGCCTGTGATCTCAAGAATACAAATATTCCATCTTCACCAGAAGCTTCGATTCCTTCAACTATACTAAAATCTGTTTTTTGATAATATTCATTTCGTTCCCTTAAAAAATTATAGAGTCTCCTTTTTGTTTCTCCTGGACCGAAAACTATTATCTTGATTCCTTGTTCATTAAGATAGATCTCTAATGCCGTTCTAATGCTCTCAAAATAGCTGTTATTAGATTCATTTTTCTTATCCGCAGAATATCTTTTTCCACTCTTTCCGGAATATATATTAGGAGTCATTTTTAAATAAGTGCCCGTTAAACTTCCAATCGCTGCCTCTTGTGAATCAACAGATACAAGTAGATACTTGAATTTCATGACAGATTTGGATAGTATTTTTAAATAGTTTTCGTTCCATCTTGATTTTTCTAAAACCACTGTGTCACCAACCTTTAAAGTTATGGAATGATGTAATCCTCTAGGTACATTTTCATTATTTGACGTAATTATGATTCCTGAAATTTTCAATCTGTCAACCGAATTATCAAAACTGATTTTTTCTACTCTTAGGATTATACGGATCTTGATTCGTTCACCCTTGTCTGGTCTAGAAAATTCGTTATCTTGTTTAATTACTCTTGTTGTATCTGCAGTAATACTATCGCCAACCTCTATTACTCTTCTTAAGCTAAATAGATCGTCGGGTTCTTCTAATGTAACGACAATTTTGTTATCTGAATCTTTAGTCTTAGTTACTTTCATTTTTCTACTTTTTTCCTAATCTACTTTTTTCTAGAATATTTAGTGGGAAACAATATTGCTTTATCATCTTTTCTGTCATCTCCTGATTTCATTAATTTAATTAATGATTTATTGGATATCCATCTTATGAACTTGCCATTGTTTGTTCTTGTTTGTCTAGACTTTGAGATTGTGTCTCCTGTTTTGAAGACGTAGATTACTTTTAATCTTCTTAAATTTGTATATGTAATTTCCTTAAATATCTTTATCATCATTGTTTCATTAGCATCGCTATAAATACCGAGTACTAAAATCTGTCGTTAATCTAATGTATCATTTGAACTCCTTTTAAAATGATATCAAATCACAATCGATTCAAAACCACAAAATCCTCGTTAGTGAGGATTCTTTATTATCTGTATATTTTTTTATATATTTACTTGAAAAAGTATCAAATCAAATTGGGATGGACAAACTCTTCACTCAAGATCTTCTTCATTTATTCAGTAGGGCTTTTCATGTCATTGTTTGTCCTTTTACATCTTACAATCTTCTATTATAAAAATCTAGATTGTTATTTTTTTTGTCTTGCATCTTTCCATAGATATTGAAAATAATCTTTAGCAAAACTTGCTAACCCTGTATGCTCAGCCCAAATAGCTATAATGTCATAACTTGTGTTATTTACAACATCATTTTTTCCTTCTCCCAATAGAATCAATACGTGTTTAGAATCTCCAATGACTCCGCCTCCAAACATATCATTCTTTAACCTTACGTCTGCTACCCTAGACATCGCTTTAACTGTGTCCGCGTTGGTTTCATCCGATGCTAGTATTGTTATTTTAACTCCTCTATCAAATAGTTCACGTAGGACGGGTTGTATAGATCTCACAACATTTTCGGGGATCTTTGGAATTGCTATAAGTAGTTCTTCTTTGGTTGACTGAATTATTTCAGTTACTTTGGTCGCAATATTATACAATCCACTTACTACCCAAATATCGGGTTTCTCCTTCAATCCTGTTTTCTCATAGATCGGCATTAATTCATTAATTATGATATTCTTGTTGCTACGAAGATTGTTTTCCATTTCGATCATCATAGCTTCTACTGCATTTGATGGTGATTTTGGAAAAAAATTCTGCGGTCTTTGGTTGTCCGAATAAACCCATCCTCTTACATACAGACTGTTTAAGACATCATAAATCTTTGAATATGGAACACCAGATTTCTTGCTGATTTCTGACGCTGTGTTTGAACCGGTAAATAATAATGAGGTATAAACTCTGATCTCGTAATTTGTTAACCCAAGGCTTTCCATAGATTCTTTGGCCTTGTCACTTATTTCCATAACTTTAACTGTGTAATCTAATATTAGATATTAAATCTTTCATCTAAATTCCAGATTACTAACTTAACACCGTAGGATTTGTGAGATCATGTTTATAAAGTTAATTAAATTTAGTATTAAAGGTCAACATTATGGATCTAATACAAATTTCCAATTTAACTAGTAAAACTATTGGTTCGAAGCGAACTATTAGATATACTCAAAGTATTTGCCCTGATTGCAATATGATTCTTGATGCCGAGGTATTTGAAAGAGAGGGACAAGTTTTCATGACAAAAACATGTCCAAGTCACGGTGAATGTGAGGAATTATACTTCGGTTCTTACGAAATGTACAAGAAATTTAGTACATATTGGATGGATGGAAAGGGTGCCAAAGCACCAAATGTAATGGTGGATAAATGCGCTTGCCCAACAAATTGTGGTTTATGTACAAATCATCTTTCTCACTCTGGATTAGCAAACATGATAGTAACAAATAGATGTGATCTAACATGTTGGTACTGCTTCTTTTATGTCAAAAAAGGACTAGAAGGTGCTTATTTATATGAACCATCTCATGAACAAGTTCGCGCGATGATGAAAACCTTAAAGGCCGAGAGACCTATCCCTGGAAACTCTATTCAAATTACTGGTGGGGAACCAATGCTGAGAGATGATATTACTGAATTAATTAAAATCATGAAGGAAGAGGGAGTAGATCATGTGCAATTAAATACTAACGGCATAAAATTGGCTCTATCACCAGAAACAATGAGGCAAGTAAGAATGGCTGGGGTCAGCAATCTCTACTTATCATTTGATGGGGTAACAGCCAGAACAAATCCCAAAAATCATTGGGAAGTGCCATATACATTGGAATCTGCTAGAAAATGTGGTATGACAGTCGTTTTCGTTCCCACCGTGATAAAATCTATAAATGATCATGAATTGGGTGGTATAATCAGATTTGCTCAGAAAAATATGGATGTTGTGCATGCCGTAAATTTCCAACCTGTCTCTTTAACAGGCAGAATGAGTAAAAAAGAACGAGAAAAATATAGAATAACCATTCCAGACTGCATTGAACGGATTGAGGAACAAACAAATGGTGAAATATCCAAAGACTCCTGGTTTCCGGTTCCTTCATGTATGCCTTTAACTAATGTGATAGAAGCATTCAGTAAGAAACCAAAATATGAATTATCCATTCATTTTGCATGCGGTGCAGGAACTTATGTTTTCGAGGATGTCCAAACTAAAAAATTGACTCCTCTGACCTCTTTTGTAGATATAAAAGGCCTGCTTGAATATTTTGAGGAGAAAACAGAGGAAATTAAATCCGGATCAAACAGATATTGGGCGATGCTAGAAGTGATACGAAAACTTAATCAATTTGTTGACAGAAGTAAACAGCCCTATGGACTTAATTTAGGCCGTATGTTCTCTAGTATTCTTCTTAAGCAGAGTTTCGATTCTGTGGGATCATGGCATGTCAGATCTCTTTTCTTAGGAATGATGCATTTTCAAGATAAATATAATGAAGATTTAGAAAGACTACAAAGATGTGATATCCACTATTTAACTCCGGACTTGCGTATAGTTCCCTTCTGTGCTTTTAATGTCATCCCTGAATGGTATCGTGATAGAATTCAAAAGAAGTACAGTATACCGGTTGAAGAATGGGAGAAGGAACATGGACAAACGTTAGAGGCAGGATTATATAGAGGTATAATGAGAAAAGGTAAACCAGAGGCTCAAATGGGTTGTGCTATGTCGGAGATGCATAGAGCTGCAGCAGAGTCTGACGAAAATCACAAAGGTATTGAATTACGAAACGGTATGGCAGGTGCATAAGTACCTGGCATATCAGAGCCAAATAACACTTTACCAAAATTAACAATTTTTTAAAAACTTCCAAACTGATTTTTACATGTGTTTTTGTAGAAAATTTTAAATAGCTTGAAACTGTATATTATTGTATAAAATGCCGTCATCATCAATAAATGCCATAACACGAATGAGCGCAACACTAAAGGATCTTTTCATTTACATCTACGATTTATCACCGTTGGATATGGATCTTTTACTAACTCTAATCGCACATAATAATAAACAAATGACTTTAGAGGATTTATCTAAAGCAGTGAACCGAGATAAGAGTACTGTATTCCGATCATTACAAAAATTAACAGGATTGGGAATATGTGTAAAAGAAAGTCGAACTTTGAAAGAAGGAGGACATTTCCATGTGTATTCAGCTATATCTAGAGAAATCTTCAAACTTGAGACAGAGAAGCGTGTAAAAGAATTGGAACAAAGCTTGAGGAGAATACTAAAGAAATTTGAAGATGATCTCGAAATAATGCTGGATGATGTATTTGATACCAAGAAGAAAGTAGTAAAGTAATCAAAATAGCTAAAAGTGCATGGATTTAGATTTAGCTAGAGTATTTGAGAATCTAAACAACGAAAGAATCGATATCGTCTTAAATTCTTATTATTCTTTTGTTTTTCTTAAGAAAAATTCATTTTATGATATCCTCAAATCTTTGAACTCTTCCTCCATACGGATACTAGTTTCATGTAAGAACAATGATCAATACGAATCGATATGTGATTTTCTAAGACCATTTAAAAACGTATCAGTAAAGAATACATCATCAATAATTGAATTCAATAAACATATAATTACAATTATTGTTAACCAAGTTAGAGTATATTTCTTCAATATACATTATGATTCAAACGAACGGGTATTTAGCTGTAGAATATCTGAATCATTTGAAGGAGACATAACATCTTTTTTTGATACTCTTTTTACCAACACATGGGATGCACTAGAAAAAACTAGTATTCTGGAAAAAAGGAATATCTTTCAACAAGATTTTGTAGATGTAGCTTCCCATCAACTTAGGAATCCAATCCTACCTATAATAGGCTTTTCAAAAACTTTGAAATCAAAAATTAATGATCCAGATATGTTAGATTATCTTAATATAATCATCAAGAATGCTGAAAAACTAAAAAATATTGCTAATGATATCTTGGATATCTCCAAAATAGAAGCAAATCCACTGAAGTTGGATTTTGAAATCTTTGATCTTCGTGATCTTTTGGAAGGTATCACAAGCGATTATAATCAATTTTCTCGTAGAGATTCGTCAGGAATAACCTTTGTTTTTCATTGCACCTCTAATATACTAATAGAAGCAGACAGAGAGTATATTAAACAAGCCTTTGAAAATATACTTAATAATTCATATTTCTTTACTAAAAAAAATGAGGGAAATCGAATAATGATTAGTGCATTTAATACTGATGAAGATAACCATACTTCCATTTTGATAGAGGATGAGGGCCCGGGAATAACCGATGAAGATCCTGATAGAGTTTTTACAAAATTTTATCCAAATTCTGGTGGAGCTGGACTTGGATTATTTATTTCAAAAAAAATAATTGAGATCCACGGAGGTAGTATCACGGTAGAAAATCGAGTAGATGACATTGGCGCTAAATTTCTAATCAAAATTCCTACAAAGGGAATTGATTTACCGTTTCAATCCGCTAAAAACGAATCAGTCGACAAGAATCTAAAACTCTTGATTATAGATGATTTCTCTGATGACTTGATGTTAATCAGAGAGTCAATCGCCAATATGGGGTATCAGGTTGATTATTTTGAAGACCCATATGACGCAATTGAAAGTTTTGCTCCTGGAAAGTATTCTTTGGTTTTTTTGGGCATCAATGTAAAGGGATTAGACGGATTTGACCTATATGATGATATAAAGAAAAGAGACAAAAAGATAAAAGGCTATTTTATGTCTTCTAGCAAAATAAATAAGGAGGCAATGGAGTTACTCAACAAAAACTTGTTGTATGATCATTTCATCTTCAAACCCCTTTCTGTGGATTCATTTGTAAGAATTCTTCAAAATGAACAATGAATAAAATTTTACTGCTACTATAGTAAAATTTTATTATTTGCATGAGTTAATTGGAATAATATGAATATTCTAATCATTGAAGACGATGACGATATATGTCAATTGTATTCGATGTGGTTAGAAGAAAATAAACATGATTATATTATTGCCAAAAACTACGAGGATGGAATTTCTGAATATGAAAAATCCTTGCAGAAGGACGATGATGATTATAAAACCTACAATGACTCCTTCGATTTGGTGGTACTAGATTATGATCTCCCGTCAAAGAACATTTCTATAAATCAAAATGGTTTGCTTATAGCTAAAGAAATCTTGGAATTGAAGAGCGATCAACGAATAATGTTTGCATCTGCTTGGCCTAAAAAAGCATTTATTGAATATGTTTCAACATTAAAAAGTGTACCTGAAGTTCTTCCCAAACCATTTGAAAAGGAAGAATTCATAAATCTAGCCGAAAGAATCAATCTATATGATATTGCCAAGAAATTTACCAAACAACTTAGAGAAATGAAAAATCCAAATAATCCAAATGTAGATGTCAAATCATTGGAATCATTATTTAAACTCATGAATAACGCTAGGAGAGAATTTCTAAAAGGGAAAGAAAAAAACGATGAAACATATCCGACTGAATGAAATTTAATAAAGTTTAATTTAAAGAACTATAAAACACCTTTTGTGTCTTCCATGAAATATGTTCAAATAGATCTATCTAATGATATCGCAATTTTGAGGATAAATAGACCAGAGGCCTTGAATGCGATGAATTTAGATGTAATATCCGAATTGACTAGGGCAATTGATATAATTTCTGCAGATGACGGAATTAAGGTATTAATTATCACAGGAGCAGGTGAACGCTCATTTTGTGCAGGTGCTGACATTTCGTTTATGGTAAACATTGATGCAGTAACTGCTGAAAAGTATGCATCATCTGCCCAAAACATGCTAAATAAACTCGAAAAAATGGAAAAACCTGTAATTGCAGCTATCAATGGATTTGCTTTAGGAGGCGGATGCGAACTATCTCTTGTTTGCGATATAAGATTCGCATCTGAAAATGCAAAAATAGGGCAACCAGAAGTAACTATAGGTATCCCTCCAGGATGGGGTGGAACTCAACGTCTTTTGAGAATAGTTGGACCTGCAAAAGCTAAAGAAATGATCTTTACTGGGAAAATGATTTCTGCTAAAGAAGCTGCCGATATTGGATTAGTGAATCAGGTTATTTCTCTCTCGGATTCTGAAAAATCCAATCTAGATCCTTCAATTGATCAGAGTAACGAAAAGGAGAAAAATATTGCACTTTCAAAAATGCTTAATAAGAAACTCATAGAACACTCTATTTCGTTTGCCAAAGAAATTACGAAGAACAGTTTTAATGCCGTTAAAATCAGTAAAACGTTAATTAATAAAGGTATGGATGCCGATATCGACACAGGGTTGAGGTTAGAAATTTATGGTTGGGCATTATGTTTCGCTCATGAGGATAGGCATAAAATGATGACATCATTTCTCAATAAAAGTAATAAGAAGTAATTAATTCTACTTTTATTACTTAGATATTATATTATTTTTTTGAAATTATAGTTGCGCCGTTACTTGGCTTAGCCAAATATGTTTCACATCTGATGTCTATTTTTTCGTATTCTTCTTTCATGACTTCTGCTATATGTAAACCCTTTTTTCTTGAATTCAAAAAGGCGATACTTGAGGGTCCGGCCCCGCTAATCGTGAATGCCATTGCTCCCTCCTCCAACGACCTTTTTTTTATCTTATCATAACCTGGAATCATCTTTTTTCTTACTGGTTCTATTATACAATCATTGATCCCATTACAAATCATATTTACATCTTGGTTGTAAAATCCTGCAACAATTGAACAAGCGTTTGCAATATTGTGGACAGTTTTTTCTAGAGGTACCTTTTTAGGGATTAGCTTTCTAGAAATCTCTGTCTTCATTTTTGGAACCTTGATTAGAGGTACACAAACAACTACAACTAAGTCAGTTGGTGACTTTATTTTGATAAATTCCAATTTTGGATATGTTTTGATTATTACAAAATTTCCAAATAGTGAGCCGGCGATGTTATCATAATGTTTTACTCCTGCACTAGCTAATTCTCCCTCTGCAGAATAATCCAACAATTTGCTTTCATCAAGATCTAGTCCAAACAAAGAGTTAAATGAAATTGCTGTGGCTACTGCTGATGCAGCACTGCTTCCCATTCCATAACCTGCAGGTATATTTTTTTCAATTTCTATCAAGCAATTATAGTTGTATAAATTATATTCAGAAATGATTTTTCTAGCTACTATGCCTGCCGAATTATAATTGGGATTATTCGGAATATCTTTTTTCCCGTTACCTTTAATAATTATCTTCAAATTGTTCTTGATCGAATTCGATTTCTTTTTTATCCTGACAGTAACAATATCCTCCAACGCATCCAGGCCTAGTCCAAAGACATCATATCCTGGACCTAAATTCGCTGTAGATGCTGGAGCGCGGGTGGTACATTCAGAAAACTCGCTATGTACATTAACTTTCATCCTTGTGTTCTTCTTCTCCATGCGTTAATATTCTTGATAAAGCTGCAGATAAATTTACCATTCCACTCATAGTAATATTTGACATTGCAATAGGACTCAGCACGTTTCCACTCTTATAAAGTGTTTTTATGATGTCTTTGCTAAGTAGAGATTGTTCTGTATCCTTTTCAAGATTTAAGGAATTTAGGAGGGGGATCATCGAATTAGACCATTTCAAAATTTCCGGTAATTTTTCGATTATTTTATCCCTTTTTGTGAGTACGTTAATTTGAGGAATACCTAAACGTAACTTGATTGATTGGGATAGGAATAATAATGAAACGAAACTGATAGGCGATATCGCTAGTGTTCCATCCATGGTAAATAGTGTTACCTTGGTATCCGAATAAAAATTTGAAATAAAATAAGGGCCACTAGATCTGAATACAAACAGTTCTATTTGTCCAGGGGTATCTATTATTACATAATCAGGATTAAGCTCCTGGACTTGATTTTGAATTTCCTCAATTTTTGTAGAAATTAGGTCATTGGCTAATATGAGCGAACCATTTGGTCCCAAATTATATTCATCCATTATCGAATAAAAATCAATGAATTCTCTCACATCGATATCCGGGTCATATTGTAATTTGGATACTCCAGGATCCAGATTAATTGAAATTGGTGTAACTTCATTACTGCTATACCACTCCAATAACCTTGCTGTTAACAATGATTTTCCTGATCCCGCTGTCCCTGTAACGAAAATAGTATGCATTTAAATGATTTTTAGATGTTATTCTAATTTTATTGTTAAATTTGTATGATTATTATATTCCTTCTCTTGTTTTAGTTTGTATACATTGAATTGGCGAGTAATTTTCATAGTGGTAAGCATTATACCTATGCTGCTTATTTTTTTATTTACACCGGTTTCACTTAATGATGTGCTATCTGTAGGTGTAATTCCTTTTTTATTATCCTTTATGGCAACTATGGCCAGAATTCTTCTACAAGCAATTCGATTCTATTATTTTGTTAGAAAGTTCATTGGAAAAAAAGTCAGCACCTTTTGGAAAATTATATATGCCAGACTAGCAGGTGAATTTGTTACCCAAACTACTCCTTCTTATATTGGAGGTGAAATTGTTAGGATAGCCTTTTTGACCAAAAGTGGAGTTCCCGCAGGACGAGCAGCTTGGGTAACTACAATGGAAATTATTGCTGATGTATTTGTGGGAACGATTTTGGCTTTCATAGCGGGATTTATTGCAATATCAAATGGATCGTTGTTGATCGGTTTGCTCGTTATAGCAATAGCTACTCCGACTTTTGGGTTTTGGTTCTTTATTCTAATATATTCCGCAAAAAAAAATATACAATTACCTGCTTTCTCTTTGAAATTAGCCAAAAAATTTGTTTCAGACCAAAAAGCACAAAGGGGTATTAATTCAATCAATAAAGCATTAGATGATTTATGTGTAATGAGCAGAGAAAATTTTGGATCTTTTAAATCTGTAAAAATATTTTCTGTTGGAATTGCCATTACTTTAATTGCATTTGTTTTCCATGGGGTCTCCTTTTTAGTCTTGACTCATTCGGTTGACACTTATATAGGTCTATTTCTGTCGTTTATGGCAACCTCATCTTCTACAATTTTGGGTACGTTACCAATTACAATAGGTGGTTCTGGATTAGCAGAATGGGGATTGTGGGGCTACATAAACCATTTAAATGATTTTTCTCAAATTGGCAGTATAGTTCATGATAGCAATCAGCTAAAAGTGATTATTGCATGGAGGATTGCTTCATATTATATACCACTTATTATAATGTGGATTGCATTAATGAGGTTGACATTGAGAACAACTTATTCATCTTCAACATCATTTCAATCATAAGAGTGATTTGAATTTAACTTGACCGTGTAATATCATATTTTAAATAATTTAACTTTCTTTTCATTACGTGGGCATATTGCAGGAGCTACTGAAAAACAAGATTGTTTTGATTACTGGAGCATCAAGTGGGATCGGTAGATGTATAGCAAATGACTTTTCGCGATTTCAACTAAAATCCATGATTCTAATTGCAAGAAATCAGTCTCGATTAAGTGAAACCGCCTCAAGCATTAAGCAGAGCTTTGAGATACTTCCTTTCTCTTGCGATGTATCAAAAAAAGAAGAAGTTAACCATCTAGGTAAATTCATTCTTGATCGATACGGATATATTGATATACTAGTAAACAATGCCGGTATTGGTTTATTTGGTCGGGTAGAAAAAATATCTATCGAGGAAATAGAACAAGTTAGTTTTACTAATTATTTTGGCATGATTTATTTTACAAAAATCTTTCTCGATTCTATGATCAAAAGAAAGGCTGGTCATATTATTAATATTGCATCCCTAGCTGCTAGTTTTGGGATTCCTGGAATGGCTGCTTACTGTGGTTCTAAATTTGCTATGCTGGGCTTTTCGGAATCATTGCGTCGAGAACTGAAGGAAACTGGTGTAAAGGTCTCTGTGATTAGCCCAATTGGTGTAAAGACCAATTTCTTTAATAATGAGCATTTTGATTTTAAGTTTCCCATGAAATATATGCTCAAACCTGAAAAGGTTTCTCAGGCCGTTTTAAGTTCTATTACGTCCAACTCATTTCAGACTTTTGTTCCTACTATCGCTGGCTTATCGGTCCCTTTTAAATCCTGCTTTCCATCATTAGTGGATTTAATAATTGAACATCAGTTTAGAAAAATGTAGATTGGAATACATTATTTCTAAACTTCATCTTCTTCTTCATCTATATTATTTGGATTGTAATCTGATTCTACATCCATCATTACTGCACTCTCTAGATCAAATTTAAATATCTCTTCCATATCTATTTGGTAACGTGTTTTCAACAATTCACTTAATTGACTACTCAGTCTAGCTTTTGATATTTTTATTTTATATTCATATACAAATCCCTTCATAAGTTCTTGAGCCCTCACATTATCTGTTAATTCTATCTCTTCTACTATTGTTCTGCCATCGGGCAAAGATTCATAGAGTTGAATATCTGCTTTCTTATTTTGTTCATTAATGTCTAAAAAATAGCCAGTTCTGTTAATCGTGTCTAGTGGTTGAAAAACTGCATTTTTTAATTCGTTGTCAGCCCATTCGGGTAGTCCACTTTCATCAGATTTTGCCTTTGCCGTTCTTCTTGTCATTTCTCGCTTCTTTATGTACTCTAGTACTTTTTATTAAAAACTTTCTCAATCAATACTTTCAAGTATTGTTTATTAAATCGAAAGGGTCTTGAGGACCGTTCTAGACAATTGTTCGTAATCCAATATAATAAATAATTCACAATCTCGATTAATACTTTTGATATCCGACTACACAATGAGCATCCAAGGCCATCTGTGTAGACTGGTAAATATTGATCCATGCAGGTTCATCGGTTGGATACAAAATACAGTGGATTTCATATTAAATACCAGATGAAATATTTTGGCTATCTTGGTAAAATTATGAAAAATAGAACCAATCAAAAAAATTTTCGTATTTAGCGCAGAATGAGGCTTAAGCTAGTCGCTATATCTTATTTATCGGAAGGTTGTTCAGTTTTTCAAATTCTCTGTCAAGTTCAGTTGAATTTTGATTATTATATGTGATCAAAATTCTATCGTCATCATTTATCACGTAGTTCATGATATCTTTGGTTTCATTGCCGTTTACATAAGATGTTAATTTATATTCTCCATTTTCACAGAATCGTTGATTACTATCAGTAATAAAACACCCATTGGAAATATCCATTCTGATACTCTTTAAGAACTCTCCCAGTGGTACATTAGATGCGTGTTTATGAAGAGTTGTTCCATCTAGTGTGCCGTTATAACTCTCAACGTGTATGTAATTTGACCTTACCATATACTTCTGTTGTGCCAGATCAACATCTGTACCGTTTAGAATGATCAGCAAAGCTGCATGTTCATGCGCAGAACCCAGCTCTCCATACCTAGCTGAGACATTGTCGCCTGGAAACAATGTGGCCAAAACAGTAGCTAGAGCAACTACTCCTATAACAACCGGAACTATAATCTTCAAATATTGTTTTCTTTTCTTTCTTCCTCTTGCAAAATAGCTCCCATCACTATTGGAGTCTTTATTAGCAGTATTATTTTTATTAGCATCCGCAGCCGTATTTTTCTTTTTCTTGCTCATTCTCTTGTATAAAGAAATATCATCTCTAATTTAAAATTAATATTTGATAACTCACGTAGTATTTGTCATTTCATTGATGATATTTTTTAGTCTTAAGGAGAATGGGTGATTGGGATTATTTATGACAGTCAAAAATTCCCTAGGACTAAATTGTATATCGCAGTAGCAAGGCAAAGGAGAGAGTGAGTTTGCGCCTGTTGCAGCATGTAATTCTTCCAAAACTTTTTTGTGATCTTGGTTTTCCACAATATTTGATTGAATTGTATTACAAGGGATACAATATCCAGAAACTCTATTAAGCAATATATAAGAAATTGCACCAAAGCGAACAAACGTGGTATAAATTTCAAATAACAGCTTTTTAGTGCCTTCTATATCCAAATCATCCATTTTCATTGTCAGAATCAACTTGTCAGCAATTGATAGTGCATTAATCGACCAATGTCTTATTCCCGGACTCGTATCTATTATAATATAATCTGCATCAAGCTTGGTAATTATTTGCTCTCTAAGGAAAACCAATTTTCTGAACTGCTTTTTCCAATAATCTGTTCCGTTGCCCATTTCAAACTTGAATATTGCATCTCGACTCGGATTTGAAAAACCAGTATAAAGTCTCCCCTTTGAATTGGTTTGTTCTTGTCCTTGTGGAAAAAGCAAGGGAGTTGTATCAATTATGGATTCGTGTATGTCGGCATTATTATCTAAAAAATCGTTTATCCATTTCTTTGGATTTGTCTTAAAATAATTGTGCAAACTAGGTGCATATACATCAAGATCGAGTATGGCAACCTTCTTCCCCATTTGAACGAGCAGTGCTGCAGCATTTGCAGCAATTGTTGTCTTACCAGTGCCCCCTTTATAGGAATGTATCGCTATACAATGAGTCATACTAAGTTTGCCTATTATTGTACTTCAAAGTTTGATATTAAATCTTTTGAATTTATATGCTTGGCATATCGTCATTTAGCCAGAACTAATAGGAAACCTTTCCTGTTTTTGTAAATTTTGTATTTAATCATGTCTATATACTTTTGAATGTTCATTTCGTCATTATGAAGTATCACAATTGGATAATTAATTTGTACGATATTAAATCAAAAAAGTGACGGCAAAAGCAATAATAATAAATAGCCATCAAAAATTCAGAATACATAAAAGCAAACATTTACCTATAGGTTAAACCCACTTTTGACGGGATTTCTGTTTATGGTTAAAAAGGGCATATTGCAGGAAATTTTCAGCAAAGCACTTTATGCAGATAATCCATCGACTTATGTGGTGACTTACAGAGATCACGATATTTATCGACGAATTGCTTTAGATGAATTCGTATTCATTTCCGAATATTTTCAGAAGATTCCTGCATCGAGAATAATCCGGGTCGAATTACGAGGACGAATACTTTATGAAAAAAATTAAAATAATACCACGCTGAAACACCAATAACAATAATCATGGAAAAAAATGTTACTGATTTTAGTAGCCTGTGTAATAAGCTAGTGGGATTAGATCCGAGAATTCGTTTCGTGGGGGTTACTGATAAACATGGCATGATACTTACAACCGCGGAGAGAACAGGTATAGTTCCTCTTTTAAATGATGAAGAAACTGAACAATATGCTATTACTGCATCAACTAGACAATATACTAGATTGAGATGGCAAGATCTACTTGGAAAACTAAATTATACATGTTCCTTGTATGAAAAAATTTTGAGAATTACAATCCCAATAACAAATCAAAAAAATAGGTTGGAATATTTGTTAATCTTCACTTTAGATCCGAATACCGATGATTTTGATTATCTTATTATGGAAAAAGTAATTCCTGTGGTTACTAACTTCTTTTCAAGGATTTTGACAAAATCATATTGATTTGTAATGTTGGCTAGAATGTTGTCCAAATCGTTTCAAAACAGCTATATTTTAAAAATTGAGGATACTACTTATTTTTATTATTATATATTGATAATTTCGGATAACTGATTTAATTTATGATCTAGAATCGCCCGAGTCCATACCATGTAAATAAATATTTTTAAAACAATTAATGTTATTTTGAATGTTGACGACTATAGGTAATACTTCCATTCATCCTGATGAGCCTGTGAAGATCATGGGAATTATTAACGTCAGTCCCGAATCATTTTATCAAAATTCAATCAAAAGAACCGAAAATGAAATACAAGATACACTGTCTGAAATGGAGGCTTCCGGGGTAGACATAATAGACGTCGGAGGCATGTCTACTGCTCCATATCTTAGAACAATAATTCCCGTTGAACTCGAGATAAAAAGATTGTTTAATGCTGTGTCTGCAATTAGGCAAATTAGTGATATCCCAATTTCCATAGACACTCCTCGATCTGATGTAGTTAGATCTCTTTTGAAATTGGAAATAAATGCCATAAACGATGTCACTGGATTGAAATATGACACTAAAATGTCCAAACTCGCATATGAAAATGATCTACCGATAATTATAGGAGCACACATATCTAACAATGTAAATTCATATTATAGTGGAGATGTGCACGATACTCTTTCGCTTATACGAGATAGTATTACTATCGCACAGAAATCTAACATCGACCTTGATAATATGATCGTTGATCCTTCTATTGGTTTTTTTAGACAATCCGGAAATAGTCCCTTTTTCTCAAGAATCAAAGGGATGGAGTGGTATATTCGTGACTTGGAAATTCTCTCTAATATCGAGATGTTTAAATCTCTGTCTATTCCACTTTGTGTTTCAATTTCAAGAAAATCATTTATCCAGTCACTGTTTGGACTAAATGTTGAGGATAGATTAATTCCATCAATTATATCCGAAGTGCACTGTGCTATTCATGGGGCCTCATTAATAAGAACTCACAATGTCAAAGAGACCAGACAAGCTCTTGATATGCTTAATTTATTAAGGGAATGAAAGAATCGAATTGTAACAGTTATAACTATTGAACTACAAAGAGATATTGGTTTGATTTGAAGAAGGTTCATGAGATTAATCGTGTTACTCCCGGAGTATTGCTATCTGTAATCGAGGAATTCGATGCAGGCAAAAATACCTACGTAGATGAAGGTGATGTCAGGTCTTCTGTAATTGGAGGTTCAGCAATAGACTTTTCTGACCGCATATTAAATGTAGAGCAAAAGAATCCACCAATGATTCCTAAAATTGGTGATGTTGTAGTAGGATACATCGATATGTTATTTGGAAATATGATATCTGTAAGAATACTTTATATAAATGAAAAATTTTCCAAATCTGGGTTTTCGGCCATAGCATCCACACGTATATCAAATGCTAGTAGCAACTACAATTCGAATTGGCGAGATAGAAGCTATAAGGGTAAATATATTTTCAAAGTAGGTGATATAATCAGAGGGAAAGTTTATAGCTTGTTAAATTCTTCGATTCATTTAACTTTGGATGAAAAAGATTTGGGAGTAGTTTATACCATATGTTTTTCTTGTGGTCATGAATTTACTAAAGTTCCTGGTGGATTAAAATGCAATTTCTGTGGTAATTTTGAAGAAAGAAAAGTTTCAACCGATTTTGGTAAGGAATCTTTTACAGCTTTGTATGATAAACAGTTTCTTAAACTATGAAATTATGCGTCGGCTTTCAAGGCGAATCTGGATCATACAGTGAAGCCTCTGCTAGTAGCAGGTTCCCGGGTCCACACTATTCTTTTGTTCCTTTTAAATCCTTCCGAGAATTATTTGACGGAATTGAAAATTCAGTAATTGATTTAGCCGTTGTACCTATTGAAAATTCTACGGAAGGTAGTGTAAATGAAACCTATGATTTGCTGGTAGAAAAACCTCTATTCGTGATTGGAGAAATATATCAAGAAATACACCATTGTTTAATTATTAATAAGCACTCATCTCCCGAAAATATTTCAGTTGTTTATTCTCATCCACAAGCTCTAGCTCAGTGCAGAAGATATCTTCAATCAAAATCCTTAGATTCAATTCCAATGTATGATACTGCGGGTTCTGTTAAATTCATAAAAGAATCCATGAAGCTCAATGCAGCTGCAATAGCAAGTAAACGCGCTGCTCAAATATATGATATGAAAATCTTAGATGAAAATATAGAAGATAACTCTAATAATTATACTAGGTTTTTTATTATATCAAAAACCCATAAAAATGAGGCAAATCATGACAAAATATCTATTATATTTTCTATACCTCACACTCCGGGCTCATTATATTCAGTACTCAAGGAATTTGCATCGCGAAAAATAAATCTCACCAAAATTGAATCTAGACCTACAAAAAATGTACCTTGGGAATATTATTTTTTTGTAGATTTAGAGGGCAATATGAATGAGAGAAGAATTTCTGAGTCAATTTCATCTATACAGAATCTTGTTAAATTCTTTAAATTGCTGGGAACATACAAGAAGGCTGAAATAAATTAATCAGGATTGCATTCTAGTTCTAATGCCAAGTCCCAGTACTACAATTCCGGTTATGATTAACATCATTTGGCCACTGAATGCTATAGGACTAGCCTTTGAAAATGCTCCTAAACTTAGATTCAATGTATTATTACCATTGTTAACAACTTGAATCCTGTATTTACCATCTATCTCTGATGTAATAGTTTCATTAAAAATTCCATTGACATCTGTCTTATTTAATATTAAATTACTACTTGGGTCCAGAACCACGACTCTTGATCCTGATCCATTAATATAGATATTCGCTATATTGCCAGCATTCATGTCAGGTGTAAAAACCTCTGATTGATTAGGATCGATTGTTTCAGTTATCTCCACAAATCTCGGAGTGTATGAATCAATTATTGAAGCAATTCCTATTCCGATGAAGACAAAACCTGCAATAAAAAAAATTAAAAAAGAGCGCCTCCTTGATATAATTACCATAAATTGGCTTACTTAATCATTTATTTAATATAATCTTTACATGATTTAGATATATTAGTTTAATCACCAATCGTTAAAGTACAAAAATTAATTCGATAGAATATTTGCTAAACTTGAACCTTGATACATATACCAGTCTGCTAAAATCCAAACATGAAAATCATGTTTAGTTTTTTCAATCATTTCTCTCTTTTCCTATTTGTTATATTTCTTCCTTGTATCCTGTTTTATTATCGAAAATGCTTGTTATTTTTTTGCAACATTCAAATATAATACTAAAACCCTGCCTGTTAAAGAAGACGTGGTTTTAATTAACTTTTCAGACAATATTGCTATCCTCATAATCCCAGTACGATTTTATCGTTTAAACTACAACCAGTGTTGAATTCTAAAAAATTCATCGACGGGTTCCTTTTTTAATAATTTAATTAATGTTAATGCCTGTGGGACTGAAAGTACTGGCTTTGAAAAAAAATTGTCCGTACCCAATCTGGGACAAGCTACCTGGACAAAAGCGTCTATTTCCCTAAAATTTTCTAGTCTTTCGTTAGTGATTTCGGTCATAGCTAATAACTGGGTATTCATTCCCAATTTTTTTAATTCTTTTCTGAGTTCTAATGCTTTGATATTTGCAAATTGCCCTTCCTTGAGACCGATTATTATTCCAATGGTTTTTGCATCAAGTGCTTTGTACACTGACAAGATCGCTCTCTTCTTCACAACCTCTGCTTCTTCATTTATTTGTGTAAATTCCTCAAAATATGGATCTAACATGAATGTAGGCTTTTCTGTGGAGAGAGCTACTCCTATCGAATGGAATCTACTCTGGCCAAGAAATATGAATGCCTCCACATTATGCTGAAATTTATGTAAGGGATGAAATTCGCAACCGAATACTTGTGCATCATTTAACTGTCCTTTGCCTTTTCCTAATTCTACATTATATCCACTCTTCTCAAATATTCTTCTGACGGTATCAATTTGGTGTAAGTGCTGGCTATATGTAACTAACGATATCGTTTTGTATTTTCCTTTTAGTTCATTGGCACACTTCATTGCAATCTTTTCAAAACTGATAGTGTCAAAAGCGTTTATCATAAATACTTTTTCACCAAAGTTTTCTAAACTGATCGTGTGTCCTATGTTAAACAATATATCTGCTCTCAGCATTTCTGCAGCCTTAGTATTTAAATCACAAGAACCCCAACTTCTATCGCTTATGATATAGGACGTTATACCAAATTCCTTCTCGATATTTTCCGAAACTTTTTGAATTTTTGGTAACAATGGCTCAGGGCCGTTCAAAGCTACTGAACGAGGTTTCTTTGATCTAATAATTTTAAAAATACTTTCCTCATCTATTTGAATCATATTAAATATCTATTTGAATCCTATTTGATTCTATTCATTAATATTCTTATGTTTTGTGAATCACGTTAAATGGTGTGTTAATTACTCTATAAACTAATTCTTTCTTGTGGGATCTCATACTGGTTTGAATTGATTATTTTCATTTAAGATCCAATGATCTGCTAATAAAATTTATGAAACCTTGAAATATTAGAAAAATTGTGAAAAAATATTATTGCAAGCAGATTTCTCTATGACACTAATTTATGATGTTATAAAAATAGTAAAAAAATTGTTACCGTAATCAGGAGTTTCGATAATCGAAATAATGTCCTCTAATTCTAAATTGCTTCCAATAAGTCATTGTCTTGAAGAGTAGAATAAGAGAATAGGAAGAGAACGGTGGAAATAGGATTGTGATTATTGAAGACACCACTGAACTCGGTCCAATCTCATAGATCAAATATCAACTACAATTTTCGATCGTAAGATCTTCCTACTACATAACGTGTAAATTTGTTCGTAGTAAGATGTTTGTCAATGTTTGATCACGATCTGATGGTGTGTGTGCCATGTAAAGAATACATCAGTAATGATTCTTGTAAATGTTAATTCTCTAGTAATTTACTAGTCATGACAAGTGTTTTATCCTTGCCTTTTTCTAAAGCTTCATCTACTAACATGTTTATTGTTTCTATCGAATATAAACTCAATATCTCTACCAATTTAAAATCTCTATTTACCTCATAATTCCTTATCTTTCCTTTATGTCTATTTTCCACTATAATCTTGTTTTTGACTAACTGAGGTAAAATTCTTTGAACTGATCTCAATGGGGTGTCACTGAGCTTGCTTATTTCCTTCGATGTGAATTTAAATTCTTGATTAATTATCAAAAAATCAATAATTCTAGCTATATTGTTTCTAAAAATCCGTTCTAGAGGTCTGTTCTTTACAATGTTTAGATCGGTACTATCATCCATACATAGATAACTATTTTATTCTATAAATATATTGCGCCAAATTTGGCGTTAAGATCCATTCTCATCATTATTCCTTTTTTTGCAAATCCCAACTTTTCGTAAAATTTCGCCACTTTTGCATCACAGTCAAGTATAATCTTATAACATCCTTGCTCCCTCGCTAGTTTTATTAATTCATTAATTATTTTTCTTCCTACGCCTCTTCCCTCAAATCCCTTTCTAGTTGCAACATCTTCAATATGACCAACTTTTCCTCCGTTATGTATAAATTTCTGTTCAATCAATAGCGTAGCTGTACCTATTATTTTTTTACTTTCTAGATCTTCGGCGACAATGATTATATAATTTTGATCACCTAATACCTTTCCAATTACATCTCTCTTTAATTCGTCATTTGAATAAATATCTCCAACTACAGTTAAATTTGAGAGTGTTTCAAAAAATCCATTGTCAAAATCTTTTTCTGTAATTTTTCTAACTAAAAATGACATTGATGGATTCTATTTCTATATTATTCAAATTATTCTTTACTTTAGTGTTTTTTCTATTTTATATGTATTTCAATTGAATACCGTACAAAAATTGATTAATTAGTGAAATCAGCAGCGTATTATAGATTGTGTCATTTTGTTTTGTTAACAAGCAAGAGGTACCCTTCAGCATTTAATGAGCACTTTTTCATCTTAATTTCAAATATCCCTATTTGATGACCATTCCATAACACTTTTTATTTACTATTAGAATTAAACTATATAATGTATTTATCTCATCCACTTGTATAAAACAATTACAGATTCTTTAGAAATGCTAATTAATATATTTCATTTACTTAATTATTAGTGTAAAAATAGTATCCATGACTTCCAAAGTTGAAATTAACAATCCGTCTAAGAATAAAATGGCCAGAGTAATGGTTGTAGATGACGAGAAAGATATTCTTAGGATTATTAAGAGGGATTTAGAAATAACCAATGAATTCCAAGTTGAAGTATTTTCAAGTGGACATGATGCGTTGAATTCTTTTAGGAATCATGAGCTGGGATATTATGACGTCATTATTACTGATATACGTATGCCCCGGATGAATGGATTTGAGTTGTATAGACATATAAAAGAAATGCGTCCCAACACCAAAATAGCATTTATCACTGCATTTGAAATAAATAAAGATGAATTTACAAAAGTACTTCCTTCTATTGATGTTAAAGATTTTATAATAAAACCAATTGACATGAATGATTTGATTTTTAAAATCAAATCTATGTTAACTACTTGAAACAAGATCTCAACTCAACTATAAATGCTGAGCATTACATTATCTAGAAAAAACATCTTTTTACTAATTCTCGTAATTGGTGTCGGAATTTCACTATCTATTTTATCATACCATTACTCTGGTTTAACAGCGGATCAAATTGGGGAAATCGCTTCCAATGATATTAGATCAAACGCTATAATTGAAACTGACGGACTTTCAAAGACTTTGTTGCATATTATCGATCCAGTTTCTACCAATTTGGAAATTCTTTCTAAGATTGTCAATTATAGTAATATTGGGGGAACCAGAATAATTATAGATGCAGTTCAGAACTCAACAAAATCATTGACTGAAGGTTATTATTGGATAAACGAAAATGGTCGGATCGTTTCGATAAGTAATGTTAATTCCAGTATAATTGCTTCTTACGGCGGTATTGATTTAAGCAACAGAGAATATTTTGTTATCCCCAAGGAAACCCATACTAGTTACTATAGCAGTGCGATCGAATCTATAGATAAGATTCCTAGGCTTTATATATCGTTCCCTATATTAGAAAGATCAGGTGAAGAGGAGGTGTTTAAAGGAGTAATACTCGCTTCTATAAAAATTCACGAACTTGGTCGTTTCTTACAGAGCGAACTAGCACCTCAGGTTGCTGGGAATGTTGGACTGATGGATAAGAATGGGATCATAATTTATGGAAGCAATCCCTCTCTTATTGGCAAATATTATCTAGGAGAAGAATTTCAATCACTTGTCCCAGAAGAAATTCGAGGACCTTATAATTCTCTTTTAGCTAGATCGCTACAGGGGTCCGCAGGAGCTGAAGATTTAATACTCTTTGGAGGAAATAAAACTACTCTCACTTACCAACCTGTTTTCATAGGTGGAAAGTATTTGTGGACCCTGTTTGTTAGCTCTCCTCATCAATTGGCTGCTGAGGTTGGTGTATTAATTAATAATCAAAAAAACTTTAGCACATTAATGATATTAATAATCGGGGCTATAGCATTAGGTATTGCATTCTTGATTCTATCATGGAATAAGCGATTAGAATCAGCCGTAAACTCTAGAACTATTGAATTAAGAGATGCAAATAACTCTTTACTCAGATATAACAGATTATTAGAATCGGCCAATGAAAAATTGAGTATTCATGACAAAATGCAAAAAGAATTCATTAATATCGCTGCCCACGAGTTAAGAACTCCAATTATGCCCATACTTGGAGATGCTATATATCTTGAAAAGCAATTTGAGGAAGGAAAAACAGAAGTCAAAGTTGATAGGGAACAAGTTAGTTCCATAATACGAAATGCTAAACGTTTGCGGAGACTTGCGTCAGATATTTTGGATATTACTAAGATCGAAAGCCAGTCACTCAAGCTCAATAAAGAGCGTTTTAATCTCAAAGATGTTATATTATCCTCAATAAGTGATATAAGGGCCCAGTTGTTAAGTAGTAATCCTTTACAACTTGAAAATCTGACTATTTGTTACGACCCTAAAGACATTTACGTGTATGCCGATAAAAACCGAATTACCCAAGTTATTTTTAACCTTCTTAGTAATTCCGTTAAATTCACTGAAAAAGGTTGCATTGAGATAATGGTGGAAATTGAGAATGATACTATGGATAGTAATTATGTTGTTGTAAGCATTAAAGATACAGGGCAAGGCATTGATAAGGAAATTCTGCCTAGACTTTTTACAAAATTTGCTTCTAAATCCTATGAAGGAACAGGATTGGGGTTATTTATCTCTAAAAGTATTATTCAATCGCACGGAGGAAAAATATGGGCAGTCAATAATAGTGATAGTGGTGCTACTTTTTGCTTTAAAATACCTCAACAATAAAACATTTACCAAATGAATTCTCCATTTAGAGATTAGATCTTGGAATATGATATTACTGTTATAGTTACACATCACCTAGTCAAACAAAATTTCTATCAAATCTGACATTTCCAATCATCATTTAAATAAAGTTGGAAGGGTTTTTTACTGGTTTCTCTCTTTTTCATGCAGTGATTTTTCTAATTTTTTGTTCCAAGTTCTACTGGCAATAAATAACAAAACAATAATTATTAAGAGTAAAATTTCAAGGATTATTATATTTACTACTGCGAGTGATTCAAATATTTGAATAACAACAATTCCCATAATATTGCCCGTAATCATCACAATTAAAAAAATTTTAACCATCTCCTTCTTTGTCATTCTGCAATTACATTTTTGTATACTAAAATTAAAGGTATCTTTATTGACTTATTATATGCGTAATATCCTGTCAATGGAATACTATTTCGAATTTGATGTTGTTGAAAGATGATCACTCAAGATCGATTACTGAATATTTTATGCTAGTCAGGAAACTAATAAAATTTCCGATATGAAGTCAGAGCCTCTTATCCATGTCTTCATCATGCGAATCTAACTTCTACGTTGCTCCCGACTCTGAAATTGATCAAGCATATAACTTAAATAGTCAGTTCCTTTTTCCGTGACTATTGAATTTTCCATCGGTTAGTGCCTGGCAAAAAAGGACATTATTGACATAAAGAATACATGTGAAGGAGGTAGGAAATGTCAAAAGATATTCATGATCTATTATTACTCATAAGTGTTTGAGGTTGTGCTCTGTCACAAGGACAATACCACTATTGTGCGTGTCAAATCATGATACATTTCTTGGCATTTCCACGTTAATGCCATTAAAATTGTTTCAGTTAATACTTGTATTGTAATTTATTACCCAAAAGATATTTTTCTGTTTCCGAATTTTTTTACTTACCGATTCAGTAAGGATCATGTCGACTTAGAGTTTGGAATCCTTTTTGCACCTTTTTAATTGAAATAAAATTCTAATATACAGTATTCAGTACAATAAAGTGTAATGGATTACCATTAAATTCGTATATCTATTTATTCTGATTGTGGCTAGTTATCAATGATGACAACTGACAATACTATAGCCTTAGACCTTGATTCTGTTCTAGCTGATGTGATGCAGATCTGGTTGGAAGAGTATAATAATATGTTCCAAAAGAATTTTACGAAAAATGATATTTCTGACTGGCACATCTATAATGTATTGCCTATAACTAAAGAAGAAATTTCGAGCCTATTCATAAGAGTTTGGAAAAATCGCTGGCAAGATATTCCACCAACTAGTAATGATATTGCTGATGTAACTGATCATTTGATATCTCAAGGATTCAGAGTCTCTATTATCACAAAAAGAGAACGAGTTACCGTGCCTTTCGTTTCATATTGGCTTGATCTTTACAAAGTCTCATTCAATGACTTGATTTTTATTTTTGATGATGTGTCAAAGAACCGCTTTCCATTCTTTCTCTTAGTTGATGATTCTCCAATCAATGCAAAGGAGATTATATCCCCAAAAAGAATAGTCATTTTTGATCAGCCATGGAATCGATCACTAGTATCTTATGATAGAATATACAAATTAAATCAATTACTTGGTCTATTATAATTTGCGATATTATTATTTATTGCCTATGTCTCCCATCCAATTCAATATAAACTCTATTTATTGTTGAGGATAGTCCGTTATATTTACTCAGAAAATCATAGATCTCGTCAAAGAATTTTTCATTTGAATCTTGCTTCTCAAGATAGTCTAACTCTATTTCATCATTTTCTGTTTTTATGTAAATTGTATATATATGTCCTTTCGATTTATTACCCTCTTTCTTTTCATATTCTCTCAGTTCGATTTTCGAAATAACTCCTCCTTCAATTTTGACTTCGTTGTCTAGTATTACTTTAGTTCTGATTAAATTCAATAAAGCATCATACTTGTGTATACATACATTCATTAATAAAATTCATTTCGAGTAGTAGTTACAAGATCTTGACTACTTGTAATCTAGGAATCGTATCCATTCAGGAAACCACAACTGACTTTCACGTACTCCAATCCCTTTGGACAAAATTTCGGGGGAATTAAAGAATACCGAGTCAACTCCTAATTCATAAGCTATTTCTCTATTCAAATCATCTATATACGATATCTTGCCAATATATTTTCTGCTTATCAAATCTTTTTGTTGAGTGTATAGCCCGACTTGTCGACCATCAACTGTAGGAACATAACTTACTATTACATGTATTTTACTTACGTTAGATCTCTTCAAATAGAAAACTGTTTCTATTATTGTTCCGCCTGTTTGTATCGTTCCTTGTACCGAAAGGATTTGCTTTTTATTGGTAATAGGTTCGATAATGAACTTAAGTGTTTTACCATTAGATAATAATTTGTTCTTACTTACCTGTTCTGAATAGTCAATCATTGGATCAGAATCATCATACCGATCCTTTATGATTCCTTCCATCATCTCTATTTTCTTTTTATTGTTCTTAAATCCTTGATTTAATCCTAATGCCATGGGTCGTGTGTAGTCTGGTTCTGCTAGGATAACATCTGCATCTGCGATTTTGCTAGATAAAAACTGTGCCTGTACATTCCCGATATTTTTTCTGATAGAATAAATACTCTTATCATTGAAAACACTTGATACATGTGATTCTCTAATAAACTCAAATGGGTCCATAAGAATTCTATTTTTGTCTAGTTGAGTTAGGATATCCATCCCATACTTCGAATTTATTCGTATTAGTTGTCCGGGGTTGATTTCCTTTAAATCTAATAGAGGAAAGAAGCTGCCAATGTAATTTTCGGAAGTAATAATAAAATCGTTTTGATCCTTATCTTTTCCTAGAAATAGAGGTTTAAAACCTGTACTGTTTCTAAAAACATGAATTTCATTCTCTATGTTTATAACATAGTTTCCTCTCAAATGTCGATCGAGAAATTCTGCTGCCTTGTATGGATCCTTTCTTTCTATTAGTAATTCTCTAAATATGTAGTGAATTTGGCTAAGTGGTTCATAATTTCTTCGTTTCATCAAAGGATGGGTTAACAATTTATCTAGATCAACAAAAAATCCGTCCAGAGCAAAATTTATTTTCTCTAATCTTCTGGTTATCGGTTTTTTTTTTGACAAATGGCCAACAATCGCATACATGGGATCATTCTCATGTCTTAATACTTTCTCATGAATTGTTTTGAATACCGGCAAGGATCCATATCCACTTATCTCGAATTTTCCAGAACTGATCTTCCAATAAGCTTTACCACGATGCTGGAGTAATTGCATTCCACGATAGACTCGGTAGACTGATTTTTCATTGTTCGTGTCATTAGTCAACCTGCATGTTGCAATTATTCCTCCCATTAAAATCCAGAAATCCTTTATCATTCGAATGATAAATGTTTTGATGTTCTTAATTGCAACAAAATCAATTTCAGGTTCCTTCATTTTTTACAAAATAAATATATATTCCAAGACTTTGCAATTTATTTTCTATTGATTATTGGCTTGTTGGGTAAGGCAAACGTGGGCAAATCTACTTTTTTTAACGCAGCCACTGATTCATCTGTTCCCGTTGCTAATTTTCCATTTACTACAATTAGCGCTAATATTGGAGTAGCTTTTGTAAGAGTTCAATGTGTTTGTACCGAATTAGGAATATCTGATAATCCTGTAAATTCAAAATGTATTGGAGGAATTAGATATATACCAATAAAGTTAATTGATGTAGCGGGACTAGTGCCAGGAGCCCATTCTGGTAGAGGATTAGGAAATAAATTCTTAGACGATGCGCGTCAGGCTGATGTTTTGATCCATGTGATTGATATTTCTGCATCAACAGATGCAGAAGGCAAATCCATCAATGCCGGTGAAGGTGATCCTTTTTTTGATATTAAATTTGTAGAAGAAGAATTCGATCTGTGGATAAGATCAATTATATTAAGAGATTGGCATAAAATAGTTCGAGAAAGTGAAAACCTAAAACAAAAGGTTGAAGCTGTAATATCTAACAGACTTTCAGGTTTATCAATTAACGAGCAGTTGATTAGAACTTCTATGGAGCAAATTGGATTGACAAAAAAACCCGCCGAATGGACTGAGAGTGATTTACTGTTATTAAGTAAACAAATCCGTATCAAATCCAAACCAATTATAATCGCAGCAAATAAAGCTGATCTCATTACATCCGAACATAATCTTAAGAAACTAAAAGAAACCGGTAGACCTTTCTTTCCTACCGTCAGTGAGGCTGAGTTACTTTTGAAAAAAGCTGCGAACAAAAATCTCATTTATTACTTACCAGGAGATTCCACTTTCGAAATTAGACGGAAAGAAACCCTTTCACAGGAACAACTCAGCGCTTTAAACATGGTGTCCAATGTGTTGTCAAAGTTTGGTTCTACTGGAGTTCAACAAGTTCTGAATCACGCTTGTTTTCATATGCTAAAGCAAATTGTTGTTTATCCAGTGGAAGATGAATATAAGCTCACAGACAAAAATGGAAATGTATTGCCTGATGCTAGGCTTGTTCCAGATAATTCAACAGCCAAGGATTTGGCATTCTTGGTTCATCAAGATCTGGGAAAAGGCTTCCTATACGCAATAGATATTAGGACAAAACAGCGAATAGGTGCTGATCATGTATTAAGAAATAATGACATAATTAAGATAGTAGCTACTACAGGTCGAAAATAAGTATGCTGTGTTTAGGAATAGAAAGTACAGCTCATACTTTCGGATGTTCTGTGATCGAATATAATAAAGATAGTTCTTATAGCGAGCTTAAAGATAGCTTTATACTGTCAGAGACTAGAGATATCTACCAGGCATCTGCAGGATGGGGTATCCATCCTAGAGATGCATCTAAACACCATTCTCAGGTAGCTGCATACATATTAAATAAGTGTCTGCAAGAAGCTAGAGTCGATATTAAGAATATCGACCTTATCTCTTATTCAGCTGGTCCAGGATTGGGTCCTTGTCTGAGAGTAGGTGCCGTTGTCTCCCGATCGCTTGCCTCTTTTTATAACAAACCATTAGTACCGGTTAATCATGCAGTTGGACATTTAGAATTGGGAATAAAACTTACAAATTCAGATAATCCACTAACGCTTTTGGTTTCAGGTGGACATACTATGTTACTTGTCTTCCATAGAAATAGGTGGAGAATTTTCGGTGAAACACTGGACATTACTTTAGGCCAGCTCTTTGATCAAGTAGGAAGAAAAATGGGATTCGCATCTCCATGCGGTAATAAAATTGAGGAGTTGTCTAACCTCTCGAAAACCAATTACTTACATCCTTTGCCCTATATCATTAAGGGGAATGATGTATCATTTTCAGGGTTACTCAGTTCAGTTAAATCCTTGATTGATGATAAATCAAATAGCATTTATGATATTTGTTTCTCTTTACAGGAAACTGCTTTTGCAATCATTGTAGAGGCCGTGGAACGTGCGTTAGCATTTACTGGAAACAAAGAATTTCTAATAGTTGGAGGTGTTTCTGCTAATAAAAGATTGTCTGAAATGCTTAATTTGGCATGCATTAGTCATGGATCCGATTTTAACTCTTGTCCTCTAAGATATTGCGGAGATAACGGAGCGCAAATTGCTTGGACTGGGTCTCAAATTTATTCAAGTGATAAATCCTCTTGCATAATGCCCGAAAATGCTACCATAAATCAATCTTGGAGACTGGATAGTGTTCATATCCCATGGAGATAGTATTATTGATTATCTTTGTTCCATTGCTTTATCTGTAATTCGATTTCTTTAACCCAATTACTTGGATTTAGCACTCCAAATTTGTATATTTTATCACTATTTCGTAACTCGATAACTAATTTCTTTATAATTCTTCCTTCGGCTCTCGCTTGAGATATGTCTTTAAATTCAAATACTATTTTTTCATCTAGTAATTCTTTAGATAATGTAGCTATTCGACCTTTCGTCTTCTCGAAAGTTAGCTTTTTATTTGTCAAAGTCAGAATCCCGCTTTTTAATGTATCTTCTGAACAGTCCTCGAATAAGATTCCCTTTTCTTTATTAGGGGTTTGTGAAGTATTGTCCATAATTTTTAAAGTACTGCCACATTACTAAAATTATCTATTGTTTAAAGATGGAATTCTATTAAAAAGAGGTGCAGAATCCGAATTATATTTGATTAACTGGTACGGAACTCGTGCCATATCAAAAGTTCGAATTCGTAAAGATTATCGCCATCCATCTATCGATATTCCATTGAGGAAACAACGAACCATTCATGAAGCTAATATTCTATCTCAAGTAAAATTACTTGGGATAAATGCTCCCTTTATTTACTATCTTGACATATCTAATTTTGAAATTGTCATGGAATTCGTTCAAGGAAAAGTCCTTAGGGATGTTTTTTCACCAGAGTACTGTATTGTACTAGGGAAGATGATTGGAGCGTTGCATTCAAACAATATAATTCATGGCGATATTACAACTTCCAATTTTATTGTATCACCTAATGGAGTAATTAGTTTGATAGATTTTGGTTTATCTTTCATTTCTGAGCGATACGAAGATAAGGCAGCAGATATTCGGCTTTTCAAAGAGATATTAAACAGCATACACATTGAAGTTTTTGAGGAATCATATGAAAATTTTTGTAATGGTTATACCCAAAAATATACTAAGGTGGCACCCACAATATTTAAAATAGTTAGCAACATTGAAAAAAGAGGTCGATATTCTAGATCGCTTTTATAAACTAAATGAATTTTGTTCTAACTTCCAGTCACTGTATAACTTTCTTACACAAACCTCTTTCTTTATGTTGAACAAAATGGTCTTGACAAAAATCAGTTTCACATTCATAACAGTGCCACCCACACAATGTATAACAAATATTGCATTTCGAGATTGGTTTATTATAGTCAAATTCTTTATTTTGTCTATCATTTCTTGCTTTTTGCAATCTTTTTTGCTGTTGTCTCATAAATCTATCCTCTATCATCGCATAAAACATCTAGATGATGTTTGAAATATGTTCTCCAACTAAATGGATTCTCCAACCTGTTGCATAAAAACAGAATATTATTTAAGCTTTTCAAACAATATTTACTAATAAATCGATTCAATATCCTACAATTAAACATAGTCTAATGTTAAATGCGGGAGGTGGGATTCGAACCCACGAATCCCTAAGGAACAGGGTTGTAGGAAACCTCCAAGCTCTTTCTAAGCCTCGCACTTTTACGACCTGCGCCGTTGACCGGGCTTGGCAACCCCCGCATTATCTTATGGATGTTAAAAGCCAAATTTATCTATTGTCACTGCAATTATTTAACATGAATTAGAAACAGGTAATCTGTATTTATCTAAATGTAAATTGACTTATTACTCACTGATAGGGGAGAATCATTATATAATTATTCATATAGGTAGAAGGTTAATGGTCAAGAGGCTATTTGGAACAAACGGGATTAGAGGAATCTTTGGTCAAGACCTGTCGATTGAGTTTATAATTGATATAGCATATTCAATTGGATATTATTTTGAGAAAGGACCTATAGTAGTAGGTTCTGATGGTCGTTCTTCTAGCTCATCCATTTCAAAAATCGTATGCGCGGTATTAAATTCCATGGGAATAGATGTTTACCAAATGGGTTTGACACCAACACCATGCCTCCAATTTACCGTCAAGAACTTGAAAATGTCTGGCGGAATTATGATCACTGCATCACATAATCCTAAAGAGTACAATGGACTGAAACCAGTTTCTCACCTAGGGTTCGAATTATCGAGAGATGAAGAGATTAAAATTGAGTCAATATATCATCAGAGGTCCTTTTTAAACAAAAAGTATACATCCATTGGCAACTTGTATGATCTAAATCCATTTGATCAATACATCGATAAAGTTTTAACATTTGTGGATAGAGAAATTATAGAGAAATCCAAAATAAGAATTGTTATGGATTGTGGTAACGGTGTTCAATCGATTATAGCTCCCTTAATAGCGCGAAAACTAGGTTGTGAGGTTCTTGTCATGAACGGTCATATAGATCCAAATTTTTCAGCAAGAGGATCTGAGCCTAAAATGGACAATCTGTTTGGCCTTACAAAGATGGTGAGTGATAATGGTTACGATCTAGGTGTAGCATTTGATGGAGATGGCGATAGGAGTATCTTTTGTGATGAAAAAGGAGCGATCCATTGGGGTGACAAGACTGGATCACTACTAGCTTACCATATAATTAAGAATAAAAAACTTGATACAGAAATTGTCTGCCCAATTAATTCCTCTTTAGTGATTTCGAGAGTAGGAGATTTGCTTGATAAGCGAGTTCATTTTACAAAAGTTGGAAGCATCGAAGTTACATATGGTATGAAAAACACTAATTCTCTAATCGGTTTTGAAGAAAACGGTGGATTTTTCTATGGTCCTCTTAATCTAGTACGCGATGGAGCAATTACAACGGCTTTAATGATTGAAATGTTAAGCTATTACAAGCAAGACATTCTGACAGGGCAAATTGATGACGTTGGTTTACCAGCAGAAACCCAAACACTCTCAGGTATTTATTCGATACTGGGAAAAACGTTTCAATACAAATCAAGTATAAATTTATCCAGTAAGGATGATATCCAAAGAGTATTGGAGACCTGTTCTGAACATGGATCGGTATATAAGGTCGAAAAAATGGATGGAGTAAAAATATGGTTCGATTCTGAGTCTTGGATAATGTTTAGACCCAGCGGTACCGAACCATTGATTCGAATTTATTCTGAATCAAATGACGAAAGTTTAATGAATTCAAAAGTCAGAGAGTATTTGAATTTAATAAAAAGAACTTTGAACATAGAATTTAACACATAATAACATTTTTAATACTCTTTTTTATCATAAAACAGAGTGGAAATGATCCCAATGGGTGATTATGAAATATGAGTAAGCCATATTACGTTAAATTCGAAATACCTAAAGATCTTGTAAATGCTGTATATGAGGCAGTGAGACTGGCGAAACAAAGTGGAAAGGTCAGAAAAGGAACTAATGAGACAACAAAGGCAATAGAAAGGGGAACTAGCAAACTCGTTGTTATTGCAGAAGATGTTGAACCTCCAGAAGTGGTGGCACATTTACCGATTTTATGCGATGAACGTTCTTCTAAATATGTGTTTGTACCTAGTAAAAAGGAATTAGGTAATGCATTAGGTATAGATGTAGGATCTGCTGCTGCAACAATCATAGATGCAGGTGAATCTCAGCAAATTCTCGATCAAATTACAAATACAATTGACGAATTAAAAAACAAGTCCGAGTAATATAATATGGTGCATTTAATTAATGAGTAAAACCGAAGAGAAGGTTATCCCTGCAGAGGTCATACAAATTGTAGGAAGGACAGGGATAGCTGGAGAAGTAATTCAAGTCCGTGTGAGAATATCTGAAGGAAAAGATAAAGGGCGAATTTTGACCAGAAACGTTAAAGGTCCAGTTCGAATGAATGATATTTTAATGCTAAGAGAGACCGAGCGAGAAGCAAGAAAGATAAAGTAATACTTAAAATAGGGATTAATCGAAGGTGGTTAAATAATGAGTAAGAATATCGCTTCCTTGAGAAATTGTTTTTTCTGCGGAAAACGCGTTGATACTGGAAAAGGAATAATGCTTGTAAAAAATGATGGATCAATACAGTGGACTTGTTCTTCCAAATGTAAAAAAAACTTACGCAATTTAAAACGTGATCCACGTTTGTTCAAGTGGACCGATAAGTATATCAAGGGTGGAATTAGGAAGCAAAAGTAAAATGGGAGCAGAGCAAACTCTAATAGTTATAAAGCCTGATGCTTTTAATCGAAAATTAACAGGCAAAATCCTTCAGCGATTTGAGGAAAAAGGTTTTAATATTGTTCAACTAAAAACTTATGTCTTTACCACTGAAAAAGCACAAGAATTTTATTCAGTGCATAGGAATAAACCTTTTTTTAATGAACTTGTCTCGTTTATATGCTCAGGTACAGTCGTAGCTTGTATACTGGATGGTAACAATGCCATTAGTACTGTTAGGATTATGATCGGCCTGACTAAATCTTTTGATGCGTCTCCAGGAACCATTAGGGGTGATTTTGGATTAGGCATTACTGACAATATAATTCATGCATCAGACTCATATGAAAGCTTCATAAAAGAGTCATCTGTAATATTTTCTTAAGTGCATCTACGCCAGCCTGTAGTTGTAGTATTGGGTCATGTAGACTCGGGTAAAACATCATTACTTGATAAGATACGAGGTACCTTTGTACAGTCACGAGAAGCAGGTGGTATTACTCAACACATTGGGGCTAGTTTTTTTCCAATAGAGATAATTCAACAGTTGACTGGTCCCTTATCCAAGAAACTAACTTCCCATGATAATTCTATTCCTGGATTATTGGTAATCGATACACCAGGACATGAAGTTTTTGCAAACTTGAGAATGCGAGGAGGTTCTGCTGCAGATATCGCAATTGTAGTGGTCGACGTAAATAAGGGATTCGAACCCCAAACAATAGAGAGCATAAATATTCTTAAGAATAGGAAAGTTCCTTTTGTGGTAGCAATAAATAAGATCGATCGTATCACAGGCTGGAAAAAAGGAACAACAAATTTTATAACTAATGAAATAAAAATTCAACCAAAAGAAGTTCAATTAGATCTCGATAACAAAATGTATAGTGTATTAGGCTCTTTATCTCAACTAGGATTCAGCTCTGAAGCGTTTTGGAGAGTTAAGGATTTTACCAAGGAAGTAGCCTTAGTACCTGTAAGCGCTTCAAATGGTGTTGGTATACCAGAATTATTGACAGTATTAGTAGGTTTGACTCAACAATTTATGGCAAAAAAATTAGAAAGACATGAGGGATCTGCTAGAGGAATAGTTTTAGAAGTTAACGAAGAAATTGGATTAGGACCGTCTGCTAATGTGATACTATTAGATGGTGTTATAAAACAAGGAGATACAATAGTTGTTGCAAAACGTGATACAGTAGTTTCAACAAGGATCAAATCATTGCTTTTGCCAAAGCCCTTGGATGAGATGCGAGATCCCCGCGACAAATTCCGTCAGGTGAAAACTGTTATATCTGCTGCAGGGTTAAAAATAACATCACCTGATCTGGAAGGCGTAATAGCTGGTAGTCCTTTATATGGTCTTTCCTCTCCTAATGATGAGACCAGAATAAAAAGCTTAGTTGAGTCAGAGGTCAAATCTGCATTAATAAACACTGATTCAAATGGGATAATTCTTAGATGTGATACTATCGGTTCGATCGAAGCCATTTCAGAAATGTTAAGAAAAGAAAATATTCCAATAAGATCTGCAGATATCGGCCATATTAGCAGAAAAGATGTTATGACCGCGTCGGCTGTTAAAGAAAAGGATCGCTATTTAGGAGTAATTTTGGGATTTAATGTAAAGATATTGGATGATGCGGAGAAAGAATCGATAGAAAGAGATGTTAAAATTTTTAATGAAAAGGTAATATACAATTTAGTACGAAGTTACAAAGATTGGGTATCATATCAAAAAGACCACGAGGATTCTATCTTATTTAATGAATTACCGCCCGTTTGCAAATTTGAGTTTATGAAAGGATATGTTTTTAGAAGGAGCGATCCTGCCGTATTTGGAGCAGAAATTAACATCGGTAGAATGAAGCAAAAAATGCCAATTATGAACCCGGAGGGCAAAAAGGTTGGGGTCATTCATCAAATCCAGGATAAGGGTAAATCCATAGAGGAAGCGACACGTGGAATGCAAGTTGCAGTCTCTGTGAACGGTCCTCAAATAGGAAGACAAATTAACGAAGGAGATATATTTTATACTTATTTAGATAGTCGACAAGCTAAATTACTTATCAATAGATTCAATAATCGACTAGACGAAGAGGAAAAAATGGTTTTAGATTTGATTGTTAGTATACGTAGAAAAACGGATCCAGCATTTGGATATATATAATGTTACGCATATAGATCTCATCTGATATTTATATAACATCTAACTTGTTTATACTGTAAAACATATGAATGACTTTAACCTCATTGGAAAAATCTATTTTGCTCCCAATACTTCTGATACTGAATTAATTGAAAAGGCTATGTTGCGATTGAAAGAAAATGGAATTCCTGAAGAAATTATTGAAATTAATTATAATGTTCAAAATCTTAACGAAGGAGATTTATACATAAGCTATGATCCTCCCGATTTGATATTAAGAGAGGTTTATGCCAAAACTCAAAGCGGATTTATAAAAATGAAAAGTCTCAAATCTATTAAACTTTGAAATTTAGTTAACCATCTTGTCATTGTCTGATTGACTTAACTCCTTCACTAATTCATTAAAGTTCTCATCGGCTTTAATTTTAGTATATTTATTTTGTAAAGTGTTTTTTAGGATGATTTCTCCTCTTTTTTCTATTTCATCCTTTTTAAGAATTATGATGTTTTTGCTCTTTCTGTTTTCAGCTTCGGTAATTTGTTTTGAAAAAGATCTCTTTAGAAGATCGTATTCTGTTGGTATATCCTTTCTTCTTAATACCGAAGCCAAATGCTCGGCATAACCAAATAACTCATGAGAATTGTAAATTATAGAGGTAACATTCTTTCTATCATCGTGTGCTCGTTTACTTAAGATGTCTTGATTTTTCAATGCCAGAATTATACGTTCTACACCACCGGCCGCGCCTGTGGCGCCTGCATCTCTTCTTCCAAAAATTTCTGGAAGATTGTCATACCGTCCACCACCAACAATTGCTCCAAAATTATTGTTAATATCAACCGCTTCAAAAACGATTCCAGAGTAATAATCCAATCCCCGTACAATCCCGAGATTGATTCTAACGTTGACTACTCCCTTGTTATATAATGATTTGATTATTTTTTCAATTTCATTCCAAGCAGATAGACCGAGGGGCTTTAATGTCTTGTCAACCTGGTCGAAAGATCCCTTATTGTCAGCGAATTCCATGATTTTTAGTAAAATTTCTGTACTGATCTTATTTTCATATTCTTTTAATACTTCTATCTTTCCTTTTTTAGGTATTTTATCGATTGCTCTGTAGATCTCAAAAATGATATCCTTATTAGAAATCTTGAGAATGCGTTGTACGTATTCTTCCAAAAGTGATCTACTACTGATTTCTATAACTATGTTTTTTAAACCCAATTTATTCAGAAAAACAGATGTAAATTCTATAATTTCAGTATCAGCTTCTATGCAAGAAGGACCATAGATTTCTATGTCCCATTGATGAAAAAACCTGTATCTTCCCGCCTGGGGTTCATCATATCTCCAAACACCACCAAACGAAGCAATTTTTGCGGGAATTTTAAGATCCCTTCTTGAAGCAAAGTATCTTGTTAGACCTATTGTTATATCAAATCTCAGAGCCACCTCCCGATTTCCTTTGTCTGTAAAGTTGTAAATCTCTTTGATGATAGCTGGACCAGACTTGGATTCTAGAGTTGACAACAATTCCAATGGGGATGGTTCCATAATTGTGAAATTAAAAATTCTGGCAGATTCGATGAATGTATTTCTTATAAAGTTGATATTTTCAAACTCTTCGGGTTCCAGATCTCTCATTCCCCTTGGCAACAAAAATTTCATTACAGACTAAAATGCTATAACCGTTTTAATTTAGATTTTCCGGTTTATTATAATATATATATTAGAAATATACATACTTGCATGGATCATCGAAATGTTGAGTATCTTGATCATATGACTGACGCATATCTTCGTATACATGGAACTAATTTGGAAGAGGCGTTCGAGTATGCAGGCAAGGGATTGGTTGGCACAATGTATGAACTTGAAGGCATACAACCTAAAAAACAAGTTCCTATCGTGGCTGAAGGAAAGGATCTAGAAAATCTTTTGTTTGACTGGCTTGATAAGATCTTGCTAATTGTATTGATTGATAGGATTATTATGTCCAAGTTTATCGTCGAAATCGTCCGAGACGAAAAATCAGGCAAGTATATAATTAATGGATATGGAGAAGGTGAAAACATAGACCCCGACAGACACGAACTAAAGGTAGAGATTAAAGGGATCACTTATCACGAGATGAAAATCATTGAAAACAAGGACAGTAACGGAGTCACTATTGAATATATTGTAGACTTGTGAAGTGAAGTGTTTTTGTTTATATACATATTTGTACCTTGCTTTAAATAGCGTGAATACAAGGGTTAAGCTTTCTCTAATGTATTCGCCGTGAATCTAAACACAATCTAAACTATGGTAAAGTCTTATATATGAAATACCGATATAAATTATCCGTAAAAATGACAAGCGCATCAGGATCTACTACTTCTAATACCATAGTCGAACTATCTGAATCCAATTTTGAATCTTTTATTTCCGAAAATAAATTAGTACTAGTTGACTTTTGGGCAACATGGTGCGGTCCTTGTCAATTTATGTTACCAATTTTTGATAAACTATCAAAAAAATATTCAGATAAAGTCCGGTTCGGTAGATTGAATGTTGATGACAATCAGTCTATTGCAATGCGTTTGGAGGTATATGCTATTCCTACCTTTGTTATGTTTGTTAATGGTAATGCCATAGACAGAGCAGTCGGCGCAGTGGGAGAAAAAGGATTGGAAGCACTATTACAAAAAAATCAGCTTCATTAGAATATATTGTATATAAACTATAAATATTGGTAAAACGCGCGTATTTTCAAACTAATGACAAAGTTATATTTATACAGCCCTATCTAATATTGATTAAGAGTAGCAATCAAATTGAAAACTCTTATTTGATTATTAGAAAGAATTTATTATTGAGATAATTTAGTTATCTTCAGTGAGACAAATACTTGACCGAGACTCTTTCTTATGATGTAATTATCGTTGGATCCGGGTTGGCTGGACTTAGGGCTGCTATTGCTGCAGCCTCTAAGAATAAAACTCTGAAAATCGCTGTTATATCAAAAGTACAGGTTATGCGTTCTCATTCCGTCTCTGCCGAAGGTGGAACAGCTGCAGTGCTTTATGATAATGAGGGCGATAATATAGAATCTCATATTTATGATACCATAAAAGGGAGTGACTTTTTGGCCGATCAAGACGTCGCTGAAAGGCTTGTAAATTCAATTCCTAGGGAGATAATTCAACTTGACAGATGGGGAATGCCTTGGTCTAGACGTGATAATGGTCGAATTGATCAGAGGAAATTTGGCGGATATTCTTTTCCTAGGGCTACATATGCTCAAGATAAGGTTGGATTTTATGAGATGCAGACTTTGTATGATACCTGTCTTAAATTTGACAATATTTCTTTCTTTAATGAATGGTTTTGTACTTCTATTCTGCACGAAGGTAATAATTTTCAAGGATTCACTTGTATAGAGATGAAAAGTGGGAATTTTCTAAACATTACTGCCCCGTCTGGAATAATCTGCACTGGCGGCGCTGGGAGAATTTTTAGCTTTTCTACTTACGCTTATTCGTCTACACCCGACGGTTTGGATATGGCATATCGTGCCGGAATGGCATTAAAGGATATGGAGTTTGTTCAATTTCACCCTACTGGAATCTTGCCTTCTGGAATATTGATTACTGAAGGTGCTCGTGGAGAGGGAGGTTATCTGATAAATTCAGAGGGTGAACGCTTTATGAAAAACTATGCTAAAGAGAAGTTAGAATTGGCTCCTAGGGATGTAGTGTCTCGCTCTATGATTACAGAGATTCAGGCTGGTAGAGGTTTTAAACATGTTACAGGAGTTGATTGTCTAAAATTAGATCTTACTCATTTAGGGGAAGAAAGAATCAAAGAGAAACTAGCTGGAATTAGGGAAATCGGAATTAAGTTTTCTGGAATTGATGTAATAGATGAACCAATTGAAGTTAGACCTGTATGCCATTATATGATGGGAGGGATTCACTCCAACGTAGATGGGGCAACCGAGTTTAATGGATTATGGGTAGCAGGTGAAGCATCCTGTAATAGCACACATGGGGCCAACAGGTTGGGAGCTAATTCTACGTCTGAATGTCTTGTTTGGGGTGCAATAACAGGAGAATTGGCTGCCAATCATGCTCTTAGTAAAAAGAATATGTCAATAAATATCGATGATAAGCAAATCTTGCAAGAGGAAAAAAGAATTTATGATGGTATATTCCGAGGACGTGGTGATGTGAATCCTTATGAAGTTCGGAAGACTCTGACAGACACTATGGATGAAAAGGCCTATGTTTATAGAAACGAGAATGATCTAATAGATGGACTAAAGAAAATCCGAAGTCTTAAACTAATGTCGTGGAAACATGTAAATGATCAAGCAAAGGAATACAACACTAATTTTATTAATGTCATGGAGATTGATTCGATGTTACGGGTTGCTGAAGTAGTTTTATTGGGTGCAATTAATAGACGCGAATCTAGAGGTGCACATTCAAGAATTGATTATCCTTATCGTGATGATAATAACTTTTTAAAACATACTCTTGCTTATTATAGTAGCGATGAGACGGAACCAAGAATGGAGTGGCATCCCGTTATATTTACTAGATATGCTCCAGTGGAGAGGAAATACTAATGGGACTCAAGTCCGAAGAAAACAATAATTCTGAAATTAAGAGTACTGATAATAGACCTCAAGCAGATAATGGGCGTGTAGGCATCAAGGGCTGGCTTAATCCTACACGGTATGGCTGGGAAAGAGTATCGTATTGGCTGCAGCGCTTGACCGGTGTTGGTTTATTGATATATTTTGTGGGACATGTGTATGAAACAAGTTCTCTAGTCAATGGAATGGATGCTTGGAATAGTATGTTGGAGTTAACTCAAACAACTGGAGGACATATTTTCCTAATGTTAGTTATAGGAGCTAGCACTTTTCATACAGTTAATGGGATAAGGCTTATTTTTACAGAATCGGGAATAGGGCTCGGTAAACCAGGGCGTCCTGATTATCCATATGATGCCACGTCTTTAAATTATAAGCAAAAGTCAGGAATCTGGGTTGCCTTGATATTAGCCGCAATAGCCATGCTATATGGTGGAATGGTCATGTTCGGAGATGCTGGTTAAAATATGTTCATGGTCTATAAATATCTGGTAATTAGAAATTATTTGGAGCACGATGCATAGAATGCCGTTATTGAAACTACGAGAGAGTCAAATAATGAAGATTCATTATTTGACTGGTATATGCGCCGTTTTCTTCGTAGCTATTCACATACTATTTAGACTTGTTATGCCCTTCGGACAGAGCCTAGAATATGAGAATGTTGTAGCCAACTATCATAACGTATATTATGTTATATTGTTGGAATTGATATTGATTTTCATTTCCATTCATGGCTTTAATGGTTTGAGGGTCATTTTATTGGAGCTTAAACAAGACTCTTGGTGGGAGTCCACAATGACTATATTGGTGTTGGCTGCAATGATAGGTGTCATTGCATATGGTACAAGAACAATTATCATTGGAAGTGGTTTGTAAAATGCAGCAGGAAACAAATTGTAGACATACTTATTCGTCGAATTTGTTCAAATAATGACCATATGAGATAACACCACAAAAGAATGTGAATAGAAATGAGTGAAAAAACAAACAGAATAAAATTGAAAGTGTTTAGAACAAATTACAACAAGTCATCACTAGCCTCTTCTTATTATGATGAATTTGATATTACTGTTAAACGATGGACAACAGTTTTAGATGCGTTATTAGATGCAAAGTGCTATTCTGATAGTAGTATAGGAATACGCTATTCTTGCAGAATGGCCTCTTGCGGTTCATGCGGAATGAAGATAAATGGCAAGCCTAGACTAGCTTGTTATACAAAGATATCAGAATTAAATGATCAAACAGTAGTTTGTGAACCTCTACCTAATTTTCCGCGCATAAGAGATCTGGTAACCGATTTTACACAATTCTTTGCACACCATAAGAAAATTGAACCTTTTGTTCACAATGATGATGTATCGCTTCAGGTTACTGAAAAAGATGAATTAGTCGAATTTAAACAAACCCCAGAAGACGTGGAAAAGTATTTACAATTCTCTTATTGTATCAAATGTGGCCTATGCTATTCAGCTTGTCCTACAGTAGCAACTGATTCTAAATTTCCAGGACCTCAAGCATTATCTCAGGCTTATAGATACTTGGCTGACAATAGAGACGATGGTGAATCAAAGCGATTCAAAATAATTGATGAGCGACATGGAATTTGGAGATGCCATTTTGCAGGGTCTTGCAGCAATGTATGTCCTAAAGGAGTAGATCCTGCATTGGGAATCCAGCTTTTGAAAGGACATTTAATGGGTGTTTCAAAGAGCGATAAAAAAATTGCTTCTATCAGATCAAAGGACGAGTGACGCCAACAACAATAATTCTAATAACATAGTATTATTGTTATTAATCTTCTGCTTGCTTTTTATTTTCATTTTTTGCTTCTTGCTTTTCTTCTTTCTGTTCTGAGGGTTTCTTGCTTTCATTTACCTGTTTGTTTATCGCCTCTGCCATGAAGTGATTACTCACGTTTACCTTCACGTCTTTAATGCCGTCAACCTTAAAAATATTGTCTCTTACATCTTGTGCAATTTTAAATCCAAATACTGCAGGACAAAAGGGACTGGTGAGATGCAAATCTACATTAACTTTTCCTTTGTCTATGTCTACTTTGTCTATTAACTCCAATTCCATAATGGATACTCCTATTTCTGGATCCACTATCTTCGTAAGTTCATCAAATATTTGTCGCCTTGTTAATTGCAAATCCTGAGACATATTGTTAATATATGGTCGGCTTTCCTATTTAATGATTCTTTGTCCAGTTTCATCATAATTTTAGATTTATATTAAAATAACAGCACAAGTAAAATTTTCCATGTATAGATCTCGACCCAGCGGAAATTTGGATAATAGAGCTTTATCATACTTATCATCTATAACAGAGGATTCTGATCTATTCTATTATGATCTTTTGGGGAGTCAAGCTCATGTTATAATGTTATATGAATCCAATATTTTATCTAAAAAAGAGACAGTAGAAATTCTTAAAGGAATCGATCAGTTGTTGACTAATTCTAACACCTTAAATGAATATGCTGATACCTATGCTGAGGATATTCATGAAATGGTTGAATCAGCACTAATTAAGATGACAACTATGGATATCGGAGGCAAAATGCATACTGCAAGGTCCCGCAATGATCAGGTTGTGTTAGACATCAGAATGAAGCTTCGTGATGATCTAAATAGAATATCTTTAAATTTACTTGATTTGATAAATTCTCTTTTAGCCAAGGCAGAAGAACATATTGATACCATAATGCCTTTATATACTCATCTACAACAGGCTCAGCTAGGCGTATTTTCACATTATTTGCTATCTTATTGTTTCTCTCTGTTGAGAAACTTTGAACGGTTTTCTGAAAGCTATAAACGAATTAATATTTCTCCATTGGGAGCCTGTGCAATAGGTGGAAGCAGCATGAATATAGATAGAGATAAGGTGGCCTCAATGCTGGGTTTTTCTGATATTGTATACAATAGTGTGGACGCCACCAGCTCGCGTGATTTTTTGGTTGAATTTTCCTCTAATGCTCTTAATACCATGCTTGACCTTTGCAGAATATCGGAGGATTTTATTATATGGTCTACATCAGAATTTGGGTTTGTCTCTTTAGATGACCATTTTAGCTCATCTTCTTCTGCAATGCCTCAAAAGAAGAATCCCGATCCATTAGAGCTAATACGTGGAAAAACCGCAAGTACAGAAGGGAATTTAATCGCTATTACTTCAATCCTAAAAGGACTGCCTTCTGGATATAGTCGAGACTTGCAGGAAATAAAACCCTTATTATGGAAGACTTCGTCGACATTAGAAACTTCGATTGAAATGATGAAAGAAATCGTGTCCACAATCCATGTAGATCAAAATAAGATGTATTTGGCTTCAGTCAACAGCTATGCTGTTGCCCTTGATATAGCAGAACAATTAATCAAAAATGGAGGCATATCTTTTAGGTTATCTCATAAAGTAATAGGTACTATTGTAGACTATGCTTCAAGACTTGGAAATGTCCCTTTGAGTTCATTGACCCTATCAGACATAACCGTTGCTCTTAAGAAAATTGACTTTTCACATGAGGTTATTACATCAGAAATGATACTGAACTTAATAAAGCAAAATACTCCAGAAAATTCGATCAGATTTCGAAAAACAAAAGGTTCACCAAATAAAAATGAACAAAAAGCCATGATTGCTCATATAGAAAAAATGGTTATTGATTGTAAAAAAGATCTTGACAATAGGCTCAATAAGTTGCATTTGGCAAAAGATTTGTTGGATAAAAAAATAAAACAACTAATCGATGAAGGTCACAACACTTAATAATAGACTGTATTAACTACTTGAGATCTTAGATTTAAATTATCCTCTGGAATTACTTTTATTGATGTCAGAAGTACAATCACAACCCGACCAACAAAATAAAGAAAACACACCTACAAGAGATGCAATTTATATTGGAAAAAAACCATTAATGGCATACGTCACTTCAACACTTATACAACTAGCAAATCAACCTTCTGTAACTATCAAAGCGCGTGGTTTGAGCATTGGCAGAGCCGTAGATGTATCTCAAATAATTTTAAAACGGATGGAAAATGCAGGTTATGCTATTGGGGATATCAGGATCGGATCTGAAACAGTTCAGGCAGAAGATGGTAGAACTCGAAATGTTTCAACCATAGAGATTGAGATAAAAAGAAATTCTTAAATATCTTTGTATTAATTTTTGTTCCTTGTGCTATGGAAAAAAGGACAGCGGCAATATTTTTAGCACATATTAATCCATTAACAATTTCACATGAGAGAATTATAAAGAATTTGTTGCTGCAAAACTATAGCGTTTATATATTTCCTGTCCGATTCCTAAAGAATAATCGAGAAGTCAATACTCGAAGCTTTCCATTCTCCTATGAAATCCGAAAACAAATGATACTTGAATCATTCGGATATGATGAGCACATTCATGTTTGTGGCGACTATGCATTTCACTCACCTTATTTACAGTATTTTCCTCCATTTGTTTCTCCAGCATTTAAGAAACTTAAAAACAAAATAATGATTAACATACAGGAAAATTCATTTGTAACTTATACTGGGGATAGGGCAGAGAGGGTTTTGTTATCCTTATTTGGTTTTAAACCGATCAAGGCAAGGAGACAAGTTATCTCTTCTACAAATGTAAAGAATCTGTTATACAATTCGGTTATACAACAGAATGATATGTATGATAACAATGGATATAATGAAGGTCAAGTGAAATGGAGCGATTTTGTATCTCCCAAAGTTATGGAAGTCATTAAAAAAAATTGGGAAATCATAAGAGCTTTTTCGATCTCCAAGGATGAAACTATTCGCGTCATGGGGATGAAATTCCCAAAGAATGGATTTATTTGATCAAAAAATTCATAATTTAACACTTTTATAGAAGTAAAAAACTTGCAAAATTATGAATAGTAATAATGCCGAGTTTATTTGGTTTGATGGTGAATTCAAACCTTGGGATTCAGTAACCGTACCCATAACTACTCATGCAATACATTATGGAACCTCAGTATTCGAGGGTATAAGAGGTTACTCCAATGATGAGAATCTGTTTGTGTTTAAACTTAGAGAGCATATAGAAAGATTGATTCAATCTGCTGAGGTCTATTCTATTAATTCCCGATACTCGATTTCTGAGATATGTTCTTCTACAGTTGGGCTTTTAAAAAGGAACAATATTAAAAAATCCTGCTACATTAGACCTTTATTATTTGTTGGATTACATGGCATTGACCTTAATGTCACTAAGAATTCGCCTTCCCACTTGGCAATTATTGCGTTTCCATTTAATAGATACTTCCCAGAAACAGGGATAAGAACATGTATTTCATCGTGGAGGCGAATAAATGAGAACTCCACCCCTCCCATGGCCAAAGCAGGTGGCAATTATCTGAATTCAGTTCTTGCCACTCAGGAGTGTAAAAGAAATGGCTTTGATGAATCAATTCTCTTGGATTATCAGGGCAACGTAAGCGAAGCCCCTGGGGAAAATATTTTTCTGATCAGGGGAAATAAGATTTATACTCCTCCTCTCTCAGATTCCGTCTTGGAGGGAATTACACGAAATACTGCTATAACATTGGCAAGAGATTTGGGATACGAAGTACAAGAGCGATCTATAACTAGAACGGAACTTTATATCGCCGATGAATTATTTGTAACTGGCACAGCTGCAGAGATTACTCCTGTTATAAGCGTTGACAATCATAAGATTGGTAGCGGACAAGTTGGCGAAATTACCAAGAAAATTTCAAACTATTACCAAAAAGTTGTTATATCTGAGATCCCTGAATATAGGGAATGGCTTACGCCTGTATGGTAAACGTAACATTAGACGTAATAAAAACAAATACGAATACAAAAAATATTTAATCGTGGCGAATACAAGAGTTTGGGTGAAAAATCAATAAAAGCTGCCGTGATCGGTACCGGTGGCTGGGGAAAAAATCATGTTCGAGTTCTGAATGATTTAGGGGTACTAGCTGCTGTTTGTGACTCTGATGAAAATCGATTGAAAATGCTTTCGAAAAAATACAAGGTCAATTCCTATACTAAATTGGAACACTTGCTTCAAAAAGAAACTGATCTTGATGCATGTTTGGTGTGCACTCCAACCAAAACTCACTTTCAAGTTGCCCAAGAGGTTATGAAAAATAAGATACATGTTTTTGTAGAAAAGCCCTTATCTTTTTCCTCAATAGAGTGCGAGAAGCTTACTGAACTGTCCAAATTGAATAACGTAATTTTGACATCTGGATACATCGAACGCTTTAATCCTTCTATACAGGATCTGAAACAGATTATTGATGAAAACACTTATGGTGAATTATTAATGATGGAATTTCACCGTGAGAACCGTATGCCTCTACATATAAAGGATGTAGGCATCATCTATGATACGTCTGTACATGACATAGATACTGCAATGTTTATTTTCAATGATAAACCAAATGTCGTTTTTGCTCGTGCAGGAAAGCGTTTTCATAATTCGGAGGATTTTGCGACTATAATGCTTGGTTTTTCTGGCCAGAAGGTTGCAATTATCGTGTCGAACTGGATTACTCCAAAAAAAGTTAGACGATTTTCAGCTGTATGTTCAGAAGGTACTATTACAGGCGATTTTCTAACCCAAGAAATTAAGATAGATGATGAAAACAAAACCCTTATCCCTAGGAGAGTTTTCAGAGAACCATTGACTCTCGAATTGGAAAATTTCATCAAAGCAGTTTCTGGTAATATTACAAAGTTTCTAGTTACACCAGAGGATGCAACGGCGGTAACAAAAATCGCAGAAGCGGCATTGATTTCTAGTAACACTGGCAATCCCGTTTATCTTTCATTCGATTAAGTTAGCGTGGCATAAAAAAGGGAATCAAGTCTTGTTGTATGATAACTATATAAAAAGAAGCACCCTTTGAGATAGTCATTTGATCTATATTTGATTTACAAGATATAGATAGATAGATAGAAGCGTAGTAGCATCAACAGCAGGCCATTGTTTCATTTCTTTCGCTCTCCTTATCAGATAAATAAAAACCAGAAATTACAATTTGTGAGTAAATTATAAATGGACTCGAATGAAAGTTTATGTGATTAGATTGTCAGAAAACTCTAATAAAATATCTGTAATTAACTTTGTTTCACCAAAAGCCACCATAGGTAATAATGTCAAAATTTGGCATTTTGCATATGTAGGTAATGATACTATTATTGGAGATAATGTTATGATCGGCTCTCTTACTCATGTTGATTATGGGGTCAAAATAGGGAACGGGTGTAGAATAGAGGGATCCGTATATATCCCCCCACTTACTAAAATTGGAAATAACGTTTTCATTGGGCCTGGAGCTACTTTTACCAATGATCCGTATCCTATGAGTAAAAAAATGGTAGGGGTGGTTGTTGAGGATGGAGCTATAATTGGAGGAGGTTCTGTTATTAAGCCTGGAGTAACTATTGGTAGAAATAGTGTGGTTGCCATGGCTTCAGTAGTAACAAAAGATGTACCTCCAGACATGGTTGTAATGGGACATCCTGCACGGATAAAATATGATAGATCCCAGTATGACAAGAAAAAGAATGATTGGGAGAGTCAGAATTAATAACGATACTGGGAATTAGATAGATTCTTGGATAATTGTGATAACTCTATCAGTCGGTCAGTATGTATGTACAGAACTAATACTGTTACTAAATTACTGATATCAAATTCTTCCCCATACTAATAAGAAGTTACTTCAATTTCACTTAATATTTGATAATAATTTGGTAATAAAAGACAAATGTGAAAAGTAAAGAATGTAAAACAGCTGTTAAACATTTAATTAAATTTCAACAGTATCAAACGTGGAATTTGCAGATATTATTATTATTTTATAGTTTGGAGGGTGATGTTGGTTAACATTGCTGTTCATTCTTTCGATTATTTTATTATAATCAAAATTTGAGCATGCAATTATGATGTTGTTTAATGAATTGGGTATATAGTTTTCTACATCTTGTACTTCGACTTCTGCGATGTAGTCTCTAAGCTTTGATTCTAATAATTCTCTTATAATTGCTTTGTCTCCTCTTATTTCGTGATTGTCAATTGTCCAAAGAATTGTTACCTTTGTTCTACTTGCCTTTATTTCTCTCTTTTTTAATTGGCTTCTTGTTTCATCTACCAAACTCTTGACAAATCCTTCTATAGATTTTATTGTTCCATTGACTAAATAACTCAATGCGGATGAACTCGACAGTGAGTGACTTATAATTCTGAGATCAAATAATGCATTTGCTATTTCATCAAAGTAAATATTTTTTTGAGTTTCGTGAAGAATTTCTTTTTTATCTTCTTTTAATTTTGCAAATCTCGTGATTTCGTTGATACATGTTAAACTTGAATATCTATTTATCACATTTATTGAATGATTTAACTCTGCTGCTATTATGCTGCCAACTTTTGTATTACTGTGTACGGAATCCTTTTTGGTAGCTAAATTTAAGATACTGTTTATGAAGGGGTTAATGTCGGTGTCAGTTTGTTGTTGATACGACCCGATTATTATTTGACTTGGGTTACTATTATGTGTCATTGGATCATAGTAGTATAAAATATCTGTTCCAACAATCAGACCAGATTGGTGCTCAATAAGGGTAATTATCTCATTATTTCCCCCAATTCCAAGTGGAACATTGATAACTATAGCTGTATTTTTGGTCAAATACGTAATCAATTCTTTAAATTTTTGAATTATTTCATTCTTTACATCTTGATTGATTTTCCTAATTCTGGGAGCGAAAAAGATTACTGGTGCGTTGACGATGGCTTTATCAAAAGGTTCCAGATTCAAAAGCGGTTCCTCATCGGTTAGGAAGTTGATGTTCGGGAACTCTTTTACTATTTCTGAAGTGAGAACTATTCCAAGTCTGGAGTTTTCGTCGATAATGATCACTTTGGATTTTCCTTGTATTATCTTCTTGGCAATTTCGTATCCTTCGGTGCTTAATCCATAGATTACAATATAACCGTCCTTTGAATTTTTTTTGGTTGCAACAATTTTCTTGTTATCATTATCATTGCGAAAATTGTCAAAATAATCTATAGGTACTTTTTCGGAATGCATCGACTTTTCGCCTTCACCTTCTTTGAGCACCCTTCCTGAAATACCCTACTCCCCCAATAACTTACTTTTCCTTTTATTTATTTAGTTTTGGATTTATTGATTTTAACTGCAATTTCGATCGATAAAAGGAATAATAGTAGTCAATCAGTCAAAGAGAAAGAATTTTTTAACATCTCGGAATTACCTTATGAATGTGAAGATTTGGTTCGATATATTAACTCCCAAACAGATAATGTTTTTCAGCCCTGCTATTGCAATTTTGCAAGGTGACGGTCATGATATACTTAGTACCTCTAGAAATTATAGGGAAGCAAACGAATTGTCTAAACTAAAAGGACTACATCTTATTCGAGTAGGTAGCCATGGCGGATCAAATCTTTACGATAAGCTCTATCAAAGTTCCAAGCGAATAGTCGAGCTAACAAAAATAGCATCAAAATTTTCTCCCGATTTAGTGGTAAGTTTCTCATCCCCTGAGGCCTCTCGTGTTGCCTTTGGTCTGGGTATTAAACATATTGGGTTCAATGATTCCCCACATGCCGAAGCTGTTGCCAGACTAACGATTCCGCTATTATCAACTTTATTTTCTCCATCCGCGATTCCCTTGACAGCTTGGAAAAAATTCGGAATATCTCCAAAAGACATAATCCAATATAATGGATTGGACCCTATGGCATGGCTAGACCAAACATACAAGAGTAGGGCAGTCAAAGGCACTCTATACTCCAATAATTCCTCTAAATCAAATTCCTCCTCATCAAATTCAAGTCAGAATTTGTTTGCAAGTTTAGGTATTGATGACAGTAAAAAATCTATATTGATAAGACTGGAAGAATCAAAGGCCGCCTACATTTCAAACAAGAATCTAAGAATCCAGCCTCTGTCTTTTGTGGATCACGTTGTCAATACCTTTGGTCCAAAAACCAATGTTATAGTTTTATGCAGATATCCAGACCAAATCAGAGAAATGTCCAAGAGATTTGCAAATAAGGCCACCGTACTAAAACGGGTTGTAGACGGGGTAGATCTGCTAAAGAAGGTAGACGTTTTTATAGGAGCTGGCGGAACCATGACTGCCGAATCCGCATTATTGGGCAAGCCGACTATTTCTATAGCCCCTATCCAATTCTATATAGACGATTATCTGAAAAAAATTGGACTCGTAAAACAAGCTCTCACTCCTTATCAACTTGATAAATTGGTAAATTCATTTCTAACAGATCAAGAGAGGTGTGATGAGGTTAGAGATAATGCAAATAGGATAATAAAGGAAATGGAAAATCCAATCGAAAAATTGATCAAATATATTTCTACAATGAGTAAAAAATAGATTCGTAAAATTAATAACATCCGTAAATACAATATAGAAATGCCCGGAAGCCCGGTAGTATTTAATTGATGCCGAGTGTAGTGGCCAAGCATAGAGGCCTTTGGAGCCTTTGACCCCAGTTCGAATCTGGGCCGGGCTACTTGTGGTATTGTACCAGTTTAGTTTATCAAATGATAATTATTGCAACAATTTGTCGGTTTTAACATAATATTTTTAGATTTACAATAATCGGACAATTCGTTAGTTAGTTAGTTAGTTACCGGATCTCGTACAGCTAGAAATCATATAGTTTTTCTTCTAGATCGTAATGAAGGTCATACCACAATACGAGTCTATTTTCTTCAGCGAACCACTATACATGTTCTTACTTATATAGACAGGTAGATTTGAGGTCATTGGGTTTTCAAACCACAAATTATCACTTCTCGTTTGCAATACGAAAAACCAGTTCACACGTTGATACATGTCATTCAGACATATGTGTAATCATGCTCGTCAGACTTCAATAACTAATAGAATTATTTTCTAAATTTCCATTACATAGTTTAGTATCAAAACTCAGTTTAATCTAATTGTTATTGCTAAAATGATTAAAAATGATTACCATCAAATCTTTGAGTGGAATGATGCTCGTAACCACGGCATTGTTCTTAAGTGGGTTATCGCTGCAACAGTCAGCAGATGCGCAGCTATTCGGAATTGGGAGTTGCATAGTTAACTGTATAGGTGGTGAACAAGGACCACAAGGACCACAAGGACCTCCAGGACCACAAGGACCTCCAGGACCACAAGGTGAAAAGGGTGATACTGGTGACCAAGGACCACAAGGACCTCCAGGACCACAAGGTGAAAAGGGTGATACTGGTGACCAAGGACCACAAGGACCACAAGGTGAACAAGGACCTCCAGGACCACAAGGTGAACAAGGACCTCCAGGCGATGATTGTCCAAACGTAAGTGGATTACATTCACCTGGAATTCCAATAATATTACCGGATGGTGTACCTGTGTATCCAGATAATGGTGCAGAAGGAGTTTGTACTCCAAATCCACCAACACCTTAATTTTTTTTGATACTTTTATTATATCAATAATTTATCCAAAAGATAAGGATTCTTATATCAAGTATTCGTTCTCTTATTTTCCTCTAACAATATTCAATGAATCTAATAATTCTCTCAATATGGTATAATTCAATAATATTTCGGTTTATTAGTAATCAATTAGACAGGTCAATGAAGAAGGAGACACTCTTCAAAGTTTTATTTGAGACATAACAAACAATATAGGAAATTCGAGATTCTTAATCAAACATATTGCTTTCTGCGCTTCATCCAGCCTAATTCTGGTACGAATATTAGATAAGATTATGTTTAATAGTTTTTACTGGCTCTGTTCAGTTAACGATAAGCCTATAGCTTGAAAGCATTCCATTTCTTTTATGCTTACTAGAAACAGAACGCCTTCAAAGTATGTATATTATGGGTTGCATTTGTACTTTTCAGGCCTATCGTTAAGGAAAGCCTCGGAAAGATTATCTCAGATATACAAGAGAAATCACGTTTCCATCTGGAATTGGATTCAAAAATACAGGCCTCAAAAATTGAAAGCATCAAGAAGAAGAATTCTAGAATATATTGTAGACGAGACCATGTTAAAGGTGGGATCAGAGTTTGTCTGGCTCTGGGTTGCAACTGAACCCGAAAACAGGCAAATTCTCGCACTGTCTATCTCTAAAGAAAGAAACATGTTTGTAGCTGAAAGATTCATTTCAGATTTAGTCAAGATTCATGGAATTCATCCAGTTTCGACTGATGATAGAGGTACTTGGTATCCAATGGCCTGTAGATTCTTAAATCTCGATCATCACATTCATTCCTCTCTGGAGAAAAGTCTGATTGAAAGAAAGATGCAATACATAAAGGATAGAACCGAAAGTTTCGATGACTACTTTCCTTGTAGAATAAAGAATTGCAAGTTAAAGCATGTACGGAATTGGCTGCGGCTCTTTGTAGACTATCATAACAATGAAATAAAACATATTAAGTGAACAGAGCCTAATAGTAGTACATGAAAGTATATATATAAGTTATGCTTCTTTATGGTTTTTAGTTAAAATACAATAATAGATAATTAATTGATATAAAAACTGCTACTGACATTGCGGGTTCAACGATGTCTACATTTTTTAATCTTATTGTGCAGGCATGAGGGAAGCAAGCATTACAATCTATCATTATGCTTATACTGCTCTCTAACCCAATCTGGATGATACCTTAAGAAAAAATCAATCAGATGATAGAGGTAAAATAAATGATTCCAAAAAAACTACTGTCTTTAATTTGTACATTGCAACAAAATGTAATGTAGACAATTCTATTTAACGCTACTTGAAATATTTTTTATTCGATCGATATGATCTTTTCAAACTAATCGCAACTGAAATTGATGGTCTTAGCAATTGAGGGTAATTTGTAATACCTTTTTTCAAGAGAATTGATTCTCAAACAATTCGATTATTTTACTAATTCGAGTAGAATATTTTGAGGATTAATCGCTTTTACTTCAGACTGCCTTTAGAGCATTTTACCAAACAATAACTTCGTCTAACGGGGCACTGACCATTTTTTTATGATAGGTAGCAGGATTGAACTTAAGTTTTCAAATCGATAATTAAAGACAGTGTACTTGAGCTCAGACAATTGCTCCCTTGACTTGTGCTATAACCAAAAGCAATTGTTCACCTGCTCGGAAACCCGCAGCAATTCCATAACTAGCAAATCCGACTACTATATCATTCCGTTCTGCAAATACAAAATTGATTGCATTTTTTTTGAAACTTCCGGAATTCCATGTTTGTATTCCGGAGTTACTAATACAAACTCATCAAATGAATTGATTTTGGCAGTCCATTTTTGGTGTGATTTTTTGCGTATTGCCTCTGGAATGGGGTAATGGTTATTCTAGTAGGAGGAAGATGGTATCTACGATGTCGACTAAATTGAATTCCACATAACTTGGTTTTTTTGCATTTTCGTATACCCGTTTATTTTACCAATCCGTCTTGGTCTCGTGATGTCTAGAATAGCCACCACTCTGATAAGATTTTGATTTGTCATCCGAGTAAAAGATCGATAAACTTATCATAATTCAAAGAAGAATTCTCAAGACGTTCTAATATTTAATAATCATATTCCAATATATATTCACTTAAGCAAGCCATCAAAATTCAAACAGAGGGATTTATAATGGTATACAATTGCGTACTGAATCTATGACTGTTTGTACAGATCGAAAAGAAGATTTAAATATTTAGAAACAGGATTTGCCGGGGATTTCTAAAGATATGGAAATTCAAGGTATCAAATATTCTTCATACAAATTTTGCCACTAAACAAATATGGTTCTGAATAAGGAAACTTGATCAATCTATAGTCACTCAGTGTCGTACTGTGAATCCATTCAAAGAGGCAAGTGCTTTGCTTAGAAATTATTTCTAATTACAACTAGTATTCATTGTATCTTTATATTCGTGAACATACAAAGGACAATCATGAAAATCTATTCAAGTAATTCGATTAACAAGCCGATTTCTTTTAAGTCTTGTTTTGTTAATCTAAATCGTAGGGGGAATTATTGATGGAAATGAAACTCGAGTTGATTGCAATACCGGTAACTGATGTAGATCGTGCAATTGATTTTTATAAAAACAAAGTAGGTTTTAATTTGGACCATGATCATACAGTAAACGAGAAACTTCGTTTTATTCAAATGACACCTCCAGGATCTGCCTGTTCAATCTGTTTTGGGATCGGCATTGCTGACAGTATGAAACCCGGTAGCATTAAGGGTTTACAAATGGTAGTTAAGGACGCTCAAGTTGCTCACGATGAACTCAAAAATAGAGGTGTAGATGTTACCGATGTAGATACACAAGTTTGGGGAAAGTTCGTTTACTTTAACGATCCTGACGGCAATGCCTGGACCCTCCAGGAATTACCTCCTAGAGACCAATTTAAGGTATAGTCATTAAAGAAATCTCTCCAACTTTCTTCAAATTGCAATACGAATGCAATCTTAGAACGGATATCTGGTTGACTGCTTTATAGGCTTGGCTCATAATAGAATATATAATCTAAAACAATAATTTGTACAAAGTGCATTTATTTATTAATCTTTCATCATTTAATAGGGCTCTGTTCAGTTAACAGGTTTTAATTCCTTGTTGTGATAGTCGACAAACAGGTTCAACCAGTTTTTTACGTGTTTTAGTTTGCAGTTCTTTAGCCTGCAGGGAAAGTAATCATCGAAACTTTCAGTTCTGTCCTTGATATACTGCATTGTTCTTTCAATCAAGTTTTTTTCATAGGAGGAATGGAGATGGTGTTCTAATTTAAGGAATTGACAAGCCATGGGATACCAAGTACCACCATCTGTTGAAACTGGATGCTTTCCATAGTCTCTGACTATGTTTGACAGAAACCGTTCCGCAACAAACATGTTTCTCTCCTTAGAAATGGATAGTGAGAGAATTTCCTTACTTTTCGCATCTATTGCAACCCATAACCATGTGTATTCTGAACCAACCTTAAGCAATGTTTCATCTACAATGAATTCACATATCCTTCTTTGTTTTGTCTTGATAATCTTAGGTTGGTACTTTTGAATCCAGTTCCAGATAGTGACATGATTTCGTTTGATACATCTGAGACAATCTTTCCGAGGCTTTTCTTAAAGATAAACCTGAAAAGTACAAATGTAAGCCATAATACACATATTTTGAAGGTGTTCTGTTTCTAGTATTCATAAAAGAGATAGGACATCTTCAAGCTATAGACTTGACGCTAAATGAACAGAGCCTTTAATAGTATTCATTCGTATTGTTCTGTGCTGTTATAATTGGTTAGTATAAAAGGAATTATATCGGTATTCTATCATCTAGTTTGACTTATTTAGACACCGTGATTCATTCAATCATGCCTGTTATTTGCATACAAGCTATCAATTACGAGTATTGCATCTATACCAAAATGGTTTTCATCGCAAATATGCCGCAATTCAAAATGAGATAATAATATGGAATTTATTAAATGTGATAATTCTTTAGTGTTTCTCTAAATCCCATGTAGAGTAATATTGAGGAAATATTTCCAGAACTACTGACTGACCACTCTTTTGCATATTCAATAGTGTCTGTGCTAATGGATGCTCTGTATTTCCCAAATACTTTATCATTATTTTCTCTGCAACAGGAACGTTGAAGCTAATTTCTTCATGAATCTTGACCTCGCCTTTGCCACGTACTCCTCTTGGTGCATTCGGATCATCGATACAAAAATAAGCAACAGAATTGTTTTTGAGATTATTTGTTTTCTTGGAGTTTTTTGAAGTTTCTATGTATATTCTGTAATTTTCAGTATCGTAGTAAAACCATACAGGATGAACGTTTGGATGGCCTTTCTCATCTATAGTCCCGAGATGTAAGTTTAATCTGCCTGTAGTAAGAAATTTTATTGTTTCTTCCTCAGTTAGAGGCTCTCCGAATCCTATATTTCCATGGAGAATTCTTAACATGTAAAATATGGGATATTATCCTAATTAAATTGTATCAAGATAGGAACTGAAATTTTGATTAGTATAATCCTTTATTCGATTAATATATCGTCAGATTCTTTGTTAACGCTATTTAATATCGCCTTGCTGTTTAGTCTCTAAGTTCTTTATCCTTTCAAATCTTCTAAAAGATCGTTCTTAGTTAATAGTTGTAATACGGATATACGTCGTCCCGTTTTAATTTATAAATATCTAGTGAGAAAAATATGATTCTAAAAAATTAAGAGGCTTCACAAACTTAAAGGATCTTTTCCTTTTTCTTCTTCTAGCAATTCATATAAGAGATAATTGGTTGGTATGCTTTGAATTATTTGCCATGCTATACTGCATAAACATATCCTTTTCCGAACCTCCAGAAAAATGATATTAAAATATTATTATTGATATAATCTTGTAGATGATTTTGTATATCTTTAAATACTTTTAATTCTACGATAGATAAATGAACCTAAACTTTTCTATAGTGGTGGTTTCCCTAGCTTTGTTATTTAGTTTTGTACTAGTCTTTACATCTACGACAAATACTCACGCGCAGGAATTAAATAATACTATGAATCATCAAACATTTGGCAATCCAGATGACATGACAATGAATGATAACATGTCTATGGGGTCCACTTTTGGAACAAGTGAAAAAGAACACGATATAACTAGCTCAGTTTCCATCTTTCAACCTATAATCAATGCATTCAAATCAATGATAAAAATCAATATCAATGATGCTATCACATCGGCACAAGACACCGTAGGAGCAAATGCTACTACTGTCGCTGCTTTCCTTCACCCTGAAAAACAGTATATCGTATATAACATAATTACATTGGACTCCAGTGGAACTATACACAGAGTACTAGTAGATCCTGGGAACGGTAGCGTCTTAGATGATAAACAAGTATCCTTTATGGAATTGATGAAAATGGTTCATGGCGATGGCATGATGGGCGGCCATGACAAGATGATGGGACCAGAAATGGGTATGGGCGGCATGATGGGCGGCCATGACAAGATGATGGGACCAGAAATGGGTATGGGCGGCATGATGGGCGGCCATGACAAGATGATGGGACCAGAAATGGGTATGGGCGGCATGATGGGCGGCCATGACAAGATGATGGGACCAGAAATGGGTATGGGCGGCATGATGGGCGGCCATGACAACTCGTACGGACCATGGAATTGAAAACACAGCACAAATCTCACATTTTTAATTATTTTGATTCCTTGAGTGCTTATAGTACCCAATAAAAGAACAACTGAATCATCCATTTCCTTTTTCTCTGTCTATTTAAATATACTTATAAATGAAAACTGGTTACTATTTCTCTCTAGTTTAGCTTTTGATCTAGTATAGTCTCTTTGAAAGGACAAAATCAAGATATTAGAAAAGACTCATTTCATCATCTTTGTTACTTATTATCTGAATTAAGTTATAATAAAGTACGCTGTTGTCTAATTCGATTTGATAGCAGAGAAATTTTCCACTACGGGTGAAAACGGAGAAGACGTTGCGTGTGATGAAAACCCATTTAACCAATTTTTGAACAAGCTACGTATTATGAATAAATCATTTGTTATGATGTTTGGAGTGACAACCATTTTTGCATGGTTGTCGATAATATCTTTTGGTGCTAATATATTTGAGACATTTATAATCTATCCTAACATATTTCATGATGTACCATCATCATTGGAAAGGGCGATGGGTTTTATGGTTATTGCAGGACCAGATGACTTTTTTCCTATCATTGGATTTTTGACACTAGTTAGTGGTATTGCGACACTAATTCTTACACGGAAGATTAAACAATCTAAATATTGGATAATGGGGAGCCTGCTTGTAATATTTGTTGGGGAATTCTTGTTCTCATCAGCTTACTTTTGGCCTAAAAATACTGTTATGTTTCTAGAAGGGACATCCGTACATTCTATCTCTGTACTGCAGGAAACAGCTAAAGATTTCCAAACTGGACACTGGTTAAGATTATCAATGAATGGAGTTGCCGCGATAATGTCATTTATTGGAATGATGTATATATTCAGATATATATCATAGTATATGAAACAACCATGATTTAAGATATTCAATACATGTGTTTAGTCCAAGTCTTAGTAACAATACCTGAAAAGCACATTTTAATATCTAATTCGTATTGAAAAAGGACCATATTAATGAGTCAAGTGGAGAGCAAAACAAATGACCGCATTGTGCTGATCAAGCAGTCAACTTCATTTTGCCAGTGTGATAATCGTCTACTACTATTGAGAATGGATGGATGAATTCTACTTCATCTGTCTAACTATTCACATAGTGTCAGCACGTTCTGAATGCAAATTTGATAGATGTTTTGCCATTGGTAATTTGAGGAGCAATAATATTTATCTCTCAAAATTGATTTGATCAAATTATTTTCTTGTCAGTGGTTTCTCAATACCTAACGGGTTATTCAATGCAACTAACAAGGAGTTACAAATATGATTAATGATCTGTTCATTAACTGGCTTTACTAAATTATTTTGACCAAAACATGTCAGGTATGCACTATTACTTTTAATAGTCAATTAAATATAATACTAATGATAAATTAGCAAAAATGGTAGAAGGGGAATTATGTAGATGAATTACGATATTGTCGCTTTAACAGAGGCGCTAGATAAAATCCTTAGACCTTATATTGAAATCCTTACTTTTGCTATTGATATTGCAGCTGGTATCGTCATAGCTGTATCTGCGTTTGTTGCTCTAATTTCATTTCTTAGAATACTGACAAAATCAAGGGCAATACAAACACACGAAAAAGAAACCATTAGACTAAGATTAGCAAGAGGAATGCTTCTTGCATTGGATTTTGAAGTAGGAAGCGATATCTTGAAGACAATTCTTCTCCCTGGAATTAACGAATTGGCAATACTTGCTGTGATAGTTGGGATTAGAATCGGCCTTAGTTGGTCATTATCAAAAGAAATAGAGAGACATCGAATTAGCAAAATTAAAATGGATACAGACGCTGACGTGTCAAAGAACAATAATGAAAGTTAGTATCAACTTTCTTATATAATTGGTAGTTGAGAATTGCTACTTAATTTTTCTGAACTCCTTATCGAAATCCTAACGACCATAACATGGGTACTAGATTTTATCGCCGTAACAATAATTGCAGTTTCTGTATTCCAAGCTTTGATGTCTAAGGCCGTTGCAGGTCATCAATATGATTTTTCTTTCTCGTCTCTTTTGAATGGACATCTTGCTCAAAAAAAGAAAAAGTTTTTTAGAAAGAAGGAAATGAGGGGAAATAATTCGTTAAGGGGCCTAGTTAGAGGGCTATTATTGGCGTTGGAATTCGAATCTGCAAGTGCAATTATCAAATTAGGAATTTTTATGACCAATATTACAATATTATCTGAACCTATATCTACCAATCTGGGTAATTTTGCTTTCTTTGTTGGTATTTTTGCACTAAGAATAGTATTAAATCAATCCTTAAGAAGATTTAATACCAGTTAATGGGAAAATAGGATACAACCGGACTCCCGTTATAAAGTACTGTATTGATATCTATAAAAGTAAGTATCTCTAATAGTGTTTCTATCTTCTCAAAAGTATCATAGGATGTCTATAATTGCCTTTATGTTACCCTAATACCATATTGAGATCCTGAGTACTTGTTTTCAATATAATTGATTTATTTTGCACTTTGGCAATGAAATTATTCTACTTCCATTTCTATAGTTATCTAAATTGACTGTGATTGGGAACTAACGATAACCAGAAGATGACTGAAGAAGAAATTGACAAATACTAAAAAATATACTTTAATAACCGAACACTTCAGCAATATTATTCTCAGATTCATCGACGCTGTTAATAAATAGTTTTAATTGTTTAGATCCTAGAAATGCTTGGTGATATTATATATGAAGGTCAAGGAAAGCTTGAGAATAGGAGAATTGTTGGAATTAAAGACGGTAATCCGTTACTTGAAGGTACAATATCTCAAACTGGCGTAATAAAAGGTATTGATGTCACGAATTTAGTTACTTATAACAGTATTCTCCAAAGTGACGGTACGATTTATGGGGAGGGTTTTGGACTGATTTCTACTCTTGACGGGTCTGAAAGAGTTACTTGGAAAGGTCAGAGTATTGCTAGAATAGCCGGTGAAACCCGAAGAGACATAGGTTCGATCTTTTATAATACTGACTCGACCAAAAAACTGTCGTTTTTAAAAGATTTGGTAGGTGTTTTTGAATATGAAACACGTAACGATGGAAAAATAAAAGGCATAGTTTGGGAATGGAAATAGGAATTAATCTATAGACTTGTATGAATCGACTTTATAATGTAATTTAGTTGACGGGATACTGTATACTGTGAATAACGAACATTGTATAAACAAAGTACTATACAAAGTTCAAAATCTCCAAATCTCTTATTTTATCTTGATAGCTGACCATAATTACTTTTGATATCAATATAGCTTAAAGACTCCATCTTTTATGTCATGTCTTATCATTATTTCAACCTTAATTTGGTCCAGCCCTTATTATCGAATTTAGTCTCTCAACTTCTTGACTCTGTTCTATAAGTAACGCCATTATAGTTGAAAAAAGTAGTTCTGTGTCGCTTTCTGATTTAGTCCTTATCGCGTTATGATATTTATGATAACAGCTAGAAATCATTCTTAACATTAGCTGTTTACCCTCTTCTGAATTTAGATTAGAAACAATTGAATCGAGTTGATTTATGATTCTCTGATAAATTTTATCGTTTTTCAAAAATAAATTATTCGAAGGGTCGATATATCTATACATAATTATTTTAAAGGTGCAGGTAAGTCAAAAGGATTTACCTGGCCATTACTATGATTTTCAGAATCGACTATCCAAAATTAGAAAGATGTGGAAAACTTCTTTAAGATCCTCCATTGGTCAAAGTAGGTGCATTAGGGTCTTTTGGTACTAGTTCAGCTTTTAGACAAATAGGGTATGATGCAACAGTACTAGAGGTAGATGAAGGAAGATCAACAGGATTATGTGACGCATAGGTACGCCATTGTCCATTATCAATGGTATTGTAGTAGATTTTAGATGCCCCACTAGCTTGAAATCCGCCACCGATTAAAATTTCATCTCCAGCACAAGAGCCTCTTGTAACGATATTACGTGGAGTATCACCCTCTGCATTTTTTGTTTCTCCTTCACCTATCCGCACCGACACTTGCAAATCTAGGTACGGAAGCACGGTTGTTGCTAATTGTCTCTTATCCATCTTTGATAATATGATTGGCAGAATTCTATCTACCATCTTTTCATCCTCGACGTATTGTGCAGCATCTTTGAGGACATCTTTCTCTGTTGGACTGGTCTTTATATCTCCTAAAACTCCTCCTCCTGGACCACCGCTACTACTTCCAGAATTACCTCCACCACCGCTACTACCGCCACCATTAGGATTAGAAGGTGTTGATGGAGAAGGCTGTTGAGGTGGTGATGGTGGTGTTTGTGATGGTGATGAAACTTCAGACTCAGTAGTAAACGACCATGGTGATGCAAAATTCATGGTGTTTCCAGCCAAGTCCTTGACATCAGAAATTGTTGCCGTGTATATCGACGAACCGGCTAAAGCTGAAGCGGGAGTAAATATCACAGTAGTTCCATCTGTGCTTAGTGAAATGCTTCCCTGCACCTTGTTATTATCAGTTTCCAGGGTAAACGTATCGGGGGTAACGGTTGAAGCATCCACTGGTTCGCTGAATGTCACGGTTATAGTTGTAGTTACTGGAATACCAGATGTGCTCACATTTGGGGTAACACTTAAAACGTTAGGAGATGTCATATCTATTTGGGATGGTTGCTGGACCTGAGATGGGTCTTCCGAATCAGGTGTCTCTCTGTTGTTATTTACTCTCATCTGATATCTCAAAATCTGCATTCTCTTGAGAAGTTTCAGTTTCCTCAATTTGTCCCAGGGTATTATCATTATTTTCAGAATCTTCCTCTCCTATTTGGGTAGTAGAATAAGCTGGGATCAGTGAGAATGACGATGATTGTGTATTTGCTAATGCAACAAAAATAAATAAAATTGTCACACCTAACAGCAAAAAAGTATAACTGTTGCTATTCATAACAATTACCATGTAAAGGCGTTTATAAAGAATCTGTTAATCTGAGTGGAACCTTTGGAATTAAGAGAGTGATTGTTTTCTTACTTCCTCTAATATCTGTTAATTCGTTATCATTATTTAACTTATTTCTAAATGAAGGTTTATCGCTTGACGAAATGTTTGGTGATGTCGTATCTGAGATTGTAGTTTGTACATCACCTAATTCAGTAATAATCCTTTACAATGGCTCTGTTCAGTTAACGATAAGCCTATAGCTTGAAAGCATTCCATTTCTTTTATGCTTACTAGAAACAGAACGCCTTCAAAGTATGTGTATTATGGCTTACATTTGTACTTTTCAGGTTTATCTTTAAGAAAAGCCTCGGAAAGATTGTCTCAGATGTATAAAAGAAACCATGTCTCCATCTGGAATTGGATTCAAAAGTACAAGCCTCAAAAGCTGAAGTCAACTAGAAGAAGAGTTCTAGAGTATATAATAGATGAGACCATGTTGAATGTGGGATCAGAGTTTGTCTGGCTCTGGGTTGCAACTGAACCAGACAGAAAACAGGCAAATTCTCGCACTGTCTATCTCTAAAGAAAGAAACATGTTTGTAGCTGAAAGATTCATTTCAGATTTAGTCAAGATTCATGGAATTCATCCAGTTTCGACTGATGATGGAGGTACTTGGTATCCAATGGCCTGTAGATTCTTAAATCTCGATCATCACATTCATTCCTCTCTTGAGAAAAGTCTGATTGAAAGAAAGATGCAATACATAAAGGATAGAACCGAAAGTTTCGATGACTACTTTCCTTGTAGAATAAAGAATTGCAAGTTAAAGCATGTACGGAATTGGCTGCGGCTCTTTGTAGACTATCATAACAATGAAATAAAACATATTAAGTGAACAGAGCCTTTACAATTGATAAAAAGATTAAATTTGAGGACAAAATTATAGCCATTTGAATTATTCATGAATTACCAATAGACTATAAAGCACTTGATAATTACAATAAAATATATCGAAACTAGGGATTTCTATCAAACAAGACACTATTCATTCTCGAAAATGACTATTATAAACAACTATATTCAATGAATAAAGGCAATAAAGTTAGATAACAAGAATTCTCTTGTCTCATTTTAACGGCGACTCGATTCAAGAATTTAATACACTTTTTCATGTTTATAAAAAAATCTCGAGAGGTTGTTTGGATGTATTGAAAGAAAATTCTGAATACTTATTATACTTTGTAGGCGAAAGGCCTCTTCGTATCATATTCCTTGGAGCAGTTAGAATTTTTTCATTTCACTTTATTAGCCATATCTATTATGTTCATAACACCATTTCCAAGATTTGTTTGGCAACTCAATCATTACAGGGTGTTTTGTCTCTTCGTAATGCCTTCTTGCGTGTAGTCCTACGGAGGAATCACAACATCCAATATGCCCACAGGTCAGGCACATACGCAAGGCTACCCAATGCAATCCATTGCTTTTGCACTTTTTACACTCAAGTGAATCTTGCACATCCTTATTTTCTCTTGCATTTTCGATATGTTCACATGCTTGGCCCATACATTAAACTAGATACAATGCGATTTAAAGACTCTGGATTTGGTCCAGCAAGTAACGTGAAGGTAATAGTGATTAAATACTATGTTTAACATGTCTTGACATAATGCCTCAAAATAATAAGAATAGCAACAATAATAGGGGTTTGGCATCTGCTAGCGCAGAAACTAGATCTAGAGTAGCTCGAGCCGGAGGAAAAGCAAAACATGATGAACGAGGATTACAGGCGGCTAGCGCAGAAACTAGATCTAGAGTAGCTCGAGCCGGAGGAAAAGCTTCACGCAAAAATTCAAGTTGAGAATAAATGTCCTAAATTAACGGATCACCTTAAAGAGGATATTCAAGAGTCTGTGCAGATAGTACTAGGATACGAATTCATAGGATATTATTTTTCATTTTCTTTGTGCTTATCTTTTTGATTTAACGTTCGTTAGTTATCTTCATCATTTAAATAAATCAAATATACGTTGATTAAAAAAGACTGACTAAAACCATTCATCTTTCTTCATGTTTTTTTATTCATTCAATGATTTTGTTAATTCAACCTATTCATTCTTTGCAAAACTATGTGATTTAACACAAACAATTTTGAAAATTGGTGCTCAAGTTCTATTCTCTTGGATTCTGATTCTCTGCCTCAATTTTCAAGTGAGTTAAAAATGCTCTTGTTCAATAACTGAATGATATTTTAAAACGTTTCAATTTACTTTCAAATAGCTTCCGATACTTATACGACGTAAGTATCTTTTCATTAATTTTGAAAACCAAGAAAATAAATATATGTCAATGGTCTAGGAGGTTCCTTGTATCTAATTATTTATAAAAACTGAAAAAAATTAAAAAATTATTGCTGGGCTGCTGCGTTATTACCAGTATTGTTCTGGGTTTGTGTGTTTACATTATTTCCTGATCCAGCTGTGTTACCCCCAGAAGCTACACCACTGTTTTGGTTAGAGGTTTGTGATTGGCCGATACTTTGGGTAGCTTGGTTACCTCCGCCACTACCACTACCACCACTTTGGGCTGCTGCGTTATTACCAGTGTTTGTTTGACTCTGGGTGTTTTGGTTATTGCCTGAGCCTGTTGTATCGCCACCAGAAGCTACACCACTGTTTTGGTTAGAGGTTTGTGATTGGCCGATACTTTGGGTAGCTTGGTTACCTCCGCCACTACCACTACCACCACTTTGGGCTGCTGCGTTATTACCAGTGTTTGTTTGACTCTGGGTGTTTTGGTTATTGCCTGAGCCTGTTGTATCGCCACCAGAAGCTACACCACTGTTTTGGTTAGAGGTTTGTGATTGACCGATACTTTGGGTAGCTTGGTTACCTCCGACACTACCACCACCTTGTTGTGCCAGTGCATTATTTCCACTATTTGCTTGGTTTTGAGCATTCAAATTATTGCATGATACAAATGTTCCTGTTCCTGAGACACATAACGCGTTTTGGTTAGAGGTTTGTGATTGGCCGATACCTTGATTAGCAGTATTACCATTGTCATCATCATCATCATCGCCACCTTGTTGTGCCAATGCGTTATTACCTGTATTTGTTTGACCTTGAGCGTTCAAGTTATTGCATGAAAAAAGAGTACCGTCACCAGACACACAAATGCCCAATTGAGTAGAAGCCTGTGATTGGCCGATACCTTGATTAGCAGTGTTTGTTGTAGCAAATGCGTTCATGGTCATAGAAGCTGGACCTAAGAGAAGTATGAAAGAAATCGCTAAAACTGTTGATGTAATTAATGCTCTGTTCACATTAACGATAATATTCATCATATTTGGGTATCTGCAATAGTATATAAACTAAATTCTATGTTTATCATCTATAGTATTATACTATGCTTTTTTATACATAATTTCAACCAGAATTAAAGCTGTGACTGCCAATAATATTTTAAAAATTATTTTGGATTTTGTTCGCTTTTATTACTTCTGCTCGAATAATATGGTCTTTTTAATTTGATGTTTCTAAATCTGTCCATCCTTGAAGTTACTCGTGTCTCGGAGGCAGTATATGGATGGGGGATTACCACAACCCTTTCAATGGATGGAAAATGAGAACTGATTACGGACTGAATTTTCTGAGATAATGTTTCCACTTCTTCTAGAGACTCCTTACCATCAACAGCAATATGTATTTCAGCTTGATCCACCATTCCTGAAGACCGAAGCAAAACATCTCTTACCACTATTTTCTCGTCACTAAATTGCTCGGATATAATGTTTTTAATAACTACTGTTAGTTTTGGATTTTGCCAAGAGTCAATTAGTATCAAAGATGACTTTTTTAAAGACAAATATGATACTGAAAAAATGTATCCTGCTATTATCATTCCACCAATTCCATCCATCTGTACAAACCCAAACTGTGTGGCAACAAGAATGCTAAAAAATCCTATAACCGATGCTGAACCATCCTTTATGGAATTTCTTGCGTCTGTTTTTAGGGAAAGTAAGTTGTATTTGTTGGCTATGAGCTGCATTTGAAATGCCCTGTGTAGAGACAACGCGCTGGCTCCTGCCAAGACTGCCATGACAATGTAAGGATGTTTGATTTCATGAGGATGGATTAATGCTTGATAAGAATTGTAAAAAATAATGACACCAATAACTATCATTCCTATTGCCGCTATTAATGCTGAAAAACTTTCAACTTTATGATATCCAAAATGAAATTTCTTATCAGCTGGTTTATGTGCAATTCTCAATCCTAACAATACTATAAATGAAATCACGGCATCAGATATCGAGTCAATACCATCAGCAGTAGCAACAACACTGCCACTTAATATTCCAGTTATTATTTCTACGACACCTATGGCCAATAAAGTTATGACAGAAATCTTTGCAATTTTTTTTCCTGCAATAATGCCTTCTTGGACCAGATTGGGAGACTGTTGTGTTTTTGTGTTAGTTTTAATCAAATTTTCTTTGAGCTCTGCAGGATCGTCTGTAGTAGATTTATTTTCCTTCTTGTCTTCTGAATCGTCCAAATTAATAATTTATTCTTATTTCATTATTACACTATTTAAAATTTGCTAGCTCACAAATCTTTATGAAAAAAATTTTCAAAAATCTATTTGAAATATCAATTTAATGTATAAAATGGAAGTAATTTTGAATTATTTATAATATTCATAGTTAATTGAACAACGAATCTATTGTTGCAGTACTTTGCCTTTATTCTAAAAAATATTTGCATAGAACCCTAAAAATTATGCGCTCTCAGTCTCTTTGTTATAATGGGATCAGCCGGATTTGAACCGACGACCTCCAGCGCCCGAGGCTGGCATCATACCAAGCTAGACTATGATCCCTAATTTGATATTTTATTACTATAATTTGTTCCTATATTTATTATGTTTCTGGACGCGTATTGTTTTTTATTATTGTTCAATTGGAGTTGACAGATTTATTGCCATGCGATATCGATATCGAGTTCCTCTTTGCATACGTTTACTAGATTCACATCAAACGGAGCAACCTTCTGAGCAGTTATGGTTTCCTGAGAGCACTTTAGTATTCCTTCACTTAAAAGCTTGAATATGATGGCATAACTAATAGGGATGGCACCTGTGGCCCCTGGAGAATTATAATTAAGTATGTGCAAAATATTGTCTCGTAGGATAAAAACCGGGTTTGATACAAAACTACCATCTTTGTCTATTAGAACCGATCTTATACCAGCTGTTCCACGGGTCCTAAACTCCTTTGGGTCTATAGAGGGAAGAAATTTTTTCACTCTGTTGATCATGTACCTTTTGGAAATACTGCTCAATGCTTCTTTGGTAACTAGATCGAGTAATTCCTTTCTAAAAAGCGTTCTATTTATTCCATGATTCTTTTTGGATATTAATCCATATATTTTAGGAAGAAATTCTTTTGCATTTGTAAAATTATTGTATCCATATGGTGATAATACTGGACATGCATTTGGACCTACCTCCCTTGTTCCACTGACCCTGATTATCCAGTGTGGATCTAGAAAAGGAAATTGTTGAAATTGAGGTACCGAATAGATACTATGCCTCGTTAGGTCGTTGTATCTTGATGGGGCAATCCAGTATTCGCCCCTAAACAAAAGATCTTGATATGGATGCTCTATTCTCAATTTATTCAAAATATTGATCGAATTGCTGCCGGCAGCATTTATTAAAAAACTACAGTCAATTTCCCTTTTCGTTTTTTCCAAAGAATCAAAGTATTCTACTTTTATAGATTGTTTTGAGGGTTCTATTCGAATATCAACAACCTTAGAAAATGTTATGATTCTCGCTCGTTTGTTCTTGATGGGTATTTGGTTCCCCATTGTTTGCGTGATCTGACCATAATTTACTGATGCATCTTTCTTGCAGAATACTGCAGCTTGACACCTTACATGGGGCTCAATTGTTGATACTTCCCTTTTGCTTAGAATCGTAATTTCAGATTCGTTCAGGCCATTTTTTATGCCCCATTCAAAGTATTGGTGGAGTGTCTTTTCGGATTTCGGATCAGCTGCAACTTCAACTACTCCATCCTCAATAAACGCTAATCCGTTAGAACGACAGTAGTCTTTCAAAAAATCATATCCATATGCTGCAGCTTTGGCCCAAACTTTTTTCTTTTCGGGATTATATATAAACGGAGCATGTACCTTACCTGTATTTCTTGAACTCGTATGTAGCCCTGGTTTTTCTTCTTGTTCTAAGATGGTGATCTTTGTATTACATAGTGAAGATATTGCATACGCTAAAGTAGTTCCAAGAATACCGGCTCCTATAATTAAGATATGATCATTGTCGCTAATTGTCAGACACTTTATCCCATGTCCAAAAAATCATTATTACACTCCTGTCATTGTTACTTTGCCCATCATTAATGACTGGTTGATCTCACTTATTTCATGACTTTTATGTTTCCTTCGCTCAATGACGTACCCAGATTTAGAGTGATAATAAATTATCATGTCCGTAGGATAAAATGATATTATGGAATGATTATCCGAATCAGATGCAAGATGTCTCAGATGGATGTTTTCCCACTCAAAGAGCTTGTCGATGTCGCCATCAAAATGAAAGTCACTTCCACAACTGCATTGGACATTTCTCCAACTTTCTTTGATATTTCTTAACCATTTGTCTTTTTTAACTCCAATTCCTTCTACACTATCGGATTTCTTTTTTTGATCAGATTCCGTATCATTTTTGGTTGTTTTCAATTCTTTTATCCCGGCGTCCTAAACCTCTATTATAAGATCCTCTTGTTTTAAATCTGTTACTTTCTATAATTCAGTCTAGGCCTCCTATACAAGCTAACATACTGCCAACAATTAAAGTCAATCACGTATCTAATTTCAATAAACAAACTTTTTTTTGTAACATTGATGGGAGAAATGGAATCTGCTATTTTCTAAAATGTATTTTAGCATTTGAAAAATCTAAACTATTCCATTCAATATTAAATCCTAAAAATGAAAGCAAGTCAATATGTATTTTTTCTGGCAATCCTTTTGAAGTCATTACCACGGAAGCTTCTCTGACGGTCGGCTTTTCTTTAATTTCATCGAGAACTTCTTTAACAAATTCCTCTTTAAGTAAGAGATCATTTACCATTGACAGTCTATTACTACTTAGCTCTTCATTAAATTGCTTCTTAAACTTGACATTTTTATCTACTAAATCTTTGAACATAATTTTCAAGAGATTGTTATCTAATTGTTCTGTTTCCAAAAATCTTTCTAGATCGCTTATTGACATAATATCCTTTTCTGAATTCCTAAATTTTCTTAAAAATCTTGAGACATATTCTATAAGAATACTTTGACTCTCTTCATTTAAGAGCTCGTCATTTAAGTAATAGTTATCAATTTTTTTAAGAAACGAAATAATATCTTTAAAGAATAGCTTGTCTTTCTTATATGAAGTTATTAATACGTTACTACTTCCCTTGACTTGGTCTAATTTCTCATTATCAGTATTTTCATATGACATCAGATTTTCGTGGTTAATAATAAGGATCATAAAGAATTTTTCTTCCTTGCTTTTATTTTGAATTATGTCGTGTATTTTTGATAATTTTCTTTCAAGGTATTCCTTTGTCCAAAAACCAATGATTTCTACAATTATTTGATAATTGAATTTAGACAATAAAAAATCAGGTATGAATGCAGTTTTTTGTTTAGTTACAATCGGTTCGGGTTCTCGTTCAATTTTCCAACCCGTTTGAAATAACTCAAACTGCTGTTGGAATTTACTTTCTATCTTGCTATCAAACCCAGCTTTCGGGGAATTGTGGATAAGTTCGTGGGATGCTATGTTATCTGGTATTACTGTATTAAAGTTCTGATCGTGTTTGTATTTCTTGTTTGCAGATGTTAGTCTAACTACCGATTGACTTTGACTAGTTAAACTCCTTAAATATACAATATCCTTTTCATAAATACTGAAATCTGCAGATGAAGGGATAGAACGCGGATAAGACTTTTGATTAATTTCAAATTCATATACAATTTTTTTGCCGCTATTTGTTATTCTTAGGATGTCAGCATTTATTGACCATCTATCTGATTTTAAAATAATTGGAAATATTTTTGCTATTGCATTTCCATATCTATCGGTCATTTTCAAGACATTTAAAGCGCCTTCAATTGTACATACGATTTTTTTTTCCTTGGATAATTTGTCATTAGATTGGTGGTTATAGCCTGATTGTTCAAAGTCCTCGATTTCTAACCAGTACATTAATCCAAGCCTTTTTACCTCTCTTAATACTTCTTTCCATAATGTACCTGCACTAGAGGTAACATCTAATACTATTCTCATTTTTAAACAACCAAAAAGCAAAGTCTGAATAAGAGAAATGTTATACATCAATAGTAATTTATCTGGAGCAATGGGTAGGAACACATCAATTATTGCATTCTCATCCAGATCCGACCACATCATTTTTGATAAAATATGCGGTGAAGTTTTTAAATTATTTGAAATATCTTCTAATAGTAATTTTCGTTTGTTCTCATTTGTCGGTATCCCCTTTCTGGCTGATTCGTCAAATACTATTCGCCTTATCTCTATCGCACTTAGCTCTTTCATTAAATCATTTGATTCTTGACTATATCTTGTATTATCGTTTTTAGTATCGCTATTATTTTTTGAGTATGATTGTGATAATGGCTTAAATATGCACCTTCTCTCTAATACTGCTGCTAGTCCCCTAACAAGTTTATAATCTTTGTAGGTGACTTCCATATCTCTAAGATTTTCATCTAATTTTTCTTTAGTTAACTTTTGTTTATGACAATAATCAAAAGTCTGTATTATATGAGATGCTAATTCTATATCCTTTGAGTTCTGTTCAAAAGAACATAAAACTGGACCTATTCTATGGTTTTTGTTATCTATTTTGTATCTTAGTAGATCGACCGGGAGCATTTTCTATTTTTGACACCTTGTATTTACATTTAACTGAGGTCCAAAAAAAAACAACAACAATGATAATTATTTTTTTGTCTTGACATAGTGGATTAAGACATGATCATCATTTAATCTTTTTTGGATTTCTTAGCCGCCATGTACCTTCCTTATCGCTTTATTTCTCTTACTACTTGTAAAAACTTCGCTAGTATCTGAAGAAATTATCTCTATAAGATTTGCTAAATTTTCCGTTTCCTGTTTTGGTCTAAGTAGTCTTCCAAGTCTTTGAATGAATTCTCTTTTGCTGCCTGTCCCGCTTAAGATTACTCCCATATTTGCGTCTGGTACATCAGTTCCCTCATCCAAAACCTTTGTTGTGACTATGACTCTATAATGGCTTTTCCTAAATTTTTCCAGAATTTCATTTCTTTCTTCGTTCTTGGTTTTATTTGTAATAACGGGTATCAAAAATCTGTTGGATATGTTGTATGCAAGTTTCGTGTGAACAGTGAATATGATTATTTTTTCTGATTGGTGAGTTTCCAGTATTTTCTCAAGTTCTTTGATTTTTGCCTGACTGTTAAGTGCAATATCTAAAGCTTCGTTTCTTAAAAGTAGTGCTTTTCTGAGATTAACATTTGATGCAGACATAATGATTAGCTTTTCTAATTTTAACGGATAGTAAATTTTTGATTCTCTTAACAATTGTTTATATTCGTAGATGGTCCTATTATATCGAGATATTTCATGTGGTAACATACTAACCTTGATCTTTTTAAGATTAAATCTTGCTAAATGTTTTTGTTGTGAAAGTTCGTAAAAATCTTTTTTATATACTATGTTACCTATCAATCTGAATATATTGATATGTTTATCGTCTTCTCTTTCTATAGTTGCAGTTAATCCTAAACGGAAAGGAGAAATGAATTGCTCTCCGATTAAAGAGTATTTGTCAGATCCAAGATGGTGAACTTCATCGAATATTAGAAATTCAAATTTGTTACCTAGATAAGATGATTTTAGATATGCTGAATCATAAGTTGTAATTGTGATGCTCTTAACTTCTTCGAAACCTCCTCCTAGTTTTCCAATCTGATCCTTTTCTCTTACCATACTGGATATCGATTCAAACCATTGCTCCATTAAGTTTAATGTCGGAACAATTATCAGTGTTGATGTGTTTGTTCTTAGAATGGCATGTAAGGCAATTATTGTCTTTCCTGCCCCTGTGGGGAGAACTATACATCCTTTCATGTTATTTATCCTCCATTTTGTCAGTGCTTCGCTTTGATAATCCCTTAACTTGCCAATACTGTTACTGTTGTAATGTCCTTTGTGAATAGCAATGAGGTAATTGGGTACTCTATCTTCATATTCTATTTCGTTTTTTCTAAGATAATTTATTATGTTTGAATAATCAAGACCTAGGGCGCGATATCCATTAATTCTTGGATCAAATACTGAATAAGGGGTATTAAATGGGCCTTTTATTAAGATAGTACCTTTATCAAATGTTAATCTAGTTATTTCTATTTTTTTATATATAAAATATAGCCGGTGTTTTTTTATTTAAACATATTTTTTGGGTGTCCAAATCCTTGAATCTTTTATCTTGCATGAGAAATTAGCCTCACTTTTTTCGACCAATATGGTGATTTTCTTTATTGGCCCATAACCTAGTAATCTTGTAACCAAAGGGCCGAATAATAATCCAATAGTTAAATTAAAAGGACAGTCTACGGCATATAATTTGATAGCAATATGTCGAGTGAGGAGAGATTACTACAATTTCTAAAAGAAGGCAAAGACTGGGAAAGAAAGCCCACAAGTATAGCCGGTGTTTTTTTATTTAAACTTCCTGAATATCGTGGTAGACCTCCTACTATTGCAATAGAGATTAATCCACTCAATTCAAATGGCGCCCCAAGCAAAAAGAGGGGTATTGTAATAAAATCCTCAGAGGAACTTAACTCAATTCTTGAATTAATAGGAAATTCCAAAGTTTTACAACTAGCACAATCAATCGATAATGTTAATCCAGAAAGAAAAACTGTAGTTAAAGGTGAATCAAACGACGTATTCGAGATTTAGATTTTCATATTTGATAGATAATAGCATTCGCCCCATTTGATTTAATACTTTTATAGATTTGGTCCAAGAATATTTTACACATCCTCTATTAAGAAAAAATTCGCTGATATTTCGTCAATATCAACAAGACATTGTACTAAAGTCTTTGTATAGAAATTCTTTAGTTGTTATTCCTACTTCCTTAGGTAAGACCATTGTCGCACTTTTGATCTGTCTTGATATATTGCTGAATTGGAAAGATTCTAAGATTCTGATTCTAGCCCCAACCCGGCCTCTAGTGTTTCAGCATTTTGATCTCTTCAGAAAACATACTCTTCTTGCAAGCCAATGTGTTTGCTTGACTGGAAAAACTGCACCTGAAATTAGGAAAGTATTGTGGAATTCTTCAGAAATTAGAGTTTATTTTGCTACTCCTGAGCTCGTTAATAATGATCTTTGTAATAATTTATTGAAAAAAGATGATTTTTATCTAATAGTATATGATGAAGCTCATCGGGCAGTTAAAGATTATAGTTACACCCGTATATCTAATCAATTCTATCGTGATTCGGAGAACAATGATCCTCCACTTGTACTTGGGTTATCTGCAAGTCCAGGTTATACTGAAGATAAAATCAAAGAGGTATGTGGCAATTTGTTTATAGAACAAATAATTTCAAAGGAAGAACGTGAGGATGATGTATTACCATATGTATATGATACCGATATAGAATATCAACGCGTTGTGTTGAATAACTATCATTTGGAAATATCTGACATTTTAACCTCGATGATCCATGATAATATCAATTGGCTCATCAAGAATAGACTATTGAAAAAGAAACGAGCGGATAGCGTGTATAAAAAGGATTTACTATCGCTTAGGGACTATATAACTTTGAATCTTGATCCAAAAGCACCAAATCTTTTCTTAATTACTGCATTAAGGTATCAATCACTATCTATGATCTTACTTTATTGTCGTGACTTAATTGAATCACAGGGTGCCTTTGCCTTGAGAAAATTCCTCAATGCCTCCAAAGAAAATTCTGGTAAATCCTATAATTACTTGTTCTTGGATACACGAGTGCAACAAATCGAGGCAATATTAAACAAAAATATTGGTCAGGCAGAACCCAAATTAGCTAAATTATTGTTCGTAATCAACCAATTTCTTAAACCGGATTCAACGACTTTATCTGATCATAAAAAAAATACGTTGTCAAAGTTTTCACAAAATTCCATTGTTAATACTCCTAAAAAAATTGAATCACTACCTATTGCACAGTCAAGTTCTTCTATTGCACAGAAAAAGGTCTTGATATTTTCTCAATATAGAGATACTCTTGAAGAGATCACGTTATTTCTGGAAGAAAATGGTATAAAATGCAAGGGATTTTATGGCCAAGCCAGTAGGAATGGCGTAAAAGGCCTTAGTCAAGATAAGCAATTGTCAATACTTGACGATTTTCGTGAGGGTAAGTTTCCAGTTCTTGTTGCTACTTCTGTTGCTGAGGAGGGCCTCAATATTCCTAACGTTGATCTTGTGTTATTCTACGAGCCTGTTCCAAGTGAAATAAGGTTTATACAAAGAAAAGGTAGAACCGGAAGGTTCTCAAACGGCAAAGTGGTAATTCTGGTTTCGGAAAATTCTGTAGATGTAAAATACCTTGAGGCCTCTAAGAGAAAACTATTCAGAATGCAGTCAAGCCTTCAAAAAACTAATTTCTCATTAAACTATTACAAGAAAAGATCCTTTGAAAATTATGAGAGAATGACAGAGTCAGATATTTCTCGATTATACACCCAACCCGACCAATTTCATGAAGGAATTAAGGAAAATAAGACGCAAACTGCAAATATCGATACTGTATTGACAAATGATAATCCTATTTACGAGTATGTTTCTTCTAATTCTAATAAGAAGATAAAGACTCTTGTAAGAAGATTGTCTTATCGTTCTTTCAAGTCCGACAGCAATAGAACCTCCAAAGATTTTACCTCTTCTTTTACATCGAAAAATCTTGAAGACTTGTATGAGGCGTCTTTAAGCTTGGACAAAAAGAAAATGGTTCAGAAGGCTCAAAGACAGATTAATAGTCTTCTTGCAAAAGCCGGAAAATCAGGATTGACTATTGCTACTATTGAAGAACAGGTTGATATGGATAGGACGATCATTCAAGAAGCAATTGCTAACTTGAAAAAAATAAAACGAATAGTATTACTAAACAAAAATACGTTAGCTCTGGTCGAATCAACACGGTTTTTACCTGGTAGCAAGTACTCTATATTTATTGAAAAGGTATTATTAGGCAAGGCCGTAGTAAAAGTAAATGATAAATGGTATGCTTCTCTCGAACACTATGACTATTTCGGACCAAGACAGCTACTAAAAAAGGGTAATACACTGGAGGTTATTGGCGAGATGTACAAAAGAGAAAATGTACTGCATTTGATCATAAAAAAGATATTATGATTCAATAGGTTTAATTCAACAATTTATTTACCTAAATAATTATATCAATTTTCAGACTCTAATAAGTTCAGTAAATGCTAATCTTTATCAAAAATAAATGGAAGTTATATATAAACAATTTTGGCGTAAACTAGAACAAGCTGGTAATCATATCTTCACCTCTTTTGGATTTACAGGAAGAGAGAACAATAATGATGATTATAATCATTAATTGATGCCTGAGACATCTTGAAGCCGTCTCATCATGTTAATTGTCAGTCCTTTGGAAAACTTTGTGTAAGCAAAAATACATACATACTTTAAGTTAAAAAAAGCGACACCGGTAAAATACATACCCTAGTATCCTACGATTCTTTCGAGCAAACAAGGATACAAAAACGTCATAATTTTCCTTATAGGGCTCCTAGCTGATGCTTTTGTTCGTATTCTATTTCTTTTGACAATCATATCTATTCTACTGCCTTTGGGCTGTTAAACTTTGGTTAGATAGACACAAAACGGCTCGCGAATTAAACCCGAGACTATGAAGAATATTTACAGAAATGCTGCAGTTCAATTTTGCTTGTTCGTATTGATACTCAGTCATTAGAGAATATCGGACTTTGTTTCGAGAATCAACGAAATAGATATTCGATAGTTTCTTTCAGAAAAACTACTCTACTATTTTCGAAAGGAAATATAGGTACTCGCATCCACTCTGAGGGGTTTCTCCGTTGATCCTTCTCATAGTGGATGTAACAAGATAATTGAGCATGTCTCTTTGTTTGCCTATTCTTTTAAACCTCTCATGTAAACAACTTTCAAATTATAACTCTTGTCATTTTAAAATTTGTGGATTTATCCACAAAATAGTTCATAATCAAATTAACTAGTTCCTCGAATGTCTAAATAGATTTATGATTTATAATGCCCATCAGCAAGTCTTGATACTACTTGGAACCATTATTTAGATTCGAGACAACGGAAGAATATATTCAACATAAGGAAATTTGATATCTTTCTGATTGAACTAGACACTGAATTAGTAACACATGATAATTCCTATTTAGATCCTAACAAGCAGATCTAAAAATTTTATATTTGTTGTGAAGAGCTTGTCTGTCAGCAGGATTCGAAAACTATCAGGACCATTAAACCGGTATACATCATTAAATGTGGTGGACGAATATTATACGTTGGTATATTCCTTCTTTTCTCATATTCTTGATAGATAAACTAAGAGAAATCAAATATTCATTACTAATATCTATAGCAGAGGCAAATTCGGTATTCAAGATTCTGACTCTTTAGAATGAAAATCTTGATCAGAGATATATATTATATTTAGGAATAAATTATAGCCAATGCACATATGGCAAATGAAGTATTCACTAAACATCTGCAATGTAATTGTAGATTGAGAAAGGCTACATTCACGTCATAAGTTTACTTGTTCAGGATATTTCTGATACAAGATACAAAAACGTGAGAAAGGTTTAATCATTGCCTGACGTTGATGCCTTTCTTAATCTTGTTACATTGTGATTGTTATTAAAATATATTTGTCTACTTATCCCATATCTTACAATTACCATGAATATTCCTTCAAAGAGAAAGGCATCGACAATTGCTGATAATAAATTCAGATCTACAATCACTAATTATCCATTCCTAAAATAAGAAGAACATCTAAATAATATCGATGATACAACCATATATACCATCGGCCTAAATGCTACTTGGACATTTTTTGACTCCAAGACAATGGGAAGTATTTAGTAAGTATAAGGAATGGTTATCAACTACCCCATTACCAATCCAAAAGCCCTTTAAAACTTCTCATTGTATTTTACTTGTGGATATTTATTTGTTTAATTTATAATTGATACCTGTTAAAAGTTGAACTGACGTGTCTTTCACCAATAAGTTTTATTTAAACAACTTGTTCTTGAATTTGGAATTTAAATAACTATTATGTTTGAAAAATTTTACTTTACCATGATAGAGAATAATACATACATTCAATTATGTCTGTTTTCCTTTTATCTGTCATTGGAGTTATTTTATGTATTGGTGTTGTAGATTACATAGTTTATGGAGACACTGAAAATACAAGAATTGTAAAGGCATCTGGAAAGTCATGGAGGATCTGAACAACACCAATACTGAAGGTGCAAAGAAACATGCTGAGATAACCCAATGTATGATTGCATCGATGAACGATCAAAAAGGTATCGGTATTACACACAATTATGCCACTTCCTACCACATACTCGTATTTTATTCCACATAATTGATTGATCAGACTCAGAATCCAGTTTGGCCTTATAATTAGGACTGATACTTTTACCTGTCTTATTACCAAAACATTCCTTTTTTCATTATTTCCTAAACTTTGATACCATCTTTTCAAATTGCTTTTTTGTGTCCTATGTGCAAATCAATATTCTAGAATAAAAAAGAAAAAAAGTTGTTTGTAAGGCAGCAGGTTATCAATATGTACCTGCCCACTTATCTAACACTAATCCCAGTTTGGTGTTAAGGTATTTTCTACTGGTTTTTCCTTTATGATAAAGGCAGTTGTTCCAAGGATGTTCTTCTGCGCCCATTGGACAAATTCATCCGATCCTATTGGAATGGGTTCTTCTGTTACAGTATATGGAATTCCCCTATTGTCTAGTTCCTCTTTGACTGCATCAAATCCAGAACCACTACCCGTTGCAGGAACAAGCACAACACTGTTTGCATTATTTACAGCTAATGATCTTTCTATTTGGTCTACTGCGTTAGGTACTGCTACCTCCATCAATTCAGGCCAGTCTTCTCTTGCAGTAATTCCAAATGCATCAGCATAACCCATTTTCTGCTTTACATGTTTAGCTGCATTGGTAAGTTCTTCAACTTGAGCCATGTCATTTAAATTAGATCTCGCTCCGTGTCCTACCATTACAAATACTTCTTTTTCAGGGTTACCGTTATTATTTTCAGATCTGGATTCTTGGGCTATTTTAACAAATATTTCTCGCAATGTATTGTCATCTGGACTTGCAGGTCTTGAGAAAATGAGGATAGCATTGCTTGTTTCACTTGCAGGTTTTGTTAGCATTCCCATGTACAAACAGTTGTTTGGACCCGTTGGAACACCTGGACAGTGTTTGTACTCTTCAATTCCTCCAAATATTCCTCTTGTAACGTTATGTATGATGGTTGCGTCTGGTCCAAAGAGATCGGTGTATAGGAAGATTACATATTTTACTCCTTGTTCATCTAACTTTGCTAATCCTTCGTCCCAGTTATACGGCATATGGGTTATTATTTCAGTTGGGTATCCTAATCTTTCGAGGGCCTGTTTTATGGGTTCTGTCTTTTCTGGTTCATGGCTTCCTGGTGTGCCCATACCATGTGTATAGACTAAAACACCTACTGACCAGTGATTCCTCCACCTGGAAATGGAATGATATCATTGAACCATTCAAGGATTTCTGTTATATCTAGATTCATAAAACCTTGGATATCGTCCATTTCGGCTATCTTCTGCTGTGCATAATCTAGACTTTGACCCATCCTTTCTTGGGCTTCTTCTATTCTTGAGTTAATTGAATTTGAGTCTGGGTTTTGGGCAAATACCAATGATTGAAACCCTGCTAATAACAGGGTAATCATGATAATTGTGCTAAAAGTAACGTTATTTCTCACAATAACCATTAGTATAAATAAAATATATAATGATATTACGATTCTAAGCTTGGAAAGTATATTTTTTACAAAAAATAAATAGTAAGATAATCGGCTTATTTGTTTAAGGAACACTTATAAGTGAAAGTACTTTATCCTAACAACAGTAATGATTCTAATGGTAAAGTTATAATATATGACGACATACTTCATTAGTATCAAATTTTACGGTCGTCTTAGTTAACTTGATATTTCTAATACTTTCGGCAATTGTCCGATCTATTTTCTTCGACTTCATGTGGTACTTTTGAAATTTGATTGTTACTACCTATTAATGATCTAAATATTTTTGTGATATCATGATAGCTACAGTTTCAAAATAAACGGTATTTGCTAATAATATCTATATTATTTGAATTTAATTCCCAAACCTGTTATAAGATATAATAAATAATATGATTCAATTGTCTGGAATCACGATTTTTTGTAGATAAAAAAGTTAAATTATTTGATTTATCCATCACTCATACAGTTGATCGGGTCATTAAGTAGTGGCTTCCTTTTATAATGGAATTTAAGATAGAAAAAAAGAAAATTAGCTATTTGGAGCTGGTATGATTCAAAATACTTCACATCTAAGGTATCACCCCTTGAAGTCTTTGAACACATGACAGCACCCATAAATAATCCGCCATAAAAATTCTCTAACTTGGTGGTAACAATACAGATGGTCAAAAATAACGATTGCTATTGTTTAACCATTTTTTTTGTATATCAAGGATTCTTCAATATTTTGAACTTTTATCTAAAATCCCAATAAATGAATCAATCTTTTTTCGAATTGTAATTAAAGTTACATCTCCAAATTGAGAACAAAAATGGAAAATCTTGATCAAAAATAAATAAGTTGGCTGGGTATCAAAGATTCTTGACTGTAATATATTATTTAACCCACAGAGGATATATTTACGTCATTAGTCTGGAATTAGGTGATTAGAGCCGAAGTGAGGTTAAAAGAAGAAGTAACGGAATTAGAAAATTAACCATCGTACTAGGATTACTACGTGATTTGTCTATAGGTCTATCTTAAGAGGATAATTTATTATTTTTTGATTGCCCATGCGTCAAGTGTTTCTTGTTTATCGATTTGAAGATACTTTAATTCAAATTCTAATTTTTATAAATTATGTAATTATGGTAGATAATTGCATTGTTGGCATAGTTGACAGACATCTAAAAGACCAATTTGAGTTATTCTAGTTTGTGAGATTGGAATCAGAATTTAAATATTTGCATAATTTATTTATGGACGGAAATATGTCTGAATCAAATAAAATCTAAGCTATGACAAATCCTACATCTAAAAGTGATACAACAAATGAGAAAAAAGAAGTTAAAAATAATAATGATATGCTGACCAAATCTAAAGAACAACAGTTTCAGGAATTAGTTAGCTGGTTAAAGAAGTGGGGATATGAAACTAAAGACACCACAAAGGACAACAACATCGAAGGAATAGAATATCAAGCGCAGATCACACCTCAAATTCCATATGAGTTTGGCTTATCTACACCTTTGTTTTTGGAGTACCAAAAGGACTTGGATGATGGTTTTATAATAAGAACTACTTTTAAACTTGACAATCAAATGCAAAATCAATTAAATGAAGAAAATTTTGATACTACATATAGCGAACTAGAGGGCATTATTTATCCAATGAATGTATCGATGATCAAGTCATATCCAGCAATTAACATATACAAAGTAATGTTTCATGAAGACTTGACAAGGAGGCTTTTTTTGGAAGGTTTAATGGGAGTTATTCATTCGATGTCACTCGTAATATCTAAAATGAATCAAAGGTCACGCAAAGTTGTGCAACAAGTATAGTGTTACTTTAACTCTTTGTAACTAATATGTACTTGTAATTTTTTTAGTATTTGGATCCTAATTCAATCCCCACAATTGTGATCTCAATTAACATGAAAACTTGAATAGAGATAACTGACTTTAATTAATGTGTCTATTTTTGGAATCGTTTTTATGATATTACAATCCGAGCTATAAAATTTCTAGTAGGATCCAAGCCATCATTTCCAAAAAAATACAGCTTATATAACGAATTGTATTCTGTTCGATGAATATCATATTAAATGAAGTAGTGTCATAAAAGATATCCTATTACAATTTTCTCTTTTTTATTTGATCGTATTTCTTTATATTTTGTTTTTAGTTTTTTATGTCTGGGTTTGGTTCGTAATTTACTCCCACAACATGGACACCTCGAATCACTATTCCAAATCAAATATATTTCACAAGTTTGACATCGTTTTTGACCCTCTGCATACCTAGTGTTATATACAAGTCCTAATATGGTGGCTTTATATTTCACACAAATCCCTTTGCAGGCAGAACCCATATGTCTTTGCTATTGTGTCAGTCGGTATTAAAAAGCGAAGCTGATTTTATGTCGTGAGAATCTTATCATAATCAATTGCTGAAATGACCACGTAAATTATGAAGAGTTAGTGTATATGAAACAAAATTAGAGTTGTTGATTTGTGAAAATGTCAAACAAAAAAATTATTGTGGTTATTGTTGTTGCTGGAACAATGCTTCTGCTTTACCCAAGTTGTAATTTATTACAGTCACCATGGCTTGGATCAATTCCACAGGCTCTCTATCTTCCATGGCTGTAGTCAAATCCTCCCTAATCAATAGTTCAGTAGATTCCATCAACTGGGGATTCAAAGCTGCTAACGGACCCTCCAAATACTCATAATGATCTAGGTACGCAGTCCTCACTGTTTGTACAGCTCCGTCAAAATTTTGAGCTGCATATTGATCACTTGCTTGAATCAAAAACGTCCTGATTTGATTTATTAGAGTAATTGGATCCACACTTGTTTCCTCGCTTGATGCTGCCTCACTTTCAATTAAACCTTGGCCCATTACTTTACCTAGATCTAGTAATGATAATGAGGCAATTAATAACAAAGGCAAGGCAATGAGGCCACTAAACTTTCTAATCATTTATCCGTAATGGATGAATATTAAATATATTGCAATTGTTAATTCTTGAAAATGAGAATTATAGTAATTGATAATGTTATTTTCTATTTTATTAACATCCCTATAATATCATATATGTAACGATCACAGACAAACTTATCTTGATATATACAGGTTATGTTATCCTTTTAATTCATCAACCAAAATTCCCTTGAAGTATTTAATAATATAAAATATTTTTACATATGAATGTACCATAACGATTTTTGGGCTCTGTTCATTTAGCGTCAAGTCTATAGCTTGAAGATGTCCTATCTCTTTTATGAATACTAGAAACAGAACACCTTCAAAATATGTGTATTATGGCTTACATTTGTACTTTTCAGGTCTTTCTCTTAGGAAAACATCTGAAAGATTATCATACTGTATCAAACGAAATCATGTCACTATCTGGAACTGGATTCAAAAGTACCAACCTAAGATTATCAAGACAAAACAAAGAAGGATATGTGAATTCATTGTAGATGAAACATTGCTTAAGGTTGGTTCAGAATACACGTGGTTATGGGTTGCAATAGATGCGAAAAGTAAGGAAATTCTCTCACTATCCATTTCTAAGGAGAGAAACATGTTTGTTGCGGAACGGTTTCTGTCAAACATAGTCAGAGACTATGGAAAGCATCCAGTTTCAACAGATGGTGGTACTTGGTATCCCATGGCTTGTCAATTCCTTAAATTAGAACACCATCTCCATTCCTCCTATGAAAAAAACTTGATTGAAAGAACAATGCAGTATATCAAGGACAGAACTGAAAGTTTCGATGATTACTTTCCCTGCAGGCTAAAGAACTGCAAACTAAAACACGTAAAAAACTGGTTGAACCTGTTTGTCGACTATCACAACAAGGAATTAAAACCTGTTAACTGAACAGAGCCGTTTACCGAAATGAAAAGTATTGACAAAAAACAAGTATCGATTTTAACTGCGATTGTGACTTTAGCCGTTGCAATGACTTTGTCGCCTTTAGGAATGAACTATAATATCCAAATGGCAGTTGCGGGGGGGGGGACGATCATGATGGCGATGATGATAATGGAAACAGTGCATCTCAGACAATTGCTCAATTCCAATCTTCAGAACAAAATAGTCAAGTAGTATCAGGCGATGACTCTGAAGGCTCTGGCAATAACTTTAACTTCCAAAACCAAGAAAATGGCGGAAATAATGCATTAGCTCAACAATAAATTTATAACCTTCTTATTTATTTTTACATTCTTTCGTGCAAATGTTCATACATATTTCTAAAACCTCTCTAATGCAACGTGCACATAAAAAGTTGTTATTTCACATCTAAAAAATAATAATCGAATCGATATTGTTTATTGGACATAAATTGCATCATACAAAATAGTATTATTACCTGATGTCTCTACTAAAGTCAATGTGTAATCTGTGTTGATTGTCCGGTTTGGAGATTGACAAGCGGACACGCAGTTGCCTTCTACAAAGTTATGTGCTATTGTATTTTCGAGTTGTTTGTTTGTGGATGTGTTTGTATCAATATGTCATAACGGGTTGAATTATCTCGAAACGACATCATTGATGGTAGATTTACCATAGGGATTTGTATTGTTTAACGACATCTTTTCTACGTGTCTTGATGTCTTGTACGTAAAATCTCTTTGAAAGCCTTATGCATAATAATACTCTAGAAAGAATCAACAATTCCCCCCCCCGAAGGCAGCTGCCGATACTAAAAACAAGATGATAACTTTTTAATACGCGTTTCTTTGATCGAGTAAATCGATTATTTTTCTGGATATTCACTTGAAATCCTATGCTTAAAAATAAAATTTTGGTATCTAATTTTATTAAATTAATCTTTTGAATCTGTTATATATTCTACAATAAATGGCATAAATAGACTCTGTATAAAATGATACAGTCAGGACAACAAACGAACCTAATAACGCTCCTCCAACTACATCGGATACATAATGAGATCCCAGAAAAATTCTAGAGATACACACAAAAAATGCTTCTATTATTAATAATACAGAAACTGTCTTTTTTTTCCAGGTATTATTGAAATACAAGGCAGAACCCAGAACACCAGCCGTAACAATACTCGCATGTCCTGAAGGATATGCCTCACTCGATTCATTGACCGCTAAAACAGGTCTATCTTTATCAATTACATCTTTCAAAACCGTATTTACAGGAATGATGATAATTATAGAAACGAAAATAAGTAATGCGGACAACTTTCCTTCTCTTTTACCACACAAAAATAAAATCGCAATGGTAAATGTCCAAAAATACTCTCGTCCATAATCTGAGAGAAATTCCATAAACGGCTTCACAGGAGATGCTTGGAGTTCCTTGCTAGGAAGGTATGATCCAAAAACGTTATCTATCCTTTCAATCAAATCCATTGTACTGGAATTCTCAGCGCTATATACCATAATTGTCCAGATAACAAAAGAAAAGAAAATGACAGTAGTTGTTATTTTTCTTATATTCATCTTGTTTCTAAATCGCGATTGCAAAATAGTAGATAGTTCAAATTAATCATTTCGTTTCATCTCTATATTCATTTTCTTTATCTTTCTTAGAAACTTTTTCAATTAAGATAACCAAATCATAGAACTTGGCAAAGCGGGCGTCAATGTGCGAAAAATCAATGAAAAGTAAGAAAGCAAGCAAATGGAAATGTTGAACTTGTATTCTCAAGATATTTGCTTGCACCTCATTGTATACTGCATATAATGGTATGTGAACTTTTATGGTGAATTGTTGCTGTGTGTATTAATCATTATTAGCATTATCATCAACAATCTCATCATCTTTATTGACTTGGTGCCTTGGTATCAAATTATTAAACCACGCTTGTTGATACATACGACTCTCCAGAACACTGGACAAGAAATGGGTCATGGTCGCATTAATTAAGAAAGTTTTCAAAACAAAATTATCATCCATATCTTTCTCTTATTCTCAATCACGCTCAAAAATCACTCATGCTTAAGTGCCAAGTGATCATGCTTATCGTTTGGTATATGGGGTTACAGTGTGTATTTCTAACAAATTTTGTCATAGAACTGCTCTTAGAAGTTTAAACATTAGGTAGTTTTTTTTGAAAAGTTTTGGATATGAGATCCAATGCCTTATCTATTGGATTACGGAAAAATAATGTAATAGTCAATTACAACAACAAAATCCATTCTGTGCTATTTATCCTATCCGTACATGAATCGATGATTTGAAATATTGCCTTCTTCTTGTCCGCCGCTTCCAGCTGTGCGTTGTTCTTGTTCGGCCTTAATAATTTGTTCTAATTGTCTTTTTAGTTTTTGGCCCTGTTCTTTTAACTGTGTGGTTTCGATTTTCAGATCGTCATCGCTGATGAAATTGTTAAAGGTTTCTATTAATAGAGAGGCGCCTTCTGGATCAGGTATGCCACTTGAAGATGGAATAAGTATTGCAGCACATGGAATTTGGTTTGATAAACATGCTGATAACAAACCGCCTGCAATTCCTCCAATGAAGGTTGTGTACTTTTTGCTTGAATCTTCTATCGCACTTCTATTAAAATTACTTTGAGAATTAGTCTCCTTATCAGATGATTGCATTTCATCATTTTCTTTCTGCTGATCTGATACAATAATTTCCTTTCTGTTGTTTTTCTCCATATTTTCGCTAGCCAGAATCACTGGCTTTCTATCCGAATCAGGAATACCTTGAACAGGAATACCATCTAAGACCATTACTTCTTCTATCGAGTTTTTAATTGCCCAGTCCATTACCGCATCTAGAACAAAATGTGTGCCATCCAACATTATCGGTGCTTCACAAACTAACACACATACATTTCCTTGTTTATTTGCATAGAGTCTAAATGGATGTCTGAGCTTTCCATCAATAAATATTACACCCGGAGAAATATAATGAGACTCAACAAATGCTATTTGATACATTTCCAGTTTGTCGATTATATAACTAGTGCTAATAGAACCAACAAGACCGGGACCTGGAAAACCAGCAATTAGTATTGTCTTGTCTTTTTTTAAATTATTTAAATCAGCAATCGTGATGATTTTTGTAGAAGTTGGGCTGCTAGATGTAGTGGTATTACGGGAAAATTTAGTACGCAAGCGACTCATCTATCCAACTATACCTCTCATATCCTCTTATTAATAATATTGTTAATAATAACCACAATTAATTAACTTACTCGATGCTACGTAGGCAGTAAAAAGGGTTATACCATATCAATATTTGTCATCAATTCTTTTCTCTCACTACCAATTTGTTTTCATATAGTATATGTACAACTATTCTTAGATTGATAATTTGTTTAACAGATATTGTGTAAGATTGTATTATGGTAAGTTAATTGTATACTTGCCCCGATCTAGTATTTCTCATACTACATGCTAAATTGATATTTATTACCAAAATTAATTGAAATTTTATATTTCTTGGCTAACCATCACACATATCTCTTGATTAGTGTACTACAGTAGCACGCATTTTGATATAGTCTTATAAACCCTGTTTCTCATAACATGACATTATTGCGTAAGTTAAAAAACGACCCGCTGGACGCAAGTTTTGACACGGGCAAAAATTATAAAATTGGAATCAAACCGATTTATTACTTATATTAAGCTTTCATGTAACGGTAGTTGCATATGAAAGATTAAATATAAGTAACAACACCCATACCTTTCAGTTTTGAAATGGCTAGAGTAAGACAAGTGTTTTTTGATTAATCACAAGCCTATAAATTTAATTTAGAATTTATAAAAAGATGTAGTTTATCAAACAATAAAATAATAATTTGACAGATATAATTAGAGCCCAATATCTATTCATTATCTTGATTAAACAAAAACCTGGGGAGGGGATAAGTAGTCAAGGTAAATGAGACTAATCCCACATCTTTTCTTTAAAGGTTAATTTCTTGTTAAACAGAAAATTACTAACAGAAGCTATGCTAACTCCTAGCAATAGGGAAATATCATAAGACATTCCAGATTCGCTTAGGAGGTATATAGACAAGAATTGTATTAGTATCCCAAGCGAGCTACATCCTATAAACATTCCATATTGCTTTAAAAATCTAGTTGCTTCAATATTTCTGTCCTCAAATGTCCAGAATTTGTTTAACAAGAAATTTGTAGTAACGGAAAATGCAATACCTGCGGATGTCGCCTGCAAATATCCAAAGTTTCCAAGGACTCCGTTTGACAAAAGCATTGACACCATATAGTTTAAAATAAATCCGCTAGCTCCTACTGTGTAAAATCTGGCTGCCTTGGAAATAAACCTGACAGACTGTCTCTTCTCGGGTTGAGATTTTTGCCTCTTTGACTTTCTTCCGTATCTATATAGCTTCCATATAGCTTTCAAATAATCAAGAATTGTTGCAAGATCAAGTTTGCTTTGGCCGTGTTTTCTATCTTTAAAAGTGTAAGGAATCTCTTTTACACAAACTTCTCCCTTCTTTTTTATCAGTATTTCAAGTAGTATTTTAAAACCATTTGTATTAAATTCTACACCTTCTAAAGCGTGTTTCGGAAAAGCAAAAAAACCAGACATTGGATCATAAACATTCTTTAAGGATAGACTATGTCTTGCTATGAAATTTGCACCTGTGCTAAGCAATAGCCTCCTAAAGGACATTCCTTTTACTGCCCCTCCTCGGACATATCTAGAACCTATTATAATACAATTGGGCTGATTTTTTATCTCACTTATCATCCTATTTACTACTTCGGGGGGGTGCGAAAAATCAGCATCCATAATTAAAACATTCTTTCCTTTTGATGAACGAATTCCGTTCACCACCGCAGCTATTAATCCTGCTTTTTTCTTTCTATGTATTACCCTTATCGATATGTTCTTTTTCAAGCTGTTTAGAGATCGTGATTCTGTGTTGATGTCATAACTATGAAGATTCTTTTTTTCCTCTATGTATTTTTCAACAATATGTCCAGTCCCATCGGGGGAACTGTCGTCAACTATGATGATTTCTACATTAGTTTCTGTGGGAATATGCACTTGGATTTGATTTAACAAATCCTTAATATTCATAGATTCATTGAATGTAGGGATAACAATGGAGATGAATTTTTGATCATCTGTGGTTTGCTGCATTGTTTCATTAACATTTAGCATAGTCACTGAAATTCCCTCATCTTACGGTAACTAATTTATTAAAATAATATATAATATATGCGATTGTTTTCTAATTTAAGAATATGTTTATAAATTCAAGATCTCGTCGATGTTTAAAGTTTTGACTTTAATTTTATTTTTCTACATATAATGTGTTTAGTGGTAATATCATTAGTGGAGTTTGAACATATCCGTTATTGTCTTGATTATCATCACTGGATTGATTAAATCATTTCTGATAATAATAATGATGATCGATCAACAAAGAATCCTTTACTCAAAAAATGTATTTGAAGAGTTTTCTAATTCTTTTTCACCTGATAGTTTTCCGTACATCTTTTCTTCCAACTATCTTGACCTAATTTCCATCTTGGTTTGGAACTATTCTATAGAGATTTCCGTACAAGTGCGAAAGAACGTAGAGATATCCGTCAGGTCCTTCTCTAATGTCCGTAGCTACTCCGAATCCTTGTCCAAAGACTAGATCATCTAATTCTTTGTTATTGTTAGCTACCTTATCTAATAACGGCCCATCAAGGTCCAACCTAGTTCTGTCCTCGGTAAGGTCAAAATTATACAGATAGTTGTTATTGTAGTCTGCAGCAAAGAGATCGTATTGATACTGACTTCCCAAAGTGTCGTTCTTAAGAAACTCTAAAGCCGTTACTCCTACAGACATGTTCCAGGCAAATTCTGGACTACTATAATGTCCCTTGTCAGCAAAGGTTTCCAAATTGTTTGGAATTGTTACCATTTCTTTTCCAAAGTATCCTCTCTCTGGTGGTAGTGGTTGCGCATTCTCTACAGGCCACCATCCCATTACTCTTAACCATCCGCTATTAAATCCTGGTTCTACGATGTTTATCTCATCACCATACCCAGGACCATTCTCTGAATCCCATAGCTTGTTGGTGAGTGGATCAAAAGCAAGCCCAAATCCATTTCTTATTCCGTATGCAAAATATTTGTTTAATGGACTGTGATCTGCTAATAGGCCTGTAGTTTTATTTTCTCCAGTTAGAATTGGATCTCCAAACGGGGTAACGCGCAATATACCACCTCTACCATCAGGCGGATGACCCGTGGGAACATTCGATGATTCAGCGTTTACAACGCTATCTTCAAAAGTGCCGGTACAGAATTCATCTTCCCAACAGCTATCGCCGTCTCCAACAAGTACGTAAATGTTGTCATCCGGACCTACCTTTATAACCCCACCGTTATGGTCCGCTCCCGGACCAACAGGGATATCTAATATGAGATTTGGATTGATTAACTCATTACCTGTCCATTCATACCTGTAAACTCTATTACCCAGAGGATTCGTTTTTTCATCACATACAGTAGCTCCTGAACATACATCGTTTCCATCTTTTAGAGCTTGGGTGTAGAAAATATAAACATAGGTTCTTTCGCCAGTCGAATTGTCTAATATTTGCTTGGCAACGTCAATTCCAAGCAATCCTCTTTCTATTTTGTTTGCAACATTGAGGTCCAAAACGGGTTCGTCCAAAAGACTTCCATTAACTATTCTCTTAATTGTACCGTTCATTTTCTCCAAAACTAAAATATCATTCTTTCCTACAAAGGCCATGGTCGTAGGATAGCTCAGCCCACTTGCTACCAACTCTACTCTCAGATTCGGATCGGTAACTGTGGGCATAGGAATCTCAGGTGTAGTCAAACTCGAGTTTGTTTTCTCCGATGATTCATTTGAAGGGGATTGCGCAAAAGCCAATTGACTGTTTGTGTAATTAGATCTAACTTCAATTAGCCCTAGTTGTCTGCTTTCCTTCATATTGGTAAACGGATATTGGTTTGTATCATAGGTTCTGGTAGGTATATCGACGAATAGGCCAGTCTTGTCAGAATCATGGTAGATTTTTCTAATTTCATCCAAATGTTTACCTTGAACAGAATAATCGAATATATCATGTTTTAATTGACTGTCTACGATCATCAAAACATTGTCAGTTTTTAGAGGTCCTTTTAAATATCGTTCTGGAAATACGTCCTTTACATAATTTTCCTTATCATGAACATACATGGGAATCCATGAGAAACTTCGAATCCAATGTTGACCCATTAATGTAATATTTTCCTCGAGATCTGGGTTAGTGGTGATATAATTCGAGATAAATGCAGATAATTCAAAAAAAACTTCATTGGTGTTGACACTGATTAACATCCAAGTGCTAATTAATCCAAATAATCCTATTATCCCTACTACTATAGTTATCGGTATTGTAGTTTGAGATATTGTATTACCGCCAATTTTTTTATTTTTCAAAGATATCTTACTACTGACTGTTACTATTATAAACCCTGCTGCTATTGCCATTATGGGTAACAATTCTATAAAATGAAAGTACTTTACAATTCCACCGATAAAATATATAAATAGAAAATAAGGTATGGTCCAGAGAATAAAGATAATATCCCTTTTTACCAAAACGAGTGCTATTCCTCCACCTAATCCTAAAATGGTCAAGACAGGGTCGGATAAAAACAAGAAGGTAATTGTGTCGTTAAAGTTCCTCTCTCCTCTCTCCACTTGATATAAAATTCCTTTTATTCCATTCTCTAATTCTCCAATATGCGTTACATAGGCAGGCCAAATTAGTGGGATTAGAAATACCGGAACTAGCCAAATACCTAATTTTTTCAGACTCTTATTATTTTTATAAATTAAATATCCAATTAATGGAATAAATGTAATTGTGGGTATCTTTGTAAATATGGATAGTCCTAGTGTAACCCCTGAAATTATTAGCCACATCAAGGCTACCGAGTTGTTATCTGTTCTTTTTTTGTATACTTTTCCTGAATAAAGTGCCAAGAGTATGGATGACAGAAGGAATGGGAGTAATATTGTGTCTAACAAAATCATTTTTAGCATCCAGGTGAGTGGCATTACCCCAAATAGAATTGCTGCAACGAATCCTACCCTTCGTCCTAGCCAAATTTCTCCAATCTTATATACCAAGAGAGTATCAATTACCGCAAGAATTCCCATCAATATTCTGGGAGTGGTATACAATTGTTCAATTGATTCGGGAGTTTCGGTAGATTGATGGGATTCGTATTTGTAGTCTGATATCTTTAATATTGCAGCTAGAAATATTTGTCCAAAATAAGGATGATCATAGGGATGATCGTAAATTGCGCTTGATTCTTGTGGACCAAACCCTTCCATAACCTGAAGAGCTCGTCTCATATAATGATCCTCGTCGATATATATAGTGGGAAATCCTGTTGGATTCCACAGATGAGTAAATGAAGATAATGCAATAGGTATTAGGAGGATCACAATGTATTTGATCCTGCTTTTTTGACGATCCGTTAATTTAACCAATTATCAATCATCTTCCGTTCGTTAATGTGAAAAAGATGGCACCTTTAATCGTGATTCAACTTCCAAATAAATATATAATTGAAATTATCATTTTTGAGATTGTTACTATGATTTATATATTATAATAATTCGATTAGTATACTTTTCAAACTAATTTTTGATCTCGAAACTATTGTTCTTTAAACAGAAAATGATGTGTAGATATAAATATAACATCTATCTGGGTACCAAAACATGTCGGATTTTATACCTGATAAAAAGAAATGCTACTTATTAGTATTGTTAAATTTTCTTATGATTGTTATCATCTTTGTTAATTTAGATTGTGTCTTTTCCCAGGATGTATTAGGTGGCAGTAGTGGCAATATCAGTGCCAACTTGGACTTTGCCGATAATAAGTCAACACTATCTAATCTAGACACCTTAGAGCCTATTTCGTCTAATATATCAGTTCATGTCGAACCAAAGGATACTGGAACTCTATACTTGTCTGCAATTATTTCCGATGGAAAAGTAGTATATACTCGTGACCTTGACGATGAATTATTCCCTTTTCAGACCACAAATTGGTACCAACTAGTTACCCTCACTCCAAATTATACGGGGACGTTGGAAAATTCTGGTTTAAATTTCGATAATCTGATTGTTGGTCAACTACAAGATTTCGATAACTTTGATGAACTGTTGGAACAGGCTCGGATATACTCAGATGTTCCTATCAACGAAACTTTTATTCTTGATCTTCCTAATAAGGATGTTAGTTTTATGCAGCTTCAGGCATCCTTTTTGGATGGAATTACTGGAATATATTATGGTCTATTTGATGGAAATCAGCAAAGAGATAAATCTGAGATCAATCTTCGCCTTAATCCTGAATCATCTCTGAAAATCTTGGAATCTGATTCAGCAATAGTTATAAAAACAAATCCACAACTGTATAATGTTACAAATACTCTGGTTTGCCACGATGTCTATAAACTAGGATATGAAAAATGCCAATAATATAGAAGGAAGGGTATTTTGTTCGTGTACTGTTAATTAGCATGTTTAGATCGATTATAGGGTAATCATTACATTATTTTGGATTTAAAACGTTACATTTTAAACTTCCATCTAGTTTGATCTTATCTCTATAGGGCCCCCTCCTAAATTAAATCTCATGCTTGTATAAGGATATTGAAACCTGTCATAATCATTGCCATTTCCAGTAAAGTACTTTGAGGTATTTAATCCATCAAATGCTTTGTATAGTTCATCGGCAGTTGCTAGATTTTGATTCCAAGATTTGTTTCTTGACTCCAAGTTATTTGTTAGATAATCTCTAAAATACCTGTCTAATACCAAAATCACGTCACTTCCATTCTCGATATTGTTATTTTCACTATAGCTGTAGAATGTATTTTCATAAAGATAAATGAATTTATAGATCCATGAATAGATAGGACTAGCAATAATTATGGTAGACTTGTTATCTTCTCTCATTCCTTTATCATAACCTGATTTTTTCTGAAGACCATTATATTGTAGTGAATTATCCGATATAGTCATATCTGAATAAGACTTGTTTTTCAACGTGGCATTATCTTTGATCAATATTGTATTAATGTAAGACATGGCTTCATATTGAAATGAAGCTACGTTAGTTGAGATCAAAGCAAATGTGGAAAAAAACCCAAAAACTATTATCAACGAAGGTATCATAATGGTTATGGCTTTATATTTCGTAACCAGTTTGATTATCCTTTCAATCAATACTCCTGCCGTTATGCAAAGAAATCCAAATATTGGGATAAAATAAAACCAATTGACGTAGGAAACAAAGAAGGTAAAAAAGGCAATAAATGGCACTATTCCTAATATTAGAAATGAATCTCTTTTGATAATCGCCAAAGCAATTCCAAAAATACCAAGAGTTAGAATTATAGGATCTATCAAAAAAATATCATAGATGGAGTCAACAATAGAACCATAGTGCCTTTCTATTTGTGAAGTTAATCCTGTTATCCATTGTTGATATTCGCCTTTGGATATAGCGTCAAGTGGCCAAACTAATGGGATAATTATGACCGGTGTTAGGAATAAAACTACATCGGATATTTTTTTATTATTTTTATAGGTGTAAAAAGTCAGAAAAGGCATCATGGTTACTAATGGAGCTTTTGTAAATATCGCTAATCCTAGTAATACTCCGGCTATGAAGATTAAGCCTTGTGAAATTTTTGGCTTTTGGTGATTCATAGAATTCACATACACAACTATTAAAACTGAACTTAACAGAAGGGGATACAGGAGAGATTCTAAATAAATCCTCCGTAATGCCCAGGTAAAAGGCATAACTGAAAATAGTAAGGCTGAAATAATTGCAGCATTGCGACCGTAGCGAAGCTTAGTTATAGCATAAATAAGAAGGGTATCTAAAACTGCAAAAATCCCAATCATGATTCGCGGTATTGCATACGAAGAATAAACTGATGATTGATTCTGTATCTCCGGATCTATTATAGCAGGATAATTTATTACATACAGCATACTAGCCAAGAAAATGGGGCCAAAGTACGGATGGTCATAAAAAGAAGTAGACCAAGCGGTATTTCCCATAGTTAAAAAATGGAGGGACCTAAACAAGTAGGTCCCCTCATCAACATGAATACTTGGAAAGCCTAGTGGATTCCATAAATGAACAAATGATGTTATCAAGAGTATTAAAATGATTATAAAAAACTTATTTTCGTAGACTAATGTTATCTTGCCTAACAAGGACATTCGGTTTCTAATTTGCTCCTCTTTTTTTAACCATCATGAATAGTTTGATATAAACCTAAACCTATGATAATAGATCTTAATTAATATGCAATTTAGACTGAAATCACAAAGTATCACCAAGGATGTATTCTATAAATCGAGAATTACCACATCTATTATATTGTTTTAGATCTTCTCCTACCCTAGATGAAAAATAAGAATGCGATTTCGAAAAATAAGATAGGTATTCTATCTATGATGATGATTACAGCTGTCACATTATTATTCATGGCTTCACCTACCTCAATATATGCACAAGAAAGTGAAGCAGCATCAGCTGAATCAACAAGTAGAGAACCAATTGCAATCATTAACGAAATTAGGACACTACTGACTCAGGCAAATAATCAATATGCAGGTCAAGACTTTGTAGGAGCAGAAGCATCAGTGCAGACAGCCTATTTAGATCATTATGAATATTTGGAAGGTCCATTGGCCGCACTTGATCCAGAATTAATGGAAGCAACTGAAATCTTGATAAGAGAGACATTGATTGGTGCAATTCAAGATAGAGCTCCATTAACCGAGGTTCAGAGTCTTATCAATAACGTAAATACCAACTTGGACCAAGCTGAAGTTTTATTCCAACAACAACCTTAATTTTTTTTTGTAGAGAAATATCTGAACTTTAAAGTAACTGTTTTTTATAGTAACGATAATTTCTACCTGCCTGTAGAAATGTTTGCTGTTATGTAGTAATTGATTTCAAATCGGAGGATCAGCAGTTCCTTTATATTAAATAACAAAAAATTTGTACCTATGAACTATATTTCAAATGTATATTTGACTGTTCTTTTATGTTTTTTTACGATATCAATAGTTTGCATTCTAAATCCATTTCAATTTTCGTTTTCACAAATAAATTCAGACACTTACTGGACTAGGGGAGCTGACATGCCTGTTGTGACGACTGAAGCAACAGCTGCAAGAATTGGTGACGGAATTTATGTAATAGGGGGATATGATGAAGAGGGCGAAGGAGTTGGAATGGTTGAAATGTATAATGCAACAACTGATACATGGGCCGAAGATATATCTCAACTACCCCTTCCTCTTCATCATGTTTCTGCAGCTTCATTTGATGGCAAGTTATATGTTGCAGGTGGTTATACTGATGATTGGACTGCTAGTGATAGACTTTTCATATATGACCCTACAACGAATCAATGGACTCAAGCAAATCCTATGCCCACACCAAGGGGGTATCCTAGTGCAGAATTTGTCAATGGAACCTTATACGTAATAGGTGGCGATGGTGGCGAAGGGTATGAAAGAGCTTTGACTGCCAACGAGGCATATGACCCGACAACAAATCAGTGGACGGTCAAATCACCAATGCCAACAGCTAGACACCATGCAGCCTCTGCGGTTGTTGATGGCGAAATTTATGTGATAGGTGGTAGAATAGGTGAAGAATTAAACAATGTAGATCTTATAGAGAAATATAACCCAGTTTCTGATAGCTGGACTATTGATCTTGAACCGATGCCCTCAAAACGAAGCGGAAATGCTGCTACCTCATTGAATGGATATATTTATGTACTTGGAGGCGAACAAAATCAAGGCACATTCAATGACAATGAACGTTATGATCCAAAAACTGATACTTGGTCAAAGGAGCTGCCTATGATGAACGCTAGACATGGATTGGGTGTGGTCTCTTTTGATAATAAGATTTATGCTATTGGTGGTGGACCTGAGCGCGGATTCTTTACTTCTGGGATAAATGAGATATATCATATGTCTAACGATACTGTTTCTTAATAAAGTTGTCATTCTGTCTACTACTATCTCGCATCTTTTTTTATTTTTTATATGCCATAAAATAAATAGCATAAATAGACTCTATAAAATGATACAGACAGGACAATAAACGAACCCGACAACTCTCCTCCAATTACATCGAATATATGATAAAGTCCCAGATAAATTCTAGAGATACACACAAGAAATGCTTCTATTATTAGTAATACAGAAACTGTATATGGGCACTTGATTGTAAATAATTTCCTTGTATTCAAAAAAGAGAATCTATGCTATATGTCTATCTAACTAATTTTTAATTCTAATTCAAACAACTGATCAAACTTGTGTATAAATCTGGATTACATGCTTGAATTTTCTTTATGTTGTTAAAAATAATTTTATCAGTTATTAATTTAGTCTGGTTCACTAATTATTATGAACTTAAAGGATGGACGGTCCAGAGTTAATGAGCATTTGGATATGAAAAGTCTTTAACTCCATTCCCGAATTTACCTAGAAAAAGATTACCAACAAAACGTGTAGAAGAATATGGATTCCCTGAGATCTTTAAAATAGATTTGGGTTGAAATACTCTGTTATATCAGGTTCCTGCCGTATTTTTATCGTTACCAGGAATTAGTATTTCATTTATACTTAAAGCTTGAAGGCCTTTGTGTTGACCTCCAAATACATATATTTTATCGTTATATGCAGCTACTGCTAAACCGGATCTATCAACTTTCATATCTGGTTCTACCGACCATTTATTGGTAATCGGATCGTATCTTTCAACGTTAATATTGGCACCATCTGCCATCTGACCTCCAAATACATATATTTCCCCATTTAAAGATTCTGCTGCAAATCCGCTCCTTCTTATGGGCATAGGATCCATTGAAGTCCATTTGTCTGTTTTTGGATCATACATCATGTTATCATCAAGATTTGTCAGAGCGTCGTTTATTTCATTGGGAACCCCGTTACCAAATAATCTCCCACCCAAAACGTAGATCTTGTCATCTACAACTGCAGAGGAGGCATGATGTTTGGGACCATTTTTCTCTGGCATTGGACTCTTTTCCACCCAAGTATCGTTTTCTATATGATATGCAAAATTGGTTGCTACAGGATTGTGATCAAAATCTAAACCTGAGATTGCATAAATAGTTCCGTTGATAACTTCTGCAACATGGCAGCATCGCGGATCTGGTAACGGTGTTCCTTCAGTCCATTCGTTAGTTGCAGGATCATAGATTAACACCTTGTCTGTTGTGATCTTGTCTTGCAAAAATCCTCCTATTACGTAGATTTTGTCATTGTAAACGACCGAAGGTGCGTGATCCAAACTATAAGGCAATGGAGCACCACTAGTCCATTTGTCTGTATTTGGATCGTAGATTTCTACAATATTCACTGCTCCATCGGCTCTATAGTCTGCTCCACCTATCACGTATATTTTATCATCAACCACTGCTGCAGTTATTTCAGTTCTATTTGTAGGCATTTCTTTTCCTATTGTCCAGGTTGAGTTTTCAACTCCCTCTGTATTCCCTGGTGGTGATAATAATAATGACACAAACCCAATAGTAACTATTAGTGGAAAAATTAGTCTGATCCCTAACCTCATAATTGAGGCAATCTACTTTAGAAATGTCTTATATCTTTTTGTCAGATTATCGAGAATGATATATACCGTGTACACAGTACGTACAAATGAATATGAAGTAAATAATATCTCTCACTAGGATCCATTTACTATTACTTCCGGAGTGATATTCTTTAGTTCAAGTGTTTCAGGTGACAATGCTCTTATCGATGAGATCTGATCATTGAGCCACCCGAGAGTTTGAACATTGTGTTTTCCTGGTCCTAGTATCATACAATTGCCTGCATAGCTTTCATGCTCACACACCTCTACCATATGTCCGCTCGTATTGTTTTCGTCTATTGATATTATTAGACTACTTATGGAATCGTGAAACTGACCACCTATGAACGGAGTGTTTTGATCTATAACGGTGCTATTTCCAGTAAAATTCTTGTGAATAAAGACTTGAGCTGCAAAATGACTGGTTGTATTTGCAACTGCTGTATTATTTGCAACTGCTGTATTATTTGCAACGAACTCATACAAACTATTATCCTCTGGGTTTATCTCAGATTGACTAGCAATACTCGCTTGTGCCTTTTCTATATGAGGTATAGTTAAGCCGGTTAATAAGGTTCCAATCATGAAAATCAAAATAACAAGACCACATCTATTTTGCATATCAAAGAAAATTTTAGGGGGAGGCAATAAAAACTTGTATCAGATTCTATGTTTTGAGATGATACTACCTAAGTAAATTCTGAAAATTGAATAAAGGGTTTACATATGATACCGTGTTTTACTCTATCAAAAAATAATATGCTTTTCTTTATATTTCACTCGCATTGAACTGGTGTAATAATTTAGGACTGTCTATTACTAATTCGTTAAATTTATCCATGGAAATTGTTTTAATGGGATCCATTAGGTGATTATTGGAAATTGCACCGGTTCTTGAGCTTGTTTGATTAGTTTTTTGTTCCAAAACAAGTAAGTGATTTTTGATATCTCTGGTTATATCTGTGTTACAAATTTTACTATTATTTATTGCACTGAGAGATTCTTGAAGCATGCCTATGATGTGATCATTCCCCTTATCTTCGTGAAAATGAGGATTTCTAGTTTCTATTTGAAATATTTCTACACTATCTTTATGAAGTCTTGAAGATTCTTTAATTATTCCTCCAAAATTTTCTAATATGTTAATTAGTTCATAAGGTTCCACTGAATATCCGCTTGCAAATTGCATGTTCTCAGCAAGGCTCATGGATAGTGCATGTTCTCCGGCGTTTCCTGTAGTAATTATATCTGTCTCATAACCTGTAATATAAGAAATTAAATCATTAAGATATTTGTTGCTATGTTCAGATACACGTCCCCATCTAGGAAAATAAACTTTGTTATTCGCTACTTTTGGTTTCGATCGCCAACATATTCGTATGTTACTCATGCGTGATTGCGACATTGCAAACCCTGATGCAAATATTTTTACATACTCATTGACTGCACCAGGAAAATAATTATCACTATCAATAAATCCAACATACTCTTTTTCTTGCATCTTTGCTAATAAGATCCCAATTACCATTCCTTCTGCTTTGCCACGCCTAACTTGGCTGTGTTGATCTAGAATTGAAGTATAATTTAGTTTGTGAAATATTCGACTAAGATTAGGATCTCGTTGATGTATAATGGAAATTCTTTTATTAGAAAACTGAGAAAATTGCTTTACCATTTCTACTTCCATCGCATATCGGTCAACGGGTGTTCTTTGACTATTAGACACGATAATAATTAGACATTCATTAGGAATGCCGCTCAAAACCCCTTCCAATAAACTTAATTTTTCGTTCTTTACCGGAATAACTACTGCCATCTTAGTACATTTTTTTGAGAGCTTTCTATTGTCAAATGCTATTGTAGACGTATTATTATTACGCTGATTATTAGAATTCACTACGTTTCCTGAATCTATTTCATAAATTTTTTGAAGTGAGTGGATTTTTATTGAGCCTATAGTTTCAGTATATTTGGGTGGAAAGTCTAATCTCATCTGTCTTACATCCTATATACATGATAATTTAATAACGGTATACAATATTTCTAATTTTGGTTACTTCAGATATTTAACTTTTACTAATGCGACAACCAGTCAAAAATCAATGTTGTTCTTTTATACGTCATTTTTTGACCGTCAGGATAACTTGTGGTAACATTAACAAACTGAGACTAATAATTCATTTGAGCCCTCACTGGTAACACTAATTTATTGCGACATAAAGTTGGTTTTGTATATAGTACCTAATATCAAAATATATAAATTTTTTCTTGATTCAAAACAATATTCTATCTATAATGTACTAATTATTGGTAAAAAGGAATTCTTGTTCCGTGGAATCAAATTATAGATCCATCTAGATGTTTTATTGATACTGTATTTGGTTTGAGAAATAGCATAATTCTATGACTGATTTCTCATCTTGATAGTATCTGACGAATTTGGACTCGTTATATACTTGTTATCATTTGTGAGGATTGTCGTGTCTTTTATATTATTAGTTCATAATTGATTGTATTTATGAATAACAAATACTTTGTTTATGCACTTTCTTGTGGATTTGTCTTTTTCTGGATATTTTTATTGTTGATCATACAAAATCCGGGTATTGTATTGGCTCAGAATTCCAGTACCAATGGAACGTGGATAATTGGATCTTCTATGCCTAATCCTAGAACCGAAGTTACTGCAGTATCTTTGAACGATACTTTGTATGTAATTGGCGGCTTTACAAGAGATGGTATAAATACGAACCTGGTTGAGAGATATAATTTTACTAGTAACAGTTGGGATGATGGTATCAAACCTTTGCCTATTCCATTACATCATGCTTCGGCAACTGCAAACGGTGGAAAGATTTTCGTAATAGGTGGGTATTACGGAGATTGGGTCCCAAGTAATAAGCTATTTGTCTATGATCCAATTACTAATAATTGGACTACTGGTCCTTCCATGCCAACTAGTAGAGGCTCACCTGTATCCAATTTTGTAGATGGTAAGCTGTACGTTATCGGCGGAGATAGTAACGATAATTCTCTTTCGAACGTTGAAGTTTATGATCCAACAACGAAGAATTGGACTATTCTTTCTCCAATGCCAACAGCTAGACACCATGCAGCTTCTGCTGTTGTCGACGGCGAAATTTATGTCATCGGAGGACGAATTACCAATTCTTTGGTAAACGTCGATATCGTGGAAAAATATGATCCCAAATTAGACAAATGGATTTCGGATTTAAGTCCTATGCCATCAAAAAGAAGCGGTATTGCAGCTACGTCCATAGATGGTTTTATCTATGTCTTGGGTGGAGAACAAAATCAAGACACATTCAATGATAATGAACGTTATGATCCTTATTCTGACCTGTGGTCTATAGAGCAACCAATGCCTACTGCTAGACATGGACTGGGTGTTACTTCTATTGATGATAAGATTTTTGCAATTGGTGGAGGTCCACATCCTGGTTTGACGGTGACCGGTCAGAATGAGATATATTTTTTGAGTGACAAGTAGTTTATCATTTCTTTATTTCTTTTTTCTTTGCATGAATTTTTTGTCCTATCAATCACCTGTTTTTCATCAAAACAGGTTCATTGCAATTTCTGGATACTACATTGGTTTAATGGTATTAATCTACAAGATATTATGTTAACTTGTGTGGTTTTCTTAGATATTGTGGCTAATCTTGTAAAAAAAACCTTGGCTTTAATACATGTTGAATATGATACTTGTTGTTTTATGTCCCATCTATATGAGGTAAAAGCTTTCCCTTTTTAATCAGCATCCCAGTGAGTCTTGTTGTAATCTAAATTTATCGTCATCTTTCCTATAGTCTTTTTATTTGCTTACCTTTTTTATGGTTCTGGCCAGTTTATACTTGGTAGTGGCTATGAAAAAATAAGGTTATCTAAATAAAAGGAAATTATCTAAATAAAAGGAAAAATAGTTGACTATTCATTTAAATCGAGGTTCATTTCGCATTTGTCGTTAGAAACCTTAATTAAATTAAAATATTTCATACTATTGTTAGACTACTCCATGTTTGTTAGACTTAAGCCGTTAATAGCCTTTTTCGCTATATCTTTGATTCTCCTTTCTTCTATTTCCTCCTCTTATGTTCAAATTTCCTTTGGTGCATATGCAAAAGCACCATTGTCCCCCTATGGCCCGACAGTAAACGATGATAGTCTTACTGTTGAAAAACTAGTTGATGGCTTAGCATTTCCAACTAGCATGGCATTTCTGGGCCCTAACGATATTCTTGTGACTGAAAAAAATACAGGCCAGGTAAAAAGAATTACCAATGGATATTTGGCTCCACAACCAGTGCTTGACGTACCTGTAGCAAATGCCATAGAAAGAGGGTTGTTAGGAATTGCTATATCAAAACATCCCGATGGAAAAACATACGTTTTTCTTTCATACACAGAATCTGGTGATGGTGTCGATGGTAGCGATGTTGAACGATTTGTGGACCCATTAGGTAATCGACTATATAGATACGAGTTTGTCGATGGCAGGTTGATTAATCCTGTATTATTATTAGATTTAACTGCAACTCCTCCAAATGGTAGAGCAGAACACAATGGAGGTAAGGTCCTAATCGGTCCTGACAATAATGTTTACTTTATGGTCGGAGAAGTTGGCGGACATAGAACTCAGGCTCAGAATATTCTTTTTGGTCCACCACCTAATGGTTTGGGAGGGGTATTGAGAGTTACCCAGGATGGTGAGATTGTTGATCCTAATGAACCTATTTTCGGCGAAGGCTTACCGCTGAATGTATATTATGCAATGGGTATTCGAAATAGCTTTGGAATGGACTTTGATCCATTGACTGGAAACCTTTGGGATACTGAAAATGGGCCAGATACTGGTGATGAAATTAATCTAGTGTTTCCAGGATTTAACAGTGGATGGGTTCAAGTTCAAGGCTATATAGAGGATGATCTTCTTGAAAATGAGGTTTTTGATGAATCTGCTCTGGTATCTTTTGGAGAAAGCCAATATGCGGATCCAAAATTTGTATGGGAATGGCCCGCGGGTTTGACTGCTTTGAAATTCCTGAATTCTCACAGATTAGGCGATGAATATGCGAATAACATGTTTGTAGGCGATATTAATAACGGGTTATTATATAGATTTACACTCAATGAAGCCAGGGATGCAATTTTCATAAACGATACATATGTGGGTGATATAGAAGCACTTCAAGATAACAAGATCGAAGATCCGAAAGAAAATCAACCTCTAATATTTGGTCAAGGTTTTGGTGGTATAACCGATCTTCAAGTTGGGCCAGACGGTTATCTGTATGTATTGAGCTATACCGGATCCCTCTTTAGAATATTGCCAATATCTGATAGTGTTATACCTCGATCTCCGGCTGTAGTAGCTGTTGAACAAGAAGCAGTACGTAACCAGTCTGTTCCTGCGGTAATATTGGGAATAGATGGTGACGACTCTTATTCACCAAATCCAATAGAGATCGAAGTAGGTCAAACAATAACTTGGTATAATGGAGATACCATATCTCATACCGTAACTTCTGGACGAGATGGTGATGCTGATGAGGGTAGCTTATTTGATTCGGATGCTATAATACCTAATCATTCTTATTCCCTTACCTTTATCACTCCTGGAGAATACCCATATTACTGTATATATCATCCTACCATGGTAGGTGATGTCGTCGTTGACGAAGTTGGATCGGGTTCATCTACATCTGATGATGAAGACTCCTCAAGCGATGATGAAGACTCCTCAAGCGATGATGAAGACTCCTCAAGCGATGATGAAGACTCCTCAAGCGATGATGAAGACTCCTCAAGCGATGATGAAGACGAAGCATAAGTAATATAGCCTGAACGATAAGCAAGTGTCAGTACACGACAATAGTATATGGATAGACTGACCATCTTCCTTATCTTTGAAATTGAGAGCCACTTCTAATTTTAGGAATACCGAATATATCCTCTATTAACTGGATATACCTTTTACTTTTAAGTGCCGCTTTATTGGAGTTTTATGATATTCCATTTTGGAACATAATGTAAGTAACCAAAATTTGGTACTTGTCATAAAATTTCATGAAAAAAATGTTCAATGATATTGATTAGTTATATGATATTAAGAGGTTAGTAAAATGAAAATGATTTGTGGATGTCTAGTTTAATCTCGCAATAATATCGTCATTCATTTTTTTGTATTTGTGTTCTCAACACTGATTGATTCTTTAATTGATTATCTGATCCTTCTGGATTAATGTGATCATTAATAGATCTATTTGAGATGCTATAATGACATTTGACAAGAAACAGGGCTATAATTAGTGATGTCTGTCGAAGTACTGTTTACTTATATAGTTGCAGTACGTTTATGGTAGGTTTAGTAGTATCGATTGAAATTGCTAACTTCAAATAAGTTCATTGACTACCCTCTGTTTTCTTTTTGACATTTCTGCTATCGCATTAAACCTGGGATCGAATATATCCTAGCAATGATTGCCCGGTCCGAGGGATTTATTTATTTTACATTATATTCACTTTTGTTGGTAAAGTGATATATACTGGTTGTTTAGAACAAATGTGACTGTCTTGATTGATTCTAATTAAATATGCTGATAAATAAGGCTGGATAATTAGTCCTGATTATGTTGAATTAAAAATTACAAATTCGGTGATGGACATCCTAATTAATACCTTCAATTTATGAAATTGCGTTATAGTGTAAAATAAGAAGACGAATATTTAGGATCGCCTGAAAACCTTGTGTTTCTAGTCAAGTTGTATTCCCATCATCGTCTTTTGTGATCATTGTCGGTTAGGAATTGTCATGGTTATCTTGGCGTTAGTGACGATTGATGTTATGGTGGATTAAGCCACATGATGTGAAATAAAGGTATACTTTTTATCCCTTAATGATTTTTATATCAAATCTTCATAGTATGATAATGGCACTTTCATACTATCCTAGAGGACCTAATGGTGGTACTCTTGATAATTCTTATTTATCTATAAATAATCAAATCCTATATTTCATTAGTAAGTTTGTTTGTCTTTTGCAAGAGACAAGTCTGATTATAAAGTTGTAAAAATGAGTAATAAAAGTAAGAAGAAAGAAAATAGCGATCGATTGTTAGTGGATTCCATGTCAATCGAAAATGCTGTATCTGTGAGGGGTCTTAAAAAGTCGTTTAAAAATATTACGGTTCTTGATGGTATTGATTTTGATATTCAAAAGGGTACCGTTTTGGCTCTTTTGGGACCAAATGGTGCAGGAAAAACTACCACGGTTCACATACTCAGTACATTGTTACTACCTGACAGCGGTGTAGTCAAAATAAATAATTTTGATGTAGTAAAAGATGCTAATAAGGTGAGGAGTTTGATCGGGTTGACTGGGCAGTATGCCGCACTCGATGAATATCTTACAGCAAGAGAAAATCTGCAAATGATAGGCAGACTTTATCGACTTAGTCATAAGGACATTGATAAAAGAACTAATGAATTACTCGAGTTGTTCGATTTGGTCCATGCTTCTAATAGAGCAGTAAAGACTTATTCGGGGGGAATGCGTCGACGTCTGGATCTGGCAGTTAGTTTGATTGCTTCGCCTCCAATTCTCTTTCTAGATGAACCTACAACAGGTCTTGATCCACATAGCCGTTTAATTATGTGGAACATAATTAAGCAACTTGTGTCAAGTGGAACAACAGTACTTCTCACGACTCAGGATATGGATGAAGCTGATCATTTGGCGGACAAGATAATAGTAATGAATGGGGGAAAAATAATCGCAGAAGGAACCTCTGAAGAACTAAAATTGTTAGTGGGTTCCGAAAGATTGGAGATAACTGTCTCAAATAATGATGATTTTGATCGTGCTACTACTGTCATTCAAGAAGAAAACCTGCGCATTGATAAAGCGTCCCGCAAACTGAGTTTTGCAACCAAAGGGGGTGTGCGTAAGCTCAAGCAGGTGTTAAGTCGATTAGATGAAGCTAAAATCGAAGTTGAAAACATTTCCTTCCGTAGTCCAACTTTAGATGATGTTTTTCTTACACTGACTGGTCATATGACAAGTACAGAGGATGAAGACAACAAAGCAAATGGGGCGATGATGCATTGACTACTACTGCTAATAATAATAATCCTTTTATTAATAATGATGTTAAACCAGAATCTCATTCCAAACTGTTCTGGTTATTTAGCGATTCTTGGGTACTGGCAAAACGCAGTATTAGGCATATCACAAGAAATCTAGATCAGCTTTTTTCTGTAGCTCTTTTTCCAATTATGTTTTTCTTACTATTTAGATATGTATTTGGTGGAGCTATAGACACAGGAAACATAAGCTACGTCGATTTTTTAGTTGCCGGTATTTTCGTTCAGATGCTTGCCTTTGGAGCAAATTATACCACGATGAATTTGGCAATAGATTTGCAGCGGGGTATTGTTAACAGGTTCAAGTCACTCCCCATCTCTAGATCTGCACTACTGATTGGCCACGTAGGGGCTGATCTTGTTAGAAATATGATGACTGGGGCGATAGTACTTGGAGTTAGCTTCTTGGTTGGATTTCATCCAGATGCAAATGCAATAGACTGGATTTTGATTTTTGTCTTGGCCGCTCTATTCTCACTAGCCATTTCATGGATATCTGCTGTCATGGGTTTAATGGTAAAAAGCATTGAAGCAGCTCAATGGACAGGCTTTATTGTAATTTTTCCACTCACATTTGTTAGCAGTGCTTTCGTTCCCACCGAAACCATGCCTTACGCCCTCCGATTATTTGCCGAAAACCAACCACTTACCCACATAATAGAAGCAATTCGTTCTTGGCTTGTGGGTACGCCTGTGGGAGATTCTGGATGGCTTGCATTTGCTTGGTGTATTGGCATAATTATTGTAACAGTTCCCCTCGCATCGTGGCTTTTTAAACGCCAGTCTCTCAAGTAAGCATGGCATGATCCTGGAATGTATTAATATCAACTAATCAAGGGTTTTGAGTTTTTAGTTGTTTTTTACATTTCAGGTTCAAACTCTATCTTCTATTTGAACACAAATTTTTCTATAATTGTTAACTGTTACTGTTCAATAAAAAAAGGAAATTATGATTGAAGAAGCAAGAGTCAACTAATAACATGATCTAAGCTTTTTTGGAGTTTTGTTTGGTCTTCTTATGATAAAATTAAACTGGGTATTTTTGAATTCTTGGTACTATTGACACTATGGTATCATGGTACATCGCTGTCTAAATCTAATCTAAGATAGAAGAGTGCCACTTGGTCTTTATGTTTGATCATTAGGCATTTCCAAATTGTTTTTAACTAAGGTTTTTAAACGGACTTGTCTCTTATATGGTATGAAATTGGAGAAAGAACCTCGTAAAAAGGACATCGATATCACTAATAGCGGGTCTCCTAAGTTCACTTTGGAAATTGCTACTCCGTTTTATGAAACACGGATTGGATTATAGTATGCAAGTTTCCAGTTTACTAATTCCAAAGTCTTTTGATAATATCGATGATCCATATCTAGGTAGATTAAAGGACTCGTCAGTTTACAGTGAAACATTCAATAAAACTGGCAATTGGATGATTTCAGAAATTACTATTGATGATTTACAAAAACCTAGTTCTCGTCTAAATAAGGAAGAGTATTATTACGATAATAACACTCATGATGACTACATTTTATCTATCAAGGACCTTCATAGGATGGATAAGAAAATTCTGTGGTTATTAACAGAACAACCTTGGTCCACATATTCCTTTAAAGCGCTAGTACGAAAACTGGGGATCCATCAACAAACTCTTTCACGATCCTTGCGTCGACTAGTGGATCTCTCTATTATCGAGAAATCTCCTGCAGGATATAGGCTTAATAAAATGAATGCCTCGTCAATCCTCTCTTTAATTGAAAATTCAACACTCGATTTATTTGATCAAGATGAGTCTTTATTAGAAAAACCCAACAGGTTAAAAAAACAGAGAAAGTTCAATCAGATACTACAAATATATCTTCCTGTTAAGGTGGATGTTAACCAGGTTGTAAACCGGTTAAGTCGAAAATGGTTTGGAAATCTTAGGTGGTTAGGCCTTGTTAAGAAAGATACTGGATATAGACTCGAATGGATTGTCAGTGATAAGCACACAGATGATGATCTTTTTAGGATTAATGTAACTATCGTATCGGAATACGTTATAGTAGAATCAGATGCTGAAACTGAGGGTGATAAAATTGAAGCAATGTCTTACTCAAATAAGCTTGTTGGAGAAATAATAAGAGAATTTAAAAGAGACTTGGCAGAAAATCCTGAGACAAAAAAGACTTATCCTCAAGTATTTGCAAGAGACATAAAATATAATGTTGATAAAAAGAGACAATAGTCCTTTTTATTTATTTATTTATTTATTTTTTGTCTGTTTGTTTATAGATTTTCTCATTTGAAATTTTAAAAAAGAAAGTGTTTGTTACTTTATTGAGAACACATACAGTAGTTTCTAACTCAGCTTGGAAAATCCTTTTTTAGTAACTATTCCTGATTCCACTCTGGGTTTATCTCCTATTGATTTTTCAATAGCTTTCTTTGCTAGTTCCAATGCATTATCAAATGTAAGATCCTTGCTGTATTCTTTTTGAATAACCTCTATTGCAGTATCGGATGCATAACCTATTGCAAATCCATTACCTTTCAAATAAGTACCGCTGGGATCTACCTGATATAATTGAATTCCAGTTTCATCGTTTCCAGCAATTATTATCGAAGCGGCCTGTGGTCTCACTGCATATATTGTGTAGTTGTGAAGATACGTGCTAAGATGCTTGGCTATTGATTTTACGTCTATTGGACTTTCATATGACAATCTATGTTTTTGTGCCTGTAATCTTATTTCTTCAATTAATTGTTCAATATCTGCTATGTAACCTGCTCCTGTTGCGCCAATATGTTTATCAATAAGAAATATTTTTTCATTTGGATCTACTAATGGTAGTGTAGGTTTGATATGACTTGTAATTAGTGCAAATTCTGGAGTTTTTATTCCAATGGTTGTGGAACCTCTATTGACTGCTTCCAAAGCACTATCGACGAGTACTAGTCTTCCTCCTTGTCCATAATAATATGGATATCGACCGCTATTATATCCCGTGCCATATTGGGAATTTGTTGAGTTATTTTCTTCTGTCATGGTTTCACTTTCTCTCCTAAGATGTTGGCTGTCCAGCCGTTACGGAAATCAATTTTGGGATCACTAAGATATCTGTACCATTTCCTGAACCGGGGTCCCGCTCCATTGCCGCAAAAACTGCCTTTCTTGCTATTTCTTTTGCTTCTTCGTTTGTAATGTTCTTGTTATACAGACTTTCAAGTACTCCATATGCTATTGGAGCTCCAGATCCTGATGCGGCGAAATCTTCTGTAGTTATTGCGCCGCTCATGTCTGCAACATTAATGTGCGATCCAGTAGAATCTACTCCTGCTACTAGTAACTCTACATAATATGGTTGATAATTACGAAGTCCTGAATAAGCCAAGTTGGCAATTAATCTAGATGATTCTTTAACGCTCAATGGAAATCCTCTCCTCAGCTCTATTAATTTTCTTTCTGCCGCAGTTACTTTAATCAAATGTTCTGCATCAGACAACTGACCGGCAATTGCTATTGCAAGGGTGTCGTCTATTTTAGCAATTTTTTGTACTATTTTTGATCCGATAAAAAATCCCTTGCTGGCTCTTTTATCGGATGCAAGTACAACTCCTTCGGTTGTTTTTATACCAATAATTGTAGTCATTTTGTTAATTATATAATAGAACTGCTCAAATTTATTGACCAACTTTTGAGATACTTGGTCACATGTTATAAGATAAAGATAATCTAGATTAAAAAAAGTGATTGTCAAAATTCGTTGGTAAAATGTTATTAAAGTGTATAATCAATAGATCTAAAGTTTAATGAAAATAAAAAATTTGTTTACTCAGGATTGTTAACACATTAATCCTGGTTTACAGTTGCTAGGATCGTATATATGGTGTTTATCAAACCAGCTTTCATGGTGACTGTGATGGTCAGCATGATGTGGATGAGTGTGGGTTACGGTATGTGCATGTCCATTATGGTTAGTGAAATGTGTATGGGTATCAAGATATTTTCCATTGTTATCTGTAGTAATCTTTCCTAACAAATCAGATAATTCTCCAATAATTGAGGTCAACTGGGTTGTAGTCAATTCTGTATTATTGGATGAAACAGTGTTCTGTGCTTGAGTTAAGTTTGTTATCAATTGATCTAATATTCGCGTGTTCTCTTCATTGTTGCTGTCAGATTGAGCTGATGCTTCAAAGCTCTTCAAATTTTCAAATGATGTTCCGACTCCTGCAAACAACATAGATACTAATACAAAACCTGTGAAAATGATTGATTTCATTCCACATTTACTATTATACAGGTGATATTTAAAGAAAGTTAAGATCACTAGATTTAATATTTGAGTCTATACACTTTGATTTTTATTCTCTCGTTTAAATTGATATGATATAATATTAAGCAAATTTTGAGGCAATTTATACACCATCGGGATTGTTTTATAATGAAATGATATTTTCAGTTCAATTCGTATGCACACAAAATTCTTTTGATTGGGTGAGATATGGCGTTTATATATAATGTTAAATACCTACGAAAAATGAACAAAAATAATATAGTATCTATCAGTTTTGTGATCGCAATAGCATCTATCCTTGCATTCTCTTCGCCCAGTTTAGCAAATCTATCCATATATGCTCAATCAAATGGTGAAGGAGAGGATAATACTTCAGGAGGTTCTAGTGATTATGAGGAATTTGTAAATTGTCTGACTCAATCAGAAGGAGATAAGGGCTTTGCCACCGAGGATGAGATTAGGGACTGCTTTAGACCAATTTATGATCCACAGGCAGATACCACTTCAGTTACATCGGATGATGGCAACGATGATAGCGGTAGCAGTGGCGACAGCAATGACAGTGACAATGATAGTTCCAATAGTAACGATGACAATTTAGCTCCAAATGCAAATGAGGATTCGGGTAACTAATACTAAAAAAATTATCTTCTTGTTACCCGATCCGAATTTGAATATAATCTAACTTTTTTATCGTCTTGTTGATATAACTAACCAAGTGGCTCTGTTCACTTAATATGTTTTATTTCATTGTTATGATAGTCGACAAACAGGTTCAACCAGTTTTTTACGTGTTTTAGTTTGCAGTTCTTTAGCCTGCAGGGAAAGTAATCATCGAAACTTTCAGTTCTGTCCTTGATATACTGCATTGTTCTTTCAATCAAGTTTTTTTCATAGGAGGAATGGAGATGGTGTTCTAATTTAAGGAATTGACAAGCCATGGGATACCAAGTACCACCATCTGTTGAAACTGGATGCTTTCCATAGTCTCTGACTATGTTTGACAGAAACCGTTCCGCAACAAACATGTTTCTCTCCTTAGAAATGGATAGTGAGAGAATTTCCTTACTTTTCGCATCTATTGCAACCCATAACCACGTGTATTCTGAACCAACCTTAAGCAATGTTTCATCTACAATGAATTCACATATCCTTCTTTGTTTTGTCTTGATAATCTTAGGTTGGTACTTTTGAATCCAGTTCCAGATAGTGACATGATTTCGTTTGATACAGTATGATAATCTTTCAGATGTTTTCCTAAGAGAAAGACCTGAAAAGTACAAATGTAAGCCATAATACACATACCTTGAAGGTGTTCTGTTTCTAGTATTCATAAAAGAGATAGGACATCTTCAAGCTATAGACTTGACGCTAAATGAACAGAGCCCAGGATGGTAAATATGATCTATTGTATATTCACTTTTTTGTGATTCGTTTTCCGGTTGGGAATCATTTGATTATTCTGATCGTCGTTGTGATTAGAAATGTTCTTGCTGGTTAATTCGCCTATCTAAATTCATAGATAAAAGGGAAAGTCAGGAGGTGGATAATATTTGCAAGTCAAATGCTTCTGCAAGATTTGGATGAATTTGTGCATGAGCTATAGTCATAACCTCTATAGGTGTATCTCTGTGTTCAATCGAATTAATGAGGCTTATAATCGCATTTTCAAGATTGGTGCTAAGGGTAGAGGGTTCACCTTTAGATGCCAATATGGGTTTTAGTTCATTATTGAATATCTCAAGTAATTTATTGGCATAACCTAGTGAGCTTTGATAGTTCACCAGATTTATTATAGAATCAGTTTTCTCTTCATGCAGGGCGTGACCATCAGACATATTCATGCTACTATGATCCATCATACTAGAATTTCCATTATCATTCATTGCCATATTTGTCATATCTGTCATATCAAATTTTACACCGTAAGCGTCTCCATAATTTCTTAGGACATTGTCTAAAAGCTCGGCAAATCTTATTGGGTGGATAGATCCATCGTTACTATTATTCTCACCTTCTCCACCACCGCCAATTAAGTTAGAAAAAAATCCAGTCACTGTACTTAGAAAGTCTGAATTTTCTGATTGTTGTAAAACTTCTGTATTGTCAATGATTTTTTCAATATTGGTGTTAATGTTTTCAATTATTTGATCCGTCCTTTGAATTACCTGTTGTTTTTCCATAGATAACATGCTAGTGGTATTTGATAACGAAGAAGTGATGTTTCGCAAATCTTCTATTGCAAGCTTTAGCTCATCACCTATCTGTTTATCTTGTCTTGTGATTTCTACTAACAATTCCCAATAAAAGATACTATTTGCTTCATTTGCATGCTTTTGTGCCATTATTGTATCGTTATTGATCAGATTTTCTTTGACCAGGTTTGATTCTGTTTGAAATTGATCCATAAAAGCCATTGCTCTTGCATAATTATTTGGTGGAAAGCTGTGAGCATGGACAATTTGATAAACGGAATTTTCAACATTAATACTAATATTACTAGTGATTACTACTGCACTCAATAATACAAATAGAAATAGAAAAGAAGGTGTGGTCTTTTTCTTCTTCTTCACATAATTAAATATAGGTTGAATCTTATAATAATACTTCGATCATTGCTAAATAACTCGCGGGTAGAAAGACAACAATAATCTTGAATCCTTACATATTGTGTAGGTAATTGTAAATCGCTAACCGATTCGAAATGAAGTGGTTTTCTTTTATGGTTGTTATTATTATTGCTAAATTCTAATGTGTGACCAAAAAATTGTGGTCTTTTGATGTAATTATTCTTTCTATTTCTTGAGTTTGATATTGTTATCTTTTTCAAATAATTTGATATATTTATTTACGACAACAAATTGATCCTGGTTTAATAATCCTGATTTAATCGATGCTGGCTCTTTGTTATGTAATCGTTCGTCAATTAGTGTTGCAATCTCTTTAATTGTTTCATTCATGCATATAAATACCATAAATGATATTTATAGTTATTGGTAATTAAACCCAATATTACGGTATATCACTATGTCTATGCTCATTATCTCTGCACAAGTTAATCCGTTGACCCTAATGCAACAAATCTTTTAACCATGCTTGTCTTTGTTGTGTGTTTGTATACGTATACATATTGATAAATTGATTATGCTCAAGGAAATTATTCAAAATTATCGGTTCTATTTTCAGTTGATCAACTTACTGTAAACTGTAACTATGCTGAGTTAAAGTCTAATCTCAAGTATAATTGTCATTGAAATTGTTGTATGGATTGTTGCTTTTATGTCTATTCGATGACGAATAGCAATGACTGATATAACACTATCTTGTATTTATGGTAAGGCAATCAAAGGTATTTAATTAATTAATTATTATACTTGATTTATTGTATCGTTGTTATTATTGTTATTGATTTGTGATTCTTTGAGTCCAAATAGTGAGCCATCAACATAATCAGCTTCTAATTCGTGACACTGTGCAATCACAGAATTTAGGGTTTGGAGTTCTTTTTGAGCTTCGCTTGACAAGTTCTGTTGTTTCAATGACCCGGGAAATTCATCCCTTCCTCCTTCAATTGCATACAGTTGATCTGCTATTTCGTCGGCTTTTTGCTTACACAAATTTAGATATGCTGAAGGTGCAAGAAGTCCAATTATCACTGCACTTGCGATTACTATGAATATGGACAGCAATACTACCTTTTTCCTACTCCAAATCATGTAAATATAGATACATACATGATTCGATTGTTAAATAATATATCTATTCAAGAAATTGTTACCACTATTCGTTATTATTAATTTCTATGGCATCTAAGATCATATGCTTGATAATATCTAATCCCAAGAATAGATGTTGATGATTGTGGGTGTTAAGTTACCTCGATATCACCCGAGTATTTTTGGTTTCTTGTAAAGCAATAATCGCTAGTATGCGAGAAAATCACCAGGTTAGTTTCTTGTCAACATCATCATATCTAAACTTGTCAAGTATTAATTTTGTAATTCGAATTGAGGCTCTGTGTATAGATTCTATTTGTTTTAATTAAGATATTTATGTCCAAAACTGGGAAAATAATTTAGAAAATGTCTGGAGCTTATAAATAAGTTAGGTTCCTTGTATTTTAAGCTTCATTTTGCTAAAACATTAACGAGGTACCGATGTTAGTGTTTCGTCCCCATTCCCTACATACGGCGAATTTTGACTACTGGGTGTCATGTCGCAGTATTCACAAGTATTATCTACAACTACTCCTGCCAGTCTAATTGTTAATAGATGGGTAAACAACTCTCCAGTCAATTTTGCAAATTCATCAGGGTCCTCTTCTCTTGTCCTATTTCGAAATTCAAGCCATTTCTCAATTTTATCTACGTATTCTACAGGTTTCTTTTCTCCTTTCAAGTCAATGTCCTCATATTGGAGAGACAAATTTCCGTCTAGTAGATTTGTAATGTATTCGTCTACGTATCTGAACTTGTAATCTGATTCCATTATGATATCTTTTGTATAAATAACTATATTACCATGATGCTTTTTGCCACATCTTACAAAAAGTATCCTACTATATTAATTAAGAAATTTGGAGCAATTTGAAACGCTATGCAAACAATTGACCTTATAAAACAATAATTCAACACAAACAGGATATCTATGGATTATTGCTGTACTGCTTTTCAGCAATATATGCAGATCAACGAACACAATCAACCGAATCTTTTTCTAATATTTTGATTTTTAAAGCAAACATGCAATCAACCAAAATCAATCCAACTCTGTTACATAAAGGCCCTGTTGTAATAAAAGAGAAAGGGAGTATTTGGAAAATGGCGTACATTTAATCTTGATAAATCTGGTTCTAATCAACGAAAAATCGGATTTAATAGTGTTCTTAATAGAGGGTTTGAAATATTTTTTGAATCAGGATATCCCTTAATAACTATTATTGCATACAGATAACGATACAGTAGAATAGATGGAGAAAATTGACACAAATAAGAGGAGACAGTTAATATGTTTCAAATCAGGCTTTTAATATTGCTAACTATCTGTTGTGGTTTCTGACTTTAACAACTCTATCGACTTTGAGATCGAAGATAATGGTGTCAATAATGATAAAATAATTGAGATGAGGTTGAAAAGTAGTAAACGGAACTGAGAAAAGGATAAAGGCGTCAATAGGCGTCTCGTTAACCCTTCATGCTTTTGTTTGATCAACGTGTCATCGATAGTGATATTGGTTGAAAATACTTATCACATGAATGTAGCCTTTATCCATTTCCTCTTTGGGGGATATTCATCATGTTTGATGATTTATCCAATGTGGTGGTAGGAATAGTTATACGGCAGAGGGGATATTTAATTATTTCCAATTATTTCCATTTTTATTACGAGCATTCCATTTTATAACATTAATCATATTGTGTAACTCTATTTGTTGGTAGGTCTAGTTAATACAAGCTAAAAGCAGAATATTTGTATCGTCCAGAAAAAAGTTTGTTTATCGATTTAATTCATCATCATTGTCATCATTTTCCTCTTCACATGTCTTTTAATTAAATTCACTAGAGATCTGGATTTAGCATCTATTTCGAAAATAATGTATCGAATTTGCATACCATACCCGACATCTTTGGTTAGTAGATTTAATTTTGTTTATAGCCATTGAAATTCTTATTACACTCCTTCATGTTGTTATGTACTTTTGATTATCCAAATTTTCCTTATTGAAATTATCCACATTACAGCTAAGATGGTAATTAAAATAATTGGTATAGAAACAGTCACTGTGGCGCTGGTGCTGGTGCTGGGATTGCGGATCCGTTCATCTACAAAAGATGTTGTTTTTGAGTTATTTTGTTCTTCGATACTATACGGCTTGCCAGAAATGGGATTGAGCAAATTTTCTACTGGTGCATACTGATCTGTTAGTATAGGAACGTCATTCTTGCTTATCTCATTACCTTCAAGAACATAGTCTTGGTAATTTATTTCGTTTATTACTTTGGTGTTTGATTCTTGCATATTAGCTATCTCTAATTTGTCTGGCATGCTGTATCCATCATATTGTCCTGTTTTAACTGCTGCAATTATGATGTTCTGCAGGGATTTATAATGATCAGTTAAAAAGACAAATACCTTAGGGAAAACTTCTAAAAATGTCTTTAGGTTTGCTCGATATAAATCAGATGTTGCTTGAGTTTCATCTGTTGAACCGATATGATTCGATATAATCACACCGCTATTTGTCAGTTTGTCCGACAATAGCTTGTAAAATTCTAACGTCATCAAATGAAAGGGAACATAACTCTTTGAGAATGCATCCAGAATTATAACATCATAACTTCCTGAATGTTTATTTAAAAATTCTCGAGCATCTTGGATATAGATATTTAACTTGGGATTAAATTCGTCCAAAAAGAAATAATCTTTGGCAACCTCTACTATCTTTGGATCTATTTCTACGACATCTACTGAAATTTCGGGATAATTTTGAAGAAAGTATTTTGGACCTGAAAATCCTCCTCCTCCTATGAATAATACCTTGGTGGCATTTTCGTTCATTAATAGCCCTAAAGGAAAAAATTTTGTATACTTGCTTTCAAGGGTATAGGGATCCGATTTATCCATTATACTATGAAGATACCCGTTCAAAAACAGTGCTCTATTATTTATTCCATTGTAATTGTCAATTACATCTAAATGACTATACAGGGTTTCTGTTTCATATACAAGAACACCTGGGTGAAGATGTAAGTTTCCAAAGTCTAATGATATGGTATTTATATCTTCATATAATATCGACAAACATACTATCAGCAAAAGTATTGCAGCCATTATTTTAACAAAGAATTTTAATTTAACTATGGATGTTACCAACAACACGATGCCTAAACTATACAACACGTAATTGATTGGTATTAGCGGAATTAGAACAAAAACTGTAAGAAACGTACCAACTATGCTTCCGATTGTTGAAACCGAATATAGATTTCCAGAAATATTTCCCAGCTTATCGAGAGATTTAGTGGCAAGCTTTATTGCATAAGGCGAGATCATACCAAGCAAGAGAGTTGGGATTATAACGAGAATAAATGTAGCAAACAACGAATTGAGATTGTTTGCATAGTTATCGAGATCATGATTGGTCAGGATATCGATTGCTCCTGTAGTAAATTCAATAACTGGAGAAGAAATTAATGGAATGAAGAGAATATACAACCCGGACGAGAAAATAATTGAGCAAAATTTTTCAAAATTTGGATTATTGTCTGCAAGCCTTCCTCCAATGTGGTACCCGCCGCTAAGTCCAAGCAAAACTACTCCGATTAAGCTGCCCCAAGTGTATATTGTGCTTCCAAAAGTGGGAATTAATAGCCTGCTAACGGAAAACTCCAAAGACATTGTTGCAAGCCCACCTATAAATACAAGTATCAAAAGTATTGTAAATGCAGATGATCGAATCTTTAATATCAATACTGGGTACATTATTTTCTACCGGAACTCTATTTATCTTGTATCATATCTTTGACCTTAAACCTCAATTGGTTCTCCTTGTATCAAATCCTTCACCTTGCTAAAATAATCTCCACATGATTAACGGCAGAATGAGGTTGATAATAATATGATTGTTAGATTTACGTGTTCTAATATTGTTGTCAATAGTGTATATGTATGCTGTATAAATAATTCTTCTACAAAACAATGAACAATATGGTGTTCAAGAAATTCATCATATTATTATTGTCGATTTAAACTAAATCAATGTTGAAATTGATAAATTTGACTACTTTTTAATTTTCCGCAGCAGATATTCTATATATTCTGCCATCAAAGTATGTCAGTATATATAGATTTCCATCCGGTCCCGTTTCTATGTCCGTAATTCTTCCTTCAAAATTCTTTGCAAAAATGATTTTTTCTCGTTCTTTCTGATTATCTGCTACTAAATCCTGTAGTCCCTTTTCATTTTCTTTTTCACCTGCTAACAAGCCTTTATGTATGTCAATACCCGATCTGGTTGAATTTACTTTAAATAGATACAAATTTCCATTATTAATGTCTCCTGCAAATATATCATTCTCCAAATCTTTGCCAAGCTTTGAGGATTCTAAAAACTCAATGTCGGTCACACCGACTGGAATACGCCAACTAAATTCGGGATCTGAATAATGTGAACCATTCAACATGATCAAATCAGCGATTAGAGTATTGTTGTTTCTGCTTATTGGACCCATTATCTTGTACCACCCACTGTTTAATCCTGGTTCAACAAGGTTAATTTCATCATAGTTGTTCTCACCATTTTCAGTATTCCATAATTTCCCTGTTACCGGATCAGTGTCCAAACCGAAACCATTTCTAATTCCATATGAATAATAGAATTTTGCCGAATCTAGAATGGTGTCATTATGAAAATATGAGTAAAACGGATTGTCTGTAGGGATCAATGATTCGCCTAAAGGATTAATTCGGAATATAACAGATGAATTATTAGGAACGGTAATTGATTTATTTTTTCCACTTGGATAATTTTGTAATGTATTGTTTATGGTGGCTAGGTCTCCAATAACTATATACAGATATCCTTGTCTATCAAAATGCATTTTTCCACCATTATGATATGGGGTAGGTCCACTTGGTAATTCTAACAAAAGCTTGGGATTAGATAAATTGCCTTGACCTGGACCAAGCCAATCATATTCATAAACTCTATTCTGGATGGTATAGGTATTATCCTGATCAGTGTTGGTGGTTTTATCATTCTTGAATTGTGAAACTGTTTTTTCTGTGACATATAAATATACTTTATAGAGAATTTCATTGGTGGAATTAGTTACCAATGATGTAGAGGCGTTTATGAAAGTATTCTGCGATCTATTGATGTGAACGTTCGTGTTCCCAAATGGAATCCTGTCATTGGGCACAGACTTGTCCATGGCAGCTGCAATTCCTAGCAGTCCCCTTTCTTCTTCAATTGATATGTTGTTTATAGTATAAATGGGCTCTTTCTGTAATGTGCCATTTGATATTAGACGAACATTTCCACTATCTTTTTCTGTTACTAATAAAGTGTTATTATCTACAAAAGTCATACTTGTAGGATGTGATAAACCTTCTGCAATCAGTTTTACCTCAATCCTATTTTCGTAATTGGGATTTATTTCTATAGAATCATTGCTCTGTAAAGGTATCATAAATAATTTAATAATACTCGAATAATTGAAATTAGTTAAAACATCAACAACAGCAGCAACAACAAAAAGTATGGTGAATATGGTTACAGATATGATCGCGACAAATCTCTTCATCTAGTCCCACTTGATTACTGGTTAATTTAATGTTCTTGTTTTTGTTTTTATTTGTTCCGAATCGATTATATCACATCTATTTGCTCATTAGTTTGGAATGCTTATGTGAATCCCGTACATAGTCACAATATTTGAATAGTCTCTCATCTGTATTTTCCGGTCTGTCTATCAATAAATTTGGATCTGTAAAGTTATCTTCTAAATGTCTGATTGTATAATGATTTGGTTACAAGATTACATACATGCACAAGAAATCTGGTAAGCGGGCGTTATCAGGATGCGATTTTTGTTATCAGGGTACGTGTAACGAATAACATATTGTATGATATTGGGGATAATTTTATAGACGTTATGGGTAGGTATTCATTCATTTGTATGGTTTAGTATTAATCTCAGTGTAAAATGTATGGTCGTCATTTAATATTGCTGGCTCCAAGTGCTGTTAACATCAGAGGTTTGCGTCAGCGGCTTTAAATGAATGATCGTAAATTTTGTTGTATTTGGTCTGATAAAACCTACTACCCTAACTATACGAAATGAAAAGGATTACGTTATGTTTTGGAAAGGTATAGGAAGAACTGTTAACAGAATATAGAGATGATTAGATATGACCGAAATTGACGTTGCTAAGATGACTTCTTCTAGCCGATATGCTGTCCTTACTTCTTTAGTGGTCCCTCGACCTATCGCATTCGTGACCACTATTAATGAGGATGGTGTAGTAAATGCGGCCCCATTTTCATACTTTAACTTGATGGGAAATGATCCTCCTGTAGTAGCTATCGGAATTGGAAAAGATGAATCGCGCAAATATGGATTAAAAGATACTGGATATAATATCCAAAAAACAAGAGAATTCGTAATAAATATGGTAAATGAAGATATAATAGAAAAGGTAAATCTTACTGCTATTGACTTTCCTCCAGAGGTAGATGAATCTGAGATTGCCGGATTGACGAAGTTGCCGTCTGCAAAGGTCAAGCCACCAAGAATTAAAGAATCAGCTTCAAATTTTGAATGTCGTCATTTAAGTACGATAGAAATAGGGAATGTTAGAGTAGTGATAGGGGAAATAATCTATTTACATCTTGATGAACAATATGTGACCTTTCAAGATGGTGATCACCATATTCTTACTGAGCTTATTCTGCCGGTGGGAAGGATGCATGGTAAAGACTTTTACACGCGTTCTGCAGCCAGTCTTTTTAGAATTGCTAGACAAAGTTACAACGAATGGAAAAATAATCTGGGTAAGAAAATTTAGGAATTGGAAAAATATTTGAAGGTATTCTAATCGATAACATGTGATTCGTACTTTTTGATAATTAAAGAAACAAGCAATCAAAAAGAGAAAAGGGATCTACGAAGACTCAAATTACGCAATTAGACCACATCATAATTACCTGATAATAATAATTTAACACAAAAGTATTACAATAAACAAATAATGAGCGTCAACAACATATACTACTAGCGATACTAAAAGCAATTCAATAATTCTTGGATTGGCCTATACAACAAGCTTACTTCCCTTGCGGCAAAATCATTTGTCTAGAGATATGGTATATATGATTTATTGCGGATTTTATGTATCTAATTCTTAAATAAAATCTAAATTTAGATAATATAGTGTAAACATGGCTACTACTGGTGAGAATTGGTATGAACTTGGATTTGTTGATGATTATAAAGGTGTTAATCTCAGAGAAATAAAGATAGATAACAAACTAACTATTGCCCTATCATACCATAATGGAAAATTCGGAGCTATTTCTAATACTTGCAATCACGTAGGGGGTCCCCTTGGAAAAGGTAGCTTGGATGATGATGGCGATTATATCATTTGTCCTTGGCATAACTGGAAATTCCATCGGGTTACGGGTTTGGGAGAACCCGGATTTGAGGACGATCGAGTTCCTCAATATCGTCTCAAAATAGAGAACAATAAATTGTATATTGATCTTAACCCCGTTACTACAAGGCATAAAAAACCACATCCGCCTCATCTACTTTCTAGAGATAATACCCGTAAAGATGGTCCCATACGGATTGTCGGAATTTCTACCACGGTCATGGATAAAGCCTATCCTAGATATTCTACATCTGAGAAACTACTTAAAATTGCCTTAGATCATGCAAAGACTGAATTAAAATGTGAGACTATGTTAATTAAGTTGAATGAATTGCATTTTAGAAGTTGCGAGGGGTATTATTCTAAAAGCGCCAAAGCATGTACTTGGCCCTGCTCTATAACTCAAATGGATTCAAGCGATCAACTGGATAAGGTCTATGAAGCATTAGTACACTGGGCAGATGTCATATTAGTGTCCACCCCTATCAGATGGGGAGCAGCCAGCTCCCTGTATTACAAAATGGCAGAACGACTTAACTGTATTCAAAACCAGATTACGATTAGAAATAAAATCCTTATCAAAAATAAGGTGGCGTCGTTTATCATAACCGGAGGACAGGATAATGTTCAAGATGTTGCTGGGCATATGCTAGGATTTTTTGCAGAACTTGGGTTTTTGTTTCCCCCTTTTCCTTATATTGCGCACTCTAGGGGCTGGTCAGCTGAAGATATGGAAAACAATATGACAGACGTTGAAAATAGCAGTGACCTAAAGGATGCTGCCAAGGATTTAGTTAGAAGATGTAAAGAGATGGCTGAAATTCTTGTTGTGACTGATCTTTTCAAACGAAAAGTTGTTCTATCAGGAAGAAAGGCAAGAAAAATAGAACTGGGCAAGAAAAAATAGGTTAAACCCTTTTTATATTGCAACATCAAAAGTTAGAACGCATAAGAGATACCTTTTACGATATTCTGAAATCCGAGTCTATATGTAAAATTTGATTGGTCTATATCATCAAATACGATGGCCTTAGTCAGGCTGTTGTGCTATCGGCATTAAAGGTCCATAGACTTTTCAGTTCATCCGGAGGTTAATTTCACAATCAAAGAATTATCAACTTGATCTCGATAAGAGTCTATTGAGCCGATCGATAATAAATGGAAACAAAAAAATTGAAAAAATAATAATGATGATTTATGAAATGTGATCTAATGTGCTGTTATCTTAGTTTTCCTGATTCCAGAATTCCAGACATCAAGTGTGTTACCGTGGTCTATCTAATCTTTTTCAGATTCTACTTGATTGTTCTGGATAAAAGGACTCTAGCTATTTTTTTTATGGTGCAGAATTTCTATCATCAAATAAAATATTCTTATGATCGTTCTTGCAGAAGAGATCTACATTGGTATTGTAGAGGGATACTAATGCAGGCAAAGCCATTATGATATCTAACTATGAATAACCGATAAGGAGATATTCTTTTTATTGATATCGATCAATATAACATTTGTTTTCGACAAATAATAAACAAAACTACTAGTATCAAAATCTTTAATTGCAAAATCAAGAGAAAACAATACTATAACAATTTCTTATTTTGCTTATCGGTATATGGGATGCATGTTTGCACATGTATTTTATCTCTAGTTATCGATACGAAGAAAGGCGACTATCTTTATCTAGATGTAGTCGGTCAGTGCAAGTTGATTTTTATCGACATTTTTGAATTTAGTTCTCTTGTCATAACTAATACCTTCAAGACCAGGAAAACCAATCGACATTCCGTTTTCGCGAACCTTTTTATCAACTATGCGTAAAAACCTGGCCTCATAATTTTTGTCTATATTTAAGTTATAATTATACCGTATCGGTTCTGTAAAGTTATACAGTTTTTTGTAATGCTGAATCAACAAATCTGATTCTTTGCTTAGCAATTTGAAAATGCTTTTCATTCTTTGCCATATATCAAATCTGATTCTTAAAAAGGCCCCATACACATTTTTGACACCTGCTGTCTTACAACTAGTTATAATCATGTCAATATTTTCTAAAGAGTCTGTAATTAAAGGAATAATTGGATCAATATTTACCGCAGTTCGTATGCCTCTATTTCCAAAGTTCTTTATTGTTTTAAACATGGCAGAGGCTGGCGGAGTTCCAGGTTCTATGCATCTTCGTATGCTTTCATCATGAGTTGTGATTGACCAAACAATAAAACAATTACTTTTGTACCTTTCATGAAGTTCCAAATCCCTGGAAATCAATGTCGATTTTGTAAATACATAATAGGGTATGTTGTATTTTTGCAATACTTTAATACATTTTCTGGTCAGCTCATACTTTAATTCTGCTGGCTGATATGCATCTGTAGCTGACGATATCATGACAGGGTCGATAGTTCCTGATCTCCAGTTTTTAATTTCATTTTCCAACAATTCTGGAGCATTGTTTTTTGCGTAAATTTTGTCATAAAACTCTGGAGACCATTCATACGTAGCATAACAATATCCACATCGATGCTGACATCCTTGATAAACATTCAGAGTGTGGCCTTTATAATTTCCAAAAATAAAATGGTGGAGAATGCTCTTGCTGGTCTTTATATCAAATGTTGGTGCAGAGTTTTTGTTATACCATAGCTCCATGTCTTTAAATGAACTGCATAATAGTTAAATCCATCTAAATATTAACACAATGTTTTAACACAGTGGTTGTTAATATAAACAGTAATGATTTACATTTTTTATTCAAAAGCTGCACCGAATCTAGATTAGTCATCAATTAAAACAACCATGAATTGGTTTCATTTATAATTCCTGAACACATAAGTGTACGTGTTTTTTCAAATTCTAACTCATTTTTAAGGCATTAATATATAACTGGATATATGTCTTTAGTTTGTTTATGACCTATCCAGATGACCTGATGAAATCTATTTCAAATACTATCAATCATATTGCACCAGATATTGATGATGTTCCTACAAAAGACAGTCAAATCACTGCTCAACGAATTGATAAAACCAATGAACACTTGACTGAAATATCAAGAAAATTGGATATTATTATCGATATCCTGAGGGAGATAAAAAAGTCAAGTACAAATTAAAATGCTTATGACGATGATGATCTGTTAAAAATCTATTTGACCTTTTATTACCTCAAGAGCAATAGTATTTTCAAGGTATCTTTCTCTTTTTGCCAATCAATATATCATACCTTGGTTTACAACAAATTTCAACACTTCGGGACAATTTAATCGGTAAATATATCTGTGATATATCCAATAGTCTAAATTCCTTGAAACAGAATTTACCTAACTAAACAATTTTTTCCTTCCAGATGAAAAAAGGAGTTGTTGCCTCCTGATCGTCATCAAAAAGCATCTAAATTTGGCCTATATTTACTCAGACCAGCCTTTTTCACCCATAAGGTAAAGATAAGAATTTAAACGCAAAACACATGTAATATCATGGATAAAATATCCACCTCTGAGGATGACAACGGAGCCTTACATAATGTTGAGAGTTTTGTGTTGGATAAACTGTTATCCTACAATGCTTTAGACGATGGTTCTTCAATTAGTATTGGAAAGCTAATGGATTCTGTAGATCCTGATATGTATCCGTTATTTGATCAAGCAATAGAGGATTTAGTTTCTCAAAGTCTTATTCACTCTTCTGATGGCGAAAACTTTCAAATTTCTCATAAAGGGATCAATGAACTAGAAAATAGAAGAAAAGAGGCCATTGCACTATAGTTCAATTTTTTGTTTTATTTTTGAAATATAAATTACAATTATTATCCCAAATAATTACAAGTTTATTGTTTATACAGTCAGTAAATAGTTGTTATCAGGTTAAATTTGGTAAAAATTATTAATGTTGATCTTCTTTGCACCATTGTTGTCATGGTAACGAAAGGGCTTCAATTAATAACTGCTGCAAGCATAATTGTTTGCTTTTCATTATCTGTATTTATATCTTATTTTATTACAAACAATAAAAGCCTACAAACTGATATGTTATGTAACATTGAATGCACTATTATTAATAGTGATGTTGATGTTGATAGTAGTACTAGTCAAGGTTCTAATTCTCCATTTCTGATAGATCCAGGACAGTTGACAAAAGGCATAGTTGGAAGCACTTCAGATCCCAAGCATGATACTCAACTGATTGTTCTTGACAAAATGACTCGAATACCCCAGTTACATGGATTCTACGACATTATCTCCACTCAGATAACAAAGATGTATAATGACGATTTGGTTTTCACTATTAGTTTGAATGACGATCCAAATAAGAACAGTAGATATGAAACAACATATCTTTGGGTATTGAGTCATATTGATCCTTTAAACAATAATAACCAGATATATACCATAATAATTCCTCACTTTGGAATCGACTCAAATTTCAAAATTAAAGGATGGTGTCTAGCAATATATGATAATATTAACAAAATATACTCATTACCATTGTCAAGAATACATAACATGACTAACAGTAATGTTGAAATAACCATAGATCCCGATCTCATAGGAAATATCGAGAATTTTAATTACACGACAGCAGTCATGGTTAGAGTAAATGACACGTTTTTAGATAAGCCGCCAGATTATTTGATTGACTCATCCCCAGATGACGATGCCTTTTGGTCGTCTTGGTTTGTCTAGTCATCCGACACCAACATCTTTATCCTCCAATAAATTCTGTTTTATTTCACACTTGCTTACAAAAATAGTAGTCTTTGTCGTTGATTTGCAAGAATTTTGATTTTGGACATATCGTCACTAGTTTTACTATTGGCCCCACTATTGTACCACTAAAGAAAATACAAATAACAAAACTACTACCTAATTGAAAACTCTGATACTTTACTCATCCATGACTATCTACTTGTAGGATTGTCATTGATACAATTAATTGAATGCTTTTTATAGATTGATTTAGAAAATTAATTACATATAATGAAAAATGGTGTAGAGAATGGAGAAAACAATTGGTCTGAATGGTTAGATTTTAATCTCCAAACTATTGAAACTGCAGTTGTTGCTGACAGTCCTGGAGTATTTAAGGTACATGCAAGTATGAAAATACTATTTATTGGAAGTAGTAAGAACTTGAGACAATCATTGATAGAATCCCTTTCGGATCCTTGTATAAGCAAAGCTAAACGTTTTAGTTATTTAATTACAGAAAACGCAGAGCAGGTCAAAGATCAGCTTCTGTGTGAATATCGTGAAAAGCATAACGGCTACTTACCACAGTGCATGGACGAACAGAAAACTATTTGACAAATTAATAACCACTATCCTCACCTTACCTACTATATCTAATTTTTAGAATTTTTTCGTATGTCGAATATAACCTATCTAGTTATACAATTTTACTTTTGAAATATACACTCTAAGTGCTATTCATTTAGGAATTATTAGACCTAGATATTCAAAAATATCGATAATCGTTTTATTAAATAAAGCAGCGTAGAATGAAAGTTAACCCCTGTTATTCTGTCACCATAAACGTTTACATGTAATTATAAAACATCTTATTACAAAAATCCTTAAAATCGTTTTTCAAAGGACCCGTTATAATATAAATTTTGAGTTTGCAGTAGCTCTAAATCTACTCGTTGTTATTGTCTTTAATGACAATCACTGAGGTATTCTCCCTCTCATTCCATTTTCCTTTAGTATGGTATCATTATGTTTTCTATGAACCTTTTGAATGCTACTTACAAAAAAATCCTGATGGATGCTGTAGTCCAGGTTTGTGTTTTGAACTTTGTTACTTTTGATGAGTTTTCAATGCAACAAAAGAGGAGACAATTAATTAAACTACATGAATGTTTGTTTATACATACCGTGTTTTGTTCTAAGAAGGATTATGACGATAGAAATTAGTAAGATTTACCAAAGTGCTGGTAAAGATAGATCAAAAACCAAATGATTATTTTTAGATATCTTCGATAAGATTGATATAAAGATTGATAAATGGTTAGTAGGTTTAAATAAGAAGAAACAATAACAATCCTCATGAGATGAATTCAATTTGTTAACAACTTTAAATCATTTTATGCATATCACTGAATTGTGGAGGATCTTTATATTACATTTCGGCTAGGGCATCTCATCATGAACATAGTAAATTAGATTTAGATTCTTGGGATTTAGATGTCTCGGTAACTCCATCCAAACAAACTCTTGAAAAGGATCTGACTGAAATTTCAAATATTTTCTCTGAACTCCAGTACAAGTTATGTGCAGAAAATAAAAGATCATTACTAATAGTGCTACAGGGAATTGCTGCTTCTGGAAAGGATGGTACAGTTAGACATGTAATGAAAACCTTGAATCCACAAAGTTGCTATATAAAGTCATTCAAAATCCCAAATGATGAAGAGTTGTCTCATGATTAACTTTGGAGAATTCATAAAGCAATTCCTGAAAAAGGACAGATATGTATTTTCAATCGTTCGCATTATGAGGATATTACAAAACCTATTGTACTCGGCATTGTTCATGGAAAGATACTAAGACAAAGATATAGACAGATAAATGAATTTGAAAGATACCTAACAGAGAACAACATTAAACTTTTGAAAATATTTTTGTACATTTGTAAAGCCGAGCAGAAAAAGAGATTGTTATCAAGAATTCAGGATCCAAATAAACAATGGAAAAGATCTGAAAGTGACTTGATGAGTCACAAGAACTATCAAAAATATATAACTGCCTATGTGAATATCTTCAAGGATACAAATGTGAGGTAGGCGCCTTGGTTTATCATTCCTGCAAACATAAAGTATTTTCGTAGTTGGGCTATTTCAAAAATTTTGTTCAAAACTCTTGAATCAATGAAACTCCAATACCCTAAAATAAATCTTGATCCGCAAAAATTCAATTTGAATTGATTGATAGATAAATTCAAATGTGACCATTTTTTTGCCTACTTAATTCTGGATGTCACTATGTACATTGAACAACCTACAAAATAAAATACCTATGACATATGAGCAGTATAGAAAGAGTGGACTGATACATCATTTGCTCGATAGTGCTACTGTTACTGAAATTCCCTAAAATATTACTATTACTATTACTATTGTTATTCAGGATGTCAATAAAACCAAGTGAATATATTATTTTGTATATTTAAAACTCTCATATGGTAAAGGTCTCGATTTACATTGGAACGAGCTTGGATGGATTTATTGCAAGAGAAGATGGGGACATAAGTTGGCTAGACAAAGCCAATCAGAATGTAACACTAGGGGAAGATTTTGGATTTCATGCCTTTTTGGAGACTGTAAATCTGATAGTCATGGGACGGAAAACTTTTGAACAGGTTGCTGCTTTTGATACTTGGCCCTATAAGAATAATAAATTGATCGTTTTGACTTCAAAGAGATTTGAAATTCCAGAAAGATTAAAGAAGACTGTAGCAATTTCTAATACATTAAATCCCATAGACTTGATTAAAGAACTATCTGGCAAGTCTATTGATCATATATATGTGGATGGTGGGGTAGTGATTCGAGAATTTTTATCGGCAGGATTAGTCGACGAAATTACCGTTACTATAGTCCCAATTATTATAGGGAAAGGAAAATCCTTCAGTGGATTATTGCCAGAGGATCTGCATTTACAGCATTTAAAAACAACAGTATATGAATTTGGGTTTGTTCAAAGCAAATACAAGATCAAAAAATAGAGAAGATTCACTTTCAAAAATCATATTGAGTTGATTAAAAAAACGAGAAGTCTTTTTATGCTCTTTCTCTCTGACTTTTGCGACCTAATAAAAATATTAGATTCCTCTACACCTTTGATGTTTTATTATATACCTAAATACAATTAAAGACTGGTTTATAGTTTATATGATTACTTGTGAATTATTTTTGGTAATTCCTTTCCATTCGGAATAAAATATATGGATAGCGAATTGACGCATTCTCGAGTGTTTTTTTTCGTTAAATGTTCTCCTAAAAATTCGTGTCCTAAATGACCACCACAATTTTTGCATTGAATTTCAGTTCTTATTCCGTCAGGATCAGGAACGCGCTCTAGTGCATTCGGAAAGCTATCATCAAAGCTAGGCCATCCACAACCTGCATCGAACTTGCTCTTGGATGAAAAAAGGGGATTGTTGCATCTTCTACAAACAAATATTCCCTCTTCATAAAAATCGTCATACTTGCCGGTAAAAGGAGGTTCTGTTGCCTTGTAAACAATTATTTTCTCCTCTTCGGGTGTTAGTTTATTGTAGTCCATATATCTATGAACATCTCATTTTGATTTAAAGTCTACTACCTTCGCATAATATTTGACTTCTACTTCTACAACTATTACTCCTATTTGTAATTATTATTACGGTATCTAATAATAGTCTGAAAGTATCTTGTTTAGGGTGTTTTCAAATGCTAGTCTTTCTTGATTGTTACGTTTATCCTGTATAGTTCCTTGGACTTCAGATACTAGGTTGGTAATGGCTTTGTCAGTTTCGGACAATCCTATTAACGATTTGTTTAGCCTATTAGATAAGAAAAATATCGTGGAAAAAATATAACTAATTCTATCATTATCAAATTCCGATTGTGTAGATGATGGGAGTATTGCATCTATTCTTCTTCTTAAATTATTGCCACACTGTTATATACACTTGGAATCGCCTTTGCAACTTTGCAGCTCGCGAGTCCAAGATAACAGACACTCTATTATATCAGAATAATAGTTGGTCATGTTGTTACTGAGCGTTTATAGTTTTTATAGTGTGATTATTTGTAGATCATGCAAAATTAAAATGAATTGTGCTAAAAAATGCTTAAAACTGTGGTTATACAAACAAAAGAAATGTCTATAGTTTAATATTGTTTTATCCTCTTCACATTTGTAAAGGAAAGGAGGAACAATTTAATAGAAATATCAGTTTTCCTATCTTATCTAAGTTGCTTTAAATCTTTTCATAAATTTGTTTAATGCTTCCTCCCCTGCAATTGCAAATCTTAACGTTTTTCCGTCATAACTTTCAACCTTATACTGTGGAATGCTGAAAATTTCCTTGTTTCCTACTCCTCTCTGAGTCAGGATTAGCCCATTTGAAACCTCTTGCACTTCTCCGAGATCAAAATCATTATTTCCTTTTGCCTCCTTTTTTACCACGTCCTTCCAATCGATTTCTTCTCTTGTTAGTTTTTGAGATGAGTTTGCATCAAATCTTTTCATAAATTTGTTTAATGCTTCCTCCCCTGCAATTGCAAATCTTAACGTTTTTCCGTCATAACTTTCAACCTTATACTGTGGAATGCTGAAAATTTCCTTGTTTCCTACTCCTCTCTGAGTCAGGATTAGCCCATTTGAAACCTCTTGCACTTCTCCGAGATCAAAATCATTATTTCCTTTTGCCTCCTTTTTTACCACGTCCTTCCAATCTATATTTATACTCATAATATGAATATTGTATAACATCCTTTAAATAGAATGGAAAATGAGTACTATGATTGGTAATAAGTAGTTTTATTAACGTTTGATTTTCCAAAGTTCCGATACTTTACAATTTTTCATAAATCTTTTGAGATCGATACAATTTTCATGATTATTTGGTTCCTTTTAATTCGTAGGGATTTTATAATATAGTGAATCAAAAAAAGCTCTATTATGATTCGAACAGTATGTATACATGCTTGAGTTCTTTGTTACCCTCTTTTTAAAATGTCTGGTCAAAATGAACATAAGAATCCTATTCCAGATGTTGATACTATGATTGATAATGATTCTTTGGTGTTATTTATTGAAAGGTCAATGAACCTTTCACAGGTAAGATGGTACTGTCAGGAGGATTCGTAAGGATGGGTGAAACAATAAAAGAAGCAGTTATGCGAGAAGTAAAGGAAGAAACATATTTGGATGTATCTACTTGGATAATATATTGGGTGTTTATTCCAATCCTAATACCCAAGAGGTCACATTGTGTCCACAATATTTATTGGAAAAGTATCACCTAAAAGTATCAACAGGGATCCAAAAACAGGTGATGGCAATATTACGGCATGACGGTAGGTAGATTTAAAAGCGATTAAACAGGAAGATTTGGGATTTGATCATAACCAAATTTTGAGAGATTATAAAGTGTGGAAAGGGTCTAGACAAACCTTTTAGTCCTCAAAACGTCTTTACCAAACGAAGGTCAGCATATACTATTGCTACAGATAAAACTATTGACTTTCTATCTTGCTTAAAAAGACAATTAAACTAATAACTAATTTAACCTAAATTAATGACTCGTCTGATCATGTCTGAATAGTTGTTAATATTACTATTGTCTATTTCAAAAAGGTTTGATTATTTATACTATTATTATTATGTTCCATTATATGGACTGTATCAATAATCTAAAAAACAAATACCGCGAATTTCAAGAAGCCATGGAAGTTTGTTTCCCTAAAGTTGATAAGAATTTAATCGTTGAGTTATTGGGTGAGCTGAAGGAAGATGAGTTTCCAGGATATAATCTCCAAATTAAATTGAGAGAAGGATTTGATGAAGATAGATTCAGAGAATCAATCTTGCGAGACTTTGGTGTTCTGCCAGCCTTCCATAGAGATGAAAAGTATGGGGGTCACGCTGCCCTGGAACATAGGGTTAACTTTGATACGCTCAGTTATCTGAGTAATATGGAAGATGTTGATTTCATAAAAGGCTCTAGGGCTGGAGGTGGGCGGGCTTCTATCGGACCCCGGATGGAAAGAACCGAAGAAGATAAAATCTCTGGTCCGCCAGGAGGCAAGGCGTAACCTTTTCTTTTAGGTGAATAGCTCTCTCTTTGTCGGTTCAAACTGATCAGGTGATTTTTCAAAATTAAAATTTTTTATGAAATCATAATACAAACTGAATAAATTTCGGGGTTCGGATAATTCAAAAATGCAAAATATATGTTTCTATGAATTTGATTTTTTTGCCTTTGTCTTCTAGGTAAATTTATAAATCAATATAATTAATTGTCACTGACTCAGAATGAATCATCCCTTGCAATGTAGGCTATATTATCATTTATTGGCTATCATTTTTCATTTCTATATTTGTGGTATCATCGTAATCATCATAAATGGAATAACAAAAGTAGTTCCGAGGACAACATCTTTGTTCTAAAACTATTATTTCTTACATAAGGGATTGCAGATATGTTGAAACATATACTCAATAAAAGATAGAATATATACTCTAAATCGAATGAGCGATATACTTATTACCTTTATCGGACTTTTGGCAACTGCTTTTACAGTTGCCAGTACACTTCCTCAGATAAGCAAAGCGTTAAAAACAAAGGATACGGAGGATGTTTCAATTCGTTTTCTTTTAGTGTTGATAGGGGGACTATTTTTGTGGGTTATGTATGGAATAGGACGATCGGATATTGTCATAGTGATTGGTAACTTAATTGGAATGTCTTTAAACATATTCATGTTACTCCTAAAAGTAAGATACTCCAGAGAGCCTTTGAAGGAAGAATGAGTGAATTATGACAAACTTCAACTCGATTATACCTCTGGTTTTTTTCATTATTATTATTACTATTCTTCATACCTTGGTGTGAGCCGTCACAGCGATGACTTAATTACATTGTTTCAAGTTATTGCATAACTCAATACAGTAGCGATATCTTCAGTGCTCCGATTGTATTATTCGATACGAATATCACTCAGTTCAATCTTCGGTATTCGATAGATATGTTCATTGATTTGGCTTTGGTATTCATGACAAGTACCATTTTTTATGAATCAATACATGCTTAAAATACTAGTTATAATTGTTAGATCACATGAATCTTTTGATGATGATTATGTTCATATATTAAAAAACTAAAGGTTGATCACTCCTTTTTAACTATTGTGTATAAAAATAGGAAAATGAATGGGTGTTTAACGGCCTTTGAATTGCCAAAAGATGAGGTTTTCAATGTATTAAGGATAGTAACTGATGACTAGATGAATAAAGATGGAAATCTCGATGCAGAAAAGAAGAATGAAAAAGCAAGAAATGTGGAAAAGATCATAGCTAATACTCAGTTACCTAAGAAATATCAGGCTAATATTAGGCATAAATTATTACAACAAAATCCGAATGATTTAGTCTCACTACAAGTAGATGCTTCTCTAAGAAGGATTGAATTTCATAAATACCTGGAACTTTTTGGGTATAAACCTGAAAGCACCATTATTCAGGTACATATTGCAGGTTTCTTCAATAAAAAGCAACCAAATCCAAAGGAGACTGAAAGGAGAATGGAGTATACCAAACGATATGGAGGTACCACCTTTTTGATAGTGGGAAGAACACATGACCCCTCTATAATGGATAATTTAATCCCTCCCAAAAAACAAGACCCATATCAGAGAAGTCCAGGTTATGTAGGATACTTGTGGAAAAAAAAGGATAAGCAAAACAGATCTCCTCATGAGATCTTACCATTAGATTTTACACCCGTTCATATAACATATCCAATCGAATGGAAAAAATTGTTTGCTACAAAAGGTTTCATGATTGCACTTCATGTACCGAGTTATCTTGCTAAAAAGAAAAACGAGATGATGAGGATTCTTTATAAAATAGGGAAGAAACGTGACGCTGTAGATGTACGAAAAGAATGGTCCTTTCTAAGGGATATAGAAGAATATTTGAAATAGATAACACGAAAGTCAAGATAAATCAATGGTAGAACCGAACCTAGAGTGCTATTATATTTGATGCTAACAATAGGTGAAGTCCACCAAAATAGTTCGAGTAATTAAGAATACATTGCGACACTAGTCTATAATATGGTTGATATGATAAATTAGTGATCCTTTTTTTGAAGAAAAAAGGAATAGCGATTGTCTATCTATATCTTCAATGATTCACAAATAGTAGTAGCTACAATAAATTTACTATAATGTTTGAATTCTGATTAAAAATATGCGGTTACAAAAGATCAATAGTTAGAGCGCCACTAATCCCATAACTAAACTTATTTACTAACTGCAGAAATAATGGTGGGCAATAATTTATCCACTGCCATGGGTAAGGAGTTCATACACCAATTCTGCATATCAACCTCTTCATCCAAATTGTGCTTTAATAGAGGAACAATAAAATCCACGTCAATACCCGGAGTTCTTTGAGCAACTTCTATCAGAGTTTTATAAGTAATTATTTCTGAGCTTTCAATCCCTATATCTTGTTTTATTCGGAGAAGCTCCCATTCTTCTGGTAATGTATTTGTCTTATTATTATCTTCTGTTAGCGATTTGACAGTATCTTCCACGGTTCTCTTTAACATTGTGGTCATCGAAGGTTTAAGCTCTGGTAAATGTGCCTTAGTATCTGTTGGCTCCCCTCCAAGCTTAAATATGATCTGACTTAATCTGTTTTGTTGACTTGTTGTTTCTTGCAAATGTTGTTCTAGTCTTTGACGTAGTTCTGGAAATGGCGTCTCTTCAATTCTTGAATTTATTCTATCTATAGCGGCATTTTCAGCTGCATATGCTTCATTTACAAACTCTACAAATTTAAGATCGATATCACTTTGTGCCATAAAGATACAAGTAATAACATCTAATTTAACTGACAGTAGTTTCTGAAGCTTGTTTAATGATATAAATAATCAGAGGTTTGATTGTATTGAGATAGAATCAATTGAGTTCATAACTTTTTAATCAAGTTTTTGATAGAATACATATAATCAAATACTATTAATTATTTAATGTTTTCTACTTTAATTAATTGTTATTATGAATGCAGTTGCAAAGTGTAAAAAGTGTGGAAGAGATTTTCATATACAGGGTAATGCATATGCAGAGGAAGACTATCTCAAGACTAAACACTCAACTGGTGAGAATACGGAGGAAAAATGTTCTCACTGCGGTTATATTGCCACGTATAGAGTAGAGGAATTATTATGGAATAATAAATAGATAGCTTCACTTTCTTTCTAATCACAATAAACTATTTCTGCAATGGATCAATAGTTTTTGATAAAAAAAGAGACATTACAATTGAATTTTATCAATTTATCACGATTATTATTAATCGATTGTAATCTATATACTTGTTAAATTTCATCATTTTTTAACATGGGATACTAGGATACAGAATTCGTAAATTTTATCCCTTATTTATTTGTCGAGAATTTGTGAAAGTATTGAAGTCTTATTATGGTTATACATACTATTTTGATGAACTTGTGTGTGAAAAAATTCAATATATGTACTCTAGAATGGGTTTTCATTATTTTGTATCTTTTACCATATCAAAGTACGATGTGGCTAACAAAACAAAGGGATAATAATATAGAGAATTAAACTATAGTATGTGATTTGAGGATTATCTACTTGGTGTTAAGGCATTGGTCATTATCCCCCTCCTATTAACTTGTTAACTGATTCACCAATCTGTTCTAATGGTCCATTTGTTTGATTTTGCTGCTTTGATTGTGATTGATCTGATGAACCTGTTTGATTGGATCCTTGGGAAGAAGCGGTTTGTTCTGTTTGATTTTGCTGTTGCAATTGTTGAGGTTGCTGTTGATTTGCTGATTGTGATTGGGAATCAGTAATATTACTAGTGTCAATTGTAGTTTGATTAAATGGGATAGTGGTCTTGTTTGCAATTATTGTTGTAGCAGGTCCTGTTGCTTGTATCATGGTCTTATTTTCTATATTGGATAGGTTACCAGTTTGAGAGGTAATTGTCTGATTTTGTAGTGGTTGTAATTGTGACTGATTTCCAATTGGTTCACTAGTTTGATTAACAGTTACTATAGTTTGTTGTGCTGGAATGGTTGTCTGGTTAGCTATAATAGTTTGTGGTTTGTCGGTAACAGTTGCCATAGATTGATTCTGTGTCTGATTCTGAGCATGTGCTAGCGCACCATAAGCCGATATGGCAAATACTGCGAAGACACAGACAATAATAAAGTTATGTATCATTATCGGTTTGTAGGCTTTATTGGTTAAATACGTAATAAACAGAATCAATGATACAAATTAATTATGTAATGATTTTTCTAGGGTCGATTGATTATAATCTGGATGATCAAAACATAAACCGAATCCATGACCTTACTATACGGTAGTGAATCAAAATATCCAAATCATTACATACACTCGAATGTATGTAAACTAAGAAGCTCAGGTTATGTCAAACCCAAACAACACATAGAGAAGAATTTTTTATCGGTTCTATCACCACTGTTTGAACTTTAGTATACCATAGTTAAAGTGTGATGAAATAATTGTTTATTATTATGTGTATAAAAGTATCTACTTTAGATAAAAAACATACATGTTGCATTTTTTGGTCCTTATCAATTTGTCGGCCAAAATATAGCCATACGCATATTCGAAAACTACAATAGTTTTTAATAAAAAAATGCATGGAATTCAAACTGGAAGAAATCAATTACAGTATAGGTCGTGAAAAGAAATTACAAACCAAGAAGATGATATGAAATGGCAACGGTTTCAAAAGCAATATTGATAAACAATCTAGTTAATCTAGTTAGTTCGCCCACATCTGGAAACTGTCATTTATTTTGAATATTATAACCATGCCAAAATCATACATGGATACTCGGATGTTTCTAGTTTCGAATTAGATTACAAATCAACTCGTTATGATTCGAATGCGTAACTATTATATGATATCAATATAACTTAAGTTATTGTAGTAATGCAACCCTTCATAAAAAGTTGTTTGTAGAGGTCAAAGGGATTGATTACAGGATTATCAAAAACTGGTATTGTACCCTATCGACTTAAAAGCATCTTTCTAAATTAATACAAGAAATTTATCTGATACTATTCCTAGGTTTATTCTCTTACACCACTTGATCTAAAAGCAATAAATTCTAGAAATTATGCAAGAGTACTAGTATAAGAACTATTATGTCTAAACGATCATACTGTGTTAGAATATTTTAGCAAAGAATTGGAATTTTTTCCAGTACAAAAACTTATTGTTGTTGGCCTTGGTCAACTTGGTCTTCCAGTTGCAAAATATGTTAAAGAACATGGATTTGATACCTATGGTTACGATATTAATCAAAAAGCCATGCAGTCAGCTGAATCAAAATATGGGATAAAACCTGCTACAAACTTTGGTGACTTTGACGTACTTATTATCTGTGTTTCTACACACAGACCAGATGACATGTTCTCACCCCAAGTAGAGGGATTAATGTCAGTTGTAGAAAAGATATCAAGGGAAGCAAAGACCGGTGCACTCATATCAATTGAAAGTACAATTCCAAAAGGCACATCAAAAAGAGTATTTGAGAAATTAGATCACAGACTTCACGTAGTACATGCACCTCACAGGTGGTATGCATTAGAAGAAGACATTCACGGTGTCAATCAGCTGCGAATAATAGGTGGTGTTAGTAGATGTTGTCTGCAACATGGACTCAACTTTTATGATGGAAGACTACTCGACAAAGAAGATAAAGCAGTAACAATGATGCCAAATGCATCTTCATCACCATCCTCATCACCATCCTCCTCCACAATGGTAGACAACTCTTTGTCAGTAGCAACAACTTTGGAAGCAAAAAGCAAAACAAAAACTTCAAGCTCTATTACTACTAAATTAAACAAAAAAAGAAGCCTAGGTATACCAATGCATCCAGTATCTTCAGTTGAAGTAGCTGAATTAACAAAAATAATTGAAAACGCACATAGATACCTTCAGATAGCATTTGCAGAAGAACTGTATCTTTACTGTAAATCAAATGGCATAAGCTTTCCAGAGTTGAGGGAATCTCTTAACACCAAATGGAATGTTGAGATACTAGAACCAAGAGATGGAATAGGAGGTCACTGCCTACCCAAAGATACAAAGATGTTTATCAATTCATCAAACACAATAAAGAGCAAGATTTTACAAGCAGCAATGGAGATAGATGAAGACTACCGAGCGTATAGAGCTCAATTAGATGAGAAAAAACGGCTCTGTTCATTTAACGATAAACCTATAGCTTGAAGATGTCCTATTTCTTTTATGATTAGCAGAAACAGAACACCTTCAAGGTATGTGTATTATGGCTTACATTTGTACTTTTCAGGTTTATCTTTAAGAAAAGCCTCGGAAAGATTGTCTCAGATGTATAAAAGAAACCATGTCTCCATCTGGAATTGGATTCAAAAATACAGGCCTCAAAAATTGAAAGCATCAAGAAGAAGAATTCTAGAATATATTGTAGACGAGACAATGTTGAAGGTAGGGTCAGAATACATCTGGCTTTGGGTGGCGATAGAGCCTGCAAACAGACAGATCCTCGCACTTTCTATATCCAAAGAGAGAAACATGTTTGTTGCAGAAAGATATCTTTCTAATTTGATCAAAGTTCATGGAAAGCACCCAGTTTCTACAGATGGTGGGACTTGGTATCCCATGGCTTGTCAGTTTCTCAAACTCGATCACCATATTCATTCCTCTTACGAGAAAAGTGTAATCGAAAGAACGATGCAATATATCAAGGATAGAACCGAAAGTTTCGATGACTATTTTCCTTGTAGAATAAAGAACTGCAAGTTAAAGCATGTACGGAATTGGCTGCGGCTCTTTGTAGACTATCATAACAATGAAATAAAACATGTTAACTGAACAGAGCCGAAAAAACATTCTAAATCTTTTAATGGTTGTGTGTAATAGTCATATTTCTGTCACTTTTTCATAGTTTTGTTATCATACGAATCATTGTCATAAATTATAGTGCATATATATAAACAATTATTGATATACATTATATAGACATGCTTGGAACACTTTGGACAATTATTTTAGTTATAGTTGCAATTATTGTAATAGTACTTTTACTACGGTTTCTTTTTGGAATACTCGTCATAGCTCCAGTAGGCTTGGAATTCATTGACTCTGATCTGACGATCAATCCAGCCTTGTCAAAAGTCATAAATGTATAGTTTTTTTGGTAGTGGACTTCTTGGTTTCTATAGTACCTATTTAAGGATATGTATCCATAAATAGGAAATAGGGACTTAATTATATTAATAAATAATTGTAACCAATAGAGTGAACTATGATCTTTATTTAAATCCCAAGAAGGGAAATTCCTTGGTATGATCGTTATAAGATTTTATGAACAAATGAATATGAAATAATTGAGAGCAAATTTTATTTATTCAAATTTAAATCCCTGCGGGGGCGGTGAACGTTTCACATTAGTTACCATGAAGGCAGTGTACGAGATGGGACTAGAAATAGACTTAACGACGCTAGAGCAACCGAATTTATCCAAATTAGAAAATGCATATGGAAATGATTTGGCATCCATTGCAAAGAAAATTAAAAAAATTAATCTTTTGAGTATGTTTGACGAACAAAGCATACGTCAAACATTACAACAAGATAATTATGATTTGATTATTAATACTCATGGTGATTTAGATCCATATTTCCATTCGTCATTGAATGCTAACAACATGATTGTCTATTGTCACTATCCATCTGCCAAGTTATTTTTAGAAAATAACAATCTTGATTATTTGTCTTATCATCTTAAAATCGATCGACTGCCGTCTATTTCTGTATCTAATCAAGATACATCAAACCCCATAATATCTTTCGGGAATTCTAGTCAACTAATGTCACAAATAGTTGAATCATCAGGAACTGAGACTAGTATTATGAGTCACAGTGATTATAGAAATCAATATGCAATATGGGTCAAGAAAGCTTTTGATTCTATGATCAGAAACTCCTTTTTGATGACAAACTCTAATTACAGCAAAGCTGCCATACAAAAAGAATACGGTACAAATAACGATATTCTTGTCCTAAGCCCACCAGTAGACGTAGACACAATCATTTCAAAAATAAAAATAGAACAGCGTTTTGATTCATCATTATCATCACAAGTAAATTACAGCGATGAAAATGGCATCCTAGTCATCTGTAGAATCGAACCAAGTAAAAGAATTGAGAACGCCATTTATCTTGCAAAGATATTAAAAGAAAGAAAAATTAAGACCAAGCTAAACATAGCAGGGAGTTTAGAACCTTTTTATCAGGATTATTACCATGATCTACTCCAGTTAATATCAAAACTTGATCTATCAGATACTGTGAAATTGCATACAGATGTAAGTTTTGAAGAACTAATTGAGCTGATGAAAAAAAGCAAAATCTTCTTTCATCCTAGAGAAGGAGAGCATTTTGGAATGTCGATTGTAGAGGCTATGAGTGCTGGATTAATTCCCATTGTACCTACCGTAGGCGGACAATCAGAATTCGTTCCTGTTGAATATCAATACAAGTCGTTAGAAGATGCAAGCCAAATAGTATCACAACTACTAACAAATATGTCAAAAGAAGAGATGATAAAAGAAAGTATCAAGATGAGAGACATTGCCAAGAATTTTTCAGAGACAAACTACAAGAGACAATTTCAGTTGATTGTTAGTCGAATGCTATATGTTCAATCTAATCTCAGGTTAAGTTCTCATAAATAGGCTTTCATATGTTATATGATCAGATTTCAAACTTTTTGTTACAACATAAGATAACATTTCATGAGAATTCGATACTTGTAGTTTTGACATATCTAAAGATAAATATGGCATTCAACGAAACAAGTAAGATATTAATGACATTGTTTTACTAGGTTTATAGTCTTTCTAGTAATGAATCTTTAGAACTATTATCTTAGACTCAAGCATCAACTAAAGCAAATTAAAATAAGTTTATCTCTTCCTTGAGTTTATTTTAAAATTGTATTCTCAAGACACGTTAGAATCATCAGTAACAGTGAGCAATCTGGGTATCTTATCATAGATAGTTAGTTGTTACCTATTAGTTTATTTCAATTATGGCCATTATATTTAAACTAACAGAGATGTCTACATATAGGAAGTTATTCTTTTATCATAGAGTACGTTACTGTTTAAATAAGATATTTGAATTATTTGTGATAAACTTCAAGTATAATTATAAATTGAGAGATGTTTTGTTACGAATTTATCATGTTATTTGAAATGGTATTGTGCATAGGGTTATAATGCATCTTTATGATTTTTTGTAGCATTTATCGAAACTATGCACAACGAATAGCCGTTTTACGATGGGGTTTTAACACTATATTGAGAGACCAATACATACTGACATTAAATTCGAAATATAAGATTCAATAATGAAATTACACGTTATCTTATGTATAGAGTGTCTGTTAATAAGGCATAATTAATTCTTAATTTTCTAGGATTAATATTATTAGTTAGTCCTGCTGTTATTAATGATATGAGCGAATTCGCCTACATCCGATTCCTAAGCTTGGATTTGCTTACCGAAGAAGAAAAAAATAACAAAAATGAAATAATTGAACTTACTGAACAGGTTTTGGATGCAGAGGGAATCGAATGTGATTCAAAAATCTCAAAGGTTTCCGAAGAAAAACTAAAGGAAATTCTAAAAGAAGTGAGAAAGATTCGAAAGAAGAGAAGAATGAATTACGATGAGGAAGATGAATCATCTACCATTACTATTGAGGAAACTCGCGAACAAAGATGAGTGATAACCATAGTAGCAGGAAAGATAAAAATAATCGTCTGCTTGCTAGAAGTAGTACTGTGACATGGCCATTAATTGGAGGCATAGTTGTAATAGCATTTAGTATATTGTTACTGACTTTGCGCGCCGTAGTACCGTCACTTGTTATAATGCTGGCAGGTATATCGCTCATTGTTTATTGGTTATATCTTATAAATACTAAAAATCAAAGAATCAAATCAAAAATAGATAAGAAATGTCTATGTGCAATATGCGAACATACAGAATCTAATTTATGTATTCAACAAAAATGCATATGTTGTTCAATAGCCAAAGGGGATAAAATAGTTGGTCATACAAATAACCCCTTACAGTAACCCCTTGAAGTTATATCAGGATATTTATCTAATGTGTTATCCGTATAGAGAGATCAGATGAATAAATTATTCCAAAATTCCTTTCCCTTTACAGTATGTATTATATGGTCTGCATTTCTGATAGGTATTTTAGTATTTTTTGCAAACAGTTTTTCTGGTTTACCTTTTTTATTCTCCACCGCATTAGGACAGGAGGCATCCATTACCATCAATACTCCCGATTTAATTAATAAAGCGAAATATCTGAATAATGTTGGAAACTATACTGGAGCCTTAGCTTATTTTGAAAAGGTATTGATTGCAGAGCCTAATAATACTGAGGCATTACACGGTAAAGGGTTGACCATTGATAATTTTGGTAATCATACAGAAGCTGTTGACATCTATGATAAAATTTTGGAAATCGAACCTGATAACATGGACGCACTAGCTAGCAAAGGTGTAGTATTATATAATACTGGTAACAAGGAAGAGGCCATTAAAAATTTTGAAAAGGTATTGACATTAAATTATAGTTCAAGTAATCGTTCGTTCTTTAATTGGGGTGTATCACACTATGGACTAGGAAACTATCAAAATGCAATAGAGTCATTTAGGAAAGCGTTACAAATCGATCCGAACAATAGTCTGACATTAAATAATCTTGGTTTTGCATTGGATATATCAGGTAAGTATGAAGAAGCCATAAAATATTTTGATCTTGCAGCCTTGATCAACTCTAACAGTGCTAATGCATTTTATGGTAAAGCTTTAGCTGTTGGTCATTTGGGTAACCAAACTAAAGCCCTTGAGTTATTGAATAAGGCTCTTTCTATAAACAATAACAATACATTTGCACTAGTTGGCAAAGCTGACTACTTGTATAAACTACGAAACTTTACAGGTGCCACGCTATATGCTGATAAGGCACTGGAAATAGATCCTATTAATACCAATGCTCTAATTGTAAAAGGATTTGCCCTGGGTATATCTGGTAATCACTCAGAAGCCTTACGATACTTTAACCAAGCACTTGAGAATGATGTAAAGAACATGGATGCCTTATATGGCAAAAGAATAATTCTAAACGAATTAGGTAATCATACAGAAGTGGCAAAGTATATCGAGAATAAATCTCGATAAAGTGTAATCAAGATGCGAGGTAATAAAATACGCGCAAAATACCTTCCTCTTTCCTTTACCTTTCTCTATTTTTCTACTGATGTATATGTTTGTATTTATCTTCTATTTTCTGATGTTAAACATGGTATAAAGAAAGAAGGAGATCGATCACTTTGTTCAAAACAAACCTTTGATTTTTGTCATATATTTATTTTATCATTTAAAAGGCCTTAAATATAAATGTGGGGTAATTATATATGTTAAGTTTTTCAATTCCTGAGACTATGTTCTTTGCAAAACCTATTGGCATTCATAATGCTATATGTTAAAAATATTGAATTCCTGAGATACATGATCCTTGTTTGCCGATGAGGAATCTATAAGACATGTCTATACAGGAAAAGGGAGTTTTAGAAATAGATTCAATTTAATAATAACATGCCTTTGTTTATAGACATAGAAAATACTCTATTCTAAATGATACAGATTTGTGTCAATCATTTATTCAATAGTATGATGACTAAATGACCTGACTGGTTACTTGATTTTGACAAAGTAATGTTAATGGATCAACTGTGTAAACTGTCTTGCTTTGTATTCTTATAACCTCTCTTTTTTCAAATGGACGAAATATGTGTTTGTTTATACTCGCTAATTTATTGTTTCCGCCAAAGAAATCAAATCACATCTGTTAATATGTTAATTTTTATCTTTTTGGTTTATCATCATAGTTATCACTATTAAAAATATTAGATAAAGAAATATCAGAGTAGATCTTGAATAGGTCATATTTTTTTTCTTTAATTAATGGAGTATTATCAGTTTACCGTCTTGAAAAATGATCCTTATCTGGACCAATTGCGAATCTTATTCATTATTGATTATTCATAAAGAACTTCGTAGCCTCTTGGGAAGATATAGTTAATACCACTACATATATCCATATGATGAGAATGCTAAAGCAGTTATTATTAAATCAACCAGCAATAGATATTTTGTAATGGCTTATGGCCTCCTGCAATTTCAGATCGGTACCGATACAGGTAGTCAAGCCATAGAACATGATTCTTCATATCGAGCTAAGACTGTGATCTGATTGATAAATAACAACGGTAAAAAGAATTGCAGTTAATAATAAGCAAAATCCTATTTACCCAACTAATTACAAAATGTCCATGGTCGATCGACATCGTACTTATATTGCAGTTTCATAAAATTGACCTTTTAATCTAGTTTAAAGTGATCCAAGCCATTGACAAATAAATACTGAAAAGTTTTATTTGGATCGAAGTCAAAAACTAAAAAGGTAATGATTCCAAGTATCTCGAAATCTACTAGTCTTTTATAACTTGTTTAGCAAGATATTATCATGTCTAGTATTAATGAAAACGAAACAGAATCGTCCGCCATAATTAAAGAAATTATTCCAGGTAAAAATAATGACTTTAACGAGAAATCCATTAGCCAGAATGACAACAGCAATAATAATAATCCCATACCCTCCATTCAAAGATATGATGAACAAGAATCTGCGCAAGCTGTAACTGAATTCCTAGATGAGAAAGAAAAACTGATGAATAAAAGTACGAATGAAGCGGAGGATCATACTCCTAATTCGAATCAAGCGACTATCAACAATACTAGGAAAGTAATGAACCATGCATCAAAGGATACCAGAGAAAGCCATCTAGAAATCCAGAAACAATTTCCTGATCCCTTTCAATCGATCTTTACCCCATACTTTCAAAACACACAGAACCAATTTAAGAATAACCAAGACTACTTCAATAACATATTAGAATTATATGGTAAGATAGTAAACAATTACGTAGAAAGCGCTTTAGCTTTCAATACAATTTTCAATGAAGCAGTATCTTCAAGTATGAATTCTTGGAGAAATGCGTTTGATACATCATCATCATCATCATCGATTAATCGAAGAGGTAGTTTCAAAGTAGATAGCGGAAGAAATTCAGACGAAAATTCAACAGACGTGAAGGCAACATTTTCCTGTGAAACATGCGGACAAATTTTTGACTCTAGACAAAATTTAAAGGAACATACCAGCATCACTCACTACAAATAATTTTTTATACAGCACAACTATTGTCATTTGTTGTAGAAAGAATCATCCAATTGTAATTTGAGACAGAAGCACCAAAAAAGGCTAAGCACATTAGCTTATTTCAATCCAATTGACATGTGGTTTCAATATTGTAGGTAATATTCAACTGTTAGGTTGTAAGATAGAAGGCATCCAAAAGATATTGATAAACACTTACTAGACATTGATTTCATATAAGTAATATAGAGTATAACTGGTATCAAATAATGGATATCGCAAGTATTATCTGAATCTTAATTTAAATCTCAGGATTGAATGCTTAGTAATGTATTGACTTTGTATTTCTCGTTACACCTCATAATCAACATCAAACTATTTGTAAACATGATTACTTGATTCCTTGTTAATACTCTATTAATAGAGAATGCATATTCCGATTCTAGAAATTATACGCCACCACTACCAACTGGCATTCTCGAGAACTGATAATTGCCCTTCTTATTGCCAGATAGAGTTTTTAATATAGCTGAAGACAAGTGAAAATTACAACTTGTTTGAACCCGCTCTAATAAAACATGTACAAAACACTCTAATTCTAGCGTAATTTTAATCTGAACGATATGGTGAATGATAGTTAGAAGCTTTATAAGCATTTTAGTAGATAGATCTCATGTTAAAAATAGATAAAGAAAACTATTACGAAGTAATTCGACTTTATCTACATGGATACTCCATGGCAGAGGTGTCAAGGATAATTGGTACAGTTTCCAAAACAACGGTCTATAATATCGTTCATGACTGGTTTAAGAAAGTCTCTTCTGGAAATATAGAAGATGTAAGATTCTTTATGCGAGTCTTGAGAGAAAAAGGGATAACCATAGAGGATTGTAATGAGGGTTTTAGAACGCAACAAATGTTAAAAGAATTTGAAATTCCCGAAGAGCCTTATGACTGGATAACAGAAGGAAATGAATTTGCCGCCGTCGATGGTCAAGGTAGCAGTTGTAATAGCAATCACAGTCTCTATCATCCAGACGAGTCAAAATTGATTTCAAAGAAAGAATCCCTTTTAGATATAATCCCCCATAGTAGAAAAAATATTCAGACATATAGAAAGAAAAAAGACGAGATGTTTGGAAAGTCAAAACTAGGCATAAATCCAGTCTCATATTTTGTGCAAACACTATACAATGAATGCAAAACTCACAGGGTAACTCCCCCAATAGCAGTCAAGTGGACAAGAGACATACTAGACTTCTTTTCAGTCAAGAATTCTTCTCTCGGTTCGTATCCAAACTTAAATGAGCAAATACTTGAAGATATGCCTGAACGTAACAAGGACAGCTATAAAGGTGATGATAATAGCAACCAAGCTAATTACATAATCTCATATACTGAATATAGTAGTATTTCAACTGTTCAAAAAGATCCGAGTGTCAATGAATTCGATCTACCGCTTGTTTCAAAGGTATCTTTTTTTATTGATCGGAAGAAGGCTGAAATTAACAAGTTATTGGAGTTAGAAGAAAAGGTGAGAGTCAAGATACGAGAACAGGTTAAACAAAGGGCCAACATAGAATCGAAAATCCAAAACCTCGTAGGAAAGTATGAAGAAAAATTTCGTTATTTGGAACAATATAAAAATCTAGAGCAGGAATTATACGCTAAATACAAATTAAAGCTTGACAACGAGATGAGCCATTTTGTAAAGCAATTTTTGATTTTAAACATTACGACTACGAACCTTGGCGTATAACATCAGAATACAAAAATATAGAATCATTAAAGCAATCTAAAATATCTCTGCAAGAAGACATCAAAGAACAAAGATCAGTAAGAGACCACTTATCAAGACAGATTTCTATTCTTAAGAATCAATTATGTTTTTGCACTCAGGAAATTAGTACCTACAAAGATCTATGTGGTTATGGTTTTGGGTTAAAGGAGTTAAAAATAGTACGACAAACACTTGTACAAATTGCGGTTGCAAATCATATGAGACCCGAAGAAGTAGGAAAAAAATTTCTAAAGGATATAGAAGACCAAATATGATGACAAGGTTGGATTCGAAAATATAATTGAGGAATTGAAAACGGAAAAGATAAAGATAAAAGAAGAGATTCCATTGCATAAAAGCACGTTAACACTGCAGGCTTTGGCAAGTGTTTCTCTTTTAAATTTACATAATAACGGAGTAACCGACATAGATATTATTTTACTAAATAGCTTAGTATCAGAGTGTATAGATACTGATTCTTTTTCTAATGTGTTAGATAATCAAAATGATGACAATTATGACAACAATGAGATGTACTTTTCAAAACACATGAACAATAATAACATTAACCAAAGTAACTCCAACAAACAATTCGGTAACATGCAAAACAATCTCTGCAAATGGAAAATATTTATACAAAAATTGAGAAAAATAAAAAATTCAAATTCCTTGATAAAAAGCAAGAGTCTGCATCCAAATACTCTTGTTGACCAGACAAATGAATTGACTGACAGAAAGCAGGGTCTTGAGTCATTATAAGGAAATGAATAATTCATTCAAGCAAATTTACCATCTTTTTTTTGAAGCGACCTGCCTGATTATGGAGATCCAATATCTAAGATCAGTTTGATTATTCATACACTGTGAGCGCTCTTTTATTAATTCACATATTGTTTGGTATGAGAGAATTATAGAATTCTATTTGGATCCAAGAATAACTTAACATGGCAAGCAATTCTATAATCATCGATCTTATTGCATTTAATGCTCTTATGATGATATTGGTATCAGGCTCCGTGATCCATGAGAAACATAGTGAAAATATTGTTCTTAATATGGAGACTTGATTTTTGAAGATAACGTTATTTTAGGTATTATTTGACATAACCTATGTATATAGAACCATAACTTAAAGTGAATTTTTGCAGTCGATCAATATTTTTAGAAGGTATATTCAGTTAATATATTTAACTTCGAGACTGCTGAGATTCTATAGTCGATAATGATCACAATAATGTTGTATATGTATCATGACATTTCATATATGGACGGACGGTTATCATTCAGAAAGTGACAAACTAAATGCGAAGGTTGTACCCTTTTCATTTTCATTATTTTGAACCCAAATTTGTCCGCCATGTGCCTCGATGATGCTCTGAAATATACAACCCTAAGCCAGTGCCTTGGCTTGATTTGGAAGTAAATTTGGTAAATAGTCAGCAAAATATCAGCATCTATTCCCATCCATCTGTCTCTTATTGATACTATAACCCACTTCATCATATTCGTTACATCATCCTGGTTTTCCTTAACATCATTTGTTGTTGTTGGTTTGACTACTCTATTGTCAACAGGTGTATGTTTATAGTCTATAGCATTTTTCTGAACCTTCTTGACTGTAATAGTAATGGGTTTGCCATCTGAAAATTTTATGGCATTTGTTATTAGATTTGTCAAAACTTCGACTATTCTTATCTTGTCAGCAAAAACCATTATTGGATCTTTCGTAGATTCAAAATTGATTCTAACGTTTTTTAAGTTACTTAATAAAGGATTTAATATATTTCCACTGTTAATATCCTTTAAAACGTTTTGAATTTTCTCATTCAAATCAAAATACTCTTTATGAAGATCAAATTTCTGACTTTCAATTCTTGATATATCTAAAATATTATTTACAAGTTTCTCAAGTCTCTGTGAGTTTCAATATGTTGAAACAAGGCTATCTTTGAATTGTCGTCGTTTGTTATTGTCTTTAGCCAATTCGTCAAATTCCTTATCAAAACTGTCTTGCTTTTGCTCTTCTGATCTTGCGAAAAGGGGTGGAAGACAAGTCATTTCAATCAGCTCAAGATTTCCACCTATCGCTTGTGAAGGCGTTCTTAACTCATGAGCAGCAATATTGATAAATTCTTTTTGCGCCTTGTCTTGGAGGGTTAGGTACTCATTTGTTTTTCTCAATTTATCCGCTGTTTCTTTTAGTTGAGTTGTTTTTTGTTTGACCACTCCTTGCAGTGTATTATTCCATTTTAGTAATATGATTGCAATGATTCCTGTCACAGCAAGAATTAATATGATTATGAGAAAATTGGTTATCTGTTGATTATCAATCAATAACGCAACATCATCAGCTAAGATATGAGGAATGGTAATAATTAAAGTTCCAATACTATTTGTGAATTGAGGATCTCTGTTAATTCCTGGTCCAATCACTGGTTCGTATGCTATTATTGTTCTTGTATTCCCAAAATTAAATTCACTCATACCGCCTTCCGAATTTAGTGCTTCATTTATTATATCATTAAATTCCCCAGCTCTATCTTTCAAAATCGATCTTAAATAAGGTTGAAAGTCGTTACCGAAGATATGTCTGCCAATATAAGTTTGATTCTATGAATATATTATGGAGCCGTTTTTGTTTATTAATGCTATCTCACCGTTGAATTTGGGATGTACTTGGCCTTCAAGATAATTTCCAAGAGTTTTTGCTTCAATAGATGCAACTATAACTCCTTGAAAGGATGTCGAATTGATGATGGGTTGTGAATCTGATGAGGTCGTTTGATTCATTCCTATAATAGGATATGAAATGTAGATTCTAGGTATATTATCATTAGAATCTATAACAGTGCTTATATAAGGAGTTGGATTCTCTCTTGGAATCTGATAGTACTCTCTCTTAGGTCAATATCTATGTAACCTTTGTTCGGTTCTATGTTTATTTGTAAATCATTTATAACAAGCTCGAATTTGATTTGCCGTTTGTGTAAAATAATTATACGAAAATATTGCCGCTAAGATCGATGATATAAAAACGATGGATAGAATGGAGTCTTTTTACTGTAATCCAATAACCAGAATATTTTATCAAAGTTAATATGTTTTGGTCAAGATTAACCTGGGTTGTACATTTGATTCTAGGAATAGTCCAATAATAATATTCATGACGCTTATCCTAAAGGCTCATCGTGTTGTATTGTTTATACGAATAGGAAAATAAGGTATTTTATCAACTAAGGTCAACAAAAGAATTTTCAAACTCACAAATGAAAATGTTGTGATAATAATGCGTCCATCAAGGTATAGATTAGATTACTGTTAACAATGTCAAATCTTATAACGTTATAATATATGAAAGAAATATGGCAAATTTGTTCAGAAAATTGAAAAATATTAAAAAAGCTGATTACTTATGCTCATAATATATCATGAGAATAAGCAATCGTTATGCATTTGCCTTTTCGATTTGCAGATTTATCGTGAACTATTTGTAAATACAGAATATTCTGATAGAATGGTGATGTGAGACTGAAAACCTCATCTTTCGAATCATTAGTTTATGACATCTTCCAATACTCTACTAGAACCTATAGATTTCAAATATAATGTGTCCTTATTTTAGGAATTTAAATTTATATTGGTCAAGTATTTTTATGGCTATGTGTCTATATAGAGCTCGAAAATACCTGTGGTAAAAGGTGTAGCTATAATCGTAAATAAGCGAAATTTCTATGAAGTTGCATTTATTATTTTTCAAAATCAATAACCAGATTCAATAAAAGCAATATGACAGAATAAACAATACTTATTTAAATCAGAGAATAAATCCTAAATAAAGTAATTGTTTGTTATATTTAGAAATATCTTATATTTTTTCTTTTATCTAATTCATTGTATACGGTTGTTTCTTAACGGTCAATAGACGATGATATATTTCGAAATCTGTCTGAGATGATAATAAAAGTATATAATTATAATATGTCATATTCAGTAAATACTGACAAGTACTTTGTACTTGTAAGCGTTTTGTGAGACAGAAACACCTTATAGTTACCTCTAATATATAGAGTAACCCCTACTACCAACTTTTCATATTTTATTATAATGGTATATAAAATATGTTATACTAGATGTATCATGCTAGTAGGTATTCTGATGATAATTACTTTAGCTCTTATTCCATTAACATACGCTGTTTATGCCCAAGATACGGAGGAGGGTGGAATATTGGACCTCTTTGATGGCCAATCGGATAGTAATTCTAATGTTTCTTTCGTACCTGGAGAAAATATGCAGGGAGCATACTCTGGAGAACTTAGAACTACTCCTGGACTAGAGAATGAACTTAATAATACAATTGGAAATCGAACTCAAACCATGGATCCAAATTTTGAAATCAAATCTATAGAAGAATATGAGAGTAATTCCTCTGATTGGACCAAAATAGATCCCTTCCCTGAAGGAAGATCTGACTAATGAGAACAAAGTAATAATTAGTTCCAAATTTGTCCCAAGACTAGAGCTTTACGTACACGAATAGTTGCGAAACTGATTTCATGAAATCAATACAAATATCATAGCACTTCCATATCTACAATACCTTCGCCTCATAAAACAGTGTGTTTGCACAACAATAAAGTTACCATTGAACCGTAAACCAAAGATAATTGAAGATGGTAGGAATGTTGTGTCGCAAATATGTATTTTAAAAACACGAGATTTACTCGGTTAAATCTATCTATGAAACTTGTTGACTAAATTGGAATTGAGATATTCTACAATTTTGTGAAATTAATAAATCTTCTCAATAACATGGTATCTTATTTCATCCAACTGGTGGTATAATAATAAAATCGTTAACCCACTAATATTAATAGTATAAATTCAAATAAGTGTAATGGTATTCGATATAGGTGCTGTAACATTATATGATTTTATTTTATTCATGAATATCTCTGGAGATGGCCTTTTAAAAGCCAAGCCACTATATCTCTTTTTGCTGTAATTAATCCGATAGGTACCATACCATTATTTGTAAGTATTACTCATAAAATGCAAGAAAAAGAACGAAATAGTATAGTAAAAACCACCGTTATTACTGCAGGGGGTTTATTAATGATCTTTGCCATTGCAGGAACGCAAATTCTGTCCATATTTGGGATAACACTATCAAGCTTCATGATTGCTGGTGGAATACTTCTTTTTGTGGTTTCTATAGAACTGTTAACTCATGGTGGCTGGAGATTTGGGGGAACTATTTCTGATGAATCTGGTGTAGTTCCGTTAGCATTTCCCCTACTGGCTGGTCCAGGTGCTATAACAACTGTGATATTGTCTTTCCAAACATCAGGGTTAATGGTAACATTACTTTCAATCGCGATTGTGATTGGGATTACTTGTGTGATATTCTTTCTAACCGGATCGATATATCGGATACTTGGCAGACGTGGTTCATTGATCATTACTAGGATTCTAGCGGTTCTGGTCGCAGCAATTGCTGTACAGTACGTAGTGGATGGGTTGAAAACAATGTAACCTAAATATGCATTTTATAATAATGGCTATCATCAGCATGAAATTTGAGCTGACACTGACATCTTGTAACTATAATACAACTGAAAGGAGCATTTTTTTTGTGTTTGTAGCGAATATGTGTTTATTTGAATTATCCGGACAAGATTATATCCTTCATACATATAAACCAGATATAGGATCAGTTTAGATGATAATCTTGGTAACTTATATAAGTAAATTACTATTTCTATTTTATTACAATTCAATATGTATCTGGTAATTACATGAACATGAGATTAATGATGGTGAGGGTAAATTAAAAACTATTACAAAAGTTGTTTCAAAACTTTAGACTAAAATATCAGAAGAAAAAGTTACCGAGTTCTAGTCAAAATACTTCATTTTTGTTGAATAATAAGTTATTAGAAAGAAAAAAAATGTTGTATATCGATTGTCTGTCTTGATTGATCATCCCTCTGCTGATAGTGGGTTCTGTTGCTTCTCGGTTAATAGACTCTTCCAATGATCTGGAAGGTTTTGCACCCAGCCATTGTAAACATTGGGTATCGCCAACACACCTTGTCCCCCTGTTCCTTCCAACCCTGATATTTTGTCATCCGTTTTGGTATCGTTTGATGCCACAAGTAAAACCTTTCCTGCAATCATTGCATCTGTAGGATTACCATCATTGTTTGGATCGCCGTCTACTACTATGGCCTCATTTGAAAATGTACTGGAAACATATGCGTAGTATCCACCTCCCTTCTTTGCACCGAAATTAACTCCATGACATCCAGGATCGCATGGTAATTCTTTTACTATTTGGTCAGTTTCAGTATCCAGTATTGTGATTGTACCGCCGGTATTTGCTGTTACCATGTACTGGCCATCTGGACTGACCGGAGTTTGTATTGGAAGGAAACCAGTAGGTCCTGTTGTATTACCTGTTATTGGATCATAATTTGCAAGCAAATCAATCTGTTTTATTAGACTTGCATTGGTAGTATTTATGACACTCAAAGTGCTATCAAAAAAGTCAGCAACGTATGACTTACTGCCATCTGGTATCATTCCAACTGCTACTGGAGATACTCCGGTTTTTACTTTTCCAATTATTTTATCTTGCATCATGTCATATATGGTTGTGGTCCCAGTAAGTGCGTCTGGAGTTACCATGTATCTGTCATCCGAACTCATCCAGTGACCATGAGGATGGGTTGAAGGTGAGGCTGGAGGTTGTAGCAAGATAAAATCCGTAAGGTTGAATTCTGGATTTGGCGAAACTACAGTAACTCCGTCTTCTCCGTTTAACGCGATATATAGTTCGTCTGTTTTAGTTCCGGTCATTACATGAGATGGATCATCTCCTACCTGTACATCCTTTACGAGTTTTCCTGTTGTGCGATCAAAGATGGTTGTTCTGTTATCAAACCACTGAGTTTGGTAAATGAGGTCTTGATTCTTGTCTGTCCACATGTTATGAGGATTATTCATGTTGATCTCGGGGAGTGAAACCTTCTTACTTACCTTCCATGTGGTGCCGTTAATTGCAGTAGCGGTTCCTGGTTTTGTCTTGCCAGCGGTTTTCTCAAATTGTGTATCAATCCATATTTCTCCAACTGCGGGAATCGATGGGTTTGATAGTGGAGTCAGCGTAATATTTTGACCGAAAGTATCCTCTAACACGTCCTTGACATTGACAACAGTTCCATTCGTAACTCTCGCATCTACGTTTGGATAGGAAACATACCATGGTTGGGAGACATTTGTATAATCCTGCCAGTTTGATGGAGAAGTTGCAACAAAAAATGTCCTTAATAACTTTAGGGCTAACTCACTATTTGTAGGAATAGTAGCTCCATTTACTAAAGTGAGTTCTTCACCCAAGTCCAATCCCTCTGTATCTGGATCGTCAACAATAACTGCGGCAAGCATGAAGGGGTGAAGACTACATGCGAATACGTATAATCCCGGTTCGACTAATTTGACTATTGCTCCTCCCTTATAGGCCATCATTTGACTAAATGGCATATTGCTGGCGTTCTTGGGATGAATGATGCTTGATACGGTATGCACGCCATTTGTGCTATCCATCATAAAGTAAACCGTACCAGATTTATTGATCACCGCCAAAGATTCGCTACCTGTGTTTGATATGTCTCCTTTAAGGTTTGCAAACCACTTACCCGGTTCATCGCTAATTGAGAAGGATGCAAAATTCTTGTAAGGTGATGCTCCCGGTATGCTTTTTTGCTCACCTGACCTGTTTTCGGAAGAGATATTCTCTTGTGATGCTTTTGCAGGAAGTACTTTAAATGTAGACATCATGCCTGCTTCCATGTGCGAAAAGACATGACAATGGAATTGCCAGTCGCCAGGACCCACTCCGTCTCCTGCATCTACGACAAATACGTGACTGGTACCTGGATGTATCTCTTTTACATCAATAATATTACTAGTACCTGGATCAACCCATCTGTGGGCATGCAAATGGAATGTATGAGAGTGACCATTGGGGTTTGACGATGGACCAATGCCAACTACGTGGAAACGGATCTTTTGATCTTCTTCTGCTACTGGTACCGGGTTTGTCCATAATGGAGTTTGGGTACCATTGCTACCAATTTCTAATCCCCAAAACGCAGACCCTACCATAAACAATAGAACTTCTTTATCCAGTTCGTTAAGAGAAATTGAAGTAATTTTTCCATTTACTAAGGCTTCAATCATCTTGTCTTGCGGATTTACTATCACTACACCATAAAGTCCTCTGTCCCCTAACTCATCGTCCTGATATACAAAAGTTCCAGGATTAGATGCGACAAAGTTTTCTCTGGTGGTATTTCCGTCTAGATGATTGATGATCACATGAGCGCTATCACCCTCATTTATCACAATGGCCGGTCCTGGGATAGTGGCAAGTGGGCTATAGCTACTTGTAACATTTAATCTTGTACCATTGCCACCATCAATCAGATGCTGAACCATCTTATATGCTGGTTCGCCATCGGGTAACAGTTCTTCTTTGAGAACTATATTATGAGTATTTAGATTATTTTTGGTTATGTTGCTTCCATCACTATTAGTGATATTTGATGATAAAGTATCGAAAACCTTGTCATCATTTTTATTTGTTTGACCTACTGATGTAAGTGGTTCTATGCCCTTAACTACCCCAGAGGGTATTAGGATAGGGGCAAGCAGCAGTATAGCCATTGTTGTCGAGAGAAAGAATTTGGTGGTTAGCAGATTTTTCCTTGTATTCATGTTGATCAATCTTCCTCCTTTAGATTTTTGCTTGTTCACGGTTATCACCTACTGTGCTATTTAGGCTGATAACTGAAAAATTCCCCTTCATGCCCCCAAGTAAGTTTATCTCTGAATTGTCATAGTATGTACCATTTCTATCTGCCTTAATAGTAAAAACGTGATTTGCAAGCGGTCCAATCACATGCGAATTGATAACCTTATTGGTTCCAGGCTTTAACCATTTAATACCGTCAATGGTAAAATTATGAAAGTCGTTACCTATAGATTGGATATTGAATCGAACAATGCTGTCTTTGTTGGTAGTTAAAGTTGGATTCACACCGAGATTTGAGTGCTTTCCGCCCTTGGTGTAATCAATTTCAGAACCCCAAATTACATCATCATTGACGAACAAGATAAAGTCTTTGTCAATGTCACTTGTGCTCACATTTTTGGGAATACCGTCTACTAATGCAGGTATTCTGTCACTTGACGGATTTATTATGATACTTGAAAAAAGACCTACAGTCTCAAGTCCATCCATACTTTTTCCTAAAGCATTTCTTCCTATGGTGTGATCATGAAATGGCCATGAACCAGCAGTACCATTCGCAGCGTCCCATTCATAAGTATATGGATTCGTAGGTGAGGCAGCCTGATCAGAAACCTTATTCAGATCTTTTAATGTTCCATCACTGGTTATTTTGTAATGGGCACCATGGGTATGGACGCTAGGATATCCCCACCCCATCTCATTTACGAGAGTAATTTTTACTTTATCTCCCTCATTAACAACAATAGTTGGTCCAGGGATGGTGGGTTTGTCCTCATATTTTGATGTTATGTCAACGGTGTTATTATTTATTAGATCTCTGATTAAATAATTATTCATCTTGTATGCAATTCGATCTGAGCTTAGTTCAGCCACCCCAATTTCAATCTCATGTGACTTGGGATGATCTTCTTGCTTTACCTTTGAATTAGATTGAGCGAGCACACTTACAATACTACTTGGTAAGAAACTTGAAATTATCAAACCAACAGTAAATGCTGTAAGTATGTGCTCAAATTTAGGTAACTTGTACATTTTCATAGGTTGATCGACTAATTAATAAAACAGTGTTATATAATAGATCGGTATTGAATGCAAATATATGTAATCTCTTGCAATTTTTTGCATAGATAGGCTTTTTATTTATAATGATACTATTGCATAGCAAATATTTGATATTTATAATACGCTTTTAGACCGGATTATCAGAATATAAATTAGTGATACATACTTAAGTAACCAATTCTTAAATAGATAATGAAATGATTTTGGTAATTAAAAAGATTATGTTGCAAATACAATGTGTACTCTTGATCCATTCATAATGACCACAAAAGATTGCGAATGCTTAAATTGCAATCCTTTGTTTAGAAACCTTATTATAAGTCTAGTACTAAATTAGTATACCTGCCTGCACGTCATCTTGAGCAAACCTTTAGGCAAGTACCGACTTACCATGTTACAAATACCGGCCTATTAGTTTAGGCAAAAACATTCCGACATTGATGCATGGTTGATGGGATATGATTTGGTGTGTTTGTTTGTGCACTTGTACTCTTCATTAAAAATCAAAAGTCAAAGGTCGTGAAGTATATCCCATCATCCATTAATTTTACGGTCTATGTCTTGGATAATTTTTATCACGAAATCAAAACTGCAACTAAAATAATTTGATTGAAAATGTTGATTATGACAAAATTTTCATTTCACATATACACCTGCCATAATAGATTGTAATGCTTGCATGCGTTTGCAAAATAAACATCATGTTTATTTTTATAGAAAATGAGAAGAACACATATGCCAATAGATCCAGAGTTTCCAAAAAACCATAAACCAGTAGGTAAACATCTTCACTCCGATACCGAACATTATCATTTCGTCTGGGGGCCAGGAAGATCCGATGCAGAATCATCAACAAACAAAGTTGTACAAGATGCATACAAGGCTCGAGGAGAAGAATATGTTCCTTTGGGTATACATGGAACAATGGTAGCAGTAGATTGGGACTCTTGCATAGCAGATGGAGCTTGCATAGAGGCATGTCCGGTACAAGTGTTTCAATGGTATAGAACGGAAAATGATGTTCCTGCAAGCGAAATGGTGAATATAACTAGTGCTGGGACAGGTGAAAACCACGATAGAGAAGGTCGAGCAGATTATACTGACAAGTCGGATCCCATTAGAGAACATGATTGTATATGGTGTATGGCCTGTGTATCAGTCTGCCCTCCTCAAGCCATTAAAGTAGATCAATCAAATTTGGAGTACCATGAAAGAGAATCTGGCACTTTTAATGAAGCTTTGTCCAAAGGAAGTACCCCTCCTCCACATAGTCATTGAAAATTGAACGTTTAAAACCACACTCAAATAAGTAGATAGGTATCATACATGATGATTATAGTATTAGGAAAATTTCCAGCAGTATATCAGGGTAAGGAAGAGGAATTTGAAAAATGGTTTAACTGGTCAAATCAACTCCTAAAAGGAACACCCGGATTAATTTCAAGAAGACTTGTAAAAGACAGAACCGGAAATTACTTTGCAATAGTCGAATTTGATTCCTTTGATGCCTTTAAGGCTATGCATTCTAGTGACGTACACAAATTGATTCATAAAAAAGCTTCTCTGTTATTGAACGGTATGCCTAAACCAGAAATCTTTGAGGTGATAAACACAATATCATGATTGTAAATTCCAGATTAAATATTAAAACTCTTGCAGACATTATTTCTGAGTTGGTCGATTAAATTTGCACGATAAATGTGTAGTTATCAAAAAAATAGATATTATTGTCTATAATAACAAATTAGCCATAAATGCTACAATTATTTCATCCATTCTTGTTCTTCTAAATAGTCTATTAGTTTAAGCATTTCCTGAATCCTTATTTCTCCACCTACCTGGTTTTTGCATACTTCATAGTGTTCTAGCAGCCGCTTATCCTCATCTAAGGATAGAGATTTGCTAGCTTCTATCAAATTAAAGAATTTATCCTCTTTCCCTGTGTGGTCGTCTATAAAAACAGCATATGATTTTAGGAACCTCGCTACTGGCTCTTTTAGTTTGGATTCATCAGTGTTTGGTAACGTTTTGTTTCGATTTTTAATACGACTTTCCTTTAAAACCTTTATTTCTCTTCTTAGCATATTCGCTATCCTCCTTCCTAACTCATGTTCAATCAAAAACTTGCGAATATCTTCTGCAAAATCATCTTTTCCCTTTGTTTCGGGGAAGTAGGCTTTTTCTTCCTTTCCGTGATGAAAGTTATCTACAAACTCTTCTATGATTACAGAAATAATTTCAATATGCTCTAAGGGAACTTCTCTATTTGAATACAAATTATCTGAACATTTTTGTGCAATATTTCTTACTCTTCTTATTGTAATATGATCGTTTTTTAGATTTGTAGTAGAACTCAAAGCAATAATATAACTAATTAATGATACTTTTATCTTTATTTCATGTAATCGAATTATCTTGATTTTTGCTTGTTCAAAAATCGATTTAACTGTTTTGTGTATTATTAGAAGGTGCCTATATGTACTATAATCACCAATCCTTGAAATTACTCAAAGTGGTGAAAGTATTCTAACCTGGATTTCGAAATCTCATTTTTATTCAAAAATGGTAATAACAAGTTAACTGATCATTATAAAGTATAAACATTGTCTTATAAATATGAGCATGAATGATAAAATAAAGATACTAGGATTCGCTGGAAGCCTAAGGAAAGAATCCTTCAATAAAGCACTTTTGCACAATGCCGTTAGTCTTGTCCCGGATAATTCAACCCTAGAAATTTTTGAACTTGCTGGCATTCCTCCATTCAATCAAGACACAGAGAAAAACATGCCCGATAAGGTGCGAGAATTCAAATCCAAAATACGTAATGCAGATGCAATTTTGATTAGTACTCCGGAATACAATTATTCCATACCCGGTGTGTTAAAAAATGCTATTGATTCTGCTTCAAGACCATATGGGGACAATCCTTTTGACGGTAAACCGGTCGCAATAATGAGTGCCTCTGTAGGGATGTTGGGAGGATCGAGGGCACAGTATCACCTGCGTCAAATCTTTGTCTTTCTGAATATGTATCCAATTAATAGACCCGAAGTTATGGTCAACTTTGCAGCAGATAAATTTGACTCCAATGGGAATCTAATGGATGAAAATTCGAAAAAACTGATAGGTATGTTAATTAGTAATCTTGTAGATTGGGCCATACTGCTGAAAAATAAAAAAGTCCAATCTTGATTTTATTTGCCTTTTAAAGGAAAAAACAACTGTTTTGTAATAAATTTATTGATTTTGTAGTTGTATTAGTAATAATAAAGCAGAGATGCTTCAAACCTTTGAATTATAAATTTCAATAGAAAGAAAACGATCAAACTCTATGTTATTGCAATAAATCGAGTTTACTTTAATAGTTATTAAAAAAATAAGAATTTGTATTTGTTTTTCTTAATCTTTTATCTTGTATAGATTTTCTGCATCTTCTTTAGATACATTAAACCATAAATTATGACCATCATATCTCTCCGCCAGGTTTTTTGGAATAGAGTATACTTCTTTGTCAACTATACCGGCTTTGGTAATTACAAATTCTTGTTGTATTTCTTGAACTTCTCCAAGGTCTGCATCATTCAAACCTCTGGCTTCCTTTTTTACAACTTCTGTCCAATTGATATTATTAGTACTCATGAATATTTGTGTTCTCTCTACTTTAAATATATGCACCAAAATGCTTAATAATATGATTCCATTTCTAAGTAATTCTTGATATCAAAGACTGTCTAATATGCCTCATAAATAATTTACACTGCATTGTAGATTGTCCTTTCTTGCAAAGTTTCAAAAAGAAAGATCAGTAACCTCTCAAAAGTATTTCCTTGGCTAAATCATATTCATACTCGCCCAATAAGTTGGAATGGCAACTGTTGCTGTTTCCAAGGTTTTCTGCATAATCTAGTGACTCAACGCTTGATAACGAGACCATTCCATCATTAGGCTTTGGAAGCATATTATATCCTATCTCATGGGTTGTATAAAACGTTGAAAGATCACAGTTTCCTGTTCCCGGTTTCCAGTCTCCAGAAATAGTGTAATAATTAGTAAATTGGTTCTGCTCTACTACTGTACTTGGGGATCCTGGCCTCAAGTCGTACACGGCTGGAGTACATATTTCGTTATTTTGTGCTAGCGGAGAACCTGAATTTGGGGTTCCAATCATTATTAGGTTTGCTACATCCTGTGTGTTATTGGCTAGATATACTCTAGCGTCGAGGCCACCTTTGCTATGCCCTATTATGTTAACCTTTTTCTGACCTGTTTTATCCTTTATGTCTCCGATTTGAACAGATAGTTCATGTGCATGATCTGTGGCAGATCCGCATTTATCATCTGATTGTTTGAATGTAATTGGAAAGACTGGAATGTTGTCTTTCTTTAGCCGGTCTTCCCACTTTTTCCACACCGAAGCATCTGTCATATAACCATGTATTAGTAGAACAGGAAGTGGGGATGATACATTCATATTTTCTTCGTCAGTAACAATATCAGTATTTGATGTACTGGCTTGTTGACCATGTGCTGAATAAACAAAAAATACTGTACCAACCATTATCGCAATGACGAGAGTAATAAGCGTCGTAAACTTATAGCTTTTTTTTGTCTTGTTGTTTGATAACATATTGTTTTAGGCATTTTATAGGTTATAAGCTCTGTATATCTAACTTGTTATCATTACAAAGATCAAAGTCTTATGCAAAGAAAGATAAAACAATAAATTATTATAGGTTATTTTGGTAAAAATATGAAATATCTAGTTTAGGTTCACGACCTACTTTTGGATTATTTGTCGATAAATTACTATTTTCCAATAAATTATTCATTTTATAGCACTGTTGGACCAATAGCTGAAAAGGGAATTATACTTGTTCTAAATCCAATACATAAGGTGATCACTTTAGCTCTTTTCTTATGAGACGTTGCCGGATATTCAGATGACTATGACAAGAGTGAATATATCCATTCCTATACTTTTACTTTATCTGTTTTATGATGGTTAATATTTCTAAATTGATGTATCAAATAGTTTTTCACCGGATCTTGTAGCTATATTATGTCTATGAATGCAAAATTCTGCTATTATTAATTCAGATCATGTATGATATTTTCGCAACAGTTCATAAATAATTTTTATATGTCTAACCAAGATGTTCAAACCTGTAATCCGTTTATCCTGATAATGAAATCCCCTAAATCAGTCAAATCGTTGAAGATTTCACTGGATACTTCTTTCAATACTAGTATTTTTTTGTAGTTTTAGCATACAAGTCAATAAGCGAATGATAATCATGGTATATGCATGATTAATGTTGTTAACACTAATAAAAACTATATATACTTCTAACATATTGTTTGTTTTATTACATAAAGTAAAATTTATATTTCAACTTATAGATAGGATCAATTGGTGATTTCATTATGAACACAAGAGAGTTTGTAACTAAAATCATCAAAAATAATCGTTATAACATTATTCAGAAGATAAAAATGATACCTAAACTGTTATCAGCTGCATTGATATCTGTGTTAGGCTTGATTTCTTTGGCTTCAGTACCTAATGGAGTAATCTCAACATATGCTCAGAATATTCAAGAGCAAAGCCTATTACAGACTTCTGATCCGTGGTATCAATCTTTTGAAATAGCGCGTTCTAAAGTAGAAGCAGCCTCATCAGCAGGAGCATTTGGAAATGGCGTTCCAGGTTTACATAATCTATCTGTTAATGAAATTCTGTTGATTTTTGGTATAACTGTCATGGGAAGCTTGCTTGTTTTTATAGCCGTTAGAATGTGGTGGTCTCGTATGAGAAGTGTAGGAAGACAAAGAAATATTCTTACTTATAGATAATTTTTTCATTATGGTGGTGTCAAATGCTGAAACCTATACTCTGCAAAGACAATAATAATAGTCCTCGTCGTATATATGAGGTCAAATTAAAGGAGGGTGTCGAGATTACTCTCTATAAGAAGGAGTACTGGTGCTAACAGAGGTAAGGACAATGACGATTTTTCTATGTAACGGAACCTTGGGGGTTATATATTTATGAGCTGTAATGGTATTTGTGTACGATTCAAAGCAAAAAAGGACCCTGCCATTTCTTCATGGTATGCCCAAGGACAAAAAAGATGTAGTATTTGTGAAATTTTCATACAATGGAATGAAAACCAATATTGTCCTTGTTGTAACTATAAGCTTAGGACAAGATCATTTCGTGGGTTTGGAATGAGAAAAAAATATAGAGAAAAAACAATAAAGAGATATTAGATAGCATTTATAGAAATCAATTGGATTAAGCTTTTGATGCTCCGTATTATTGGTCTTGAAAATTATCAATTTTCTATAAATGTACATAGGGGTTTCTGGCTTGTTTTTTCTCTTTCTTTGAAACGATTAGCTAGTTATTTTCAAGTGCAAGATTAAATTGAAGATAAATTATTTTAATCATCCTAATATCTTTACTGCTTAATTGCTTCATTTGCAAAATAATCTGTCATCTTTCATGTTCAAGATATAAAATGCATTTTTGCAACAAGTGGCATATCGCCTCTATCTAGGTAGGATTTAGTAGGAAAGAAATTTCAAGCGAGTGACTTTTCTAGCATGTTGTAACTACAAATTAAAGCTTGTAATTGATTCTTTGATCAAGTTTGATAATGGTCGCATCAAATGGATTGATAATACTAGATGAAGTGGACCTTTTGGGATATAATTTAATATAAAAGGAAATAGAAGTTAGTTAATGGGCTTAGAATCGATTGGTATATCAGAAATTGCTAATAAAAATGTAAAAGTAATCGATCAAGAACAAAACATTTTTGACACATCAAAAGTTATGATGGATAATAACATAGGTTCAGTAGTCGTAGTTGATAATAATGAGAGCAAAAATCCTGTAGGCATTATTACTGAACGGGATATAGTTAGGATAGTGAGCACATTTTCATTGGCCGACCTAGAAGTACCTGTCAGAAAACTCATGAGCTCTCCATTAATTACGCTCTCACATAATGCATCTGTTTTAGATGCAATGAAATTAATGTATGAGCAAAAGATAAGAAGGGTAATTATTCTAGGAGGAAACAGTCTTGTTGGTATAGTGACCGAACATGATATATTTAAATTCTTGATGGGTAATAGAGAATTAATTACTACTGTCATGTCTGAAGATTTTCCAATACCTCAAAAAGAGGTTTATTATGATTTCTCGCGTTTTTGGTTTAGTAATTCTTTTTATAAGTGAAAATAATAACAGTAGAAAGCATGACATCGGATACTTAATCAATAATTTTTGAATGGAAGTGAGAGAAATAATATATTTATGAGCAGATATAGGGAACCGAACAATATTATATTTCACATTTAAAAGATCTTAACCAAATAAGGGACTTATAAGAGCAGTTACATAAACACATATAATCACTTTTTTAAATACTATTGTGTAGAGTTATCATAAAGGATTGTGAGGAATTATATCACACACAAGTCCGGAAGTTGATCCAAACCTTTTCATCAAACATTGTAGTTCCAGGTTGCAATCAATGTCTGTGTCTTTCCAATTAGCAACATACTGTACCTTAGATAACTTCATCTGTCTGCGGTAGTGTAAACTACTCTAATTAAAGTTGTCTGGCGATCTTTCTAATATATTCGATAGAACTTTCCCGCTCGTTTGATGGATCTAATATTGGATTTTTTATTATTTTGAAATCCAATAATCCTGTCAAGATGCTTTATCTTTGATTTTGTTACATTAGATTTCCATGCAACCATGAACCAACGATCAAAGATTATGGGTAACTAAATACTTGTATGACCTTGATTATTTATATGAATGAATATCGGAATTACAAAACAGCCGAAATTGTAGCTGAAGCCCTGATTGATTGGAATGTAAACGTTGTATTCGGTTTGCCTGGAGATGGCATTAACGGTTTTATTGAGGCACTTAGACAAAGGCAAGATAAAATCAAATTTGTTTTGGTAAGACATGAAGAATCGGCTGCGTTTATGGCTTGTGCCTACGCTAAATATACAAAGAAACTTGGTGTATGTGTTGCCACATCCGGACCTGGTGCGATACATCTCATGAATGGGCTGTACGATGCTAAACTTGATAGCACTCCTGTATTGGCTATTACGGGAACCACTTATTCAGATCTTATGGGCTCAAGTTATCAGCAAGATGTAAATCTATTGCAATTATTTTCTGATGTGGCTGTATATAATAATATAATAAACTCACCAGAACATGCAGAAATGGCTGTAGATATTGCCTGTAGAAACGCTTTGGGCCGTAGAGGCGTGAGTCATTTAACCATTCCAATAGATGTCCAGGAACAGAAATTAAAAGGAAAATATTCACCTCATAAGGTAAAAGGTCATACCTCGGACAACTTTAATCATGAAATTATTCCAAGCTCAGACCTGTTGAAAAAGGCTGCAGATATACTAAATGAAGGAAATAAAATCGTAATCTTGGTAGGTCAGGGCGCTTTAGATGCAGGTAAAGATGTTACTATGGTTTGTGAACGATTAAACGCCCCGGTAGTTAAAGCCCTATTAGGAAAAGCAGTGATCTCTGATTATAGTCAATACAACCTTGGTGGCATTGGAATGTTAGGAACAAGTCCTGCCAGCGATGCCATGAATGAAGCCGATACAATATTGATGATAGGAACTTCCTTTCCATATATCGAATATCTTCCAAAACCTGGACAGGCAAGAGGAATTCAGATTGATATTGTTCCTGAGAGAATAGGATTGCGTTACCCTGTGGATATTGGATTAGTTGGGGATGCCAAACTAACATTAAAGGCTTTAATTCCAATGTTAAAGGTAAGGCAGAAAAAAGACAATGAATTTTTGGAATCAAAACAAAAAGAAATGAAGACATGGGAAAGTCGTCTAAAAGAACAAGGCAGTCGTACTGACAAACCCATTAAACCTCAAGTTATCGCCACCGCTGTATCTAATGAATTAGATGATGATGCAATTGTCTCGGTAGATAGCGGAACAAACACCATTTGGGCCGCTCGTTATATTTATGTTCATGACAAAATGAAATTCTCCTTATCTGGTACATTGGCGACGATGGGGTGTGGATTACCTTACGCAATAGCCGCCCAAATCGCATATCCTGAACGACAATGCGTGGCTTTTGTTGGAGATGGAGGTTTCACAATGTTGATGGGCGAGTTTGCAACTGCAGTTCAGTACGATTTACCAATCAAGGTAATAATAATAAAAAATAATACGTTGGGTATGATAAGATGGGAACAAATGGCTTTCCTGGGAAATCCAGAGTACGCCGTAGAGTTTACACCAATAAACTTTGCAAAGTTCGCTGAAGCATGTGGTGGAAAAGGTTATACTATCAGGGATCCGAGCGATGTGGGATCGATGGTTCACACAGCAATGGATGAGAAAGTACCAACAATTATTGAAGTTTATGTAGATCCATTTGATCCTCCAATGCCCCCAAAAGTGGAACCCGAGTTTGTAAAAAATATAGCAGAATCGTTTGCAAGAGGACAGCCTTATGCATCCAGGATTGGTTTGACTCTATACAGAAATCAAATTCATGAAACATTAAGAGGTCTTCATCATCATAATTCATTGAAAAATCATGATCATAAACGTTCTTATGGTGATTCGCAGTCTTAATTTTTTTGTCATATTGTTGATGTATAATTAAATACTATTATTGGTAAGAATGATGCTACTACAAAAGGACTGATAAGATGACAGTCCTCTTATCATTAGTATGTGATGATAACTTGTAAAAACTGGAAATGAGAAAAAACATAGTAATTATATAACAGTACTAGAACAGTAACATTATATGATCCAAAACTTTACGGATCAAATGCAATATTTGATGCAATTAGTAATGATGTTTTTTAAAAAATCCATCTGCGGCTCTAAAATGCTCACTATATAAACGGAATTTAGTTAATTGATGTTCATAGTAAATTTCTGTCATGCAAATAAAAGTCTAGAATCATAGCAAATTTATTAAGATATGTAATTTTTTATCCTTGAGATTGGACCTACGAGTTATTTTAGTGCCTTATGATGGTTCCCATTTTTCTGAAAATGCTTTGGAGTATGCAGTTTATTTGGCCAAAGCGATATTTTTGGGCGATCCAAAAAAACGAATTATCAAGATAGTAATGTTACATGTGGTGCAAGAAATACCCATTGCTAAAACTCTTTTAGATAAAATGAAAATTGGTCGTAAAATTAAGAAATCATCTTTAGATGAACATGCTGATGGTGTATATCAAGAAACAACAAATCTAATGCAAAAAGATATGGACGAAAAAAAAGAGAGGTATAAACACATCGACGGAATCAAATTAGAATCGCTAATTCTTTATGGCGATCCCGCTAATCAAATCGTAGACTATTCTAATAATAACAGGGTTGATCTAATAGTTATGGGAAGTAATGGGCTGCAGGGCCTGGCTAAATTCAAAGGACTAGGCAGTGTATCAAGAAAAGTTTCGGAAGCAGTTTCACATCCTATGACAATAATAAGATAACAGAGTTTGTAATGCCATTGAAATGCTGTTAGTATGCGAGCATATCTTTAAGTCATCGTTTTACTACCAATATTTCGAACTTTTGAACAAAGGGATCACCTATTGCACATCTTTAGTGAGTATCGATTTTGTATATTGAAATTAAATCTGTAATGGATTTGATAATCCTACTGATGCTAACTATTTGTCTGCAACCAGAATTTCTTTAATTTTCTGCTCTTGATTGTTGTCGTTGTCGTCGTTATTGTTGCTTGAATATTGCTATATGTATTATCACATAAAACAAAAAATTTTAACCAAAAAATAATTTTTTCAAGGGTACCATTAGACCGTAATATGCCAAATTATAAAAAGCTGCCAAGGCACCTACTTCCGTTCCAAAAAACTGGGATGCAAATACAATAACGAGGGTGTTATTTATATAACTCATGATTACAAATGAAGCAGCTTTAGATGATTTGTCTTTTTTTTCTCCTATTATGTATGATGCAATGTATCCTATAAACCCATAAACGAAGAACAAGACAAAAGATGCAATAATCATTATTATTACAAATGGGTATTCAGAAATGAAATAATTGGAAAATTTTGAATATATTCCTAGATTCATGAATGCTATCAAAAGAACAGAAGGAAAGAAGGATCTTTCCTCAATTTTCTTAGCTACTTTTGGGATCTTATCCTTTACTACCCACCCGGCAAATAAAGGCAAGAAAAGAGCTTCAGCTAATAGGATTATCATATCTATAAGAGGGATATGGAATTTTTCTGTATCGATTAAAAAATATACTAATGACGGCAGAGAAAACGGAACGACAATAGATGATGATATTATCATTCCCACGACTAACGGCAATTGATGACTTTTTTCAAACAGGTTAATCACAAACGGTGCTCCTAGTCCAGTCGATATTCCTGATAGCAGTAATACTGGGATCGCAAGAGACGGATAAATCATATTTGTAACTCCAAATAAAAAGAGTGGGATTGCCAAAAGCTTGATCGTGGTAAACAAAATGATGGGGATGGGTCTTTTGAACTGTAATCCTAATTGTTGCGGATCCATTTTTATTAAATTTAAGAATAACAAGGATCCCAGTAGAACCAGAAGATAAGGTTCGAATATTATTCCAAATGATGGTACAAAGATACCCATTACTGTAGAAACAGCAATTGCAATCAGTAGAATTGAATCACTTTTCTCTAATTTTGACATCTTTGAATCAGTATCGACTCTGCTTTTTGGCACTTTCTTGCTCTTTTTTCTTTATTCGCGATGTATTTTAATAGTATCATTATTGAAATAATGATAATAATAATGCGATATTGGGAGTGTCCTGATGCTTATGTAATGACTTTTAATTGTATCTACCGACTCTTCTGTTAATGTGGTGTTGCTACCAACAACAGTTACAACAACAATAACAATTACAATGACTTATATAAGTGGCTTTAATATCTTCTCGAAATAACACTACTAATCAACAAACCAAGGTCAGTAAAGCCATTTTTCTTTTTAATGGGGGGGTGATATGTATATTGCTTATATTCCTCTATACTCATTGTTAGTTGATGCTCTATAAACGCATACTAGTACCATTTGATACTTCAGAGCTGTCAATTAAGGCTTTGGAAAAAGCTATAGAATTGGCAATGTTGAATCAATCGGAAGTTTTCATATTACATGTAGTTAGCGAAATACCGTTACCAATTCATTATTCAAAAATAGAGTCAAAAAACAATGAGGTAATTATAACTCCATTAGTAAATAAGCTCCATAATGAGATGAAGAATGAAATGGCTGAGATTCTCAAGGACGTGAAAAACAAATATGCTAAACACAATATTTCGATAACTACCGAAATTATAATAGGCGATCCGGCAGATACCATTGTTAATTTTACTAAACAAAATAACATTGATCTCATTGTTATGGGTAGTATTGGGCGTAAAGGACTTTCAGGACTATTTAAAAAATTAGGAAGTGTTGCACGGAAAGTTGCAGAAGAAGTATCTTGTGCTCTGTTAATAGTAAGATAGATGAAAGCCTCTTAACACCAGCTATTAGTTATCTGATTAACATGTTATAAGAAATAGCCAAATTAAAAAATCAGATTAAGCAATTTTGTATAGATATCTTTAATACCTTTTTTGATCATATATATCCTGAAAAAAAGGAAAGTTAAAAAAAGACTTGTCCGAAACGTCCAAAACATCTGAGAAGAATACTGACTTGTCTACCCTAGATCTAGGTACCATGGAGTTTATGAAATGGTTAATATCAAAAGAGACTGATTCTGGGAATACTTTGATAGCAGTCAAAGACTATTTTGATAATAAATATGTCATTTTGTTTGATAAGAGCATTTTAAAAAATGTGATTGTAGCGTATAGGGAAGGGATGCCATATTGCATGACCTGTAATACCGATGATTGCGGTCATGTAGGTTTTGCTATTTGTCTAAAACAAAGTTATGATAGAAACGGCCAGCTAGATTATTAGAAAAAATTGACTATGAGATAGTTTTATGTCGTTTATTCTACCCTCTTGAGAGGATAGAAAAGGAAAATACTGACGATTAATTCAAAATATTCTAAAAATATTTACAAATATTCTATTTTCTATAAAAAGTTAAAAAGATAAGATTTTTATTAAAATATTCTTTCACTGATAGATATAGATTTTTAGATTGGACATAAAGTAGGTATTTTGATTTTTGAACTTTGATTTATTCTCAAGGAGGTTTGTTTGAAGTTTCGTCAGGACTTGAAGGTTGCACTTGACTGCTACGTTCGTCTTCTTTGTTTTGTACCTTGGTAATCTTCTGAGTAAATTTCCATCCATACTTTATGACATAAGGAGCAATGAATGTTGTTATAATTGTCATCGTACCAATCATTGGTAGAATAATAGGATTTGCCGCTCCGACATCAATTCCTCCTTTTGCTACTACTAGTGCTATTTCACCACCAGATGATGAACATCCCAATGCAGCTCTTGTCGAAGTGAGGTTACTTAATTTTTGGAGTCTGGCTGCAAGGTAAACAGTCATGAATTTTGCACCAATTGAAACTCCTATCAATATCAATGCAGGGACTATAAACTGGGGAATCAGTGAAAAGTCCATGAGCGCACCAACCGATACAAAGAACAATGCTGCAAAAATGTCTTTTACTGGATTAGCCAAAACACTTGTTACAGCATGAGATCTAGACTCTGCAACAAGAACACCTGCAAAAAATGCACCTGCAGCAACAGATATTCCCAGTTGAAATGATACAAAGGCCAATGTAAAAGCCAGTCCTACAGCTGCAACTATTAGAACGTCGTGTTGGTTGGTTCTTGCAACTATGTCAATTAGTTTGGGAATAATTTTGGAGCCTACTACTAGCACTCCTGCAATAAAACCTATGGTTATTCCAACAGATATTATGATTTCGTTAAGAGAGAATTCTCCACTCGCACCTGTGGATTGAAATATGGCCAATAGTGAGATTATGAGGATATCTTCGATTATTGTTGTACCCAGGATCAATGTAGCTGATTCGTCTTTCATCATTTTGAGTTCTCCAAGAACTCTCATTATGATAACAGTGCTAGTTACTGATATAGCAAGAGCAACAAAAAGACTATCGTAAAATCCTAATCCTAATGATTGTGCAACTATAAAACCTATGGCTAAAGTACCAAAGGCTTCGCTTGAAGCTATTACAATTGCCTTTCTTCCAACTTCTTTTAATTTTTGAATAGGAAATTCCATTCCAACAGTAAAAAGTAAGAGGATTACTCCCATCTCTGCGAATAAGTTGAGTACTTCTAGGTTATGGATAAGACTAAATGGTGGACTATAAGGACCGATTACGATGCCTGCAACGATGAATCCTATAACCATAGGTTGCTTTAGCTTGTAAAAAGCCAAAGTCATTGCAGAGGCAACAATCATTATAACTGCAAAATCTTGTAATATCTGTCCTATTGATGCTTCCACAATAAGAATAGGAAATAGCATTATTTATAGAGTTAAGTTCAGAGAAAAAATGACGATCTTTATAAAATTAATATGTTTTTTGGTAACTGTTATACTCATGGATTTTGTTCAAGGATTTTTCGATCGACTTTTTGACTTCAACTAGTAACTCTTTTAGTATCTTTTTGTCAAGTTCGTTTTTCTTGGTCCACTCTAATTCACTGTTATAGTATTTCATCCATGAATATGTTCTTTGTATTATTTGAAATAAATGGAAGTCTAAAAGAGAATGTTTGCCCGCAATTATAACTGCGTCCCACATATCAGTAAGAAATGGTCGATAATTTTCGTTTTCTATAGATTCGTTTACAAATTTATTTCTGTGTTTCAAATCATCTTCTACAAATTTGAGAATGTTTTCTAAAGACTTTTGATCTTGCATTCTACTGGATCGCTGAAAAGCCCAGTGCTCGATATATATGGAAAACCATATTATTCCTGCCAATAGAACCATTTCTATTGTCAAAGAATCCCATTGGATGGCCATTGTTGATATTTCCATAGTATTTCATCAAATTCAGTCTTAAATATTCTGCCTTTCGAAAATAATGACCATAGAGCATAAACAAAGTATGTTGCTGACTAAAAAATTAGCCTTGTTAACTCTGAATAGTAAGGACGTATCATTATTCATTCATTCATTTGTTTAGATCAAGAATATTGTTGTCCATTGATGTAGAGGTTGAAGTTGTTTTAGCATCATTATTTTCTTTTTTTATCTTTATGATCTCTATTTAGATACTAAATTTCATATGAAACTAATAATAGGATCTAAATAATACAATAAAGATCGGATTTACTTTCGAAATATGATGAATATTTGATTGCTTTAGATACGATTTCTTCCTTTTTGAATAAATCTCTTGCAAAAACGGTGTATTGTACAACCTTACTCATTTTAGGTTTATGGTTGCCTTCAAAATATTTTACTAACTATTATATTTCATTCCAGCTATTAATTGATACTTTGAATCGAGTCCTATCACCTGAACTTACACTATACGAAGGAAGGATGTCTTACAAAAATGAGAAATCTGTAAAAAATAAATGATTATAACATATGATAGATAATATTATGTGGAATGGTAAACTCTGATTCAGTTTTGTCACATTCAAATCTAGTATCTAATGTAAAAGACTTTCAAGCTGACAAAAGTTTCGGATGGTATGAAATAGATGAGTGGGGTCCAGAAAAAGTATTACAGGTATATGATCCTGACACAGGTATGAGGGGAGTATTGGTTATCGACAATACATCTACAGGTCCTGGCAAAGGGGGTATAAGGTTTGCAGAAAGCGTTACTCCTGCAGAAGTGTTTAAGCTTGCAAGAACTATGACTTGGAAATGTGCTTCAGCAGGATTACCATTTGGTGGTGCTAAAGGAGGAATTATTGCAAACCCTGGTAAGGTTAATCAAGTAGAGTGGATGAAATCTTTTGCTAAAATGATTAGTCCTTATTGTCCTTCACAGTATATTGCAGCTACTGATGTTGGTACAACCGAATTGGATATGGCCGTATTTGCACATGAGATAGGTGATATGAGAGCTTGTACAGGGAAGCCACAGGAACTTGGTGGAATTCCTCACGAGTTAGGCACAACTGGATATGGTGTAAGCGTTGCACTAAGAACTACTTTAGATTTTTTAAAGGACATTAAGCGCAAGGGATTAAGGACTTCTAAATCCATTATTGATCTTTCAAATAATTTGGATAAAAAAAGCAGCGATATTAGGGTAGTTATCCAGGGATTTGGTAATGTAGGTTCGTTTACTGCTAAATATCTAAATGATTTAGGTATAAAAGTTATCGGCGTGAGTGATATATCGGGATTTGTATTTGATGAAAAAGGTCTGGATATCCCTCAGTTAATGAATGATATGAAAGACAAGTCTAAATTAAGCGATCTATTAGCAGATAGTAACAAACAACAGAATCAAAAATACCGTTATAATATTTTGGATAAAGACGAAATTTTTATTGTAGAATCGGATATTTTTATTCCTGCAGCGTTGACTGGCGTTATAAATGATACTACTGCTCCCAAGTTATTGAATAACAATGTTAAAGTCATTGTAGAGGGTGCAAATATTCCTACTACCCCAACAGCTGATCAATTTCTGGTGTCCAACAATATCTTGATTATACCCGATTTTCTTGCGAATTCTGGTGGTGTTATTGGTTCATTTGTTGAGTATCAGGGCCGAACTGAAAAGGAAGCATTTGATCTAATAGAATATAAAATTACAAATAATGTTAAAAGAGCACTTTACGACTCGCTATTGTTCTCAGATCAGGAAGGAGGTACCAACTCCGAATTCAACATTAGAAAGGTTGCTATGGAAACAGCCAAGCAAATCGTATATAGAGCAATGTTGTTAAGAAAAGGTGCGATAAGTGTTGCAAGAGAAGCCTATGGTAGAAAGGAACGAGTTATTTATTAAAGACATAATTTTATTTCTTTTTGAAGTAAATTTGGAAAATGATATTCAAATCACTTTAATATCCGAAAGAACTCATTCAAATCTATTTTTTTAGGGTGTGAACCTGCCGTCATTCAGTGCTTGATAACACTTCATTCTATAGATGTGGATTGTTACTATGGGCCCATCTATCATGGAAGTCAAAATAAATGAGATTATATGAATGCCGTAATAGATAGTTTAACGACATATTGGGAAGGTGGACCACAACCTGGTGGACTTGTTGTTCCCGTATAAGTTTTTTCTTGAATATCTTTTCCATTAGAGGAGATGGTCAAATTTCTTAGGGATTCAGACAAAAATTCAAACTTATCCATAAATACTATTCCGTTACATCCTGTCGGTATTAAAGCGGGTGTTAAGGATCTAATGATGTTGATGCCTTGAACCAAATCTGTAACATTGTAAGACTGTTCCATTAACTGAATTAAGGTATCTCTAATACTGGTTAGTGTGAATGGTGTTGTACCGTCTTCCTTATCTACTCCTAATATGTACACCTTAAGAGTATCATTTTTATTGTCCAGTAAAAATGGACCTATTCTTAGATCAGCTGTTATATTCGAACCATCAGCTCTAAATCCTAGGTATTTAGTTGCCGTCAAAGGGTTATCGTCATTTTTCTGTCCACTTAAACCTATGTACAGTTTATCAGATGTGGGGGAACGAGGTATATTGATTAATATATTTTCTATAGATACATACACCTTTAGGGGATCGTGTATAGCAGGGTTATATTTGGTCAACATATTGAGCGGATAAATATTGTTTGATTCTGTAGTAGAGGAGATCGTGTTTATAGTTATATTTTCTTTCGAATCACCTATCAAAAGATCAAAAGAAATATTCCCCCCAACCGTATTGTTAAATAAAGGATTACTTATCCATTCTCCAGTTATCCTGTTGTTAGATTTATCTAGAGTTCCGCTAAAGATATTTACTATTGTGCCTTGTCCATTGCCTGAGTCTTCAGTACCTAATATCCAAACAGTATTGTTTATTTGTTTGATCTGATAAATATCTCGCATGTCTGATATGTAAATACCATCAATATCATTACTGTTATTTGCTGACGATTGCGCATAGACATGTTCAACTACAAACAAACAGGAAACTAAAAGTAAGACGATCATTAAATAATAGGAAGTAACTTTCACCATTTTCTATGGTCTATAATCTCGTGTGTTAGATTTAAGTTTAAACTATAATAACAAATGACAAACTAATATAGAATATTATTTTCTCCTTCTCTCCTCTTCTCCTCATTCGATACTCTTAAATGAATGGATGAATCCTCTCTCTATCTCTCTCTTTCATACAACTTGATATCACATCTTTTGTGATTTTGTATTGTGTCAAACAAATCTAAATACGACTCATATGATACTGACAGAAAGATGTTTAGGTTGACGATCAATACCTGGAGATGGAGATTATCAAAGATTGTTCTTGGTCTTAAACTTACTTGCCACCTAGAATAATTCCTGATTTTAAAATAAAAACTTGCTGTATGTGGAGTGGGAGAATGAATGGTGAACAAAACATTGACGTTTTGATGTTACTGTCCATATTATGGAAAAACTTGTGGGTTACGGTTGATTAGATTTTAGGAGAAAAGTCTATGATGGAATCAAGATATGGGTTATAATTCAAAGAACTAGAAACAAAAATCATTAACTTAAAAACTAATCCACCTTCTTAACTTACAATAAGTTATTAAATATCATATCAAGAAAGAGCCCAAAAAAAACCCTGTCGCTTGAGAGATTTACAAATACAACATAGTATTAGTCAAAAAGATCAAGATAAATTAGACATTGAAAATGAAGATTTGCAGAACTACTGAATAGTTTTTTTATGATTTCAGTGAGACAAAAGTTTGATGCAACATCAATTTAACAAATAAATAGATTATTGCTCAGTAAGGATCACTAAACTTGAAAACAATTGTATTATCAGTAATGATGAACTCGAACTTTTTCTGAAAGGTTTCCTGTAATAAGTAACTATAAATTTCTTTAATTAGCAATGAATACTTTTTACCCATATCGTGCTGAATTATAAATGTGTGAACATTTTCTTTTATCTCGTATTTATATGGAAATGCTGATATTTTTGACCAGTTTTCAACGATATCTATAAATGAAGAAATGGTGAACTCGCCTCTTAGCAAAAGTCCCACCTCTACAAAGTCCTTTTTAGCCATATCGATAGCCACATCGGATAGCTCCGACTCTGTAAGCTTATCAATTAACCTAGATAAAGTATTCTTTGGGACTTGGTGTAGTTTAGCTTGTGCAGCATACATGTGCCACTCTGTATGTTCTTTGAAAATTTGGTTAACGAGCGTATTTAAACTCACATGCTTTTTTTGGGATTCTTGTCGTAATTTTGAGAGAAGACTTGAAGGAATCCTGAAGGTTATGCCTTCTGTAGGCTGTCTTTCTATCTTATTCAACTATAAAAAGGCACTCCCAGACAAAACAATACGCATTTATTGATCAAATACTTGGTTAAATTATTTGCCTAGATTTAGTCATAACTATGTTCATGTAATCACAAAGTAATTTTTTAACCTAATGTAATTCATTTGATTACAATATATTCCTACTTCTTAAATGAACATGATTTGAATTTTATTTATGAAAGTTGGAATAACTTTACCTAATGTTGGTCCACAGGCGACGGTCGAAAATATTTCATATATCGCAAGACGAGCTGAACATGAAGGATTTGATTCATTGTGGACTATAAGAAGGATTTTATGGCCAATAGAACCCCAAACACCTTATCTTGTAACTTCTGATGGTAGTTTGCCAAAAGAATATCAATATGTTTTGGATGCACTTGATGTCTTGGCATATGTATCAGCAATTACTAACAATATTTCCCTCGGAACACATGTTGAGGATATGTTCTTTTTTACACCAATTATTCTCGCAAAACGGTTTGTTACTCTGGATGTGTTGTCTAATGGTAGAATAATATCTGGATTAGGAATCGGGTGGTCAAAAGATGAATATCAAGCATCTAATATTCCGTTTAATAATCGTGCAGAAAGAGCAGATGAATTTATCTTTATCATGAAGAAAATCTGGACCGATAATGTTGTAAATCATAAAGGAAAATACTATACAATTCCTCCATCAAGGATAGATCCGAAACCAATTCAAAATAACATACGTGTTTATCTAGGCGGTGCAGCACCAGGAACATTTGCTAGAATAAGAAAATTTGGTCTAAGTGGATGGATTGGTGCCCTAGTTGGAGGCTGGGAGTATGTTGAGAAGATAATTGAAGGAATAAGATTATCTAATGATAATGGTAATAAAGATCATAATAAATTTCAAGTAATAATGGTTACTTTTCCAAATATAATAGATAATCAATCCTCTTCATCTAATAATGAAAGAGCTCCATTTACGGGTACTATTGATCAAATAGGAGAGGATATTAACAGACTTAAGACAATGGGTGTTGAACATATTGTATTTAATTATAATTTTGTACCCATCGGAAAAGATCCTCTAAAGGTTATTGAGGTTAGTAAAGAATTAGCTAGATTTACAAAATAAAATTTTCTACTTAAATTTAAGAAGCATGCATATTTCAACAAAAAATATTTAAATTGGATTATACTGTATTTTCGCATTACTTGTGAGTTTTTTTTGATACAACTAATACTATCACAGGCTTTATTGTTTACTGTTTAAGTTATTGATTGTGTCAAATATCACTATAATTAGAATACTAACTAGATAGCTAATGATGGCTCTTATCCAAAGAATCATGGTTTATGTTACTATATCTCATAGTTGGAAATACACATGACCAAAGTTTCATGTACGATGAGGTGTAAATTTGAATTTTTCAGGCTTGACTAGTCTGAGGTTAATAAGATTATTTCAATCCTCAGGTTTAACACTTTTTACAATTCACTATCTTGAGTTAAGTTAACCCAGTCTTATTAATAATAGACTTTGCAAGTTGACGAAACAAAAAACCAAGAATGATAACGAGAGATTACTTAAAATTATTCAATATTCATTATTATAGAGACATTTTAAACTAGAAAATAATATGTATAATTAGACTCGGATAATTAAAGACATATATTTTAGCTGTTCTGACTTTCAGACGTAATTGAAAAATCCAAAATCATTGCATGTAAGTAAGAATATAAGACCTTTGTTTTACCTACTAACAGGTCTAATCTCTACCATTTTGGTCGGCTCCCTATCGACAGAAACAAGTCAAAATACATTTGCTCAATTATCTCTCAATAATTCTATTGATTTCAGTAGTTTTGCAAATAACGAGACTAAGTTTGATTCATCGATATACAATTCAACTAATAGTTCGACATCAGCTAATCCAATTACCATGATTCAAGATCCTCCACTCTCTTCTCAAGTGCCCTCTACTTCTAACTATGAAGAATCATTGATTAGCTTGGCATCCTACGCGATCGAAAAAAGACTCGAAAAACCCAAAGCAATTCTTGAAGTCTTGAGTAAGTTACCAGAGGTACAAAACTTTTCGTTTGTTAACCATGTTAATAAAGATGAAGTACCAGGAATCCCTGCAGAAGACGAATCAGAAAAAAGACAGATAGCCCGTTATATACTATCAAATCATCCTATGGATTTTGTTTCAGTATTGTTTCTTTTGCCTAATGGTGATGTATACTTGTTAGAGCCATTTGCCCGTCAACAAAATTTGTCAACTAATAATTTATCATTCAGGGACTATTATCAAGGTGTAATATCTACTAATGACGCATATCTTGGCAACGTAATTACCTCAGCAGCCTCAGGGTTAAAACAAGTACAGTTAGCAGTTCCGCTTTACGCAGAATCTTCGTTCAATGAGACATACGATAACAGAAACACACCCTCGCAATCTAACATTACGGGTATTTTATCAACGGGATTGAATTTGCAATTATTCACTGATATTTTGAATATTGCCAACAATGGAGGTAACAGTAATGATGATAGTAATATTGTATTGATGGATGGAAATGGTACAATAATAACACAGTCTAGTAAAAATTCGACAAACCTATTTGAAGGAAATGATGGTCTAATTGCTGATCTAAAGTCATATAAACTTGCATTAAATGGGGAAAATGGTACTATGGTCGAGGAGATAGGTGGAATTGAAAGAAAGATATCTTATACTCCTGTGAAAGCAATATCAAACACATGGGCACTTCTTCTGATAAAGTAGTAGTCAACCCCGTACTACTCCCTATCCATCATTTTTGAGAGATATTATCAGTGACAAACTTAGTGGATGTAGATTTGAGATTCTACCAAAAATGATGATATCAACCAATATGGATGATTTTTCATCTTAGTGCTTTATCATTTCCCTCTCTTTCTCTTTCTTTATCATTTAAAGATTGTAATAATACTTTGTAGTAACAAATCTGGGACTGGGATTGCCTTTATATCAATAATTAAGAGTTTAACAGCTCTGAGCGAAAAGAAAGAAATTTGCTATTTTGAAAAATTATCGATACGATAGAATAAGAATCTGTGTGTACTCTATTTTATACACTGGAAATATGGGCTCCCTTTCTGGCCTTTGAGTATTTATCTATGAGTTCATCTAGCTGGTCAAGGCTTATTGGTTTATGCAAAACTTCCTTTATTCCTACCTCCTTATAGTCACTAAAATTATCCATATCTAGCTTGGCTGCTGTTATTACAACCAAGTTCTTTTCTCGCACACCCTGTTTTTTTAACTGATCTAAAATATCAAATCCTGAATATTCTGGTATTGCCATATCTAATAGGATGAGATCATACTCTTGTTTTTGAATTTCGAGAAGTCCTTGTAGACCTTCGCTGGCTACTTTGCATTTCACCCCTTCGATATTACAGTAGTCTGATATTGCTTCCAACGTATCACTACTGTCATCAATTGCCAGTAAATTCAATGTGTTTTTAGTTATTGAATGTTATTTATAAATTTTACATATAGTTTAAATGATTCAAGAAAAACTTGAATCAACAAAAACAGTTACATCTACCCATAATTTGATCGATGATCTCGTTATGATGTGAAATGAGGTGGTATCTTACGGATTTCGTATTAAGATCATAATAACTAGTTTCAGATATAGACTAGGTAGATCCCAATGTTGTCTATTTAGTACCTAGACTGTTCATACATGGCAATTTCTTCGAAAGACGTTTCTCGTATATGTTGAAGTAAATTGTTTGTAAACCATCAAACTCGGTAATCTTTCTAAAAATATCTAGAATGGTTGAGAACCTTTGAACAGGAGAATTGCTTTTTTTATTTTTGTGAGGTGGTCAGGTATGATTACACTAAATTAGCTGTAAAAACCTTTTCGTTCTTAATATTGGGATTACTAAGAGTGTAACAAGAGCAACTTTGGATATTCTAAAGATCTGAGGAGCAGAAAGAGAGAGAAAGAAAATGAGCAAGGAATCCAAATTGATAAATATAGGTATGTAACATGTGATTGGGTTTATTTTATGGCAATTGGAAGTTCCTCCCATTGATATGTACAAACATTACTGTGGATCTCTTGACAAAGACTTGTGACACTAATGGTATAATTTCCCGGCTCTATCTCATTGGGAATTGAAGGAATGGTAGAAAAATTTCCATTCGAGTCACTTGTAACATTAGCTGAAGTTAATTTATCTTGTTTATTCTCAAGAAATACTTGTACTAATACATCTGAGGCAGGCATATTGTTATACTCTACCCAACCATTCACATCTATTGTTTCACTCGAGTAAAATTCGTTTTTATCCAGATATGGTATGGGTTTAGATATATGTGTAGCAGAAGCGTCTTGAGAATCTGAAACAATCATGTTTAAGGATGTGGTCAACACCAATACTAACAGTAAAAAAGGTCTTACAATTCTTTTGTTCATCAACTAATCTTTGATTAGGTGTTTACATGTAAATCTATCACTAACCGGACGGATTACGGATGGATTCCTATTCTAGTTAACTTTCATGAATATCTTGATTGCGTAATCGAGTATGATCTGATCCGATCTGAAGAATTGTTGGTTTTATCCTATGTATAGCCAACGCTTTACTCGATGTTATTTTATTAGCCTTCTTGTTGTTATTACTGTAAATAGGGTTTTTGACTCAACACTTGGTTAATGCGTGTATGTGGATGTTAATTAAGATTGTTCTTACTGTAAAGAGCTTTATTGGCATATAAGCCTCCATTCTGTGTAAAAAGAATGGCATTTGATTTATGACGGTGTGCCAAATCCCTACATTAGAATACAAACTCAATTGATTACCAATACAATTGGTTTTAACAATAATTATATTTTTTTTCTCTATATTTATGTTCTTCTACACCTTAGATCTTGTTGTTAACTTCATATCTAGTTACTTAGTTTGAATAGGTGTACAAGTATTTTAATTTCTTAAAAGTCTTGTTTAGTCTTACTATAGTAGTATGAATATGATACAAGAAGATAGAAAGGATGTAACTCTAATAGGCATTTTACTGTGGAGGTTCATCTAGTCAATGAAAACTAATCGAAATGCAGAAAGATGCTATCAAACAAATAACGAAAAAATATGATGGATTTATTTCAGCCTACATTCACATAAGTATGGATGGGATCAAAGTACTAAGTTACATACAATGGGAAAATAAAGATGCAATTGAAAAAATGCTTAATGATACTAAGGTGATAATACACATATGCATGACATTGATAAACTTGCCAAAGTAGATAAAAGTTTATGCAAGGTTGCGTATGTGGATAAATAGTTAAATCGGCTCTGTTCAGTTAACATGTTTTATTTCATTGTTATGATAGTCTACAAAGAGCCGCAGCCAATTCCGTACATGCTTTAACTTGCAGTTCTTTATTCTACAAGGAAAGTAATCATCGAAACTTTCGGTTCTATCCTTGATATATTGCATCGTTCTTTCGATTACACTTTTCTCGTAAGAAGAATGAATATGGTGATCGAGTTTGAGAAACTGACAAGCCATGGGATACCAAGTCCCACCATCTGTAGAAACTGGGTGCTTTCCATGAACTTTGATCAAATTAGAAAGATATCTTTCTGCAACAAACATGTTTCTCTCTTTGGATATAGAAAGTGCGAGGATCTGTCTGTTTGCAGGCTCTATCGCCACCCAAAGCCAGATGTATTCTGACCCTACCTTCAACATTGTCTCGTCTACAATATATTCTAGAATTCTTCTTCTTGATGCTTTCAATTTTTGAGGCCTGTATTTTTGAATCCAATTCCAGATGGAGACATGGTTTCTTTTATACATCTGAGACAATCTTTCCGAGGCTTTTCTTAAAGATAAACCTGAAAAGTACAAATGTAAGCCATAATACACATACCTTGAAGGTGTTCTGTTTCTGCTAATCATAAAAGAAATAGGACATCTTCAAGCTATGGGTTTATCGTTAAATGAACAGAGCCGTTAAATCTATCCTGTTGTAATTTATTTCATAAATGTTCGAGTGTTCTTATACTGAATGTTATATTTAATACTAGTAGTGGGTATTGTACGTATACTTGTGAATGATAACCAATTTGTATATTTAAAAATGAACCTTCTCTTTCCTAATAATTATCGAGTTGGACGAATGCGATTAAAAGATCATTACTTTTGATTACTTCCCAAATACTACAATACTTAATTATTACGGTGATGTTGACATGTTATGTTGTCTGAACAAAATGGGTATACAACTCAGTGTGAGCATGTTAAGAATGTCGATTTGGATATAAAGGGCAATACAAATGGATGTGAAGAATGTGAGAAGATCGGATCAGACTGGGTACATTTAAGATTATGTCTTACATGTGGTCATGTAGGTTGTTGTGATAATTCTAAAAATAAGCACGGAACTAAACACTTTCAAAGCACCAAACATCCCGTCATAAAATCATACGAACCTCAGGAAAACTGGAAATGGTGTTTTGTTGATCATGTTTTTATTGAATAGGGGGTGGAAAAATATTATTGATGCTTAGTAATGAATGGCCATCCCTGCCTTTTGGAGAATGGAAGGATACTTGTCAAACCCTTCATATGTGGACACAGATTGTAGGCAAAATCCGTCTTGCTTTAACGCCATTAGAGAACCATTGGTGGAATACTACCCTTTACATAACTCCAACGGGACTCAGTACCTCAACTATTTATTATAAAGATCGATTACTAAAAATCGACTTTGATTTTAATTCTCATTTGTTATTAATTACCGTATCTGGCAATCAACGAAAAGAAATTCCGTTAAGATCGATATCTGTAGCAGAGTTCTATGAAGAGGTAATGACTGCACTCAATGATCTTAAAATAAATGTGGATATATGGACAACTCCAGTAGAAGTAGAAGAAAGAATTCCATTTGAGAGAGACTATAGACATCATACTTATGATCCTGTGTATGCCCATAGGTTCTGGAAGGTTTTAGCTCAATCTTCTCGTGTTTTCACAGACTTTCGATCAAAGTTTATCGGCAAAGTTAGCCCAGTACACTTTTTTTGGGGTGCATTTGATTTGGCCGTTACGAGATTTTCAGGAAGGAGCGCTCCAGTTCATCCGGGTGTTCCAAATTGTCCGCCACATGTAATGGTAGAAGCATATTCTCATGAAGTTAGTAGTTGTGGTTTTTGGCCAGGTGCAGAAGGGTCAGGAGGAGAGGACTCAGTAATTGAACCTTTCTATTATTCTTATGCATATCCGGAGCCCAATGACTTTAAGAATTTCGAAATCTCACCAAAAGAAGCGTTTTACAATTCTAATTTGGGTGAGTTTATTTTACCATATGAGGAGGTACAAAAATCAAGCACACCTGATTCCTTTTTGATGGATTTTCTTCAAAGCACCTACACAGCTGCAGCAACAACTGCAAATTGGGATCGAAGCAAACTAGAACGCCAGTAATCATCTGAAGTTTCTGTCCAACCACTCTTTTGCATACACGATATCTGGTTCTGTAAGATTGTGACCTGATTGTTGCCATTGCAGAGTTACATTTGCTCCGCTTTTTTTCAACAAATCAAATAGGTTTTGTGTTTGGCTCCTTGATACTATCGGATCTGACACTCCAGCAGATAAAAGAATTTTTTTGTCAGATAGATCAGGTAACGAAGTTGGAACAAAAGGAACCATTGCCCTAAAGAGGATAGCTCCACTTAGTGTTTCTGGAAACGAGAGAAGTAAACTTGCTGCTATATTTGCACCGTTAGAGAAACCTACTGCAATTGTTTTGTTTGTATCAAAGTAGTAAATATTTGATGCCTCTTTAACAAAATCAGCCAATTCTTTGGTCCTAAACTTTAGGTCTTCTTTATCAAATATGCCCTCTGCAAGTCGTCTAAAAAACCTCGACATTCCATTTTCTAATACCTTTCCTCGAGGGCTCAAAAGTGATGCAGTGGAAGAGATCATTTTGCCAACTTGTATTAGATCGTCTTCATTTCCACCTGTACCATGAAGCAACAATAGAATTAATGAATCTGACTGATTGTCCTTGTGTCCATGTGTTTTACCAGAGCTGCCTACACCCTGCTTCTGCTGTAGTGGGGGAGAAGGGATAAAACGGTGTTTAAAACCAAGATCATTCATTTTCTCTTCTCTCTTTCAGTCAAACCCTTATCGGTTTGATTAGATGATGAATAATTAGTAAATTTGTCAAGTGATGGTATATTGATCTTTGGAAGTACTTGCTCAAGATATTTACGGTCGGGTTCTAACCATTGAGGGAGCAGTAGCTTTTGTCCTAGCTCGTCTTCATTCTGATCTACAAGAAAACCCGGTGGATCGGTTGCTATTTCAAATAATATACCTCCAGGTTCTCTAAAATATACCGAATGAAAATATCTTCTATCTATTACGGGGGTAGCATTAAGACCTGTATTGACTATTCTTTTGCGTAAATCTAATTGACTTTCGTCGTTGGGGGTGCGCCATGCAATATGGTGAACACTACCTAATCCCATATAACCGCGCCGGGTATCTGGCAAACATATGAGATCTACACTAGAAGGAGAATTCAAGAGATCAAGTTTCCGTTTTTCTTTGTTACTGTAGAAGTTATCGATCATTTTTTCTTTGTCTTTGATTTCGAATCGAAATCTATTCCCCTCTTTCTTTGTATTTGAAAAACCCATGTTTTCGGTCAGGAGATCGGCTGTTCTCTCGTATCCTTCTAAGGAAAGGGTAGCTGAATAAAAACCTCTGGTAGCGTATTCTTCTGGAACAGGACCTTTTCTCCAAACATATTCTTTTCTTTCTTCAGCAATTTTATGTGCCACAAGTTCTATCTCCATGCCATCTGGATCATAAAGGGTAATCACTTGTTCATTATCTTCTCCGTCGTCGAACCTCTTTATTGGACCGGCATAACTAATCTCGTGGCTTTTTAGTCTGTTAAGCCAATATTCTATAGCGTGCTCCGGAATTGAGAAGGATGTAGTAATCACTTGACCAGTTCCTCTAAATCCCTTTGGCATTGTGTACCAAGGAAAAAATGTCAGGATAGTACCTGGCCTTCCTATATTATCTCCATAATAGAAATGGTATGTTGTTGGATCATCAAAATTAACCGTAAGCTTTACTAGCCGCAATCCTAAAAAACCGGTATAAAAGTCAATATTTTTTTGGGGGTTTCCTGCTATAGCAGTAATGTGATGTATCCCCAGAATCCCTTTGTGATTGTTTTTACTTTTCATAGTAATATTTTCTACCTATGGTATAAATGTCTGCTAATCTGATAAAACGGCTCTGTTCACTTAATATGTTTTATTTCTCTGTTATGATAGTCAATAAATAACCGCAGCCAATTGTGTACATGCTTTAACTTGCAGTTCTTTACTCTGCAGGGAAAGTAATCATCGAAACTTTCTGTTCTATCCTTGATATATTGCATCGTTCTTTCAATGATGCTTTTCTCATAAGGGGAATGGTTGTGATGTTTGAGTCCCAAGAACTTACAGGCCATTGGGTACCATGTACCACCATCCGTAGAAACTGGATGTTTTCCATTAAATTTTACTAAACCACCAATGAATCTTTCAGCAACAAACATGTTTCTTTCCTTAGAGATAGATAGTGCGAGAATTTGTCTGTTTTTGGGCTCTATTGCTACCCATAGCCAGATGTATTCTGATCCCACCTTTAACATCGTTTCATCTACAATATACTCCAGAACCTTTCTTCTGCGTGACTGCATCTTTTGGGGTTTGTACTTTTGAATCCAGTTCCAGATGGAAACATGATTTCTTTTGAAAAGTTGAGATAGTCTTTCGGAGGCTCTCCTGAGAGAAAGACCTGAAAAGTATAGATGTAGTGCATAATATACATACTTTGAAGGCGTTCTGTTTCTAGTAAGCATAAAAGAAATGGAATGCTTTCAAGCTATAGGATTATCGTTAACTGAACAAAGCCAAAGAATCTATAGGATTAGCATAAATAGTACAAGAACGTCTAATATCTAAGTTGAGTGTAAGGGAAAGCACTTTTATTCTTAATTGGAGGAGGGTGTCTTTATGCTAGACTTCTTCGAAATGGAGCGAGTGATAGAAGAACTTGCAAAATCCTATCCTGCTCAGTGTGCTACTACTTGGTTCAAGATAACTAAAAATCACAAACCCTCTGAGGAAGAGTATCGCAAAAAAGTAGTCGAGTATATGAAAATTTTTGAATATTTGTTAGCTACTTATCCACAAGGCCCTGATACAGATAAACTCAAAGAAATTGTCAAAAAGTGTTTGGCAAAAGAAATAGAAAGAGTCCTTAAAGGAGACAATAAGGAAGTAGAAAGGAGATATAAACACTATGTGATCAATTCTCCTTCTCTTGTTCATTTGGAAGACCCTGTCAAAGAAGTCTCTAAACAACAAAAACAACAATCACATCTACAGAAATTTACTGATATTACTGCCAAAATTTCAATAAAAAAAAGACAGAAAAATAAAGATAACTCACTAGTGGAAAAAGAAAAAGAAGAAGTAAATCAAGAAAATCAATTTGAAAAAGATGTTATTGTAGTAACTAACCGTCGCCGCAAAAAGAGGTCAACTAATGCTTCTACTACAACAGGCTAGCAGTAACAATTCTATTTATAATATTTTTGTCGTTGATATGTGTTTTGGTTAACCAGTCTTGTTAATATCAAGATAATTGACCAAATTTAGTTAACCTAAAACCATTTTGAGGATAATCCAATAGAACAAAAAACGTAAGTCTGACTAACATTTGTAAATAATTTTTCCCTCTGCTTTCTGTTCTTCTATTTTGTAGCTAAATGAGTCCTAATACTTTATCGTGAATGAAGATGTCCAAAAATGATATAACACATGTGAGATTTTCATTCATTGGGATCATAATGTTCATTGGCCACGCTGTGAATGCATCTAAAAGCATAGGGTTTCGTAGTGTAGGAATAAAAGTGCAGAAAAAAATTAGTAATCAAGCATTATCAATCATTGAGCAGTAATATTATTATTGGTAACATTTGTAAATATAACTTGTACTAAATAGCTAATAAGGAATGGACAAGAGTGGATAATGTGGAAAAATAAAACTAGAAAACTTGCAAAATCTTACTTTCTTGAATTGAATTCATCTATACTGTTGTTTGTATTTCCAAAAACCAAACACCTACGTTTTAAATCAACAATTCCTGCCAAATTTAACTCATATTGTTATGATCGGCAAGCAAACCCTTATTGTCTACAAAAATTTTTTGCTCGTTTGTCGACTTATTAACGTCTCCTCTGCCTCTTCCTTCTCCTTCGCGGGAGGGCGAGATTGTTGTGTTATTCTTTCTTACTTTACCACAGATATAATTTGTCCATTCTTCTATGTTCGATTTTGTTATCAATAATGGTAATATATACTCGTATTTAAAACAAATTAAGATTATTATTCATATTATGTTCACTAGTGGTTGAACTATCAGATAAAGATACTAAGAACCATTACCGTGATAACTAAAAGGAATTTCTAGAATAAAAATCCATTGTTGTTTGTTATGTGTTAGTGATATAACACTAGGTGTATTAATTAACTTTCATTTGATGTTCTTGCAATAACTCTGTGTCTTCCTAGCTCTTTCTTCCTCTTGATATTTGACTCATTTTCAGTAATTGCTTCTGCTAACATCTTTTTCTCTTCTTTTTAATCTTAAATTCATATTTCAATTATAGCCATCAACGTTATCATCCAAGCAGTTTGATACTAAAAGACCTTATTTCCATCGCAATGTATCAATCATTCTGGAAAAGAAGGTAACATTTGTGATTACTTTAACTTAGTAAATTGTTACTTTATAAAACCTTATATAACTTGCAAAATATAGAATATTATGTCAGCAATTAACGATGAAGATGAAGCTACGATTGCAAACCAGCCAAAACGATCAAAAAGCAATAATCATGTCTATTTTCAAAATGAAATTATCCTAAAGAAAAAAAATGATCGGTTCTCATGAGTTAGTCATTTTAAAATATAAAATACTAATTCAGTCATCTGATGTAGATATGCTTGAATTCTAACGCATCTGGCTTTTAATGAAGCTTGGGTAAAACATAAAGTTATAATGACATAAATTTACATAATCATATCATGATAGGTTTGTACGTGGATTTAGTAAATATGCGATCGTAGTTTGTTGCTATCTTTGATAAGATATTAAAGTCATTCAAGATTTTAACTAACTGACTTTAAATCTAAATTCATTATAATACGTTTGTTTTATTGCAATAATCTCAATTAATTGTACCAAAGAAGAGTAATCTTATATTGTTTTTAAAAACCTCAATGTTCTTATACTAAGAAATATGCATGATTGTATGAGAAAATTTATAGAAGTAGTTAATAAGCGAAATCAGACTCAAAACCCCTAGAATGGTTCTACTCGGATTAGAAAAAATTTAGATGGGATCCGGTTTATTGAAGTCTTTCAAAATGGCAGTTGGAGATTCTTACGTAACTATTAGCCGTTTGTCAAATTTATATTGAGAGTATAACTAAAATGTGATTTTCTCTCATAATATCGAGAATACGTTTGAATGTAATTGTTGCAGCGAGGTTTTATCATATTCTATTTTAACCGCACTCAACTTAAATATCTGATGATAAAAAGAAGAGTCATATCATGAGAATTCCTGTCTGATCTCTATTGTTCTTGGCATCGTTGAATTTGAGTTTTAACTTACCGTTTCTGGGTTTATATCTTAATCTCGTGCCACAGCAGGGACAAAATACAGAAATGTTCCAATTAATATAAATATCGCATCGTTGACACCGTTTCTGGCCCTTTATATATCTACCTTTGCTTATGCTCTCCCCTATAGCTTTGAACCTAATACAAATTCCTTTACAACTCATAAGAAACTATATCTATGGTTAATTATACTACCACAATAAAAATATTCCTGTAGAAAGTAATAAGAAGCAATTTTTTTGACATTTTAGTATGGATGTTTCCCTCATAGAAAGAAATCTGATCAAGATCTTGTGTTTAGCAAATACGGTGATACCAATGCTTATTGTCCAGATATCTATACCTAAACTATGGATTCAAGTAGGCAAAAATGTGTAAGCAATTATCGAGTTAGACGCAACGTATACTATTCTAGTCAGTATTTTGAGCACTTTATATCAGTCTTAAATTATAAATATGTGGTATCATAACAACCCGATTAACTATTTGCTAGGCACGAAAATTGTTTAAAATGATACTTGTAGTCTTATAGAACGCTTTGAATTTTGTCTATATAGTATCTAATTAGAAATTCTAGTACTTTAGGAAATTTATATTTAGCAAAACAAACACAATGTAACCAATTAATTTAGACATCATGTTTGATGATAAATTGAGTAGTTCTACTGTAATATCAAAATTCAGGAAAAATCTATAAACTCCTCTAATATATATTGGTTTGAGTGACTCTTAGAGCAATTAATGTCAAATTTGATTGAATCATTCTTGGATTTAGTCTTAAAATCAGAATATTGGATACGTATAAAGCGTAAAAATAGTACCGCATATTTTACATTTTAACATCAAGATGGGCATATTCTTTCTATACTTTGCTATTATTCATCAGACTTGTTATTAACTTTGCACGGTTCTATTTGGGTAATGGAAGATATTTGCCTCTTGAGCTTTATTTTTTGGTTGTTAATTCAACCCATGGTAAACTAAGACCAAGATTATTACTTTTCAACAAACGAATATAGCCTAAACTTACAATTTTACGTTGAATTCAATTATATTTAGTGTTTAAAAGAAGGATAACATATATCTTAATCGAATTGCGACATCATTTCCTTAATAAGTACCAATGTGTATATAATATGTGCAAAATAAAAAATATACCAATGGTCTAATGATGTCAATACCTTCTCTTTACAAGGCCATTGAAGCCTTTGAGACAGAAGATCAAACAATGAATGCTTTTTCTAGTAATAAAATATCTGATGTTATTGTCCAATAAATTAGGTTAAATAAATCTTAGATGATACAATTGATCAGAAAATGTGACATAAAAAAGTATCATCTGGATAGAAATGATATTCTGCTAACTACAAATTTGAGTTTGGAAATAGAACTTTCGGAGGACAAAACCGATAATGAAACCGCTTTAGACATTTACCCTAATTCTTTATTTAACAAGAAAGTTAGTTTGTCGGATTATAGCTTTGTTGGGTTTATGATGGAAGAAACTGATTCAAAAATAGTGGTTTTTGGAGATTACGAACAAAGATATGATATTCCAAAATCAAAAATAAGGCAAGTTAATGATAACAATGTTATTATTGACATGGATTGGGTCGGGTTTGTTTCATATAAGATAAGTAATGACTAAATAGTGGAATCATGACATTTCAAGATTGGATGAACCAAATTAAAGCGAAAATATTTCTCGGTTATAATAGTTCTTTATTTTTGTAGCAAAACTATGTAAGAATGTGGTTACAGATAGTTAATAACATATCATATTAATAATGAATATGAACAATCTAGATAATCCTCAAACACCTCTATGCAAAAACTGCACACATACCAAGGGTGAACACCGAAATGAACCGAATGGACCAAAATTTTACGATCATAGATGTCTACTTTGCAAATGCCAGCAATTTACATAATATGTATTTCTACGAAAGAAAGTAGAGTTCAATCGTCTTAACTTAAATTTATAGAAAGATCTTAAATGTTAATTTATCTATCATTTGATCCATTTGTCATTATTGACAACTTTTTACTATATTATTCAATCTCTATGCAGAACAATTGTCTATGAAAATTGGATTGTTATTATACTTTTCGAGTGTTAGATCATAAAGAAATATCAGACTATCCTAAATCATATTTTAATTGTAAACCCAAGTAGGATACAAAAACGATGGAAGAGTAGACAGACATGTTAGAAACATCGATTATAACTCAAATGAAATATTTAAGACTCAAGAAGAATGTCTAAACTGAAAAGCAACAAAAGAATTTGAAATAATATCTCACACACAATGGAATAAAATACGAATTATTATATTACTATTAATAAAATTGATAGTAAAAGAGGAAACATACGAAGAAAAGATAGTTAAATGTATATCTATGGTCGGCCGTATGCACAAGCTCCTCCGCTAGTTGTTTTGCTACTTGAATAGTAAAGGGGAATTCAATGAGACTTCTAAGGGTAATAATTCCTTTTCAAATCTGATCAATTATATTAAGTCACTCATGTTTTACAACGACTAATTCAATAAGGATGATTCCACTCTAATTCTAGAATAATAATAATAGCAGCTTAATTACATTATGAAGAAGCTAAATGTAAAAAGCAGGAAAAGTGGAAAAGATCATATAAAACGAAATTTTGTAATAGTTTATTCCTAAGAATAGATATATGCTATTATTATTAGTTAGAATAAATTGTCCCCATTGTCTAAATGAATATCAAGTCGTCTTTCAAAGCATAAATGGTTTTACGAAAGATATTAAATCGGCTTATGAAATTTATTATCAGAACTGTCCTCATTGTGGCAAACCTATTGCAGGTTTGTATCTACATCCTATCCCTGGATGTGAATTTGATTTTGAAAAGAGAAAGAACTAGTAAAATTCTATAGAGAGATAGTATAGTAATCCAAATTCTAATCTTAATCAGTTTGTTTTACAATCTTGCAAAAGGGATGAACTAATAAGGTAAGTTGTAACTTAGGTATCTTTCAATATTTTTTCGCGTCTAAATGTCTACCTGCATGCATACTGTATTTTTTACCTATCTTATTCTCTTCGTCTAACATAGAACACGTGAAAATATCACAGATTTATCTCACTTTCTCAAAGCGAATAGGTGGATGTATTTTACAATTATATTTATGATTGCGTATGAGAGCACCGAAGCTACAAGAGATGACAGTGTAGCTGCCTCTATTGCTGAGTATTCTAATTTTAATAGTTGTATTATGAGAAGAAATCTTGTTATATTATTCACAGCATCAAATATGGTGCTAGCGAACATCATTTTTATCAATATTTGTCTTAATGCGATAAAGTTGATTTTTCCAGTCAATCGCTTTGTGTAATTTCGCTTATTATCAGTATGAAAAAGAATTGCAAAAATAATCTTATAAGACAAGAACCCTGTGATTACCGTCACAGCAGAATTAACTACAAGATTGAAAGAAATTTCTGCAAAGTAATGTGCAACAATAATACTAATTAGAAATCCTGCCGAACCTGAAATTAGTAAATTTTTATTGAGCGAAATGGTACTATAGTACTTTTCATAAGCATTTGTGAAGAATCCGTTGATTTTCTTCTGAGTTATTGATTTCACCTAACTTGATTAAAGATATTTAATAAATTATTTAAACCTGCTAGATCTTGCTCTTTCATTAATTATCTACTTCTATTTTTTTTCGATATTTTCATTTTATAATTTATGGTTTTCAAGATCCGGTGCACCTATATAATACTAACACGCGGCACCACATTTTTGATGATAGCTTTATGCCTTAGTACTGAAGTTTTCTATCAATAAGGATTTTTACTTTTACCTTAATGATATGACGAGAAAATCGTCCGAGAGACGTTCAACATATGTCGTTTTTACTTCGTCTGCGGCGTATTTCGTTAAATATAGTAGGTGTATTATCTATTTATTACAAAATCGGTATTATTTCATATATAATAAAATAAATTATTGTAAAATTTGGGTGGAATTTATGAATTTTGGATTTGCGCTAATACCATATATTAGAGACGAATTTCCAAAGTGATAGTCTACACTTTCTGGATCAATCGTTACTATAAAAATATTACCGTTACTCGATCTTTCTATTGTAGTGGGAACTTCGACTACAGGACCCTCGCTTAAACTTATTGTGGATGTACCATTAAATATGGTGGAATTGTTATCGGGATCTTGTGTTGCATTCAATACAACAAATTCGGTTAAAGTATGAGTATGTCTACCAGTACCATCAGGTTTTATCATCTCAATAGCAGCTTTAAATGATCCAGAGGATTGGTTAAAATAGGTAGTATTTTCGAATACATCATTGGTTAAGATTGATCTCCAATTTCCTGTTAATACCCAGTCTACATTGCCAGTATCGTTTTCTGTGATTCCTACAAGAGGTCCGAAAACATATTTGTGATTCAGTAAATCGGATGGAATGGCAAATATCCAATTTGATGTCTGTCCTATTGATAAAAGGCCGGACATTAATAAAGCAATCACCAAAACTGTATTAAGATTCTTCATTAATATTATATAACTAAACACCTAATTAATTCTAAGGTATCAATTGCAAACAAATGCAAACATTTACCTTTATTTTTTACCATACTCATAGCAGTGAATCGATTCTAGAATTAAACAAAAGTAATTATTTAAACAAGATCCTCGGATGAGTGATTATATACTATGATATACAAAAGATACTGTCTCATTTGGTTGCTGCGCTGATCAATGATCTGTTAAATCCAAATGAGGTGTAATAAGGCTGCTGCTATGGGGTCATATATTGGTCACCCATGAGGAAAATAAAAAACATGTGGGATGTCTAGTATTCTGTACAATAGTATTGCCAACATACTTGTAGAGTAAGTAGCATGGCCTCAATAGTGACCTTATTGCTTTTATGCAGTATGTAGTTAAATGAAAACATGCCAAACTTCTTTATCTAAAAAAGATTGTATTATCTAGGTTTGTTTACTTGGATGTCTGTGCCTATTGGAACCGATTGATTTAGCACATTTTTGTAAGAGAGAAATCGAATTATATACTAAAATAAATTCAGATAATCAGCTGATATGGTTTACTGTAGACACGTAATAGGAATCCAATTTCGAAATAGCTTATTCTGATGTTGAAATGGTTATGGGCTATGATGCGACTTGATGTAAATTATTTGCTTTACAATTTTGGATTCGTTAAAATTTCATTTTACTAATATTATCTTTAAACTATTCTGACTCAACTAGATGTATTTTGGTCTGTATCCTCGCGGGATTTATTAATAAGTTTTTATTTCAAGGTCATAAATAATAATCTCATAAAATATGACTACGATTAAGGTAGACAAGGATGTCGTCACTCTGATTAATGTGTTCACGGTTGATCCATCGAAACAACAAGAAGTAGTGGACGCTCTTGTCGAAACCACCAATAAAGTATGGCGTCTTCAAGATGGATACATTTCCGCAAGTATTCATAAAAGCCAGGATAAGAAGCGAGTAGTAAACTACGTTCAGTATAAAGGAAAAGAAACATTTGATAAAAGGCTTGATAATCCTGAGGCAATAATTCATATGAACAAAGTATTGTCTATGGCCAAAGCAGATGGCCATTTGTATGATGTAGTTTTTACGGATAGCAAGGAAGAATAATCTGACTAATTCCCAATTGCATCGGAAATTATTTCGGTATTCTGCCAAAAAAATCTTTGTTATCTATGATTATCTTGTATTAATTTTGATTTATTAGAAAACCAATCTTGATAATAAATTGATTAATTTACTTGTATTCAAGAATTTTTGTATTGTGGGTGGTGGGTCAATGATGTGAAAAAGTGTTATGATTGTTGTTGTTTCTGTTGCAAAGAATTAAAGATTCAGAGGTGCCTTTTATGGCATTTTGACATCAAATTGATAATTTAAAAAGCGTCATATTTTTAATCAATAATGATAATGGCAATGATAATAAAGGCTGCTTAGTTACTTACTCGCTTGTGATCTTTCTGATCAAAACCTTGTTATCCTTGCAACTAACAGCAATGCTTTAAAGATAACAGTGATAGCATTCTGAGTAATGGTGTCAATCCAATCAGTTTAAAACCACACTAATGGCACTTGCATAATGATATTCTAGTCGGTTATTCAGAACGGAGATCTATAATAAGCTATTGCAGGAAGTGAAAACTTTTTTTGAAAAGTACCTAGATTGAGAATGTTTCAATTATTTGCCATAGTCTAGATAGGTGATAATAAACAAGAATTGATTAGATCAAAATACGAGAGTTAATAAAAAAGACAATCAATATTGTTAGGATTTTAAGATTTCCGGACTTTATTATCTTCTAACTAAAAAATGTAATTATTTACTGCATTGACTTTCCAAAATCCCATGCGGAGAAAAACTTGGGTGTAATTTCGATTATGATCTGTATACCTTTTCTAGTATTTTCCATAATTGTTTGAGCCAGGGGGTTGTCCTTAGTGCCCAAGTATTTTAAGATTATTTTTTCTACTATAGGTATGTTCCAATCTGCGTTTTCAGAAATTCTGGCTATCCCTCTTCCCTTCGCTCCTTTATATGGAAAGTTTTCATCATCGATTGAGAAATAGACCTTGTCTGGATTCTTATATAGATTGAGAGCTTTTCGCGTCGTCTTAGGGGTTGCTACATAAATTTTGCCTGGTTCCTTAACATAAAGAAACCATAGTGGTTGAATACTGGGATATCCATCTTCGTCAACGGTAGCTAACTGTAGGTTGAGTTTACTTTGAAGAAGAAAGTCATTAACTTCATCTTCTGTGACCTTGTTTGGCATGCCGGGAATAGATCGAATTACTTTCAATGTAGATACGAATTCTCTGTTCGTTATAAGTATTATTTAGCATTATACTATGAGTGTTATTCAGGAGCAAAGTTGTTGTTACAAATTCACATTTTGTCACAAATAGTTTGACACACATGTATCTAGGTCTCTTATTATGTTCTGATCGATATGATTAAAGAGGACCAATGTCCCGTCTGGGGTCCTTGGATTTCTGAAAATTAAATAACATATGCTATGATTTCAACTATGCTGTTTATTTCTGTAGTTATTTATTCACTGTTTCTACCGTAAGTTATTACATATATGCAATGGTGATTACCATATTATTCTCCCACTGATGTGTCTTGTTATTCTTGCATTGGTATTTTTAATGACTACCTTCGCACTATCGATCATTTAGAAAACACATTTTGACTTGTGAATGCTACTCATATCCATCAGTAAGTAAGAATATTTTGGATTACTCTGGGATTCTTTTGCTTGTTAAAATCAACTGACATATTATTAGACTACAAATGTTTTCTTATAAAAAAGACATGTTTTTATTTTCTATTAATTATGTTGATTCCATCACTAATTGCGTTAGGAATGGTTTGAGTTGAAAAAGACAATTAGTCTAATGCATAGAATGGTTTAATGAATAAGGCTGGGAAGTGCTATTTGTATAAAGTGGCGTCTCATTATTTGTTAAATTGTTGCTGTTTGAGTCACCATCTGTATCACTGCCCTCTAGACCCATTCCGCTAATAAGAGTACCAAACATTTCGTTTTCACCGGAAAAATGGCCGCCTGTTTTATTAACGTCTATCATTAGACCTAATACCTTTTTACCCATTAGATGAACAGTAATTGGAACCTGGTTAAATTCAATTGCGCTATCTGAATGAATGTCTGCAACTCCAGTAATTACAATATCATTACCTGCAAAAATAACATTCTCTGACTTGAAATTATTTATTATATGATTGTGAGATAAACTTCCATCCGGCTTTATCATCGTAAAATTTGCATCAAAATATGCTGTCATATTTGACGAGTTATCGTTTTTGTTTTCACTGTCTTTGATGTCAAGACTCCACATACCTCCCTGAATCCAAGCTACTATGTTATCTTGAATTTGGTTATTTGCAAAATGGCCAGACGCTTTTACTATGCTTGTATTATCTTGTTGGATTATCGTACTATTGTAGTTTAATACGTGATCCAAATTAGAAATATGCGAACTTACCTGTGCGTATACCGAATATTTCCATGCCGATGATAGTGATGATAGCGATGATGATGATGACGAAGGCAAAATCTGGACTTTATTATCCAGAATTGGTTCAAAATATAGTATACTACTATATATCGATAGTAAAATGGATATTAATACAACTGAGTAATGTAACTGATAGTTATTATTATGCAAACTGTACTGTTCTATCCATTTTATGAATAAATCTATTTCGCATTGTTCATACAATTTATTCAATAATAATTTTCAAACCCTATCTCGAAATGATTCGTGATAATATTCTTTTACGCTGTACTAATTTTAATGGTTAAGCGCTTGACAACTCCTTTATTGTTCGTCATAATGTTGTTTGTATCCGGGGTACTCTCTGTGACTAACCCAATCGCCGTAGTCGGACAAATAAACATAACAGCAACTGATGATTCTGGTGGTTCTGCAGAAATGCGTATTGATGAAGCTTTAAAGGCCTTGCAATCCAATAACAACACTGGCGCAACTATGCATGCTCAAGAGGCTCAAAAAAGCCTATAGGCTTGGATTATACTGACAATTCATCTTTTTTTATTGTTGAAATACTCAATTGAGATTTTTATGAAGAGAAGTCAATCATTGTCATAAGACAGTTATAGTAATTAATTGTTAATTTGGTTGCTTGGTGCATTATCAATAACGTTATATTCGTTTTAGACCGTCTAGCTTTTCATTCAAGCAAAGTATTTTGAGGATAATGCCAGTATATTTTCCTAGTCTGATTTATTAATTCGACTCATGTGTAGACAAATCCTATTCGGATCATCTGTGAAGCCTTCTTTTTGTCACTTTTGTTGATGTTGTATTATACTGATTTTCACTAACTAGATCCACTGATTAGTGTTTTAGTTTGATCATTGCTGAAGATGAACCATTCGATGAATAAATAATGAAAGCCGTTATATTTGCATATTAAACATTATTACTCAGTTAGTCTTGCAAACATTCGTTCATATCTGAAAGAGAATGTCACTTTAATTCTGACAACCAAATATTCTCAGCGATTTGCATCCAAAACACTCATCCTATTAAGTTTTGATTTACACAAATAGAGTAAAGGGATGTTTTATTATTAAACAACTTGCCAATAAAATTTATGACTTTGTAGTTGATGATGCTGTAGAGGAAATAGGTAATTCAAAGCATGGATTACACTGTTTGATCGTTTATCCTAATCTTGAAACTTTCAGAGTATTCTATAGTAAGTATATAGAAAGACAAATCAATAAAGAAAATGAAATAATTCTATTCTGTCCTTTCTATGAAACGGTAGGTACAGCTAGACGAAATCTCTCAATGAAACAAATACATACAGATGAACTTCAATACGAACGTGATGTTTCATTGATAATTTTTGATTCTTTAGATCAGTATTTTGGGAAGATGTCTGTAAGAGAGTTTATAGGCAGATTAGTCGAGTTCTCTGTTGAGGATAAGAAGAAGTACGGTGTTTCTATTCTGTCTGATATGGGCTGCTTCTTTTTCAAAATGCGTCACAGACAGTTGATGGATTATGAATTTTCACTACCTGTACAATTTGACATGCCTCTGAAAGGACTTTGTGTATATAACGAGCTTGATTTCGATAATAGACTTTCTGATGAACAAAAACTAGATATGGTAAATCATCATGGATTATCAATAAGGCTTCAATCTGTCTAAGTGTGCCACAGCAGATATGATATATTCGATATAGATTAAACAATTTATCATTTGTCAAATGTCTCTTCAATCATCTTTTTAAATGTGGATAATTTTATCGGCTTTTGTATGACTCTATCTATTTTTACTGATTGATATATATCATTACTTTCCAAGCCAATTGTATCAAATGCGGTCATTAAAAATATTTTTACTGAATTGTTCAATTCTCTTATTTTTCTAGCTAATTCCAACCCGCACATCCCAGGCATTCTTAAATCTGTAATGATCAACGAAAATTTCTGCTCATTCTCTCTAAAATAATCAAATGCTAATAAGGGGTTAGTGAATGATAATACATCCATCCCACTAGCTTGAAAATAATTCTTATAAAGAGTGGCTAGTTCAGGTTCATCATCTACAATAAGAATAGATAATGGATTTTGCATTATCAACCACTCAATTGAGAAAATTGTTCAACTATTTATTAAACTTGTTTTTATGTTAATAGATAATTCAACTATAATAACAACATCATTGACGCTCCTAGCTAATGCAGTATGAAACGGATATGTTTAATCTACAAATCGCTCATATTTGTCTATAACATCCAATAATTAACTACATTGAATTTATTAGTCGATTCTTATCTGAGGATTTTTATGCCATTTACTTGTAGTTTATTATAACAAAAAATATTTGATTTGCTTTTTAGATAGGTAATGAAAAGTGTAAGATAGATATCGACTCTGATCAAATCAGTACATTTTTGAAAACCACCATATGATTCTTGTATATCAATATAATACATTTTTCTAATATGGTGTTCTTATGATATTGGGCACTTTTATAGTGGTCATCAAATTTGGCTCAAATACCAAAGGCTAAAAAATCAATGGACAGAAACAAACAACCCAACATTAACTATGATTCAATATATGCCGCTTTAACTTATTTAATATCCAGTCCCATTAACTAAACACCGCATATCACCTAACAAAAATGTATTATCATCTTTGATATCTTACCGACTTATTAGTCCAGTAAACGACAAGAGTTTGTTGATAAATAATAAATACGAAAAAATAACTCATTATACAATATCTCAAAAAGGGATAGAGTACATCAAAAGGTATGGATATCTCAGATAACTGTTGTTTGATTAGATTATTTCTCTTTAGAACCTGATTTCAATAATCATATTTGTTGTTTCACCATTTCCTTGATCAAATAACTATGACAACGATTTTCATCTTTGCAATGACAGAATAGAGTGACAGTACCATCTCTCGATAATGTTCCATATCTTTGATTCGAAAGTAGAAATTCATTTCGGGATTATTGGTTTTAGTCAGGATTATGGACTGCAAGCCTATCCTCAACAAGGGAGCCCAAGGCGTGTAGGGCTTTTAATACTAAAGGATTCTTCAATATTTTTGATCTATATCTACGAGAGTATTTTTCCCAATTTATTTTCTTGTCTTTTAAATACTATTTCCAAAGTGATCTACTTGGAGCCAATTCCTTCCGCCAGATATGCCAATTCCCACCTTCTTTACACAGATATCTTTGTCTGAATTTAGCAATTAGGATTATAAGACCATCTGATTTTTCTAAGGGTTCTTTGAGAGATTTAAGTTTTATGACATCATTGACACTTGCCATATACTTGCACATTAGACATGAACCCTCTGTTTAAGATTATTTAAATAATAATAATAATATACATCTTTCCGACCCAATAACTTCTGTTGTCACATCGACTTCTGATAACCCTTTCCTGAAATACGACAAGGTATAGAAGAGAATTATGGAACATCCAAATTCATTCATACGTTGTCTAACATATGAAGTGGGATATGTAGCCATAGTTATGAATTATTTGGAATTATTATTAAATTTTGATAAAAATTATCACAAATAGACATAGAAATGAATAATAATAGAGCTATTTATAAAGAATTAATGAAACCAAGATTTTGACCTTATTAGTGATGATTTGTCATGTTAGAGAAGGCAGGTAAGAATCAAAATGATCACTATTTTTATAGTTTGTTTCACAAATTTTCTATAACCCGAGTAGGCAAACGATCCGCAAACCAAAAACCCAGTCTATTGTGGGTTCCTGGGGATGAGGTTTCTGAGTTTCATGAACGGGAGTAGCACCTAATCGATCTCGTCTCCAGGTTTCTTGTTACTAATAATTGAATTTTAGACAAAAATGATCACTATTTTTATATTTTGTTGGATCAAATCTTTACGGACCATAGGTCCAGTACTTTGTCACAATCTCTCCTAGGGATAAGTTTGGATTCTCTTACCGCTATACAGCAAACTTATCCTTAGGTGCTTTTTTTTAGTACTGTTATCGAGTTCTCTGACCTTTAGATTTTATTATCTCAAATTAACAAGGATATGGACTTGCTTTTGATAAATGAGATGCTATCTTTATGATAGCAAGTCATATGATTGTTTCTAAGTGAATGGACAAAAATGTATCTTTATTTTTCTGCAGTTGTTATACTGATCTTCACAGACACGTTTAATTTACTCATTCAAAGACTACGTGATTGCAATGTTTGTCCTTACGTAGTTTAAAATTATTATCGACCTAAAAATGACAGATATCTAGAATCACATCTATTTTACTATCAAAACAGGACATTTTGCATCACGTATTACTGTACTTGAGACGCTACCTATAACCATCTTCTTTAATTGTCCCATTCCTCTATGACCAATTACAATTATATCAAATTTTTCTTTTAATGAGAATTTAACTATTTCTTGTCCCGGATCCCCAAAAATAACTTTGGTTTTTATGTCTATGCCTTCTTTTTGAGCAAGTTGTCGATATTCATTAAAGACTTTTTCCCTTGCTTTGGAATACTTTTCAAGTAATTCGTCTAATACTTTTTGAGATTGTACATAGACTGTTGGTGGAACATCTGCAACACTTAATAGAGTTATCTTTCCATTAATATTCTTTGACAAATACATTGCATAGTTAAATGCTCTTTTAGCGTTCTCAGATTCATCTATGGGAACTAGTATTTTTGAAAACATTATTTATAAAATATGTATCAATATTATTATGCTTATTAGGAAATACAGGTCTACTCTTAAGCGGCCATTAATTTAATAATACATAGCAATCATTAAAACATCGTTCTTTCTAACTCTGAAAAATGAGATATTTATTTAATGTATTTTTTGTCGTCTTACTAATTGTTGGTGATATGGAAAAGATGGAGGGAGATTTGCAAAAATCGACCTTGATATTTTTTATTTAGTTTACATATGTCATTTGTTGCATTTGTCGGTGACTTTGTAGTATCCTCCTCTTCTTGTTCATTAGTATTATTGAACTAAACTTGAGCAAGTTTGGTTGCCTCATTTTCATGTATTGGTAGATTGGCTTCATCTACTTTTATGGAACTAGTAGGACATACAGTAACGCAAGCCATACACCAAATGCAGGCACTTTCTCTAATCGGGTCTGGTTTGTCGGTATAATCCCTCCTACCTTCTTTATTGTGGTCATCACCCGTGCCTTCGCTCACAGCGTTTACCATTTCAATTGCCGGAACATCTTGTTCTGATCTGTACCATTGATACACCTGAACTGGACAGGCTTCGATACAGGAACCATCAGCAATACATGAATCCCAGTCCACTGCAACATATGTTCCATGAATACCTAGTGGAACATACTCTTCTCCTCTAGCCTTGTATGCTTCTTGGACCTCTTTATTTGTAGAAGACTCTGCATCGGACCTACCGGGACCCCATACAAGATGAAAGTATGAGCCATCGGAGGTTGAGTGCTTTCCAATAACTTTATGATTTTTAGGAAAATCTGGATCTATAGTCATGTCACAAGAGACTGGTCATAAAAGTATTTAAGAAACAGAGATTGATTTGTCTGAAAACAATAATACTTTGAACTTGCAAAAGTTTTAGAAGAGATAGGATACTTAATTCAAAGAATTACGTAATTACTGTTTGAGTACCGCATTAAATCTCATTCCGGTTTCTATGTTTATCTTCTTGTTTTTGTCCAATGGCTTGTGAGTTGTCGTCTTCTTTTTTTTCTTTACTTTGGTCTGCTTTTCTCCTTCAATTGTTCTTTCCTCATCATTCTGTGCAAAATAACAGTCGTAAACTAAAGATGAAAAACCCGCCAGTTCTAATAATTCTGAAGGGGTAATGGACTCTTTGTCCAAAATTATTGCTTTATCGTTAACATATACCTTATTTTCTCTTTCTACTTTTGTCAGTTCAATCATATAAGCTAGTGATTACCATATTTTATAAGAGGATACAAGTATAGTTTCATCATTATCTGATTTTGATAGTAATATTCATTAGTGCACCTAGATATTTACTGCGAAGTTATCTTTCTTATCTACCATGTTCAAAGCTATCAGTATAGTTGAAAACAAGTTAGCATACTTATCAAAATGGTTTTTTACTTGATTGTCTGGGTAACCTTTGAGTAATTTAGAAAAAAAGGAAGAAACGATTTTTTAGCTTGAGATAAGATGTATATCACAATTGTCAGAGTAGACTTCTTTTGTTGTTGAATACGTTCTAGGATCTGATCATAGAAAAACAATCCCAAACCTGAAAACATCCTCTTGAGAGATTGCCAAAACATGAGATGTTTGTATTAAAAATGGGGTCCTCATAACATGATAACTTTGTAGCCACCATGCATGGTTAAATTATTAATCGATACTGCAAATAACCATAACGCTTACATACTTGCTTACTAAACTATGTTATGCTGTGCAAATACTCAACGGCAATTATTGGATCTAGCTGTTTGTGACTGGACTAGACCAAAGTAAAACCATCATACATTGGCAAACAAGGCTTCTATGGTTATATTTGCTCAGACAAAAATATAATTAATATTTGAATTCTAAATCTCAGTATCGTATCAAATCCAAAGCTAATCTTAGTTTGGTAATTTCTTCCTTTAGTATGCTAATATCTTCCTCATCCTTTGTATATTTCAATAATCTTTCACAAGCTTCAATTTGGGCCAACAATAATTCGCTTTTTCCCAGACAAAGGCTATGAGATGGCTCTAAGAAATGATACGAAATACTCTTTCCTCTTTCCTTGCATCCACTTGTTTTTGCCTCTACTAAATATCGTATTTCGTTTTCAATAATGTTCATGTCTATATAATACAGTACACATTAATAGTTATATCTTTAATGTAAATAGTATCAATACTGCTATATGAAATTTTGAGATATCATTTGATTGTTATTGACTACTTGTAAACTCAAGCATGGCTGATCATCTCTGGTAATGAAAAAAATCTCTAGTATAAGATCAAGATTGTTTGGTCCTGTAGTTTTATGTAAATAAAAAACTAATTAGGTTAACAATGTCAATGAAATAGACTATGATCTTTTTACATATGTAACAGATCTAAAACACTAGTTATAAATAATTTTTAGCTGCAAGTATTTAAAGAATGTTGATATATTGGATCATGATATGAAATTCAATATTCTTCGGATCTCAAAAAATCAGTCAACCCTAATTGTTTCTACAACAATATTTCTAACCTTGTTGCTAGCAACAACTGTTGTTTTGACAAATAACTTTGATACATCCTATGCTCAACAACAGAACACAACAAAAACGGGTACTTTTAATTATACTCAAACAGATGCTTCGGGTAATCCAGACTGGATAAATACTGGTAATTGGTCATTAGCTGGAATAGACTCCGAGTCGCCAACTTTTGAGGCTGTTATAAGTATGGTAAAGCCAAATGGATCTGCTGCTCATGAACATGAAGTTAGTGATTTAGCTGTTTCGGGACAACCATCCAATGAGAATGGTTCTATTATTATTGAAGGAACTACCACTATTACGATGAGAGAAGGCCCTGTAACGGAAGAACCTACTATAATTACATTAAATGAGACTACAATTTCAGTCTACTTTGATCCAGAAAAGATTGATGACCACTTTGGAAATCAATCAATAACAGGTTCAGTGATACAATAGATGAGAATACACTCATCTTCATTTCTTAAATAATGTTTTTGATTGTTTGTATGTACATGTTTTTACAGTAAACATATTCGTCTTTTTAATTGATTTTGAAGATTTAGTTATTCTTCAATCACCTTGAAACTTAGATGTTAATATTATACAAAATTTCCAAACAATTTTTTAACGCCTATTCATAGATACGATAATTTCCTTGTTTTAAAATGATTTGAACAAGGGTATATTGAATATAATGATCCTTACTAGTAATCTTTCCTCCGTCGACTTTTATCTCGATATAAAAATACTGATTCATGTTTATTTTGTTTCACTAATAAACAGCTTTGCTATTTTACCAAGCCAAGGCAAGGCTTGTGTGAGGATAATTAGGTTGATATAGAAATTATCTATCTAAAATCATTTCGTTAAATCCTTAAGAAAATAGAAGAATGTCAGAATACAAATTAACTGGACAAGAATGTAGGAGAGCTACCGGTATTGATAGCGTTCGATTTATTGCATACTTGTCATGTTGGCATTATCTCCTCCGATATACTTGAGTTCAAGCAATGAACCTGGATTCCATAGTTCTGTTGTTGCACCTCCACCTATTGCCTGCACAGGTCCGCTGGAGTCAGTAATTACGTATAGAGTACCGCCATCGGGACTTATTGCCAAGTCTCTATATCGGTTTTCTGATTGGAACATTTCAATTGGATCTTGTGAGAGACTTGTTTTATTATCGCTAAGGAAAAGTTGATAGATTTTACCACCCTTCAGAGTTGGCATAAGCAACGTACCATTCCATCCGGGAATTGTATCAGAGTCGTATAGGCGTAAACTAGATGGAGCTATGGTTGGATTACATATGTAAGCTAATTGACCACAATTATGATCGGTAAAATTATAATCATTTGAAACTGTGAAAAATGTGGTTATAGGAGGAACAAAGTTTGGCAAGTTAACTTCACTCTCGTTTGTAACTGAAACACCCGCTTCTATTCCTGCAGTTACATTTCTCGTATCTAGTTGTGGACACTGCTCTCCTGCTGATGACCAGTTAACGAATCTATATGCCTGATCATCTTGATAGCCCGCAATGTAGGGCCACCCATAGTTACCACCTGGTTGCAAACGATTTACCTCGTCATCTGAATTGGGGCCATGTTCAGAGACATAAAGATTACCATCCGGTCCTACAGTCAAACCCTGAGGATTACGATGTCCAAGAGTGAAAATATGACTTTGTACGCCATCTATCACGGGATTGTCTTCAGGGATGGATCCATCTGTATTCATTCTCAATACTTTGCCTTGGTAAGCAGTCCAATTCTGATTGGCCACATCTCCTGCAGTTGGAAGTGTTTGGGCTTCGATATCCAAACAATACAAAGACAGTTGATTTTTCCCTTGGTCACCTATTGTATAGTATAATTTACCGTCGAGTCCAAAAGCAAGACGTCCAGAGTTGTGATCTATACTTCCCTGAAGTCCGCTTATAACATCAATTGGTTCGCCAATTGTGTTAGTGTTGTTATCAAAAGTGAATCTGGTTATCTTTGTAAGGCGTTCAAGCTCATCTGTTGAATTATTGGCGTTGTAAGTATAAGCTACATAAAAATGACCATTATTTTTAAAGTTAGGATCAAGCACCATTCCCATTAGTCCATCCTGGCCCTGGGATTGATGAACACCTGGTACAGTTATATTATTTAATATGGTTCCATTTTGAGGATCAACCATTGTAATTGACTTTCCAAGCCGCTCTGTAATCCAAAGAATGTCATCTGGACCATAGATGATGTTATGAGGTTCGCTAAAATTTGAAGCAAGCAGTCTTACCTCAAAGCCTTCCTGACTTGGTAATCGTACATTATCATTGCTTTGTTGTGAAGCAGTGTTTTGAGAACTAATTGAATCGTTTATATCAAATGGTGCCGCAGATGGATCTTCTTGCGCGTGGACAACATTTAGGTTTGAAGAAGACAAATAACTCAAAATAGTCGTAGGCATCATGGTAACTAGCAAAAGACCGAAAACAACTGCCAGCAAATATATTGATGATAATTTCATGTTATATCGTGATGATCAAAGTATTAATAATACGACTAAATTAGTTCAATATTTTTGATTGAAGGGTAAAATCACGTAATATTTATGATGAATATTATAAATGATTATTATTTATGTTATATGTGCTGTATTATTCGTCATCCTACTATTTTCTTGATGATTTCTTTTCTCTAAATAGTCTATGATTGATTACTGCTCTATTATCATCTTCTTTAATTGTGTTTACAGTAATTTGAATTGTAGGAAAAGGGTATTAGATCATGAATGGAATCACTAAGAATTCACTTCAGGAAAACAAAATTGAGTTTTATAAATAAATGGTCAAAAAAAATTCGATTATGTTACTATTACCTTGCCAACTAAAGCTGGATGTAATGTACAATGATAATCAAATTCCCCTGCTGTGTCAAAAGTATGCTCAAATGTTGTACCGGGTCCAGTCAATGCAGTAGGGCCTTCTATACCTGAATCAAATAATGCTCCTGCATCAGGATCTCCAGGAAGACCAGAAGTTACTGTATGAAAAGCAATATCATTATTTGTCCAAACAACTGTTTGACCCACTTTTACTTGTACCGGATCCGGATCATATCCATTTTCTGTAAGTGTAGCAGACCCATTTACAATGGATACTTCCACTTGATTTCCTTGTGCATATGCGTCATCAAAGTTTCCATTCAAACCAAGTATGAGAATACTCATCGCTGAAGCTACACATAGTGTCAGATATGTGAAATTCTTATTCATGTTCACTTGTATTCAAAATAGTATTTAAGTGTGAAATAAATACATTATATTACTATATTATACCCTACGTAACTGATAAACCAAATAAATTATACTGAATGTTATTCATGCTGTTTAAATCGCGCTCAAATAATAAAGTCAAAAAGGCTCCTTTTGATAGTTAGTAAGACAATCAAAATAATATCCGAAAATAAAGTTGTCGAAATAACCTAGAAATTTAAGATTCTTAGCAAGGTATGATTGTTTTCATGGCTAACTAAATAAAGTTACTATGTTTATTATCACTGCGCTTGTAATCTGCTAATCCATATGTTTTTTTGAACGATAAACTTCCTTGAACTTCCTTAAGAACATTCTGTGGAGGACCTTCTGCAATAACATATTTGTTAAAACATACTACCCAAGGAGAATGATTAGCTATGTGAGTTATGTCATGTGTGGACAAAATTACAGTCATACCATTGTTATTGAGGTTCTTTAGTATGTCAAATATCTTCTCCCTAGATACATAGTCAAGGCCCGTCGTGGGTTCATCTAAAATGAGAACATCAGGATTTCTAATCAAGGCTCTACCCAAAAATACTCTTTGTTGTTCACCACCAGAAAGTGCTCTAATATGCCGTTTTTCATATCCACCCAAACCCAATATTCTTAACACATCTTTAATTTGGTTTTTTAATTTCTTGTCGATCCATGGAAGATAATAACTCTTGTAATTCCATGATCCCATGGCAATAACTTCATGAACAGAAACTGGAAAGTTCCAATCAATAGTTTCTATTTGAGGAACATAGCCAATAGATGGATAATAAAAGATCGAATCGCAATCATTATTACAGATATATTCTATGTCTCCGTTCCATGGTTCATAAATCCTGCACAATAGTTTTAGCAGAATGGTTTTTCCAGATCCACTTTGACTCATCAACTATAAACACAAATATTTCCTTCTGGAATGAATAGTCAAGTCAACTCTTTCTATAACCTATTCCTGATATTAAAATCCTCAGTAGGAATATTTGTGACTTTTAGATATTAAAGGTGATCAAGCCAGATAATAGGTAAACAGATTAAGGAAAGTTTAAATCGTCCCAATATGAGGGATTTATCGTAGTGCAGTATTGTCTAATACAGTAATTATCGTCATTCTCCTCTGATCCCATGTCTTAAAAACGTTCTAAGATTAAATGCTAAAATGTTATATAATCACTACATTAAGGACATCGTATCATAAATCTAAGCAACATAATCATTGTATTAATTTAACAAAGTTGAAAGGGGGGAGGGATAACGTTATATCTAAAATATGCGATGATATCTTTGTGCATATAGTGATAAATACTCTAAATTCCATTTCCAGTAGATATGCACCAAGTAGGGTCTTGTCATTTAGTCCTGCCCATGTCTTTAAAACTTTGCAGTTAATAAATAGAGAAAGATATGTCAGCCGATTCTTGTTGGTAAGGGAATTGGAATTGGGAGAAGGTTCCATTAAGACGTTGATAAAACATCTGAAAATGGAAAAGATGATTATCACTACAAATAAAGGCACAACAATGTCAGAGAAGGGTGCAAAGATTTTTGAACAACTGTCCAAATACATTCCGTCTGAATTAGAAATTCCGCAAAGTTCGATTTCTATTTCTAAATTTAATTATGCTATTTTGCTGATATATATGAGCAATGCAATTAGGCAAGGAATTGAGCAAAGAGATGCAGCTATAAAGATGGGTGCAAAAGGGGCTACCACATTGATCTTTGAAAACGGAAAGTTTTCGATCCCCGGTTCAAAGTACAATGTTCTGAGAAATGAAAAATCTCTTGAACTGCTTTTAAAGGATGGATTAAGGCCTATCAATAATGACGTCATTATAATCGGAAGTGATGACTCTAGTCTTATCTTGGCCGAGCTAGCTGCAAAGGCTGCTGCCCTTTACACTCTAGAAAATCATGGAGACCACAAAGAACTGAAATTAATAGCAAATGAAAATAGAGTCGTCTATAAGAATAATGGATAATTGAGTAATCCCATAATAGAATCGATCACAGTCTTTTCTAAACAACATCTTCTTATCTATTTCGTTTTATGATTGTATGGATTACTACAGGTAAATATTTAGATGAGATACTTTCAGCTCTGATTGAATTTTCATCCAAATCAGAAATAATCAGCTTGTGTTCTTTTGTATAATCTACTTACGTTAAACATGAACGATAAATAGTTTGCAATAAAATATGTTACAGAACGATAGATTTTTTGGACGGTTTATCCTTTTGCATGGGATCTGACTGCTGTTATCAAAAGTCATTTATTACATAACATTATTTACAAAAACTTGATTCATGTCAAATCGACCAATAGAAAGCAGTGACTTTAAGAATGATCCCAGCATTCTAAATTTAAATAGGGTCGTCTTCATTGGGAGGACATTTTCTGAGTATATGAAGATGTTCAATTTGTCTCCTTTCCAGTTGAGGGACCTAAGGATATTAGATTGTCCATCCGGAGCTTCTTCTTTTGTTGCTGAAGCCTCGTCTACTCAATATCAGATTAAAGAAGCTGTCGGATGTGATTTGTTGTATAAAGAGGATGATGTAGGAGTACTAAGAAATCGAGGTAAAGAAGACTTGGAATACATGGTAAAACAGCTCTCCCAAGTTCCTGACTTGTATGATTGGAACATCTATTCTAACATTAGTGATCTCTATGAAGCAAGGAACACTGCTTTTGAAAAATTCATTTCAGATTATAAGGTGGATAGACTTGTGACAAGAAAAGATAAAGATGAAATTACCAAATATAAATACATACATGCTATTCTTCCAAAACTACCTTTCGAAAATGAAAAATTTGATTTGGCATTAAGCTCTAATTTGCTTTTTTATTATCATAATATGTTGGACTATCAATTTCATTTTAATTCTATATTGGAATTATTACGTGTTACTAGTAAGGAAGTAAGAATATTTCCATGTCAAAAACCCGATGCCACTTTTCCAGACTATTTTAACAAATTGCTCGATAATGTTGGAACCCGAATGAATAATAAGATATCTTTTCAAATTGAAAAAGTAAGTTATGAATTTCGTAGAGGTATAAATAAGATGCTTAAAATAAGGAAGAGCGAATAGTTACTTTTGTATTAAACTTTTGAATCTGGATTTACCATCGATCTTAATCTATCTTGAGATAGATTTCATTTTCGTAGATTTACTCGACTGTTTTTGGTTTTTCCAAAAGAGGGACTACAGTCGAATTTTTTTTACTAATTATTTGATTCAAACAACTCGGTTGATTTCGATTCTGTGATCCAAATTCCGGAGATCTTAATATTATTAGATGTTATGGATATGAATTGATGGTTTACTCTATAAAAATATCGAAACTAATAATGATAACAATCTTGACAACATGCTTAACGTGATATGATAGGTACATTAAAATGGCAAGGAGATTGCGACTGGTACATAATGTCTATGTATATGATTGATAGGATCAAAACATAACAAAGGAAAAATTTTTGAGTTCAGGAATGACTTTGACAAGCCATGATGATATTTCATAGGTAAATTGCGACTGATGATGACTGTCTGTTTCCTGTAGATTACAAAAATATAGAATATTTTACTTATAAATACACATTTACTCTGAGATGAGATATTTAGATATTATTTGAAAGTGTTTTATATCGTCAATGTGAAATCATATTGCATCATTTAGGCCGGTGCTTCGCCTAGGTTGTCCACAAACAGACGGCCTAGGAGGAATATCAATTTGTTATCGAGTAAATATTCTTTTTGAACTCCTAAGACTCGATAAAGATAAAATAAATTCTATTATCTGACTTGGTAATGATAATTAAAAACCCTTCATATCTAAAACACACAATGTAATAGTAGAGCAGATAGGGTGCTATGCCATGTAGTATAAAATATCATACTGGAAAATTACATCTAGAAAGAGAATAATACGGCAAGTACCTAAAATAATCTTAGCTTCAAAAAATTAATAAAAATGTCGTCTTTGAAATATGGTCAGAATTGTTGTCCCGATTAGTTGCTATCGCTATCACTGCTACTACTGCTATCGCTATCACTGCTACTACTGCTATCGCTATCACTGCTACTACTGCTATCGCTATCACTGTCGTTATCGCTACTACTACCCTCTATGTAAATCGGGGCAAAACAATCTCTTATCTGATCTTCAGTAGCGAATCCTGAAGTTCCTGCTTCATTCTCGAGACAATTTTGGAATTCATCATAATTCTGTCTATCTGTATTGCTATTATCTGTACTAGTAGCAGTGGTCTGATCTTCATTACTGGTAGCGTTTGTTTGTGCAAAAGAACTACTAATTGCATTACTTGATGAAAGTAACATTACAGCCATGACTAACGAGATGCTGAAAAACATCATCTTATTTGTACTCATCGAAAATGTTTCTTACAATAAACTATAAAATGGTGACAAAGCAACATTGACTGACTAATTACTCAACAATTCTACATTTAATTAAAGACAAATTTGTTTTTAACATCTAGGAAAATTAATTATCAATTAATAAATAAAATCTAGTGCTGATGCTACTCTTATTTTTCCAATAATTCTCATTATGTTTTTTATATCTACACACACTTCTAATTGTTTTTATTTCTTTCAAATAACAAGGGGTAATATTTCATAATTCAAAATGGATTAAAAAACTGCTTAATTCCTTGAATTCAGAGCAAAGCACAAACATATTATATAAACCTAGTATAACAAATTTGTAGTATATTTCATGATAATAACTATATGAAATAAAATTAGATAACAAAACGCATGAACAAAATATACTTATTTGCAATAGCTAGTATATTGGCAACAGCCTCTCTAGTAGCTGCAACGTTTACGGCCGCACAACCATCATTTGCTCAGACTCCACCACCACCACCAACTGACGATATGGGCACAACCATGGACATGGGATCTAATATGACTGGTGGCGATAATGCAACATCAGCCATGACTGATAATTCTACTTCACCAATGTAGATCCTAGAGAACTTGTAGAATAAGAAATTGATACAATATTCTTACTAACCTATTATTTTTTTGCATTTTTCTGCCTTGCATTTTATATCTAATTATTAGTAGTGTTTTTAACACATTTTCAAAAAGTAACAGGGTTTCAATGCGGGTTTATGGGACATGAGGTATGACAGTTGACAACATCTAACTAATTGTACCCAAGTTTGCCTTTGCCTCCTACGTTAACATAAATTTGATGAATTTCACATTTAATTGTTATAGATATTATTGAAGGTAATACTTAAACCATGATCGTGATATTGTTATGCATACTAATATACGATAATCTAATGAAGAATTATTACCTATTTTAGACAGTAGTTTTATTTTGCAAATATAATATTTAGCTCGATCAATACGAGACATGAGATTCAACTAATAAGTCAGTGTATTTGATATAAAAACTCTATTTGAATATATCAAGTCAGGTATTCTTCATATAGTTACTATATAATAGCAACTAGTGAATTCTGTAGCCGCTTGTTTAATTCATTGACCCAACTTAAATGGGTAAACTACAATGCATTAGATATATTGTCATCATACTGTGATAGCATTATTCATTGAGTTGAGAAATGGAATTGAGATTTCGTTTGTAAAAAAGAAGAGGAATAAGAAATAATGCACCTTTTTCTTGAAATAAAAACATAAAGCCTATTCAAGCCTTTGTACAAGAAAGATAATGTGTAAAAAGTTTTGTGATCAGAAAATGCTATACTATAACTAACAGGTAAGAAAGGATGTTTTTCGTCAGAACTTAATTGTTCGTTAACAGATCCATTACCATGTTAGAGAGCATGTCTTTATCGTTAAAAACAATGTTTGAAATATTATTACTAGTTATGTCATCACTAGTGAGTATGACAACGGCCCGTTCTGTTGTCGGATTGAAACCCATAAAAGCGTTGTAACCACTTGCAGTAGCGCCATTATGCCATATGATCTCATGACCAAAGTTTGTAGTCACAATCCATCCTAGTCCCACATAATAACCCAATTCAGCCGCTTCTGATGTTTGCAAGTTGTTGGGTAATAGTTGACCAGTATCATGTCTTATCAAGTGCGAATCTTGCATTGGTTTGTCTAATACCGTTTTAATTAATCCAATATTTGCAGATAGGAACTTTGCCATGTCGCTTGTCGTAGAAAATATCGCCCCGCCTCCCTCAATAGGAGCTGAAAGGTTCCAAGATGGAATCTCTTGACCTTTGTAATGTCCTATGGCTAAACGTTTCTTGTCTTGTTCAGAGAGATTGATCCCAGTACTGTTCATTCCCAATACGTCCAGAATTCTTTTTTGTAATAGTTCTTCATATGATGACATATTTGACTTTAGTACCAATATGTGACCAAGCAATCCCGACCCAAATGTAGAGTAGTGAAACTGAGAACCCGGTTCTCCAAGTAAGGATGTGTTAGATAATGCCTGATAGAATTGTTCTAAGGTGTAATCCTTAGTACAGTCAATAAGGCCTAATCGGAATTGGATGGAGTCTTGAACAGATGCTCTCGATGGGTCATATTGAGGACAATAGTTGTAAGGCCACTCAGGTAGACCAGAGGTATGAGTTGCCAAATTCTCAAGTGTAATCTTGTGTCCTTTATATTGCGGAACAGTAACATTCGACGGAAGATAATTCTCAATGGGGTCGTCCAAATTGACAAGACCCTTGTAGACCATATCTGCAAGGAGGAGTGCAGTAAATACCTTAGTATTGGAACCAATTGCAAATATAGTATTTTGGTCTATTTTGGTATTGCTGCTTTTATTTGATAATTGACCATAACCGTAGAATTGAGTTCCATTTTTATCTACAAGACCTATGGCAATTGCTGCGTTGGTTTTATTGTTGTCTATGCGCTCTCTCAGAAGCTCTTTTATCTGATTGGTTATTTTAAATCCATCATCTTCTAATACAAAATTATCTGACGAAACTTGTTGCTGCTGAGGTTGTTGTGAGGTGGATAATATAGAAGATAAATTAGAACTCGAATTGAAGCCATTTACATAGGACTCAATAGGGTTAACTCCAATTGTTACCATCAATACAAGTGACAACAATAATGAGGATATTTTTCTTACTCGATAAATTGATAACATCTGAAACAATGACCATAACTTTTGGACATAAATATTTGTTTTGTTCTCTATTGTTTTATCATTATTTTATATGATGAATCATAATTGGACAAGTTATTGACTTGGATCTAAAAAGATGTCTAATTCGTGTGAATCAAGCGCTTATAGATTATTAAAGTTCTGCAGCATGCTCAATATATGATAATAATAATGAATGATCCTGAGGGCAAAAATAATAATGAACGTTCTAGGAATAGGTATACCATTAGAAGAAAGGTGTCTAAGAAAAATACAATACTTTTGATCGAGTTCTTTAATACTTTTTCTCCAAAGTTGTTTCTATCAGAAAAGCTATCCCTTAGATAACAATAAGGGGTATATTAGGCAAAATAACCGTAATTATGTTTTTTGGGCAGTCGTAAATTCAACCATAAGATGCATCCGTCAGCATGGAAAAACATGGGATCATATCTTTACATATACGAGAGTCGACCTGCGAGATGAAAGACCCTAAAATACATCCTGGACATGTGAATAAAGGATTAGAATCTAGTAAAGTACAAATATTGTTTAGCATACAGAGATATTTCGATGGATTGAGAAGCATTTCTTTAATTAATGAATGTAAAACCCGAGCAAAGATTATCTTGTTTACCAATTCTTTTTGTAGAAAATTTTGAGTTAGATAAAATTTCATATAAATACAACTTCTCTGTAATAGACTGTGGGTACCTGAGAGAAAGCAACATATAACTACTGCATTTGGGATACTAATTTGTATTTGATAGATTTTGATTTCAACCTCTCACAAAATGCTCAGAAAGTTTCGCTATCATTTTTTAATGAAACCAATAATGATTATATTAAACCTGATGTCGATCAGGATCATTAATTAATATCATTTTCTAATGGTGTACATCTTGTCTATGTCTGATGAGCTAAAAAAGAACACACAATTTATATTGTCTCATTTTAGTGGTCAAGAGTTTGTGTTTCCAAGGTCAATTATGACTGCAAAAACCAATGGTCAGGTGTTTGTAGACTCAGAGGAGGAGATGCTAGAGTATTTTGTTAAAGCTGATTTTGTTGATTGTAGAATTAATGGCTATCCTTTCCATCATCATAATGAGAGTAGAAATCTATACCCTAGTTTCATTTTCATAGATTTGGATCTATCCTTATGTTCTACTTGCAAGTATCCTATAAGAAAACTAGATTATATCCTAAAACAGACGCTAAATAAAATAAAAGATGAAATCAATGGTATCCCTACCGTTCTCTGGACTGGTGGTGGCTATCACATTTATCAACCCATAAAGATGGTCGCCAAGAACGACGAAAGACTTCCTTTGGAGGATTTTAAAGAGTTTGAGGATTTTAAATATATTACAAGATCTGACTTGACCACAGATTTTATAAGATTTGCAGGAAAATATCTTACTAGCCAAAAAGGCGATCCAAAACATAATCCTTCAATTTATTCTTGCTTAATTAGAATACCAGGGACTATTAACTCAAAATATGGAAACAAAGTGGATATAATTCAGAAATGGAATGGGACCGAAGTTATAGCAAGTCCGATTTTATTACCTTTCTTAGATCATTTAATTCAAATAAAGATAGAATCAGAGGAATCAAAGAAGCGAAACAGTATCACAAATTCTAAATCTAATGATAATAACAATATCGCTTGGATCGAAAGATTATTGAAAACTCCAATCGCAGACCATAGGTACTTTTGTCTTTGGCATATCTTGATACCGTATCTGCTAAATATCAAAAAATTACCAGAAGATCAAGTAATATTGATAATTACTAGATGGTTAGATGAATGTAATAAGCTAAACAAAATTCGGTGGAAGTACCCTCAAAGAATTAAAGAACAGTTGAGGTACGACAAAGGGTATCCTCCTATTAGTATTGAAAATCTGAAGAAAGAGAATTTTGAACTCTATACATTACTGCAAAAATAGATGACTATATCTTCTAGAAATTTCAGAGCCTTTGCTTTCTAATGCTATGGTTTGATAATTAAACAAACTAATAATATATACATTCTTGCTAATCATACCATGATATTACCTTAATATGGCAAATCCAATTTGACATTTCTTTATAGATGTTATGAATAATAAAGGACACCAAAAAGTACATGCAGATCTTTATCGATAGTGTGCTTCGGACATTTGGAGAGTAGAAAAGTAGGTAACTTTTAATGATGAAATTCGTTGGTTGTTACGTAGATCATTGTATCAAAATGAAGTAACCTATAATATCACATTTTTGAGGCATAATTATCTTTACATTCTATCGTCACCTAAGAGTAATACTAAAATGATTTTTTCAAAAGTTAGATACAATCGGCATAACCTATAGAATAAGTTTAAGGAATTTTGCTAAATGGGTAAGTACGAGGGGTATAAACCGTTATGCTTACAACCTAGGTCGTCTTCCATCTGTCGTAGAACAAGAAGTGAATTTATTAAAGTCATTGCATAAATCTAGTATATAGCATCATGAGATGTCATGTTTATAATACCTTAGAATAATATGGTCTGCATTAAAACATACGAAGTAATGGTATTAATTCATAATCATTAAAGTCGATTTTCGTGATAAACAATTTTGAATGATGAGATCGAGTCTACTGTAGTAGATCTATCGGTGATAAGGAAGAGAGTGATAAAGCTAGTTATAAACATATTTATGATCTTAATAAGTGAATATTCCTCAAATATAAACGTAACATACAATTGGTAACTCATATTTCTTAAAAGAATCGGGTCCTGCAAGAGGGGTGACTTGGGAGGGTGGGGGAAGTGCCAGAGATGCAAGACCCGAAGTCAACTTTTAGGGAGCTAAAGTTAACCTTACTTTTCGTTATGAATTTATAAACTAGACGTATCCATTGATATATTTCACCATGGCTACTCCTTAGTTCCAAACAACTATTATGCGAATTAATTTTGTGTATTTGATAAAGGAATACTTTCAAGTTTAATTTGGCTTTTTGATAAATATTCTAATGGAGTAAAGTTTTCATTGACGCATAAATGGTAAATCTAAATAGAACTTGTCACTAATTACAATACCTCACCATTATAGTAAAGTATTTGACTAACTTTACTTTACTTTATCGATACATTGAGATCAACAAAGAATAAGAACAAAATAATTGTTATAGGCATTGCAATTATTGTAGCTATTGTTTTTATTGTAAGTCTTTTGCCGTAGGTGTTCTACTTGAGGATCGAGCATAAAACTTGTTTAATTATTTAGTTAACAAAATCCATACTAGGGACCTAAATCTGAACTTCTCCTTCTGTGCCCGATCTATATTTGTGATAGTTCTTATTAGATAAAAAGAATAAGTCAACAGAATAGTAAAAGAAATGGGTTCTGTAATGACTTCTATAGCATTGTAGCAGTAATCCCTAATTCAAAGATCAAAAAAACATGTTCCATTAATAAATCATTGACTAAATATTGATATTTTAATGAGGGTCAGTTCAAAATAAGACAAGTGTGTGATAAAGGATTATTCAAGAGTTTGAGATTTTATTGTATTGCTTGCAATATCTGTTGTTCAGTAACTTAATGTAACTGGTTAGTATGATGTAGGAAAAGGCGTATTATCCATACTCGAAAATTCCTATCCTGATCAAGCGAACCCTGTGATTTCACTAATACCTATTAGCCCTGTTAATACTCCAGATCCATCGTCCCAATCATATTAAGGGATTTTGGGCTCAAATAACAACATTCACATCTAGGGTCAGGAAAATTTAGAAGATATTGGATGTAGTAGTCTCTGCTATTTATGGTCAAATGTATTCAAATTCTCCAAATTCTCCGCGAACAGTTTACTCATCAGGATAGCAGCGTGATATCAGGATCTAAACTATTTTCATTCACTTTAAGTCTTCTTTAGTATTATATCGATGGAGGGGGTTGCTGATATAGGTTTTCAAGATGGATTCAAACTATTCCCACAGGAGTAATCCATGAATTCGATTTAGAGGTTCAGTAAGTCGGATTTGCAGCAAGAATATCTTAATGATAGTTGGTGAGGCTTGACCTAATGCAATTGAAAAATTGATGTAATCCTTCTTTGCATAACTATCTTGTAATTTATTGATTAATCTATATTCATATTTGGCAGATATGACCAGACAAGAGACAATTGGTGAAATTAATTAAAGTCGAACAGTGTATTTATTGGAAATTTATATTATCCTCGAGTTAATTCTAACTGCATAAACAAACAAATATCAAGTCTCTTAATACGTTAAATTATACATTATGTGTAGGAAAAAACATGAATCTATGAGTCCGAAATATTCATTAGTTTCAAAAATCCCTTCTGAAAGGGGAAAGAAAGAGCATACTTTCATCCCAAGAAGAACAAGTTAGAAAATCATGCTTTTTGAGCAAGTAGACTTGTCATAGATATTATGAGGATTACCGATTGGAATACGTAGTACTAACTACCCGTTTGGGGATGCAAACTCTAGCATAGACCATTATTACAATCATAAAACCCAGAGGAAAATCAAACGGATATACTGTGGTACGGTAAGAATTGGGTATTTGAAATTTTGATCATTTATAAATGTTTCGTGGTATAGATCGGCTCTGTTCATTTAGCGTCAAGTCTATAGCTTGAAGATGTCCTATCTCTTTTATGAATACTAGAAACAGAACACCTTCAAAATATGTGTATTATGGCTTACATTTGTACTTTTCAGGTCTTTCTCTTAGGAAAACATCTGAAAGATTATCATACTGTATCAAACGAAATCATGTCACTATCTGGAACTGGATTCAAAAGTACCAACCTAAGATTATCAAGACAAAACAAAGAAGGATATGTGAATTCATTGTAGATGAAACATTGCTTAAGGTTGGTTCAGAATACACGTGGTTATGGGTTGCAATAGATGCGAAAAGTAAGGAAATTCTCTCACTATCCATTTCTAAGGAGAGAAACATGTTTGTTGCGGAACGGTTTCTGTCAAACATAGTCAGAGACTATGGAAAGCATCCAGTTTCAACAGATGGTGGTACTTGGTATCCCATGGCTTGTCAATTCCTTAAATTAGAACACCATCTCCATTCCTCCTATGAAAAAAACTTGATTGAAAGAACAATGCAGTATATCAAGGACAGAACTGAAAGTTTCGATGATTACTTTCCCTGCAGGCTAAAGAACTGCAAACTAAAACACGTAAAAAACTGGTTGAACCTGTTTGTCGACTATCACAACAAGGAATTAAAACCTGTTAACTGAACAGAGCCTATAGATCTATTAAGGATAATTAATTAAACATTTGTGTCGCATGCGACACATTTATTTCGTGCTTGAAAAGTATATAAAGAAATCATCAATTTTCCAGTGAGAGAAAAGCTTTACAATCTTTTGATTGCTGAAGCATATATTATTTAATATATTAATAAGAATATAAATAAAACAAATATTTTGGTCCTGTCGAGCTGATTTGAACAATACATGCGTCAATTCTTCTGTCATCAACTAGGAATAGTAGTTAATATGCCTGAATTTCACCATATCATGGTGAAATTCTATCAATATGCTTATAGTATCAACTAAAGTTATATGAAATGGGAGATTTTTAGTGATCTACGGGTAGTTTGACCTATGGTTCTATTTAACACTCTCACCTGGCAAAACCTGATAGGGAACTTATTCATATTTGTGATATCTTTAAAAATCACACTTTGTTTAGAGACATAATATATTTTAGAAAACCGGTATTCTTTTTATACTCTGGTATTACTACATACCAGCCATAACTTGATACATTCATTCTAAATAGGATTTAATCTTTTTGGTTTTGATTTGTGTCAGGAGCTACTCTGCACATTATCAACCATTATTATATCAAAAACATAAGGTATGGCACCGATCTGTTACTTTCGTTTTTACTTTTAGAATTATGATACCCAACTGGTATGTCATGATGAAGTTTCAACTCAAATTTATTTTAGATAACTTGTCCATGTGTAGATTTTTGATTTACTTTATTTAATGGGTAAGATGATTCTAAATCACTTTATCTCTCTAGCTCTCTGGGCACACTTTTAAAGCATTTTAAAATAAATAGATTGTGAGATTAATAATTTATACTGGAAAGGGTGGAACGGGAAAGACAGTTAATTCATGTTCTACTGCCATAAAACTTGCAGATCTTAATTACAAGACTTTGGTAATCTCAGCTGATCCTGCACATACTTTAAAAGATGCATTTATGGTACCCGTTGTAGGAAATAAGCCTATAAAGATTTTGGATAATCTTTATGCATTACAAGTAGACCCGGTCCTTGAGTTAGCAGAAAATTATGGTTCTGTTTTATCATATGTTGCGTCGATATTTTCTAAAAGAGGATTGGATGAAACATTGTCCTACGAGATCGCAATGCTTCCTGGAATGACTCAATTATTTTCATTGTTAAAAATTGAGGAATTTATGCGCCATGAAAGCTTTGATTGTATAGTTATGGATATGCCAGCTTCGGGAGAAGCTTTGAGATATTTGTATTTTCCCAAACTTGTTGGAAATATTGGAGAAAAGTTCTCTGGGTTTACAGGAGTCTTTAGTGGATTTGTAAAAATGTTTCAACCTTTTTCTTCTTTTGCACCGATTCCTACCGATGTGATTCAAATTGAGATGAATTTACTCAAGAGACTTGAGATCCTATCAAAAATCCTGACTGATACTAAAATTACAAGCTTGAGACTGCTAATCAATCCCGATTCATTCAGTATCGAGAATGCAAAAAGAGCACTTATGTCTACAAACCTTTATGGCATGAATGTTGATGCTGTAATAATTAACAAAATATTTCCACGTCAAGTTCCAGATAGCTATTTTACAAAGTGGACAGAGTATCAAAGTACAAAAATTGAAGAGGCAAAAACCAGTTTTTATCCATTATATATTATAGAAGAAAGGTTTTATGAAAAAGAACTGAAAGGAATCGAAATGTTAAGGGAAAATGCAGAGACAATTTTTGCTAATAAAGATCCGTCAAGAGTTTTTTACTCGGATAAGGTCTTTGAATTCGTAAAAGATGGTCCGACATTAATTTTGAAGATAAAGGCTCCATTTACAAACAAAGACAATTTTGATGTAAACCGATATGGTGACTATCTTGTCATTAAAATCTTAGACACCACAGGTAATAATATTGTGAATGTTATTCCATTACCTATAGCTACTATAACCATGAAACTTTATGAGGTGAAGATACGTGAAGGAATAATTGAAGTAACATTTAGAGAATAAATTCTAATTATGATCTTACTTCAATCTACAAGTAGAGTAACTATATGCGGAAACTATTATTGACATAATTGCCTAAGACGAAATTACTTGTAGTGTATAAGTATTTCATATAGAATTTTCTAGAAGCTTGTTGAGGTTTTTCGATAAATTGTTTTTGATATTTACAAATCATATCTATAGATCTTATATATACTTGTTCTTAAAATGGATCCAGTCCTGATCTCTTTTGAGTCTATAATACAATTTTCTTGATGATCATGCATTATTGGTTCAATAACTGAATAATGGTATCACGGATTGTGACAATATGGATTGGTAATTAGATACCGTCTGAAATCTTTTCTAATGATGTCATGATTTCTTGAAGACGATGTTCTGTTATTTCTTCTCCTTCTTCTCCTTCTCCTTCTTTGTCTAAGAACTCTACAATAAAATGTACTACTGGATTCGCTTCGTTTCTAAAGCGTTCTACTATCTCAAGAAATTTCTTGACAACTAATTGATCGGGTGCGAAATCGAAGACTCTACATCTGTTTCACTTGTTGTGTTATTTTTATTTGCACTTATTTTTCTTTCACGACGATAGAGAAGGGTATGTTAAAAATAGGTCTTGAACAAAGATCGCGATGTGATTGAGGATGGTCAAAGTTGCCATGACATTGTGAAATTAATATGAAGGAAAGAGCTATAATATTTGTGTTGGATTCAAGGTGTGCCTGGATAATAGATGTATTTACTATAATTAACGTTCGCATTTGAACAACACTATGGAATAATTATCACTGTTTCACTAGAGAGCGTTGTAGTGTCGACAAAAACTACCCTTGACTTATAGTCGAAGTTTCCACTTCTGAAGAAATCATCATCTTTTATTTTTGTCTGTTAAATTCAAAAATGTTTTTACAATACTGGTAAAGGTTTCTGGATACTGGTACATCAATCCGTGTCCTGCATCTTTAATTTGTACAAGCCACGATACAGGGATTTTGTCTATTAAAACTAATGAATTGTCAGCAGGAACAGCTTTGTCCTCCGTGCCTGTTATTATTAAAGTAGGTTCAGTCAATTTTTGAAGTTGATCACATACGCCTGTCCAGTTCTTTGAAAGCCAGCTTTCATTTATTTCAAACTGTTTCTTTAACGTAGTAGAAAGCACCATTTCAGAAGACTTTGGTATTGCATCTAAAAAATTTTGGTTTCCTTAATCCATTTGATTGGAAATGTTACCTCTAGAAATGAATTTTCATCTTTGGTCTGATTGTTGACAAAATCCGAAAGTGCTTCCACAACTTGAGGACTTTGAGGAATGCCTTCTGGTCCACCACATGAAGCACCATATAATATGAGGCGATTTACTTTTTCTGGATATGTTGTGACCAGTGTTTGCGCAACAAAAGAACCCATAGAGAAGCCTAGTACATCGATTTCTTGTAAATTCAAGGCACTCAAATGCTGCAGTGTTGTCAACGAATTGTCCAATGGAAAAAGGTTTTAATCCTGAAGTGGTGTTTCCTATTCCTCTGTTATCAAAGATGATCACTTTGTGACCGTTTGATAATTCTTGTAGAAAGTGGGTAGACCATACATCCATTACATTGCCACTACCACTAATTAGTAATATAGGTGCTCCTTCGCCAATCTGTTTATATGCTATATTAATATCACCAACTCGTATCTTTTGCAATGGAATGTTATCTAGTATTGATAAGTTATGTTGAAAAGTTGACAATAAAGCAGTGCTTTGAGTTTGACTATCGTCATTATCAGGTTTATCTGAAATAGAACTGTCTTTATTTATGCTGCTAATAGTGTCTGTAATAGTTTGGTAAACTTGATGCTTGTTGATTGAATGTTGCGATTCATTCTGATCTATTTGTTGTAATAGTTGACCAAAAGATGATGTTGAATAATCCAGATTGGTTTTTGGAATTGAAATTAATAAAATGCAGATTAGACTTGTAATAACAACTAATGTAAAACCTAATTCATATGAGAATTTAGAGTGATTCGCACTTTGTTGGTCTCAAACCGGCTATAAATTTGGAATTGCATTTAAATAACCTGATTGACTATGCAAATCAAATTAGACGTTATAACAGACAAGAATCGCGATAACTACAAAGTAGTTTTCAATTTGATAGACGGACAATGGATGTACATCTAATATCGAAGAAATATTGAATTGTTAGAAAGGTCAGGTCTTGCATCTCTAATTCCATGGCACCATTGATGCAAGACCCCTATGAAATTATCGGAGATTTGATTACCACTTTAATTTCAGGTTTATAAATAAGACGTATCTTCAGTTATACTTCACTGTGGATACGGTTTATCTTCAAACAAATCCTAAGAATGAATTTTGTTAAAGAGAATAAGGAAATTTACTATAATTTAATTTCTTGATATGCTTCCTTATTTGAGACCATGCTTATGCAGTTGTATAAGCCACAGGTCTTATTTCTGATTCCCTTGGTTTCCCATAATTTTTAAATATTTGGGAAAATGCTTTTTGTAAACTGTTTAGAACTTGATTTCTATCCATCCATGTGAGCACAGCTTCAGTAATATTCATTCCAAAATCATCGGTTATCTCATCTGTTGGTATTTTTATTATTCCTAAATGAGTATCAACAGGAAACAGATAAAATTCAAATCTGTCAATTGGGTCTGGTCGAATAAAAATCTGGATATACATGTATAATTTCAAAATAATATTGAGATAATATTTACTAGCTTTGTTCAAATCCTACAGTAAGTATTTCAATTCCATAGTTAAAAAAGGATTTGAACTTGATTCTCCATTTTAGGTACAAAATCAATTAATATGGATTCCTTTTTCATACCTACTTATATTTTCATAGTCGACAAAAATGTGTTTATTACGTTACCCACTTCATCGGGATACTGATCTGGAACCGCATGGCCAGCATCTTTAATCTGTACAAGCCATGCACCCGGAACTTTGCTTGCAATAACTAAAGAATTATCATGTGGCACATATAGGTTATCGTCTGTTCCCGTTATAACCAACAGGGGTTTGGCTACTTCTGCAAGACCGTCACAGGCACCAGTCCAATCAGAAGTCATCCAAGTCTGTCCAGCGTTCATCTGATTGTTCATTGTTTCAGGAGAAAGACTGGGCTTCATTTGTTGAAATGTCATATTTGATGGAAGATCTAAAGATCCGGGATGTAGTTTTAGCCATCCTGGTCCTACTGATGCATTCACAAGTGCTTTCATTTCCTCCTGAGAGATCGGTATGTTATTTAGAGATTTGTTTACAACACCTGCTTGCAAGTCGTCAAACCATGCTGGACGTGGTACAGTATCTTTACCGCCACAGGACCCAGCAATAAGTATAAAGCTACTAACCTTTTCGGGATACGAAATTGCAAATTGTTGGACTACGAACGTACTCAAAGAAAATCCAAGAATGCTTGCCTGTTGTATTTCAAGAGCATCCATTAAACCTGCAGTATCGTTAGCAAGTAACTGTATGGAATATGGTTCGGTACCTCCTGTAGTATTTCCTATACCGCGGCCATCAAACACAATTACTGTGTTATTTGAAGCTAGTTTGGTTAAAAGGGATGGATCCCATGCGTCCATACCATCCGAAGCACCATTGTGAAGTATTAGAGGCTCTCCATTACCAAACACCTTGTATGCAATTTCAATATCTCCTACTTGAACTTTTTCTAACGGGATATCCTCTAAGTTTACCAAATTCGTAACAGTAGCATTTGTCGAATTGACTAGGTCGGAACCTATCTGTCCATACCCAATATTAGTGACACTATTGTGACCAAAGTTGTAAATTGTCGAGGTCAAGAAGATTAAGACCGATACAAATCCTATAATGAAAAGATGATCTTTTCTCATCTGTATAATGTTATACATCATCACACTTACTCGACGGGATATATAAACGACCTGCATGTAGCTTATTATATTCAAATGATGTACGTTGTATAACCTAAATTTGATAGGATCTCCGGTTCAAACCCCACATCGGCTTTTTTAAGTTTAGATATTATCCGATTGTTTTCCAAAGGCTAGATACTACCAAGAGATCAAACAGTAGTTTTCCAATCGCAAAACATTGACAAGATGCCAGTTTTATCATAAAAAGATTAATTCAAGCTCTATCATATTAGGTATTAAAGAATCATGGAAAAAAGTAGGCTTTATTGTATCACTTGTGATATTTGTTATTCAACTAATTTTCAAAACAGTCTACTATTAGAGGAACGTCAAGATCACTATTGTTTACAAAAGAAAACAGGATTGGCGGGTCAAGTAATAAATATTTTCCGAGTCCGACCTAATAGATAACTAAACAAAGAAATTCAATGGTGTACAACATTCATATTTTTCTATTACTAATTAAATGAACTTGATGTTGTAGCTACCTCCTATATGTTATACAAAGGTTGATTCTTTACACATATGTCTTCATTCAACAATATATTCTTAACTTAAGATTAATTTATGAATATTTTCTTTGGTCAAATGCAATTTGTATATCTGGTCATTAGTTAAAACAAAAACTTGATCGTGTACATTAAACATTTCTAGCATATCAATTATGGGCATTTTAGTGAGATTTCCCATTTCATAAGCACAAAATACTAAACCTTGTAGTCTATTTTTATCATACTCTTTTTCAAGATAACTTGCTTCTCTAACTGAGTAGTTTGCTATATCATTGATGAGAAAATCAACTAGACATAATTGTTTGTTGTTCGCATTTTGAGATACATTCTGTAGTATTTTGAAGATGTATTTTTTTACATCTTTTTGTTTAGTATCATATAGTTGAGTTGTGCCATCAAACCATTCCATTTTTCTCAATAATTCTGTAATGGAAGGATCGGAAGAAGGGACAAAACATCTAAACCAATTTTGTTCTTTTGTTAGATAATCTAAGGATTTAATCAAATGCCTTATGGTATCTGCATTATCGTATAGAAGAAGGTGATGACGTTTAGGTATCTCTTTTTGCTGTTTTAACCACTGGTCTACTGCATCCTTTATAATCGAGTTAATTGAAACCCCTTTTTGCTTAGATAAATCTCTTAATTCAGAGTGCGTATTGTCATCAAAGCCGCGGATGACTAAATTATGAGGCATCAATCTAATGAGTAGGGAGCATTATATAAATGATATCGTGATATCATTTATATGGAAATACAAAACCAGTCAAGCAAAACAATGGATATAAAATCCAGTAATACACAGGAAAAAACAAGAATTGCAAATGTGTGGACACCAGGAGATTACCAGAGTGTGTCTACAATGCTTCTACAAATTTCTTCACATCTAGTCAAACTACTAAATATTCAACCTGGAGAATCTGTTTTGGATGTGGCATGCGGGAATGGTAATACTGCCATTACCGCTCAAAGATGCGGTGCTAACGTAACTGGTATTGATATCACTTTCGAACTTTTGAATCTTGCAAGGGAAGAAGAAAGAATTGCTCAAATTAGTGGGATAGATTGGAGAGAAGGGGATACACAAGCCTTACCATTTGAAGATGAATCATTTGACGTTGTTTTGTCCACATTTGGACATATGTTTGCAATCGACCCCGACCTTACTACTAAAGAATTAATAAGAGTCACAAAGAAAGGCGGTAGGATAGGATTTGCAACTTGGCCGCCAGAGCTTGCTATAGGGTCGATATTCAAAGTAATCAGAAAACACATGCCAGTAAACTCGAATGCCCCTCCCTCTCCTATGCTTTGGGGAGATCCAGATGTAGTAACAGATCGTCTATCAGGGGTTAGAGAACTATCATTCGAAAGAGGTACAACAATCTTTCCTATACTTAGTTCAAATCACTATTGGAAGTTTATGAGTACAAAATACGGACCCTTGATAAAAGCAATTGAAGTCCTGAATAGTATATCTGATGTTCGTGAACCAGAGTCACTTAGAACTGACTTTATAAAAACTATAGATCCATATATCATAGATAATGGTTTGCGATTGGGATATTTACTAACAGTAGCTATTAAATAAAGTAGTTGGGAGAAGAAGAATTTGAAAATTCAACATAATAAATCAAAATCAATTCTCTTATTAACTACGTTATTATTTGGTTTTACTCTAGTATTAATGATACCTATATCTGATACTGTGTTAGCGAAACCCAATTTTGGCGGAAGCACATTAGGGAAAGGATGTTCATCTCTTTGGGATGATGTTATGAAACTGAGAGCTAAAAAAGCAGCCCAAGGGGATAATTTAAACCAAAAAGATGCAAGTGATTTAGGAAATGCAGAAGCCAATTATAAGAGTTTATGTGCTGGGATATTTGGTCCATTACCTCGTGAAGTACCTGTTGCTCCAAAAGTTCCAACAAGAGAAGAAAATGCTCTTGAAGATAAACCATATGAACAAAGTAACGTTCCAGGGCATGTTATAACTGATGGACCTCAAGAACAAAACGAGCAGATCCAAAAATCAGGATGCAATATAGGATGGGGAATATGTTAAAACGTTTGGATAAGCGGATAGTCTATCTCAAAATTATCTTTCTGAAGATAATTAAGTAGCAGGATAACTATACCTTGGTAAATTTTACAATACTCTTTTTATTTTAATGTAATGTATACAAGGAGTTATAAAATAACCTATATTTTGTAAGTATTGTTTTATGTTGACTGGTGTTTCTCTATTTGAAGTAATTTGATATCGGAAGTAGAAATCATGCTTATTATTCAAATCAAACTGGCCAGGTGGGCTTCTAATCTTTGATGTATATGGGATCAATTGCCTTTCTTTATACTTTTAGATATAATCGAACACCACATTGATCTGTATAGCTAATGGAGATGTTCTAACCGGCCAAATAAATTACATGTAAGAGATGTAATTTGTTCACACTTTAGGTGATCATCGTTTCATACCATTTGAATCGTTTTGTATCATATGATTTGTGTTAACAGATAAATCAACATTTGAAAGAATTGAGAATTTATTTTTTTATAATAGCCTTAAATAGTTCTTGCTATTAACCATTGTATGAATAATTTAGTAGACATCGAGCCACGTTCCTCTGGCTCAGCAATATTAAATGATAAAACAGAAAATAATGTGGCTATAAGAGAAATACAACAGAAGCTGAATGAACTAGTACCTTCGTTAACTAATTCTGTAAATCTGACTACTATAAAAGACCTTGAATCACGTGTGTCCAATTTAGAGGAGAAAGTGGAGAACATTCTTAAAATTCTAGAATCAAAAAAATGAGTGAAAAGCAGATAAGGTTACAAACTGAATATATGTAAAGTTGATATCCAGGTCTTGCTATGTTTTTGTGTTACTTTAATAAGCTTCAAGATTGAAGAGTTTCTCGGGTTAAATTTAGTACATCTAATGCTTATGCCCACCTCAATATCAATTTGTAATATCATCAGTATTTGACAGGTGTATTTATATTGATTGTCCTTTATGTCGAAATTGGCATAGGTAAAGTTACCTATTCAATTATTCCACTATATCTTGATGTCTTAGGGAACCATCATATATTTAGCAAGAGCATAGCAAGAATAATGACCAATTCATTTTTTATCAGGATTGACTTTTCTGTATTTCTTTTAGAATCTGCGTAATCTAATAGTTGTCGCTTGCTGTGGATTTGATAGAATGTTGTCCTTTTTCGTAAACGTACTTCATATCTTATCAACACTTTTGATAATCCGTTTTGATGGTTTTCAGGAGTATCAATAGTTTTTAGGTATCCATCAAATTCCTTTACTATTTGTCTATTGATCTAATTGGTTACTTTGATGTCAATGTTTTTGATTGTTGTGATTAGCTTGTCAGGCGTCTATAATTTCCTTTCTCCTGTTGTTGTATATGATTCAGAAATATTTGAACAAGTGAATAACGGGACCAGTGATTTGGAACTCTAACAAATTTGTAGACTACAATGAGATAATGAACTGTCCCTTCAGTGGATGAATAATCCAAGTTTCATGATTAAATGTATTCTTACAACTCTGACGATAAGGGTAAAATTTCCTGCATGTGGATACATATAGTTATTAGAAATTTGGGATTATATATCCAATTCAGCCTTATTTGATTGGATATTGGGTATTTGGATTAATGTCTCTTAGTTTTCCTGAATACAATTCTCAATTCCTGTATTAGACCCAATACATCTCAAATTTTCAAACAATAACGAATTGAAACTTCTGATATCCTAAAATTTAGTATAAATTTATTTATAGTAGTTGAATTAGGAACATTATTAACCAAGTATAACTTGATTGAACATAATGTTAAAGACAAAACTGCAAACCTTGTGCTTCAATTTTAACGAGTTCTATTAAATTAAGGACTTGCGTATGGATATGGAGAGTTTTTAATTCTGTTGTTTTTGCCTAACACATTGCTATAGAGTTCAAAATGTTGTAACGCAACATTATCCCATGTTAATTCAGTATTGAATCTTTCAATTCTTTGAGTGTATTGTAAGTATTCTGATTCTACTTTCTTTATTGCTTTGGTAAATTCTTTAGGTCTTCTTTTTGCCACTATTCCTAATCCTTGATCTGCAAATTCCTTAAAGAAACCTAAATCAGTTGCAATGAAGGGTAATCCGTGTGCAAGGGCATCAAACATTACACCTGAACCTGAAGTTACGGTATAAGGGAGAACGATTATATCAGATGCATAGAATAGAAATGAAAGTTCATTATCTGTTAGAAATCCTCGATTTAAATTGATAATTTTGCTCATCTTTCCGTTTCTAATTTCCGTGTTACAGAGTGTTTTTGGTTGATCTTGGCCATTGATTGGTAATGGCTTTGCTAAATTAAATAAATTCTTGGATTGATTAACTACTATAATCCAATCATTCGGTATGTCTAAATGATTTAAAATGTCCCAACCTTTGGTATGCGTCATGAATCCAAAAAAGAGGGCTATTTTGCGATTCAGTGGTAAGGAAAATACTTCTCTTGCTTCCCTTTTCCTTACCTGTTTGTTCACACTTGGTTCTGCTCCATGGTATATCACGGAAAACTTACGCAATAATTTTTGATCACTGATCGTATTCTCATTTTCTGAAATTAATTTGGCTAAATAGTGAGAAAAAGCTATGTTGGCATGGCTCAATTGCATTTTTTTTCTATTTGCTAAATTAAACGAATGGTAGTTAATTAATCGTTCCCAGTAGCCGGATATCTGTTTAGTCAGATTAATCGAAAAAGTAATCATGTTTTTATTCTGAAGATTTGGATATCTTGATAACTCCATCCATTGACGGAGGGGATATGCAGAATGAAATGTCGTTATTATAGGTATCTTGCATTCTTCGTAGAACTTATCAATATTAGTCCTTAATTTCTTTGGATTAATTGAGTTCATTTTTAATCCATAAAGACCATGTTCTAATTGAATATGTGCAAGATCGGGATCGTATTTATCAATCACATCTAATATTACCTTCGAATTATTCTCATTTTCTGGATCAATACCTGTGTAATCCCCTTCCCCTTTCTCGTTACATAGAACAGAAACTTTAATTCCTAGTCTTTTTAATCCATTTGCGAGATTCTTGGTATATCTTCCAACTCCACCTGGAATGGGTGGAAACTCGGTTGAAACCATCAGAATTTTTAGTGTAAATTTATCAACATTATATAATTCGTGAGACATTACAGCAACAATTAGTATAGGATGTATCACACATATAAGTAAATGTGAATTGTTACTACCTTTCCTAAATTCTAAGCTGATTGCCGGTATTTATTATTTTTTGGATATCTTGCCAAAACAATTGAACAAGGCGCAACTTCAGGAATCCATCTTGGCATACTTTCAGTATCTTTTGCATAGCGCGTTTTCTTTGATGAACCATTGCTATTCATTCATTCATTCATTGTTGCACTTTCCTCCTTAGATAAGATGATGATCTCATCTGCTATATGAATATCTTTTATTGTTAATCTCTAGATATTCATCGGTATTTAATATCTACATTTAATCTCGTCATCTATATCAAAATTTGAAATATCGATAAAATGATAACACTTAAAACGGTATGTAAAGTCAATGAGATTTCCGTTTTTATCCATTCTTCTCCCAACCTCTTTGTTATCTTCAAGGCTATTGTTAAAACCATCGTGACATTAATTATTGTCTTTTTTTTGTTGCAAGTTATAAGTGCCTTGAAGTCCAACAGACAGCTTGGGATATCAAACGGGCCTGGTTGGCTTCGAATTCAGTGGTATATGGGAAATTTTAATCAATCAAGTTATCTCATAAATCCAACAGCTTTCATGTTTTCTTATTAATATCTCTATATAGAAATGAACTATCGATATATTTTCATTTCAAAGGCAATTTTAAGTTATGATAGTAATATACTGATTTCTCACATATCGAGGACGATAGTTACGAGATTGCCCATAAAAAACTAAAGTACGATGAACTGATGTACTATGATGTGGTTCTTCGAATAAAATACAAACTATGCAATTTTGATCATATATCAAACATGTATCAACCAGGTGGACGTAATTTCTCAAAATTTTTAAAATCTTAAAATTTGTCCTAGTTGCGGACGTGTATCAAAATATGTAGAAACAGATTATAATTTGTGATTAGTCATAGTATAACTGTTTTTTCGAAGTCAAGATGTTATCCTAAAGTTATGTTCTAGACATTGGTAATAACTATATATTATATTACCATTAAATCATATCCTCAATTTTTCGCAAATTTATAATTGTAGAGTTACCTCTGCATAAATATGTATTCATCAATAATAAGAGACTATTTGGATCAAAAGAAGAAGTTAATGGCATAAACTAGGAGAATATGACACTTTCCATGATTTCAAGTTCACAAAAAAAGACTTGTACCATGAATATCCTCACAACATTCCATCTTATGTTTTCGAATTTATTTAATAGGACACATTATCATCAATATCATCAAATAATTACCTAAAAAATAGGTATGTAAGATCTGTGCATGATATTCGGTATACAAATATGATAGAAAGGAAAATTTAAACCCCTATATGACTACATGATGTAATATCAATGGTTCTGAAAAACCTTCATCAATTTATGATAAGTGATTTTGCTAACTATGTGTCGCAAACAAATATTTTTTCACCTCCATTCGACTTGGAATATTTCTAAACCTTTAAAGTAAAAAAGTCAGATAATTTGATTTAATACAACAATCAGCAACCTGCAACAAAAGAAAAATAGTCTTCATCCTAACCATCTCTCTGCTTGACTCATTTCGGATTCATCGTTTGCCGATATGATTCTTAAAGAGCCATCTAGACTAGTAATTATTTTATTTATTCCATTTCGGTGTTACTAGATGCAAATATGAGCAAAAAAAGGCGATATAACCACACACAAGATCATTTAAGCAATATGTTCTCCATACAGAGAAACTTTGGAAGTCTGAAGAGTGTTAACCTCATATGTGGTATCTATGATGAAAAAGGAAAAATCCGGTAGTAGTAAATCAGTTACACAGAAATGGAAGAAGGAGAAAAGTTAAAAGATTATTCAAGCAAACAAAAAACTATGGGATTTGTACTAATACATTACAGGTCTTGATTCTTTTTGAACTTTGTCTAAGGACAATCTATCCACATCGATAACGAAAAGGAATCTTGATATTTCCTTTGTTTTGGGTTTGTTGTTAAATTAAGAAGACATTTATTTCCATTACAAGTTTATTCCATAGTTTTAGATTATTATGAGTTGCAATGGAATATGTGTAAGGTATAAAGCGAAGAGAAATCAAAATATTCCATCGCGATACAAGGATGGTCAAAAAAGATGTAGTACATGTGAGATATTCATTAATTGGGATCATGATGCCTATTGTCCATGTTGCAAATACAAACTAAGAAGTAGGTCATTTCGGAGCATAGAAATGAGAAGAAAGCATCGAGAAGAAGTAATAAAACGTTATTAATCGTTGAACAGTAATGTAATCCTTTAAAACTATGGTAAATAAAGATAGTATTAGTATCTAATAAAGATTAAGGTAAGTGTAAATCATAGAGAACACTAGAACCTAAAAAACCCAATTCGCAATAGTCTTAAACTGTATTCATCGACACCAATATTTGTAATTCTAAAAACTCCAATACATAAGTCAAATAAACGATTCCGTTCAAATTCACATTAGCTATTTGATATGGTCAATTTCTTATTGTTTGCCTAGTTTCTATTACCCGCTTATCGACTTATCTGGCTCTCCTTCTCTGGAGGATGAGATTGTGTTATTTTTCTTTATTTTATTGCATATATTATTTACCCATTTTCCTATATTCATTTTGTTATTATCATTAGTAATATGGACACCTATTTAAAGTAGATGAAGGTTTTTAGAACTCATCTATCCCAACAAAAATAGAACGAAACGGTCCTTCTAATTTCTGCCTAATACCTTTGCATATCATGATCATATCGTAAAGTTATGGCGTATGATTACAGTTTGTACAATTACGTCCTATATCAACTTGATAAATTTATTCATATATACCTTGTTTCACAATTTTACTAAATTAATGAAATCATTTTAGATATTTTGCTTTAGAATAAAGATTTATTACAGAGATGGGCACTGCCCATCTACAAGATCGATTCTTATATAATAAAGAAACTTGAAACCAGTTCTTATTACTCTTTTGATTAAGTCTGGAAGACAACCATGAGAATTCTTCCAATAAATTTCGAATTTCTTTCCACCATATCCTTGTGCAAAATCTTGCTTAAAATATCACATCTTTACAGTCCAGTCCATAAATGAAGAAACCAAATTATCTAAACTATGGTCATAGATTGTAAATATTCTTCACATAATATTTGAAATCTCTCTTCAACTCTCAATCACCCTGTTGTCAGTTAAAGTGTATCGTAATGATCTATTGGAACTGAATTATTGGCCCAATGCACAACACTCATTCACAGCTAGTATAATGAATTGTAAGAGATGTGTTATGATAACAAATAAAGAATAGATCTTACAATATGAAATCACATACATTGGAAACCAAAATCTTAATGGAATTGCTAATCAAATAATTATTCTATATGGAAGATCAAATGAGAGAAGAGAATCTTGATGAATAGATTGTCGTTCGGTTAGAAAATTTTCATTGATATCTACTTATTGTTCAATCCCTGTGCAACCAGTATAGAATAACATCCAATACCACACTTTTCGCAAATGGGTTTTATTGCGTTAGGATCAGAACTGCCTATACAACATGGATGTTTAGTTTGGCCTTTATGATCCAGAGACAGAATAGCCCAAGAAGGGCAATCAATTGGCGTATTGCTAACACCACCCCACGATCCTTTCATGAGCTCAAGTTGCCTTTGTGTATTCATTATGAAATCAGGATACTTCTTCTGTAATTGTATCAAAGTGTCTACAACCTGATTCCTGATTTCACCATACGGTAGCCACAAGGGATCATTATCTCCAAAAGGTGTGTGGAATTGAAAACCAATCTTATTTATCACTCCTTTCCATTCTGATACTAAATCCTCAATCGTCTTGTAGTTAAATGAATTAATAGTCATAGTAATCCAAATATCCTTCCAGGCGGGTTTACCATTTCTATCTGGTCCTTTTACATAATTTAATATGTTCTTCTTTGTTTTTTCATATGATCCCTTTCCTCTAATGCTATCGTGTATTTGTTGAGTTCCGTCCAGAGAAACCCAATAAAAGTAAAGATTCTTGAGTCGCGGTAATGGGTATGTTCCATTTGTAACCACACATACACGCCTAGGCATCTCATCGCAGAAAGTTCTGATAACATCTTCTCTTAACAACGGTTCTCCGCCGACAAGAGTAACAACGTATACATGATGCTTCTTAAACGTATTTTTGATTATTGTTCTCCAATCTTCTACACTTAGTTCGTCTTTTTCGTTTCTCCTAGTTTTCCACCAATAACAATGAGAACAATGAAGATTGCATACATTGATAATGTCAGCAGAACCATAGATGAACGGTTTGGATTTAAAAAGCTTGATGGATACATATTTGGTTAACATACGAAAATGAGCAGGAAAATCCCTAAGAATGTCGGTTATACCCAATCCATATACAAGATCTACCAATGATAATCATACACTTATACATTTAATATTATATTAATAATATCGTCTTGTTGTTTGATAAATTAAGATTCAGATTAACTATGATATCTCATTGAAACCATCTTTATTCCAATGAAATGGGCGATAATTAATTGAATAGTCAAATAGAGTCATCATTTTGAATTATGTTAGATCCCGATCACAAGTTAAGCACCTAATTAATTTTTAGGACAAATCTATAAAATCATCCATCAAATATTGGTTTGAGTGACTTCTGGAGCAATTAAAGATCAAATTTGATTCATTTTCGGGTTTAGACCTAAATTCATCCATATCAGATATGTATTTTGCATCAAAAATTATACCGCAAGTTTTGCATTTTAACATCAACATAGGCATATTATTTCTTAAAGCGCTAAACTCCTTATTAACTTCTATATTCTCCAAATGGTGTGATACTCAGTTAGTTTTTGATTGTTAATCTTGGTTTTACTTTTTACTTTGTAATGGTGAGTATATAGTAAATTAAGGGTAGATATAGTGGATTTTGTTGATTTTAGTGTTAATTCGATACACCGCTTATGATTCGCTAAATGTGACATCACCTCCTTTGATATTTTAAATGTAGATATCATATTTGCAAAACAAAAAATATACCAATGGTCTACTGATGACTATCCTTTCGCTTTCTAATGTTGTTGCAGTCAGTAAGATAGATGACCAAGCTATGAAATGCTTTGTAGTCATATAACCTCTCATATTGTACGATAAATTAGTGTAAATGAAGTTAGAAATACAATCAAAAGACGCTGAAAAGGATCAATTGGCAAGAAATAATATACATTTGCTATCAAAAAATCTAGTTTTTGGGTAACTTGGGTGGTGGGGAACAAAACTACCAACGAGGCCGATTCGGATACATTTCCTAACTCTTTTTAACAAGCAAATTAGTTTGTCTGATAATAATTTAGAGGTATTCAAGATGGAAATACGGATACGGCAGGAGTAGTTTTGGAGATTATAAACAAAATTTTGATATTTCAAAATCAATAGTAATGCAAGTTAATGATAACAATAAAATAAGCGATCTGGATTGGAGTGAGTTTGTTTAATTTTAAGTAAAAAGCATCTTAACTGCTAGATCAGATTATGTCATACCGTATAGCAACGAGACTAGGTGAATATATATTTACTATTTTATGGTAAATAAAATAATGATATGGTCTGATGACGCACCTAATATTTATTACAAAAAGAAGCTAATCTTCGCCCAGATCTCTATTATGAATTATGATTTTTTTGATGACAACAAAACGATCTCAATGACCATAGATTGCTTAAAATTGTGCAATTCAAAACTGTGTAGTCGCAGGTTAGTATTGGAGACTTGACGATAAAGGTAAAGAAACATCAAGTAGCATAAAAAGCACCAAAATAAAGTGACAATTTCTTGAATCCGTAAATGTTATTCATAAATATGAGCTTCAAAATCAATCTTTTTATTTGTCTTAAATATTTCCTTAACACTACCATCTGGATAAAAGGGTATAGTGGTAGTAATTCCAGTAACAATATCTTCAACTGATCTGGAGATTACGTGATTTACTTGTCTTGACTCAACATTGTCATTTGAACTCAACAATCAAAGTGATTGTTTGTAATTATTTAAGTTAGCTAGATACAAAAATACCTTCAAAATCGTAAAAGTCGCAATTCCAATCTAACTCTTCTTAAAGATGATGCTAGTTGTTTTTACAGACTTCAAATTTATGATAATTCGTTTGTTTTGATGAAATAATCGCAAGTAATTATACCAAAAAATAGTAATCTTATATTATTGAAAGGACCTCAATGTTCTTATACTAAGAAATATACTTGATTATATGAGAAAATTAATAGAAGTAATCAGCAAGAGAAACCAAACTCAAAACCCTAAGAATGGCACTACCCGGATTAAAAGCAATGCCGAAGGGGTACGATATATAGAGGCCTTTCAAAATGGTAGTTGGAGATTTTTGCGTAATTATTAGCTAGTTAATTCCATTGAAAGGAAATAATACGCTATTCTTTCTCAATAGATGATTAAAAATCGATTTATATTTCTATAGTCGGACTTAATTGGATTCTAATACCAAAGAAACAGGTTTTTGAATGGTTTTGATATTCTGAATATGGAGACTTAATTACTAACATTTCGACCTATTCTTTATCATTTTTACCTTGATGAAATTTTCGTTTTAATTTACCATTTCTGGGATTATATCGTAATCTCGTGCCACAGCAGGGACAAAATACTGATACATACCTAGCAATGTAAATTTCACAACGTTAACACCGTTTTTGTCCTTTTACGTATCTACCTCAATACGCCCTTTCACATGACTTTAAATCTAGTACATAACCCTTTACAAACCATTCCGATAATAACCAGAATACATAGTGATTTTTAAACCATGAATTTGTTTATCTCTGCATGTTCATCCACTAATGCCTTTTTTCCGATATATGAACGTCTAATGATCTTTATCGCTACTTGTGTCTTAGAAAACAAAAAGACGTCAAATTGGCTCGGTGGGCTTCAGGACGATATTGGTCCTTTTTCATGGATTCTGATCTTAGTTATGATTTTGGCATATTATTTTGTTTCAATCAATACAATGTCTGTAAAATTATTGTTAAAGCTGGTTAAGCAAGTATTCGGAAAGAATCGGGTACCTTGTTAATAATGGACAGCCCTTTTTGTTTAATAATAAAGTTATGGTGTAGATTGGAAACACAAAAGTTTTTTAATTCTGTTAATTTTGCTCATGATAATATTAAACTTTGAAGAGTAGTTCTACAATAGCAATTTGAAGGCCCGCTTATTTTTACAATTTCGACTACTCAATAAATGAAAATATATGTTTGATACCTTACAAAAGAACTAATGCAATAACAGGACAGGTAATTCAACCTTACTAATTATCTTCCTTGTTTCACTAAATATAGATTTTATCCAAGAATCCATATGAGATGAAGAAATTATGAGTAAGTCGTAATTTGATTCGTGTGTTTCCTTTACAATTTCATCTACTATGAATCCAGTTCTAATTTTATAAGATAATTTATTTTTAAAACCAGAGTTTTCAATTTCTCTAATTTTATTTTCCATCGACTCTATAATACTACCTTCTACGTTTACTGAATAGTTCGAATTACCTGTGATGAAATCGTTAGCCAGTTTAGAATTTGTTGTTTTTTCTACTTCGGATTCGCTTTCCTTCTCTATTTTATTTGATATATCTATAGATGAATTTTCTAATTTGTCGATATTTTCTAATACCTGCAAAATAACAATTTCTGCTTTGGTAATACTGGATAAATAGATAGAATAGTTAATTGCCTTATCAGATTTCTCAGTTCCATCATAAGTAACTAATAACTTTTTAAAAGAAGGAACAGTTGATTCGTTTGTTAAATTAGAATGACTCTTAACTGTAATTAATTCATGTTGTTTATTGTTATTGCCTTGAGAAGGAATAATTTCTGAATCAGGTACAGAAGTAATTTCATTATTTAAACCCATATTATTTATAGATTAACATGCTATATATAGGAAAATAAATTACGAATAATTGCAACCTCATATTGATTGTCATATATATTAAACAGACGGATTAGGGTCAGGTGGTTGTAATATTTAAATTATCATGTAGTTTACTAGAGGATAGGATAGGGTTCCAGAATCCGAGTTTTCTTTTTCTCATATTTTACTAAATCTATTATTGTCATAAGATATTAAATCGTCATCACAAAATATTACTTCCTAACTCAACCTGGTTCTTTTTTTTCGACGGTGATATTTTGATAAATCAAAATCCACATCTTATTGAAATGACTGATATAAAATTAGATGGTCTAGATTCAATTAATTCTAATAACTTAGAAACATATTGTAATACGAATGCTCAGAAAACTTCTCTTCTATAGATGATTTCAAAAACTTGGTATTTTGTTGTGTAATATGTTTATTGGTAAATCAAAAATATCTAAAATTAAAGTCGATTTATACAAGAATTTTAAAAAATATCCTGGTAGCCCAAAGGTTGATTGAGAATACCTCGATGTTATTCAGTTTGATTAATTACTGTATGATGGTTCGTCCTAATCTTTGTAGCTACTTGGCTCATTTTGGTCATCATTACTTGAATTTTGATCTTCTAAACCCATCTTCTTAGATCTTTTCTGTATGGGATGGGGTCTTTTGATGGATCGGTTGACATTTTATATATTAATTTAACAAACTATTTAACACACGTTGGTTGATGTAATCTAACTCAAGGCAGTAGAGGTCAAGTCCTTATTAAACACCACATATTCATTTTTAGTTTAAACCAGACGCGATCACTCAATTTATCTTGAAGCGATTTTCCTACTTTCTTATTTCAAGAAAATAGTAATATATTGTTAATAACCATGCTATCTAGGTAAGATGTAGAATTAATTTTAATTACTTTGTCAGTTTTAATCAATGAAATATTTTCAAATAGATGTCTATTTAATAAATTTCCAAGATAAACTTAACATCTACTGAATTTCTGCACAATAGCAAAAAAACCATACATGACGGTTTACAAAATACCTACTGGGGAGATATTTGATTATTATCATTAATAGAAAGTAAAATAAAATAGGATTTTGAATACTGGCTTTTTGTATTCTTGTTATCTTTTGGCCCTCTTATTGAGTTAATGAAGTTACAATGCCATATAAGGGAACAGTGAATATGCCTTCTGTTTCTTCGTGACTTAATGTTAAACTTGCAATATTCCCATTAAATATGTATAGTGTAACTGGAACATCGGAAAATGCTGTTTCACCATTAATTTCTATATCTGCAGTTCCTGTGAAGGATGTATTATTACCATCTAACTGTATTACATCACTACCAGAAGTATCCAAAGGAGCAGCATCATCAATTCCATTGATAGCAAAAGTACCATCTACATTTCCACCCAGTGTATAGGATGTTGCATGCCATGTAAAGTTCTGTAACTGTCCATCTGCAACAGTAAAGCTCCAATTACCTCCAATTACCGAACCTACTGAGGGTCCAAGAGATGATTCATTTTGTGATGTTTGGACTTGTGTTATACTTGGTGGTAATGTAAGTATTTGGCCTGTATAGCCGGTTGCAGAGAAACTATCAGCGGCTTCGGATCCTTGAGCTACAGCATACTGAAAAATATTGCTGTTGCTTCCAATTGTTAAGGTGCTTGTCAACAGTATAGGAACCAAAAAAGCTGTTGCTATAGTAGTATTGCTAACTACTCTAAATTTATTCATAGTATATAAGATATGATCATAAAAGTTTATCTAGATAATCGTATCGCATATCAAAATTAGAGTAAACTAAGGAGTTTTAGAAGTCAGTTAGTATTCAGCTAAAGATAGTATGAATTTTAAATGGATTATGATAAAAGAACAATGGCTTTTTTTCCACCATTTATAAAAGACGTATATTTCAATTATGCAAAAAATACTATTACGATTGGATACTATTAATTTATTATCTTAATGTTATGCTCAAAAATGAAGCTGGTATTTAATCAATAGACAGTTCTAAACTAAAAAAAAGAGTATTATCATTTGTTGATTTTATCTGCGTGTTTTTTTTCTTTAGTTGCGTATTAACATCCACAGAGTGGACAGCATGCGCTAAGTACAATCTCTCTAAATTCTTGAATCTTGTCTTTAATCTGTTCTTTCTTTTCAAAAACCTTTTCTTTAATGTTTGGACTGATCGAATTGTCATTCAGTAACGCGTTACTTCCAGGAATAGGTATTGACAATAGCCCTGTGATCATAACTAATGTAGTTGTATATACAAACATTTTTCTTGTTGTTTTGTTATTAAGTTTCATATGATGTTATAATTTAGAAAAATTCATATTTTTATGATGGGTAAATTTAAACTATGCCATAATAAAATAACAATATGATAATATAATGTTCTATTAATTTATCTTGTGTCATAATTATCATATATATCCGATTTGTATTTTTGTTAGATGGGTGTAGCACCAAATAATCTAAATGTGCTATAATAAATTAACCCCTTTATTGTTCTATAATGTGAGTGATGACATAAGTTAAAATCAAATCAAATTATACTTGCCTATAAACTATGTTAACAATAAGAAATAAGTAGGTCATTTTGGATAGTTTATTAAAATCAGTATTAAAGCGTCAGATGCCTTATCTTATAGGAGGCACAATAACTGGAACAATTATGGCTTTTTATTATGGATTCTTGTTTGCTATTGTCGTCAATAGTGTTATTTGGTTTGTTATTTCCACTCTTGTCAACAAGTATTATTGGAACTATACCGGATTCAAAGAAGAATTTCAACTTGTTTCAAAATATATTGGACGTATAAAAAAGAATAAGAAATCGAATAATGGTTTTTTTGTTAAAGACTAATAACACACCGAAGGGGTGGATGCAAAAATACATTTCTCCTCTAATGATGAGGGTACTAAGAAACTGGTAATTCAGAAAATTCATTAAAAATCCGAAATGCGGTAACATATTAAAATAAAACGAATACAAGTATTCCTTACCCAAAGTTTAGATCTTGAATTGTAAGGCAGTGTAGATCTAGATAGCTACAGGGGAGTTTTGAAATATCAAAAAATTCTGGTAAATCAAACAATCAAGATATAAGTAGATGTTCCTTTATTTTATATGATTGCATAAAGATCAATAGGCGCTTTCAATGACTTTTTCTTGTTGGTTATTATATTAAAAATAGAAAATGTGAGTATTTCGTCGGAGAAGATTAGATTGGGTATTTCTAGAAATAATTGTATGGCCTTGCAATAAAAACATATCAGGGGCATCATAGCAATGGATTAGAGAATTATAAAGGACATTCTTCAGTAGTCTCAGAAAATCTGTAAGTAAATTCATTCGGGAACAAATTTACCAGATCATCATGTAAAAGGGATACCATACATATTTCGATACCTTCTTCGTTAACCCTTTTAAAAGGGTCCGAGGTTTCTCTTAATCCCTTACTTCGATATATAAGTCACATTTCGAAAATAGAGATCAAAGGTCATAATCCATATCAAGTTCTGGGGTAGAGTGTTCCTAAATAAATAGTTTAAGATCTAACTCTAATATTGCAAGATTTTAAGATTATAAGAGTATGAGATTTGGTGAGCAAATACTATATAATTTTAGTAGAATGTAAAATTGATGTATAAATCAAATAAGAATCTAAATAGTAAAGAAATAAAAATTTTGGCAGGATTACTCCTGGGTTTCTCGATGGTCACAATGATACCGTTATCTGAAATGGTAATGGCGAAGCCTGTATTTGACGGTACCACATTGGGACAAGGTTGTTCAAATACATACGATAAGATAATGAATTTAAGAGCTAAAAAAGCTAATGGTTCACTAACTCAGTCTGAAGCATCTGAGTTGGGAAATGCCGAAAGTAGTTACAACCAGATCTGTGCAGGTATATATGGACCATTACCACCAAGGACAGCAAATACCAACGGATGGGAGAACACAAATAACGGAGGAATATACGTCGAAGATAAGTCACAATCAAATCCCAACGTATGGCAACCCACAAATAACGGAGGAATATACGTCGAAGATAAGTCACAATCAACTAATAGTCCTGAAACAGAAGGCGAACCTCGAACCGATGAGAGCGGAAGTCAGACTCCCGATGATCCGCAATCAGAAGACACAGAATCCGAACAGGATAATTGTGTTGAGCTAAAGGGCTTATTTACGAAACACTTTGAAAAAGTATGTGACTAATCTTTAAGAGAGTAGAGATAATTATCTACTCGATAGTATATGATTAGTTATCTTAGACGTCAATTACCATCCTTTTTTTGAAACAATAATAATGTAAAACAAATTTGATAACCAAGATACTAGAACCAAACATTTCGGTAAAATTTAAAACCTTGTTCTGTGTGCTACCAATACCATAGTTGGATTCAAATAGAATTTAAAAAACATTATTAACAGAATGATTTGTTCCATATTAGCCAATCTGTATTAACAGGTTAGCTTAACAGAGTTCGATTCTGATCGAATATACTTTTGAGAATGTTGAAACATATGAGTATCACTGTAAGCTACACCATGAAATGGTAGGAAAGATGGTTGTAACTTGATGATGATCTCTTAATTGCTCTGTTATGAATTTCTAATAAAGAAAAAATCGATATAGTTTGAATTAATAATGATCTTGCTCTTTATATTTGATGTGAAAAACTTGTTCATTATATCCTTAATAAACAAACATACAATGGATATACTTTATCATTGATCTCTAGAGTTACCTACGTTAGGAATTGATATTTCGTTTTCATTTAAAGCCTAAAGACCTTCGTGTTGGCCTCCTAACGCATATATATATTATCTCTGTAGGCTGCAGCAGCCAAACCAGATCTCACTACCTGCATAGCGGGTTGAGCTGTCCATTGAATTCCGACAGCTACCCAGATTGAGCAGATTGAATAGCTAGGAACCTTGGCTCAAAGAGAGAAGATGTAGCATTTTCCTCCTCCTCCTCCTCCTCTTTTGTCACTTCTACATGCTGTTGTTGATGAACATGTACTATTACACTTATTGTAGTAGAAAACATGAACATAAACAAGGCAGCACCAGAATACCTAGTGAAAGAATGTAGAGACGATTCCTTGGAGTAAAGTTTTGGATAGCGATGGATTAGAGGACAGAATCAACTCAGTTATAAATAATATGTTTTAAATAATTAGGTATGACCGAAACGATTCTCGTAATCGGTGCTACTGGAACATTAGGAAGCGAAGTTGTAAAACAATTATCCAATAATTCAACTAACTATTTAATTAGAGCAGCAGTTCATTCAATTGATAAAGCAAAAGAGATAGACATTCCACGTGTGAATCTAGTTCAAATTGACTATAACAAGCCCGATACTTTGAATAATGCTTTTCGTGGAGTTGATAGACTTTTTCTTCTAACCCATCCTTCTCCTAATACTGTTGAACAAGAGTTCAATATTATCAATGAAGCAAAGAAAGTGGGAGTCAAACATATAGTGAAACAATCAGTTATGGGGGCTGACGATGATGATCCAAAAGTGGAATTGATTCGACTTCACCGTGAAGCAGAAAAACTTGTAGAGGAATCAGGGATTGAGTATACATTCCTACGACCAAATGAATTTATGCAGAATTTTGTAACTTTTCACGGTCCTACAATTAAGAATACTAATTCTTTCTACTTGCCGATGAAAAACGCAGAGGTAAGTGTAGTTGATGTTCGTGATATTGCAGCTGTTGCAGTAAAAGCACTAACTGAAAAAGATCTAGCGAATGTCAGTAACAAGGCATTTACAATAACTGGACCAAAAGCTTTGTCATATAATAAGATGGCAGAACTACTGTCTAATGCTACTAATAGAAAGATTGAATATGTCAACATATCAGAGGAAGATGCTCGGTCCGGAATGAAAGAAGCTGACATGAATGATTGGCTTATAAACGCATTATTAGAGCTAAATGGATACTTTAGGGAAGGACATGCCTCACATGTCACTTCAATCGTTGAAAACATAACTGGGAAGAGTGCAAGGACTTTTGAGGAATTTGCAAAAGATTATGTAGATTTCTTTAGGTAACATGCTATAATTTTCTTTATACCGGAACACATAGAAATTTTGGTGAAAAAATAAAGCATTAAAGAGTGTTAGCCTTCCATCTTCTAATAGCGGACTTTATGGAATGAATTAATTTATTGAATCACCTTCAACAAATTTATAGAGTAATAACATTAATAGCCTCTATTTTCTCCTTATAACATAGTATTGTTCAGTAATCGAATCTTCTATTAAAATAAAACAAGTCGCTAGCAATCAAACTGCCTTTTTCTGCTAGAGTGACAATAGGCTCAACAAAAAGCTTATCTAATTATCTTTTTTTGTCTATTTATACACGAGGTCCTATTTAGACATGATTATGTCAAAAGATTGTGATCAAAAGGTGAAAATCTTATTAACAATTCTTTTTACAACAAAAATATGCATATACGCATAGTAATGAATCTGCTTTTGACGGCTTTTGTTTTTCTATTGTCTACTTTAGTTTTTGTATCCGTACCTTCTTTTTCTACATTACGTGGACAAGTAAATACTCTAGAAGAAAATATGACACTATCGGAAGCTAGTTTTCAGTTTATTCAATCCTCTCAATCTGGTTCGCTTACCCAAATTAATGATACTACGTATTCACTTGAACTAAATCAAGTGGCAGACAAGACCATATCGTATTCGGATCGACCATGTAGGATTATAGAGACGATAGATACTTCAAAGTTTGTTGGTAATTGGCCCAATGGAGAAAATAGTTTTGCAATAGACCCACCTAATGCAGTCTTGATTGTTTTAGATAATAATCATTTAGCAGAAAGCCAACAGGATATAGCATTAGTCGAATTATTTAGTCCGGTCTACGATGAAGGTGGTAATGCTTTAATATATTATGTTAGACCCATTAACGGAACTTCGATTGATTTACCTATCGAATTTGGACAGTCTACAATGATAATAGATCGTGCACGGCTTCTTCATTGGACCCTCGGTGCTGATAGAGTAGCAACTGAGTCTGAATTAAGTCTGAATCATACAGTGTATCATCCAAATTGCAAATAGGATTTCCAATCATATTTCTATAGAACTATCTTTACTAATGACCATTTTTTCGATCCACTATATAATACCTATCTTCTCTCTATATGACTAGTTCATGTACGAAATTCAGACCTTCAAAACCTTACACATGACTCGTTTTCTAATATGTATTAATTGCTCGATCCTTCATTTGGTCCCTTTTTGAATACTGATGAAATATGTTGGAGAAATAAGAATCAAGTAAGTCTAATCCTTTTAAATCGAGAATTCAGGAGAGAATAAACAGCTATAAGAATTAGTGCAGACTCTTTTCAAAGTATCATTTCTATAAATAACCAAATCAATTGATTCTGCAAATCAAATCATTGACATCCTAACAGACAATAACCATGACAATGACAAGATAGTTTGTGATTTGAAAGATTCAGAGACTAAACAAGTATCCACCTTAAGACAAATTCTTAATTGTTAGACGGAAAGGAAGGAGATGATGGGTCTTGCATTATAGGCAGTGGAATTAGCGATGCAAGACCTATATGAAATTACACGAGGTGTGATGGAAATTATAATTTCAGGTTTAAAAACAAGATATATCTCGAATCATGTTTAAATATGGGCTAAAAATCTTACAACGCCAAAGTTATTTTTATAATCATATAATGAATTCAGAAAATCTGTTACAAGAATTAGAGAACTATACAAGATCAAATAATGGTGGCCCCTATCCACTGAATTATTGACCAGATGTCAAATTTGTCAAAGGGTCTTAACTCAATCTATATAAGGATCGATGCTAAAAAATCTTTCAAAAAGGTGGGTCTTTACTGTATCACTTGCGATATTTATTATTCACCTGACTTTCAAAAACAATATGCTTTCAGACCAGTCATAATCTTTATTGTATCCAAAATCATACGGGTCAGGTAGGTTTCGAAGCCCTGAGGCTATGAGAACTGTTAATATAATAAATATCTGTTGAATAAGGTGAGCATAGCAATAGACGATAAAGAATGCTTTGCTAAGATTCTTATTGATTAAAATGTAGATATATTTTAGGTTCATTCTCTAGCAAATCCTTCTACTTTGGTTCATGAAATATTGGTATCCATAAGGTCAGGAGGTGGCACAATACTCACAACTTTCAGCAAAATCAAATTATACTTCTAAACATCTTTGGTATTTTTCATTTTGGAGAATTTGATCTGGCGCCATGTTAAAGGTTAAATGTACTATAAAAAACCATTTATCTGAATGATACTCATTGGAAGATCATGTAACTACAATAATTAGTTTTGAAGTAGTTCTAACTTTATAGCCATACTACGATGTTTTATTATATCATTTCTCTGTTTTTCAGATAAGAGATTAAAATCTGTTTGATTATAACCACAAATGCCATTGTATGCCAGGTCAGTAAAATGAGTGGGTGATGAGGTTTCTAATTCTACCAATTTTTCTTTTTGTGATTTATAATAAAAAGCACCTACATCAGCTATGACCGTGAGACCATACTTGCCTATTTTAACAACTTTTTCTATTATTTTTCTTCTAGAATCTATCACAGGCTCTCTCCCAAAATACTCTTTTAGGGGATCACTAACTATCAGTGTTTGGAGATTTTCTTCATTTTCCTTAAAGTCGGTTTCGGTATACCTTTTACAAAGATGTTCTTTAACTGAACTTTAAGTCTCATAAAAAGGATTGATAATAATTATGCTTTTTGCGTTTTCTTCTTCCGCTAGTTGTCTTTTTATATGACAAGAGTAAAATTTTCTAAAAGTAGCCAAATTATCATATATAACCAGGCAATGCAGACCATAATCTGAATTTTTTGGCACTAGTCTGATCACTGCCTCTTCCACTTTAATCTGTAGCATAGGTTTATTATTTGCTATAGTAATTTCAGACGTCTCTAAATTTTTCATCTAACCGCATTTCTCATCTTTTGATGTTTTCACTCGCGGGTTTCAATAAATATTTTTTTAATTTGCATAAGGAAAATGAGATATTAGGTTTATCGAATTTCTGAATAATTTGTTTGATTATAATGTATTTATTTCAAAAATAACATTGTTAGAAAAGTATGTATTAACTTGATGCACCTGTTACCAATTTCGAATATGCATACATGTTTATTTCGAACTAAGAAATTATAATAAGATGTTATTTTGAAGGCAATAGATACCACCTAGCCCTTGACAATATGTAATTTCACAAAAGAGCAATATGAAGTAATAAACGAGTTAATTGGTGTATATTACGTATGGCAAAGTTTGCTCAATAAGTTGTTTTTTTGACACAGCTCTGATTTAAACTCAAACAACGTTACCTTAAAAAAGTGCAGTAGAAAAGATCGATTTATAGCACAACAGATACAAAAACCATTTGCACTATATATAAGAAGATTGAGAAATATCTTGAAGCGATATAATTATCATATTGTAATATTATCAAGATAATAATTTTGAGATAGGCTTTAAACCAACTCTAATGATTCTCTTCTAGTTTATTACTTTGTATCTTTTGTTACTACGACCAAATTTCGGTTATAAAAACCGAGGGTTATATAGCTTCATGCCTAAAATTTAATATGTTTGGAATAACAATGCTTTTAGTACGTTTGACTGATTATCTTCGTGGTCGCAAAGATAAAATGATCTGCACACAGTGCAGGTATGTTGCAAAGGATGAATATGAACTCGACTTCCACATAAGACAAAGTCATAATAAATAAAGTATTTTTACTTGTACTTTTGAACGTTAATTTATTGAAAATTTATCGTTATTTTTGTCAGATGCATATTTATACTTCAAATTCAAGTATTTCAGGATTATCGGAGTTTAAAAAGAAGATATCTTTTAATTATTTCAATGTTATCTTTAGTAGATCCTGAAAGGATTTATCGAATCTCATGTCTTTAACTATATACGCGGATGATGCACCTAAATTCATCTTTCCATTTTGTCATGATGTGTTGCAACTTGAATCAGTCAGTCGTTAAAGATTTGATGTTTCTGAATACTCATCCTCTGAAATTACTCTAATACTATAAATTTCAATTTTAAAAAATGGACTTTAATCATACACTTTTATTTTCAATTAATGTGAAATGGATTTAAATTTAATTACGGAATGTGAGTTGAGAATAACAAAGTCCAATCCACTTCACATTGATTCTTGAATTTGTGTACACAGTTTGGTATACTCTAAAGAGTATGATTGTATCTTAGTTATAGTTTGTGGTACAGATATCTATAAAATACAATAAATCAACTATGAACAAAAATAATAATAATAACCAGTCAGAACCACAACTTATTAATTGGGATATTTAGATTGAATCTTTTACTACTGTGATAAGGGTCAAAGTTAAGAATGGATATCTCTATCAGGTTTGTTATTTGCATTACAAATATCAATATGCAAAGTGGACCTATCGATAGTAAAATATGGGAAGTGCTATCGAGATCCACTTCACATTGTATTGGATCAAACTTTTCGTGCACTCATAAGTGCACAGCCTGTATTCACAAATCAATTAGTTATTATTTGTGGTACAGATGTCAAAATTTAGAGTGAATTATTTGTCAATTTCAGACAATATCTTTTGCTGTTTCATCCCTCTCAGGAATTGGATTAAATTCTATATTTGTAGACATCTTCCAGAATTATCAGTATTTGGTCAATATGCACAAAACCTTTTAGATCAAGTTATTTAATGCAAAAAATAATTATCTTTTTCTTGTTATATTCTGATCATAATACTTGGTTTGCTCAGAGAATCGCAACTTAGTTTATAATTTTCATTTTAGAGATCTATAGTGTCTCTATGTTGAGGGTATTAAGTATCTTTTCTCTTTCTTCTAAGAAGGCAAAAATAAAAATTTACGCATCTGTATTGAAGTAAACTAATTTTGCGTAGGTAATAACAACAACAGGTGATATTTTTGTCATTTGAAATCCTGATTGCTTGGATCTTCATATTTGCTTAATTAGTCATGCTCTATAGTACGTTTCTTATGATTGATAAATATTAAACAACAGAATGTAAATTGTTGATAAAAATGATTCTAGTACCATTTAATAGTTAAAGTATTCGCAAAGGTTTCTAACATATGCTGTAAATTCAGCAAATCTAGTTTTTCTAAGTAATAAGTATAGACCTATGTTAAAATTCTTTTATTACATGTGATTCAGGAACTACCTATCACTAGATCTTTGTTTGATGAATCACTTAGAAACAAAAAAAGTAGTTCAATAGCCACACTAAGCGAACATGCTTTAGCGATATACAAACAAATGGAAGATAACAATAAGAATACAATGCAAGAAAAAATAGATGGAATCGGATCCATAGATGAGTTAATTTTGAGTGTGTAATAATCTGTTATAGCCCACCCAATTAAATAGCCAATTATGCGAAAAATAATTAGGTGAGGTGGACTTGTTAATTATGGGAAACTACGGGTTAGAAGGACTAGCCAAAATCAAGGGATTGGTAAGTGTATCTCGGAAAGTGTCAGAAAGGTATCTGTCCTATTAAGTTAATACGTTAAAATCTGGCTCTGTTCAGTTAACATGTTTTATTTCTCTGTTATGATAGTCAATAAATAACCGCAACCAATTGTGTACATGCTTCAACTTACAATTCTTTACTCTGCAAGGAAAATAGTCATCGAAACTTTCGGTTCTATCCTTGATATATTGCATCGTTCTTTCGATTACACTTTTCTCGTAAGAGGAATGAATATGGTGATCGAGTTTGAGAAACTGACAAGCCATGGGATACCAAGTCCCACCATCATCAGTCGAAACTGGGTGCTTTCCATGAACTTTGATCAAATTAGAAAGATATCTTTCTGCAACAAACATGTTTCTTTCCTTAGAGATAGATAGTGCGAGAATTTGTCTGTTTTTAGGCTCTATTGCTACCCATAGCCAGATGTATTCTGATCTCACCTTTAACATCGTTTCATCTACAATATACTCCAGAACCTTTCTTCTGCGTGACTGCATCTTTTGGGGTTTGTACTTTTGAATCCAGTTCCAGATGGAAACATGATTTCTTTTGAAAAGTTGAGATAGTCTTTCGGAGGCTCTCCTGAGAGAAAGACCTGAAAAGTATAGATGTAGTGCATAATATACATACTTTGAAGGCGTTCTGTTTCTAGTAAGCATAAAAGAAATGGAATGCTTTCAAGCTATAGGATTATCGTTAACTGAACAGAGCCGATTGTAAATAGCTCATTGTTAAATATTATCAAGACAATAGTATTTTGATGACCGCAGATGCCAATACAGAACAAAAACGGTCAACATTTTACCCCTTATCGGAATTGACCGTTTTAAAAAGAAGTGGGAATTCTGAGAAATTTAACCAAGAAAAACTAGCCAGGGGAATTACAAGAGCTGGTACTCCATACATGCTTGCTAATGATATCTCAAAATCAATTACAAGCAAATTGGCCTCAAATCCTCATATCGATAACGTCATTCTTTCAAGTAAACTTCGAGAATACGTTTCAACAGAGTTGAGACAGAGAAATCAAAATACGATCGCCGAATCGTACTTGGGATATAGCAAGAATAGCGTTACATCTATTAGCGAAGAGCAACTAAAAAATAATAAATACAACTCCAAGGTATCCCAAACTACAAACACTCGTCAGAAGCAATTTGCAAAAGATAAAGATAATACCTCTGGAAGAAATACAAAAAGAGGAATCTAGAAAATAATCTAGAATTTAATGGATGTGTTAATTTATCTTTTATTGAGGGAATAGCAAAACTCTTGATTGATATCTAATATGAGCTATGTCGATGAAACTCATGTGGATACTCAGACATTCTTGCTATTGCTGGTTGTTGTCAATTCTCTTTGATGTGATTTTTTCGGCCAGATTGGTATAATTGTGGTGGTAACAGCTACCACAATGACTATAGACGTATAAATATCTGTGGATAAGGTTCCAGTTGATATGTCTACTCCAGCAACAATAAGTCTACATCCCCTCGGGACACCATATTTATTTCAACTCTCATTGATCTTGTCTAGTCTTTAAGAAATAATATGGTGATAATCCAAATCCCAATAATATTGTTGATACTGATGTCGCTATAATTATTCCTGCAATGAATAACATATCTAAATTGATACCTCAATCTTTTGAAAAAGGAATAGAAAAGGTAGAAAATGTTTTCCTATTTTGTATAATTATAAGATCAATCTTCTACTTCTAGTATTGTACAATAAGGCTTAAAAGAATATTCAATCTCTATTGTTATTGTTGAAAAACAAAATAATTTGGCTACTGATTATGTCTCTAATTGTGTCTGTTATGATTTTAGGAAACCATTCGTTATTTGAATACTCTGAATCTCGATTAGCTTCTCCTCAGGTAGTTACTACTTATAACTTTACTCAAGGACATAACCCGTCTGTTGCCGTAAATCCCAACACTGGAGAATTGTTTGCTGTATATACTTTAACGGAGAATAATTCTACAAATATTTATATTACAAAGTCTCAAGATAGTGGTAACTCATTTAGCATACCAGTACGTATTAATGACAAACCCGGAGATGCTGCCGATACATGGAACACTATTCCGATATGCTTTGGTTCGAATAATGAAGTGTATGTTGCATGGATGGTTTCTAAGGAAGATCCAGACTTTCCATACGGGATTACTGAATTACGTGTATCCAGGTCTTTGGATGGAGGGAATACCTTTTCACCGGCTGTCAATCCCGTAACTGGTTACAAAAGTGAAAAGGCATTCTTTGATCTGAGTGTGACTGGGAATCAGACACTTTATTTGTCATTTCTTGATAGTCTCACAAATGAATCTGGTACAAGAATAATTGATTACCCTTCAAGCTTTAAATTGGTGAAATCGGTTGATGGAGGAAAATCTTTTGCCTTGCCTTCTACCATTGATAATCAAAACTGTGTTTGCTGTCAAACAGTTTCTGCAGTGGGTCTTGATGGAGAAATATATTTCTCATGGCGAGATTCCCAGTATGAACAAGATATTATTCCCGTAGATCCAAATAATCCATACAATTATGGGTTTAGTAATGGATCTCTATTCGATGATTTTGACTATGAAGACTATGAGACTATTCGAGATATAGTAGTAAGACATACAGTGGATAACGGAACTGGCGAGGAGTTTAGTCCTATTACAAAAGTTAGTCAGGATAAATGGTATATTACTGGTTGCCCTGATGCTGGACCTGGTATGGCTTTTGACAGCGTGGGACGCTTACATGTGGCCTGGTTTACCGGAAGTAAAACTGCTCCAAATGGCACAGGTTATTACTATGCCTATTCAGACGATAAAGGTTTAACCTTTAGCGAGTCTATCCCGTTGTTAACTGATGAAGAATTTATTCCTCCTACACAAGTTAGTGTAGGAGTTGACAATAGAGATAATGTGTGGATTACTTTTTCTGATCAGAGGAGTTCAGATGTAGTTAGATACTCTGAAATTAGGGATGATCATCAGGGTAAAGTTCATTTGAGCATCGTAGACAATGATCATCAAGTGATATTTAACAGCTCAATAATAGATGGACAGATACATGAATTGGTGGATCTGGCAGTAAGTGGTAACGATGATGTTGCTTTCATTGCTTACCGAGATGGAAATAACGCCAAAATTTCTGTGGTGACGGCCAATATTGCTACCAATACTACTCTAACAAATGATAATTTTGCCTAGTCTAACACCTGCAAAAGGTAACAGTTAAGGTAAAACCCGTTATCTTTTTTCGTCTTACTGAGAAATTGTGATAGGTTATTAAAATTTTCTTTATGTTTAGAACCTATCCCAAAATTCGATAGAAATATAGCTCCTTATCTGTCTTGGTAAACCGTGATCTGTGTCCAGACTAAGGAAGACAAAGCAAAACACACTCTTCCTACTATCAGAAGGATTCCCGATGAATTATGGGACGAGTTTAAGAAGATACTGCCTAAAGAAAAGCCTCCAAAAACTGTGGGTAGACCGATTATTCCATATAAACAAGTACTGGATGGGATCCTTTACGTTCTTAGAACGGGGTGCCAATGGAAGATGCTTCCAAAAGAATATGGTTCAGGTTCTACCTGTCACAGGAGATTTCAGGAGTGGAATAAACTGGATGTATTTAAAAATGCATGGATCAAACTATTGAAAGATTATGATGATAAAATTGGTCTCAACTGGACGTGGCAATCCATAGACAGTATATCCATAAAGTCATCTTTAGGGGGGCCAAGACTGGAAATAATCCCACAGACAGGAGCAAACTAGGCACAAAAAGACACATTTTGACAGAGAAGAAAGGTATTCCTCTATCGGTTGTAATTTCACCTGCTAGCACTCACGACATCAATCTGGTAACAGATGTAGTCGATAATACAGTAATAAAAAGACCAAAATCATTATCCAGATCGAGACGACGACGACGACGATTACAACATCTGTGTCTTGATAAGGGATACAAATCTGCAGAGGAAGAACAGGAATTAATCAAACGAGGATATGTTCTGCACATTCCAATCAAGAAGAAAAAAGGGAAGAAAGGTGAAATTGGCAAAGAAATATCAATGCCAAACCGTAAGAAATATTCTTCCAAGAGATGGGTTGTAGAGAGAACGAATTCATGGCATAACAGGTTTAGGAAACTCTTCACACGATATGAAAAGAAGGATGAAAACTATCTTGGTCTAGCACAGTTCTCTTGTAGTATAATCATCTATAGAAAGTTAATTTTGGGATAGGCTCTTAATTATCTAAATACTTCATAAGACACTTCACCTTTAATATATTCATAGATTTGTCACAAACTAAAAACTTACATCTTGATTTATGGTATAGAATTACAGAACACTTGATTTCTTGCTAAACGTCGTACGATGAATCATTTTGTAAGCTCAGATTATAACCTGATGATCAGTAAAACCTCTTTATTTCAAAGAATGATTATGATTCTGTTCTTGTCACTTGTGATATTGTCCAGCCATCAAGAATAGTTTCTCCTTGTTTATAGTTATCTTATTTTTTATCGATTTGGCTGGAACACCTGCAACTATATCCTCATCATCAATATTGTTTATAACCGAACTACCAGAACCAACAATAACCTTGTTTCCTATTTTTAATTTATTTTTCACAGTGCTGTTTAATCCAAACCAACAGTTATTGCCTATTGTGGTACTTCCTCCTATTATTGTACCTGCAGTTAATTCAGTATTTTTACCAATGCTTACATTGTGAGCAACATGACATAGTGCGTCTATCTTTGTACCCTGTCCTATTACTGTATCAGATAGAGAGCCGCGTGCAATTGAACAGTTAGCATATATTTCAACATCGTTTTCTATAATTACCTTGCCGTAATGAGGAAACTTTTCAAGTTCCAGTGTATCAGGGCATCTTTCAAAAGCAAAACCATCATAGCCTATTGTGGTGTTTGGTTGAATTATGCAGCCATCACCTACTATACAATTTTGTAGATTTACTTTGGATTCAATCATTGTGTTGTCTCCTATTATGCAATCTTTGCCAATGACAACATGGTCTCCAATATAACAATCTCTACCTATTTTTGCTGAATCAGCTATTGTGGCTGTGGGAGATATTACACCTCCCACTATTACTTTGTTGGATTCTAAGTTAGTACTACGGGTAATCCTTTTTGCAATTCTGGTAAATTCAAATCGTGGATTATCTACAAATACAAGGACCTGATTCTTTTTCTTGTTGGGATGAATACGTCCTATCATGCTTTTTTTACAAAGAATAACACCAGCATTTGACCTAGCAATGGCTAAAATACCTTCATATCCATCGTATGAACAAAATACCAGATCATAAGTTACTCCTTTAGATATTGATGAAACGTATTTTACTATTTTTAGGCTTTGACCTTCAATAATATAACCTGACTCAATATGTTATACCAGCGACTCTATCGTTCATTTAGTCATGTTGTGTATTATCTCAACGATTGATATTTCTTATATCGTTATTAGTTCATTCTACTAATATACTAATACATATTTCTAAATTTACTACTTTTTAGTTAAATAAAATAAGACTTTGTGTATGTCAAGATATTCTTGCACTATTACCGCATTCTAATATCGCGATCTCATATCATTTGTAACAATACAGTAGTAAGTAACGACTAAAAGACACACTATCATTCTAGTCATTACTCATTACTGAAATGAAGAGGCATTAGCATTTAACTCTGTACATGGTTTAGGTCTTTGTTCATCGTAATTGCATTGCTATTGTTTATATAATTTCTTGTACATTCGTTGAATGTATGTATGTCTTTTATACCGTTAAACTAAATTATACAAATTACTAGTCGGGGTTAAACAGGCAATCGCTTTAATGGTAAATATATTGAGCTTTCAGTTCTTCTATTGTTGTACCAGTTGCCTTTTAACTATCTGGTTATATGTAACTTCATTACTTAAAAAGAAAGTATATTTAGTTGCACTGCATATTTTATTGTTCTCAATAATAAGGCAAATCTGTTTCTTGCACCTTCTCATTCAATTAGCACTGTAATTCATTATTCTTTTCTATCTCCTTATATGATACAAACGTCGATATCTTTATTCATGTGCTTGCTCTAAATATACCTGATTTTGCTTGCCTTTAGCTAAAGATCTAATGATGGACAAAAATGATGGATTTACTCCTCAAAGAAAAAAACTACCTTATTTAATGGAGTCTGCCAGTGGATCTGATGATAAAACCGACAAAAGGTTTTTTTCTTAAAAATAATTTTTCTAATACCATGTATTAGATATGGGGACTTGTCGCGAATAACCAATTCTGCAATGAAACATTTCTACAATTTATCTGTATTGGAAAGCATTATCTAATAAAAGTAATCTACTTCGAAAATAGCGATGTTACAAGATATTTTCCACATTCAACTCCAATGGAAGAAATCGTTAGGTTAGGATATCTAAAAATGAAAACCTCGATGGAAATATTGATATTCCTTTATACAAAGAAAAAAAATACTCATTTGGTGATATTATATCATATGTAGGTATTGTATCATCACCATCTCTTGGAATTCGAAGAGACTTGATGGGTCAAATATCGTAGCAAGGAGAATAAAGATGAAGGATCAGAATTTTCAGTGAGGATTCCAAAACTTATTAAAAAATTGCTACAGGAGACCAACAACAGTTTACTAGATAAGGATATGGCTAGTTATCTTTCATTGATAAGTGAATTCTAGTATTTTATTAGAATATATTTAATTTAATTTTTTTTAAACGAATCCATACTTTGCTGATACCAAACTGATTGAATTTTATTGATGTGTTATTCTTGTAATTTTGTTGGCTAATATCTTTACATGGACAATGGCATCTACTTCTGCATACCACCTTTTCAGCTGAGTGATTTAATTCAACTCGCGTGACCAGTTGCTGTAGAAAATAGAGTGACTAGTTCATTCTACGAATGAATCATGATCTTTATATCGACATTTGGAGAAGTACTATATGCGGCTCCGTTTATCTAGTTCTCATTAAGAGTATGGATGAACAAACCTGTTAATCCATACTCTTGCTTTATTATTGCTGCAAAATTTAATTTGGTGTTTTTCTTTTCTGGTAGGACAAAACAGCAAAATTACACACTACAATTATTCTTACATTATCCTCGTATCTACATAATGCTTTATCGATCTAATAATTTGTAACTTTGTCATGAAATTGTAAGATGATAGATTGCCAAATTTTTGTCATAATACCACAAAATGTATGTTGTAGATTATAATACGATACATGCAGTTTTATCCATTGGTATGATATAATCAATCTTAAACAATAACTGGCATAAATTATAATGTGTTATTTATAATACTTGCTTGCGATTGATTTGATTGTTATATATTTTAGTATCTTTGGATAAACCATCCAACAATTTATATATATGGATTTATTCTTTCAGAATATGGGTTCTCGTGATGAACTTAGAATTATACAAAAGGATCAGACGCCTAAATTAGCAATTGCAGTCTTAGCAATGATTGCGATAACTAGTATTTACATTGTTGGTTACGATCAAGGACAAATATTTAGCTTGGTTCAGGGAAGTGAAGCATATGATGAAATGTGGATTCATGAATTTACTCATGACATAAGACATGCAGCAGGATTTCCATGTCATTGATGATTGTAAATTAATTTGATATCTTAAAGTAGGTTAATGCATATGAATTCGTACTCTTTTATTTTTATTTCACTTTTTGCAGGAGTTCTAGCTGGGCTAGTATTGGCAAGTATTAATTATTTTGTTGCAGAGCCTTTTATTGATCAAGCCATTGGAATAGAGGTTGAAAATAGCATAGCTGAGGGAAAAGTTATTGATTTTAATGAATTAAATACTTACAGAATATGGCAAAAAGAAGGTACTTTTGCTACAGGTGCACTACTTGGTTTGACATATGGGGCAGTTTTAGGTATCATATATGTCATCTCACGCAAGTACCTCCCCTCATCAGATGATCGAAAGAAATCTCTTGTTTTGGCAGGACTGATGTGTTTGGCCTTATATGTTGTTCCATTCCTGAAATATCCAGCTAATCCTCCTGCTGTGGGAGATCCAGAAACGATTGGATTCAGGGATAGCCTATATACAGCCTTTCAATTGACATCTGGATTAATAGTTGTGGGACTCTGTACCGTGGTGATTAAATTTAGAACGTTCAGTTATCTCAAGTACCTGATCCCCATTTTTTATGTAGGGCTAGTCAGTGTTATATTTTCCATTTTTCCTTCCAATCCCGATGCAATAACAGCACCTATGGACTTGGTCAATTCATTTAGAATGGTCACCTTCGCTACCATGGTAATGTTTTATTTGGTCTTGGGAATAATCTTTGGAATGATGTGGAACAAATATAAACCACATGTAGCAACTCAGATAAATTAGCCCTAATTACCTCATTTTTTATGGGTTGTTCCTCAAGTTTCTTGATACATCTACTACCTCTTCAACTCATTTTATGCTAGGTAATTCAGATATATTCATCTTAGTTAACCATTTTTAATAATTCCTCTAGATTCTATTATTTCTTTTAAATAGGAACAGAAATTTATGTGATTTTATCGAATTGTTTTAAAGTTATATTGATTGATATTATATTTTTGAAAAACAAAAAGCATCAACAACAATATTTCAAATTATGCTAGGTTCGATATGATTCCTCATCTCGTATGTAAATTCCAAAGTTATTATTGAAATAAGAATTAAATGTGCTGTATTCTACGAATGTACCAATATCTTTAAAGTTGTTCAATATATGACTTGAAAGTTATGGTATTTGCTCATGGACTATTGCGATTGATATACTTTTTGATTCATCTTGTTCTGGTAATAGGTATCAATGTAATTTTGATTGTTACCTATGAACGAAGAATATATACACAAGATTTTTCTAATGGGTCATCTTCGACATTTAATAGAGAATCCATCATTCAAATGATGGAAAACAACCTCACAAGTATCGTATCAGGAATAGATTTTAAAGTGCTTAATAATGTAACAGATCCGTCAATAACAATTTCTCCGGTTGATGATACAATATATTTATCATATGCGATAACTGAGAATAATGAAACCAACATCTATCTAGAGATATCGAAAGATAATGGTACTACTTTTAGTAATCCAGTAAGAGTGAATGATAAGATTGGTGACGCAACAATGAATGCCTGGACCAGTACAAAAATTGGACTAAGACCCAATAATGAAGTAAATGTATTGTGGCACGCTATAGACGATTCTAATAAAGATTTTGCTTATGGTACCAGTTCTCTGAGATTTGCAAAATCAACAGATGGTGGGCAAACTTTTTCATTTGTAACTTCTCCCGGAAATAATACCGTTACCGAAAAGGCATTCTTTGATCTTGCAGTGTCCAAAAACAATTCTGTTTATATTTCATACTTAGACAGTTTGTCGAATGTCACAGATTTTAGTATTAGCTATCCATCTGAAGTAAAACTATTACGATCTTCCGATGGAGGAAATTCCTTTGAAAATCCCGTAACTATTGATAAAACTGCATGTGATTGTTGCAAGACAGCTGCTTGACAGACAAAAATGGGGAAGTTTACTTAATATGGAGACATGCTTCCCATATAAACAATCAAACGTATACAAATGGATCCAATCTATACAATTATGAAGGCAAGCTAGAAAAAGGTGTCATTTATGAAGTTATACGTGACATTTATGTAACCCGTTCAAACGACTCTGGAAAGGCTCAAAATTTCTTGCCTGCAGTACGAGTTAACGCTGATAACTGGTACATGAATGGATGTCCTAGTGCAGGTCCTGATCTTGGATTTGATAGTAAGGGGGTACTGCATGTAGGCTGGGTTACAGGAGGTTGGGAAATGCCCGGTACCTACTATGCAAATCCTACTACTACAGATAGCAGCCTGAATTTCAGTGAACCCCTGCCTATTTTGGTAGATAACTGGATGCCTACGAGCGAAATCAATCTTGGCGTCGATGGAAGAGATAATGTCTGGATGGCTACGACTGATGCTCGAGATGACAATTATTCCTATGCATTCCTCGCAGTTAAATCTGCTAACGGAGAATTGTTCAAAAATGGACAATTTGGGATCGGCCAAGATCCTGTCATATCGTCGGTAAAAACAATAACAGGAGTCGTCTGGAAGGATAATGACAATGTCAATCTAGCTATCTTGAAGCTACGGTAAATTTTGATTAGTAAATCATCTCTATCCATATTTGAAATGTCAAAAATACAATAGCCTTTATCCTTTCTCTCTTACAATTGTGAAATCCAGCAATAGTTGATCTTTTTACCACTTATCACAAAAGTCGTCAACAGCTACTTTTGTATTGTTGATGTTATTACTGTTTATAAAAACCAAATCCACAAATTTGAATATCTTGCTACAGAACAGTTATTAATGACCATAAAATAGTTGATTCTCTATATTAATACTAGCTCTTGTAGTTATGAAACTACAAAAGAAATAGTCTGTATTCATTTTGATTCATAAAGTTATGACATTCGAAGAATGTACAAGAATTCATATATATTTTCTTTGGACACTATCGAAATGAAATTTTCTATGGCTAAAGCTGCCTTACTGTCTACGTGCTTTATTCTGATACTGCTTTTAGGAGGAAGTCAAACGTCTCAAACATTTGCACAACAACAACAACCGCAAACTAATGATACTACAAACGACTACGTGTCATTAATTGTTGATGGTGACGGTTCACATGGAGCCGATTTGTTTGTAGATCCAAATACCAATCAAATCTATGTTACGTATATAAAAACTGAGAATGATAGCTCAGATTTATACTTTACAAAAACCATTGATGAAAACTTTACACTTTCTGAACCTGTTAGGGTAAATGATAAACCTGGAGATGTTATGTGGGATGGCAGAGTACCACCACAAATTGAAGTTACTGATAATGGTACTATCTATACACTATGGGTATCCTCAAAAGAGGCACCTGCATTTGCTCCACATGGGTTTAGAACGCTAAAGATGGCTTATTCGTTAGATGGTGGGGAGACATTTACACCTGCGGTCAATGTAACAAACAAAGACGATGCTACCCAAGCAAAGGCTTTTCAAACATTTGACATTGGAAATGATGGCAAGATATATGTTGGATCATTAAATTACGATGCTCAAATATTAGAAAATGGAACAATTATTTCTACAGATGAAGAAAATGGGACCCAGGCTAGCATAGCTGTATCAACAGATGGCGGAAAGACTTTCAACCCCACACTAAATATAGACAAATTTGCTTGTGAATGTTGTAATGTAAATGTACTAGCTGCTTCTAGCGGTGATGTATATGTTTCATGGAGGGACAAATTTCCAGTTGCACCAAACACTAACCCACAAGTAGATCCTGTCGTAAGAGATATGGTTGTAGCACGTTCTTCTGATGGTGGTATGACCTTTGATTTACCAAATAAGATAGCAAATGATAGTTTTGTATTTGGTGGGTGCGTGCATGTAGGAGCACCAATGGTAGAAGACAGTAAAGGTAACATACATGTAGTCTGGTATACGGGAGCCGAAGATCATCCTGGAATCTACTACGCATATTCTACTGATAAGGCTGCATCTTTTAGTAAACCACTTCCGGTATTAACCGGAGACTGGGTACCTCCTCTACGATCCGATATAGCCGTGGATAACGAAGACAACATTTGGATTACTTGGGAGGACTCATTTGGACTAACTGCACTGGATGAAAAATGGGTATTTGAAAATACATCCGCGATGATACATTTGGGAAAAATTGAAAATGGTACTTTAGTTAATTATCCGCCAGTCAATTCTGAGAACGGTCGTGAGCCTTCCATCGGCACGGGCAATAATTTAGTTGCCGTACTTTGGAACGGTGACGATTCAGTCAATATGTCGATACTGAGACCAGATGAACTAACGAGTTAAATCCATTGGAGATGAAAAAGGGAAATATAGACAAATGACTCTCTCAATTCTTTCTTTTTATTCATTAATTACCTTCTTTTCTTTTATGTTGCTTTTGAACACAAACACTTTGAATGCAGATGAAAATGAAGTCGTAAATTTAATTGCATTTGGCCAAACTACGGCATCAACACAAGCTGATGATAATAATCAACCTAATCAAGCTATTCCAAAGGAACGTATAAAAGGATATGAAGCTTTGTCTTTAGAAAACGGAAAACCCATTACAATATCAAATGTTACTGGCAAAGTGATAATATTGAATTCGTGGGCCACATGGTGTATCCCTTGCAGAGAAGAAATGCCAGGACTACAACAGCTATATGAAGAATATAAGGGCAGCGGTCTAGAAATCATTGGTGTAAGCGTTGATAGTTTTGGAATGGAAAATAGGATTAAACTCTTTACTGAGCAAATGGGTATAACATATCCGATTTGGCATGATCCAAATGACTTCTTTACTAGGACATTCAAAGCTATTGGAGTACCAGAATCGTATTTAATCGATGGTAATGGGAACCTATATCATCAATGGAAAGGTCAATTCAATCCTATATCTGATAACACAAAAGCTTTGGTAGAAGATGCGCTTTCAAAAGTAGCTCCAACATTTACATCATCAAGGACAATTTCTAGTTCAACTAATTCTACTACAGATCTTGGTTCATCAGGTTCTACCAGTATTGAAAGATCTACTTCTGTCGAAAGTGACATTACCACAATAGGGATACCCGTAGCATTCGCTGCTGGTCTATTGAGTTTTCTGTCGCCATGTATTTTACCGATAATTCCAAGCTTTGTTGCCTTCATTACGGGTATGAGTTCTGACGAGTTGTTGAATAGGAACAATAAGAAAAGAAATGAAGGAAGCTCATCAAGAGTAGGTGAATCTTATGACAGTTTGGGTTCTGATATTCACAACAGGATTGATTCAAAGACCGCTTCATCTGGTGTAGGAGAAGAATTAGAAAAACAAGAATCCGTTCACAAGAGGACATCCATAAAGTCAACTACCTTTCTAAGAGGATGCTTGTTTATTCTTGGATTCTCCTTGGTTTTTGTAGCTTTAGGAGCTTCCATTACGGCAATCGGATCTGCATTTCACGAGTATAGCCGATGGATTGAAATCATAGGTGGAATTATGATTATATTATTTGGACTTAATCTTCTTGGGATTTTAAAGATACCTGGAACTCAAAGGGATCGAGGATACAAATTCACAAAGAGACCTGCTGGACACATTGGCTCTTTGTTAATAGGAATGGGATTTGGAGCAGGCTGGACTCCGTGTATTGGGCCGATACTTGCTAGTATATTGACGATTGCAGCTGTAACTACATCAATGTACGAAGGAATACTGCTGTTGACTGTCTATTCAGCCGGATTGGCTATTCCATTTCTAATATCCGCACTAGCAATTGACAAATATCTCGTGACTTACAAGAAATTAACTAAGTATATGCCATGGATTCACAGGATAAGCGTTGCGCTCTTAATAATTATGGGGATTCTATTACTCTCTGGATATCTAACTCTGGTCACAACCTCTTTGGCAGGAACATTTCCAATGTTAGGTTAGGTTAGAAAATTTACTAACTATATTTCATTCAACTCCATTGTTGGCTCGCACGACATAAAGGAATATAATTGAATTTGGTTATTCTTTTATCATATCCTTATCTCTATAGTTTTGATAATCTATTTCAAAAGCATTTGTTCTAGGTTTGTACTTTAGACCATATACAAAAATATTCTGATCAACAATTGTAATTCGAATATATGATATATCAAAAGAAGAGATATCAAACGGACCCGGTCGGTTTAGTATAGATATATTACGAGTCCGATTTGTCAAGTAGGTTGCTTTAAACTGGTTGTAATATTCTGTATTATTAATTGACATAGGTAATCGATCATCTAAAAAACAACTGCAAATATTTATTCGGAATCATGTTTAAGATGTGATAAAATTTCTATTAGTTTGTGCATAGGTTATTTTTTAGATTCTTATCATTATATTTAACACGGGATCAATCGAATTCGTTGTATTATATTATAATAGTTTCTAGATTATGTGAAAAATATGGTCGACGATGTCGATGACAAACGAAAAACTGATCGCTCACAGCAGTATCTTGCAAACGAAAGGACATTTCTATCGTGGGTAAGGACTAGTATTGCGCTGATAGGCCTTGGATTCATAATATCCAAATTTGGTTACTTTTTGACAGAATTTCGAATTATAATTTATCGATATTCAGTAGACTAGCCTGAATTAAATCCATACCAAATCCCATCTTCAATCGATCAATTATCTAATTGGATTGGAATCGCTACTATATCTTTAGCGATTGTATTGATATTGTTTGCATTGAAGAACTATCTCATTACACACAAATCAATAAAGACGCAAACCTACTTACCAAATCTTACGTTAATTTATTTTACAACTGCAATAATTATACTTTTGAGCATATTTGTTTTTATATATCTATTACTTGTTTAGTTCAGGCCATCTCACAATTCATTTATTTTTCTGCAAGATCCATTTTTATATACTTTGCATTTGGATCGAAACCGTGTATGTCAACTTTTGATCCCAATCAGTTTAAGGAAGGTCAACGTCAAGGTTGGAATAATGTAGCAGATGGATGGCTAAAGTGGTGGAATATAACCGAGACAGCAGGTAAAAGTCTCACTAAACGGTTGATAGAACTTGCAGGGATAAAACAAGGTTCAAAGATTCTTGATATAGCCACTGGTATAGGAGAACCATCTATAACAGCAGCACAACTAGTAGGGGAAAATGGACATGTATTGGCCATAGATATATCCCCTCAAATGCTGGCAGTTGCAAAACAGAGGTCTATATCTATGGGTTTACAAGATGTGATGGATTTCAGGGAAGGGGATGCAGAAACTATTAACTTGCCATCTTCCACCTTTGACGCAGCTCTCTGTAGATTTGGCCTCATGTTTTTACCTAACGTCAAAGCAGGATTATCAAACATTCACAATTCATTGGTAAATGACGGAATATTTGCTGCAGCGGTTTGGGCTTCTCCTGATAAGGTTCCGTTTATTTCACTACCTTTTAATGTATTATTGAAGGAAACTAACAGCCCGCCACCTCCAATGAATGCACCTGGTCCTTTCAGTCTATCTGATGAAAAATTACTAAAAGAATATATTAACAGCTCGGGATTCAAAGATGTTACTATTGAAAGACAGGATATGATCTTTAACTTCAAGTCAGCAGAAGAATTTACAAATTTTGTATGTGAAACAGCGTCTCCAGTTCAGGTAATACTATCCAAGCAATCAGAAGAAAGAAGAAAAAAGTTACTGCAAGCTATAACTGAAGCAGCAGTAAATAGCAATGTTGATAAAAATTCAGGTTCAATAAGTTTTAGTAACGAAGTCATATGTATTGTAGGAACAAAACAATAGCAAATAACATTGGAGGATAATTTAATACAAGAAATTAGTCAGAGTAAAAATATGTTCTTCTAGATATGTTCTTATCAAAGGATCGATTAACGTATTCCATAGATTCGTTTTCAGTCAACTGATTCATCTCACAATTTATAACAAGCATTGCTAGTATCAGTTTTTTCTTCTCACTGAATTGAGGCACACTACAATAAAAAAAAGAACAAGATATAAATTTTGACTCTTGATCTTAGTATACAAATCTGTGTTTCTGTTCTTCAGTATATCAAGTCTCATTGGATATGTTCCTTTACGCAATGCAGTATTTAATGACAACTTTATTAAATAATTTGGGTTGAAATCGAGTCTTCTTATTTTATTGCATTTTGACAATCATTCTGCTAATACACTATAAGTATAAGTCATTCTTTTGATGTTCATTAAATACGGAGACAAAATCAAATAATAGAGCTTGTTTCCACTACAAAAGCAGATCATCTTTGATCTTTCTAGAGCAAAATATCACTTTTGGATCACTAATGTACTTTATAAACTAAGATCTGTACAGTTTTTGTAAATTACTGCTATATTTTAGATATATTTATCAATATAATGTAATTATCCTAGCTAATTAAACAAAAGTTTTATTTAACCAACTCATCAAATTATTATTGAAGTCAATAAATACCACTTCAGATGAATTATTTAGATTTTTTGTAAGAAGAATGCCTGAGAAACATATTTCTAATAAAATGAAAAAATTAGTATTAGAACCTTATATTCAGGAGTTATCTATTCCAATTATAAGAGTAAACGATGAAAATAAAGTTAATAATCAAAGAATAATAAATCAGATTACAAAATTAGAAGACGACATTATAGAAGATTTTGTTCAAGATAAAGATATTGCAACACAAATTGACAATCATAAAAACTTTAGAGAGAAAATAAAAGCTAATATGGATCAAAGAATTGATAGAGTAAATACAATAATAGACCATTTTATAAAATCCGAAAAATTTGTATCAGATTTGCAAAAATTAAAAGTAAAAGAAATAGAGAACTTTGTATCTTGGATCATTTCCAATATCAATAGTGATATCTCCAATAGTAAAAAATTAGAAATAGATGACTACAAAAAAAAGATTACTGAAATATTCTCTAGATCAGTTGAGGATTTTATAAACTCTGAAGAATTTCAACAAGATAAATCTAGTATCTATAACAGCATTTTATCATCTAGTTTTATCGATTCGGCTAGTTCGACCTTAAGAGACAACCTTTTTATGTTAGCAAAAATCATAAATTTTATAGAACAGATAGGAAAAGGTGATCCATTACTAATATCCGAAAAGGGATTGGAAAATCCATTAGATATAGAGATTGTATTTCCTACAAAAATTTTTGATGATGGTAATGATTCAAACATAGTCAGCCAGTATCAGGATTTTGAAGATTTTATTGTAGAAAAAATAAATGTAAAGGCACAGGTTAAAAAATTACGGGATTTAAAACATACGAGAAAATCATTGTCAAACATTGAAGATAATCAATTAAAGTTAATAAGTTCAAAACAACAACAACCAAACAAAGATTCAAAAATAACAGCGACAGTTGATAGAGATTCAAATTTGACAGCAAATATAGTAGATGAAGAAGATGAGGAGGAGGAGAAAATAGGAGGAGAATTGGATTTGGTTCTAACAGAGGAAACAATAAAAAATTTGGATGATGTTTCTAAAAATACATTAAAAGAAGAAAACATTCCGTTTACCAATTTTTCTATGACTACCACTAGCTCCAAAATAGGAAAAAGAGTAAAGGAAGTTAATCGTATACTCTATCCTAAAATAGGAAAAGAAATTTTCAAAGATCCAGATGATATACTTGAATCCATCAATAAGGATGTATTAAATCGAAAAGTAGTAGCAAAACCAATAGGTCATTCTTTGAATTTAGATCAGCTAACGGCAGATTTAGATACCATACAGAAATTCCCAAAGTTTGTATCTGGAATAGGTGATTTAAAGAAGGTCAAGGATAAAATAGTCAGATATACTTATGGAGAAATAGCCCACGTAGAGAATATTTTAACAGGTGAATTAAAAGAAAGAGTGCATAAAAAACTTACCAAGACAGAAGAAACTATAACAGTTGAAGAAAAAACAACAGAGGACATTACAAACCATCTTGAATCAACTGAAAGATTTGAATTAAAAAAAACATCAAATGAAGTAATAGAAACAGAAAATAAAATTGATTTTGGAGTAAAAATTACTGCGGGATATGGACCATTCTTTGAAGCAACATCATATTTTGATATGGGAATAGGAACCTCTACAAAGGAATCTAACGATTTATCATCTACTTATTCTAAAAATGTCATTGATAAGAGCATCTCAAAAATTCAACGAGTGATGTCAGAAAAAAGAGTTACAACAATAACTCAACAAATTGAAGAGATCAATACTCATAAACTTGACAATACGACAAGAGACTTTAATGTACATGGTGTTTATCAATGGTTGGATAAAATCTACTGCGGTGAGTTATATGTTTATGATAAACGCTTATTGTTGGAGTTTATAATACCTGAACCCGCAAGGTTTTATAAGGCGATATTTAGACAAAATAAAATTCAAGCTATCGATTTAATGAACAGTAACATAATTATCCCTCCAAAACCAGAAGAATTTCTCACACTAGCAGAGTACGAAGAAGACAACAAACCCAAAATCATAACACCAGAAGATATTACTGAAGATAGTTATATGACATATGCTTCTTGGTATGATGCAGAGGTGAGCCCACCTCCTTCAAAATACATTTGGCTTGCTGAAACATTTAAACAAGATGAATTTATAAAAACAAAAGAAACAGATACAGAAAGTGTATCTAGCTACGTAGCAGAGAGAAAGGTACCAATTCCAGAAGGATATAAAAGGATAGCATGGTGGTACGAATCTGAGGGAAATTCGCTTGATGAAAATAAAGATTTTGATGTCCGCCTGAGACCAAAATTTTCTCAAGGTGACGAAGTAGAAGGGACAGTCGGAATTATAATCGATACTCGTCACTATCTCTCCTATGCGGTTGTAGTAAATATACGATTAAAAAGAACGGATAATTTATTTGATAAATGGCAGTATAATACCTGGCTTAAGATTCATGAAGCCTATTTGAATAAAATGGCGTTATATGAATCGAAAATGTCCGAAAAGGCAATTGCGGAAGGAATCGAGATAGTTGGAAATAATCCGTTATTTAATCGAGAAACTGAAAAGGTGGAGTTAAAGAAGTCCGCAATAATGATACTTACAGAGAACCATCTTGTAACAGATGGTGCATATTACAAAAACAAAGTTGGGGACTATAAATATCCCTACCTAAATTTTAAGACAGCAGAAAAACTGGGTAAGCAGATTCAGTTCTTTGAACAGTCAGTAGAATGGCATAACATACTATATATTTTTTATTCATATTTTTGGGGAAAACATAAATACTGGGTAGAAAATCTGTTTCGTAATGACGTAGATCCACTTTTTAATAATTTCTTAAAAGCAGGAGCAGCAAGAGTGGTCGTCCCAGTAAGGCCAGGGTTTGAAAAAGCCATTTTATATTTTCTAAAAACAAAAATAATCTGGGAAGGAAAAGATGTTCCCGTTATTAATGAACCTATGTACTTGGATATAGTAGAAGAGATGAAAGAAAAACTCGATGTGCTAAACTATGATGGAATACTTCAGGATTCTTGGGAGTATAAAGTTCCTACGTCTTTAGTATATCTTAGAAATAATGATCTTAGTGACAGTGAAGATAATCTTCCAAGCTGGCAAGGATGCAATGATATGGATAATAACATACCAGAACCAGAGGGATAAATTTTGGTAAGTAATGCTTTTATTCATTGCTACTGGTGAAATTGATTGACAAAGTTATTTTGATTTTTTTGATTTTCCCAAAACAGGTTGAATCAAAATATAAAAATCAGCACGTAAATCCCTAAATCTTATTGTTATAGTTGCAGGAAACATGGCATCCCGAAGTTGAATGAGATCTCTAGATCTATTATAACCTACTACAGCAAAAGCATGATTGGCATTTAATTCTTGTTCGCCTTGGACACCAGGAATTGTTACCAGTGTTGTAGTATTTGGGAGGGTTGCAACTATGGTTGGTAGTTCATTATGTCTTTGTAATCTTGATCTTAAAACTCGATCTGTTGTTAAAGTGGGTAAGTCAAAATTTCCTACATCTCTTTCTTCTCTCCAGTCGGGATGATGCCTTATAACAAATTGTAGAGCTGGCCCGACAACATCTTCCATTGCTTTTTCTGGGGTTATGTCATGCCAAAGATTTTGATAAGTTCTTTGAAATCTCACATCGCCTCTTATTTCTTGAATACCGCCAGTAGTAGGATATTTGCCGTATATGGCTACATATGCCTTTTCAATTATTGAGGGCCATAGATTTCCATTTATGGAACTTGCATAATAAAGCTCTCCATTTATTGTATATAGAACAGGAGTAACTGCAACTGCTGGTTTTGTTCTGAATTTCACTGTAAACCATTTCTTATTGCGAAATCCAGGTACTGGAGACTTTTTTTTGGCGAAATTGTTTATAGGATCCAGGTCATGAGGTAAAAGTGGAAGTATCTCATCATTTAGTTGTCCATCTGAATCAAAAAAATGCATTGGACCTGACCTCTTATTTTTTTCTTTATTTTTTGTTTTTCTTATATATTTCTCTACCTTAGTTCCAAAGACATCCTCTATTTCAACTTGATAATCACCATCTTTTTCCAAAAAAACAAGGAATTCTTTTTTTGTTTTTCTTATTGGTTGTCCTCCATCATCTTTGAGTATGTTGCCTTTTTTATCTTTTAAATAATCCCAAGTACGATAATCAAAATCCATGTTTGCACTGGTATTCTGTTTATTGTAGTCTTGTGGATGTGGTCTATATTCAAATATTTCTCTTGTTCTTATAGTTAAGAAAACGAAATTATTTGCTGGTCTATTTTCTTTTACCATATCTACTATAATTTTTTTAGTCCTTGAAACATGTGCTGTAGCTACAAGCACAGCAATAAGTGGACATGTGCCTACTGCTCCTTGCTTTACTTCATTTGGATCAGGATTGGGTCTTGTGCCAGAATTAAATAGACTGGTTTCAAATAACTGCATCTTAAGTTGATCCCCCAGTCTACCTATATAGTCTGGATCAGGTTCATGACTAAGTGGTAAAACTAGAGGCACCAATAGTAAATTAAAGTATTTGTAATATTTTTGCTTTATTATTATGATAAGCTGTTGATATTTTGAGACATTGAAGAATTGAATATTGAACTCCTTATGAATAAGTTTTATGATACATTGTAAGATCCCACTTAGGAAGCAGTAAGGGATTCCAACCAAATAAGATTGTAAATTCGATAAAAGATCCAGAAGATATAATCGACTGTGTATAACAATTGTTCATAATTTATGTCACCTGAACACAAAAGATCATTCTCACCACTTCTAAGATTACTCAAAACGATTCGTTCTAGATTACCAACAAAAAATCAGATGGCTTGAAAGAAATACTCATAGTTTATTATCTCGTTGATGAATTTTACCATCTTGTGTCCTACATGATATCATCACAACCCTATCAAAAGTGCAAATGACGAGGTAAATGTATGCCATAATGACGAAGGAAAGAGAGGATCTAAATTTTGCCATCTCCTCAGTTAAACAATGTATTCCACAGTTAATAACAAGAAAAGTCTGGACTAACTTTTTTTTACAAAAACTGAGACATGATTCTATTACTAATACTACTATATAGTTACCTTAATTACATTTTCCTCGTTCGTAGATGTGAAATAAATTTATATTTACATTTTTTAGTCTCATTAGCAGTAATTCCTTATTCTTGAGACAATTACATATGGTTTATATGCATGTTTCACCTCCTTTAATATAATAAACCTGAAGGAGGGTTAGTAATAATCTACGATGAAATCCAACATCGCTCAATTCTAACATATCTAATTTAAGAAATTGCTTAATATCGAATCTTACCTGTTTTTACTCCGATCCAAGTCCAATGCAAAGAAGCGGAAAATACACGAATTAATTCAATTTATTGTAATTTTTATTGATAAATATTCTTGTTTTATAGTTTTCTTATTCCTCGAAAGACTTTACTATAATAAACATAATTTTCAACTCCCTGAAAATACCGACTTAACGAACCGAATTTGTTATATTCTTTTACAAATCGACATATGCAAATCTGGTTATTCCCTTGATCTAATAATTTGAATAGATTTGCTCTCCCAATTCCGTATTTTATTAAGCCAATAATTTGAAAATCTAACCAGTTTTCATCGATTTTATTGTAATTATTAGACATCTTAAGCTTGAAGAACTGTAATTTATTGTCATCAACAGATAAATTCGTGTAATTTATGCATTTTTCGTTTGTGGAGCTGAATTGGTCTACATCAACAATAGGATAGTATCCGTTTTTTCTCTTGTCCACCTCAGATTGAAAGTCATCGATAAGGCCATTATTTTTTAGTTCCATGAGGTATATCTTTTTTATAGCATCTGTGGTTAGCGATTTTCCTTTTATTTTTTTGAAATAATCGGATAATTCGTTTGTATAAACTGCTATCCTATCTTCGCTTTTATCATCTTTTTGTAATGGCTCTTTCTTGGATAAGTATAATGGTATAAAGATTTCAGTAAGAAAATCTACCTTGTAAGAAGGAATTCCTGTAATATTATGAATTAGTTTTAAAACTTCTTCTAGGTCTGAAAGCAGTGTAATTGTAAGTATTTCTTTACCATAAACCAGCTTGGGTCTGTTATACGAATTCACCTTTGTAATTAGAACAAGCATTGAAAAAATTCTATCGGCTATTCTAACATCGGGACCTTTTTCAGATGGAAGCGATTCAGATAATATAGATTGAAATGGAATCCATACGTTATTAGAATAGTTTAATAGCAATTCTTCCTTGAGTAATAAAATACATTCTTTTGCAAGATCCAAATCTTCTTTTGAGATGATGAGTTGTTCCTGAACTAACGCAGGAAGACCCTTCTTTTGGGCGATTAAGATATTGGAATCTTGGTATTTTTGCTTTACCATATTAGGAGATGTGATAAAGAATCTACTTTGTATCTCAGGCCACATTGACCAGCTTGAATCATCTTTTGCGCTACAAAATATACATGCAGGCCAACCTCTTGTAACGATATGCTTTACTTCCAGTCCTTTCGTTTCTGTTTTGTAAACATAAGGATGCTCAATTTCTAAAGTATCATGGGATAAGATAGGTTTTAAAATATTCCAGGTGTCAGAATGTGGAGGCTCCAAGAATACCAAAATCATATTTGAAAGATCAATTAGAACTTTAGAGTCATCATATAATGCTTTAAGCCGTTCTTTCAAGTCGTTTTTAATATTTTCATCCTTTTGTTTTTCAATTTGAGATTTTATTTCTTTGACCCTTTCGATAATTGGTTCGTTGTTCTGATCAACCAGAATACCTTTGTCTCGGATCAATACCTTTGGAGACATATTACCTATCATCCAGACATTTTGTTTTGGAAATAGTTTAATGACTTCTGATACTGCATAAGTCTTTCCCTCACTTGTTGGCGCCACTATGCCGAGGTTGAGAGGATCGGAAGTAAAAGTACTTAAAGATGTATATAATATTAGACGGATTAAAGAATCCTCTCTCTTTACTGTTTTTTGAATAATTCTTAGAATATACTCTACAAGCATTTTATCTGGAATTTTATCAAATATTCTTTCTTTGTCTACCACTATAGACTCGATCTTTGGATTTTCTTTTTGAAACTCATATTTGACTTTAGAGTTATCATTTCCTTTATCCAAAGATGAGTCAATTTTCGTATTTATCCAACCCATAGATTGCTTTACTAGGATAGATGCTTCATTTTCATCTAATGGGGGTTTACAATGAAGGTCATTCCAAGTCATCGCTCTTTTAAATAATTCATCAAATGTCAACACCTTATTAGACAGACTATACCATGAATCTATTTTTCGTAATAGATTAAGATGGCGATTGTTACCAGCATATACTAGATAATCGTCTTCATCCATTTCCTGAAGACTAGGTAACGAAGGGTATTTTGTATAGTTCCCATTATATTTGAGACAAATATTGTCTAAGGCAGTTTTAAGCAAGGATGTTTTTTTATCATCAAGAATTTGGATGGATTTAGTTCCTTGAATTTCATAATGAAAACCATTCTTGTGGAGTGATCCAGGTCCGATCAGTAATGTGGAACTATCAGTCTTTACCTCAATTGCAGGTAATTCAGAGTTTATTTCCTTATTGATAATACTAATTGTGCTAATTCCACAAATCTTGTGAATTGGTTTTTCTACAATCATGTAAATATGAGCTCTCTCACTCTTAGCATCTTCATGTTGAACTACTAGGGTGTGTTGAGACAATTCTTGAATAGACTTGATCTCAGTAAAGGAGGCAACAAACTCTTCCATACCTCCGTTATTGTCAATATCTATACATATCAAGTATTTTCCTCTATTCGGTCCTCTCCAAATCCTTCCTGTGAACAATGCAAAGCCATTTTTGAATAAACCTTCGTTTTTCAATTTTTCAAAAATTTCATTAGGAATAACCTTATCCTGCCATTCTTTCCAGTTTACTAATGGTCGCTTATTTCTCGAATCCATTGGGATTAAATTAATGCCCATTTGATAGTAGAAGTAATGCAAATTGTCATAAATTGAAGTCATATTATTACTCCCCAATAGGCTCGATTTTATCTATTAGAATTTCTTCAATACTTTGACAATCCATTCCAGTTTCTTTTTCTAATTCTCTACACATTCTTGCAAGAAATTTAATCTTAAATTCTGTCCAGTCATAATATCCGAATAATATAATTCTTGACAAATGGATACGGATTTTTCCATGAACATACTTGTCTACCAAAATGCTTTTTGCTACTTGTTTAACTGCTCGAAAAAGTTTATCTTCATTCTCATAGATATTATCAATCATTCTCATGAAGTTACACCGCCTTTTCAATGATGATTCTGTTTGAATCATAACGAACCTTGACAAAATCTCCTTTACCTAAACCTAGTTTTAGGGCATATAATTTCGGAAGAACAATTGAAAAGGAATGTTCTCCTACCAAGCTCTGAACTTTTCTGTATTGTTCTTTGTTGTCTTCTATACTTTCTACATTTTCTGTAATGTTCATATATCCTACAACTTGTAAGAAATATTAAGATACTATTTTATGCCACCCAATAAGAGAGAAACTATCTTAATATGTCCAGTATGCAAAAGGGCGGGTTTCTTAAGAAAGAAACATGGTAAGTTTCATCTGCCTCAAAAATCTAAAATTACTAGCTTATATACATTTTTAGATTATTTGTCCAAACTATATTTCAAGAGATTTGCTAAATCGATTACAAGTGCAAATCATCAAAAACAAATGAAAAGTTTGAATGTCTATAACTCCTTGGTTGTATGCTATAAAACAAGGATAAATAGGATCAAGGAATTTGAATTGAAGGCAATTGAAAGTATAGTATCAAAATATCGTGCTCAAAATTACAATATAATATTCAGTGAAGAACTCTTACGGTCGAACCATCTAAAAGAATTGAATGGGGTAAACAATTCTGCAAATGATGGGGATAATACAAAGACTGTTTATATATCTAGAGCAAAGTTATTTCTCCTTTTTAACTCAATTATTTTTGTCTCTTTGAGCAAGTATTTGGAAATTCATCGTCTAGGCATAGAGGAGAGATTTGAGAAAGAATTTGTGGAAAGAATAAAGAATTTCTTTTATTTTTTCGAATCCGATTTGGATAATAGAAGTAAGATTGACATACTTGGGATGTTGGATCCAAATAATCATCTCAATCGTCCTCAAAGAATAAAAAGATGTTTAAACTGTAAAACTGAGTATCCCGTAAGTCATAAAAATAAATGCAAATGTGGAAGTAGAATCTATTTCCATAAAATAAAGCACTCTAAGAAACAAGTTAGAAAAAAGTCATTGGAGGTTACTACAAATTTATTAAATGCTCCGAAAGGTCTCTTGTCATATGTAAGCTATATGAATCTTTTACAAGAGAAATGGTTTGTTATACCGAAATTCAGAAGAGATTTTCAACAACAATTTGATTCACATGAAAAAGCCATACTCAATGGGTTAAACGTGGAAGGAAATGTCTATTATAGTATTGTCCATTATCTCAAATCAAAAAAATCGGAATGTCCTATCAATAATGATTCTGACTTTGTAAACATATCAATCAGATCTTCAGAATATAACAAATTAGTTGAAGATTTTGTAAAATCTGAAATCTATGACACAAAAAAAATAGTCATGTTATCTATCAAAGATTAATTGATAAGTTGAGAAAAATGAATTTTCCAGAAAGAGTTTTGGATGAAAAATTTTCAAAGGATTGTTATGAATTTGATAAAAAATATTTTTTGGAGCAAAAATTAAAATCCTATAAATTACTAACGAGTCTATTGTATAAGAAACTCTTAGAATGTGATGGAGATCCAATCAGAATGTCTGAATGTTTTATTTCCACTTTTACCGCATATCTCCAAACTTTAATAGATGGAAAAATGGTTTCAAAGGATGAAAGAGATACTATATTGGAGGTTTCAAGAGTTTTAGATTCAATAAACCAACGTCCGATGACCCCGCAATTATCTTCACTTATACTTGGAATTATGACCGACTTCTTCGGACGATAGCATGAAAATGTAAAGAAACTAGAAGATGAATGATTTCTGATGGATATTGCCAAACAATAATGGGTACATCTCTTGTTCCTTATTGCGATACATTAATCCTATTTCTTGTTTTAACTATGCTTAATTGTGGTAATAGCAAAAACGGAATCTCTAATCCTTGTTAAATTAATCATTTGAAAAAAAAGTTTTCTGTATTTAGAATACTATCCACTTATCATTCCAGCCCGTGAGATCTCCTATCATAAATTGTGGCGATAAAATGAGTTTCAACAATCACCAAGCCACTCCACTGGGTAGGATTTAAACTTAAACCGACAATGATGACATCTCTCGTTTTGGAGCTTGTTTCTTGATCTAACTTCCAACTGATCATGTGAAAATTCTAATTCTTTAACTTTTGAATTTCATTCATTAATATCATTACTTGATCTGATAACGCCTTAATAGCATCATCCCTCTCTTGAAGTTTTGAACTAACAAGATGTTCATTATTTTCATTTTTCTCTCTTAGTTCTTTGATCTCTTTTTCAAGTATTGTATTATCTTCTTGGTTTACAGTTAGAAGGGGAATTGCCTTTTGGTATTCTGCGAGGATATCTTCTTCTTTAGGACGTAAGTAATGCAAAACTATTCCTGTATCATGTGACATGAGCATTGATACGATGAGTTCTCTCATAACCTTTTGACATTCTGTTTCAAAAAACTTCCTAAAGCCATGCACACTCTTGACATCGTATTTTCTATAATTGAATTCCCCTTCTTTTGGGATTCTTTTCTCTCTTAGTCCTTGAATCTTCCACGCATCGTTTATCAATACTCTGATTCCATTGGCACTAAGTCTTTTTGGATGCTTTGCAAGTCCTAGATAGTTTCCATATCTTTGACTTTTTATTTGCCAAAGGTTACGTATAATACAAGAATCAGGTCCTATTTTTTCACCAAATGATGCTCGAAAGTCCATCCATTCCTTCACAGATTGATACGCTTCGGGTGTGACATACGAAAAATAGTAATTCTTTGTCTTTGTGTTAAAAACCTTTAATTTTGCGGCTATTAATCGATCATTCTCATATATCGGAGTGAAGTCACTCCATTTAATATAATTCCATGAACTAACTCTGATTCCAGAAGAAATCATTACTAGCACAATTGGTTTAACCCTACGATCGGGAAATTGAATTAATTTTTTGATTTCGTCCATAGTAGGCGGCCGATCGTTTGAATACCTAATTCCTTTCTTAATCCCTTTAGATATTAGCTTCCAGTTCAGGGAAATTCCATTCATTTCACAAAATCTTTTGATGGGTTTAAAATAGTTCTTTATCGTTTCTGTGGATATTTCTCCTTTTTCTACCCTTTTATTCTGTAATGTGAAAAACTTGAATAATTCATTTTCAAGCCAAGATGTGCCATCTTTCCTTTCTTTTATCCTATTAAAAAAAACGTTGCAATTCTCTTCAATTGATTTGGATCTTATGTTCATGAAATCCAGAAATACTTGCAATCTTTTTGGATACTGGCGTTTTGATTCTTTAGAGTTTAAAGCATACATGAATTTTTCATAAGGAGAGAATTCTAGAGGGCTTTTTTGGATTTCCAAATCTTCGAAAGAGGTAAAGGATGCCATTATTTTTGATGACTATATTAATAAACTGGGTCTTAAAAAAGGAAGAGATATCAAACGGGCCCGGTGGGCTTCGGATCCATGAGGTAAATGGGAACTGTTACTTTATTAATATTTAGGTTATCTGATAAATAGATTAGATATGATATCATATGTACAAAAAGTTCTTAAATTTATCATTTCAATAATTATTTGTCAATCCGCAGGTATATTTGGTTCATTATTTACTTTTGACTCTATCTCTGATTGGTATGTGACACTGGAAAAACCTGCATTTGCTCCACCTAATTGGATATTTGGTCCTGTTTGGATTACCTTGTATTTTCTTATGGGTCTATCTTTGTACATAGTCTGGAAAGATGAGTTAAAATCAAAGACTAGAAACGCCTTTTTTGTAGTATTTGGAATTCAATTAATTCTGAATGCTTTGTGGTCATTCTTGTTTTTTGGATTAAGATCACCATTCTTAGGATTATTAGATATCATACTACTTGATATTATGGTAATAGTTACTATAATTTATGCAAACTCAATTTCTAAACTTGCTATGATACTTTTAATTCCATATTTAATCTGGATAGTTTTCGCTTCTTTTCTAAACTATGTGATCTTCTTGGTTAATTAGTCCCTTAATTTTTTAATGTGTTAATTTGAAGAGGATGAAAGTATACAAATCAAACGGGACCGGTGGTTTCCGCTGCATTTTCACCACTAAAAAAGAACTCGTTTACTATGCAAACGGATCAAATAAACATTTGCAATCCTTTGAAGAAATGTAACGCCGGGAGAGGGATTTGAACTCAGTTGCTATACTCGAGGAGACAAAATGAAACTTAATTGTTAATCAGGAGATGAGATTTGTTCACATGTCAGATAGGCTAGGCTTCATACGAAAATTCAAAAAATACATTGAATTTTTAATAGTTGATTGGGATCGGGCCTGGGGTACTGCGAATCCATATGGTACACGGGATCTGTTACTTTTATTTATTTTTTATTTGAATTCGATGATTTGGTTAAATGAAAGTATGCCATCTGGTGAGTATGGCAGTTAGGGATCGATTATATCGCGATGAGGGGTTTTAACCTGAGGGTGAATTGGTTATAGGGCTAGTTTCACAATAATAAATCAAGTGCTGAAGGATTAAATTTATTTAAAGGTTATCAGTCATTTATAAGTATATGAAAGAGATCAATTCTATATTGAATAAATAGAGTATTTGCTTTACTAATGCAAAAAATATTGTTATCTTTGTGTCCTATTTCTGGAAACCACATTTCTATGAGATGCAGTAAAGTATCCACAAAAATCTACAATACCTGGTTTACCATGACACATACATTCACAATTATTTCCTAATGAAAATCGTTGTCTCACAACCATATGTACCATCCAATCCTTATAATATTATGTAATGATTTGGTTTTAGTATATTAGTTATATCGGGCCCGTTTTTTTATAAATAGAATGTTGTCAAAGTCTATATTATCATCTATTAAGATTAAATTATCAGAATAGTCAAACTCCGTCACGCAAGTAGGAACCTGTTGTCATAGCAAGTTTATTAAGACACTCTACTTCTTTATCCTTAAGATTGGATCTACGAGTTATCTTAGTACCTTACGATAGTTCCTATTTTTCTGAAAACGCATTGGAGTATGCAGTATATCTAGCCAAAGTGATATTTTTAGGCGACCCAAAAAAACGAATAATCAAGGTCATAATGTTACATGTGATACAAGAAATACCACTTACTAAAACTCTTTTAGGTAAAATGAAAATTAATCGCAAAAATAAGAATTTATCTTTGAATGAGCATGCTGATAGTATATACCAAGAAACAAAAACTCTGATGCAAAAAGATATGGATGAGAAAAAGAAGACTTACAAGTCCATAGACGGAATCAAAATAGAATCACGGATTCTTTATGGCGACCCCGCTAATCAAATCATTGATTATTCTAATAGTTACAGAGTTGATTTGATAGTTATGGGAAGTAATGGGCTGCAAGGTTTGGCTAAATTTAAAGGACTTGGTAGTGTCTCAAGAAAAGTATCAGAAGCAGTTTCACGACCTATGACAATAATAAGGTAACAATATATTGTATATTCGTAAACGATTAAACCCATCTTTTTGAATCAATTATCGAGTAATATTTCAAAACATGTTAATTAAAAGATAATGTAATATGGGATTGTCATTGAAAATTAGATATTTTAATTTACTATCTGGGAGAAGGCAGGCATAAATCCAAAAGTTATATTAACATTAACTGTTTTTTTGCCAAAATATCTCCTACTAACTTCAATTGAACAAATAGTACAAAATGAAAAACACAATAATGTTCTATTCAAAAAATAACTTTTTTAAAGGTACCATTAAACCATAGTATGCCAAATTATAGAATGCTGCTAGGGCAGCTACTTCCGTTCCGAAAAATTGAGATGCAAATACAACTACAAGGGTATTATTTACATAACTCATAATTACAAAGGCAGCAACTCTGGATGATTTGTCCTTTTTTCCTATGATATATGAGGTGAAATAGCCTATAAATCCATACACAAAGAATAAAGCAAATGCTGTAACAATCATTGTTATTACAAATGAATATTCAGAAATGAAATAGTTGGAGAATTTTGCATATATTCCTAGATTCATGAATGATATTAGAATGACTGAAGGTATGAAAGAGCTAACTTCAATTTTTTTTGCTAACTTTGGAGCTTTACCCTTTACTAACCAACCTGCAAATAAGGGTAGGAACAGAGCTTCAGCTAATAATATTATCATATCCAAAAGAGGAATATGGAATTTTTCTACATCGACCAACAAATACACCAGGGAGGGCAAAACAAGCGGAACAACAATAGATGATGATATTATCATTCCCACGACTAACGGCAATTGATGGCTTTTTTCAAAAACGTTAATTACAAATGGGGCTCCCAACCCAGTTGATATTCCTGAAAGAAGTAATACTGGAATTGCAAGTGATGGATAAATTATATTTGTAACTGCAAACAAAAGGAGAGGAATTGCTAAAAGCTTGATAACAGTAAATAATATGATGGGAATGGGTCTTTTAAACTGTAATCCTAGTTGTTGAAGATCCATTTTGATCAAATTTAAGAATAGTAAAGATCCGAGCAGAACCAGAAGATAAGGTTCAAATATTATTCCAAATGAAGGTACCAATATACCTGTTACTGTAGAAATGGCAATTGCAATAAGGAGAATTAAATCATCTTTCTCTAAATTCGGTGTCTGTGAATGCGGTTCGGCTTTACTTTTTGACACTTTCCTTGCTCTTTTTTCTTCATTTGTAATATATTTAACAGTATCATTTGTTGAAAATAAATAATGAAATATCTGAAAGGAAATGATTTGTGCATGGACTTGCAATTCTCTATTGACTCTGCTTATATAGTAATAACGTCAACGACAGCTAACTGACATTCATGATATAATTAATTTATAAACTTGACAAATTGTTTATCTAACTAACACTACGAATTTGCATATCATTAGTCAATAAGACCATTTTTCATTGACATAGACTGGATACTTGCTTATATTGATCGAAATTCATTGTTATTTGATGCCTTTCAAACGCATATTAGTACCATTTGATACTTCAGAGTTGTCGATTAAGGCCCTAGAAAAGGCTTTGGAATTAGCTATGGTGAATCGATCTCAAATTTTCGTACTACATGTAATTAATGAAATACCATTACCAATTCATTATTCAAAAATAGAGTCAAAAAACAATGAGGTGACCATAACTCCACTAGTTAATAAACTCCATAATGAGATAAAGAGTGAAATGATCGAGATTATGGAGGAGGTGAAAAACACATATGCTAAACAAAACGTTTCAATCACCACAGAAATTAAAATAGGTGAACCAGCAGAAATAATCGTTGATTTTACTAAACAAAATAACATTGATCTCATTGTTATGGGTAGTATTGGACATAAGGGAATTTCAGGAATGTTTAAAAAATTAGGAAGTGTTGTAAGAAAGGTTGCAGAAGAAGTAGACTGTGCATTGTTAATTGTAAGATAACTGTCAAAATTCTATTTGCACAATAGCATCTGATTAGTGTGGTAAGAGAAGTAGGTAAATCGATTAATCCTCTTACAGATAATGCATTGATCCAAATAAAAAAACAATTAAATTAATAAAAATTTTCAACCTTTTCGAACTCTGTAGAGGAGACAAAAAAATCTAGAAGAGATTTTTAAATATTTTAGATAGATTTATGATTACTTTCTTTTACCTCTTGAAATTGTAGAACTAGATGACATGAAACTAAAATTTTTTATTAATTTTTTTCTAGTAAACTACTTGGTCGTCTCTATCATAATTTTGTTTCAGATAAATAGCAAATCCGACATGGCCACAATCTTCTGTATTGCACGTAATACACCAAGGCATACCATCTCTATAGGCAACTATAACATTTGTTAACATACTTTTGTCAAATAAAATTACATACTTTTTATCAAAGTAATCTTCAACCACTAGCAAAGTATCGCCAGGATTCGTATCTTTTGATATTAGCCATTCCATGAACTCTATTGTACTTGGATCAAGGCTATTCAATGCAGAATTCATTACAGATGTTTGAGATTTTCTAGACAAGTCTATTAATTATCCTTCCTTCTCAATCCAAGTATAGGTAAAAAAGGTATTAAGGATATCTATAATCTCTCAGCAAATACTGATCAATTATATACATCATATCCATTTTTTTTAGAATCCAATACTACAGTCAAAAAGAATGGGAAAAAATTGTTTGTTATGCTAAGTTCTATCCATGTCATATATGCTTGTTTGAGATACCATCTGATTCAGACGAACGTTGTTGTATTTTCTTTTGCCTTGATATTGATAATTAAAATGATTATGAGTGAATAGGTATTGAATCTCAACGCTCTATGTGAACCATTGAGGAACAGTTCATCATTGGAGACTAAAACATCATCTTTTGGAAATATATCGATTATTACTCCATGGAACACTGGAAATGAAAGAAATAATGAAAGTGAACCTGACATCGGTAATATTTTCAATGTGTAGTGATGATAACAGAATTTGTCCGATTCTTTATTAATTTGTCGATAGCAAATTCCTTATAATGAGTTAGACTATAAATCAATTAAAATTCAATTATAAATATATTCTATCGCTATAGACGGCCCTGTTAACTTGAGCATAAATCACCTCCCTGTTTGTGATGATTGACAAACAGATTCATCCAATTCATCACATGTTTTAGTTTGCAATTTTCCTTTCGACAAGGAAAGTAATCGTCAAAGCATTGGGTTCTATCCTTGATATACTGCATAAATTGTTCTATCAGGCTTTTCTCCAAAGAGGAATGGATATGGTGTTTTAATCTAAGGAACCTGCAAGCCTGGGGATACCAAGTACCACCATCTGTGGAAACTGGATGCTTTCCATGAATCCTTATCACACCTTAGAGAAACCTTTCTGCTATTAGCATGTTTCTCTCCTTGGATTTATTGGCTAAAAAAGTGCGAGAATCTGCCTGGTTTCTGGCTCTATTGCAATCCAGACCCATACTAACTCTACCCAACTTTGATTAAAGTCTCATCGACGATGTATTCTTCGATCTTCTTTCTTTGAGGATATCTTCCTAGGATGACATTTTTGGATCCAATTCCAGATTGCAATATGGCTTCTCTTGACATTGTGTAAATAAAACATTGCTTTGGCAACACCTCTGGTTGAAAGTCCAAGAAAATACAAATACAATGCTCGACCAATATCTAATGAAGGTGTTCTGTTTCTTTTGTTGATCATAGAAGAGAGATAGAACATCTTCGAGCTATATCATTTCCTTAAGTTAACAGAGCCCTATAGACCTGTCATAATTTTTTATACTTAGTCTTTTTATCAGTCTTTCAAGGTCTGGGTCGCTATCTAAAATTTGCTACCCCTCAACTACAACATGCTGTCTAGTATATTCTTTCTTTAGGTTCTCGTAATGAGAATTAAACCATCTAAAGTTCTCTGTCAATTTTTCTAATCTAGTTAGATCGGATTTGACAAGATCATCTAGATCTTGCATTGTAGTTATTATGTATTATTTGGACTCTAAATAAATTCTGATATAATTCTTAGATCTATGGGAATTAAATATTAACAAAGGTCAAGGAATCTGATAATATGAGGGTTAAAAGACCCTTTTATTAGTTGACTTCTTGTATCTAAATTAACAGTAGTTAAAAATTAATAAGTTTGCAAATCACTAAATCTACATTTTATAAAATCTATAACTATTAAGAGTCAATTCTATTTTATCCCAAATAACATCATATTGGTAATTGATTGACATTTCAGTTTGGTCAAAGTTGTCAATTTATCATTTTCTACCTCTTTAAATTTTCTTAACTTAGAGAAGTATCTACTTATTTTTCTAATTTCTTTCTCTTTTACAACATAATCCTTTCCTATATCACTTTGAACATGTTATATAAGATGAATGATAAAATATCTAAGGTCATCATTTCTTTTTCTATGCATATCCAACGTTACAAACAAGTTATTTGGTTTTGGAATTCCACTATTTGGTGATGTTTATTATCCTGATTATAAACCATTTTAAAAAGAATTACAAGAAAAAATATTCTTTTAAATGAAAATAAATTCACGAATACATGAGGATAAGTTTGTGGATTCATGTAATCTTCTATAAGCTAGATCATAAATCAAAATATAATGAATTTGGATGTTTATTGTAATCGTTGAGAAATAGATTCTATCAAATTTGTCCTCTTGTTAAATAGTTTATTATACCATATTATTCGCTGGTTCCATGACTGGCTGAAGCAGATAATTGCACTAACCTTATCTTTAGGTCTGTCTTTCTGAAACCAAAACAACAAACTCTTTGGATTCATATGTGTAAAATTCACAGAGTTTGTTGATCATGGATTTGTCTTTAGAGTATTTCTTTTAATTAAAATATTGTAAAATATGTGGTAACAGTTCTTATTTCTGGCATCAAGCTTCTAGCAGTAATCATGCTGCAATACAGAGGCATGAAATGAATATCTCAAATTTACTAACAATAATAATGTTAAAATGTATGATAATGGTATAGAAATCGGCTCGTTAAGATTGAAATAGGAACCCTTATACAAATTGTAATGCATAATAAACTTGAACGAAAGTGAGCGAAGATTTCATTAAAGTTGCTGATACTAAAGACATACCACCATCACAAATGAAAGAAGTTCAAGTTGACGGTGAAAATATCTGTATTGCCAATGTTGACGGAAAATACTATGCCATCGGTAGTATTTGTACTCATGAAGGCGGTCCATTAGCAGAAGGCACTCTCGATAGATATGAAGTCGAATGTCCGTGGCATGGTTCCAGGTTCGATGTAAGAACAGGAGAGGTAATTAGTCCACCAGCAAATGAACCAGAACCGGTTTATGAAGTAAAATTAGATGGCAATAATGTACTAATTATGAAACAAGATAAAAGTAAATCCCCGCCCCAATCTGAGCTAGAATTATTAGAAAAAATTAAGGTGGAGGGGACCGATATGATGTCGTTTAAGTTTAGTAAACCGAGTAGAGAAATAGACTCGAGTCAACAAACCCGGTTATCTGATTATGCTGCAGGTCAATTTGCATTTTTTGATATAGGTGGTGTCAATAATGATCCCAAAGGTCCGATCAGGCATTTTACCCTTTCTTCTTCTCCAACGGAGGACTTTATAATGTTCACAACAAGGATGAGAGACTCGCCATACAAAAAGAGGCTTGCTGCATTAGATGAAAGCGCCAAAGTCAAGGTTAGGGGTCCTGAAGGACAATTTGTGTTGCACGACGATTATTCAAAGCCAGCTGTGTTTCTTTCAGGGGGAATAGGTGTTACGCCGTTTAGAAGTATGATTAAATATGTTACAGATAAACAACTACCATTAAAAATAATAATGTTTGATTCAAATAGGGATCCAGTTAACATCCTTTTCAAAAAAGAATTTGATAGTTGGACAACATTAAACAAAAATCTAAATATAATCTATTCTGTTAGTAATGAAGATAAACCTGAGGAAAATCAAGTGACAACTACAAAGGATTGGAAAGGAGAGCATGGGAGAATAAATAAAGAAATGATTCTTAAACATCTAGACAATACTGTATTAAATAATTCCATATTCTACATTTGTGGTCCTCCAGGTATGTTAAAAGCGATGCAGTCGTTACTTCAGGAAGAATTAAAAATAGCAGAAGATAGAATAAAGGTAGAAGAGTTTACAGGTTACTGATATAGTAATGTTAAGAAAAATGGTATATAATTCATAAGGAAATGAGGCAGGACAGTCTGTTAAGTTTTACCAATCCTGTGCTCAGAATTTATAAAATTCTTTCTCTCCTTTGTTATTATCTATTATCTTCAGAATCTGACAGACACATTAATTTATTTTCGATATAGTCAAGGAATATAATCAAATCATAAAATATAAGAAAATGCTATCAACTATTTCCCAAGTTAGATCCAAACTTAATCCGATCCACTTTTGTTTGTTTGTGATAATAGGATAAATGATCAAGGTGAAACATAAAAGTAAATTAAAGTTTCATCTAGATATCTTTTTATTTTTTATAATTTCGTTTGTTTTTTCTTCTCCTTCCCTAATCGAATTCTTGATAGTCTGAGGTGAGAAATCTGCATTTTCAGTCATATGAGGATATGGTTCTTCACGCTTTATATGGTAGATTTCTTTGATTTCTGCACCATGCTCTAGTTTGTATACTTTATATTTTTGACGTATACTTTTAAGTTGTTTTTCATCAAGATGTAATTTATCAACATTTTTATCTACTATTTGATAAAGTTGTTCGATATAATCTAAATACCTTGATATCACCTTTGACATTTGTACGTTATGTTCTGTTTTATCAGAAAACATGATATCTCTCGCTCTGTGGTAAACTTCAGCTAGATTATTTGGCAGACTATCTATGTTCTTTGGATAGTTTTCTACAATGAATATTCTTTTATCTCTTACTGGTGTAGCGGTTATAACCTCCCTTAATGGAGTGTTGCTCAACAGGCCACCATCCCATGCAAATACTCCGTCTTTGACTTCTATCCAGCGAAAATTGTATAGTGGATAAGCAGATGTTGCAAGGATGTGTTTAGCAGTTATCTGTTCCTTATAGCTATCGAATGTTAAAGGTCGGGCATTTAAAACATTTACGGCCGTCAAGATTAACCGTATATTTGAATTTCCACCTGGTCTTAATTTGTCATAACTGATGTATCTTTCTAAAGTTTTTGCTAAAGGCATATGATCGTATAGAAAAGTCCATTTTTGTGGTGTAAAATATTCTAGGTCATTTAAAGCGTATTCTGATGACCACCTGGGGATAAACATTTTACTATTTCCAAAAAAGAAAGAACTGTAAAAAGACTTCATTTGTTTTACTTTTATATCCATTTCAATTCTATCTGAAGAATAGGTTTCTTCTATTCCTGCTACTGCAGCAGACAAAGATGAAGGAAAGAGATAATAGTCGAACTTTAATGGTATTTGAAAAGTTTTCATGTACCAATTCCAAACAGAATATGGAGAAAGTTTATCGATATCCACAAAGCCTTCAGATAGCTCTAGCCAAAAATCCTCTAAGATCTGATCTGTATTGTCCTCCTTTTTACTACCAGCTATTATTGCAGCATTTACACCACCGATGGAAGTGCCTGCAATCACATCTAAATTGACATTATTTTTTAGGAGAGCTTTATAGACACCACATCCAAAAGCACCCAGAGACCCACCACCTTGAAGTATTAATACATTTTCCAGGGTATTACCAGACATAGTTTAATGTTCCTCCGTTAGGAATATAATTGATTATTACTACTTTTTTATCTGACATCTCTCGTTTTCACTCTACATGATGGTTGTGAATCAATTGATCATAAAATCTCACTGATTTTATATTTACAAACTCAAGCATACCGTACCTTGATAACTCCCTGCCAAAACCACTTTTTTTAACACCTCCAAATGGAACTCTAGGATCTGAGGCTACGACATTATTAACAGATACCATACCTGACTCGATAATGCTTGAAAGTCTTTCTGCTTTGTCCAAATCTTGAGTCCATATACTTGCTCCTAGACCATAATCTGAATTATTAGCAATTCTTATGGCTTCTGCATCATAGCCAGCTACAATAATTGGGGCAACTGGGCCAAATACCTCTTCTTGAGCTATAGACATTTTGGCTCGATATTCTTGAGAACTGTTGGTCTGTAAAAATTGCCTTTATTTCCTACTTGTTCTCCTCCTGTTAGAATTTCGGTACCTTCTTTAATTGAGGTTTTAACCTGCGAATCTATTTTCTGTAGACCGCTAGCATTTACAAGCGGCCCTATATCAGTATTGTCCGACATGGGATCACCCACATTAAGCGTTTCAGTTTTTTGAACGAATTTTTCAATGAACTCGTTAGCAATATCTTTTACTACAATAAAACGTTTTGAGGCTATACAGCTTTGACCACAATTTATAAAACGTCCCTTTATGGCACCGTCGGATGCTTTCTCGATATCGGCATCTTCACACACTATGAAAGGATCACTTCCTCCCAACTCTAACACCGTTTTCTTCACCTGAGATGTGGCCCTTTGCGCAACCTTTGCACCTACAGGAACACTTCCAGTGAACGTTACTGCATTAATATCCGAATCAATTAGTGACTCTGCAATTCTTGAGTCACCTATCAGTGTTTGAAATACTCCTTCTGGAATCCCTATTCTATCGAACGCATTTTCTATATTAATACCACATTGCATAGTAACACTAGACGGCTTTAATACAATCGTATTACCGACCATTAACGAAGGTGCTGCAAATCTTAATGCTTGCCAGTATGGAAAGTTCCACGGCATAATGCTGCCTACTACTCCAATAGGCTGAAATTTTATCATGGATTTCCTTGCATCAGTATTTATAATTTCATCTGTAGAAATGATCTGTCCATTATCGGCGTAATATTCTATCGCCCAAGCACATTTTTCAACTTCGGATCTGGCTTCTTTTATTGCCTTTCCCATTTCATTTGTGGCGGTTCTTGCAAGGTTCTCTTTATTTTTTCGTAATTCATTAGCAACAGCATAGAGATAATCTATTCTTTTGTTTGTATCTTTTTTCCACTCTTGAAAAGCAATTCTGGATTTCTTTACTCTATCCGTTATCTGATCTTTGGTCATATTTTTGTATTTGTTGACAACCTCTCTTGTTGCAGGATTTATAGTCTCAAATTCCATTGCTGAATCTGTCGAGGAATCTGTCATGGATTTATTATCCCTCTACCTGCAATTTTGCCCTCTTTTAACATCGTCAAGGCTTGTGTTGCCTGATCAAGTTTAAATCGATTTGAAATTAGTGGTTTTATTACTCCTCTTTTAGCTAATGAAACTAATTCTGCCAAATCATTTATCGTTCCAGTGTATGATCCAATCAACCGGTACGCTCTAGTTGGCATACTTACGAGACCCAATTTCAATTCGCCGCCAAATAGTCCTACCAAAACTACTTTTGCCCTTCTTCTAAGAAATTGCATATCAACCTCTACGGTTTTTGATGCATTGACAAAATCAATTACTGCGTCAGCGCCAAGATTATTGGTTAGTTCCATTATTGACTTGACAGTATCTTCTTTTTTTGAATTGATTACATCATTGGCGCCATTATCTTTGGCATTTTTTAATTTGTCGTCGTTGATATCCAGCGCGATAATCCGGGCGCCAGTAACTGATCTCGCTAGCTGTATGGCCATCAATCCCAATCCACCTGTGCCAACAATCACAACATTGTCATTTGGTTTTAAATTAGCATTCTTAACTGCTCCATACGCAGTAAGTGCAGAACATGACAATGTAGCAGCTGCGTCCATATCCAAATCATCATTTATTTTTATTAGATATTTGAAACTTGGTATTAAAACGTACTCTGAATAACCTCCATCTAAATATACACCTAATGATCGCGGTTTATCACAAAGGTTTTCCTCACCACTTCTACAAGCAGGACACAAGCCTTCACCTATCCAGGGATATACAATTACTTTTTCATTTTTACTAAATCCTTCGGCTTGATCTCCTAAACTCTCTATAGTACCCGCTATTTCATGACCTGGAGTCAACGGATATTTTACCCCTCTATCAGTTGTTTTTAAGATTTGTCCATCAAGGCCTTCATATCCCCCATCCCACAAATGAATATCGCTATGACATACTCCTGAAGAACGAACTTTAACAAGAACCTGTGGTCCCATAGGTTTGGGAATTTCAAGTTGTTGTACTTCCAAAGGTTCATGTGGTTTAGTAATTCTTGCTGATTTCATATAGGAGTTAGGAAGTTACTGCATATAAAGAATGATCAATAAAATAGAATGGAATAAAGCATTATCAAGATTTATTTTTCATGAATATTCATCTATGCTCTTGGTAATAGTTATTCAATGCTATCATTTGTCGAGTTCCTATTAAAAAATAAGTATTTTATTTTATTATTATCGCATAAATGAATTTATTTTTTGGCTTATGTAATCCTAATTTCTCTTATAGTGGTCGCCGGACTTTTTGTTGTAATGATAGTAAATTTTTCACTTTTAAGAAGGAATATACAAATACAAAGTGAACGGCAGATTTATTCTAGAATAAAGGATACAAGGGCTTGAACTCGAAAACACTTAATCGTTTACCAAGATGGCAAAAGAAAGCCGTATTTTTCTAGAGCGAATTTCTTTGGTTGATAATCCCAACGAATACTATAATATAGTGACATTTCTAGATTTATTCAAATTCTTATTCGCGTTTAACAAATGAGACTTAATTGATTCTGACATATGATTCCGGTGGAAAGGTCTTGTGAGAATAGCAATGACTATACCAAAATTTAAGTGCGTATGGGATAAAACAAATTACATTCAATCCATTGAATTCAGAAGTTTCACGAATTCTCTTTAAAGTAATTTGAATTAGAATAAAGTATCGATCGGAATGGCAATGTTATTTCCCAAAAGTTATTGATATTAATGCATGAGGCCGACCAAAACATAATAGTATCCATACGATAAATAGCCATTGAAATCCAAAGTAATCTATTTATAATGATTTTGTAATCCGATTTTAAAAAATCACGAATCTAATCAATTTCTTTGCTGACTTACTGTAATTCAGTCTCATTAATTGCTATTTTTAGCCCTTATTGTAAAAGGTAAGATACTTCATGTCCCTCCTAACACTTTTTTAGAAAATGTCTATTCAGTCCAAGTGCAAGTTTTTCTTCTACTTATTTTTTGATTTTATCTATTACTTCTTTAAATTTTCCAAATTTAACCATGTTTTGCCTTCCCTGTATTTCCTGTTTCCATGCAATAAACCCACCTTCAATACTAAAGGCGTTAAATCCTTGTGTGTTAAGCTCATCTGTTGCAATGTCTGCTCTATTACCCACAGTAGAGTAAAGATATAATGGTACTTGTCTAAGTCTATCTAAATCCCCATTTCTTGAGTCTCTAATTAACTGTGTAAGTGGTATATTGACAGCTCCAAATATCTTGCTATCACCTCCATCGAACTCCTGGCCTTCCAACTCCTTTCCATCTCTTACATCTATAATCATATATTTTCCAGGCTTGCCTCTTTTTTTCTGCAAGTCTCTAGGCGATATTTTATTTGTCATTAAGAGCAATACTACGTGCTAACTATATTTAATTTCCTTATGTACACGAGTAATACCATAGTAAAATAAAGCTAAATTGCAAAAATATATAACATGGTTTAGAAAGTTTCTTAGATTAAAGGTAATTGTTAATCATATACATCGACTCTGGGGTATAACCTCTACGAATTTCTTAGTTTAAAGGTTCCATATATTACATATACAAGGTATCAATAAACCAGTTAGATCAATGACATTTCTACTTGTTATTTCCAAAAAAATATTGACTTTGATTTGTTTATGAGAGATAATAGGAATGATGATCCTTAGATTTTATTCTCAAATATAGGAATGTATATACAATAACGTTGCTATAGTTAAGTGATTATATAAATGGGTCTAGAAGAAGATGCAATAAATCTCCATCGAACACTAAAGGGAAAAATCGAAATTCACAATACCATTGATATAAATAAATCTTTTAATGGCAAGAGCGATGTACTTGACCTTATTTATACTCTAGGTGTGGCATTTGTATCGCGAGTTATAAGTAAAGATAAAAAATTAGCATTTGATTATACGTCCAAATGGAACAATGTTGCCATTATTTGTGATGGGACACGGGTACTGGGATTAGGAGATGTTGGTCCCGAAGCTGCAATTCCAGTTATGGAAGGAAAATCTGTATTGTTCAAAGTTTTAGGTGGAGTGAATGCTTTTCCTCTGTGTATTGATACCAAAGATAAGGAGGAAATTATTAAATTAGTAAAATCTATTCAACCAATTTTTGGTGCAATCAATATAGAAGATATTGAATCACCGAAAGTACTTGAGATTGTAGAAAGACTACAGAAAGAACTTATGATACCAGTCTTCCATGATGATCAACACGGTACAGCAATAATAGCTTTAGCAGGATTATTAAATGCGCTTAAAATAGTACAAAAGAAAATAGACCAAATAAGAGTGGTAATTGCAGGAGCTGGATCAGCTGGATATGGGATATTCAGAATACTGATAGAAGCAGGATGCAAGGATATTGTCGTAACTGACAGTATTGGAGCATTATATGAAAATCGAACCACTGGCATGAAAAATCCATATAAAAGAGAGATATCGGAAAAATCAAATCCTATGAAATTAACTGGAAGTCTTATTGAGGTCATGAAAGGGGCAGATGTATTCATGGGAGTATCTGGAAAGGGTAAATTGATAAATAAAGATATGATACAAACAATGAATCCTGACCCAATTATTTTTGGTTTAAGTAATCCTGATCCTGAAATTCTACCTTCTGATGCTTTAGAGGCGGGTGCGACAATTGTTGCTACTGGAAGATCGGATTTTGCAAATCAGATAAACAACGCTGTAGTTTTTCCATCAATACTTCGTGCTCTTTTGGATCTTCGAATCAATACGCTAACTCAAGGTATGCTGGTAGCGGTTGCTACAGCCATAGCAAATATACTCGATAATAAACAGTTAAAATCAGATTATATAATACCGAAAGTCGATGATCCTCGGATTATTCATATTGTTACAGATACATTAAGAAATGCAATACAAAATCATTTAGAAAATAAAACTGAAACTATAGCATAATCAGTTTTTGATCACAAACGTATTGGGTTAAGACTTCCTATTACCTATATAATGGTACGCTAATCAGAAGACAAAAAAAATATTCAACCGCTTTCTAGACCAGATAATTTGTCAATGAATAATAGTCCTAATTATATAGTAACAAGGTTTAAAAAGGAAGACGCGCATAATAATGGATGGCAAATTATGAAAATATAAAAAATTGTCTAGATAAGAGTGGAGAAGTAATGATAAGACTCGACAACAACGAGAGTATCGAATTGCATAAACATAATGTAACTTTCGATGATAATTCAAAAGAAATCATAATTGACGCTGGTACTGAGACCTATTGGATTGGAGCTGAAAAGGTTTCTTACTATTGGATACATAAAGAAGGCTTTAGTAAAGAATAATACCTTTTCTAGCCATAACCATTTGTATCAAATTGATCAAAGTTACAGTATAACAGGAAATCTAGAGCCAAAAGATCCAAAAAAGATAACTAGATTTAAATCATCCAACTTTTATAAAATTTATTTCAGTTAGTTAATTGCTGTGCTTTCTAAATAACATTCTATTGTAGTACATTATAAATTTTGTTACAAATACGTACATATGCCAATAGACCCAGAGTTTCCAAAGAATCATAAAATTATAGGAAAACATAAAAACGCAGATGGAAGATTTCATTTTGTTTGGGGTCCTGGGAGGACTGATGCTGAATCCTCCGAAAACGCAGATGTTCAAGATGCGTATAAGCAAAGAAACGAAGAATACGTAGGTCTAGGAGTGCATGGAACATTTGTAGCACTGGATTGGGATTCATGTATTGCTGATGGAGCTTGTATTGAGGCATGCCCTGTACAGGTGTACCAATGGTACAGATCAGAACAAGACGTTCCTGCCATAGAGATGACCAATACTACTAGTGAAGGAATAGGTGAGGACCGCAATAGAGAAGGAAGAAAAGATTATACAGATAAATCAGACCCAATAAGAGAAAGGGATTGTATTTGGTGTATGGCATGTGTGACCGTATGTCCCACCAATTCTATCAAAGTAGATGAAGCCAATTTAACGATACATGATGAGATGTCAAAAAAGTTTTAGCTGATGTATCCATACAAAACAATTTTAATGTTTGATATTATATTATTCAGGGAAAGTGATCGATCTTTCTTCTTTTAGAATCCGAAAAATAAAATGACATTACTGAAAAGTACCTTTAAAATCAAGGGACATTTAAACGAGAAACAGAAGGGAAAATATGCTACCTATACAGAGAATCGCAGATAAGTATGGGAATATATTATTTGACCATTAATATTAGATTATAACAGGAGTTATTTTATCCCAAGGGAGTAGCATATGTTACGAGATAAAATTTCAATAAAGAGAAATATTCCAATATCAAAGATGACTGGAGGTATGATATCTCTTTTAGTAAATGATTTTCTTGTGCGTGATAAAAAATATTATTCAGTACATTACAAATTAATTCCCTATTTAAGGAAAAGGGTCTATCTGGATTATGGAACCGTTCTAAGAGAAACAAGTGCCAAGAAATAAATCAAAAGATTTATGACTCAACTTATTCGCCATTAATCCTTGTGGTACGACCAATTATTTAACTTCAGGCTAAGAATAGATACCATTTCTTTGTTTATCTCAAAATTTCGTTAGATTTCAAGAGAAAGAAAAGAAAAATGATTAACATGTTACGTTACTATACCATATGTCATAATTAGATTAATAATTAATTTAGGATATAATAACATATGCAAATACAATCATTTCTTAAGTTATTATAGGATAATGTCATATATAATAAATTGAGGAAAATTAATATCGAAAATCAAAATAATTATCCATTTATATTCACAAAAACAAAGGAAACTTCCAATGAAATTAACTCTAAAAAAAGTTTAGAGTTTAAAGAAGACAATGTTTTAGACTTTAGAACACTTTGCAATTTGCGAAAAGGTCGGCTGGAAAGTGTACTGGGTGAAAGATATGAATACAATACATCTATCGACAAAGGTCAAAGATTCTTACTTCAACACGTCAATTCCAAAATTCATCTTGTCATAATGTATGCCGATATGGTAGGCTCTACCAAAATGAGCATGACATTACCTACCGAGAAGGTCGTCACTATCATAAAAGCATTTTCTCATGAGTTATCCTCAGTAATAGAAAGTTACGGAGGTTTTGTTTTAAAATATGTAGGCGACGCTATTATAGCCTTTTTTCCTTCAGGATTTAACAAGTATCTTATTTGTGATAGAGCATACCGTTGTGCTAATTCAATGCTGTCAACAGTAAGAAATGACATCAATCCTGTCTTTCGTAGACATGGTTATCCAGTGTTGCAGATTAAAATAGGTATGACTGAAGGAGAAAGTGTTGTTATCCAATATGGAAAAGATAACAGTTCTCAAATAGATTTAATAGGCTACGTTATGAACGTTACTGCCAAAATAACATCAAATACACTTCCTAACGCGATTTCTGTCGGAGGAACCTTTTATTCGCTATTACACCCTAATTCACAATCCGACTTTAAAAAAGTTCCCTTAGACGACAGAGATTGGAAGTATATTGACAAGCATACAGGCGAGTCATACAAAGTATATTCTACCAAACGTCCAGAAATCAAGTAGTCCCGCGTAACAAAAGGACAGTACGCTATATAACAAACATACAAAAAAATTAGAAACTAAACTGCACATGATAGAGATAAATAATATTTGATTTTTTTTAATTACTATAGATTGGAATGATTATTTTAAATATTCTGTTAATAACCTGTAAACTCCTCTATCTTGATCATTTCTTTGGAAATTTTTAATTCTTCCTGTAACAAAAATTGAGTAGCCTTTAACATTCCTGGATGACCAGAGGAGATTATTATAAGAATGTAAACTTGAATAATTTAATGGAAGTTAAAGGTTTTTTAAATTTAAAGATTTTTTATTCAATAATTTAAATTGGGCGCAAGGGGGTTTGAGTCAGATATGTAGTAGGGCTCAATAGCACAATGAACTTTTGGTGGGACGACGAAAACATCAGTATTAGAAAAATTAGACCAAATTATTAAATATAGACATATTTATAATTGATGATAAAAAAGATTATGAATCAAAGTCTCCTTCAAATTTCCTTTCCAACAATTGTGTAACTTTATTTATCTATCTAATAAGCTCCCGCCCATTCAATACAATGAATTCGTTCTATCCTCATTACCGTGTCAAGGATGTCACCGAGAGTGAATTTTTAAGATTCATAAATTAGGAATTGGACTAATTATAAAACAAGAAATTATGGCGATAGGATATAAACTATATATTTGTTCTAGAAGCAACCGTCATTACTAATGATTCATGATCTTAACAAGCTTGGACATGAAGATTTTGAAAAGCTTGCACAAGCCTTGGTTCAAAAAATCATATCTCCTTCTGCCAAAATATATGGGCGTGGAAGGGATGGAGGGAGAGATGCTGTTTATACAGGAACGGCACTGTATCCGTCCCCAGTAGAAAAATGGGATGGGCATTGGATATTTCAAGCTAAATTTCATGACATTGGTAGATTAGGTCAAGACCCTGCACGTGATGCATTATTAAAAGAAATAGAAACTGAATTAGAAAAAATAATCGTCAAGAACAGTCTTCCATGTGATAATTATATTATGATAACCAATGTTAGCCTTACTTCCACACTCGGATCGGGAACTAGAGACATTTTAGAAGGACTGTTTAATAAATTGAAACCAAAATACAAAATAAAAAATATCGATATATGGAGCGCATCGGAAATAGAAACATTTCTTATTAATTATCCTGAGATTACCAAATCATTCTATGAATTAAGACAACCACTAGATATTGCAAATGAAATAGTTGTAGGATTGAATAAGAATCAATTAGAAGTATCATATACAGTCATAGACTTAAACGGTAAACCTGCAGTAGAAGTATATGAACTCTTGTCTAAACTACTGAACGTTCAAAATCAAATAAATCGACAGGAGATTCCGTTTATCATCCCCGAAAGATTGGAGCATTTGTATGAAAACAGCTTATTGTTCTTACATGGTAGAAGTGGAATAGGTAAATCAAGAACTTTACATGAGGTAACAAAAAAACTCATGAATGAAAAAAAGACTATTTACGTAATCAATCCCTATTCAGTCAGTAATTCATACATTAGATATGAAGGTCTTTGGTCAATACTATCAAGAATAGGTCCAGATGATGTTCTTGTATGGGATAACTTTCCTAATGGTTTACTTCAAAGGAACCCCGAAACAGGAAGATCCTCATTGGATTTAATCGGTTCAAGAAAAGTGAATGCAATTATTTCGTTAAGTCCTTTATTTCCTGAAAACTATGTTAATTTTGTGGAAATGATTCCTGATATTCATATTCACAAAATTGAGTTTTCTTCAAGAGAAATTAAGCAATTAATTGAGGCCTACGGTCTTAAGCTTAATCCATTTCGAGAAATATATAAGAATCATATCGAACAAAACCTTGAACAGATATCTGAAATTCTATGGAAAAAGGAACCATCACCTCTATTAGTTTTAGAATATTATAAACAGGTATTAAATACAAGTAACAAGCTATCAGATCCGTCACAAGCCATCAAAATTGCGGAAAATTTGGAAACTCCAGGAGAATATTTTGTAAAACAATTCAAATATTTGAAAAAGAGCTCGGAGAACAAGAACGACATTCATTTTCTCTATACCCTAAAGTTTTGTTATCAACTAGGGATAAGCCGCGAATTATCTCGATTGGATACAATTCAAAAAAATCTTTTTGGGACAACATATCCCCTTGAACCTCTACAAACACTGGATTCTTGGATCTATTTATCGGGCCAATATTATTCCTTACATGACCTAGCATTGGAATCAATAGAATTGACTAGAGATATCCTGCTCAAAATAATCCAGTATCTGACGAAGGAACCCACAATTATGATGGATAGTGATGATTCTCTTTATCTAGGCGGAGTTTTTGTTGGCACGCACGTTCAATACTTGCTACCTGTTAATGAAGAAATTTTCCTGCCCCCTAGTTTTGATATTTTGATGAAGGGTGTAATTTCTTTGAAAGAAAAAACGATTGAAATGGTGAATTATTGTAACAAAAATAATATTACCATGCACGACCCAGAATTCGCAAAAATGATGGCGGATTTTGTTAACAATAATAGGAGGGACTATTTTGGTCTAGGGTTAGGTAAGGGTCTAGCACAATTTTTGGTAAGTTCGGACGAAAACACCCGTTCAAAGAACTGGAAAAAACTTTGTGAATTCATTGATCCATATTATGAGATTAGCTATGGATTTGGCCAACAAATAGGAAATGTTTTCAAATCGGTCAGATCCATAGAGAAGGCTGAAATTTGGGATCGTTTAGTTGATTTATGCAAAATCAATGGAGGTTTTGCTTCTGGATTGGGAGAATCAATGAGCAATTTAATAGAGTTCCTCAATGAAGATGATTTAAATCAGATTGAAATGGTTTCATTTAATAATCCAGAGTTTTTACCAAATTTTTCTCTACATTTAATGATCCGAATTCAATCATATGAAACAGTTTATTTGAAAGATCATCTAACCTACCTTCTAAATAATAATCCTAAATTCGCGAATTTGTTCAATAATATGTTCAAAAGGGAATACGATAGTCTGGATAAAGAAGATCAAACACAAATTGCAAATGAACTAGAGACTCATGACATGATTACTATCATAAGGATTTACGACATTGTATGCGATTTCTGTGGCGAACTAGTTTCAACACAGGGTTATTCCGAACACATGAAAAAAAATCATTCTGAAATTTTAGATGAAATAATTCAGGAGCAAGGGGAGTATGAGAAGTGCAAATACTGTGACGAAGTAGTCAAAATTGATTTTAACGATCTTATCCGACATGCGGGTGATAAACACTATGACACTTTACCAGCAAAACTTAAATCCTTTTATAATGAATGGAAAGCTTCAGGCTTTCCTCGGATGCAGAGCGATCTAACGAAATATTTTTGACAATATGCATCAATTTTCTGTCCATAATATCGTGGGGCCGAAATTTTTCGGAGATATATGAGATAAACTTCTCTTAAGAGGATCAACATACTGACCTTGAAAACTAAATAAATTCACTTAAAACGGTCATTAAGATAATCCTTAAATATGAATTATAAAAAATAATTGAATTCAGAAAATCTACAGAATATTCCAGGACTACTGGCATACATATGGCGATAAATTCTGAATTCGATTGAAAATCTCCCATGGAGGAAAACAATTTCGCAAGGATTTTGAAATCGAATCAACTAGGAAGATTCAAGAGTTGATCAATCTACTTTAAAAAATGATTGACAAGTAAGCAAGATATTACAAATTATTGGTCAGTAATAGTCTCCCTTTCTAGTCTTCACAATTTAATTACGAGGTCTAATACAAAAATCATAAAATTGATCTGATGTTTATGGCTATATAGAATTTCCCATTCTTACATACCGTTCTACTTTACTGTTATTACACTATAAAAAATTGAGCGAAAGGAATATGAAATTTTTACCTGATAAAACTCCTTGCAAGTATCTTCATGAAAATCTGAAGAAATATTATTATTCGAATTGTTTTTGAAAAACCTTTATGCTTTGTTTCCTAATTCCTTGTTCTTCAATCAATCCCTTTCCCATTCTCTATAATCTCCTAAACAGGTTGTAGAGTGACACTTTTATCATCATCTCCTTTACCATGTTATCAAACTTGGTGGCTGATACATACTCACCAAATATTCTCTTTATTGTCGAAAAGGCCGTCTCAGCCATCCATCTATGTCCGTACTTTCTTTTCTTCTTCCATTTTAGTAGATCCACCTTTGTTTGTTGTATTACTTCCTTGTTCCTCAACCTATTGTTTTCAAGAGAAACAACAGAATTCTTCCTTACCTTTATACCAGGCGTGATCCCCTTCTCCTGAAGATATTGAAAGTTAGCATTGGAATCATAGGCTCCATCTCCTAAAGCAGATTTTATCTTTATTACCATCTTGCTTGATCCTCTAGTTGTTGTTGTGGTTGTGGTGGTGGAACAATCCAGAACTTGGTTGACCAGTTTCTTTAACACCTTACCATCATGTACCTTCTCATCTGTTACATCCAGAGCAAGTATTTCCTTGGTCTTTATATCCACAGCAACATGAATCTTGAGGTAGCCTTTTCTGTTTTGTATTTTCCACTTCTTATCCATCCACTGACCTCTGTTGGTTACCTTGATACCAGTACTATCTATAGAAACTATGATGTAATCTTCGTTATAATCAACTGTCTTTTTTCTCTGAATGTCGATGTTTAACTTGTTGATTCTTTTACAGATATGACCATAACTAGGTGGTTTTTCGGGTAGCCTTTTTCCTGTGGCCTTGATTATCCCTTCGGTTTGCCTGTATGGTAACTGCAAGGAGTAACGTATGTAACCAATGACCAAGATGAAAGAATCTGGGAATGTAAATGGTTTACCTATCTTACCTTCATTCATCCTATCGAGTTCACAATCCCAACCATCGAGAAAATCGTATGAGAAAAGTATCTCTCCACGTCTTACAAGTGATCGGTTATAGGAGGGCCAATCTATCACAAGTAAATAATCTGTGCAATCCCAGCTAAATAGGCTGAGTTAGGCGACAACGCAAAACCTTTAAATTAAAAACTTCATAATTAGGTAATTTTTAAATACAATATCAAATTGTATTCTAGTTTGATGTTCTGAAATTTGCTACTCTTTTCCACATATGGTAAGAATATCTTAATACTAGGATTGCATGACGACCAGAACATAAAAAGCTAAATGCTTGCTCATCTAAAACAACTACATTGTCAAGAAATAAGGGAGATAAGGATTATACTAAAACTGAGAAAGAGATCCTCATTTCTATGATTAATGATTATCAGATGTTTAGGTTTACTGATGTAGAGATTATGGATCTGTTATCACAAAAATTAGGTAAGAAAATAGGAAATACTACTTTCTATCGATTAAAGAAAGTAGCAAACAAAAGAAAAATTAGCTCGGTACAATGGCTAGATAACTTTGTAAAATTTGGGTTGTTGGATTTCTACAAGGAGAGACTAGAAGAAATGATATTGGTTCAAAACTTATTGATAAAGGAATATCTGAAAGAAGCTCATAAGAAAGATGATGTGAATAAAGATAAGTATCAAAATAAACTCCTAATGAATCAACTTGCAAAGACGATTAGTGATAATTCCAAGATCATGTCAGAAATTGCAGTCGGCCCTGCTACTATGGCGAAATTGCTTTCAATAATCCCTAAACAACTTTTGGAAGGGGATATATCATGTGTTGAGAACCATTTTAAAAATATGGATAAAGAAGAAAGAATTTTGTGGCCAGGGGGGTCAAGTGAAAATCAAGCATTAGATAATCCTGAAAAAGTAGACCCTTCTAAAGCTCCAACTGCTATATTACCTGCTATAGAAGTCCCAGTAAACAGTAAATCAGATAAAGATTCAAATCTCGATGAAGAAGCAACAGCCCAAGGTGACCAGCCAATATTCTAAGAATTATATAATAGACCTATGACTAAGACATCTAGTTAATTTTCTTTTATCCGTCTTATCTAGTAGATCATAGAAATAATTCCATGATGCATCTCTCTACATCATCCACGAACGTCTTACATTTTTCTTTGAACTCCTCAAAAGTGTTACCAGTCAAATCGATATTCTTGAGTAATATTTTGTATCTACTAGATAGCAAAGTTCTTGAAAATGGTGCTTCAAAGTATTGAGGATAAACGAGTATGCCTGTGGAAACATTTAACGAAATACAGTATATCCACATTTGATTCAAATCATCATCCTTTATTGATGTCTTGTATTTAGTATCAAGAATCAAAACAATTATGCCTTTTTTCTTGACTATGATATCTGGTCTTATTAATGTTCTTTGTTCTTCATCGATATGTCTGTTAAAGTCATTTTTTACAGAGTCCCTTTTCTTTAAGGTTTGATTCAAGTAATCTATAAACAAATTTCTCAAATAACTTGTCCATATCGACTAGAAATGATGAAAATTTTACTTCACCTCTTTTCTCAACATATAGCGAGCTATTTGAAATTACCAGATCGCAAAGAGTAACTATTGTACGATAATGAAATGTGAGTTTATCAAATATGATAGTTGGAAATTTAGAATAAGAGATCAAAGAAACAGGTTCAAAATAATGTAACAACCTTTTTGCTTTTCGATACAAATCAGGGTTTGTAAAGTATATTTGAGATAGATGATACAAAGTATATTTTATTATTCTATTTTCAACGGTATCTGGACCAAAATCAGAATATCTGCAATACATTTTGTTTTTGTAGACCAGATTGTATTTCAAATTCTCTTTGATTAATATTCTACCTTTGACATAAGAAAGATTCTCCTCGGTATCATAGTATTTTTTGGAAATTCCTTTTCGACATAAATCTTCTACTCTTCTTAACAAATCAGCAACAATTAATTCAAACATGATATTCTCATTCTCCTTTTGGTAAGAAAGATCTTGTTTTCTAAAATCGATTATTTCAATAACAGTAGATAACATATATGAAAAGTTTAGTGGATTTACCTTTTGAATTGGGAAAAAAGAGGTATAGTTCAAGTTGTATTACTAACCACAAGTTAAAATTTCAACTTGTTTTGACAGTTCTTGATTAACTGTCAAATTACTGTCATTTGTAGATAATTCAGTTTTCTTCTTGATTTGTGCTCATTTAGTTACCAGATTAGGGTCTGATTTGACGGTTTGACAGTTCTGACGGTAGTTTGTAAATTACTAGGAAAATGAATAGACGGTCTTCATTGTTCTGTTTTTCCTCTAAACAACTAGATCACTCCAGTCATCATAGCATTTTTAAAACAACTGTCAAGACCGTCAAACTGTCAAAAAACACTAGATTATTGAAAATACATGATTTTCCTTCACAAATATATCAAACATTTCAAAAATCAAACAATATCGATTTGACAGTTCTTTGACAGTATGACAGTAACTGTCAAAATAAGATGAAAAGAATTCAAAACTCATGTGACATAATACAGTTTGAATCATCGTCCTTCTTTATCCCATTCAAGTTTTTAGACTTAGGATTGTCTACAGTGCCAGGAGATAAGAAAACATGCAATCCAATAATTATTAGACTCTATTTCAATTCTGCTCGTGTATGTATTAATCCATGTATGTAAAAGTTAAGGCAAATCTGAATTTGTTAAATAGATCTTAGACAGGTTATATTAGTATTAATTCCAAATTAGGCTCTGTTAACTTAAGAAAATGATATAGCTTGAAGATGCTCTATTTCTGATATGTTCAGTAAAAGAAACAGAACATCTTCGTTAGATATTGACCATGCTTTGTATTTGTATTTTCTTGGTTTATCAACTAGAAGTGTTTCCAAAGCAATATTTCATATAAACAAGGTGAAGAGAAGCCATGTTGCAATTTGGAAGTGGATTCAAAAGTATAAACCACAGAAGATATCGATCAAAAAGAAAAGGATTTCAGAATTTATCATAGACGAGACGTTGATCAAAGTTGGACCAGAGTACATTTGGTTATGGGTTACAATTGAACCGGAAAATAGGCAAATTCTCGCACTATCCATCTCTAAGGAAAGAAACATGTTTGTAGCAGAAAGGTTCCTTGATAGTTTGATTAAGAGTCACGGAAAACACTGTGTATCGACCGATGGTGGAACATGGTATCCTCAAGCCTGCCGATTCCTGAAACTAAGACATCATATCCATTCCTCTCTAGAGAAAAGCCTGATAGAAAGGACTATGCAATACATCAAGGACAGAACGGAAAGTTTCGATGATTACTTTCCATGTAGAATAAAGAATTGTAAGTTGAAGCATATACGAAACTGGCTGAATCTGTTTGTCAACTATCATAACAAGGAGCTGATCAACGCTTAAGTTAACAGCGCCCCAAATTATGAGATATCGGATCTCTCCATAGCAAGAATTTATTTTGGTATATTTTCTTATAATTTAACTATATCAAAGGAGATCTTTTGGATAATTATTAGATCTTTTAGGACTAATATTTCCTTGACTAATAAACAACAACATTAATCATTTCTCAAATGTTATTCTATTATTACGAATTATCCAAGTAATTCATAGATAACTATTTTAACCCGACTTAAAAAATAAAATTCTAGTTTTATGATTAAAACTGTCGATGAACATACTGTATCAGAAATTATAATAACAAAAAGACTTTACGAAGAAATCCATGATAATATTATAAACGGTATCATTAAAAAAATTAAAGGCTGCAGGAAGAATTATCGAATTTGATTTAGAAATTTCTGCGGGGTTGTTTACTTAAGCTGTAGATGAATTTGGAAAATTATTGATATTAGAGAGAAGCCAAAATACCAAGAATAGGGATATCAAAATTCTATATAAGAATCAATTTACTAACCACGGATACAAGTTTACCATTGCGTTTGATTATTTTAACGAAAATAATCTCGAAGATTGTATGACCATAAATAATGAAGGAGATTATTCTATCCATGATTTTTACTGGAAGGATTTTCATGTTGGACTATTAGCTGATTTTAATAGTCGATTATTTGTTTTTTATTCCGATTTTGAAAGGTATTATGATAATTCAAATGAATACAAAATAGTAAAAATGGAAAAGATCGATAAAGAATTTCTGGCAAATGCAATAAAGCGGCTATTGGATCTGGTAACAAAAATATAACTTTTGATCATACGTAGTCTCGTTTCTACTTAAGAAGTAAACAGTATCTAGAATTAATAACTATCAAGCATGGCCGGATTTCAAAAAATAACTTCCTTAAACTGCTATTAACCATTAAAAAGTAGATTCTTTAATAGTCTGAGCAAGTAAATTTTCGTATAATTGATTAGAATGTAAACTTGATGATTTTCCTACTGCTTGTATATCCAGAAGAGCAGATAATTCTATTGACACCCAAATACTCACCCATTTTAGATATACCTTATATTGTCTAATTGTATTTTATTAGACAACGTATTTTAGAGCTTATTTCGGAATGAAATTAAATATTCTACTAAAAAAATAACCTCATCAATTTTACAATGAATAAAGGGACTCATCAACTGTCAATTATTTTTTAGCAATTTCCTAATTTTAAAGTCGTTGGCCACTACAGATATGACTTTTCATCAAATGGATATCACCTACTAAGGGACATAAGTGACATTCAAAGTTATCCGAATAACCTATCCTGTGTATATTGGGATGGAATTGACTGCTATCTTTTCGGTTAGACGATTCTAAAATATCCTTTTTCATACTGACATTACACCTGCTATTTTTTCTCAGGTTATGAACTTTGATAATTCTGTTTCCATGATTATCCCTTTCTCCGGTTATCACTTCAATACCTTTTTCTTTTAGATTATTAGCAAAGCTATTTAGTATAGATGTTAATTTGTTTGATGCTTTGGGCCATTCTTTGCTTCTTTTTAATTCTGGTTTTATCTGGTCTATTATGTCTGTTAGCTCTCTGTAGAGTCGAGTGGGACTACCTTCCCAATATTCTTTTTCCATTTCAAACATAAATAACAATAATGCTTCTGCAACTGGAGAAGATTCTATTACTTCATCATTTTGATTGGCAATATTATCATAATAGGCATTCAGGAATTCATTATCTTCATAACCCAAACACCTGGAAATAATTTCACCCCATTCTGCAAAATCAGCCATTCTGGGATAGCCATTTTTTAGAATCTGTTCATTCGTATGTTCCTGTTTATATTTTAACACTTTGACCAGCATATCAAAAATGAATCCTAAAACTAAAGGTTTTAACTCTTGAAATTCCTTGTTTATTTCCTCCTCTTTTCTTCTTTTTTCCTTTTCTATTCTTTTTACCTCTATAATTAAAGATCTATCAAGAAAATCTGCTCTTGTTGAAGCCAGATTAATCCCATTAATCCCAATACACCTTTTATACTTGTAGATGAAATCAGTATCAGTTGTGTATAATGCCCTCTTCATATTACCCGAGCCAGTTACAGCTCTACATAACAAATCAGAAACCTCGTCAGAAATGTAAGAAACATTATCAAAAAAATTTACATAATGGTGATCCAAAGTTTGAACCAAATCGTTGATTTGTTTAGGAAATGAGAACGTATCAATACTGCCTGGATCAACAATCTCTTTTATCATTCTAAATGTGGTGGTCTTTGCTCCACCCCCTGTTCCTCTAATAATCAGAATTACTTTGGGAATATCTGGGATGAATAAGGATACAAGATAAACTGAAAATAGTAGAATATCATTTTTTGATTGAAAGTTGAATAGCTTTAAGAATTGCTCAAAAATATCCTTTGCATATGTTTTTGATGGATATATCTGTGGAGAACTATTATTTTCGTATCTTTTAAAGATAGGTTCTTGGTTATCCGCGACGATTTTCCATCCTTCATCTGCACATACCTTAACAATCTCCCATTTTGGTGTAGTCAGATCATAACAGAAAATATAATTGTTATTTTCCTTGTCCTGGTCTTGATCTAACTTTGCTACTCGTAAACTCAAATTAATTCTTCTTATGTGGTCATCAAACATTGATTGAGATTCGATTAGTTTCAAAACTCCATCTAATTTTTCATCGCTTATCAGCGTCCCTGTTTTATCAAAAAATTCTTTTCTAATAATACTTTTAAATCTATTACTCTGCAAGGGTATAGATTCAATATGATCATTTATCTTTATACCGACATAGAATACATTAATTTGATCTTGGAATATTTCAATGCTTCTTTCCTTTATAGAGGATATTAAATCTGGAATTGATATTTGTGGTAAACCAGTTTCAGATTCCTTTTTTTCAATAATTGAATTTACCTGTAAGAATTTCTTGCTACATGCCCATTGATATTCAAATTTTGAATCATCTAGTGGAGGTTTGCAATGTTTCTGATTCCACTCATGACACATGTCTTTAATTTTCTCTTCTGAATAAATACCTTTGAGTCTTTGAATTAAGGATTCCATGATTCTCATCAACGCTTCACTTCTGTTATTGTTCTCATAAATCTCAAAATCTGTCTTGAATAACTCCTCAATTGGAGTTTTATCATCATCTCCATTCCCTCCTTCATGTTGTTGTGATTGAAAACTATATTTAGCATAGATTTGATTAATTCTGTTTTCTAATTCTTGGGATTGTTCTGCATTCAATACAGCTGGAACTCTTGTTCCAATAATTTCATATCTAGATCCATCTTTATGAAAAGAAGGAGAACAAAACATTATACCATGTTTACCTTCTGATTTAACTTCAATAGCAGGAATAATTTCAGAATCTGATCTATTCTTTGAGCTGTTGCTACCAATTCCAGATTTCTTGGATAAGGGTTTTTCTACTATAAAATATACATGGGCTTTGTTCCTATTGTCAGGATGCCACTCTGCTAACGTCTTTTCTGCCAGTTTTTCTAAAGAATTATTTTTACCCCATTGACTCAAAAAATTGTCTATCCCACTCTTATTGTCTATGTCTATAGCACACAAGTATTTTCCTTCATATTTTCCCCTCCACACTCTACCTGTTACAATTGCGCAACCATTGATATATTCGCCATTTCGTTTTTTCTGTTCATATTCTACATCAGACATTGAGTTGTTCTGCCACTGACCCCAATCCTCAAAAGTCTTCTTGATCCTAGTGTCAGAACCGATGATATTTACTCCTATATTGTAAAACCAAAAATCAGTATCTATATCCATATCTCTCATCATGATTACATATGTTAGAATCTCTTGAACTGGTCCTCTCAAGGCTGTATTCCTTACCATATTCCAAAAATTGACTACAAAGTACGAATTTCATAATTTTTTACCCCCTGTTTTTGCATGAATCCATCAATGCAGTATGAACATAGATTTAAAATTAGATTACCAAAATGTTCCGTAGATATTGTTATTCTTGTACTGGCCTTTCTTGAACAACCAATATATTCGCAAAGTTCAATATTATCAACTAGATTTTTGTTGCTTTTCCTATACTCATTCAATTCCATTTTATTCAACTCCTTCCCAATTCAGCTAATGCGTTATGTACTCAAGTTATGGTAGTTTTCTGAATTTTTATTTTGTTGTATCAGGTTTTTTATTATTTGGTCATACGTTTGTTTTTTATTTCCAAGTTCTACGAGCGCATCTCTCGTCTTTTTTTCTATTAGAATAGTAGTTTTTCCCATACATACAATACAGAATTATATATAGTTATATATGATGATATACTACTATACGACACTATACAGTTATGACCGATTTTGTAACAATTGAGAAACAGGAATACGATAATTTATTATACTATAAAAATTACGTTGAGGAAAGAGACGCTAGGCTGAATATCATGGCCCTTCAGATTGATAATATAAAAAGAAAGTTAGACCTAGATAATTATGGCAAACCTGAAGCAACGGAAGATAACCTTTCTCAAAGACACTTGGATGTTTTACAAATCTTAAAGTCAAATCCAGGTTGCAATAAACAATTCATCGTTAATTTCCTTGATGGAAAATATTCTCGGGTAACAGTCTTCAAATTGCTTGATGATCTAGTAAAGTGGAATTTAATAGATATAGAGAGAGAAAAATTGAATAGTCAAAATCTTAAATTATTTCTCAAGGATGAGGACTTGCAGATTGGATTAATAAAAGATCTAGACTTGTTCGAAAGGTCCTTTTTTGAACTGACATATAAGATCAAAAAGGAAAACGATAGATTGTTATTATTTGAAATACTGAGAATATTTTTTGATTTTATTAGCTTGTCCTTCCTTATTTCTTTTATCAATTGGACTCATGAAATAAAGAATAAGAAAATCCTTTATTATATCAATAGATTGACATTTGAAAAATTATTAGGATTTCAATCAAATCTTATGATAGAACTCGAAGGTATAGATCAATCCATATTAAAAGATTTTTTGAATTTCATTTCGGAAAATCAGTTGCGATTTTTGTCTTTAACTTCGTATTCAAATTGTTACAATAAGTTTAAAGAAAATAACCTAGGTCATGAGATAGCAGTTATACTCGATTTTCTTTTTGACTTGAGAAATAAATTGATAGATGACCTTTCTTTTCGACAAATTGGCAAGTGTCAAGATAATATATTTTAAAATTTATTCTCCAATGACTCTCGCTTGATAAAAGCTAAACCAGGATTCTGTTGAATCAAAGATAGGATCTTGTTAAATTTATTATCCATATCAGTCTTCAGGGTGGCCATATTCCTGTCATGCTCCTGTCTGAGTCTATCTATTTTTTCGTCCTCTGACCTCTTAATTTCGTCGAAAGCTTCTGGAACAAGCGGATAAGAGCAAGATGAACAATACTTATTTTCTATTGCATTAACCAATTCACATCTAGGGCAGTTTGCTACTGACGGTTTCCTATTAGACATTTCTTCTGAAATGATTCCATTATGTTCTAATATTTTGATTTTTAATTCGTTACCCATTCTCTTCTTTATGTAGCGAGCGCCTTGCTTTGAGTTCATACTCCATCGAACCTTCTTCTTTAAGGCGTATTCTGGAAGGTAGTCAGAATCATACGAGATCGATGAATGGCGTATGCAATATGGATTCCATTTCTTTATTCTAAGTAAATAGCGAATCTGTTCTAATTCCTTGGAATCAGTAATTTCATTATAGTCAATTAACCTCTGAATTCTTTTCTTAAGTTGTCTCATTACGTCATATATTTGGTCTGGTCCAATAGATGACCCAGTTAGCAGATTGCATATTAACCTTGCTTCAGGTTCGTTTTTGAAAGGGTGCTCATTTAACCAATCTCTTACATAAGGAAAAGAGAACGTAAGTAACATGGGACCACTACCAGTTTTTGCTTCATGTGGTATTTCCCCCTCTCCATATTTTTCCTTTAATCTAACGTGTTTGATTTTTAATAATGTGATCTCGTGAGGTCTTGCATCTAAATCCCATAATAAAGATAGAATTGCCTTGTTCCTTTTGTATGGTTCATATTTTATTATTGTAGTCAATTCATCTCTATCCCAAATCTCTGTTTCCAAATAAGGACTTAGTCTCTTTGTTCTTTTCATTTTTATGTTGATAAAATCTGGTGTATTCCAGGTGTCATACGATTTTGCATTTATTCCTTTATCTCTAGCATTATTTAGCCATCGGTAGAAATATTTTAATCTCCAAAGGTAATCATTCCATGTAGTGATCCATTTTTTATCTGGATCATCCTTGTCAGATTTTCTTTTCGAATCTAGGAAATTTAATATTTGTTCTTTTTCTTGAATCTGATAAAAAGTTGTATACACTCCTATATATTCTGCATATCTTATCAGGACCTTAAGTAATCCATTCTGATAATTTTCAGAAGTGTCAATAGTTTTTAGGTATTCGTAAAATTCCTTTATTATTTGTCTATTGGTCTGATTTGCTACTTTGACGTCTATATTTTTGATTGTTGTGATTAACTTAGCGGGCAACTATGACCTCCTTTCTCCTATTGTTATGTGTGACGCAGAAATATTTGAACCCATGTGAATAACGGGCCCGGTGGGCTTCGATCCCATGACCTGCGGTTCCGAAGACCGCCGCGATATCCTGACTACGCTACGGACCCTCTTTTTCTTTATATTGATATGGCAGTTATATAATTTGCCATGCTACAATGATAGATAATTACTGAAGATAAGTGGATTTATTCATATATTCCGATAACTATCTTTAACATGTCCTGTTCTTTCTTAAAACTAACGATGAAAATAGACATATCATGATATTTCTTTTTATAAGAACCTGGTCAAATGTTGTAAAATGATTTAGAAGGTAAATAAAAAAGGTTAATTGAACAGCAATGCTATTTTTACTAACGATGCACACGTATCTACATGGAATCTGTCGAGTTTCCAGTGTTGGCTTCGGCCGTTGCGTTTCCACCACCATACGTCGCATTACCTCCACCAGTCATATTAGAAGATCCTGTCTCCTCATCTGGTGGTAGAGTCTGAGCAAATGATGGTTGCGCGGCAGTAAACGTTGCAGCTACTAGAGAGGCTGTTGCTAATATGCTAGCTATTGCAAATAAGTATATTTTGTTCATGCGTTTTGTTATCTAATTTTATTTCATATAGCTATTATCATAAAATATACTACAAATTTGTTATACTAGGTTTATATACTTTATTTATTATTCTTATCTTCTCACAATCGTACATCGTGATGATGGAGAATATGTTACCAAATATGATAATTATTACGGAACATTTGTCTCACACCTTCTCATTCTTATTTTACCAACTATGCTGAAATCTCTTGTTAGCTGCAGTATTCAAATATGGTCATCTCTTAATAACAAATATTTTAATCTATAACACTTGTGAATAACCAATAAATTAGAGAAATGGAGAAGCTGGTAAGATGAAAACTAATCCCGTTTCAGATGAGAAAAAGTTGTGTAAACAGTGTTCTCATCAAAGACAGGATCATATCTATGATACCAGTGATCAAGGTAATGATCTAAAATGTAAATTCACTAATTGTAAGTGTAATCAATTTGTTGAATGGATGTAACAGAATTCTATAATCTTGTTCCAATTCCAGGATTTAAGAATAATAAAGCCATTACAACTCATGCCGATTGGATCTTAAAAATTAAATTTAATCTTTCTATAGATACGTAATTAACTTTTATCCTCTATTACTGGAATTTTCCTTGTATTTTTGTAACTCTAATAAAACTACTTAATTAGGAATATGAAACGTAGAACATGAGACGCAATGTTTCATCTGGAACAAAATGGGAATTAGAAGTTGGATACTCTCGATTAGTCAAGATTGGCCCAATGATATTTGTATCAGGAACTGTTGCAGTAGATGAAGATGGGGATATTGTAGGGTTAGGAGGTTCGTACACCCAAACCAAATACATAATTCAGAAGATAGGTCGATCATTGGAACAAGTGGGTGCAAATCTGTCTTCAATTGTCAGAACAAGAATCTTTACCATCTCTATTATTGAATGGAGGAACATTGGTAGAGCTCACGCTGAATTCTTTAAAGATATAGGTCCCGTAACAACAATGGTAGAAGTTAAGAGTCTCATACAACCAGAATTGATAGTCGAAATGGAAGCTGATGTCTTTCTTTTCGAAGCCGTGAATGAATGGAACGGTTTTTGAGATGATGACTGGCATTTAACGTATTAGATAGTAATTTCGAATTTGAAAATAGTCCTGGTATTGTGAAATAGTCGGTCTTAATTCTTTATATTGATATTTCAATTTTATCATCTGATTATCCGATACAGGATCTTATCCCCTTTATTACAAAACTCTGGTACTATTAAGAAGATATGGGTAAAATTTATGTAACCAAATGCAAATAACTTTGGGTTATTCTTGAATAGTTTATAATAGTTAATTGTCCCTGACCCTAATGGTTAATTTATATGGTTCCTAATCTTTTTCTTTGCCTTACTTTATTAGTAACGATATTGTTCCAAAATATTCAGTGCAAATAGAATCGTATATTATTGTTTTTATAAAATAAGATATAATGGTTGAATATCTTTGTTCATAGCAATCGCAAGTCAGTGACATGACATCAATTTGCATTGAACAATTAATTAATTAACTTGATTGTGAGATAATATTTGACAAAAAGGAGTAGCTTGAGGAATAAGTACTTCTTCCACTAACTAAGATAATATAATAAACTCCTTACTTGTCCTAATTGTCTGACAGAAATTAGATGGTGTTCATATCTAAAATAGATCTATTTTACCATGACAGTGCCTGACATCCAAGGATGAAGTACACAGATATAGTAGTAGGTGCCAGGGTTTTCAAAAGTTACAGTGAATGAGGTAATTGGCGGTGCACCTGGCGGAACTAGGCCTACCGGAAACATCCAGCCGGAATTAACATAACTTTCATTGCCTACAAAAGAATAATTCGAGTTGGGTTGAAGGTATGTTATATCTGTCCTGTTGTTGTCAATAACAACAGGGGAGGATGCTCTTAGGTTGTCCACTATTACTAGTTTATTGTTTGGATTTGAGTCGTCGGATATAATCGTTGGTTCTACATTTGGAGAGGGTACAGCAGGAATAAATTCAGTATCGTTTGAAACACTAAAGGGTGCAACTAAGGGTGGAATCATCTGCTTATCTTTAATAAACGTGACTGTGTGAGGTTCTACCACACTCATTGTGTTGGTCCATGTAACATTTTCACCAGCATTGATAGTTACATTTTGTGGGATAAATTTGTCCCACCTCTCACCATCTGCTCCAGCACTAACATTACTTGAAATGGCATTAGCATGTTCATAGTAGAGAGCTCCAATCACTAGAATATACGATATTGCAATCAAACATGAATAAATGCTTATACTACTATATTTCACGGTCTTTTCATGCCATCAAAATATATAAGAGATCCTATACTCGGTTAATTGTGTTTTGATATCTATTAAATCCATCCATCCATCCATCCATCCCATGAATTCATAATATATTGGAAGTAGCAGGAAGGAACTATTCAAATACTATTTCCACAATCTCTTTTGATTTGACATTAATCCGATCAAAATATTATCGCAGTAGCTATAATATCAGATTCATTCTAATCGATATCACACCACTTAACAATCTATCAAAATTACTTTTATTATTACTATTATTCTTATTTCATTCATTAAGTAGATCATCCACCTATATCTATACCTCTAAAATATCAAATTTCTATTACTTGGAATTAAGGTTTGTTAACCTCAAAGGCGTTTGAATCTCTAATTGATGACATTGCAACCAGCATCAAATGCTCTATTGAACGGTAACAAACTGTGTGATTTTGTTTTTCTTCAATATGTAAACATTACAGGCAAGAATTGCTCTTTGTTTCATCAAGTTTTGTAGTTCAAAGATCACAATGCCTTGAAACAACTGACAAAATTAATCTAATCTGTCGCTTTCAAAATGGATAGTATTTCATCTACTTTCTCTTCCAGATTCGATAGGCGATTATTAATTTTTTGAATTTGAGCAAACACTATCTCTCTCTTTTTATACTCGGGTGATTGATTAAATACTCGTTGTCGAACTTCCATCTGTTCCCTTTCGATATCACTTGCTTGAAGGTTACGATCACTTTCAAACCCTAATGACTGTTTTTGATCTTTTGTAATCCCGTTTAGATCATTCTTGTTATTCCTGTCAATTTCGTTTATCATTGCTAACAATCAAAGAGAGTGATGATAAAAGGCTTTCTTCCACTTTATAGCATACTTGGATAAGATATTATGGTGATCTCTTGTTGATATCTGTTAATTCTAAAAACAACTTAAAAAGATATATAACAATCGCATTAGTAATTGCACCTATTTGCAAATGATTACTATTTATTTATATCTTACAATTTGCTAATTAAATATTAAGTGAACCAATAACGAGATGAATCGCATCAAGGTAACGATCTACATCGCTCATCTATCAAATTTGCTCTGATCCGTTTATATATTTGATAGGTAGATCGCTACCTTTAGGTTACTTAAACTTGGTTAATGGTACATGTACAATAAAATGTGACATTTGGAATCGTTTTTTGTGCTTATCTTATCTTGAATTATGGGTAGATCTTTCTCTCTATAAAACTAATATGACTTCTATCGTAAACAACACAAAGTCTATAACTAACTAGTAGTCATGATCCGTAAAAGCTTTAATACATAATATGGAAAAATCCTTGATATTGGATGATTCAACATACCAGCAGTTAAGGAAATCAAAATTTTATCATCCTGAGGTGACAGAAGTCATCTATGATGTTGATCAGCTAGAAGGTATGATTGCAGGAGCCATAAACGTAGTTGAGAAGGGGTTTGATATGGTGTGGGATAAAATGATGTTTAATTTTCACTTTAATCTTTTACATGAAGGATATGAAGCAATGGAAAGATTAATCGATGAAAAAAACCTAAAGATAAGGTTAATAGTTGAAGCAGTTCCAGAAAATATTGAACAAATAAAGTCAATACCTAACTACGAAATAAGACACTTGGACGATATTAGAAGTAATTTTGGAATTCTAGACAACCGGGCCTATGTCGTTTCCATATTTCATAAAGGCAGCCCAAAACCACAGCAAGTATTCTTTAGTAATTCACGAGCATTGATAGATAAACAACAAGCGCTGTTTGATCAGTTATGGGAAATTGCTATTCCTCTTGAAAAGCGTATAAAACAATTAGAAACGCATGAAGGTTCAAGATCAGATAGAATCATATTAAATTCAGATGAAATAGAGGATGAAATTATCTCCTTAATTAACAAATGCAACAGGGAATTAATTATATTCTCATCCATTCACATCTTTAAGCATTTTATTTATTCCAAAAATATTTGGAAGTATTGTTCAATATTACTTGCGAGAAATGCAAGAATCAAGATTTTAGTTGACAGTTTTGATCCTGATTTACTTTATAATGTACAATTGATAAACCAAAAGACTAAAGGTAATCTTATTCAGTTAGAATATTCAGCGAAACTTGAAAGCCTTAATGAATGTTTGATTATTATCGACGGGAGTCAATTATTGCGGATAATCCATGATCATCGTAATATCCACCCTCCTCTGATCGCATCCTCTACATCAGATAGAAATTATGTTCTCGTTCAAGAAATTTTGTTTGAAAAGTATTGGAACGAAATCAATAATCTCACCATGTTTGGCTAAACCACATTTGTATCCTAAATTAGTAAAAAGTTCTTGGGTGAGTTATTCTATATCCTATCAAATAGAAATATGACTTTTTTAACTATACTTCCAAGTAATTTGTATTTTACATATTTGATTTTTGGTTATTGGAAATAGTTATTTGATTTCTATTACTCTATCGCGGCTGTCAAGTGTACCATCAGTAGTATATACATTAAATAAAGATCAATTTAGTAACGATGTTAGACATGAACATAAATAATAACCTGTCAGTGATTTTATCGTCTTGCTATTGTTATTAGATATCCTAACCTCAATTCGTTATGCAAAATATATCGCTTCAAAACCTTGGTGTAGTCGTCTCTAAATGATCTTATCTTATTTTCATTATTCTGTTTTTTCAATTCTGTCATCACTTTAATCATAAAACCCGACTTGGTAATTGTGTCCTGCCAGTAATGATTTGGACTCAAAACCGGAATCTTGATTGTATCTCTTTCAAAATAAATTTCTCTGATACCCGGTAATAGTCGTTTCACTTTATCAGTAACTCCCCAATTATATGGAGAAAACGCCTCAGAAGATGCAAATGGGTTGTATTTGGAAACAACCTCTGATAACTTTCCAACAGCGAGTTCTGGCGGCCAACTTGTAATACCCAATCGCCCTCCTTTCTTTAGAACCCGTACTATTTCCTTTCCTGCTAATTCTTGATTTGGTGCAAAAATATGGCCAAACGTTGATAGTACAACATCAAATGTCTCATCTTCAAATGGTAGGTTTTCTGCATCACCTTCCCTCCAATCTATCCCATCAATGTAAGCTGTCTTCTCTTCCTCCTTTGCCAATGCCAAAAGCTTTGGTGTAATATCCATTCCGGTTACCTTTGCACCCTTAAATCGTGCAGTTATTGAGGTATTGCCATACCCACATGCCACATCTAACACCAATTCATTTGCTTGTAATCCTACAAGTTCAGTCAAACGGGCCGAAACAGGAGGAAAAAACTGACCTCTGTTCCTATAATCTCCCATGCTCCAAATTTCCTTGACAGCTTCTTTACTCGAAATCACTCTTGATTCTATATCGACCAATAAGACAAATATAAAACTAAAAGTCCGTAGATTATCAAAAAGCTAACTATTATTGGTTAGTAAAATTGATATTTTTATTATTAGAATCTGTTTTGTCCCTCTAAAGATAGATAAAATCTCATCTTGATACTGTCAAAATCTTAATTGAATGATTGACTATCTTTCTTATATCAATACCAATATGATACATGATTGGGTTCATTGCCTTTCTATTGCAAAAAAACTATTAGTTCGGTTTACATGCAAATTTTTTTCCTTTTAAATATCCCCTAATGTATATACATGCCTAATCGGAATAATAAAAACCCACGTCTTTTTTTTGACTGCTTGAAGAATTTGCATACTTTATTTAAGAAGAAAAATTAGAGTTGCAGGAACATAAAGTAGTAACGCTTGATGCCTTTTAGTATCTGTAGATGGTTTGATAGCGAGTCCTAAAATGTCATAGCGATTGTGGATACGCAAACGCCTCAGGTTAATGACAATTAACTATCCAATAAATAATTATGTTAATCCTTTTATCAAGACAATCACAAATTCTACTTATAGTGTTTCTGAACATGAAATACTTGACATCCTGAGTGATATCTAATACTAAGAAAATGTGAATAACCTTTTTCCATTAGTTAATGATGGTAATACCCTTAAAGGGTAAAATACTTTGATGGTTAAGACATATGTGGTGACGCTGTTATACCTATGTTCATATCTCATGGTAATGAGAACTTCATTATGATGCTGTATGGTAATATTGTCCTTAAAAGACTTTAAACATGGTTTTATAAATTCAAAAATAGCCTACTTTAACTCGCTTAGTTGTATCCATAATAGTCTTCACTTTCTTCATCTTTATCATCAAAAGTCAAGCAATTACCATCAGCAACCCTATTACATACAATACAGTATTTTGCTAATTACATGGTATATTCTAGTTGCGTACTGATTTTTATTGGGATAATATGTACATTATCTGATGAATTATCCAAGTACAAATATGATATCAGATGATTCCGCCGGCCAAATAGCTATTTTCTTATACCGTGCTCCCAAGGTAAATCATGATGCTTTAGTAAAGGTTAACAAACATTCCCATGATTTTTTCATGAAACACGGTGTGTTGAAATTTGAAGTTTTTACTCTCACTGCTAGAGGGAATATGATGGAATTCATAAACATTGCAAAAACCTTATCCGCACGCGATGATGAGGAAGTATGGATGGAAATACAATCATATCGAGATGCCAAACACGTTCAGGAATTCATTAAGGCTATGGAAGGAGACAAGAGCGGGGATGAGATGTACGCTGAATTTATGAGGCTCATAATTCCAGGTTCAGTAGTTACATTCGGAAATTTTAGCAAATTAGATGAAATTTCTTAAATCACTTTTGCATTTGATGATTCTATAGTATGCTTTGTCATAATATCCTCTTAATAGATGTGGTCAGAATGATTGGCATTCGAAGAATAGTTAAAGGTATATCGTACCAATTAGCCAATGACCATCAGTAATTAGATATTAAATTCTATTTGCAAAAATTTGATTACTTTTATACAAGATTTATGTAACAATTTTACTTGAATTTATCCTATAATTCTTTAGTAGATTAAGGAAAGATATTTCATATATATTCAGTGAATGTACATTATTCCAGAGGCAGAGCACAAAAAGAGATCAAAATGATCGACGGACATTAATAAGAATATGAATAGGGTCAGTGAACCTGTCTAGCTTTGGCTTCCTCTTAGTTCTTGCCCCTAGGATAATGTCCGTACTGTTTGGTGGAATGGAAGTGATTACAAAGGCAATGCAATAGGTTAGTAATTATTTTTCAGGATCAATAATCCAATTCTTCTCCTTAAAAGTCGTTAATTCAGAATTTTCACTCTGCATTAACTACCTCATACACAGTCTGTGAACTATATGACCAGGACTACAAATAAACATAAAGTTTGATAATTTATTAAAATATGACAGAATTCAGAAATTTATATAAAATCCTATTGTATTTGGCTAAATTCTAATAAAAATACAAAAATAATAATGATTGTTGTACATTATTCTTAATGCTAAATGAACCATCCTTGTAAGGATGCAGTCAGCCATTTTGTGGTAGATAGAATATCATATCAATCTAACACGCGCTATTTTGATAGAATAGTATGTTTTGTGAGTGGATGCCTTGCTAAACCCATAGCAAGATGCGTGAAATGCTCAAAACACTCTTGTTATTTTCATTTACAGACGTGTATTCAGCATCATTCACACGAAATTGAAATTATTAACCGATTAGAATTATTTGATTACTAAATCCAATGATTTCGATCTTTTATTGACACAAGAGAATTGTTTGAACGTCACCTATTTCTGTGAAAAATATAAGGTGATAAATGAAATTGAATCAAAATACCTTGATCCTATATTGTATAATAAAGTCGGTTTGACCTTTGATTGTAATGTTAATTACCTATAAACTGAGTAGGTTGAAGGGTAAATATCTCAATATCAATATCACGTTATGGTATCAAACCGTTAAATTTGTGTAACTATTTGTTAAAGTTCTTATGAATTTTTGTTCTAATACAGAATAAAAACTCATAATTTTGATATCTGAGATTTCCTCTATTAGATCGGACCGTGCTGTTTGACAATGGCACAGTTTTTCAGATCCAGGGAGAGATTTTTTGATTAATATGACATGTTTATCATGTTACTGTTACTATAGTAGTAATCGATATTAATATTTTAAAGCCGTTAGAATGGAAATTTGTCAAGATATTTTACTATAAACAGGTAAGAAATAAAACTATCGTTCTAATTTGGCTAGAGATTCATATAGTAGTAGGGGCTGTCTTATATGGATTTAACATCTTCAGGGCTATTAGTTGTTTAATTGATGATTCAACCGCCTTGATTGGTTTTTCTTGGATCCTACTTTCTTGGGGATTTTTATGTGTAATTGGAGATAATCCACTCGTCATTTAGTATCGAGTTTCTATTTGTATGATTGATATTCTAATCTCATGATAATGGTAGACGAAAAATGTAAGATTATTTCTGAACCATATATTCACAATACAGTTTTAGTCAATCATCTGTTAAACCCTCTTATTTCAATGGGGATAATTATGAAGATGGGCATTTGTACAAAGATTCATATTTTTTCGGAAAATATGACTTTATAATCACAAATAGCATCGACTCTGATCTAATATCTCAACTTTAAAGTGCTGATTGAAAAGAATGGGGTGTATCATATTACAATGCCTCCAATGTAAAAAATTTGATGAACTTGATTCTACAACTTGATCTATATAATTGAACTTCAAAACATCTGTACCTGCAATTAGACCTTATCACAATCTTTTTTGAGTTATATAATAATAATGATTGGTTTTCAGGTAGGGTACTATAGATATCTTTAATACCCTTGATGATGAAGTAAGATTGGAAAGGAAAGATAAGGCAAGGTTGTCTGGAAAATCCCAATTAATCGAAAATGATCATGAGTTATCAACTCTGGATTTAGGTACTATGGAATTTATGAAATGGCTGATGGAAGAAAACAGGGAATCACGGGATTGCTTAATTGTTGTAAAGGATTTTTTTGAGAATAAATATGTAATTTTATACGATAAGTGTATTAGGCAATCTGTGATTGTTGGTTATAGAGAGGGTATGCCTTGGTGTATGACATGTAATGCTGATGACTGTGGGCATGTCGGGTTTGCAATATGTTTAAAGCAGCATTTTGACCGAAATGATCATATAATCTATTAGATTTCTAAATCAGTGTTTTTAGCTACTTCAAAAATAAACAATTCTACTGTTTTTACCCCTTTACCTATTTTCTTATAACATGTTCACTGGTTTCATCAAGTACATGTTTGAGGTATGTTGATCTTTTCACCGTCTGTGGTGTTTTTTCAAAACTATTTAACATGATGATTTATTGTAAATGAATAAAAAAGCAAGGTTAACTAGATACCTTCGACAAAAAAATTGATTTTTTCATCTATCGCATAACTCAATTCTGTTAGAGCCTTGATACTTATTTTTCTATGTCTCTACCTGTTCTGTTAAATGTATCACTAATGGAAGTCATACTAAACCTCTCAGTTAATCCCTCCATAATGATGATCTGACCCAATTATTAATGCTGCGAATCCTATCAACATTCCTACGAAAATTTCTCCTACCACGGGAAATATCAATATCAAGACAGATATGTTATAGATAAGATACCTGTGCCTATGTAAAAGCCCTAGACCGTGATTTTTCCTCATGTTTGTTATTAATCTCTTTGATTACTCTTGATACGCCATCAAACATCAAAGCAAAACCTACTAAAAAGACTACAAAAATAAATGTAAATGTTGGATAGATTATAACTATACTTGCTATTATAATTACCAAGACTCAAACCTGTGCTAGAAAGGCGAGATCTTCCCTGATAAAATAACCCGATAGCAACTGTTCGATTCCAATTATTAGTAATATTATTCCTAAAAACAATACAATGGAAATAAAACCTGCAATTGGGTTGATTGTTATTAGAATAGCCAATATGACTACAAGGATACCTAGACCAACCTGTAGAAATCTAAACCAGTTGGGCGTTTTTATCGAGTTTTTCAAGTGTATTCTTTTGTATGTATGATCTTCTGGGAGAATGTAAAAATATGTTAGTGTTAGAGATTGACTTTTTTTATTTTGGTAAATAATACCAAATTGAATTTTCTATCTGGATAGGGAAAAATATTGCCATGTACTTTTGATTATTAAGTGGTTTTCCTCCTGGTTCCACGGATTTTTTCCTCATAGCCCACACTAGATCTGTCTATAAAATTTTCAGTTTATGGAATCAAAATAAAATTAAATTAATTACTTAGAAATTTTGATTGCGATCATCTTTCCCTCCATTGGAGAAACTGATTACATCTATGAAATAGTATTTGACTGTAATTTCCCTTCGAGTCTTGCCTCTAGACTATACAATACCTTATCGATAAAATCTCTTGTAATCATTGTTGGAGATTCTATTCTTAGCTCCTTGGGTAGCAAATTATTAATTCGAATAAACAATTTGATTTTTGCATCTGTATTCTCTTCATAGATGCATTTTTTAATCATAGTTTTTATCCTTTTAACGTTAATCATGCTATAATATGGTCAACAATACTTATATCTCTATCCATTACCATTCTATCGACCAAAGTGGGTATTAGCTTGTAATTATTTAAATCGTTTTTAGGTATTATAGTATTCGTTGACAATATACGAATGCAATTGTCTGGGAGATATCAGAGCGAACATCGACTTGATTGATGGGAAAATTGTTTCACTACTAGTACAGAGAGGCAAATATGTTATGCAAGCAGCAAAGTACAAGAAAAATATCACAGAGGTTGAAGATCAGGCAAGAATTAAAAACATAATTACAAAAGTCAGGGGTTATGCAAAGCAAATGGATTTTGATCCAAACACTATTGAACAAATTTATAGATATTTGATTCAAGTTTATATTCAATTAGAAAAGGAGGCCTTTACAAATTTGAAATGAGTCATTCTTTTGTCTATTTGTTAAATTATGCGGCTATAGAACTCGCTACGATTCTAAAACCATTAAAACTAACATCTTGCGCCCGTAAATAGTTGTGACCCATATACTATGGCTCTGCTTAACCGCAAATTAATCTAATTAGATTTAGATATAATGATCTTAAAGTAGTGACTGGCTTTTATACTGCTGAGGAATTGTTTTTTGTTGCAATAGCATCAATCAATTGCTTGTTCGATATTAAAAAAATACAAATATCTAGTCTCTTAAGATATTATTGGAACTTGATAGTTAATGAGAGTCTCTGATAGGATTAGTCGTGTTGAATATGCAATTAGAGACGTGATGCTTCATGCAAGAGAGTATCAAAAAACAGGTAAAGAAATAATGTATCTAAACATTGGCGATCCTGTCGCTTTTGATTTCAAAACTCCTAAGCACATAAAGATGGCATTGGCTGATGCACTGAATGCGGATAATGATTATTATACCGATTCTGAAGGTTGGCCTGAACTTAGAAAATCTGTCGTAAACAAAGAAAAAGGGAAGAAGGGACTCGAATTGACTCCTGAGGATGTCTTGATTACTAATGGTGTTTCCGAGGGCTTAGATATGGTTATGGGATCTATAGTTGAGGATGGCGATCAAGTCCTTTTGCCAGGTCCTTATTACCCTCCATATTCTTCATATGCCAAGTTTTATGGTGGAACCATTACCGAATTCAAAATTTATGATGATGGTACTCCGGATCTAGATGATATAAGAAAAAAAATCACTCATAAATCTAAGGCTATCTGCATCATAAATCCTAATAATCCAACAGGTGAGGTTTTTAGCTCAAAGAGTTTAAAATCCATAGTTGACATTGCGGCAGAAAATGAGTTGTATATCATTTGTGACGAGATTTATGATGAGATATTTTTCGAAGAGAGCTTTAGTGGGATAGGCCGTATGGCAAAAGACGCGCCGGTTGTACTTTTAAACGGTTTCTCAAAGACATATCTGATGACGGGATTAAGATGTGGTTACGTTTGTATGAATAATAATTCACGACAACTCGATCCTTTAAGACAGAATATTTTCAAGCTTGCCCGAGTTAGGATTGCTTCTAACTTTCCAGTCCAAATTGCTGCAAATGCCGCATTAAATGGTCCTCAAGATCACCTCCCGATCATGGTAAATAAGTTAAGATATAGGCGAGATTTAGTGTATAATCGTTTAAATGATATTGAAGGGTTGGAATGTATCAAGCCAAAGGGTGCATTTTACATGTTTCCAAAGATTGATCTTAAAGATAAATGGAAGAATGACTTGGAGTTTGTAATTGAGTTGTTGAATTCAACAGGAGTATTAACAGTACACGGATCAGGATTTGGTAGCATGGGATCGGGGCACTTTAGGATCGTTTACCTGCCGCAAGAAGACATATTAAATAAATCAATGGACAAGATTGAACAATTCGTAAAGAATAAAAATAAAGATTTGTAGTGTTGGTCGCCTAATCTAGGTTTGGAAATTGCCTTGTCTTGTTCTCTTTCCAAAATAGATTAGAACCAGGCCAATTCCATACATAGCTATGGCAAACTTTTCGTTAGTTATCTCTGGGCTTAGAAAATTGTCTATAAAAAAATCTGTTCCAAATTCAGTTGAAATCAAGATAAGGTTCCTAATCAAAATAATGGTTGCCATTACGATAAATAATATCCCAAGAGGGAACATCCATTCTTTGCGTCTGTCTCTATCCTTGTCTCTGATTCTCTTATCTATCTTGTCAAAATCCATTTTAAAAATTATCTTTATACTAATTTGATGCCTGGATGTTTTAATTTGTTTTGTTTAGACGCATTAAGAATCATTGGAGTCATGACTTCAGCCTGATAAGATAACGATAAAGGTCCGAGATATACCGATCTAAGGCCTTCTATTTCAGCTATTAGATTATTAAGAATTTGCAGTGATTCCTTGTTGTCTGTACAAATAAAGGTATCAGCATTCAATGAATCTTTAATGTTTTTGAGCTTTACCTCTGAAATGGTGTGAAATGCAGATATCACCTTATTACAATTTGGAAGATTCTCAGCTACTAGAACACCTGCTGATTTTTTTCCATCCACAAATGGGATATAGTAAAATCCATCTTGGTTTCTACTCATTGGTACAATGGGTGACACGACAATACAGCTATCCTTTATGATGTTCCCAATATCCTTACAAGTAGATTCAATATTTTCATACGGTATGGAAAGAATCAATATATCACTCTCTTTGGCAACTGATAAGTTATCATCGCCCTTAATACTGCCAGTTATTTTCTTTGAAAAACTGTTATTGTTTATATTATTTATATGATTTTCGGCGACCAGCTGTGCTTTTTGCCTATCTCTTGAACCTAATAAAATGTCGTGATTGACACACCATCTTAATGCAAAGCCTTCGCCCATTCCGCCTGTTCCGCCAATTATTCCAATTTTCATATTAATGAGTTAATTATTCTACTCCGATATATATAGCACGAGTGAACAAGTAAATATTTTTGTTCTTTTGAAATTGTTTTCATCCATTATTGATTAAACAAATGTATGCTAGAAATACTAGTAATCCTTATCATAATCAAAATCCTTAATCTAATATCTATTCAAAAACAAAAAAACATATGCAAAAAAAGATATCCTCATTACCAAGCAAGACTAAAGGATTAATGGAAAATTTAATACCATGTTGAAGAACATTACTAAATTGCTAATGTTTCGTTAAACAAGGATATGGATCGTGTTAGATCGTATTTTCATGTGATACCAAGTATGTTTTTTAAAGTACCTTGCTTTTAACAATTGTAAAAATAAAGTGAATCATAATACTTAATCTAACGTCTATATTGTAGTAGCAGAATACAATTCTTTAAAAAGCATCAGAATGTAGTTTGAATTATGAACAAAATTGATTCAAACCTTGATAATTGGGTTTTTTAACCAAATAATTTAGCAAGAGCAATCGACGAAAACCGGTTTCTGGCTATCGAATATGTATTATTAATTCTGAAATGCTACAATAGATCTATTAATAAAATGATCTTAAATTATCGAGGTGGAGATATCATATGAATAGTTTAATATTGAAATAATTTTTAATATAATTCTACTAAATCATGTCACTTCTTATCTTTATGAGACACGGTCAGGCATACAATAATGTTAAAAGACTACTAGTTGGAAGAAACCTTGAATCTCACTTGACTGATCTTGGTAGGGAACAAGTACGTCAAAGCAGTGAGTTGCTAAAATCAATTCCTATTCATAAGATTTATTCCAGCCCTGTTATCAGAACCGTCGAAACAGCCGAAATCGCGTCAAAATCCTTGGGTTTGTCCTTTGAACTAGATGAAAGGTTGTTTGAGATTGAATTAGGGAAACTCGTTGGGTTATACTACGATGATGTTATTTCTACACATGGCGATCTCTTTGCAAAATTCTATTCAGATAACGATAATGAAAACTCTTTACTTGAATTCGAAGTAGAATCCTTTGGCTCGGTAAGAGAACGAATCCGCCATTTGATTCAAGAAATGGAGGAGAAACATAAAGATAAAAATATTTTATTTATATCTCACCTGGATCCCATAAAGGCTGCAATATCTCTTGCAATGAACATAAAACCATCTTCCGTTTACAGTGTTCAAATCCCTAATGCATCCATTAGTGTATTGAAGAGTTATGAGGGTACTCTTACTTTATGTGGTTTTAACATATTAAATATGAAACGGTTTTTAACCGAATTTTAGATTTAGCTATCTAATCAGTTTCTTTTGTCCGGCTGGTTTGTGTAAATGATAGCGTAATTTATAAATATATAACAAACCACACCAGCAAAAGCCTTAAATGACAGATAGATTCACCAATCCAAAGAGAGTGGAGAATAAGAATTATGGCCTTTTACTCTGTTAACAAAATGTTGTTGATTTTCATTTTTAGTTCTATGGCTGTCATAAGCATACAAAGTATTATCGAAATAGCTTATGCTGCTGAAGGAGGCGAATCTGTAGTACGTAGAGTGGAGATTTGGGGTCTATTTTACAGAATGATGGTTGCAGCATTTATCGTGGGAGCGGTAGTACAGGGTTTGAACGTATATATCTCATGGCGATTTAGGGAATCTCATCCTAGATTCAAGAACTTGAATAATAGTTCTGGAGGTAACGCATAATGGGACACGCTACTCCTGAGTGGATATATATAGGAGTTGTTACGGCCCTCCTGATTTGGGTTGGTGCAGAAGCATGGAATATAGAACATGCATTAGAATATGCTCCTCCCAATTCTGAGACCGTCAGGGTTGTAGGCCAGCAGTGGTTTTGGTCATTTCAACACGCAGACGGTACTCAAGAAATAAACGAACTTCATGTTAAAGAGGGTGTGCCATATAGATTTGAGATCGTCTCGTCTGATGTAGTTCATAGTTTTAACATACCTGATTTTGCAATCCTGATGGATGCAGTACCGGGTAGAGTTAACACTGTGTGGAATACTTTTGATGAACCCGGGGAATACCTAATCGAATGTAGAGAATATTGCGGTATGCTTCATCAGGATATGAGAGCCAGGTTATTTGTCGAACCTAATACCGAAAATACTACATCCACTGCTTCAACATCCGAATCTGGACCTACCATATCTCAAGGGACAGGCACAGCCACAATAGTAGCACCAGGCGGAAGCGAGGTAGGATCTACAGGAACAGGTACCATGAGAGTGGTCGAGCCTGGAGATTTAACTACATCTAGTGCCGGTACTGAAGAAGAAGGAGCAGCAACTACGGGAGGAGACAATGCTTCATCCAATGCTACCTCTGGTTCAGGCTCTGGCAATGAAACTGCAACGGGTGCATCATCAGTAACACTGTCTATACCCACGGGAGCCGCAACTCCTGGCAATCCATCATACTCACCAGATACACTTACGGCATCGCAAGGTGAAATAATTACCGTGTCAAATGATGATACTGCTCCCCATACAGTCACGAGCGGTGCTTCACCAGGTGACGCAGATGCCGGTCAGCTTTTCGATACAAGCATCATTATGCCTGCTGGTACAGCTGACATTGATACTTCCAATGTTGAGGCAGGAGAACATCCATTCCATTGTACGGTTCATCCGTTTATGACAGGAACGCTGACTGTACAATAGATTATTCCTTTATTTTGATACTTGTATATAGTTTTTATAACACAAGCCAAGAAGTTATTAAAAATTTATTTGTAATTGCTCTTTTTTTTATATTTTAATATTAATACTCCTCATTTAGAATCCAAATACTTTTATAGACATATTCCAAATCTATGTCTGTAGGGGTGTTTATTATAACAAAATGGTTCTAGAATTAAAAAAACCTCGTCCCATATGGGAGATTATATTTTCAACCCACCATACTGATATCGGGTTATTATACATAATAGCTTCCATGGTGGCTTTGTTCGCTGGAGGAGGTCTTGCTATGGCAATCAGAGCGGAATTATTTTTACCTGGAATACAGCTTTTTGAAGGCCAAGCGGATTTTGCTCGATTCTTTACTGTTCATGGTACAACGCTATTGTTCCTATGGCTCATTCCATTTGGAGCTGGGGCAGGTAATTATCTTATTCCAATTATGGTTAGATACAAAGATATGGCCTGGCCAAAGCTCAATGCTGTAGCATTTTGGATGATTCCGCCTTGTATGATGATGCTTTGGGCAGGATTTTCTGATACTACTTGGAATGCTTATCCTCCATATTCTATATTAAAAGCACCAGGCCCATCTGCCGATTTGTGGATTGTAGCATTAAAATTATTAGGTTTGTCTTCTGTGTTAGGAGCTATTAATTTCACCGTTACCATACTAAAGATGAAACATCCGGACTTGCCTTTGATGAAAATGTCATTGTTTAGTTGGGCAACTCTTGTCACCTCATTAATGATTATAGTAGCTATTCCTACTTTTGCGGCGTCCCTAGTTATGCTTTATACAGATAGGTTGGGAGTAACTGGATTCTTTAATCCTGAAATGGGTGGAGATCCAATTGCATATCAACACTTGTTCTGGTTTACATTCCATCCAGAAGTGTACATCTTCCTCCTTCCAGGTATTGGTATGATGTACGAAATGATACCGACTTTCTCAAGAAAGCCTTTGTTTAGCTATTACTCTGGAGTTATAGCGTTGGTAGTAATAGCTATAATTGGCTTTGGATCCTGGGCACACCACATGTTCGCCGTGGGTATGAGTTTCACAGAAAAGACTGTGTTTATGGTAGGGACATTGGCTGCTGTACCATCATCTGCCATGCACGTCTTTAACTTCCTTGCGACAATGTGGGGTGGAAGAATAAAGTTTGCCGCGCCGATGTTGTTTAGTGTAGGAGCCATCTTGTTGTTCTTCTCAGCAGGAGCAGGCGGTGTGGTAAATAGTGCTATGCCCTTAGACTTTTTAACTCACGATAGTTATTGGGTCGTAGGACACATGCACTTGTTTATCATGGGAACCATTACACTCGCCTTTGTTGGGTTCATCTATTACATGTTCCCAATGATAACCGGCCGTATGTATGATCAGCGTTTGGCGAAGATTCACTTTGTACTCACATTTGTTGGGATTGCACTAATATTTGGTGTTCAACACATACTGGGCTTGTATGGAATGCCAAGAAGAGTAGTAGACTACCTGCCTATTCCCGAGTTAATAATAATGAACCAGATTGCCACGTTTGGAGGATGGGCTATCGGCGCATCATTTATACTCTTCCTGTATAACATGATAAAATCAGCAATGTTTGGTAAACCTGCTAATCCAAAAGATCCATTTGAGTTAGGAACCGGAGTTGAATATTACTATGACTACGCACGACGAGACCCACATCACTAGGACATCCCCCACCCGATTTATGAAGGGGTTGATAATTATTATCATCCCTCTCATATTCTTGGGATATATCACAATAGCATATTGGGACTTTACTGCAAGCATCCCGCCACCTGTATCTGCTCCTCCACCAGCTGCTCCAAGTCCTGCCACTCCAGACTCATCTCCGACATCTGCAGAGTCTACAGGAGCTTCAACAACTCCTGCTGCAGGTTCAGGTACCGCTATATCAATACCTGTAGGCGCGTCCACTCAGGGTAATCCATCATATGCCCCAGATTCAATCACAGTATCTAAAGGCGATATTATTACTGTAACAAACGATGATGCTCAACCTCACACGTTAACAAGTGGATCTGGTCCCCAGGATCCAAATTCCGCAAAGCTTTTTGATACAGGCATTTTGATGAGTGGTGATTCTGCAGAGGTAGACACAACCACATTGGAACCGGGAGACTATCAGTACTATTGCACTGTACATCCTTTCATGACGGGCTCACTTACGGTCCAATAATCTTCTTTTTTGTTTAGAGCATATTACGTACAAAAGAAACAAACAACAATCAACGAAAGATAATTCAAATGAATTATGATAAGTTTCTTCAAGTTTTTTCGATTGGCACCTTATGCGTTCTATTTGGACTAATGACTCTTGGAGGATATGTGAGTTCCACTGGTGTTGGTCTGTCTTGTCCAGATTGGCCTTTATGTCCACAGGGGTTGACTCCTTCATATGAATTTCTGATCGAATATATACATAGAACAATAGCCGCCACAACAGGACTTTTGGTGTTTCTAACGATGGCCTTTGTACTAAAAGGAAAAAATTCAGCCAAAACTACCAAAATATTTTCAATAATAGCTTCTGCAACTGTTGTTGGACAGATAACATTAGGGGCCATAGTTATCAATGAAAAGTTACATGCGGACCTAGTTACTGCACATCTGGGTTTGGGACTAGTGTTATACAGTAGCATGATATTTGTAGTAATTAACATCTTTTATACGAATATCAATTTAAAGTCTTTGAAATCTACAACAAATTTATCTGCAAAGGATAACAGTAACTCTGAGATTTCTTTTTCAAGCAAATAGTAAACAGGCAGTAGCTTGCTAGACGACAAAGTCCAGGTACAATTTTTTGGGTTTATGGTTCTTGAAGGGTGAATTTTGAATAAATTCGATGTTTCTTTTTAGAGTAATTTTTTCGTTACTTGTTTTAGTTTCTTCAATTCTTTTGCTAATGTCTATTCCTGCTGATGCGCATTTTACACATATTTCATATTACAATAGTGAGAGCATGGGTATTGGAGACAAATATTTTATTGATCAGGAATTAAACCCCGAGTATGCCAAACCCAATGAACAAACATATATCATGTTTAGTATTCAAGATAAAAATGGAAATGATGTTTATAATGTTAATGTAATGGTTGAGATTTATTCCGCCGCAGGAGAATTAATACATACTTTTCCTTGGACTAATCTTGCAATTGGTGATTTTGAGATCCCCTATATCTTTGAAAAGAATGGTAACTATCAAGTTGTACTAAGTATACTTAATGAAGGAATGGCTAGGCCTACAGAAACTGATCCCGTGCCTCCAACAAGAACCATACTTACGGACAACGCCAATTGCAACTGTGAAAGAGCCATATTCAATCTTGCTATCTCTGAAACTTTTGGATTTATTTATACATTAGCTTTTTACGGAATAATTATAAGTGCAATTGTAGTATTTGGAGTTGTCTCAATCTGGATATTACTAAAGAGAAGAAAGAACAAGAGATATTTTATTTAGACATGATACTGAGGCTTGTTTAGATCTTTTTGATAAAAAATATTTGCACATATTATTATGAATGTTTTTACAAGTGAAATGGATTGTTATATTTGAATGCAGTCAACTTTTCATTGTTTGTATTAAGAGCCTCTATAATATTTTCCATTTATTTTATTAGCAAAGAAGATAATATGACGTCCATAATTATTAAATCTGTTTGTGTCCCTGCATGGCCAATCTTGTTACAATAACAAATTAAAAAAATCCCCTTGATTTCTATCCTTATATCTTTCAATTGCGATCCTTACATTAGTTACGCCGAATGGCGTCCTTATTATCGGGGGAATATCTAGCCTTCCTATGGCAGTTTTATACTTGTATCTTACTTGTGCCCGTCAACAAACATGCAACAAGGATCTACTAAATGCGCTCCATTAATATTATCTTTAAATTGTTTGCTCTTCCCAAGGAAAAACTACCCAGCGCGGATCATTAAGGGTTTTTCCACACAAATAATCACTTGCCGTGTCTGTCTCATATCTCTGTAATAAGAAAATTTTTAGATAATTTGCAGTAGCCATATATTGCTCGACCATCTCGATAGTCTTCCCCGTATCGTATATCTCATCTACTAGCAAGTACTTTTTGGTTGAATCTAAGATCGGTATTTTGTGAGGTACTACCTTTTTGTCTATTATTGGAAAAATATTGATTGATTTGATTTTTAGCTTATATGAAAGTAAAGTTGCTGGAATTATGCCCCCATTTGCAATAGCGATTATTTCATAGTCTTGGAGACAACTGGGTAACAATCTGTTTAATTCATTAGATATCTTTACAATCAGGTCTTCTATATCTTCCCATGAAAATACGATTCTATTAGCACTATAATTCAAAATTTCTATGAATAAATCATCGATCTACTTTTATATTGATTATGGTGAACTTTGTTTAGATAGTATTTCGAGATGATGATATCCATTGACAAAAGTTTTTCAAGTCAAAGTCAAATTTAGTCCCCTCGAACAAATTATGGTTGATGAATGCACAAAGGAAATAAGTGTCTCTATAAATGAGTTACCAATTAAGGGAAGAGCTAATCGAGCCGTAATCAAGATGATATCAGGATATTTTCATGTTAAACCTACAAATGTAAAAATAATTCGTGGTTTGTCCTCAAGAACAAAGGTGGTTGAAATTTCGTGAACATATAATTACCACTATTTGACCCTTAATCTTGTCCTTTTTACCCATAGGATCGAAAGCCATTGAAAAAAATTCAATTAAAAAAATAAAGACTTTTGCAACATTATCTATTATAGATTTTTGTATGCTATTATAACTGATTAGATTAATTTGGTTTGATGTCCTCTTGACTTCTCTCTGATAGTTTTTGAATTATTTTTTCTGCGATTACAGTAGAGGCCAATTCTTGTCCTTCTTTAGTTTGAGCTCCAATATGTGGAGTACAAATCAAATTATCCAGCTCCAAAAGTTCTTTGTTTGTGGGTGGTTCTACTTCGTAAACATCCAAAGCTGCACCACCGATCTTTTTGTTTTTTAGACAATCTATAAGTGCACGTTCCTCAATTACTTCGCCTCTGGAAGTATTTATCAAATACGATCCATTCTTCATCATTGAGAGCATTTCTTTGTTGATCAGATGTTTTGTCTGTTCTGTAAATGGAACATGACAAGTAATATAGTCCGAACTCTCTATCAGTGTCTTTAAATCTGTCGTTATAAGAGAGACCTCTTGAGCAAAGGCCTTGTCAATGGGAACAACATCGTATCCTATCAAGTTCATTCTTAAACCTCTAGCCAATCTTGCCACATTTCTTCCAATCTTGCCCAATCCGATTATGCCTAAATACTTTCCTTTTAATTCCACGCCCATTAGATCCTTCTTGATCCATTTACCTTGTTTGGTAGCATAATTTGCATTAGGTATATTCCTACTTAATGATAACATTAATCCCAATACTAATTCTGATACTGCATTGACAGAAGCTTCGCCTGCATTAATTATTTCTATGTTTTTCTTTTGTGCTTCTAGAGTATCTATATTATCTAATCCTACTCCTACTCTGGCAATTATCTTTGTCTTAGTAGCACTGTTTATTACTTCTTTGGTAACTTTTGTTCTACTGCGTACAATAATTACATCATAATCTTTTGCCTTGGTAATTAGCTCTTGTTGTGAAATTTCTGGTAAATATTCAACATTTAAGCCGGCATTCTTTAGAATTTCTATGCCTTTATTATCAATAGAATCACATACAATTACGTTGCCCTCCAATTGCATATATGAAAACCTTTTATGTGGGAATATAATGATTACTTTTTCTTTTAATAGAAGGTGTAAGTGTGATTAGGTGGTCCTAATAAATTTATATCATTTATTAATGTTCTTTTACAAATTTGATTATTTTGGATATTTTTAATAAAAATATTTATAATCAATAACGCCGTTATGAACAGTATGACCGCAAAAGAACTAGATATGGATTATAGCAAATACGACTTTAAGGATTCAACTGAAATTTATGTCTATTTGAGCAAAAAGGGTCTATCCAGGGGTACTGTAGAGGAAATTAGTAGAATGAAAGGCGAACCTGAATGGATGCGTGATTTTCGATTAAGATCTTTTGATGTTTTTATGAGCAAACCAATGCCTAATTGGGGTGGTGATTTATCTCATATCGATTTTCAAAATATATACTACTATGCCAAAGCTTCTGAAAAGCAAAGTAAAACCTGGGAGGATGTTCCAGAATCCGTTAGGAATACCTTTGAAAAATTAGGTATTCCAGAAGCCGAGAGAAAATTTTTGGCTGGTGTGGGTGCACAGTACGAATCAGAAGTGGTGTATCACAATTTACGAGAGGATTTGGAACAACAAGGTGTTATATTTCTAGATACCGATACTGCAGTCAAAAAATTTCCAGATTTAGTCAAGAAGCATTTTGGAAAGGTCATTCCCCCAGAGGATAACAAATTTGCTGCTCTTAATAGTGCTGTATGGTCAGGAGGTTCGTTCATATATGTTCCACCAAATGTAAAAGTCGATTTACCACTACAAGCATATTTCAGAATAAATGCGGAGAATATTGGACAATTTGAAAGGACTTTGATCATAGCAGACGAGGGGGCCGACGTACACTACATTGAGGGATGTACTGCACCTGTTTATTCAACAGAGTCTCTACATTCTGCTGTTGTCGAATTAATTGCTAAAAGAGGAGCAAAGATAAGATATACCACAATACAAAATTGGAGCAAAGACGTGTATAACTTAGTCACAAAACGAGCTTATGCTTATGAAAATGCATCAGTTGAATGGATCGATGGTAACCTCGGCAGCAAACTGACAATGAAGTATCCGGGAGTTTACATGCTTGGTAAGAATGCACATGCCGAGATTGTATCTGTTGCCTTCGCTGGTAAATCTCAGCATCAAGATGCGGGAGCAAAAGTAGTTCACCTGGCTCCTGGTACTACTTCGAGAATAACGAGCAAGTCGGTTAGTAAGGATTCGGGCAGAACAACCTATAGAGGCTTACTACACGTGGCCAAAGGAGCATATGGTGTAAAGTCCAACGTTAGATGCGATGCATTATTACTAGACGAGTTTTCCAGGACCGATACCTATCCGTATGTAGAAGTTAACGAAGATGATGCTACAATAACTCACGAGGCAACCGTAGGAAAAATTGGAGATGAACAAATATTTTATTTGATGAGTAGGGGATATTCTGAATCTGATGCGTTAAGTATGATCATTGGTGGATTTATGGAACCTTTTACTAAAGAACTTCCAATGGAGTACGCGGTTGAGCTTAATAGATTAGTAAAAATGGAGATGGAAGGCTCGGTTGGCTAATAATGCTTCATTTTAATTTTGTATCGCTTTTAGTTAGTTAGATAGTAATGATGCATATGATAACACTCTCATCACTTTCAGAGGATAATCTCCAAAAGATACTTTCTGACAATTACGTAGAACCCCAATGGGTATCTTCAAATAGAAAGAAGATTTTGTCCAAGTTTTCCAACTTGCCGTCAGAGGTTTCTCCGCTATACTCTAAATATACCGGTTTAACTGTCTTGAAACCAGAACATGTTTGTTTCTCTAATAAGGAAAAAGTTTCAGTCTCAAAGGATCTAGAAATTCGCTTAAATGAAATAAAATCTTCTCCAAGTATGTTGCTGATAGGGTCAACAGTTGTACATATATTTGTTCCCGCTGAGTTGTCTGAAAAAGGTTTAATCATTTCTACTATCCAAGATGCGATGACTAACCACCCTGAGTTGGTAAAGAAATACTTTGATGAAAATTACGTTAACTATGAAGAAGATCGATTTCTTGCATTAGGATCATCTGCATTTCAATCGGGATTTTTTATCTATATTCCAAGGAACTTAATAATTGAAGATCCAATTCGAATTGTATATTCTCTTCGAGATGACGGTACTTCGTCTATTTGTAGAAATCTTGTTCTTGCAGAAGAAGGGTCCAAGGCTACAATAGTCCAAGAACTTTATTCATCGTCATCGTTAACCATGACTTCTGATTCAAATGATAATAAATTAGTCGGATTTGATTCTAGGAACACTTCCGACAAGGTATTGAATGAACATCAAAAACAACAGGTAGGTTATTTTGAGTTTCTTGAATGTGATGTAAAATCTATAGCTGAATTGGAGTTTATAACACTTCAAGCTATGAATATGGATACAGTATGCATTTCAAACAGAAAAGCATTTGTCGGAAAAGATGCAAAGATGTCTTGGTATTCTGGCATGTTTGGTTCTCGTCTTTGTAGATTCAAAACCGATAGTGTCATGAATGGCTCAGGTGCTCAATCTGAAGATGTTCAGATCGTTTTTGGTACAAATAATCAACTGTTTGATATAACATCTAATCTCGATCATGTTGGCTTTAGTACTCGTGGCAAAGTACTGGTTAAATCCATCGTGAAAGATACTGCAAAATCTTTGTTTAAGGGAATGATCAAAATCCGAAAAAATGCTCAAACTTCAGAAGCATATTTGGCCGGACACGCCATCTTGTTAAACAAGGGAGCGCAAGCAGATGCGATACCAGGATTAGAAATTGAAACCAATGAGGTTAAGGCAACACATTCTGCATCGGTCTCACAGATAGATGAGGAGCAAATCTTTTACCTAATGTGTAAAGGATTGGATAGAGAAAGCGCAAAGCGTGAGATAATAAACGGATTTGTAGAACCGTTATCCCGAAAAATGGGTCCTTTTATACGTGCGTGGATTAGTTATCTATTTGAGAACAAGTGGACTGGAAAACCATTATTATTAAAGGGAGATGAGGTAATGGAGCAGATTATCGAGGTAGAAAAATCGAGGTACAAGGAAACTGCAGACATTTTTGAAAAGCACTATAAGTATAGATAAGTACTTTATGTTTTTTCTTACATAGAACAACCAACCAACCGACCTTCTAATATTTTCTTCCTATTTCTTGAATATACAATATTCAATATCGTGTTCAATTTGATAACATGATCTCAAGGAAACAGGGATGCCCATATAGTACAAGAGTATCAATTTAAAAAATCAGAAAGTAGTTACCGTTTTAGGAAGAATTTAAAGCGACCTCTAAGGCTCCTTTGACCGTGTGTGTCGATGACTCTATATAATCAATTTTTTTATCCATTAATGCTCTAGAGGTTATGGGACCTATGGAAATTACCTGGTAAATCTTCAAGTCGTTGATTACCTCCCTTTCTGATTTGTTGTAATAGAGTTCAGGTGAAAGTTGATACATTATGTTGAAAAAGGATCTTACTGCTGAAGGGCTGGTAAATATCAAGAACGTTTTGCCCAAATAGGTTGATATCCTAGTCATTTTCTTCCATTCTGGTGAAGTGAATATTTTCTTACTTTCGGTGATGTCATAAAAAAATACTTGGTCTAATTCGATATTTTCAAATGTGGATTTGATAAAATTACCTGATTTTATTGATTGGGCGCTTCTTGGTATAAGAATCTTCAAAACGTCATTATGCTTTTGCATTTTCAATTTTGATTCTAGTCTGTAAAGGAAATTGTTGATGCCAATTATCGAATAATTGTTATTATGATCGTCTGCTACAATGGATTCAAACCCATATTTTTTTAATGTATACTTTGTTTTAGGCCCAATTACGACTAACTTCATTCTGGATAATGCATCCAAAATTTTTTTGGACTCTTTCTCATCTTTTAGTATCTCAAAGAAAATGTCTATAGAATTTGAGCTTAGAAAGACGCAATAATCGTAATAAGACCTCGCAATTCTTGCTAGTGTTTCCTTAACTTGGATGGATTGTATTTTTTGAAAATCCCTAATTGGTAGAGTTATTAGATTAACTTGATCCAGTAAATTTTTTCCATCCATTGGAGGAATGTCTTGTGAAGAGATATTTTCTCTGGTAATTATGATGTTCTTGATCTCCAAATTAAAGGCCTTTTTTTGAATTTAATTACGTGTTCTCCGTCCTATGCTTGTTTTGTTTTTACCATGTTGAGTAACTCTCACCCGTTGTTATACCAGTTTATTTTATCATTAAGATTAACTATGTCACCAATGATGACTATTGCAGGAGGAGTAACCTTTGCTTGATGAGCTAACAGAACAATATTGTCAAGATTTCCTCTAATTATCTTCTGATTCTTAAGGGTCCCATTCTGAACTATGGCGACAGGCTTGTTATGACTTTTCAGTCCCTTTTTTATTTTTTCAATAATGATTTCTAATTTCTCTGTTCCCATATATATTACCACGCTATCCACAGCATCAAATAATTTCTCCCATTTCACTTCCGGTGACTTTTTCTCGGGATCCTCATGACCAGTAACAAAAGCCACGGAAGAACCATATCTTCTATGTGTAAGTGGTATTCCTGAATAAATGGCCGCACCTATACCTGAGGTAATTCCTGGAATGATCTCAAATGGTATCTTGTTTTCCGTCAAAATCTCAGCCTCCTCGCCTCCTCTCCCAAAAATAAAGGGATCTCCTCCTTTTAATCTCAGAACCGTTTTACCCATTTTAGCATATTTTATCATCAATTCATTTGTATAGTTTTGATGAGTTGTTGGATCTCCTATGTTCCTTCCAACATATACTTTTTCTGTCAACTCAGGAAACAACTCAATGATTTCTTTCCCTATTAATCGGTCGTAGAGGATTACCTCTGCCTGTTTGATCAATTCCTGTGCTCTTACAGTTAATAACTTTGGATCACCGGGTCCAGCACCACATATATATACTATCCCGGTGTTATCTTTTCTTTTCATTCTATTAATTCATTTAGAATATCTATGTTCGTATTATTATTATTGTCCCATTCCTTTGTTATCTCTATTGCACCTTTGGAAAGTAATTCTTGTGCAACACTTTTACCTAACTCTTGTGGATAGTCTATTCCATCTTGTCTACATGCTTTTATTGATTTTTTACCATCTAAAGAATAAACAACAGCATACAATGATATGCTCTTTTGCCTAATTCTTGCACTAGCAACTGCCCCCAATGGCACGGTACACCCTGCTCCAATAGCTTCAGTTAGAGATCTTTCTGCTTGAATTTCTTTAAGCGATTTGTTGTCTTCAATTTTTTTTAACAAGGATAATAGATCCTTGTCTTCTTTTCGACATACTATTGCCAACGCACCTTGTCCAGGCGCAGGTGTAAAGCTCCGAATGTTTAGTCTATGAGTAATCAGGTTAGCCAAACCTAACCTTTCTATTCCAGCTTCGGCTAACACTATCCCAGAGTATTTATTCTCCTTTGATTTATTTAATCTAGTTTCTACATTACCCCTAATTGACTTTATTTTTAGATGAGGATACTTTGCTTTAATTTGAAAAGCTCTTCTGATACTACTTGTACCTATTATGGAACCTGGAGAAAGTTGGTCGAGTTTTTTTACATTGTCACTATTTATGAATACATCATTAGGCTTTTCTCTCCTAGGAATACATGCAATAACCAGTTTGTCCGATATTCCTGCATGAAGGTCCTTAAGACTGTGAACTGCAAAATCAGCTTGATATCTTAATAATTTTTCATTTACTTCCTTTTCAAAAACGCCCATCCTGTCCATGGCAAAAAATGGTCTGGTGTCCCTATCACCTTGAGTTATGGTTCTATCAATTCTTACTTTTAGATCTGGCTTAATATTTTTTAGTAACGCAATAACTAATTCTGTTTGTCTGGTAGCTAGTTTGCTAGCTCTTGTGGCAACTACTATTTCTTTAACTCTTCATCACCATGGAAAGAGCCGTTTCATATGCATCTATTGTTTTTTCAATATCCTCTTCATTGTGAAGGGTTGAAATAAAACATGTTTCAAAGGGAGATGGTGGTATGAATATGTTCTCCTCTAATAGTACTTTGAATAATTTATTAAAGGATTGAATATTCGTAGATTTTACCGAATCATAGTCCCTAACTGGTATGCTTGAAAAAAAAAGTTGAAACATCGAACCAATAGAGTTCAAAGTAACATCTAATCGCTTATCGTGAATGATATCCTTAATAGCAGCAACTAACTTGTCGCAAGTAATGGCAACTTTCGGGTAAATAGTATTTTTCTCATTGATAAGTATCTCTAAAGTTTTTAATGCTGCTGCTACAGAAATTGGATTTCCTGCAAAAGTACTTGCCTGGTACACTAATCCACTTGGTGCAAAACCCGACATAATTTCCCTCTTCCCTGCAATAAGGGAGATGGGATACCCATTCCCTAATGCCTTGGCAAATGTGGCAATATCGGGTTTAATCCCAAAGAACTCACTGGCTCCACCCAGTGCCAATCTGAAACCAGTTACAACCTCATCAAAAATTAATATGATATTGTTTTCTTTGGTTATGCTACGCAAATTGTTAAGATATTCCTTCTCGGGAAGAATAAGACCAGTATTTGCCAGAACGGGTTCTACTATTATACAAGCGATGTCATCGCGATTTTCTTCTTTACTAATAATGGTTTCAATCGATTCAATATCATTAAAAGGAACTGTGATGGTTTTCGAAGCACTTTCAGTCAATATTCCATCTGTATAATCTTTTGTGGCTGCTCCCGATCCCGCTTTATTTAGAACATAGTCAAAAGCACCATGATATCCTCCCTCAAATTTAATCAATTTGGTCTTGTTTGTAAATGCCCGAGCTAATCTTATTGCATGCATGGTTGCTTCTGCACCTGTGTTTGTTATCCTCACCATTTCTGCACACGGAATTATTTTTGTACATGTCTCTGCCAATTGAATCTCTTTTTCTGTGGGCGTACAAAACAAATTCCCTTTATCTATTTGATGTTTTACCTCCGCTCCAATCTTCGGATTGGCGTGCCCTAAAAAAGCGGATCCATATCCTAAACAATAATCGATTAATACATTGCCGTCATTGGTAAATAATTTACTACCATTTGCAGACTCTACAAAAAAGGGATAAGGTTTAAAGTATCTAACTGGACTATTAACCCCGCCAGGAATTACTTTTCTAGCTCTTTCAAAAAGATCACGTGATTTATTAAAAGCTATATTTGTCATAAAGTGTGATTACAATTAATAGTATGTCGTTCTAGATATACATTGTCCGGATCAATCGGTATGAAACTCCAATTTACAAATCGTATACGCTAGAATAACAAGATTGATTATTACATTTTGGTTAGACAAGACTAGAAATCTTGCTTTATCTTAGATCTTGCAATAGACTTCATATCGTTAAAGAATGTTAAATAGAAGATAAACTCAAATATTTATGGTTCTATGTTTCGGGGTTATTGTTTTTAATTGATTTGAGTAAACAAAATTAATAATTATATATATAAAGTATATACAATATTACATTGTATATGAGCTTTATACAGCAGCTGACTTTTTTTCTTGCTGTAGTTATTGCCACGTTATTCATATTATCAATGGTTTTTAATCAAACCATCACGTACTATCGTATCCTTGAAAAAGCGAGAAGATTTGGAAGAAAAAAGAAATTAACTAACGAACCTATAAGATTATAGCTTATCCTTATCTAAAGTGTATATTCCTTATGATGGTCGACTGAAAATTAACGCTTCTTGTCTCATTTAATCTCTTTATCACAGAAATTTCTAATATAAAGGGCAGATTTATTTAAAAAGGGTTTATCTAATATGGGATGTCATTTCAGGCTTTTTGATCATAAATTCTTTCTACCTGTCTCTCTATAATAGATGTAGTTTTCACGAAAGATAAATTAATGGCAGTAGCATATAATATTCAATGCAAAATTATGTAGTAGTGATGTTTGCTCTTTTATTGACAGGTGGTTTAGCCCTTGTAGCCCCTATTTCTAATGTTGCTATGGCTTTGCCTATTGATGTTTTTGACAAGAAATACCTTTTTGGACCGATTACTGGAATCACCGAAGATGAAAATGATTCTACTGACTGGGTCTTAGCAGGAATATGGAGGGCCAGTCTTCCCAATTCTACCGATATTGCAAATAATAATACAAATGGCACTACCTTTAACGCCGCAATAGAAATGATACGAACTGACGGTTCTGCAAGACACACTCATTCAGTAACCGACTTTGTCTTATTGAATTCGTCTTCAGAATCTGATACCAATTCTATGACTTTTAACGGAACTTCTACCGTTAGCATGGATGATGGTCCCGCAGAAGATATTCCTACTAATATTAAGATGTACAATGATAACATATTGTCCATATGGATAGACCCTGCAGGTGTGGACAATCATTTTGGTGATTCTTTGAACATTTTTGGAATCGTTGCTACTCCTGAATTCGACAACTCTGTCCAAGAATATCTTTCCATGTCTAATGGAACTCAATAGTGCTCTGACACCCTAACACCAACATTATTTTTTGAAATTACTGTTTGAAAAACTATTTAAATAATGGAAGTTTGATATTACGAGATGAGTTTATCTCGATTTACTTTATTATGTGTTCTGGCATTTAGTTTGCTGCTGTTGCCTACCTATTCTATGTCTGCTTTTGCACTGGAATTCGCTCATAAAACTATGTGGGGCGAAAAAGGTGTAGCCGAAGGTCAGTTTAATCAGGTGTCCGGTGTAGGAATTGATTCTGAAGATAATGTATATGTTTCAGACTTTGCAGGCTATACTACTAAAATGATCCAAAAGTTTACTCCAAATGGGACTTTTATTCTTGGTTTTGGAACATTTGGTAATGGACCGCAGTACTTTACGAATCCATCTGGAATAGCCGTAGATTCCAATGATACTGTGTTTATAGCTGATTTCGGCAATCCAACTTACGCCGTGAAAGAATTCACCTCCAACGGAACATTCATTCGAAGCATTGGATCATTTGGATTGGGACCTGGATTGTTCATTACTCCTGGTGGTGTGGGTGTAGACAAGGAGAATAATCTCTACGTGACAGATTTTGGAGAAAATAGCAATGTACAAAAATTCGATGCCTCTGGTAATTTCTTGATGAGTATTGGCTCTCCTGGAACCCGTGATGGACAATTTAATAATCCTGCTGACGTCGCTGTGGATTCAAATGGCAATATCTTTGTTACAGATTCTACCAATAATAGAGTACAAAAATTCGATGCCTCTGGTAATTTCTTGATGAAATTCGGTGTCTTTGGTTCTGGCAATGGTCAGTTCAAAGCTCCTGTCGATTTGGCAATTGACTCTTCTGATAACGTTTATGTATCAGATAGTGGTAACAACAGAATTCAGGTATTCGACAACAATGGCAACTATCTTACACAATTCGGAAATACTGGACCCGCTCATGAAAGGGTAGACGATCCTATCGGACTCGCTATAAATTCATTGGGTGACGTTTATGTTGGAGACGGAAGAGATGCTGACATACACGTATTCACTCCCATCAGCTAATTTTTTAGAAAAGTAATTTCTTTTTGAATTTATTATTTGCTATTCAAGATTTCTGCCATTCTTTTTGCATAATACGATATTATTATATTCGCCCCCGCACGTTTTATTGCGGTTAACGATTCAGTAATGGCCTGGTCCTCATCAATCCATTGGTTCATGGCAGCTGCCTTTATCATTGAATATTCGCCTGAAACACTGTAGGCCGCAATTGGATGGAGTGTATTAATTTTTGCTTCATAAATCAAGTCTAAATTAGACAATGCTGGTTTTATCATTAAAACATCTGCCCCTTCCTCAATATCTGATTTAATTTCTCTGCTTGCTTCCCTTGGATTCGAGTAATCCATTTGATATGTCTTTCTGTCGCCAAATCCTGGTTTTGAATGAGCTGCGTCTCTAAAAGGAGAAAAAAATGAAGAGGCCTGTTTAGCAGAATATCCCATAATCAACGTATTAGTACAACTATTTTTATCTAATAAATCTCTAATTTTTCTAACTTGACCGTCCATCATCGCTGAAGGTGCTACTATATCTGCACCTGCTTCCGCATGGCTTAGAGCAGTTTTTGCTAGAGTGTCTATAGTCTTGTCATTATCGATTTGGTTTCCATAAATAATTCCACAGTGACCATGCGATGTATACTGACATAAACAGACGTCAGTTATTATTACTATTTTATCCCCAAAATTATCTCTAATTGATTTAATTGTTTGTTGGACCACCCCCTTATTGTCATAAGATCTTCTTCCGAAGGAATCCTTTTTTTTTGGCAGGCCAAACAAAATTACCGCACAGATTTTTGTATTTACACATTCTTCAATTTCCTGTATAACCGTTTTTGGTGAAAATCTGAAAATACCCGGCATTGCATCAATTTCCACATTGCTATCTATTCCTTCTTGAATGAATAAAGGCAAAACAAGATCCTTTGGCGAAAGACGGGTTTCTTGAAATAAATCTCTTATAGCGGAGCTCTTTCGCAATCTTCTTAATCGCATTTTTGGAAAAAGGTTGTAACTTTGCTGATAGCCAAAATCTACTAACCATGAATACTTATTGAGTTTAGTTTTTGAATTTTTCTTGTTTTGTCGGGACATTTTAGTAGTCGCTATGGTTTCTCATAATTGAATAATTTCAAAGCCAAATTAATTAACTCATTTTCATTCTTGCTGCTTGAAAATTCCTTTCTAAGATTGTTCATAGGGGTGGATAATATCCCCTCCACCAACGCATACGAAAACTGCTCCAATATTTTGATGTCCTTTTCATTCATTCTGTTACCAATCAATGATAATGCCTTATTCAATTCCTTATTCCTTATTGAATCTGCATTTTTAAAAATTGTTATTATAGCGGGTTCTGAGCTCTTTCTTTTCAGCATTTCCTTAATGGTGATCATCTCTTCTTCTATTATTTTTTCAGCAGATTGAATTTCTTTTTTTCTTCTACCCACATTTTTTTCAACAATTTCTGAAATTTGATCTATGTTGACTAATTTGATATTGTTTAATGTAGCAATCCTATCTTCAACAGTCCTCGGATTTGATAAATCAAAAATCATCAATCCTTTGGTTCTGTTCTTCATCATATTAGCTATTCTTTCATACGTCAAAAGGTAATACGGCGCAATGGTGGAAATGAATACTATGTCAATGTCGTCGTTTAATTTCTCTAAGGCAGCTTCAAAAGGTATTGGCGAGCCTGCAACAGTATCGGCAAAAGAGCGAGCTCTCTCAAAGGTTCGACTAGTAACAAAAAATTTTATGTCCCGTTGTTTCAAGGATTTTGCAATTAGGCTTGCACCTTCCCCTGAACCTATGAGCAAAATTTGTTTTTCCTTGATATCGTCAAAGTACTCATAGGCTAAATTCACTGCCATAGAACCCACAGAGATGCTTCCCTTGTTTATACCAGTAAGCGCACGAACCCTGCTACCTATCTTGATAGTCTTGTCAAACAAAATATTAAGATTTGGACCTGCAAATCCGTTTTTTCTAGAGAAATCAAGTGATCTCTTTACTTGTCCTAGTATTTGATCCTCTCCTATCACTAGAGAGTCTAAACCAGATGTAAGTTCTACCAAATGTCTTACAGCTTTCTCTCCATCGCTGATAACGACATTGTTTTTGACCTCTTCAACTGGCAGATCTATTAGGTCTGACCAACTGTTTACGATACCTTCATATTTCGGATTAGGTCCTACTCCATAAATTTCTACACGATTACACGTTTGTAAAATAATACATTCTTGTAATTCAGAAGAGTTTAGTAGGTGTTGGTGAGCACTATAGATATCCTTAAACGCGAATTTTTCTAAAATATGAATTGGGGAGTTCTTGAATGTTACTCTTAAATTGACAAATTGTGATGATTGTGTCCCCAAATATAGCGTCATTCTATCTTGCTGCCCTCCCATTTACCTAATGTTGTTATGATTCTTTCCTTGACTTTATCAATGTTTTTTTTTAGTATTAATTCTTGAATATTGTCATCTTCAATTAGGCTATACAAAAATTTTCTTCTTTGTTCTTGATCCTGGATGTATCTTTTAACTTGTTGCCTGGCAAATTCTTGAACCTTTATATTATCAATATCTTTCTGCCCTATTATATTTTTTATAGTGTCTTCTAATCTGTCTCTTATTAACTTGCTCATCAAAGGGCTCTTTCCTGAGGTCGATATTGACACCTGAATAACATCGTCAAAGTTTATCATAGATGTAAAATATATATCTCCTGATAATGAATTAGTAATGTTATAAGAAAGTATATTTCTTTTCTTAGCCTCTATTACTATTTTCTCATTTAATTCTGAATCACTCGTGGCCGCAAGCACGAGAAAAATATTATCGAAATCATTAAACAAATTTATATCCTCAACTTTTCGTTTGATTATCAAAATAGGATGTCTTAAATCATGATCCAGCTCATAAAGTGCTTCGCTGATGCTATCGCTTAAAATTATGATTTGACACCCTTGTTTAGAGAGAACCTTTATTCTCTTAGTGGCTTCAACACCGGCGCCAATAACTAATACCTTTTTATCTTTCAGGTTTAAGTCAACAATCACTTCTAGCACTCATTGTTATCTACAAAGATAATATAGGTTATTTCTCCTAAAATTAAATAAATGTTAAAAACAACGTGGTTAAATGATCACTAACCTATCTACCTATCTACCTATCTTTAGATCATTTAGGAAAAGGGTTTCTGTATGATTATCAATTATATTGTATAATCAATTTTCTTAGTATTATTGAAATATCGGAATAAGCAAGATTACTTTATAATTTGAAACATGCTTTGGACCCTGATGATTCATCTTTTAATCAAAAATCAAAAAATGAATCCCTCTCGGTGGATTTATTGAGGGATCTATCTGATGATCTAATATCCCAATTAAAGCGAGTCGGATTTTTGTCACTTAAAGATATTGTAATAGAAGGCCCTTCTGAGTTGTCTTCCAAGTCAGGATTAAGTATAAATGAATCTAATTTAATCTACAATCTCGCCATTACTTATTTGGAAGATATGGGGATAATGGAAATGCGATTTACTCCTGCAACTACAATATACCATAAAAGGAAAAAAATCGGGAGAATTTCAACTGGGTCTCGTAATTTTGATAAACTTTTAGGTGGTGGGATAGAGACAAACGCAATTACCGAAGTGTACGGTGAATTTGGTACTGGAAAAACACAATTATGTCATACAGTAAGCGTTATGGTTCAGCTGAATCAGAGCGAAGGAGGACTTGATGGAAGAGCTTTGTACGTAGATACTGAGAACACTTTTAGACCTGAGAGAATCGAAACCATTAGCAAGACTAGAAATCAGGATCCTGATAAGATATTGGATAATATCATTGTTGCAAAGGCATATAGTTCTGCACACCAAGAGCTAATTTTGTCCGAATCTAGTCACATAATTGAATCTCAGGACATAAAATTACTCATATTTGACTCTGCTATCTCCTTGTATCGCTCGGAATTTATTGGGCTGTCTTCCCTTTCATTAAGGCAACAAAGGTTGAACAAACTATTTCATTCAATGATGAGAATTGCTCAAACACATCAAGTAGCTGTTTTACTTGCCAACCAGGTACAGTCTTCGCCAGAAACAGGCTATGGGAATATGCCTTTTAAAGCTGCTGGTGGAAATATCTTTGCACATGCAAGTACTTATCGAATTTTTCTCCGAAAGTCCAATAGAAATAGGATTGCTCGAATGGTGGATTCTCCTAATCACCCCGAAAGTGAAATAGTGTTTACTATAAACGAATCAGGGATTACCGATCCTAAAACATCTAATTAGCACCAAGTGCTTATTGTAAATAATATTTATTAGGGCATCAATAAAGAAGAATTATGCCTTCATCTCACGGAACTAGAAGAAAGTCTAGATCGATATTAACAAAACCTAATAAAGTTACCGGTGTTTCTTATTTGCTAATTGAATATAAACCAGGAGATAAAGTTGTTGTAGATATCGATCCAAGTGAACATACTACGATGCCACATAGGCGCTTTCAGGGTAAAGTGGGAATAGTTGAACAAGTGGGTCGTCGTACGTTAAAAGTGATGGTAAAGTTTGGCAGTAAGTCAAAATACTTGCAAACAAAGTTTAATCATATACGACCAATAAAGGTCTAGCCACAAAGGCGTGTAAAGGGCTTGACAGAAGTAATAAAGAGAGAAATTATCACTTTAGCCGAAGTTAAAAAGATTTTGGAAGCAATACCAGTTGATGAGATGGATCAAATTCAACGCTGGACATTTGATTATTCAAAAAAGTTTTCAAAAGTTGACTTCGAACAGGCTAGAGAAATGGTTGACAAACTTGTCTCTGAAGGTGAATTGACGACTGAAGAGTCGGTAGAATTAGTGAATGTTATGCCAAAGTCGATAGAGGAATTGAGAGCATTTACCTTTGGCTGGAAGAAATTAATAGTAACAGAAAAATTAGAAAAAATAAAGTCTATTTTACTTTCAAAAAACGAGGCACAAGAAGAAGTAAAAACTCCATCTGACTTTGAAAGTTAAATAAAAAGTCGTTTCTAAGTATAACTGTAAAGGTAAAATATATCTTGTCAAGGTTTAATACAAATAGGGATAATTATAGCAGACATGGAGATAATTTTGCTCCTCGCAAATTCGAAGAATACGCCTATATCCTCGATTATATTCAAAATGGTAAATCTTCGATTGTACGAATGAGAGAAGGAGTAATTATCCATGCAATTGGCGAAGAACATTTGACCTTGTTAGAATTGCTTGGTATCAATAATGAGCGATTTAGCATTGGTGAGCGCGTATATATAGGTAAGGACGGCAGGGAAAAGATTTTGAGTGTATTAGGAAGATTGGATTATGACCATATATCTCAATCAGCAAAAAATGAACTGCCAAGCGTAATTGAAAAAATTGTAAATGTAAATGAAAAGAGATTTGTAGATTACTTTAATTCCTCTCAACCAATGACCCCTCGTGTTCATTCTTTGGAACTTATACCTGGAATAGGAAAAACTTACCTGAAATCTATATTAGAAGAAAGAGAAAGACGTAAATTTGAGTCATTTTTGGACCTGCAAGAAAGAACGGGATTACGAGATGCACCAAAGTTAATTGCAAAAAGAATCTATGATGAAATTTCGGGAGAAACTAGAATGAATATTTTTGTCCGAAAATAATCCAACCAATCCTTTCCAAATCAAACTGATGAGTTATGAAACTTTTAGTTCAATGAATATTTTTTAGATGAAGAACAAAACAAATCTTGGGCAGAATTTTCTTGTCGACGAAGGAATCGTAAAAAAAATAATTAAACTTTCTCAAATAGGTAAAAATGACGTGGTTTACGAGGTGGGAACCGGTACCGGAACCTTGACCAAGGAACTTTGCAATATTGCTAAATTCGTGTATTCATTCGAATTAGATTCAAAATTATTCGAACAATCTAATAAACAATTGAAATTTGATAATCTAAAATTATTCAATCTTGACGGTTTAAATGAAAAATTGAATCTAGAATTTGATGTTTTCTTTTCGAGTTTGCCTTATTATGAGAGTCGCAGAGCAATGTCGTGGTTGTGTAAAAAGCATTTTAAACGGGGAATCGTATTGCTCCAGAAGGACTTTGTTGAAAAACTCGTATCAAAACCCGGAGAAAAGAATTACAGAGCAATTTCTGTCTTGACACAATATCGATTTTCAATAAATATGTTGCTCAAAGTTTCTCCTTCATCTTTTTTTCCCAAACCTAGGGTTGAATCCCTATTAGTTGAATTACTTCCAAAGAATTCTCCTTTGTCACAACAAATTGTGAATGATATTCAATTCTTGTACTCGTTCAGAAAAAAAACTGTCTCATTCGTATTAAATTATTTTAATAAACATTACACATGCAGTTTTTTTGAACCCGAACTTTCAGCTATTGCTTCTACTAGGATTGCAGAATTAAATCCAATCCAATTACTATGGCTTAATGATACTTTAAAAACCAACTCATTTGCTAAGGAAAAAGAATAGTGCATATTCAAAGGGATCAGAAACATTTAGAAATTTGACAAATTGTAATTGTCATGTCTTATATTGATAAGCGAATTTGGCGAACTAATCCGCGGTATTCACATGATCTTTTCCATTTTTTGGTGGAGTATTACATTTGTTGTAATTTTCATAATACGACCTGCTAATACGACAGGGAATTTGTCTATCGTGTTACCAAAAATCCGTAAAGTCGTTATCTTTGCTTCCACCGTTTCGATAATTAGCGGCCTGATCCAGTTTGGTATGTTATTTAACTTCAACATACCGAGTTTTATCAATTCTGCCGGAAGTATTCTTATTGTGATATCTGGCTTCTTTTCTCTAATAGTCTATTACCATATATTATTTGTAACACATAGGGGTTTGCCAAGTCCAAAACCCAAAATACTGGCAGGCATTGTATCGGCTAAAATAATACCTTACTTAATGTTTGGTCTACTTTCTGCAACAATGGTTTCTATGATAATTGTATCAAGTTTTGCATTCTTGTGAATTAATTTATAATTGGATAAACAAATATATAAATACCAAAAACTATTTCCTTCCTTTGTTATTATTTCTATATATGTTTTCCATATTTTTTCTTGTATGATAATGATTTCATTGCAATCTATTCGATAATATTATTTTACTATTAAAACTGGACAGTGGGCGTAAGTTAATATTCCAGAAGCAACACTTCCTTGTATCAATTTTTTCCAACCTGATCTTCCTTTCGAACCAACGACAATCAAATCTATTCTTTCCTTTTCTGCATAGGATAAAATAGCTTCCACAATTGAAATTACGGTGAGAACTACCTCGGTTTTTACCTTTATATTGCTTTTTTCCCCTAGTTTGTGGACTTCACCAAACCATTTTTCTGCTTCTTGTTTAGCTTCTGTATTTAGATCTTCTAATGAACTTGTAGTTACAGTTCCTGTAACGGTCTCTGAGTGAAACGCAAACCCACTTTGTGAGTATAGAACATGCAAAGCCACCACTTCGCATACGTAGGCTTGTGCTATATCGATACCATATTCAATTGCCTTCATGGAATTAGCCGATCCATCTATCGGAACTAGAATTTTGGTGAATCTTTTGTGATTGGTATTATTCACGTTTATCTATCGTGACAAATAGCTAGATAAACTGTTTTCTTCACCTGTTTTTGTCAAATATGAATATTAGAAATAGTGGGACCAATTTTGATGTTTAATGAGGAATTATTTTAAAATAACTCTATACAGAAATCACTATTGACGTAGAATAAGACTTATATTTTGATTTCTGCTTTAACCTTGTGATTGTCTAAAATTTTCAATCATTTTCTTCAAATTTCATACATTGTCAGTTTCTTTACTGTTGTTGTATTGATTTTGCTTTTCCCGTCCCAGGCCTTTAGTTTGGCGAGTGAATCGAAAAGTAGTAGCGTAATAGAAAATCCAAGAGCATTCGTGAAGAATTACTCTACATATAATGATGGCGATAATAATACCATAATCGTTGGTTCTGTCGCAAAATCGGATTATCAGGATTTTCCACAAACGGTTCTGGTTGGATTAAAGACCTTTAATAATATTACAGGAAGTAACGAAATTATAACTGAGGCTCCCTATAACTCAATATTATACAAAGATAATGAACCATTTCCATTCAAATTCAAACTCAACTCTACGGTATTCCTAGATGCGGTAAATTCAAAACCATTCATTTTCGAAAGTAGAAATGTAAGCTTGCCTATTACCAAACTTAACACTTTTAAGTTGGATTATCCAGTTCTTCCTCAGGGTAATCATAAGGAGTTATATGGGAACATAACAAATACCAGCCCCATTCAATTAAATAATATAACCTTGTTTGCAATAGTTAATGACCGTAATAGCACTCAAATAGATTCCGTAAAGACAGTAATTCCACACCTTAAACCATACGAAACTCTTAATTTTACCTTTATTCCAGATCCTGTCATAGAGAACAGGGTTTACTTCTATAGCTGTGTGGGTGGAGACGTCGATGATATGAAAGTAGATCAATTTCAAATTATTAACATATCTTCTTCCAAAGTACTTGGATACAAGTTCTCTAGTATAATGCAAATTGATTATATAGATTACAATGCTACTAATAATCAATTTGTCTTTAAGATTAACAATATCTATCCATATCCAGGATCCCTATCTTTACAATTAATGCCTATTCAAGTTGATCCTTTGAATGTTTCAATTGACGGATTACCTATTGAAAACATGAATGCTAGAAATTCGGATAATAAGACTTTAATAGGTTTGTCTATTCCACAAGGTACCCATAATGTAACAATATCTAATATAAGTGGAGAGTAGTAGGTTTTAACGGCTCTGTTCAGTTAACGATAAGCCTATAGCTTGAAAGCATTCCATTTCTTTTATGCTTACTAGAAACAGAACGCCTTCAAAGTATGTATATTATGGGTTGCATTTGTACTTTTCAGGCTTATCCTTAAGGAAAGCCTCGGAAAGATTATCTCAGATATACAAGAGAAATCACGTTTCCATTTGGAATTGGATTCAAAAGTACAAACCCCAAAAGCTGAAGTCAACTAGAAGAAGAGTTCTAGAGTATATAATAGATGAGACCATGTTAAAGGTGGGATCAGAGTTTGTCTGGCTCTGGGTTGCAACTGAACCAGACAGAAAACAGGCAAATTCTCGCACTGTCTATCTCTAAAGAAAGAAACATGTTTGTAGCTGAAAGATTCATTTCAGATTTAGTCAAGATTCATGGAATTCATCCAGTTTCGACTGATGATGGAGGTACTTGGTATCCAATGGCCTGTAGATTCTTAAATCTCGATCATCACATTCATTCCTCTCTGGAGAAAAGTCTGATTGAAAGAAAGATGCAATACATAAAGGATAGAACCGAAAGTTTCGATGACTACTTTCCTTGTAGAATAAAGAATTGCAAGTTAAAGCATGTACGGAATTGGCTGCGGCTCTTTGTAGACTATCATAACAATGAAATAAAACATATTAAGTGAACAGAGCCGTTTTAACACATCTATAATTAATTTTTAAATTTTACTTCGTTCAATTGATCTCAATATTTATGATTCTATCACTCTGTCCTATAGTAATCCATCTGAGGAACTAAGCTGATTTAGAAGAATCTTTTTAATATGATTGGATTAATTGATATTTGTTGATCGACTCTGAATTAGTAATAAAGCGATTAAATTTACAGGAACATCCATATGAAGGTGGTAATTTCCGAGAGGTGTATCGATCTCCTGTATTAGTCTCATATGACGAATTATCAGGGACTAATCAAAATATATATACCGTGGATAATCAGGGAAAACACTTAAGAAAGAAATTGCGTTCAGCTTCTACCTTAATCTATTATCTACTGGACAAGGATCAAATTTCACCTATACATAGAGTTAAAAATGATGAAATCTGGCATTTTTACCTGGGAAGTCCATTAATCATATATGTCCTTGATAATAAACAGTATCCTACAAGGGTAAAATTAGGAAATAACCTTGAGGATGGCGAAACCTGCATACATTATGTAATAAGGAAAAATTCTTGGTTCTGCGCTGAAGTAGAAAATAAGGACTCATTTACTCTAGTAGGTTGTACTGTTTCTCCAGGATTCGATTTTGAGGATTTCGAATTGGGTAAGAAATCCGAATTACTTGTTCTTTATCCTCAATTTAAGTCGATAATCGAAAAATTCTCAAAGTGAATGGTATTTGTTATTAGATATTTTGGTTGAACGCACCGCTCAAATTTTGTTTTCTAATTGCTCTTGTATGTAATTCTATGACACTTGTTTGGTCTCGGCGACTACAAAAAACTATAAAATAACTAAAGTCATTTACTTTAAGGACTTTTCATTTCGGATAGCGTATTCTGAAAATCCTTCGTATTTTTACGATAGCAATGTATATTTTTACTTGATTCATACTTAGTTCCTAGTATATCCAATAAGGTAACAATATCGTGATTGTGAACATTGTCATCATTACACTCTGCTGTTCTGTTCCTTTGCAATAACTTCCTTACACTATTAAAGTTGAGATCTTTATAAAGTAATTAAATTTATTGATTATATCAGATCTGGTAACAGTAATATCGTATAATTATTTTATCATTCACTCATATCGAGACTAATATCATTTTCAATCTTTTTGCTGTTTAAATGCCGTGAAATTCGAAACCTGTTTTGTCATTTAATGATGTCAATAACCTCTATTTGGTTTTCTCAAACGGAAGACGATTCATTAATAAATAACTACTTTTAACAATTATCTTCGTACCTATGATCAAAAAAATTTTCCCGAATTACCATTTTGATGATTATTGCCACTATTTTAATAATGCCATCTACTATGTTGCAATTTTCACAGACACAGCTTAGTTCTAGCAATCAAGACACGATTCTAAGGACCACAAATAACGATAGAGAGAAGCTGTTGGCGTTCCGCCACTTACATGGGGTGACAATCTGGCAACTATAACCCAAAATCATGTTAATAAGCTACCTCAGAGGGTCGTTTTGCACAGTCCTCAGATTCCTGGTTCCTTTGAGAACCTTGCTCAGGGACCTGTGAGTTATTCAGTAGCTGATCTGGTCCAGTTATGGGCTACCAAAAAAGGACCGTGACGGTCTCCCTCTGTCTATATCAACAGGGCCGAAAGCTGGACATTTCACAGCTATGGTCTGGCAAAATACCGGTGAGATTGGCTATGGACTGGCAAGTACAAGCATGAATAAGATTCTGTTAAATCGCTATAGTCCGCCAGGCAACCTAATATGAGAATTGCCATATGGTCGCGCCAGCCAAGTTGTTGCAGAAGAAGATATTACTTTTGGAGTAGATGAGGGTGCTCAAGTTTAGGACTTTGATGAACATAGTAACTAAGACTTTGGTGAAAAGTCAGGTAGCCTAACTAATCAACTAAAACAAATCTTACCATTTTTTTGTTTCATTTTTTTAGCCTCTGGAGAGGAGTCATCAAGATCAAATCTTGTTCGGAATTATAGTAAATACATCCAAGACCCGAGAATTCAGAAATTCAATAATTTTATGATATTGGATGTAGGTTCATTGTCTGGGTGTACCAGACCTAAAACTAGCTGTTCATTCTTAGAGTTACTGTATGTCAGACCGTCGCATTCCAGCATCCTACGTTTCAATGTATAGTTATCAGTTTGTTGCTTTGTATATATAAAACCAAATTTTTTGTATCATAAACTGCCATTCTAAACTTATTAACATAATATTCTGATTTTATGGTAGAATGCGGAAAATACTGCCGCTGAAAGGATAATCCCACCCTAAATTTGCACACTAAATAATTGATAAATAGTATTCAAGGATACTAATATCTCCTGCCAAAGAAGAAACACCATTACTGTAGACAACAGGGTGTGGAGATAATCTAAAGTAGGCTGTCTACGCTCTAAGCATCTAACGATCAGACCAAAATTACTACCATTGCTTTCTAGGTTGGATCCATTAATACAATTTGTAAGCGCCAACCGGCTTATGAGATGCAAAAGCGTAAGGAGTTACGAGAAGACCACTGAAGCCTATTCCGATACCTCAGATTATCTTTCCATCCTGTAAATTTAGTATGGGTTACTCAATAGTTCATCTACAGATTAACTTTCTATAGAGAGAAGGATAGAAAAATATAAAATAAATTTTATCTACTTTTATTCAACCTCAGTAAATCAGCATCAGCAATAACTTTGGAAGGATACTAGAGTAGTCAGTCAATCATTCAACTCGCAGACAATGAGAATCCTCTTATTCTTCCCGGTCACTTCTCATTGCTTTTTTCAAAATTGTGTCAAATATTATTCGGATTTCATCATTTGTTTAGTAGTATTATAGAATACCTCTACTTTTGAACATGAATCTTGATATTTGAATATCAACATTAAATTCTATGTATTGACGAAATTCATTAATCTCTAATTTTCTATCTTCATAATTGTAGAAAATAAAATTTACACATAGGTTTTACACTCCCATACACCGTTGCTTTTCGATAATGATTATGCTCCAACTAACCAACTGATATACTAGAATATTTATGTCCTTGTTATGCAACCCAAGAAAGGAGAAAACTTTGCAATTATTGTGAGATTGAAGCTCGTAGTTTGATCATCGAAAAAACCGAATCAAAAGCAGTCCATCGAAATTTTTGTTTGATATGTGATTTCTAATAAACTGCGCACAAAATTTTCTAATAAGGATATGCCATATAGAATAATTATTCTATAATTGAAATTAATTTATAATTCTTATTAGATAATCTTTGTAACTGCTCTTCTATTACATTAGATATATCTCTCACCTGCTCTTCGATCTTCAAGTTATTTCTAAGAATTTCGTCTTTTCTTTGATTTTCGGTTATGCGGAGTTCACGTTCTCTGTTCCTCTCCTCTTCCTTTTGTGATATTTTCTCTAGAATAGTAACCTTGTTATTCTCCTTTAGTTTTTCTATCTTTGAATCGAGTTTTAGAATTGCCTGCTTAAAGCGAGGTAATTCATCGATCAACATGTCAAAATATTGCATAATTTTACCTGCATCTTTTAGGCTAATTTTGTTTGACATTACAGAGTCTTTCATTTCTTTTACCAAATTAAGGTATTCTGATATGTCGGGTTTATATGCAATTTCAGAAGGATTATTGATAATAGTATCTATTTTATCAACTGTTGCCTTTGTAAGTCCATATGAGTATTTGTTTGCTGCTTTGGTAAGATGACTTGCAATTCGATTTAGTTTTTCTATCAAAAGTTTTCTTTCTCTATCGATCTGTTCTTTTTCTTGTAGGTATTTTAGAGCTTTTGAATAGTCTGAGGAAGATTTTAAATCACTTAGTTCATTCTCTTTTCTTTTAATTTCTTCATCCATTTTTTTAAAGTTGTTATTGATCGTCTGGAGAGTCTTTTCAGATTTCTGCTTTTCATCTAAGTTATCCGTTAAGGCCAAAAGATTTAATCTACAGTCGTCGATGATCTTCTTTTTTGCAGATAGCCCTTCAAATTCGTCCCTTAGTATATCCGAAATGTCGCTTATCTTTTTTAAATCTCCTCTCAAACTGTTTGCATGTTTTTTCATGAATGTGTTAACGATTCGGCTATGAGAGCTGGTAACTTCGCCGAATCTGTTGATAGAGGCATCAAGCGAGTCTTTGAATTTTACAAACTCATCAAAATTCTTGGGTGTATCTTGTATGTTGGAAGCCTCTCTTTTCAATGCCCTGACTATAGTATTCTTTGTATTTTTGACAAGGGGAGCAAGTTTTTCTTCTTCAACTTCAATTTCCTCATTTTTCAGATCTTCTGCAATCGTATCTATGTGTTGAAAAATTAGGTTCGTCTCCTGAAAGGTTTTATCTAAATCTATCAAAATATTCTGAATTAAATCCCCTTCAATTCTGTCTAGCAAATTTCGTACATCTTTTATTGTCAGTCTATTTTCTGTATTCTGTGGTGATGGAGAGGATTGGATTACTGGAATATCATTCTTTTTATCTTTTAACTTCAATACATCTTTGCCTTTTCTCTTAAAAAAATTAAACGACGGCATGGATCTATAATAGTTTCGATGAAAATAAGTATATATGTTGATACATCGAATACATCTGTTCTTCTCTTTTACTTTAACAGGAAGGTTTAAAATTTAAGAATGATTTATGAATCATATAGGGTAATCTAAATTATTATCAACACAATGGCAAGAATTCTAACTCATATTGGTTCTTTCACAGTCATAAATTTTTTAACTTGAAAAATTGTTTATAACTTGAAGTAGTCTATAATTACTGTGAATGTAGAAAATTTCCCTTTTGAAAATGCATCTTATATTAACTTGGAAACCTACCGAAAGAATAAACAAGGTGTTAGGACTCCAGTCTGGTTTGTGAGTAAAAATGATAATATCTATGTAGTAACTCGAGAGAATACAGGTAAAGTAAAACGGATCCGAAATAATAATGAGGTCAAAATTGCAAAATGTGATTTTAGAGGGAAAGTTAAGGGACCGTGGATAACAGCAAGGGCACATATAATTGAGCAGGAAAGTAAGGAAATTCTGGAGTTGAGGAATAAGAAATATGGATTCAAAGCCAAACTTGCTAATTTATTTACCCTTACCAAAGGAAATTATGTCGTTATTGCTATACAAATTTAGATATATTTCTCACCTGCTCTTTCCAAAACATGTAATCCTGTCCTCACAGATATGTTTATTACATAGTATCGTCCCATTTAGCTCAAATTCTAGTTGTGATTGCTCAGTTTTCTTCAAAGAGCAGCAACAAGGGTATAATATGTCTTAAGAACAACAAAAATTAAATATCATTATTAAGTAGCTAATTCATATCCGAATTTAAAAAAGAAAAATCAACAAGTTCAAAGAAAAATAAGATCGAATCCTTTTCCTTAGAAGATGATAACTCATTTGGTGATTTATTAAAACGGCTTGATGAAGATGAATTAAAGATAACGGTACAACTTTATGTGATTAAGAGAGGAAAAAGAGTAACACAAATCAAAGGATTTACAGACCAAAATCAAATGGAGTCTATTGCTCACGAGTTAAAAAAAACTATTGGCACAGGTGGAACCGCTAAGAATGGCATAATTGTACTGCAAGGTGACCATCGATCAAAAGTCACTGAATTTCTATTATCAAAGGGATTTTCCGAAGAAGCCATAGAAGTAATTTAGGAAAGTTGCAATTGTAGTTAGATTAAGGAAGGGGGTGGTCTGATTCCACTCAGAGTAAAATAGAACATATCGTTTATCTACCCTTTTTGTAAAATGATGCCAGTTAACGCGCATACTCGAAAGGTATAGAGGTTTTTTCATGGTATACAAGAATATTCAATATATAGGAAGCTTTATTGATAGATATGCTCGACCATTTGTCCATTAAGAGAATTGACTGGCAAAAACCCCGTAAAGAAGGTCTTACTTATATAGTGGATAAATTTCAGGGATTTGATGCTGAGAATTTTAAAATAATTTCCTCATTTATTGATATGGTTAAAATTTATGGAGCATTGCCTTTGATGATCACCGATGACCAGTTAGCAAAGCGAATTTCGTTCTATCATCATCATGACATTTATGTATCTTTGGGTAGTACTCTTACAGAATTTGCTTTACTGGAAAAGTCTTTTGACACATATGTTGAAGATGCACACCGATTAGGATTTGATATAATTGAGATTGGTGAAAATAATATAGATTTAACAACCGAAAGAAAGAGAGAGATAGCCGAAAAGTTAAGATCAAAAGATCTTACTCCTCTTTGGAAAATAGGCAAGAAAGATCCAAGAAGACAACTCTCTTTTGATCAGACCGTTGCCAAAATTAATGAAGCTATTGCAGTGGGTGCAGAGAAAATTCTGTTGGAAGGTAATTTGGGATATGCTGTAAACATTTATGATGAAAAAGGAAATGTTAAATGGAATATAGTAGGTGCAGTAACATCTAAGATCTCTCCAAATCGGATCATTTTTGAAACTCCTTTGGAGATACAACAGTCGGCTTTGATAGCCGAATTCGGTCAAAGAGTAAATCTCGGTGAAATCAATTTAGAAAATGTTATGTCAATAGAGTCACAAAGAAAAGGATTTCTGTCTAGATCAAGTTATGGAATATCGAGTATGAAAAAAATTGCAAAAGGTAGTCCCGCCACAAAATTCATATACTATGTTATCAAAACTAAGCACTCTCTGGAGCAAAGTGAAATAATAAACATTACAAATCTACCTAGAAGAACAGTTCAGACGGGACTTGAAGAGCTAAAAGAACAGGGCTTAATCGTCGAGAAAACCAATCTAGATGACATACGAAAAAAAGTTTATCATGTAGTACAGGATGAATGGATATGACGTTACTAAAAACATATAACGAATCTGATCTTACATTATTTTCATCTCATGTGAACAAAACAGCAAGAGTAAGTACTGAAAAGGTTGACCTAATTACAAGTATTATTCAATAACAATTTTATGGGTGCTAATCTAAAGGCTAAATTTTTAGACTGAATAGTTCGACTTGGTTCAAAAGATATCGAATTAGACTAATAACAAGTTAAATTATATCTGCACCTTCAGATTTAATTTTTCCTTAATTTTCTGTGTCAGGGGCTCATATTTGATAAACCTAGTCCCTTGTGTAAGATTTCAAGACAGAAAATATCTATATACCATAGAAGGAATTAGAGGAAAATTTTAATTGTATTGCAACAAATCGGATTCTGTTCGGGGTTTGATTATTGAACTCTAGGATATTGGGTGGGTATGATATACCTCATACTAGCAAAGATAGCGAGTAAGTCAATCTTAATCCAAATTTCTGGTTCGTTTGGAACATAGTACACATTGCGATATATGAAGTTCATATTAATGTTAAACATTTCGCATTGACAATAGACGTGTCGTTTCTTGATTAGAAAATAATTCAGGGCTTTACTGATACTAAGGATCTTTTTGGTTACTTTGTATGAAAATAATGATCCCACATGATCAATATTTGATCTTAGAATATCCATCTTTAGTTGAATCAATGTGAAGATAAAATGATGAATGGTTAATCTAGAGCAAAAGATGATCTCTCTTTACGAGTCCAATCTGACCTAACTTAACATCAAAGAGGAACTTGAATTTCCTATATGCCTTATTAGTAAAATGTTAGAAAGCTAGGTCAAAGATAGCAACCTTTTTGGGGTGAAAATTTCGTAATTACAAAAAAATCTATTATTCTGTATGGTTAGGAAGGGAGATGGTCGTTTAACCTTGTACAAATTTTGTTATATCTAAGGAAACTTGTAGGAAGATTTTACTGTGTGATTATCACAAAAAACAAAAATAACCTCTTGATAAGATCTTAATGTTAGTCATGAATAAATACCAACCGTTATTATTAGTTGGTTTATTTTTGATCGTTGTATTAACATTTAACAGTATTATCTTGACATTTGCTTGGAAATCCCTGCTAAAGCTTAGTGATTATCGCTATGATTCAAAGAAGCTTGAAGATTTAAGATATTTCGCTTTGTCAAAAATCAATGATGATCGAAAAAAGTATAATCTTCCTCCATTAATTTTGAGTAATAACACTGCTGCTCAAATTCATGCAAACGAAATATTGCGTACCAAATCGCTATCTCATTTGACATTGGATGGTTATAAGCCATACATGTTGTATTCCTTTTATAATGGAACCGGTTACGTCCAACAAAACGTAGGTCAGATCAGTTATGTTCTTGCTAATAATAGTCAAGGCTACTATACAGTGTCCGATCAGTGCTATGATGAAACAAAATTCTATTGTCCAGTAATTGATCAATATGATGCAATTAGTAATTTGGAACATTCTATGATGTATAATGATAAACTTTGTTGCAACGATGGCCACAGAAATAATATCTTAAACAAGTATCACACCCATGTTAGTATTGGTATTGCATACAATGACTACTACTTTGTAATGGTTCAGAATTTTGAAAATCATTATCTCGGACCTAACTTCAAAATAATGAAGGAAGATGATGATATCAAACTAGAGGCTAGAATTAGTGATCCAGACAAGTTTGACTTTGTAATTAATCATGTTTCGTTCTTTTTAGATGAATTTCCTACTAAACTACATTATGAGAAAAATAGAGACAAAAATAGTTACGATTTTGGTGATTTAAAATTGATGGTGTCTAAACCTCTACCCTCAGACCTTGAGTATATACAAGAAAAAGAGGGTGATACCTATAAAATAATAGAGGCAAAAAAATGGGAACTAAAAGAAGGTGATATTAATCTTGAGTTTCAGATCCCTGAGACATTAGATGTAAAAGATAAAATCCTGACAATGGTAGTGTATGCTCAAACCGTAGATACAGAAGGAGATATTAGCGATGAAATTAGTAACGATTATGTGCCTTTGACCTCGTACACTTTTTTTAACTCTCAATCTTGATAGAGAACTAATTTAAAAAAAGGATTAAAAACTGTTACTGTATACTATAGATGTTTTTCTCATTGTTTCTTAAATATAGTCAAGTGAAAATAAATCTATGACAAACATATAATAATATTTATTCATTCATATTATTTTTTTGAGATCACAAGAATACTAAGATTTTCACCGTAATATTGAAACAATTCTTAAACATAAACTAACTAGCAACTCGGAGATGTGTATCTCATAATGGGATTTGTGAGATATTAACCTACCATCTTCATAAACATTAAAATCCATTTCATAACTTCTTGTTGTTCATTATAATAATTTTTCTCCAAATCAACCAATATGTTTTCCTCTCTATAAACAAGGGGGTAATGAAGGAAAAATGCTATCTACATAATCACTTCAATAGTTATTCATTATTGTAAATCGACGATCTCATACACATTGTAATTTTCTCTTCGTGTTATTTTTTTCGTCTCTCATTATCCCATTTAGGAGTTAAGTTTAGGTTTGTATTTTTCCTTATCCTATAGACAAGTGTCATCCAACTCGTTGAGTTCTTTGTTATTATTATTTTTTCCTTCCTTCAATAGTCTAAGATAACAAGATATTGGATTTATTTTTTATTTCTTGGTGCTAAATTATACTTGAAAAACACTAACCTGCGAGACTATGATTCTTCACAAATTTCATATTGTCAATTTTATAATAATGGTTTGTTTCAATACATGAGTATACCTGATAATAGGACTATGAGTGAATTGATGCGTAATATTACCAACTGTGGATTATACCCGAACTTGATCGAAAATATTCACTCATTCAATTTAGATAAGCCTATTAGATTCTATAATGATCATTACTGGAGCAAATCTGTACCCTCCTTTGATGATCCTCAATCGAGTTTATTGGTAATTGGATTAACTCCTGCAGTCAATGGCGGCAATAGGATAGGAGGAATGTCTACAGGTGACAGTCCTGGTCAGTTGCTTATGAAGACTATGTTTGAAACTGGTTTTGCTAATCATCCTGCCAGAGATTCGATTGATGATGGATTAGTACTTAGTAGGGCATACGTTACATCTGTTATAAAATGTACACCGCCAAATAATAAATCCACAGCAAACTATTTCCAATTGTTCTATGCATATGAAAAAGGAAATTGATTTGATGTGGGATCCAATAAAAGTTGTTTTAACACTTGGTAAAGTCGCATTTGACACATATTGCAGTATGACTGATACTAATAGATTAAAATTTAATCGCAGAGATATTTATTTAAACCATCCTGTAAGACTACTAGGGTCTCTTATCATCCTAGTAGAAGAAATACTAATACCGGACTCTTGGTCTATGTGGATTAAAGTTTTTAATACATCTAGTTCGATCTCTGATAATACTTAAAATTTTGTTTAATAGCTCATTAAAGTTTCTTTATTTGAAAACGTTATATAGTGTAAAGACATCTGTAAACAAAAAAAACATTTAATCCAGATTATCGTTACTTCGCTTACATGAACTGTGAATATTATTTGCGAATTGCATGCATGTAACAACTCTGGCGTTTCTTCTTTTGCACAAAATTGACTTATTATATATTGATTTTTACAACATGGGCTTCAAAAATGTTAAACAGAATTTAGTAATATAACTGAACGTCAAAATCAATCCATGTTTATATTCTGGCTTTTATTCTGAACATTTGGAGTTAATTTTACATTGAATTAGTTCTCTGTATATATACTAATAAAGGTAGCAATCATTCGATCAATATATTTAATCAAAATTTTATTCAAAATCTGAATATTTATTTAATATCTCTTTATTTTTTGCTTATTTTTGATTTAATTCTCTTGTTTAGGTTTTATATATGTCATTTAATAAAAAAGGATATCCTTGACCTCAACCAAGTATGACAAGAAGGTAGTATCCAGTCAGAACCTTCACCTTCGCAAGAATACTCAAATCTTGTATGGCGCTGAGAACGCCGTTGGTAAGGGCGTGGAATTTATGAAAAACACAAAACGTAGAATGGATATTACGTTCGACCATAGGGCTCCATCTATTGTAATAAAGATCCCTCAGTATTATGAGGGATATAAGGATATATTATCCCGTGGCGGAAAAATACGCTGTATTACTATCATAACCAAAGAGAACTTGGAGTATTGTGAGGAATTAATTAAAATTGTTAGCGAGTTAAGGCATCTGGACGGTCTCAAAGGTGGAATAGCTATAAATGATTCTGAGTATATGGCAACGACCGTTCTCAAAGAAGCCCAACCTCTAACTGAGGTCATTTATAGTAATGTTGATGAAGTAGTAGAACAAGGTCAATTTATATTTGATACTCTTTGGAAGAATGCCATACCCGCGCAAAGGCGAATTAAAGAATTAAGAGAAGGAATTAAAACACATGAAACAAAATTAATCGAAGAATCATCTGACACGGTAATAGAGAATGTAATTTCTAAAATTTTTGTAAACGAAACTGAGATTAACATTTGTACATCTATTGATGGATCAAAGTACGGCAAAGACTATTTAACCAAGTTTTTAACATCATCACTACACAATTATGAAATAAACCATCAAAGGAAGATAAGACTTTTAGCCGAGATTAACAGAGATAATTTTGATATAATCAAGAAGTTACTTGAATTAGGCTTAGAAATCAAACACAGTAAGGACGTGCTTTCTATAAATTATATAGTTACCAAATCTGATTTGGCTGTAGCTATAAAGAGAACGGGTGAGAATGTACCAACTGATAGTATACTTTATAGTAATGATCCCTCATACTTGGATCACTTTTCAAAGGTATTTTCAGAATTATGGAAGAATGGCCGAGACCCCGAACGAATAATAAAATCATTTGAGGATGAAACAGAGCTGTCTTTTATTGAGACAATTGAAGACCCTGAAGAATCGATTAAACTCATAAGAACATTAATTACTTCAGCTGAGACTGAAATATTGGGAATTCTGCCTAACTTTAATTCCTTTCTTAGACAGGTTGATGAAGGGATGATGAATTTCATAAAGACTATCGCATTATCCAAACCTAATTTGAACATCAGAATTTTGATAGTTGAAGAGGTTAATGATGAAATGTGTAAACAAATAGAATCAATATTTAACCAATACAATAATGATACTTCGGGACTAATAGATGTGAATGATATTCAACTTGAGTACCGATTTAAGGATATTGATAACTTTAGATTAAAACTTTTAGATAGCAAGCTTTTTACGGAAATTGGTTTTTTGATAGTAGACAAGAAAAAGTCTTTGTTGATTGAGTCTAGAAATATACCTTCACTAAATATGTTACAAACAATAGGCTTGTCCTCATATTCAAATAGTATTAGAATTTCAAAATCTTATGCATCAATATTTGATACCCTTTGGAATCAAGCTGAATTATACGATAAGCTTAAGATTCAAGACAGGCTTCAAAAGGAGTTCATAAACATAGCAGCCCATGAATTAAGGAATCCTGTTCAATTGTTGTTAGGCTTTTCGGATATATTAATGAATTCACAGGGAAGCATTGAATCTTGTGATAAATTTATAGTAACTATTAATCAAAGCACAAAACGGCTCGCAAAATTGATTGATAAGGTCTTAGATGTTACACAACTAGAGAATGAGTTATTAATTTTGAATAAAGAGACTTTTGATATAGATCAGCTGTTAATAGATATAGTAAAAGAGTATAATAATAATATTCGTCTCGTAAATAAGAAACAAGTGGAAATTGAATATGCTTCGGAAAAACCCGGCGGTAAAAATACTCTTGTTTATTATAAGGAAGATTTTGGAACAGTGCATGCTGATCGAGTAAGAATTATCCAAGTTATTATGAATATCCTAGAAAACGCTGTGGAGTTTACTCAAGCTGGAAAAATCCAAATCGAATTATGTCAAAAACCAGATTCTAATGAACTATTTCTAAGTATTAAAGACTCTGGGTGTGGGATCGACCCGGAAGTGTTACCTAAGCTTTTCACTAAATTTGTATCGAAATCTAGAAAAGGAACAGGATTAGGACTTTATATTTCTAGGAAGGTAATTGAAGCACACGGAGGTAAAATTTGGGCAGAGAATTGCTATGATAATTCTAATAACATAACTGGTTCTAGATTTACATTTAGCTTACCATACAGAAAATGATTATACTCATTTGATAATGGTTTTACATTGAGTACAAAAATATATTATTATAGATTAATTTATGCGATTGTTAAAACAGGCTATGTTTGTCCAAACAAAGATTCTTTTTTATAACGTTTATCTAGGCCAAAGCTTTTTGGGTTCTCTTGTCAAAGTGGCTTTCAAGACCTGATTTATTGAATTTGTGATATTGTTATCATTTCACAAGTCGTTTTTTAGGACTATTCTGTACCTTGCTTTTCCTTTTTCCAAATGATTCAAAGCTTCGTTTATTTTAGACAATGGAAATTCCTCTGTAATGGGTTTGATCCTATGACGTTGACAGAACTCTAGCATTTTTAAAATGACTGCAGGACCGCCAGTCGGAGAACCTCCTATTGATCTCTCTTGCGAAATAAAAGGAAAAACTGTAGCCTTCATCTGATCGACTGCACCGACTATATGCATTTTACCCCCTGGTGCTAATGTACTAATATATGAATCCCAATCTATGTCTGCATTGGTAGTAACTATGATCAGATCAAATGCATTTGTAAATGCTTTCATATCTTTTATGCTATTGGAGTTAACAAAGTGATTCGCACCTAATTTTTTTGCTTCGTCCTCTTTTTCAGGATTAGTGGAAAAAGCAGTGATGTCGCATCCCCATGCTCTCAAAAACAATAACGCCAAATGTCCCAATCCTCCTATGCCTACAACTGCTACGTGGTTGGTAGAATTAATATTGTTTTGAATTATGGGATTGAAAACAGTGATGCCTCCACAAAAAAGAGGTCCCGCTGATTTATAGTCCAGATTATCAGGCAGGGGGAATGCCCATAATCCTTGACACCGAACTTTGTTAGCAAATCCGCCATGCCTTTCTACTATTACATCTTCTCCGTTTGGACATCGATTATGATAACCACTTAAACACTGTAAGCAAGTTTGACATGACCTGGACCTCCATCCTACCCCCACTCTTTGACCTTTTTTTAAATGCGTCACCATACTACCCACTTTTGATACCTTACCAATAATTTCATGACCCGGGACGAATGGATATTTTGTCATCTTCCAATCATTCTTTAACATATGTAAATCACTGCGACAAATACCACAATATTCAACGTCTATGTCAACCTCATCTGGTTTAAGTGGCCCCAATTCATACTGGAAAGATTCGAGCCTTAAACCAGGTTTTTTAGCAACGTACGCCTTGACTATCATGACAAATATGTGTATACATGTATTAGATAAAAAGTTGATAGTAGTAAAGACACTACTAACTTTGGAGTTGATCACCTGCTTGTTATAATAGCTGAAAACTATTCAACTAATAATTTTGACTTGTACTTGTGTACTTTCATCTGAAATTCATGATTCTGCACAAAAAGTAACCTCAAAACTTTTTACCTTATCCTTTACATGTCGAATTTCCCTCACCTAGGCATTTACTTAATGAGGAATGGATATGATATTTTAGCTACAGGAATCAACAACATTGAGCGTATCAAGTGATATGTGCAGATAAGTATCGTCAATGGATGCTCAGAGTATTTTCTGTGAGTCTAATCAAACTAGCAGGAATTGTTTCTACAACAAACTGATTTTTTCTTCATATAGGTGGGTGGTGAGAGAATTTTCCCATACTCTATCTTATTAAATTGTAACTTGTAACCAATATATCTATTCGACTTCAATGCGCATGTCTTCTCATAAATTCTGATTCTTTATTTTTGATTATAGTTTTCTTCGGAGGTTTCTTTTGACCTTCATTCCTTATGTTGAAAGGTGTAATACTTTATTTTGTTTCGATTAAATATTATTACTTATGATGATTTTAGTTAATAAACTCAGTAGAAGTAATACAAGAATTGATCAAAATCTATCTAAGATTTTTTTCTTTATGATCATAACTGATACAGAGCAAATAATATTCTCAAGTTATATTGTCTTGTTACACTAGCAGTCCTATTAGCGACTATTTCTCCTTACTATTTAGTATAAATACAATTTGATCAAAATATTCGAATATGTGCTATTTAGGAGAAATAACAATGATGTGTATCAGTTCTATGAAGCAACAAGTAATCATGTTTTGACTATATTCGATACTGAACAAAACAATGCTGAATATAATAGGAAGACCACTATCCGTGAAACTTAAAATAATCAAAGTTTCAATTCATCTGTGTCGAAACCTGGGCAGGAATTTGATTCCAGACATAAAACAGTAGGAATATTGATTTTTGACAATGTCGAAGTTCTGGATGTTGCTGGTCCGTTTGAAGTTTTTTCAGTAACTCGATTAGATGAGAATAAGAGGGATTATACTGATTCCCCTTTTAGAATTTATTTAATTGCAGAAAAAGAGTATGTAATAAGGGCTATTGGTGGCCTGAAATTGACTCCTGATTATACATTTAATAATTGCCCAAAACTAGATTTGTTCATAGTTCCTGGTGGCTGGGGAACACGATCTGAAATTAATAATCTGAATCTTATTCAAAATATTCATAATCTTTCTCAAAACTCATCGTTGACCGCTTCTGTTTGCACAGGGTCAAGTCTCCTTGGAAAAGCTGGATTATTAGAAGGAAAAATGGCCACTACTCATTGGCGAACATTTAATTTTCTAGGAACCACTGCTCCAAATGCAAAGATCAAAAGAAACGTTCTTTTTACAGAAGATCAAAAAATATTTACTTCAGCAGGAGTTACATCAGGCATTTCGTTGGCACTTCATTTAGTGAGTTATTTCTTTGGATTAGATGTAGGAATGGCAACCGCAAGATTCATGGAATTTCCATATCCTACACACAATACAAATCCCTTTCATGATGGTGCAAAAGACGCAAGATCCTATTGAATGTGCAAGTATGGCATACATACTTTCATAATAGGTTTCAATTATGAGATTTAGTCACCAGTAACGAAGAAAAATTACTTCATATTTAGTAGAAAAGTATACACAAATTCCTGAATAACTAGAGATCTGAATATGACACTGAGGTTAGTTGTCTTCATAAATATCTTTTCCTTTTTGTCACAATCTTTTTGTTATTTTTTAGCTCAATAGTATTTGGGGTATTTACCAATAACTTTAATTTCTGTCGCTTTGATTTTGAATCAGTAGTATTTTAAGGTAAGAATCGTATTACCGAGCATAGAAATGATAGTTGTTATCATAGATTAGTATTTAGACTCATACACAATGGTAGGACGAATCATCCAAGGAAATAAAATTCATCAACCAAACATGGCATTAATAAACGACCAATTTATAATACATTTGCTACAAGGAAAGGTTATCAATTTAGGGATTGCCATGACAAAGATATGTTAGGTCTCATTAAATATGATAAACTAGAATGTGTGTTGATATTTGACTTTGTTTATGAGATGGATATCTGTGTATTTGCAGTTATGTTTGTCAGTTTGTTTTCTATTATTAACTGATAATCGATGCAGTTTGGTTCTATTGTAACAATATGTTTTGCTGGAAGATCTTATGATAATGAATCATATTGCTCTTATTAGCGATTTCTTTTTCATTATGTCTTGTTAGTTTTATGACGACCAAGGCATTATCTAAATAGGGGGAGTAATCTGCAGATATGTGAGTGGCAAAGATGACTAGAAAATCAAAAGTCTAATCAAAGTTTTGATTAAAATGATTGGGCACAATTCCAAACTTCGAGCAAGTGGTCCTGGACAATTTGAAGGTGAATATTTTTTCATAATTTCATCTACTTCAAGGGGATTCTTTTTGATATTGTCTCTATACGGACTCCTGTTGAGAACCGGATTTAAAAACTTTAAGATCTATGGACCGTTAAGAGTAAAAAACAATTACCCTATTTAGATTGTATTATTTCTATCTTTGTTTGACACATAAAATCATGGTAATTCATAATTTGACAACATCCTAGATGACAACATTCTATAGCCTACGTTAAATGACATGATTGCCTGTTCCTATGAGCTTAAACATACCTGGCCAGAATTTCTGTCTCTACCATGTAAATAAAAGAAATAAAATAGTACTTTAGTGGGAAAAGCTTAAGTGCAAAACCCCTTCTATAGTTAATTTGAATGTTTGATGTAAAAGACCGTTTTAATCGCTTTATGCCATATCGACATTCGTTGATCAAGGAAAAGTATTTAGCTAGTGCCGCCCAGGATCAGGCATTAGAGTTCTTTTCAAATATTTATGGATTAGCTGGTATGAAAGAAAATCTTTTTCGTGCTCTAGTGTCTGATAAGCAAATTAATGTTTTACTTGTTGGTCCACCAGCCACTTCAAAGACTCTTTTCATGACTACGATACAACAGAAATGTAACAACGTATTTTATTTTGACGCATCAAACACTACTGGAGCAGGATTAATAGAGGAGTTATATAATAATAGAAGAACTAGACTTGTAATCATAGATGAGATTGACAAATTAAAGAAAAATGATATGAGTTGTTTGCTTGGATTGTTGAATGACGGACGAATTGTAAAGTCATTAAAACAAATTCGTTATGATTTTAGAATCGAAAATATCAAAGTATTTGCCACCTCTAATACTTTGGTAAATTTATCAAAACCCGTCAGATCGCGGTTTCAGGTGTATCATTTGGATGAATACACCGACGAAGATTTTCTAAATGTAGTTAAATTTTGTCTCCAAAATAAACTTCCAGAGGAAATTAACGAAATGATTGGAATGTTATTAATTGATTCTGATATAAAAGATGTTCGAACCGCCATAGGACTCGGTAACTTGTTAAAAAAGGAAGATACTAAAGAAGATGTTATAAGGGTTTTTGAAAACTGGAATAGTCGCAGAATGCGAGAAAACTTGGATTACAATTAAGTATCGATTCTTTTTATTGAGATTTGGATCAGTTTCTTTCTTCATTAAAAATTCAATAACCTTGAATTTTTAATAAAGACCTGATATCAATAACAATGTTTGACTTCATTTTCTAAAAAAGTATATTATTTGATGTCTCAAATGTCTTCTACTTTTCCGAATTGACGTGCAACGTTCTTGTACATATCCAATTCCTGCTTTGATAGGGGTCTAATTTTTTTCATCGCTTCCTCAAAATGTTTCATGCCTATTTTCAAATCGTTAACATGCTTTTCCGCTTCCTTTGAATCTGGGTACTTGGTAATATGTTCTCTCAACGCTAACATAACTGCAGCTGAAGACAACGAAGCAATATCTGCTCCTGTGTATCCATCAGTTTTATCTGCCAAATTTTCTAAATTAACATCATCAGCTAATGGTTTTTTCTTAGTATGAATTTTGAGTATTTGGAGCCTAGAATCTCTATCTGGAGGCGGGACGTACAAAATCCTGTCAAACCTTCCGGGTCTTAGCAAAGCGGGGTCTATTATATCGGGTCGATTTGTAGCGGCAATTACAACCACATTAGTTAATATCTCCAAACCATCCATCTCGGTTAAAAATTGACTAATAACTCTTTCAGTAACATGCGAATCTCCGTGATCCCCACCTCTTGTTGGTGCAATGGCATCAAGTTCATCAAAGAATATTATACAGGGTGCAGCTTGTCTTGCTTTTCTGAAAACTTCCCTTATCCCTTTTTCAGACTCTCCGACCCACTTGGATAATAATTCTGGTCCCTTGATACTAATAAAATTAGCTTCACTTTCATTTGCTGCTGCCTTTGCCATTAATGTTTTTCCAGTACCTGGAGGTCCGTACAATAGTATCCCTTTTGGTGGCGTGGCGTCTGCATAAGTAAAAACATTCTGATACTTTAATGGCCATTCTACTGCTTCCTGAAGCTCTTGTTTGATTGAAGACAAGCCACCAATATCTTCCCATTTTATATCGGGAACTTCAACAAATACTTCTCGCATTGCTGAAGGTTCTGTCTCTTTGATTACATCCATAAAGTCTTGCATCCTTACTATGATTTTCCTTAAGGTTTCAAGAGGGATGCTTTCGCTCGAAAGATTTATGTCGGGAAGAACTCTTCTCAGTGCTCGCATTGCAGCCTCTTTTGCCAAAGCTTGAAGGTCTGCTCCAACAAAGCCATGGGAAATATCTGCTAATTTTTGTAAATCGACGTCTTTATCTAGTGGCATACCACGTGTATGAATTTGCAGAACTTCTAGTCTTCCATCTCTGTTAGGAACTCCTATTTCTATTTCTCTGTCGAATCTTCCAGGTCTTCTTAAGGCTGGATCAATGGCGTTTATCCTGTTTGTTGCTGCTATAACTACTACTTTACCTCTAGATGTCATGCCATCCATCAATGAAAGTAGTTGGGCAACTATTCTTCTCTCAACTTCTCCAGTTACTTCTTCACGCTTTGGTGCAATAGAATCTATTTCATCAATGAAAATGATTGATGGTGCGTTCTTCTCAGCCTCTTTAAATACATTCCGCAATCTCTCTTCAGATTCACCATGATATTTGCTCATTATTTCAGGTCCTCCAATCGTAAAGAAATTTGAATTGGTCTCATTAGCAACCGCTTTTGCTAAAAGAGTTTTTCCAGTACCTGGGGGACCATGTAATAAAACTCCCTTGGGGGCTTCTACTCCTAGTCTTTTAAATAACTCGGGATGTCTGAGTGGAAGCTCTATCATTTCTCTGACTCTTGCTACTGCATCGCCTAAACCTCCAATGTCTTCATAGGTGATGGAAGCGGTACCTCCTTCTTGTGAGATTTGAAGAGCTTTTGAGGTCTCTTCCGAAACTAGTATGCGTGTTGCATCACTTATTATTACTGGGCCAGAAGGATGTGTTGAAATTACAACCAAATCTATCCTTCTACCCATTACACTAATAGGAATGGTATCTCCTTTTGTCATAAGTGTTCCATTTAGATATTCTGCTAGATATTCCTCGGCACCTATGATTCTTAACGGCTCTGTGGGTGCAAATGTAATATCAATAGCTGTTTTTGATTCGACAACTCTAATTTCTACCAAATCATTGATACCTACATCTAATCGATTTCGAATAAGACCGTCAATACGAATCAAGCCCTTACCTCTGTCACTTTCTTTTGCTGGCCAGCTTAATACGGTAGTTTTTCTACCCAGAGAAGATATTTCTAAAGCATCACCGCTAATTATGTTAAGAGATTCTGCTATAGCAGGATCAACTCGAGCTATTTTCCTACCAACGTCTCGCTGCTCTGCTTCAGCTACTTTTAAGGTATAATTTTTTACCGATTTATTGTCGTTATTAGAATTTGCTGTCATGTTATACCGTAATGAATACTCTCTTATTAAAAATGATATGTTAAGCTGACCTGGATACTCTTATTGGATCAAAAAGGCTTTTATTTAAGCCCCTGAACATAGCAACATAATCAAATTGATCTTGTGATAATATAATGCGAAAAATTTTAATCATAGCTTCGGATCCTATACTGACAAAATTGGAGGAGAAATTACGGAATAGGTTTGATGTGGAAACAATTACGGCTTCTCCAAATGACTTTTGTGAGATAAGAGCTAATTTTAAGAGAAATTGGATCACTATTTGTAGGTTTTCCGCAAGTGAAAACCTTAATAATGTTTTAACTATGTTTGAAGTCAATTACGAAGTAAAATCGCGAGGGTAAGTCTTTACAATCGATGTGAATATCTTTATCAAAATTGGTGTAAATCTTGTATTATAATAACGAATCGATTGATTTGTGAGGATAAACTTGCAACGCGATTTATCTTTTAATGGGATATGGAAGTCAATTATAAAGGCAAGAATTATCCAGTTTGTTATTGTCAGTTATGTCTGGGTGTTTGATTCCACTTCCACTACATACAGGAATTTCAAAGATGAAACTAGTTAACGATCGTCTAATCTAATAATCTTGCAATCTTTGCAGTAATACTCATTTCGGTTTATCATTTGCATTTTATTACTGCAACGTTCACAGCGAAATCTTTGTTCTTTAATTAATTGATTCCTGATTCTTTTTAATACAAAAGGTATTACTAGCCCAATTATTATATACGTAATAATGCGAGAAATTATGCCGCCTCTGCGGTTGGCATGATTTGAAGAAGACGAATTATGGGTTTTACCTTTTGTCATTTTTCGACCAACATTGTTATAATATGCTAATCCTGAATAAACTTTTGTATGATCTCTAGGTTTATTCTTAATTTATTGAATGGTCCTTTTTTGTAAAAGGACCATTCAATACTAAATCCAGCGTTATATTCTAAATTTGAATTATTTTCATTATATTAATAAAAATGATATATTTATTACACTTTTTGAGATGATTAAATGAGATTAGTCGCTCTAGAAGTCTTTTAAACCCTGCTTAAATACGTATATAAAACGACCCGCTGGACACAAGTTTTGACACCGGCAAAAATAACAAACTTTGAATCAATAGATTTACTAATACTATTAAAATATTATTTAATGATATCACGATAAAAGTTACAGATAAATAATAACATTCAAGTCTTTCTGTTCTGGGATATTTAGAATAAGGTAGTACCTGATTTCGGAATTCTCTCATATGGTTTCCTTGTTTCAATAAAATGTAAGGAAGCTTGTCTTTTCGAAATCTGCTATGTAATAATCTAAATGCTATATTATTTCTACAATTCGTTTTGTAAAACTATGTGGTATATTTTTTAAGAAAAGTGTGGAATCAATAAGTTAAAACGCCCTCATTATTATGAAAATAGGCAAGAAATAACCAGTGGCTCAATTAGCAGATTCGAATCTATTGATCAATACTCTTATACACCTATTATCCCTACCTTCAGGCTATTGAACTGATCAAAGCCTTGGTTATCCCTGTAGTCTATTTTAGAATTTTCTGGTGTATCGATAGAATATCTAACAAGCCCATATCATATTTTTTCAGATGGAATATGTATATATAAATTGAATCATTCTTGATCTATAGATTTGCTAGTTGGAGACGATAGTTATTACAAAATATTAGGTGTATCAGAAAATGCTACCCAGAAGGATATCAAAATTGCATTCCGACGACTAGCACGAAAATATCATCCAGACCGAAACCCCTCTATCTCAGACGAGCTTATGAAATCTATTAATATCTCCTTTGAAAACCTTTCTGATCCTGTTAAGAGGAGGGACTATGATAGGTCATTAAAGATTTCAAAATCAAAAGAAAGAAATAAGATGGACTTATCTAGGGATTCTGATAATTCAGCTAACTATGATACAGAATCCACTTCAGAATACATACATGAACAAACAGTAAATCATAATGACTCTGATGAATTCTTTTCTGTTGAAAAGGGATCAAATTTCAAGTCTACGCCTGCCGATAAAGAAGGCTTCCCCTCATTTTTGGAAAGTCGTTATAAGATAATAGTGGAACCCTCATTGTGTCTGGCATTTGGAAGCTGTGAGGTACTTGCACCTAAAGTATTTATGGTTGAAAAGAATAGACAATTTAACCCCAAAGCAATAGTTATTTCGGAAACAGCAGAGAATTTTGAAACAATAATGGATGCAGCTAAAACATGCCCCACCAAAGCTATTATCATTATTGATCGCTACACAGGAAACTGCGTTTATCCATGAATTCGCGTATGGTTTGTCCAAAGTTCTGTTTTTTGATGAAATTTTGTTCAGCTATCCCAGTATCTTAAAGAGTTATCCGTTCACGAGCGGTCAAATGAACGTACTTGTTGGTTGAACTTATTTTATGCATGCAAAATGGGTATTACGATGACTTGAAAATATCAGCATCCTTTTATCAAATCATGGATTATAATATCTCATGGTTAGAGGGCAGTTTCTTCCAACCCATCCCTTTTTTCTTATCATTGTATCATGACTATCATATAAAAATGAAATTTTAAATTGTTCACAAAATTATTTATTCTTTGTTTCTCTATTAAAAAGGGAGACAATATTTGGAAAATACATCTATAGCCGGCAAGCATGTAACAGAAACTCCGGCTAAAGATTTTATGCAAATAAGATATACTGATCTGTTAGGGAGGTTTCTCGCAAAATATATTCAGATAGATGAAGAACAAATCCAGGAGGTATTTAGAAAAGGAATTGGACTTGACGGATCTTCTGTTAAAGGATTTGCAACTATAGACGAATCGGATATGATGTTATTTCCAGACAGAAAAACACTGAGAAAAATTCCTTTGTCTAGTTATGAAATATTGACTGTTATCGCAGATGTTTATAACGGGTTTGCTCAGGGAAGATCTAATAAAGATCCAAGAAGTGTATCTCAAAAATTGGAGGATCATCTCGCAGTCAACCAAGTTACATGTCAGATAGGCGCTGAGGTAGAATGTTTCATATTTGATCAGATTATATTTGAAATGGATAATAACAATCTCGATTATGATAGTTCCACATTACAAGAAAAAGTTAAAAATATATCAATCCTTTCTGACGAACAATATGGGGTGGGCCGATACCCGATCAGAAGAAAATCAGGATATGATGTTCCTACCTTTCAGGATTCTTTAATCGAATTTAGATTCGAAGTAGCTAATATCCTAAAAAAATATTATGATATAGATGTAACTAACATGAATCACGAAGTTGCTAGCAGTGGTCAAATTGAAATTAATTTCATGCATAACTATTTGACTCAATCTGCTGACAACGTTCAAATTTATAAAGACATTGTTCGAAATGTCGCAAAGAAATATAATAAGGTTGCAAATTTCATGCCCAAGCCAATTTTTGATTCTCAAAATCCCGAGAATAGCGATAATGGATCTGGAATGCACGTGAGTATAAGCCTGTGGACAAAATTATCCGACAGCGATCGAAATCTCTTTTATGACGAAACAGATCCGTATGGAGAGTTGAGTCAAACTGGTCGTTATTTTATTGGAGGTATACTTGAACATGCTGGTGCGTTGTCTGCACTAGTGACGCCTACAGTAAATTCTTATAAAAGGATCGTCCCCGGTTTTGAAGCTCCAGTATACATTGCATGGGCTAGAGGAAATAGATCTGCTGTTGTAAGGGTTCCGATTAACGAAAAGAAGAGTGCCAACTCTAAGCGAATTGAATATCGCGCTCCCGACCCATCAGCAAATCCATACTTGGCTTTTTCTGCCATAGTTGCAGCGGGACTAGATGGCATCAATAAGAAAGTTGATCCGGGAGATCCAGTTAGTGAGGATATTTACAAAATGAGTGATTCAAAACGAAAGGAGTTAGGAATAAAAATACTTCCTGGTAGCCTGGCAGACGGATTGAATGCATTAAGGACTGACTCAACATTTTTGAATATCTGCTTTCACTCGGATTTGATTAACACTTATTTGGATTTAAAGGAAAAAGAAATTTTGGAATTAGGAAATGATCAGTCATTAGGTAGCCAGTTCATGCTGTATTATGATGTTTAATCAATCCTCTTAAGTATTTCTCAACATATACTGTCTACAGAAAAATTCTGTCTAAATAAGAAACTACCAACCTAATATATAGGATCATCGTTATTTTTTTGTTAAATTTAACGTCTACGTTCTTTTCTTAATAACACTAGCCCATCTGTATCATTGGGATTCATATAGATCTCGCCACGCATGGCTTCCTTGATTCCTACTATAGGTTCTTCACATTCTGGACACAATTGAAAATAGATAAAAATATTTACATTTCTCTTGTTTTTTCCAACTATTGCATTATTCATTTTTGGATGAAACTGAGTCAGACATGTAGGACATTCCATCAAACACCAAGACTCTAATCGGACATATTTAAGTTCGGATTCTTGCTCTTTAAGGCTGAAATCCTGCTTCTGATATCTTCTAAATTTGTTTCATGATATCTTAAAAGCGATCCAAATGATAGCTGTGACTCAAACACCCAAGATAGATCTAGCCGAATGGTCTGCCTGACGCGTTTATTTCTTCAAGGTGCATATATATACTAAAATCACTAGTATATTGAGATGTCTTTTTTCAAGCAAGTATTTTCTCTGCCCGTGTTTTCAATAGTACTTGCTAGAATATTTTATGCTGTCAATTGGTTCAATATATCTTCAATATTTTATCTAATCTTGATTGATTTTAACCAAGATGTATCAATGCTTGGATTGATTACATCAGGCTTTCTTATCGGTATAGGGTTATTTCAAATTCCTGCGGGAATACTTGCTGCAAAATATGATCCACGATTAATTATTGTTTTTGGAACAATGTTGCTCTCAATATCTTCGCTCTTGTCTGGATTGGTAACAGAAATTTATCAAATGGTATTCTTGAGATTTTTAGTAGGCGTAGGAATGGCCTTCTTCTTTGGACCCAGCGTTATATTGATTTCTAAGTACTTAGGAAAAGGATCTGATGGCCTGGGAATAGGAATCTTGAATTCTGCTCACTCATTGGGCGGGATAATAGGAATATTTGGCTGGATAGTTATAGCAGAAATTACCGGTTGGCGAACAAGTTTACTCGTAAGTGGTATACTAGGAATTATAAGTGGAATGTTATTATATTATACTATATTTAGTAAAGATGGTAGATCTGGTGTCTTTAAAAATGAGCGGGGCGAAAACGTACAAGGACATACACTACCAGGTCCCAAAATTCGCCTAGAGAAGAATTCAGTTGGAAACAAGCCAATTTCTGAATTTCAGATCACCTTCACTAGCTTGAGATCTCTAATGTTAAATAAGTCATTGATTATAGTTGCACTTTCTCTTCTAGGTATTCAAATAGGTTGGAATCTGATTTCAACATTTATTGTATTATACCTTAAATTCGAATTTGATGCTACATCGATGATGGCTGGTATAATTGGAGGTTTGACCTTAATTGTGAATGTTATATTTGCACCATTTTTTGGTAAACTGTATGATCTCTTGTCAAAGACAAAATGGGAGATGAGTGATATTGTTCTATTAATAATATGTGGAACCATTATTTCTGTAAACATGATTCTATTTTCATTTTCCGAAATGTCAATACTTTTACCTGGTATCATTCTTATTGGTATTTTCGCATCAGGCGGGTTTGTAATTCCCTATACCATGGCGAGAAGAATTGCTGTTGAGAAATTAAAGATGCCCAATTATGAAATATTGGCAGTTGGTTTTGTAAATGGATTATCACTTTTGGGTGCTTTTTGGGTACCTTTTTTGTTTTCTTTGTTAGTAAAAACATTCAACTACTCGACTGCATGGATTATTGGAGGTTTGCTGACAGTTGCGTTCATAATTCCAATCATTAAACTTAAATATTAAATGTAAATTATTCCAGTGTTGAAATTTATACTTCATGCTGCTATGCTTCAACATCATTTAACTCAAGTATTAATAACGTTCTTTTTGGGTAACATTTGAAATATGATAAATAGAATTTATTGAAGGATATCATTTTTCTTGTCTATTATTTATCTGCAGAAGTCATTCGATATGACTTGTTCTCGATTTGGATATTTTCCATGAATGTTTATTCTCGCATGCTAAATATTTGAATCATAAAACAATATGTAGACAAACTTGGGGAAATTGATAAAATGAATATATATTGAATAATACAACATGATTTTACTTAATATGAGAATGTTGCTAAATATTATATGTTTATAAATTATTATCCTTAGTTTTGAAAGTTTATGTAACTATACAATAGAATCGTTATTCTAGTTATTGAATATTTGATAAATATGAATTTTTAAGTTCTAAAAGACATACTCTGAAATCCTTTTTTGATATCTTATTGACTGTATAAACACACTTTTGCTTATCCATTCTTTTTTGGAAAGTTTCATATTTGTACATGCATGTCCAAGTGCTTCATCAAGATTGTCAAAGATTTCTCCCTTCCTTTTCATTGCCATCCTGATTCCCTCTCTAATTTGCCAAACTCCGACGGGAAGCACATACTCGGGATAGATTTCTCTCAAGACTATTGCAGATGCCTTCTTTCTATGCTGGTTCAAGTATTCGGTGACTGCAAGTCTTGCGGCAAAATAAGAACCGCATATTTTTGGATAATTCTTTAATAAACCAGATATCTCAGTATCTGATTCTATATCTACTTTCCCATCGCTGTTGAACCAGGCTTCATTCATTTCAAAATTCCATATATGGTCTGGGATCAAAATGACCGCAAAATTGTTTGCCAAATGTATATATCGAAATAACAGGAAACTGTCAATTGAAGAATAATCTGTCAACCTTCCAATCAGATTGGCCGATATAATTTGATCTATTGCTGTTATGCTCCATTTTGTAGGGACTATTTTTCTTCTTTTTCTTGAACCCAAAACTCCTACGCTAAAAACTTTACTTAAATTACTAATTTCTATTCCTTCGTTATAAAGGCGATTGACAGCTTCATGTGCGCTCAAATCCTTATCATAGTAAGCTTTTTCTATCTTTTTGTTAACACTGATTCCCGTGGGAATTTTTAGGTTCTTTATTTGTGATGCAAATCCAAATTGTATGGCATCTGAGTCTGTCACTGATAGATTATTCATCTCTTCGAATTTCAGACTTGGTTTCTTATCGAATGTAACTTCGACTTCAATGGATTTATTTGCCATTGCTAATTCCTGTAACAATTCGGTTTGTCTGTTATTATTAATATCCAGAAACGCTGATGTTAAAATTGTTCCTCGTATCAAAGATAACCTGTAGTTAATCAAATCTTCCAATTTCCTCCCTGCCCATTTTTCTGGATGATCTAATATCTTTATATCACCAGAAGTCGTCGAAACTAAAGGTCCTATATTCACTTTGGGGTACAAATAACTTCCGACAAACACTGATGGCGGAGACCGTCCTGTCAGATTTTCGGTAACTTTGCTTAACTTTTCTTTTAATAGATTATTCCAGTTTTGTCTTATTCTTTCTTTTATTTCGCTACTACTTCTTGATGACATCGGATGGAAATTAGATGTCCAAAAACCTATTTTAATGTAATAACAATAAGCTTGTTACTTATATTCGTATGTTGAATAGAAAGTACAAAATAAATGATCATCATTTCGTTAACCTATTTCAGGTTTTTCAATAAATCGTTTGCAGAGAGTGTATTGAGTATGTCACCTCTTTCTGCCCATCCTCTCCTTGCCTGTGCAATTCCAAATTTTAAGAACGTATAATGCAGAGGATGATGTGCATCTGAGTCTATGACTAATTTTACTCCTTTCTCTATTGCCATCCTAATATGTTCATCCTTTAAGTCAAGTCGATTATAATGCGCATCAATTTCTAATATTGTGTCAGTTTCTAGGGCAATTGATAGCAATTTTGAGATGTTGATAGGGTAACCTTCTCTCTTGTTGATGATTCTACCCGTAGGATGAAATATTATGTCTACGCTAGGATTCTGAGCGGCTTTAATTAGCCTTTCTGTTTGAATATCTTCAGATAAATTGAAATTTGAATGAATGGCTGCTCCTACTATATCAAGCTTATCTAAAACATTATTTGAAATATCGAGTGACCCATCCTTCAGGATATTTACTTCAGCGGCTGTCAATATCTTGAATGTCCCGTTGATCTTGTTTCGACTATTCTTCGAATTCTTTGCGTTAGACTCTTTGAGATACTTGTTTAAGTGTTTGGTTATATTTGGTCTATTTTCTTGGGAAAAAAACTCTCCACTTTTGATCCGATCATTGATCTCGCTAATTTCGTTTGATTGATCTAATAATTGATGTTCGTCTAGTCCTCTAGCAATACTCAAACTCTTCGTGTGATCTGTAATTGCAATATAATCCAGTCCAAATATTGTTCTCGCGTAAAAAGCCATTTCCTCAACGGACAACTGGCCGTCTGTATTGCTTGAATGAACTTGAAGATCTCCCTTGAGGGATTCATAACTTATTAGATTCTGAATTTTTTGTTGCCAGATCTTAGATCCTTTTTTGGCCATTTGTATTTCTCCTTGATTCTCTCTCATTTCCGGAGGGATCCATTCCAGATCTAGCCGGTTGTATATTTCCGATTCAGATTCGCCAGCTAATTTTTGACCTGTTGAGTTATCAAATAATCCCCATTCATTTAAACGATAGCCATGCATCTGTGCAATTTTCCTCAATACTATGCCATGTTCTTTACTTCCGGTAAAATATAATGATGCTGAGCCAAAACTATCTTCAGGAACGACCAGTAAATCTACATCCGTTCCGTTATTTAATCTCACAAAAGCTTTTGATGTTCCTTGACTTAAAACTTCATCTATGTTAGGCATTTTCGTAAAATAATTAATTACTTCTGCAGGATATCTTGATACAACCAAAATATCAATATCTCCTATTGTTTCTTTCATTCTTCTAAAAGAACCAACCACAATAATTTTTGTAATTTTCTTTTGATCAACCAAATAGTCTTCAATTTGAGCAACTAATGGATATAGGTCCCCTAGCAATGATCTTGATTTTCCTTTACGATGGGATTCAATTTTCTTGAGAAGATTGCTCTCTTTCTTTTGAGAAAACCCGGGAATAGTCCGTAATTTTTCCTCTTTTATTAAATTCTCTAAATCTTTTATATTCTTAACTGGCACTCTATCCATTATCGTTCTCAACGTCTTGGGTCCTATCCCTTCTAATCCTAAAAATTCGTCGATTTCAATGGGATATTTTATTCTTAATTTTTCATAATACTCTATTTTTCCTGTATTTAGAAATTCTTCAATTTTGGATGATATTGCCTTACCAATCATAGGAATTTGTAATAGGCCCTTCAAACCACTTTCTTTGTATATTTTTTCTATGGGGACAGGCAAATTTTCAATTTGGTCCGCCGCTTTCAGGTATGCTCTGTTCTTAAAATTTATACTTTCGTCCTCTTTGTTCGAATCCATTTCAACTAAGAATGCGATCTTGCGAAGGACTTTTGCGACCTCTGCATTGGATATTGTCACTTTATGAATTATGGGCTGCTGTCTTAAATTTCTGGTCTATACTTTTAGTCGTCTAACCAATCAACATATCCGAAAATTTAATCAAAGTATCTTGAGCTCATGAATAATTTATGTTAGGTTTTGGTTAGGATATAATACATACCCAGCCTTGCCTAATTTTCTATATCTTAATATGTAATACGTTAATTCTGTATAAAGGGTTCTAATAGCTATTCTCAAGTCCTAAAATTCGACGGCTAATTTTTGTCCATACTGAAAAATAGCCTTCCAAATGTTATCAGGATTTTTGCTTTATTATGTAGGATGTTTTTGTATTGCGATTAGTAAGTTTTACTTGAAAGATTCGATAAGTAAAAGGCTTTTGTATGTCTCCCGGTGTTAAAGGTATCAGCGATATATAAGAACCCAAAAGTTTAATGAATGAAACTTAAGGAATTATATCAAAATAATGCCACTTAATATGAATAACTGATTAAAAAGAACGCTAACTAGGTCTTGAAATGGAAGAGGCGCAATTCAAAAATTTCTAGGTTGTGAAATGACTCTTTACTGATCCATCTTATCTCATATTGATTTCTCTCTCTATCTCTTTTCCTTTTGCTTTTGAATTTTTTATATCAAATTGTTTCCAAATGCCATTTGTAAAAGTAGAACTAGTAGTGCCTGCATTTGTTTCTAATGAAAATTCTTCTATTGTTTTTCTATATCTTCTCTTTAAGTCATTTGTATGAATCTCCATCATGTTTTCTGTCATGGAGTTTAATGTCCTAATTTTTAATTCATCTCTTCTCCAACTTTGATTTGGTTTCTCTTTTTTATGTAGTAATATCTGCAAGAAACCATTTATTTTCTGATATGATATATGATTCGGCTATCGGTTATGGCATATTGGATGGTGTCCTGTAAAAACCTTGTTTTAGGTGTTTCTAAATAAGTCATATGGTCTAATTTACTTCCGCTTATACAGAACTTTATAGTTATGATATCTTAAGCACTAACTATATCTTCCATGAATTATTAGATCTAATTTATGTTATTACTGGTCAACATTAGTATTTTATAGTAACAGATTTTTATCCGCTTCTCATACATTTCACCAGCTTAACATTTCCAATAATGAAATTACTATTGTATAGAATAACAGAGATTTTCCCTTAAAAGAGTGATATGAAATGTCTTTAATATTTAGTTATTTTTCTAGCATGAACAAAATTACAAGTCTTGAATGATGTGAACCATAATAAAGACTATTGTATAATAGATAGGTTGCATATGAAGCCAATTAACGAGACGGTGGCCTGGAAATTATTAAAACCTGTTTGTAGAGAACTTGATGACTTAATCGAAAGGGAAGAAATTCAATTTCTTTCTGGTCATCATAATGAAAATAATAATACATATGTGTTAAATTTAAAGAGTAAACATTTGCACTTTGCATCAAGAGGTCTAAGAGATAGCATTGGAGATGTGGCATATGATGAAGGTGCTCTAAGAATCGGATTAAGATCAGCAGGGGTTCCTTTGAACGTCTTTGTTCAACTTGGATGAAAAAGCAGCAGCTATTAATTTCTGTATTTACTTTTTTATGAGATTTCAACTCTATTATATGTTAAAATCTGTATTTTAGTGTTATCCTACAAAAAATTGTTAATTCATTTTCATGATTTCCCTATTTTGCTTACTAAAGTATTCAGAGTTCGTTTTCTTAATAATATCATACATGGGAATGATGCTAATGATATAATTGTAGCTGTCAAGAAGATCAAGTTATAGGAAAGTGGTGCTGGATAAGATTCTATATTTATTTCTGATGTAATTTCTTGGAATGTTTGCATAAATGTTGATGCGATCACAGGTCCAATTGAACTGCCCATCAATACTAGCACAACCGAAATTCCTATAGATACCCCGCTAAATCGATGGGGAGTGTGTTGCAATGTAATATTGAAGGCCCCCACCTGAGTAAGAGCCAATCCTGCAGATATCACAACCAAGTTTAATGCAATCGTTAGTTCGTTCACATGGAACAAAAATAAACTGGTAAAGCCTATTGTGGTAAGGATACTTCCAACTATAATTGGTTTAAAGTTGCCGATTTTTGATACAATAAATCCAGACGAAGGTGCAAATATTAAGAATACTATCATGAATGGCAATTGCACCATTGCACTTTGGATGGCATCTCCACCAAATCCATATGGTGTTGGACTAGTTACTAGGATAGGAATGGTTTGATATACCATAAACATGGTGATACCAAAAACAAGTAAAATGATATTTGATGGGAGTAGTATCTTATCTGTAATTAACTTTAGAGGAATCAAGGGTTCTTTTACCCTCTTCTCGATCAATACAAATGACATAGTTGAGAGAATAGTCAAAGCAATCAAAGATGCCAAAATTATTCCATCAAGCGATGTAGAATCATGCGATTCGCTATTGATGCTTGCAAAGTATGTTATCGTTAATAGAAAAGAGGAAATTGAAAAAGCCAGCGATAGTGCCCCTTTTATGTCAATATGTTGTTTTTCATGAATGTTGGTGGCATCTGAGGACTTTCTTAAAGTGTTGGAAGAATCCAGTCTTTTTTCGACCTCTGTCGCTTTGATGATCTGTATGTGATCATCATTTCTAATGCGTTTTTGAATTATGATCCAAAGTATAATTGCAATTGGGATGATAGTAAAGAATGTTGCTTGCCATCCAAAGTTCTTAATAATTGTGCCTCCTATTGCCATACCTACAACTGAGCCTGCAGCAAACATGGAACTAAAAATACCTACTCCTATGGCAATCTTTGAAGATGGGAATTGGTCCTTGATTATTCCGAATGCAATTGGAAACATAGAGATACCTATACCTTGTATTACACGCGCCAGAATTAACATGTAAATATTGCTGGAAATTCCGCCTATAGCTATCCCTACTATGTAGATGACGAAAATTATTAGAACCATTTTCTTCCTTCCGTAGATATCGGATAGTTTTCCAGCGATAGGAGTCATTACTGCTCCTGAAATCAAATAGGCAGTGAGTATCCACGATGATGTACTGTAAGAAATATCAAACTCTTTTATTATGTCACCAATAGCAGGTAATAACATCGTTTCGCCGTACATTGTGATAAGGATGGTTGAACCCAGTATCGCAAGAGTAATCCATGTCGATACGTGTATTCTCTCTGAGGATTCTGAATTTTTCATTGAATAGTAACCTGTAAATAATGAATTCGAAATTATGTTGTTAAAAAGAATTTAGATTGCTGGTATGGTAATTTCTTTATCCTTTAGCTTTATGTATTGTCTATAGTCTTCATCTATCTCCATTGCTGCTTGTAAAATCTTGCTCTTTATTGTGTTTGATGAATTGATAAACATCTTTGTATCTTTGGGTAGGCAGTGACCTCCTATTCCATCTCTTGGTTCTAGTATCTCAACATTCCATTTGGTGTTAAGAGATTCCCTCAACTCTGGAAAGCTTATGCCATTTGATTTACAGTAAAGATACAGTTCTTCTGCAAATGCTATCTGAAGGTATCTATGTGCGTTTTCAATTATTTTTGTTAATTCAGCTACTTCAACTGAAGATACTGGATGCATTGGTATACCTAGGCTTCTTTTTTTGTTTAATTTAGTAGTAATAGAGCTTGAAGTTTTTGTTTTGCTTTTTGCTTCCAAAGTTGTTGCTACTGACAAAGAGTTGTCTACCATTGTGGAGGAGGATGGTGATGAGGATGGTGATGAAGATGCATTTGGCATCATTGTTACTGCTTTATCTTCTTTGTCGAGTAGTCTTCCATCATAAAAGTTGAGTCCATGTTGCAGACAACATCTACTAACACCACCTATTATTCGCAGCTGATTGACACCGTGAATGTCTTCTTCTAATGCATACCACCTGTGAGGTGCATGTACTACGTGAAGTCTGTGATCTAATTTCTCAAATACTCTTTTTGATGTGCCTTTTGGAATTGTACTTTCAATTGATATGAGTGCACCGGTCTTTGCTTCCCTTGATATCTTTTCTACAACTGACATTAATCCCTCTACTTGGGGTGAGAACATGTCATCTGGTCTGTGTGTAGAAACACAGATAATAAGTACGTCAAAGTCACCAAAGTTTGTAGCAGGTTTTATCCCATATTTTGATTCAGCTGACTACATGGCTTTTTGATTAATATCGTAACCATAGGTATCAAATCCATGTTCTTTAACATATTTTGCAACTGGAAGACCAAGTTGACCAAGGCCGATAATAACTACCCTCCTTGGCTTAAATAAATATTGATTACTGCTTTGGGCAGGTTTATTTTTAAGAATAGATTGATCAATTTTACTAAGATTGTTATTATTTTTATTTAGCTCAAAACGCATTTCGTCTAAAGCTTTAATATTTTTTGTAGACATCGAATTCATACATTATCTTAAAATTACTCATTAATAAATTAAACTGACTGGTCAGACAGGTTTATTAATATCTTAATCGGTACATTTTGTAATGCATATAATGGATTGTATGATGTATTTTGGATTGCTTTCAATGACCATGTCTATAGATAGAGATTTTGTATTTTCTTCGTTCGATAGATGTAATTATGATCCTTCAAAGTCCGTTGTTAACAATTTATCTAATACGAACTTCATCTAATCGTGAGGACGCAAATTATACTGTTGGTAAATGAAATAATAAGATAAATGGGTGATTGTTTTTGTGTCCAAAGGTTACATCTCAACACAGAGAGGAAATAAGGGGAAGAATCCTTCAATCTGCAATAGAGTGTTTTTCTAAAAACGGATTTGACAGGACAAGAATGGATGAAATATCGTTATCTGCAGATGTAAGTAAGGGTACTTTATACAACTATTTTAACAGCAAGGAGGATTTGTTTCATGCCTTATGTGATGATAGTCTTGAGTTGTTGAAGATACAATTGGATAAATTATTTATTAGTAGCAAAAATGACCTAATTTCTAATGCTGAGTTATTCTACGAAAACTTTCAGAAAATTCAGAAGGCGGGAACTACCGAGGTTTTTTTTGAAGCTATATCAGAATCTCCACGTAATCCAAAATTACAAGAAATCTTGTTTAGGCATAGGATGAAAATTTTTAAGGTTGTCGAAAATTATTTACAACTTCAAATAGAAAAGGGATTTTTACGAGGTGATACAAATATAGAATTCGTCGCCTCTGGTTTGGTTTCTTTATTTGATGGTATTAGTGCCGGAAGCTTGTTGGGGATGCCTGAGGAATTTAATAAAAAGGTATGGGCAGTAACAATTAGAACAATTCTATCAACACTTCAAAAACACCAAACTAATTGAATGAATTTCAAACAGTTGCATTACAGCTAATCTTTCATTCTCCTATAATTTATATCTGATCGACTAGGTATACTTGATGTGTCCTTACTACCGTTTAAGAATAAGGTCCCAAAAATAAATTCTGACTGTTTTGTCGCACCAAATTCAATGGTAATTGGAGATGTAGAAATAGGTTCTCTATCATCTGTATGGTTTGGGACTATTGTAAGAGGAGATGTACATTATATCCGAGTTGGATCTAGCACCAATATTCAGGATAATAGTGTGGTACATGTGACTTCTAACAAATATCCTACAATAATTGGAAATAATGTTACCGTCGGACATTCTGTTACATTGCATGGTTGTTCGATTTCTGACAATTCATTGATTGGAATTGGGTCTGTGATCATGGATCAATGCGAAGTAGGAGAGTGGTCAATAGTGGCAGCAGGTTCCATGGTTAAACCTAATACCAAAATACCCTCTGGAAAATTGTGGGGTGGGCTTCCAGCAAAAGAAATCCGTGACATAAGTGAAGAGGAGAAAGATTGGATAAGGAATTTGTCAAATCATTATGTTGAATTATCAAAACAGTATTTGAGTATATAATTCCCTTCGCTATCATAATTCTGACGTAAATACGCGCTATTTGAGACAAAATGTTATCCTGATGTATATTATCCAATATCGATTGAATATGATTTAGTTTTATTTCTACAATTTCTTTAACTTCAAGTTTTTTAATCATCTTTAATTCTTATTTTCATTCTAAATTTTTGTTCTATTGTTTTAGAGACAACTTTTCCATTATTTATCTGGAATTTTCGCATATATTGAAGTAAGCATATATTGAAGTAATCTAGTATTGAATGATTTCTAATAGAATTTGTTTATGCAATTATAAGAGATGTTTTTATTCCTAGCTTTTTTACTAAACATCATGTTGTACCATTAATGAAGTAATGAGTTATCAAACTGCTTTATGACATAAAGTTGATTCTTCCCTGATGATGAAGATTATACCATTTAATCTACTATCGATTTTTTTAGTGGTGGTAATATCAGGTACAATAACGACAACATTCATTGGTCAAGATGTGTTTGCTCAAAAGTCAGGCGGATCTAGTGGATTAAACTTCGATATTAATAGTCTGTTTGGAAGTGGCAGCGAAGGCTTTAGTTTCGATCAAATATTCCCCTTTGGCCAGTCTAGCTCTTCTGGTTCATCAGACGATGAGTCATCCGACAATGGAGATTCTTCTAGTTCAGATGAATCAACTGTAACTGATCCTCTTGGAGGAATTGATCTAGTATTTCCCTTAAACAGTGGTAATACCCCACAAACTCAAACAACGCCATCAGAAGATGAGGATGCATCCAGCTCAAGCGACGATGAAAGTGCATCCAGCTCAAGCGACGATGAAAGTGCATCCAGCTCAAGCGACGATGAAAGTGCATCCAGCTCAAGCGACGATGAAAGTGCATCCAGCTCAAGCGACGATGAAAGTGCATCCAGCTCAAGCGACGATGAAAGTGCATCCAGCTCAAGCGACGATGAAAGTGCATCCAGCTCAAGCGACGATGAAAGTGCATCCAGCTCAAGCGACGATGAAAGTGCATCCAGCTCAAGCGACGATGAAAGTGCATCCAGCTCAAGCGACGATGAAAGTGCATCCAGCTGAAGCGACGATGAAAGTGCATCCAGCTCAAGCGACGATGAAAGTGCATCCAGCTCAAGCGACGATGAAAGTGCATCCAGCTCAAGCGACGATGAAAGTGCATCCAGCTCAAGCGACGATGAAAGTGCATCCAGCTCAAGCGACGATGAAAGTGCATCCAGCTCAAGCGACGATGACTCTAGAATGATCGCTCCACAGAGTGGCTCATCTACTAGTACAGAAACAGGAAAACCAGTCGCTCCACAGAGTGGCTCATCTACTAGTACAGAAACAGGAAAACCAGTCGCTCCACAGAGTGGCTCATCTACTAGTACAGAAACAGGAAAACCAGTCGCTCCACAGAGTTAATTAACTTACCTCTGTTGGGAAATTAAAGATTAGATCTAAATTCTAGTTTACTATATCCAATTTTTTTCTTGAAATTATCTTAAATTGATAGGAACTTTCAAAAATGCTTTCGATCTTGTAATTATTGCATAGTAGTTTATTTTGTTAGTTTTCGTCTAAAGGACGTGGTCTATTCTTGCTATCCTAGCTCTACAGAAAGAAAATCATCTATACTCGAATATTTTTCTGATGTCTTCTTGCAATGCCTTGTACCTGTCTAATCTAGCTCTATCTTCTTCTGTGGATGGAATATTCTCCAATAATTTTCGTTGTTCTCTTTCAGTCATACATTCTACCGAATTTATTAGATCTACAAGCTCTGACTTTGAAAGTTCAATTGTTAATATACCATACTCCTTGTTCATTTTAACAATTTTTGGCATAAAAATAAAAAATTGTCAGATTAATATGTTTTAAAATAATACCAAACTAAATCTTAAAGAAATATAAATAACTTGGCCAATCTGCTTTCGTTGGCTTGATAAAACAACTTCCAACTTATGTGTTATTTTTTTATCTTAAATCATGATTACGACTAGAATAAATCTATCCTTACGTTGCTATTTAAATTATTTATCCACGTAACAACCATACTCTCAAGACTTTTCATAGCTAACGATCGTTGTTAAGATCATTGTAAAATTGTTACAAGTATTTATATCATCCATGCATGAAGATCAAATCAGTTTTAGACTTATTTCTTCCCCATATCCGATAGGAACGGTTACGGATTGAACCTCTTTTTTTGCTCTAACATGATTTACATACTCGTCCATTGATGTCTTGTAATCCTCTGGTAGCAAAATATTATCTGTTACAATTAATCCGCCTTTTCTCACTAGTGGGAATACCAACTCAAAGTATCTTATCAAATTTTCCTTATCTGCATCCAAAAAAACAAAGTCAAACGGTATATTTTTCCAGATTTTATCATTCGATATCTTTTCTGGGATGTGATCAAGAATATCTAAAGCATTCCCCTCAGCAATTTCTATCAAATTGATAACTCCTGCATCTTCAAAATTTTTTTTTGCTCTTTTAATTTTAGACGGACTTTTTTCTACCGTAAGAATGCTTCTTTCTAAATTGTATAATCGTTCTTTATTCTGCACTAGAGTGAGGGCCATCCATAAAGTAGAGTACCCAACTGATGTTCCTATCTCTAAAATCCTGTTACAATTAATAGCCGTAAGTAATATGTTAAGGAACTTGCCAGTATCATTGGTAATAGCTAACATGGAGTCTTCATGAGAAATGTTTACCCTGCCCGAACGTTCCAATTCTGATTGTGATTCCAGCTGAGACAGGATCCGAAAAATTCGAGTATGAGGCGATATTGTATCAGAATTTGTCATTTATTATAATTATTATTATTACCGATATTAAAAGGGACTTCCCAGAGTTTTCGGCTCTGTTCATTTAACGATAAACCTATAGCTTGAAGATGTCCTATTTCTTTTATGATTAGCAGAAACAGAACACCTTCAAGGTATGTGTATTATGGCTTACATTTGTACTTTTCAGGTTTATCTTTAAGAAAAGCCTCGGAAAGATTGTCTCAGATGTATAAAAGAAACCATGTCTCCATCTGGAATTGGATTCAAAAATACAGGCCTCAAAAATTGAAAGCATCAAGAAGAAGAATTCTAGAATATATTGTAGACGAGACAATGTTGAAGGTAGGGTCAGAATACATCTGGCTTTGGGTGGCGATAGAGCCTGCAAACAGACAGATCCTCGCACTTTCTATATCCAAAGAGAGAAACATGTTTGTTGCAGAAAGATATCTTTCTAATTTGATCAAAGTTCATGGAAAGCACCCAGTTTCTACAGATGGTGGGACTTGGTATCCCATGGCTTGTCAGTTTCTCAAACTCGATCACCATATTCATTCCTCTTACGAGAAAAGTGTAATCGAAAGAACGATGCAATATATCAAGGATAGAACCGAAAGTTTCGATGATTACTTTCCTTGTAGAATAAAGAACTGCAAGTTAAAGCATGTACGGAATTGGCTGCGGCTCTTTGTAGACTATCATAACAATGAAATAAAACATGTTAACTGAACAGAGCCGAGTTTTCTTTTTGATCGACTGAAATTTTTGTTATGTACAAATTGAATTCTAACTAAAATGATCTCATATATTATTACAGAATAAGGCGATAATAAATTAAGAATATGGATTCTTATGTAATTCCGTTTTTCAAATTATAGCAAATCTATGCGAAAGATATTGTATAAGCTATCAAGACGTTATCAGATTCTTGTTAAATGCTGTCTCTTTCAGCTAATTTGACATGTCATAATTGATGGATCAAAAAATTTAATCGGTAAAAGGATATTGTTAGAGTAACATAAAATTTAATAACAATAGCAATAAAGGAGGAAAATGGATAAACACCCTAATTCATCACGAATATTTGATTTAGATGAAATAATGCCTCAAACTGAAAATCCGCTCGGTAGTATAACTCGAATGGATGCAGATAATTTTCCAATTTTAAGAGGAATGGCTGGGTCACTGCTCCGGCTGAAAAAAAAAGGAAGTTTACAGATTCCGCATTGGCATATCAATTCAGTTGAGTTGAATTATTGTTTGTCTGGAAAAGCTAGAATGACTATGTATGGAAATGGGAAGAAAGATGCTTTTATCTTGAACCCGGGTCAATTGACTTTTGTGCCCAAAGGTTATTGGCATGATATCGAAAACATAGGAGAAGAAGAATTGAAGGTAATCATGGTTCATGATGATGAACGTCCCACACAGATTAGTTTAACGGAATCCGTTCAATCCTTACCAAAGGATATTTTAAACAGCATTTTTGGTTTAAGCCAGCAAGCAGTGTTTTCTCAATTAGAAAACAATGGATTTTTTGATTACATCGTAGCTTCGCTTCATACGGATGAGACTGGAGGTAACATTACAAATGCAAAAAATAGTGAAAGTGAAACAAATCCGTATACCATTAATCTCAGAGCAATGGAACCTCAAATACAAACCCCTGGTGGTATTGCAAGACTAGGAAGTACTCCATACTTTCCAATTTTAAAGGGATTATCAGTCTTTGTACTAGATTTAGAACCAAGAGGGATCATCGAACCTCATACTCATCCAAATGCCGGAGAGTTGAATTATGTAATTGACGGCAAAGTACGATTTACAATTCTAGGACCGAATAATGAGGTAGAAACAGGTGAGATGGGTAAAGGACAAGTGTTTTTCGTTCCTGCAGGATATTTTCATTATCTACAAAACTCTGATTATTCACGTCAAGGCATTGTGGCTTCCTTTTTTAGTAATGAAAGTCCTCAATTCATAGGTCTAGTTGGTGCCATGAGCTCATACTCTAATGAGGTTATTGAAGCAGTATTTAGCAAGGAGTCGGGCTTTTTTAAAGATTTTCCTCATGTGGTGAAAAATATATTTATTTCTGCCGAAACCAAGTGATGCCTTAAAATTGGTGGTAGGCTAACTCAGTTACTCAAAGTTATCCTTTCGTAATTTTGTTTACCTGGCTTTATTATTTATTTATGATTATTCGAGATGCCGCCTATAATTGAATAAACAATTTTTAAAATAATCCATTTGACCAAAGGTTAAATTGATTCTCGTATAACTCAATAATGTCTATTTTTTTATCGAACAAAATCCATTAAATCAATATATTTAAAGCGGGCCCGGAGGGATTTGAACCCTCGACCTGACGCTTAGGAGGCGTCCGCGCTATCCATTCTACACCCTCGTTAATAGTATAACGAGGTCTGCGCTACGAGCCCCGAAAAAGACTATTAATCTATGAATAAAAAACTTGCATAATATTAATGCTGAGAAGAGTTCACGAGGTTGGAAGTTACCATTAGCTTACCTAAGGTAGTAATGTTTATTACCGTTTTTCCTCTGTCACCCTTGTCGACCTCTACCAATCCAAGATCGGCCAATCCTTTATTCTCTTTCCCTCCTTGAACATGATAGCTAAGCAGAGGTTTGCCATATCCAGATATTTGTTCTAATTCTTCTAAACTACTTACCATTCCACCAATACTATCTATGCTCTTTAGAATCTTAATCTTTGTGTCTGATATTATCTCGCTATAGCTGAATTTAAGGACGGGTAGCAGTAGTGGTACACTGTGATTATGATCCATTGCAAAGGCCTTGATACCATTAATAAAAGCAGAAGATAGTGCTGCGCAGCTTATTAGTTTATCTCCTGAACTAACGTTCATTAGTATTTGATGATATTCTAGACTTTTCTTTAACAATACTTCGTTGACTCTTTCGATAGTGTCTTTCACAACGTTTTCTTTCTCTACCAAAATAATTTCTGATCCTATTCCAATTATTGCTTCCATCTTTTTTGCATATTCAATAGCTTTTGCTTCATCGTTTGAATAACATATGAGTATGAGTTGATGAATTGGAAAGTTCCTGATCCCCAGTGCAATACCGTCTTGATCGTCATCACCGAATGTGGCTATCTGAAGGGTCTTCATTCTATGATATTATTACTACTTACTTTATTAAAAATATTTGTAATTATTTATCCAAAATTTCTAATATACAAAGAATATAAATTAAATATCAAAAATTTATCATAGTTACCTACTCACGTTATGATTGTTCTGGAAATTCATTTTTGTTATATGTTAAATGATTACTTTCCTGTCAAACGTCTGTATAATTCTTAAATTATCTGTGTAATTGTCTCTTCTTTCCAAACTATTTGTTTTTCAAAAGTAGTGACTCAGATACGACCACAAACAAAAAGTAAATTGATTGTCCGGTTATCATAATTAAATATCACTCAATATAGAATTCATCTATTAAAGCTAAATAAAGTTGACATGTTATCGAAGCTACAAAGCCGGGAAAGTGTTTTCGTTGCTTCCTTTCTTGTTAATTATTAAAATATCTATCCCGTCTCCACTTGCCGAATCTCGTTGGATCGAAGATCGAATAGCTTTTAGTGCCAGATTTGTAGCTTTTTCTTCATCCATGTTTTCTTCATACTCGGCATCCATGACTCCTAGTGCCATTTCCGCTCCAGTACCTACAGCGGCATATCTGTCGGGTAAAACAGATCCTAAGGGATCGAGGGTGTAAATTTCTGGTTTTCCTGTAGTTATTCCGCCAACAACCACCTGAGTCAGCAGTGGGAAGTATCTTCTTTCAAACATTATTACGGACATAAGCTTTGCTACAGAGTTTGGCTCGACATCCCGTCGGGTCTCTAGCTTTCTTATTTTAGACAATGCACTTACCTGTCTAACTAAAACCTGCATATCCGCAACCATACCTGCACATGCGGCACCAACATAATCAGTTACATTAAAGGTTTTCTTAGTATTCTTATTAACAACAAAATTACCATACGAAACTCTCTTCTCAGCAGCCAACAGTACTCCATCATTATATGTAATACCTACTGCTGTTGCCCCTGGCATAAATTGAAAAGCCATTTAATAATTAAAAAAAAAGAGTTAGATTTAGTCGTTTCTATGTGATTATTTTTTCAACATGGAGTAGTCATGGATTTTTATTGCTTCAGAAATCAACTTATTCTGAATTTCCAAAATATCTTTAGCTTCTGGATATTTTGATCCTACAACTACCTCGGCAACTATGTTTGTTATGTGTCTAAAAAGAAATTCATCTCCTCTTTCTGCCTCTACCTTATACGTCGAATGAGCTTTGTTGACAAAAACAATATTCTCGTTTGTAAAACTGTATCTAGGGTCTGTTTCATCTTCATATGGTATTACTTTATATCCAATTTTCTTGAGGGTAAATGTTTTCTTTAGAATGGGTTTTCTGACCGTTTTTTTAATATAATTGCCAGTTTCTCCGACTGCGCTGACTGATGATAATGATTGATTGTTATTATGTCTTGATGATTCATTCGTTGAAGAATCTTGATTTAGGTACCCATAAGATGATGAAAGACTCGCTCTTTCCAAACCTTTATTTTCCCTTTCTGGATCCCATTTCCCATCATTTATTTTGTTTTGTGGATCAAGAACAGATATTGACTTTGTCACAAGAGTCGGATGGTTTAGACTATTTGAACCAGAAAAGTTTTCATCACTCAGCAAATTATTTCCTCTACCTTTTTCGTCCTTTGCTTTTTTAGTATAGTCTTCGCCTGAATCTTTGGACAAAAAATCATTTCTATTTTCTTGATTTTGTTCTTCTAAACTCGAAACTGGATTTGTTAAATCTGTGTTCCCTGACTCTAGTTGATCAGAATTTACCTCCACTGATTCAAATCCTTGTATTTCCTCTACTGGTTCTAGGGTTTCCAATACTGCCTGACCCATGACTTTGTCTATCTCCTTATAGATTTTTGATTCTTCTCTTGTGATCAAAACATCCTCATATTCAGTTAAGCTCGGAAGAACTTGATCTACGATAAAGGATTTAACACTTTGATTAAAACTATGATAGATATCATTTTCAATTAATGCTGATTTGTCGGCGAATCTGGAAGTCAGTGCATCACATTTGACATATCCTGTAACTCGGTTTAATTTATTTTCAAATCCAAAATTACTTCTCAAAACTACGTGATTTCCTACCATGATTGCTATACCTTTTTCATCTGAACCAAGGGGCCTTCTCGCAATTACAATTTCCCCAGTAATTCTTGGATTGTCCATGTTAACATTAAGTTTGTAACCTTGGATATCGGGTGAACGTATTAACTGAGCGTTGCTCAAGTCCCACTCTTTAAAATCTTCTGCAGATTTGATATACACATCAAATAATGGATACTTTAGAATCGATAGTTTTTTAATTTCCTTGGCTAGCTTGTTAATGTCGATGCTGATTTTTGGACCCTTTAGCAGAATTTCCGTACCATTTCTATTGAGTCTTGGTTCCTTTAATTCGCTTAATTTGGCGCGTCCATTTATAAGCTCCTCCAAGGTGTTTCCATCAATAACTGTTGATTTACTGAAACCATCCCTTCGTGTTTTTATTTTCATTTGATCAAACGAAGTTAGAAATGATAATCTACCAGTGCCATATCTCCCCGTTCTTAATCTTTTCAGATTGGGAGAAAGGGTTTCTTCGGCCTTATGCGGCGACCCGAGAATCAAAAATTTATCCATAGATTCGGAATTCATTCCTGCATTATCTTCGATTATGATATTTCCGTTATTCAATACTGTAACTATGACGTTTGTTGCATCCTCATCAAAGGCGTTTTCGATTAATTCACGTACTATTTCATAGGGAGAAATCCAAGTTTTGGTAGCAAATTCTCTAAAAAATGACGGGTGAACCTTTAATTCCATTGTCAAGATATGTTAAGCTTGAAATATATTATTATTTAAATAAATATTTGGAATTTGTTGACAAAACAATAAACTTTTGTTGACTTTCAAAAATGATTTACGAAACAGGCATACTAGTTAATTCCATACCTAGTACCTGAGGGATCAGATCAAATATGATCAATACCATCTGCGCAGGATGAGTTTCGATGAAGGGATGCACGGTGGTAAAATAAATCAACAAAACTGGTACTGCAGAACAACCTGCGATTGTTAATAGGATTAGCCAAGTTGCCGTCATCTTTCCCGTAAACATGTCATTTCTAAGATCGCATTGGCTATATAAAGATAAAGATAAGCATTCTAACGAAGACTGTTTTAAATTCGGAAGGAAATTTCTTTAAATGCATTCCAATACTTGTCTCCTACGAAATGAAGATTATTTATTATCTGTCCTTTTTCCATAGCTTGAGCACGATCGCTGTCTTCTAGTGCTAGCCCAATTGCCAGGTACTTTTTAAACTTTTCATCTTTTACCGTAACTATTTCATTTTTTTTAAAAGAATCGAAACCGACTATGCCTGGCCTTAAGATTTTTGCGCCATTGCAAATAAATTTAATGGATCCAGAATCTACAGTAACAGATGGAAATATATCAAGGATTTCGGTTTTCCCGAGAAATGGTAATATCGACTCATTGGCAGTGAGAACTGCAACCATGCTATCAATTATCAAAATGCTTTTATTTTCTTCGATTTCAAAAATTTTTATATTCTTTGTCTTTGGGATGGTTACTTTTGCCCAACTCTTCTCTAAACCTTTTAAGATTCTTTCTGTATCTTTCTTGGACATCACATAAGTTTTCAAGCATCTTTATTGAATTATTGATAGATAATAAAGATGTATTAATTCTTCTTCTTCTTTTTCTTCTAACAGAGGAAGTTTCTGACTCTTTATTTTACCTTAATTAATTGAATACCTCTTGACTGGATACCTAAACTGTGTTTATAACAAAAACGAATTCTTATAAATAATTATGCCGTACATAAAACCTAATTAGAGATGAGTGAAATAGTCGGAACAAAATATGAAGTTCCTGTAAAGCCCGTCGAAAAATCCTTAAAAATTAGCGATAGAGCCAAGAGCGAGCTAAAAAGTTCTGGAATGATGGATGAAAAAGGAAAATTAAAATTGAAAGGTGTAAGTCCCAAAATGCTAAAAAGAATGAAACTCGAAGCAATAGATTGTCCTGTATATAATAAGGAACTTGGATTTGTGGAATGCTATGTATGTAGTAATTTTCACAGTAGAATAAGCGGTATAGTATATTGCAAGGGTGATCCTCTGGAGTAATAACATTAATTTAAATTACGAGTATTATATTCTGTTTGACAAAGCTTCATAAATAGAAAATTATAGCTATCTTTTGATTAATTGAGTAAAAACATCAATAAGGAATTTGGTCTTACTGTTAAGAAGAATGAGAATTTCAGTGAATGGTATTCACAAGTAATCGAAAAGGCTGGATTGGCAGATTATATCTCAGCAAAGGGATTCATTATTGTTAGACCATATGGATATGCCATATGGGAATTAATTAAAGAATATCTCGACAAAAAGTTCAAAGAGACCGGTCACGTCAATGGATTCTTACCTTGTCTTATCCCCGAGGGTTTATTAAACAAGGAGGAAAAACACTTTAGGGGATTCAATCCAGAAGTTTTTTGGGTTACTTCTTCTGGTGATACTCCCTTAGCTGAAAGATTGGCTCTGAGGCCTACTTCTGAAGCACTATTATATTCAATTTTTCCCAAGTGGATTTCTAGTTACAGAGATCTGCCATTAAGAATAAATTTTTGGAATACTGCTTTGAGAGCAGAAATAAAGTCTACCAAGCCATTTATTAGAAATTCGGAATTCTTATGGCAAGAAGGTCATACTGCTCACATTGATAATGAGGGAGCCAAAGAACAAGTTATAAAAATATTATCTATTTACAAGCAATTCATCGAAAATGTTCTCTTGATTCCTACAATTTCAGGATTTAAAAGTAATAAAGAAAAATTTGTTGGAGCGGATTATACAACTACGTTAGAAGGGATGATGCCTGATGGGAAGGCGCTACAGCTTGGAACCTCACACAATTTAGGCAGAAATTTTTCTCAACCTTTTGAAATAAAGTTTCTTAATAGTAATAACAAAGAAGAGTTTGTTTGGCAAACATCTTGGGGAATATCCTGGAGATTGATTGGGGCGCTAATAATGGTACATGGTGATGATAAGGGTCTAATCCTCCCGCCTGTTGTTGCTCCGATTCAAATCATTATTATCCCAATATACAAAGATCAAAACCAAGAGTTGGTTAAGAAACATGCTAACAGTTTAAAAAATCAATTAAGTGATCTGGGGTACAGGGTGTTTGTAGATGAAAGGGATGAATTTACAGCGGGATGGAAATACAACGAATGGGAGATGAAAGGAGTTCCAATACGGATCAATATAGGACAACGGGACATCGAAAAAAATACCATAGAGATAGTTAGAAGAGATAATCGACAAAAGAAATTGATCCCTTTAAACACTGTGTCAGCTGAAATAAAAGAAACCTTTAAAATGCTGGAATCTGATTTGTACAAGAACGCACTAAGATTTCTTCAAGATATGACTCACCTTGTAGAAAATATTAACGATTTCAAGCTATTACTAGACAAGGGACGGGGTGGATTTTTGGTGACTAATTGGTGCGGTAATGAAGATTGTGAAGAGAGAATCAAAGAAGATACCGGAGCTGACATACGTGTCTTGCCATTTGATATTCATGATTTGCCAATTAAAATAGGAAATGGCGCAGCATTTCTGACTCTAAGACAATGCGTATATTGTAGACAAGAATCTAACCAAATTGCTGTCTTTGCTCGTGCTTATTAGAGGAGAATGCTTTGTGAGTTAATGTTTTTTGCTGATCTTGAAGGGCTATTAACCAGAATGTTTATGTAAGGTTCAAATTCCAATCTCTTATTACAAGTTGTCTAAAAATCAAAAGGATAGAAAGAGAAGGGATATCAAGATAATCATTATTATAGTTGTCGTATTCGCTATAGCCTTTATATCTATTAGAACGATTTTAGCCGATTCAAACCCTTTCTATGTAGTCGCAAGCGGTAGCATGATTCCTGTCTTAAATGTAAACGACCTTATCATAGTATGGGCGAAGGACAATAACACATCTTTTGAGAGTGCAGATATCGGAGACATTATTGTCTTTAAGGCTCCTGATCCTAGTGAGGACAATAAGACAATAGTTCATAGAGTTTCCGCTATAATTGAAAATGGAAACAACTTGACCGGTAATGTAATCCTCTGTGCACCCATTGCCATTAATGAGGTTATACAAGAAAAAACAATATTAACAAAAGGAGATGCTAACGAATGTTCTATTCCTGGAATCGATTTTCCAATAACTGAGGAAAATTACGTTGGAAAAGTAGTTCTTACAATTCCACAGGTAGGAATAATACCACAGGTGTTAAAACCTCCGGTTAATTATGTAATAATAGCAATAATAGGGGGATTGCTAGCATATTCATTTATCCGTGGAAGTAACAAAGATAAAGAAGAAGAAAAAGAAAAACTAAAGGATGATTGACGTAGGTGTGTGCGGATCAGATTGAATTAGCTGTCTTGATGTATAGACAGGATGATCCTCAAAAGTGCACCGCCTCCAGGCTGGTTAAATTTCGCTTAGCCAATGAAGTGCGACGGATTCCTAACTCGTTTGTAGTACTAAACCCTTATTCGGACAAACTCCTAACAGCGTCTGATGCAATGCGCTTTAAGGGGATCTGTGGAATCGATTGTTCATGGAATCTTGCTTCAAAAGTAATCCGGGGTTCAAAAAAATACACGAATAACAGGAAACTTCCCGCACTATTAGCTGGGAACCCTACAAATTACGCTAAATTAGGAATGCTTTCTACTGTTGAGGCTATATCTGCTGCTCTTTATATTATGGGTTATAAATCAAAATCTAACGACATTTTGAATAAATTCAAATGGGGTCATACTTTTATGGATCTAAATTTAGATATTCTGGAAGATTATTCTAAAGCTTTTGATGAGGACGCGTTAAGAGTTATTGAGAAGGAATACTTTCCAAATTATTTTTTATAATCTAAAAAAGCTATCCATATGACCAGCTTTTAGCTTATGAATAGGTGGTATTAAATAACTCATCTTAACCTGAAAATATGGAAATTCATAATATGTATCTCTCATTGTTTAATCAAATCATATTCGAATAGTATGGATTGATAGAGATTTTTGACAATTTGCCTGATGCCAACAAGATTAATAAACCGTTTTGAACGAATTTTATATATGTGAGCTAGCGGGCAAGTTACTTCATTATTACGAAGAGGAAACTCCTCCCTCACAACGGGTACCTGAATTAGCGATAATTAGAAGGAGACTTCTGGCAACGAAATAGAAAAGTATTCAGTAGAAATCTGAAGCGATGATGACTAATAATCTGAGTGATTTCTACTAGAAATGAAACTGTCGTCCCAGGTAGAGAAAGGCCAAACGGAGTAATATTCCCGTGTTTATACTCAGGTAGGCTGCTTAGCTGAATCTTGCCTAAAACAAAAGGAGGGTTACTACTAGCACACAATTTGGGGATTCACACATAGTAAATATACTAGGTCTGAATCCCATTATCTTTGGACTATGACAAACAAATAAACACCTAGGTGTGTTGATCATTTCTGCAAATATTTCAAGATGTCTAAAGAAGCGGAAAAAAAGGACGACTGTAATTTGAATTATCCTGTACTGTTTCCTGGTAATGAATTATCTAAGAATTTGTCTAAAAAATATGGCTACAGGGAATGGATGATCTCTAGGTTTCTAAATTACATTCCCGAACCAAAGAAATTTTTGGAATATATTGATAACGAAGAAAATCTACATACTTACATAAGAGCAAACACGTTAAAGATTGATCCATATGTTCTCAAAAAAAGACTGATTACTAAGGGCTTTCAATTAAAAGATACTCTGTTAGATGAAGTGTTTGAAGTAGTGACTACGCAACTTGATCATTATCACAATTCATCATACAGATTCAATGAAAAAAGCGTTACTCGAAATGACGAAAATGTATGTTTTCAAAATTTATGTGATACTGTAAAAAATAACAATATACAAAATCCTAAATTACCAAGCATTGGCTCAACAATTGAATATTTGAAAGGATATTACTACATCCAGGATTTAAGTTCGTGCATAGCCGTAAACGAACTTGAGATTCCTTATTCAGAAAATCTTGCTGTATTGGATATGGCAGCAGCACCAGGTGGAAAAACTACTCATATTGCTCAAAAATTAAATAACAATGGATTGATAGTAGCTTGTGAATCCAATCCCAAGAGACTTTCATCACTTGTCTATAATTTGTCTCGTTGTTTTGTAACAAATACCATGGTATTTAATTTACGTTCTGAAATGGTGGGAAATTTGGGAATAAAATTTGATAGAGTGCTTCTTGATGCACCATGTACTTGTGAAGGTATTATTCAAAAGGATGTTTCAAGAAAAAAAAGCCGGGAGCCCAAGGATCTAGAAATATGTAGTGAATTACAAAAAAAGTTGATCATTGCAGGATTCAATGTTCTAAAACCACATGGCCTAATGGTTTACAGCACATGCTCTTTTGCACCAGAAGAAAATGAAGTGGTTATCCAATATTTGCTTGACAATTTCAATGATGCACTAATCGAACCAGTTCAGTTAGGATCAGATGGACTAACAAATTTCAAGAATTTGGAGTTCACAGACAGGATGAACAAGACAAAAAGATTCTACCCCCATTTTCATGATACCAATGGTTTTTTTATAGCAAAAATAAGAAAGGAGTACGCCAATTCCAATGCCAACATATTATAGATCACCGAACGCTTTGGAAGAAACGATTCTAAAAAGAGCGTTTTCTCATTGGAGCATCTTTGACCTGTATAATAGAGAAAAATTAATTGTTTCGGATGTATCTGCAACTAATGCAAAAGAAGGGCTACCGGAAATTGAAAATATATCTATTTACAATGCTGCCATATCTTCTGCCTATCGTTCTATGAATAAGAACAAAAAAATTAACAATAATTATAGTAATAGAAGTAGTGGTATCCGTCGTGACGACAATGGTACTGAATCTTTACTAAAGAGGGTTTTCCTTAGATCTAATCCTCAAGAAAGTGACAAATTGCTGTTAGAATTAGGTCCTGTTTCCGTGGGTATCCAAATAGGTCTAATAAGAAAAAAGAAATTCTTGCCCGGATTAAATTTTGCAGAGCTTGTATTAAACCAACACAAAAGTAATAATAATACCGATCTTGAATTTCCTCATATAATTATCAATGAAAAAGCCGCCAACTTGGTTTGCTTTGGAAGGGATATAATGGGAAATTCTGTTATTTCTTTTTATGATGATGTTAAAGAAAACCAGTTGTTGATAATTTTAAATGAATACAAGGAGGTTTTGGGATTGGGTAGATCTAGATTTCCTGGACCATTGTTAAATCGTCCTAACATCGTTACTGTTGATACTGTAGACAATATAGGTACCTTTTACTTACACAACGAAAACCAGAGCATAATAAAGAAATAAAACTATTATTCTTGTTATGGCAAACTGAAAACAAAAATGAAAGAAAAAATTTTTTCTTTCTTATTTTCGTGCTTTGAGCAATACAAGTACTGCAACACCGCCCATCATTGCTCCAAAAATTAAGAGTACCTGTATGGGAAAGCTTCCTGAGGAAGTAGCCACACCTTGAGGAGCATCTGCAGATACAAGGAGGTGCTCTGTTCCTGCTGAACCACCTGGCTGGATCTGAGAAAATCCGCCAATTTGAATCTGTCCACTTGGGGGTGCTGTTAAGCCATTTGCACTCACTGTTACTCCATCTATCTCTGATGATGCCGATGTTTCTTTTACTGTGTGTGTTCCCTCTCTAAAACTACTTTCGCCCAGAGAATAAATAGAAACTATTTCTGAATCTCCTTCTGACAAAGAAAATCCGTATCCTGCAGCGCCAGCCTGTGCTCCTGTAGCATCAAACAAAAAGTGCCAGTTATTCATAGAAACTCCAAATTCCTCAAAATCTAAGATAGGTGTGTTAAAAACTTCTGCTAAGGTAGTATTTTGTATTTTTGATGCAACTTCTGGGACTAATTTTTCAAGACCACTCATTGGATGATTAACGTCAATTTGTCCATATTCCTGAGTATTTACAATCAGAGGTTCCTCCAATGCCATACCTCTCCAGTCAATATCAAGTAAAGATGATGAAGTTCCATTTGATTCTGTAACTAGATTAGTGATGGCTGGGTGCAATTCTACCTGATAAGAGATAGTTGCCGTGGTGGGTCCACCGTTGACCGTTGCACGATATTCCAAAGTTGCATTTGCGAACTCAACTAAACTTTGTTTTTGAGATAGCAAGTATTCATTTATCTTGTCTAAAACAGCAGTCATCCCATTGCTGCTATCTGAAGTATCCAGTGTAAATGAAATAGAATCTTTATTTCCAGCCAACATTTGTGCCAATGTACTATCTGCCGGATATCTCAATGTAATGATTCTGTCTCCAGTAAATGTTGCGTCAGCAGCATTTTTTGAAGGGGAAATTCCAGCTTCCAACTGAATTGCAAAGCCTTGACCAAAAATTCCACTAAAAATAATGATTGCAGATACCAATACTGCGCAATGTAGAGAACTTAATTTCAATAATTACGAATTCCAATTTCCCTGTTTATAATCTTATTGAAATTTTCTCCTTAAAAGACAATTCGAAACAAATACCTTGTAATTAAAATAATTTTTTGAATTCTATTTGATAAATTCGAAAAAAAATTATCAACTATGTGTGAAGCACGTGAACAAGAAATAAAAAATGTGGAAAAGTATCCCCATTCATTGATTACCATTTTAGCAGGAGGAACGGGTTCAGTAAAACTAGTTAGGGGATTATATAACGAATTTAAAAAAAATATCGGAGTCATATCAAACGTTGCCGACAATTTTTGGCATTACGGTCTGTACATATGTCCTGATGTGGATACTATAATCTATGGACTAAGCAATCATTTAGACAAGAAAAGAGGCTGGGGTATAAAGAATGACACTTTTAATTTCCTTAATCACATGAAATTACTTGGTGAAGAAGCCTGGTTTAATCTTGGTGACAAAGATCTTGCAACACATGTTCTTCGAACCCAGTTACTAAAAGAGGGCAAGAATCTCTCAGAAATTACTCGGTTACTATCACATAAATATGGTCTTGGAATTCCAATCGTGCCTGCATCCGATGTGCACTATGAAACAAACATGGTTACAAAAGACGACCAAGTTTTTCATCTACAGGAATATTGGATTAAACATAAAGGAGCTTTGCCCCTCAAAGATATAGTTTACAAGAACGTTAAACTTGCTAAAATTAGCTTAGAATGCAAACGGATGCTTGAAAATTCAAAACTAATAGTTTTGGCACCCGGAAATCCCATATCTAGCATTGGTCCTATTATTGCGATCTCAGGGATGAAAAATATATTGCACAAACATAGAAACAAGGTTGTGATGGTATCCCCTCTTATCTCAAACAAGGCCTTTAGTGGACCAAGCGAAATATATATGAGAGCAAAAAATATTCAACCCGATATACGGGGATTAATTAATTTTTACTCAAAAATTTCTGCTAACATGATCTTTGATCGAGTTGACAAAAAAGAGGTTGAGGAAAAAATAGGGACTACTTCTTATCCTCAGATAAATTTTTCCTATACTGACATACTAATGAATAATTCTCGTAAGGAACTGGCTTTGGCAAGTTATATTATTTCTGAATTTTGTCAAGACAGAAGATAATAAAAGGTTGAATAATTGGAAGATCCAAAAACTGCAATAATAATTCCAGTAAAGAGTTTTGAAAAGAGCAAGACACGTCTCAGTAGGTATCTAACGTTAGAACAACGAATAGAGCTTTGCCGTCATTTTGTAAATGATCTAGTCAAGAAAGTATCAAGACTTGAAAGGTGTCAAATCATCTTTATTACAAATGAATTTATCAATCTACCGGATTCTCTTAGAGACAAATTTCTAACAATCGATGAAGGCATGAATTCGGGTGTAAACAAAGCTGTATCGCTAGCAGATTCTTATATTACTAAAGCAGGATTTGACTCGTCTTTGGTGATTCCAATCGATATTCCTTTATTTAACCTCTCACAAATAAATGAAATTCTCCATTATTCTAAAGGTTTCAGAGAGGGAATTTGTATTGTCCCCTCGTATAGATATGACGGAACTAATATTCTATTAAGAAAACCTCACACAGTTATTGAGACCAGCTATGATGACAATAGTTTTTTTAATCACTTAAGAAGAGGTATGGAAAAAGGCGTATCGGTTAAGGTTTTTGATTTTGAAAATCTAAAGACAGATGTCGATACAATTGAGGACATTATGCTCATTTTTAAAAAGTATGTGTTTACTACAAGTGAACAACTCAATAAAGTGGTAAATACTTCTCACCAGTCCAATTCAAAGATTATTTTGGAAAATAATAATAGTGCATTAAATTATCTCCTTGAAATTTTGAGCCAAAATCAAGATTTATGGTTATGATGAAAAGGATACAACTTTTGATTTATCATTCAAAATACTATCATTATATCTGTTGAAGATATTTATTAGTTGAAGGAGAATACTATTATCTACAATTGTTAGCTAACATCATTGCAATAGTTGTTATTTCGTTTATAGTTGTTGGATCCATGTGGGGAATTGGCAATTTATTGAACCCTCCTAGTGAAAATACTGTTCAAAAATCAAATGATACTATTTTGTTAGTGGCCCAGAATAACGCCTTTAACCAAACAAATCCCACTTTACATGTTAATGCTAATCAACCTACAAAACTCATAATCTTAAACAAGGATTTTGTAAAGCATGATTTCATTTCTGATGAATTAGGTATCAATACAGCCTATCTTAGTACAGAACAGGATTTTGTAACTGGAATTGCAAGCAATAAGACAGGCAATTATACCTATTATTGTTCTTTTCATCCTGAAATGAGAGGAACAATTGAAATAGTATAATCAACAATCACTTAGAGTAGTATCGTGAAGACTACTGGTTTCAAGCTAGATACGGTTTCTTCTGCCGTTGTTGCTGCCGCTGTTGATACTACTTGAGCCAACTACTCCATCCAACATGTCATGCCTTAGCATGCCCTTCTGTTTTGTATAGTTGCAATTATTTAACACCCTAAAATTTTTCTGACATGGTGGATACGATCCTTCTCTTGGAAGGGGGAACCTGGGCAGAGGTAAGGAGGTCAGAGGGGTGGACAAGCGAGTGAGCGAGTAAGCGAATGAATGAGTGACTGGATGAGTGAGTAAGAGAGATTGTTTGTTTATATGTACAAGCTAGTTGGATTTTTAGACCATGACAAATTATTGATTGCTTAAGCTAAAACAAATCTGTTTTCATATTACTTCCTTCATTCTTGAATCAAAGTTCAAATTACATCATTATTCTTACTAAGTAGCCTTTTAACTGTCTTAATATCATAATTGAATAATTCGATGTACAAACCTGCGGAAGATACCTTTTTGATGGAAGATGTTGTAAAAAATTACCGCGGAAATTTTGCTTTAGAAATTGGTATTGGTTCTGGATATTTGACTCGCAGATTGTGTTCTAACTTTGCCTTTGTAATCGGAACTGACCTCAATTTTGATTCAATTGTATATGCTAAAAACAATACGTTATTAACGAATAGTAATAAATTCCTTATTTGTACAGATCTCGGTTCCGCATTGAATTTTAAATTTGATCTAATAATTAGCAATCCTCCATACTTGCCTGCAGATACGGGATGGGGCTTTGAAGATAATACTGTACACGGCGGTAAAGAAGGGGTTGAATTAACCTTTCGAATAATATATTCTGCAAGGTCATTACTTCATGACGATGGCAAGATCTTGTTACTAAGATCGTCTCTTTCTAACATAAAAAAAATGGATAGTTTCATTGATAAATTTTTTTTAAAAAAAAAAATTTTGGTTAGAAAAAATTTATTTTTCGAAATCTTGGAGGTAGTTGAGATAGCCGGAATAAAAAATATGTCTTCTGACAAGTACGAGGTTTAGATTGCTACGGCATCAATTAAAGTCATCTTAATAACAATAATAATAACGAATATGCAAATTAACTAACTAACTAACAAAGAAAGAATGAAAGTTAATCAATGAAAAAGAAAAAAATCAAATTTCTTTTTTTTCACAAAGTTTATTTCTTGATTAGGGCCGCAGATTTTTGAGCTATTTCTTCAGCCATTTTAGATAACGATGCTGAACCGCCCAGATCATATGTCAAATACTTGCCCTCATCGATGACTTGTTCTGTAGCTTTAAAAATCGCATCTGAAATATGTTTCTCTCCAAGATATTCGACCATCCATGCACCAGAGAGTATTGTTGCCGTTGGATTTACTTTGTCTTGTCTTGCATGTTTGGGCGCACTCCCGTGTGCCGGTTCAAACATGGCATAATTATCACCATAATTTCCAGAGTATACATTACCTATGGACCCTACATGACCTGAAGCACATTCCGAAATAATATCCATAAATAGGTTCGTACTAAGCAACAAACTGTCATTGAATCTTTCGGGATTTTTGACTAGTTGTTGTGTCATGTTGTCAATATAATATTCTTCAACTTCAATGTCTGGATATTCCTTGTTTATTTCGGTGACCGCGTTCCAAAAAATACCATCGGTTTCCTTTAGAATATTGCGTTTTGTAATTGCAAATATTTTTTTAAACTCTTTTTGTTTTGCCAATTCGAATGCTTTCTTGACCACTCTCCTACAACCCTTTCCTGTGGTCTTTCTTATTGCTACGGCTGAATCATCACTCGTCTTAAATTCTATTCCTGCGTATAATCCTTCAGTTGATTCTCGCACACAAATGAAATTTAATTGTAATTTTGAAATCTTGTATGTTTTTATAGGACGAATATTTGCGTATAGTTGGAATTTCTGTCTTATGCTTACAGCTACGCTCCGGGGTGCATTGGGGTTTGGCACAGTAGTAGTCGGTCCTTTAAAACAAGCATCAGAATTTTTTAGAGTCTCCCACACCTCTTCTGAGATATATGAATTTCCTTTATTTTTTTCCCACCACTCAGAACCTGCGTCACATTTTATGAGTTCCACATTAGTATTACATGATTTCAGAACCTTGATCATTGCATCTACTAATTCAGGCCCAGTACCGTCACCATTAATTATAGCTGCTTTTTTATTGCTCAAATAAATTCAAAAAGGATTTGATGATATTCCTATTTATTTTTTCAGTTCCTTTGAAACAAAATCAATTTTTCCAAAAAAAGTATTTGAGAATGGAGGGAACTGACTACTGTTAACTATTTTGGTAAATCCTCCTTTATCAGAATAATATGAGTATTGAATATCATAATCGGACAATTCCAAAGTGCTATTTACGTAATTACCTGCGGTAGTATTTTCTACTAACGTAACTGTTTTGTTATCATATGCATAGATCTCCATCAGATCTGGGAGTGATAATTGGACCGGTCTAATGTATTGAACGTGCAATGTGTCTCCTACCGAGTCTGTATGGATAGGTTTCAAACATTCTTCACCTTTTTCATTTGGTTGTTTGCCTACGTTACCTGGAAGTAGATATTGTTTACCGTCTACAAATATCTGCACCCTTGGATAAACATTGTAACTATCTAGTGAATGTGCTTTAAGGCAGACACTTAGTATCTCTGGAGGTGGTACTATCTGAGTAAATACTAATCCAAATAATACTGCAGCACCTATAATTATCGGAGGTAATAACAGATCTTTTTTCCCCAACTTTTGAAAAAAATTCTTTCGTGGGGCCCCCTCTTTTATCTTCCTTTTGGGCACAAAAGTCATAATGTCCCTAATAATATAAATTCTTTAGAATGACTTTGATAGACGGATAAACAGACGGTAAAATAAAAACAATAAATGAATGTACAGAGCTTAGAAGAACGCAGTTGCTCAATGTGCATATAGATGGGGCGAGCAGAGGTAATCCTGGTTTGTCTGCAATCGGTATCATAATAATGAAAGATGATAAGGTGATTAAAGAACATGGGGAATTTATCGGTGTAAAGACCAATAATCAAGCAGAATATGAAGCTCTTCGAAGAGCATTAGAAATATGTTCTGACCTTGATAGGGAAGTTAACATACTGTCAGATAGTGAATTGTTGATAAATCAGAGAAATCTAAAATACAGAATCAGAAGCCAAGAGCTTAAAATACTATCTCGCCAAATTGCAGCCTTGGAAAAAAATTACGACAAAATTACATACAAACATGTACCCAGGTCAAAGAATAGACGTGCTGATTATCTTGCGAACAAAGCTCTTGATGAATATCAACGTTCCAACCAATTCGAATACATTGACCCAAATTAGATAATATTATTATCATTTGTTCGTTTGGTTATCTTATTTCTCATTACATTAGTAGTAGCAGCAGTGCAGCAACAGTAGTAGTAGCAGTAGTAGTAATATAATGCTTCTTGTAAAGTTACTTTAAATAGCGTTGTTACTTTGTTATGAAATCTAAGTTACTTATTTATTTTCTGGTACATGGTTGTGCTACGCTCTCACTTAACCTCATACAATCAAATACTTGTTAATACCATTATAACTTGAGCGGCTATGAGGAATCAGAGTTATCACGTACACAACATGAAGAAAAGGCATTTGACTGAGCCGCCTCAAAATATGCCATTAACATCAAAGAGCATTTATCTTTTTAACAATGGTAAGAATATCTTCATCATTAATCTTGTGTTCTAATCCCACCTTTTGACCTCCGTATTTCACACTCTTTCCCCAGATTTGGGCAAACTTAAAATCCCTTACCATATTACGATGAATTTTGTTGCAAATGTTCTGAACAGTACTTCCACGTGGCATGATGAGCGGTTCAACCAAATCTGCTTCTTGTCCCTTGGGCTTCATATAGATTCTGATAAAGTCCAGCTTTTTGTAAATTTCTTCCTTTAGTATATCAATATTTTTGTTCGTGTCTGCTGAAACTGCTATGTAAGGAATTTTTAATTTTGAAGTAACTGTTTTAAGATACTCTGGGTCAACAAGATCGATCTTATTTATCACCACCAGTGACGGAATGTACACTCGATTACCTGACATTACGTCGATAAGCTGATCGATTGTTAGTCCCTTTTCTCTGATCGTTATTCGACCATTGTGTATACCATTAATACGCATGACATTTCTGATAAAGTTCTCATCGACTTGTGTGGGTACCTGGATACTAACAGATATGCCTCCAGATGAAGTTTTTTCAAGTGTAATGTCGGGAGGCTTTTCGTCCACCTTCACTCCAATCTCGAAAAGCTCTTTTTTTATAACATCTAGGTGATTAACCTGAAATACATCTAATACTATCAAAACAAGATTTGCATTTCTGGCCACTGACAATACTCTTTTTCCGAGGCCTTTTCCAGCAGCTGCCCCTTCTATAATTCCAGGTAAATCGAGAATCTGAATTCGAGCTCCCTTGTAGTCTAGCATACCCGGCACCGCAGTCAGGGTTGTAAACGAGTACGCACCTGTTTTTGATTTTGCATTAGTTAATGCATTTAACAGTGTTGATTTACCTACGCTTGGAAAACCAATCAAAACAACTGTTCCATCTCCTGCTTTTCTAACATCAAATCCTGTATTTCCGCCTCCTGAGGAGATGGTTTTACCATGGGTATTTTCTTCTTGTTCTCTTTTTAATTTTGCAATCTTTGCCTTTAGAAGGCCTATGTGAAATTCAGTAGCCTTATTTATCTGAGTCTTGTGAATCTCATCTTGGATTGCCTTAATTTTCTCTGGAATTCCCATTGGCTGTAATTTATTTAGAAAAATTATAATAAAAATTTTGTTGATGTCATATAGTCAATAAAGTTTGTGAAGAAGGGATAGTTAATGTGGTGTAACGTAATGTGAGTTTGATTCCTTATTTATTCTCGTACTGAGACTTTGAGTAACACATTCTAAAGTTCATGTTTTTCCTTCCATCCTTCCATCCTTCCATCCTACCTTCCTTTTTCTCTCCTATTATCTTCTCGATTCATTCTTTCTCTATTCTAAGATCATAAAGAATTTGAGGCCGTATAATATTGCAACGGTTGAGATAAATCCCAACATGCCCAACCAAGGCAAAGCAGGTATTTTGGGAGATTTTAGCTTTATCTGATGGTCATCGACAATATTGGTGATATAGTCTTTAACGAATGAATGCCATAACTGATACTCTATTCTATGTTTTTTAAGTATCGACTCGATTTCATACACAACAGGCACCCTGACTGACTTGATATGTTGAAAGTAATTTCTTGAAATCTCGACTTCTGCATGAATTCCAATCATACCTTGGTTAAAATCGAGTAATCTAACATGCATTTCCCATGGTCTTTTGAGCTTTTTTGAAAATCCGCTACCAATTTGAGCAGGTTTTTTGTGTTCAAATTTGACCATCTTAAACCCCTCGGAAATCAAAGTATTGATAATTTCGTCCTTTCTTATTTTGACCATTAGGAAAAGATGATCTAGTTCTACCTCTTCTCTCTTTATGAGGTTCTGGATTCCCTGTAATAGGTTTATCGTTCTGGGGTATAGAGTTGAAAATTCAGACATGTATCTCCTCTGTCTCCAATTGTAATCTGATATATTATTCTTTGACTATTTATAATTTAAAAAATTAAAACTTTTGACTGCGAGTATTTGTCTAGTGAATTTTTCCTGATAGTCCTCGTACGTATATGTCAAATTTACTTTCGATACTTAGGGATTCACTCGATATGGGGTGGTTGGTAAATTTGACATTGAATCCTCTTAATATGACCACCGGGGTTGAAGCATCGGATTCACCCATTATCATGGTCCCAATAGAAGCCAAACAGTCTGCTATATTCTGTGATGTGTATTTTAAGACATTTCCAAATAGATCTTTTGTTCCTCTCAAATCTATAATTGGCTCAAATCCACTACAGGCAAGTGCTACACCTGTTGTTCCTCTTCTCATGGGTAAAATTCTGCTATCTGATAATACTATTCCGATCCTTTTTCTGGAATTGATTAGAAATTTGTTTCTAAGAGTTTCCAAGGATTCATAGGGATTTTTTGGATACAGGACAACATGGTCTTTGGGAACATTTGACTTGTCAATCCCTGCGTTTGGAGCCAAAACTCTATGAACAGAGGTGAGAACGAATCCATATAGGCCCCCAAATATCTCATCCGATTCTCTTATTATCAACTCCATCATTTCTGGACTAATATGATATTTCTTGCTCAATAAAATGGCCTCTTCGGAAGGTTTAACATCGCTCAATTTCTTTATCCTGCCTTCACTAATGGATAAATATTTGCTTGATATGACTAGTATGTCAAAATCTTGAATTTGTATTTCGTCTTTATTGTTGATGATTTTATCGTATATGTCAAACCTAGAAGATTCCTTTTCTAGATGAATTGGGATGATTTGCAAATACTGTTAGTTAGTCATCTTTGAACTTATTAATAGATTGATTCCTTTTGAAGGCTCTGTTCAGTTAACAGGTTTTAATTCCTTGTTGTGATAGTCGACAAACAGGTTCAACCAGTTTTTTACGTGTTTTAGTTTGCAGTTCTTTAGCCTGCAGGGAAAGTAATCATCGAAACTTTCAGTTCTGTCCTTGATATACTGCATTGTTCTTTCAATCAAGTTTTTTTCATAGGAGGAATGGAGATGGTGTTCTAATTTAAGGAATTGACAAGCCATGGGATACCAAGTACCACCATCTGTTGAAACTGGATGCTTTCCATAGTCTCTGACTATGTTTGACAGAAACCGTTCCGCAACAAACATGTTTCTCTCCTTAGAAATGGATAGTGAGAGAATTTCCTTACTTTTCGCATCTATTGCAACCCATAACCACGTGTATTCTGAACCAACCTTAAGCAATGTTTCATCTACAATGAATTCACATATCCTTCTTTGTTTTGTCTTGATAATCTTAGGTTGGTACTTTTGAATCCAGTTCCAGATAGTGACATGATTTCGTTTGATACAGTATGATAATCTTTCAGATGTTTTCCTAAGAGAAAGACCTGAAAAGTACAAATGTAAGCCATAATACACATACCTTGAAGGTGTTCTGTTTCTAGTATTCATAAAAGAGATAGGACATCTTCAAGCTATAGACTTGACGCTAAATGAACAGAGCCCTTTTGAATGATGGCCCATATTCAAAAAGTATTAATCTTCAGATGTCGCAGTTTAGTATATTACCATGGGAATGACTTTAACTGAGAAAATTCTTTCTCATTCCTCGCAATCAAAATCTGTAGTGCCAGGAGACATTGTCTTTTCAAACGTTGATAAAGTTATGATTCATGATGTCTCAGGACCTGGTGTCATAAAGGTCTTTAAAGAGTTAGAAAAAAAAGGTATCAAATTAGAAAAGGTCTGGGATCCAGATAGAGTTTGGATATCTGAAGATCATTTTGTCCCTGCTTCTGATAGAATTTCTGCAGATAATGTTATACAGCTTACGAATTGGGCTAAGAAGTACGGTATCAAGAGACATTACAAATATGGAATGGGGCAATATGGTATTTGTCATACAATCTCACATGAGGAGGGTTTGGTTTTACCTGGAGAAGTCTATGTAGGCGGTGATTCTCATACTAATACAACTGGTGCAGTCGGTGCATTTACCGCTGGCTTGGGTCACACAGATATTGCCTATGTACTAAAACATGGTAAAATTTGGTTTAAAGTACCAGAAACAATGTTGTTTAAGCTAAATGGGAAAAAACCCGATCATGTTATGGCTAAAGATATCATTTTGAATATTATATCTGATATTGGAACTGATGGGGCAAATTATAAAACAATGCAATTTAGCGGTGATGTGATACATAATTTGGAAATGGAAGAAAGATTCACTTTGACTAACATGACTACAGAGGCAGGTGCAAAAAATGGAATAATAGAACCAGATCAGATTACTGCAGACTATCTAAATGACAGAACCAATGCTCCAATTAAAATACAACGAGGTGATCCCGATGCTACATATAGTGAAATATTTGAGTATGATTGTGAAAAAATGGAACCATGTGTAGCAAAACCCTATTCTCCAGAAAATGTTGTCACAGTTAGAGAAGTTCCAAATACTGAAATAGATAAAGCTTACATAGGTTCATGCACAGGTGCCAAACTTTCTGACCTTAGATCTGCTGCGAAAATTCTTAAAGGAAGAAAAGTCAAAGTACGAACAGAGGTCCTTCCAGCTGCCCAATCAATATATATGAAAGCGATAAAAGAGGGCCTGGTCACTATTTTTATGGAATCGGGCGCAGTAATCGGCCCGCCTACATGCGGTGCTTGTTGTGGTGCGCATATGGGTGTATTGGGAAAGGATGAAATTTGCGTAAGCACTACAAATAGAAACTTTCCTGGTAGAATGGGGAATGTGACATCTCAAACCTACTTGGCATCGCCGATGGTTGTTGCAGCATCAGCTGTTACTGGAAAACTAACTGATCCGAGGGATCTATGATCATGATGAAATTGAAAGGAACTGTTCATAAATACAATAAAGCAAATATCGATACCGATGTAATTATTCCTGGTCCTTATCTTAAAATTCATGATCACGATGAACTAGCCAAACATGCAATGGAAGGACTCGATCCGGATTTTACAAAAAAAGTATCAGCAGGGGATTTCTTGTTGGTTGGACATAACTTTGGATGTGGTTCAAGCCGAGAGCATGCTCCCATAGCTCTTTCAAAAACCGGTATTAAAGCAATACTGGCTCCATCATTTGCAAGAATTTTCTATCGAAATTCTATTGACGGGGGGTATTTGCTTCCAATAGAAATAGAAGAAAATATTCTGGAAAAAATTGGAGATAAAGAAATAATAGAAATTGATCTCGAACAGAATCTTATCACGAATATTTCCAAAAATGAGACTTATCCTATAAGACCCTTTAGTAAGATAATTGCCGGGATAATTGAGGCAGGAGGATTGTTCAATTATAAGATTTCATAACCTTACCATATCTATCTATTATTCTGATCGAACCAATGGGTAAGAGAGTTGCAATTGCAAAGAAGTCAGTGTATGTATGTATGTATGTCCATACAAGTATCGTTCTTACCTGAGTTATTTGCATCCGGGTGTTCATTCCTTAGCAGCAGCAGCAGCATGGATAATTTCCTCCAAAGTCAAGTATTTCAAATCAAGACTTTGCTGAGAATGATAGAACATCATTTGATTCTTTGTATTTTCATCAATTGTGTTATTGCTTTTTGAATAATATACTACAAGTATAACAACATCGCCACCCTCGTTTGGTTTTTCTACATACGCAAATTGAATAGTGCCGTAGTAGGGGATGAGGCGTACTGCCAAAGAACATGCAAAACTATAATGCTTTCCTGTAAATTTTTCCACGATCAACTCCGGCGCATGGATTTCAATTACGTCTAATTCATCTTGTTGATTACTACTACTACTACTGCTGTTGCTGATCTTGAAATTATTCTGTATCGTATTGCCAACAACCTTGTTGGTGTACAAGACTTTTTTAATTTTACAGTCCTTAAAATTTGATTCTGCTACATTCTTGAAATTTTGCATGCAGAACTTGCTTAGATATATTGAGATATGACTCTTTACGTCTTGAAATTGTAAACTACATAATATAGTAGCAAATTTCAACCATCACCTGCGTACTAATTGTTTAACCTGGTTCGAAGACTAGAGTGTGAGGTCATGTAGACACTCAAACGATAAATGTGATGGAGATCGCTTACTTGAAAAGGAATAGGGATACTGGAAATAAAATAAGCTACATACTTTGTGTAATACCAACTTGTTATGTTCTTTTAATCGGATCTAGAAATATAGATACCATAAACTTTCAGGATATTGTTCCTATCAATTTTCGGTAGGCTTCTAAACCGCTCTCAATATCGTTTTTTACAGCCGATTCTAACTGTTCTCCACTAAAAGAATAAGTTAGAAGGAAAGGCTCGTTTGCTATGAAACGTAGACTATTACCAGAGAATGCAGCAGTGCCTGTAACCCTAGGTTCATCAAATAGGTTGCTGGTGATTATTATCGAATTGTTTAAAGGATATGTATACAGCGTTCCAAATTGAATTGGTAATTTAATGGTATTATTTAAGGTCAAAATGTTTATTGATTGTAGTTGAACAGGCTTGCTAGAAGTAAATGTGATCAGTCCCGAATATGTTTTCTCGCTGCTGTTGCTGTCAACAGAAAATATATAATATGATTGTTCAAGTCCGGTGCCTTGAATCGGATCACCTTTAGATGTAACTGTTCCCGTGATGGCCATCTTGTACAACGGCGAATAAGGCGATGTTGATGTTGATGTTGATGTTGGTGGTTCTGTAATCGTTGGTCCGGATGATTTTAGACCAGAAAGTTTAACATTGTCTGGAACTTTTGGGGTACTTGATATCTGATATTGACTTTCATATGAAACAAGGTAGTCGCCTGATGGCATTGACTTTTGGGCAGTTGCGGATTCGTATTGGAATTCAGGTGGTGACGCCAACGCTGTTGTTAAAGAGGGGTAAAAAAGCAATCCATGAGCTGAAATCAAAAGTATGCTAGAAGCAAAAATAAGAGTGCCTTTTAACCTTGACAGTGTACACTCTATTTGGCGAAGACTTTTTGCCGCTACTTCACACATGGGACTAGATTTTGTAATTGATGGGATTTATACTATGTCATTGAACCAAATCGATTATACTCTTTTGTACTATTTTTTTAGCCTCAGATGAGATATCGTAACAATCTAGTATTTTCATGGGGTTTTTTATCAATTTTTTCCTGAATTCTGGTTCACTGGCTGCCTTTAGCAAAATTTCACTTATTACTTCAGCATCCATGTTAATAGAACTCAAGTAATTCCTCAAGTAAATTTTGAATATATATACTTTTTTGAATTAAAAATATTATCTTTAACGTTTCAATTCTGTGAAGCAGGTTCACATGGAACATAATTTATTCTTTTTTCAAATTGGTATAACCTAACCTACATAGTATGTCAGTTGATAGGATCTTTATATGTTAACCAATAATTAAAATAATATTCCAGACAAAAAATATCTTGTTTATACTTATTGAAAAGCGAACCTGTTTTATTACTAGAGTCCAGAAAAAAATGGAATAGGCAAGGAACATCGAGAATTCAGCCTGTAGAGGAGACATTAGCAAAAGTTCTTCCATTGGCCAAAGAAATAGGTGTTACAAGAATAGCCGATATTACGGAAATGGATAGGTTGCGAATTCCAAACTATTCAGCTGTGTTACCTGGAACAGAAGATTATATCTGGGTCTATAGTGGAAAGGGTCCTACAAAAAATCATGCAAAGGCAAGTGTCGTGATGGAGAGCATTGAAAGGTATTCTTCATTACCTTCTAACTACGAAGGAACAATCATAAAAGGAACATACAAAGAACTATCAAAAAGCTATAATGTTTTAAAATACGACGATGTAATAGAACCGCTCTCATTTCAATTAAATGATGAAATGATGATGGATTATTGTATTGGTTACGACCTTTTGAATCATAAAGATATCTTGGTACCAGCTCCTCTTGTTATATTTAGGTACTCTCCTGTCCCGCCATCTATAAATCCGTACTCTTTTTTTCATACGAATGGATTGGCATCAGGAAATGTAATGGAAGAAGCAGTTTGTCATGCACTTTGTGAAGTTATCGAAAGGGATGCCGTTAGCATTGCTGAATTTTCCAGCAGTGCTTTTCAATATCATGTTCTTAAGACTATTGAAAATGAATTTCTAAAGTATGGAGTTGTGGGAGTAAAATCCCTTAATTCTAGAGATTTTATAGACGATAATTCTCTTTATCCTGATATTGATCTAAATGAAGTCGACTATTCTCCTGCAAAAAAACTAATCAGGCAGTTCAAAAAGTGTCATATTTCATTAATTGTTAAAGATGTTACTTCAGACATAGGAATACCCACCTTCATAGCAAGTAGCGTTGAGTGGGTAAATCATGATTATGGCTATCTGGTGGAGGGTCATGGAACTCATCCTGATTCTAGAATAGCTTTGATGCGAGCCATCACTGAAGTCTCCCAATCAAGAGCTGCTAATATTCAGGGATCTCGGGATGATCTGAGAAAGATGAAATACGATCCTCAGAACAGCGATGAACATAGATCATGGCAATTTATGGCCTCCAAAAACAAGAAAAATTTCTCTAAAGTCAATTCATTCTATCACGACGATATACTTGATGATATAAAACTAATCCTTGAGAACTTGAAAGATAGAGGTTTCAAAAACGCCATAGTGGTTAATATGACAAATTCTAAACTAAAAATACCGGTCGTTAGAGTTATTGTTCCTGGACTAGAAACTTTCAAGATAAACAAACTAACTGTAGGTCGCAGGGCACAGGAGAGTGCTTTAAAATGTCTTTTACAAAAAAGCCCATAATTTTTCTTGGCCCATCTCTCTCAATAGAGAAAGCCAAAAAGATCCTAGATGCCGATTATAGAAAACCTGCCAAAAAAGGTGACATCTTGCAATTAGTATTCAAAGAGACTAGCATCGTTGGACTAATCGATGGATTTTTCCTACAAGATTACCCTCCTACTCCAATCGAAGTGTACAACCTTTTAAAAAAGAAAGGAACGACAGTCTACGGTTCTTCAAGCTTGGGAGCACTTCGTGCGGTAGAGCTTTCTAAATTTGGTATGATAGGTGTGGGCAAGATATTTAACTTGTTTAGAAAGGGTATAATAGATTCTGATGATGAGGTAGCCGTTACTTTTACTGATTATTCAAATTTTAAATCTGAAGCACTAATAGATATAAGGTATAACCTGTTCTTAGCCCATAAATCAAAGGTTATTGACAAAGAAGCCAAGAGGATTATACTTAGAATATCCAAACAAACGTATTTTCCCTACAGGACCTATGATGATATTCTAGACAAGTGTAAAACAAAACATCCAGAGATCAGGTCACAGGTAGAACAGTTTAGAGAATATCTTAAAACAAATAGAAGGAGTTTGAAGGAAGAAGATGCAGTATTGCTATTAAAGCGAATAAAGAAGCATATCGAATCAATCAATTAAAAAATCAAAAAGTTAAGGTAATTTTATATCTACTCAAATTAATTAAAAAATTAATCATGAATAACCGCCTGTCTCATTTTTTTTCGCGTGTAGATTCATACCATATCTATGTGGTATTTTTTTACTTTTCGGCATTCATGATGCTGTATATCACGACCTTTGGAATGTACTGGAGTTGGGTGGAGTACAACGTAACTGGAACAATCAATATTGGTGAAATAATCGTAAAAAACGATCTCCTTTTCGAAGGGGCGGGCAAATTAGTATCTTATCTTGCGGTGTTTTCTGTAATTACTTGGTATTGTGTTACCAAAATTGGTTATAAGAGGGTTCAGAATACTCCAAAGATCGTACGATCTGTTTTGTCGGTTTTGGCACTAGTATTAATCACGGTATCAGCATATGAATTTGTTTATAATTTTACGGTTTGGGGCTCTCTTATTACCGTAAACACTATGAATAATTATCTAAACGTTGACGATATTAACATCAACTACCCCAATCCGGAGACACCATGGAATCTTGTCTTTGCTACCAAAATGACCCTTGCCGCACTAATTATTTCATGTCATGCCTTTTTTGTGATTAATAGAGCAGGTAAGAAATCCACTATATATGTAAAAAAAAATTAGTGATGTTTAGGCTTTGGCGGATTATCCAAGATATATTATTTTTAAAACTTTTAATATGACTCTATTTTGACTGACCGATAAAACACAAGAATTATTCCAGATGAAATACCCTCGCTTGCAAAATACTACTACTACTACTACTACTTCTCCTCATATTGTTGCATTTAAGGAGTGTGTATGTGTGTACCAGTATATCTAAAATTATCTAAGGTTTTGGATAAGGGCAAAGAATTTTTTTAGACAAGAGTAACAGTAAATACTATTGAAGATTGGAATTATTTCCGATACACATGACGATATTCAAAATACAAGAAAGGCGATTGAAATTTTCAATATGTTAAAAGTAGACCATGTATTTCATGCCGGTGATTATATTTATCCAGGTATGATTGCATTATTTGGTGAATTAAGACAAAATACAAAATTTTATGGCGTGCGAGGAAACAACGATGGGGAATTGACCGGCTTAATTAATCAATTTAGTAAACTTGAAAACGCCTACTTCTTAAATGAATTTGGAAAGGTATCCATTGAAGGTAGGGAAGTTGGAATCTATCATGGAACAAATTTACAACTTTGCAATGCCTTAATTGAAAGCCAGCTTTTTGACTTATTAATTCTGGGGCATACTCATATCAAAAGAATGGAAAAAATAGGCAAGACAATAGTACTGAATCCTGGTCCGTTAAATACTGGTTTTTTCCCTTCGTCATCCAACGATCTTCCATCCGTTATAATTTATGATCCAGATTACTCTGATTCAGAGAAGAATGAGGTGGTAAAGGAGAAGGAGGAGGAAGGTGCAGAAGAGGGTGAGGCCAAAGAACAATACCACGCCAGATTCATACCCATTCCTAGGAATTAATTCTGACTTAACAGATAAAGAAGGATGTTAAATAATTTAGAAAAAGAAGAAAGTTGAATTTCGGCTTGCAAGCTAGAACTTTTTTTGACTGCCCGTCTGAACTTGTCTGTGTATTTTGTTTACTTTATCTAGTAAATAATATATAAAATCATGAATAAGATATTCTAGGTTTAATATGAGTGATAAGGACGAGGCCAAAGTAAACGAATCTAAAGAATCAAGTGGTAGTAATAATAAATCTCACAAAAAAAATGATGGAACTATCGATGCAAAGAGCAGCAGTAGCAGCACCATCAGCGGCAATAATAACGATAAAGGTAATAAAATTCAAAAGACCGAACCATCCCCATCATCAACAACCACTAAACCATCATCATCGTCCTCGCCATCATCCCCATCATCCCCATCATCCCCATCATCCCCATCATCAACAACCACTAAACCATCATCATCCTCCTCCTCCTCCTCGTCTTCCACTCAAACAAGAGCAGAAAAACCAGTAAGTGTCCCAACCTCTACTACAAATACCACCACAAATACGCAAACAGAAATTGATTCTGCCAATTCGCATACAGTTCAAAAATCAAATGTCATTAATCCTATACCCGAATACAACAATCTGAATAGAGAATCTCTGTCAGTTCCTAAAATTACATCAAATTATTTCTGTTTCGATTGCGGCGCTATAATGACTACTATTGAAGATAAAGAAGAGCACATGAAAATTGAATCCGAAAGGAAAAATAACTCAGAGCTGATTACTGAAGAATAATATTTTATTTTTGTTTCAATATTTTATCTGTTTCTTGGAATGATCGAAATCCTGAAGGTAGAAAAAATTAGGTATCGTTTTGCTCGTATTTTTGAATATCTATGACTACTTTATCTCCTACTTTGATTTTTAGTTCCTCGTATTCTCTCATACTGACTTTAAATGTCGGTGAATCGCTCATTCCTCCTCCGCCAAACATATTTGTTATGTTAGACATTGCCTTTGGTAAATTCTTCATTAGGTCCTCTGGAGAAGTAAATGCCATTACGTTTGGACCAAAAGGATTCATTTGTTTATCGCCAGATTTTAAATATTCATTCGGATCTTTGAAAGACACATAGATGTATGGAGATCCATCGGTTAATGCCTCGATTTTAGCAACTATGAATTCTTTTTTCATTTATCATTTATAGTGGTAATCAATATAATAAATATTTAATTCATCAAAAATTTTAGCAAATTTAGACGTTTTCAGACGTCAAAAGCTTTAGCTTTAGAATCAAATTTGACGTTTCATTTTTTTCTTAATTACCAATATAGTTCTTACTCAAGTAATGTAACTCACTTCTGCAGGTGGAGCAAATTGTCATAGCCTTTCTTTAGAACTGAGTTATTCTTGAACATGTGTAGTGATTATTTCAAATTATGCTATCGATGATCGTATCGCAATCATTCCGGTATCTCATGTTGCAATACGCTCCTCGCGTTCAATTTCGCCGTCCTTTAGATGTATTATCCGGTCAGCCTTTTCTGCCAATTCGGGATTGTGAGTGACCATGATGATTGTTCTCCCGTATTTACTTGAGAGCATTTTTAAAAGATCAAATACCTCTTTTCCTGTTTTGGTATCCAAGTTCCCCGTGGGTTCGTCTGCCAGTATTATTGATGGATTATTCATTAGGGCTCTGGCAATGGCTACACGCTGCTGTTGACCTCCGCTAAGATTATAGGGTTTAAAATTGCCTTTATCATTAATTCCAAGAAGACTCATGATTTTAGATGCTCTTTCTAGGCGTTCCCTCTTGCTCACTCCTGCTATTATGCAAGGGATTTCAATATTTTTCAATACTGATGCTCTGTTTATCAGATTATATGACTGAAAAATAAAACCTATGGCGTTATTGCGCAGATAAGCTAGATGGCGATCGTCTAATGCAAAAACATCTTGCCCATTTATGAAAATGTCTCCATCTGTGGGTCGGTCCAACGTACCTATGATGTTTAACAATGTGGATTTTCCACTCCCTGATGGACCAACAATAGCTACAAACTCGCCCTTGATAACTTCAAAATTGATATTTTTGAGTACTGATATTTCCTCTGCTGATGAATTATAGCTTTTATAGATATGTTTAACTCTCAGAATCGGAGGGGATTGATCAGACAACAACGATGATGTTAAATTTAACGAGTCTGTCATATTACTCTTTAAATTTGGTTTTGACGCTATTAATTCAAGGCAAGTTCCTTATGTTCTCTGATACTACAACAAATTTAATGTAACTAGGGTATACAAGTAGTCATTGTTCTTTCCTTTTTGAGATTTGATGACGATTCTTTCAGAAGATTATAAACTCTATATTATAAGGATATCTGGTTGCTTGCTTGATCGCTTTGTATACAAATACAACTAAATGATTATCAAAACTTAAATATTATTTACAGTAAAATATAATATAATAATCTTATGAAAAAAATTACCTTAATAATATTATCTACCTTTGTTAGCGGGGTAATGTTACTAAACATTGAGATTATTAATTTTAATATATATGGGCAAGGGAATATTGATAGAAGTATAATTCCACTCCTTACTCCACCTTACCAAATAGTCAGTGAATTTAAGACTACTGATATGAACAAATTTAACGTAAGCTTTGTTAATAATATGCCCTAATATACAATGCTTTTCATATAAAATAATAATATAGAAATATTTATCAAAATCCATTAATATGTAATTCTAATAAATCAATTAAACATATGAATCGCGGGTTGAAATATTATGGTATTATGCTTACAATGATTGCTACGCTAGTTTTTACCCTTAATGATTTTGCGGTAGTAAATGCTACTACTGGCATTAATCAAAATAACTCTACTCAAATTAATCCGTTAAACGAATTACTTCCCGATTCTAGTGGTGTAAGCACCTGTGATGAATGTGCAGGCAATAATGGCGATGATAATGGCAACAATAGAAATGACGATAAAAGCGACGTAAGTAACAGAAATGACAACACCGATGACAATGATGGCCGCAGTAGCAGTAGTAGTAATAGTGATGATGATGATGATGATGACAACAAAGACAATGATGGCCGCAGTAGCAGTAGCAATGGAGACGATAGCAACAACAACAATAACAATAACGATGATGATGTACCTATGTCTTTACCATTCAACTCTAATGTAGCTGACGAATCAGACGATGAAGAAAAAGATTATTCCAGTGCAATCCCATTTCCGTGATTGATTGATATTTAAATCCTAAATTTATTATTTAGTAGACTTTGTCTAGACATAACTTTACAAATTCTCCGTGACCTTTATTTTCATTGTACACATTTCCATTTTCCATTATTATCTTACCTCTTGATATGGTCAAAACTGGCCAACCCTGCAACTGATAACCGTCATAGATAGTATAATCAGATGACGATTGCAAGATATCTGGGCTCACTTTTTTTGTAATATCTAAATCTATCACAACCAGGTCGGCGTCTGAACCTTTTTGTATAGTTCCCTTTTTTGGATAAAGTCCAAATATTCTTGAGGTATTATAACTGGTAATTTCTGCTAATCGAACAAGTGATAACTGTCTCATAATAACACCATAATGTAACAAAACTGGCAACATTGTTGCAACACCTGGAAAGCCTGCTAATGCGGTCCAAACATCATTTTGATTTCCAAGCTTTAAATCCAATGTATTTGCAACATGATCAGTTCCTATGGTATCAATTAGACCATTCTTAATAGCGTTCCATAAACTGGCAACATCGTTTTTTGTCCGTAGAGGCGGTACTACTTTTCCTATTAAATTATTGTAATCGACGGAATGAGTAAGATAATGGGGGCATGTTTCAACATATACGTTACATCCTCCTGCCTGTTTTTCATACAATATAGTATCTAATGCGTCATTTGAACCAATATGAACAAAATACAAATTTGTTCCATACTGTCTACCTATGTTCATTATTTTCTTTATTGCGGTAGATTCACTGGTGGTAGGTCTACATTCTGACCATGTTTTTAGTGGATTCTCATCCCGAGACTGTTTATTTTTATTATCATCAATCTTCTTTGCTGATTGTTCTTCTTTTTTTTCTTCGATTAATTTTGAACAAGTTTCATGATCTTCAGCATGAACCAGCACAACTGAATTCTTTAATTTTGAGGAGTGAAAGAGGACCTTTGAACAGAGATCATCTGTAACATGAACATTTTCTGGCAAAAGCAGATTTTCAGAGGGATTCATGTCCATTAGTATTCTGTTATCTGTGGATCCCAAATTCATGTACAGCTTAAACGAGCGTATACCCATGTCATATAAGTAAGAGATCTCTTGAATCTGATTGGGATTTAGGATTGATGCATGAATGGAATAATCTATAAAATGATTTCCTGCACTGGCATGCAAATGTTTTGAGATTTTTTGAGTATAGGGTTCATAAACCCGTAGCATACGCATTATTGTTGTTACCCCCCCAACGGCAGCAGATCTGGACTCTGTCTCTGAAGCCAATTCGATTGGTGAAAAAACTCCATAATGTACGTGTGGATCGATTAGTCCCGGTAATACATATTTCTCGTTTACATCAATAGATCTATCACATGAAACGTTGTCAATGGAGTTTGTCAATTCTTTTATTTTTCCGTTTTCAATCAAAATATTGCTTTTGATTATTCCCATTTTGGGAATCACAATATTTGCATTTCTGATTAATAAATCACAACTACTATTACTACTATTACCGCCCATGATTTTCTACACTTTTTTAAATATTTCAGACAAACGAGTCATTTTGAACTGACATTTGTCTCATGCTTTTTAAATTGGTTGTCGTTGAGGGCACAGTAACAAAGGTCAGGGGCCGGGATAAATAATCCTGTTTCCATTATTCCTGGGATCTTTTTTAACTCTCTCTCAATTCCTAGAATGTCCGAATAGTCGTTAAACATGACATCCAAAATTAGGTTTCCATTCTCTGTTACATATGGGTACCCTTTGTCCAAAGTTCTAAGCACTGGTGTACCACCAATCTTTTGAAGGAAAGGAATTACGGCAGTTCTACAAAATGGTAATATTTCAATTGGAACCGATCTGGAAAAACTGGAGACAAATTTCGTATAATCGGCGACAATTATCCTTTTTTTTGCAGAGAAATACAGAATTTTTTCACGAAGCAATGCTCCTCCACCACCTTTTATCAGGTGGAATCGGTCGTCAATTTGATCAGCTCCGTCTATGACAATATCGATGAGAGGTATTTGCGATTCGTCTATTATTTTCAAGTTTTTATTCTCTGCTTCAATTTTTATTTGCAAAGAAGTACATATGAATTCGCAATTTTCAGCCACCTCATCCGGTAATAATTTTACAATTTTAGTTACTGCTCTACCACTTCCCAATCCCACGAGTAGCTGTTTTTCAGAAAGTTGATATCTTATGATATCTTTTGCAATGTTTTCGAAACTATTATCTAATGTGCCATTATTTTTAGTGCTTGCAGTAGAAACGGACATAATTTCTTATGAATAAAGAGAAAATGAAGAATATTTAAATCGATTGAGACAGACAAAGGCACGACACAAATATTGCAACAATGATCTGCTGTTTAAGACTCTTCTAATCGCTTTAACGTCTTTAGAATATCCCTCTGGATCTTGTCTATTTCCTTGACATCAACATTTACCTTTTCGGTCTTATTCGTGTCTTTGGATCGGGGTTCATTTGATATTGACTCTAAATCATGTTCTATTTTGTATATTGTTTGGTTGTTGATATCATTATGTTCGTTATCGGTATTACTTGTTGTACTGCTACTACTATTACTACTACTGCTGCTGTTACTGATGATTTTCTCTTCAGGACTTTTCTCATCTGTCATTGGAGAAGTGTCGTTATTACCTTGTGTTGTGTTCTCAGAAGACTTGTTCTTTTCGGAATTTTCCTCATTTTTGTCTTCATTAAATTTTCTAGGTTTAATTTTTAAGATAGACGATTTAAGTCGACTAACCAGAGACCTTTGAGAACCGGTGTTTTCAAACACTAATGGCGATTTGACTGTGGGATTATTTACTGACATTGTTGTCAATGCCGTGTCTCTCGCTACTTCGATTCCTCTCCTGTGTTCTCCTACTACTTGCTCGGTTTTTGCTATTTTATTTACTGATCCTTTTTGCGGTTTGTTTTTGAATTCTGGATAACCCGTCATACTCGCCAGTTTCGAGTCTATTCGCTTTGTGTATTCTGTTAGCAGGGATTCTAATTGTTTCTTATATTCGTAAATTTCTTGAGCTTCGAGTATTGGATTGAGCTGAAAGACGCGTTTGTTATAGTTATCTAGCATATTGATATACTTGCGAGATAATCTGTCCCTTTCATACTCATCAATTCTCTTTTCATCAAAATATTGTTTTATTTTGCCAAGAGCATCTAAGGCAACTGCCTTTTCAAAATATAGATTATTTAGCTCATATTTTACATTGCCAAGCAAATTGTGTTTATCGTGTTTTCCCTTACTGATGTATCTGTAAAGAAAAATACCGCAAATTATGCCTAAAGCAGTAGAACTTGAAAATATGAGTATATCTAACATTCTTGCTGACTATGTGTATACGTGGATTGGAAATATAAAAATGGATTTTATTAACTGGTAAAGATTTTAAATTATCTTACTCGTCTTTTGATCCACTTGTACTTTCTAATCTTTGGATCAGGATATCCGCATTTTGCACATTCTTTCCCTCGCCTATGGAATGAATTGTGACCACATCTTCTACACCTTATGTGGGTTTTCTTTCGGGTAAATTTACCCATAGAAGTTGTTCCTTTAGTCAAACTACCTTGTTACCTCCTTCTCTCCCTTTTATTCTTATTTTACTACTACCTTGTTATTTGTACTGTGGTGGAGATATGATAACTACATTATCCCCTCTAACCACAATATTTCCAATTTCATCAGTCTTACCTTCTTCCAAAATTTCGACGGAGCTTTCTAATAATAGATTCATATGTTGATCAAAACCTTGTAAATTTCCTCTGATTACCTTGCCACCCTTTAATTTTATCAATACATCTTTACCGAGGCTTTCATCGAGGACTTTAACTGCCATATCTACCGACAAACTTATCTAACCTATTGTGTATCAAATCGATGTTCTATATTAAATTTAGTTTTTTACAATCCTAAGCACTGTTATTGTCGTTTTTATCGTTGATATTGATATTACACAAATCTTGGATCTGCAAACAATTTTAATGTGTTTTCGATTATTTGCACAAGCATTTTTTGACCCTTGTCTATAGTGGCATTTTGAGGATTCCCCCAGATACCGTTTTTTGTGAATTTAACAAATCCACCCGGACTATTAATGGACATGTTCAATCCCATCTTATATAGATCCTTGTCCTTTTCGTTTGTGATGTCAAAACCTTGTCTCGACACGTCCATTTTAACAAGCTCAGGATTAATGGCCAGCATAAGAGATGTCTCGATTTCTCCAGCATGATCAAATTTTTGATCGATCATTTGCCAATAATTAATGAAATAAAAAAAGTTCGATTCGATACCGTATTTAGTAAATAAATTCTGTCCTACATATTGTAGCAAACCCAAATTTCCGTGGTGACCATTTATTACAAATACTCGTTTAATACCCTGTTTATATAACGAATTGCAAATATTTGAAATAAGGTCTACTAATACGTTATAATCCAATGAAATATTAAACAATGGTTCGTGCTCGTAGGATACCCCATAGAAAATAGATGGCAAAAGAATCATTCTTGCTCTTTCAGATAATATTTTTGAGATATGTTCTACTATCAGGGTATCTGTGGCAAGCGGTAGATGGTCTCCATGTTGTTCTGTGGAGCCAAGAGGCAAGATGGCTAAGTCAATTTGCGAGTTTTGGAGCAGACTAGAAAAATTGCCTTGACTAATAAATTTAATATCCATGACCTATAAATAAAGTCTGGACAACGGATTAAAAAATGTGATATCTATTTGTAACTAACTTTTCCCCAATTTACTTCTAATCTGTCCTCCAAAAAGAGTTTTACAGCCTCAAGTAATGCAAACGCTTCTGCGCTCTGTCCTTTGGCCTTGATTGTTTCTAGTGTGTCATCTTGAGTGACTTTAAATGACTCTTGAATGATGATCGGACCTTGATCTAAGTCCTCGGTAACAAAATGTGCAGTACAGCCTATAATTCTTGCTCCCCTTTCATAAGCTTGGACATATGCGAAAGCACCCGGAAATGCAGGCAATAATGAAGGATGAATGTTTATAATTCTGTTAGGATAACGCCAAACAAAATTGGGGGTTAATATTCTCATATACCGTGCTAGGACAATTAGGTCAATGTCAAATCTTTCAATTAACTCTAAGATCTCCCTTTCGGCTACACTTTGTTCAGTATGATTAACAAAGAAAAAGGGAACAGCAAAGGATTCAGCAATAGACTTGAGTTTTTCATCGGAGCCGATTATCAATGAAATATTGCATTTAATTTCACCTGCTTTATGGGCGTTTAATATCTTTAGTAGGCAATGATCTTCTTTACTAACCAATATTGCAACATTTTTTATTTTGTTTTCTTCATGGAAATGAACTTTAACTTCCATTTCAAGTTTCTTTCCTAGGACATCGAGCTCCCTTTTCATTCTAGTCTTGTCAATTACAGGAAAGGATGCCTCTAGGTGCATGCCAAAGAGCCCTTTGACTACATTCTGGTTAATTTTTTCAATGTTCCCTCCATTTTTGAAAATATAGCTAGTTGTATCAGCTACTATCCCCTTCTTATCTTTGCCAACTATAGTTACTTCCACAAAGGTTTTGGGTTTAGTTTTATCTTGATTACGTTCAAGGTTATTGTTATTTTCTTCTTCTTCTTTGTCTTCTTCTTCTTCTTTGTCTTCTTTCATGTCTTTTGCTTCACCTTGCTCACTCTTTGTCATTTACGTTCAAAGAGATCTGCAATCCAGGATAAATATGATACACACAACGTTTCATGTACGAATTTATAGTATCTTTATTATCGCAATAAGAAATGGACCTTTATTGGTACTTGTTAGTTTTGTTTAACAGATATTTTTTGCGTCTATTTGCCACTTCTGATAGATACAAATATTGATCACTGGTAATACTTTTCCTCTCTTGTCTTTACTTTCTATACAACTATTCTAGAGATCCATCTCACCCGTTTTTTCTGAAAAGGAGCCTCTGCAATTCTTACAAGCTATACTTTGTAATCAACCTGCATATATTGTGACTAGACTATTCTTTAGCAATAATTCACCAGTTTCTTATTCAGTAAAATAATATACGAAAATTATAATGTGATCGTTTTAAGAATCATAAATATTATACACATTACCTTAAATTGTAATGATTACATTAAACAATAGGAAACCACTTATTTTAGCTGTGGTAGCTGTAGTCGCCTTTGTTATGTTATTGAGTCCCACTTTAGCAGTAAGTGATGTTTTGGCAAAAGAGAAGAAAAAGAAGGGTAACGATAGCGACCAAGAGATAGAGCAAGGGCAATCGTCTCGTCAAAATGCACAGTGTGTTTCTGGTGAAGATGTCGTACTTTCATGTAACCAATTGAGCCTTCAAGATCAAGATGACGAAGGAAATAATGCAGCAGGACAACAAAATGGTAAAGGAAAGAAGGGTAACGATAGCGACCAAGAGATAGAGCAAGACCAGGATAGCAGACAAAATAGCCAATGTGTTGCCGGCGATAGTATTCTAGCCTCATGTAACAACCTAAGCTTCCAAGATCAAGACAACGACGGAAATAATGCAGCAGGACAACAAAGTGGAGATGGAAAGAAAGGAAAGAAAGGTAATGACGGAGATCAAGGTATTGAGCAAGAGCAAGAAAATAACCAAAATGCACAGTGTGTTTCTGGTGAAGAAGCAATAGTTTCATGTAACCAATTGAGCTTCCAAGGCCAAGATAACGAAGGAAATAACGCACTAGGACAGGATTAATCATCCTTTTTTGTTTGTTATAATTATTCAATTCTAGTTAGTTTAGATATATCTATCCTACAGAACGAAAAAATATTTTTTGATTTTTGGCAATATCTGCCTATTTACATAATAGCTAATAATTATACCACATAATTATCAAAATTATTGGCTTAATTAAATTGATTTATTAGAAGGTAAAGATTAGTAAATATGTTATATGGGTAGTAGAAAAAGGAAGACTACACGACCTGTAAGAAAGACTAAATCTACTGAGGGAAGGTGTCCTAAATGCAAAACTATTGTAAGGTTCAACGTCTCCGGACAAGTTGGTAATGAGATTTATGAATGCGTGGGGTGCACAACCAAATATAAGATAGATGAATTGTGAATTATTTCTAATTTTCTGCCAATTTAAGGGAACGTTTTTGTATTGCAGAATTTTTAAAGTAACTAGTGTCAAGTAAAATAGAGTACACCGATAAAGTCTATCTATACAGCAGTGGGATGCCTGCAGAATTGATAGACAGAAGCAAGGAAAAATTAATTGAACATGGTGTCGACTTAAAAGATTTAGTTATAATCGAGTCTCCTGAAAATGTACCGGAAGGATCCATCATGATTACCCTTTGGCCTCATTACTTATCTGTTGCAAAGGTAAAAAAAGTGAGGGAAGGTTCAATTTATGCACCACAACTATTTAATATAGATATCTAAAATGACTAAACTAGACAATATGTTTCTTACATTCTTTTGCAAGAGAGAAAAACATTCTGACTGTCCTGGTAGCTGGCCGATGAATGAAACATGTGGTCCTGATGAGGATTGTTCTTTTGATATGAAGATGGTTCAATGTGAGTGTCCTTGCCATTCATCAAATTAGCTATTACTATTATTAGTACATCTACTTCTACTACCTATCATCTTACATAGATCATTCCAAACGTCTGATTCCGCCGCCTGTTTTATGGAGTTGACAAACCGAACCGTTGATACTTTCTTTCGCTCTTTTTCTATCCGATCACCATTTCCTTATGAAGGTTGTTGGATATTTCTAATGAAAGTCATGTCAAATTCATTGGAAGCCAATCAACAAATAGACTAAGAGAACAGAACGTCGAATAATGTATGGCGATTCAAATCCTTGCCTCAATTACAATATGTGTGTCGATACCGATGGAACAGAATTCAGTTCGGATAATACGCTTTTTATATAAACTATGATAAAGATCTATCAAATGGACAAGAACGATTCTAGTAATTCTTCTGCTTCCGCTACTGTAGCTGATGCTGAAAAATTAAACTTCCAGAATAAATGTGTGGATTTTTTAAATATTTCTGATAAAATTCGGTATGTTGGGATACTCAACAAGTTCGGTAGAACGATTGCTGGTAAGCTTAGAAAAGGAACAAGGCCTCTCTTGAATCCTGAGCAAGCAAGAGATGAACATTTCATTGAATCTGTAAGACAACAGCTGCGAAATTCATTTGATGCTTCTATAGGAAAAACTCTATTTTCAATTACCAAAAACGAACATGTTACATTGATACTAATTCCTTCACAAAGTCGAGAAGTGCTTTATTATATTACGACTGATAAAGAAGTCACACTTGATCGTGTAAATGATATAATTACAAAAGTCAAAGAATTAGAGTGAAAAGTAAAATGAAAATCTAATTAAAGTTTATTCTACTGCGCATTTCCTTATCTTTTATTATTGATGGATGATTCGGATCAACCAAAACTACCTCAAACCATGAATACATTCCATCCTGGTAAACCAAATAAGATCCCATTACTTTTAAATTGACATATTTTTCATTAACACGTCTTTCGGCCACTCTTTTCATGCTTATCTTTTGCTTTATCTTAACTACGCCTATGTGTTTGGGTCTTCTTCCTGCTACTGGACGTTGTTTTCTCATTCCTCCTCTGCCAACACGAATCCTTACAACAACGACACCTTGTTTAGCCTTGTACCCTAATGCTCTAGCTCTGTCAAGACGACTAGGATGTTCGATTCTCTTTACTGTGGATTCTCTTCTCCATTGATATGCTTTACTCTTTAATTCCTGAGGCCTTGTTTTCAACATTGACTTCCATGTTTCCGCAATATGGCTATACATTATATCCTTGAATTATTTCTACCCATTAATATTTTATTTGGGTGAGGCTAACACGCTGCTTCAAATAATGATGGATTTGAGTTGATATAAAAGGCTACTTTTATAGGGTGGTATATGGGGATTAGGAGGAAGTCGATCCACATGATGCGGTAATGACAATAATGACGAGCAAGCGGTAGCGGTTGTAAATAGACTATTGACAAGGGGGAGCGGTAATGATGGTGATAGTGCTGGTGATGGTGCTGGTGGGATTAATATTAGTAGTATAGCTGTGGTGTTCGATACGATAGCAAGAGGATAATTGTTGTAAAAAGCACTCCCACAAATAAGATGTTTTTGATGTTGCCCCTGCATTTATCCAGATATTAAATTGAAAGTAAGGTTGGTTGATGAAAGACAGGAAGGGGATATATGAAGGTGATTGTAATGGATGGCAGTGGGCACAAGCAGAACAAGCGGAAATAGAAAGACAATCTAAGGAGCACAAAAAAATTGAAGAAGAGATTGGATTATCTCTTTTTCTACTACTTGTATATTCCTAACGTCTACCCATTCTTTCAGGTTTTTTCTGACCGGGTTGAATCCTTTTTTCAAATCTTTTTACGAAATTATTCTTATTCCTAACCCTTGAAGGGGGACTGGTTCTTTCTCTTGCCTGAATTTTAGGGGTTTGTCCTCTAACTTTTCCAGCTTTTGTTAACGATCCGTGAGTCGGCATAACTTATGTATGACGAATCTCATATTTATTGTATACAACTAGTACATTAGGATATAGGCAACTCTTACCATGATTAAAAAATTCATGGCAATCAAATACTAAATCACCATTATTTAAATTGAAGAATCCCTCTATCTGTTATGCAATTAATGTCAGTTCTGAATTTAGACCTTACAAAAGAGATTCAAAGACTCAAAAAGGAGAAGAATGCTATCGTTCTAGCTCACAATTACCAGATTTCTCCTGTTCAGGATGTAGCTGACTTTGTAGGTGACTCTCTAAAATTATCTCGATTGGCCGGAGAGACAGATGCTTCGTATATAATATTTTGTGGAGTTCATTTCATGGCTGAAACTGCTTCAATAATTAGTCCTGACAAGAAAGTGCTTATTCCGGATTTGGAAGCAGGGTGCTCATTGGCTTCATCTATTAATCCAAATGAACTTTTGAAATGGAAAAATGAAAACCCTGATGCTGTAGTAGTTAGTTATGTAAATACATCTGCAGAGGTAAAGGCGTTGTCAGATTATTGCTGCACGTCTTCTAATGCAGTAAAAGTAGTACAAAGTATACCTGAAAGTAACACTATTTTGTTTTTGCCTGACATGTTTTTGGGTGCTTATGTAGCAGAGGTTACCAAAAGAAAAAACATCAAGATTTGGCCTGGCGAATGTCATGTTCACGCTGGCATAACTGACAAAGATATTAACCGTATGTTAAACAAGTATGTAAATGCTGAATTCATGGTACATCCCGAATGTAGCTGTACTTCCTCTACACTTTACCATATTTCAAACGGAGATATTAACGGAGAAAGTAAGATACTTTCTACTGAAGGTATGATGAATGAGGCAAGGGTATCGAAAAATAATCAATTTCTCGTAGCAACTGAGGTTGGAATATTATCTCGAATGCGTCAGGAAAATCCTTCCAAGGAATTCATTCCTGTAAAGGAGGATGCAATTTGCAAGTACATGAAAAAGATTACTATTGAAAAAGTATACAATTCACTAGTTAATGATGTATATGAGGTAAAGGTACCTGAAGATATTGCAAGAAAGGCTATTATACCAATAGAGAGAATGCTTGCGATATCATAGTCGTTTTTCCTTTTTTTGTTATCTCTTTTTTTAAAACATAAAAATAGACTCTAAAGGTAGTTATCAACATAGATAAAAACAATTTTTGTAACAATGATACTGATTTTTTGCTTTCAATTGATCTGTTTATCTGCTGGAAATCTCCAGACTGTAATCTATTGATTCAACAGAATGAGTTAATGAGCCAATGGAAATTACATCTGGACGCGAGGAGGCATAATCATAAATGTTATCGTAGTTGATACCTCCTGAAATCTCTATGATTATTTTATCTCGCAAACCGGCTTTCTTAACTTCCTCCAACGAACCTCTTACCCTTTCAGGAGTGAAATTGTCCAACATTACGATGTCGGCTCCAGACCTGATAGCTTCAAAGATGCCATTTTGGTCTACTACTTCGCATTCTATTATTCTATTATTTCCATATGCTCTTTTTGCTAATTCGATTGCCTTTCTTACTGATCCCACAATAGATATGTGGTTATCTTTTATTAGTATCAATTGATCCATTCTTGTTCTGTGTGAAATTCCTCCACCTAGGATCACTGCCTTTTTGTCAAAGTATCTTAATCCTGGGGCCGTTTTTCTTGTCGACGCTATGCGAACCACCTGCGCCAAGTCATCAAGTTTATCTACAAACTGCCTGGTTTTGGTTGAAATACCGCTCATACGCATTATTATGTTCAGTGCTGTTCGTTCAGCTTTTAAAATAGATCTGGCTGAACCATTAACTGACATTATTTCTGTACCTGTTGAAATAATTGAACCGTCTTCTACCAATGGTGTTGCCTTGCACCCACAAATTTCGAAAACTAGTATTGCTTCCTTAAGACCGCTTGCTACAATAGACTTGGTATTATCTTTTGTCTTACATACTATAGTTCCTGACGATTCTATTTCCTTTGGAATTAACAAATTACTAGTGATATCACCTGTCCCAATATCCTCTTTTAAAAAATTAGCTAAAATGGCTCTTAATTCTAATTCGGAATTGAAAAAAAAATTTCCCTTTAGGTTATCATAATTGTAAATAGTATCAAAATTTTTCAATTCAAATTATGTTATGTTACTTTTAGAGCATATTTGTGGGGAACTGTTATTTCCAAAGTTGTTGCAACCTTTGATTTTTTGGGTTCGAGTATTAACATGATTCCAAACCAGTCTTTTGTTAGTTCTGTAGATTTACAAACCGGACACATTTTACCTGTTGTCAGTGCTTTACATTTCTTACATGCAACTTCTTTTACCAATACATATCACTATTTCAATATTGCTCTTTTATCTTTTGTCTTTTTTTCCTGATTTGGCCTCTGCAGTAGCTTTATTATCTCCTGTACTGCCGGAGCCTTCCTTGCTTTCCTTACTACTACTGCTTTCTCCCTGTGCACGTCTTATTTCTTTCTCTACCCATTCCAGGGCGCCCAAAAACGGCTGCCTACAAGTTATACCGATCTTACCCATAGATGCACTCTTGCCCAAACTTATCGCAGTTATCCTCGCACGGATTTTGGACCCAATCCGAAGCGTTTTTTCAGATTGGTTTGATAATATCAAACCCTGTTTTACATCACTTTTCAAATAATCGTCTGTAATTTGTGACAAATGTAGTAGTGCATCAGTAGGTCCTATCCTGACAAACGCACCAAAATCAGTAATTTCGACTACTTCACCCTCAACTACCTCGTGAAGCTTTGGATAAAATGTCAGGGCCGTGAAATTAACCTTGTGATAAGTAGCACCATCGCCCGCAATCACTTTTCCCACGGCATTGGTCTCTGCATCAATTATTTGAATAACATAACCGAGATCAGCGCTAACCATACTTTCATATTTTTCCTTTAAAATTCCAATAGCTGTTGATTTTAGAGAATTAGTTAGCTTACTTGGGGGGATTCTCACTACGTCGGACATATGTGCTATAGCAAACATAATAAAGATAAGACATATATCCAGAACCATCAGTTTATGAACTTTATGTTTTTTTGGATAGTAGGTTATGGAAAGTTATGAGCCTAGTTTTTAATCTTTTGTTATTATTACTTTTGAGAATGAATGATTTAAATAGAATCGTAACCCGATTTTTATATCATCATGGTTACTGTGGATAAAGTCATTAGTGCTTTAAAAAATGTCAAAGATCCTGAGTTACACAAAGATATAGTATCTATGGGGATGATTAAAGATATTACAATTAATGACGATAAACTTGCTTTTACATTAGAGTTGACTACTCCTGCCTGTCCTTTTAACAGTGAGATCGAACAAGATGTAAGAAATACGATTTCAAGTTTGGGTATCAAAGACCTGGATTTAAAGGTAACAGCCCGTGTTATGGAGGGTCGAACAATAACCATGGATCAAATTCTTCCAGGAGTCAAAAATATCTTGGCCGTAGCAAGCGGAAAAGGAGGTGTAGGTAAAACTACTGTTTCGGTAAACTTGGCCGTTGCTTTGGCAAAGACTGGGGCTAAAGTGGGTATTTTGGACGCTGATGTTTATGGACCAAGTGTGCCATTGATGTTGGGACTTAAGGATGTTCCCGAGGTCATTGAAGGCAAGATTCAGCCTCCAGTTGCTGAGAATGTTAAAGTAATGTCTATGGGATTTTTCTATGAACAGTCTCAGCAGGCTGGAATCTATCGTGGACCGATTATTGCTGGAATAGTCAAACAATTTATTACAGATGTTAATTGGGGTGAGCTGGACTATTTGATCATCGATCTTCCGCCAGGTACAGGAGATGCGCCACTCACTATGGCTCAAACTATTCCAATAACAGGAATTTTAATCGTTACTACCCCACAGGAAGTAGCCATGAATGTGGCAGTCAAATCTATAGGTATGTTCAACAAGTTAAACATTCCAATCATAGGTGTTATCGAAAACATGAGTTACTTAAAGTGCCCTAATTGCGACGAAAAAATCCACATCTTTGGTGAAGGAGGTGGTTTGAAGATAAGCGAGCAATTCAAGATTCCATTTATAGGAGAAATACCTCTTACTTCTCAAATAATGAAAGGCAGTGATACCGGTACATCTGTTCTTATCTCCGATCCCGACTCCGAATATGCCCAAGCATTTAATAAAATATCAAAGATTACCGCTGGAAGAATTAGTGTTATTGCATCAGAACTGATGGAGCAGGAAAAGTCTCAAGAACAATCTCAAGAAAAGTAGCATGGTTTTATAAAAGAATAATAGTAACATCCAGAATAAATAATCGCGCACTCACACACAAAACCCTTCCGGATCAAACCAATACCTGATTATAAATAAAAATAGCCATTTGTTTTGCCCTTTTTATCTAACAGAAAATCGTTCTTAAAAAAAATTAAATTAAAAAATGTCTGAATAGACTACTGATATATACACCCAGTCTACTACTATTACTATTAAATTAAAAAATGATACTGGATCCAACAAAATTAGATGTACTAAAAAAGCCCTTTGGGATCTTGATAAAAGATGATGAAGTTACTGCTAAAACGGTAACAGAAATATTGAGCCAAGCACAACAGGTCGTAGCAGTTGGTGATACAACTACAGAAAGGTTGGTTGGATTTGGAATTATACCTTACATTTCAGTTACAGACTGTAAAGAAAAGAGGGTTGTAAAGACCTCAAAATTTGAATACCCTGTGGATAAAACAATCCGTTTTCAAAACAAACCCGGAGAATTATCAGAGCAGGTAGTCAGGGAGATAAGGGAATTAGTTTTGGCCAATGCCAATGATGATATGAAAACCAGAATTCGGATACTTATCGATGGAGAAGAGGATCTTGTAGCTCTTCCATTTTTTATGTATTCTCCAAACGATTGGATGATTTGTTACGGACAACCAAATGAGGGTTTGGTTATTGTTCACGTAACAGAGGATTCAAGGAAGAGGGCTGCGTCAATATTTAATAAAGTGTTTATTTAAAATTGTCTGACACAGGGTATGATGATACGGTGGCTGTATGATTCTAAAGGAGATGATTTGATTTTACCATTGTCTGACCCTGACCCTGACCCTGACCATGACCCTGCTGAAATACTGTATTAGTTTTCTGTTGTAACACGTGAATGTTAAAAATCCTCATAAAGGGCCAAAAGAGAAGAGAAGTGACCTGGTTGGGGCATAGTAAAGAAGCGATGATGATGATATTCAAGGCGCAGCAGCAAAAGCAGTAGTGGAAATGGCAATAGCAATATCGGTATTATCGATTAAAAAAGTTAGTCAGTCCCTCGATGTTTCAAAATTATAATCGTTAGCTATCACATCCGCAGCCATCTTTGCCCACATCGTGTGAAACTATTTTGTACTTTCTTCTGCAGTCTTCACATACACTATCTGATTCATTTGTCAGAGCAGCGTCACAGAATACACATACCTTAGACATGAAATTGTATGGGGCTTTTTAAAATAAATCCTTATCTCTATTCTTGTGATCATATTCTAGCAAATGAATACGCATTCAAGGTCGGTCTATGCTGATGTAGTAGTGGCCACTTCGTTGTACCCTTTTACATTATCTTACTAATTACGTCAATATATGTGTGGTAACAAAGATCCTCATCATACCTATAGCTATTCATATCATTAATAGATCAACAGCAACAACTATGCTAGACATTCTGATCCAGTAAGATGACAATCTGAATAATTTTTCAATTTAACATCCGTCAGGATCTTTTTTCTACATGTACTATTTGATGAGATCTAGATCTGGTTAGTTGATCATGCTCTGTTTTGGTATAGTTTGTAAACAGAACCTGTTACATCACTAATATAGTTCCAATTTTCAGGATTGATATCCACTACAGAAAAGTATTCTTGTTCCTCTTTGGATAGAACGTCATATATGAGCTGACCAACAATTATGTGATTGACTCGTGCATATGCTGTCATTTTTGAAGCAATACTAATGGTATACCCTAATATGTCGTAAACTGGTTTCTTTGCTGAAATTATGTCGCTGCTCTTTTGGATGGTTTTATAATCATATTTTGATAAATCATTTATCTTGTCTACATGTGGATAATACTTTACGATCACGTTCTCACCGTAATCTATTCCTATCCTAACTCCAAGCTCTGGATAATCGTATTGTGCAAACACTGGATTAAATCCTTGATTAATCACTTTTATCATTGTGCGAGCGCAATTAATAGCATTAATACAAAATGTGTATAGATGATCCGAATTTACGTTGAAAAAACCAATTATTGCATCGCCTATGTATTTTAGCACATATCCACCATAAAGACGGATAATTTTTGTCATTTCTTGAGTAAATGTCTGTATGATTTTTGAAACTCGTTCGATGGGAAGGTTCATTGAGAGTTTTGTTGAGCCTACTATATCGATATTCAAAATTATCAGTTTGATTTTGTCATAATTATACTCACTTAGAATTTCTTGTGTTTCTTCGAAGGGGGCGGTGAAAATAGGATCTGCCCTTAGGGCCTTCCACATGCTTGATTGAGAAGCAGAAATAACCTTTTGAATATCGATCAGAGCATCAACGTGGAAAACGGAGAGGTCGTTTATTTTAGCTTTGCTTATTAATCTACTGTTGTTTTCTCTTTCTTTCTTATCATTTACATTCTTAATGACATCTGTGACTTCCTCTAGGTCAATATCTAGTTGCAAAGAAATAATTTCTGGGGGAATTCCTGAGTCAAAAAGGTTGATGATCGTCTGATGTTGTTCATATTTATCAATCTTGTTTGATTGTTGAATATCGTTATCGTTGCTTCCTATAGCGTCCTCATCTGAATTTGAAATTTCTTTCTCACCTGCCTACCTCTGTATCTCTACTACTACTACTACTAAATTAAATTCAAGACATCATTAAAATATCTATGGCAAATTATCATTGATAAATCCATCAATATATCTTACTCCTTGTTTTTTTTGACTTGATAACTATCTATCCCATCTGATACCGTGGAGTCTTGTCTTTAGTTTGTTGATTGTGTTTGATGTTTGCATCCTCTCTTACGTTGTTCTAAAACTGTATCTTTTATTGTTCTTTTTTAAGTAATTAGGTGACACTGGTATTGCTGTTGCTGCTATTATTGTTGTCGTCATCTTTATGAGTCAACTCGTCAATACCACCTAGTCTTTGAAGGGCATTTAAGATTTCTTTGTCTATTTTATCAAGTTCTGGATTGCTATTATTCTCTCTGGTTGCTGAGTGAAGTCCTTTATTGTCTGTCTGACTGTAATTTTGGTTTCGAAGAAGGTGGTCATCCTCTCCTCCTCCTCCTTCTTCTCCTCCGTAACTATTGATATCGCTGTTATTTCTTTTAATATTTTGATCTACGCTCTGGAATTCACTACTCTGTTCTGAAGGAGCGTGCTTATCAGAACCTTGACGAAGCTTTAGGTAATCATGGGCTAGTGGGTAATAATTGTGACTTGTGTTAATTTCAGGGATATGAGGTGAATCGACATGATGTGCATTAGAAATAGATGATACGGTAGTGTTGGATATGCTAGACGGTGAATCAGTTACTGTGTGTCTGTCACCAATCGAGAAATTGTCATCACCTTGATATTGTAGCTTCGAATCTTGGTTGTCAGAATTACCGTTTAGAGTGTCGTGCGCAACCTCATTGTCCCTTTCCAAATCTACATTTAGAGATTCTGATCCGGTTGAATTTCTGTCTCCACGTTCATCAAAATGACTAGAGGTAAATCCTGTGGAGTTATTGTAAATTACAGAGGCCGTTGTTGACGCAAAAGAACCAAGTGTAGCAAGAGAGATAAAAGCATGTGAGTTGGGTAATGTAAAATAGGATGAACTGTTTACATATGGCACTGTTTTCGTGTTTCCTGTAATTGCTGAATTGATGAGAGATGTATTAGCAGCTGTGTGGGCTATATGACCAGGATTAATTATACCTGCATCAACAGCACCTCCAGCAACTGATGAAACCATCTTTGAAAGTGCTTCCTTTTGCTCTTTGGTTGTGGTTGATATTTCTGTGAGAATATCACTGAGCCTAATTTGAATTGCCGTTAATCTTTTCTCTAACTTCTTGTCATACTCGGTATTTTTAATACTTGGAGAGGAAGATTCAAGATTAATTTTGTTTAACTTTAAAAAGGTTGTAAGAATCAAAATAGCAATAATACCCATCTGCACAAAGACTGTAATTAACAGAATATCTGAAGACATTTCTACACCGAACAATTAATAGAGTGTTAGAATTTTTCTCTCTTTTAAGTCTAATCTAGGGCTATTCTTGCAAACTCCAGCGTAGTGAATCAGAATTTTTAAGCAAATATTTGATACGCTTGGATATGCTACGTGGATCGTCACCACAGCCATATTGGGAATAAAAGTTATTTCCAATGTAGCATGCCTTAGAACACTTTTGGTCAACTAGGGTTGCCTGACTGTATTTAGATATACCTAGAATCATTTTCGGCAGGTCTCTTAAGATCTGTAGTAGTCCTGAACGTGAAGCATATGCTCTGTCTTCCTTGACGTACCAAAACATACGGGTAGGGTCTTTATGATAGTTCTTAAAGACTGAATTTTTTAGCCTTGTAGACCTTTCGGTATCATAATGGCCCATGATTTCTATTCTTTTTCTGGAAATATGGTAGATTGCCATAGCAAATTTAGAGCATGAGGAGCAGTAATTATCATAGATGAGAGTGGGAAAATGAAATTCAGTTTCAGACATCCTCTATTTATATTTGGATATACAACCATTTAATTATTAAAGGACAATCGATAGGGTCAGACTTTCTCGACTCAACTTGTTATTATGCTGATATGTGGTGTCAAACCCTGGTCAAACCCTGGTCAAACCCTGGTCAAACCCTGGTCAAACCCTGGTCAAACCCTGGTCAAACCCTGGTCAAACCCTGGTCAAACAGCATTTCTCCATAGGTTGAGGTATTATTCTGATTTTTAATATAAGCAGTTTCACTTACAATTTATTTGAATAAATAAAATGGGAAACAAAATTCCTCATGCTATAAGGATACAAGTGTTAAACGGATTGCTGTCTGGCACTTCACACAGCGATATAGCTTTTAGTTTAGGTATTTCGAAGGGGACAGTGTCCAACATCCTTAACGAGTGCAGAAAACAGGGCGTAGTAGACATAGATTTGTTAAGAAGCTTTGCACGTAAAATGAAAGATCAAGGTCTTGAGCTAAATGATCTTGCCTTCTCATTGCATCTAAGGAACATGTTAAAAATTTTGGAATTATCTGAGGAAAAACTGGACGAATTCTTACTGGCACTGAGTATATATAACTATAAAAATAATATTCAAAACCCTGAAAAATTTATCAAAGAAGTGAAAAAAGTCTCTGACTATGTTGCTCGATTGGATGTATCCATTTTTGATCTTGTCGATTACATTGAAGAAAGAAAAGTTGAACTAAAGAAATTAGAAATAGAGATCTATTCCGCAAAAATGGATTTGGGAATGTTAAAGTATAGACAAAAGCAAATAGAGTCACATATCAAAAGAGCTAGTAATAACAAAACCATTGAAAATAATACAAGTATTCTATAATATGAAATTGATATTGTCTACATTGTTTATAGAATACAAAAGAACTAGTATTCACGGTTAACAAAAGTACTGTATGTTGATAAGGTTGATCTCTAAGAAATCTTTTGTATTTAGTCTTTAGGGCTTGAATTATGGAAGAAAATATTTAAATTGAAAAAACATTTCAAGGGTTAATGTGTGGAAGATTTTAATTCCAAAGAAAATTGCATACGGGGAAAATGCAGCAAAGGAGTTTGACTACCCTGACAACGCATTGATTATAACAACTACTGAAAGCAAGATTTACGAAAAATGGATAGAGTATATGGGCATAAAAAATTATACTATTTACGATAAGGTGACTCCAGACCCGGCTATAGAGACAATTGAATCTATCAAGGCAGAGTTTGAGGGGAAGAATATTTCTTGCTACATTGGATTGGGAGGAGGAAGCTCAATGGATGTCTGTAAATATCTAAGTAAATTAACCGGAATTCCTAAGATATTGATTCCAACTACTTTTGGAACTGGGGCTGAAATGACTACATATGCTGTCATTAGCTTTGATCATAAGAAAAAACTATTACAAGATGAGGCATTTTTGGCCGATGCAGCTATAGTTGATCCTTATTTCTTACCTGGTACACCTTTCAATATAATGCGCAATTCTGCCTGTGATGCAGCTGCACAGGCATCTGAGGGATATGATAGTAAACTTGCAAATCCTTTAACCAAATTATTCTGCAAAGAAGCCTTTGACATATTGGAAGATGCTATAATTAACGACAAACCTGAATTGTTGCCATACGGTGCCATGTTGTCGGGCATCGGCTTTGGTAATTCATCGACCACTTTGGGACATGCACTTTCTTATGTATTTTCCAATGAGGGGGTTCCTCATGGATACGCACTTTCTTCGTGTACAACTGTAGCCCACAAATTTAATAATTCTCAGTATACTGAGAGATTCAAGAAAATATGTCAAAAATTGAAATTTGAACCCTTGAAGCTAAAACTACCACTTGATGAGGCAGCCGATGTTATCATGCCCGATAGGGGACACCTAGACAATAATCCACGAGATGTTTCGAAGGAAGACATCATTAAATGCTTGGATGAGATAGTAAATAGCAATCCACTTGCATAACTTTATTATTTTTAAATAGGAAAAACTATAAATTCATATTATTTCTTTATCAAGTTATCTTATGACTACCATTAAGAAAAGTATGGAAATTGCCGCACCATTGAACGAGGTTTTTACTTATTTTGCAAGGCCAGAACACATGGCAGATCAATTTCCAGAAAATATGGGTCTAAATGTAATTCCCTTGGAAGTTAAAAATGGATTTGGAGTAGGAACAATCTTCAGGATAAGTGGAGATTTTGACGGTAAAAAACTAGAATGGGATTGTGAAACTATCGATTATATTCCACATAAGAAAATAGTCGCTAAAATGATTGAGGGGCCTTTCAAACACTGGCAAATTACTGTGGACTTTGAAGAATTGGGAGAAAAAAAGACCAGAACTTCTCTTACAGTCGACTATGACATGCCTATGGGTCCATTAGGAGGCTTGATAGACAAGGTCAAATTAAAGAAAATAGCTGAAAGAGGTATGGAAAATGGTTTGTATCGTGTTAAAGCACTGTTAGAGGGAACCGGTTCAATTCCTGTATACATTACCCTCGAAGCCTATCGAAAGGTTTTGAAAGAAAAAGAGCTCAGAAAGTGTTCGGTTTCTGAAGCTATAGTTGCGATTATCAATCAAAACGAAAAGGCAACAGCAACAGCAGCTCAAGTCTAGAAGACTAAACTTTCTTACCTTTGTGATTCAAGTTCTACGTAGTTTGATTTAAATAGTGTTTTATTGATTTCTTTTGATCGTAGGGTTCGTAGCTCAGCCAGGTAGAGCGTCTGGCTCTTAACCAGATCAAAAGAGGTTAAAATGTCGTGGGTCCGAATCCCACCGAACCCGCTACTATGTTGGTCTTTTTATTCCACCCATTATACTATAATAGCATAATAAATGACGGAATCCGTTTATGAATGGAAGAAAAATGATCTTTTTAATAACACTATGACCTGCGAGTTCAATATATATATGAATGATTTAACCTTTATCCTTCACATCCCGAAAACATCCTTATTATCGAACAATATCAAATACAATAGTTTGAACAATTAATTAGACAATCAAATTGCTCATATCTTTTGAAGTAGGATACCGAGCAAAAACTAAATTTGGAGGACAATTCTAATTTGATGCATTGATTCTACAGATTTGCATTAATTCAACTATCTTGGGTTTAATTTTCAGATATAAAATCGTATTCGCAAAGAAAATATCTTTGAATATATTTCCTCTGATTTGCTCCTTACGGGCTTAGATGGTCGATCGAGTGGTAAATCGGATGGGTAATTTAGAACGACCATCTTCTAGGATCTCTGATCGCAGTAGAGACCTATTGTTTATAGTTTTAACATGTGTTTCAGGAACAGTAGATTCGCTGGGTTTTTTTGGACTAGGTGGCATTTTCATATCTGCTTTATCGGGTAATACCGTGGTATTAGCTGCGTCAATAATACAAGGAGAATCTACAACAACAATGCTGGGGATTTCTGTTTTTGTCGGCTACCTTTCTGGAGCATCTTTGGCAGCATTTCTTTTCAAAAGGAAAGCAAACAATAATGAGATGGGGTGGGATACTCAGGTAACATATATTCTTGGCATAGAGTTAATTGTGCTGGTGTTGTTGTTTGCTCAATCTTATTTCCATAGATTTGATTCATACTTGAACGTCGAATCAATTATAATGGTTACTACGGCCTCCTTCGGAATGGGGATTCAATTTATTTGTGCAAGACACGTGAATCGAATTGGAGTCATCACGACTATGATTACCGGCACTCTATCCAACGCTATATATCGAATAATTAACAGAGAAGAACGCTATCCATCTATTATAAGGAAAGATATGGACAACTCATCTAGTCTAAAGGGATCTAATAAATCAAAAACGGATGCACATAAAAGAACAACTATTTATCTTTTGACAGTATGGGTAGGGTATTTTATTGGTGCAGCCATCATGACACTATTTCTCATCAATTTACCTCTTTATATTGCTACAACTTTACCACTAGCGCTGATGCTTTTTATATTCTCTTATGCAAGGCTCAACCAAAAGAGTTACCAAAAATTTGAAAATTAATCTATCGATATGATTAGTAAGAATATTTTAAGGCGCATAGCATAGTGGCATCATTTCATATTTTTTGCTTATACTACTTGTAAATTTAGGTTAGATGTGAGCAAGCATTATAATACTATTTTAAAAAAAAAGAACACCGCAAGAAACAAAAAAGAAAGATATTTTCGAAACACAAGTAGGAATGATTAGCTTTATCAAAGCATTCGATAAGAGTTGTAATTCTTGACTAAAATAAAATGCTCTATTATTAAGAATCTGTTCTTCTGAAAAGATTATTACTTTATGTTTCGTCATAGATAAGATCTAATCTCTTACCTGCAAACTTCAAAAAATAAAGTTAGACAGGTTCTCAAATTGTAAACATTATACAAAGTGGTGATAGAGTTAGATTAATTGACCTTAGTATACTATTCCCATTCCCAAACCTTTGTTGCAAATTCGTTGTTGTCTAAGATCACTCCTTCGGTGATTCCTATCATATTATTTAGAAATGCCAATTTGCCTGTAGAATTAGTGTAAAAAACCAATTACCATGTGGAGGATGGGTCTTATCTTTGAGACTTCCTATAAACTGGAACGTATATGTAGCAGATTCGTTTCCATCTAAAGTAGAGAGAATTCCTTGTCCCTGTCCCTTGACCAAATTATTTGATAATGGCAATGTCATCATGATGCCTTTATTAGTGATATTTCCGACGTTTACTAAGGGACCATTTGTTTCATAACTATAAGGTTCTGTTATCAACCCTTTTCCTCATATATGGGTTTGGCGGACTCTTTATCTATTGTAGTATTTGTAGAAGATGTATTCAAAATAGCCGATGAAAACAATTGCATGTTTTCGCTAGAGGTATTATCTGACAACTGATTTACTTGTTGTGCACTATCTTGGGAAAAATGGCCATAAGAATGGGAGGTAAAAGAAAACATATCTTGCCTATATTCTGATTTGAGAATCCACCCATAACCAAAGTTGTAAATATCGTAACAATCACTATTATCTTAAATTATAATTGAAGTTGTTTCTCACGCGGATTCGATAATGTTTGTCATATTAAAGTTGTATGCAAATCTGATATAACTTGGTATTTGATTATCTAGTCCAAATAAGTAAATAATCTAAAAACTGGATCTTGATCCTTATATCTCTTAAATTAATCTCGATCTTGTCAAGAAAATTTTGATTTTTTTTGTCTACACTAGAAGGCTAATACGAGGTCAGAAAATCACTTCAAGAGATTGGAACTGTTCCCCCTTGAACTATAAATTGATTTGTTACATTACATTCGACAGAATCTCCTGCATTAACTGACCCTGTTGCTGTGTTGAAAGATATGACTTCTTGCGTGCAGTCTCCAGTAAACTCTGGAATGACTCCTAACTCATCTGCGTTTAAATCATCTTTTACCGATTGAATTACTTCATCGTCTACATTCTCTACAATTCTGTAATCTCCTGCATCTAATGATACATCCGTCCCCGCTTCTGAAGCCGGAAAATTAGATGGATTAGGATTGTTGCCGCTAATTAAAAAAGAAAATAGAGAAGGATCTACATTATTTAGAACGTAACTACATACAGCAATATCACTAGGGCTACCTCCGCGACTCTCACATCCTATGATTTTAGCTATTGATAACGTTGCCAGATCATCTTCTCCACCCGGTGAAGGTCGACTGGGCTGATTCTCACTGCCAAAGCAAATTTCTTTTATATCTTTTAATGAGTGTTTAGTGGTCATTTTGTGTTCTCCATTATTACTACAAGAAACTTCGTTTCCAGATCCTGCAGATACATCCCCAGAAGTTACAAAACCGTTTTGACTGGAAGATGATTGAGTTAAGGAATATACTTCTGCTTCATTATTGATATTGCTTCCCTTTTGAGATAATCCACCATCTTGAGCATAGGTAAAAAAATTATTAAATTTTTCATTTAAATTAAAAGTACCGGTAGAAAATACTAAAGGCAACAGTAGCAATAACGCTATTCTAAACGATTTCATGATATAGTTTATTTTTTACCAGATATATTGAATTGTATATTTTGTATCTATCCTTTTTAGAATATGAATATCTTATAACTTTTTATGAGAATACATCGTATGATTAATTTTATTGCGATCTTTTTATTTAATGTCATTTATCATCTACTCAAAATAATATTAAGGATTACCGCGCCTTGATATTGCACTGGCAATTAAAAGGCGAATATCAAAAACGGATGTGAAAAATTTGAGTTTCCAAAGCCGTTGCATTCCTTAGATGATCATTTGGTGTCTGTCAAATTCGATGACTCAGAAATTTGAGCGTAGAAACTCATTAATCCCACGTACATTCATTTGATATTGAATGGGGAATTTCTAGAAGTTAAAACCTTCGACCTGACTTAAATATGATTATTGGTTGTATCTTTGGATCTCTGTTTCTAAATGTTTGTCAAAAAGGTGATATTATTGCTAATTCTATTACGGAAAATCTATATTTGTTGCGCTTAATCTGATATGATTGCTTTTTTAAATATATGCTTACTATAATTTAACTTTTGACAAAATGTGATGATATGGTTCTTATTCCAAGAATAGTGAAAAATATATTAGTGTATATGATAGAAATGGTGTCTAATTAAAAACCGAATTCAGTACGTTTCCCACCGTACCTGCTACTAATACTAGTAACGATATAAGACAATTAATCCCTTTTTCCACGTACATTACTGATGGCGTTAATTATTTCACGTAGTAATACAATATCCCACCGAACTATCATAGATACGAAATAATAAACATGGATTTATGAAATACATTTCCTCTTTACTGGTCATCATATCTGTTTAGCCTAAAAAAGTCTAATACATTTTCCTTGGTTTGGATCATATCTTTGCATAATCTTCGCACAATCCTGAATACTTTGCGGATTTTTACACATGTTTGTAATAGGATCAAATAAAGTTCCTTGAGAATCACAGGATGCTGGAGAAGATTTTGTTACTGTGGTTTCGGAATTGGATTCATCAAGAGTCGGTATGTTATTTTGTGATAGCATTTCCTTTTCTCCAATAGGATTATTTGAATTCTCTTGATTTTGTGTGGATTGGATAGGTGCACACATGATACCCTCAGGACCGCCTGGAACGTTCTTTAGTTCCATTTCGCCTGGTTGACATGATACTCTAGCATTTAGAGGAGATGGTTTCACATAGCATCCTTCTGGTGATCCAGCTGGACATTGTTCATTTTGTGGTGGCTCAGACAAAGCGGTTAAAGAAGGGTTGACAGTGGTTATGTTCTCTGCTACTTCAGGTACTCCTTGACTATCTTCACCAGCATCTTCGTTGTTGTTGCTGGTGTCATCAGCTTCCTCTTTAGGTACTCCTTGACTATCTTCACCAGCATCTTCGTTGTTGTTGCTGGTGTCATCAGCTTCCTCTTTAGGTACTCCTTGACTATCTTCACCAGCATCTTCGTTGTTGTTGCTGGTGTCATCAGCTTCCTCATCCGGGGATGCAAAAACATACGATGTCATTAAATTATTCGGGGTAACCTCGTTTACGCCATTTTGAAAAAAGATAGTAGAAGGTATTCCTGATAAAGTAGAATTAATCACAAGCAAAATAACAACAAAAATACTTAGTATAATTGGGGATAAATTACAATGATTAGGCAATTATGAAATGGATTATGATGGCAATATAAAATTTTTTACTTTAACCTAATTTGGAGAACATTTGTTTATTTTGACATAGAATTTTGATTGCTAGTCAGCTAATCATATTGAAAATATTATTCATGTAAGATGGTTTAATATTTACAGGTTCATCCATAGATTAATAATTATGACATTCACATCTATTAATTTTGACAACCATTGAAATTAATTCACCTTTAATTTCAAAAAAAATTTCTAACTTGTTTTGGACTCGTTTGGATATCCTCAAGATTTCCACCTGTGAATATCATTGTTATGATAAAATTGAGTGACAAAAATGAGACAAATTTGTTTCACATACCACCGAACCCGCATAGTATACGGGTCTATATACTAGTTATTCTATATTATATTCGTCATAAAATAATGAATATTACCGATATTCGTGATAGCAGGAGGCTTTGTTAATGCCAGTAAAGTTAGAGACCTCTATAAAGAATATTCAATTATTGGATAACCGTAATAATGCTCAATTAATTCATGAATTTTATTTATACTTGAGATCTGTTAATACGGCTCTGTTCAGTTAACATGTTTTATTTCTCTGTTATAATAGTCAATAAATAACCGCAACCAATTGTGTACATGCTTCAACTTACAATTCTTTACTCTGCAAGGAAAATAGTCATCGAAACTTTCGGTTCTATCCTTGATATATTGCATCGTTCTTTCGATTACACTTTTCTCGTAAGAGGAATGAATATGGTGATCGAGTTTGAGAAACTGACAAGCCATGGGATACAATGTTCCACCATCTGTGGATAAGGGTGTTTACCGTAATCCCTGACAACTCTTGGCATAAATCTCTCAGCAACAAACATGTCTCTTTCTTGAGTTATAATTTGTGCGAGAATTCGACGGTTTTCTGGCTCAATTGCAATCCAAAGCCATATTAATTTTGGACCAATCTTAAATAATATTTCATCAACAATAAATTCCTCTAGTTTCTTTCTCTTTGGTGAGGATGTTTTTTTTTGGAATGACGCTTTTGAATCCACTTCCAAATTACAACATGGATTCTCTTTATCTTGTGTAAAAAGAATAATGCTTTAGAAACGCTTCTAGACGATAATCCAAGAAAGTACATATACAATGCACGATCTATATTGTATGATGTTCTGTATCTTTTACCAAACATATCAGAAATAGAGCATCTTCTTCGAGCTATAGATTTTTCATTAAGTTAACAGGGCCTGTTTTTTGACCTTTGATCTTTAATATTACTATAACTCCGATACACCTTTAAATTCATTTTTTGTTCCATTTTCTGATCGTGATTGAATATAACCTGCTTAAAAAATATGTTATACATTAATAACAATGAGTAATACCAAAGATTTTATTTTGAATATGGTAATGTGGGTCGGACTATCAATAGGAATAAGCTTGTTGATATCATTTTTTGTTCCATTTCCTTTTTCGTTAATAGGCATAGTTATAGTATTAGTTTTAATGGGTTATTTCTTTAGAAAGAAAAGAATGATGTGGGATAACAGAAGTAGAATGTAAAATAGTAATTAGGATGCTTGAGTTTGAACTTGGTAACTATACAGGAGTTGTTACCTTGTAATAAATCAAAGCCGTAATATTACAGCACAATCCTAGAAAATAGCGGATTTCTTGAATTTATTTGAAGACATAAATATAACGAGTTTAGCAAATTACAATCTTTAGCTTTCAAAAAAAGTCATCACTGAAATATATCTTTAGATCAACTTTCTAGAGATACAAAAAGAATCATCCTGATCCCGAAGGATGTAGAGGGGATATTTGAAAACTCACGAATATTTTAACATGGATCCTAAATCTTAATGCGATAGAGTTGCAGGTCAACAAAAAATGAATTAAAAGATTTTTCAAGTTTAAATAACTTATTAAACATCTTTAATTATATAATGTGAGACGAATAACTCGGAAGAAAATCAAGGGGTTATTCACAAATGCTTATGAAAAGTACTACAACACTATTTCTCTAAATAAAAATTTACTAATTTCAGGTTCGGCAGGTTTTCTATCTAGCATTATTGTTGCACATTACGTTGCAGAATTTTCTACTAATTTTCTACTTAATTCTGCAATAACCGTAATCACAGGTTTCTTGACGTACAAGGTAATTTTTGCAATCCTTTTTCATATTGATAATAAGCGAAATTATACAAAGCGATTAACTGGAAAAATCAACTTTCCTGAGTTAAGACGAATTTTGATTAAGATGATATTTGCTAGCACTATTTTTGATACTGTTAATAATATAACAAGGTTTCTTCTCATAATACAACTACTAGAGATAGGGTACTCTGCTATAATGGCTGCTACGCTGTCGTCTCTTGTTGCTTCAATACTTTCATACGCAGTAATAAATCTAGTTGTAAAATATATTCATTTATTTACCAAGAAGATATGAGATAAATCTGTAATGTATCCATATGTCAATACTAAAGATGATAAAAATGTAAAAGATGTTGCAGACATCGAGACGGTTAGGGTTCCTGAAAGAAACTGACGTTATAAATTTACGTGGTCAGCTAACTCATTGCTTTTGTAAAGTAGACTCATTAGGATTAGAATATTATCTACAATACCGGCTCTCCATAGAATTTTATCAGTTTCTTTCTCTTTTCCAAATCAAATTCATATCCGGGGACAGGATGTTGATACAAACCTACAATAGGTTTGTCACAGTGAGGACAGGTTTGATAATAAATTTCATAAGCTGATTTAATATCTTTAGTAAAGCCTGTTATGCGTTGAAAGGTGAGTTCATATTCATCATGACAATGTGGACAATTCATATTTGTCAATAATAATTTAGCTATTCTTGGTAATAAACAATTATTACATTTTCTTTAAATAGGAATCTTTTTATCATTTGACTTTTTCTTCATTAAATCCATATGAATTTAATTAATGTGTTGCTCAATTCTAGGAGTAATTCAAAATTTATGTAATATTCAGGATTCAAATCCGAGATAAGATTCTTAACCATTATTATGCAAGTTGTCCATCAACATTGCAAATATTACAACTTCAGATCTTTGGGTCAATTCTCTAACATAATTTGTGTAGATCTTACCCTGGATACGAGGAGTGTGATTTTATCGGTTAACTGAAAGTGGTTGGTATCTGGAAGTCAAATTTGTTCCACATACCACCGAACCCTTATACCATACGGAACTTAATCTCACAGAATAACCGTTGAGTATAAAGGCAAGAAGGGTCTGGATACGATCGAACCCAAATAACAAATTTATAGTAACATTATGAAGTAATCGCAGACTGTCTGGAGCAACAATTAAGTGGGTACATAAAATAGGTTGATACTTTTAAAAAAGCACCTAAAATTCATTCCAGTTTATCTTTAATTTTTGAGAATTTTATGATGTCTTCTTGATTAGGTTTTTTGAGCCATCCCAAAATTAGACAAAGTTATAACCTAGATTTCTTGTGCAGTAATAAGGTATTCAATTTTATGTAGATTAACAACAATTGAAGTCTGATGATTCTTGCCAACTTTGTAACAATTTTTCAATCTGTCATGATTATACAAGAAATCTATCTTTTGCATGAACCTGATGGACAATGAGATGTATTATTGGAGTTCTATATTGTATGCCTGTAAGAAATTTGGATGTATTTCTGTATGTACTACCATCATCAAATCCATAGGGGGAGCCTTGTCTCTAACTAGATTGTTGAGATTTATCAATCCGCTCTCAAGATTTGATACGAAAGCCTTTGAATCCTCACCTGTGGTGGGCAAGGGTTTCAGCTCGTTTTTAAAAATCTCAGGGATTTTTGCAGAAAGGAATTCAGCACTCTGATAGGCACCCATGTCTGTTATCATAGTATGGTTTTTACTCGCCTGAATTCTCATATCTATTTCTTTAGTTGATGCGCTGTCCATCTGCATCAAGGATGTGTTGTCACTACTGGGAGACATGTTATGCTTTATCATGGAGGTATGGTTTTCATTCATTTGCATCATATTTGTCATATCAGTCATGTCATAATCAACATTGAATGCTTCTCCATAATCAATTAAAACAATGTCAACTAGTTCAGCAATCCTTAGAGGTTGAATTTCGGTATCGTATTGGGTATCACGCTCGAAATCACCGCTACCAAAAAATAAATTGTTAAAGAATTCTGTGATCGTGTTAAAAAACCTTGTTTCCACTCCTTCTTCCTGCTGTGATTGTTGTTGTCTCTGTTCCAAACTCCAAACTGTTATTTCGTCTGACTTCTTATTGATGTCTGAAACTATTTGGTTTATTTTTATTTGCTGGTCTTTTGCTGTGGAATTTAATGATATTTTCTGAAGGGTTTCAAGTGTTGCCGTAATGTTGTCCGCATTCTTTTGATTCTGCTCTTCAAATTCTGATATCAAATTTCGGTAAAAGAGCTTGCTAGCCTTTTCTACATGTTCTTGGAGGAGTTGAAGGTTATTATTATCAGAATTTAATTGTACTAAATTTAACTCCGTTTGAAACTGATCTACAGCTGCAATGAAAGAAGCATAGTCATTTGGAGTAAAACTATGAGCGTTTGCTTTCATGTAGATAAAAGGAGAAGGAAGAGAATAATAGATATCCGAGATACTAAAAATAAAAACGATACTGATGACTATAAAGGTTATCATCATCAAATATTGTTTATTTTTCATTAGTACCTTCTTTTTTATTTTCGTTATATAGCTGGGTTTTGTTCAAAGATCTGGATACGATTGTTTCCTGTGTCGGCGACGATCACTCTATTTTGTGGATCTACATCTACGCCTTCAGGTTGATTAAACTGACCATCAGCATCACCTTCACTACAGCAAGAACCATTAGCACTAGCACCAGAACCAGTAGGAGTTGTAACTTCTGCACCTGAAGAACCTATTTGTGTGATAAATTCTCCGTCAGCTGTAAATACCTGGACTCTGTGATTCTCGATATCAGTGACGTATACATTGTCATTACTGTCAATTGCAACGCCGCCAGGTTCGTCAAACTGTCCTGCTTCAGAGCCGGGAGTACCCCAGGACAATATGAATTCTCCGTCAGCTGTAAATTTCTGAACTCTTTCGTTTCCGCTGTCTGCAACATACACATTACCTTCTGAATCTACGTCCAAACTTTCAAGTCCTCCAAACTGACCATCACCTGTACCCTCAGAACCCCACTTTGTAATAAACTGTCCATCCGTAGTAAATTTCTGTACGTTAAAGTTTTCTGCATCTGTAGTATAGACAAATTCGTTATTATTGGAATTTGTAGTTTGGTTGTTATTTATTGATGATGGTGATGCTGGTGTTGAGGCTTGATCACTTGAGCCACCTGGTCCCACTGCGATGTCATGCAAATGTGTAAACTGACCATCACCGGTACCCTCGCTACCCCACTTTGTAATAAAATTACCCTCTGAATCAAATTTCTGGATACGCAATCCGCTTCGCTCAGACACATACACGTTTCCATCAGAATCTACTGCCACTCCGTGAGGTTTCTTAAATTCGCCATCTGCTTCACCATATGTTCCACCCCACATTTTCACAAATTCTCCTTCTGGTGTGAACATCTGCATTCTTTCATTGTAGTAATCAGCAACGTAAATCGAATTATTAGATGCTGCAACACTATTTTGTCCATCAAACTGACCTGGTTCATCGCCTAAAGAACCCCATGTGGTAACAAATGTAAATTCAATCCCACCAGTTTGATTATTGGCTCCGGTAGTTTGAGCTAATGCTGGCAGAGGTTCGTCAGTAGAAATAATTTGTGCCGATGCTAATAATAACGTAGATATGATTGATATTAGAAATGGATTCCTTATCATAAAATAAATCCCCTGTGGCTAAGTCGACAATAGTTGTAATAATAATAAACTGAATTCATTGATAATGTACTGCTTTTCGCATTAAACACTTTGCTTTCAGATAATATAGAACTCGATTTTTCTGTCATTAAATTAACTAATTACTTTGTCTATTAAAAAGATATGAAAGAATTTAAAATAAGAATGTATTATTCTATTATTCCACTTGGCTGAGCGTCTTCAGAACTTCTTTTAGAACTTCATGCTTCAGGAACGGGATTATTCATCTCTATTTATATTTTATAAATCGAAAAAAAGTAAAGTTTTAATGTACAACTATGATTTAATTTTAAATCCAAAATAATCCAATTTTCAAAAATAAATCTAGTTATTTTAATTTCTCATAAATTTGTCTATCAAAGACATATCGTATTAAATCTTGTTACTTCTATTGTGATAGACTAAGGACAAAGATAAGTGGGTATTACTCTACTATCACCTCTCCCACCATGGAAGGGTGGTAGAAACAATAATAGGGGTACTCGCCTGAATCTTCAAATGTAATGCTGTAATATTGGTTCGGTATTATAGCTTTAGAGTCAAACTCTTGACCTGCATCTCCATCATCACCTTGTCCTGAGGTCACTGAATGTGAAATTGTATCACCATTATACCAGGTTATTGTTTGTCCTTCTTCGATTGTAATGGGGTTTGGAGAATAAGATCTATCTCCGTATAAACCCAAGATTACTGCTGGAACTGAGTTGCCAGAATTACCACCAGTAACTTGATCATTATCGCTTTCTGATGACTGCTGTGTATCTTGTTCTTGTTCCTCCTCCTCATTCGTAGTAGCTAATGTATCTGAGATAGCCATTGGTGTACTTGTTAAAGAAGAGGAAAAAGAAGAAGGTACAATTCTAAATAGAGATCCGGTATAGCTTAACACATACAAATATCCATCTGGACCTACTTCTATATCGGTTATACCTCCGAAACCTTGACCAAAAACAAATGGCTGATTCTCTTTGGGATCATTGACCTCTCTATCTTCAAGTAGTGTCGTATTTCCCTCTAATTCACCATTATCAAAAGTTAAGTCATCACGTGCCTCATTTAAAACGAACCTGTACAAAAGACCGTTATTTATATCGCCTACAAACATATCATTTTGATACTGCTCTCCCAGTTTATCTGAATTTAAGAATTTTAAAGCTGTAATTCCGATTGGAGTTATCCATGATAATTTGGGTTCTGAATATGATCCCTTTCCAAAATATACGAGGTCCTCAGGAGTTGCACCGTCATTTAATAGATCATTTTTGGATAACCCTTGAATTAACTTCCAGCCACTGTTAAAACCTGGATATACCAAATTGATTTCGTCGCCGGCTGTAGGTCCATTCTCTGTATCCCACAAGTTTCCTGTGACCGGATCAAAATCCATGCCAAAACTGTTTCGAATGCCCATTGCATAGTACAAGTCAAGGGGTGATTCATCACCAAAGATGGCATCTCCAGGTACAATTTGACCGTCTTGAGTTATCCGTAATACTCCACCTAAACCATTTGGCTCTGGACCATCTTCAATATTTTGTGCTTGAGTTGTGTGTCCTCCCACTTCTCCTACTATAAAGTAAACATTGTTATCTGGACCAATACGAATCTTGCCTCCATTATGCTCGCCTCTATCGTTTGGTGGAGTTGCAGTTAAATCTAAAAGTAGAAAGGGGTTAATCAATTGCCCATCAACAAATTCATAGCGGTAGAGTCTGTTTCCTTCCGGATCTACGTTATCTTCTACATCGCTTCCGTCTTCATCATTTCCAGATTCTGTATAAGAGAGAAATACGTATCTAGTTCCATCCGGTTGTTGCTTTGCTATGGCAATACCTAGTAAACCGCGTTCAATACTGTTAGCTACTGATACGTCAAGAACTGGCTCTTCCTGCAGCTGACCATTTATTACCCGCATAACTTCGCCTGTGTTTTTTTCAGTTACCAGAATATCATCAGGACCCAAAAATGCCATGCTTGTAGGAAAATCTAATAATCCTTCAACCACTTTTTCAACTACCAGATTATCGTCCTTTACCGTTGGACCGGCGGGTGATAAGGGCGCTTTAATGTAAGCTCCGTATGATAGGTTAACTGTAGAATGGTTCGAGTATAGTACTAAAAATATACAAAATAGAGACAAACCAAATAATCTAAATTTTATTCTCTTTCTCAATGTTCATTCTTTGTACATTGTTATGTTATAGATTACTTATCAATCTACCAGTAGAATTGGCATAATAACAATACTTCAAACTTCTTCTGATGATAGAATAATTGAAAATTACATCCGGGATGCCTTTCTCAGACTATCCTGGAGGTAAACATCAAAGCCTAAATGATGCATCTATTGTTAACGTAGAATGGATATAAAATATTACGGTCAGATAAATTCCTGCCAAACGAGAAATAGCAGTAGTGCCTATAGGTAAGAGCCTGTCAATAATTAATGTCAAGGAAAAAAATTGTAGGGTCTTAACTATATGGCAAGTCTAAAGAAATCTCACTTAATGATGAGATTGTTTCGGTTAAATCCTTACCTGATGTAGACCATATGATTAACGTTTGCACGTCTCCTGTGCCTTTTTGTCCACCCCTCAAATCTTCAAAATCATGTGTACTTTCCACTGTAATTCCTGCGTTTGTAATCTCTGAAAGGTAACTATCTATACCTTGAGTAGGAACCATGAATACACCTACAGTATCGAAATTACTCGGACTAGAGTTGATGATTGAGGAATTATTATTTTCAACAACCGTAATTGTTCCTTCCATAGTTACGCCTGGATCACCTTCTGCTTCATACTCATAAGTTCCAGGATTGGTAAATGTATGTGAAGTGGACATTTGACTGTCTTGTATTTCTCCAGTGTTAAATAGTAAAGTTCCATCTGAGTTTAGAACATTGATGGTGCGTTCATGACCTACATCGCCATTAAACCATGACACAGTAGTTCCTGTGTTTATAACGGCGTTTTCAGGGACAAAATGCTGATCCAGAAATCTTGCTTCATTGTCTTCGCCTTCATCATGATGCCCTTCATTTGGAATAAGTATGACAAGATGTTTTACATTACTACCCAACGTCATTGTTTTTGTGTTGAATAGATCTTCAGTGACAATGTTTGGCTGACCATTATTATTATTACTGACAATCGTGTTATTATTACTAGTATCTGATTGGGCAAATGTGATGGAATTCCAACCTATAGATTGTACAAAAAGTAGTGCAGAGATAAGAAATAATCCCATAATAACTATCGAGTTTCTTGTAGAAATCATACCTCACTTTGATTTTGTGGTTATAATAACCAATACAATACAAAATTTACTAAGATATACACAAAATTCAGTGAAGCATTAGCAGTTTCATGACTTTTAAATATTTTTTTGTATCAAAAATGAACAAAGATTAGAAAGCCTATAACAATTTCTTGAAAGATATTGACATATGCTCTTAATATCAATTACAGATATGTGTATAGTTGTTAGATTAGACTGTATTTAAACAATTTTATGTCTACTGATAGCAGGGCTACAAAAAAGGAAAGGGCTCTGTTAACTTAAGCATAAATAATCTCCTCGTTATGATAATTAACAAACAGATTCAACCAGTTCCGCACATGCTTCAACTTACAGTTCTTTATTCTACAGGGAAAATAATCATCAAAACCTTCGGTTCTATCCTTGATATATTGTATCGTCCTTTCTATCAAGCTTTTCTCTAAAGGAGAATGAACATGGTGATCAATCTTGAGAAACTGACAAGCCATTGGATACCATGTTCCTCCGTCTGTAGATACAGGGTGTTTTCCGTAGTCTCTGACAACTCCTGAGAGAAACCTCTCAGCAACAAACATGTTTCTTTCTTGAGTTATAGTTTGTGCGAGAATTTGATGACTTTCTGGCTCAATTGCAACCCATAACCATGTGTATTCTGGACCTACCTTAAGTAATGTTTCATCAACACTGAATTCCTCAATTGTCCTTCTTTTCTTTGAAGACGCTTTTCTATAATGACATTTTTGAATCCACTTCCAAATTGCAACATGGCTTCTCTTAACTTTATGTAAGAATAACAATGCTTTAGAAACGCTTCTAGTTGACAAACCAAGAAAATACAAATACAATGCACGTTCGATATCTAACGAAGATGTTCTGTTTCTTTTGATAACCATAATTGAAATAGGGCATCTTCAAGCTATAGATTTTTCGTTAAGTTAACAGAGCCAAAGTAAGACATGTAATTCATAATAAGATTATATGCATAATACTAAACATCCATCACTCATTTGGGGTTTGAAATGAGATTCAATCCGGTAAAAGTAAAGACTGAACAAATACATGAAACCATGATCAGAGAAAATAGCACTATGTTTAGTCTGTTTTTGGACAATGACATTGTGATTGTACTTTATAGTAGGAAAGTGTGGATAAAATAATTTCTAAAAATAAATAGTATACATAATTCTAGTTGAAAAATATGGTATATCATTCTATACCATTATCTTCAATTCTTTTGTCCCGTTTTGTTTCTATTGAATATCTGTCAAAACAAAACCAGTTCAAATAAAGCGATAGAATCCTTTTCTATGATCCGACGACTGAGATCAGACACATGTGATAATCAAAGGATTAATAGCATGGTCAACCCTGCAGCGAATTCCTCTATCTACAATTAAACAAAGTTCGTTCATGTGAGAATACTTGCAAATTTATTTAATTGATTAGAATTGTTTTTTTTCAATGTAGACCTTTTTATCTGAAAAATCGATTATCTTTGTAATTTTGCATAAATACATCTATGATTGAGATGATGACATCATAATTCGAGAAACCAAATGCTATAATTGAAGATTTACTATATTTGTATATTTTTTTTGCGCAATAAAATTATACTCATATTGAGTACTTTTTATGTAAAATATTCAAAAATAATTTACATCACCCCTCATACAAGAATAATTTATTATATGATGAAATAGTCGAGTTTGAAATGTTATAATACCTATATGCATAGCGATAGTGGTTTTCACCAAAATGAACCATCAAAGGAATTTGAGAATAACAGAAGATGTGTTATTCAAAGATGTTATACGCCTGCTGAATATCAATGTCCCGAATGCATGAAAAGATATTGTGATGAACATATTAGGATTCATGCTCATTTGGATAACGGTGCGGGCGACGATCTAAGATAGCAATTTTATAATATATTAATAGTTAGTAATATTATATTTCCTTCTTAAGATGAAAAATTCATTTGTTTAATATTTCATAGTTTCGAGTCCTTTTTAGTGGCGAAAACATAATGGAAACTACCTGCCGTAGATCCATCATAATAATTTATACAAGCCCAGGTGGATGTTACCCTTTTAGTGTCCGCCACGCAGTGTCATAGGATCCTCTGTTCAGTAGATGGGTATGACAGTTGTCAGTCATCCCTAAAGGAATAAACTCGCTAAACTTCGTTAAGTCTTTATTTTGGGTAGTAAAATATTTTCAGTTGAAATTGCGCCCGGAAGTTTTTCAGAGTACCTTTCTTCAAATATATCTCCATGTAACTACTCCTTCTATTCAGAAATAACCACGACTTGAAAGGAGAATTGACAATATTACATTAAATTTTTTACCTTTTTTGATTAAATATTAAATATTGAATCATAGTTTGGTAGTTTATGAATTAAATTATTTTCAGTAGTTGAAATATCTAGTATGATTTGATATGTTAAAAGACAATTCGTAAAATGTACAAATTATCCGAACCCTTATACCATACGGAACTTAATCCCACAGCGTCCGTATGAGATTTAACTTTAACGCTATTCAATCGCTAAAGGTTAATTTATCCAACTCTAATTTGTTGGATGGTAAGTTTCAAAAATTCTCTTTTTAATATCTATATGGTTACATAATATGCCATAAGATTAGTTCATTATCTTTGTTACAACTATTTGGCATTGTAATATGACATCATAGCATAGTTATAGAAGTATTCTTCGCTAGTGATTGTATATTTTGCTCAAAAGAGTAAGACTAAATTAGCAATCCGGAGAGAGGTTTCACCTGAAAATTAATTTCTTTCTTTGAATGTTTCGAAAATCAAAATTATTCATTACATATTCCCATGCAAGGGAGAGGTCTATGAGACATTCAAAAAAAAGACTTTCAGTCAAATTCTCTAACTGTAAATCCTTACCAATAGAGATATTGTTAAAATATTTTCCGTTAAATTCTGCTGTGATCTTAAAGTTCTTATCCTCATAAATATCATTTAAGGATTCAATAAACTGTTGCTTTATTTTTGTGCTTTTTATGCTACTTAATGCTTCTTTGTCTATATCGTCAAGCCTCCAATGCCAACCTACGACCACGCAGTTTTGAATTGCATAATTTTTAATGTAATCTAAAGTTATAGAGATCGTTTTGCCATCATTAAAGAAAATCCATAATTTGTAATAGAGGCCTGGATGAAGTTTATCTTCTTCCCTGTAAGACAAATCAGGCGCTTCATCAAGCCATTTCTTTATTTTATTTATCATAGAATAGTAGGATAAATTTTCAACTTGACTTTCTTGATGCTTGATTTTATTTAATTCCAATAATTTAGTCACAATCTACTCTGTATGAAGCAAACTCGTTCCATTCCATGGCTAAAACTATATTATTATTAACTTCTGCTGTTTTTATCTTAGGAATATCGTATCTTTGTTCGTAGTCTCCAAAAACTATTATTTTTGAATCAGTCATTTCCATCATAAACCCTACGAAGCTATTATCTGATAAACTAACTTTCTTGTTAAATAAAGAATTAGGAAATATATCCAAAGCAGTTTCATTAGTTTTGTTTTCAAAGAGTTCTATTTCAAAACCTGACTTTGTAGATAGTAAAATATCATTTCTGTTTAAATAATACTTTTTTAATTCGTCATTAGTGGTTATTTGCATTATTTAGATTTCAACTTCCTTTTTGGATTTTTGAAACAAGTCATCAGATATTTTATTACTTATTAAAACACTCACTAGTTTATTTTTCATTTTTCTTGGCTGCAATAGCCTTATAGAGAGAATGTAAAGACATCATTATGTGATTAGGATATTCTAAGTTTGTCATACAATATATATACATTTTGTGTCTATTAAGTATGTCATGATGCATATCGCTGATAGAATGCTGTAATCGTTACTGTGAGCTGAAATATAGGGGTTTCAACTAGTTTTTAAATGATAATGTGCAATATTTAATCAGGATAATAAAATAGATATCATGTCATCGACTGGACAACGATTTCTAAATTAAGGAATTATATTTAAATTAATACTTGAAGAACATTTGACTTCGTATCCTGTGAAGCAACTCCTTATCTTTACCGAATTTTCATTGGTACAGGTTGCTCTTCTAAATTGTTGATTGCACCAGCATCTCTCTGAATATTAGATAATGAGTATTACTGAGTATCGTGTAATAATGCAGTTTTCTACGATCTCAAAACAGGAACCCTTATGACTATACTAGTTAAACTAAATTTTACTTTCATTACTCTATCGTACTTTTCTTCTAAATCTGCAGTAAAACATAAAACTAATGGAAGGGTAAATAAATGGGTTAAGCAAGCTTAATGCTCGGAGTAATTTGTAATATGCTGCTTGTTTTATCTGTTGAAACCTTAACCCAATAATTAAATTTTCGCGAAAGTATGTGATGTATAATAATATATGCCATAGATACCATCATTATAATTTCATTTCAGACCATGCTCCATTTTGGGTTAATCCTCTATATTGCTATTTCAATTTTTTTTGACTATACCAAATTACCCAAATTCCGCTATTCTACGGATCAATGCACCTGTATTCTATTGGTTAGAGGAATTTTAATAACAAGGAGATTTCTACTAAAGGTATTGATTCCGGATATAGTTTCTGTTAGTTTACTTGATTTATTTTCCTTTTTGAATATTTTCGGAGATGATCTTTTAAGATCAATTATTGCTCTTTTTGTTGTAATCAACCCAATCGGTACTATCCCATTATTTGCAAGCATTACTCAAAAAATGCAAAAAAAAGAACATAATATGGTACTAAAAACAACTGTTATTACTGCAGGTACTTTATTAATGATCTTTGCAGCTTTAGGAACGCAAATTCTTTCAATCTTTGGAATTACCATTTCTAGCTTTATGACTGCAGGTGGAATATTGCTTTTTGTAGTTTCAATAGAATTATTAACACATGGTGCTTGGAGATTTGGAGGCACTGTTTCTGATGACTCGGGTGTAGTTCCATTAGCATTTCCTTTATTGGCAGGCCCTGGTGCTATCACTGCTGTAATTCTTTCATACCAAACTGCGGGATTGATCGTCACAATGTTATCAATTGCGATTGTGATAGTAATTACCTATATGGTGTTCTATTCAACTAGGACCATCTATAGAATACTTGGTAGAAGGGGATCGCTAATTGTTAGTAGGATATTTGCGGTTCTGATTGCGGCCATTGCCGTACAATATATAGTAGACGGTTTAAAAACAATTTAAATTCCATAAATAATTGTTATTGTCTCAAAGATGATATGGTAAAAGTTTCATTAACAATAAGTAATGGGTTTAATAACCTTTTAAAAATTATTCCTTAGATTAAGACTACTGAAGTTTCGTACTTTGTAAGAGTATATCACGTAAATTGCCGGCATTTGCAAACTAAACATCGATGATCATAAAATTTAGGCCCATTAGGTTCATTTCGGTGTTCAATCTTGGTATGAATGCAATTCTTACATAGAGGTATTTGAAGACTATCTAATTTACTCATACTTTATATGTACATGTTAAGTTATTAACGATTATGAAACGCTGAAGGGATCTCCTCTGAAAAGCAAACCAGAGAACTAAAATGAAGTATTATTAAAACTACTCAATTAGTTGTATAGGTTTGCAAGATAGTAGGGAAATATAACTTTTGAGAACAACTTTTTCAGTATCTCATCATTTACAAAACCGATTACAATACCAGAAACGCAAAGACGTTTGATCATAGTTTCAAAAATATAAATTATTTGGGATTCGAAAAGGGACTATTCCCTCCACTCATAAGACGTATAAAGTGGCTTATATGAAATGGTTAAAATGGATGTCTGTAACCACAAAGATTAATGGTAAGAGTAGATGAATGACAGTAAAACTAATATTTTAATCCCTTTTGATGCGACTGAGTTATCTGTTAAAGCTTTAGATAAAGCTAAAGAGATTGCTGTAAATCAGAATTCTAACATAATTGTACTATATGTTATTGATGACACAAGTTTCTATCCTAAAGAAATTGCAAAGTTTATTTCAAATATGGATAACTTTGACAAACTGAGGCACAATTATGAAAAATCAATAAGAGAGGGAGCGGAGATCATGATTAAGAAGCAGATTGATAGTCTAGTCAAAGAGGGTATTATGGCTAAATCTATAATACGAGTAGGTCATCCAGCCGATGAGATCCTCACTGTGTCTAAGGAAGAAAATGTAAGCATGATTGTAATAGGTAGTAGTGGTTCATTGAGAAAAAGGCACGATAGAAAAGGTATTGGAAGCGTTTCTAGATGGATTTCAGAAGTCGCGACATGCCCGGTTGTTTTGGTAAGATGACCAAAAAATAGTAAATACCGGCAATTAGTTATAGTAGACAGAAATTTGAAATACTATTACATTTCCTTATATGTATCGGGTGTAATATGTTATATGTTACCATAGTGTCCTACAAATTAGATGATATTAATAAATCTACATTAAAAATTCTTATGATTTCCACCGAGTTCCCACCTATTCCTGGAGGAGTTGGAAGATATACTAAGAACCTTACAGATGGATTAAAAAAAATTGGAATCAAGGTTTCTGTTTTATGTAATGAGAAAGGAAAAGGGGATTTTATAGGTATTGATCCTAAAAATGAAAATAATTCAAAAATAATATTCGAGGTGCTTGATGAATACGATCCCGATCTTGTACATATTCAATTAGAACATGGACTTTATGGACTAAAAATGAACTCTTTTAATCCAAGAAGTTTGAGTACCAACATAGATAAATTCTATAAAGAATGCAAGATACCCATAATAACGACATTTCATTCCGCGTATCCCCTTCATCAATGGATGGAGCTATCAAAACATCCGAATCTCCTGAATAAAAACATGATTACTGTTTCAATTAACCTCATTAATCAGATAGGTGACTATTGGAAACGGTTCATAAACTACAGATCTTTTAATTTAGCCAACAAACAAAAAATGCAAGCGAGTCAGGCCAACATAGCTTTTTCGAGTTATTTGGCCCAATTAATATCTGAAAATGAAAATGCAATAAAAGATCAGAAATCGTTGAGTAATTTTTCTGTGATATATCATGGAGCAGAACCAAATATGAACAAATATGTAAAGAAAAGGGAAGCAAGACAATTTTTTTCCTTACCATTGAATCGTAAAATAGCACTTTTCTTTGGATTCATGACTCATACTAAAGGTTGGGACATTTTAGATAATTTGGATGTTCCGGATGATTGGGTTGTAGTAGTTAATCAATCTGAGAATTTATTTAACTTAGCAAAGCCATCACCAATCAATAATCAAAAGAGTCAAAAAATACTTAGTCACACAGATAACAAAAACTCACAGAATGGTAAAATAATCAATTTGAATCGAGGATTTCTAACAGATAAGGAACTTTCAATTCTATTCTATTCATCTGATATTATTGTCCTCCCCTATACTGTAACCTCAGGTTCAGGTGTGATGTTCGATGCTCTTGCTCACGGATTACCATTTATTGCAACTGATCTAGGTTTCTTTAAGGAATTTGCAGATAAAGGATTAGGAATAGTAGTAAAAAGAAGACCCAATGAATTTGCAAAAGCAATAAAGAAATTAGAATCAGAATATTTGCATTATACTCAAAGAATCGAAAACTTCAATAAAGAATTAACATGGGAGAATGTTGCATTACAGCACTTTGACCTTTATAGGAATATTTTGGACAAAAACGATAGAATTAAGAACACCCCATTTCCATTTGTGAGTACATAAGCTAATAGAATTTCAATAAGTTGAATTTGAATCAGAGCCGATTTAAGTCTCGAGTCAACTTATGTGTACAATCAACATGTTATGTGGTAAATGATGTTGCAGATTCAATTTTTATAAGAGAAATTATTTGACCTTTAACATGTCAGGAGATTAGGTGAGACATATTTTGAGATTACATCATTGAATATAAACACATAGCAGGAGATGAATAGTACAACGGATTGAAATTTGATCAATTCATCTAGATCAAGATAGTAATTATGGACGCAATAATCAAGTTATAGATCGACTCTTTCTTGTATTCAAATCTAAGATAATTTGGCTTTTAGCCATCAATATGATGGAATTAGTGACCTGTGAAGGTTAATTGTTTTGAAAAAGATAATCAACAAGTTCATTTATTTTGGCTGTAGCAACACAACATACCTTATCAGCACCCCCATAATAGACAAATATTTCTTCATCAACAATACAAGCACCGGTTGGAAAAACTACGTTACTAACATCACCATATTTTTCATACTGTTCTGTAGGTACAAGGATGGGTTCTTTGCTTCTGCATAATATTTTGTAAGGATCCTCTAGATCAAGAAGTGCAGCACCAGCACTATATGTTTTGTTAGCACTAACTCCATGATAAATTACTAACCATCCATATTTTGTTCTAATAGGCGGAGGTCCAGCACCAATCTTTAATTCTTCCCATTTTTGTTCAGGTTTCATAAGCAAAGTATGGGTTTCAAACTTTGTTAATGTATTACCCTCTCCGATCCATATACTGGGTTTATCAATTCCGTATGCATCCCCTACCCAAGAACTTGGTCTATGTAAACAGAAATATTTCATATTCTTACTACTTAACTTATTTTTAGATCTCAATTTGGTTGGAAACAAAACTACATCTTTGTTATCCGTCCCTTCACTTGTAATGATACCTAGTCTATCAAATCTTGAATAATCTATGGTAGTTGCTAATGCAGTTGATACCATTGGACCCTTCTTTGGGCGATCAGGTAATACCACATAAGTGATGTAAACTTGATTATCAATTTCAGTTAATCGAGGGTCCTCGATACCAAATTTTTCGTAGTCTACTATGGGATTAATTGCTACCTCATTACGCCTTCTAAAGACGTACCCATCATCACTTGATGCATAACCGATCCTTGAAAAATAGTGTTCATACTCTCCTATTGCACGATATAACATGTGAATTTTTTTTCCACTATATAGTATCGCACAGTTAAAAACAGCTTCTGATTCCCACCAGTTATTCTTATTAGGAATAAGTATAGGGTTATTGGAAGATCTTTTTAAGATTTCAGATCCGTTAGAATTCAATGGGATAAATCATTAGTATCAGATTTTTTGTTCAAATCAGTGTTGCTTGTATTAAGTATATACATAACTCTTCTTACGCAACAAAGGTAATAAAGACAAGGTTTGTTGAAGGGCTTTTAATGCAATCTATTTGTCTGTACAGCTATTTGAATCAAGTCATTGATGATAAGTTTTAATTTGTCTCATCAACTTGAATTCGTTAATCAGTGTTTCTATTCTATTGAATCTCCTTTCATATAGGTTATCAAAGTAGATGTCTCTTTGTTCCTCAGACTGTCCACTAGTAGTTAGAAAATTAAGTTTCATTGCATCTTTTATTTGTCTTAGCTCTATTGAGTCACTTCCATATGTTTTTTCAATAACTCTTTCAATCTCTGCTTTCCATTCAGGATATTTTTCAGGATTATTGGATCTTTGAATTTCAAGAGTATAATTCAATAAATCATCTAAGACCTTATCAGAGCGATCATTCCCGCTATCTCTATCATCTTGCAAGTTCATAATTCTATTATCATTTAATTCCGTTTGATTTTTAGACTCTGAGGATTCTATATCATTAATTATCGGATAATTAAAATTTGTTGATAAAGTGGATGAAGGGTCTTTAATATGATTTTTTACAATTGACATACTTATATATATACTCTGTTTCTATTAAATATGTCATAACGAATACCGTTTTCTAATGAAAGTAAACAGTGTAGAAGCCATAATTGTGAATGATTCCTTCACTAAGTAAAATTAATTTTATCATATCAGTTAAATTAGATAAGAAACCAGTAATTTAGATACTTTACTGATTGAATGATAGCCATTATGAATTTGTGTACCATATACAATAACGGACTTATGGCAATACTAATTGTATACAAGAGAAAATCTGTTTTAAGGAAATTACACACCTAATAGCAAGTCTGATGTATAAAGAATGTGAGAATTAAGAGGTTACCATGCCCAATTGATACCAATTAGGTTGTCTTACATTTTCAATAGTTTAACCTATATCTTTTTGAATACCCCTGCACCATTCCATTCTGAAATCGCATATGACAGGTGGACCCTGAACCTAATCACTTGGGCATTTTCCGCTGGCATTCGGTCCTTAGTATGTAGAAACTTCTATCGTGTACTTTTCAATTCGGTATGATCGGTCTATCTTCAGTCTTGGTTAGCTTTTATTTAGGCAAGATATTCTTAATTTCATACGACAATTTATATGAAACCTTAAGCATTGTAGGCTTCTTCCTTTTAACTTCCCCATCTAAATACAGGTCAAAGTTTACCAAAAGGAGACATGGATCTAAAATCCTATCGAATCTTGGGACTGGCTGTCAGTATGTTTTTTTCATGCTATTGCGCCCAATTATCCTTATATTTCTCAAGTAGTAACCTAATAAGACAAATATAGCAATTATTATCACTAAAGAGTACGGAAAGGGAATAAAAAAGGATATCAATAAACTGATCACGAAGGATAATCCTATCCACATTGCAAAGTTTAGGATAAAATATTTGGTTTCGTTCATATTTTCTCATATACAACAAAGATATTAAAGATAGATTTCTTGAATGAGTTTTAGTACTGGTGATTTATTTGTGCGGATATTCTGAATGAGTTATTATGATGAGGATCTATTTGTTTCATAGCCTGGAATTATTAATTCACCTTTTTTCCGTATGCTCCATGAGGTAAGGATATAAGCCTCGAAATCATAACATATTATGGTCGAATTTAAAAATTTTTTAGAAAAGGTACTCAAGTCTACAAGTGGAGACCTATTAACTCGTAAGATAGAGGGAATAATACTAGAAATTGTAAAGACAAGATATGGTAAGGGCAAAAATACCGTATCATACTCGGAGTTGATAAAACATACTCAGACTGCTTCCCCATATTCACTAGAATTAGCAATAAAAAACCTTTCCAGTAAGAATATATTGGAAAATAAAGATGCTAATAATCTAACTATAACGGACAAAGCTAATCAAGAATTTGAAAAGCGGAAAAACGATGGAACATTATTCTGATCGATAATCGATACGTCGTAGGTAATTCTAAATAGTATACCCTCGGATTCTCTCCACATGAACGAATAATCTAGTCTTGTTTTTATTACTATATATATCCTATAATACCAATAATCGTAACCAAAATAATACTATCTTTATAATAAAATATCGATTCATTTACCAATTAAATAGGTGCCTAAAAAAGGTTTAGTCCGAGATTAAGTATCAATCGGTAAATCAAATCTCGTCATTTTCTAAATCAATTTTTCATAAGCCCATAAATCACAAATATAACAATAAGGATTCTAATATGTGGTTACTAATATCAAGATATATTTTTTGATGCCTGCTTTTCTTTATACTCGCCTGGGTAATGCATAATCAAATGAGTATTAGATCAAATGGTAGATTTTAAGACACGATACCGCGTATTTGGATGTATATTTTGAATTCTTCGAGCCTTTTTTATATTTTCCAAGTAATCCATTAGATCCCTCATGATCCTTTTTATTCTATTAGTGGACAAGCATTCCCTTTTCCATCCCTTATATTGTAATAATCCTGACTCTATCTCTTTCGCCAGGTCGTCAAGATTATTTGGATAATTGATTGTAACCCAACTTCGATCAGTAAATTCAATTGTCAGAAAACCATCATCATATCCTGTTATCCTACCAATTTTTGAATTTCGGATTAGATTACTAGCATTAATCTCAAAACAATTATACTCAGTCCAGTGGACGACACTATTGTTGATAGATATTTCTATTCTTCCTCCTCATTCATTACTTTAATAAATATAATAGTACTCAATCTCATCATCGAATTGGATTAGAAATTTACGGATCGGATTATCCTCAATTAATTTACTATTTTGGTAAGATAGTAAGATCATTCACCTTATAAGTCGTAAATTCATCAATATCCATGTTTAGAATAACATTACTACCCACTTTTTTTATTTTTGATTTTGGAATATCATACCTCTGATCGTTATCGCCAAATATTACCATTTTATCTCTTGTTTCTTTCATTACAAAGCCCACAAAATCTTCATTTAGTATTCTCACTCCTCTACTAAGCATTGAATTAGGATGGCTCACGTGATAAGTAGCCATATCGACATTTTCAGGCAGGTGCCACTTTTTTACAATATCATCAACAGGTAATGGAGAATTTCTAGTTACAAAATATTTCTCATATATCTCCTTCATAGTTAAACCAATAAGCACATTTCTTCCAGTTGTTTTGATTTCAGATTTTGGAACGTCAAACCTCTCGTTATTTTCTCCAAATATCACTAGATTATGATCAGTTTCTTTTACTACATGACCAATATGGGGAGCATCTAAAGCCATCACTCCTCGTTTAAAGTATTTTCCAGTTGACATATCATTATATACATTTTGTTCCTATTAAGGTTATCAACAAGTAACTCGTTATAAATCAACGTTAATCATCTTTTTAGATGCTTTCTTACATGATTCCTGCGTAAGTATCATAAGTCAAACCTTTACCAGTGTAGACAAATATACTACAAATACGATCCTGCAGTTATTGGCATATTCGCTTACTTCTGCCATGGTTATATACTAGTTTACCGTATATAATAGCATACTTGGCATTATTAAGGGTATATAAGAGAAATTCCACTTTTATGGATATCACACAACTGATAGAAAATCTAAGTCAATTAGGTTTAACAAATGCGCTGGAAAAATATTTTAACAAACCTATAGAGAGAGAAACCAAGAGTATCGTCGCAGGTCCGAGCTTTTTGCAATTTTTGGATAATTTATTCAAAACTCATATTACTCCAGGTGATATAATAGAACTAGAATATGGAAATAGTATTAAATATTATATGTTATCTACGACAGGTACGTGGGATGAAATTCTAAAGCTCAACTAATCTTCTTGATATATAGAGGTGTAATTTTTTTTAGTTAGAATGAAGTCAAAATCAATCGTAAAATTAGTACATTCAATGGTTGATATACTCATGCATAGTGTCTCCTCGATAAAAGGTCATTTAATTCGTATTTGAAGATGTAACAAATTAATAGAACATTAAAACTGGACTTGATTTTACATATCTAAACAAAATAGTGTTAAATGTTGCAACTCCAAATAATAGACCTCAATTTGATTCTGACATGTATAGCTTTTTTCCACATAATGGTTTGGGAAAAGGAAATTCATCTAATAAAGGGTCTTTGATAAGGTCTTACATAAGTGATTTTCCTGAAGGTGGTGGTGGTTGTGACATGGATCTACATTTTCCCTTAAACCCTAGCTTTGATTATTATTTGATTATGTCGTGATATGGTCTTGACTAAAAGGAATCAAAACCTCCACTGTCCATACCACCACTAGCACCCATATCACTAAAACCACCTGTATCGCCAGTGTCAGATGCACCACCTGAATCTGAAGCTGCTCCTGCATCTTCAGATCCTGTTGCTCCTGATTCATCTACCTGTCCTTCAGTTTGAGCACTTTCAGCTGGATTCATTGCCATTCCCATAAAAGCCATCATAGATCCAAACATTACCATACTCATTATCCCAGAAAACAACATCATGGGCATCCAACTTCTATTATCGTTCATCATGCTCTGCATCTGACCTCTATCTCCGGTTTGATAGATTTGTTGAAGTCGCTGAGCTTTATTGAATAATTCTTCTTTTTTAGTTTCTAAAATTCTGGATCCTGTATCTGTCATATACAGTTCTATTTTTTTATTGCCGAAAAAACCTTTTTTTTCATTTACATTAATCAACTTTTGAGTTCTTAAATCATTAACAATTAATTTTACCTCATCTTTCGACAACTTGGTTACATTTGCAATGCTACTTACTTTTTTCATACCTCGAGCAATAGCGTCTAAAACCATGAAATGTTTTGGATTTTCATTAAATTCTCTATTAAAAGACATATTATATACAGGTTAAGATGATATTTAAACTACCGGGGTGTTTCGATATAGTGGAGATATACTTGATAATTTATAACCTCTGAGTTCAAAATAGTAGAGTTTATTAACATACATTCACTTGTCAGTGACCAAAACTCAATATCATTCTTCATCATACTGTGGAAAGATAAGAGCAAAAATAGACATCAGTGAAATAATTAAATTTCTGCAGGTACTAACTGTATTGAATTTCATGTTCATTCCACCGGACCCTTATACCGTACGGGAACTTAATCCGCACGCGCCCAGACTGTTACTAAGAAGCATTCCAAATTATCATATTTTAAGCACAAATAAGCATACTTAGGTCAAAGAATTTACTGTTTGTAAAGTGTAATAGAACCCTATTAGTTTCGGATTCTGTAAGTTAATTCTAAAAGTGCTAGAATATTAGAGTATTGCACCTAGTTAGCAAATGCCATATATTTTTTCTATGGTATCAAAGATATGAATAAAACAAGAAATATTCACAACAAAAATAAAAACAAACTCATTGTAGCATCAATCGCAATAGTGGTCGCTATGGTATTAATCACTAGCCCGTTAGTGGCTATGGATAATGACGCCTTTGCAACCAAAAAGAAGAAAGGTAATGTAGCTCAGCAAGCAATAGAGCAGTCACAAGCCTCGGTACAGAATGCCTTATGTATATCTGGAAGCGGAACATTCATGTCATGTAATAACCTTAGTTTCCAAAACCAAAAGAATACAGGAAATAACGCCTTAGCACAACAAGCAGGGAGCGGTAGTGGAAAAGGAAGCGGCAACTCTGCTGAACAAAGCATCAGCCAATCACAATCCTCTAACCAAAACAGCCAGGTAGTATCGGGCGGCGACACAATCGGCTCTGGCAACAATGTAAACGTCCAAAACCAAGAAAACTCTGGTAACAACGCATTAGCACAACAAGGTGGAAATGGAAAAGGTGGTAACTCTGCTGAACAAAGCATCAGCCAATCACAATCCTCTAACCAAAACAGCCAGGTAGTATCGGGCGGCGACACAATCGGCTCTGGCAACAATGTAAACGTTCAAAGCCAAACAAACAGCGGTAGCAACGCAGCAGCACAAAGCTAAGTCTAAAAACTGACCTATCTTTTTTTTGAATTTGTATTTTTAATATATTGTTAGATTAATTCAAGTATGATTAATAATTTCTATTGAAATGATTATTGCTACACCACTAAGATTTAGATCTATAATTTATAGGATAAAATTCATTTTATTATATGGCAAGTGTCAATCCAATTCCGCAAGGATTTCATTCAATAACTCCATATATAATAACCTCAGACGCCTCAAAGCTAATAGACTTTATAAAACTAGCATTTGATGCAAAAGAAATTGATAGATTTGAAACAGAAAACTCAATAATACATGCTATAGTTCAAATCGGTGACTCTAAAATTATGATATCTGATTCCAATGAAAATATGAAACCAATGTCTTGTTTTTTATATTTGTATGTTGAGAACGTGGATGAGACTTACAAAAATGCACTAATGGCCGGTGCTACTTCAATGAGGGAACCCACGGATGAATTTTATGGAGATAGGGGTGCAGGAGTTTTGGATTTTGCAGGTAATAACTGGTATATTGCAACCCACAAGAAGGACGTTTCAAGAGAGGAACTAAAAAGGTTGGCAGAAGAACAAATGAACAAAATCCAAAATAAGGATTAATATTGAAATCAGGTAGATTTCATAGATTACACAATTGCCGATATTGTTTCTTTATCAGCCTATGTTTTGGATTAATTTGGGTCTAACTTTACAACAGAAACAACATGTTTCATTAGTAACGACCATACTATGCAATAATCGAATTTCTCATTGGAAGGTGATCTACCGAAGTTGGTCAATCAATCTATAACCGTTGTTAAAGATAAGATTAGTCGCATTAGCATACCTGACTTTTGAATCTAAATAAGATTCATGGTTTTAGGACTTGACAGGAATAATGAATTGAGAGACAGACTAAATATAAAATTTTACAAAATCAGACACAAAAGCACGTATAATACGTGATCTAATCAATTCTTTAGATATTCACCGTTTGCAAATTTTCTTGCTTTTTCTATGATTTTATGATAAACTACTATTTGTTGAAAAGCAAGACAAACTATAAAACATATCATAAAAATTACAGCCAAGACAAACGATAAGTACCCAAGAAAATTCATTAGTGCTGTAACAGTCGCAGCCAGAAGAAAAGATAGATAACTCAGGAAATTCATAGAACCTCATCTATACCTTTCTAATTCAAATTTTCTTGCTTTTTTTCTTTATCCAATTCGGTGTTAAAGTCCTTGTCCTTATCTATAACCTTTTTAGTAAATGCTATTGTTCTTGATTTCAGTTTTTCAACTAATCTCTTTAAAATATTCTTCGATTCATTTTTTGGTCTTTCATTTTTGGTATACTTAATAGTAATGTCAAGAAGATTTTCTCTACAGTCTTCTATCTTTTTATTATCTTGATTTTCAGTCATTACAAAATATAATGCGCAATAAAACATAAATAATCAATTGAAGGGTTACCAAACTCTAAATAAAATTATATTATCTTGATATAAAAAATCAAAAAAATTTTAATGCTAATAATAGTGAATTAAGCATCCAGATATCTTAAAGCCAAAAACACATTGTAGTAAGTAAGAATTAATATGTGTGTCACCGATAGCATATTTATACTATTTTGCTTCATTGTGTTTTTTTCCGATAATTTACTCATAAGATACTGTTTAGGGTATCTCTCAAAAGGATTGTATATATTACTAAATATGAATCCCCGAAAAATTTACTATTGTCTTAGAAACTATGACAATGTTAAGACATGGGTGCTTGGATATGACTCATTTTATTCTAAAAACTCAATTGCTAGAAGGTTGACAGTTAAGTAATTAGTTTTTTAGTGCTGTTACAAGCTTTGATAGTCTAAAGGGCATTGTGAGAATATCCTTATCCTCTATTCCTGCAGTTTTTAGACACTCTGCAGGCAAGTACTCTTTTGGAGTTGTTGTAACTATTAACATCTTTTGGTCTGGCTTTTCTGAGTGTATTCTCTTGGCAACATCGAGACCAGTGGGGTTATTCAAATGGGTATCTAATACAATAGCGTTGTATGGTCTGTTCTTCCTCTTGCTATCATTAAAGTAATCTAGAGCCTCATCTCCACTATTAGCTGTTTTTATACTCATACCTAATGAAGTCAAGTAAGTCCTAAATAGAAATAACAACTCGCTTTCAGCCTCGGCAATCAAGATCTTTACTTGCTCCAAGTCTTTTTTCATTAGAAATTGAGCATCAATTACTTGCTTACTTTGAAGAGGACCATTTTTAATACATTTCACTTGTAATGGAATATTAGGGTTAACATTGTTTATATAAATAGGTAAAAATTTACTACTTATGGTAATAGTTACAATAAATCACTAGATCCATCTTAAGCACAGAGTGACAATAATATTGGTAAATTAGGTAAGAAGTATTTATGTCTATTTGGTTAATTACGACGCAAATTCGGGAGCACTTATTGCTGGGTTGTCCTCTAGACTAGAGCGATACACTATCCCAGTATACACTGATTGTCCCTTTCTTTGACATTAGAAACTATTGAACTGTCAACGAACTCTACCTCAGTTATTTGATCCCTAGAATTGAATTGACTCGATTGTCTTTTTATCAGTTTTAAATAACTTATTGAACATCTCTAGTTATATCAAGTGAAACCAATAACTCAGAAGAAAATAAACAGATTCTTCACAAAGGCTTACGAAAAGTATTATAATACAATCTCTCTAAACAAAAATTTACTAATTTCGGGCTCAGCCGGCTTTTTATCCAGTATTATTATTGCACACTTTGTTGCAGGATTTTCTATCAGTCATGTCCTAAATTCTGCAATAACTGTTATCACAGGATTCTTGACTTACAAGGTAATTTTTGCAATTCTTTTTCATATTGACAATAAACGAGATTACACAAAGCGGTTAACTGGAAAAATCAACTTTATTGCATTAAGGAAGATATTGATTAAAATGATATTTGCTAGCACCATATTCGATACTGTCAATAACATAACAAGGTTTCTTCTCATAATACAATTGCTAAAGTTAGAATACTCTGCTATAGAAGCTGCTACGATTTCATCTCTTATTGCTTCAGTGCTTTCGTATGCAATCATTAATTTAATAGTAAAATATATCCATCTATTTACCAAGAAAAAATGAGATAAATTTGTAATGTATTCATATCATCCTTGCTTGATATGATAGAGCATGTAAAATATATTGCAGACATCTAGACGGCGAGGTATCGTGAAAGAAATTTACGTTACAGCGCTACTTGATCAGTTAACTCATCTCTATCGCAAAGTAGATTGATTAGCATTAGAATTGACTTACTATGCTGGCTCACCATAGAATTTTATTAGTTTCTTTCTCTTTTCAAAATCAAATTCATATCCAGGAACAGGATGTTGATACATACCTACAATTGGTTTGTCACAATGAGGACAAGTTTGATAATAAATTTCATAAGCCGATTTAATTCCTTTGGTAAAGCCTGTAATGCGTTGATAGGCGACTTGATATTCGTTTTGACAATGGGGACAATTCATATTCATTAATAGTAATATAGCTATTCTCGGTAATAAACAATCATAACATTTCTTAAATCATGAATCCTTTTAGCAGCTGGTCTAATCCATTTACCCAGTATAAGAGATATTATTAATATAATATAAAATCTATTAGTGTACGATTATTATTGGTAGATCTTGTATATGGAATGGGTATAACCGATATTGTCAGAGATTTTCCTGCTCATTTTAGTATGCTCACTAAATACTTATCCATTAAGCTGTTTAAGTCAAAACCTTTTATTTATGGTTCTGCAGATATTATCAACATATGTAACCTTCACTGCTCTCATTGTTATTGGTGGAAAACTAGGAGAAACGAAAAGGACGAGTTAAGTGTAGAGGATTGGAGGAAATTAATTAAAAATACGTTTAAAAAACATCATGTTTATGTAGTTACACTTGTAGGAGGAGAACCTTTGATGCGTCAGGAGGTGGTTGAAACCTTTTGCGAAGAAATGCCTAGACGTATTTGTGTGGTAACAAATGGGACCTATCCGTTACCACGATTCAAAAATCTTTATTTTTACTGGGTTTCTCTAGATGGTACTGAACAAATACACGATAGCATAAGAGGTAAAGGAGCATATGCAAAAACAAAGAAAAATATTTTAGACTATATAGCAGGTCCATCTAGAAATGGCAAACCCGCTTGGAAGGATATCTGGATAACTATGACTATAAATTCAATGAATTACAAGACTATAGAAGGTTTAATTGAAGAATGGAAAGGAACTATCAATAAAATTGGATTTCAGTTTCACACACCGTTTGATGATAATGATCCTCTTTGGCTTCCATTTGGAGAGAATAGAAGTAAGGTGGTTGACAAGATAATTGAATTAAGAAAAAGGTATCCTGATTTTATTATGAACACCGAAAAACAACTACAGTTAATGAAGGGAACATGGGGAGGTACAAAGACTACTCCGATTGACTGTCCTTCTTGGGCAATATTATCATTAGATCATAAAGGGAAAACAAAACATCCGTGTTGTATAGGAAGTTCTGATTCTAATGCACTTAAGCCAATATGTGAAAAATGTGGTGTAGGATGTTATTCCATTTTGGTAGCCCAGGGATTAAAGAACTAATAGCATAAAGATTAGCACAGTTAATTAGTATCATCATTCTATCCCACACCTTCCTTCCTATCTACGATTATTAAGATCTTAAAGTATTATAAATTTGATTTTTGAATTATTTATTTGGAGTTCAGCATTCTAATATCTATGATCCCATTTAACAAAATCTACTCCTACCTTATCCTCAAATTGGATCTCCCATAATTCTTTGCTAGATAACAATTCTTGCAAAAATAATTCAGAATTCTTGTAATACTGGGCATTTGAATCAGAGATCCAAATTCTGTTTCGTTTATCGCTGTTATTATTTTCACTTGTCCCAAACTTTTCAAATTGCATCACATATTTTTCTTTCCAAAATCCCATTTGAGTACTTTTAAGGTAAAATGTAGGCAGTTTGTCTTCCAACATTCTGACAATCTCTAAAGATCTATCTGGATCTATCTGTAATAACGTGACACCCCATTCTTTATGCCATCTAAAAAAATCAGTACTTAGATCTCTAGTTTTAGAATTCTGCCAATCTTTTAAGATTAATAATTTATCAAGAACCATTATTCGTACACTCTTAAAATCCTCATGTCTAGCCCGACGTATCATATTTGCCTGACAGCTTAAGTAAGATGTCCTTAACTGATACTCTTGAAATTTACTTGGAATAAGTAAATTGGTAGAATCATACTGCTTGGCGTCTTCAAATAACGCATGATAAAGATTTGTTATTGATTCATCAAGCAGTACTATTTCCTTACCGTTATCAATTTTCTTCTTTAACGATAACGCTTCAGATTCTAAAAATAGATCAAATGGAACTACTAAATCCGGGTTTATATCTATCCTGTCAATTAATCCTCTTTTATCTCTTGGAATATCCATATTTCCGAAACTAAATAATTCTTTACCTTTCTTGGTATTGCAATAATTGTAGACATGAACAGGTTTTCTATGTTTTACAAAGAATTCTCCAAGGTCTTGAAAGAATCGACCATCAACCATATTAAAACCGAACTGATCATGAGTTATTTTTCCATAATTTTCAATAAAGTACTTGTAGGCATTTTCATCAAGTAAAATGTGACCGTCGTCACACAGATCACACAATCTCCTAGCGAAGGTTGGACCTTTACCCCACACTGGTATACCTAGTATTGATTTAGCTGACTGTATTTCTGCTACTTTATCTCGTGCAATACCAATTTTTAAACCAAAGCTTTGTTCTTCAGTACATTGTGGAAATTTTTCATGAATTTTCAATGCCAATTGTAAAGGTAAGATGGAATCTTTTCTAAACCAAATTATTGCCCCATCGCCAGTAAATGATGTTTGTAGTTCCCCTTCATTAGCAGTAGACAGAAAATCCTTAATTTCTTTAAGTAAATCTTCTATATTATTTAATTGAGTGTCAACTTCAATTGATGATCCAATAATATCTATGCATAAGAAATTATAATATTCCACTGGTTATAGTACAATCAGCTTGATATTATTTTTTTAAATAACATTTTAAGTCCGAGTTTTAGTTTTAGATTATCAATAAATTAGGATCTAATATCGTTCCAGTATTGAATGCAAATTCATAGATCTAAGACTGTATATCAGTCCCGCTAGGTAAATTATTAAAATTTGGGATTAGGGTACGCGTAAATCTCTACAATATTCATAGGTGAAACTCTATTTCAGTTTTAGCAACTATTTTATTGTTATTGAAAACAACTTTATGCGTGACAAAATTGAGTCAAATTTGTTTCACATACCACCGAACCCGTATACTATACGGAACTTAATCCCACCGAACCAGATACTAATAAAGAGTAGCAGTATTTCTTTTCCATTCACATGTTTAAATAGTACCTTACTTAGCAATTACCATTGAAAGATAATTTCGCGTCTAAAATAGTCACTTTATTCTTTACTCTGCTTATTTTATCAATAATAGTTCCATCTACGTTAAAAACTACCGTTGTATCTGCCTCGTCTCAGGCTGAATTTCCAACTGCACTAAATTCCTCTTCTTCTTTAGACAGCCAAGTTAATTACTCATTACCTCAATTCACGATTACACATGAACTAATAAATTTATTAAAAGACGTTGTGGACACGAATAGAACTAAAGGCGCATTTGTAGTAGGACTTGTTGATCCAAACGGAACCCAATTTTATGGATATGGCAACGCAAGCAAAGCAAATAATTCTACTGTTAATCAAAACACAATTTTTGCTATTGGATCTCACACCAAAGTTTTTACCGCAGTACTTTTGGCCGATATGGTTGAAAATGGTCTTATCAAACTAAATGATCCTATAGCTAATTATCTGCCATCAAATGTTAAGGTACCTGAATATAGAGGACACAAGATTACCGTGGAGGATTTGGCAACTCATACTTCGGGACTGCCTGAATTTCCAGATAATTATTGTTCTGAAATAGCAGGTGAAAATCCCCAGACTCCAGATGAAAAAATTCAATTCCAAATGAAATTTGCTAACTGTGCTAAGGATTATACACTTGACCAATTCTATCAGGGACTCTCCAATGCTACCATTACAAGGGAACCAGGGACAAAATTAGAATACTCAACATTTGGTGCCGCATTGCTTGGAAACATCCTGCTGTCTTTATCAAATGAAACATCTTACGAAGTTCTATTGAAAAAACGGATTTTAGATGTTTTGGGAATGAATGATACTAGGATATTTCTTTCTAATGAACAAAAATCTAGGTTGGCCGTTGGACATCTGTATGGACAAGAACTTGAATTATTTAACTACTCAAATCCAATAGTTCCAGGTGGTGGACTTTATTCTTCTACCAGTGATATGCTAAAGTTTATCTCTGCTAACATCGGGTTGATGAAAACAAAACTAAATGATGCTATGCAACTATCACATTTAATAAGACATACTTCTGGTGAGACGATGGAAAATAACATACAGTTAACTAATCAGAATAGCACAGATTCTGTAGGATTTTATATTGGGTTAGGATGGTTTGTTACAACAAATTTTGGTACTGAAATTATTCGACACAATGGCGCTACAGGAGGTGGATATAATGCCTTTATGGCTTTTAATCCTGACACTGAAAGGGGTATCATAATTATTTGCAGTTCAGATATAAGTAACGCAAACATTACAACTGCGGGTCTTTATGAGGATAATCCTCTTTCATATTTTGTATGGAACTTACTCAAAGGATGAATAGTGTGATTTAATCGGTTAATTGAAAATGAGTGGTAATTATCACTCAAATTTGTTTCACATACCACCAAACCCGCTACCAAATATAGTAACATCTAAACAAAATTTTATTAAAATTCTAATTCAGCTTGCAAGTATTCTATAAAGGTTCGAACATTTGGCTTTTTAAATTTCGTATGTATTCATCAACTAGTTTTTCGACAGCCTCTCTGGCTCCTTCTAACAATGGCGAATCTTGATGAGCCATCAATAACTTGTCAAAATTAACCTTTGAAAGCCTTTGCGCAGATACTATTGCTGTAGTCGGATCCATCGATATCTGAGGAACAGAAATATGCATACCCTCAGCTCCAAAGGCCTTTTTATATATACTATCAGCACCCAGAAGTAGTTTATCTTTTTCATAATAAAGCGATATGTGACCTGGTGTATGACCTGGTGTATGACCTGGTGTATGAATAACCTTAAGACTTCCAATCATGTCGCCATCTGAGACTTGATCATCAACGCTAATAGGTTCAACTTCTAATGTTCCATATTCTCTTGATAATGACTCTGCTGAGACACCAAGATTTTCTAGTTTTTCAAGAGTTTCTTGTGTAGACGGAGGTCCCATGTAGGGTGGATTGTGGGCAAGATATCTTGACTCAATCCGATGCGAATAAATCCTAGCACCTGACTATCTCTTTACCTCATTGGCAGCTTGTGCGTGGTCGACGTGGACATGAGTTAGGATTATTCGCTTCACGTTCTTAATGTCATATCCTATGTTCTGCAGATATTTTTCAAGCACAGGTATTTGTGCAAGAAAACCAGGATCGATTAACGTCAAATTATCTTCATCCTCTATAAACAAGTAAGGAAAGACCTTTCACCGTGGATCGGGATGAATCATACCTTCTATTGAGTAAACCTTCTTAGTAATCTGAGTCATAGCCTTTCAAATATCAGTCTGTAAGACTTTATTAATGATCTTTGCAGCTTTAGGAACACAAATTCTTTCAGTCTTTGGAATTACCATTTCTAGCTTTATGATAGAGGGTGGGATATTGCTTTTTGTAGTCTCAATAGAATTATTAACATTTGGTGGTTTGAGATTTGGAGGAACTGTTTCTGATGACTCGGGTGTGTTCCATTAGCATTTCCTTTATTGGCAGGTCCGGGTGCTATCACCGCAGTAATACTTTCATACCAAACTGTGGGATTGATCGTCACGATGTTATCAATTGCGATTGTGATAGGAATTACCTATACGGTGTTCTATTCAACTAGGACCATCTACAGAATACTTGGAAGACGGGGTTCTCTAATTGTTAGTAGAATATTTGCGGCTCTGATTGCAGCTATTGCTGTACAATATATAGTAGACGGTTTAAAAACAATTTAAATTTCATAAATAATTGTTATTGCATAGAGGATGATGTGGTAAAAAGGTTCATTAATAACAAGTAGTAGATTAAAAACATCGATGTATTAAACCTTTTAAAACTCATTCCTACAATTAAGACTATGTGAGTCGACTACTTTGTAGGATCATATCACGTAAATTGCCGACATTTGCAAACTAAACATCTATGGTCGTAGAATTTTGGCCCGTTAGGTTCGTTTCTGTGCTCCATCTTGGTATGAATACAATTTTTACATAGAGAAATTTGAAGATTATCTAATTTACTCATATTTTTGTTGTACATGATACATTATTAACCTTTGTGAAACCTATTACAATCATAATTCCAGTATAATCATGGTAAGTAACATGACCGAGAAATATTATTACCTTTTTGTGAAATAAATGGATATCCAATTCGAAGAAAACCTTAACTGAAATCAAAAAGTGGGGCAAAATAATTAGTTTTGAAATCATCCTAGTTGATTAGTATCATCCTTCTATTTCATCCTTAAATATCTACGATTATTAAGATCTTTAAGTATTGAAGATTTGATTTTTAGGTAGTTTATTGCAGTTCAGGGTTTTGATGTATGCCATCCCACTTAACAAAATCTATTCCTACTTTATCCTCAAATCGGATCTCCCATTATTCTTGACAACATTTTTGAAAAATAAATTAGAATTCTGGTAATACGTAGCATTGGAGTAAGAGATCCAAAGCCGAATATATGATATCATACTTGGAGTTGATGATATACTCAGACCACTACCATATTCCCTTGAATTAGCAAAAGAATCCTTTCCAGTATGAATATTTTGGTAAGATACAAATGATCTAACTAAACAGACAAAATCAATCAGGACTTTAAAAAACGGAAAAATGATGGAACGTTATTCTGAGCATCAGCTTTATTAGTAGACGTTGGTGGCTTGATTACCTTTTTTGATGTTACTTTCATCTATAATATTAGGATAAATTTGTATACATTTGAGCACTGCTAAGGTTGATAAATCACGTAAAATATATTGCAGACTTTAGATGGGTAAGGTTCATGGAAGAGATTAACGCTACACCTTTGCGTTTTCGATAAGTTCATCCTGTTAAAGATGTGGGTTGATTTAGGACTAGGATTTAATTTATTATACCGGCTCCCCATAGAATTTTATCAGTTTCTTTCTCTTTTCCAAATCAAATTCATATCCGGGGACAGGATGTTGATACAAACCTACAATAGGTTTGTCACAGTGAGGACAGGTTTGATAATAAATTTCATAAGCTGATTTAATATCTTTAGTAAAGCCTGTTATGCGTTGAAAGGTGAGTTCATATTCATCATGACAATGTGGACAATTCATATTTGTCAATAATAATTTAGCTATTCTTGGTAATAAACAATTATTACATTTTCTTTAAATAGGAATCTTTTTATCATTTGACTTTTTCTTCATTAAATCCATATGAATTTAATTAATGTGTTGCTCAATTCTAGGAGTAATTCAAAATTTATGTAATATTCAGGATTCAAATCCGAGATAAGATTCTTAACCATTATTATGCAAGTTGTCCATCAACATTGCAAATATTACAACTTCAGATCTTTGGGTCAATTCTCTAACATAATTTGTGTAGATCTTACCCTGGATACGAGGAGTGTGATTTTATCGGTTAACTGAAAGTGGTTGGTATCTGGAAGTCAAATTTGTTCCACATATCACATATAACTCTCTCATTTAGTAACAAAAATAATCTAGAACCTAGAGTTAGAAATCATATTTTAAGACTAGTGTTCTGGGCCAATGAATTCTAAATCAAGTACTAAATTATTCTATTATAGATGAAGTGATATTCAATCTAATCATACACAATCTGAATCTGATATCAAAATCTCACCTACAAGAATATTTTCAATTAGAGGGTAAGGAGATAGGTATTACCTCTGCATGCAACAATCATCTACTCCAAGTTCTTCTATCCTTTGATATCCCTTAAATTCAAGAAAGTCTCTAATCTTTTCGCGTACTGGGAAATGATTGTGTTCTACAGTTATAATACGAAAAGAGTATTCATCAAATGGAAAACTCTTTAGAATTGCTAGTTCAGAACCCTCTGTATCCAGACTCCAATAATCTATGGTTTGTGGAACGTTACATTCTTTCAGGACTTGACCTATTGTACGTGTCAATTTCTTAACTGTCTTTGGATTTCCGTACAAATCTTTGTTAACATCATATGATGCTTTTGCTCGATCTAAGTGCAAAGGATGATATTCTTCCATGATCCCCCCAACATCGTTTCCTAGTTCTAAAAAATCAACATAATCTTCCTTATCATATAGACAATAATTCAAGCAATGACATTTGCGATTTTTCACTAGATTTTCAAAAAAAACTTCATTCGGTTCAATACATACGCCATTCCAGTCATAAGCAACTTCTAAAAGGTGAGTGTTATTTGATTGCACCCCGTCTGAAGCCCCTGAATCAAGAAAAAACCATTACGTTTCCATCCAAGCATTTCTAAAACAAGTAGATCTTGACCAAATTCGGAATAAATCTCATTAATTTTGGTTTCTTTCATAATTATTTTGTTTTGCTTTTTACTGGTTATTAAATGAAAAATCTAATTGTTAGTTAGGATACATAATTATTCCTGAACAGTATGTTTTTATTAATACAGAATGAAATAATATCGCATATTCAAAGCTCTTCAATTAACGGTTTTTAATTCATCGCTATGATAATTTACCTTGGGATTTAAAAGTCAGAATAGAATTTTATGCCTTTATAGATAGTTAAGACCTTTGTTATAAATCAAATATATATGGATATTGAATTTACACCCAAAATGCTTGCTGTGTTTTTTATCATAGCTGGAATAATTGTAGTTTTTATGCTGATGGGTGGCTCACTAACACAACTCTTTAGTGCGAGTATACAAGAGGTAGTTTCAATACAAATTAAACAAGATAATACATGTATAGTGGAAGCTTCGGATGGAGTGCCTAGATCCATTGACAATTGTCCTTATCAACTAGGAGATAATGTAACTATAAATTACAAACAAGGAATACCCACAATTGAGAGTCACAGACAATAAATGGTTATGATGTAATGATGTTAATTTTACATCAAGTTCAATCATTTTTAAATTATAGAACTTTGTGCAGAAGATAATTGAATTTATTGCCTTTTATAAATTTGATTGTTGTATCTTTATATTTTTTATTTCGAGGTTTATTACAGCTTCAGATCTTTCGCTAAATCCTCTTCCATAATTTGTGTGAAGTATACCCAAGAGATGAAGAGTGTGATTATTATGGGTTAGATGAATTGGGTATGGATTGTGAGTCAAATTTGTTTCACATGCCGCCGAACCCGCTACTAATTATAGTAATGATATAAGACAATTAATCTTTTTTCCACGTACATGATTGATGGCGTTAATTATTTCGGGTAGTAATACAATATACCACCGAACTGTCATAGATATGAAATAATAAACATGGATTTATGAAATACATTTCCTCTTTACTGGTTATCATATCTGTTTAGCCTAAAAAAATCTAATACATTTTCCTTGGTTTGGATCATATTTTTGCATAATCTTCGCACAATCTTGTATACTTTGGGGATTTTTACACATACCTGTAATTGGATCAAATGGAGTTCCTTGAGAATTACAGGATGCTGGAGAAGATTTTGTTACTGTGGCTTCGGAATTGGATTCATCCAGAGTCGGTATGTTATTTTGTGATAGCATTTCCTTTTCTCCAATAGGATTGTTTGGATTCTCTTGATTTTGTATGGATTGGATGGGTGCACACATGATACCCTTAGGACCACCTGGAACGTTCTTTAGTTCCATTTCGCCTGGTTGACATGATACTCTAGCATTTAGAGGAGCTGGTTTCACATAGCATCCTTCTGGTGATCCAGCTGGACATTCCTCTGGTGGAATAGGTGCACACATGATACCCTTAGGACCACCTGGAACGTTCTTTAGTTCCATTTCGCCTGGTTGACATGATACTCTAGCATTTAGAGGAGCTGGTTTCACATAGCATCCTTCTGGTGATCCAGCTGGACATTCCTCTGGTGGAATAGGTGCACACATGATACCCTTAGGACCACCTGGAACGTTCTTTAGTTCCATTTCGCCTGGTTGACATGATACTCTAGCATTTAGAGGAGCTGGTTTCACATAGCATCCTTCTGGTGATCCAGCTGGACATTCCTCTGGTGGAATAGGTGCACACATGATACCCTTAGGACCACCTGGAACGTTCTTTAGTTCCATTTCGCCTGGTTGACATGATACTCTAGCATTTAGAGGAGCTGGTTTCACATAGCATCCTTCTGGTGATCCAGCTGGACATTGTTCATTTTGCGGTGGCTCAGACAAAGCGGTTAAAGAAGGGTTGACAGTGGTTATGTTCTCTGCTACTTCAGATAATCCTTGACTATCTTCACCAGCATCTTCGTTGTTGTTGCTGGTGTCATCAGCTTCCTCTTCAGATAATCCTTGACTATCTTCACCAGCATCTTCGTTGTTGTTGCTGGTGTCATCAGCTTCCTCATCCGGGGATGCAAAAACATACGATGTCATTAAATTATTCTGGGTAATATCACCTCCGCCATTAGGAAAAAATAACGTAGAAGAAATTCCTGCTAAAGTAGAATTAAACACAAGCAAAATAACAACAAAAATACTTTGTATAATTGGAGATAAATTACAATGAATAGACAATATTATGAAATGGATTATGATGGTAATATAAAATATTTTACTTTAACCCAATTTGGAAATATTTGTTTATTTTGACATAGAATTTTGATTGCTAGTCAGCTAATCATATTGAAAATATTATTCATGTAAGATGGTTTAATATTTACAGGTTAATTCATAGATTAATAATTATGATATTCACGTCTATTAATTTTCGTGGCCCTTGGAATTAATTCACTTTTAATTTCAAAAAAAATTTCTAACTTGTTTTGGACTCATATGGATATCCTCATGATTTCCACCGAACCAGATACTAATAGTTGGTAACTATAGTATATAATAGTAAGAAATAACTTACATGAAATTAAAGTTTTAATTTATATATTCGTCTGAATGTGGGCCTATCCAGTTAAAGGATATTTGCTTACTCGACCTGCTCTCTCTCTACTCCACTTAATACTCATTGCATCTACTTCATCTTTTACAGATGTTCCTCATGCCGCAACACCACCGCCTAGACCAACTATCTTTCCAAGGATTATCTGTTTGAAATAACACTCTATTCAAGTTATTATACCTATGAGGACGGTGGTCAGAAATCTCTAAGGAAAGAAACATTTTTGATGTTGAGTGGATTCTGTTATGCGTTGTGAGATACTATGAGAAACATGTTGTATTCACCGATGGCGGTGGTACATAGTATCAACCACAAGACTGTGAATTTCTAAAAATGGAACATCACAGTCAATCTTTTTTTTGGCAAACAGGAAAAAAGATTGATTGAAAAAAAGGTACAATATATAAAAGGCAGAACGGAAGGTTTCGATGACTACTTCCACGTAAAATAAATAACTGCAAACTAATGCACATAAAGAATTGGGTGAATCTATTAAGTATCAACATAACAGGGATATGATTAACGCTTAAGTTAACAGCACCATCAAATCTTCCGAATATTCAAATATGTCTAAATTCAACAATAGCTAAACTTATGAAATTTGGTGGCAATCTAATACACTATCATTCCATGTATCTTTTTGTTGTTATGTTTGTGTTTTTGTTGACATTTACAATTATTGCTAGTCAAGTTGCTCATGGTAAGCAAGAGTCTTCATTTAATGGGATAAATTTCTCAAAGCATGTCGATGTATATAGTAATAAGGAAGGAATATTGGATACTTCCCTAATTGTTGAAGCGAAGCAAGGTACGATTGGAAACCAACCAATCACAGCGTTGGCGTACAACGGGTCACTCATGGCACCAACGTTACACATTAAACCAGGAGAACGACTGGTGGTAAATCTTGTTAACAAGATAGATGAAACTAACATACATTATCATGGTTTCCATGTGTCGCCGATGGGCAGCTCCGACAACGTCTTTCGTGTAGTTGAAACTGGACAAACCGCGAGGTACGTGCTAGATATACCTATCGATCATCCATCAGGAACTTTTTGGTACCATCCACACATCCATGGTCTCGCTACAACTCAAGTAGGCAGCGGGATGTCAGGTCTGATCGAAATCGAAGGTTTGAAAGACTTGTTACCTACTTCCTTACACAATATCACTGAGCAAACTGTGGCTTTGAAGGCTTTTCCATGGAATCTAAACGGAACTTCAATGAATCCAATATATAAGTGGGCAGATTACCTTACTGTTAATGGTCAGATTAATCCTATTATAGATATTTCATCAGGGGAGACTCAACTTTGGAAACTTGCAAATATTGATCCCGCTACGTATTACAATATAACATTACCAGGTCACATCTTCGAGGTGATAGCAGAAGATGGTAACCCGGTCTGGGATGTTTGGAAAGCAAAAAGCCTCTTACTTCCTGCTGGCAAGAGATTTGATGTGTTGGTTACTGGAGGAGAGAATGGAACTTATCCTCTACTGTCACTCCCATATAACCGCTCTGGATTTTCTCCGACCTCAGAGGTAAATCTGGCTACGGTAAATGTGCATGACAAAGAAGGTTCAGAGACGCCAGAAGTCGCTCCTTCGAGTTTAGCACTAAGACACGATCTTGAAGGTGCACAGATCACGGCTAATCGTACACTAGTCTTTGATGGCTCACCAAACAACAATACTGTTAACCGATTTGGTGACGTGGGAACTAACCAGATAAACGGTAAAGTCTTTGATCATAAACGAGTCGACTACACCGTCAAGCTAGGTGATGTAGAGGAGTGGACACTCAAAAATACCGATGACGAAGATCATACATTCCACATCCATATCAATGACTTTCAGGTAATGTCAGTAAACGGTCAACCTTATAATGCACATAGTTTGCAGGACTTGGTAGTCATTCCACAAGGTGGTGAAGTTGTGATTCGTATTCCATTTACAGATTTTGTTGGAAAATTTTTCTTTCACTGCCACATTCTCCCACATGAAGACACTGGTATGATGGGCGTAATTGAGGTGGTCGACCCATTCACACCACAGGATTAATTGAGTGGTTCGAAATTATGTTAATGGTGTTTAACAAGAATCATTATTTTTGACTTTTACTTTTTTTCTTTTATCGTCGAAGAAATATTATCTGAACTAACATGAATAATCTCTATGATCTGATAACAACTCTTTGTTAAATGATCTTTGATATTTTAGTTTACTGCTTTATGATTCTCTTATAGAGTTTGACTCACAAAATAAGCGAAATATGTTGTTACTCCATACTAATTAACCAAGGATCTGATGAGTTGAATATGAATTTCATTTAAACGAGCATACCACATACAATGTCTAAACAATTCTTATTATGATATTTGTGGATATGCTTTTGATGCTGTTCATATTGCATGAAATTCGATTCATCATAATTGCTTTGCTTTGTGGTGGATTCTTGACCTCTTTTATACCGTTTATTTTTGCTGAACCTTCCATTGTAGACCGTTCATTAAAGATCGAACTGATTGCAGAGGGGCTCTCATCACCAACTAGTATGGCTTTTGTTGATTCTCAAAATATACTCGTGTTGGAAAAAAATAGTAGAGATGTAAGATTGGTCTCTAATGGTTACTTAAAAGAATAACCCGGTTTACAACTAGATGTTGATTCTACAACCTTGACCTGCTGTAGAGGATTGCTCGGCATTGCAGTTAATAACCTCGGTTATACCAGTGGTAATAAACAAGTCTTTCTCTACTTTGCTGCAGCAGCAGGTAAAGATGATAACCCGATCTTGAATAAAGTTAACAGGTATGATTGGGATGGCAAAAACCTTCTAAATCCTCTTAACATTTTGAATTTGCCTGCAATACCCGAACCAAATCATCCCGGAGGTAAACTAACACTGGATAAAAAAGAAGGTAAACTATATGCAGTGATCGGAGACCCTAACAACGTAGGCATACTCCAAAATACAAAAAATAATAATAACAACAATAATGATCTTACCGACAGCTCTGTTATCATAAGAATCAATTCAACGGATGGTTCGGCCCCACCAAATAACCCTTTCGCAAGCATCAAAGATGCTTTTCCTTCGAGTCAGGTTGAGAAATACTATGGATATGGGATAAGAAACAGCTTTGGATTAGCAATAGACCCAGTGACCAATAACTTATGGGATACAGAAAAAGGGGATAAGGATTTTGATGAAATAAACCTAGTGCGAGCTGGTTTCAATAGCTGCTGGAAAAAATTAATGGGACTCATCTCACAAAGCGATATTTACTGGCAGACTAGTTACTCAAAATACACATCCAAACTGCCAAAGATGAATTAATAAGTTTGTAAGGTATCCTTACTGAAGTGCTAACCCTGCAGTCTTCTATGGGACCAGAATAAGGAGCTTTTGATTCCCATCCCAAATTGAAAGTATATAGTTACTACACAGGATAATTAAGGAAAGACGGGGTAAGAACACCTTTATAAAAAGTTTAAATAGTAATGGTCATTGTTTAACTATTACAATGGGGCACAATTTAGTTTGAAAATAGAAAACAAGAACAAAATCGTCTACACTTTTCTGATGATTGGTTCTGTCTTAATGGTTTTTGGTTTTACATTATTTATACTTCCAAACGTGTATATGCTTCCAATAATACCGGTTCCATAGAATACCTAGCCGATCCTGCGGTATTGGGTAGTCCCTTTTATATTCAGCAATATCAGCACGTGGTTGAGAAGCCACAATCGGAATCGGAATCAAAGCTTTATCTGAACCATACAAATGTAGGAGTAATCAATGGAACTTTAAGCGTCAATCATATTGGAAACACCACTGAGACTCTTAGAGATAATAACACGGTGTATCTACAAGGCTTTAGAAATTTAACAGCTGATAATGACATGGGTTCAGCGTCTTATACCTTTCAAGCAATAGGTAACTATGATTCCTACAACAATTACAAAAGCAGAGGAGTGGCGATTTTTGACGAAGTTGCTACTGGAGAGCTATCATTCCTAGCTAATACTGTTGCTGTTTATAAGACCAGTGTTGATGCTGACGGAAACGGGGCATTTCTCATGTGGCATTGGAGATAAGAATAAGGTGATATTTGATTAAATGTTCCACAAAATAGAATCTGTAAATAACAGGGGTATGATTTTTACTTTTACCATCTTTTCTCTTTGTTTGATCGCGATGATTACAATCGCACCTCAAAGCTCCACCTTCACTTCTCCATGGAATGCATTTTTGAATCCACAAATCGAAGCTTTTGCACAACCATTGATTAGGGATCAACCATCGTCTCTAGATGGTATGAACTATTCAAAACCTCAAGATGTATATAGTAAAGATGGTGTTTTGAAAACTACTCTCACGGTAGACTATTTGATGGGTAAGCTCGACAACAAGTCAATTGTTTCTATGGCCTATAATGGTTCGATTCCAGGACCTGCTTTTCATGTTTATCCTAGAGATAGAGTTGAAATTGATTTGATAAATAATCTTAATGAGTCCACCAATCTTCATTTTCATGGACTTCACGTATCTCCTACGAATAATTCTGATGGAAGCGCATCGGATAATATATTCCTCAATGTTGAACCTGGTAAGACACAGAAATATGTCCTCAATATTCCAAAGGATCACCATCCCGGCTCGGATTGGTATCATTCACATTTTCATAAACTTTCTTATGGACAAGTCTCTGCAGGTCTGTCTGGCATGTTCATTATTGAAGGGTTAGAAAAGTTATTACCAGAATCCTTACAGAATATCACGACACATACCTTTGCCATGAGAGATATTCCATTCGACCAGGCATACATTACTACACAACACTTGCCACACAGCATAAGTAATACAAATACAGGCACTGAAAGAAATACTGTTAATGGAGAAATTAATCCAGTCATCAATATTACATCCGGAGAGACTCAGTTATGGCGGTTCGCAAACATAGGTCCTGAGAATGAGCTTGCAGTTGAACTCCCTGGCAACACATTCTATGTCTTAGCTGAAGATGGAAGTCCAGTTTGGGAGGTATGGAAAAATGATTCTCTTTTCCTTCCTTCCGGAAAGCGGTTTGATGTACTCGTGACTGCGACAGGAAACGGATCTATTCCACTTAATAATACATTTGCTGAACCGTACGGTACATGGGACCATAATATTATTGCAACTGTAAATATACAAGGCAATCAAAAAGATACAGAGAATTCAACTATTATTCCAACGAGCTTAAGGGCCAAGGAAGACCTGAATCTTAAAAACATTACTAATAGTCGAGTTCTTAATTTTTCATCAAATGACATAGAATGGACATACAAGATAGATAACGTGACGTTCGATCCAAACAGGATAGATCAAACAGTTAAGCTTGGAACTGTAGAGGAGTGGAGGTTAGTAAACCTTGACGGAGTAAATACAACAAATATTCATCCATTTCATATCCATGTGAATGATTTTCAAGTAATTTCAGTAAATGGGGAGCCATATGAGGCTAGGGGATTACAAGATACAGTTATTATTCCAACGGGTGGTGAAGTGGTCATAAGGATACCATTTGATGATTTTGAAGGAAAAACTGTTTATCACTGCCATCTGATGTTTCATGGCGACTTTGGTATGATGGGTATTGTGGAAATGGTCAAATAGGTGATGGAATGTGAAGATTAGCAATATCAATACAAATATTTCCAAAAAAATTTCAGCTGTGACTTTGTTTGCGATAATGACATTTACCTTAGCTGGACTTTTAGAAATAACTTTGCTATCTGAGTCACCTGCGGTAGCACAAGAGCGAGAACGGGAGCGAAGTGACCCAATTACGGGATGTTTCAAGGAAGTTGGCGAAACGCAAGTAGCACCTAACGGTATTCAGAATTGGACTGAAAGCATACAGAACTTCGACTCCTTAATACCAACTTCTGATACACTGACATTAATAAATAATATTGTAGTCGGAGATAGCGGCCCAGTAAATGATATGACGGGGATATGGTATGTTCTAATAAATGGAAACAGCACAGCTCATGACAGGCAGATGGTTTTGGACGAGGTTAATAGTCTTTTAGCCGCCTCCAAACCAGGGTTTACCAAAATACAACAGGACTCGCTAAGTAGATGCATAACTAACGAAACCAACTCTTTAGGCCCTACGCCAAACTATTAGGGCCCCACACCTCTTTAAGTAATGCAATTGCCTAACACTTACCAAAACAAATTACTATAAATGGGGAAACTAGGGGAAAGGAAAATACTTCATTTGAAAAATATTTAGAGATTAGCTGCCCTATCTATAATCAATTCGTGATCCTAAATGTTTCAACAAAATAAAATTAAGTTAACTATTTCAACAATTTAATTCAAACAAATGAATAAAATTATAAAATAAATCACACACTCTGTTACCTTAGGTAGTTTTTTTCAATCTCTTTCCAATATTTTTCTTATTTAAAGAACTCTTTTAAAATCCATTTGTGCCCAAGATCAGATACATTTTGCTAAATTTAGATCAGCTAAATCAAGAATTAGATATTTATTCTCTTATAAATTGCTCAAGTTAATAGGACCTTGTTGATATGAGGGCATTTTATGTAAACCTGATACATTTGATTTAAAGTAGACAACCATTACTTAGTATGCTCTAGCTCATATTTGGCTATCTTATGACGATTATTTATCAAAAGAACCGAACCCTTCCGTCATACGGAACTTTCCCACCTGATTTTAACTCAATAGTGAGTTCCGTTCAATATTTGAAAGAAAGAATAGTCAGATGTGATATGTGTCATCTGGATATCACTTGACTAATATTTCTCCCACAATTGATGGATGACAAAAATAATAATAATAATAATAATAATCATATTTACCCAAGTCATCAAATTGAGACTAAATTATTGATTTGGTAAAATAACCTTAGAATCAAATTCTTGACCTGCATCTTTCTCACCAGCTTGACCTGAAGCAACAGTAGGAGAATACTATCGCCATTAAATCAAGTTATTGTTGACCTTTTTTATTGTGATAAGGTTAGGTGAATATAAGCGATCACTAATTAGAACCGATATTACTGCTGGAATGGATGGAATTATCGTTTTTAAAATTCCATTGATCAAAGGTTTCAGGTTGTTTATTCCGGAATTGTTATATTTTATTAGAATCGATATCGGATAAAATACAGAGCAGATTTGTGGATCTAGCAGTGCGTGTATTACGTACACTTTTGCAGTCACTATTGGGATTTATTGAAATATTAAGAAAAGACATCAACAACAATGCAGAATTCTATAATGCAGATAATTATGTCAAACGCAAGAAGATTACATAAATTATCTGAAGAAATAATGATATAAAACGTCTTGAAGGAAATATACTTTACCTTTACAAAGATGAATTTAGTCTAAATGAATTGGAAAAAACGTTAGAACTAAAAGCAATTCGTAATTCAGGTATTTGATAAATTATATAGTTATTTGATTGCTCCTTCCTTAATGATCACTTTGCTAGTATAGTTTTACTGATGCACTTATTTTGCGGATCAAGGCGTTGATCTGGAAAACCATTATGCGTCATTCATAATAACAATCAGTATTTCGGTTGGTCAGAAAAAAGAAGAAAAAAATCAAACATTATGAGTTTTATAATTCAAAAGACCGGTAAGGTAAGGCAAGGTAAGGCAAGGTAAGCCTTATCCAGTCAGGTACCCACGACAATACTGTGGGGGTCTAGAAATTGATCATTGTTGCTACCCTGGGTGCCCCAAGAAGCCAAATATTTGCCATCTGGACTGAATTTCTGAACTCTGAAATTATCTTGTTCTACTACATATGAGTTACCCTCCGAATCGACAGAAATATCATGCGGACTGGCTAGTTGTCCGGGTTCCGAGCCCTTTGAGCCCCATGAATCTATGAATTTGCCATCTGGACTGAATTTCTGAACTCTGCTATTTCCAGCATCAACAACATAAACATTGTCACTTGAATCAATGTCCAAGCCTGCTGGTCTTTTGAACTGACCGTCTCCTGTTCCCATCGAACCCCATTTGAGGATGAAATTGCCCTGACTGTCAAATTTTTGAACATTGTTGTTATCTGTATCAGTAACATATAGGTTATCTGATGAATCCACGGCTATTCCTTCTGGAGCATTAAACTGACCGTCTCCTGTTCCCATCGAACCCCATTTGAGGATGAAATTGCCCTGACTGTCAAATTTTTGAACATTAAAGTTAGCCATATCAGTCACATAGACATTTTCAGAAGAGTCCAGTGTTACACTGTGAGGATGCATAAACTGACCGTCTCCTGTTCCCATCGAACCCCATTTGAGGATGAAATTGCCCTGACTGTCAAATTTTTGAACATTGTTGTTATCCATGTCTACCACGTATACATTACCCTGTTTGTCAAGATCGATTCCGTGAGGTACGCCAAACTGACCGTCTTCTTTACCTCTGTCTCCCCATTTTAAGACAAAATCACCATTATCATTAAATTTTTGTATTCGAGTGTTTTGGTAGTCAACAACATAAATACTCTTTCTCATGTCATTGGATGTTGCTGAATCCACTGTTGATTCGCCTTTCCCTTCTTCTCCTGCAGTCTCTAAATCATCTAGAATTATATCATCAATTGTCTTTGAACTCGGGGTTCTTTGATCATGTGGTAGAATTTTTTCTTTCACAGAATCCTCCAAATCACCTTTATAAGAGTTTAAGTTCGACAATTCGTCTCCAAAGTACATTGGAAGATCTGAATAACTGTCTGGAAGAGACAATGAAGGCATTTGAGGGTCACCTGAATACTTTTCCTCCTTCACCACATCTTTTTGTGCATATACATGATCATATTTTATTGCCAATGGAATCACTTCAGAAAAACTAGATTTTGATAATTGGTTAGAGAGTATGTTTACAATGACTCCGACTGCACCACTATCATCAACATTTGCAACCCAATTTACTTTTACTCCTGTGGTCTCTAGCATTCCGAATGTAACTGCAGTGGTAGTTGTGAAACCTATTATCAAAATCAAAAAAAATCGATTAATCACATGAAATTAATGATGAAGTTACTCTTATGGAATTGGGAATTAACGACAAATACTATCTAATGGGATATTTTAGGATATTATTAGCTTGAAAAAATATTATTTTCAAATCAACTGTAAAAGATGAATTAAAAAAAGAAACAAATTCAAATATCCTGGTTGGGTTAATTCCATCTTCATAAGATCTTCACTTGTAACTTTAATTGAAGTTTTATTTTGGATAGTCTCTTGTCAAACTGCTAATAACAACCATTCAGAACAGCAATATTATAATCAGATTATATTCAATTCAAAACAGTAAACAGAAACAACGTGATCTATTCTGAGATACAATCACAATCGCATCAAATTTTATTTACAATCTGGACTCCAGGATCATAGTATAACAAGGTTTCAAAAACTTTAGTTACTAAATGGCGTAATTTGATCAATGAGATTCGTGCATGGTAGGAAAAGGGTTTAAATGTTATTTTGAATTAAAAACTTTCAATTTTAATCTTTGTTCTGGAGGATATTTGGTTAGACATGGTAAGTATTGATTGAAACAATAATTTATCAAACTTAGCTAAACGTTACAATAAAAAGATTGTTACCGCGCTTTTTTCCTATAAGATATCAGAGAATTGTTGGACAAGAATGATCTCGACGGAATAGCGTGGTTGGAAATTCTAAAATCCATTTTAGCATCTTTGACTTTCACACAAGCAGTCAATAAAAGTTGGGGATATGCTTCAATAATCTAAATTTAATATTCCAGAAATAGATAAGCGAGTATATAATTTGGATAATGACTTAAATTATATGCTTTCTTGTGAAAAGGAACGTTGTAAAGATTCTTTAAATTACTTTTGTTTCTTTTGTTTTTTTACCGTGTCTAACAAGTTCAATCAAAATAATAACTAATTGGATTTCTTTAAAACAGGAACCATTAGCTGGGATTATAGAGGTTGATACTTCGTTGCCACTTGCATATGTGTTAGACAATAAGGATCAGTATTATTATTCCTCTTTCAAGAAGGATAAGGTAATGAACAATATCATATATGAAAGACGGAATAAATCACTTTAATTTTATTTTAGACCAAAGAATTGAGAACTTTTGAGGCAAAAAAGACAAAAAAAACAGAAGTAAGGTCAAGATCATGTGATTAACGATCATTGACTGTTGAGGGTAAAGTTGGTGCCAGGTACGCAGCAAGTTCCTTGAAGATGTCGGTGGCGATGCTCGTGCCCTCTGTGGCGTTCGGGCCATGCGTATTGACGATCACGATCGAGAGCTGCTGCGACGGCAGGTATGCGGCGATCCCTTCGTATCCGTTGAAGACCGGGTTCTGCAACACCCACCCATTGCCGACGGCGACCCCAAGTCCATAGCCGATCTGCCCCGGCGCACCCGGCAGACCCTTAGACAGATCCTCGACCTGCTCGCTCGCTGACTCCTTCGAGAGCAGCTTGCCGGTGCCGATCGCCTTGATGAGCGTAGTCATGTCGCGCAGTGTCGAGGTCATGATGAGTCCGTCGCCGAGGCCCCACGACGGGCTCCATCCTGTCGACTCCTCGTAGACACCGCGCTCTGACGTGTACGCGTGAAGTGCGGGTGAAGGGATGGCCGGGAGCTTCGTGATATTTGTTTCGGTGAGCCCGAGCGGACCGAGGAACTTTTGCTGCAAGAGCTCGGTGATCGACTTTCCTGTGATCTTCTCAACAACGTTACCGAGGATGATAAAGTTGGTGTGCGCGTAGTGGAAACACGTGCCCGGGTCGCAGACGATCGGCTGCGCGAACGCGTATTGCAGCAGCTCGTCGTCCGTCCAATGGCGGAACGGCTCTGCGAACTGCGCCGCCTGGAAGGGCGGGTTTTCTTGAATGTAGTCGGGGTAGCCGGAGGTGACACTCGAGAGCATCCGCAGTGTCACCTTGTCGGCGTTGGGGTAATGCGGGAACCACTTCGACAGGGTGTCATCGAGGCTGAGCTTGCCCTGCTCCTGCAGCTGCAGCACCAGAGTCGTGAGCATAGGGATCGCCATTGAGCCGGGACGGAACTTCATATCCGGGGTCGCCGGCACTCCCTCTTGGGAATCCCCGAGACCCGTATTGACGACAGTACTATTGCCGACGTCGACGCGCAGGAGCGCAGCCTTGGCATCCTCCTTCTGCATGACACCTTGCGTGATCGAGATGATCTGCTTCGACACCTCGGCCTTACTCGTACACGTACCGCCGATGTCGATCTGACTAGACAAGCACTTCGAGATGATTGTCGTTGTATTAGTACCTATAGTAGAATTCTCAAGTGTATTGTTTGTTGGAGTTATGTTCACAACTTGTCCCATTGCTGTAGTTGGAACGAGTATGAACGCTGCCAGCACTAAGCCTAAGCAAAATGGTTTCATTTATGTATACTCCAGTTTAGTCACGAACATACCTGCGGCTTTCATTGAACCAACACTAGATCGATTCATTTCAAGTTCTTTAGGGATCCCATCAATTGCAACAGATCGATCTGTGGTTTCAATGACCTTTCCGTTATTATCTTTTGTAGAAGAAGGATTACACACAAAATTACCTCCACCACCATCTCCTATGGGGGTATGACCTTTTACAATAGCTGTCACATTTAATTTAAATAAGTCTTGAATTGTTTTTCCACTTATAGCGCCTAATTCACTTATCCTATCTACTGTTATTATGGACCCGAACATATTTTCAAATATGTAGATTGATATTTAAATTCGGTGTTAATAGACAAAATCAAGAATTAACGGAAAATGACTATCAATAACGGGTCCAAACTGCTAAAACTAGTTAATTCATGGAGCAATTTCTACTCCGAGTTAATATCAAAATATCCATTCAAGAACTTATCCATGCTTGGAAGATTCGAAAGTCACTGATGAATATAAAGATGTTAACTGATACATAAGATAGAAAGATTTGTGAATCATTTATGGATATAGAAATACACCTATAATCCAAACTTCAGAAATGTCGTGTTTTATGAAGATATAAAATTTTTATAGAAATTAGGACATCTTTTCTTACACCCATCGAATTATTACGTATATTTTGTTTGTATGCATACTAACTTGCATTAGGATTGGGCCATTTAAATAGTCAACTTTGTTATTAGTCCCATCTAACCTGTAACAGATCTGTAACGAATCTTTAAATAATCCACAGACGATGACATCAGAGACGTATATTTCTAATTTTGATATGTCTGCCAATGAACAAAATTTTAATGATTATTGATTAGCGGATCTATCATCCTATGAAGACTTATCTCGAGATCTACCTATTACAATTCTAAGAAGGAATTATATCAAGATGAAAAGTTTCAATCATTGAAAATATTTGAATAGTTTTTTTAAGATACTTGACACAATCTCTCATCTTGTATTAAAGTAGAAAAATTATGTGTTAAACTTCAAGCTCTTAATTATTTGTTGAGCTGTAGGTAATGTTTCTGAAACATTTGAAATGGGCGTAGTGAAATGTAATAGATATTGTTTATCTCCATGAATCACAACTATTTCTGAATCAAAAGTTCCTAAACCGTGAATAAGATAGATTAATTCTTTTGCAGGTAAACTATCTACCGTTGTTGCATTGTTTGCGAGTATTTCAACATCTAGGTTACCATAAAATGACTCTGGATCTTGTAAAAATGCAATCTGCTCTGAAACAATTTTGTCTAAACTATCACGTGATGCTGCTAGGGATGTATTACCTAATGATGTACCTACCTGAAGCGGAGAAATATTAAGATAGGTGATATTTAGAGGGTTTGTTTCACCAATCGGTTTGAAAACTACTAAAGTATCAGATCCATAATAAGGAAAGGTTGAATTTGTTGTTGGAGCAATTTCCCAGCTCGAAGGATAGTTTACTTTAATTTCTGAATTGTTAAATGTTTGTAATTCTGTCTCCTGAGAGTTTACATTTGACGTTTCAATGAGAGCGGTAATTAATAATGCTGATAGAATGAAAATACTTGAATCTTTTAACTGACTAATCGTGTTGACTATGATATCATATCATTGTCACACTATTTAAAATATATAATTTGGGTAGCCGCAGTTCACCATGAAATTTCTGATTTACTTAGTCTATGGAGTCTTGTCAGATGAAATAGTAAGAGGATAAGTGGCAGGACTTTGTATATAATACACGTATGGTCAAATCTACATCTTAACACACAACCTAAAGATACTCATGAGGCGTTTAAACTAGGAAACAAATTCAATTATTTTGTCGCATCAACAACATGTATTGATATTCTTCATCTACTCAATAAGGGCGGTGCCTAAAACATGTTGAGATTACTACAGAGCGTGACCGACCCTCTACGCACAAACTAACACCATAACCCAAGTAGACATAAACCAATATGAGGTAAAGAAGATGACAAGCAAGTATAAAAAAACAGATAATCACAATGCTAGACAGTAATACAGACGCGTGCTTCTGTGAAGATTTTGAATATGGGAAAAAGTATGTAAACACATCGTATAGGTAATGATTAAAGTAGTTGAGATAACATCATAATCGTGAGCGACCGCGACCCCAACAAACAACTCGAAAAACTTGAATTACAATCTGGACAAATTACCATGATACTAGACAAATGACCATAACCAAAGCCCAACAAATAGAGCTAACCAGAAAAATTTTTAAAATACTTGGGGGTGAGAAGAACGTATATAATTTACACTTTTACTGGAATAAGGGCGACGGGTTAGAATTCTACACTGGTAGTATATCAAAGGTTCAAAAGAAACAAATCAAAAAATTGTTTGATAGGAATAGGTTCTACATATTGGTAGAGAATTCAAAACCTAACCTATTAGAAACATACTGTCCTAACAATGGTTTACACTTTTGGATATGCGAAAAGCCCACGTATAAAAATCCTCCAACATTATGAGGCTCAACATACAAGCGCCCCATCTTTTAACACCACATTATATTATATTATGGACTCACCATCTCTGTCTTTTATCTTTTCTAAGGAAAAAGAATCTGCGTAAATCAATTTCTAACCTAAATTGTGTGTATTTATCAACGAATAGTAATTTTGTTATGCATTCCTTCTGTAGTAAAAACTAAATCCTATTTTACTTGATGTTATAATAAGTTCTTAATCGACTTAAACTTATATCTAGAGATTTTGGATTTATCTAAATCATTATTGGTTTGAATAATATTAAAGAAATATTTTAATTTTGAATCTCGACCGAAACCATATACAATACGGAAATTAATACTACCGAACCTGCAAGGATGTCTAATTCACATCCAAAATCTACGATTATTTTCATCAACTGTTTCCATTGATAGATAAATTTGACAAAATTTAATATTTAGCAAAATCAAAAATAAAGTTCTTAGTGTCCTTCTATTTTATTGTTGTGATAATTATTTTATATGAATTGGTTACAGCTTATCAGGGATGTCAATAGCATCCGTTAGTTTGATCAAATTTAGTAGAACAGAAGGTATGTCAAATAGAAACATTCGCAATTTGAATTATCTTATTTATTATAAAGTAAAAAAAGTGACTAATAGTATAACAACATTTTATATATTTGCATAAATTACTGTTTCTATCCCAAGTAATTTTTATTTTCAGGAATCTGATTTTGAAAGCTTTGATTCTAAATTATCTATCTTCTTTCTTATTTCTTTTATTTCATCCAATATCTCTCTGAGTTATAGGTGTGACAGATATGTGACTTTCAATTTGTTTATAGGCTTCTTCAGATTTTCTTACTATTACTCCTATGAATATATTGATGACTACAAAAGTACTTATTAAGATGAAACTAATGAAATAAATTCCATACAAATGATTAACATCGATAGCAATATACATTATATCTGTCCAATTCGCTAATGTTAATATTTCAAATAGTGTCAAAAAGGATCTAGGCAAAGAATCCCAATGCTTAGGGTCTATGTCATTAAACAGATGATAACCTGTTATACCAAATATGAAAAAAACAAGTAATAAAAGTAGAAGAATATTTATCATACTTGGTATCGATTTTATTATTGTCATAACCACTGCAGACATTTCTTTTGATGTACTTGTAAGTCGAGTAACCCTGAGAAGTCTTACCAATCTTGCAATCGTTGAATATCCTCCGCTGAAAGGAATTAATGATAATACTATTATGGAAAAATCAAACAAATTCCATCCATCCTTAAAATACAAAGTAACATTCGGATAGGTAGAGAATATTTTTAATGAAGCTTCAACTATGAAAACAACTATAACGAAAATATTGATTGATTCAAAGAGTACCTTATACGTATCTAACTCTTGAAATGTTTCTAATGCTAAACTAGCTGCCTGTAAGAGAATAACTATTGTAATAAAATGATTAAACTTTGGATCATCTACTGTTTTCTTTATTTTACTGATAAACATTCCTACTTGTTATATAAGGAAAAATATATTATTGTTCTATATAGTCTATTGCCCTTACTTTGAATTTGATTAATACAATAACAATCTTCCAAAAAAATGATGTTATTTTAAGACAAAAGAATCTTTTTTTATAAGTATAACGTTTGTATGTCATTGTGTTTACTTTGGAAAATTAGTATAGACATCAAACAACTAATTTGGTTGTGAAGTATAAATCAAACTGAGTGATACCTGTGCGATATAAACTTCGAAAGCTCTGGTTAGATCCATTGATAATTATCCTTATCAAGTAGCAGATTATGTATCTATGAATTATAAACAAGGAATGCCTGCAATCAAAAGCCATAAACAATAGATGGACATCGAGTCAAGTAAATTAATCTACATCCTAAATTAACCTTTTTAAAGTTCAAATATGTTTAATGACACGTTTTGATATTAAAAGATTATTTTATTAAGAGCCTATCCCAAAATTAACTTTCTATAGATGATTATACTACAAGAGAACTGTGCTAGACCAAGATAGTTTTCATCCTTCTTTTCATATCGTGTGAAGAGTTTCCTAAACCTGTTATGCCATGAATTCGTTCTCTCTACAACCCATCTCTTGGAAGAATATTTCTTACGGTTTGGCATTGATATTTCTTTGCCAATTTCACCTTTCTTCCCTTTTTTCTTCTTGATTGGAATGTGCAGAACATATCCTCGTTTGATTAATTCCTGTTCTTCCTCTGCAGATTTGTATCCCTTATCAAGACACAGATGTTGTAATCGTCGTCGTCGTCGTCTCGATCTGGATAATGATTTTGGTCTTTTTATTACTGTATTATCGACTACATCTGTTACCAGATTGATGTCGTGAGTGCTAGCAGGTGAAATTACAACCGATAGAGGAATACCTTTCTTCTCTGTCAAAATGTGTCTTTTTGTGCCTAGTTTGCTCCTGTCTGTGGGATTATTTCCAGTCTTGGCCCCCCTAAAGGTGACTTTATGGATATACTGTCTATGGATTGCCACGTCCAGTTGAGACCAATTTTATCTTCATAATCTTTCAATAGTTTGATCCATGCATTTTTAAATACATCCAGTTTATTCCACTCCTGAAATCTCCTGTGACAGGTAGAACCTGAACCATATTCTTTTGGAAGCATCTTCCATTGGCACCCCGTTCTAAGAACGTAAAGGATCCCATCCAGTACTTGTTTATATGGAATAATCGGTCTACCCACAGTTTTTGGAGGCTTTTCTTTAGGCAGTATCTTCTTACACTCGTCCCATTATTCATCGGGAATCCTTCTGATAGTAGGAAGAGTGTGTTTTGCTTTGTCTTCCTTAGTCTGGACACAGATCACGGTTTACCAAGACAGATAAGGGGCTATATTTCTATCGAATTTTGGGATAGGTTCTTATTTATTTTGTTTGATCCTTATAAGAGAATCTAAAAATGACAATAGATTTTTCATAAATAAATTCGGTGAAAACAAGTTCCTTATGGAAAGGGGTTTGGCTAAAACAATAGTAATAATGTCAAGCAGTAGAAATATCACCTAATAATGAACTTTATATTTAGAACAGTCATGATGATAAAACTTTATTGTGGTTTAAATCACAGTTCACATCATAGTTTCTTACTGGTTTTTTGTTCTGCACCCACAGATGTTTCAGATCAATATATAGAATACCATCATTTCTGAATGGATGGCTACAGAATTGACAATCAATTACTGCAACATATGGTTCTAAATTACGAGTTTCGTAATGTATTAGTATTTTAATTTAAACTCTACTACCACTCAATTGGTATAGTAAATGACAACTTTATATTTTGACCGTTCATTCGTTTTTGTTATTTTATAATATCACACCATTTATGATCTAACGCAGAATTTAAAAGTAGATGGTTTAATTTGGTTAGGAATAGAGTGGAATTTTTATCAAGTTGTACCTGATCTTTCTAAATTTCGTCTCGTTTGGTTTGTATTTTTTTATTTCGTCTATGATTAATACTCTTATTTGGTGTAACGATAAACGATAGCTTAAATCGGGCTATTAAATGGTGTAAAAATTACTATTTTTCCATTATTTACAAATACATACACAAAAAGACGATTTATAAATTTCGTAGCCAGTGATGCATTGATCAAAAAATAAATTCAATTCATTTGTATTTTGACCATGTGATCTGTATTTAATCATAGTTCCAGTATAGAATTATTTCTTTTGACCTTTAGAATGTTACATTGTGATTCTAGTATTTTAACAAGATTGTTTTTTGACACTAAACTTGCGTCATATTGAAGCATCATAATATTGGTAATATAGTTTAGTTCAATTTTTTTAACACCATTTAGACTATCTAAGGTGCCATCTAATTCAGTTTGACACCTAGTGCAACATCTTCCATCAATTTTGAAAAACACTTTTCTATGAACTGATGATGATGATGATTCTAGTGGATGAGTTTGGGTTTGAATAAATTATTACTAATGATTCCTATATAAAAAAGTTTCAGAGACAAGATTTTTCTTATACATTGTAGAATTCCTACTTGATGTAATTGATTACAACCAAACAAACGCTTCCTACAAATAGTATAGAATTCTTACAATCAATTTTGGATTCGGTATTTAATTATAAATGGGTGGCATATTACAAAAATTTTTGGCGGCGGTGGCTCGAAAAAAGCAATTTACGCCGCTTTATTTGGGAATTTAGGAATTGCAGTATCAAAGCTCATTGCAGCGCTAATGACTGGTAGCACTTCTATGTGGGCTGAAACATATCATTCGTTTTCTGATACTTTTAATCAGGTATTACTGCTAGTTGGAATTAGAACAAGTAAAAGACAGGTTACCGAAAGACATCCATTGGGCTATGGTAAAGAACAATTTTTCTGGTCTTTTATAGTCGCCACTCTAATATTTGGTATATCTGGAATATTATCATTAGAACAAGGGTTCAGTTCTTTATTGGGAACAAAAAGCCATCACCTAGAAAACGTAACTATAACTTATATAATTTTGGCAATTTCTTTCGTGTTTGAAGCAAATGCCCTAAGAATAGCTTTTAGAATATTTAAGAAAGGAATTGAAGATAGAGGCGAAAAATTAACTTTCTCTAGTATGAGGACAGAATTTAAGGAAAGCAAAGATACATCTATCTTAACGGTTATAGTGGAAGATTCAGCCGCTCTGTTAGGAATTGCTATAGCGACTACCGCGGTTTTTCTTTCAGATGTAACGGGAAATCTAATTTAAGATGTTGTTGGTTCACTCTTGATTGGTACAGTACTAATGTCCTTTGCATTCTTTTTAACTAGAGAAAATAAAGATTTGTTAATAGGAGAATCAATATCCAGAAGAGACAATCAGAATATTTACAATATCATATCCAAAATCCCAGAAGTAGATAAGATAATTTCAATTCGTTCAATGCATCTTGCACCAGAAGATGTACTAATTGCCATAGAAGTGAGTTTGGTGAATAATTTAGATATGGATACAATAGAATCAGTAATTGACAATATTGAAAATAAGATAAACCAAGTTATACCTTATGCAGTTCCTTCAAAGATATATATAGAATTTGAACGGGCAAAGTAAACAGAGCAATCAAAGGGAGAGTATGGGATCAACCAACTCGGATAAAGAATCTTGGAATCTATCTTCAGTAGTTTTCTATATAATTATGTAGGATAATGAGGGAAAACGTGTAGTCATTACATATTATCCTGTGATTTTTGAATTAGCGTGCATAAACATTAGAAAATTATTACATAAAAATTTGTCTTCAATTCTTATCTTTTTGCAAATTGACAGCAAAAAAAGTAGAGGAGGTCAATGTTATGATGGAAAGATTGGACAGATTTGATAACGACACATAAACTAGTTTTTGTATAAGCAAATGAAAAATTTAGAAATATCCAATAAATCATATATTAAATTAATGAATTGTTCTAGCTAATTTACAGATAATCCATATAATTATTTTTTTGACAAGTAGTCTATTGAATTTGGATATTCGAAGGTTAGACGTCCGTTATTTACTGACCATTGCGCTAGTAGTAGTAGTTGTTCCGTATATATCAAACAACTGGACACATGCTCAAGAAGATAATGAACAGAGTTGTATTAGTTATAGCATTGACAGCGAGAGAAATACGATTTCGATTTCTTGTGCTCAAGACGTTACTCTTTCAGAGGTGAATAATGCCATACAAAATCCAGATTTGCTAAAAAAAGAAGATAATAATACGTGGGTGTTAGATTCCCGCATAGTGGTAGAGCAGGGTGCTACCCTGGTTATTGACTCAAAAGATACCACATGGTTAAAAATCCTAGCAGGAGACAAAGAAGGTGGTGGCGACAGAGATAACGTTAATTCTATCACTGTTTTAGGTAATTTAATTATAGATTCCGTGAAAATCTCTTCATGGGATCCTGAGAACAACGACTTCATAAAATTTGAATATGACATATTACCTGATAGAAAACACGAACATACTGGCATTGACGCAGTACCTAGACCATATATTAAGGCAGATGATGAGATTACGGGTACTATGAATGTAACCAATTCGGAACTTACCTATTTAGGTTACGAATGTGGGAGCGGTTGTTCCGGTCTTAGTTACTATGGAAGTAATGGGACAAGTATAGTAAAAAATAACGAAATACACCATAATCGCTTTGGATTCTATTCTGTAGGTGTTGGGAATGTAATTCTAGAGGACAACCATGTGCACCATAATTTTATGTACGGATTTGATCCGCACACAGCCACTCATGACATGATAATAAGAAATAATACTGTACATGACCATGGAGCTATGGGCATAATATGTTCTTTGGATTGTTATAACATTACGATAGAAGATAATGAAGTATACAATAGTGCGGGCTCAGGAATAATGTTTAGTAGAAATATGTATGATTCCATAGCTAGAAATAACAACGTTCATGATGAGGAAAAATGCATATTCCTATCTCAATCACACGATAACGAAGTTTATGGAAATACTGTACGCAATTGTGAAAGCCAAGGAATCTATTTGTATCATAACTCTGTCGACAACAAAGTTTACAACAATACTGTGATTAATGCAACAGAAGGAATAGAATATAGTGATGACTCTTTAGACAATTTGATCGAAGACAATATACTCGAGGAAAATTTACCTCATTAGAGAACGTCAGTAGTTACAAATACAAAGACAAAATAATGTCATAAAGAATCCAGCTAAATAACCAATCTTTTTGTTCTAACTACGGAAGGAAATATTATAGATAAACCATCAGATAGAAATCCATGAATCATTAAATAGAGGGAGGAAGAGGGAGAGATCATTATAAAGTAAGATCCAATCAATATTCCATTATTATCTTCTAAATAATCTGACTATTCTTTTTCTGTATATAATACCCAGAGACATTAGTACAAAGCCTATCCATAACATAGTTATCGTTACTTCGGAATATTCAGTCATTTTAAACTATTGGCAATTGAATAAATGAATAAATAAATTTAAGCCTGTTGTGACACGCAATTATTAATTTTCAAATGTTGCATCGACTTCAATGGTGTTTGATATCTTTACTAATTTAGAAGAGTCAGTCATTGCGATTTCAGCTTTAACATGATGTATTGATTTATCATCAATTGTTGTTGCAAAGTGCATAGGACCTGCTTGCCCTAAAATATATCCAATTGGAATACTTGATGTTTTTATAAGAGTTCCATCAATTGTATATACTTTCATAACACCATGCATGAAGGTATTTACTAATTTAGGATCATTTGTTTTATAAGTTATATCAACTTTTAGTTGATTATTTCCTGAATTGTCAAGAGAAGTAAATTTCACGGAATCTAACTTAATGGATATTTGCTCTGACGAACTGTTCTCAGCTTCACTTTGATGTTGTTGTTTTTGTTCTGTTTGTGCGTAAACCTCAAGGTCACTTTTCAACATCTTGTCAATAGCAATCGAAAAAGAAAATAAAATTCCAATTATGATGCTCATCTTTATCAACTTTGATGGATTAAGATGAAAGCCAAACCCATCATCTTGAACCGTTTGAGTATTTTTTATGCGCTTTCTGTACAACGTCGAATAACGAATCATCATATTCTAATTCAATGTAATTGTTGTTTTAATGTGATTTAACTAATAAAATGATATTTAACTAAAGATAATTAGATTTTCAAGTTACTAATCTTCTTGATATATTACATTTCCATAAGAATCTTGTAGTAGTTGACTGAAACATTCGATCAAATTCAACGATTCTTGCTGCAACACAGATAATCTGGATTTGATTCAGTAGTTCAGAAATGCATGGTTGATTTATCCTTAGCAATCGCCTTCAAAAAAAAATATTGAAAGTTTCGGTAGAATTAAGTTCCCCATGGTTTGCTGGTTCAGTGAAAAATAAGACAATTTCGGGTCGATTCAACATCTATATCACGATTAGCGTCAACTTAAGCAAGTTTTGGTACATATTGGCTTCCCAATAGAAAGGTCTCATACTCCTTTGTTATTCACTCTTTACAAGAATATGTATGATGAATAAACTAGTCCAAAAAGTCGTAAAAACATAGCAGCTGCAATTACAATTAAAACTATAGAAATTACAAACTTCATCTTTGATTCATCTATCTTGTTAGTAAACTTTGACCCCAAAAATGCTCCTAGCATTGCAGTTGGACTCATTAAAGTTAGGATGACAAAATCTATGTTATTATTTATTAAATGTCCTATTAATCCGACTATTCCCATAAATGCTGATGAAGCCAGATCAGTTCCTATTGCAATTCCTGTGGGAAGTTTAAGAATAGAAATCATAGCGGGCATCCTTATGCTTCCTAATACAAGTCCAACCATTCCGCCCAATAGTCCAACACTAAATCCTATGCCAGATTCTTTGGATATTTCTCTTATCTTGTGTCCATCAATTGAATCGATACTGGTGGTGTTTGAAATATCTTCTTTATCAATAGTATTACTCCCAGTAGAGGCAACTAGTTTGGAATCATAATTCCTATTGGCACCCCTACTAACTTTTCTAGATTTAATCATCAAATCCATGGCCTCGTAAGATATTATGATGATTATTAAACACAGCAGAATCACAGCAGAAACTAAATTAGTCAGAAACGACCCAATAAATGCACCAAAGGCTCCAGATAATGCTATTACTAGAAAAATTTTGAAATCAATATTTTTTTGACGGTAATGGTTTATTGTACCTGATATTGCGCCAACTGTGCTAACAGAAAGGTTAGTTCCAGCCGCAATTGATGCTGAAGTCTCCGCCTCTAAAATAAATGGAAACCGTATTACTCCAAGGACTAGCCCGATCAGTCCCCCAATGAATCCAATGACTCCTCCCAGACCCGCATAGAGAATCATAATAAGCATCTCCATAGTTCTTGTTCAGTCACTGGAGACTCGACGAGATTAAAATACATTATATTTAATAACTTTTTGAAAGAAACTTTAAAGACAGCCTCATAATTTTGAAATATCTAACGGATTCTATTATTAGTATTGTATAGCTAATTTTTAAGCCATGCTATGATTCAGGACTATACCACTTCTACCTTATGAATAGTAATAAAGCCGTTATCACCTATCATTTGTTTTAACGGTACTAACAATGGTCGTATCTTTTCTTCCTCATCTATAGTTTCAATCATCATGGGCTGGTTTATCATCAATCCCTCCAAATGAACTGTTGACTTGCCTCTTCTTCCAAATCCATCTACTCCTAACCAGACAATAGCACCTAAAACCTTTGACTTCATCAAGAAATCTATAATGGTTTTTTCAAGTCTTTTTCCATTCATGTCATCGTTTTTCTTTATACGAATGTTCAAACAAATCATCTGTTTTAATGTCATTAAGATAATATTACTAAAGTAACTGAATTATTAAGACTCTTCCGCCATAAAGAGCCAAAAAAGAAAGTCCTACATTTGCTAACACATTAACCATCATATTTAAAATTTGTTTGTTTTCAAACATTACTATGTTTTCTAATGCAAAGGATGACATAGTGGTTAAAGAGCCACAAAAGCCAATGGCAACAAAAAAAGAATATCTTTGGTCTAAGTTCCAGTGGATTAACAAAATAGAAAAGACACCAAGAATGAAACTGCCTATAATGTTTACTATCAAGACGTTTGAACCAATAATGTCGAGAATCAAAGGAAAGGAGGTTATTTTATATCGGATATAGGCCCCCAAGATGGCTCCACCTGCTAGCAAAATAAACTCTATTCCTTTCAATACTATTATTGTTCGATGATTCTACAATCCCTTATGTAGTTTTGGAAGATGGTGATTATTAAAAAGTTAAAAGTGATTCAGAAAAAATATAGTTGTTGTCAACTAGTCTATTGAAAAAACTAGGTAAATTCTCAAACTTTATGGTATAGGTGTAATCTAAGCGCGGACTTAACCTATCATCCGAACTTACACCAATAGAGACATCAGATTTTCTGAAAGCAGGATCATCGTTTTCAGAATCGCCAAGATACATTATCTGTCCTGTAATGTCAGAAATTTGACTTAATTTGGATACAACAATTTCAAATGCATCTCCTTTACTTACTTTGGTAATATACACATCAATAAAAGGATGAGTGGAATACTCCTGGATAAAAAGATGTGAAACACAAGAGTCAAGTTTTTCTTTTGGAATATTACTATTGGATTCGCGCTGAGGATTATTTGAAGCAACAGAAATTGAATCTTTGAGAATCTCTTCATATTTTTCTTATTTCTGTTCCAATCAGAATAATGTCTCCAGCTAACAGTTATTCCACCTAGTAGATCGTTTTTGCTTTTTAGAAGTTTTTTTTCAAGGCTAAAATTCTCGGCAATTTTTTTCTAAATAAGCGGCAGTTTCAGTTAAAATAGCAGAGTTGATTTCTAATATTTCATGAACTAAGAAGGAATAACTCCCCCTTAGAGTAATAGCACCTAGATCAGATTCATCATCTTTGAGAAAAATTTTATCTTGATTTGCTTGTTCATTTTTATTTACGGCAAAGGTTTCTAAACCAAAACGCATGACAAAATTTTTGCAAATTTTTTGGTTTTTGGATATATGAAATCAAAGTCCTTGCTAGTTACAATGCCTATTGGGATAGTTAAAGATATTTTATTAAGAATATCTTCAAGTATTTGCGGAATCATGGCTGAATCATTGTAATAGCCGCATCCTATGTCAGATGTAGGACATAAAGTTCCATCAAAGTCAGACAATATTGCTGCGACTTTTCCCAATTTTGATTCTAGAATCATAATTAGTTGGAAATTATAAAAGAGTTTTAGAACCAATGTAAACTGAAAATATTTGTTTAAGAACAATATGAGCTTGATAGTTTCGATTAGTAGTATCACCATCAGAGGGATCAAGTTCCGCATAGTACACGATTTTAGTAAAAGAATACAAATCGGATATTTAGTATCGAATATTATCTCAAGCACTTCCTCATTTATTTTTTCTATCAGTGACCCATTCTGAATACGGAATCACACCAGGAGTGGGTTTTGGAGACTCATTTAATAAAGCCAAATATTCTATGAGGTGACCATCCGGATCACGAAAGTAGATAGATGCGGCTGGTATCCAACACAACACACTTGGTTCATCAGTTTCTTGTTCAAAGAAGGAAAGAGGGGTTATTCCATAGGATCTTAGAACTCTGGATGTATTCAACAAATCATTCAGAGATACTTCAAATGCAACATGTAAAACCAACCCGATGGGGATTGATTGAGTAGACCATAATCCAAGCATTGAGTTTTTGGACCTACCAATCCAAAAGAAAGCACATTGACGTTCTGAATTTTCCAGCCCAAGATCAAGTCCAATAATCTCTCTATAGAATTTAATTGATCGCTGAAGATCGCTTACTGTAAGATGTGTCTCAAATAATCCTTTAATTGGAACTGGCGCTTTATCCATAGAGCAACACGATTGAATAAATTATATTTGTCTTTTCAATCGATCCATTGAATCTCCTTAATTGATAGTTGGTTCGGAGAAGCTACTCGACTCTTACATGGAGCGGATAATTATCTTTATTTGGATAAAAAATTTTTTTAGTTTGATTTGCATTTCTTTATCTGCTGGTTTTCTTTAATGTATTTAATTATTCTGAGAAATGTGCTTTATTATGGCTGACAGGAATAGAATTGAAGAAGCAATTTCAAATTTGATCCATAACTCGATAAAACCCATATCAACAAAATCAAATATGAAAAAGCGTGGAATTATATCTATAAAAATCAAGAAATCAGCTATGACTGCCATTACTACGCAGTAAAAATTCACATCATTCGAAAAAAGAGAAAGGACAAGCAATTAAAATAAGTATAGAAGATAACAGCCAAGGTATTGGTTCAAAAATGATGAGAGATTTGTTCAAAAAGTTCAAATCAACGGACGGTTACGGACTTGGATTATATATTTCGAGGAAAATTATAGAGGCACATGGTAGAAGTATCTGGGCGGACAAAAAATGAAAGACAAGGCAAAGTTTATTATTAGTTTACCTATTCTCACCAAGGAACTTTTGAAATAAAAAATGTTAATTTGTTAAGCTAGTATAGTATTTTCTGTGACAAAATGATAACTTTCTTCATTTTTTAATATCTTATCTTTGATCGTTTCTGAATCTAGAAATATTGGATCTGTTAGCCTTTATGCTTCGTTTTCGAAGTCTATTCCCGCAGCAATAACATCTATACTTGTCAGTATTGAATGCTATTTCACAGGATGAGCACTTGGAATTTAATTCCAGAATATAAGCGGCATGATATTTTTTTCTCCATAGCATAACCTCTTACAATGAACCAAATAGGTAATCTACCTTTTGCGAATTTTAATTGCAAGTATAAAAGATTTTGTTCTTTTGAGTGTGATTTTTAATTGATTGGTTATTACCTATATTTATAAATCTAGGATCCATGAAAAAACCGATGAGTTCTTCGTATAAACTATTTGGAATATTTGCAGTACACAGTCCAGAATCATGTCCTCTCAATAATAACAAAAGCAAAGAGATCTTTAAGGAGATTTATAACAAACTGAAATTAAATTCGACTAAATATGAAGTGCAAGAAATCAACGGATTTTACATGTCTGTATTAGAGCATGAATGGATCATACTTGTAAAGGCAAACAGTGCTCACAATATAGAACAACTTTGCATAGAATCTGGAATATCTTCGTATAACACTATAAAGATTGTTCCTCTTACAGATTATCAAGATGTCTTAAACAGGATTAACAATAATAACCAGGAATAAAAAGACCGTTACAAATAACAACTATACTTTTTTATTGTTCTTATTTAGATTATTTTGACAGAATAATCAAAAACCACAGGACTTGTTACTAGTACCTAGTTGACGATCCTTTCTGTTCCTCCTTATTCAGATTTTTCAGTGCTGAAATCGCTTGTCGATTGATCAATTGGTTCGAAATTCCGTATTGAAATCTTCTTGAATCCAAGCAGCCAACACAATAAATGGTCGTCAAAAAGCAATTTACAAAATTTTTTATATCATTTGTTATTTTATAGTATTATTCCCACTAAAGCAAAGGCAATATTGTTTCCATTCATTGCCCTAATCTAATCTGTCGACGATTAATCAATAATCTCCCTACAAGTGCAGTTAACCTGTCTATCTGTCTTTACATACCTGAACCTGTTATTTTTTGATATAATTATAGAGATCAATTCATATTTATCCAACATCACTTCAAATGAAAGGAGATAAATTTTGAAGGCCGCCGTGTTTAGAGAGCATGACAAAGATCCTGAAAAAGTTGTCAAAATTGAAGATATAGATATTCCAAAAATAAAGCCAAATGAGGTGTTGGTTAAGGTCGAAGCTACGTCCTACAATTACAACGATTTGTGGGCTATTTGGGGTAGACCGATCAAGGTACCTATGCCACATATATCAGGGACAGATATTTCAGGCATAGTTGAGGAAGTTGGTGAAGAGGTTACTTCCGTGAGAAAAGGAGACCGGGTAGTATCCCATGGGAATTTAAGTTGCAGAATTTGTAACCTCTGTACATCTGGTAGAGAATATGACTGTGAAAAAAGGCAGGTGTGGGGATTTCAAACTGGTCCTCTGTGGGGAGGATACTGCCAATATGCGCATCTACCAGAAGTAAATATAGTAAAGATTAGCAATAACATATCATTTGAAGATGCAGCAGCTATCTCAATGGTTGGGATGACTTCTTGGCACATGCTCGTTGACAGAGCGAGAATTAAACCTGGTCAGGATGTCTTGATAATGGGAGGAACAAGCGGAGTTGGTATGGTAGGAATTCAAATCGCAAAATTACATAATTGCAATGTAATAGCTACGGCTGGAAACAAGCAAAAAATGGATAAATGTTTAGAATTGGGCGCGGATCATGTAGTAAATCACAGAGAAGCAGACTGGTATAAAAAAGTACGAGGAATAACCAACAAGAAGGGTGTAGATATAGTATTTGAACATATTGGTAAAACTGTGTTTCCACAGGCAGTGGCATTATTGAAAATGGGAGGGACTCTAGTTTCAACAGGTGCAACTACCGGATATGATTCTACAATAGATTTGCGTTATCTTTTTTTTAGGGGAATAAATATTGTTGGAGCGACTCAAGGAACAAGAGCGGAACTAGAAGATATGTTATACTGGACAGCTAATAAAAAAATTAAACCATTAATAAATGCAGTATTACCATTCCAAAATATGGTAAAAGGACATGTAATGATGATGAATGGGGATCAAATAGGTAAGACTATTACAACCCCACAAAAGCTATGAGATAGAAATCGAAACCAACTTAAAAAGCGATCTAATACCTGATTAGTTTTGATATTATACTCTAAAAGAACATAAGCATTGAGAATCGACAAAGGCTTATTGCATTCAAGGCACGAATGTAAACTAGCAAGAATCTTACATTTAAGAAAAATAAAATAACTTTTACTCTCATCCAGCCAGCTTGTGTATACAAAAATCTTGCAATCAAAATTACAACCAAGGATGTAGCAGAGCTTGTATTCTTGGCGATTCGACAAAGTTGTATTTATCCAATCTATAACTCTAAAGGATGAGTCAAAAACCCCAATAGCAAATTAAAGTTGTAACTTAAATTCCTCAGATTGAAATAACGTTACCAAAAAATAATTTCACCTATCCTGTTTTTATACTATATTTTGTTCTTCTACTATCCTCTCCTGGTACTCGCTTTGATTGTCTAGTGATAGAGAAACAAAATACTTTGGATTTCATCTCAAGTCCAACTCCACAAAAATAACCATAAATTAAAGGATATTGGCTGATAGAGTCTCATACACATATAACGAAACGATGCTATGTTTGATTGTATATGGTAACGGAGAAATAGATTTGTATGATATTATATACGTATGTTGATTACCAAAAGTAGTAGAGGAGTTTAATAGTTAACCTAACCTTCGACAAACTATTTCTGTCATGGATGGTAACGTTGTGTGATGGTATATAAAAGAGTAGGAATGTCGTATGTACCTAAGGTTTTGCTATAGACACATTACGAGTCGCAAAATGCGAGTTTATAGGTACAAAACAAAAGTCGAGAAATAAAATCCAGTGGCCCACAATATCTTACGATTACAACAGTCGAAACTGCAATCATACTAAAACAAGATTTCATTTAAGGTTCTTGGTTTCGTTGCAAGTATCAAATTCATTAGACTCATAATACAGATTTTAGAGAGCCACCAAAATTGGCGGATTGTTTCGTTTTCAATACTAGATCCATAACTAACAAGTCAGGACGAATTTATTATCATATGTTATGAAATGTATTCAACGAGACAGGGAAATGCTTGTCGTTAATTGTTACTCTGGATTATTTGGCAGACCACATTAGAGTCTCAGACTCTGGTGTCTGCAAAATTATTAATACTATTTAGAAATAATAAAAGCGAACAAAGCTTGGAACATCATAATACGGGTTCTTGGGATGCACATACCTATGATCAAGTTTCACGTTTAGTTCAATATAAATGGGGTCGACAGTTGATTAGTTGTCGAAAATGGCGTAAAAATGAAATTGTGATGGACGCAGGTTGTGGATCAGGCTTGCTTACTAAAGAATTAGTCAAAAAGGTTCCAAAAGGAAAAGTTTATGCTATTGATATTGATTCCAATATGATTAAACAAGCTAAAATCAATCTCCAATCCTTTGAAAATGTTGAAATAATACAATCTGGTTTTACTGAAATAGCACTTCCAGAAAAGGTGGATGTTATTTTTTCTAATTCCGCACTTCATTGGGTAAAAGACCATAAAAAAGTCTTTCAAAGTTTCTTGGAAAAGCTAAAACCAATGAGTACCAAAAATAATGATAAGGACTGTGGAAGTCAATTATTAATCCAATGTGGAGGCTACAATAATCTACAACAAATCATCCAATTAGTGGAACAAATTGCAAATTCTGATCAATTTAAGAAATACTTTACCGATTGGAAACAACCATGGTATTTTCCAACGATTGATGATACGAATAAATTGCTTAGAGAGATAGGTTACAAAAATATAAAAACATATACCCATAGTGATTGTGTTTCTCTTCCAGATCGCCAGATGTATTCTAAATTTGTAAAAACAGTGGTACTGAAATCTTACCTGGATCATTTATCTCAAAAAAACGATGAGCATATTGATGAACTAAAGGATCTGTTTTTATATCTGTTTTTAGATCAAGTTGAGAAATATAACAATGAACCAGATAAACGCTGGTTCTTAGATTTTATAAGGCTAAATATTATTGCTTATAGACCTGCATAGTAGAGATATTTATTTCGTATCAAAGATATTAGATTTGTGATTCAAGCTGACCGTTTTTGAATTTGAGTTTAGAAATTTATAGGTATGTTTGTAATGAAAATAATTCATCAAGGTAATAATGAAGCAAAATCCATACTAGATCTTCAAACAAATAATTATGTTTGATAATAACATTTTATCTTTAAGCAGTATAGAGTCAAATACCTTTGATAATCCATTAATAAATATAACACTGTCTTATCATTAGAATCATCCAATTACACAAAATCTGCTACCTTCCGCTCTTCACCGTTATGAGTTATTCCACGTTCAAGATTATTTGGAATAGGAACCCCATGATAATAATTTTCATGGTTTGTATTTAGTAACAACAAAGATTCAGAATTAACTAGTAGATAGGTTCAAAGGTGATCGCCTCAAGAAAGCATTAGCAAAATTAGTATCGAATATGTAACTTTGAATCTTGATGCTTCTTTCATATTATATCATATGACACTACATAAAACTGGCGAAATCCCCTCAAATTGAAGTAGGTAGTCATTTTGATTTTTACTAAAGACAGTGATGAATTCTATGCCATTGGATAAACAGATGATCTAGACAAATCTAGAAAGCGTCGAATTAAAAACCTGGATCATGAATTCGTTACACTTCTTAGACCAATCTTCTGATGAATACGATAGTGATCATAGTAATGCAATAAATAATGAAGACGAAAACAATTAGTAGTAGTATGAGGTAGACAACAATCAAATGAAAACACTTTATGGAATGGTTTTGTTGTTATCTTTGGTCCTAATAGGAGGAGCATCTTTTCCGATTTTTTCGTTTTCTCAGACCTCCTTGCCGGATGGATTAACAGAAAATTTGGCTATGGCATTAATGCAGGATAGAACAGAGGGATATGAGGACGGAGAAGGACCGAAGTTTAAAGGGACTATTAACAAAGTCAATGGCGATATAGGCAGAAACCTGTCTGACATTGAAATACAAATTCAGCTAGTAATTGCTCAAGATTACTTGGAACAATCGAATTCATCGAATTCAACACAATAAATTTTCCGTTTCTTTTTTTTGTTGCTCCCTTTGATAGTTTTTTCTCATTATGTGATTCGTCACTCGTATCAATATTGGTTATTCAAGACAACGGATTTTTAATGGATTTTATGGTGTCGCCTAATTGCAGTCAACAATATTTGTGAACTTTCCCGATAAGAAAATTGATGAGCTATAAATTTTACGGGCATAAATAACACCATGGATTTTATGCTCTATAGTCAAGAACTATAGTCCTAATTTTTCTAAATACTTTTTTCTGAGTTTTAGTCCCTTTGTCTTTCCAATACCCATAGTAGTATGGTCCATGATCATGATCACAATTTGATTTATCATATTTTACATATTCATGTTTGATAAAGGCCTTTTGAGGTAGAGACAAAATATTCTGAATAAAATCATCTTTATACATTCTCTACTTCTAAACATATTTGCTTGCTATTTTCCTCACAGTAACTGAAATAACTTGCAATGAGAAGTATGTATGTTATCTAGATTAGATTCTTAAGTGAATGACACACTAAACTAGATATCATAGTTAAAGTTTTCTGTTTCAGGTTATACATTCATTCTTACATGAAACACCTCTGCTAAGAAGTCATATAACCATTAACAAAATAAGGCGATACTACAAGTTATTCCAAATATATAAAAATAATTTAAAATGTAACTGTTTGTGAAAAACAAAGGTATTAGCTCCGTAACCATTGTATTGTTAACACTAGGTATTCTAATAATTCCTGCAACTGAATTAATGATAAAACCTAACAGTTTTACGTTTGCTCAATCAAACGGCGATAACAACAATGTCATCGGTCAGGATGGCGATGGCAATGACGCCTCTCAGAGTGATGAGAGTAGTCAAGAAAGTAACCAAGGGGCACAATGTGTGTCTGGAGATGACAATTTTGCAAGCTGTAACAATTTATCTTCAAATAGAATAGGACAGGGAGAACGGGGTGATAGGGGACCACCAGGACCTGAAGGACCACCAGGACCTGAAGGACCACCAGGACCAGCATTTGAGCCTCGATTATATATTGTGAAAAGCGAGATAGAAACTAACCAAGAAGGATCAAATTTTGTCCTTATTGAAGTTAGCTGTGAAGATGGGGACTTGTTAACGGGCGGATCATCAAGGGCAGACGGCAATACTCCGACATTCAGATTAGTTGCTGATAATGTGATACCTATAGATGAGGACACTATCCAAGTCACTGTTGTTGGAGATACCACTAATGCGGATACCGTGAGAGCACAAGCGTTCGCCTATTGTATCGACCTAACTCCATAATTTTTTTAATTCTTTTTTACAAAGATATTTCTGTCAGTTTGAGTAGCCTAATCGCACGAGTTCTTTGTATTTGGCACATCAAATTGAACCTCCGATTGCTTACCCTTAATTTACCAATACCACGAGGTATCGACAAAAATATACACAGGATAAATGAATACATAAAGAACCTCAACACATCGATGGACTCGAACCAATGGCCCTTCTGTAACGCCTAATGATCCTGCAGTTGCTATTTCAACCCTTACTGCATCAGATATAGAGTCTCAGGAGACTAGAATCATAAGGTTGTAGTAACAAATTAGCAAGGTTTGGGAAGCGTACCTGATAGTGTTACTATAACTATAAATCCTATCGATAATCCACTTAATCCACTATACCAACCATTTAAATGAATATTAAGTCTGGTAACAATATAATAAATATACAAGTTCAGGAAAGCAACGGAAAGAATGTAGCTGGGCAATCCAGTCAAAATGGTCAAATGTATTCAGACATTTTAATTCTTCAAGAACAATCTACAGAACAGGATAGCAGTGTAGTATCCTAAACAGTGATGGATATATGAACAGATAAGTTGACAAGTATGTAGTACTGTAGACATAATCAACTTTATATTATTTTCAAAATACATTTGATGAGTATTCTAAATGATTATTCCTTTATCGTTAGTATGATTGGCAGCGGGTTCGGAGGGATTAAGTTCCGAATAGTATAAAGGTTAGGAGGAAAGTCCGAGATCTGGGGGTAATTAAGGAAGAATTAAGCTCAGTAATTTGCGATTTACAAATCCTTTGATTCATTCTAGTATTTTGCAATAGAATCTCTCAAACTGCAATAGCAGAAAATTCATTTATTAAAACGCAATCAATGGAAAGTGATATTTCCATACTTTGTCAAACAATGTTAGTTGTGAATCGACATGGATTTCGTTATTACTTCATAGAACAAGTGGAAAGATCTATATTTTAAATGATAGTAACGATTAGAGTAATCTACAAGCGATAAGCGCCACAACATACTTAATAGATAGGAAATGTATATAGACAATGTGATAAGCGAAAAAAAAAATTCTAACCCTATGGTTGCACCATTAAACTATTCCTTTAAGAAATTTTCATCGATTGGACCTTTCGTTGATCTTGACGGAAAGATTAAACACTGTGTAATTTGCGGCATTCCAGCTACTCAGGAAGCAATATTTACTGTGGATGGAGCCATCATTGTAGAAAAATACTGTGATTCATGCTCAAAAAAGGATATAAAATAACAAATACCAAAAAACAGTTTGTCGGACCTTTGCCTCAGAAATAGGCAGTAGTCATTATTACTGAAAGATTTAATGAATGAAAATTAATAATTAGTATAAAACTTATCCTATCGATTTTCTTACTAATATAGTGATCCTACTAAGCAGTAAATCATAGTTCTAACTAAGAATGTATAGCAAGACTGTAATTTCTGTTATCACTATAAAAGACTAATATACCATGAGCCTGTATTATATACTGTGACGCTAAGAATTAAATGTAAGCTATGTGACTTTAACCATATTTCCAATATTTACCGAATGGGTGATCATACTTTCCATAAGAATTTTTCAAATTTAGAAAGCTGCCCAAGTTGTGGACATGTATCTAAATGTGTTGAATCAGATTATATTTTATAGGTCATCTTGGCATAATATAGATAAATTAGCCTAAGCAAGAAACAATAAAAAATAAATCTTCACAGGATAAATAAAATAATGTAAATGAAATTTTAGGATTTCCCAGGTTATCTTTATTTCTCCTCTTGTCTATGATTCTAATATCATTTTTTATAATAGGTCTAGTTACTCAACAGATAGCGACATACTCTAATATTATTAAAAAGGCAAGAAAATTTGCAGATAATCAGTTTTAGAGGATTAGTCAACTAGAACGTTTCTTGAGACATTTTTTTGGTCAGCTAAAATTATTGATTTAATAACTCAATTCGATTAGACATAATTAATGTAGAATCCGCTAGAGATACGAAATCAACCTTATTAGATAATGGTCAAAGCAATTTTATCATCGAATAGTTTGTAATATTATTTAAAATAGGATAATACCGTAGTTTGTAAATATATCTGGCGACTTAATTGGTTAGGTGACAATGTTAAATGGATCATTTCAGCATACAGTCATGAGTAGTAACCATACTTTAAGCAAATAAAATGCTTACCAATGCTAATATTCAGTATTAGAAGTGAGTTGAGCAATAAGTAGTCAATTATTGAAACATGTGAACCATTTTTATAAGAAATAATCATCGAACATGCATTCGCCTATAAACTATGCTACATGATAAAAAAAGTGCTAGTTGTTTGGATAGTTTATTAAAATCAGTATTAAAGCGTCAGATGCCTTATTTTATAGGAGGCACAATAACTGGAACAATTATGGCTTTTTATTATGGATTCTTGTTTGCTATCATCGTCAATAGTGTTATTTAGTTTGTTATTTCCACTCTTGTCAACAAGTATTATTGGAACTATACTGGCTTTAAAGGAGTTCCAATTGGTATCAAAATATATCAGACATATAAAAAAGAAAAAGTCTTTTGATGATTTGATCATTAAAAATGATAAACACACCCAAGGACTGGACGCAGACAATTAGCATTCTTCAAATGACGAAAGCATGGGAAAACAGGTACCTTGGGAAGTCCGTCAAAATTCTAAAGAGCGATGCTATGTGCTTGTCAGACTAATACAGATGTTCTATACCCCAAGTTCAAAAAGGAAGGTGTTACATGGAGATGGGGCATTAGGTGCTTGTCAGACATGAGATCTTTCTTAAATGTCTATGTGAAAAAAATTTTGAAAATCAAAAAGAAAAGAAAGAAAAAATGTTCCTCTATGGATATAATTGCAGGAAAGTCAATTACCACACAATACAGTGAAGGTATAAATATCAAACATCCAATGGCAAGCTCAAGTATCCTGAACTCTGCATACGAGGAAATAGACGGACATATGTTTTGGGAGGGTAGTCGGATTGTTGAGCAATACTCCAATTAGAGTTAATTGTTGCTTATCAAAAATTCTGGGAAAAAACAAAAGTTCCAGAAATCTTGAAGACTCATTTCGAATGAGAATGAAGGGTAAGGATTAGAATGTAGCAGATAATTTCAGCAAAAAACACCAGATCAGGACAGCCTACAAAGAATCCTATATTTGGTAATATATATAGCAAACTTACAAGATTCTAAAGGAAGGATACCAAGGTGTTGTAAGCAAATAATTTGCACTAAACAAGAATATTTGTTGATTGAGAAGTGAAAACGTCATGATTTGTTACCATATACTTTTGTCAGTGTTCAATTTATATTTCCAAATTGTTAAGATACTGTCTAATGGTAAAATAATAGGGCACAGGATAAAGAACATTTAGCACATATACATTAGACCATTGTTTCTGCTCTATAGTTATATCAACACTAACGAAAAAATATTATCATAATATTTGGTACAGTCATTGATGATCAACCATAAATTTATCAAATTCTATAGCTGTTATAAGACATGCTCTAGCAACTGTATGGACAGCACTCATAAATAATTCTCGAGTCAAGCTATCAAAAAACAAAGGGTATATTATGGTCAGCCCAATGGAGTTTCCATCTTTGTTTGTTTGCAATGAACAGAATACGCCAATCTTCAATAAGTCTTTGGTCAATCGTGTTTGAAACTCATTAATAATTTTGTAGTCGACATTCTGTAAAATTTTACCATCTTGAGCTAACAGACGAGGACTAGATATAATTTCAACTCTACCAACATCATTTTTATAAACGTAAACGCCGATTTTAAAATCCTCAAAATAACTGGTATTAATAATTGAAACTGTATTATCATTATCTATTGTTTCTTCTATATTGCAGACTGGATCCTTTTTGAGCCAATCAAGAATACTATTATACGGTGAGTTGCCGTTTGTTACTGATTGTGACATACTTGTAGTTCTGCATCATACTATAATAAGAACCGCATTGAGGAGCATGATGGACAATATTTGGAATTACCGCGGAGGATGGCACTCTTTTATTTTTCTTGAAAGTTAATAGCTGGATTATAATTTTACAACTGATTTTCAATACATTGACTCTGGTCTCAGGAATATACCTACGAAATCCTTTTGAATCAAACTTTGATGTTCCTGTAATTTTTAAAACTATTGGTCGGATTTTTACAGTTGTCCCTTCATCAACCACTTATTCATTCCAAGGCTCACCTATTCTTCGAAATTTAATATCCTTATTGTTTGAAGATTTAAGCTAACATGAATCAAATACATTTCACACAAGAGTAGACCTTGATTTTTATAACCTTCGTCAAACCCAATAGTAACGATCTTGTTATTTTTTAACATATGAAAATTAGTAATTTATTTAAAGTATTTATGCAATGCCTACATTGAACAGTCATAACGCTACCGGAGTTAAAAGGCAATAAAGGTTTGAATATAAAAGATCTCCTTACCGTAAAAACAGGCGAACTACTAGCCAAGGCAGATGAATTGAGGGAGGCAAATGAATCTTTAAGCATTGCTAATACTAAAATTAGAAAGAAAATAGAAGAAATAAAAAATGCAAGAAAGGATTTAACTGAATTAGAAATGGATCTTCTCGTAGCAAATAACCAAGTGAAGGAACTCAATGAAAGATTCGCATTGACCAATAAAGAACTCGCCAAAGTCAGTAAAGATCTAATTGTAGCCCATGAAGAGATAAAGCAACTAGTGTTAAAGCAAAAAGAGTTTGTCGATATCGCGGCTCATGAATTAAGGACACCAATCCAAGCTTTATCAGGAAATTTTGAATTGATTGAAATGGACATCCCATCACTTTTGAAAAATTCAGCAAAAGCTATGGAAACAACCATTAAAGAATTTGAACGTTTAATCAAAGATAAGCCCAGACTAGAGCAATTTAGAAATAGGCTTATATCAAGCTATAAGAATTCGCGAAGACTCGAGAAGTTAGTAAGTGATATACTTGTTACCTCACGAATCGAAAATAACAAATTACAATTACATAAAGAACCCTTTAATCTAAACGAAAAAATACAGGATGTGATTAATGACGTCCTTACAAAAACTAGGGTTGCTTCACTTCATGCTAATTCGCTCAATCCAGTTGACATAGTTTTTGAACCACAAAACGATCCTGTTATAGTATATGCAGATAAAATTAGGATTTTTGAAGTTATCTCAAACATAATGAATAATGCAATTAATTTTTCGGATGGAGAATCCATTACTGTTTCAGTTACAAAAAGTCAAAATAACGATGATAAAACAGACCACGAAAATTTCGAGGAGGTTGAATATACAAAAAGCAATAAAGAAAATGAAAAAGGTAGTGAATTGGTAATAGTATCTATCAAAGATAAAGGAAAAGGAATTGATGAGAAAATTTTACCACGACTATTTGAAAAATTTGTTACAAAATCAGATAAAGGCATTGGACTAGGTCTATACATATCTAAAAACATTGTCGAAGCTCATGGAGGTATCATTTGGGCCCAAAATAACAAGAATGAAAAAGGAGCGACAGTTTCGTTTAGTTTACCTTTAAGAGAATAGATGTGTTTTGATACAATAAAACACAACAACTTTCAAAATTAAATGAGGTGGAACGGATCATGGATTATTTATCTTTTAATAACATGAATTTAGTAACAGTTCTCACCCGCGGAGATTAAATTCCATATACTATAAGGGTTTAGTTCCTTTTATTGTTTATGGACATGGAATCGTTGCAATTGTATTGTTCTAAGGTTATCGGATCTTTCGATGTTGTAAATAAATATGAATATTATGGTTATTTCAGTTCTTTAATTCAGGACAGTCCATCAAAGGTTTTCATGATGCCCCAGTATAAATAGAGCAACAGAGTGACAAGAGTTGTATTCCATATAAGATGAACAGGATTAGCTTAATATGGTTATACCATCTGGTATAAATACAGAAGCTCATTTAATGAATTTTTGTTTATCTCAACGCGATTAGTATATAATAAATAGCAAATGTATTTATACAATTACCATTAGCAATTAATATCTTAATTTTGATTTTTTGTTCAACAAAATTGGTTATACTATTTTTTGCAAGCGTGATTTCAATAACATTAATAATTACAGATATGACAAATCCTGGATATGGCTTTTTTTCTAACACGACATTTGTTCAAAAAGATTTCACAACACAAAGCAACTCAGAGAACCCAACAGAAAATTTTCAAATATCCGGAGAATTAAAGGACTCACTCTATTGAAGACTTCGTCTCCAATAGCAATAGTACAAACGCTGCAGTTGTTTTAGGTTATGTAGATCCAAATGGAATGCAGTTTTATGGTTATGGCAACGTATCAGGATCAGTGAATACAACCGTAAACCAAAATACAATTTTTGGTATCGGTTCAATCACAAAAGTTTTCACCACAATCTTACTCTCAGATATCGTCGTGAACGACGGCCTGATTAAACTAGATGATCCTCTACAAAAGTATTTACCTTCTGATGTAATGGTACCGAAATATGATGCACAAAATATGACCCTGGAAAATCTAGCAACCCACACTGCTGGATTACCCGAGTTCCCAGATAACTTTTGTAAAGATCATATGGATAACTTTGATGTCAACCGGACTACTGAATACCGAATGAAAATAATAGAATGTACACAAAAGTATTCACCTTCTGAATTATATCAAAGTTTTTCTAACACTTTAATTACAACAGAAGTTGGTTCTAAATTTGGATATTCATCTTTTGGTACAGGATTGTTAGGTAACATTTTAGCTATAAAGTCTAATATGTCTTATGACGATCTCTTAGAAAAAAGGATTTATTCAGTGCTGGGCATGGTAAATACAAGCATCACTTTAACAGATGAACAGAAATCTAATTTGGCTGTTGGACATATTAATGGAGATGAACTCCCCACTTGGAATTTAGCTCCCGTAATAGCACCCAGTGGAGGGACATATTCTACTGCTAATGATATGTTCAAATTTGTCTCAGCGAATATTGGGTTGATTAAGACCAAATTGGATATTGCAATGCAAGAATCGCACTTAATCAGACACTATAATGGATTCCTGGGACCAAACAATGTATAAATATCGGATAACAACAGTGGTGAGAGGTTGTATGTTGGATTAGGATGGATGATAAATACCAATTATGGTAGCTAAATAGTATGGCATAATGGTACTACAGCTGACGGATACAACTATATAATTGCGTTTAATCCATCTACTCATAAAGGATTTGTTTTACTTGCCAGCGCGGACCACAACGACATTGATGTTGCAAACATTGGTTTGTTGCATAAAGAAGGCTTTGCAAATTTGATATGGAAATTACTTTACTAGTCTAGTCCTTAGGGGTTTTGTTTGAATGCTTAAATCCTTCCTTTCTTAAAGTGCAAGCAGATCACTTTATTTACAAATAAACTTTGGATGCAATTTTATAATAAATCAACAGATTCTTTATTTTCAATTTGCAAATATGATTGATTATTGTTACAACCGGTTTATACATATAGCATATAGCGCTACTGGAACTAGTATCTAATTCGGTGAGGTGAGTATGAAAATTCGTTACTTGTCAGGAGATATACTTTATTTATTCAGATTAAACTTATAATTAAGAACGGTCTCAAAAATATCAATTATGTAGAATCCATAACTTTTTACTATTAACTATTCCAAAAGAAAGTCAACTTCTGATGGCATTGTGGTTTGTCAGAGATCCAGCAATGTTACGGGTTACTTAAGAAGTGGGACGCGAAATCCTATTTTCAACTTGTGAATTTACTTATTGAGAACTAGAAAATGAAATAATATGGGAATGAAGCTTCATTTGATCATTACATATAATCAATATAATTTCTTTTATTTAAGAAAATAGTAGGGTACTAAGCCTTACCTAGAAACTAAATAGTAATATGCTTACAATATCATTTGTTCAAATCATAGGAACATTATTGTTTTTAACAAAACACTTAGAACCTATCCCAAAATTCGATAGAAATATAGCTCCTTATCTGTCTTGGTAAACCGTGATCTGTGTCCAGACTAAGGAAGACAAAGCAAAACACACCCTTCCTACTATCAGAAGGATTCACGATGAATTATGGGACGAGTTTAAGAAGATACTGCCTAAAGAAAAGCCTCCAAAAACTGTGGGTAGACCGATTATTCCATATAAACAAGTACTGGATGGGATCCTTTACGTTCTTAGAACGGGGTGCCAGTGGAAGATGCTTCCAAAAGAATATGGTTCAGGTTCTACCTGTCACAGGAGATTTCAGGAGTGGAATAAACTGGATGTATTTAAAAATGCATGGATCAAACTATTGAAAGATTATGATGATAAAATTGGTCTCAACTGGACGTGGCAATCCATAGACAGTATATCCATAAAGTCATCTTTAGGGGGGCCAAGACTGGAAATAATCCCACAGACAGGAGCAAACTAGGCACAAAAAGACACATTTTGACAGAGAAGAAAGGTATTCCTCTATCGGTTGTAATTTCACCTGCTAGCACTCACGACATCAATCTGGTAACAGATGTAGTCGATAATACAGTAATAAAAAGACCAAAATCATTATCCAGATCGAGACGACGACGACGACGATTACAACATCTGTGTCTTGATAAGGGATACAAATCTGCAGAGGAAGAACAGGAATTAATCAAACGAGGATATGTTCTGCACATTCCAATCAAGAAGAAAAAAGGGAAGAAAGGTGAAATTGGCAAAGAAATATCAATGCCAAACCGTAAGAAATATTCTTCCAAGAGATGGGTTGTAGAGAGAACGAATTCATGGCATAACAGGTTTAGGAAACTCTTCACACGATATGAAAAGAAGGATGAAAACTATCTTGGTCTAGCACAGTTCTCTTGTAGTATAATCATCTATAGAAAGTTAATTTTGGGATAGGCTCTAAGACTATTTTGTTCTTAGGTTCGGATAGGTTTGCTTGCTTTTCTTGTATAAAATAAATCCTGATAAACCTATTATCAAAACCTGAACGATTTTTGAGATCCAGTCTAACCTTCCAATATAAAATTCAGTTCCAACTATTGGTACTCCTATTGTTCTTGAGGCAACATAAATGGAAATTAGCACTGCTGATGCCAATATACAAATAATATAGGGAAACTTTTGAGATAACTTTACTTTGAGAATCCATACTATTAAACCAATATAGATCAAGCTCGAAACCAGGAATAGTGTAATTTCGACTATTTTCTCTGTTGACTCACTATTAATACCAAAATCTAGTAATTCCATCCAGTCGCTGTATTCTCCATATGCTACAACAAAATAAAGTATACTGATTAATCCTAATAATCCACATAAAACATATCTTGTTAAATTTAAAGCATTATTCATTTGGATCACAAACTATAGAGTTATATTTTCAAAAAAATAAAATTAGATTAAATTCTTCTTTGCTTCTTCAGCATGCATTATTGATGCTTTTGTGTCACTATCTTTGAGAGCTTTTAATGATGCTTCAATTTGCTTTTCAACACTACTTAGGTCAGGTTTGTCTTCTAATGCTAATTCTGCTTGGTAGAATGATTTCTTTGCTCCATCATTGTCTCCATTGTTGATAGAAGCAATGCCTGAGTCAATCAATTGTATTATTTCATTATTTGGATTACTTGAGACTTCTGTCTGATTTAAAGCCGACGTTGCATTTGTGATATTGGCCTGTCCAAAAACTGTCACACTACCTGAAATCAATAGTAACGGCAGAATGGCCAAAGAGAACAGAATTTTTCTTTGCATATATTTTTGAGAACTGTAATAATTCATTGATGATCTATTACCATTTCTCGAAATAATAAACTACTTATCATTCTCATAAAATGAGAATGAAGGACAAGTGATCACAATTTATTTTAACAATAATTTATTGTTTAAAGCTTTGCCACAACCGGAGGATTTTATCTTGTTGAGGTCTATTTTTAATTTTACAGGTGATTTCGTTATTTTTTAACCTTATTAAAATTTCATCAATCCAAGAAGTATAAAATGATTCATCAGTTCCATCAATATTCCGTACAATCTTTGTTTTTTTTATAACCTTTATTTGTTCTAATCTGTGAACCTTTCTGTATGTTGAAGATATTGGTAACTTTAGAAGAGCTGCTATTTGTTGGATACTATATTCCTTTCCATCAAGTAATTTTAATATTTTTAGACTAGTTTCATCAGTTAATACTGGCAATATATCTTTTGGAGACGGACTATTCAACTCTTTAACACGGCAATTATTACTAGTACAAATCCGGCTATTTCTACACCTTCTTCAATGAGTTCTTTGCTTTCTTCATGATTGAATCTCAGAGTATCACCAATAATGGTGTCTCCAATAGTTATCAGCAAAAATCCGGCTGCTAGGTATACCATAGGAAAATACCTGCTTCTCTTATAGGCTCGAATTGCGAAATAAACTAGGATAAATCCAAGTAAAATGTGAATTATTATGACTAGATTCATTACTTCCAATTCGTACCTGATAGGTGAAAATTGATTATGATTTAAAGGTTTATCAAATAAATGAAGAAGATATGAAATATCAAATCTTTTATTGAAAAAATCCGGAGATTGGATGGCGTAATCCTCAAGTAACTAAGTTATTGTAAGCTAAATTGTAGATCAGGGTTTATTTTTATTCTTGTGTATCAGATCCAAGGATAAATAGTCTATCCTCCTTGTCAAATTCATTTTTCAAAATGATAGAATGTAATATCAAGATGATTGGACTTTTGAATTTAAAGTCGGTATAATATTGACAACTAAAAATTTTATATATCCAGAAAAGTACATTTCGTCTCTTCCGGATATAACATCATAGCCTAAATGATGTACTTGATATAACATGTTAATAGTATAAAAACCATAAAGCCTATTTCGTACATATGAGCGAAATTAAAATCGTTCGGTGAGTCAAAACCAGGACTATTACCGGAATAATTTGTCCTACTTTATAGAAATTCATACACCATGAAAGGCCTGCCTCTCTAAAATACTATTTATCCTTGTTTATGATTACCAAATTTTGAGAATATATATAAGCTTTAAAGCATATTACACAACATCCTTCTTAATGAACTTTGAACATGATTTACAAAACAACGGAAAAACGATATTCACTACTGCTATTGTTCTATTTACCGCTGCCTTAGCATTAGTTACAGTGATGAATAGCAATAATGTTGTCATCGCTCAACCAACCGGAGGGATAAATACATTTAGTGCTGAAGGCTATATGGGAAATCTCGTATTGTCACCTGAAGCCATGCAAAAATTAAATGCTTCTCAGGATACCAATTTGAATTTTGTAATAGGTGGAGATTGGAGCCTTGATGTGTCAAACGGACAAGTACAAGACTTTAAAATCGAGCTAAACAGACATTCATTATTAGGTCACGAAGTTGAAACTCACGTAATAGAAGGATTAACCGATGTCACTCCAGTAACAAACATTACAGGAAATAACGAGATTGTCTTGGTTGGCAATAATACACAATTTAAGGGGCTAGCTGATATCCGAACAGTAGAAACAGGTAATGTATGGGAAGATGTTCCAATTATAGCATATTTGATCAACGGACATATTTTGAACATATCCTTTGATGCAGCAAAAACTGAAGGACATTTCGTGAATCTTCCATTGATGGGTGTGGTAACATCATTAACAGAGGGTGGTAACAGCAGTAGCAGTAGTGGTGATGGTAGTCAAGCAAACTCAACAGCGACATGATACCTCTTTTCATTTTTTTGATTTTATTATTCAACTTTGATTCATATTACCAAATGTCAAAACTGTTACTAAATGTTGTATAAAATCTCACATTTATTATTACCAACACACATTGTCATATGACGGATTTAGGGAGATTAAACGCCATGTAACCCTATGTTTAGTTGAAATATAATTTACTTTGGGTCTTTATATCATTTATAATGATACAATATAATAAAGTAGTTGGCAAAGTTAATTATTACTACTGTAATTTAGTTACTATTTACTTTATATACTTTATCAAAACAATTATTTTCTGGATAATGAAAGATGCCACTCACATAGATACTTCAGGTCTGAATTCATTTTCTCCTACTTTGATAACAATATATTCACAAAGAGCCGTATCAACGATCCGTTCAATAGAGCGTATTCTTTATTTATTACTCTCAGTTTTGATGGTCTTTGCAGTATTAGTATTTATAGATACAGCTGCTGTTAAGGGCTATATCAAATTCATTCCTGAAGATGAATATGATTATATTCTTTCATTAATCGCTTTTGCGGCCATAGGAATTATTATATTTATGCTGAGAATCATTTTAAAGACCCGAAAAAAACTTGATAATTGGGCTTATACTTTTGAAAAGAACTCGATCGGGTCGTTAATTAGTATGGGTCTTCCAGATCTTGATAAAAAAACACTCTTCTTTTCTATTATTGAGAATATCGAAGAGATTGGGGAGCCCATCAAAAAGTATATTTCAAAAAGTAAAGATAATATCGAGTTATTTCTTGACCAAACAGTTTCTGATACGACTAAGTTTGATATATTAATAGATGGTGATAAGATTAAATCAATAGATGATGGGATTAGTGATAATGCTCCTATCGCAGATAAACTCAATGAGTATGGCATAGTGGTTGGAAAGATAATTGCCGATTCTTCTGCAGTTGATACAAATAAGATAAAGTTATTTATCCGATCAACATTAGATTATTCAAAGTTTACAAATAAATATATTGGATTGGCCTTATTGGTTGGGACTGAAATAACAAATGAAGCAATGGAATATGCTAGGAATTTTTCTAGCAAATCAATAGGTTATCTGATAGTAATCGAAAAACCGGGGATCATGAATTCGCTTTGACACAACGCTGATTTACTGAGAATCTCAATCTAAATTTGAGTCTAATTTATTAACTGACCTAGAAAAGTCTAGAAAAGACTTTATCCATTTATAATAAGCCTCCACACCTTTATTAGTTACCTTGTAAAAAGTTGAATTTGGGGTTTTGATGGCCATGATGAACCCATTGTTTTCCAGCTCTTCCATTAAATCATTGATCCTGTCTGATCTCTGTTGTTTGATTCCAGGCAATTTATTAATTATGTGATATTTTGAGATTGGTGTATCCTTGGATGATATGCAGAGGTATTCTAGAATGGATAATATCGTATATTCTGGAGACAATCTTTTCTTTCTTTTTATACCCATTCTCTATCCCGTTATAGTACTTGTTAAGTCAATAGTGTTAATGAATTGGTATTATTATTACTTTTTTCTGGATAGTTTCATGGATACTCTATTAAGTAATCTTTATTTTGTAGAATTAGTCGTGATGAATATATAGTCCTGGAATCCCTAAAATGTTACTAAACTATCCTCAAAGTGGAAGGTAGTCAATTCAATTTAGGTTCAAACATGATGATTATTTTGTAAATTGTTATCAAGTACATTAAACTGAATACTACGATTATTAAAAAATATAAGGTTGTTAATCACAGAATTACTAAACTATACCATAATGAGATTTTCATCATAGTCCATTTTGTTTTCGCATCTTTGAGTAAATTACTTTTGTTATATAGTGGTCACAACCAAAACACTAAAAGACATGACTTTTTGGTAACTTTATGATCCATTGTCAATAAAAATATTGAGTTGCAAATTGCTATGGTTAATTAAAGGGCATATTGATATCGTACCAACAACTCGTCTAAACTGCACCCTTGACTCGAGTTCAATATCGCTATTTGCTCAGGAGTCATCGATTGTATATCTTCTTTTCTATAAACATACATTGAAGTAATAGGAAAGTCAAATAGATCTTGTAGGATTTTGTCATAAATGATTAAAGAATTACCAAATTTTTCTATCATGAATTTATTTGTCTCTACAAAGATCCTAATACCTTCCCTTCCTGATTTTTTGGCATCAAAGACCAAACTCTCCCATTTTTTAAAAAATTTGTCCGAATTTGAACATTCAGTATGGTGAAACCATTCTTCAGTTGCTTTGAGATGGATACTACCTTTCCTTTTGTAATTTTCACGATTACAAAAATTGATAAAATCTCTTACTCGCTTATCAAATTTATCTTTTGAGTAGTTTTCTAAAAATACAATTATCAATTCATTGTTATCTATACCATTTCTCAGAAAGGAGCGAAAGTCATGAAATTCAAGTACTTTTGAGTAGTATATTCCAAATATATGATATCCGCGTTTTAATGAATCAAAAGGTTTCATTGATTATTCAAAATTTCTCGTGCATATTTTGTATAAAAATAATGAGGGAATAAAGTTCCTGTATCACCTAACTTAATTATAGGTTGATTTTTCAAAACACTGGTCTCAATACCACTGTCACCACCTTATCATACGGTTCTGTATGTTTTGAATCCAAAATTATGCGGTATCCCAGTAAATCTCACTATTGAGATGACCACGAACAGGCGAGTCCTTTACCTCTTTTCAAACTTGACTTTACCGAATAAAGGATAATAACCTAAAGCATCATTTAAAATTCATATAGTCATACTTTTGTTAGTGGATATGTGACATTTTTTACAATACTGTAATAATGTTACATGGGCTCTTAACTACGGTACTTCACTTTTTTTATATCCTTGTTTTGAGGATCAGGTATGAAGGAAAAATTACGGAGAATAACCGAATTGAATAGACAAAGATCGTCTGATGTTGATATCGACAATCTCGCGGGAAGAACTAAACAAAATTGCATAATATATGTCGAGTACACAACTGATGACAAACCTGACCTTTTGATCTCTAGTAATAAATTAGATGGGAATTTAATACCATATGAATCAAATATTATTAACAGTAAGAATGATAAGTTCACTCGAAAAGTTTTGAGACAAGGACATAATGTGTTGTTAAACGAAAACTACGCAGAATTGTTTATACATAAAAGGATACCTTTCAACAACAATAATCTAAAGTATTTGATCAATATTCCTCTAGTGATGAATCTGATTATGTCAAATAAGTGCGTGTAGGAAAGGAGTAATCAAAATGAACATTTCAACCTCTGAACCACAGTTGATTTGCGAAGCAAAAATTTGTGGTTGTGGCAATAACAAGATCGTATATGGTTTTGCAGAACCGGTACATAGCTTATGTATTGATAAGAAGCAATTAATATTGTTGCAGATTCGGGCTTGTAAGAATTTACTTAAACATACCATTGATAATCTTGAACTGGGTCTGATCGAAAAGGAAATGGATGAACTAAATGCACTGTATCAATTTCATTAGTTGCATTATTAATGGTTGTTCGGCGAAGCCTATAGCACGATGTCTTATTTGCTCGAAATATTATTGCTATGCTCATTTACAGTCTTGTCTTCAGGTTCACTCAAATGAAATCGAGATCATAAACACGTTAGAGAACAAGATTGGTGCATAATTAATTGTAATTCTCGATAATTTCTTCCAGTTACAGCATTGTATTAAATCATGATTTTTAGTGCTAAATAATGAAGTATGTTTTTTCATTAATATTTTAACAAAATACCGACCTTCGAGTCATGCGATATCTCGTTTAATAATGTATACCACACAAGAAATTCATAAAAGATATCTGAATAACTTGAATTGTAATTGAACTCTACTATTACTGGAAACCTGAAGACACCTAGTCAGAAATGGTATTGGTCTTTTATTCATTGAGAATCAGACTTTATAGCTCTTTTAGCATCCTCTTCTCCTTGACGGATTAATTTTTTTATGGTCATTTCCGAAAAATCTGCATCCTCAAACAGGAAGGGATGTATTTCAGGTCTATCAATTCTTGTTATTTTCTTTATAATGGAGCCTCTTTTCTCAATGATTTCGTGATATTTCCCTTCAAGATTGGTTAATTCTATATTCAATTTGTTTTGATTTTCTGATAAATATTGCTCCGCTGATTTCTTCATTTCTTGATCATATTTCATCAGCAAATCATGCATCCTCTTTAAAAGAGATAAGTGTTCTGAGTTGGTAGTCGAGACCTTGATGTTATTATCCGTCTTATCGTTATAAATTATGTCACGCGCACGGTGCCATGCCTCAAACATATTACTCGGAAGTTTTTTTTGAAAATGAGGGAAAATGTTGACTAAATATACCTCTTTATCCAATTTAGGTGATGCATCCATGACTTCTCTAAGGGGAGTGTTACTTAACAATGCTCCATCCCAAAGGTAATGGCCATTTTTTTCGGTCCATGATATTCCATAAAATGGAAAGCCTACGCTTGCCAAAACACTGTTTGTATCCATGAATTCTGTATTGCTATCAAATATTACGGGTTGGCTAGTTTGTATGTCAGTTGACGTTACTATAAGTCTGGGTCTGTGTTCAATTTTCTGACTAGTGTTGTCTTTAACTGAAAGAGTGGAAAAATCAACATACTTTTCCAATGTGTCTTTTAACGGTGAAGTATCAAACAGAGGATAAGGGAGTCTATATGGAAATAAATTGAATGGGAATACATCTGAATGTCTACTAAAAGCCCTGGGATTGCCATAAATTGCTGAATACATTGACGCAAGGATAGCTCTCATTTCGTCTGTAAAATATAATGACCAATAAGGAGGAAACATGGGAATTATTCTTTCCGAAAGTTCGATCCAAAACCTTTCCAGCTCTTTCGCAGGATCTTTTTCTCGCCTGTAGGAAGCTATTATTGCAGCATTGACTGCTCCTATTGAAGTTCCCGCAACTATGTCAAATCTGATATTATTCTCTGAAAGGATTCTGAATACACCACACTCATAGGCGCCAAGTGAACCACCACCTTGCAATACCAGAACTTTCTCTATGGTCTTATTATCCTCGAGAGTAGTTGGAATTTTAGTTTTTTTCTTCATTGCACCTACTATTATCATTATTCATGTATCATAAATTATATAAAAGACCAGTATTTTTTGATCAAATATATAATGAATGAAACTAAATAAAGTCACATTTAATTTCCATTAATTAAAATAAATACACTGACATTTTTAATATGGATTCTTAATCCAATCAACATTTTGAATTTATGAAGATGTTAAAACTCATGAAAATTCACCTATTTCTATAAAAATGTACAATAATTGATAATAGTAACGCTTGTATCTAAACTGAAGAGGATGAGAGCTATTGATCTTAGATTGGAAATCAAACCAATCCCATTCATACCATATATACGATCATCTTAAACCTGGAAAACACTCATGGTAGTACAAAGATGATGAGAAAATCGTAGAAATTATACAAGTTGTAAAGCTTTCTCGTAAATTTAACTAATCAAATAGATTACATTCGACTTTATTTGTCCTTCACTCTTCAGTTTTTTCATCTTAACAATTACTAATATAATCATTGGTATAATAAAAAGTCAGAAATGTAAAAAATGAAAGAAGGAGATGACGACGATACTAAATCTCCTAATATAGACTCAACTTGGAAGGATCTATATAGAATAGCAGCTTTTGCTGCGGCAACGATAGTCATTTTAATTCCGGTTCAAATCCTTATTTTTGTAATTAGTCCGCCACCCAGAACAGCGGCAGACTTTTTTCTGCTATTTCAGAATAACGCTCTATTAGGTCTATCGAGCCTTGACCTTTTGTTTTTGGTTGATTATGTTCTTCTGATTCCTAAATTTTAGCAATTTATCTTATCCTTAGAAAAACAAGTCAATCCTTAGCAGCACTTGGCGTTATAATAGGATTTGTGGGTATCATTGTACATTTTCATCAAACACCGCTTTTGACATACTGTATTTATCAGAACAATATGATCTTGTTAGGACCGACCTACAGCAATCACTTTTACTTACAGAAGGACAGTCAATGTTAGCTACATTTCAAGGAACATCCTTTCACGTTAGCTATGTCCTTTTGTCGCTTGCTACACTGATATTGTCAATTCTAATGTTAATGAACAGAATGTTTGGCAAGGCAACGGGCACAGCTAGAATTTTAGTAGCCGTTATGGGGTTGGGATTTTATATACCACAAATTGGTCTTTTTCTTTCTATTGTATCATTGATTCCAGGAACTGCATGGTATGTATTAGTAGTAAGAGGCTTATTAAAAATGTCAAAATCAAACCAAAGTTAATCAACACTCTCAATTGACGGAACGCAAATGATGACAGAATTTTATCACTTTGAGGAGTACTCATGTTTCAAGATGCACAGTTAGCCATACCTTTTTCGAACATCAATAATTTTTGATAATAATACAGATCAAATCCTATTAATGATGGTGATGAACCGGTTGCCTCTGGTTTTTGGAGTAGAGAGTTTTTTTTGAGTGTAGGGCTTGATTGATAATGTATCGATAGATAGATAGATAGATAGATTAATCCTGCTAATGAACCGTTATCAGGCCCCACCCTTCTTCTTCTTTTTTCTCTTCCATTCAAATCCAAACTTATCTTGGCATAATTAAATACCATAAAGTCAACCAGATAAAGAAATGCAAATCAAACTCTAATGGAATGATTTTCTATCCAAATAAAGAATGATTATTCGCCTCATGTAAACGTCATACGGTTTCCTCAGACCCCACTACCAATAATATTACCTACTTTAATATGGATTAATAATTATCAAATTGATATATTTGTAAATAGATTACCTAATTATGAATTTTGAAGCTTGTTCGTATAGATATGACATCTCAAATTGTGGTAAAACATCTCCTACAGACTATATGGCTTTTTCTATATCTCAAAGCGCGATAAAAAATTGGAAAACAGGCATGAATATCTCTATTTCAATAAAAGGTAAAAAAGAACTCCTTTACTATTTTGAATGCGATTCTAACCATGAATATAAATCTGCCAAAACATCTGGTTCCATCGGTCCAAATGCTGTTTTCCATTTTGATGATGGATAGAAAGCGTGTCCCAAGTCAGGATATGTTATTAATGTATGGTCAGGATGATTCACTTCATTAAGCCTTTGATGTAAGAGGAACGATTGTTGAACTGGAGTTTGAACATCATTTTCCCCTGTAAGTATCAAAATACCTGTAGATTTAGAAACGTTTCCAATAGAGCTTAAACTTGTTGGCATGTTAGATAGAGATTTCCACAATACGGGACATATTCCTACAGTATCACATTCAAGCAGATTAAATGCTGTGGTATTTTCATAGCCCTTTATCAGAAGAGGTTTGATTTGTTTATCAATATTTATGTTACTGCTATTACCAAATTTATCAATCAAAGCAGCGGTTATGGCTTTCGTATCATTAGAATACGCAACAGATGAGGGTAATAAAAAGTTCCTTAAAAATGGATCCGATACAATCTGCTGCATAGATATCAAACCGGTGTTATTGTTATCCATTACTTGCATAGCATATTCTAATGGTAGTGAAACGTCTTGATAATACTCTACATCTTTTAATGGGTTTTGAGCAAGAGCAGCCATAAGTATTACATTACTCACCATTGTCGAATTATCCATTGCTATGATTGGAGCATAAAGGGTACCTTCGCTATGACCTAGTACGCTTATTCTCTTTGGATCAACTTCGGGCTGCTGCACAAGAACACTCAATGCTTTCTTGCCATCATTAACTTGATCGTCAACTGTGTTATTTCCCCACACACTTGAATTCAAAATTGTATAACTTTCTGGGCCAACGCCTCTTTTATCATACTTTAGAACGGCGAATCCTCTCTCAGAAAGATATTGAGATATTTCCCAGAATGGTTTACTATTTGTAGTCAATGTTTCGTTCATGTCTAATGCACCAGAACCTTGAATAAGCAACACAGCAGGAAATGGTCCTTTTCCTACGGCTGGATAAGATATCTGAGCTTTTGTAGTCACTCCGTCGCCCAAATCTATGACCAGATCCCTGTATTTTATAACTTGAAGGTCTGACTGGGCCGAAGTTTCAGAAAATAAGGGATTACCTAATGTCATTGAATATGACGATAAAATCATAATTGCACCAAAAAACGTACTCAAAACTACGAATGACGATGACTTAAATTTACTTTGCAACACTATCATTAGCAACAGTGCCACCTTATATAAAGTAGGTAAAAGTACTCCTGTTTACTACTTTGAAGTTTTTCTTAATCGTGTTATCTGTTATTTCTATAAGCGGTAAAGAGGTAAACAATGAATTTCTGTAAGATTTACATAAAATTCCTTTGACCCATAAAAATAAGATTCGGTAAAAAATCTTCAAACCCTAGTGAATATCCTAATTTTGCCAATCTCTTATTATATGCAGAACCTATGAACCAAACCCACTCTCATTCTTATATAATAGATTGATCAGTAGGCTCAAGTTTGTTTCGCATTTTGCCGAACCCGAATACCATACAGAAGAATCCTATAGCTGTTTTTACGAAGGTCAATATACTATTTAGTCGGCTCTACGATTCATATTTATGTAGTCAGTGGATATAATAATAACATGAATACGAAAACTGTATTATCATTACTGGTTATTGCTACATTTACCATGGGATTCAATCTGTTTGAATTTTCAAACACTAATGCACAAAATAACATTACAGCACTGCCATTGTCAAATTCTACATCAAATTCAAGTAATGAAGAAAAATCTTACATTTTGATTTTTGAACAACGAAATATTGGAAACATTGACAACTCCACCAAAATTGTATCATCAATTATTGGACATGATATAGTCAAAATAGCCGATGAATTTGTTGAAGAGATAAGTTTAGCTCCCTCTCAGCAATTAGAACAACAGATAGAAGATATAATCTACAATGGTACAAATGGTTTACCCTGTAATGCATCATTGACAACTCAAGAAGGCAAAAGTGTATCTGTAGAATGTATTTCATCTGAAAATATTGTTATTTGGTATGTCCACACGTAACTATTCGAATCAGTTTTTAACATTATTTTAAAAACCTCTCAATAATTTTAATTGATTTTATTTTTTTATGATCAAATTGGATTTCAACTTTTAATGCTAATCCGTCATACCTTTTACATGAGAGTCAAATCTATTTTTTTTACATACCGATAAACTAAATACTAAGTAATAGTAGCGAGAGTCAAATTCTGCATATGTAAAACAAGGTTTCATGTCTAATTAGGACACATGTTCTTAATTATTCAAAAGTATATGAGAAAAATTAGCAAAAGGTGTCTTTGATCCAAATTAACAACATCGTATACTTATCCATAAAAATAAAAGCCTGATTGTAAACAGAAATAATTCCTTCTCTAATTAGGTTCGCTTACAGGCCGATAATATTACTAAAACCCCCAAATACACTACATGTTGTAGTAACCATTTAAAACGAGATATCAAAATTCTAATTTATATTATTAACATTCCATAAAGGTTCGAAATTTCATCCTTTTAGATTTTGTATGTATTCAGCAACCAGCTTCTCTACAGCCTCTCTGGCTCCTTCTAATAATGGAGCATCTTGATGAGCCATCAATAGTTTGTCAAAATTAATCCTTGAAAGCCTTTGCGCAGATACTATTGCTGTAGTCGGGTCCATTGATACTTGAGGCGCAGATATATACATACCCTCAGCTCCGAATACCTTTTTATATATACTATCAGCACCTAGAAGCAGTTTATCTTTTTCATAATAGAGCGATATGTGACCAGGTGTATGACCAGGTGTATGGATGACCTTAAGACTGCCAATCATGTCGCCATCTGAGACTTGATCATCAACGCTTATAGGTTCGACTTCTAAAGTTCCATATTCTCTTGATAATGACTCTGCTGAGATACCAAGATTTTCTAGTTTTTCAAGAGTTTCTTGTGTAGACGGAGGTCCCATGTAGGGTGGATTGTGGGCAAGATATCTTGACTCAATCCAATGGGAGTAAATCCTCGCACCTGATTTTCTTTTTACCTCATTGGCAGCTTGTGCGTGGTCGACGTGGACATGAGTTAGGATTATTCGCTTCACGTTCTTAATGTCATATCCTATGTTCTGCAGATATTTTTCAAGCACAGGTATTTGTGCAAGAAAACCAGGATCGATTAACGTCAAATTATCTTCATCCTCTATAAACAAGTAAGGAAAGACCTTTCCCCGTGGATCGGGATGAGTAATACCTTCTATTGAGTAAACATTCTTAGTAATCTTAGTCATCCGAATTCAAATATGCATCTGTAAGACTTGTGAACTTATATGTTTTAATTTTAATAATAAAGTCCTACTTTTAATTGTCAAATGTTGTATCATACCTGGGAAGTGGTTGGAAGACAACATCAAGATAAATATAACAATTATTTTTAATTACTTACGGCAGATAAAGAAGTGTGATTACATCAAAATCTCAGAATATCATGTTCGTTCATGGTTCGTGTCATGGGGGCTGGTGTTGGAAGAAAATCCTGCCATATTTTGATTCTAATGAATTTAACATCTATTTACCAACTCTTACTGGATTAGGCGAAAGAAGTCATCTTGTAAATGAAATGACTGATCTGTATACCCATGTGGAGGATATTTTGCAAATATTCAAGTATGAAGACCTTTCTGGGGTGATTCTGATTGGTCATAGTTATGCAGGTCTCGTAATAGGTGGAGTCGCAGAAATGATTCCCGAGAAAATCAAACTATTGATATATATTGATGCATATATCCCACAAGATGGAAAAACAGCGTTTGATCTTGATCCTGGACTAATGGATCTATATAAAGAAAGAACCATGAAGGACCAAAATAAACCATGGCTTGTAAGACCTTATACACCAAGCGAATTTGGAATTTCCAACGTCAAGGATATCGAATGGATGGAATCAAAACTTGTTCCCATGCCATTGCTTACACATACCCAACCTATTATAGTCCAAAACAAGGAAACAACTAAAATCCCAAGAGCATTCATTACTACATCAGAATTCGGAGAAGATATGTTTCAAAGACAAAATATGGAAGCAAAGAAAAAATGGGATTATTATGAACTCAAAAGGGGTCACGATGTCATGATTACCGCACCAGAAGAACTATCGAAACTATTGTTGAACATTATTTCCAAGAGAAAATAGGCCATTCTATCAGCCTCTTTGGAATTTGATTTTAACATACGAGATCATGAGAGATCTCCATCAGGTTTTGTGAAGAATTGAAATCGAAACATAAATTATGATTTCGCTGCTTGCCGCAGTCATCTGGGTGTTTGTTGTGGCATAACCAATTAAAGTAAACCAATTAAAGTAAATCCGATTGTAAGTTCCACTGGGCAAGCGGGATAATAACTGATGTATTTAAAAATGATATATTTCTCTATATTTACTCATATGTAATGAAGGACAGCTCGGATAAACAAGATCAAGACAGTAAGTATGATAAAATAAAACATCTAGTTGAGGTAGATGATGATATTCTAGCTGTTTTTTCAATCGTGTCGTCTGAGCTAAATGAATTATATATAGCCGAGAATGCTCACATAGACAAAAAGTATGTTGATTCATTAGTGCATCTTTTAGAATCAAAAGAAAATACAACAACTGCAACAATAACAAATAATGAAAACTTGCAAAAAGATACAATAGGAGAAAATAATATTTTAGGCAGGATCAAGTGGAGTGTAGTAGAATATGAAAAAATAAGGATTCTAAAAATATACGAAGTTAACAAGACAATATTTGTTTTGATAAAAAGCAATACTAAGTTAGAACACACTGTTGATAATATACTGGGCTATTATTATGATTTAGATGAAATACCAAAAAGCCTTTTCTAAATCGTAATTAGTTGATCAATTACGCGAAAATACACTATTTAAAATCCTTATTGGTATACAATACCCCAGTCATGTTATACAATTATATCAAAATCAAAACAAGATGAGTTATAGATCATGGCATCAGAGTCAGTTTTTATTCATATCATAATATCACTTTCCATTCTACTTTTCACTGCTAAAATCTTTGCAGAGATATTTCAGAGGATAAAACAACCTGTTGTATTAGGAGAACTACTGGCTGGAATTATAGTAGGTCCTTATGCACTAGGAGGTTTGCCACTATTTGATGGCCAACCATTAGTGGTTCTCGATGAAACTATCAAACACATTGGAGAATTAGCTGCCATCATAATTTTGTTTATTGCAGGACTGGAAATTACACCTAGAGAGTTTCTCAGAGGGGGAGCCGCCTCATTTACCGTTGGTGCACTGGGAGTAGTTGTTCCGTTCTTTGCAGGTTTTATTGTTCTATCAATATATGGCCTAAATACCTTTGAAATACTTCTAATAGCCACTGCATTAACAGCTACAAGTATAGCAATCTCCATCCAAGTCTTGACTGAATTGGGAAAAATGCAATCAAAGGAGGCTCGGCTCATACTTGGCGCAGCTATAGTAGATGATATTCTTGCAATTGCAATATTGTCCGTGGTGGTAACAATGGTGCAAACCGGTGATGCTATGCCACAGCTAGCCGATATAGCATTTCTGATATTAAAAATCCTTGGTTTATTTGCTATTTTACTCATTGGTGCAGTCCTCATAATTCCAAGGATACTGCACAGAGAAAAATTGTGGAGATCGAAAGGAAGTATTGAAGGAATAACTACAGCTATTTTCTTTGGTATTGCAGGTCTTGCAGCTTATGTTGGCTTGTCTCCTATTGTAGGTGCATTTGCTGCAGGAATGGCGGTTGCTAGTACGAAACTAATCAAACAGGTAGAAGAGTACGCACATAAGTTGCAGTTTATCTTTGCGCCCTTGTTTTTTGCTATTATAGGTGCTCAAGTGGACCTGAGGGGTATCAATATTGAAGTCTTGATTATTGCAGGAATAATTATTGCAATAGCAGTTCTTTCAAAACTTGTGGGATGTGGATTACCTGCCATGTTATTTCTTAAAGATAGAGCGAAATCTATGAAGGTGGGGATAGGGATGGTATCTCGAGGTGAAGTTGGCCTAATCGTTGCTGGTGTCGGAGTTACATCTGGAGTTTTATCTACAGACGTGTATACCTCAATAATTTTGATGGTTGCTGTTACCACGATAATTACCCCAATCTGGTTGAAAAAATCCTACAAAAATATATCCTCTTCAGATATGGTTAAATAATCAGGTCTGAGTCAATACCTTCACACCTATAGAGATATCAATAAGCAATTTATTTAATAGGGTTCATTTACAGAACGATATTACTACTAGAATCATAGAGCCCATTTAGAGATATATACAAACATATCAAATTTGGACTACAGACAGACTATGTAAAGAACTTACAATTCTGGATTTGTCTCTTTATCAAAAATTCTTTATGTGTTAAAGTCATAGGGGTTTAAGAGACAGTATCCAGCTAAGCTTAAAGATCTAATGTAAATTAACTGCGAAATTTAGATATGTATCCTGATACTTTCCACTGCTAATCTTTCTTTGCTAGTGGAATTTAATTTTGTTAGCCAGTATTATGCCCTCCTTTTTTTTGAAAAAGATCTTAAATCTTAACAATATTTGATCGTATACACATTAATTAAGGATATTTGTAACTAATCCCAAAAGCCATAAATAATACCTGATCCATTGGTTGATATGTTGGTTAGAAGAAAAAAAACAATCAACAGCTTAATAATATTCGGGATAGGGATTTTGCTATTATCTTTAACTCTTCAATCCCCATCGGTTGGGTTTAACTCTTTTCAAGTTATGGCTAGTTCAAATACAACTGGCTCAAATACGCTGACTGATATGGGTGGCAATTTATCGAATTTTAATTCTTCAAATTCGAATACATCAATTGATTTGGAGTCAAATAATTTACTTTCAAATGATAACAACACGCTTACTTCTTTTATCCCTTTAAATGAAAATCAAAGGCAATTACAAATAGACTCCAAAATACTCGAAGGTCTTGTATCAAACAAATCATTGGGCAATATATCTAGCTTTGACGTGGATGGAGTAGCTTCTTGTAATACCTTGGATGGTACTAGTTCAGATTTTCTTGGAATCAATGAACAGACTCCATGCACAGTAACATTAGCAAATAACGATAAAGTGGTCAGCATCGACTTTGATTATGAGGTTATAGAAAACGACGATACTTATGATTACGTAGAATATTATAATAATGAACAGCAACCAGCTAACATAGCCATAGAACCTGGCGAAATATTTGTATTTTCTAGCAAAGGCGGGATAGACTATGATAGGTTGGGCATATATTTTGTAGATGGCAATACTGACAATGGAAACATTATCGGAATTGATTCAAACGATCTTGCTAGGGTATTTTTGGATCACATACAATTCTTAAACACTGATTTTTTCATTGTACCAAATATAGATGATGGTATTTCATCTTGGAAACTGGTTGTAGGATATGACATAAATCCTGAATTAGAATCGTATTATATCGCTGAGAATGTCTCAATAGAGGGATGATGAATATAGCTGCGATTAACCTCCTTTTATTTTTGTTTTTATTATCATGACGATCCATTCGGTCTCTGTTAAAGAGATAATATTTCCGAAATTGTTATACAATTCATTCGAGTAACCACGGTAAAGATCACGGTTATTTCTTAATTCTGTATAAATTCCTACGGGAAATTATAACGACCTTGTTATCTCTTAGCCGATTAATTTTAAAATCAATTGACAAGATGCCATATTTTTCAGAATTTTCCTCACCTTTTTTATCAGATATTGTATACTCTACTTCCAATTCTTCTCCTGCATAGACTTCGTCTATAAATCTAGTGTGTCGGTTATTCCATACTGGATCCCCATCCATTCCATACAATAGCATGATACTGTTGGAAAAAATATCTAGTCGTGTCATCTCTCCTTCTGCTCGTGCAATTATGGCTCTGCCAGGCAAAAGCGTATTACTCTTTATTCCTTCCTTTAAAGCAAGTTCAGGGTTTTCATGTAGAATGTTTTTTGTCCTCGCAAATGATAGATATTTGTTAAAATCATCCTTATCTATACAGATACGCGATTTGAATACCTGTCCTATCATAAATTCTTCAAATTTCAAATCCTGGTATGGAAACTTATATTCGACAATATATTTTAACTACTTTTCAACTTATCTAAATACAGATTAGTTCTAACAACTGAATCTCAGCCTCCAGCCAAAGCAATTTGAAGCGGTTCTGAAATATCACATCATTATTCAATTATGAGATAGTAAATGCCATATGAATTGAATTTTTGATATGTAAACTCAATCAATTTGCAAGATGAGTTATTTAAGAGTCAATTTGTTTGACATACTATCGAATCCACTACTGATTATGATAAATAAAATAGAATAATAGTTGACAAACAGAATTTGAATCTAGTTGATAGATGGTAGATTGAGTTTTCTAGTTACATGTACAAATACATATACCTCTTTTGTAAATGAATCCCTGTGTTTCCAAATACTCAATTAATGCCGACTGTTAATTTTCATGGCAAACTAGAATCTTCTTCTAATCATTCTACTTTGGTACTGAGTTTATTATCGTAGTGATGATGAGGAAAGTAAGGCATTGGCCTATGATAAAATTTAAAAAAGACCATTGTAACCAAAATCTATTCAAATCACTTTATTTTACTGAATTTGTTGAATAAGATAATAAAGTCAAAACTATTACTTCTATCTTTGTTAATTGTTTCTACTGTGGGGCTTTTATCCAATTTTGACACAGATTTGTTAGCACAAACTCCTTCTCCCGAACCAGATGTTGGCGAACAGTTTGCTATTTCTTTGGATCCAACGGATTCAATTTATAACCATACTAAAGTTACCCATCTAGGTTCAAAAAATATTTCCTCCTCTCCTTATCTGGTGCCAGAGGACCGTTACATTGATGAAGCAATTATAAAAGGTGTTGGAAATGTAACTAACAACCAGACATACATAGGCACACACTTATCTGGTGAACTAATCCAGGGTACTGGTCATGGGACAATCACGACTCAGGATGGAGAAAGTATTGATTGGATTGTTTCTGGTATAGGGAAACCCTATGATAATGGCGGTTGGTTTTTTTATGATATAATGTTGTTCAACAGTACCCAAAGCGAATCATTGGCCTTTCTAAACAATAACATAGGTTTATTCAAGTCCCTTGCTGGCGATGAACCGGATTCCCTTTGGTTATTGGGGTAGAGAGCATTTTGAGTGTAGGGCTTGATCGATAATGTGTCAATAGATGGATTAATCCGACTCATGAACCGTTGTCAATATTACACTTCTTTTTTTTCTCCTCCCTTCAAATCCAAACCTAGTTTAGCACAATTAGTTAAATACAATAAAGAAGACCAAATAAAGAAATACCACTCAAACTCTAACCTAATAAAGAATTTTCTATCAAAACATACAATGATTATCCAACCCATGTAAAGTCACATAGTTTCCATCTAACCAGATACTAATTAACAGTAGTGCTAATAAATATTGATAGATAAATAATTTACACTACAGTCGTCACATATCATTGTCTAGATGATAATTCTGATTAAGGTCCTTCTTCTGTAGCAAATCCTGCCAACAGATTATTCATGATTATAGACCAAAACACTAACAGCATAACACCTGTTAATGCCCTGACCAAGACATATGTTCCTACAAAACCTTATGTCTTGATATCTCTCATAGAAAGATGAGTAAATGATCAGACCAGCTGTCTGTGTTCTTTTTTCTACTTCTTTCGTATCTGTATCTTGACTGAACTCACTAACTAGAGTTGAATTATTATTCTTATTTTGATCATTAGAAATCATTCGACTGTCTAGCACTACCATGGGAATTATTGCTGGGAACATCATTACTGCCATCCCGATGGTTCAATTTATCATAAATATAGTAACTGCAATAGGATTTAAGGTTATCATGGCCTCCATCATGTCAGGCTGTTCTATGGAAAAAATCTATATGATACTTGAGATGGAAAGCAAAGATAAAAATATTATTTTTTGGGATTTGTTCAATGAAATGACTCAAATTAATAATGAATTTGTATGATAAAGTAGGTTGTCCTAGACTCTATTGTATTCTATTATCGAGTCAGAAGCATCTTGACTGATTGCTCATAATGAATATGGGGAATCTTGTCTTTTACTTTAGTTTTCATCATTCTTACAATCTTCCAGATGAATCCATTGGCTAATTTTATTTTTGAATTATATTTTTACCAATAATAGGAATAAAAAACCTTTTAACCGAACATGTATAAACCCTGGACCTAAAATATGGGTATTGTGACATTTCTTAGTTTATATCTTAAGTTGTTTTTTGATGTTAATAATCTAGCAGTCCTAGTTCTTTCATGGATAGCTTTGTCGGGGATAACGTGCGAATTATATCAATTTCATCAAGACTTTTGCTCTCGTAATCACAATTATGGATTTCAAGATAATCTACAGAAAGTCGTTGAAGAAATTTGATTAAAAAAAGACATGCTAGTTTACAGCTGTCTAAATATATTAATTTTAAAGGAATATTAGTAACTCTGCTGATTCTAAATATGATCATCCAACTTATTTTAATCATTCATTTGCTTGTGAGTGATCATCCTTATGGACTTTTGACGAATATTCAATTTACTTTTTAACCTCATTGGATTAGTTTTGTCTTATAATGCAAATTCTGTTTAGTATGGTGATTTAATTTCATTATTGTTGTCTACATTATTTTTACAAGCATATTTGTATCAATCGATTGTAATTTTCTATTATCCTAGTCAGTAGAGACTCTTGTCTGGTTTGAGATCGGTATAGGATTAGTACCGTTGATTTGTTCAAAGACTATAACATTACATAATATTAGTAGTAACGACATCATGACCAAAGAAAACATCGATAACCTATGATTATTCTTTCAAATAATAAATTGTTTAACTTACCATACTATAGTAATATAAATAAAAAATTATACAAGCTTAACAATAATTTATTGTTTAAAGCTTTGCCACAACCGGAGGATTTTATCTTGTTGAGGTCTATTTTTAATTTTACAGGTGATTTCGTTATTTTTTAACCTTATTAAAATTTCATCAATCCAAGAAGTATAAAATGATTCATCAGTTCCATCAATATTCCGTACAATCTTTGTTTTTTTTATAACCTTTATTTGTTCTAATCTGTGAACCTTTCTGTATGTTGAAGATATTGGTAACTTTAGAAGAGCTGCTATTTGTTGGATACTATATTCCTTTCCATCAAGTAATTTTAATATTTTTAGACTAGTTTCATCAGTTAATACTGGCAATATATCTTTTGGAGACGGACTATTCAACTCTTTAACACGGCAATTATTACTAGTACAAATCCGGCTATTTCTACACCTTCTTCAATGAGTTCTTTGCTTTCTTCATGATTGAATCTCAGAGTATCACCAATAATGGTGTCTCCAATAGTTATCAGCAAAAATCCGGCTGCTAGGTATACCATAGGAAAATACCTGCTTCTCTTATAGGCTCGAATTGCGAAATAAACTAGGATAAATCCAAGTAAAATGTGAATTATTATGACTAGATTCATTACTTCCAATTCGTACCTGATAGGTGAAAATTGATTATGATTTAAAGGTTTATCAAATAAATGAAGATATGAAATATCAAATCTTTTATTGAAAAAAAAAGGCTATAATTATGATGTAATCCTGGTAATAAACAAATAAAGTTATACTATTATGCGAATTAAGAAGCAGAAATCTATTTTTTCTTATATGCCAGATCACAATGGTGAATGTCTTGACAAATTCGTGTTGTAAAATAAGTATGTGGACTTTGAGAATAATTGGCCATAACAATCTGAGGTGGATATAAACTTCAAAAATCTTATACGTCCAGAAAAGCATCTATTATCTCTTCTGGATATAACATCAAAGCCTAAATGATGTACTTTATCTAGTGTGTTTATAATATAAAGACTATTGAGATTATATGATTTAAACTTGAAAAAAGTCCCCAAGTTAGCGTCAATGCCGCGTACCCTCGGTGAATATTTAGTCCTACTTTGTAGTTTCAAAGGCTGGAAAAACTTGCACTGACAAAATACTATTTATCCTTATCTATTATTACCAAATATTGAGAATCATAAAAAAGATTTATTTAGTAAAGTTAACCATTTGCTCTTGTGCATTTCCAACATAGATATTCTCCTTTTACTATATCTTTATTTGCAATAGGAATTTTGGTAATATTTCCAACATCATTTTCGTTTATTATTGATGCGGCACTAGCTCAACAGAATTCCACTAGTCCAAGTAATGAAAACAATTTACAGCCAAACATAGACGCTGAGAGTGTATTTAATACCAAGACTATGACCTTAGGCAATAATGTACAAACATTGGTTATACTAATACCCAACGAGGGGCACCATAGCGAAGGCGAAGAGGATGAAGCTAGGTTCTTGGACCAACACTTTGTACCTGAAAATGCAATCATTAGTCTTGGAACAAGCGTATTATGGTTTAATGGTGATGTAGGACATGAACGCACTATAGACGTAAAGAATGCTAGTGGTAATTCAGTTTTTAACACTGGAGAAATTATAGATAGCCAGGCCTCCAAGCCATACACATTTAGCAATCTAGGTGTATATAATTATGCGGCCGAAGGTGACCCTGGAGTAACGATGACTGGCACTATTACCGTAGACAATATTCAATCTCCTGTTACACCCACTAGTTCAAATTCAAGTGCAAGTAACATAGATACGGTAGGGATACTTATGGTTCCTACACAAGATATTGATGATTATATTTCACAAATAGCTTCAGAAGGTATCACCATCGATAACACATATGACTTTAAGGACTTGAGAGGGGGACAAAAGGGAACTGGTGATACACAAACGTTGATTGTATGGACCACTAGTGGAAAAGATTTGAATGAAACCCTTTCGTCCCTTAGTGAACTCTCTGCCGATTTGCCATACAGTTAATTTCAATTTTCATTTTCTCAAGTGATTTCATGATATCATGTCCATAATCTAATAGTCAATACAAACAGATACAAAAAAACTTGTTCAATTACTCTTGCTCCTTGATATATATTTTTATACTTGTATGATGGAGCTTTTTTGGATGAAATCCAATCAGACACAAGAATATTTTGTAATCGCTTTTATTCTCAATTATTGAGACAATAACGTTTGTTGCAGTAACTCCGGCTTATGCTCAAAGTGCACACCCAGAAGCTTTTGACTCAACACCTGTTGTTGCTGTAAAATTAATGACTACCGATGATCAAGGTAATCCTATACTTAATCCTGCAGTAACCACGTTAAAACAAGACGAAGAAATATTTGTTTTAAATACCTTGATTGAAACACATACATTCACAAACGGGAATGGGATTGGAGATAAGGTTGAAGGTACAATAGTTTCGTGATTAATAAATGACAAGTATGTTCCTCAACTACAGGACAGCAAATTTATATAAATTATTTTTGATAACTCGGTTCAATCAGTTAACAACAGGAGTTGGTTAATTGAGTCGAATTTATTTTCATGCTAACTAATATGACATTTATTTTAGGTGCAAAAGCAAACACAATTTCAAATTTGATTACAAAGGTATTATTGAAGATCGCCTGCAACTTTAATTTCAAATCTGTATATCTACCAAATTGCTATGAAAACAACTTTTGAAAATAGTTGTCTTGATATTTTATTAACGTAGTAATACTTTGATAACTGTACCACAAAAATTAATAAAAGGAGAATTATACTGTTTGATACTACTTAAAGATATTCATATATTATTTTATGGTATTCAATATATGTTAAATTATTGTAAAAGAAGATACAGGTATGAACACAAATAGAAGAATACTAGTACCTATGACTGCAATATTACTTACAATGGCACTAGTGCTAGCTCCCTCTGTAATATCGGAGAATGCATTCGCCAAAAAGTATAAAAACTGGAGTGATTGCAGGGAGGATCATAGTAAGAACTGGTGTAAAAAATATTTTAAAAATCATAATAAAGACAACAAAAAGAGTGGAAATAAAGCCAGTCAAGCTATAGGTCAAGCACAATCTTCAAGTCAAAACTCACAATGTGTTTCAGGCGGTAGTACCTTTGCTTCTTGCAATAACCTAAGCATTCAAAATCAGGTAAATACAGGAAACAATGCTCTAGCACAAGACAGCAATGGAAAAGGCGGTAACAAGGCCTCGCAAGCTATAGGTCAAGCACAATCTTCGAGTCAGAACAGTCAGGTTGTATCAGGAGGAAACACTGTAGGTTCTGGTAACAACATTAACATTCAAAATCAGGTAAATACAGGAAACAATGCTCTAGCACAACAATAAGTCTAATTTTTATTTATTTTTTTAAAATATTTAAGAATCCAGTAAATTAGGGAATTAGATTTCTTTTTTTACAAATACGTGTCCTATGAACCATCATAATACCAGATATATTAATTGATACTCATACTTTTGATTTTTAAGACAAACTTGAATATCTATACCATCAATAGTATATCATCTCAATTTATTTTGTTATTGAATGTGTTGCCATAATAATAATGATGATGATGAGGAAAGTAAGGTAAGGCATCAAATGTTGATGAAGGTTGGAAATAGACCACTGTGAAATTTAAAACTATTTAACTAACCATATTTTATTGAAGTTATTAAATAAAGCGTAAATATTGAAAGACATGAGGCTATATTTGAATTTATTATAAGCATCCTACGGAAGAGATTATCCTAGCATCTGAATCAGCAAAAATAATCAAAATGTTTGCGAAAGATACGATAAAAAACAATGTGATAAAGAAGTAAATCGGGTTTGACAATTCCCTTTTACTTTGGATATTCTGCAGGATTATTAAATTATATCTAACATGTGGAAATTAATTAAAAGTTGTATTTCCTATCACCAATCTCAAATGATTGTTTGATGTAACATATTGGTTGGTTAAAAAAATTATTTAGATGACACTATTTTTTGGTAAACACTCTACTAAAATCATTACTTGATCTCCATTGCCGGACTATTGATGACAATATTGGATTTCTCGATACTAATCTCTCCTTTTGCTTCGGCCTCAAAAATCTCGCTAACGGATTTTAATACTCTGGGTTCTGTGTTATTATTCCATTCTACATAATTGATTTCAAATAACGGACTATATCCTGGATCTCCTCCACTGGCAGAAGCAACTGGTAATTGGTGGTCAAATGTTCCATTTCCAATTACCCCATTTACGAAAACATAACCCTGTTGACGAGAAATTTCTGAAGTATTGCTCAACGTAGGTGCATAATTAACCTTAAATTTTGTTGTATTTGTTACCGATGAGACAATCATTTCCTCTGAAGCATCTGTACTAATAAAGTACGATATGTTTCCATTCACGTACCCCTTTTCAACTGGAATATTTATTGAAATGGGGGCATCATCTCCTGAATTTGAAGTATTAGTGTAGGAGGTGCTTGGGGTTTCACTGATGTTTCCTATTTGAGCATTACTTGTGCCCACATAGAAAACGGTTGTGATAATAGAAAACCCGATGATCAAACCTAGGATAATATTTTTCATAATTTTTTCCTTTCTATACAGAGTGATTGATGCTATATAAACGAATTTCTCATTCTACATCATCCATATTGAAGTAACATCCACATACAGGACTCGTTTGCTCAATCTTAGTACCCTCTGATTTAAATTTTCCACATTTTCACCTTAACTTTATCCGTTTATTCTTGTTAATCACTACATCATTGATTTCCAAAAAGTGTGTAAGTGCTCTGCGAGAACATCATGAATTGAGAACATGCCAGCCTTTTTTCTATCTCTCATGTCGTTCATGGGATCTATAAGTTCATACTCAATGGTTTTGGGATCTTTGGTTATTATTTCACATGGCGATAAATTTTGATCCTCTAATCTTGATAGATAATATTTGTTTAGATTGGAATATCTTCTTTTTGTATTTGGAGATTTCGGGGAATTGTTCTAATTTCTATATATTAGATCGGAAGGATGATTCTTGTAAAGATAAGACTTGTTATGAGTTTGGTCTTTTGCCCTGTATTAGAGAAGGTTATGGTAACTAGCCGCTAAGAATTATAGGTCATTATTCTTGTCCTTCTATGACTATCATACAGCAAATATTTCTTATTTTCAGTATGATTATCTATAAATTTGATATTGTCGATATCTGTATTTTTTATCGAAATTCTTAGAAGAAGGTGTTAGAAAAGCTTTAAGAGTTAATTGGTTGGGTATCAATACAAATTGAGTGGTGTCCTCTAGTATAGTTTTTTAGGGAATCTAAAACAGACGAGAATATGCAAGATGACGATATAAGATCATTAATTTTTGCTACATCCTTCTGGTTTGTGATTTGATACTGTCATTATAGGCGTCTATTGGTAATCTCAAATAGGATAATGAATTAAAGAAGAAAAAACTGTTCTTTATTTCAGAGATTGATCAATCATAATAAAATAATAAGTTACGCATTACTGTTGCGGAGAGGCCGGAACAAACTTTTGCACTCGGTTATTATTTGTATCTGCAACGTATACATTACCCGAAGGATCAACATCGATTCCTTCAGGTCTAGCAAATTGACCGTTCTCTGTACCAGGCGATCCCCACATCGTGATAAATATACCGTTGCTATCAAATACCTGTATTCGTGCGTTTCCTCTGTCTGTCACAAATACTCTATCTGAGTCATCAATTGAAAGACCTGCAGGAGAATCAAATTGACCCTTGCCTTCTCCTTCAGTACCCCAGGCAGTTATGAATTCACCATCTGGAGTGAATTTTTGAATACGATTATTGTCCAAATCAGATACGTATACATTCCCTTGCGAATCTACGTCCAAACTCTCTGGGTTTGAAAGTTGACCCGGATCAGAACCTTCTGATCCCCACTTTGCAATGAACGTGCCGTTAAGATCAAATTTTTGGATGTTCATGTTGGTAGCGTCATCAACATATACAAAATCTCTTATCTCGTCAACAGCAATGCCATGGGGATGTAAAAACTGACCGTCACCTTCTCCTTTTGTACCCCACTTTGTAATGAATTCCCCATCTGGGGTGAATTTTTGAACTCTAAGATTACCTCTATCAGTAACGTAAAGATTCCCCTCAGAATCAAACGCAACACTGTGAGGGTGATTCATTTGACCATCCTCCTTTCCTTCAGTACCCCAGGTAGCTACGAACTCACCATCTGGAGTGAATTTTTGAATACGGTCATTGTCATAATCTGGTACATATATAAAACCATTCTTTTCATGAACGTCATTAAGTCCCTCAAATTGTCCCTCTTCACTTCCCTGGGTCCCCCAAGTAGTGAGAAAAGAATAAGTGACGTTGGTTTGTCCATGTGCGATAAAATTAATATCGTTTAGGTTAATAGTTATCGTAAATATACTAAAAATCACTAGTACGGATGAACATAAAATGAACTTTTTATTATTCGAACCATTCATACTAGTATATGATTCTTCATGTTAGACATATAAAGTACGTAAAATATCCTAGCCAAATTTAACTTTTTTAGCAGACCATCCGTAACTTATCAATAATCATCTTGTGCTAAGAATTTAATGTCAAGTTAAATGCAGTTTGTAAGTTAGGGTGGATACCTATATGTACAATACTCATGATGTCAAACGGATCAGTTCTGTTGTTTATTGAATTGATTAGTTCTGTTAAATCCTTGCCGATATTATCGAGTGAATTCTTGTTATTTTTGTTTTCAAAAATTCTCAATGTAGAGTCATAAATCTCAAAAGCCCTTTTGGCATATTCTTTTGAAATCATATATTTTTCAGTATCCAGTGGTGACTTACTCTTGTTGACTGTGCTCATTTGAGTCGAAGACATGTACGACATATTTGTCATAACACTGGGCAGTATGCCATACGATGCTCCGTAATTTTTTAATACTTCATCCATTAGATTTGCAAATAGTAATGCATTAACTGTGGAATTGTCAAACTGGTAGCTAGAAATCTCAAAATCGTTTTCACTATCTATAATATCGTCCAAATTTTTGATTAATTTTGAGTAATGATCTTGTGATTTTGTTAAATTTTCGGTTGCCGTAACATTTGCCATCAGTGCTTCAACTCTTACCCTTTCTATCAAAGTAAGAAATGAGGATGCATCGTCATCGGATATAAAAATATGTGCATGGGTCTTGCCAAAATCAAATGAGGATATAAATACAAGTAATAGAATAGTTATGCATATAAGAAAAGAAGCAGAACCTGTAGATTTCATTTACTGGCATTTTATTGTGACAATTTCTAATATAACTTTAGGTATATTGTTAGATAAGGAATGATCGTCGATTTCTGGACATAGTGTACATCAGTTAATAATGATTTTACACAGTCAATGGCTTGAGATAACTAGGAAATGTCATTTCTGAAATAATCTTTTTTCAAAATGAGGTGCAAGGTAGTCGATTACCCTATGTCATTTAGTTTCTGGCTTATCTCATCCTCTGAGAGACATGGTTTGGAAATTCATATTCTTTAACAGGGGGAATCCAATCATCATTAGGGCTTTATTGTATTTTCAGAAATTTCTGAGGTAGAATTATCAGCCAGCACTGCCTCTCTACCTACAGGATTATAGGAGACGGTCCCATTAAATATCGTGCTATTGATATCCCTTAATATTTAGACTCATACTGTTAGTAATCACTGCTAAAAATACCTATATTTTCCCCCGTGTTAACAGATACGAACTTTGATACCATATGGAACTTAATCCTACCCCCTCAACCTGTGATCCTAATGCTCAAACTTTAAAAAAAGGTGATACGGATGAGGTTGTTGTTAAATTACAGAATCTGTTATCTGAAAAAGGATACATTTATAGAGCTTGTGTGGATGGAGATTTTGGACCTGGTACAGAGGCAGCTGTTAAACGGTTTCAAACAGACAATAGTTTGACTATTGATAGAATTGTCGGTCCTACTACGTGGCAAGTATTATGTTCGACCGCATTATCGCTTTCTGATCAAGTAACAAGAATGATAAGTTGTCCTGTTGGCGATGATGATGATGATGATGATGATGATGATGATGATGATGATGATGATGATGATGATGATGATGATGATGATGATGATGATGATGATGATGATGATGATGATGATGATGATGATGATGGTACTACTTCATGTACAATAGGAACTTAGACTCCTATGCCAAGTGCTAACAAACAGTTTGTCTTTAGTTTGGATCCAGCAGATTCAATTTATAACCATAATGAAATTGTCTATCTGGGTTGAAAAAATCTATCCTTAACTCCTTATCTAGTAACAGAGGTACGTTATTCTGACCAGGGGTTTCTAAAGGGCGTTGGAAATGTGATTAACAACCAGATATATGTAGACACTTATCTGATGAATTAATTCGGAGCTCGGGTAATGGGGCAATTACCACTCAAGATGGAGAAAGTATTGATTGGATTGTTTCTGGTGTAGGGAAACCATATGATAACGGTGGTTGGGTTTTTTATGATATTGTGTTGTTCAACAATACACAAAGCAAATCTTTATCCTTTCTAAACAACAGTGTTGGTTTAACCATATCTTATCCTGGTGACGAACCTGATAACATATGGCTATTGGAGTAGAGACCTTTTTGGATGTAAAGCTGGATTAATTATATATAGATAAATTAATCCAGCCAATTGGACATTATCAACACCTCTTCTCCTTTTCTTCCTCCTTCTCCTTTTCTCTCCTCTCCTCACAATCAAATCTTGGGCTATCAAGGTGAAATACCACACACAAAACCAAACTTCTTTCATTATAACTAAAAAAGAGTAAAATACTGGCCAATTGGTAAATGACATTTGAAAAAATATCCAATTATTAGACAATTCAAATATTATGGAATGGTCCGAATTTCGTTTTTTGATGATGGATCAAAGTTACTATTTTGAGGGGGATATTCTCAAAAATTTATCTTCCAGTCTTGTATCGGAATTCATACTATGCTATCAGATACTATCTAGTTATTTTAACTAATGGTTTGACCTATTAATTTGGCACATTAATTTACCGTCTATATTAATTAAGGGTCTGCGCTCTGATTGTGCCTGTATTTAAGTAACTATTGTTATTATACTGGAGAATACAGAAAATATAAATGCACGAGAAATTATTAATAGGACACAAAATTGACTGCCAAAAATTTGTATTTCCTAACCGTTTCTATCTCCTGCATTATCATGGGATCTTTGATGGTGATGGCATGGGGGGATAACCATGGAATAATAGAAAGTAGAAATTTGGGAACAAAATTTCAACAAGCATATGCAACTCATTTGAATAGTGCTTCCAACAAGTCTGTTGGCGACGAGATAATCCAACAGGGTATAGTTGTATCTCAACCAGGTTCGAATTATCCAAACTATCATACTGCATATATACTTCCTCATAGGGATGATGGTGCAGTTTATGAAGGAATCGTCTCATTTACTGCTACAGAACCTGTAGATGTATTTATTAATCATAGAATATCCTTGGATAATGCAACACTTTCTCAAATCAATAATACAAAATTCGATAATTTATTCCTAGTATATCCTCATATTGCGGAACAAGGTGGAGCTCTGCCAGCAATCCCATTCGTAGTTGATGGAATAAGTCCCGATTATGAGGGTACTACGCCCAGTTCTCCGCTGTACTCTGCTACAATGCCGTTTATTGGTGATGCCTTACTACTGGGTAGTAACAAGAGTAAACCCTTTATCGTATTCTATGACGTATCAGCAAATATAGTGGAACCAGAAATTGTAAATCACATTAGCGATGCCTTTGTTAACGCAACTGAAAATCCTTATGTCTCTATGAGAAATTAAAATTCATTAGCAATCTAATCCAACCTTAGACTTTTGTCTGGACCACAGATATCCTTCTTATTTTTTAGAATCACGATATCCAATCTATTATTAGTTTATCTGATTTCTCTACCTAATTGCATAGGTATTAACAAAGGTATTATGATACAAATAAGAGATAGTTAAATTCTGCATTACAGCTATTGTCTGATTGTGCACAAGATAATACACTTCGTTTATTCCACTATGACTTCTCCTACCATCGAGGGGTGATAAAAGCAATAGTACGGATATACACCTGAATCTTCGAATGTGATGCTAAAATACTGATTGGGTATTATGGCCTTGGAATCAAATTCTTCACCTGCGTCTTCGTCATCATCTTGTCCTGAGGTCACAGAATGTGAAATTGTGTCACCATTGTACCAGGTTACCGTTTGACCTTTTTCAATTGTAATTGGGTTTGGAGAGTAAGATCTATCTCCGTATAAACCCAAGATAACTGCTGGAATCGAGTTTCCATTTGTATTGTCTTCTTCTCCTCCTCCTCCTCCTCCTCCTTCAGCACCACCACTACCTCCAGCAATAGCAGTTGAGAAAGACGAAGACGAAGACGAAGAAGAAGCGGGTACAATTCTAAATAAAGATCCAGTATAGCTTAACACATACAAATATCCATCTGGACTTACTTCTATATCGGTTATACCACCAAAACCTTGACCAAAAACAAATGGTTGATTTTCTTTCGGATCATTGACTTCTCTGTCTGCTAATAGGGATATATTTCCCGTTAATTCGCCACTATCAAAAGTTAAATCATCTCGAGCTTCATTAAGTATGAATCGGTATAAAAGTCCGTTATTTATATCTCCTACAAACATATTATTCTCGTACTGCTTTCCTAATTTGTCTGAATTTAAGAACTTTAATGCAGTAATCCCAATAGGAGTAACCCACGATAATTTAGGTTCCGCATAACTTGCATTTCCGAAATAAACTAGGTCGTTAGAGGTAGCGCCTGAGCCAAGAAGATCACTCTGTGATAATCCTTGAATCAATGCCCAACCGCTATTAAAACCAGGGTATACCATATTAATTTCATCTCCAGTTGCGGGTCCATTTTCGGTATCCCAAAGATTTCCTGTTACTGGATCAAAATCCATGCCAAAGCTATTTCGAATACCCATCGCATAATACAAGTTAAGAGGCAATTCGTCACCAAAAATGGGTTCTCCAGGTACAATTTGTCCATCCTGAGTTATCCGTAATACTCCGCCCAAACCATTTGGTGCTGGACCGTCTTCTATATTCTGTGCCTGAGTCCTATGTCCGCCTACTTCTCCTACTATAAAGTAAATATTGTTATCTGGACCAATGCGAATTTTGCCTCCATTGTGTTCGCCTCTATCGTTTGGAGGAATTGCAGTTAAATCTAATAATAAAATAGGATTGATCAATTGACCATTCACATACTCATAGCGATAAAGTCTGTTTCCTTCTGGTTCTACGTCGTCTTCAACATCGCTTCCATCTTCATCATTTCCCGATTCTGTGTGTGAAAGAAAAACGTATGTTTTTCCATCCAGTTGTGATTTTGATATGGCAATTCCCAGTAGACCTCGTTCAATACTACTAGCTACTGGTACATCAAGAACTGGCTCCTCCTGTATCTGACCATTTACGATTCTTACGACCTTTCCAGTTTCTTTTTCAGTAACCAAAAGATCATTAGGTGCCAAAAACGCCATACTGGTAGGTATGTCTAGTCCATCTGTTATTTTTTCAACTACTAGGTTATCGTCTTTTACTGTTGGACCTGTAGGAGATAAAGGGGCTTTCATATATGCTCCAAAAGATAAATTGATTACAGAATAATTAGAACACAATAATAATAACATACAAAAAGCAGACAAAATGATTGATTTAAAATGATACCTTTTTGTCAACAATATTTGCTTGTTTTCTTGGTGTTTTATAGCTTTTTCAGGAATTTACTAGTAGAAAAAATAGTACTCTGCTTTAATTTTTTGGTCCTATGTAGATGGTAAATGTGAATCATCATCTGATTGAATATAGCAACATACACGCACCCTATTCTCAATTTAACTCTTATTTCCAAGAATCAAGGATCAAGTAACCAAATATACGACTGATACACTCCCCCTTTATCTTGTATCGGTATTATCACTTGCCTCCTTTTTACAGCATCTAGTAAAAGCGGCTCTGTTCAGTTAACATGTTTTATTTCTCTGTTATGATAGTCAATAAATAACCGCAGCCAATTGTGTACATGCTTTAACTTGCAATTCTTTATTCTACAAGGAAAGTAGTCATCGAAACTTTCGGTTCTATCCTTTATGTATTGCATCTTTCTTTCAATCAGACTTTTCTCCAGAGAGGAATGAATATGGTGATCGAGTTTGAGAAACTGACAAGCCATGGGATACCAAGTCCCACCATCTGTAGAAACTGGGTGCTTTCCATGAACTTTGATCAAATTAGAAAGATATCTTTCTGCAACAAACATGTTTCTTTCTTTAGAGATAGACAGTGCGAGAATTTGCCTGTTTTCGGGTTCAGTTGCAACCCAGAGCCAGACAAACTCTGATCCCACCTTCAACATGGTCTCATCTATTATATACTCTAGAACTCTTCTTCTAGTTGACTTAGCTTTTGAGGCTTGTACTTTTGAATCCAATTCCAAATGGAAACGTGATTTCTCTTGTATATCTGAGATAATCTTTCCGAGGCTTTCCTTAAGGATAGGCCTGAAAAGTACAAATGCAACCCATAATATACATACTTTGAAGGCGTTCTGTTTCTAGTAAGCGTAAAAGAAATGGAATGCTTTCAAGCTATAGGCTTATCGTTAAATGAACAGAGCCGTAAAAGCAGATCATTGTGTTAATATATCAGTTCTACGTATAATACTTATTAAACAAATTATGAGCACAAAATTGCAAGATTTTATGTGCTTTTTGCATGAAAATAAATTAGTTGATATACACAGTGTTCGTCGAAAGGATGAAGTAGGCAGTATTAACCGATTGAAACTACAAAAATACGTATACCTAGCTCAATCCTGTTTGAATAATGATTTCGGCTACGAATTTAACATGTACAACAATGGTCCGTACTCGCCAGAGCTAGCAAATTACTATTACGAAAAACTGGATATCAACGCAATAGAATCCGACATTATGAACAAGAATTGGAAATTAGATGCTGGTTTTATCAAGAGATTCTTGGATTTGTTCAAGAACAAGGAACTAGATTGGCTGGTAGTAGCATCAACGCTGGTAGACAACACTAACTACTTTGAAGAGGAACAAGAAATTCTAAACAAAGTCTATGCAATGAAATCTGATTACAGTAAAAGTTACATAGATGACGTTTGGAATGACTTGAAAGATTATGCCTTGGTAAAATACGAATCAGGTCTAAAGCTGAACAGCCTTTTGTCAGCATTCTAAATAGTATTACTTTTTCATTGTATTAAACCGGTGTTTATAAGATTGTATTGACACCTTCATCCAAGCGATGCATCAGAGCTTCGATGAATATTTGGGTATGATATTTTACAATAAACTGGCAAGCCTATTAATTATAAGGTTCATTCCTTGTTCATCCTCCTTGACTTGTGATGATGAGAATCAATATGTAAATTTGACCTGGGAATAATATGCTATTTCTCATTAATTTCTTACAGTTCCGATGACTTTGCCTTAGTTATAAAAATATTGCGACCGACTTGTACTATTTCTCTAAATCTCAAAATTGTGAATTATTAAAAATATATGCTAATGACTTTACACCTAAAACAGGATATATTAAAGCTAAAAAATTTCAATATATGTTAACTAATCAATTATTGCCTGAAACAGCCAACCAAAATGGCATATTGCCTGTCGGAATCTGTTTAGTCACTTTCAGCTCGTCCGTGTCTATTACAATTATTTTATTTGCATTGGTTATATCAACAAATAGTGTTTTTCCATCCGAACTTGTGCGGATTCCATGTGGTCCTTTGCCCACTATAATATCCTTTATTGGTTCTTGTTTTTCTGCGTCTATAACATTCACCCTATTCGATCCTATGCCCGCAACGTAGACTCTCTTGTCATCTGGAGAAACATCTATTCCATGATGACCCATGCTGACTGGAATTTTCTTTAATATTTGATTTGAAGTTGTATTTATGACTGCCACATCGCTAGACGCCGCATTTGAAACAAAAAGCAATTTTCCATCGCTTGTTATGTCCAAGTTATGTGGACCTTTACTTACCGGCAACTCGTTGATCTTTTCAAATGATGTAGTATCGATAACAATAATTTTATCTCCGCCCTGAATTGTCAGATAGGCTTTTTTCCCGTCGGGGGAAAATACAATATTGTGAGGAATGGGTCCTACCTCAATCTCTTTGATGACCTTTAGATCTTTAAGGCTAATAATGCTTACAGATCCGGATAATTCATTTGCTACAAAGATGTATTTTTTGTCGGGAGTAATTTTGACACCTTTAGGGGTATCACCCACCTTGATTTTTTTTATTAGTTCTCCATTTGTACCATTAAAAATGAGTGTTTCATTGTCACTACTGCTTGTAGAAGCGACTATACTCCCATCGTTAGTCACATCTACATATGTCATTTCATTTCCTGCGGACATTGTTACATTTTGCTGCAAGTCAAATATCGAGTTGTCTTTTCTTTGTGTGGTATAAACATTGTCTGCTAGATTATCAAAGTTATCTTCTATACTACTAAAGATAGTTCCATTCATACTAGCTTTCAATAAAGGCCCAAAGGTTTTTCCACCATCAGTACTAATTCTCATTACAGGATCGTTTGTAGTTTGGTTTCTCTCCCACCATGTTACATATACACTATTCCTCGAAGCCTGTATCTCAACATCTTCTGATTCTGAATCTGTAGTATTACTGAGATTAATCTTTTCTCCAAATGTGGTACCGTTATCATTGGATGCCCTAAACATCACTTCATTATTTCCTGATTTATTAGACCACCATGCTACGTATACGTTATCTTCTGCTATAGCTATTGGAACGTCTTGTACTAGATTTATGTGTCTTCTATCAGAAAATAGTTGAGCATTAGCTTCAGAATATAAAAAAATACTAGTGATTGATGTTAACATGGAAATTACAAACGTACTAATGATTAAGACTGTGCAAATTCGAAGAAACTTGTGCATTTATCTTGTCAAATAGGTAATAGTAATAGTTAGATATATTTTATTATGATGGTGTCGCTCGTACTTTAGACGGAATCATTCACTAGACCTAGATCATGATAGAAATTTGAACAAACAAAAGATCACAATTGATCCAAGACATCAAATGGCGTTGACTTGCTTAGAGAATTAAGGACTTATCTACCGCATAAGCTTTTTTCCAAACTAAACAAAGTGTTGTATTTGTCGTGTTGATTTGTAGCCTCTAAAAAAGAAAATGGTGGGAAATCTGTTATTTTGTTTCTCTACCCGCTGGAATTTAGTTCTGGAGTAAAGCCTTGAGAACTGTTCCTAATCTTGGTTTTTTTCGGCGACGCCGAGATTTTCTATCAGAGTGCCCTGTCTTGGTTCCGTATTTTCTGTTTGAGATTCTGCTTGAGTTTGTCCTCTCAGTATTATGACCTCGTCTGATTGAGATTTATCTTGTGCAGCTGTTCCTGGCTTTCCTGGAACTGCACCTCCCTCATTCCTTGGATCGTATTCCTGTGGTTCTGCTGGAAAATCTGGTTTTGCTACGGGTCCTTTAGTAGTTTTGCAATTTATGGTATAGCCACCATATCCATCACTCAAACAGGTCTGACAATGTTTGCGTATTACGCCTCCCTCGTTATCCAACCAACAGCATGTCTTGGACCAAAAGTCTGATGTGCATTCTTGACTGGATATGGGTTTACCCATTACAATAAAATCATAAAACTGGGTAGAACTTGCTATAGACGATACCGCCACAAAAAAGCCGAGAGCAAAAAGAACCGTACGACCTATCATCATGCTGTTCTTACTCCTAAAGGTACTGGCTTGATTTTTGCCCGAATTTGTATGTAATTGGTTTTTGTATTATTTTGTATTGCATTCAAATTATACATTAATTGCCATTTTATTACAAAATTATATAGCATTTGCTCACTTAATGCAATACTCTAATACTCTAATACTCTAATACTCTAGCAATTATCGAAATTTAATATTATTCTGATTAATATTTATGGTTGTTCAGCGAGAAATTTGTGATCCAACATTGGTTACTAGAATCATGGCTGGTATCCAATCAAAATACACATTAGGTATTGCTTTCGACTCGATAGCTCATTTCATTAATATTACTGCTCTTCACATTGTCCAAAATATTTGGTATGGTGGATGCTTTAATTGCCATTTGAAATATCATGATAATTCATATGTTCATGTACCAAGACAATTAGTAGAATCATTTCATTACCAAAACCATAAGTAAGATATCCACGAATAATAGCGAAATAAGAAGTATAACGAAGCCGTACATTTTGTTTGATTTGGGAAAAAACCGGATCTGTGTTCATTCGTGTTCAGGCTATTATTATATCTTGAAAAACTAAACACTTTCTTTAGATTGTTGACTGAATGTAAGTCTTTTAATTCTTTGAAAACGATAATCAGTTCGAATTGGTTGTTCTAAACCTAACCATTTTACAATATCATCTTCAACATTCATTCGGGCACAAGTGTTTATTCTATTTTAATCACGAAACATTTTGAATGATGTTGCCTATACTACAGTAGTCATGACACCGTCGATTTTACTTGTCAATAAATATTCATTTGTGACTATAATTTGAAACAAAAATCTTGTTTTGTATTGATGACCTATACTAGGAGATCGGGTTCACATTATTTGGATTTTAACATCATCTGATGAAATGGTATTATGAAGTACAATGCCTAAAAAAGGGATATTTGTTTTTGTATTTTCAATTTCTGTAAAATCCATTTTTTGCAGATCTTGGGCTTTTTGCAATAATCTGGCGATAGGAAATCTAATACTAATGAAGGGTGATGCGATAATTAAAACAAGCGAAAAGCGGATGTTACACAATAACCTATAACTTGTACTTCGATGTCGGGGTTGTTAGGTTAGTTAAAATTTATTGTTTTCTTGTCAATAACAGATGCACCATAGAGAATATCATGGCAAATGTGGTATATGAAATAAGATTTGCTTGCTTAGCATACCAGAATAATAAAATAAACTTAAGAAAATGACAGGATGTATATGATCATTATTAACCTTGCACTCTAATAGAATTTATTGAAAGAAAAGGAGAATTAAAGAAATGGAGTTGGAGAAGAAACACTACGAAAATAAAGAATTAGGCATATCTTTTGATTATCCGTCAGATTGGTTTGAGATAACGGATGAGAGCATAATGAGCTTTGGGGCCGATGTACTGATCCACAGCGATTCGGTAATTTTTGGGTTTAAAAGAGTGTATTTAAGAATAACTTCAGACGTTCCGTTTGAAATGATTATAAAAAAAGTATTAAAGGATACAATTTACCCCGAAGAGACAATACTCGAAGAATCACAGTTAGATAAATATCCTATTAGAAATGGTCGCTCTGGAACGGTGATAGTAAAGCGATCATATGGTGACAAGAATATAGTATTACATGAAAGAACGTTTATAATAAATGATAATAGAGATAGTTGTTTTATAACCTTGTTTGAACAAGATCAGGAAAATACCAAAAGCTTAGATTCTCTTAATATCCAAAAGCAACTAGAAGAAATTTATGAATCGTTTAAGTTTTTGTAGCAATTTACTAGATTTGGTTATTTGATGAATTCATAATAGCTTAAGATATTATATTATCAAATTACAATTCCTCTGATAACTATACAATAAAACATAGGATTTTGAACTGGACTTGTAAACCTTTGCGTTCTCTGCGGTAGAATTTGGGGTAACAACCACCCTTGCATAATCTCTTGATCCAGCAGTCTATTAGTAGGTACTTTACACTTAGGGATAATTATGATCCTTTTAATTTTGGGTTGTCTCCAGTGGAGTGCGTAAATTTGATCTATCTACACGCATAGATAAATGGCAAGACATCAGCCGATAATTTGGCTTTCATACCTTTACCAAAGTGAATTGCAATTATCATCGTTATTTATGGTAAAACAACATCATCAAATTTATTTTCATTTCTGGATTTGAATTGGATCTACATGAATGTGCTGAGGGGAATGAGATGATGAAGTGAGCGTGGTGTTACGATACCTAGGCCAAGAGCAAGAACCTGGCAATCATAGTTGAAATGATCAGAAATATTTGCAGAAATAGAGAAGCGATTATTGTTGTTTGTGAATATATATGATTTATCTCTATATTTTTATTTCATTTCCCTAAGCGATGACATGTCAATTACGAATCTGTATTTCACATCGCTTTTTAACATTCGTTCATATGCTTTGTTTATGTCCTCAATTTTGATCATTTCTATGTCTGCAGTTATGCCATGGTTTCCACAAAAATCGAGAAGTTCTTGAGTTTCTGCAATTCCGCCGATATCAGAACCAGCAATAGACCTCCGCCCCATTATCAACGGCGTGGTATTTAATGTGGGCTCTAGGTTACCAGGAAAACCTACAAGCACTAAAGTTCCATTAACGGATAACAAAGGTAGATACGAATTAAGTTCATGCGCATAAGGAACGGTGTCTATAATCAAATCAAACTTATTGTTAACAGCACCCATCTGTTTCGTATTTGTTGAGATCACTACATTGTCAGCGCCCAAATCGCGAGCATCCTTCTCCTTACTTGGAGATCGTGTAAACAGCGTAACATTTGCACCTAGGGCTTTTGCTAGCTTCAATGCCATGTGGCCAAGCCCGCCCAAGCCTATTACTCCAATGTTAGATCCCATACCTATTCTCCAATGACGTAGCGGTGACCACGTTGTTATGCCTGCACATAGTAGCGGTGCGGCACCCCGCGGGTCTAGCTTTTCTGGAATCCTTAAAACAAATTTTTCATTGACAATGATTTTTTCGGAATATCCACCAAATGTAGTTGTCTTGTCACGTCGATCGATAGAATTATAGGTAAATGTCGGACCCTCTTGACAATACTGTTCCATCCCTTGAGTACAAGAAGAACAGTTCTGACACGAATCGACCATACAACCTACCCCGACCATATCGTTGGGTTTGAACCGCCTAACGTCGGAACCTACACTTATCACTCGTCCAATAATCTCATGTCCTGGAACTAGGGGATAAGAGCTCCTTCCCCAGTCATTCTGAACATAATGTAAATCTGTATGACATATTCCACAATAAAGAATTTCAATAACAACATCATCAACACGCGGGTTACGTCGAACGAAATTATACGGGACTAATGGTGCCCTTGCAGAGGTTGATGCATATCCAAGTACATTTATTGTCATTTGTTTATCTTTCCTTTGATATCCGAAAACAAAGTGTTATTTAAGTGATCTCTTTTGTATTTGTCCAGTCAAAGTGAAAGACAAATTTAAACTTGTTTACACTATTGTAATATTGGCTATCTATAGGAGCTTACAAATAAGATCCCTTTTCTAATGACCTCGAACTTGAATGATATACTAACTTTGTTCCACTGAATTTATTTGTGGATAAATCATATGTCTCGTCGTGTTTAAACCCTATTATGATACATTAAGCAATAAAAATAAGAATTATTTTGCATTTGAAAAGAAATTATCTGGCAAGTCTCTACTCTTACCTTGGCAGACAATCAAATGTATTAATGATATTTGGTTGGGAAGCGAAAAGGATCTTTATCTTTTTTGATACATCAATAGACCGAATAATTGATGACTAATGAAGGATTTATTAGACTATTTATTTAAATTCCAAACTATTAATTCGCAATATTTTCATTCAATCTATACAAATAATTATGCGGAGTTATATCGATGGACTCATTTACTTTGACTAAGAATGTTACCCTATTTGAGCGGAAGTAAGTAAGATTTCAAATATCGAAAAAATTATAGGCTAATTCTGATATATACTCTTGATACAGGAGAAGAACAAACACATTTGAAAAATTATCTAAATGGTTTAAAAATTCAAATGATGTCTTGTGTATTGGGTACTATCTTAATCAGTATCGCTCTTACAACTTTTCTCTCGAACCCTTTTTCTAATATTGATCAAGATTCTAATTCCTTTGTAAATATGGCCAGTGCGACGACAGGAAAAGACGATGGTGGCGATAGTAACGATGAAAGCGAAGGTGCTAGTGGAGGTGATAATGGAGATAATGAGGATAATGGTGATAGTGGAACGAATGTCGATGACGGAGAATCAGTTCCTAGTAATCAACCAGAGGGGGAGGTTTTCTATGAAACTGCCGACCAGTTCGAATCAACCAATCCACAAAATGAACAAGAAACTAAAAGTGAAGTATGTACCAATGGAGTTGATGATGACGGCGATGAATTGATCGATTCTGGTGACTCTGATTGTAATGAAATACAGGGATTTTGGTTTGACCATTTTGGAGGACCAAAGCAGGGAATTCCTGCCGAATTCCCTGGTCAATCAATTCCGGGTTCTCAAACAGTAAAACATGAAAGTATATGTGATGATGGTATAGATAACGACAGCGACGGGTTAGCGGATAAGAAAGACCCAGATTGTGTGGGTGGCCTTCCAACTGGTGTTGAAGTAGTAGGAGAAGAGGACACGGGAGCCATTCAACGACTACCTGGTCCGATTTTAACGGATAAAGTTGTAAAACCGCAGGCTGATGACAGCGGTACAACTACGCCAACAACAACTGATGGAGGCATTGCAGTTCAACGTTTACCTGGTGCTGATAAACTTAGCAAACTACCATCCTCCTCCGCCTCGACTGGTGACAGTAGTGGTACAACTACACCAACTACACCTTCCTCTCCTCCATCACCTGATAGCACACCAACTACACCAACTACACCTTCCTCTCCTCCATCACCTGATAGCACACCAACTACACCAACTACACCTTCCTCTCCTCCATCACCTGATAGCACACCAACTACACCAACTACACCAACAGAAAATAGCGCAAACACACCCCCACTACCAGGATCAACGATTACTACAAGCCAATCCCCAGCTCGAATACCTCCTCCACAAGTCATCATTAACAGTGGAACATTCACACTTCCGGATCGTAGTGGATCTTCCGTTTCCACATCCTCACCTTCATTGTCAAACTGTTCTTCAAGAGCATCTACACTTCCATTGGCTACATCTTTATTACAAGACAGAGGAGCGCGACTTATAGTGGCACTTGGTCCATGCACTGTTACCGATGGATCCGTACTTTTGAATCTACCTGAAACAGACGGACTAGAATTAATAGTGGCAAACATGCAAGGAAATCAAGTCCTACAATCGGCTGTGGTCCCGCTGCAAAAAGTGGCATCATTGGCCCCCGGACAAACGCTTTATAACGTTGACCTTAACGAAGTAATGACAGGTAAGGAACCCGTATTAGGAAATGAAGTAACATTGAATGGCAATATCAATGCATTATTACTATGGAATAATGCTGGACAAGAAATCATATTTAATCCTCAGAATTCCGTATCTTTCAGTACGGCTCTCCGATAAATTAAAGGATCAAACTATGGCGGTATAGATAACTATGGATTAATAATTTCATCATCACTTTTATTCTTAGACATAGATAAGCAGAATAATTATCGATAGTAACGCTATAGTGGAAAAGGCTGATATACTATTATTATGCCAAGAAACTATTTTGACTTAGAAGAATCTGTTACCAGAAAGGGGGAGGAGGATAAACGCTGGATATTTATATCAAAGTGGTGAATTATGACCTGTCTCAAACTTTGATATCCAAACGGCGCTGTTGATGACACTATGCTGATTTGATTTACTAATTTCTATGTCCCGTCGATTCATGAAGAGACAAGTATCAAGAAAATCAGACATTTGTTGACAGCACTACAATTAATCGAATTTTTTATCATGGGCAATAGTAAATTACAACCAGCAGCTTTCTCATTGCGTATATGATCTAATATGAAAATATGAAATTCGGCAAGTTTCCGACCTGATGTGCGTTGGATACGGGTCTACATAGTAGAGCCGTTATTTATCCTACACATCATGGTACTCGTAGTAATGGCTTTCTGATAAAACCTTATTTAACAATGATAAACAGCGACCGAGCTTACATCATTAATGTATTTGCATATTTGATTGATATGACGTGTTGGGATTTATTTAGTTGTCTGGGGAGAGTGTTACATCACGATAAGGTTGTGTAATAATGACACATAAACTGTCAAAAGATAAATTAACTACAATGATTTGTATGGTGTCCTCTGAACAGGCGGATCTCTTAACCTCTACTTTTAGTTTACGGTTAATGTAAAGGAGGATGAGTCAAAATTTCCATATGGATTAAAGGTATAATGAACAAAATAATATAAGATCATGTTTCAATACTATTATGGATTATTCACCTGAAGTTGAAAAAATTATTCAGAGAATAGAAGGAATAATTTTATCTTCACTTTATGATCTATACAAAATAGGTATATCGAAGTTGACATTGGATGAATTAAAGTCAAAGATATTGACTTTATTAAGTAATGATTTGGCCATTGACAGAGAACGAATAAATGATCTTACACAAGTGGCGATATCTTCTTTAACCGAACGAGATTATATAATGACTCCGGATAATGGAAGGGAATATCATATAACGTTGTACGGTATCAACGAGTATGAAAAGAGAGAATATCAAGGCTTAATCTAGGTCAAATTCTAAACACGATCAAATCAAAATCGCAACTAATTTCTCATTTTACTTTAAACTCCTCAACTACCGTTATTGAGTTATAATTCCTAATCTGATGTGTAAAACATCGTATAGACAACTCAATCCCATAAAACAATCTTGTGGATTAGACATAACTTCTATTAAACGATACAAGCTAGTGGTATATTCTATTCAAATTTGTTAAATTTGAATAAATCATGTATTATTATTGTTTGTCCTTCCTGGATTCATTAGCGGACAGACTTCATTACCAGAAAAAGAAAACACTAGACAACCATAATATAGGAAACTTTATTTTATAGAACTATTACGAGTACTGCTTCTCCTTATTATTTATAGATGTCAAACTATGTTATAAGTTAGTTAAATGACTAATCGTTCCTTGAAAATCTGATCTGTTTCGTTATGTCTTAACAAGCAATTGTGCAGACTTGAATACATCGATCCACATATCCCATGTCAGGGTTCCTGTATTTGTATTTCTTCTACTAGGATGATATGAAGATATTAATTTCTTGTTCTCACTTATCGGATAGATTAAATTATGACCAAAGGACAATCCCTTTAATCCTGATATTTTACAGTAACCATCAAATGCGATTTTTCCAAGTGTAATAATAACTTTGATGTGGTTTCCTAACAGTTCTATTTCGGTTTTCAAATGTTGACAACAATTCTGTATCTCTATTGGGGTGGGGATATTCTTTGGTGGAGCACATTTAACTATCGCTGTAACGTAAGCGTTTGTTAAATTGTACCCGTCATTCCTTGATATACTCGTTTCCTGATTTGCGAAACCTGTTTCATATAACGCTTTTGCTAACCAATCGCCGGAGCTGTCTCCTGTGAATATTCTGCCGGTTCTATTGCCACCATGAGCTGCGGGTGCTAATCCGATAATTAAAAGAGCGGCATTCAAATCACCAAATCCTGGTAAGGGTTTTGCCCAATAATTCTCTTTGTTAAATCTCTTGACTTTTGTCTGAGCAACCTGATCTATATATCTGATCAAACGAGGACATTGCCTACATTCAATTACCTTATCTACAAAATCATCAAACATTCTTCATACACTCACTAATTAAACTCATCTTAAAAGCATTTACTGCTATTTATGTACTGTATTATCTTGTAACCATTTTTAGTTATGAATGTTGGTATCTATATAGAAATATTTTCCGAAATAAAAGTAGTAATTTTTACACTAATATCATCCAACCGGTTTATTGCACTTTTTCACAAGGCTAAATAAACATACCTCGATCTGTTTTTACTCTGTGTGATTATGGTGAAGGATATAGTATTAGAGTGAGGGTGGATGTAGAGGGAAATTTGTTTATAGGTGGATTAAAAGGTGCGCGGATATCAATGAGCAAGACCTTTGAAGAAATCTTGCAAATATGCAGGCTACTATCTTTTTATAGTCAACAATATGCTAATGTGAATCTATCCTATTTAGAAGTAAAGTTGAGTTTTTAGGATGATATTCTAAATGGTGGTTGGAGGAGAGGGGGGTAGCGGCGGCTGGGAAGAGGAGGACGAGAGAGATGGGTGGATAGTTGGTTTGGAACAATTTCTATATTACGAATTCAAAGAATGACGGTCATGTTCATGTATTTATACACAATATACACGGAGAAAGAATCCATCATTTCACTAGTATTTTGAAGGATGCTTCTTTATCATTTTGCTTCATTTTATCAAGAATGTAAAATAAAAAATATAAATTCATCTAAATTGCATAAAACAACTATCAAAATTCTAAATAAGGAATAATAGTGTATAATTACTTGTCCAAGGATACAGTATTTGATCATGTCCGATAACGGTCTTGAGAATGTGTTGATACTTCAGGGTGGTGGTTCTTTGGGTGCATTTGGTTGTGGTGTCTACAAAGCTCTTGCGAAAAATAATATCAACCTAGATGTGATCGCTGGAACCTCCATTGGTGGTGTAAACGCTGCAATTATAGCTGGCAGCAGAAAAGAGGAACGTGTAGATCAGCTCTTGGAGGATTTTTGGTTGGAACTGTCAGAAGGCTTTATAGATATCGACAAACTATCTCCTTTTTTTGCTTGGAATAGATACATGAAAACATTTCAGATACCTTCAATGTTGGGTAATTATTCGTTTAATTTACCCTTCTTTGCTGCGATAGGGACAGGAATTAAAGAAACCTATCTTGCAAATGGAATTCAAATGGAGACAAAATTAAAACAAATAAAGTCGTTTTACAGCTCCATTATTTTTGGAAATAGCAAAATGTTTATCCCTAGATGGTCACCGGAATATGCTTTAACTGATCCCGAATATTTTGCACCTCAAAAATGGACTTTTTTATACGATCATTTTCCTTTGGCAAAAACCTTGGAAAGATATATCGATTATGATAAATTGAGGCCTGGGGGTCGTTCTAAGGCTCGATTAATTTTAACAGCGGTTAATGTTTTAAATGCACGTCCATTAACATTTGATAGCCATAAGGAGCAAATAACTGCTAAGCATGTCTTAGCGACATCTGCCTATCCATCATATAACTTTCCTTGGGTTGAAGTAGAGGATGGAGTCTTTGCTTGGGATGGTAGTTTGCTTAGTAACACTCCATTAAGGGAGGTTATAACAGCTACACCAGTAAGAGATAAAAGAATATTTATCGTAGAAAATTATCCAAAGAAGATTGATAGTCTACCAAACAATTTGCCTGAGGTTTATCACAGAGCTCGAGATATTATGTTTTCTGACAAAACGGAACACAATGTGCAAATGTCAAAGGTAATATCAAGGTACTTGGACTATATCGAAGAGCTTTATAAGACAATAGAAAATAATATTGACAAATTACAAATAGAAGAAAAACAACTCAAGAGAATACGTCAAAAATATAAAGTATACAAACAAGAACACGGAGCCGAGATAAAAGAAATTTACTATGTGAAACGTGACGAGCCAAATCCGCATATAACGGAAAATGCTGATTTTTCACCAGAAACAATCAAAAGCGCAATTAAGGAAGGAGAAGAAAAAACAAACGAAATAATAAAAAATAAAAAGTTCGAGAAATAATTCAGATCACAATATACAGGGTACTTTTGCTGATTTGTTATTACTGTTAACTTGGTTTACATATCTCCCTACATCCCGCATATAAAAGAGGGAAATTAGCGACTAAATAAATATAGGGATTACACCTGAGAATTCTTTTCTTATACCTGTACTTTAATGATACTATTGTATCGACCAGATATAAACTGTCAAAATTTCAAATCTTGTTTGAATATAATTCATCATAACAAGTAGATTCAAGAAATTAGAAACGACTTGGATTATAGTAATTATTACATCATTTTTGATTTTCTTGATCGGTTCCAACGGATTAGAATCTTTTATTACCAAGCTCTTAATAACCTGTAAATTCTTCTATTTTGATTTTTTCACTCGAAATTTTTAATTCTTCCTGCAATAATAACTTCATAGCCTTCAACATACCTGGAGGACCGCAGATGTAGAATATAGCGTTGTTTAATAAGGGATTGTCGAGATACTTTAAGATCATTGATTTGTTTATCCTACCATACTCTCCCTTCCAATTGTTGTCGGCATGTGATTGATATTCGCCACGGTTGTCTTCGCTTATAGTATAGATGATCCTTAGATTCTCGTTTAAAGATGACCAATCGTCAAACTCTTTTTTGAATAGAATGTTGTCTTGATTCTTATTTGAATCAAACATCACTATTTTTAAGGGTAGTTTTTTGTCTATAACATATTTAATCATGCTTCTAAAAGGAGTAACGCCTATTCCACCAGAGATAAATATAGCTGGTTTTGTATAATCTTCATGCAATACAAATTGTCCCTCAGGACCTTTAACCTTGACGTTAGCGCCTTCCTCTAATACAGCAAGCCTTTTCTTATAGGGGGACTCCCTTATCCTGGTAGTGAACATTATAAAGTCCTCTGTGGGTGACGATGAAAGGGTAAAATGCCTAATCGGACCTTTGGGATCGTTGCTGACATCGCCTATGTCAAAAAAGGCGAATTGACCGGCGTTATAATCTGATAGCGGTGTTTGTTGACCCTCTATTACTGTTTGGCTTTTTTGTTTGCTAAACTTAAATGACATAACATCGGTTCCCTCAACCTTAACTTTTTCTAATAATTCTAATTCCACTAGGGGAGGTGATTTACCTTTACTATGTACCTTAATCAGGATGTTACTGCCTTCTGTTTTTACTTCATAAACCGGTTCGGGTTCGCTTGCTGGGGGACTTGTCACCTCCCCAGTTCTTACGTCAAATTTAGAATTATGCCAAGGACATTCGATTTCATATTCATCGAGAGTGCCGTCTGCAAGAGGACCTCCCTCATGAGTACAGATGCTACCGATGGCATAATATTTACCGTTAACATTAATGATGCATATGCTCTCTCCTTCAACTTGAACCTCTTTCATCTTTGATGAAGGTATGTCTTGAATATCAGCTACTCTAACGAATTCTTTGTCCTCCATTGATCATATCTAGTATATAAAACAATTTGTATAAAAGTTCCTCTTTGTGTTGTAAAATTTGTTGATTTCTATAAATTATTATACATTTTGATACCATTCTAATCAAATTTGATTAATTTTATATCAGGATCCCAAATATTGTAATAATGAATAAATGAAATAAATTAACAGCCTTCTGTTCAGATATCAAATCATATTTTTTTATGTATGAATAAAAATAATTTAATTACATCTGTCTTTTATCTAATTAACAATATGACCTGAAAATCTTGTCAGTTTCATTTTACTCTGACACGTAATTAAGCGATCTTAAATATATCAATCCACATATTACTTTTTAAAATTTTCAAGATATTCCTTCAATGCAATAGCATTGTTAAAATTTTCGTCTTTTGCTCCATATAGCAATATAATTGTGCCTTTTTCTCCCTTGCCCAAAATGGCATTCACCAATTTATCACATTTCTCAAGTTCTTTAAAATACCTTAATTTAAATTCATCCCATTTACTTTTATCGTGGTTAAACCATTTCCTTAATGAAGTACTTGGTGCAATGTCTTTTATCCAAAGATCAACATGTACGTCGTTTTTTCTTAGCCCTCGGGGCCAAAGCCTGTCTACCAAAATTCGGAATCCGCTATTTCCGTCATCACTCTTTCCTTTTGGATTGTTGTATATTCTTTCAATTCTTATCAATACTATCACAACGGATTTACAATTATTGCGAGCATAAGGTATTAAAGATTTGTCGTTTTCTAAACAAACAGTGGGACAAAATGATCCAGTTAATGTGTATACGTGTATGAAAATAGGCTCTGTTCAGTTAACATGTTTTATTTCATTGTTATGATAGTCTACAAAGAGCCGCAGCCAATTCCGTACATGCTTTAACTTGCAGTTCTTTATTCTACAAGGAAAGTAATCATCGAAACTTTCGGTTCTATCCTTGATATATTGCATCGTTCTTTCGATTACACTTTTCTCGTAAGAAGAATGAATATGGTGATCGAGTTTGAGAAACTGACAAGCCATGGGATACCAAGTCCCACCATCTGTAGAAACTGGGTGCTTTCCATGAACTTTGATCAAATTAGAAAGATATCTTTCTGCAACAAACATGTTTCTCTCTTTGGATATAGAAAGTGCGAGGATCTGTCTGTTTGCAGGCTCTATCGCCACCCAAAGCCAGATGTATTCTGACCCTACCTTCAACATTGTCTCGTCTACAATATATTCTAGAATTCTTCTTCTTGATGCTTTCAATTTTTGAGGCCTGTATTTTTGAATCCAATTCCAGATGGAGACATGGTTTCTTTTATACATCTGAGACAATCTTTCCGAGGCTTTTCTTAAAGATAAACCTGAAAAGTACAAATGTAAGCCATAATACACATACCTTGAAGGTGTTCTGTTTCTGCTAATCATAAAAGAAATAGGACATCTTCAAGCTATAGGTTTATCGTTAAATGAACAGAGCCTGAAAATATTATTTACTTGACTGATTTCTTGTATATCTTGTCAATAGCTTTGGAATTAACCCTGTCTAACATTTTAATGATAGTATTCATTCTACCCCCTCAATTTCAAAAATTAGTGTATAAATATATTAATTATTCCTCGTTTCTCCAAAAGAGATTTGTAGATATTTTTACTTTCCTAAATAACAGATGAGAATTTCTTGTATATATAAACACTAGATCTAAGGATTAGTCGATTATGACTAAAGAAACTGTTTGAACTTAAAAATCTAATTCTAAATATAATAATATCTTGAGCTTTTAAATCTACAGTGTTAAATAATATAGTAAAAACATAGTATCAGAATTTTTTATTACTGCCAGATGCTTTAAAGGAAGGAAACAATATTCTTTATATATTTAGACTATGGTAATAGAATATGGCAAAAGTCGAACTCAAATGTACCGAAAATGGGCCCATCTTGGTAATGGTGGATGGTAAGACCACTGCAGCGTTATGCAGGTGCGGGGGTTCTAAAAATAAACCGTACTGTGATGGAACACATTCTAAGATAGGTTTTAAGGCAGAAGCCAAAGATATTCAGGTTTTATGATCCCTTGAATCATTCAATTTCGCTAAAAATCGAAACAAACCGACAATAAACAAAAAGTTCAGTTTTTTATTAGATGGATATTTCCGCGTATGCTATTATATGGGATGTCTGTCGATTACCTATTTTTTATTATAGAAACAGTTTAGGGAAAAACCATTTACAATAACAATGGTTTAAATTTAGTTTTCACCAAGCCGTTAATACTACTGATCGTTGCACCCGATAACTGATTGGTTACTGGTATTTTTGGACACTCTCCGAATGAAAAATAGGTTATTGTGTAATGTATTGTCAATGCAAAACTGATCTTTTGGTTCCTGATTAAGATACTTGGGCAGCAGTTAGAAAAACACAAAACTCCATATAAATTACGGGAGGATCCTGTTAGACTTGCATTTTGCTCGTTCGATAGATTTTGTTAATTAAAATTTCTCAAGGGTAGAATTAAACCAAATGGACCACTGGGGACCACATTGAAAATATGAAAGTTAAAATTTAATTTTGTTAAATAGGCGCTGTAAAAATCAAATAATCTAGCAGGCTTCTTTGCTTTAACAGTGGTTAAAGAATTATACATTCGTAGCGAACTTATTGTAATATAGATAGTTAGAGTTTGAGGATATTACTGATTAATGGGAAATTCAAAGTGTTTCTATAAGCAAATTATTTTTCTATGACAAAAGAAGTAGGACACATTAAGATAACACTATTATCTCGAATTAATTGAAAATATTCATATATCTAACTGGCTCTAGTAGCTTCTTTATCAATTATAATAATAGTGTAAATCAATCTGTAAGATTCGGATTGGTAACAGGAACAATTCTTTCAACCACATACGACAAGTTTAACATATTTTGGTAACACACTTTTTTATGGAAATATGCAATCCTCTTTTTTTGGTTCTAATTCACAGATGACAATTGATAGCTTTGAATCTTTGATGCTGTTCTAATAATTCGTTATTATCATTCTTTATGCCTGCCTACCTACCTACCATGTATTTACATGTATTATTTTATCTACTGGATCTCTTGGTGCAGGCTTAAACGAACTTCCCTTATAATATGCTACGGGAAGCAAAGCCACCTGCATAACTTTTTCATATGGGATTTTCAATAATTCGGAGGCGTCTTTTTCAAACCTAAGATGGAAGCTGGTCCAAGTAGTTCCTAATCCATGCAATCTGGCAGCTAACATGAAATTCCAAACTGCAGGAGCTATGGATCCCCATATAGCACTTTGGACTACTACGGATACGTTTGATCCATCGGTTCTGCCTTCAACACAAGGAATAACAAATACAGGAACATTTTTTAGATTGTCTACCAAATATTTTGCTGATTCGTATATTCTTCTTTGTGTTTTACTTTTCTTTGGGTCATCAGAATTCATAGTCTTGGCAACAGAAGTTGGTGAATCTATATATGATTGCCATCCTTTTTGAAAAAGATCTGACAATGAATTCTTCAAGTATTGATCAGTAATAATCAAAAAGTGCCAATTCTGTCTATTTGAAGCAGAAGGGGCCTGTTGGGCTATTTCTATACATTTTTTAACCAATTCTATTTCCACGGGTTTTTCAAGATCAAGTCTCTTTCTTACTGCTCTTGTAGTTGTAAGTAATTCTTTAGGAGTTAAAGAAGTCATAATTATGACCATGGATCTTCATTTATAAGATTAACGAAAGTTATGTTGAATGTATGATGATTGATTCTAGTAAAACGAATAATAATAGTTAATTTGCTGTTGGAACTGTGTCAATCACAGAAATGGTAGTTAATCATATCCTGACAACATTGATTAGATCCTTATTGACTGATTATAAAGAAAAAGATATTTCAAAACAAAGATCCATCTCCCTTCGAATAAATCTTTCTGAGTGTTGATGTCTCGTTTTTATGTTGTTGCCAAAACCATAATTTTCATCGATTTCCACTTTTTGCAATACAAAACGTGTTACGTCCGATGTTAAATCCATTTCCGCACTTCTTGATTCCCTTTCTTTCTTGAAAGATGTCGTTGCTCGTTTATGTCAAATAACTGATAACATGAACTGAGCTACGGAAAAGTGTCGATCAATTTAATTAATAAAATTCTAATGGTAACATACTACTATTGCTATTTCTGATACTTGAATATTGATACGACTCCAAGGTGATAGAAAATTATAATTCGAAACAAGATAAAACAGACGTGTGATAGACTTTTTGGATGTTTGCTACTAGTGACAGATTGAAATCACTAGATTATTTATAACCGATAATGGTCCAACCGAAAAACTTTTTTATTTTAAAAAGATTGATAGAAAAAAGTTCATTCTTTATTGTTTGACTTTTGGATTAATTAATTAATTAGTTAGTAGTATTGTTAGCATAAGTGGGCCCAATTTCTGATGGCGGTCTAGCGTTATCTGTCGTTGTCATATTATATGTTGGTTGAACTGGAGCATTGGAAAAACAGTTTGATTGAGATGTATTTATTCCTCTGTCTGGAGTGCAAAGTTCTTGAAGAGTTTGTGCAAATGCGTTTTGATAGACAAAGTCATAATATAATAGTCCTGCCACCCCTGAAAAAATAATAAACGAGACCAATTTAAGAAATGACTTGTCAAAATTTTTAGTATCTAATTCTGGTTTAGTAATTAAATTCCTCATATATATTATTTGTAAAAACATAATATTTAACATTCGATACTATGTGGATGCGGTTGTAAGTACAAAGCACTAACTTTTGTAGAATATTATTTAAAAGATTATCTGAGATACTAATCATCTATGAGGTAAATTTGTAACAGTCAAAATATGTATATATGGTAATGATTGTACTTTACAAAATTTATTTTTCCTAAATTTCAACCTATTATACCTGTATATCTTCCAGACTCCATTGAGTTTTGAAGTTGTGGTGCAGCCTATACATTCTAATTGATCAGTCATTAGTGTTATTCATAAGATGTGCACATGACTTATTGAAAGGCAAATTTGCTTTTGATACTGCTCAATGAATTACTGTTTATGTAAACGAAAATAATAACTGAAAATCGGAACATGAAATATATTGTAACAAACAACAGAAGAATACAAATCACAAAAAACTCGAGATTCTCGACTCATAAGCAATTTGCAAGTCGATAGAGTGCATTAATTATGCTGTTGTGTACAAAAATAAAAATAATGATTTTTGATTAAATACATGGTGATGAGTTATTCTCACTTTTGAATTGATACATCAATTGGGGTTGGATGTGCTATTATATCAAATACTGGTGATCTTTTTTGCGCCAGATCTACTAGTTCTTTTATTTTCTCTTCCGATGCGTCTGCTTTTACCTTGAACGTAACTTTTATTTTCTCGTATCCGTTTCTTACCTTCTCAGACATACCAAGAAGTCCTTGGATATCGAGGTCTCCTGATAATGTTGATTCTACCTCCTCAATCTTTATGCCTTGGGCAGCAGCATGGTAGATTAATGTCGTAGTGAGACAACCGTTTAATGCAGCTAGTGCGTATTCTACTGGGTTGGCACCCTGGTCTTTACCCAGTAATACAGGCGGTTCGTCTTTGTCAAATACAAAAGGCTTATCTCGAGCATGGGTTTGACATGCACCATCAAAATCGTTTATTACGGTTTGATTATGTCCTCCATTAATCCACTTGCCTTTTGCACGGAAATTGAACTTTGAGATGTTGGGATTATCCTTGATGACATTTATTGTACCAAAAAGGTTTGTAACGTTTACCCCATTTACTATTTTTTCATTTTCTATTTTCCTTGATTGACTTGTTTGATTCATACCTAATGCTAGCATGCTAGCATTATATAAATTTATCATTAATGCTATCTTGCTAGCAGTATCTATAAATATTCTGTAACCTTATTCCTATTGTGACTCACACCCTTGTAATAAGAGGTTTTAGCGATAAGGTTCATGAAAAATTAGGTAATTTGGCTACCCAGAAAGGTGTATCTATAAACTCCATAGTAAGAGATGCTGTAGACAAGTGGTTAGAACAGCATCAATCAGAGACCATTAGAAAACACCATCTGATAATTTATTCAGATGACGAATCTTTGATAAAACTGTTAAAATCGATGGATAAGTTCGCTAAGGATAGTAACCTGTACAGATGTTTTTGTGGACCTTCGGATATCCAAGCGGCTAAATTGCTTGATAGATTAGGGTGGCGTAACTGTACGTTAGACCCTTACTTTTATCTCAATAATCACCATAACCATCCCCACCATCAACACATCAAACAAAGAAACGGTATCTCTCAAACTCAAAATGAGAAAGATATTTATGATTACTGTAGCAAGGTAATGGAAAATATTGCGAATAAAGCTGATAATGAACCAGTATGTTGTATGGATTTTCTTATAAATGATATTGGAAAGAATTCCTTGACAGAGGCATTGGCAATTGAAAAAGCATATGACAATGATAGGATAGGTGGATTCATGTATTGCACATACAAGACGGACGTATTGCTCGAGTCTGGTACACAAGACCTCATAGATTTATTTGAAACACATGACCAGGTTTTTATTCTGAAAAAAGATGAAGTGTATAAATTGCATGTTACCAGGGAAAATGTACATAAACTATTTTTAAACTAGTGGGATTGTCATAGTTTTTTAGATGTAGTCTGTATTCTTATTAATTATAATTATGATGCTATCATGCTAGCATAAAAACATATGTTTATATATCGCTAGCATGATAGCAGTATATATGAACAATCAATACTTAAAAACCTCTGTTATGGAGAACAATAAACAAACTAATTTCCAAAATGCTGATAAGATGGCTGATGACCCTTGTGGTTTATCTGAAACTGCAAGGGTTTTTCTTTCAGAAAGCAATATACCCAGGCGATCGGTTATCATAACTCTAGAGAACAAATTCGAGTATAATCAAATAGTGGAACTATTGGACTCGATAATGTATCAAAAAAAATTGATGGATAGTTATGGATTGGACGGGATAAACAATAAATGGGATCTTGATAAGTTTCCTGTTACTAAAACTGATACTCAAATGAATGGGATACAACGTGATATACAAACATACAATGAAACAGTGAAACAATACAATGAATATTGTATACACCTTGGGTTAGAATATGGTATAGACATTGCTAGTGAAATGAAAAAAGGTTGTAAGATATTATTTCGACCCCCGGTCACATCGTAGATTTATTAAGTGGCCAAAAGTATTGAGAGAATCTTTTGACCTCTTTTTTTAAATATGTTTTTCTGCATGAACGAAGCTATTGAAATTATGAAAGGGTTTGCTGCTTACAGATGGTTCAATTATAAGTCCTTTATTATGGTCAAATTTGCCTTACATACCCCGAAATGAAGTTCCTATGTATAGTAACATATTGTCTTTTGTTCTGTATGTTTAAATAGTACGTCGCATAGCCAATACTATTGAAGGATAATTTTTGGTTTAAAATAGTAACTATCTGGATAACATATTGCTATTATTGTCAAATAATACTTCTTATAAAGATCTATTAAAGAAACGAATTTTATATGTCCTTGGAATGGACGATACTCGAATATTTCTTCTTGATGAACAAAATTCTAGATTGGCGGTTGGAAATTTGTATGGACAAGAATTTGAATTGTTTAATTAGTCAAACCTTATAGTTCCATGCGGAGGATTTTATCCATCTGCAAGTGACATGTTAAAGTTTATCTCTGCTAACATCGGGTTTATGAAAACAAAACTAAATGACGCTATGCAACAATCGAATTTGACATGACACACTTCAGATGAGATAATTGAAAACGAAATACCGATAACGAATCAAAATAACACGGATTCTGTAAGGTTTTATATCGGATTAGGATGGTTTGTGACAACAAATTTTGGTGCTGAAATTATTCGACATAATGAGGTAACAGGAGGAGGGTATAATGCCTTTACGGCTTTTAACCCATATACCGAAAGAAACATCGTAATTATTTGCAGTTCTGACATTGCTAACGTAAATATTACGACTGCTGGGCTTTACGAGTATAATCCGCTCATACTTTGCATGGAACTTACATAAAGGATGAGTGATGTGTCATATCGGATACCTGAATGTAAATGGTATGTAGAAGTCTAATTTCCTCCGAAAGTCTCTAAATAATTTCCCAATAAATGGTAATTATGTTGTATATTTATCGTATAAACTACTAGTTACAGTGATAATCAAACGATTGTTCAAAAACTAAATCAACATTGCACTGATATCTCTATTGTGATACCGCACGCGATCCAGGTCTGATGTATTTGCATCAAAAAAATACAAATAAACAAAAAAAACGCTCGTTTGTCGACTTAAAAATTGTTGGAGTGGATATTTTATGGTATATCCACTAATTGTCCTCTTATTTCACCTTCTGGATTCTGTTCTGTATGAACATTGACATACGTGGTTCCGTTTTGCATGGCTGCTATGAGATCAGATAGTTCTTTTCCTTCCATTGGTCCTTCCAAATTAGTAGCTGCAAATGTACCATTTTGAAGAACCTCGCTTTGGGGTGATTCAAAGTTAAACAGGGTTACGACAACCGGTCCATTTTCTCCCTGAGCTCCGCTATGTATATGTCCCTGTGTTACTCCCTCTATTCCTGTAACATTAACAAAGTAGTGAATAGTCTGATTTAGAGGTAAATCTTGAACCAATATTGTTTCACCTATTGCTTGCGTGTCAACAGGTGGAACTTCTTCCTGACCTGTCATGTTAGTTGCAAACTCGTGGTTTGCAAATACTGTATTTGGAGACAAGCTTGTCGAAACTATTGCAATGCTTGTTAATGCTGCTGCCGTTAGTGCCAAAACCAATGATTTGGTTACGTGGTTGTTAATCTTCATTATTTAACAATTCAATTAGTAGTATATAACATATTTGATAACTGATATCATAACTAACAAAAAAAATCAATAAAGTAAACCTATGCGAATAATAATTTTAAAAATTTGGAAAAAAATTAAATATTTTTATAGAAGTCAAAGTCAACAGTTACAATGGAATTTAACGCCAAATTGTTTGCAATAGCAATCGCAGTAACCTCGATAGCATTAGCACCTTCACTGATAATCTATCAACCTGTAGATGCTGCTAAACACTGCACAGATTATTCAGGCAAATCTAACGCATGGATAGATGGATGTAAACAGGGCTGGTGGGATCATGACCATTGTTACCAATATAGTCCCGGTACCGGACAATATGCCTCTGGATACAAAGTGGGTTGGTCAAAAGGCTCCTGCTAATAGAGAGCAAACTATTATTCACTATTCTCTTCCCATTTTTTTCCGCTCAAGTGATTTAAGGTGAACTTTTAAGGTGTCATGGAATTTATTACTTACAAGTACCGCTTCAAAAACAATACCTTTATGAACAGGATCAATTTAATATGCCAAAACACTTTATCGTTGATGACTGGCTCTTATGCTTTAGTATCTTTTAATCGATTTTTCCCTTCTCTCCCTGCTTGTCCCCAATCCGCGAAATGATCGAGTCCTTAGCCTGTAACTACAGCAAGGACAATTTGGACTAACACCCCATTTTATAAAAATTTCACAAACACTGCATCTCTTTTGACCCTGTGAATATCTAGATGAAATAAATGGATCTTTAGTTGCTTTGAATCTCTTGCAGATTCCGTTGCAGGGCATATTTGTTACTTATCACACATCGTCTTTATAGGAAGTAGTACCATCACCATAGTTTTATTTTTTCTACGCGTTCATACAATTTAGTATTCAGCAATTTTTTGGATAAGACTATGCTTTCTCTTTTTCATATCGTCGAGGAATATATGGATATACGTGTGTATGTATTGGTGTCTCAAGATCCTATTTGTGTTAAAAAGGTCTCTTGGAGGAATGAATCCAAAAGTACCTTTGAATTTACATACCAATCCTCCATATAATTGTACATCACTATGGATTATGTGATTATCATTACTAATGATGTAATTCGTTGTAAAATCGTTAATTCAGGTAATACTATTCAATATCTTTTGCATTTGTCCTATTGGTTGGCTCTGTTCATTTAACGATAAACCTATAGCTTGAAGATGTCCTATTTCTTTTATGATTAGCAGAAACAGAACACCTTCAAGGTATGTGTATTATGGCTTACATTTGTACTTTTCAGGTTTATCTTTAAGAAAAGCCTCGGAAAGATTGTCTCAGATGTATAAAAGAAACCATGTCTCCATCTGGAATTGGATTCAAAAATACAGGCCTCAAAAATTGAAAGCATCAAGAAGAAGAATTCTAGAATATATTGTAGACGAGACAATGTTGAAGGTAGGGTCAGAATACATCTGGCTTTGGGTGGCGATAGAGCCTGCAAACAGACAGATCCTCGCACTTTCTATATCCAAAGAGAGAAACATGTTTGTTGCAGAAAGATATCTTTCTAATTTGATCAAAGTTCATGGAAAGCACCCAGTTTCTACAGATGGTGGGACTTGGTATCCCATGGCTTGTCAGTTTCTCAAACTCGATCACCATATTCATTCTTCTTACGAGAAAAGTGTAATCGAAAGAACGATGCAATATATCAAGGATAGAACCGAAAGTTTCGATGATTACTTTCCTTGTAGAATAAAGAACTGCAAGTTAAAGCATGTACGGAATTGGCTGCGGCTCTTTGTAGACTATCATAACAATGAAATAAAACATGTTAACTGAACAGAGCCTATTGGTTACCTTGTACAGTTTTTGGAGAATTGGTAAGAACTATTTAATTGGGATTTATTTTTCCGAGTATCCGTCCATATGTTAATTGGGTTAGACTTTGAATCAGATAAAGATAGAAGTGTGAAGAACCATGGGTTAATCGATCAATATTTCTTTGTAAGAATACTTGTATCCATACATTCCCTAGTTAATACCAAACGCCGAGACCGTGTAGTGTGTTAGTAGTTCCAGTCTACTATTTATGAATCGAAGCTATGAAATTGACTAAATCATGAACTAGAACGAGGTAATGGTAGCGAGCCGTATTAAAAAAATCCTTTATCTGTACCCATTTAGCCTTGATGTTTCCAGATATGCAAATTATGTCATTACAACAGAGCGTAGAAAGAATGTTGCGCTAACATAAAATATCTTTTTGGGTAAATTCTAGTAATCCTGATCAGATATTAGGTCAGTGCAGACCTCGATGTTGAACCGATTACAATGGAAAAGATTTGTCATGCCATACGATGAGTGTTTACAAAAGGATTGCTCTGTCCCTTAGCTAATTTTTTAAGTTAGTGATTTTTGTAAAAAGTTATTGAAACTAGTATTTAATGATCCAACCTTTTCCTTTCAACTGCTACGAGCGATAGGTTCTTCGTATTATGGTGGCGCCGATATTGGTGAATGCTTGGCTACCGCTTACAGAATCAAAGAAGGGGATTTTGAAAGCTGGTATAATGAATGGTATCAAACGGCATCTAGGGTCCGAACTTTTGGAGAAAAATGTCTCGCTGAACATCATAACATTAGTGCAAGTCAGGCTTTTTTGAGGGCTTCAAACTACTATAGGACAGCTGAATTCTTTTTACATGACAAACCCAATGATCCTCGAATCATTGATTCATGGCAAAATAGCGTTGATTGCTTTATTAAGAGTTCAGAACACTTTACACATTCTTTTGAAGTTGTTGAAATCCCTTATGAAGGAAAGACTTTGCCTGGGTATTTCTATAAACCAAATCTTCTTGATAAGAGTAATAATAAAAATGCTCTTTACACTTCTGCAACAGACTCTTATCCTAATTACACTAACTCTTTAAAACTCCGACCGACCATTGTCATTCATACGGGGTTTGATGGTACACAAGAGGAATTGTATTCACAGTGTGTGTTGGCTGCATTACAAAGAGGATATAATTGTCTTACTTTTGAAGGACCGGGTCAGGGGGCAGTGATCCGTAAACAGAACATTCCTTTCAGATACGATTGGGAGAAGGTTGTATCTCCTGTTATAGATTTTCTTTTAAAGAGGGAAGAAGTAGATAATGACCGTTTGGGATTAATAGGAATAAGTTTGGGTGGGTATCTAGCTGCCAGAGCTGTTGCCTTTGAAAGAAGAATTTCGGCTTGCATATTAAATGACGGTGTATTTAATGTATATGATTCGTTTGTAAGAAATATGCCTAAATTCCTTACGGATATTATTGAAAACAATATAGAGTCCAAAGCAGAGGAGGTAAATTCTGTTATCAAAGAAGCCGTGACACAGAATACCGGGGCTAGATGGGCCATTTCGCATGGAATGTGGGTTTTTGGAGCATCATCACCATTTGACCTTTTCAGAAAAGCTAGAGACTATACTCTAAAGGATGTAATAAATGAAATAAAATGCAATACTTTAGTAATGGAGGCTGAAGAAGATCATTCTTTTCCACTACAGCCCCAGCAAGTATACAGTCATCTAACCTGTCCTAAGGATTATATGTTATTTACAAAAGATGAGGGCGCAGAAGACCATTGTCATGTCGGTGCACTTTCTTTGGCTAATCAAAGGATGTTTGATTGGCTCGATAAAACATTATCACATAATCTGAAAAACTAATTGATCTAATTTTTTTTATCTTTGTACTTTTCTAAACACAAACAACTTAACAATTACTTTGAGGATACGTTAACTAGTTTCATTCAATTCCTGTCAATATCAATAAAGACATTAATTGATACTAACAATCGAATTATGTAAAAATCGGTTTGGCAGTAGTAAGGAGACAAGCTGACATATGGATAAATTATCAAATATTTATCTTGAGAGAAACATATGAGATTTCATTGAATCTTTATCTTGTTACTTGACAATATTGTTAGATACAAGCTGTGACTGTGTTGTCGATTAAATTCCTTCCTTACTACTTTATTGGATATTTTCCTTGTTCTTTTTCTGTTATAATTACTACAAATATACATCATACGAATCAAACTTCCTTACCATTCACAAGATAAGCAATATGAATAGCAATTTTACGTCATTTATTTTCCCCTGTTGCTGCATATAATCCCAATTATGGTACCTATGGGATATGAATTGCGATTTGTTGTAGAATGATGCAAGTGCTGCCATGTTTTTTTTTTGAGTCGCAAATAATATCCCTGCTTACATCTTGATAAAATATTTTTGGGTTAAGGAGAAGAACGGCTTGTTTCCAACATTTCTTCTTCCATTAAACTTTCTCTTTCAGAAATTCCAAGTTTTCCGTAACCTTCTGCAAATTTTTCATTGACATGGATTACTGCAGAATTGATATTTTCATAGTCGGTACCTATTCTTTCTGGGAGGGCATCGGCCTGTTCCTGGGTTGTTATAACACTACCTGGGGGTACAAATTTGTTATCTGCAACTTCTACTGCTCCTGTTATAGTACTTGCAACTCCTACTGCTACGTTATTCCCAAGTTTTGCATCAAATACCATGCTCTCCATCCCAACAAATGTATTATTTCCTACATATGCAGGTCCATGGATCAATACACCATGTGCTAAGCTTGAGTTTTGACCCACAAAAACAGAATATCCGTTATCGAATCTGCTATCGTTGCCTAATAATCTTTCTCCAGTAATAGAAAAGCGTCTTTCATCTATATTTTTGCCATTAAATGTAGTTTCTAAACCGTGTAACACAACACCATCTTGCAAGTTAGAAAATGGTCCAATATGAATGGGTGTTCCTTCATCACCTCTGCATACAGCAGTAGGTGCCACGAAAACTTTTTCTCCTATATAGCAGTTCCCGATCACTATTGCAAATGGATGAATGAATGCAGATTCTTCCATAAATGGAGAAGATACATTTGCATTAAAATCAGTTACAACGTTTTGATGGATGTTTGGCCAACTGTTATTAGCAACTAATGTGACTTTCTCTTCTATTTGTTGTTTTTCTAATGTACTGCCTTGCACATCATTCTGAGTTGATATAGTAATCAGAACAAGCATGCTTACTATGAAAAGTAAACAAATACGTAATTGATATTTCTTGGCAAACATTACTATTAGTTTCGTTTTCCACGTATAATAAATACTGTAAATTAATATTATCTAATTGGTCAAAATTATTCCTTTCAATAAATGATTAATTTGTTTTTGTGCTCGAATCATGTGGATATCTGCACAGTTCTTATCGAATTAGATACTTATTGCAATAACATTTAGAATTGTATCCATATCCTTTCTCATAAGGAATCTTTATATCAGATCGTTTACATTCACTAATGTTGTAAACTTTTTCTCTTCTGATTTCATGCGCTTTTGATAATTGATATTCGCCCAATACTGTTCTCTCCAATAATGTCAAATATCCATCATCTGTCAAATCATTTGTCAACCTTACTCTGTGACATCCTAAAAACGTGTTCTTTTATTACAGTATTTGTCAAGTCAACAATCGGAATACAGATGTAGATCGTTGACCAATACTACAGATACTTCTTTATATACATCTTTACCAAGAAATACTTTATTCTCTTAACTTTGAAATCTGGGAGGGAAATTGTAGATTCGATCGAAAGCCAAATAACTATTTTTAAGGGTGGTTTAGACTTGTTAGATCGTACCTCGTTCATGATCAAAATTATTACAAAATATGTTTGACAGAATTCACTCATATTTCTAACCCGTTATTAGAATAATCGTATAAAATTTGAGCTGATATTGATTTATATTGATCATGTGCTCTGACTGAGGGTTTACCTGAATCTGATCAAAAATCATTTACTGTATCTTTTCTTACCGTTGTATAAAAAATCACTTTGATGATCTTTCTAGTTGATATATGTATATATCACGGCAGTTTTAAAGTAGGCTATTTAATCTCCATTAATGAAAGTGTTCCCTGTCCTTTGTTTGACGTGATTAAAATTAACCAACTCCAAACTATATATTTATAGTTAAGTTACAGGTATCATATTAATATATGGCAAACTACGATAATATAAAAAACTGTCTAGAACAAAATGGAGAAGCAATGTTACGATTGGACAATAATGAAAGTATTGAATTACATAAACACAATGTGAAATTTAATGACGCTTCGCAAGAGATCATTGTTGATGCCGGAACAGAAACTTATTGGATTGGCGCTGATAAGGTTACCTATTATTGGATACATAAGGAAGGCTTTAGTAAAGATTAGCTGAATTATTTTGAAGGCTTTCCGCTATTATTCTTTTCTGTTTTGAATTTTTTTCTCTTTTGCGAATTTAAAAAGTCAAAAGAAGGGAACTGAGAAGACAAACCAGGATTACCAATCAGAGTTTAGGCTATCAAAAACAAAAAAAGAGAAACAGAACATCAACGGACTTGTTTGTTAGTTTGTATTGTTGACGCATTCTTACTGTGCTACTCTTGCTGCTGTGTATTTGATACCTCTTCCTTCATATGATAGACACTATTATTATGAATGAGTCTTCTTTTATGGGTCTTGTTTTATGATGATGTCAATAAGACAAATTCCTTGAGAGGCTAATCAAAGTTTTAAAGTATGGCGAATAAGAAAAGAGGTAGTAGATGGATGAAATTTAGTTATAAAAGCCGTCAATCTTTTCCAAAATATGGGCGTAAAAGATCGGTTGAAAATGTGCTAGTTTTGCAGGGGGGAGGATCTTTGGGTGCATTTGCATGCGGTGTGTTTAAGGCATTAATGAAAGAGCAAATTAAGTTGGATATTGTGGCCGGAACGTCGATAGGTGCAATCAATGCCGCAATTATTACAGCTAGTAAAAGTAACCATCCGGAAATAGATTTGGAGAATTTTTGGCTTGAGTTGGCAGAAAGCAGTCATGAAATAATTCCCGACTGGTTTGTTCCCTTCGATAATCACTCGAAATATGGTATAAGTAATAATCTTCAGAGAATTTCAATGGCAGCTGTAAATGCCGCCATTTTCGGCGTCCCGAAAATGTTTCTCCCCAGGTGGAATCCAATCTATATGTTTACTGATAAGGATTATTTTATACCCAAAAACTGGACATATTTGTATGATAATACTCCTTTAGTCCGTACACTAGAAAAATATGTTGATTATAAAAAGCTTAATCTGCATTCGGTGACCAAGAATACCGGACCTAATAATCTTGAACATAATATGAGACTTTTAGTAACGGCAGTGAATGTTCTTACGGCAGAACCATTGATTTTCGATAGCGCTCGTATGCCTATTGAATCAAAACATTTGCTAGCAAGTTGTGGTTATCCCAATTATGGATTTCCATGGACTAAAATTGAAGAGAATGTTTATGGCTGGGATGGGAGTCTATTAAGTAATACTCCAGTTAGGGAAGTTATTGCCTCCTCACCACTAAATGATAAGAACATATTCATAGTCGAAAATTACAGTAGGGAAATAGATAGATTACCATCTAATATGGTAGAGGTTATGGACAGGGCTAAGGATATCATGTTTAGTGACAAGACCAAACATAGTTTAAAGATGACAAAGTTAATGACAAGACAAATACGGTTAATAGAAAAACTGTATGAATACTTCGAAGATGCCGAAAAAGAATTCGAGAAAAAAGGTTACAAGACCTTGCAAACCAATAGTGACAATGGGACGAATCGCGGTATCTTTATTACTGAAGTTGAGAAAGAACAAATAAGAAAAGAATACAAGAAGCTGGTCTTTAATCGAGGAGCAGAAATACTTTCAGTAACCAGAATATTGCGAAACAGAATGGAGAGACCACATGTTTCCAAGAATGCCAATTTTTCTGTTAAGGCAGTAAAATTATCTATATTGGAGGGAGAAAAAATAGCATTACAGTACATAAAGGAATTCAAGGAAAAGAACGAATATAATTATCAATCTAGTTTGCGGTAAAACAATGGTCGGCAAATATGATGTTGTATGCTTTTGAATACTGTTATTTGAATTACCATGACTCGTAGATTGATGAAACCATTCGATTTTGTACAATACAATAATTTTTCATTATTTTTATTGTCCGGGTATAATAATAACAAAAGATAAATTTGCAAATCCTATATAAAATCCTTTGATGCTATAAAAAAATTGAACCATATATGGATAATTTGGATGAAACAGGATAATTATTCAGAGTTTTTCGAGGATGGTGGAATACTATAAACACATGAAAGTGAAAGCATCAACAAATTTGAAGATAAATTTTTTACTATAAACTGGCAAGTAACATACGCCATATTAAAGAGAAGGTGACATGAAATGAAGACCTATAAAAATCAGGGTCTAGGATTAGCATTCGAATATCCATCTGAATGGGTTTCAGTAGATAACTGTAAGGTTAGATACGGAGTAGACGTACTCATGACAAATGGATTTGTGAACTTTGGTATCATGAGGATATCAGACGAAATTAAAAATGGTCTGATAAAAAGAGAAAAGACAATCAAAGAAATCATGAGAGCCACTATTCAAATAAACGAAACACTATACCAGGATGTTCAATTCAACAAATATGTAGTAAGAGATGCTTACACTGCATCTATCATGGTTAGTAAAAAAAGTAAAACTACAAGTTGTATTGTAATAGTGGAAAAAACTCTGATAGTATCTGCTGTAATAGATAATCAAATGTTTCTGGTAGTTTTGGAAGACACGCCGGAAAATTATGAATCTGGAAAGAGTCTGTCGCAGCTTAAACAGTTATTTAATTCCTTTAAATTCTTGTGCTAATTGAAAGATTATCAACTGCAATGATGTCATAATAAGTATATTTAAATTGATAATACTAAAAAGCCCTCTGATTCTGTTTCAGAATTGATTTACGATAAGCTATTGTAATAAATCGCCTAAATTCGGCTGACAAGTCTTTAAACAATGATGAAATCTGTCTAAAATGAATAAAAAGAAACATTAAATAAAATTTTTGTCTGATCTAATATTTAGGAATTAATAACAAACAAGGTTGTTGATCAAATTGGGGTTAAAACATATATCAATTTTGATTTGGGAGTAATATTTGAGTATCCATCAAAATGGTATACAGTAAATCACTAAAAAAATCTATGGTGTAGACGCATTATTGTTTAGAGAGTATACAAACTTTGGCATAACTGAAATTTCGGAAAAAGAACTCAAAATTCAAGAAAAAGACCAGCTAAGAAACAAGAATAAACCCTTTATGCAAAGATGTTTTATGATAGTCTTTGTAGATTTACCAGAAAACTTTGAATCAGGTGAGAGTCAGAAACAACTAAAAGATCTCTTTGGATCATACAGATTCATTTAAGCATCTAGTTTACACGATTTATATGACTAGTATACGACTAGATAAGATTAGCCTAGATTTAAAAATACAAAATTAAAAGACGCTAAAAAATACCAAATCTTGTTAAAATTACTAATACCAAGATGCCATGCATCTTCTAATTACAATACCAATCGCCATTTTGGTAACTACATATTGTAACTTCGATAGACATGTGGTCGGTTCTTGTCATAAAAGAGGATGAAAAAACTAAAAAAAGCAGTTAGCTCGAAACAAATTTTTCGAACCTTATTTGCATAATACAATCCAAAATTAAAAAGCAGTTGTAGGATTCGTTTTACATTGGTGAGATTAGTATTTTTGGATTCAATGACGTATCATGATGACATGGTTTATTACACAAAGGGCAATTCTTCCTATCTAGATTAATACAACCACATATATGATCTGCAATGGAGTCTTTTGAGGTCTTTTTAAATTTCTTAATGATAGCACAAGATGAACATAATGTATAGGTCGATTTAGGATATATTATACAGCCACAAATTTCACATGTTTGCATTATACAAATTTATGGATATATTATTGATAAACCCTTTGTCAAATTTAAAAACAAGAAAATAATAATAGCCGTATACACTGTTTAAAATTCAATGACTTTATACTTTAGAGACATTATCGCATGACCATATTCAGGTTCGCACGGTCTGAAAAGAATCTGTTTTATCTTTTTAATCCGGATGATAGAGCAAGCATTTGCAGCTTCGGTTTTATCACTAATTTTCCGGATATGTATGATATTATTGATTATTATCTCATTGCCATATTATCATAAGATTCATTTATTCTTAAATGAGGTCGGTTTAATAGGAAATAGCTTTTGATGCAAAAAGAGTAAAAATTGACTGGTTTAATCGCTTCGTGGAAACAGCCATTCAAACATGTCTCTAAGGACATACTCCTCCATCGGACCACTCTGGCTTATCCATTTACTTGAAATCGAGAGAGAATGTCCAAGGTTAGGATATGTAATTAAAAGGTGGTCTGGATGATTAACTCCTGTCAGTCGTTGTTGCAACAACAAACCCTGTTCGAGTGGAGTTGCACTATCGTTTTCACCTTGAAGTATTAGGACACCGATATCCGAAGATATATTTCCTATAATACTTAAAGTACTTTGCGAGTTTGGATGTGACTTCATCCATTTAGGACATCCTTCATATCCACCATTCCATTCGAAGTATCCATAGCGGACTTCACGACAATCGATAGATAAAGCAAAGTTAGTAGGAATAGTAACATTTTGGTATGCTCCTATAAGAGCCGTTTTCAAGTCACTTCCAACACTTAGAGTATTTTGACTGACATTCTGGAATACGTGATCGAGAGGACCCGTGGATGACTCATTGCGATGAATTCCCAGATTATTTGGATAATTAAGGATGTGAGTAACATTACCGCCAACTAAATCCTGTAATATAGGATCGTTTGTAATTTCATTTATTGTTAGTGTATCATTATCGCCTTTTTTTAATACATTCTTGACGTAATCCAGAGGGTTATTAACAATCTGGAAAAACAAAAGGTCCTTAAGGCTACCTGCAACCGCCCCCATTAATACAATATTTTTCACTTTATCTGGGTTTTCAATCGCAATTCTAGGAGCAATCATTGTTCCCTCGCTATGTCCAATCAATGTTACCTTCTTGGTTGAATTGACTTCTGGTTGTTGTAGAAGCACATTTAGGGCCTTTGAAGCATCCTGTTTTAGGTCATCAAACGTAGTGTTTCCCCATACATCAAAGTCTATAGTAAAGTTTGAGGTAATCCCCCTCTTATCGTATTTGAGAACGGCAAACCCCCTTTCAGAAAGGTACTGTGATATTTGAAAGAATGTCTGTTTTTCTGGATAAGTTTTCACACCAGTTTTATTATCAATAAGGATTAACCCACCTGTTTCGTTCATATCATTTGCTCCAGACCCTTGTATCAGCAGGATACCGGGAAATGGCCCTTCACCAATTGCTGGTAAGGATAACTGACCCTTCGTAGTCACTCCATCGCCTAAATCTAATTCTAAATCTCTATATTTTACAACCTGAAGATCTGATTGAGCAAATGCTTCATAATATCGTAAAGAAAAATCAAATGAGGTGGCCAACACACATAGACCAAAGAATATTCCAGTTAACACACCTAAACCAAGCAACGATGATTTTAATTTAACTAACAACTATAACAATAACAATCAATGCTATAATATAAAGTACTTATGATCCCAGAGACAACACTTAGAAATTCCAGCAATATCGATAACACTAGTCCCAAGTTATCTAAATGAATAAACCTCACCATCATATTCTTTCAAGTGAGAATTCATTCGGAAAAAAACCCAATTACAACTTTCTCTTTGGCGTTTAGAGGAATTGCCTAAACAAGTGAATTATTAAAAAAAGACGATTTTCTATGGATTTGAACTCGACCAGGTAACATGTAAACAGATCGATCCTATAAAACATGATTTACTTTATAGTTCTCGAGGGCAACGATCTGTCAAGATATAAAACAAGAACATTTCTAAGTAGTATCTCTGTCCTTTTGTTGTTATTGTTGTTGTTGTTGAGGAAAATGATGATGTTGTTACATAAAGATCAAATTTAAAGAATGCGATTACACACATTTCACAAGAAATATGTGATATTAATACTTGTTATCATAATTTAGAATGAGAATATAACCATGAATATAGATCTGCCAATACCTGTGGTTCAATAGGTCCAAATCCATTCTGCCATTCTGATGAAGAATAGAAAAAGTGCCCAAGGTTAGGATATGTTATCAATGTGTGGTTAGAATGATTTACTTCGTCAAGTCTCTGGTGCAATAACAAGCTCTGTTCAAGTGGAGTTGCACTATCGTTTTCACCTTGAAGTATAAGAATAGGTATAGCTTTGGATACATTGCCGATTACGCTTAAATTAGGTTCTAACTCTGTCTCAGACTTAATCCAAAGGGAACATCCAATTATTCTATAGCATTTGGATAAATCGAATGCTATTTTGTTTTCGTAATCTTTTATTAGCAAAGGTTTGATCTGTGTGTAGATATTAAGGTATGCATTTCCATTACTTTGATTTTCTGTTTCATCTTCTAGCCCATTTTTAGTAACATTGTCGATATTTAAAAGAGAAGAGTTTAACTCGATAATATCATCTAATAAGGGGTCTGATGCGATTTGATTGATAGAAACAAATCCAGTATTATTTGTATCAAGTATTTGTTTTGCATATTCAGAACGTAAATCAACAACTTGATAATACAATATATCTTTAATCAAATTTTGGGCTACTGTACCCATCAGTACTATATTCTTCACTTTATCTGGATTATCGATTGCTATTCGTGGTACAATGATGGTACCTTCGCTATGGCCAACTATGCTGATACTCTCGGGATCGACATCTGGCTGTGCACTCAAAATGCTAAAGGCCTTCTCTGCATCATTGACGAGATCCGTTACAGTCATGTTTCCCCAAACATTAGGATCCTGGATCGTAAGGTTAGGACCAATACCTCTCTTATCGTAACGAAGTACTTCAAAACCTCTTTCTGACAAATAATTTGCGATCTGCCAGAATGGCTTTACATCCTCGTTGATAGTTGCATTCATATCTGTTGCTCCTGAACCAGGTACAAGAAGTACGCCTGGAAAGGGCCCTTTTCCAGTTGCAGGATATGAAATTTGAGCATTTGTAGATACTCCATTACCGAGATCTATTGTTAAATTACGGAATTTGACAGTTTGAATATCAGATTGGGCAAAAGCTTTAGGAATTGTTAAAAGAGTTGGGTCGAAAGACGCCGATACATAAATTACCACGCTAAAAGATAGAATTAGTAGGAACAGAAAACCAACTCCAAAGAAAGAAGATGTATTTTCGAAGTTAGGTCTAAACAATAATAATAGCAACAACGTTTAGTATATAAGATTAACAATCATTTGCAGATCTTTCTCTTCTGTTGATTAGTCTCACAAGATTCTCATACTAATTCTACGAAACCAGATCATTAACTGGATCAGAATTGAGAAATTTCATACTCAAATGTTATCACAAATTAAGAGATATGAAAATAGAATACAAAGTTTTTGAAAATAAAGTTCTTTTGATAATGATTCTAAAGGAAGAAGCCGCTCCTTTTCATTATGGGATTGCGGGTAACTATGGACAGGTGGCCTCCGACAATACTATCTGACCTAATTCAATCTAACAATAAAGTTATAGTGTATAATAATAGGGTATGGAGAATTCAACAGAGGATCTATAGAATATACTACTAACCAACTAGCACACGACGCCGCAGGATTGTTGGGTGTCCTTGATATAGACAAGGCCCATATTGTCGGTTGGTCAGTGGGATCATACATTGCGGAAGAATTGACTTTGGTACATTCTGATAAAGTTAAAAGCTTAATCTTGTAGGGTACAGGTCTTGGTGGTGATAAAGCAATTTCCTCAAGCGCAGAGTTAATGCAAACGTTGGTCGGAGTTTCAGGTACTCCCGAAGATCAAGCAAGACAAATACTTTCTTTCTTCTTTACCCGACTATGGCTTACAAAAAATACCGAGTACATAAATCAATTCCCACTGCTTAAAAGTACTATATCTATAGAAACTACGCAAAAGCAAGCAAAAGCAATAGTTGGTTGGCAAGGAATGTACAATTTACCTTCAGTGATCACTCAACCAACATTGGTCTTGATAGAGATAGATGATACAAATAATACACCTAAAGCTGCATCGTCATTAGTTGAAAAGATCCCTTTAGTGTCGCTTGTATAAATTAAAGATGCAGGACACGGATTGATGTATCAGTATCCAGAAACCTTTACCAAAATGATAAAAACATTTCTAGAAATTATTTAGACTATGTATATGACGTATTTCGTTTGTATGCTTGTATAATCATTGAAAACAGCTCTTGAATAGAAGAATTAATTTCCCTAATATAATATGTCCGTCACCACGAGAAACAAAATTAACTTGATACATGATAAATTAACATTTTATAAACTTAAGAACGCAGAAATTAATCTGTTCAGAAAGACTATGTTCTGTAATTTAAAAAACGCTTAGATAATCCATGTCTTCTTTTTCTGATATACAAAAAAGAATTTTATTTACAGCCAAGTTGATGGGACTAGCAGCCAATCCTTTATTTAATTAACCATTACAAATAACCTCAAATGGATATGAATATTCAGCAAACAAGTAATGAAAGTGATAATATGGCCCCATCGGGCAAGGTTGCCGTAGTCACAGGTTCGAGTAAAGGAATAGGAAGAGCAATAGCCCTATCATTTGCAAAAGCAGAATCATCTGAATATTCCGCTATTGTGATAAATTCAAGAAAAATAGAAGAGGCTGAAAAAGTAGTTGAAGAAATAAAAAGTATTTCCAAATGCGAAGCAATAGCGATTTCAGGAGATGTGGCTAAAGAAGAAGACTGTATAAAACTAATTGAAGAAACAGTAAAAAAATTTAACAGAATTGATGTTCTGGTTAATAATGCTGGGATTCAGAAGGAGATACCATTTACAGAAACGACTTTACAGGACTGGTATAACATCATATCAGTGGACCTAACAGGTCCATTTGTCTGCAGTAGAGAGGCCGTAAAACAAATGAAATTGCAAAAGAATCCTACAGGAGATGTATAATTAATATATCATCAGTACACCAAATAATTCCAAAACCACATTATATTCCCTATGCCACCTCCAAGGGAGGTATTGATATGATGACAAAAACAATGGCCTTAGAACTTGCTGCAGATAATATTAGGGTAAACATAGTTGCACCAGGAGCGATAGATACAGATATGAATATCAGTCTTCGAAATGATTTACAGGAACGTGAAAACACCTTGAGAAGAATACCAATGGGCAGAATAGGAAGTGACCAAGAGGTCGCAAATGTAGTAGAATTTCTAGCATCCAACAAAGCGAGCTACATTACAGGAAGCACTATTGTAGTAGATGGAGGAATGACTCTATATCCATCATTTGGGTTACATTCGGCTGACAAAAACTCTAACAGCATTTTTCCAAAATAGAATTTTGGAGAAGGTATGAATAAGTTTTTTATCCAACTCTGTTCCTTTACAACCAAATAGGAGATAAAACGTAATCATGACTACTACCACCACAACTAACAATAATACAACTGATTTGAAAAAGCTATTACAAGATTGTGAAGAGGTATTGAACCATAACTGGAATGGATCTTTTACTATACCTTCTGATACACTATACCCTCATCAATGGAGTTGGGATGCGGCTTTTATCGCAATAGGCAACTCTTATGCAAATACTGAAAGAGCAATCAAGGAATTAGAGTTTTTGTTCGATGCACAATGGAAAAACGGGATGGTTCCTCACATAGTTTTTAATGAGAAAGAAAAAACCTATTTTCCTGCAGCGGATTTTTACGAAATTACTCGCTCTCCAAATGCTCCCACAAATATCGGAACATCGGGAATGACACAGCCCCCAGTTCATGCAATATCATGCTATTACATATATAAAAATGCTAAAGATCAAAATAGCAAAACTGCAGCAATGGACTTTCTTGAAAAAATCTTTCCCAAACTAATGAAATTCCACCGATATCTATTAACGGACAGAGATCCTGAACAATCTGGTCTGGTTACCATTCTTCATCCCTGGGAATCCGGGGAAGACGATTCCCCTATTTGGGACGAACCACTATCGAGAATCTCTTTTGAGAAAACTGATCTGCCAAAATTTGAACGACTTGACATTATAGCTGTAGAGGGCGCAGCTGACACAATACCTAGTGATGAGGAATACAACAAATTCATTTACCTGATAGAATTGATGAAAAAATACAATTATGACGAAAAAATCATGAATGAAAAAATGCCGTTTAAAATAAAGGATTTACTATTTAGTAGTATCTTGTATGTTGCTAATCATTATTTGCTGAAAATCATAGAAATACTTGCTGAAAATCATAACCAAGATCCAGATAAAAAGAACAAGTCAGACAATTACGAGAACAGCAAAAAAGAAATATTACAATGGCTTGGGAGAACGGAACGGAATTACTATAGATATTTTTTGCCACCTCATAATCTAAAGGTTGGAGAAAGTGAGTTGAGTCTCTTTTTAGATTATGATTTGGTCGCAAATCAGTGGATAAAGTCCAAAACAGTTTCATCACTTATTCCAATATTTACAGGACTATTGCTTCCAGAAGAAGCCGATACAATGGTAAAGTGGTTAAAACACTCGTATCATTGCGGGCCTGGAAAATACTGTCATGAACCGGTGCTTCCCAGTACTGGACCACTGGCAGAATACTTTAGCCCCCTTACTTATTGGAGAGGACCAGTATGGATAAACATGAACTGGATGTTTTGGCTAGGACTACTAAGATATGGTTATGACAAGGAAGCCGAAGTAATACGACAAGCAATATTTGAACTGGTTCAAAAAAATGGCATTAGGGAATACTATGATCCTTATACTGGAAAGGGCCTTGGAGGAAAAAAATTCTCATGGACTGCTGCCTTGGTAATAGATATGATACACAATTCTCAACCAATAAACCAAGAAATCTCTTAACAAGATGGAATAGACAAGTAAATATAAATTAGATAGAAGATCGATGTGTGAAAATAAACACAGTATAAGTAAATAACATAATTTAAGTAAAGATCACACGTCTCCCTACACTATTACCTTTCTTTCCTATTGTGTGTGTTATAGCAAATCAAAATTCCTTTGATTGTTTGATCGGAAGAAACCTTCACTGACATTCTATTTTCCTCTTTTGCGGCTCAAGTGATGTTTGTACTCTGCAAGCATTCGTCTATGCATACCAACCATTATTCCTTTACTGGATAATAGTAGCAAATCAAATATTATTGTAATCAATATTATCAAGGTAATCTCAGGTTCTTGGAAAATAATGTATGGCGTATACTCTATTCCTAATAATTGGAGCAATTGAACTCGTAATGCTATCACTATCAAAGATATTATGATCCTGGAAATAGTAGATATTATATAACTAATATGCGTAACAGATTCGAAATTTGCAATCAGGTTGTCATTTTCATCCTTGCTAAACCGTAATAATTTGTCTGAATATTTTAGTGAAATGATCAAAAAAAGTACAAAGGCCGTAAGGTAAGGAACAATAAAAAACAATGGTACACCTATCACAACAAATGAGCTAGACAACACCAGAAGTGTAAGAACTACCTGCATTGAAGAATAAATAAAAATTTTTCGTCTTTCAACTTTTTTATTCTGTCTAATGTAATTAAAAACCATTTATATCACCTATACAGCATAAAAATAAAATGATTTTTTATAGTAGTAAAAAATAGACGCTTTTACAATATAATGTCCTTGTCCGGCTAATATCAAAAATTTATTGTGCAAATTGTTACTTCATTTCCCTAACAAAAAAATAGTTATAGACGGTTACCTGGAATTGGGTTTCTTGCGTGTAGTTGCATTTTGATTCCTTTCTTAGGATTGAGTGTTATACCAGGGTCCATTTTTATCTTTTGGTTTGGTCTTAGAGTCATCTTCCAATAACTAGAAATTGATGCTATGAGCAATATCCCTTCTTGCCATGCAAATGGTTCTCCTATACACCCTCTTAATCCACCACCAAATGGAAAATAGCTAAAACGGGGTAGATGTCTTTTAAAATCATCTGTCCATCTTTCTGGAATAAACTGTTCTGGATTTTCATAATATCGGGGACTTCTATGCATAGTATATTGGCTCATAAATATTGCTGAACCCTTTGGAACAACATACTTATCCACTTGATAATCCTCTTCCACCATCCTACCTATAGTCCATACCGGAGGGAACAAACGCATTGATTCTCGGAAAACCTTTTCTATGTATTTAAATTGGGAAATATCTTTAGTTGTTGGTAATCTATATTCCCCGAATTTTATTGCGCCGTTGCCGGTTTTGACTCTTGATGAGGAATTATTCTTCAAAACCGAATCGATTTCATCAAAAACCTTTTGCTCAACTTCAGGATGTTGAGCCAAAAGATAGTATGTCCAAGTCAAGGCGTTTGCAGTAGTCTCATGCCCAGCAATTAACATAGTTATTACATGATCCCTAATTTGCTGGTCGGACATGACTTGATTATCACCAGCATCATCACCTCCTTTGGAATTATTTGGTTTATTTGTTTTATTGTTCTCTCGATCCAAGTTTCCCAAAAGTAAAAGGCCAGTGAGTAGATCATCTCTAGTATTTTTTGGTTTATCTGATGAACTTGGACTTGACAATTCATCTTGCTGTGAGGATATTTCCTGTCTTCTTGTTGACATCAATTTATAAACAATAGAATCTAGCGTTTTTGCTGCTTTTCTACTCTCTACTACTTTGGGTAGTATAGGTATACTATCCAAAATATGCCCCAATGGATGCTGTAATCTTTTTGAATAATTTTTCGAAATGGTAAAGGCTCTACCAAATTCCTCTGATTCATCTGATTGCATATCATAATCCATCATTGATTTACAAATAATTGACAGGGTGACTTTTGACATTTCTTTATGTATATCTATAACAGAACCATCCTGCCAGTTATTACACATATCTAATGCATATTTGGTCATAATAGGACCAAAGGATGAAATCTTCTTTGGTAGAAAGAAAGGATGGATTATTTTTTTCTGACTATCATGCTTTTCCCCTTCACTGGTAACCAATCCCTCTCCAAGAAATCTTTTTGCTATTTCCAATCTTTTGCCCTTCTTAAAGTTCTTATGGTCATATATCAGAACTCTCTCGATATAGTCGGGATTATTAAGCATATATACGTCTTGACGACCCAATTTAAAATAGGAAATATCACCATATTCTTTGGATATATTCGTAAAAGTTTGTAACGGATCACGTAGGAATTGACTTAAAAGTCTGACAGGTCTTTTAGAAGGACCCGGTGGAAGTCCTTTTTCGACATTTTCCATTTGTTATGGTAATAGCAAATGACATTTAAATATTGAGGAATGTTAATGCCGTTCATTGAACATTTTTTGGTCGGATCACTATATGACAGTAAACAAATAGCAGCAAATAATTTTGTATATATCTTTTAACTTAATCCGTTACACTGCAAAAATAGTAATTACTATTAATATGAGGTTCATTCCATCATTGTTGATATGTTATTACGTCCTTTTAGCGACTTTATAGTTTTAAGACGATAAATAAACAAGATAATTATTTTACTGCGACTCAAAAAAAGGAGGAGGAGGAGGAGGAGGGAAAAAAGTGAAGAGCTTGATCACTCTTTTTTCGGTATTTATGACTTGATGTCAAGTCATCAAATGTACTTTCATAAATGGGATGTATGAGATACAGCAACTAGATGCATATTGTAATCTTTTTGGCCATTGGAATATTATCTTTTTTGTGGGGATCAAGCTTTATTCCTATAAAAAATATCGTTGACCTAATTAATCCCCTTTCTGCATTTGGGTTAAGATTCATCACAGCAGGCCTATCACTGGTACTTGCACATTACATTCTATATTCTATAGACAATCGTAGGTCTAGTAAAAATAGACACGACCTTACTAGAAAAAATAATAAAAATAGAAAAGTGGTAGGATATTGGAAACAATGGACACTGTCAGGTTTATTTTTCATAGTAGGTGGACAAGGATTGCTGGCCTTGGGAGCTCAATATATGTCATCAGGTGCAACCGCACTTGTTAACTCGACGATACCAATTTGGGTAGCAGTAATAGCGTTATTGATTTTTAAGTCATTACCCACCAAATTTACAATTGTAGGTATACTGGCTGGCTTTATCGGATTAATCATATTGATATCACCTACAATTAATGAAGGCGAATCTAGTTGGGTTGGCATCATATTTTTGATACTTAGCTCAATATCCTGGGCTTTTGGTTCGTTGTATGTCAAACCTATTAGTGAATCTGATTCGAAGAAAACTATCTTGTTATCTACAGGAATGTTCATGTCAATTGGAGGAATATCGCTGATAGTTATTGCGATATTTACTGGATCTTCAATTATTTCAGATATGTATATAATCATGTTTTCAATAAATGGTCCATTGGATTCGTTTCTATATCTTACTCTTATTTGCACTGCTACCGGTTACGTAATATTCTATTGGCTTTTGGAAACGACTACTCCTTCTTTAGCAAACACATTTGCCTATATCGTTCCTGTAGTAGCAGTGTTTCTTGGATGGATGATACTGGACGAACATATTACAAATACCACCATAATAGCCACTGTCATAATATCGGGTGGGGTTGCACTAATGATCTCAAGTCCTTCTTTTCCCAAAACTACAAATAAATCCAATAACAATAAAGGACGACAACAACAACAAAAGTAAATAAAAAGGGTGATTAATTAGCAGATTTCACGATAATCCCTTCTTTACAATAGTCAATCGTCAGTATATTTCAAGCCATTTTGTTTTTCTCAAAAGAAAAAAAGGCTATTTGTGCAGTTTCCCCCATCATTAAATTTGATGTTATTCGTAATTAAATGAACTTTTGAAATGATTTTGGACATCTGGTTGGCAAGTAAAGATCGATGATGAATTACGGCAAACTGGATGCACCTTTTTATTAGGTAGTATTACATCTTGAGTAAAAGGAAACCATTATGGAAAGGAAGAAAAATAACAGGATATCCGGCAGCTTTTCCGATACAAAAAAGAAAACCCTAATTGTCATAATCTTAATTGCGGTACTAGTATTAATAATAGGATTTGGATTTGACAGGGATTTATTGAGGGATCCATCTACAGTTTCAAATATCTCAAATTTGGCCGAAGGTTACGAGAACACAACGCTTTCTTATATGACTAACAAGCTTTTGTTACCAGTATAATACAATTGAAAAGGATAGTAAATAGTAAATTATAGGTTCAATTATTTTACCCTCTTACGCTAGTCTCTTTCAGTTTATCTACTCTCTGGACGAATATTTTTTTGATAATTCTGTATCGTATCGTCAGATTCTATTCTTCGTTCTTATATTACTGAAATTTTTCGAATTTCTTACCTGATTTCTTTCTTCGATTCGACTCTAACTCAGAAATTTACAATAGCATAAGATACCTTGAACCGTTAATTGCAGATAAACCTTACAACATGTAATAAAATCAAAGGTGATAGTAGTTTATAAAAAATAATTGTTACTTTGGCATTTTTGAAAATGCTTCTGTGGCTGCTTTCTTGATTTCCTCCTCACTGAGATCTTTGATATGCGTTGCTATCGACCATATATGTCCAAATGGATCCTTTATAACACCATGCCTATCTCCCCAGAATTGATCTGTGACAGGTTCTAAGGATGTTGCACCTTCTGAAACTGCAAGATTAAAAGTCTTATCCACATCATCAACAAAGAGATATAATGAAACGGGTGACCCTCCAATAGTTGAGGGTGATAAACACTTCATTTCTGGAAATTCGTCTGATAACATGATTATGGAGTTTCCTATTTCCAATTCTGCATGGGCAACAGATTTGTTATCCGGCATCATCATAATCCCCTTTTCTACCGCACCAAAAACCCTTTTGTAATATTCTATTGCTTTTAGTGCGTTCTTTACTACCAACATAGGAGTAATACTTCGATATCTTTCTGGATTTTTTTTTGCTTCATTCATGTGCTTGATTAATACAATTGGTACAATTTATTATTAGCTTGTCAATAAGTTTTGAGCTAAGGTACCCAAAGCACTGATTAGAGTAGTGTACATAGGCAAAATCATGGTATACACTGCGTATTACTATTAATATACTACATGATATGAATAAGTGAGACAAATTGCTGACCTAGCAAACTAGTAAATGATTTATCATTTCCTTGTCCTCGTTTGCTTAAATTTGAGATTTATTTTAAAATCCGGATCAATTGGGATTTTTTAATAAAAGCACATGCAATCATGATTATAAAAACCTACCTAAAAAATACAGATAATTTTAATAATGATCCTTAAGCAATAAGTGTTACAAACACCTTTAATATCGTTGGGGTATCATATCAGTATGATTATGTTTGTCGGTTTTCTTGACTAATATGTGAAAAAGATAGATCTACAATTCTGCTTACTTTTTGAAAATAGGATGATTAACTATTACATATTTGTCTACATTCTTCAGTAAAACACGCATATTAAACTGTACAATTCCTAAATTGTTTTATGTATAGTGCATAAAATTTAGACGTTAAAATGAAAAATTGTTAGATTGTCTCGAATAGAATTAAGATCCTAATGGAAGAGTCTCCTTGGAGTAGATTGTTCATTTGATAGAAATCAGTCACAGGTTCACCTTTGGGATATAACCTATCTCTTTTGCATAGATGTTCCGAAATAACAATGATCCAATTCGATCTCAATTCAAAGAATAACAATAATATTTAATTAATCCGTAATTGCTTTAGAAGAATACTCACTACTGACTTAATATGTTGTGCAATACGGAGTGGATCTGGTTATTTGCTGCAGAACAAATCATTGCAGTTTTAAGTACAGATCCATTCTGTATTTTGTTTTTCTCAAGATTTTCTTTATCACTATCTCACATTCTTCTACTCGAAACAACTCACAAGATGACAGAGTGACTAGTTGTTCTTATTTATTCGGACCATTATCTAACTACCTTAGTTTTATCAAGTGATTTGGTCAAAACATTGGATATCTGGTTAAACACCTAAGAAGAAAGACAGGGATACATATATTTGCACACTAAATAAATACTCTATTACCTAAAAAATTCTTTCCGAGTAAAAAATTCTTTCCGAGAATTGAAGTCAACATTCGAATTCATCTCAACTTCTTTTACTGTCTTTCTTTCCAATCAACTTTAGCTTGGAATCTTTTTTACATTGGACGATGTAATTATCACTTTCCACATTAATACCAAATTCGAGATTAACAACCTCAGAATGAAAAGTATGAAATTTCTTATATCATGTTAATTTTGCTGTCTACTACATTGTCAAAAATTCTGGGAAAGCAATTTGATATCTGGATTTTAATATGCAAATTACGCGTATATTTTAGTGCAAATTGATTACATCCCGGGTTTTGAAAATTCATATCTTAAATTCTTATCGTTAATAACAGTTCTCTGATTTATCGTCAACAAAAATAATGTTGTGAATTTAGATGTTTCTAAATACTAGATTTATTTCAAAAATTTGTCTATATGCTGGTCAAGAACATCTCGATTTCATTTCTATAATGTAATGAATTTTTGAGACTATATGGCTTGTCTTTTGGAACATATTGATAATTTTTGTATATTTGTTTATCATTATTATTCTGGGATTGATTGGTAAAATGATACCTATTGATAATTATTTTAATCGGAATGAACTATTACCTCCCAACACTCACAAGTTTAAGCATAGAGTGCTAATAAGGGCAGATCCTAAAGATCATACCCAAGTGATCACTGGTATTCCTGTTATACATAATGTATCGAATCAGATAGTGGCCTTTATTGATTTGAAACGGGAGAAAAGTAAATACTTGCCTTCCTCTTAGTGGAATAAAAATCTTTTGTCTTTTTGTTAGTGTCATAGAGGGATTGATCTTTAGTCTCTGTATCTGCGATGATAGGTATTGGAATACTGGTTGTTACTTGTATGATGTGGAATTGATGCAAAGTGAGCAAAACAAATATGAGTGATAACTAAACCAATGCCTTCGTTATGCTGTTGGCTTAAAACTGAGGAATGTAAACAAATAGTAAAAATGGATCTATATTAAAAAAATCATTTTCTTCGAATCCTCGATATCGAAATCTCTTATCGTGGGAAAAAATACGATACCAATCATGTGGTTTGATATTCCCACTCATAGGGATTTATTAGAAATCAAAGTTTAAATAACTAATAAAAAGGCTCAAAATTATCCTAGATACCTCTGTGTCATTAGGGATAATATTAGATTTAATAAAAGTTCGATCATGAAATTAGAATCAAGTAATTGTGGGGTATTAAACTTTAACACTACTAAGGTAATTCTTCTTTCTTTATTCTAATATTGTTCCATTGAGGATCCCATCCTTTACTAGTTATCTTTACACAATTGGTTCATGTCATCTTAAATATCATTAAATGCTGTACATACTGGCATACTTAGTTGCCAATATGAAGATATTTGGATACAAAATCATCTATTATGCTTTAAGATATAAATATCAGGTAGTTATGATATTTAGAATTCTTGGTTCTAACATATCTTAATTGATACTAACGTTATATTTCTCTGAAATTGAGTTATGTATTGCTATGAAAATATATGTAGATTTTTTATGATGATTGGAACCACTTAGAACGGTAAGACTACTATAAACATGTGTGTAACAATATTGGTCTTTTATCTGATTCAATTCTTATATCAATAGTGTATCCAATAACTAAATTCCTTTCGTACAAAAATCCGACGTATCAAACAAATATAGGATATTCTTTGTTTTTAGTTTTGCTATGCGTAATGTGAATAAATGTTGATATTACAACTCATGAATTTTTTCTCATAAATGAGTTGTAAATCTTTTGTTTTTATGTTTTTTTGTTAATTGATAGCATGATTCCATCAAACCTTTTAATATCTCTAAAAATGCACAGATAAGGAAATTGACAGAATCTTACTTTTGATCTGTTGACAAATTTGTTACATGATAAATGATTTTATTCTACTCACTTTGCAAACAAATCTTTTATGTATCATAAACTTTTATTCTAAACATATTATCATGATATGTAGATTTTGTGATGGAATGCGGAAAATTCTGCCGTCAAGGATAGCATTTTGATCTCAAATTGCATGTTAAATAATTATTAAATAGTATCTAATAATATAAAATAAACTCCTGCCAAAGGAAAACACCAATACTGCAAATAAGGGTCAAGAGAGATGATCTTGAGTAGGCTACACTTACGTCATAAGCACATTAATCATGCCACGGCCAGTACTAATACCTCGCCACGATAGGTTAAGTGTTAATTTAGCTCCGTTAACACTGTTTGTTATAGTATATACCTTGAGGTAGGTGCAAAAGCGTAAGGGGTACGAGACGCCTATTTATGCCTATTCGACTATTACTTTGGATTATTCTCTCTTGATCTTATATGATATACAGGCATTTGACGTTTACATCCATATTAACTTTCTATTATGAGAATAGTAAAAGATTAAGAATGAAATTTGCCTTATCCGAACTTGCTTTCCAGAAAATGTGGCTAAAAAGATGGGAGAGTTATTTACGTTGGCCTATCAAGTAAGTATCACAAATTAACTGCTTTTCTTCATTTTTTCATTGTATTTTAATTTTCCAAGATATTTTTGGAATTCTTGGTCTGTTTCGAGGTATACTGGTCAATTTAAAACATATAGGTAAACTATAAAACACTTAACTTGCTGAAGTATACTCGAACTCTATTTCTAAACTAATAGAGTGGGAAAAAACAATAAAGGCATCAATTGGTAGTTCGTGTGGTAACTTTCTCATGCTTTTGTATCTATTCTGTATTGGTAAGATAAACACACAGATGATGTGTAGTGTATAATGAGCTTATCCCAAGTTTAGACCACATTAGCTAATTCTTCTTATCGCTATCATGGTTTTCAAGATGTGATGTTAGGTCAAGATCAAGAGTTGTTTTAAGCGATAAATATACTTATCACATGAATGTAGCCTTTAATGCAATTTCCTGTTTGTTTATATGGATTTTGTTTTTTTGCCAGAACTGTTTTCTAGTGGCATTACCATATATATCAAAATATTATTTATCGATGTTCTAAATTTTCTATTGTTGTTACAAACAGGGAGATTAAAAAAGTCTCTAGGGATTTGGTAAATGATCAAAAGCATCAGGACTGTTAAAGATACTTTTTCCGATCCTTGTTGTAACATAAGGACCTACTTTCATCCATTTTAAATAGTTTGATTTTTTGCTAGCGTTGATAACGATTGGGTATGAGAAAATAGATACATGTTATATATAATAGAACAAGGAAAGACATATCTAAATCATTCTCAAGCTCAGGAAACTCGGATCCTCTTATTAGCACATAAAATAAAGATAGTTTCAATAATAAAGTTGAGAATATGTCATTCGAGTTGAAACTCACAAAAGTTGGACATTCAAAACTATTGATTTTTAATATACCTGATTTTTTTGGACCTGACTGATTTAACGATTATCTATTAGTTTTTTTGAAGCGGTTTTAATAATATATAATCGACAACGATCATTCTATAGGTTAATAGTTCACTCATGTTGCTAAATGTTCTATGATCTATTCCTACCCCCTATATTTTAGACCACAAGACAACGCTTGTCGAGCAACTTAGATATGTTATCGATATTATGAGGTTTAGAGATTGGAGCGCATATGGTATCCACTATGTGTATGGGGATGTGAACTTTCGTAATCTTTATAAATTATAAATTCCAGAGGAAATAAATGTATGTACCGTGCTTCACAAATAGATAGAATTGAGTATTTGAGATTTTGATCATTTATAAATGTTTCGTGGTATAGATCGGCTCTGTTCATTTAACGATAAACCTATAGCTTGAAGATGTCCTATTTCTTTTATGATTAGCAGAAACAGAACACCTTCAAGGTATGTGTATTATGGCTTACATTTGTACTTTTCAGGTTTATCTTTAAGAAAAGCCTCGGAAAGATTGTCTCAGATGTATAAAAGAAACCATGTCTCCATCTGGAATTGGATTCAAAAATACAGGCCTCAAAAATTGAAAGCATCAAGAAGAAGAATTCTAGAATATATTGTAGACGAGACAATGTTGAAGGTAGGGTCAGAATACATCTGGCTTTGGGTGGCGATAGAGCCTGCAAACAGACAGATCCTCGCACTTTCTATATCCAAAGAGAGAAACATGTTTGTTGCAGAAAGATATCTTTCTAATTTGATCAAAGTTCATGGAAAGCACCCAGTTTCTACAGATGGTGGGACTTGGTATCCCATGGCTTGTCAGTTTCTCAAACTCGATCACCATATTCATTCTTCTTACGAGAAAAGTGTAATCGAAAGAACGATGCAATATATCAAGGATAGAACCGAAAGTTTCGATGATTACTTTCCTTGTAGAATAAAGAACTGCAAGTTAAAGCATGTACGGAATTGGCTGCGGCTCTTTGTAGACTATCATAACAATGAAATAAAACATGTTAACTGAACAGAGCCTATAGATCTATTAAGGATAATTAATTAAACGATTGTGTCGCATGCGACACATTTATTTCGTGCTTGAAAAGTATATAAAAAATTATTAATTTTCCAGTGAGAAAAGCTTTACAATCTTTTGATTGCTGAAGCATATATTTTTTAATATAATAGTGAGAATATAAATAAAACAAATACTTTGGTTCTGTCAAATTTATTTGAATAATATGTAATTCAATCGATCTGTTTCTTAAATTGCGATTACCGTGATTATGGATTATCTTTCATTCCAATCAACAAGTATCCGATCTAAGCTGAACCTGCTTTTTGCTATTAGTACATCGTTAAAATATCATCTTTTTTCTTCGCATTTTTCGTTGTAGCCAAGGATGAGTTAAGATGAAATGGGAATTAGCCAGCGAAAGTAGCGATATACTCTATAGCAAATTCCTTTGCGGTTATCTTCTTCTTTTCCTTTAAGAGAAAAATGATATCCTGCTTCTTAACTCCATTATTGAGAAAATCATTCTGAAATTGGTAAATTTTCAGAAAGAATTGAATACAGACATTGTCATTTATGCTAAACCGCTTTACTTCAATCTGTGATTAATATGCATAGCGGTGTACCTATTTAAGGTATTTGAGATAATGTTGTCCATGAGTACAAACAGTATTAATTGGACAAAAGTGGTAAAAAAGGAAACAAGGGGTCTTGATGATACAGACCTTGGAGAAGTTCAAGAATTAACGACCGACTTTGTGATAACTAAAACGGGTGTGTTGGATAAAAAAAGTGTATTCTATTCCAAAGGATCTGGCTCAAAGATTTGATGGTCACAATTTATGGTTTAATTTATCTAAAGAAGATGCTGAAAATCTCTATAAAGTAAAGGACTAAAGATTCAAAAATTGTGAGGTGTTATCCTGATCTTTCTGTTAGCAAGCTATTTAATCTATCATTGTGGTGCAGAAAGCTCGGTTAATTCTTTCTTATTTTCCCTATTTTACAATTGTATTTTTTGTATGCCTTAACGCTCTTTCTTTGATCTAACATTCTAAGTAATCTTGAACCGCACCTTGATTAGAGAACTGTACCACAAAGATTAATAAAAGGAAAATTATTCTATTTGATACTACTGAAATATATTCATATTTTTTTTTAAGATAATTAATATATATTACTTTATTGAAATAAAATATACAGAAATGAATACAAATAAAACAATACTAGTATCAACTGCAGTAGTATTAGCACTAGCATTAGTTTTGGCACCATTGGCCATAGCTGATGATGCACTAGCAAAAAAGAGTAACAAGGCTAAACAAATAATTAAACAATCACAAAAATCAAAACAAAATAGCCAAGTAATTTCTGGTGGCAGCAGCGTTTTATCTGGAAACAACATCAACTTCCAATTCCAGTCTAACTCGGGTAATAACGCCTTAGCACAAGCCAACAACTAACTTTCTTTTTTTTGTATGTTTCTATGATTGATATACTGGCTAGATTGTGCGAGGATTGTCTTTATAAATTGATATCGCCCGTAATTTAATTAAACAATATTCATTCAAAGCATCGATTTTTCTATATCCTGAATTACCGTTATATCGGTTAACGTTTTAAATTTTATACACGAAATAATATGAGTGGACTATAAAGTGTTAAAAATTGATTCATAAAAGTATTTCTTAGCTATCGATCTTCGGTCGAATTAAGATAAAAATTTCTAACACTAGAATGCTCGGTTTGATGCTGTTCGTTTTGACTGCGTTAGTGTTAGTAAGGATAATGACAAGCTGAAACAATCTCTATAAGAATATCTTTTGGTCAATTTCTCTAGTTTAAAAATTTCTCTTTATGTTTGATAATGGATACGATTACTGCAATTTATTTGAAGATTATTTTTATGATGAATTGATAGAGATTTCTTAAGATTGTATCCTCTTTAAATGGTTAATCTCCAAGGGGGTATATTAGTGAGGTGAAAAGTTTCAATTCTTAAAATAAAAATCTTGAATTGTTCTTCTACAAGTATTTTGGGTAAATTGTCACGTCAAGACTAAAAAATAGAAAAGTTAGGTATTGAATTTAAAACTCTGAATTATTTGTTTTACCTTTGGCAATGTTTCTGATGCATATAAAACAGGTGTAGTGAAATGCATTTGATATTGTTTATCGTTGTGAACAACAATAGTTTCCATATCAAATGTTCCAAGCTCGTGAATAAGATATGAAAATTGCTTTGCAGGTAATTTATCTACTGTTGTCGAGTTGTTATCAAGGATTTCAACGTTCAGATCGCCGTAGAATGATTCAGGATCTTGTAAGAATGCAATCTCTTCTGAGACAATTTCATTTAAACTGTTATTATCTCGTGATATTGATTGGGCCGTTGGATTTAACGATGTGCCAATAGGAAGGGGAGAAATATTAAGGTAAGTAATATTTAGGGGATTTGTTTCTCCTGTTGGTTTTAAAACTACTATAGTATTTGAACTATAATACGGGAAAGTCGAATTTCTTGGAGCTATTTCCCAACTTGATGGATAGTCTATCTTAAATTCTGGACTGTCAAATGTCCTTAGCGTCACATTTTGAGCAAATATGCTTTCATTTCACTACTAGAACTAACCAATACTGCTGTGAATATACTGATACTAAATTTTTTTAGCTGACTAATTGTGGCTCTGTTCACTTAATATGTTTTATTTCATTGTTATGATAGTCTACAAAGAGCCGCAGCCAATTCCGTACATGCTTTAACTTGTAATTCTTTATTCTACAAGGAAAGTAGTCATCGAAACTTTCGGTTCTATCCTTTATGTATTGCATCTTTCTTTCAATCAGACTTTTCTCCAGAGAGGAATGAATGTGATGATCGAGATTTAAGAATCTACAGGCCATTGGATACCAAGTACCTCCATCATCAGTCGAAACTGGATGAATTCCATGAATCTTGACTAAATCTGAAATGAATCTTTCAGCTACAAACATGTTTCTTTCTTTAGAGATAGACAGTGCGAGAATTTGCCTGTTTTCTGTCTGGTTCAGTTGCAACCCAGAGCCAGACAAACTCTGATCCCACCTTCAACATGGTCTCATCTATTATATACTCTAGAACTCTTCTTCTAGTTGACTTAGCTTTTGAGGCTTGTACTTTTGAATCCAATTCCAAATGGAAACGTGATTTCTCTTGTATATCTGAGATAATCTTTCCGAGGCTTTCCTTAAGGATAAGCCTGAAAAGTACAAATGCAACCCATAATATACATACTTTGAAGGCGTTCTGTTTCTAGTAAGCATAAAAGAAATGGAATGCTTTCAAGCTATAGGCTTATCGTTAACTGAACAGAGCCCTAATTGTGTTGTTGATGATTAATATCTTATAACAAAGTATAAAATATATATGATTTGATTTAGAAACTTTTTCTTTCTCTTTTTAATGATCTTATATTACAACATATTGAATCATTTATTATGCGGGGAGAGAATTAATTTTCTAATGCTCTGCCAATTTCTATCCACGGATTCTATTAATTCTTAGAAGCCCTTTGCAATAGTTTTTGAGTTAGAAACCTCCATCTCAGAATCGTTTAATAAATTACTGGTCAAGAAATCATATACAGTTGAACACTTGCTCTACAGAACTGTGTTTGTTTATTTGACTAATATGAATATCTATCTGATTTTTCCTGATGTTTTTAACAAACTGTCAGTAACAATAATTTGATTACCTTCCTTTTTTGAATAATGTGTCGCATTGCAATTAATTACCATTAAGCAGTAATCTTATTTCTAAGTTATTTCTGTTTTAACAATAGAATTACCCCTTTACACTTTCGGATCATTATACGTCTACTCCTTTTTTCGTCTTCTGTAGGAAGATTGCTAGAATTAGGATTGACTTGGTTTTGATCGTTTGAGTAGGGATGATATTTGAAAAGCCGTTTTTGTCAATTACTGTCAAATTGACCGCACATTAATAGTCTTTGCTATAAATTTCTGCTGATTTTGACTAAACGAATCAATCAATTATTGGTGGAACTAGATAACTAACGAATTAACAACTCATAAGATCGATATTTAAACTCTTATCTCATGCCTAAATCATGTTTATCCGTAGTAAGAAACAACAATGTGAATAAAAGTCAGTTTGTTATTTTGATTGTATTTTTTGAGTTAGTGAGTAGAGCAAAGACTAAATTTAAAATAAAAGTTTAACTTTAGGTGTTGACATTAAACGTTTGCGTTAGTTCAACTGGATTCGATATTGCTTTGAGATATGAAGCCTTGTTTGCCAAGAAGATATATTTGATATTTACATTTACTTTGATCTATTTCTTATAATCATAGGTGGTCTGTTGGAAGGTAAATGAGATGAGCAATTTTAAGGAACAGTCTTCTGTTATCTCGGATCGCAGTAGAGATATATTATTTGTAGTTTTAACATCTATATCAGGAACATTAGATGCCCTAGGTTTTTTTGGACTAGGTGGCATTTTCATATCTGCTTTATCTGGTAACACTGTAGTATTAGCCGCATCACTGATACAAGGGGAATCTACAACAGCAATATTAGGAATTTCTGTTTTTGGCGGCTACCTGTGTGGAGCATCTTTAGCCGCATTTCTTTTCAAAAGAAAAGCAAATAACGACAAGGGGTGGGATATTGAGGTAACATATATACTTGGCATAGAGTTAATTGTGCTGCTACTCCTGTTTACTCAATCTTATTTTCATAGATTTGATTCCTACTTGAATCTCGATTCAATATTAATGGTTATTACAGCGTCGTTTGCAATGGGAATTCAATTTATTTGTGCACGCCATGTCAATAGGATTGGAGTTATCACGACTATGATTACTGGCACTCTATCCAATGCAATATATCGGTTGATAAACAAAGAAGAACATTCTCAATCTATCCCGTCAAAAGATGCTAACAAGTCGTCTAGTTCTAAGGAATCTAATAAATCGCAAACGGATGGGCACAAAAGAACAACTTTTTATCTTTTTATAGTGTGGATTGGATATTTTATTGGGGCCGCCATTATGACCCTAATCCTTGTTAACTCGACGCTTTTTTTCGCCACATCTTTGCCATTTGCATTAATGCTCTTTATCTTTTTTTATGCAGTCCTAAGACAAAAAAAGAATTTCCAAAAACTCGGAAATTAAAGTATTAGCATGATTACAAGGGTGATTTCAATACGCATTAATGTGATGGGATCATTTAATATATTTTGCTTATACTGATTGCAAATTCAATCTAATTTGATTAGCATTTATCACTCTATGTTAAAAGCATATCAAAAAATAATAATGAAAGATATCTTCTGGTTGCATGCAGTATTGCTTGTTTTCGTTAGATCCTATTTGACAACTAGTTTCTCTCATAAACAGTGTATTAAATGAGGAGAGAGCAATGTAAGGTTTAAAAGTAAAGACAAAGTTATTTTTACCTCCATGATATTTTGAAAGGTCGTTAACTACCAAAGTTATAATTAAACTAACAATCAGTATCACTCTTTAATTGGAGTTGTTTCCAACGGATTTTTTATGTTTCCATATTAAAATTGTATGTAAAATTATTGCACGAATTAATTATCAATGAAGACAGCATAAAAAGTCTATTTTGACCCCATGTATCTCGTCTTATCTTAGGGTTTATAAAAACAATAGTAACTTTTCTTGTCGCACTAAAAGGTTAAGACAAATTCAAAATAATTAAGATGGGGCTGTTCCCCCTTGGACCACAAAATTGTTCGTTACATTACATTCGACGGAGTCTCCTGCATCAACCGAGCCTGTTGCTGAATTCAAAGAGGGGAATTCTGGTGTACAATCTCCTGTAAATTGTGGAATGACTCCTAGCTCATCTGCATTTAATTCATTCTTTATAGTTTGGATTACTTCATCATCCACATTCTCTACAATCCTGTAATCTCCTGCACCTATTGATACTTCTGTTCCTTCTTCTGACGCTGGAAAATTAGATGGGTTAGGGTTATTGCCACTAATCACAAAGGAAAATACCGCTGGATATACATTATTTAGGACATAGCTGCATACAGCAAGATCATTAGGGTTACCTCCTTCACTTTCACATCCTATTATCTTAGATATCGATACTGTTGCCAATTCATCGTCTCCACCGGGTGAAGGTTGACTTGGTTGGTTACCGTTTCTTAGGCAATTTCCAATGCTATCCGTTAAACCAATTCCATTTGTCAATTTGTGCCCAACGCTGGAATTACACGAAATCTGATTTCCAGATCCAATCGATCCTTCTCCAGAAATTGTAGAAGTACCTTGATCGGAAGACGATTCTGTTGTTCTAGATTCCTCTCCGTGGTTGGTATCTGGATTGTTCACTGTCTGAGTCACACTATTTAATTGTGCAAATACAAATCCTGTGCTAAATTTTTCGCTCAAATCAAAAGTCATAACGTAAAATACTAATGATACTGAAATCAAAAAAACCATCCATTGAGGTGCCATATTACAATGTATCTTCTTACAACATATATTGAATTGCATGTATTTTAATTGTTGTTTATAATATGTAGATATCTTGGAAGATTATTCGATGAGAATTCTTAGAATAATTTGGCAATCAATCAAAAGAATTCGGTCTACGTAATCCTTCATAATTGGAAAAAACTATAGCAGGTTCATCATCTTGTTATGAGCAAAACAATATATAGTAACTTTATCTCCAATCAAAAAAAAAGACCATGATCCTGTTTGATATGATAATCTTCATTGCCCTTTTTATTATGTTTAATAATTTCTTAATTTGACTATTCTATCTCTCTGTAGTACACCATTAACTTATTTACCTCAACATACACCTGATGGCAATCCATATTTACTATAAGTCCTTAAAATCTGTTGTCATATCAAGATTATCTGTTAGCGATACAAGTCATTTTTCGTAATTTATTTCTAAACAACAATGCCTTGTTGTAATTTTCTCTTGTAGTGTTTTTACTTCTTGTCGTTTTGAATAGACCATGTGATTACTAGGAAGAGGGGGATTCCTAACTCAAAGCTATTTAATCTTGAGTAAATAGACAAATCAGTGAGCTTAGTTTAAGGTTTCAAGGATAAAAATTACTTAATAATGTATTTAATAACTTCGTGGATCTTGATTTATTGTTCAAATCTATTGCAATATGATATTCACCATTGCTTTTGTATGGAGATGCCATAAGGATATTGTCCTTAATAATTACCATGACAAAGAACTCAAATTGTAAATAGAAAAGGACCGTCATACTTTGTTTTGAGCCCTTGTTCCTTCATAATAACCCAAAATATCAAACAAAGGGGACTTTGCAAAGCTTTTTTGGATTTCAATTGATCCAAAATCATACCAATTATGATAACTTTCAGTAATAGAATTTTTGATGTGCAGATTTTAATGGATAACACTTCTCTCTTAAATTAAAATAGTAATGTCAAGTTAACAGAGATTAAGAATTATTGTTCTTTAATGCTTCATCAAGCCAGTCGAAAACTCTTTGATGTGTTATTGCCAAAGCGCCTGTCTGACAGTGTTCCTCTGCTCCTTCTTCGGTTGTAAATAGTATGTATTTCTTTGATTCTGGCGGTAGAGAAATCAGTCCATCATATACCTTTTTTGGCTGCCCTGGAAAGGAATCTTCCTTCTCAGCATCTAGTACAAGTGTTGGAGTCTCGATATTTTTTAATATTCCTTTCACTGAGAAATCTTTTGCCCTTTTTATTAATTCATAAGGAGAAATGGCTCCTGTAGTCCTCATCCCATGCTTTATGTTGAATCTTATGTTGGGATCGGTTTCCATTACATTGGTTAATGCAGTATTTACAAATTCCGAATTACCTGCATTTACTGCATCTATCAATTCTTGTGGAAAACCTGTTTGAATGGCATCATAGCTATCATAAACTCCATTATATAATATACACGCAGATAACCGCGATTCGAATGCGGCTGCACGGGCAGCTAGGTATCCACCCATGCTAATACCCATAAGCGCAATCCGTTTAGGATCTACGTTAAATTCATTCTTATTTAATATTACAAAGTCTACAATTGGTGTAACTACCTTTTCCCAATCATGCCTGAAGGGGATGTTCTTTTTATGGATGACTTCTCCCTGTCCTGGCCCTTCAAATGTCAAACAATTATATCCTCTTTCAGTCGCAGCGGCTGCAGCAGAAGCATACAATTCCTCTAACCTAGAATCAAAACCACCAACCACTATCAATGTAGGATATGTACTGGTATCTTCACCAATGTTGTTATCTGCGATTTTTTTGTCTACTTCTAGTTGTTGTCGCTGTTGTTGCTTTTCGCCGATTTGTTTATTGTTTTGGCTTGTTTCATTTTTTCTACCTGCGTGGTAAAAATAACCCGGTAATGTTGTTCCTTCATACGGTATCTGTATTGATTTTACAGTGTTGGTAAATAAAGATACGGCTTTTTTGAAACAATACTTGCTAAGATCCAGTGTAGTTAGAATCCGTGGATCATGTGGTTCAATCAACAAAAACCCTGAAACACGATAGTAATTTGAGGCTCTCAAATATGCCTCTTTGGCACTCACTAAGTGATACTTGGATTCACAATCTTCTGCATATTGATGAATCCTTGTTGCGGTTTTTAACCATTCTTTATGCCAGCTTTCAAAATCCCCTTCCTTAATGCGATAAGCCGTAGATACACATTTTCCAATATCTGTGCATTTGTAATATGTTTGACCTATTGTTCTAAGTAACTGTAAAGAGAACGTCGGGTCATCGAAAATAAACTTCATCATTATTACTAGGTGTCTTGTCCAATAAGCATTACTTGAATACTAATCAACTCTAAAATGCTAACAAAATATTTATCATGGTAATTTTGATCCACGGGGCCAACATGCGAGAGTATCATTATTGATAGAGGTTGGATACTATGGCGGTTAAGCAAAATGGGCTTTGTTGCAAAGCTGACCAATTCTCCTCCCTAATACTTTTTAGTACAATGTTGATACCTCTTTTCCTTTCTGTGTTTGATTGAACTGGGTGAAGGACTTGATATACTTGGTTTATGATGCATATCAAATGTATTAAACCATCATTTATCAGAATAAACATGAAATCCAAATTCGCTAAAAAGATTGCTCTTGTGACAGGAGCAAATAGGGGAATCGGATTTGAAACATCCAAACAACTTTCACAATTCGGATTAAAAGTCATACTTACTGCTCGCGATCGGATAAAAGGCGAAAATGCAACGAAGAAATTAAAGGATCAAGGGTTGGATGTTATTTTTTATGAACTCGATGTAACAGATAAAGAAAATATAACAAATGTATGCAATACGATTGAAGAAAAATTTTCACGTTTAGATGTACTTGTTAATAATGCAGCGATATTATATGACCCATATCAATCAGCCTTAAACGCGGACCTAGAGATTGTAAACCAAGCTCTTAGGACTAATCTATATGGTCCATGGCTACTTTGCCAAGCATTCATACCGCTCATGAAAAGAAACAATTACGGTCGTATTGTGAATGTATCCAGCGGTGCAGGTTCGTTACATTATATGAACGGAGGAGCTCCAGCGTATGGAATTTCTAAAGTGGCACTCAATGCATTAACAAGAAAATTAGCTTCCAAATTAGCCGGAACCAATATACTTGTAAATTCAATTGATCCAGGTTGGGTAGCTACGGACATGGGGGGGAAGGGAGGACGACCGGTTGCTGAAGGAGCCAAAGGCATTGTATGGGCATGCTTATTACCAAATAATGGTCCCAGCGGAGGATTCTTCTATGATGGACAAACTGAACGGTGGTAGAAATTCATTCCTCAAGTCGCTATCTAGATTATAAAGGGTTCGTAAATTAGTTTCCACAGTAAATATTTTGAAAACTTGGTTGTTATTCAACTATTGAACAATGGTTGTATCATGTTGTCCACTATTAAGAAGCTGTTTTGACTATATGCTATGCTATCAACTTGGTAGATGATTGGTTCGATACACTTTGTTTTATGTAGTAGTTACGAATTAAATTTCTGATTATTGTTAAAGAAATATTTTATAACATTGATTTTTTAGATTCATTGATGCAAATCACATCGCTTTCTATTTTGGTTTTAGTGACTATATTGACAATGTCTATATCCTTCTCGTCTTTGCAGGAACCTGCTTATTCGCAGAAAGAAACAAACAGTTCCTTGACTATAACGAATATCCAGAATACTAGCTTGACACTAGGTAAGCCGATTTATGTGGAAAAGTTTAAGGTTCCTTTGTCTTCAGGTGATGGTACCGGTTATTCAAACATTAATAATACCTCCGATTTTGGTACCTCTATATATTCATTTAAGGGGAATGGTACTTTAGAGGGTATGAAAATATCTGCTTCAGGTAGTGGCATCATGGTTCCAAGAGATGATGGCACAAGTTCCATAACAGGTAGAGCAATTTTTATTTCTTCGAATGGCAGTGCCAGTTATTCTTTTGAGGACATTGCAACCACCACGGACAATATCACACAAAGATTGGGCTCTGCTTTCTTTGATGCTAACGCAACTGGAACCTTGGAGTTTCTCAAAAGTTCGGTAGGGGTATATCAATCTTTTGTGGATAATAGAGATGGGCAAGGTATTTTTGCTATGTGGAACCTAAAAGGTTTTACAGAAAAATGAGAACTAATACTCCTACCTTTTTAATTTTGTAATGTAAAAATATAATACGTTATCAGATCTTTGTTATTGACTCTAACAAAATAGGTCTAATTTGCTTTTCGTCCCATCGAACCCGACCCATTGCAATTTGACAATATCTATTGATAATGTTTCTTTGATTTAGAACTGATAAAATCAGTCATATGAATGATGAAAATTCCAAGAAATCCCATTATGCATCCGGCAGTTGCTAATAATATGTTTTCAGGTAAATGACTTGGATAACCTAATTCTTTCAGTGCTATTTGGATGATGAATACCATTACAAGGTTTGAAGATCCAATAGTTGCTGTAAGAGATGCACCAATTCTACGAAGGCCGATTACATATGATAAAGAACCAATAAATGGAATTAGAGAAAACAAAAACAAGATTAGTAGATTTTTGTGAGTGGATAATAATTCAATTTGAGATGGCGAGTCATCCAAATATTGGGTTGTTGTGTACATCGAATCAAATAGTAATACAATGACCATAAATATCACAAGAATGAGTCCTGAACCTAACATAGATGCACCGGCAACATGAATAGAAGAATGTTTGGTGACCAATTTTCCAAGAAATATTACACCTGCTGCAAAACCAATTGCCGAAAGGATCGCTTCCAAATCACCGAAACTAACTAAAGAAAGTATTGCAAACAATGGCGAATCACTATCTATCTCTCCAACAGGATCCGATAAATTTAGGTTGTTAATATCCTCTAAAGATAAGTCACTAGCCAAAGAAAGAAAAAATCCTAAAGACCCTATACAAATACCAATAATTTGAAATCTGTTTAAACGTTCTTTTAAAAAAATTCGTGCTAAAAAAATTATTAATATGATTTCAATCGGTCCAGCTATCAGAGCTTCTTTTGACGCTCCTATTCTGTTTATAGAGTCATACCAGGTAAATATTCCTAATGAAAGTGATAACGATGCCATCAATAAAAATTTCCAACTTTTAGTAAATATCTTGATAATATCTTTATAGGTTTTAGTAACAATAAAGGCTACAGATAGCAACATCAAGCCAGATAATGTAATACTCAAAGATGAAAGCACAATCGGAGAAATTCTAACGTAATAGATTGTAAGATATTCTATAATGATTGATTCTAACGAGAGAGCAAGAGCATATACAAAAACTATCCACGTTTTATAAAATAACAAAGAACAATTCTTTATAATTTATTTCTTATATATTAGGCATTCTTCGTCATACGAATATTATGTCGCAGAATCCCAAATTGGCTAATTAGCATTTTGGGATTCTAATAGAAAATACTTCACATGGATATTGTTTAGGTCAAATATTATCTAAATTAAGTAATAATAATCAACGAAATAAAAAAGCAAAGTAATAAGCTTCCTGAGAGAGGAAGTATCGGGTAAAGGTGATCGCTATCATCATCTGATCTTGAATTATTTGTGAATTTCAAATTCAATCAAGTTTGTTTCACATACCACCTACTACTGTGTCAATACTGTCCTTCTAAATTGCTCAACATGGTACATTGATAGGACTATCGTCAGAATGGTTTGCCAATTTGCATCTTATATCGAAGATAAAAGGCAAACCTACTTACAAAAGTGTGATCGATTTCATGATCTGGGGATATGTATATCATCTATGTTATGCAAATTATCTCTATGGTTTCGACCAAATTGCTATGAACAAGCAATACCGGATTGTGTTTAAAATAACATGTAGTTCATCTTTTGATCAAGTTTCTAGTTTCTATGATATTTTATTGAATATGGAAGTCATCAAGTAGTAATTTATTTTTTATAGAGGTTTCATTACAGGTAACAAAAGTAAATCGATGTCTACAAAATTATTTTTAAATTATTGAGGGTATTTTTTGCGGCGGGACTTTAGACGGAAGAATTCTAAGATTGATGAGTCTGAGTGATATAGATTTTCCTCCCCTTCTTGTGGTATAGTCCCACCGCCTGAGAGGTAACGATAGCCATCATTCATCAGGATAGATATGTCTTGCATTGAGACGATCTTGGATAATAACTAGGCATCCTACAGCCAAGGAGCAAAAATTGAGTGTCCTATGGCATAGTGTGTTGGTGATATTTCACATCCCAATCATCACCTAATGTCGCATATAGCTACTTTTTTTATTTACATTTTTCTATATCCGTCATCCGGGAAAAAGTATCATAAAATTTTTAAATTTTTTAATTTGGCATTTAAAACCGATTAATCCTATTGTCCAATTACAACAATTATGATACAATAAAAACCAGGATATCTCTATATTCTCAAAAAGGAATATCATGGTATCTATGGATGATCTCATGAGGTCTTGAGAAGGATCATATTGGGTAAACCAATCCATCACTTTCTATTACACAATAGGTAATGCTCCTCTTTTATCGATACAGACATAGGTATTATTACTCATACAAAATTAATCCACTGTCTTTCAAACTGTTGTTACTAATTATTTCAATCTGTCATTTTCATTGACCTGCTATAATGCTAATAATAGTAACAACAGGTATGTTTTATACCTTATCAAATTTCTGCGATTCTTAAATTCAAAAGCATTTGTCGTTAGTGGCTTGCTGTAGTAATAATTTGAAAATAAGTATTCACATATCCGAGATTCTGGAATGAGGTGACAAATTGACTTTTTTTTAAATTCATTTGTTGTTAATTTGCAAGTCTTGTTTGAAAATATTGGTCTAGGTTTCAGATAAGACGTAAGCATCCAATAATATAATTTAATTCGAAGGATAACAAATTCATAATTAGGCTAAAAAAATTCTAATTATTTGGCATATAAGGAAAAAGATCCTTCTTCTTCTTCCTTATTTGGCTGAAAATAAATTTCTGATTTTCGAATTGGAACTAAAACCGTACTGATGATCACATTCTAAGTTGTATAGCATTCGACTAACAATCAACTGAAATTGTCTCTTGTAGTTTGTCTCTGAAAAATTCTTGGCAATGTCTCTCATCTTGATACTTTCTTTTATCATCTCTTCTTTTGACATATTTGTTAGTAGTTGTGATACTATTTGGCTTGCATCTTCTAACGACTTGTATTGATATTCAACAGGAACGAATTCTGATTGTCCGCCTACGGTAGGTACAATGGGAATTAATCCAGCACTCATAGCCTCTACAATCGACATTCCAAAATGCTCTCCTTCTCTAGGATGAAAGAAGATTTTGCTTTTTTTCATCAGCTCAATTAGTTCTTCAAAACTTACATCTGTATGCAATTTCACAGTATCTGATAGATCAAGTTTTGATATTAACTGGAGTAGATCATGGTAATAATCCTGATAAAAAGGTTCTAAACTCCCTGCTATGTTTAGCTTGGTCTTAATTTTTCTTTCTTTTAATATCTTTGCAAGATAAATGGCGTTCTCAATTCTTTTACTTGGTTCGATTCTACAGATGACTAGGATGCCATTTTCATCGCTGTAATTTACTTGTGATGATAATGATGAATCAAAACGCTGTTCTATTTTTATTTTTGAAATGATTGTGTCTACGTCTACTGGTGGGCTTAGGACAAGAATATCGTTATTTGTACCGTATTCTTTTTGTATGGCAGCTTTGCTGTAATTAGAGTTTGTCATCAAAAAGGAGTTTCTGATCATAGAATCAAAAGCTTTCTTGACCCAATTTACATACTCCTTTTTACTATTTTCATAATCGAAATTATGTTTTCCTGGGTCAGTAAACATTGATTCAACCATTTGAGATGCCATTTGAGTCGGATTCTTGTAGACAATTTGAGTTGTTACGCCTATTCTTGGCTCGATGCGATATTGTAATCTGCCAATCTTGAGGTGGTAGGTCAAATATTCATTATCCTCATTTTCTAACAATAACTTGGCAGATGGATAGTGACAATAGACAATCATGTTGTTAGCATTCAATGACGAATGGAAATATGGATCTATATCACCATGAGTATTAATAATCAAGTCATAATTAGTTTGATGCAAGTTACGATGAATACTTTGCTCATCAAACATATCCAATATATTGATTCTTCTGATTTTCTTTACTACCGAAGCTAAATCCTTCCCAAATGCATTTTCTAATTTAGATAAATTGGGTTGTTCTAGCGTTGTCAACTCAATATCTATTCCCATTTCATGCAATGCTTTCATGGTAACTAGTGTGAAACGTTCTCCACCGCCACAAGGATTTAAATTGGAATAAACAAAGTTTGCCCTCACTTATTTCACTTCCTTTGTCTAATACAATCTAGTCCCTCACATGTCACACCTTTTTTTTCTTGTAGTACATACAAGGAAGGGACAAAAGTTTGAAAAATCATATTCAGACCACTTGCTCCTTGAATGATTTTTTAGGTGTTTTCTTTTCGTGTACTTGACTGACGACTGCTCTGGCTGCCACGTACGTTGATATGCTACCTAATACAGGTACGTGTACTAAGATCACTAGAATACTATTTGTAGCGAGATCATATAACTGGGGAACACCCTTTCCTAATACTCCTTGTGTTAGGACAGCATGTACCTTGGAATATACCTCTTCCAATGCGTGATACCAAGAATTAGTGATTTGTAAATGTATTTGTTGTGCCTTTGAGTTAAGGTCGCTGTTAGTTATAAACATTGAGGGAAGCATTCCCGGAATGGAGATCAATTCTAATGAAAATAAATTATGTAATAATGTTATTTTTTGAGTAATCTGATTTTTACCCATGTTGATGATTTTAGTTATAAACCCTTTCGTGTTCATAAAGAAACCACCATCAATAATTGTTCGATATTTGAATATATATTTTACTTCTAGTAATGGGTTTTACAATAAGTTAGAAAAAAATATAAATCTTAATTTACTATACAACTTTGGTGAACTGAAAAACGAGTAGAATACCGTTTGATAACAGGCGCTGGTTTAGGGGATTTTTGGATAGAAATGTTGATAATCTGATGAGAAAGGGTTTTTGGAACTCGTTTGATTTCGATCTCTTTAGGGAGTTTGAATATATGCAAAGGGAGATGAATGCAATGTTAGATCAATTTGATAAATTTACTGCTAATCCACCTAAAGAGTTGGTACGGGAATATGAAGGCAATAATGGATCAAAGGTAAGAGAAGTCGGACCTATAATCTATGGATATTCAATGACCATCGGACCAGATGGTAGACTAAAAATACAAGAATTCGGGAATGTTAAACCAAAGTATTCACGCTTTGAAAGCGGGACCTCCCATCCAAGGATATCTGCTGAAAGAGAACCTTTAGTGGATATTAATCTCACAGATAGAGAGGTGAAAGTTGTCTTGGAAATACCTGGAGTAAAGAAGGATAACATAAAGATAAATGCATATGATGGGATATTAGAAATAACAACTAGTGAATCACATAGAAAATATCATAGGACTCTGGAGTTGCCTGAAGAGGCAGACATTGATACCGCAAGAGCAACTTATAATAATGGAATTATAGAGATAACTTTTAACAAAAAGACCAACAAAAGTAACGGAAAGGAGATTAAAATCGACTAGGATTCACAAAAGCTATTTGACAATATTCGATCCTTTGTAATAGGGTTTGGAAATTACTCTTTTATCCAAGTAACAGGATTTAAAGTTAATCCAAACAACTTTTCTTTCTACCTAGTAATAAAAATCTAATATTTTAATTCCAATTTGACACTGCTTGTTCAAATTACCACGATCTTTTATTATAGAACATTTGATGAATATGTAGATGTAATTGTTTGATGCGATTATCAAAATGATGACGAAGGGTCTATCATATACCATATTTTGCATCGGTAGGTTATGGCTGTATTGAGCTTTAAATACAGTACCTAATTGTTAGTGTAGCTTATTTCATTATTTGATGCATTTATCATCATATCTTCCTAGTAATACGCTCTGAATATAATGTCTGTGTTGTTAATCATATCAAATGTCTTTGCATGATTATATCTTTGAGAGGAAGAAAGGTTTCTATACTATGAACCATGAATAAATAGACAAAAGGCAGACTCACCAGAAACTGTTTGGAATAAAATTCTATTTGGGTAATAACTTGACAGAATTTGGAGAAGGCTGAATAAAGTTTATGGCTATATTGAATTTACATGATAGTTATTAGATATATTCTGAATAAAAAATAAAAAAAGACGACTGAGTTACTTTAAATTAATCATCGTCTTGTCCTAAATCCCGCTCAAGCTGATCTTCTACATCACCTAGTAAATTATCTGATGTGTCGATGTGGTTCAAAGCACCTGTTAGATTGTTGTTTTGTAATTCAGCAATTGCTTGGTCTAACGATGACTTTATCTGTTCAATATCCTCTACGCTAACCTCCGTTGTTTGCGAAGTTGTTGAATTCTGTTGGGCCAAAACGGGGGAATTTGCCATCAGATTTGGGAATAACCCTAGAAAAATTGCAACAATACCTATAGTCATAATAATATTTTTTTGCTTTACCATATAAGACAGTAGATTTTCATTGTATTTAAGGTCTATTTACTGAAATACCGTATCAATAATAATTTGAAACTTTTGCATTTAATATATATTATTATAATAAATTTAGCAGACGGGGCTCAATAAAGTTGAAATTAAATACAGTTTGATAACTAATCCCCTTTAAATATAAACAACCCAATTCATATGAAAAATGCTTTTATGCATCTGCCACACGAGATAGAATCTGTATTTCCAAACTGCTCTTTTAACAACTCCATATTTTAGCACGATTTACTTTAATTTAATTCAGTATTCAACTGCTGGTAGTATTTTTTATTCATGCTGAAATCGAGAGAATTTTTTTAATGCCATCATTTTTAGTCTTTATCCACAGTCTACCTCAGCGTATATTGATTCTTAGATGTTTTAGAAATGTGGGTCAAACATCTCTATGCTAATTAACGAATTAGATGTATATACAATGATGCCATATTTTGGGTATCGACCCAGACAACGGCTCTGTTCAGTTAACATGTTTTATTTCATTGTTATGATAGTCTACAAAGAGCCGCAGCCAATTCCGTACATGCTTTAACTTGCAGTTCTTTATTCTACAAGGAAAGTAATCATCGAAACTTTCGGTTCTATCCTTGATATATTGCATCGTTCTTTCGATTACACTTTTCTCGTAAGAAGAATGAATATGGTGATCGAGTTTGAGAAACTGACAAGCCATGGGATACCAAGTCCCACCATCTGTAGAAACTGGGTGCTTTCCATGAACTTTGATCAAATTAGAAAGATATCTTTCTGCAACAAACATGTTTCTCTCTTTGGATATAGAAAGTGCGAGGATCTGTCTGTTTGCAGGCTCTATCGCCACCCAAAGCCAGATGTATTCTGACCCTACCTTCAACATTGTCTCGTCTACAATATATTCTAGAATTCTTCTTCTTGATGCTTTCAATTTTTGAGGCCTGTATTTTTGAATCCAATTCCAGATGGAGACATGGTTTCTTTTATACATCTGAGACAATCTTTCCGAGGCTTTTCTTAAAGATAAACCTGAAAAGTACAAATGTAAGCCATAATACACATACCTTGAAGGTGTTCTGTTTCTGCTAATCATAAAAGAAATAGGACATCTTCAAGCTATAGGTTTATCGTTAAATGAACAGAGCCCAGACAACAGACTAAAAGTTCTAGTAATTTCTGACATCCTTCATGAGCTTTTCAGCATCCTTTTCTACCGAGGTTCTAACCATTACCTATCCACTTAAATAGATTACATTATGTAAGAAATATTTATATATTGTAAAATGTATTACATATAGTACAATGAGTGATAAAGATATAATTCCAAATAACTGGTTCGACCGGTTCTTCAATCTCCCATTTGGAAGAAGAGGACGAGGATTATTCCCTGTATGGAATACAAGAGATATGCTAAGTGAGTTTGATTACATACACGACGAAATGAATAGAATGTTTGATGCCTTTAACAATTTCACAAGTAATGCACCAAAGGAACTCGTTCGAGAATATGAGACAAAAGATGGAAAGAAAGTCAGAGAAGTTGGTCCTATAGTATATGGGTATTCTATGACTATTGGTCCAGATGGAAAGCCTCATGTAAGGGAATTTGGCAATGTCAAATCTCCTCTCAACAATGAAGTACAAATTCTAGGACCACAAGCAGGACACCCGTCTCAAATTTCTGCAGAAAGGGAACCTTTAGTTGATGTCAATACTACGGATAAAGAGGTTAAAGTAATACTTGAAATGCCTGGCATCAAAAAAACCGACATTAAGATAAAAGCATATGACTCTAAAGTTGAAGTAACAACAGCAAAGGATGCTCAGAGAAAATATCATAAAATCGTAGATCTTCCAGAACAAGCAGATCTCGAAACCGCAAAATCGGTATACAACAATGGAATATTGGAAATAACCTTTGACAAAAAGAAGGATGATAAACCAGCAGGGAAGGAAATTAAGGTAGACTAGATCCCAATCGCCTCTTTCTCTCTCCCTTCCTCTTTTTTTTAGCTTGCGTATGTACGATATTTCCACTGGTATTAGAGCAAATTATTTGGTAATTTTAGATACCAATTTAGTATAGTTTGTGATAATCTTATACACAATTAGAGGCTTTTTAATTATTTTAATGACTTTTTATATCTAGATTGTTTTCTTTAAGACATTCCAATTTACCGTATTGGATCTGTATACAGAGATTTTTAAAAAAATAAATGATGTGGAATTTCAAATAGACTATTCAGCGTCGTTTAAGGCTATATCGTTTACTGTTTCAGGCTCAACCAACTTTGCATATAGTTGATATGAGACAAGGAACGGCTCTCCAACCGGAGACCATAAACCTACAGCTCCTGCTACAAACGGCATTGATGCAGAATAGTACGGAGTAGATGTTCCATAGTCAGGTTGAATACCTCCAATGATTTGAGGGGTAACTTCTGTCAAGTTATGAACTGAAGGAGTTGCAATATCTAACCAATTTGGAGCTGATATTCCAAGTTGATCTATTAATTGTGAGAGGGTGGCATTATCGATCCTCGACTGACTTAGGAAGCCAATTTCTACAGGACTGGTCGCTGAATAAGTCAATACACCAGAATAGATCTTACCATCATCCCTATGTGTTAAAATGGGTGCTACTTGGGCAGTTTCATTTTCATATCCAAAAGACGACATTATCCCTTGTCTATAGATTATTTCTTCTGATTCATTTTCGATATTCTGGGCTGCATTATTATCTGCAATGTCTAGAGGAACACTCTGAGCAAACACTGTCCAATCTAGTGTTTTTGAGAAAGTGATCCTCTCACTGTAGTCATTGTTTGTAATTAACGAGGCAGAAGCCAAAGTTAACCCTAGCGCCAAAGCAAAAAAAACAAAGTATTTAGTAATGAATTTCTTGTGGCAATCATTTTGCGTTATTTGATAATAATGGTAAGTAATTAAGTTTTATCCATTGTCGATTCGAGATTCCTTAACAAGTAAAGATGATGTTGAATTGTAATTGTAATACTAGAAAGAGCTTTGCTATATCATAATTGATTCAAGGATAACCAAAAAATAATATATATTACATTTTCACATTTTAGTTTTATGATATTATTTAACACATGAAAACAATACAAAATTGTAAATATCACTTTTAGCTTAATAATGTCAGGTGATGATGTGAGATGGATTCGTCCAGAACACAGAGTCATACGAGAAAACCATTCTCCATGAAATACGCCTCCTAGGACCATATGGAAATCACAAATCCTCCTCATGGCTTCTGTTGAGACCAAGAAGGTATTCAGCTATTATGCCCTGTTTGATCTGTTTCTATACTAGACCTTCTTGGATCTCTTTTAAGATACTGTCACAAAGGTTGAGGTATATTTGAAATTATTACTAGTACTTTGTATAATGTAACGTAATGTAATTATTCATTCTACTTATTTTAAGAGGATGTTCTTTGAGTATAACATCCAATAATAACGATTGACTGACTATATTGACGAACGCAATATCTTGTTTAACATAAAATAGTATATATGAACATAGTTATCCGTTAAAGAGCAATTAAAATCTTATAAATAACAATAACCATGAGTTAACGCAATGTTAAAAAAACTCCAATCTAGGGCATCAACTTTGTCCTCCACAATACTCTTATTAAGCTCGTTTATGGCTGTCTTGTTCTTTCTAACGATACCCGTTATGGATGTTTTCTCACAAACAAATGACTCTATGATACAAAACGATGTGCTTCTTAGTTCCGATGTTAATGGATTTCAGCAGTCAAATGGTCCAAACACCGAACTACTAGATAATTTGGGACTTTCTACAACCTACCAATCGGTAGAACGAGAGATATCTCAAGTCATGAACCTTGCACATCAATCGATGAATTTAACGAATTCCTTTGGAACCTTTCCTTTGGCGAATATAACTGCAGATATGCAGCAACAATATCAAGGAATTGCTAGTGATCAAGATACAGAAAGAAGAAACGAAGCAAAAACCCTTCTTGCAACAAATCCCTACTTGTCGTTCATAGGGATGACGCTTCCAAATGGAGATACTTATTTTAGTGAACCGTTCTTTCCTTCTCAGACAAATAGTTCCAAACATAACTATGGATATAGAGAACACATAAACGGTGCGATGGAGTCGAAAAGTCCATATTTAAGTAACGTCATCACTGCTGCATCGACTGGGAAACCTCTTGTTGTTTTGGCTAGCCCAATTTATTCAGGAAAACAGGCAAACGATACTCTTATAGGGGTATTAGCACTTGGGTTGAATCTAAGTCAATTTGATGAATTGTTAAAAGCAGAGTCTGTTGGCAAGAATGATACTAGACTACTTCTGCTAGATAATAACGGCACTAAAATAGCTGATTCGCAATCTAATAATACCAGTAAATTAGAATCCTTCAAGGACTTGCAAAGTTTTGAAAATGCTAAAAACGGAGAAGTAGGTTCTGTCGTGGAAAGCATTGATGGAAAAAATGTGACAATTTCTTATACACCACTTAGCTTTGCTCAATCAAAATGGATACTGCTATCAATGACTCCTAAAGAATAATAACATCTGAATTCTCTAAATTTCTATTTTTATTTTTGGCTTTTTGGTTTATCTTTTCGAAATACATAATACGATGACAGGGAGTATTTGTTTTTGAATTTAAAAGATACTGCTATACTTACAAGTGACGAATCATGATGAGCAAAAAAAATCATTAAAAAGAATTCATCATTTTAGTATCTCCAAATTCGTCATAGAATGTCTGTGTAGGTGTGCATGGTCATAACATAAATACTCCGAACAAACACTACATTTGCAGATTACTTTGTTAGAACATGGCTCTGTCATGCATCTTAACGATTCTCTTTCTTTCACGCTTGTCGAAATACTCGGATTCTTGCTTCCAGTTGTATATCTATCAACAAGTGTGCTAGATGACGATGTCTTTGACATGCCTATCATTCTTCTGTGATATTTGTTATATAAAAATATTAGTATAAAAAATTATATATCATTGTATTGGTTTAAAAAAATTCTATTTTTGTTTTAAGGATTTAAATTGATTCTCCGTCCGTCTGGCTCTACCAGAGCATGATATATACTCTCTCTATCTCTACGTTTGATAAAAGGTTTACATAATCAAGTTTTAATATTACCTTGTAACTGTTATTGCTGAAAATTGCATGAATGTTAATACTAAATCAACTTCAATAGATAATAACAAGCTTGAGAAATTCGTCATGAAGTCTGTTGAAGATATGGGAAGTAGTGTAAATGCATTGATGATCATGCTAGGTGATAGATTAGGTCTGTATAAAGCCCTACAGCAATACGGTCCTCTAACATCAGAAGAACTTGCCCAAAAGACCGAAACCTCTGAACGTTACATAAGAGAATGGCTTGCAAGCCAAGCTGCTGCGGAATATATTACATACGATTCAGCAAATAGAAAGTTTGCACTGCCGCCTGAAAATGCAATGGTTTTGGCAGACGAAAATAGCCCTGTATTTATTATGGGGGGTTATCAGTTGGTAAGATCATTATTTAAGGACGAAGACAAATTTGCAGAGATATTCAAAACAGGTAAAGGGTTTAGATGGGGTGAACATCATCATGACTTATTTGAAGGAACTGCAAGGTACTTTAAGACTGGATACCTTAGTAATCTGGTCCAATCATGGATACCTTCACTAGAAGGAATGGAGGAAAGACTAAAGAAAGGCGCAAAGGTTGCTGACATTGGATGCGGCTACGGTATTTCTACCACAATAATGGCAAAATCTTTTCCTAACTCGCAGTTTTATGGCTTTGATAATCATGCACCGTCAATAGAGATTGCAAAGGAAAATGCTGTAAAAGAAAATGTAAAAGCTAATACAAATTTTCAGGTAGTCTCTGCTACAGATAATTCTATAGGTAGCGATTATGATTTAGTCGCCTTTTTTGATTGTCTTCATGATATGGGTGATCCACTTGGATCTCTCAAGTTAGCAAGACAATCTCTAAAGAGTGATGGAGCTTGCATGATTGTCGAACCCCTTGCAAACGATAGATTAGAAGATAATCTGAATCTAAATGGCAAAATATCTTATGCAGTTTCATCTGTCGTGTGTGTTCCAAATTCTCTTGCCGACAATGGTCCTGCATTAGGTGCTCAGGCAGGTGAACAAAAGATAAGGGACCTTGCACATGAAGCGGGGTTTTCGAGATTTAGGCGAATTGCTCAAACTCCTTTAAACATCGTTTATGAAGCCCGAGCCTAAATCTTTATTTTTATTCTTGGTTGATTAGTCGACTAAGGTGATCTGTTCAGATGGATAATAGAATAGGATTGTGTCTATATTCAATGACCGTATAGATTGAAAATTTGAATTCGTATAGCAATAGACATCATGACGCATTCCTGTGATACATATATTATGTAATTCCATTGAAAATGGGCATTAATTAAGACACTTTGTATTGATTGCTTAACTATGGAACTTTTATCAATTTCCAGATTGAATGATTCAAGTATCGCTAATGATAATTGGCTTGAAATAAAAATAGGCTGTCATTTTAGAAAAACAGGAAATCTTCTTTGTTCTTGTGAATATTGAAAAATGATTATGAGGAGAAGGAAATTGTAATCTCTCATTTCAAATTATTGAAAAGGTATTTTGAAAACAATGAGTCAATTTGTTGAATATCGAATTCTAAACTATGACCTCTATGTATAAAAATAACACACAATATATTCAAATAGATTATCGATTTGCAGAAAAAATTTACTATTGGTATATCTTTAATTGCAATTTACCTTGTTATTCTTTTTACTGTTCCTTCTCTTGTATTTGAAAAGAGTGTTACTCCCATAATTGCTGGTATTACCATAATCATGGTGGCAGTTTACGTCGTACTTGGACTTGACATTCTCCATAGGACGATTATTGTAATGTTTGGGGCAATTATATCCATTGTATTAGCTATTATTCTGGGATCTCTTTACGCTGAAGATAGCCTGCATTTTGTTATAGAATCCGTAGACTTTAACACCATAGGTCTCTTGCTTGGGATGATGATTTTGGTTGCAGTACTTGGAGAGACGGGTGTATTTCATCAAATCGGAATAAAGCTAGGCAAGATTAGCAAGGGTAACGTCTGGACACTAATGGTATTGTTATGTACCTTTACAGCTGTTGCATCAATGTTTGTTGACAATGTCACAACCATATTGTTAATGGTTCCTGTTACCCTCTCTATAATGCGAACTTTGGGACTAAACCCTTTTCCCTTCATTGTGGCTCAAGTTCTAGCTTCAAATATTGGGGGCTCTGCAACCCTGATAGGCGATCCTCCGAATATCTTAATCGGATCTGCTGCAGGTATCGATTTTAATTCCTTCCTGATATATATGGGACCCACTATTGCAGTGACTTTTGTATTTTCTTTATTGTTATTAAAACTCTTTTTCAGAAATGATCTGAAAAACGCCCAAAAAATTGAACAGCAAGAAGATATCCAAGATTTGATGAATAGGGATGAAAATGTAATAGTAACACATCATAAGGGGTTGCTTTTAAAATCCATGATCGTTATAGTGGGTGTAATTATTCTATTTTCCTTGCAAACTATAACACATTTGGAGGTATCAATAGTGGCAATAGGTGGAGCAGCCGCCCTATTAGTCATAGCTAGAGTTCCACTAGAAAAAATATTACATGAAGTTGATTGGGCAACTTTATTATTTTTTGTAGGTCTGTTTGTCATAGTAGGAGTAGCCGAACATGCAGGACTCATAAACATACTTGCAAATTTGGCTATCAATATAACTGGAGGTGACCCATGGTTAACTTTATGATAACATGGCTGTCAGCTATCGCAGGTTCATTTATTGATAACATTCCATTTACAACTACAATGATACCACTGGTTCATTCGTTACATACAGATCCAACTATTGCAGCAGCTTTTGGTAGCGGTAGCAGATATGAGTTTAGTCCATTGTGGTGGGGTTTTGCATTGGGAGCAGACTTGGGTGGTAACGGAACTTTGATAGGATCTAGTGCTGGCGTAGTAGCCGCTGGGTTAAGTCAAAAGTTTGGACATAACATATCTTTTACAAGATGGTTCAAAATAGGATTCCCATTTATGCTGTTGACCCTTGCGGTTGGTAATATAGTCCTTTATGCATTGCTTTTGTTTGTTTATTGAAGAAAGGGACATAATTATTTTTTTATTAATATTTCAAAACAGCCGCCAAATAATAAAATATTCGTATAAAATGATGTAATGAATTACATATGGAATAAACCCATATCTAATATTTTGTAAAAATTTAATAAACGTGGTGAAAATTATAATTAGGGGTGAGGGATGCTAGGTATGTTTTGTTATTTGTTGCCATCTTAAGCGTAATTTTCTTAACTAGTTCCTTGGGAGCTGAGAATGGATTCTCTGTGTTAGGGCTAATTCCCTTTGCTAATTCTTCGACATCTTCAACATCATCAGGTACTCCACTAACTAGTTCTCCGCTAGAATTGCTTGTGCAGGATTTTGCTGTAATTATGATAGTTGCTACAGTAATGCTGTTTATTACCTACAAACTAAAACAATCTGCAGTTATTGGATATATTATTGCAGGTATGATTATTGGCCCGTATACTCCTCCTTTCTCACTTATATTCAATATTGATACTCTAAATGCCTTTGCAGAGCTTGGCATAATAATGCTGTTATTTGTAATTGGAACTGATTTTCCGATCAAACGATTAAGATCTGTTGGACGAATTTCTGCGATTGTAGCCGTAGCAGAAACTTTGGGAACACTTTTGTTTACATTCATTGTTGCACAGATTCTAGGATTCTCCTATTTTGATTCTTTATTCATTGCGCTAGCGTTGTCTATCACAAGTACTGCAGTTACAATAAAAATATTAGAAGAGCTGAATATGATAAGAGATCAATCTACAACTTTACTACTTGGTATATCAATAGTCGAAGACATTCTTGCAATCACAATTTTAGGTATATTACAATCAGTAGCTGCACAAGAAGGTGATGTATCTATTGTAAATGTCGTAACATCAATTTTAATTGTTGGTGCATTTATAGGCGGCACTCTAGTAATTGGTTCAAGAATCGTTCCTAAATTGGTTGATAGGTTAAGTAAAGTCAATGATTACGCAATGATACTGATCTCAATTTTGGGCCTGGCTTTCTTTTTATCCTTTTTAGCACAATCTATTGGACTGTCAGTTGCAACAGGTGCCTTCTTGGCTGGTGTGCTTATAGCTGAGGCAAAAAGCGCGTCTGTTGCCCGTGTAATTACTACACCGCTAAGAGACATGTTTGCTGCGTTGTTTTTTATTTCCATAGGCGCACTTATGGATATATCCCTGGTACCTGCCTTTCTGATACCTGCAATAATTCTTGTCGCCGTATCAATTGTTTCAAAATTTGGCATAGTGAGTGGCATGCTATCATTGGCCAAATATGGATCGACTACAGCTGTTAGAACAGGAATAGGGATATCTGCTGCAAGGGGGGAATTATCTTTGGTTGTAGTCAAAGCTGGACAGGACGTTGGAGCTATTTCCAATTCGGTTTTTCCCGTATTAGGTGTAGTAACCATTCTTACTACATTTTTGACTCCTTATTTTCTAAAATTGGGAAAGCTTGTCAAGTTTTCTTCTGATTCTACTGATGGCACTTCTACAACAAAAACGCCTACCAAATCAAATAAAGACGACGAACATCCTCCAAAATCAACCTAATAAGTAGATGGACGTATATGTATGTGTGCTTGACACCCGAAAATGAATGAAAATGCTGACCTGTTGATAACCTCAAAATTTTATTTGGATGATGACACTGATAAAGAATGAACAACACAATTGAAATGGTCAAAAACGATTTGACAGCGAGTTTATAAGATACCTGTATGATTAAATGACAATATCCCGAATGTCTGATAAAAATTCCGAATTGGATACTCTTGATGCTGGTACCATGGAGTTTATGAAATGGCTGGCAAACAAAGATACAAATTCTGAAAATACTTTGATAATAGTTAAAGACTATTTTGATAATAAATATGTCATTTTGTTTGACAAGAGCATTTTAAATAATGTAATTGTAGCTTATAGGGAAGGTATGCCATATTGTGTGACCTGTAATACTGATGATTGCGGTCATGTGGGTTTTGCAATCTGTTTAAAGCAAGACTATGACCGAGATGATCAAGCGATATTTTGATTTATTCTTGTTTTATTAACTTATGTTTGGAAGTCCGTGGTTTAAAATCTACTTATCTGGGTTCATCTTTTAAATCAAACGTTCTATACTAATTTAACTAGCTTTATTAGACCTGCCAGTACTGATTTTAACGCTATTTCAGAACAAATAAGTAATCAGATAAACCGGCTCTGACAAATCTTTTAGAACGTTATTTTTTACTTTGGTATGGTATTTAGATCTATTCCCACGAACCATAACCTTCGCAATCCTGCAAAACCTTCAAGGATTTACAAACCAACTTTACAGGATTAATTCTTCAATTCGTTATTGATCATTTCTCGTAGTTCTGAAAAACGAACGGGTTTTTGAAGTAGCCTGTCAATCTTGGCCGCATTGTAATCGGGATGATTTTTCAAGTCAACAATATCAAAGGCTGTCATTAAGAATATCTTGATTTTATCATTTTCTTCTCTAATTTTTCTTGCCAATTCTATTCCACAAATTCCTGGCATACGCATATCGGTAATTAATATTGAATGGTTATCTGGTGTTTCTTTAAAATATTCTAATGCTAATAAAGGATCAGAGAAAGATATTGCATCGTAACCCACATTTGTCAAAAATGTCTTAAATAAAGAAGCCAACTCCATTTCGTCATCTACTATTACTATCGAATGCGATGAAGATGATGATGGATTTGCATCTTTTAGAGACACTAAAGTCTTTACTATTTAAATTTATTTAACCTTAACTATGTAAATCTCGTAATACACTATTTCGCCATGCTTCTACGCATAAACATTTTTGATACCCTTACAATCAGGTCACATGCAAAACGTTTTTGCAAACAAGATATCAAGATTATGAGACTTATCTTTCACAGAAAGCGCATTTCAGTTTTTCTTAATCTGTTGTTTCTCGAAAAATTATCTGTTTTTTTGTCACCATATTTATTTATGATCGGCGCTAGAATTTGCCAAAAATCTCTCATTTGATTTTTATAGAATATAAAAACTAACCAAATTTAGATGCAGTAAGGGTGAACTATTTCTTGGATACGTCACGCCTTCACATTCTTGAGAAGATATATTTTATATAGCAGATATCCGATTGATTTTCCTTTTAAATTATTATTCTATTGACTATATAATTATACTCCGATTTTCTAGAATTTCCTTCCCATATAATGCTGCTGTATTGCATTGTAACTTGTGTTTTCTATTTTAAGAGTAGGCTGAAACATTTATCTAACAATACTGTTGTCATCGCTTGAAGGTGTTATTCTTGGTTACAATTTTATTTTATTTTATTTTCTTTTAGTTGTGTTATCTATTAAGACAACAGTTTCTATAATTAGGTAATTTATTTCTTGGTTGATCATTGGATGTATAATGAAATAACTCTTCTCGTTTATTCTTTCCTGGTATATGGTTCTTACTGACAATTATATTTTTTGTAGATATGCGTGTTCCAATCATGTCATGTTAGTAATAATGTTGGTCATTAACTTTTAGTTAGCGAGCTAGAGCAGAAGGAGAAGAGCAAAGTGGTCGTGTTAATGGGAAAGAAATATTCTACGACTTAGTTGAGCGAGATTAGAATAGAGGCAATATGTTTAGAAGAGTACATAGCTAACGCCTCTATTCTTATGCATATATTTTTTATCTTCCCGGCCCTTGTGTCAAGTCTAGAAGATATAAATTATTATATATCATACTATAAAAGATGTGATCATTTGGGTATCCGTATCACGTCGATTTGCAAGAATGCCTTATGCATGTGGTTCTCGATTCAGTAAAGAAGCACTTGACACATTCTAAAAAGACCCCGGGTAACTAATTATTGTACCATTTTGATACCTATGGATGAATGAAGTTTCCAGAGATCTTGATCGTAATTATTCTGTAAATAGACTGGTCTATAACCGTATAAATTAGAACATGTTCCTGTTTTCCCCGCTTAGCTGGATATATGATTTTATTTTTATTCTAGACATACAAATCGTGCTCATTAACTTCCAAAATTCTTTCTGAATTTCTGGGTTTTAGTGCCACTAGAATGCCGCATTGTAATTTGCATTATATGATTTAGGGAAACAAAATACTGTTACTTGGTTTAGTCATGACCTTGACCGAAAATCTCATACACTAGTATATATTGTCTCTACCGAACTTATCGGTAGATAGATTTAATGATACATAGATATTTTCCACCTGATCGAGATCCATACATCAGTCAATCATTCGTTCTCTTATACTCTAGTTCATGTAGATAAGGAACCTTTCTAATATTGCACAATTCTCTAATTTTGAATGATAACTTTTGTGAGTCTATTTCAAGAATTTTGATTTATATCACTTGTCTTTATCTTGACGTAATTCGTAATGTTTAAGAAGTAATTTTTACACTGTAGAAGATCCATTCAAATATAGAAGTAATATAGTTATGCATATATAGTAACGATCTAAATCCTATTTTGTAAGGTTCTCATCTTATGTGTTAAATCAACTTTGGTAAACTGAATACAAAAGTAGAGCCAGGTCTGCCCAAATTATTATATGCCCATATCTTACCACCGTGAGCCTCAACAAGATTCTTGGAAATGTAAAGTCCTAGTCCCGTGCCGATATCAGAATCAGAAACGAATTTTTCAAATAGCTTTGGCAATACATGTGGAGAAATGCCTTTACCACTATCGGATACTTTTACAAAGATATTTTTATTTTCTTCACATGTATTTTTCTGACCCAAACTTTTTTCTCTAATTGTGATATCTATTTTATCATTTCGATTTGAGAACTTTATTGCATTTCCCACAATATTAATGACGATTTGATGCAATCGAGATTTGTCCGCATTTACTATCATCTGCCCATCAATACCATCGCTGATGAGGATGATATTGATGTTTTTATCCCTTATTTTTTGATTTAATTCGATATTAATCGATTCCTTGATCTCTTTAACTAAATCCAGTCCTTCCTTATGTAGCGACAGACTATTATATAGATTAGATTCAATTCTTGAAACATCTAGAAGTTTGCTTATGAGGTCGTCTAATCGTGCAGAATTTCTAGAAATGATTTCAAAATGTTTTTGTAGATGAGTAATGGTTCGATTTAATTGATTATCTGATTTTATCTTTGGATTTTCTAAAAGATCACCAAAAACCTCTGCATCTAATTCCGCATATCCCATTATTGCTTGGGTTGGAGTTCTTAGTTCATGTGCTGCCGTATTGATAAATTCTCTTTCCATTTCTTCACTTTCTACTAATTTTTCATTAGCAATTCTTAGGCTATCGGAGATTTCGGTTTGTGCCCAAAGAGTTTCAAAAATTGATAGATATGAATTTACTGTGGGTTTGCTTGTTGAAAATGTTGTAAAACCAATAGCACCTTCAAATTTTTCTTTGGTATCATCTTTAACTTCAATTGTTATCAAGTTTTTTCTGTCTGTAATCAAGACGATTGAACTGATGCTTTGTTGTCTTACAATCTCTCTTATAGCAATATTTGCAATACTGTTAACTTTTTCTTTTGAGTATTCTAACAGGAGTATTTCTTTGAGTACATCCACAAAAGGACAAAGAATTCTAATTTGGAAATTAGGTTGATTTTTGAGTTTAAATAAATTAAATAGGCCGATTTCAGCTTGTCTTTTTACAGAATTTAAAGAAGGAAAAATGATCAGTATTTCTTCTTGAGCATTTTCAAGTACTTCTAGAAAAATATTTTTTATTTGAAGTTGGTTTTCAAATACCTTCGTATATTCGTCTTCAACACCCATTACTATCTGGTCTACTCTTTGTTTTGCATCTACGCCGCTTCTCCACATTTCCTCAAAGAATAATTGAAAATGTTTGATATACAGGGGTTCTGTGCTGTACAAGATGTTGTCAAACATTTTACCCTGGTCCATTTTTTCAATCGTGCCTTGAAACTGCTTATCAGATACTGCAAAACTCATGGGTGGTAGATTATTTACATGTCTTATTTCTATACCGATGTTTAGAAATTTATTTATGAGGTCTATCTGCTCATTATTCTTATCAATATGTGTTATCCATCGAACAGCCCCTTTTGCCTTTCCTTCTTTGTATTTTGATAGAAGGTCTACATAAGCATTAAAGAGATCCTTGTTTTCGTAAATCATCTTTAAACCACCTATGGTAGAACAATTCGATATTCCATTATCGCTTTTGCTCACTATGCCTAAAATGGTTGAATATACATCTACGGGATTATCAATAATCCTAGTATCTACTTGCAACAATCTTTTCGGTTCAGTCGAGTGTTGAATTTGGTTAGATGAGTATAAATTTTTATTAACGTCTAACGTAAGGCTGTGATTCTCTACGTCTATCTTCCTATTATTTCCATCTATCTCTCTATCAGAATTTAACAAAATGCTGTTAGACGTTACATAATATTTTTCATCTGATAAAAATATTTGTTAAAGAATCTTGTAACGACGTGCCTTTTTGCCAATTTGAATTGCTAAAGAATTTGCAATTACTATATAGTGCCTTCATAAATACTCTTGAGATGTTAAATTTACTTTACAATGTTTTGTAATGATTCTCTACCCTATCTTCTAATCCAATAAAGCATTATTCTCTGCAACTATATATCTAAATTGATAGCCATAAATCAATGGGCCTTTTAATTAAATTATTTCGCAATGATGGGTAGGCTCTTTTACCTTCTATTCCTCATCGCCATCATCTCCTCCTCCACCACCACTACTATCATCGCCATCATCTCCTCCTCCACCACCACTACTATCATCGCCATCATCTCGACCAACACTCTCTGCTATTTCCCCTCCAGAAATTCTTAGAAAATAGTCTGTTGATTGTTCATCCTTCCACTTCAGGGTAAATTCATAGCCCTCAGCTTCGCTCCTAATAACCTCATCGTCTATTTGTAAAGTAAATGTAGATTTATCACCAGCGCTAATAGTAGTAGGATCTGTACCACTTGATTCGTGTCCTACAATTCCACTATCATTGTAAAAAAGCGCAGATATTTCAACTGATTTTGCAGTGTGAGTTCCATTATTTAAGATCTCGCCAACAAGCTGATCAACAAAAGGGTTGTTATAATACTGTTGATTAAGCAATATCATATCAAATTGTTTTATGTTCTGTTGACCCAAGACATCTATATACTGACTTTGATTTAATACCAGCAAAGTTGATAACACAAACGCTAATCCAAAAATCTTAATATTTAGCATTAATCTCATTTTAACTTACAAAATAACTACCCAGTAGAAAAAACTTTTATTGATATTTTTGTGTTCAAAAATTCAGTTATCCCCAATATCATCAAATCATATTCTAGTTGTCATGCTGGGGCAGAATTTTCTAGTGATTTACTATAAATGGATCACAATGGTGACTAATAGGCGGTCTTACGGGTTGCTAGTTTGTCTTCTTTGTTGGATAACGACTATGAATGGGGATAAATTGGTTGATTTCTAATTGTCCGCAGCTTATGGAGTCGATAGTACTCATTTTGGTTTGTTTGTTGTACTTGTAATAGGAGAGGAATTATTTTTTTTTGGTTATTTCAAAATTTCGGCTAAGAATGAGAACTTATCAGAGAATTAATTTGCCATAGACCTAATTTGTTATATTGTACACCATGATCAGATTCTTTGAAACATCAGTTCAAGAGTTTTTTTGCAAAATCCTACATCTTCCTACATATACTTCCTCTCTGAATTCAAAGTTTAACTGAAATAGAATAAAAACCGCCCAACAAACAAAAAAATTGATAATTAGGATGTTATTAGCAATAGATATTGTCGAATAAAGTTTATAGAGCATATTCATATATGATAAAATAAATAGTAATCCCCTCGTGTCGATCCTTACATTAAGATTTACTTCATTCAATTGACTGTTATTTCTATTTTGATATTGTAATCAGGTAAAGTGAATTTAATTGCAAGTTCCAACAGTGAAATTAATGTATGGGGATATCGATCATGTTCGATGATTATTATGGTTGTTAATGCCTATACTTTACATGCTGTATACTTACATCGAAATAGTCTTTATATTTACATACAGGGTAATAAGGTTAAAGACTAATTATCGCCGATAAAGTTATTACTGCTATTCCCAATAGGATGCATCAAGAGAATTGCCCATCTGTTTTGAAGAGTATCCATAGGATAGTACGAAACAAGCATCATTTCTTGGTTTACCTTCTCAAGGAGAGAGCCAGACTTTCCCTCTATGGCATTCCGATAGCTCTTTAAATTGGAAAATGATTCGTTGTCGTCTACAAAATTCCTTATTTCAGAATCTGCTATCTTTGTATCATTAGAATCAACAAGCACCACTCGTTGACCTTGAGGTATATTATAGGACTGAAGTTCTTTATTTAGCATGTCTAGATTGATAGAACCTGCTATGATTCCTGTCAAATTGCTTCCTTCATTAAAATTACTATCGCTATTTGCAAAAACTGGAACTGCTATGATCGCCCGCTTTAGGCCAGAAGAAGTAGAGGTTATTATGTCTCCCAGATATGTATCATTAGAAGCTCTTGCCCCTTTGAAATATTCGCGGAACCCAAGATTATTCTTTGTTTGGTTACTTTGTAAGGAATAAGGCTCCATAAAGTATGTGTCACCATTGGGAAGAATGAACGATATTCCTGCAATTACTGGATAATAAGAGATTACTTTCTGTGCAATTATTCTTTTTTGTATGTCTGAATCAGATGGGATGCCGTGAAGTGAATCCATAGTTGTATTTAATAACTTGGTATTGGGCATAGATTTCATTTCAGGCATGTTACTTGCAAATTCTAACATGGAGGCTGCTCCTTGAAGTTTACTTTCTAAACTGTAGGCTAGTATCTTTAGGATTAATAGATTGTTATTATTACTAGTGGTTAGATTATTCAAATTAAAGTCTGTTAGGTTGATAAGAGTATTGTTTGCAGAAATTGAAAAATCATTATATGGTACTGTTATTAGTATCAATAAAGTGGTTAAAGTAAAAAAGGATAGTATAGTTACTAATGTCGATCTTTCTGAATAAGATTTCAAATTCAAGTATGCTATTTTAAAATAATCCTGCTTATTAGTTGTTCTACTATAGTTCTAGATATTTTGGTACATAGGGTGACTACCTATAAAAAGAGTGAATATTTTGGCTAATGTTGCTGATACTTTTCTACCATAAATAGGAGGACTAAAATCATTCCTTTACTCTGTGATTTCATTTTTGGTATTGCAAATATTCCCGACTTTCTATCTGCTGTTAATCACTATTAATTAAGAAATTCATATCTATTACTAACTGATCATGATTTTCAGATTGTAATATTATTGTATCTTGTTCCGTCTCTTAATCTGTCACCTAACTTTCTAACAAGCTAGCGAATTTAATCGATGAGATTGTGCAACTGGTTATTTTATTAAAAATCCATATGCCATTAATTTGAAAGGTGGTACCAAAATGTAATTTGATTAACTCTATTATTTTCGTATTTTTATACAAACCATACACAGAGAAAATTTAATTAGCTTCTTCAAATTAGAGAGGATTATGAAAGAAATCTTTTCTATAATACTCGCTACTCTTGGTTTGATTCTAACCACACCTCTTGCATATGGCCAACAATCACTTGATTCTGGAACATCTGCAGACATTGATACTTCATTGAATCAAACTATGAATACTACTGCTACTACTACTGGTGAAACTACGCCTGAGGCTACCATAGGCAAGAGTGAAAATTTTACCATTACTGACCTTAGATTCCGAGCAGAATCAAATCAGATAACGGGGACCATCACAAATAACTCTACAAGTCAACAATCTTACATTACTATTTATGCAGTGCTTTTCGACAAGGATGATTCTTTCCTTGGGATTGCAGAAGGAAGACCGTTAGTAGAATCGCTTCCGCCGGCTGACAATTCACCATTTTCAGTAGATCTATTCACCGGATTTGGACTTTATGCAATGCCTGAGGAAGTAAAGGCTGTTGACCATTATACCATCTATGTAAGAGGATATGATCCGCTATTTTAGAGGAAAACAATAAACCACTAGATGGAAAATAGTAGTTTGTGGTAACCCTTATCGGGTATCAATTTTCTTATTTTTTATCTTCTTGTGATTGCTGAGCGGTATAATATTTTATATGCATAATCTAATTTCTTGGATCTTGAAAACTAGATTCTCTGACTAGGTTTTCAAAAATATTTATCCCTGAATCAAGTCAAGGCCAAGACTTTGCAACCAGACTTAGTTTTTACATTATGAGATCGAAAGTGTGAATCATCAATTTTAAGAATGTGGTAATAAAGTATTTCCTTTTGAGTTACAGCATTTTTTTTCGATGTTTGAATATTAGTTCATGTTACTTTACACCCTATGTTTAGAGTATAGGTTTCAATTCGATGTCCTGGTGGATTGAAATATTTGATACAAAAAGGTTAGCAAAGGATTAATTTACTGATGTGGTTCAGTCCTTAAAAGATATAACAAAATGAGATGCGAGAATCCAGTCATGAATCAGATCCTCGATGCTTATAAACCCATGTGGTCGCTAAAGCATGCGGTATCCCTGATGAGTTGGGATTTTGAAACTTTTATGCCTCGAGAAGGGACTGAAGGAAGAGGAGTGGCCGATTCTCAACTTCACATGTTACATAAAGATTTACTGCTAAATAGCGAATTTATTGGTCTAGTCGATAGTGCAAAAAAACAGGAGAATCTTGGTGACCTTGAAATGGGCATAATAAGAGTAATCGATAGGGAAATAACTAAACAGGTCAAGTTACCCAGGGAATTGACCGAAGCTGAGTCCTTGGTAAGAATAAGAGGGAACATGGCTTGGAGAGAGGCTAGGGCAAAATCTGATTTTAAAATGTACGAACCCCATTTGAAGAAAATGATAGAGATAAAAAAAGAAATAGCAGCAAGATGGGGGTACGAAAACCACCCATATAATGCACTTTTAGATACCTTCGAAGAGCAGCTTACAGTAGATGACTTGGATAAAATATTTAGTGTATTAACACCTCGTATCCAAAAACTTTTGAAAAAACTTGTTGATTCAAAAAGCCAGTTTTGTAAAGAGAGCAATCTTGCGAAATTAGAATATGATATTCAAAAAGTGGACGAATTAAATCATGATATCCTTAATCTTTTGCAATATGATATGAGGCGTTTTAGAATGGATACTTCTACTCATCCATTCACTGAAACTATGGGGCTTGATGATGTTCGAATAACCACTAGGTATGAAGGAGTTGATTTCAAAAAGTCGATATTTAGTACCATTCATGAGGCTGGTCACGCCTTATATAATTTACAATGCGACAAATCATTGTCTTTTACTCCTATTGAGGGAGGAACATCGCTTGGACTTCACGAATCTCAGTCAAGGTTCTGGGAGAACATTGTGGGTAGAAGTTTACCTTTCGTTCAATTGATATCTCCACTAATTAGAAAGAAAGTGAATTTTGCAAATCAAACTACTGATGACGAGCTATATTTTTATTTTAATAATGTCAGGGCTGATTATATTCGAGTTGATGCCGATGAGGTTACTTATAATTTACATATAGCGATAAGGTATGAAATAGAGAAAAGGATATTTGAAGACAGCCTCAGCGTTTCTGAGATTCCTGAATTTTGGAATGATAGGATGGAGCAGTTGCTTGGTGTGAGACCACCTAAGGATTCATTGGGAGTCCTTCAGGATACACATTGGAGCAGCGGTCTCTTTGGGTATTTTCCTACGTATACTTTGGGCAATTTAGTTTCAGCTATCATTGTTTCTAAAATGCAGAAAGACTTGGAAAACTACAACGAGGATATCAAAACCGGTAATTTTAATTCAATCAGAGAATGGCTGCGATCAAAAATACATCAATATGGATCTACTTATGCTCCTAAAGTGCTTCTTAATAACAGTCTAAATGAAGGTTACAATCCTGATTACTTTATTACTTATCTTGAGAATAAATACCAAACTCATTGAACCATGATTGGTAAAAGAGGTATGTCTCCCAGATATCGGATTTTTTGTAGGATGCGATGCCGAAATTGAAAATCACTAGAATACTTTTATATTTTTTACGAAGAAAGTAATTAGAACGAATGATCTCTCATATTCAAATAACGTTAATTATTTTGGTCACCATTATAGCAACTGGTTTAGTTGCAATTCCGTTTGGAAATCCTAATTTTGTTGATAGGGCGATTATTTTGGAATTATCCTTTGTAACTCTATTCGTATTGATATGGAAAGGGTACAATAAAGCATTGTATGCATGTATTCCTCTAGCTGCTTTCGTTATTATTGGCAATAGTCTTGCTCCGCCACATGTTAATACGATGATGACTTTTTCCAATCCACTCAATGCAATCGTCTTAATTGTCGGTGGGTATATTCTGCAAATTGCACTGGTAATTGCAAGTTTACTGTCTATATTAAATATGAGATCAAGGCGAATAACTTCTCTAAACTGAGATATAATGTTGTTATTATTTACGGTATTTTTTAACCGGGTACTACCTCTACTACTAAAAACATAATTATCTACCTTCGAGGCGTTTTTGTAATCCTTGTAATGCAGGTTCTTTTTTGTCCTTGGTTGTTAATTAGATTCAATAGCTTTTTTATACTAATTGATTATTGGTTTAGATATATGTATTCCACTTTATTTCTCTTCATTGTTTCATTGTTTGGCGCAAGTATGTTGTTATCCAATTTTGAACATACATTAGGACAAACCACAACTGGTGAATCTACGAATCCGAGTCTATATAATTTAGTTACAAACTCTTTGAATTTAACTGAACCTGTATATCAAGCCTACTCAGCAACTTTTGTTGGATCTAAAAATCTGTCAAGCGGATCGCCCTTGATAACTGAAGACTATGCTATTGAAAAAGCCGTTATGAAAAATGTGGGCAATGTAACTAATAATATGACATTTATAAATACTCACTTACCAGATGGTACAATTCAAAGTACTTCAAGAGGTACAATAACATCCGAGGACGGACACAATATTGGTTGGATCTCTTCAGATATTGGAATAATTAATGACCAGGGTGAATTATTTCATGGTATTATCCAATATGAGGTAACAAATAGTTCAACGTTTTCATTTTTGAGTAATATGACGGGTATCGACAAGCAAACCCCTGAGATAAAAAGAACAATTTGGCTAATAGAAAAATAGCAAATAGAAAATCATGCATTGAGGGATATCCTAATTTATTCAAATAAAATTAGATGGTCGAGGATACTAGTAGTGTAGTTAGGCAATGGTCAACGGAGCAGAATTAATAGCATAGGAATACATACATGGTAAATGGGTTTAATCATCCTATTCGTTTCAAACCGTCTCTCTGGTCTAGTCAATAATAAGCCAGACTATCCAACTTTCCACATCAGAAACGTCCCCGTTCCATTGTTGTTAACTTGATCCTTATAAATGGCTATTGAATTGCTAAGAAAAGAGAATTCGCCTACTGCTTTGTCTTCGAAAATCGCTACACCGGTACTATTAAAAGTACCGTTTGAATTATATTTACCAATGGCATAAAAATCATATAATACTGTGTTACTGCCATCGGTAGAGAATTTAGTCTTTCCTTGGAGATATGAAGTGTCATTGTTCCTAAGGGTTTCTGAGGCATTGCCCTCAACAGTAATGTTTATAGTACCATTAAGAATTCCTTGTCCAGTGAAATTCGAATAACTGGTTTTATTTTCAAGTCCTGGCTTTCCGCCTTCTATATAATAATTTTCTACTAGAAACGGCCTTTCCAAATAAAGAGATTCTGTGAAATTCATGCTGTTATCCAATGCCTGTGCGTACTTTGCAGAAAGTGCTACAAAACCAGAGAGTGTTACAAGTCCCGCAATGAACACCCATGATAAAGTGATATTACTTTTGGATTTTAGTTTCATACCAGAGACTTGATATCATTAGATTATTAAGTTTGCGATATACTGTAATCAATGATATGGTCTGTCTCTCCTGTGTATATTGGTCGGAGTTAAAAGATCATATGTGTTATTAAGATTTCACAGATTTCAAAAATTCATTATTGGAAACAATTATGGATCAAAATCATGCGGATCCGTATATCAATATATGTATTTAGAGTATCGAGCAAGTGCTCAAATTAATTAGATTGTATTATTTTGGGTTGTCACCCAGTACAGATTCTGAAAGCTTATTTACTGATCGTTATATTTTATTTCCATGGCTAACCTAAAAACACATTTTGTAGCCGACATAGTACATTATTTGCAAATGTAAGAACGTTCCATAGTGACTTTTATGTGTGAGCAAAAGTGGAGTAACAACCAAAAGAAACAGGTATTTAAATAGATTATCCTTTTTTTATTGCTTCAACTATGCCTATCATTTTTGATCTGGGGTAGTGAGACTGAATATACTTCCATCCTGATTTGCTTAAAATTGAATCGAATTCCTGTATTGTTCTTTCTCTACCTGTAGTAACACACATCATGTGTATGTCAAATAATTTGGAGAAGTGAGGTGTGCTTGCATCAGGTATTATGTGTTCAACAATAAATATTCTGGCTTTGTCGGGGGAAGCCTTATGGATGTTTGAAAGTATTTGGATACATTCATCATCATTCCAATCATGAAGAATCATTTTCATTATGTATAGTTCTGCTGAAGGGACTTGATTAAACATATTACCTTCAACATAATTACATCGAGCTTGCAAACCCGTTTTATAGATCCAAGAGGATTTTTGATTCTCTACCACTGGCGTTAACTCTAGTATTGTGCCATTCAGATGATTGTACTTTGAATACAAATGACTTGAGAGATGTCCTTGGCCACCACCAATTTCACAAATACGAGATATATTGGAAAAGTCATAATTATCAAGTGCCTCTAAAACCATGGCCGTATGAGCTGCTGAAAAACTACTCATTGCGTCATTGAAAATCTTTGAATACTCTGAGTTTTTTGTAGTATACTCAAAAAGATCAATTCCGTATTCTAAGGAGAAAGCGTTCTGCTTTCCATCTTTGATCATTTGAGGCAAATGCTTCCATACTTGATAATGTTCTGGTCCTTCCTCAAGTAGCAATACTCCTTGAAGGGTTTGGGGGTGGTCCTTTTTTAATAATTCTCCATATGAGGTGATGGAAAATTTTCGATTGTTTTTTTCTTCTTTCGCATAACCCAAAGATGCAATTGATCGAAGTATACGATATGTCATCGCCTCGTTGAGATTTAAATCCTGTGCAATTTGGCGTACGTCTGTGGGATTAGTTGTAAGGTAATCAAATAAGCCGATCTTGGCACCGGCATAGAGTATTTGACTTTTCCATCTTCCAAATATGATGTTTATAGTATTGTCAACTTCTGACATATTATGTATGTTATTTCAATAAGCCGGGCTTTTTATTATCTTTTGATCCAATCAGATGGATTTGTTACATGGGAGACGGTAGAATTTCTAGAACTTTTCCTATATGCTTTGGCTGACTTGTCATTTTTTTAATCTCAGATTATTATCAAGACTGATATAGTCTGTTTCTCCCTAGTACGCTCTTGACGTATCGTATCGTACCATACTATCCACAATTTCTATCTAATTTGCTAATTGTTGAAGAAAACATGTCTTTAAACAATAATTACCTGGCAATTTCGTATTTTATACATTTGTCGTTTTAAACTCCACTCTTATCCTGGTGGATTATCTTTTTACTAGATATACGATATCGTAAATTAATCATCCCGTCCTATTTTAGGAATTAAAATTGATTTATTGTTTTTCTTATTAGATAGTAATGAAAATAAATAAAGGATTTGGCTTTAATACATTTTAGCTATTAAAATTAAACTAACTTTTTAATCCTAACAGTTATTTAGTTACTTGGATTCGTTCTTTTACCCAATCTGAAATGGTGAATATATATGGCATAAGCAAGTTTCATATCAAGATATTTACTGACGCTGTATTTGGAGTTGCTATTACTATGTTAGCAGTTGAACTTAAAGTTCCCCACCTTGGGACTGGCACTACGTTACTGGGCAGTGGGGAATTTGGAGAAATTGCCACCACTTTCGTTTCTTATTTAACGACTTTTGTTATACTAGGTACGTATTGGATCACCTATCATGCAGTCTTTAACCCTATCAGACGTACTACTGATTTAATGATCTGGTTAAATTTATCATTTCTAATGCTTATCGCAATAATCCCATTTTCGATAAGATTAATGAATGAGTATAATAATCAACATTCATTCATTTTTTATTCGGTAATTCAAATCTTGACGGGACTTGTACTGTTCCTCATGTGGAAACATGCAATGAAAAAACAGCTCGTAATCGCTGATGAAAAAGAAAAAGATGGCAAGGAGACTCGATTAAATGCTACTATAATACAGCTTACTTATATTAGGACTGCAATTATACCTACTGCCTACTTGGTTTCAATGGCAATTTCCTTTATTGATCCAGATATAGCAACCATATTTCCGCTGATAATTATTGTACCTGTATCAATTCTTCTGCGATTAAGATACAAGAATCATGCGCAACTTCATGCTCAGGAGGTTTAATAATGTCATCTTTTAAATCGGGTGTGATTATTGAAAAGAGTGGTGTTAGTATTTGATCAATATTTTGTTCTTTTCAATATTTATCACGCTTTTTCAGAGAATTATGCAGCATCAAATTGTCTGTTGTAACTCAAATATTTTCATCTATGAATGGAATCATTATTTTTAGTTCTCAAATTTGCTATGGCTATTATTCTTTTGAATTTTACGTAATATTTTGTCTATTCCTAAAGACTTTCATTAACGAAAAATTATTCTAAACAAACGGTTTCCATGCATGAATTCCTACTAAGGTAACAATAATTTTGCCAATAATAATAGACATATTTTATTATGACAATAAAAAATATTCGATATGAGTAAGAAAAAAAGATTTATTTAAAATTTTGTAATATGGTAGAAAAGATTCCATTAAGTTTTGCCTACCTGGATGATTCTTTTCAATTCAGTCTACATTAATCAGAAACAATAAGTTAGGAGTATTGAATGCATGCATGGTTTTATAATACTTGTTGATTAATATCTAGTATGATTGCCTGTGAAGAATACTGTAATCCCGTTCCACGAAAATGACAATTGAAAAGCATAAACACACACCAAGCATAGCCAATTCATCCCGAAAAGGAAAATATGCCACTTCAACTGAAAACCGTCGACTAATGTGGGAATACGTAATTTGGCCCCTGGTATTAAAACTTAACAGGAATTATTTCACACCCCGGGAATATCATGATAAAAGAAACCAAGTGTCGGCAGAAAAGAATATTCCGATTACGAAGATGGCTGGAGGCATAGTGTCTCTTTTGGTTAAAGGAATTATCTTTCAAGATGGAAAATACTATTCGATCCATTACAAATTGATACCTTATATGAGGAAAAAAACCTGTTTAGATTACGAAACAGTACTCAGAGAAATACGGTCAAAAAAATAATAGACTAAAAGTTGTAGGGGTAAAATTAAAAAGAGATAGAAATTGTAGTCCGAATCTGAGTTCATCATTAATGGTGCTGTAGATATTTGATTTGTCATGATATGGTGGTTGTTTTATCTCTAAATACAAATTTCTTAATATTGATTATAATTTAAACCTGATGATTTATTGACGAACAAGTAATGGCTCTCTCTCTCTGTCTCAAGGCGTGAAGTGAGGCCAAAAATTGTTCAAATTCCTTCAGGATTTGAAGTATTCTTTTTTAAGAATGTTACTATCATAACAACATTATATTGTGATGCATTTTTAGATGTCTGTAATCATTTAACGTATTTATACAAAGAATTCATCCTTCTCCTGTAATTAGGCTAAATGTTTTGTCTGAATCGCTGATGAGAATCTATGTTATATCGGGGTTTGCTTTTATGTCCATACTACCTACCTTTTTACTCCAAATTTCATTAATTAAATGAAATGATTGCTAGAGGTGTACATTGAAAATTCTGTGTCCATATTGTATCATATTATAGGAAACATTGCAAGAACGTCAAATCCAACAATTAAAGCATCTATATTTTCTATGGGTGAATCGTCCATTGTCTAATGGCAGGTGTATGGAGATGGGTTCGCTCTTCTTCTCTTACACAATTGCCGTTTCCCCAATGCATTACCTATTTTTGTGATGATTCAATCAGGATAAAAAAAAGAATAAGGAATCAAAATGGTTTTTTAACGAATTCTATCGCTTTATCTAATTAGTCATATCATGGAATTAAAAAATAAATTAACGTGTTGTTTTTTATAGATACAATAATTCATCAAATTTCATTCTGATCTTGATTCTTTTTGAGGTGTTTATCGTGTTTCTTGATATCGAAAAGTAGATATAAATTCTGTTTTTTTCATGCTTTAGTAATTGTTTTTACGATCTCCATGGCCTCCTTATTACCTCTCTTTAATTCATTTCTCAATGAATGTTTGATTATCCATTGAGTATTTACATCCTGAGATTCTGACCATTTTTTTAGCAATTTAATTCCAATGTCATAATTATCTTTTAGTATATCATTGATGTTATTAGCAACCGATTTTTTCACAAACAGTGATTTATCGTATTTGAGATTTTCAAGTATAGGAAGAATTGGCTTGGGGTCTAAGATAAATTGATCAAGCTTTTTAGCCCAAGGAAGCCTTGGTCTTAAACCTTCGGAAGATAATCTTCTTACATGAACGTTTGAATCGCATGACCATTTTAACATCAATGCTAGCATTTTATTTGAATATTTCACGATGAACGGACGAACAGCATATTCTCCTGTGCTGCGCTGTGTAATTTGATAAATAGCATTGGTCGACGTCTCAAAGTTGTCTAACCCGTAGGTTTCTACATAAAATGAAATCGGCATTATCCAATATCCTTCCCTAAACATTCCCGTCTCATTTGGATTAGGTGGTCCCAGAATGTTAATCAAGATATTTACTACATCTGGATATCTGAGTGGTAGATACTCATACAGATTTTCGGTAATTAGCTTTATCCGATCCTTTAGTTCTAAATCATTTACCCTTTTATCTACCGAATTGATGAAATCTTGTCTTTGAAACGATGGGTATACTTTGGAGATTTTGCCTGCAAGCAGTATCGCAAGCTCCTTTCCGTAAAAATCTTTAAGTTTTGTAGATTTGTTATCTTTTCTTAAATCTCCAACCAAAGTTATTTCTAAATCATGATAAAATGTCTAAACCCTTAAATCTTATTCATTGTAAATGAAACGAACGTATCTATTTATTTTGCCATTAGTTTTAGAATCTAATCAAACTACTATCTCTTATTTGTCTTTTGAATTGTATTTTATTTTCTCTACTCCATCATCCTTATATTGGCCCGGTAAAGTGTAAAATAACCATAGGTAATGAATAATAATTCACCTGTTGAAAATAATTCTCATTTTGAGCTTGCATCTGACCTTACAATCAATAGATTGGTGAACGGGATGTGGCAAGTTGCAGGTGGGCATGGATACATTGACCACGCAAAGGCGATTGATGAAATGCTAAGATATCATGAATCTGGATTTACTAGCTGGGATCTTGCTGACATATATGGACCAGCTGAGGATTTTATAGGACACTTTCGAAAAAGATTGTCTGAGATTAAAGGAAACGAAGAGCTTTCCAAAGTTCAAGCCCTTACAAAGTGGGTACCTCGTCCAGGCAAAATTACAAAGTCAATAGTTAATGAAAGCATACAAAGTTCATTAGATCGAATGGGGGTTGAATCCCTTGATCTCTTGCAATTTCATTGGTGGGACTATGATAATCCATACTACATGGATGCACTTAGTTTTCTCTCAGACTTGCGTGATGAAGGAAAGATAAAACATGTAGGATTGACGAATTTTGACACCGAACATTTACAAATAATACTTGATGCAGATACACAAATCTTATCCAACCAAATTCAGTACTCCATAATTGATAGAAGATCTGAGAAAAAAATGGTTCCGTTTTGCGAGGAACACCATATTAAGATTCTTGCATATGGGACACTTTGTGGAGGACTTTTAACTGAAAAATTTCTTGGAAGAGAACAAGAGCCATCTGGATATGATCTAGATACCTTAAGTTTGCAAAAGTACAAAAAAATGATCGATCGCTGGGGTGGTTGGAAACTGTTCCAAGAGTTGTTATCTAATCTAAATGATATAGCGCAAAAACACCAGGTAACTATAGCCAATGTAGCTACTAGATATATTTTGGATAAATCTTGCGTTGCAGGAGTTTTAATAGGTGCTAGACTTGGTATTACAGACCATATAAACAGTAATTCTCAGGTCTTTGATTTTGTCTTGGACCGTGATGATTATGCGAAAATAGAGGATGTCTGTGAAAAATCAAATGATTTATTTGAGGTCATAGGAGACTGTGGCGATGAGTATAGATAAACACTGATATCTTCTACAGCGATCTGGCTTAGTCAAAACTGACTTATCTAGAAAATCTTTGTTCTTGTGCCTGAATTACGACAAAACTTAAATACTTAGATAACGATATTGCTGTTATGTGCATAAAATGTGAATTAGTGGCAATAATTCGCAAACAGGCTAACATGCGTATCTCAAAGTCAACGGGCCGACAAGAAATTACGCTGTGCTCCTGATAACACCCGTTTCAGAGATACCTTCAATATTCCTAAAATGCAGACTATTTACTTATAATTAAGAATCACAATCATGATGAATAGCATCTGAAAGAAATGCTTTTTCACGAGTAGTGTGTGTGGTAAATATCATGAATAATGTAATTATGATTTCCGCCGTGACCCTTGCAATAAAGAATATGAAAAAGTCTTGTAGTTTTTATACTAGCATACCCGGCTTTCAGATTATTTACGGTGGTTCTTCAAATGACTCTTTTACATCATATCAGATTGGTAAGGATAATAAAGTTACATTTCTAAACTTGGAGTTAAAGAAATTTTCTGATGCTAATAAGCTGTATGAGAACCACAGAACAAATTTTGGTAGAATTATTTTTTATACCGATAGTGTAGACAATCTCTATGCATATTTTAGTACTAATAAATTCATTTCAAATTTAATTCTAATTGAATTTGAACCTATTAATGCGCCCTGGAAAGAACGATATTTTCATATACGTGATCCAGATGGTTATCAACTATCTTTTGCCCAACCGATCTAGATCTGCTTGTTAGATACTAGAGGTAAAATTTTGAGAATTGTTAAGATTATCTCTTTTTTTACTTCTCTTTAATATTTGATTTCTAAAAATAACCAAAAGATATCCACTACCTCGAATTTGATTTTCTTTGTTGCAACCTATTGCGTTTGTAGCTGATAAGCAGAATACTAAGAAGTATAATAACTTTGGATTGTAGTAATCATTTATTGCAACATCCTATAACTAAAAATAGAGTACCCTTCTCAGTGCTTGATTTGGTAATGGTAAATACTGATGGGTCACCAAGTCAATCTATGCGAAATAGCCTTGACCTTGCTCAACATGTAGAAAATTGGGGTTATTCTCGGTACTGGTTGGCAGAGCACCATAACATAAAAGGCATTGCAAGTGCTGCCACTTCTGTACTAATTGGTTTTATCGCAGGTGGGACTAGTAAGATTAAGGTCGGGTCTGGTGGAATAATGCTTCCAAATCACAGTCCGTTAGTTGTTGCGGAGCAATTTGGAACTTTAGAGTGTTTATACCCTGGGAGGATAGAGCTTGGTTTAGGCCGTGCACCCGGCACAGACCCATTGACTGCTATGGCATTAAGACGTGGCAATTTGGAAAAATCCGAAGATGAATTTCCAACTAATTTGAAGGAATTGCTCGATTATTTTAACCCAACAAGGCCTGACAAAAAAGTGAGAGCCAACCCTGGAGAGGGATTGGATATTCCAGTTTGGTTGTTGGGATCTAGCATGTTTAGTGCTCGGCTTGCCGCTGAGTTGGGGTTACCATTTGCATTTGCAAGTCATTTTGCACCTACCTATCTCGAATCTGCTGTCAATGCATATCTTGAAAATTTCCAGCCCTCAAAATATTTGAAACGTCCATACGTCATGGCTGCAGTAAATATATACGCGGCTGATAGCGACAAAGAAGCTAAACGGTTGTTTACATCAGTACAGCAGATGGCATTAGGAATGATTCGAAGAAATCATACTCTTTTACAGCCACCTGTAGATGATATGAGTAATTTATGGGATTCGCTCGAAGAATATGCTGTAAAGGAGAGATTAAAATATTCCTTTGTTGGAGACTCGTGTACAGTTAAAAAAGGTCTAAAAACCTTCCTCAATCGAATCCACGTTGATGAAATAATGGCTGTTTCCCATATATACGATCATGTTGCACGACTACGCTCGTTTGAAATACTTGCATCGTTGTGATACTATGTCAAATACTCATCTGAGTCCTTTAGATTTCTAATATATATCTATATACACAGGTTAATCCAACAATTTATGCATTAGTATCTAAGTAACACTAAAAGTGTTTTGGACAATGATTTTTTATTTGGTTTTTCAATCTGAAGCTCGGTAATGAAGTTTGCCACAAGAATAAAAAAAATTTGGTGATTGCTAAAAGACTATTCTATTCTTATTTCCCTTATTAGTTATATCAAGTTAAATTAAAAGAATCTTTTTTTGAGGTTCACCTTGCTTATGCAAAATAGTAGAATTTGATATTTTTATTATTTCAATTTAATGGTTTGCAAGTGTACCAAAAAATTATCAAATTTCTTTTAGATTACATAGTATCAGATGTTATAATTATGCGTCTAAAATCCTTTAGACGACAAATCATCCCTATTCAATAGTAGTAGTAGTAGTTAATTTTTGCATGATGTAGAACCAACAAGAATAAAAATTTATGAAAAAATATGGGATTAAAACCATGTAATCTATTAAAATTTTTGGATATTTCTATATTAATAAATGCCCGTAACTTGGATTAGAATTACTTTTCCATATAATATCGACTCATAAGAAATAGATGAATCCAAGATAATTAATTCTAACTAATAAATCCTTTATGATATTATCAAAAGTTTTTGATTAAATGCCAAGAAAGTCAAAAATATTCTTATATATCTAAACATGATGATGATATAACATCCTGTTAATATAGTAGTTCTACGTATAGTATCTATTCAACACATATGACTGTGGAATTGCAGGATTTCATCAAGTTTCTCCATGAAAATAAGATGATAAACATACACGATATGTTAAAAACCGACGTAAGTGGTATTATAAATCGATTAAAGCTACAAAAATATGTTTATTTGGCACAAACAACGCTAAAAAACAATTTTGGATACGAATTTAATATATATAATAACGGTCCTTATTCACCCGAGCTGGCTAATTATTACTACGAAAAGATGGACTTAAATGAAAAATTTATGGACAGAAACGATAATGCATCTCAGACTATTGACCCTGCCTTCGCAACTAGGTTTATGGAATTGTATAAAGACAAGGATGCTAATTGGTTAGAAGTTGCAGCTACTCTGATAGATAGCACAAACTATTGTGAAAATGAACGCGAATCACTTGACAAAGTCTATGCTATTAAATCAAAATATGATAGCAGCTTCATAGACAATACATTAGATGAATTAAAAGAAAAAAGCTTGGTTCACTATGCGTCTGGTATCAAACTGAACGGTATATTTTCTATATTCTAATATAAAATGGCGTTTTGCACTGGCCGAAGCAAGATGCCGGATTTGCCAGTCAAAAATATTGTTATCTTTTTTGACTTGGAATAATGTGGCCGACCTCTGGTATATAATTATAAGATAGATAGATAAACGGGATTATTTTATAAAGTTTAATGTGATGATTTACAGAGGACCATATTTTCTATTGTGGATGTTGACTTATATCACACTACTAAAGAAATCATTAATTAGTTGGATTAGATGTAGTGGCAATACGACCTCTTTAGTAATTATTATTGTCATTACTCAAAATCAGAAGGAATTGATTACCTGGTAAGTTCTTGATCGAATGATTTGCAGCAGCTTCAGTTTAAATTTATCGAATACGAGATTATAGATATTACTATTATTTGCTTACTAGATAATTCAAATCTCTGTCTTTATTAATCCAAGATGGCGATGTTTCTTGAATAATTACGGGGTGAATTGATATTTGCCTAAACCAAAGACGTGCTCCATTATTTGATCTGTATTATAGAAATAATTTGTTTAATCACTATTATGTTAAACATCTATTCGGCAAGGCTAGTAAGAAGTGACTATGTTTTTTGCTATAGATATTTAATCACCATTCCATTCCCAATAATAAGATGGTGGGTATGCACCTATCTAGCGATGGATTAACGAACATTGAAACCTTATCGCTGTTAAATAATATGATGTAAATCAGTACTTGACAATCTAATGTTTGATGAGAAGAATAACAAAGGTGGCAAAAAAATACCCGAAGGTGATTTGGAGAGACAAAGGATTATCGATAAAGGAGGGACTCAAAAGTACGGAGCTGACAACCAACAAAAAACAAAGGACAAAAATATTTTGATCGATTCAGAACATTGACGCTTTATGGATACTCTCATCGATTAAAATTTTCCCTATCTAGCCATTAAAGTAATGATACTAACAACAGGAATCTTCTTTGAGACTTGTAGTTAATTTTCTTTGATCTATTTACAATTTTATTCATAATACATACTAGTTTCTTTAACCTAACTTGGAATCCATATTTTTCAGAACAAATAGTAGCAAAATCTGTATTCTTTGTTGTTCTGGAGATAAGTAAATGTTCTAATCATCTAATCCGATACTCTGATAATTTGGTGTAGGGCCAAATATTATAGTTCAACGATCAAAATAATCGTTCAGATGCTATTACAACAGAAAAATCTTTTGAATACTCTTTGATTTCTCAAGGAGTTGTGGACTCGAATATGTACCATTGCAGCATAACGGTCGACATCTATAACTTATCCTAAAAAATCTGATTTGGATATTTCCTATAAATTACAACAATGCAAACTTACAGTTTCTTTAGCGAGTTTACTCCTTGTAAGTACAAGATACTTTAGGACAACTCTTATCGCTTAAAGTGGACTATGATAAATCTATCTATGAAATAAGCTAAAATATTTCATTAAATTGCACTGGCTAGTCAGCAGAAGATTTTAAACCTTGTTTGCATATATGGTCCCATGCTGCTAACCTGATTGATGATATGCCAGTCTTAAACGGATAAGCTCCTTTCCCGTCGAAAGTAATGGGATTAACCCATTCGTGTAACATATTTTGGTTTATTTTATTAGGTGAAATAAATTTCGAAAACAAACTTTGAAAATCTTCTATTTTACCATATCTGTATCTAGAGATCATTTCAATCCCTGTAATCCATGCCCAGAAGGTATGATTATGATATTCATTGGCCTTGAGAACCCAAGGTCCTGTTTTAGTTATCTCTCTTTCTGTTACTAGTGGGATTTCGTTCTTCCAGATTCTTTTCTTAAGAGAATCAAGAGTACGCAGTGCCCTGTTAACTGATTCTGAATCTATTACCTTTTCATGGACTTGAGTCTTTTTTCCATGGATTTGACCATCCTCTTTGAAAGAAGTCTCGTCACTACCTTCGGTCAGGGCCACAAGATACAATGAAATGTCCTGCGTTACAAATCTGTTATGCATTTTTTCGTCTAAATGTAAATCCGCATCCAAAAGATCTACGTAACATTGATCATCTTCTGACCACAAGATTTGTTCTACTGCTAATATGGCTCTTTGGGCCATTTCTTTAATTTTCATGGCATTAGATTGATCTCCAACCTTTAGCAGTAGATTAGAAAGACTCTTTAAAGCGAGAATCCAACACGCCTGACTATAAACGACCTTTCCTGTACGAAGTAATGTATCCATCCAATCTTCATTGTGTTTTTGTTCCAACAGTCCATCACCATCCACATCTCTACTTTGTAAATATTTAACTGCCTTTAGCATGCGGGGGATTAAATAAGTAGACAGATCGGAAAATGAGTTTTCAAAAAATGGGCCTTTTCTATCAGTCGGGTTGACATCCCTGGTTTTAACTGAAATGTTATGGGATAACTTATCAGTATTATTACTTTCTTTCTGTATGTCCATTGATTTGCTTAGTATCCACGAGGTGGCGTGAATCATTAATGCCGTAGAATCAATATCGGGGTTTTGTCCATATATCTCACAAAATCCTTTTTCATAGTATATTGTGGTAGGAAGAGCACCTTCGAATCTAATCAATGTGTTCTCTTCGACAATATTGGATCTAAAATCTAACTCAGGGGAACCTCTTCCGTACAGTAGGGGTTTACCCTTTGCTTTACTAAATTCGAGAACCGCTGGAGAAGCCTCTGTTCCTATTTGATGTGACCAAATCATGGCAATTTGCTTTACTGCTGTCCTCAAATCTCCGGTTAAAAATTGATCTAATAAAATGAATGCTGCATCCCTTGCCCAAATTGCCTTGTAGTATCCACCTGGGTTAATATCATTGTCAGTTTGAGGATTAGTTTGTCGTAGAAACTCTATACAGTATTCATCGATTATCTTTGAATCTATATTCTGAACTATTCCATCCACTATACCGATACCTAATCATTCCGGAAATTTAAATAGCTTTCGGAAAATCTTTTCTGATTATTATTATGATATATTTTTATAATCATGTTGTAAGTATCCTCCTATCAGCAAATTTTGACTGGAAATACTTTTTTTTCATAAAAATTATTACCCATATAGGATTATAGTGCTAAATATATGATACGAAATACTAACATGTCTTTATAATGCGTAGACAGGTATAGCGTATTCGTTTACCGATTGGAGATGGTACCATATTTCAATGGATATCGAGAATGGTACTCGAGATTCGGGTCTGACTAGAATGTAGAACCAGAATGTTGTGACATGGAAATTTTCATGCCGATTTTTGAGTATATTCTTCTAAAAATATCTATTAATTATTTCAAGCAGAGAGCACAAGCAACTTAGAGGGTCTATCACTATTGTATATATATGGAATTCAGGTCTTTTATGAGTAACCATATAGTCAAAAGAATTTTGGCTTTCTACAAAACAAACTATTTTCACTGTGGTTACATATGAATATCAAAATCTATTATAAATGCCAAATTAAAAACCGGCTCTCATTCAAATGTCTACCCTAAGCAAGAAGAAAATACCACTATTTTGAAACTATACAGTATATTCTAATCATAAAAATATAGCAGAAAATTATACTAGTACTAAACTAAGTGTTATATACAAGTAAATAAAATATAAGAGTGCATGAACAAGTTAAATCTTTTCGTAGTTTTAACCATAGTTGCCGCAGCATCAATGTTTGGTGCAACAGTTACTCCAGCTCTAGCACAAGATAATATGACCATGGCCATGGACAATTCAACAATGCCAATGGACCATGGTAACATGACCATGACCATGGACAATGCTACCGACATGGCCGGTAATACAACACAATAAGTGAAATAGAAAAATTTTATTTTAATTTTTTTTTGTATTTGAAATTTTACTAAAATAGAAGAGTAATCATTTTTAAACTAAATATGGTAATTAATCATATTCACTAAGATTAGCTCCAGATTTCACTCTGGCCACTAATATGACGAAAAAATATATTTTTTTGAGATCTAATATTTCATAAATAAACAAATTTTGACTTTGTCATAATCAAATATAAATTACAGATGTTATTAGTTTAGGTAGATCTAGACTCGATATTGGCAACAAGGGTAAAACATGTCCTAATAATTATTTTATGAGGATCCATTTGAAATTTTAACATACAGCAAAGTTAATGCTCTTTACACTGCCGTTTATTCAAGAGGATTTTCATTGTTACTTTATAAATACAAAGCGATGATATCCTTATACAACCAAAAATCTTTATGGACTCGAATAATCTTTTAATATATGGTTTTATGATATTTGTTTATGAATTATAGGTCTCGAATAACATTGGGTATGGCAATCGTCATTTTCGTTGTCGTTACTAGTATAGGAAGCGGTATTTTTCAGGTGTCATTTGGGACATATTGTTTTGACTGTCCTGGGGCTCAGTTTCATTTGGACGAAGCAAAAAAATCTATGGATAACGGAGATTATGATGGCGCAAAGAACCATATCGACCAAGCAAAACAATTGATTGGACAGTCAGAGAATTCCCAGTCTTCAAATAACAGTGCTAATGGTTAAGAGCGGATTCGTTTCAGTGAAATACTAACCTTGGATATTCAACCAATCTAAATATTGTTCCATTGTACTATTTTTTGCTGTTCCTTTGTTTTTGATCCTTTTTTGTTTTGGATTTATTAATTCGTTGCTTTTTGGTGTTGTTGTAGAAATAAACTTTCCACATCTGTTTATTGCGAAATTGGTCAACACACAAATAGTGAATATACGCAGTAAAGTCTTTATCTAAACTGGTTTGAACTTTTGGTTAAAGGCATATGTTATGGAATTGATATTCTGTTCTAGATTGTCTCATCAATATCCTGTATTGTTTTGCTTTGTGAATTTGTTCTGAGGCTGCTGATACATACTGTTATAATACCTGGAATCAAATTTTTCAATTTTACCAATCAGCTATACCAAAGGAAGTTCCTTTATTCAAAGGTGGTAAGGAGTAATAATTCTTTCTTAATTCTTTTACCCGCCTTTTTCATTCGGTTTGCATCTTGTTTTTGAGCCTGCCAAAGTTCTTATGTGAAACCATTGGATACTGATCTTGGCAAAGTGATTATATAGTAGATTATTGTCAATAGATGGATGAGAACTAAAAATATTACAGACTTATTTTTAGCCATGGGATTAGTATTAGGAGGCGTATTTGTTTTATCTTCAATTACAGATGTCGCAACCGTGTTCGCAAATCACGAATTTTCTGCAAATCTAACAGGCCAAGAGGAAGTTCCACCTGTTGATACTCAGGCAACCGCAGAGGCTATATTCGTACCTATCGCACCTGCTAACGAAACTATTGACTACTTCTTGAATTCTACTAACCTCTCGGGAGTAACACAAGGACATATACACAGTGGTGAAAAAGGAGTAAACGGTCCTATTGTGGTAACATTGTTTAGCTATAATACTACACAGGATGCAGTTTCTGAAAATGGCACAATTACCGCAGATAATTTGGAGGGACCATTGCAAGGTAAAACAGTCGCTGATTTGATATCTGCAATGAAAAATAGCAGTACTTATGTAAACTTCCATACCGAACAAAATCCTGAAGGAGAAATCAGAGGTCAATTAAACACCACGAGTTAACAAAATTATTCACAACCTTTTTTGTGACCTTTTTTTCTGATGTTCACAAGCGCTAAAAAATCAATATTCTTTTCGTTTCTTTTTTGATTTATACTACATAGATTTAGCAATTAATTAGTTTTAACAGCATACATAACGTTTATATTATGTAATAATAATTACACGTTGTAAGAGAAATTATAGTTAATAGTAATATTACACCATTAGATTTGATCAATAGATTTTCTGAATTCTCGTAATTTTATCATCTCTGATAAAATACTCTAGTTACTGAATCGTAAGTCTTCTTTAGTATCTCTAAATATCTTTTCTTGTCATAATTAGGGTTATTTTTATTAATTAATTCTATGGGTGTGGCTCTGTTTAAATAATTCTTACTATAAAAATCAGTAATGATGTATTTTATCTGTTCTCCTGCATGTAAATGCGTTCCCCCTTCGGCTAATTTCTTTAGTACACAATTTTCTATAGTTTTTCTGTCCTCACAATCATTGCTGTTCTTCGATATTCTTTTCGTAAATATCAAATCGGTATAGTTAACTTTTCTAGAGATTAACAGACTCTTATATTTTTTATAGATTGTTTCTAAGTGTGGTATTTTCTTTATTATCTCATTAATATTTTCACAACCTGCCATAGTATTTACTAACTCTTGTTGAAAATTTATAAAAAACACGGGGGTGTCATGTCTTCTTGCCTCAATTCCTCGCATTTTTATGGTTCCATCATCAAATACTCCAAAATATCGATTTAGAGCCGGTAATGTGGGACTAGATTTTGAATAATCAAAAACAATCCATTTGTAGACTCCTTCAAATGAGATTGAAAAATCTGTTAGTTCTTCTATTTCTGATTTTAAATCTTTCAGCCTTTTCTTCGAATATGCCATTTTCTTTACGTCTTTTATACTTGAAGTTTTAAGTTGAAGTTCTCTTTCTTTAACCCAAATTGAATCTACAATACCATGAATTATTTCAAATCCATGTCTTTCTGCAATTTTTGACGTAATCGATAATAAATCTCTGGCAAAAGCACATACTGCTATATGCGCATCTATTCGTCCAAACTTTGAATTACTAAATCCTAAGTATCCAAAAGAGGTAACAAGAATCCATTTCAATGCTGTTTGTCTATTGTCATACCGATCTCTTAATTTCATATGACTGTCCGATTGATTGTTGCAATTATTTTTTCTGTATTTGTATTCTAAACGTCTGTCTAACACAGTTTTTAATGACAGTGGAACTATTCCTGTTCTTTTTTTACATATGTGATAAAGATGCTTTAATTCTGGAACCCGATCTTTTGATTCCGATTCCGATTCCGATTCCGGATTACAGCAACTACAATTGATTGTATCAGAAGATATATTCTTTTTTAACATGATGTTTGGATATAATGATACAAAGTCAAATTCTGCTACATTGTCGTATGCTCCTGGTTTTGATTCAAAGATGGATCCTCCTTTGTCCGACTTTAATAAATCAGAGAACGATTTAAATACTTCTGACGTGGTGGGCTTCCAAGGAATTAAAATATCATTTTTTTGGGCATTATAAAAATATAAACTACTAAGACATTTGCCTATTGTGGATCTAGATGCTATTTGCATAGGTATTCTACATATTCTGCTTAACTCGGTCAATCCATCCAAACCGTTATCTTTGTAAATAAATGAGTTATTGATGTCAATATGAGTTCTACCGTATAAGAAAAACGGCCGAGGTCTAAAATACACTCTGCCATAGGAGAAAAATGATGATGAAGAATTGGATCCACCTTCAGTATCTGTATTTAAAAATAATTTGTTCTTTTTTAAAATATATTCGATATTGGCTTCTCTGCTTAGATTTGCTAGTAATTGATTTTGAACTTTATTTACCTTGGCTCTATATAATAGATGTGGGAATAGAAATTGATCGCCTCCCGTAGTAAGAATTATGTCCGGATCGATTCTATTAATCTCGTAAGCAAATTCTAATATCGTTTCCAATTCGTTTTCTTTAAATACATAAAATGCGTCCTTAATTGGGACATCATTATTAAAAACCAGAACTTTTATCTTTAAAATTTCATCTCTGATGTTATTCAATATTGATCTTTTTTCTGAAATCAGTTCAAATGACAGAAACTTTAGCTCTGGTATAGCATATTCGAATGAATCGATATTGTCATTTTTGTCATTACTTATTTGATATTCTTTAAATCCTTCTAAATTCTCCTCCGTATTACGTTCTATGTTGTATATCCCCATAGGATATAGTTCCTTTTCATATAAAAATGCCTGTTCAGGTGATATATCCACATTGTATAAACGATAGTGTCCAAATCGGATAGAAAGTTTTTCAATTCTTTTTGCTAAATTTAATATATTAAATGAATCAGCCAAAGTTAACTTTAAAACTTCTTTCTTATTTTTATGGTTGTTACTAATTGAAGGAGGATACTCGTATTTAGTTTCAAAATTATAACTTTTGATCATTGACAGGATTTTGTTGTCATCTAGTAATGCTAATAGGTCTTTTTTTAGATTCGATGCAACGTATATTGAAGGTGACCATGGATATTCTAATCTTTTTATGCCTCCTTTCTGCTTAATCCATAATACCATTTGATCTTTTATATGATGTATATCAAACAGCCAACCATTTACAGTAGGTCTCATTGTATTCACCGAGTGTTAGTTTGCTTGGTAGTCGAAAAAACACCGTTTATCCAAGAAGAATAAATTAATTTGTATATCAAATTTTGATCGAGTTTTATTAGTGGGGTATTTTCGAATTTAATTTGATATTTCATTAGCATATTAATGAATGTTGTAACATGTTTATAACTATTACCATGTGTATTAATATCCTATACTGTATACTATAATGTTAATTCTGCAATTAGCATTTAAATTGCATTTCGGTCACTCAAGATAACAAAAATAGTATCAATACAACCGATAGACATTTTTCTATCAATACAGAGGTCATCTTAAATATTCGAACACATCTTAACAAACAATGCTGAGTAAATTCAAAAATTTGAATAATGGGAATTGTAGCGTTGTGATTATTTTGCTAGTTGGGGTGAGTTTTGGATTTGTAACTCTTACACTCTTTAGCATGGAGTCTGGTAAGGTTTTTGCCCAAGCCAACGTTTCTAACATGCCCAATAGCACTCATTTTGAACCTCCCAATAACAATACTAATAATAATACATTATATGTCTCAGGGACTGCTACGGGCAAAGTTAGTACTGATTTGGTAACAATATCTGTAGGTGTTCAATCTACCAATATGACAGCAACCGATGCCTTAATTTCCAACTCCAAAATAGTAAATGAAACTATCTCCAATTTAATTGCCAACGGAGTTAAGGAAAATGAGATTAGCACTTCTCAATACACTATTCAACCTAACTATAATTATTCGGAATCCGGGAATATCATAAATACGGTTGGTTTTACCGTTTCTAATATATTAACTATCCAGAGTCCTAACCTCAAAAATATTTCACTTTGGATCGATTCTGCGGTGTCTGCGGGAGCTAACACTATAAATGGAGTAGATTTCAAAGTTTCGGATCAATTACTAGAAAATGTTAGAAATACACTAATTGAACAAGCGATTGTAAATGCAAAGCAAAAAGCAGAGATTACCGCACGGGCGATTGGTGCCTCCATTATGGGTATTAAATCTATATCGATTAATACAGATGGATTCTCCCCTATACCTTTTGATGAACAATTTATGCAAAAAGCTTTTACCTTTGAGGGGTCATCAACACCCATCATCCCCGGAGAACAGGAAGTTACAATCAACGTCCAGATAGCTTATAAGTTTAGGTAACTATTCAAATACTCCATTTTTTTGGTCGACTTATGGTGTCTTGGATAGATGGTCATGTCCACTTTATTAAAAAAATTTTATTCCAATTAATAATATGGACGAGCCTGTTGATAGTCTTATTGCAAACAAAACGTCTGGTGTTGTTAGCAAGTTATCCACCTAGTGTTTGAATTTATGCCGGATCAATATATAGATTGGTATGATGACTAACCAACAATATTGTGCTGCAGTTAGACTAATAAATGAAGTTAATAAGGCTAAAAAAAATACAATTGGTATAATGCTCAGTTGAACTAACATTCCTTTTTTGTATAATGGATGTGTATTTTCATCAATTGCTTTTATCCGACTTGCATACCACCATATTAGTAACATCAGTCCACTTGTAATTATGACTACTGTATAGTAAATTAAGTAGGCGATCTGATATTCGTTAAATGAGATAACCAAGGACGTTGATATTGACAAAATAGTAATTAGCAGTAAAAAAATTAGATTTAGATGCACAATTGTAATATGTGATTCTTTTATGTGATTGAATACTTGATGATAAGAAATCCAGAAAAGAGCTATAATAAAGAAACTTAAAATATATGTTTCTAACTGAGGTATCATGTCGACGAGTTCTTGAACAAGTTGTTGTTCAGTGAGATTTGATTCAAGATCGGGAATGTCAACCGTCAAGGCCATCAAGGTTAGTGCAAAAGCAAATACTGCATCACTAAAAGTGACCATGTGTTCTAATTTAATTTTAGGAGCGAAAGCCTTGGACGACACACCTAATAATTCATTTTGAATCATGATCTATTTAATTTTATTAATGAGATGACAGAATGAATATACTGCTGGACTCTATTCAAAGTTTAAAGAATATAGACACTACGTGTATGACTATTTTGAAAAACTCTTCTCAACTATGGGCAAAAAGCCGATTTGAATTGCAAATTGGGTGAATAAGCACAGTATGCATAGGACCGAAAATTTTCGTTCCACTCAATAGATAAAAAATAATGATTATGCTCACTTACTTTATTACACGTATTTGAACTAATTCTAGACGAAACTATAGCACAAAAATCGCTCCGATCGATTATGGTTGTCGTTTACTAAATTAAAGGTAGATAATTTACAAAACTCATTGTATTTGAACAAATTTGGTTTATTAGATAAAAATTAAAACTTGATAATATCTGATTATATACTCTTATTGATTGGAATGAATTTTCAATCTCCAATTAAAACGAATCAAATCCTCCCATATCCATTCCTCCAAAGTCTGCGTCACTAAAGTCTCCACCACCGTCGTCTGATGCGGCGCCAGTATCTTCAGCACCTGTAGTACCAGACTCGCTTCCTTGAGCTTCAGCCTGAGTCGTTTCCGCTGGAGTCATTGACATTCCCATAAATGACATCATAGATGTAAACATTACCATATTTATTAATCCAGAAAATAACATCATGGGCATCCAGGCTCTATTATCTTCCATATAGCTTTGCAGTTGGGCCTTATTACCTGTCTCGTATAACTGCTGCATATATTTTGATTTGTTAGATAATTCTTGTTTTTTTGATTCTAAAACCTTGAATCCTACATCTGTAGCATAAACTTCTATTTTCTTACCTCCAAAGAATCCTTTTTTCTCATTAATAAAAACTAATTTCTGAGCTTTTAAATCATTTACAATCAATTCTACTTCGTCCTTTGATAACCGAGTCATTTTTGCTATATCTCCTATTTTCTTGACCCCTCTTGATATTGCATCCAAAACCATGAAATGATTTGGACTTTGCTCTTGAGAACCGTTTGGAGGCATACGTGTATATGAATTCAAAAATATTTAAATCTTAGCGAAAACAAAATTACAAATCCATTTTAGGAAAAATAGTTGAATACCCTCTTTTTAACTCGTATTGTTAATCGATTTAATTTATTGCCTCAATCAAAGCCGAGGTAAAACTGCATGTTAGTGTGAATTTATACCTCGATTTTTGAATCATGTTGGCGAATATTTATTTGAATATATAGATGAACCTTACAGAAAGTAACTTATTTGTTTTTATTGGATCGTACAAAAGTAAACAAATGAAGGCTGTAATTCCAGCTGGAGGATTGGGAACGCGAGGAAAACCTTTCACAGATTATTGTCCAAAAGCCATGATCCCAATAGATGGAAGACCAATAATAGATCATGTAATTAGGTACATTTGCAAGTTTTCATCTATTTCTGAAATCATAATTGTTTGTGAATTTGATTCGTTTGGTAAACAGATCATTAACTATTTTGAAGGAAAGGAAAACCTAATTGGAAAAAAAATCCGATTTATTGAAGATAAGAAAGGTGGCACTGGAGGGGCATTGCTTCAATGCCAAGATCTTTTGAGAAACGAATCTTGCTTTCTGATATGGTATACTGATAATCTTTGTGCGATTGATTTGGATGACATGTATAAAAAATTTGAATTTTTGGGGATTGGTATGCAAGAGAATCATGCTTTGGGAATGATTGTGACCAGGTCTAGGCGTTACGAGGAAACAGGTAGGGTATTGATCAAAAGACGCAACACTGATAACATTTACACAATACAATCCTTTATCGAAAAACCTGTGATAAATCTGGAGTATCCTGAAGCACTAGGAATATATCTTTTTAGTCAGAAAATCTTTGATGTATTATTGCAATATGTCAATTCAAATACTTCACAATCCTTTGATTTGTCTGCAGATATCTTGGCAGCCACAAGACCAGATCTACAGTCGATGTTATACAGTTATGATATAGACAATTCTCAAAAGGAATGGATCGATGTTGAATCTCCTACTTCTATATATAGGAACGCGAAACGCATAAAAACTATTCTCAAACAGATGAATGCCGTAAGAGATCAAGCAATGATGGATTAAACTTTTTTCGAAATCATCGAATTATATTATTTTGGTTAGATACAGATACGTTAATTTGATTGATAAAGTCGATTGATTCATATTCTATGCTTTTTAAGTTGGCAAGCACAAGTCAGAAAGTAATAAAAGTAGAATTGGCTGATAATTACTGGAATGCTTTACCATTGGTATAATTGCTTAAGCAGATGCTATTTTACTGAATCTAATTACTATGTCAATTATGGTAATCTACATCATACCTTACTCATTATTTTTTTGTGTCGATAAAGTATTGAACTTTGCGGCAACTAATCCGAAAACCGTTAATCCAGCTCTAGTCTAGTATCATGATATTCAAGACATTAATGTAGAGTTGTGTTTCTTGGGATACTGTTCCTGTTATGACGCGCAATCCTCACACTTCAATTTATTATGGGATATAGTTTCCAGTAACTGAACCCGTAGAAACAATGCTCAGTAGTACTTTGCGTTGTGATAATCTGCTATCTGAAAACAAATGTTAAATAAAGTCCATCTAATCCTATGCAGCTTTTGTCTAGTTATCAAAGAACAAGACACATATAGAATGATAAATGTTACTTAGGGACCTATTTAATTTAAGCTTTATTCTATATGATACATAATACATCTTACTTTTACGGGTAACATATGTTCATGACCATATTCGGATGAGTTCGATTTTGAAGAAAATAAAGAAAACCGCTAATGGTATTTTCTATATCAAACGACTGATGAATGTAGGTCGTTTATTTTGTGATATCCAAACTGGTGATCTATAATCTTATTTCAAACTATAATCCAAATTTCCATTTCTTATATTTTTGTTGATAGTACTCTATCAATCAAAAATTGGTCGATTTGTATATTTATTTTACTATTAGAGCTAATAAAACTGAGTAAAATATTTCTTTATAGGGTATATAAAGTATAATATTTAAAAAATTGATATAATGACACATGTGGCTAAGATTATTGAAATTGTAGGGGCTTCTCCAACAAGTTGGGAAGATGCAGCGCAGGTGGCACTAGCTGAGGCCAAGAAAACAATTCATGGTATAACGGGTATTGAGCTAAAAGACATGACTGCAAAAGTAGATTCTAATACCGGGAAAATAACCCAATACCACTCGACTGTAAAAATAGCATTTGGGGTAGAACATTCCTAATTCTTTTTTATATTCTTGGGTCTTGTGTTTGTATTATTACTGTTTGTGTTACCTGCATCGGGCAAAAATGCTAGATAACTTATTCTTACAATAAAGGCAATCCCGAATAACAAATACCCTAAATTATAAAACAAATCGGATAGATAGGTGTTTTCATCACTTAGGATACGAAAGAGATCATTAAATCCAAAAATAACGTCTGCAACAAAGAAAATTATTCCCCCCATGGATATAAAAATCCAGAAATTATGTCCCTTGTTTAACGAGATTGTTCTTCCCCTAAGATAAAATATGATCGAACCCATTACTATAAACAGATCAACAATTGGGTAGACAAATAATAAGGTGAGATCTGCTTCGCTGCCACTAAAGGAATGGATGTCGTACACAAAAATTGAAACATACAGGATATAAAATGCTACTAGAGAGAACGTAATAATGGCGCTTAAAATGTAAGCAAGCTCTATTTTGTAAACTTTATTCATTAGCCATAAGAAAGCGAAGAAAAAGATATATCCCATAACATAAAATAAATCCGCAAACGAAGGGTACGCATCTATTTGAAGGTAACCATTGATGTAGCCATACAATATCTCAGCGATAAACCAGCATGAAAATGACAAGAGAATAAATAATTCTCTATTGTTAATTTTGCCTATAGAATTTGAATATTTTAATATAAAAATTAAACTCAAGCCAGAAAGGATACCTGATGACAAAATATTTGCAATATTATAATTACCAAAATTTCCTGAAAAGTATAAAATAAATGCGCATGTCTCAACAACTATAAAAAATATTAAAACCGATTTTATCGACAAATTGCGAATCAAACTTGAATTGATTAAATTAGTCAAGATTCGCAATTTTACTAATATCTAAGTTACAGTCTCATGAATATATTACTTTACAGATAAGAAATTGTCAATAGGTATAACTATGAATAAAATGCTATCAAACTCTAAGAAAATTTTTGTAATTTCACTCGTCAGAAAATAATTTAACAGTTTTTAATTTGGTTTTACTTTTATTTCTATCCATTCATTAATTCAGTTGTATTCATACTCTAGCAAAAACTATGGGCATAATTGAAAATTGTTTGACTAGACTAGTTATTCTAAAAACCTTCTTTCTAAAAAAGTTAATAATGTTATAAGATTTGAAATCAAACCAACCATGGTTTTTAATGAAAAGATAGATTATCTAAAGAATAAACGTTCTTGATAAGACCAATCTCTTGTCTCTGGCCTAATTTTCCTTACACGAGAAGGTTCATCCCACCAACCCATCAATCCTTTGCATTGACTGCATCTAAGTTCGGTTCTTGATCCACTAATTTTGTAAAACTCGATTGTCTTTGACTTGTCTGTTCCAAAACGATTGCAGTTGCAATACTTAATCCAATGCAATATAGTTTGGTGTGGCCAAAATTGCTTTTATACATTCTGAATCATTGATTAGTGGATTTAAGATTATGGAATAATACTAACAAATAGTTAATAATATGTTTTAGGAGTACACACCTCTCTTGAGAAATTGTTGTCTGTTAATTAATGTAAGGTAATCTGAGTACGGGTAATAATGCTATTATCAAATGAATTTGCCTCTCATCTAAATAATTTGATTGGAATTCTGTCCAAATCCATATAAAATAAATTATTATTTCAACATGTGTCCGCCATTGGTTTCTTTTTTATTTTGGAAGTTAATTCACATGGGTTAAATAGACTATTATCTAAGAAATGCAATTCTGTCACGTGCTATTGAGGTACGGAGAGCCAATACAATCTTGCCTGTCATGTACTCTTTTCAGTATGATGAAAGTAAACATCAACCTTCAGAGAAATCAAAAATCCGCTAATTGTATGATCCTATTTATTGAAATACTTTTCCATCTTGTTAGAAAAGATCTCTGGATGATTGTTAGTTTCTTTATACAATTTCTAGACTCTATTTACTTTCGTTCAAAAGTAGCGATCACGAATTATTCTTTTTTGTTAAAATGACACTAGTGCTCATGACTATGCATAGGCAAGTATGGTGAACCTCAAATCTTTGTTATATTTCCATTATTACATCATTATATATTATCATGATAATAGGGGTGAAGAGTCTACCTACATAATTTTTTAAACAACATGCATTTTATGAACTCGATTAAACTTGGGTTATCCAAGATGTCAAAACACGAATTGCTCAATAATTCCATATCCAACTATTGTACTATTGCTGATCGTACTATAGTATTGCGATTTGATAATTTTACACCAGGTTATACTAAGAGGCTTATTTTTTTAATAACTTAAAAGCATGGTTTCCGGAACCTGACTTAATATAGTAATTTATCCAGATCATTGCTAGTGGTTCTAACAGTCTACTTTGGTCAATACCGCCTAGGTCTATTGTTTCCCACCCAAATGGTTTGGTAAGTATTTCAATTACTTTGTTTTTTGCGTCCTGTGAATTGCCGCAAATAAACATTGTGGGTGGACCACATGGAAAATCTGGTCTGATCATATGTGGGTTTCCTATGATGTTGAATGCCTTTACCACAAAGGAATCAGAAAGGATCGATTGAATTATTTCTCCTGCTGATTTATCAAATCCAATTGATAGTCTTGGGGAACTGTTGTCTGTAAAATCTAGCGGATTAGTAGTATCGACAACTATCTTATCTTTAAAATTGGTCGGAATTGCTAGATCAATTGCGTTTTCAGTTCCACTCCATAGTGTTGCGATTATTATTAAATCTCCAAATGCTGAAGCTTCTGCAAATGTTCCTACAAAGGCCTTATCCTTGTTGGTTGCTTCCTGTAGCCATGATTGGATCTCTTTTTTTTCGGGGTTCCTTGTTCCAATCATTACGTGATGGCCCAAATCGATACATCCGCTTCCCAATCTACATCCAACTTCTCCTGAACCTATTATTCCAATTTTCATAATTACAGCTTACGTTTGTTTATCAAAACTTAAATCTTTTTAATTAAAATGTCGTAATAGTAAAGGACGTCTTTTTTTTACAATAATTTGACATTCAAATCTTTGTTGAAAATAATGGTAGTATTCCAATATGTAACGGGCTCTTTCATTAAGTCATTCATTATTGATTGCTCAAAGGGCATACTTGGTAAGGAAGTTTTTATCCAGACAAAAATTCTTAAAATAAAGATTATCATGCTTTATACTTTCAAGTTGTAGTTGATTTCTTCTAATAAAATATTGATATGACTAATATGTGTGCCATTCCAATACACTTTCAGACAATTAGTACATCTATAGGCAGTGTCGATATGGTCAAACACATTGTAAGGTATCTCCTTAATTACAGAGTTCTTATTAACAGTATAGAGAGAGCCGTTACACATCCCACATCGGGTTAATGAATTAGGTAACAAATCTATATGCTTTATTTGACAGCCTTTTAGCAATTCAATTAATATACCTGTTTCATCAATCCGTGATGGTAAGATTACTAGAACTCCTTTGCTTTTTAACCTATGATAAAGTTGCCTATCCTTAGTAACTAGAATTCTCTTCTGTTGGAGAACCTCTTTGATCAAAAGATCATCGCTTATATTTGACTCATACTTGGTATCAAAACCAAACAATCTTAGCTTCTTTGCAATGTTTCCTAGCATAGCATCAATAACAAAAACCGGGTGATTGTTGTATGCGAGACTCATTATTCTTGTATGTAATATATTATTAAATTAATATGCAACCTATTCTCCGATAATTTGTATAATAATTTTTCTTTCTCTTGATCTTGTGTCCAATTCAATTAATATTGTCTGTTGCCATATTCCCAGACATAGTCGACCATTGATAAATGGAATTGTTAAACCCGGACCAATTAAAGATGAACGAATATGTGAATGACCATTCCCATCATGCCATGCTTTGTCATGCTCATAAATAATCCCTTTGGGAACAATTTTATCTAGAGTTTTTGAAAGGTCCTTCTTCAAGCCTGGTTCATACTCTATTGTTGTGATTGCTGCAGTAGAGCCAACGACAAAAACAGTGACAATTCCATTTTGTAATGTACAATCATTAATTGTTGCAGCGACTATGTCTGTTAAATTGATAATATCGTTTTCTCCGCGGGTTTTAGTTGAATATTCGCTAGTTACTATCGGCATTTGAGAAATTGAGAAATACAAATTTATTTAAATTTATTTTTGATTCAAAGTCTTTTGTGTTTCATCGATCTTTACTAATCTTATAATTTTAGTGTTAAAGGATAGCAATAGACATGCGTATCAGTAATGAGTAAAAAATACTTCGAAATTCTTGCCTATTTTTTGACAGATATTTGATTGAATTTGGTTAGTACATTCAACCTATTTGAAAACTTCAGTTTAATGTATTTATGATTTATAAATCACGACTTGTCAAAGAAGAGGCATGCTTTCAAATGTTGGAAACTCCAGAAAAAACAATGACAATAATCTTATAATCAAACCATATGAATTGAAGAAAAAAATGGATGATGGGGATGATTTTATGATTTTAGATGTAAGAACCAAGCAAGAACATGATATGTGGTCCATCTCGTACGACAAATATCGAGATTCTATGCTGATTCCGATTGATACGTTAATGTCTATGGAATCGCTAAAGAAACTACCAAAGGACAAAGAAATTATTACTTACTGTGCACATGGACAGCGTTCATCCTTTGCAGCAATGGCGTTATCTTCAATGGGATATAAGGTCCGTACTGTCGAGGGGGGTATATCCGAATGGAGCAATATATATGATGTAACTGAACTCGAAATTGAAAAGACAATTCCTCTACGAATTTGGCAAATCAGACGCATTTCAAAAGGGTGTATGAGTTATGTCATCGCATCTACAGAGGAAAAAAATGCCGTGGTATTAGATCCTACATGTAGTATTGATAGTGTCATCGATGATCTAATAACTAACCACCAGCTTAAAATTTTAAATATAATTGATACTCATATGCATGCGGATCATTTATCTGGTGCCACGAAAATTGCTTTAAAATACAAGGCTCAGCTTAACATTAGTTCCGTAGAAAAATATGTTCTAGAGGATTTACCCGCAGAAAATCATTTAGTAATTAACCGTCTTAACGAGGGAGATAAAATAAGAATTGGAAATGGATTCTATTTAGAGGCTATTCATTCCCCGGGTCATACTGAAGGAAGTATGAGCTTTACTTTGGATCTCTACAATACCACAGAAGGGGATAACCATAAACTAGATACAACAAACAATTTTCGTAATCATTCTTTATTGATTTTCACAGGTGACACTATATTTGTCAATGGAGTTGGAAGGCCAGACTTGCACAACAAGGCACAAGAATTTACCTCCAATCTCTATCAGACATATAGTAATAAACTTTTCAGTCTGCCAGATGATACTATAGTTTTGCCATCACATTATAGCGAAACCTTTGAACATGATAAACCTATATTTAACACTTTACGATCAATAAAATTGAAATTGGGAAATATTACGCAGTCAGAGAACAGTTTTTCAAAATACGTCTTGGCAAATATTCCTCTGCAACCGATGAATTACGATAAAATCGTAAAAATAAATAAAAATCTCATATCCTGTGAGAATGTATTATTCAGAGATTTAGAAGCCGGACCTAATTCATGTGGAATAAGAACCTGATAACACTCTATATCGATAATTCTTTGTAATGGTGAAATAGCTATAACTATGAGTGAATCTCTAATAGGCAAAGAGGTAATTACAATAGTGATTATCACATATAGCATTGTTTTGATTAATGCATCTAATTTAGATCACAATTTATATGTTAATTACTATGAATATATTGGGAAGTATCTATTACTATTATGTTACTAAACTTCTTATCCTACAAGTAAACAAGTCGATTAATTTGATTCTAACCTGATGGTTACTTTGTCTCGTCTATACCATGGCGACAATTATTTGAAGTGATTGTGTCTATTTACAACAGTATATGCATTTCATAGTTACAATATGTGATAATAGATTGCTAATTCTGGTACTGGTGTGTATTTCCTGGCTGAAAGAGGCAGATGAATGGAAATTTTATCGAACCTATGTGGAGTATTAGAGGGAAATAACTTTATTTCGCATAGAAAACATCTCAATACGTTTGGAATAGAACAATATCTAAATTAATGGTTCCTGTTATTAAATTTGATAGGTGCTTTAGCTGACATATCTTAATATGCAAAAGCTATTGCCAACTACTAGATTCCTTATTTTAGTTTGTCTATATAAATAGCCAAGTGGTTTAGATTGATACTTTAGGTTAGTTGATGTTTTTAACAACATACAAATAATTGTCAATTTTTTGTAACATACTCAAATATATTACAGTTTTAGCTATATTTTGGCTTTTTTCTGAAACTTTTGATTACATGGTTTAATATGAATTGCTCTTCCTAATTCACTATGATTTTGGAAGAAACTAAATTTAATGATATTAAGAGTTACTAATTAGCTAACATTAAATTAATGGTTTATTAACCATGCTATACTAAATTAATACAGACTGTAGGATAATGTCTATCGAATACTTGCAATATGTTGCATCAATGGGTCGCAATAATAGTAGAGGCAAAAAAGGTAAAAGGTTAACAAAATTACCATATAAAGATAAAGATTCATCAATACATTCTAGCAACCCATTTAGAGATAATTCTAGCAAGTATAAAACTGACCGCCACGAGCTAGGTCAAAAGAAGAAATCAATTTTGGTAGCTGAATCAGATCCAGGAATCCTTTCAATTATGAAACACTATCTTAATTATCTTGGTTATGATTATGATGCATTTAATACTGGTTATGAAGTATTAGATTTTTTATATAACTCAAATACAAGTAAAAATAAAAAATATGACATCATATTACTCGATACTCATTTGGATAAGATATCTGGATTAGCTGTCGCAAATGAAATACGTAAAAGAAATTCATCCCAACGTATAATGATAATGAGTACCGCTGCAAAGGAACATCTTCCACACGAGCTTATCAAAAGTGCTAAAGTACATGATGCTGATTTATTTACAAAACCGTTCAGACTTTCGGAACTACTCTGCTCACTTGATCACTAAAGTATATTTTATTGTCGTCAAACTAATTTCATGGTTCTCCCATTAACCAGTACTAAAATTTTATAAACGAGTATTAGAACGAAATCTGAGAGGGTGAAGCGGATGGGTCTACATGCCATTGAAAAGGCGGGAGAACTTGCTGATCAAGTGTCTATTGCAGTCAAAAAATCTAGTGGTAGTTTGGTCCCCGTTTACTACAAATTGGAAGAAATATTGGTTGATTATAGAAAACGTGGTATGGACGTTGACTTAGTCATGCCTGCACTCTTTGAAGTAGATTTAGAACATAACCGAACAATTCCTGATGGTAGATCTATCTGGGTAGCATATGCTGATGTATTACATGATGATCTTTGTCATCCTTCAGGGAGCATCCATAACCTGGTAAAGTCTGGTGGTTCAATTACTGGCACATCTTTGATTCAATTGATACTAGAGAAGCTAAAATTACCCGAAAGTTCAGCTTTGTTGATTGCTCCTATAGCTGCTAGCATACTGGGTCTTGGGGTAAATGCGTTTTGTATGCATCATAAAGAAGATGAGAATAATTCTTAGGCGATTACTGCTGCACGGTGGCTATCTTCTCAACTTGTTCTTTGAATTTGGGAATTCACTCATATATAGTTACTCGTTTTGGGCGCGACATTTTTCATAAATTCACTCATGGTTAAGTTTTTTGCTCTTTGCATCTTTGGTTTCACGCTTCTACGACTCTAAGTTGACGTTTGCTTTGCCTCTGGCTTTCTTTAAGTTATCACATAAGATCGTGACAAAAATTTGAGTCCGTTAACTTGTTTACAGGATTGTCGGAATTTTCTACTGCAATTAAGACATTAAATAACAATTCATGTTGAATAACAATTTCTGACTATTGATTAGATTGTATTATAAACCATTACGCCTATATACTAATCACATCATTGTAACATGACCTGTTTGAATTATGCTAATGACTCTCCAAAATTTTGGTTTCAGGATTTTTGTGAGAAATATATTTGGATAAACCTCGCATATAGTTGCCAGCAAATGTAGTAATGGGTTGAGAAGAATACCATATACAACCTAGAACCTTGCAATCATGACAAGTTCTTGCAATATCCCACTGGGGAGCACTCCATATTTCATCAATACTGTGGGTCAATAGATTGTATGTATTTTCTGCGTCTTTGAATTTCCAGCAAGGTACAAGAACTGACCCATCTCCATTAACAAATACGCTTTTCCATACTCCGCATTCATCGAAAAGTACATGACCGTATTCAAGAATTTGTTTAAAGTACAGATCAGGAATCAGGATACGAGGTCTTTTTTTCCTCTTTGAATAATCTAATATACTTTCACATATTTTATTCATGGTTTTTCTATCTGGAAGAAGCGAATAGTTTACATCCGATCTGTCTTCTACAAAGGTCAAGGAAACAGCATCGGATCCCAATTCTGTTGCCTTATCAAAGTAAGATTGATCGATGAACTCTTCTGTATTAAATTTGGTAATTACACTATTAAAGTAATGAGGAACATGATGTTCTGTCAGTAAGTGAATGTTTTTTACCACTCTGTGAAAAGTCTCTTTGTTGACTCCACGTACTTTGCAATAAGAATCCTCAAATACTGAATCTATACTACATGTAATAAATTGAATGTATTCTCTGAGGTGTTCTAGATCTAATTTATGTAGTAATGAACAGTTGGAAATGAGCGTAATAGGCATTTTGATATCGTAAAGATGTTTTACTAATTCCATAAAATCAGGACGAGATGTTGGCTCTCCGCCTTCTATTATTGACCAGATGCAGTATTTGGAGGTCTTATCAAATATGGTTTTCCATTGTTCAGTTGTAAGATCATTGTTCTTTGCTAATCTGATCTGATTTATCTTATCTGAATCACCAAAGGGACACATGGGACAATAGTAGTTACAATAGTGAGTCAAACTATAAACAGCAATCAATGGACGTTTTTTTTGTACGATTCTGTTTCCAGCCCAATTGCCTAATAGTTTTAGAGTTCTAATTGTATCGACAACCATATTCTAATAGATCTAAAATGGATAAATAATGTTGTTGTCTTCTTCTCCTATTTCATCTTCTCCTTCTTCTTTGTATGTTTATTTTAACCTTTCAATACTCTGTATTTAAATTAATTACTGGGCGATTACAATAGGGATCATAGTACCACTATCCTAGGAATTATGCTTCTAGAAACATGTTCTTTACATGTTGAGTCAAACAACTGAAACAAGAATAGGGGAGTATCACAACGTGTAAGCCTAAACAAAATAGCGTATGTCCTAATTATATTAATTTGCTATACCCTCATTACTTTGTGAACCATAAAATTTGGCATCAACTTTGTCAATAAAAAAATGAAATTTGGCTAGATCAATTTTACTCCTGAAGAATCAATTTTGCTTAAAAACTGGGGCATTATGGCTTGCACGATGTATGGATTTTTTTTACACCGCGAGGTGAAGACAAATAAACCCTTGTTCTGGGACAATTTTGAATAATTTTATTACCTTTCCTATGAGAAGTTTCTCATTTAAGGCTTTACCACTATATCTACATTTTTGTTGAATATTTAGAGTCTAAGTACGTTGTTTTTCAAACAAAAGTCCAACTCTTATGAGGCATCCCATCATTATTTCATGTTATGTATAAAAACTTTTTTCACCATTATAATTCATCATGCTTAAGAAACAAGTTAATGAAATGAAAGAAAATGTGGATATTGGTATTGAATTGGAAAATCGAAAGGGGGTAGTAGGTATCTTAAATATGTTATTAGCAGATGAATATCTCCTTTACACCAAGACTAGAAATTATCATTGGAATGTAGTAGGAAAGGATTTTAAAGAAAGACATGAATTTTTTCAAGAACAATATGAAAAATTGGATGAAATGGTCGATGAAATAGCTGAGAGGACCCGACAATTAGGGGGCTTAACTGTAGCAACGATGAATGAGTTCCTTCAGATCGCACATTTGAAGGAAAATCCAGGTGAATACCCATCTGACATGAAAATGATTTCTAACCTACTAAAAGACCATGAAAGTACGATAAAATTTTTGCGTAAAAGTGCTGACGAATGTGAGGAGAAATATAATGATATGGGTACAAATGATTTTCTAATAGGTCTAATGGAAATCCATGAAAAAATGGCCTGGATGTTAAGGTCCCATTTGGACTAAATCATCGATATAATTTTTGACGGACTCGACTAGTACAGTCATTTTTACTAGGATTTGGTTTCCTTAATGGAATCCAATTGCGCCTAAAAGTACAAGAAAAGTAATCGTAATTAAACAATTTTGTTTCTACACCTTGTCTCAAAATTAAATGGGTGTAATAGCAAAGAAAGCAGGGAAATGTCACCATCATTAATTAATTCTTTGTAAATCCAAAAAATTACAAATTTATTTTGTTGGATGTGAAGGATAAAAGAAGATGACCTTCTAGAATTAATTAGTAAGAAACAAGCAAAACAGATCAAATTAAAAGGTATTATTGCAAGTATCGGATAGATATAAAATTCTAAATAATATTGTCTTCTTTTTCATTCAAAGATAATTCTTTAGTTGTAGACGACAGTCAATACAAGTGACAAAATATTTTAACAATGGCCATATTATTATCAACAATGGAAAGAAAATGGAAAATTATTAATGGTATTGCAGTAGGTGCCTTTATACTTGCGGCTCTATATTGGATAGCCAATGCTTGACATATTTTCTTTGTTACATAGACAAGATTTTTTTCAGTAGCTGCCAATCAGAATCTAAAATCGTCTCTACCATATATTGACCATGTGTGATCCAAATAGCTTTCAATTCCTTCTTTTAAATATGCATCAAATGTAAACTACAACCTGATAAATTCTCAAATAAAACAACACATTATTTTTTCTAAATTTGATTTTGTATACTCGCTAGACCTTTCTGACAAATCTTTATAATTACGTTAGGACTTTATTCAAAATGGAGCACCTTAACAAAATAACTCGTAACCCACCGAAAGTTGTTATGGTATGTGAAGATGGGATAGATCTTTTAGATTTATATTCTAATGTTCTAGAGTTACGATTTGGAGTAATTAAGGTCAGTTCTGGCTGTGATTGCATAAATAAATATGTTGAACAAAAGACCAATGGTTCTAATGTTGATCTGCTCTTCTTAGACTATAAACTTGGGGATATGTTGGGAGATGTGGTTGCTAGACGAATAAAAGAACAATTGTATCAAGATTATCTTGATATCTGCTTATGAGTTGGATGAAAAAATAAAGAACGATTTGGTTGAAAACAAGTATGTTGAAAAAATCCTCCAAAAACCGATCAAAATGCGCGAACTAATACAAGAAGCGATTGAGATGATTTGTTGAAAAATATGTATTCTGATCGTTTATAAAACACGCAAGTGTGTACCTGTAAACTTGCTTTGCATGCTGATCTACAAATTGTCGTTATCAGGCCTGTATCTTTTGCCTTGGGATGGTCGGTCTAATTTTCTACAACCATAAAGGTAGGTAGCTTTCACGTCAAAAATGTTATTAGATTATTATAACAATTTTTCAAGGGAAAAATCAGTAGTAATATTCGACTGAATAATCAACATAAGAAGTCATACATTATCTTGATTACGGTTATTCCAAATTACAGTATCTTGCATCAATCATCTTATTTCAATAGTACTAAATAGGTCAGCAGATCTATTTCCATTCTATCGATTTCCTGAATCTAGAAAAGATAGTGAACTATGATTTGTCATTAGTCTTTATTCTACCTCAGTACGTATGAAACTGTGGATAAATCAGAACTATCATAATTTAGGTTATCTCAATCTTTCTTCCTGTGATATAAATCTAATATTAAATTCTAGGATTGAAAAGAGACCAAGACCAAAATTGCCTTAGTTTAGTTTAGTTTTTGTCTCATTTATTTATCATTAATCAAGTTATCCGGTATTCTTCAAGAGGTCGAAGATCCCATTAAGGTAACTTACCTCTTATGATCTATCATTTTCTAAAAAAGGTAATGAAAGTTTGTTTTGTTGCTATGGTTGCGGAGTAGAAGAAGAAGAAGAAGAAGAAAATGAAGTATTGGTGGATATGGGACTTTATTGACTCGTAGAAGTAGGTGAATTATTTGCTAGTGGAAAAGAACTAGTTCTGGAATTCGAGTCAGAACCCCCAAGGGGGATCTCAATGAAAGGGATGCCTCCTAAATTATTTGCACCACCTTCAGCACCACCACCGCCAGTAACAAGGGGTAGCTTTCCATCCCATTTTTGTGCATGTAGCCATTTAAGATATTCACTACTATTCCTTAGTTGTGCATCAATTATTTTTATAGCCTCGGATTCTCCTTGGGCTCTAAGGATGTTGGCTTGTCTTTGACCTTCTGCTGAAGCTATATTGGCTTTTTGCTCCCCCAATGCGCGAGCTTCTGTTTGTTGAGCTTCAATTTGTATTCTACGAAGCTCATTTTGTGCTTGGAGCGCCCTTTGCTCTGCTTGAACCTTTGCTTCTACAGACTGGATGAATTGATCCGAAAACTGAAAGTCGGTGATGGAAATTGTGTCCACAATAATATTATATGGCCTGAGTCTGCCCTCAATTTGCTCTTCAATTTCTGCTTTCACCTTATCTCTCAGTGTAATGAGTTCTTCTGCATTGTATCTAGCGGTCACCTGTTTCACAGATTCTTGAATAGTAGGAACTATTATTCTATTGGCAAAATCAACTCCTACTTCTTTATATAATATGGGTACAGCGCTTTCATCTAACCGGTAGTTCAATGCCACCTCAGTCGCGACGTTCTGAAGATCTCTTGATTGTGAGGTGGTACTTTCTACAAGCAATTTAGTTCGAACCTCCATTTGTACTATTGTGTCTCTAAATGGCACCACAAAATGCAAACCCTCGCTTAATGATACCGAAGTGTCTACAGCTCCAAATTTCAATAACACTCCTCGATTACCAGCCTCCACTATCTTTAGACTAGAGGTTAAAATTACAAATATTATTACAACTGCTATTACTGCTAGTATGGCGATTTTTAACGGACTGGATGATCTAAATCCACCACCACCACTCCCGTCGACATTTTCCAATGGTTCTCCGTCTGGAGTAAACCTCCTATTTCGTTTCGATCTAAAAAAATCAACCATATATTTATCTAATTATCCTAAATTTTATATAAACTCTAAGCATGGTATATGGTTGCCAGATTTTTTAAATGATATATAAAATCTCAAGCAAAACATTTTTAGTCTGTAAAAGCGATACTTCGATACCTTCTAATCACGAATTCGAATATAGTTGATATAATGATTTCACAAAGAACATCATTATTTATTTGATAAGAAAACATTTCTTCAGTTCGAGGTTTATTTTGATATCGTATTGATCTGTGATACCTAACAAACCAGTATTTTGCAAATAAATTGAATCTAAATCTTTTTGTAATTCTTGAGGTAGTTTTTGATTATCCTTTATTTGCACGCTTGATTGATGAAATAAATTCATAGAATAATCGTATCATCTATCCTGAAAATATAATATTTTGTGCTTCAGCATCCATTAAAAACCGTTAAAACATGTCGCAATAATTTTCAAAATTTCTGCTTCAGTAATAATTCCTAGTATAGAAAAAAATTTAATTTTTATATCCAACCAAAAGAGCTATTTCGTACCACTTCCACAAACAATCTACTTCTATATAGCCAATATCTCTAAACATTTGAAGTTGTCTTTCTACAGACAATGTTTTGTCAGACTTTTCCTCTCGTGATAACGGTTCTCCCATGAGGTCAAAAAATTTTATATGATTTCTAGTAGATACGGAGACAACGTGGTCTAAATTGCAGAATATCCCAAGTGGATTCAATAGTTCGTATATTTCCTCATACAATTCGAATTTTCTTTTATGTCTTAAATGGTGAATTGCGAAACTGGATATCACTGTATCGAAATAGCCTAGATCGGGTAAGGGGTCATCCAAATCATGTTTTATTATTTTGACAGATTGATCGTTCTTAAAATAACTTTCAAGTGCTTGTAACATTGGAGGCGAGATATCCAGTGCTGTAAATTCGATATCTGATCTGCCTTTAAAATATTCTTTGATTAGTTTAATCATCCTCCCATCTCCTGACCCTAAATCTAGAATCCTTTTAGTGGTGTCCGGGATACTTTGTAACAATACTTGCTCCCCTGGAATTCTATTTGAGTATGTGCTAACTCTGCTCAAATAATGTAATGCTTTGTTTGGATCAGACCATTCTTGAGAAGATGTGAACATATGTCTTGTTGGTTTATTCACAAATATAATGATTAATTGATGGCATCGCAACTAGAATAATCGACAAAAGAAAAGGAATGTACGGGAGTAGGATGTATTTAGAGTAACATGCTACTCCTCAGTGCCATTTCGGCCTTCAAGATTAATAGGTTTCTGGTTTGTGCCGAATTATTTTGTATATGGATAAGTAGTTTGCGGTATAAAATATAGTCAAACATTATATTTATACTATGATAGTTACATGAGGATTAAACTGGAACTGATAAATGAATCGTAATCGTTAAAGATTGAGAAAATTTCCATCACACCAAGGCGATGATTATTCTTGATATTATTTAAAGCAATTTGCAAAATATCTCGGAATTATGTTGAGTGATAACTAGGTAGAGACTATTTCTCTTAATAAATACTTTATAGACAAGTAAAATATTGACTAGCATAGACAATATCATAGTTTTTGAGTTTTTTCAGATGAATTGCTTTCTACAAGTCGAGTCCTACGGACAATAAATATAAATTCAAATTCTTTTACTTTGTAATGATAAAACACAGTCCTACGAATGTTAATATTTAAAGATTGTGTGTAAACTAGAAAAAGAGGTACTGACTATTAATCGATGAATTGTGATTTAACTAAAGCAAACAATATATACAAACATGAATGAAAGCTCTTGTATTCTGTATGAACATGTGATGATAGTAGATCATGGGAGTATTGATTATCTTTTATTAAAAGGATGTCTTCATTATTCAAAATGGCAAAAACTGGCACAAAAATATACTGATTTGATTTATAGGTTCTATATTTACTATGTTGGTAAAAGGGAATAGGAGATAACGTTCAAAATAATTTTCGTATATCTTTGTTTATGATATCTGTGTTACCTTATCAGAAATTAGTTCTTTTGATTTGAAACAAGAATGAATATCTCTTGATTTGTATTTCAAATACTGTCATCTCATTTTTAAACACAAATAGATTAGAGAATTATTGAAAGTAATATATAAACAAATAATTCCTAGTAGTCAGAAGAATAGGTTAAATCTTGTCTAGATAGGGGTTCAATTCACAAGCCTCCCCACTTCCTCCTACTACATCATCTATGCTTTGTAAGTATCATTCTCTAAGTATGGTTTACTCTTTGTTTACCTTTTTGTTCAGTGATAATTTATTAACTGGAAATTCAATAACGAGTACATTGGCATCAAAATCCTTGATCAGAGATTTAGGGTATTGGCAAATATCTTTTTCAAGTAATTCTTGACCAACCTAAGCCATCGTTTATACATTTTTAATTTTCATTTAAATCTAAATTATCATTTCGTCTTGGTTCTTTTTTATATATTCTATTGCAATTAAAAGTAAAATTCAAAAACAATATCTGAAGTTATTATTTTTAAATCCCAGTACATTATTCTAAAAAAAAATTAAGACAAATGCTGACATCTATTTTAACTATTATGTCTAATCTGTATTAATGATCGGAAAATGTGATGATTGTGGTATGGAGGACGTAGAAATCATGATTGTTACAAGAAAAGCTACTAATCAAAAGATTAAATTATGCAACCAGTGCAGACCTGCAGATGGTGCATATGCTTATTAGATTAGAGTTATCACACAATTATTCACCGCTATTATAAGTTGAACTTTAACAAGATTGTAGTCGAACATATCCGTATAGATGAGCAAGTATGATAGATTGTATGATCAATAGTCGATATCCCATAACGTTTCATATTTACATAACATAGAAGTTACGTTCCTGGTTTTTGTACTGTTGACCATGGTGGGTATTTACATCCGCCTATTAATGAAGCAATAATACGGAAAAAATATTCCTGATGGCGACATAATTGAATCAGTATAAATTATTTTTCTTTTCGTTCTACACTGCAACTATTGAAGCATCCGTTTTCTAAATTTGTACAAACGGAGAAACATAAAAAAAATAAAACAATTGACACTTTTGGTAACGCATGTTACAATCTATCTTGACCAAGTAAAATTGTGGAGACCTATCAATGGTGGAACTAGGATTGCTATATCCTAAGTTACTATTATTATATACTAAACTGTCTGTAGCACCATCGGTGGGTTGATGTTCGTTGATTGTTTTTTCTGAACAATGCGATAAGGAAGATCATATTTATAGGCTTTTGATCCGAAACGTTATTACACGGTTCAACGAGTGAAGGTTTAGATCAGGTATTTTAAATTATCATATTTGTTGATCGCACGATGGAGTTATATTGTGTCAACACTAAGTCTGTTATTTTGGACCATGTTGCTTTAGAATTGTATGCTTACCTGAGTTTATATGTGATTGATCATCTGCTGTATTCAGATTTTTTAAGACACGGATAAGCAATTCTGATAACAGTAAGCACAGGGTTCCTGATTGGTATTCCAATTCTTGGACAAGTTGGAGTTTTTAACATTGGCGTCATCAATATATTATCCTTATTTGCATCCATAATATGACATAGATTATTACTTTAGAAAATTACTTGTTAAATTGACAATTCATTGTGTTTTAAATAATCAAGGATAGATGCAAAAAAGCAGCTTGGACTATCTATTTTTATAATATATCAAAATTAGCCAATTTTCTGACTATTTTAGTTTTTTTGGTTCAATGAATTTGTTGAACTTTCATCCCTGCTCTAAACTTGAGATCTTTCCCACAATTTATCAAAATACCAATAAATAAAACAGAATCCAAATTATGGACCTAATACTAAGACCATTAAATTACCTGACGCATTCGATAACTTCACGACCTGCTGATATACTGGAGCTGGCTAAATTTATTTCATATTAAGAATTAGTCTTCTAGGCAAGAATTCCATTTCAAATCACTATATTCTTACATCTGAAATCCTAACACATATGAATTCATTAAAAATTAAGTATGAAAATAGAATTTGTGAGGCTGAATTAAAAGATATTTTAAAGTTTAATCCCTTTTTGATGAATTGATTCTTGTTAACAAGATAGATATTTAATTATTAAATATGTGTAACGCATAATATTTACATATATGGATTACCATTTTCCAAATATTTGTCGATTTAGTGTTTTCGCGACAGATTTGATTACTATGTATAACGGTAGCCTTGCAAATGATGGTACTGACATTGATGTTTTGGACTCGTTATCGTTAAGATTGATTCGATTAGGATTATTCTAATGAGCAATCTAGGGGATAACAATACTGGTAAATGCAATTTTTGTGATAGAGTTGACAATCTCCATTTTAGATGTAACTATTGCAAAGAACGATTTTGTAGTGATCATAGAAATCCATTGATACATTCATGTCCTTTTTTGGAACTGTATAATAGGAATTCTCACAACGCAAAGTTTGCACAAAATTATCATAGTGGTTCTAGTGGATCTTGGTTCAATATATTTCAGCGAATATTCTGGCTAAAAAGCTCACGAACAGAATTGCTACATCTATCTATTGCAACAGTGCTGGTTACATGTGTTGGCCTTTCATTGAATCAATATAGGACGTTTTCGTGGCAATTTTTAGCAATATTCATTAGTGCATTTCTTGTACATGAGTTAGCTCACAAATTTCTTGCTCAGTATTATGGTAGTTGGGCCGAATTTAGAGCACAAACGTATGGTTTGATCATAACTGCAATTTCGGCTCTTCCAATAATGCCATTCAAATTTATTGCCCCCGGGGCGGTTATGGTCCACTTAGGTGATAGGCAAAAATTTGGTCGTGTGGCATTAATAGGGCCGGTTACTAATTTGATAATGGGCTTTGCCTTTCTGCTGCTTTCTAATTTATACGGAGGTTCAAATGGTCATTATTTTGCTATAGGTGCATCGTTTAATGGGTGGATAGCGATGTTTAATTTGATTCCGATGGGAGTGCTGGACGGTCAAAAAATCTTTGATTGGAACAAGATTGTCTGGGGAATTTCGATGACTGCTGCCATGCTATTATTTATTATTGGTTATATATAATCACGGCTCTGTTCATTTAGCGTCAAGTCTATAGCTTGAAGATGTCCTATCTCTTTTATGAATACTAGAAACAGAACACCTTCAAAATATGTGTATTATGGCTTACATTTGTACTTTTCAGGTCTTTCTCTTAGGAAAACATCTGAAAGATTATCATACTGTATCAAACGAAATCATGTCACTATCTGGAACTGGATTCAAAAGTACCAACCTAAGATTATCAAGACAAAACAAAGAAGGATATGTGAATTCATTGTAGATGAAACATTGCTTAAGGTTGGTTCAGAATACACGTGGTTATGGGTTGCAATAGATGCGAAAAGTAAGGAAATTCTCTCACTATCCATTTCTAAGGAGAGAAACATGTTTGTTGCGGAACGGTTTCTGTCAAACATAGTCAGAGACTATGGAAAGCATCCAGTTTCAACAGATGGTGGTACTTGGTATCCCATGGCTTGTCAATTCCTTAAATTAGAACACCATCTCCATTCCTCCTATGAAAAAAACTTGATTGAAAGAACAATGCAGTATATCAAGGACAGAACTGAAAGTTTCGATGATTACTTTCCCTGCAGGCTAAAGAACTGCAAACTAAAACACGTAAAAAACTGGTTGAACCTGTTTGTCGACTATCACAACAAGGAATTAAAACCTGTTAACTGAACAGAGCCATAATCACAACCAGCAAGTGAGATGAGCATTGAAGTATTTTAAATTAAAAAATGTATTTCAAAATAATTAAAGTTGTACAGAAAAGGTGGATAGAAATACATTTCAAGAATCTGTGGTGTAAATCAGTTTTCTAAAGTTAGATCCAAACATGTGTATCGGCTTTACCTTATTGCAGTATGGTCAGATTCAGATATCTTGATTATGTGAATTAATCGAATAGTCGAGTCCAGACCAAGTACATTGAAAATCGCAAAATTTTTTGAACCAGACCAAAATGTTTTAATTCTATCTTATATGATTACTCATAATGAACCTAATTAAAAAATCAGTAATACTTGGAATGGCACCTGCTTTTCTCCTTTTAGTTGCATCGGCAATTACCGGTAGTGTGCCTGTAAACGTCATTGCACAATCGGAAATAGATCCAGGAACACCTGGAGAAGTAGGGACAACTAATAATTCTGAGGTCGACTACCAACCGTTGAACTTGACAGGACCTGAAACAATTGAAGAGTTTGAAAGTATTGAGGGTAGCAATGCCGACATTTTAGGAAATGATACTAATATAAGCAATACTAACAATACCTTAACAGATAGCATAACCGTAAACGAACAGGAAGACTGTATGCAATTAGGTAATCAATCCGGAGTGGATTGTCCCTAATCTTTTTTCATTTATTTCTAAATGATACTTATTTATCTACTTGACTTAACCTTTGCGCGTTAAACTTGAAATATATTGCAAGTTCAAAAGAATTCAATTATCTTATTCCTAGTACTGTAAATGAATAATGATAAACGATTAATGGAAAAAATTTCTTGGCTTTACGATTCTCTTTTTTTGGTCTCTATGAGAATTGAAATTGTTTATTAATAATCTAAAAGATTGCCTAAAACTGATGAGCATTTTGCAAATGCTTTTTGCTATGTTCCTTTCTAGTCTGTTTAGAGCTAACTATCATTCAATTATCTATGTAATTCTGGGTAAAGGTCTATTGAGGCTAATGTGGGAACGCCTACCTAGATCAACCAATTTTACAAGACAACGGGGTCTATCACATTCAATTGGAAGAAGCTCGAGTTTTAATCTAGATTTCTTAACAGAATTAACAACATCACAGGATCGTCATGCTCTGTTTCGAATATAACACTAACTAATGTCCAACCAAATAGTATATTGACTGACAGCTTAAATAGAGATGTTATGATTTTATCAATCGATTTTCCCTTACAGAATTATTAGACAGAGAATACTAAAAAGGTAAATAATTTTGCAACGGGATTTTGATCACCCTGTGCCTTATTCTACGCTACCAAAACTGATCGAGTTTTATTTTTTCTGTGGTGTCTAAGAATCTATAGGAAGTATGTTTGATGCAATTCGCTAGAAAATATTTTTACTCTTGCTGATCATGTTTCTACTGTTACTTTGGATGGTGGCTTTGGCAAAAATGTACCGCTAATCTCATCTTATTCGTATTTGGTTCCATTAGTATTTAATGAATATAGTAAAGTTCAAAAACTGAAATAAAGTATCTACTACATTTGTAAACAGGACCTTTAATTTAAATAAGCATAGATGATTTATGGGTAGTTGCAAAAAGAATGACTCTAGAGATAATAAATATAAAGTTGTTTGACGCACCCTTTTTGAATCTTGATTATTGTATAACTAATAATATTCAACTATCAAACTTGTATGTCAATCCGTGAACGATTGTTTATGGATTGGAATATTTGATGTTGTTGTAGAATTACGAATTGTAACTGTGTGTTAGTGGGTAAATATCAAATTTTCATGCTAAGTGTTTTCATTTAAATAATAAATGACCATGTTTTGATGAGATCATCTAAGGCCTTGAACACTAGTTGTGTGTATTTTTGACAATTTTCAATCCAAAATATAATCGTAATCCATGTTCATTCTAATCAATTATATACTAAATAATCTCTTGTTAATAGGTTTGAAGTGGACTTTCCTAACTACATTAAGGGATTGGAGACAATACGTAATAGAGATTTCTTCTGGGTCTATTTAGAGAAACCTACTAGGGAAAAGTTGGAATTTATAGCCAAGAAATTTCCTATTCGTGAGTTAAATATAGAAGACTGTTTATCGAAAAATCAACTACCTAAAATTGATCGATATGAGGATCACGTATTTGTCATACTTCAATTTCCCACGATCTCGAAGGAACAGGCCTCTCCTAGCATTTCCCAACTGTCTTTCTTCATAGGAACAGACTATTTGATATCGATTACTCAAGGGGATCTTCAGCCTTTATCGTCCTTGTTTCAAAAATGTAAGGAAGGCGATACAACTATTCGAAATAATCTAATGGGTGCATCACCTGGCTATCTTCTCCATTCTATCCTTGACACTTTGGTAGATAATATGCTACATATTTTGATGAAGATAATCGGAAAATTGGATGATATAGAGGATGAGGTATTTGACGACAAGTTTTCAAATGCTAGAGATTTGTCTATTCTTAGGAGAGAAATTACTACCCTTAGAAGAATCGTTTTGCCATTAAAAAGAATAATGCTGGAAATTACATCTAGAGATGTCAAGCGTTTCTCGCCGGAAGCAGAACATGAAGACTTGATAGACTACTTTGATAATATTAACGACCATATTTCAAAGGTATTGGAGGCTCTCGATGAATCAAAGGAGACCATTGAAATTTACAAAGACACTGATAACATGTTAAATTCAGAAAAAACTAACAAGATCTTAAGCTTTCTTACAATCTTGTTCACCTTGTCTATACCTATTACTGTTGCTGGTACTTTCTATGGCATGAACATTGCGATTCCTGGAAGCATAAATGGTGGTGAAAGCATTCTTGACTATATACCACTGGCTATCGTGTGCTTTATATCTGCAATGGGGGCAGGTATCATGGTTTATTATTTTAAAAAACTTGGATGGATAAATTCATAGGCATGCTTGTGTACAAATTTAAATTTATATGATATCATACTTAATTTGAAAATGCCATTTGATCATTTTTTTCTTTAGTTGCCGTAATTATGTTAATCTCCATAACCAGGATCTCGTGAAATGAGTTCAAGAAATTCCATCCAAGAACCATGGGTCGCTTTGACTATTCTTAGTTCGCTTGCTTTAATTGCTATGTACGGAGAAACGATGCTAATTCCTGCACTACCATTCGTGATAAACGATTTTGATATTTCTTATAATACTTCCTCTTGGATTTTAACTTCGTATTTGATAGCAGGTGCAGTTATGACTCCTATAATTGGTAAACTCTCAGATATTTATGGTAAGAAAAAAATCTTGCTAATTGTCATAGTTATTTACAGTTTAGGTACTTTGCTGGGCGGTTTGTCAAATAATATTGTAATGCTTATAGTATCAAGAATAATTCAAGGTATTGGTCTGGGAATGTTTCCAGTCGCGTTTGCGATCATTAGAGAAAAGTTCTCGGAGGAAAAATTACCGATAGCCCAGGGAATCTTTACTGCTGTTTTTTCGGCTGGAGCCGTTATTGGACTTGGATTAGGTGCAACTATAGTTGAATATTTTAGTTGGCATATGACATTCTTATCAATTGTTCCATTGATGGTTTTATTACTGACAATTGTATACAAGAGGATTCAGGTTCCTAGTGACAATAACCTTGTTAGCGACAATAACCTAGTTAGCGACAATCATACAAAAATTGATGTACGAGGGACTGTAGTTTTGATTGTTTTAGTTTCTACTTTTCTAACCGGACTAACATATCTGCCATACACAATTTCTGAATCTACTTTCTCAAACCTCATTGTGACTGTAGGATTGTTTTTCATATCTGTAGTACTCTTACCTATATTCATAAATACACAGAGAGTAGCTCATAACCCTATCGTTGACCTCAATTTACTGAAGGATTATGTTTTGTTACCTACCAATATACTCATTATGATTATTGGAATCTTATTTTTCCTAATTTATCAAACTTTGCCTATATTGATTCAGAGCCCCCCTCCTTTTGGTTTTGGAGGTGGGCCTGTTGACACTGCAGCTGTTCAATTACCCTTTATGATACTATCATTTATAATTTCGGTCTTGTCTGGATTTTTAGTAAGCAAGATAGGTAACTTGAAACCTACTGTTTTAGGAACTATTGTTTCAGCAACGGGATTCATCGTACTTTTCTTGTACCATCCTTCACAATTCGTAATTTCGATAGCGTTGGCTGTTGTTGCCATAGGACTAGCGCTATCCGAAATCGGATCTTTTAATGTTTCTTTAGTTTCATCTCCTGTTCATTTGAGCGGCACGGCTTTAGGAATCACTATGCTATTATTCTTAATTGGGATGTCTATAGGACCTTCAATTTCTGGAGTGTTCATGGAAAGTCTCAAATCTCCTGAAGACTCTTTTGGTGAATCGTATCCTAAGTCAATCGCATATAATTTTATATTCTTGACAGCTGTTATGCTCTCTATACTTAGTATTGCCCTGGCAGCGCTAATCACTAAAAGAGTTTTAACAAGAATAGTTTAAAATCACTATAATATTATCGCGGTGTACCCGTACTTCTGTCAGAGTCTATGTTCTGCCCGTATTGCTGATCCTCTTAATCTGAGAAAAGTGATGTAATTCTTATTGTTTGAAATGAAGATGATTAATCATCCAAAGTATGTTGCTGTTATAAGGATCTAATTTGTACTATGTTATTCCTCTTTCAGTAGACATTCATGAGGCCCGATATTAATGTTGTTTTAGTTATTCAAAAATCAAATTGTGTCTAGACTATGTAATAAAGCAATGTAAGAGCAGTTTAGTATGGGCTTATTTGAATAATATTTAAAAAATGAACAAAAGAGGGTTTTAGCTGAACACTGTGCAAACAATAAACCACGAAAGTTATCGATACTGTATGGTAAAAAGTGGACATGGTGTCATTTATATCCAGGATGTCAACCTGTTACGTCAATTATCGGTACCGTATTATCTTATTGAGAATACTGTCAGCATTCTTGAACGGTAACTGGCATTGATGGATGCTTCAAAAAAAGATCAACTAATAGCGGAGTTCATTATGTGTTACTATGAAATTAATTATGGATTTCAATGTTCATGCAACCAAAGTGATAAAAATTTGAAATTATTTTTTGGTTCAAATTAAATCCATAATAATGGAAGACTTAATTACGTTTAACTTCAAAAATGTTTGTTATATATTTCATGTAACAAACAGATCTAGATTGTACAACTATAGTTTTTAAAATGTTGATATTGTTAGCAAATGCTAGTACCTTTTCTATATGACTTTTCTATACCTTCCATTAATTGTAGCTTAGCCAACATATTGGCTTAAACTAATCGGGATTCAATAACAGATATTTTTATTTCCCACGTAAATATTATAATACTTTTTCTCGACCGATATTCCTCTCTGACTTGATTTTTTTCCTTGTTTGCCATTTTATATATGAATCGGAATTTTGCATTGCTTTTTCATACGACTATAATTATTTTTATATATCCAATTAAATTTTTACTATAAATAATATTGTACTTTTTTTTAAGTAGTGAGTTATCAAACTCCTTTATTATATTATGCTATTATTTTATGAATGATAAAGATTTTAACATTAAATGTGCTATTAGTATTATTAGTATTTGTAATTACCGGACCCACGGTTCAGGGTGTAATTTACCAACCTGTTGCTGCTCAGATGAATGGAGAGATGAATTTGAATATGAAAGGTCTATTTGGAAGTATTCAAAACATTCTGACAAATCCATTCGATAGTTTAAATGATCGAGGAGATTCATCAGCTATAACACAAGATAATTCATCACAATCAGATGGATACCAAAATAGCGATACTAAATCAGATGCTGCTACTCTTTACAGTCAAATACAAAGTAGCTTGACCGATCCTTTGGGACAAGTCGATATAACGTTTCCCCCTAAGGCTACCGATCCTCTTGTACCACTTGACCAACCCAGCTCAACCACTTCTATGGAACCAGTAAACCAACCCAGCTCAACCACTTCTATGGAACCAGTAAACCAACCCAGCTCAACCACTTCTATGGAACCAGTAAACCAACCCAGCTCAACCACTTCTATGGAACCAGTAAACCAACCCAGCTCAACCACTTCTATGGAACCAGTAAACCAACCCAGCTCAACCACTTCTATGGAACCAGTAAACCAACCCAACTCAACCACTTCTATGGAACCAGTAAACCAACCCAGCTCAACCACTTCTATGGAACCAGTAAACCAACCCTGCTCAACCACTTCTATGGAACCAGTAAACCAACCCAGCTCAACCACTTCTATGGAACCAGTAAACCAACCCAGCTCAACCACTTCTATGGAACCAGTAAACCAACCCAGCTCAACCACTTCTATGGAACCAGTAAACCAACCCAGCTCAACCACTTCTATGGAACCAGTAAACCAACCCAGCTCAACCGACAAGCCTACAACTGCAGATAGCGAAAGTGTAGATTCTATCTCTCCCCCGACTGACAAGCCCGCATCCTCTGACGACACTACATCCTCTGACGACACTACATCCTCTGACGACACTACATCCTCTGACGACACTACATCCTCTGACGACACTACATCCTCTGACGACACTACATCCTCTGACGACACTACATCCTCTGACGACACTACATCCTCTGACGACACTACATCCTCTGACGACACTACATCCTCTGACGACACTACATCCTCTGACGACACTACATCCTCTGACGACACTACATCCTCTGACGACACTACATCCTCTGACGACACTACATCCTCTGACGACACTACATCCTCTGACGACACTACATCCTCTGACGACACTACATCCTCTGACGACACTACATCCTCTGACGACACTACATCCTCTGACGACACTACATCCTCTGACGACACTACATCCTCTGACGACACTACATCCTCTGACGACACTACATCCTCTGACGACACTACAACTGCAGATAGCGAAAGTATAGAGTCTATTGCTCCTCAAGTCAACAAACCTAAAACTGTTCACAATCCAACGAGTTCATCTAAAAATCCAGATGTTACTAAGATAATATCCCCAAACAATACCAATCCTGGCGCTAGTGGATAAAGTCAGCATAGTCAGACAAAAATTAAGTGAGACCCTATCACTAGAGCAATTCTAATTCTTTTTTTGAACCGATTTTAGCCCCTACATATGACAGTACTATTTTCTTGTACCGTGTCAATTCATATGATGAAAATTTTCTTAGCCTGTATCAGTTTTGAGATGCCTTTTTCCGAAAAAGGAAAATATAATTGGCAAACCGGTAATTAACTTCTATCAATGAAAAATTGATTGGATATACAATGTTTTAGATGGCAAAATAATCTAAGGAACTGACCCGACTTTATGTGAAGACTGAGAGGATATGACTAGAAAGTAACCATTGAATTACAGGATTAACCTGCCTCACAAGTTATCAAACATATATCAAAGTGGATAAAAAATCTACATAAACCTAAATAATGAAAAGTAAAGATTATCTATATGTTACAAACTCCATTGAAATGGACGCCATAATAGAGGTTCATTGTATCAACAAAGAGAACATTCGAATAACTGCAAACTAGATAATTGTATTTACTAAAAATGATTCTCAAAGAAAGCATCACTCAGTCGTTGATCTTTACAACTGTGTGTGCATTCATGTTGTTGGGTCCACAATGATAACAATATTTAAGTTACTTTGACAAAGAGTACCTAAAAAAAGAACAAGTTTCAAGAAGATTGAGTTGGGCAATTCATGATTGGATTGTTACAATTAAGTATTCATTTTTGTAGCCAACATTTAGTGAATTTGATTCGGAAAATTATTTCTCAAAATAAAAATATCTCGACGCTAGAGAATAATAATAAACAGAATACCTATACTATGTTCAAAATCAATATCCATTTTTCTTTATCTTTGTGAGTATTATTCATTTGATAGATAATTTCGTTTCCGTACATTAGTAAATAATTTGATTTACCTATTATATTAAGAAAGACCCAGATAGATTTTTCTTACAGTCCATAGATATTAATAAGATATGGAAACTGACCAAGATCTGGATGAGCTAATTGAACAACATGAGGAAGAGGAAAATGAACAACGTGAGAAATTAGAAGAGGAGGAGTAATATCTTTTATCTAACTATCTAACTAAATACGTATTTTTTTTGACTCAAAACACGTATACCTTGCTTTATAAAGTTCAGCACATGTATTTACACATATTGTGAGATCAAATTACCTCGTTATATATAGGTCAATTTTCTTAGATATCTCAGCGATCAGAATAGGGTGTTTTGTCATATTTAATGGCAGCTCCATCTACAAATAATAATTTTTTCAATATCTAAAAGATAAAACCATTAAACAATTTATGGAATCTTTTCTCCTTCTGCTGTAATAATATAATGATCAACATTGTTTGCGCTTACTAGGAAATAAAAGTCACGGTCATACCCTGGCTTGAAAGTTGATGATGCCGGTGTTATGTATCTACTGGTTTCCGAAACTGTATTATTGTTTATATCAAAAAGCTCGACTATTACCCTGACATCACGAGTGTCAAATGTCGAATTGTTGATTGCAGTTCCTTTTACGTATATAAGTCCAGTTGGACTTTCGCCGACCTTGATTTCTCTTAGTTCGAGATTTATTATCGTGTTTGACAATGTATTAATTTTACCTTGTTCTTGTCCAAACGAAACAATGATTGAGATATTGGTCCCGATTATAATACCAAAGACTATGAATGAGATTACGAATAAAAAATATTTGTCATTATTCATTTTTATTCTCTACTATTGATTCTATATAACCCTAGATATGGTTTGTTGTACAAAATCAAACTTTTTCACAATAAATCATATACATTATAGTATCTCAATAGGCTACTGGTACCTTCCTAAATCACATTATAAACGCCAAACTTTGGCTTATCTTTCTTCTCTATCTTCTTCTACTTCGAAGATTTGATCATCAGGATATTTTACAACCTTGATATTACAATGATTACATTCGTAATAATTGATGTCATGCCTGTGGCTAATTGATCCGTTAATCCAAATCATCATTTTTCCGCATCTCAAACAAGACATAGTCATATTCCAATAGAGTATTTTGATGTATTAAATTCTTTTGAAAAAGGAGATGATAGCATCAATAAAATCTGATTTTATGGAAGAGCCAACAAATTAGTCTCCCTGATTCATTCAAAAGGGAAAGGGTGTCTATAAAATAGAGTAAATGATTGAATTTCAAGCTTTTTCTTCCTCTTACAGCAAGTCAAATTATCAATTCAATATTCCTAAGTTGACTGTCGAATGAATAAATGAATGAATGAATGGTTGTTAGGGATCAAATTCCTTGGTTTTGTAAGTGGGTAGAATATTGAATTTGTGAAAATCTTTTTCCCAAATTTATATGTCATATAGATTGAGCGTGTTTGCATCACAAAGTCTAGTACCTCATTTGTTGTATTCTGAGGATAATGATGAGGAGAACTATTTTCTATAATTGTTGATATAATTGCTCTTTTATTGATTTTTTATCGAGTAGATATTTGCAGGATTTGCTTTATTTTTATTATTTCCTTTCGTAACCCTACTTTTGATTGTCATCTTTTATGGATGTCTGATTTGTCTTTGTAAAATTTATATTAAAATTGAATATGAGATTGTAACTATGGGTAAAAAAATCAATGTCGCAATAGCCGGTGTAGGCAACTGTGCTTCTGCTCTCATTCAGGGAATTCAATATTATAACTCCAATTCCTCTCAAAAGGATTCAATTGGTCTTACATCATTTAACTTGGGTGGTTATGAACCAGGTGACATAAATTTTGTTGCTGCATTTGATATAGCTGAATCAAAGGTCGGAAAAGATTTGTCAGAAGCAATATTTGCTCCACCTAACAATGCTTTACGTATTGTTGACGTTCCTTCTTTTGGAATTAAAGTTCAGAAAGGCGGTGTATTGGACGGTGCTGGCAGCCACTTCTCGGAAGTCGTAAAGGTCTCAGACGAATTCGAAGTGAACGTTGAAAAAATACTGAAAGATGCCAATGTTGACATTTTGATTAACTATTTACCTGTTGGAAGTAAAAAAGCTAGCCACTACTACGCTGAAAAATGCTTAGAAGCTGGTGTTTGCTTCATAAATGCAATTCCTGTTTTTATTTCTTCCAACCCCGAATGGTATAATCGATTCGGTGACAAAAATATTCCTTGCGCAGGTGATGACGTGATGAGTCAGGTGGGTGCCACCGTGGTCCATAAAACGTTGGCAAAATTATGGGTTGATCGAGGGGTATCTGTCGACGAAACTTATCAATTGAACATAGGAGGTGATATGGATTTTTACAATATGCTAGATGAAGATCGTTTAGAAGATAAACGAGTTAGCAAGACTTCTGCTGTTAAGGCAATGATCCCATATGACATACCTATGAGAATAGGTCCATCTGATTATGTAAATTTCTTACAAAATGACAAAGTTTGTTATATTTACATGAAGGGAAGATTTTTCGGTAAGGTCCCTATAGAACTGGACTTGAAATTGCGTGTGCCAGATGCATATAATAGCTCGGGAGTGATGATTGATGCTATAAGAGGTGCCAAAATCGCTATGGACAGAGGAGTCTCTGGTCCATTGGAAAGCATATCTGCATATTGTTTTAAACATCCTCCAATCCAAATGTCGTATTCTGAAGCTAAATCCAACTTTATGGACTTCATAGGCGGAAAGAGGGAACGCTGATTTTTCTTAAGTTCTTGATGTCTATTTGCTAAAATAGCATCTAACTACCTAACAATCGTATGTTAAATTCTTTTTTATACTATTTCAGTGTATAGGTTGGCTTTGCAAGATCCGTTATATCTATCCAGCATTTTGCGATGTTGTCTAAACATGAAATGCTATTTACCAATGTAATTGAATATGTTTCGTCTAAATTTTCAATTTGGTTAGACGCTATGTTCTTTTTTAGCTCAGCTATGTTCTGCTTAAAGTCCTCATAGTTTTCAATTACTTTAAATGCCTTGTCTCTGCTGGTGCTTATGAAAGCCTCTATGGCATAATGTTGCATCTCTTCTAGAGAATATCCTATTTTTTTAATTAGCGTAGAAATTTGATTAGGCCATTTATATCTAGACAGATATGTTACCAATTCAGCAATCAAATCTCCAGCAGTCTCTAAGTAGTTTGCGGCTATTCGGTAGTCAAGCATATCTATGTTAGTGAGATTTAAGGTACTCGCAAGTTTCTTGTTCATTATTGCTGTTCTAATGACCCTGACAAGGAGGAAATATTGTCTATCTATTTCATCATCCCTGCTTGCAATTTTATTTTTCAAATCACTACTAAAGTCTCCGCTTAATGAGTGAATGGTTTCTCTAAACATTCCATGAATGATTGAATTCATCATACCTAGGATTTTTTGAATGTTAAGAGTTCTCGCATCAATCAAAAATTGAAAACTTATACTAAAACTGTTTTCGTCGACAATTTCTAACCCTATTAATTTTCTGGTCGCTTTTTTTACGATTTCGCTGTTTTCAAAAGATATTTGATTCTTGGAGTGAACAGTTATTCTGTTGTAACCAAGCAAGTATGCTCCAAAAATTTTGTTTAAAATAATTTTTATAATTTTTTCATTCAAACTTGCATGGTCGTAAGAATTTTCTATCTTGTTTTGATCTTGTGAACCTTCGTTTAATTCAAATACAATTTTGATCTCTTCTTCCTGATAACTGTTGTATATTGATATGGTATTGTCTACGTTAGTCTCTACTGTTACAGTATTCCCTTTAGATAACTTATTTTTTTTTATCCATTCATTAGGTAGTGATATCAAAATACTGCTCCCAATTTGCTGTAATATTCTAGTATAAATTGTCATACTAAATTTATATTAGTATAAACAAATTATACTATATTTTTATATTTGCTTTATTTCTATTTACTATTATATTGGTTATCGTTTCGCAGGTTCCAATTGCTGTTTCAAAAGCTTATTGTCCTGGTCATGTCACTGGCTTTTTTTCTGCTCAGAACCAAGGAGATCCGGACTTGGATTTTAAATTTCAAGGATCTTTAGGCGCTGGATTTAGTATTGACAGGGGGATTATCTCGACAGTGCGAGTCTTTCCTTCCTCTGATATGAATTACGAAATAAAGTTAAATGGTATGTTGGATTGTGAGTTGCGAGTTTCAAAATATGTGACCGAGTACTATTTGTCTCTAATACAAAAACCTGTTTTGATATCTATTGATCATGAATCTAACTTACCAATTGGATATGGATTGGGCTCAAGTGGCTCTGCAGCGCTAGGTCTATCTTATGCCCTAAATGAGGCTCTTGGAACGGGGCTTTCAAGTCTCCAAGCAGCCCAAATGGCCCATCAGGCTGATATCGTTTGTAATACCGGAAGAGGCACAGTTGTATCAGAATATACTGGTGGGGTGGAACTGAGAACAAGTATTGGTGGCCCGGGGGTATGCCGAATACAAAAAACTGAATTGTCTTCCGAATGGTGTGCTGTAATACTTTGTATGGAGCCAATAAAAACTGATATCTTTCTTTCAAAGTATCTGGGCGGGAGTAAATTTAGCAACATAAACGAAGTAGGCAAACAGATGGTAAAGCAACTGGGTCAATCCATGAGCGTTGAAAAATTTATGGATTTCTCTTTTAAATTTGCTTCACTTTGTGGATTAACTGAGGGAAAATGTAAGGAACCACTTGCGCATCTTCGTTCTAAGGGTCTCAAATCTAGCGTAGCTTTGTTCGGACATACATTGTTTACTCTAATTCCTAATTATCAATTAGGCCAAGTAATTGATATTCTAAAAAGATATCAAGGCGAGTTGATTATATGTCATGTTGACAACTTGGGTGCTAGGATACTAAAAAAGGTAAGATAGGATGAGTAAATGTGAATAGAGATGTGACTATTCCTACAACACATCCAAGATATTTTTCACTGATGACACGAGAAAAAATAGTTGCAGGGTACAAGAATGGCTTAGTTGCTTTGGAGGGATTAATAGCGCATGGGAGAGGTGAATGCTTTGACTATTTGATTGGAGAGCGTACTACAGATTCTGCCAGGATGGCAATAGATGCAGCAGCAGCTCAGATACTGATCTCTAACTATCCAGTGATCTCTGTTAATGGAAATGTAGCTGCGTTGTGCCCTGATTTGCTTTGCTCATTGCATCGGTCAGTCAAAAAGTCAATGTTGGAAATCAACTTATTTTATTATACTAAAGAGCGAGAGTCAAAGATTTTTCAAGAGCTAGCAAAATATGGAGTTTCAAATGTATTGGGTACTAATCCTGATAATCTGGTTAGAATACCAGAACTTGAAAGTAATAGGAGACTTGTTGATAGCAACGGAATCTTTAAAGCTGATACTGTTTTCGTACCACTTGAAGACGGCGATCGAACTTTGGCATTAAAAAAAATGGGCAAAAAGGTGATTACAGTTGATTTAAATCCTCTTTCAAGAACCTCTATGGAAGCAAGTATTACTATAGTTGATAATATTATCAGAGTTATTCCATTACTCATTGAGCGAATTAAGTATCATGAAAAAAATTCTTCTGAAAGTGATCTTTATACAATTGTAAAAAGTTATGATAATAAAAAAGGCTTAAAAGATGCCCTGTTTATAATGAACAGATACAAGGAGGATCAAATTTAATGATATTTTTTTTCAATAACACTGATCTTAAGAATGCTGAAATTATCAGTGGGTATACAGTGATATGAGTCCTAGTATTCACGATATACTACAGAAAAAAAAGAAAGCTGAAAAAATTGCAGTTATTACTGCCTATGATTTTACTAGTGCAAAAATTTGCGACGAAGCGGGTATAGATATAGCGTTGGTGGGTGACAGCGCCGGGATGGTTATGATGGGGAATTCCTCTACTATAGCCGTTACTATGGAAGAGATGATGAGTTTCTGTAAAAGTGTTGTAAACGGAACAAAAAATGCTTTGATTGTTGCGGATATGCCGTTTGGCTCATATCAAGTTGATATGACGTTGGCTGTTGCAAACGCCGTTAAGTTAATCAAGTTGGGATGCCATGCAGTAAAGATCGAGGGTGGACTTGAAGTAATTCCTTTGATTCGAAGACTAACAGAGTATGGAATCCCAGTAATGGGACATATTGGATTAAAGCCACAAACAACAGTTCTTTGGCAGGGGTACAAGGTACAGGGAAAGACTTCTGATGCTGCTATAGAACTATATGATCAAGCAATCGAAATAGAGAAAGCCGGTGCCTTCAGTCTTGTACTGGAATTGGTTACAAAAGAAGTATCAAATGAAATTTCCAGAGCATTGACAATCCCGACTATTGGAATAGGATCAGGTTCTGGATGCGATGGCCAGGTTATAGTTTATCATGATCTATTAGGTCTATTTAATAACTTTAAACCAAAATTTGTAAAGAGATACCTAGATTCATTTACATTAAGCGTAGAAGCAGTAAAGAGATACAAATCAGAAATACTTTCTGGTATTTTTCCAGGTGAAGAACATGCTTTTTCGATGCCTGAAGAGGAATCAATAAACTTTACAAATTATCTTTCCACTATGAGAAGTCGCCATGGATCTTAAGAAATAAAAATCAAGGGAATTTGCAAAATGGGAAAGAATAATAGTAGTAAAAATATCAAATATTTAGATAATTCTGCTTTTTCTGAACTGACTGATTGTCATCCATCAAAGGACATTAAAGGATCGTTAGGACAGGAGTTTAGGAGTAAAAAGATAGTCGTATGTGTGACAGGCAGTGTGGCATGCTACAAAGCAATTGATCTTATTCGTACTTTTATGAGACATGGTGCCGAAGTATACGTAGTAATTTCGAAAACTGTTGAAAAATTTATGAACAAAGAATATTTTGCTTGGGCTAGTGGTAATGAAGTAGTTTCAGAACTAACCGGTGAATTAGAACACGTTAAAGTGGCCAATTACAATACGTCAGACTTGATTGTAGTTTATCCATGTACCGCTAATACCATCGGTAAATTTGCAAGTGGAATAGATGATACACCTGTAACCTCTGTATTATCCATAGGATTAGGGTCGGCGATTCCAATAATCATAGCACCAGCGATGCATGAAGCAATGTATTATAATGATATAATAAAATCAAACATCCAGAAATTAGAGAATATGGGCGTGATGTTTTCTACACCTGTTATGGAAGAAGATAAAGCCAAGGTGGCCCCAATTGATCTAGTACTTTCACAAAGTATTTCAGCTATTCTGTCACATGCTACTTCGATTAATCCCATACCATCACAGGTTGAAACCAACTGGAATTTCTTTTGTAAGAATGAAGTTGATCGACTTTCTGATATCAAAGATAAAGATTTGTTATTTTATTTTACTAATAAGAAGATTATGATATCCGTAGGCAGTACAATTGAATATATAGATCCGATAAGGATTATTACTAATACAAGCTCAGGAAAAATGGGCCTCTCCTTGATAAAACAGTCTCTCAAATATGGTTTAGATGTTACTATAGTGAAAGGTATGACTCAAATCGATGAAAAATTTAAAGAAATCTCTTCTACTCGCTTCAACAACCGTCTTCAAATAATAGAAACTAAAACAACAGATCAAATGGCTGAGGCTATTGTTAGAGAGCTAGAGAGGACCAATTACGACTTTGTAATATTGGCTGCAGCGGTTTCAGATTTCAAGCCTAGTACTACCTCTGAAAAGAAAATCTCAACGGATAATCCTTCGTTACAGCTGAATCTTGTACCTACTATTAAAATTGTTGAAAAAGTAAAACATATTCAAAAAAGCACGTTTCTTGTAGCGTTCAAAGCAGAATATCGAGTTGGAATTCAAAACCTGTTAACAAGATCATGGCATAAATTGGTTCAGTCTAGATCGGATTTAATAATTGCCAATGATGTAGGATTAGAAGAATCTGTAATTGGCTCTGATACAAACAAGATAACCGCGTTAGATAGAGAACGAAACTATTTCGATTTTCCACCAGATAAAAAGGATGGCGTAGCAGAAAACATATTCAAACTAATTTATTTTAAACTACATCAAAGCAATACATAGGATGTGTGTATCTGTTTTCTAGATTACTTGTAAGTATTTGTAATCTGGATGGTAATTACGAGTCATCAGTATTTAAATAAAATTATAAAGAACTCGAAACAAAAACAATTATTTGTCTTTAAGAAAATTACTGGAACGTGAAAATAGTATCTTAGTTATGCCTGGTGTTTATGATGCTCTAACAGCAAAAATTGCAGAACACGTGGGCTTTGAAGCAATATTTCAAACCGGTTATGGAACATCGGCTTCTATGTTGGCTTTACCTGACTTTGGTTTTTTAAGTATTACAGAGACCTTAGATACGGCGCGTCGGATAACCAGGGCAGTAGATATTCCTTTGATAGTTGACGTGGATACGGGTTACGGTAATCCTTTGACTGTGGCCAAACTTGTTGAGGATTTACTCAGGATTGGTGCATCGGGTATGTTTATTGAAGATCAAGTCTGGCCAAAGAGATGCGGGCATATGAGAGGAAAGGAAGTGATTGATTCAAACGAATACGTGCAAAAGCTCAAATCAGCTATTGATGCTAAGAAAGGAAATTCAGAATTTCTTATAGTGGCACGAACAGATGCCGCGGCTCCACTAGGTCTCGATGAGGCTATCAGACGGGGAAAATTATACAAAGAGATAGGTGCAGACATAGTTTTTGTAGAAGCTCCTCATTCTATTGAAGATATGAAAATGGTATCTGCACAGATAGATGCTCCTTTGGTAGCTAATATTATTGAGGAGGGGGTTACTCCTAATCTAACCGCTTCTGAATTGTTGGATTTAGGTTACAAAATTGCATTATTCCCGCTTTCAGGATTGTATTCTTCTACGTATGCGATTTATAATACTTTTGATACCTTGAAACGAACTGGCACTACAAAATCAATGAAGGAGAAAATGATGAAGTTCAAGGAATTCAATGAGTTAGTTGAACTAGATAAATATATGAAAATGGAGAATAAATATGCTTGAATTTTTTATTAAATAGATTACTACCCCTTTTTATCATAACTGTTTTCTGTATTGGTTGTATAATCCGTACTATTCCCGTATATCTGAATTATCCTTATCCAATTGGATATGATTCTATAAATTACTATTTGCCTCTTTTATATAACTTTTCTGAGAATGGGATCAACTGGTCGACATCATATCCAATCTATTTGTTTGCAGTTTCTTCTTTCTCCGAAATATTTATGATAGATCCATACACTTCTTTCAATTTTTTCAATATTTTCTTGTATGGTGTATTAGGTGTTTCTCTCTTTTTACTGTTTACAAAAGTAATGAACATTTCTCCTACTCGGAGTATTTTGTTTTCCTTATTCGTATTGGTTCAATTGAGTACCTTGCGTATATCTTGGGACCTGTATAGAGATTTACTCTCTATAATCTTTTTTAATTTTAGTCTTTTATTAATAAATGGCGTTTATCAAAATAGTAAAATATCTTACCAATCAGGTTTATCCTATTTACTACTATTTTGTCTCATACTGGTCAGTGTATTGACTGATCGAATGGTTTCTATACTTCTTATTTTTGCCTCATTAATTTGTGCTCTATTGTTTAGGAATAAATATCTGTTGTTAATCTCTTCTTCGTTTGTTATACTATTTATCTCTTATCTGATTGCATTTGATAAGATTTCGATTTTTTCTATGGATTCAGGTATTATTCAGACATTGGTCGATCCTGTATATGACCTTAACTCGTACTCAATTATTGAAATAATTGTATTATTCGTTTCCTTATATGGAATTCTTATTCCATTTTTTGTGTATGGTTTTTTGAAACCATTGTTAGCTTTCTTACCTTTGAAAGTCCCAACAATAATTGCCTTGGTTTGTTCTTTTAGCTGGATTATAGTTCCTAACTATGAATATCTAGTTCCCGAACGCTGGGTTATTATTTCTGGTCTATTTATCTCCATCTTTTCCGCGCATGGTTTCTCTTTGCTAAACACCTCCATAAAATCTGGGTTTTTGAGGGCGATTACTTTTGCCACATTCTTTTCTTTCTTTATTATTTATGGTATTGTATTCATACTCTCTCCTCAGTTTGGAACTATTTCTACGATACCAGGGTATTTTGGCAATCTAACACAATTTATTATGCCAATCTCTATGTCTATCAATTCATTTGATATAGATCAGAATAAAGATATAGTGCAATTGATCGACTGGATCAATAGAAATACACAAGGAAATTCTATTGTTATTGGTTCTATTCATTGGAGGGGTTGGTTTTCTTTGTTCTTAGATCCTGAAATTGATTTCAAGTACGAAGAAAATACTCTACAACCTTTAAGTTTTAAAAATAATTCTCTCTTTGAAAATTCTGGGCTAGGACTATGTAATATGACCTCGAGTAACTCGGATTCCACGTCTGCAACGATATTGCTTGTTTCAAGTAACGACTCTATTTTGAAAGATCTGTCATCTTTTAAGATTCAAGAATTTGGGCAGTTTGCTGTGTACAATATTAGTAAAATACTTTGTAATTACTAGTAACGCCAATGTGTAAATATTTACTATTTGATTCTAAGAACAGACTTTATCTTATCAATTTGCTCTTGTCTCAAATATTTTCTGATATCTTCTGGATACATACTGTCATAACCTGTTTCTTTTGGTTTGTAGCTAATATAATGATAAATCATATACAACGCACCCATTCTTCCAATAGGTTTGCCTGTGATAAAATATTTTAAAAATCTTCCAAACGCAAAAAGTGGATGATATCCAAGTGTTCTCATACTTGCCCCAAATTCATAAAAGTGATGATTTTGACCCAATGGGCGTGTATGTTCAAATCTAGCTCCTCTAAGAATCATATACCTCATCTTTGCTTTCAATGCGGTAATCAATACGACTGATTCATAACCCATTTTTTCTGGATAAAGATAATGAGCATTGTTAAAAAAGGAGTTTCGTACAAACCTGCCTGCACCATGAGGTTTTTCGTACCTGTTCTCATCGTATCTGCCAGATACTATTGCTAGATCTTGGTTATTGTCCATCAACGAAATAATCTTTTCTGCATAATCTTGCTCATAGATAGTGTCATCTGTTCCTATCATATGATAGTCGGTAGGTTTCAAGTTATGTTCTCTTGAAAATTGTATTGCCTTATTCCAATTCTTAACAATTCTGGTTACATCGTATCCCATATCGGGGTTGGTTATGACAAATAGATTTTGCATTTCTCCGCTCATTCTTTTTAGTATCTCTGGGGTCCTATCAGTGGAACCATCGTCAATAGTTATGATATATTCGGGTTTAATCGTTTGATTATGTAGTGAAAGGATTGCTTTCTCAATTGTGTCTTCTGAATTCCTACACGTAACAATCACATAATAATTCCCCATGTAGTAAAAAAAATTAGTAATGATATAAGGATTTTGTAATCTAAAAGAGGTGGGATAGTCTTTATGTTTGTTTAGATCTTCTGCTGCCGTTCGTTTCTAAGTTAAATTGATATTCGATCATTCATGCCTGTTTGTATGCTTCAAATATGTTATCCTCATAATTTTCCCACAACAAATTACTGCGTGCAAATTCGTAGGTTTTGAGGCGTTTGGAGTACAAATCTTCCATATCGTCAAACAGAAATTTTAGTTTCTTTTGTAAATCCTTATAGTCCTCAAAAGAAAGACAATGATCCATCAAGGTATCAAACACGGGAACAAAACCAGAAGAAGACAATACAAATAAACCTGCATGAGCGTATTCATAAGCCTTATTGGGGCTGATAAAAATATGAGACCAATGAGCTCTAAAAGGTATAATTCCTATTGAATGGTTTTGCATCTGTCTGTACATTTCCTTTCTACCCAAAAATCCCAAAAATTCTGTGGTAGGTGTTGATTCGCTCTTCCATCCTATTATGTACAATTTTCCAATATCGTTGATCAGATCATTATTAAACAAATCTATGAATCCGTCAATATTTCTATGAATTGATTTAAGTGCTCCAGTTGGTTCTACCCCTGCATAAACTGAAGATTTGTGTTGATGAAAAACTGGTCTTGGAATCCAATCAATTTCACTCTTCAATGGAAAGTTTGGAACAAGATATACCTTCTTTCCCACTTTCTCTAAGTCTTTAACTATTGTGCTTGATACTGTAATTGTTGGTGTAGAAGAAACTAGTTCTTTCTCCAGACTTGACCATACTTTTACATATCTGGATTTCAGAAAGTTCCTAAGGTGTCTTTCGAAGACCTTATGGAGTCTTTCGGACTTGCCCGATTTGATTGTATTTGTACTTGCATCTGATTCAAGTTGTCTCATTAAGTAAATCGACCAATATTCATGGTTATCGTAAACAACGGGGTAAGCGTTAATCTCTTTGGCCATTTTTGCCGAAAACACATTGTGAGCGTGAATAATATCTGGTCTTACTTCCGCAAGGACTTTATTCATCTGCTTCTTTAATTTAGACCAATACACAGGAAACCTGTTTCTGGACCGCGAATTCCATGGAATTACAAAGTTCTTTTCAAAAATTGATTCATAATTTTGGGATGTTTTTCTACCTGCAAAATACACTTTATGTCCCCTATTCTTGGAGCTTATAGCAGCTTTTTCAATTCTCCAGTCTGGAAGCGAGCTATCGGAAAGGTGTAGTATCCGCATCTCTATCTAATTACCATTAAAACATTGCAAAGTATATCTACCTACTATCCTAAATTTAGGAGATGCTTTCATAGATTTGCAATACCTTTTTTGTTACATTTGTCGGTTCGTTTGCGGCCGGCAAACTGTTCCAAGATCTGAATGCATAGTCAATGACTCTTAGTCCACAAGCCAAAGCTTCAAGGGCTGTTTTGCTAAAGTTATTTAATAAATTATCATTTACATATCTTATGTCTACATAAGTATCGAACTTTTTGAGGAATTCAGGCATCTTTTCATAACTTATTGGATACTTGGTACGATCGATAATCTGCAGGTTGTCTAAGCCGTGATTCTTACAATAGTTTATTATCCAACTAGAGTTCGATGTCGCTTCTGTGCTGAATGTAAAAGCATTATTTCTGGAACTGTTTTCTTTTGCACCCGATTGGAAAAAATGATCAGTATCTACTGGATTAGGAAGGATGATTGGAGTTGCCTTTTTTATCTTATCACGCAAGTCAGGGGTAGAAAGGAATATCTTATCCGCATATTCTTCTGCTAACAAATTGTTTCTTTCCCTTATTCGATTCGAATTATAGTTTTTAAATAACAGTTTTGGAATGGAAGTGATTTTCTGATTTGAATAATTTTGTTTAATTCCTCTCAGATCTGATCCATGAAAATGCATTATGATTTTTATTCTGTTTTCTAATTTTTTTTTTAGATACAACAATACTTCTGTGCGACTATGGATGTGCAAAACGTCCGCCTGATTTGCTTGCTTTAGACAGAATTCAAGAAAACTATTTTCATCAATAAATTCGACAAGATCTTTATAAAAGTCGTAAATACCATAAGGATCATAATTAACTCTTCGTATGACTTTAGCATTGTGACCCATGTTGTTTTGATATTTAGCTAAAATACACGCCACACCAGACTGATCCCAGACATGAATGATGTTCAACTAAGATTAATTTAACATTGTATATACTCTTATGAATATTTATGGATAAAATGAAGCAAAACTCGAAAAATGAATCATTAACACTTATAAATTTCTCGGATTGACCGATCTGTTATTTGGTTCTTAAGATATTACATTTGTCAGATGGTTCGCTTCCAGACTGGAGAATTGAAAAAGCTGCTATAAGCTCCAAGAATAGGGGACATAAAGTGTATTTTGCAGGATCAACACCTGAGCCAAGTTATACAAGAGATGTTTTTTCTCAAATCTACAATCTAAAATGGAATCCAAAAGCTCGGTACAAACTGCCTTATCAATGGCACATTCTCAAAAAGCAGATGAATAAAGTCCTTGCGGAAGTAAGACCAGATATTATTCACGCTCACAATGTGTTTTCGGCAAAAATGGCCAAAGAGATTAACGCTTACCCCGTTGTTTACGATAACCATGAATATTGGTCAAAATTTTTGATTTATCAGTATGAAAGTAGCACTGGTCTCGGTTACGATCATACTGACGGCATAGACCAGATAAAACGTAACATCACAACACTTGGTAATCAAATCAAGAAAAATTTGCGTAAAATGTGGATTGAATGGGAACAAGAAATAATAACCCGTTATCCATCTTTGGTACCCTCCGTGTCAATAAAGTCGGATTTATCTAAAATTTCAAACAAAGTATTTTTGCTACCTAATTTTCCATTGAAGAGCGAAATTGAAAGAATCGAACCTCCAAAAAGACACGATCATTTCTCATCGGTGTATGCAGGAACATCTCCATTCAAAGGCTATCAAACGCCAATAAAAAACATCGATGGATTCATAGATTTGTTTGATAAGGGTTCATTGGGTAAATTAAGTGTGATCGGCTGGACGTGTTCAGATTCAGAATTTATAAAATATCATGGTTTTATGGACAGAAAAGATATGTTTAACGAAATGGAAAAAAACAGCGCCGGATTCATACCATGGAAGAAACATCCTTTTCATCGTTTCTGTAGTCCAAATAAGGCATTTGAATACGCTCATGCAGGTCTAATTGTGTTGAGTACAAACTCTTTGCAACCCATTTTTGATTCCTTACAGGATAATGTGGTGGGTTTTGATGACTATGTTGATATGGTAGATAAAGTAAAGAATCTACTTTCTGATTTGGAACAAGTATTTGTAAAACGCCTCAAAACCTACGAATTTGCACGCAGTAATTTGTTGTGGGAAAATTATGAGGATAACATATTTGAAGCATACAGACTAGCTTAAAATACCTTCTGAAACCATTGATAGAAACATGTGTTATTTTATACATGGTAAACTGTAACCACGTAGACAACAATATTAAATAATTACAGCCAAAAAATACAAACCTTAATAACCTTTTTAAACATAAATTTTCAAGCAAATTAATGAATTATAATAGTTCTAATGAAAATAGTAACAATGATATTAAAAAATATTGGGAAAAACGTCTCAACGATAACTATGGATTGCACGGTACTGGATACATTGGATTAGGTAAAAACTATAATATTTGGATGTATAAAGTTAGGAAACATATAGTAAATAAAAAATTACAAAAATTTCAGTCAAATTTTAGTAGTGCAAATGTGCTTGATATTGGATCAGGTAGTGGTTTTTATGTTGACATATGGAAACACTTGGGTGTAAAGAACATCACGGGGTGTGATATTACTAGTGTATCTGTTAAAAATCTCTCAAACAAATATCCGGAAGGCGAGTTTTTGGAATTTGATATCAGTTCTAATGTAATCCCAATATCGAAGCAGTTTGACTATGTTACTGCCTTTGATGTCTTGTTTCATATTGTTGATGATGAAAAATATGCAAAGGCTATAAGCAATATCTATAATCTATTAAAACCAAATGGTATACTTTTCTTTTCTGAGAATTTTATCCATAAAAAAACAGCAAGAAGTAGGTTCCAATCTACTCGTTCGCTTGACGAAATTCAGTCATTGCTTCAAAGATCTGGGTTTCAGATATTGGAAAGATCTCCTATGTTTTATTTGATGAATACTCCTGTGGATTCCGACGGCGTAATTATTAACAAGTTTTGGCATCTGGTTAAGAAAGTAGCAAGTAAAGGTGAAACCTTTGGACGGTTGGTTGGAGGTATTCTTTATCCGTTCGAATTGATGATGATTTCTACTAAATCAGAAAGTCCTTCTACAGAGATAATGATTTGTAAAAAACAATAATTCTCCCAAAGACTGGCGATATCTTGTTCTTATAAATTCGTTCTGTCATATAGTGTTATATGAGTGGTGGCATACTATATGGGCCTGATTACCATAAGTAGGTTCAGGGCTCAATTTCAATTAGTTATTTCAAAGCGTTGAAAAATCAATCCAACAACTATAATAATCTGTTACTCTGAATGTCGAATGAAAAAATCTTACTACTTTCTATTCACTTTTAATTTTTTATAAGTATCGGCAACTCCTGGTACCTGCTTTGCAAATCTTTTTAATTTGGTTTCTAGGGGTAATTTCCCATGGCTTCTCAATCGTTTTATATTCTCGTTATAATTTGATATAACGTTGCTATTTAGGGATATAACAGATATCCATGAAATGTCATCTCTTACAAATGCAATATTGCCTAAGCTAGATAATTCAGACGGTGACCAAGCAGATTTATGTGTTTCATGGATATTTCCGAAGGCATCTTTTTGAGGGGAGGGATTCTTCGGAGTACTTACCAAAATACATTCATTGTTTTTTAACAAGGTCCTTAACAACCTTGATCCGTCATCCTTTTCAAAATGCTCTAGAACATCAATCAACAGAACTAGATCATATTTGATATCAAGTTCTTGGGCGATATCTAAAATATCATTGTTATAAATTTTATTGTATATGTATTGATGCAATGGAGAGATATATTGTTGAAAGACCTCCACACAATCTATTCTTCTTTTAAACTCATATTTCTGTCTGCCATCCCATAATTCTAAATATTCTCTACACAGCACCCCAAACTTACCAAATCCACTTCCTATGTCCAATACCGATTTAGGATTTAAAGATATTATCATTTCCATTATTTTTGAGATATGATAATATTGACTAGAGGGCATTAAGTAATCGTTATTCCCTTAGAGTTATCTTTAAAGGTTTATGTGATAAGGTCGCGGGCGGCAGAAATTATACATTAGCTACAATTTCATAGTATTGTGTGATGTATTGCTACAAAGTAAATCTAAATTAGAGAAAAATGAATACACTAAACTGTGTCAAAGTATCTCAGAATAAATCAACGATTTATCCGTAGAAGATGGTTGGACTTTAGAAATGGTCATAGTATTTATTTGATATTTGTATTGACTTTTACTAATTTTATTCTTATTACCTATAATTTTGCTATAAAACAAATACCAATCTTGGGCGATGCTATCTCTTTGCCTGTGTTCATCGTTCTTTTTGCTCTCGTGTACATCCCAGTCTCTATGCTTATCGGATATTGGCACAGAAAACATCAGTATTCGGTAGAAAATGAAGCATTGATTAATCAAAATTGGGTATGGGCTTGGATAATGCAATATCAAATAAGGTTGATTAAGGGTAAAACAACAAAAAAAGAAGACGAATTTGTCATAACTTATCTTAACGATATTTTAAAGAGGACTAACAAGACTGAACTAATGGCTAAAGATGAAGATTCCACTACATCTAATTCTAATGAAGAAAAAAAGGGTTGAACACTGTTATGTACAGCAACCAATACTAAAGCGCGTTTACTAATCTTCTCATCTTATCAAAATTTATTTCAAACCCAAATCGCTTCTCATCCTTTTTCATATTTTTATACATGCTCATGAGTAAATTGAAATGCTTTACAGTACTTAATTTCCCATCCATCTTTAACCTTACAATCTTATAAACATCATAATAGTATTGAAATTTCTTTAGGACTTTTTCACGATATTCTCTTTGATCAAATTTCTTTTTATCGTTCTCGGCCTTATCTAAAACTTGTAAAAATATTTCACAACTTAAGAGTGACGGTATGATCCCTTCTCCCAGCATTGGAAAGACTGTTCCAATTGATTCACCTACACCTATAATGTTACCATCGCAAAATGGTTCCATTAGTCTTGGAGGTGCAAGTCTTATGGGTCTACCAATCTTTTTTACTATCCTTACCTGTGGATGTTCAGCAAAGAATTCCTTTATGCCCAAATACTTTCTATCAATATCTCCTGCACCCATAAATCCGGTACCGTTGTTTAGTGGAAAATACCAAAAGTATCCTCTGGCTCCTTTGTAACCCATAACATGAAATTCATCGATGTCTGTAATGTTTTCGACCAAATATTCATAGGCTGGTATCACAAAATCTTCTTTAGCTCGTGGCAAAAATCGTCTATGAAATCCGGTACAATCTAATACGTAATCGTACTTTTCTTTAGGAAACGTCTCTCTGTTGCAACTAATTCCATATTCTACGTTAACATTTGATAAAAGATCATTTTCCCATTGTTTTTTATTGTAGGTAACGAGTCCATCCAAATTCAGGTATTCTGTTTTTTGATTTGGGAGACTCATCTTCAATTTTTTCCCTACATGAAATATATACTTGCTAAAGTCAAGACCTGCTTTATTGGAGAAGTATTCTAGCATATGCTTTGATGCGCCCCAAGCACATACTGGCCAATGTGATTCCTCTCTATTTGATTCAAAAAGAGTAACCTCGTGGTCACCTTTGCTCAACATACTGCCAAGGAAACTACCTGCTACACCAGCTCCAATTATCGCTATCTTCAAATTGATTTGGGTACCTCTCGTAACAATATTAATATTTGTATGTTGATAAATATCCTTGACAGTTGGAATATACATAATGATTTGTTACAAAAAAAGTTCTAATCAATCTACTTACTAATTATTTATATCTGATAGAAATTAATCTTGAATTAAGTAAAAACAACAGTTTCCCATATATATCATACAATTGAATCTTTGTTTGAATGAATAACAAAATATATCTCATGGCGGCATTAATTGCATTTGCATCTGTTGGTGCTTTGTTAATACAACCAACTGTAGCATCAGCACAAAGCAGCATGATAGACAATATTTTGAACAGCGCAATCCCATCTTCTAATTCTAATGATAATAATCAACAATCTCAATCAAGTGATAGCAATAGCAGCAGCAGTAGCAGTGATAATACAAGTGTAGCAGCTCCTATAAGCACTAGCTTATCATGTGGTCAAGTTATTAAACAAAGTGTAAAATTGACTGCCAACCTTGATTGTAAGACTGATGGTATAATTGTAGGTGCAGACGGCATTACAATCGATCTTAATGGATTTACCTTAAGCGGACCAGGCGAAAAGAGTTCTAAAGTTGGTATCATGTTTGCAGACAACGATGAAGTTACTGTTCAAGGTCCAGGAACAATCACTAAATTCCAGGCAGGTGCACTCTTCTCTGGTGGGGAAGATAACAAAATTTCAAGAGTTACATTCACCGGAAATGAAATTGCTGTCTTTGAAACAGGATCCAAGAATGTAGTAATTGAAGACAACCTAATGTTCGAAAACAGTATCGGTGTAGCAGCACACTCCTCCTCTGGTTCAAAATTGACAACAAATCTGTTCAAAGCCAATGATTTAGCAGGTGTAACATTGGTCAACTCTGCAAAAAATGAACTATCAATGAACACAATCCAGGGCTCTGTAAACGGTATATTCCTTGATGGTCAAAGCACAGAAAATATCATCAATTCAAATAATGTATTACAGAACCGCGGTGTAGATTTGAATAACGGTAACGGTCTACCAACCAACATAAACAACAACGTCTTTTCAGACAACAACTGTAACACATCTGTTCCAGACGGTTTATGTCTAGGTAGATAGATAGCTACCACATCTTTTTATTTTAATTGCAACTTTTATTATAAATAACCAAATTCTATTCAAAAGGATTCAGTAATATATTTATTTTATCAAAAGTTATCATCTGTATTATGAGCACCGCCATTTCTTTAGGTAGTTTAAGTTATGTTTTAATCACATTTATCATCTTATTCGGCATTGCTCCAGCGAGCTTGTACAATGCATTGAACACTGATGGATCGACCCTTGTTGTTGCAGTTTTTGGGCAGGAATCAAATTCTACTGTTGCAAGTGATGCTGAAATTTTAGCTAGTATAAATCAAACTTATTTGTCTTTAATCCCTTTAATGATCAAAGAAGTTGAAAATACTAATGCAAGTGAAATCCCTATTAGACAAATAATGGAAGCAACTCCTTCAAATGTCACCGCCCTCCAGGATATAGTCAAAAACAGTTCAAATAGAACAACTCAAGATGAACTAAACTCTAGTTTTACTGATGTCTCTTCTTCCAATGGTGGCATTAATAGCAACAACACGCTCAAGCCTCAGGATCTGATACCAGTAGTGGTTAACATGACTCAAAACACCAACGCAACTGATATACCTATTCAAAATGTCATAAACGCTGTTCCTTCAAATGTCACCGCCCTCCAGGATATAGTCAAAAACAGTTCAAATAGAACATCTCAAGATGAATTTAACTCTAGTTTTACTGATGTCTCTTCTTCCAATGGTAGCGTTAATAGCAACAACACGCTCAAGCCTCAGGATCTGATACCAGTAGTGGTTAACATGACTCAAAACACCAACGCAAGCGAGCTTGGGTTTATGAGAGTGATTAACTCTACTCCAAATCTGGATACCCTAAATAAGAGTATTTTGAATTAGAAAAATGACTGGTATGTTGTTATACTAAGCTTGATTTGGTTGCTAAGCTTGATTTGGTTGCTAAGCTTGACTTGGTTACCTAGTTATTTTTATTGATATCTACTGCTTTTCACTATTCGATGTATCTGCATAAGCGTCCATAATTCTATATCTTATGTATTTATCATCCAAAGAGAATTTTGGTGGATGTGGATCGTGCGTTTCTATATTGCAGTTTTGACATTTGTCTTTTAAAGTATACTTTAAACATTTTTTGCAAATTCTAATTCGATGTTTCATTATATTAATAACCAGTCTAAATGTTTGTATGGGTTTTTTTAGACTCTTCTCTCAAAAACTTGAAGGTTCCCGAGTTTTTTTCAATGCTTGTCTTTATCTTTTCAATTGCTTGATTGAGGGCTTTTTCGGCAATTTTGAAATTTTCAGCAGTTACCGTGATTCTATACCTTGGGGCGCCGACATACGTGATATCTACCTTTGAGTTATTCTTCGAGCCTTCAACAGAAGATAGAACATTCTTTATTATGTCTATTCCATTTCCCTTCCTTACGGTAATTTCTAATAACGCCCTTACTTCTATATGTGGAATTTGGATCTTTTTGCTTTCTGCTTCTATAGCCTCAATTACTTCTGGTTTTAGGTCCAAACTAGCCAATACATCAGGTCCCTTAATTGCCACTGCTTCAAATGCATCATAAATAAAGTCGTATTTTTGTGCAATCTTTTCTTCTATCTCTTTAATTTGATTTAGATCGTACCCTAATTTTGTTTTTATAATGTCCATGAAATTGGCGCCTTTTTCATCCTTTTTTACCTCGATAATCTTTGATTTTTTCTCTTCTCCTGTTACTTGTTTGAGTGACAGATCGACTTCTGATCTTGTAGGGTTGACTCTAATTACCTTAAGTACGGTTTTTTGTTTGGGTTTTACATATCTTTCAATATTTCTAATCCATCCTGTTGCAATTTCAGATATGTGCAGGAAGGCCGTAAGATTATCATATTCGTCAAGTGTCACATAAGCCCCATGACCTGTAACCTCCTTGACAGTTACTATAACAATTTCCCCTAACTCGGGGAGTTTCTTAGTGTCTGAAATACTCACCATGTTTTAACCATTTTGTTAGATTAATTAATTTTGCTTTTCTCCTGCATTAAAAATCTATTCCCTTTTTGGCTCTAATTCCTTTCTTATATGGGTGCTTTACTTCCTTCATTTCTGTGACTAAATCTGAAATGTTTAATATTTGATCGGTCATATGGTTTCCCGTTAAAATTACGTTGACACATTGTGGCTTATTTCGAAGGATTGAAATGAGTTCGCCTTCTTCGATTAATTTCAATTTTAAGGCATAATTGACTTCATCTAGAATGACTGTATCGTACTTTAATGAATTTATTTTTTCTTTGGCTATTTCTAGGGCACTTTTAGCGGAATTGATATGCTCACTAATGTCATGATCATCGTCTAATATTCCCACAAATCCCTTTCCAGCTATAATTAATTCGAAGTTCGGCCTTAACCTATTTGAGCTATAGATCTCTCCGTAATTCCATTCCCCCTTGATAAATTGGATCATACATACGTTCATATCGTATCCTATGGCTCTTAATGCAACACCTAATGCTGCTGTAGTCTTACCCTTGCCGTTTCCAAAATATGTGATAATCAGACCATTGCTCATATATTATCTATTTTACAAATTAGGTTTAGATTCTTGCGTCATTGCATGTCACGGTTGTAAAGGGCATGTGCGCAACTAATTTAGAAATATTCATTTGATTTTTAATCAATTTTTGAACTTTAAAATGGATATAAACATGTTTCTTTGTTTCTCGTGAAATAGTTTTTTTCTCTCCCAATACTCCTATACCTACTATTTTTAACTTGATTGCAGTAAATTATTAAGATTGCTCTTACGTCGTGCAAGCATGTCTATATCCGTAGTTAATATGACTGTCCTTATTTTCTGACATCATATCTACTTGAATAGGTGGAATTATTTATGCCGATGAGAATATGATAGTTGAACCATGGTACATTTTACGCCCAAAGAATTAGAGTTTATTAAAGATAATGAATGCTGTAGACTTGCGACGTCTAGTGATGATAAACCACATGTAGTACCTGTTTCATATTTGTTTCATGCAGACCAGTTTTATATTGCCACAGACTATAATACGAAAAAATTTTCCAATATCAAAAAAAATCCAAACATTAGTCTTGTGATTGATGTATATAAACAGAATGGAAATAGAGGATTAACTTTACAGGGTGTTGCAAGAATATACGAACAAGGTCCCATATTTGCTGACATATACTCACGGTTTTACCAGAAATTTGAGTGGGTAAGAAACGATCCCTGGAAAGAGTATGAGGCTCCAATTATAGAAATAACTGTCATATCAAAAAGCAGTTGGGGGATTAATTAGATTGTCAGCAAAGTATCAATTCAAAGAAGCAGCTGGTTATGTCTGTAAGTTATTGTATCCAATTCCAATTTCATATTATGAGGGAAATGGCGATCTGATATCTATTTGTACATTGTCAAGTATTGATTTATTAAAAAAAATTGCAAGGGATAATAATATCATGGAGAAGGTTGTTCTCGCAGGACGTTTGTTTTCTGAAAATAAGGGTATTGACTCTCTTGTGACTTTTTGTTGTATAAGATCTTTGGACATGAAGTATCTGATTCTATGTGGTAAAGATACAAAGGGACATTATCCTGGCGACGCATTAATGAACCTAATGAATTACGGAATTGATACAGAAGGTAGAATAATAAACTGCATTGCACCTTATCCTTACCTGACAATTAATTCGCATCTTGTCGACAAATTCAGAAAAAAAATAACGATAATCGATATGAGAGGCTGCCTGGACTTGTATGAAATCAAAAACAAAATAAAAATTCTTATTTAATCTTTCTGCTACACAGAATTTGCTCTGTTTCTTTTTCTGTTTCTCCTCTGCTCTTGCCTCTTAAGGTCAATGAACCATTATTGCCATTTTTGTCTCTGCTTTGAATATACTCTCGGTAGTCTTCATCTATCTCCATTGCTGCCTGTAAAATCTTGCTCTTTATTGTATTAGATGAATTGATAAACATCTTTGTATCTTTGGGTAGGCAGTGACCTCCTATTCCATCCCTTGGTTCTAGTATCTCAACATTCCATTTGGTGTTGAGAGATTCCCTCAACTCTGGAAAGCTTATGCCATTTCCTTTACAATAAAGATATAGTTCTTCTGCAAATGATATCTGAAGGTATCTGTGTGCGTTTTCAATTATTTTTGTTAATTCGGCTACTTCAACTGAAGATACTGGATGCATTGGTATACCTAGGCTTCTTTTTTTGTTTAATTTGGTAGTAATAGAGCTTGAAGATTTTGTTTTGCTTTTTGCTTCCAGAGTTGTTGCTACTGACAAAGAGTGGTCTACCATTGAGGATGAGGATGAGGATGGCAATATTGCCTTATCTTCAAGTCTTCCATCATAAAAGTTGAGTCCATGTTGCAGACAACAGCTACTAACACCACCTATTATTCGCAGCTGATTGACACCGTGAATGTCTTCTTCTAATGCATACCACCTGTGAGGTGCATGTACTACATGAAGTCTGTGATCTAATTTCTCAAATACTCTTTTTGATGTGCCTTTTGGAATTGTACTTTCAATTGATATGAGTGCACCGGTCTTTGCTTCCCTTGATATCTTTTCTACAACTGACATTAATCCCTCTACTTGGGGTGAGAACATGTCATCTGGTCTGTGTGTAGAAACACAGATAATAAGTACGTCAAAGTCACCAAAGTTTGTAGCTGGTTTTATTCCATATTTTGATTCAGCTGACTGCATGGCTTTTTGATTGATATCGTAACCATAGGTATCAAATCCATGTTCTTTAACATATTTTGCAACTGGAAGACCAAGTTGACCAAGGCCGATAATAACTACTTTATCGTAGTTTTTTTCATAATTATAATTATACATTCTCTTAGTTACTTCTTAAAAATACAAGGGTAGATTAAATAATGATTTCTTATGATTCTATTATTATATAAATCTATTACTTTTTACTATAATAATTTCTAGTATGCTTTAAATCCTATCATGATCTGTAAAATCTAACACTGTTCAGGAGTTTAAGAAATTGTTTTTTGGATATACAATATTACAATGAATTACACTGTTAATTGATTTCTGAAGCAATGCTTTAACATGAACATACCTTATCAAATCATTATAGAACAGTTCGTAACAAAATGGTTGGCTATTCTCACTTTCTACTCTGTGAATTAAAAGGTTAGTAAAAACAACATTTATTCTCTTGGTTAGTGCCATTAATGCCATTTCTCTAACAACCTTTCTAACTTCGAATCTTATTTTAGATCTGTGACTATTAAGAAATAAAATCAGTAAATCATCAATCACTATACAGTCTATATTCAATAATTTCGTCTTTTTTAACAAACCAGCAATATTCTCTGGTTCATATATTCTCACAAATGATATATTTTTCAGATGTGCTGTTATTTCTTTATTACCAAATCTATGGGATTCTTCTAAATAATCGCGTATTCTTTCTGGCCTAAAATTACCCGAGCAGTCAATATAGAGGATCCGTTTATTTTCAATGGTGTAGACAGCACAGAGCATATGTAATATGGATGTCTTGCCTGACCCCCTTTCTCCTACAATTTCAATTAGACTACCTTTTTGTCTACAATATAGTAACAAATCATTTATCTTGTCTATATGAGGGATTATAACAATTCCTTATTCTTATGAAATAAAAACCTTAATGGCCTACTGGGGTAGAGGAAGCTTTTTATTGTAGCCTAGGGTCCTTTCACACTTGATTAACAATATGGCATCATCACCTTCCCAACAACCTACCAAAAGACCATTGAATATACTACAGCGCTCCTTAAATAGAAAAGTTGCTGTAAGGTTGAAAAGTGAAATTGAATACAGGGGTAAAATGTCAAACGTAGATTCCTATATGAATCTCATACTAGTAGATGCAGAGGAATTTGATGGTTCCGATCTGTTGGCAAACTACGGTAAGGTAGTTATAAGAGGAAATAATGTTCTTTTTATAAAGTTAGAAAAGGAATTTTAGATTTGAGAAAATGAACTAAATAAAAGCGATAACAATGCAACCAAGAAAGTTTATTTTTACATCTGAGAGTGTAACAGAAGGTCATCCTGACAAGATTTGTGATAGAATTTCTGATTCAATTCTTGACGAGTTTCTGAGACACGATCCAGATTCTAGAGTGGCAGTTGAAGCAATGACTACTACTGGGGTAGTAATTGTAGCTGGCGAAGTGACATCCAGAATTAAATTAGATATACAAGAGATTGTAAGGAACGAAATTAATGATATTGGATACAATAAACCCGAGTACGGATTTGATGGAAACACATGCTCAGTTTTGGTCTCTCTTCACGAACAAAGTCCTGATATATCTATCGGCGTTACGTCAAATCAAGATAGAGAACAGGGTGCTGGAGATCAGGGTTTAATGTTTGGATTTGCCATAAATGAAACTAAAGAGCTAATGCCTCTACCTATAACTTTGGCCCATAATCTTTCGTTGCGCTTATCTGAAGTAAGAAAGAAGAGAATACTGGACTGGGTTAGACCTGACGGAAAATCCCAGGTATCAATTATTTATGAAGATAATGTTCCAAAATTTATTGATACAATTGTTCTATCTACTCAACACTCTCCTGATATTTCGCAGGAACAATTGAAGGAAGATATTGTAAAGAATGTGATCGATCCAATATGCAATGACTGGATAACGCCGGAAACAAAAGTGTTTGTTAACCCCACAGGCAGGTTCGTGATAGGCGGTCCTCCTGGTGACACAGGTTTAACTGGAAGAAAAATAATTGCAGATACATATGGAGGCATGGGAAGACACGGTGGAGGTGCATTTTCTGGTAAGGATCCGAGTAAAGTTGATAGATCGGCCTGTTATATGGCTAGATATATTTCAAAGAATATAGTATCTTCTGGATTAGCTTCTAAATGTGAAGTTCAAATAGCCTACGCTATTGGTGTTGCAAAACCGGTGTCTATTATGGTTGATACGTTTAAAACCTCAAATGTCAGTGAGGAAAAAATTGAAACAAAGGTAAAAGAAGTTTTTGACACTAGTCCTGCAGGGATAATAAAGACACTAGATCTCAAAAGACCCATCTACAAGAAGACCTCTGCTTACGGACATTTTGGAAGACGTGACCCTGATTTTATATGGGAGCAAACAGATAAAGCTGAAATCTTGAAAACATTAAAATAATTATGATTACCTTTTAGAGTCTTTGCTCTCTTATTTATAGTAAAATCAGGTGAATGTATGTTTTTTGGCTAGTTCCACAGATCAAATTCCAAATGACTTAACGATAGCTGAGGAGGAACAGGACCTCCCCAAGGAAATTAAGGAAAAGAAAAAGAAAGGACAATTGCGCACTGGTCTAACAACCGGCACTACTGCATCAGCTGCTACGAAGGCTGCATTGTACACACTCTTGACAAAGAAAATCGTCCATGAAATTCAAGTAACCCTTCCTAAGGGCATGATGGTAAAACTACCAATAAAATGGACCCAAGTAACGCATTCATCTGTTACATGTGCTGTGATCAAAGATGGGGGAGATGATCCTGACGTAACTCATGGAGCAGAAATTTGTTCTACAGTGGAGTTTACATCTGATATCGGGACTATTCAAATAGAGGGAGGTGTAGGTGTGGGAAAAGTAACTAAACCAGGTTTAGGATTGCCTATAGGTAGCTGGGCCATAAATCCAGTTCCAATGAAAATGATCAAGGATTCTGTTAATGAAATATTGACTTCTATTGCTCCGTCGCCAAGTTCAGTTGGTCTGAGGATAACAATTGCTGTACCTAAAGGTGCAGAGTTAGCACTTAAGACTGATAATCCTAGATTAGGAATTTTAGGAGGTATTTCAATTCTAGGAACCACAGGGATAGTATTGCCGTATTCTACCGCATCATTTGCTGCAGCAATTAGACAGGGGTTAGATGTTGGAATAGCTCAAAAAGCAGATACATTTATCCTCACAACCGGTGGAAGGAGTGAGGATTTTATGAAGAAGTTATTAGGAGACAAATATCCTGACCATTGCTACGTTCAAATGGGTGATTTTGCAGGTTATAGTGTAAAACAATGCCATGATAAAGGAGTAAAAAAGATTTTTATTGGAGGATTCATCGGAAAATTGACCAAAATTGCGATGGGCGTAAAACAAACTCATGTAAGAGGTTCTCATGTAAGCATGGATTTCATGGCTCAATTGGCCAGAGAAGCGGGAGCTTCAGAAGAAATCATTAATTTGATTCTTAATGCTAATACTGCCAGACACGTTTCAGAAATAATTGATTCACATTCTACAACGGGTTTTTACAATCTTGTTTGTAGGGAAGCCGCGAGACAACTTGAAAGCTATTCGGGTAAAGATTTAAAAATTGAGGTGATTCTGTTTGATTTCGAAGGAAAATTAGCAGGAAGATTTTCGACGTGATTTATTGAATGTTCCACGGAACCTGGAAAAGGACGATAATCCTAATAGGATAAAAACAATATGATGTTTTTAAATGTAAATAGTGCATAGTGCACATATTATGATACAATTTCTTTATGAATCATTCATTTAAAACATTGTCCTCTCAAGTAGCAAAGAGATTTCTTAATTAGAAATATATTATAAGGTTTAGTACAGATTGCATTATCTTAGGTAGAAGAATTTCAATATGGATAATAACAATATTGTTCAAAAAACGGCTATAATAGCGATTACAAAAAAAGGTATTGGGCTTGCCAAACAAATCCAAACCATATTGGATGCTTCAGATGTTTATGCTCCTGACAAATTTAACGACTCTAATAATAAAATTACTTTTTTTAAAGAACCTGTCTCTCAAAAAATAGGAACTTTGTTTAGCAACTATTCGTCTTTAGTTTGTATCTTTTCACTAGGTGCAGTAATTCGATTGATTTCTCCATTTTTGAAGGATAAAAAATCTGATCCTGCGGTGATAGTTATCGACGATACTGCAAAATTTGTCATTAGTACTTTGTCTGGACATTTAGGTGGCGCAAATGAGTTGACCTTGAAACTTTCTAATTTTCTCCATTCTATTGCTGTAATTACTACTGCCGCAGATGTAAATAACACCATTGCAATTGATTTGCTTGGAAAAAAATTTGGGTGGGAAATTGAGGATTTCAAGAATGTTACGAGAGTCAGTGCGATGATGGTAAATGAGGAAAAAATCGGTGTCTATCAAGATACAGGAGAGAAAAATTGGTGGGATATGGATAATTTACCCAAGAATGTAATTATAGTTTCGGACAAAAATGATCTGTTAAGCGATGAAATCAAGGGTGCCATCATAATAAGTGATAAGACAATCTCAGATAAGGTTCTATTAGAAAAGTCTGTAATCTATCGACCAAAATCACTAGTCGTTGGTGTAGGTCTTCACTGGAATACTACAGAGGAAACAATTAGGACGGGGATACAAAAGGTCTTTGAAGAGTCTAACCTTAGTTTTAAGAGCATTAGGGCCATAACTTCATTAGAAAAGGGAAAACGTATAAGAGGGCTAGATGAGTTTTGTCAGAGGAATAATTTCCCATTGATTCTATTTCATAGAGATGAACTGGACAAAATAAGTGTTCCAAACCCTTCAGAGATAGTAGGAAAGTTTGAGGGAACATCAAGCGTATCTGAGGCTTCTTCTATTGCAGGTTCTAAAGGAAACCTCATAGTTCCCAAATACAAGTTTCCACCAGATTTAACCGTGGCTATCAGCAGGGTGAATAAATATGACTAGAAAAGCATTGCTCATAATTGATAGAGGCAGTAAGATGAAAGAAGTCAGAGACGAACTTCAAGAGACATGCAATCTAATTAAGGATAAGGCCGGATACGACTATGTGGATTACTGTTTTCTTGAAGTTATTCCACCATTTATAGATGAGGGTATTAAAAAATGCGTTAATCATGGCGTAGATTCTGTTACCATTGTTCCATATTTTCTTTATCCTGGGATGAAACTTAAAGATGCAGTTAAAAGATGTGCATCATTAATCCATTCTGAGAAAAAGAAAATGGTAATCACCAAACCTTTATCCTATCAGCCTATGGTTTCCGAAATTGTGTTAGATCGAATCCGATCGGTAATATCACAAAAGGAATTAGACGTTAATAAAAAAATTTGTTTATTGCTAATAGGACATGGAAGTAGCGATAAGAGAGCACGGGAGGCTTTCTTGTTTACAGTTCAGCACTTAAAGACAGTTTACGAACATGTAAAGTTCTGCTTTCTTGAATTGGAACCTCCAAATATAGAAGAAGGTTTTAAGGAATGTCTCGAAAGTAAACCGGATGTAATAATTGTAGTCCCTTATTTTCTGCATAAAGGCATTCATATTCAAAAGGACATTTTAGTTGATTTAGAAAACGCAGAAAACAAATTTGGTTTTAGAGATGTTTTTGTCACTCCACATATTGGAGTAGACAATTCAGCAATCAATTTGATTATATCATTGGCAAAAGAAGCGGAGAAGAAGAGTGGACTATTTTAATACCAAATCTGAAGATTATAGAATCGGCAACCCGGGTACGCGTGATATGTCTGAGCGTGCTTTCGGGATTGAAAAACAGAGCTTCGATATTATAGAATCTGAAATAGGTAACCATAATTATGCTGCAGATGAGTGGGCTATAGTGAGGAGGGTAATTCACGCAACTGCAGATTTTGATTTTGCTAGGTCGGATAGAATAATTTTTTCCAATGATGCAATAGAATCTGCATATGTCGCTTTCTCCAAGCGTTCTCATGTTGTTACTGATGTTGCGATGGTATTACATGGGATTAATAAAAAATCTTTGACTGATATCGGTCTAACTGCTGTTTGTTTGATTAACGATCCTAAACTTAAGGAAATTTCAAAATCATCCAATAAAACAAGATCTGAACTGGCCATGCGGGAATCAGCTAATATGATAGACAATGGAATAGTAATTATTGGTAATGCACCTACAGCTTTATATGAAGTGATATCAATGATCAAAGAAAAGGTGATTTCACCTTTACTTGTGATTGGTATTCCTGTCGGTTTTGTCTCAGCAGTAGAATCAAAGCAAGACCTTTCAAGACTAGACGTCCCTTTTATTACAAATACAGGAAGAAAAGGTGGTAGCTCAGCAGCTTCATCGATCATTAATTCGCTAATGTTAATGTATTTATCTACAAAGAATAACTTATCATAGAAACATGAATATATAATTCAAAGTAGGGGGATTATTTATTTTAACCTGGAATGATTTTTAATTTTGCATATTTTATACAGCTATCAACAAATTCGTTAGGTATATTAGATCCCATAAAATGAGTGTGCATGTAAGATGCAACACAATTTCTATAACATAACCCATCCATGCCATCAATTATGCCTTTACCTCTTTTGAGCTTATATATCATATTCACGTCTTTGTTATGTGGTATTACCGTTGAATAGTGAAATTCATGTCCCTTAATTTGTCTAGATCTTTTTAAAAAAGATTGATTATCAACCACCTTGCCTTCTGTATATCCTAATGTCAATTTTCCTGTCATCACAGTTTCTGCATCAAATATGCCCACCATTTTATATTTTCTCTTTGTTCCTCTAAATCCTGAAATAGATTTGGTTAAATACATCAATCCTCCACATTCGGCGTAAATTGGCATGCCTTCATCGGCTAGTTTTTTTATTTTATTCATTATCCTTGAGTTTTTCTCAAGCATATCTGCAATTACTTCTGGGAAACCTCCTCCTAAGATCAAACCAGCACAATCAGATGAAATATCTGAATCATCGATGGGACTAAAAAATTCTAATTTTATCCTTTTAGATAAAATATCCAAGTTATCTTGATAATAAAAATTGAATGACTTATCCAATGCCACAAGAATTTTTACTGATGGTATCAAATCTCTTGATTTCTTTTTATGTTCATTAAACTCTTTAGAAAAATAATTTTTGGCTCTTGTAACATTTGTTTTTGCTTTACCTTGGTTTGTGAGAAATTGAATTAGTTTATCAAAATCGATATTCTCTGATATAGATCTAACATTAGAAACGATTGATTTCTTATCTTTCGAATTCAATTCCATCATAGGTACCAGTCCTAAATGCCTTTCACTGTAAGTTACTTTCTTGTTGTTAAATATATTACCTACAATTGGTATTTTGATATTAGATTCAAATGCATCCTTTATATATTTTAAATGTCTTTCGCTAGCCAAATTATTTAAAATGATTCCTGCTATATTGATATTCCTTTTAAACTTTATGAAACCAAATGCTATCGCTGCAACTGATCTGGCCGCCTTCCTTGCGTCGATAACCAATATTATTGGAAGATCTAATATTTTAGATACATGCGCAGTGCTGGCAAAGTTACTCTTTCCATCAATTCCGTCATAAAGTCCCATTACTCCTTCCAATATTGCAAAGTCTGCATCTATAGAGTTTCTTTTATAAGACTCAATTACTCCTTGTTTTCCCATTAACCAAACATCAAGGTTTCTAGATTTTCTATTCGTAATTATATTGTGATAAGTGGGGTCGATATAATCTGGTCCAATCTTAAACGGTTGAACTCTGAATCCTTTTTTTTCTAATCCATACATCATCGCCAACGATATCGTTGTTTTTCCTACACCGCTTGTGGTTCCTGCAACTACAATTCCTGGAATTACCAACATTTTTATTATTTTAGGGGAGTTGATTTAGATTTCTATCATGCTAGTTAAATATATGTGGCATGTTGCATCTCAAATACAGCCTGGCTTCTGTTCCATCAATAGAAAGACTCTGTTTATTGAATCAGCTTTTTCCTGCGTAATGCTATGTTATAATTTAAACCAAACCTGTGGGACTCGTCTCTTATGTGTTGCAATATCTTTAGTGATTTTTGATTTTTTGGAATAACCACTGGTTTGTCCGAAAATCTTGTATATATTTCCTCATTTTCCTTGGCCAATGAAATACACTCTATATGTCCTAATCCTATCTTTTCTAGAGTCTTCAATGCTACATTCAAATGACCTTTTCCTCCATCAATTACGATCAAATCTGGGGCCCTATCTCTCTTAATTTCTGAAAATACTTGATCGGATTTTTCATTTATTCCGTATCTTCTCTTGACAATCTCTTCAATCATTCCAAAATCATTTTGATGATTAATGCTTTTTATTTTAAATCTTCTATAGCCGTTCTTTGATGGAATACTATTTACGAATCGTGTACAAGCGCCGACTGCATATTCATTCCCAAAATTGGAAACATCAAAACAATCTATTACGTAAGGCAATTTGCTGAGATTGAGAATGTGCATAAGTTCGTCTAACTCAGGCTCATGTCTCTTCGACATATATGTTCTCAAATTACTCAGTATTAGTTGCATTATATCCCATTTATTTTGCAAGTTATTTTCTGATAAGTGGTCTTCTATCTTTATTTCCTCTCGAATGGGTATTATCTTCATTTTTACGTTTGTTAGTTCAAATAAGATTTCTTGTAATTTTTCCTTCTCTTCAATTTCTCTATTAATATAGATGGTACTTGGAATTATAGAGCTCGTCAAATAGTATTGACTAATGAAACTTTCAATTGTATTATCACCCAAAAGATCAAATTGATACTTTTTCATGTCATTAATTACCCCGTTCTTGCTCATTAGAGTCATCACATGTGCAGCGCCTTCGTTGTTATCTTCAATTATTCCGATATATTCTTCTATCGTGTTTTGTGAAACATTATTTTCCATTTTTTGGTATTGAAGTATATTTTTGAGTCTATGAAGAGTATCTCTTATATAAATCGCCTTCTCGTAATCCTGCATTTCGGATGCTATTTTCATTTCATTCTCTAATTCGTTATAAAAACTCTTCAAGTTATCATTGTTCTTTAGTATCTTTTTTAGGGAAATAATGTTTTCTTTATATTTTTCTTCTGTTATCATGTTAATACATGGTGCATCACAGTTTCCAATATGATACTCTAAGCATTCCTTTTTTGGTAAGGTATTGCAAATTCTTATCTTGAACATTTTTCTTAACAAACCTACTGAAAGATATCTAGAGCTTCCTTTTACAAAAGGTCCTATAATTTCACCTTTTGTTTCTGTAAATTCCCCATTGCGGTTCCTCCTAGCTACTTTTAACCTGGGAAACTTTTCGTCCGTAATTCTTAGGTAGGTGTATCTTTGTTGATCTTTAAGTTCTATATTGAAAATTGGTCTATATTTTTTTATTAGATTAGATTCGAGTAAAAAAGCTTCAATTTCGTTATCTGTAATTATATAATCTATATTCTTGATTCTAGATACTAATAAATTGGTTTTCCAATTGACTCTATCCAATGAACTGCTATTACTATTTGTAAAATAACTTTTGATCCTTTTTTTGAGATTCTTAGCTTTTCCTATATATATTACATTTTGATTATTGTCCTTCATTAAGTAAACACCCGGCTCACTGGGATAAGGATATGTCATATAGTTTGCTTTACTTGAATTCATTTGCATTTCATCCTTCTTTTTTGATTCTTACAACTGGAAGATGCTTTAATTATGACTTTCATTGCTAAAGAGATAATAGCTATTCATTTTTTAAGATAATTTCGTTCTTTCTGATCGAACTTAATTTATCTTTCAAAAACTTTCCTGTTTGACTTTTAGGATTTTCTGAAACTTCCTCGGGGGTGCCAGTTGCAATTATATAGCCTCCTTTGTCTCCACCTTCAGGTCCAAGATCGATGATCCAGTCAGCAGATGATATAATATCTAGATTGTGTTCAATTATAATAATAGTATTGCCTAAGTCCCTTAACCTAATCAATATCTTTAATAGTTTCTTTACATCGGCAAAATGAAGGCCAGTTGTAGGTTCATCTAGTATATAAACTGTATTTCCAGAATCTTTTTTGGATAATTCCGTGGCTAATTTGATCCTTTGTGCCTCTCCTCCGGAGAGGGTTGTGGCTGATTGACCTAAATGTAGATATCCAAGTCCTACGTCTTCCAATAATTTTAGTTTATTTTTGATAGGGACATTATTTTTGAAAAATTCTAATGCCTCTTCAACAGTCATGTTGAGTATATCTGCAATATTTTTCCCCTTGTATCTTACTTCTAATGTATCATGATTATAGCGATTGCCTTTACATTGGTCACAAGTAATATACACATCTGGAAGGAATTGCATTTCAATTTTTCTTACTCCTGCCCCATCGCACATATCACACCTTCCGCCTTGCAAATTAAACGAAAATCTGCCCATCTTATATCCTCTTTCTCTTGCTGTCTGGGTTTTTGCAAAAAGATCTCTAATATGGGTAAAAGCATTAACATATGTAATTGCATTTGATCTAGGGGTTCTTCCAATTGGAGACTGATCGATACCTATAACCTTATCTACAAATTCTAAACCACTAATTCCGTCATGCATTCCCACCTTGTACTTTGATTTGTAAAAATGGTTATTTAGATAATTGAAAAGTATATCGTTTACCAAAGTTGATTTACCTGAACCCGAAACACCTGTTACGGCTGTAATTACTCCTAAAGGAAACGAAGGATTAATATTCTTAAGATTGTTCTCTCTAGCTCCTTTAATTTTCAAAAATTTTTTCCCTATAGGTTTTCTCTCGTAGTTTTCATTGACTATTTTTTTTCCACTGAGATACTCGGCTGTGATAGAGTTTGGATTAAGTAGCACTTTATCTAATTCGCCCTCTGCTACCACTTGTCCTCCATGTACTCCGGCCTCTGGTCCGATATCTATTATCCAATCAGCGCTTCTGATTATTTCTTCATCATGTTCGACAACTATAACAGTATTGCCAATGTCGCGCAATTTAAGCAACGTGTTGATTAAAAGTTTGTTATCTCTTTGGTGTAGACCAATAGTTGGTTCATCTAAAACGTACAAAACCCCTGTAAGATTAGTTCCAATCTGGGTTGCAAGTCTAATCCTTTGCGACTCGCCTCCAGATAAGGTTCCTGCATTTCTGTTTAGGCTCAAATAGTCCAAGCCTACATTTGACAAAAATTTTAACCGACTATTTATTTCCTTCAATACCTGTCTTGAAATAATTGAAGTGGCGTGATCCAAATCTAGATTGGAAAAAAAATTAATAATCCTATCTACAGAAAGATTACAAACATCGATAATTGAATGTCCATTTATTTTTACGGCTAAAATTTCCTTTTTTAATCTTTGACCTTTGCAACTTTCGCAGGGCTTTTCTATCATATATCTCCTGATTTCTTCGCGCTTTGACTCCGATTCGGTATCGTTATAAATTCTCTGTAAATTCGAAATTACTCCTTCAAATTTACCTGAATATTCCCAAGAACTATCGCTTGATTTAGAAGTGTAGTTGTATCTTATGCGTAAATCGGTACCGTATAAAATCACATCCAGTTGGTTTTTGGTCATCTTATTTATCGGTGTATTTAAATTAAAACCAAATCTCTTGCCTACGTCTTTAAGCATAGATGTTCTGAAACTTGAAAATTGCCCAGAAGACCATGGTTTTATTGCACCTTCCAATATGCTTAAAGTTTTGTCTGGTATGATCAAATCAGGATCGAATTCAGTTTCCACTCCTAATCCATGACAGTGAGGACAAGCTCCAAAAGGAGAATTAAATGAAAAGGATCTTGGCTCCATTTCACCTATACTAATATTGCAAATAGGGCATGAGTTTTTCTGGGAGAACAGAAACTCTTCCCCCTCAAAAAGAATCTCTACCACCCCTCCACTCTTTCCTATTGCGGCTTGAACAGATTCTGAAAGCCTATCTTTTTCTATTGATGATTTCTCAGTAACTATCCTGTCAATGACTATTTCAATTGAATGCCTTATGTGTTTCTCCTGTGAAGATATGATATTGAATTCTTCCATTTCACTAATATCTACAATTTGTTTGTCTATTCTAATCCTTGTGTAACCTTCTTCTTTTAAATCTCGTAATATTTTTTCATAAGTTCCTTTCCTTTCTCTAATAATGGGTGATAATACATATACGATACCTTTGTCCTTGTTTTTTATTATATTTAGTATCGATCCTACAATTGCATCCAGAGATTGATAGGAAATCTCTCTATTACAATTCGGGCAGTATGGAACACCTATTTTTGAATATAATAATCTGAGGTAGTCATATATCTCGGTAATTGTTCCTACCGTGGAGCGTGGATTTTTATTCGTAGTTTTCTGTTGGATTGATATCGCTGGAGATAGCCCCTCAATAGAATCCACATCTGGTTTATCCATTATCTGCAAGAATTGGCGTGCATATGCTGAAAGTGACTCTACATATCTTCTTTGACCCTCCGCAAAAATGGTATCAAATGCTAAAGTCGATTTTCCCGAACCTGACAATCCTGTAATGACAACTAGCTTGTTTTTTGGAATCTCGAGATTTATATTTTTAAGATTGTGCTGTCTTGCACCCTTTATTGTGATTTTAGATTCCATTCTAAATCATTTAATTGGTTGTCTCAACAAGATTTGCTTAATTTTTTGTAAATTCTCTCTTTGTTCAATCGCTTTTTCAAATTCCAACTCCTCTGCATATTTATTCATCTGAATCTCTAACTTGGTAGAAAGTTCTATTAAGTCATTACGGCTCATAGACTTTAAATCTACTAGAGTATTAGAAATATTTAGATTCTCTTGAGGAATAGGCTTTAATATGCTTGTTGGTATAATATTGTTTTTTAAATTATATTCAATTTGCTTCTTGCGTCTTCTGTTAGTTTCAAGTACTGCTTCCTTCATAGATTTGGTGACAGTATCTGAGTATAGAATCACCTTTCCGTCTATGTTTCTTGCCGCTCTTCCAAATGTTTGTATCAGACTACTATAATTTCTCAGGAAACCCTCTTTGTCTGCATCTAAAATCACTACAAGGGCAACTTCTGGCAAATCTAATCCTTCTCTTAATAGATTGATACCTACTAGCACATCGAATTCTCCAATTCGCAATTTTCTCAAAAGTTCTGTTCTCTCCAAGCCCTTAATCTCAGAGTGAATATATCTAACCTTTATCCGGTTTTTAGCTAAGTAGTCTGCCATATCCTCAGCCATTTTTTTCGTTAAAGTTGTAATTAGAGTCCTTTGTTGTTTTGAAATTCTTTCATGAACCTGATTGATTAAATCTGACATTTGATTAGTTGTCTTTTTTATCTCGACTTCTGGATCTACTAGTCCAGTTGGTCTAACCAATTGTTCTACCAAATTGTTACTGTTATTCAATTCATATCTTCCAGGAGTGGCAGAAACATATATTACATTACTGAGATATTTTTCGAATTCCTCAAACTTTAATGGTCTATTGTCAAAAGCACTTGGGAGTCTAAAACCATAATCTACTAAAGATTTCTTTCTTGAATAATCCCCCTTATACATTGCCATTATCTGAGGGAGAGTTACATGAGATTCGTCAATAACTAGCAAAAAGTCTTTATCAAAAAAATCCAAAAGACAGTATGCTGGCTGATTGGGTTTACGTCCATCGAAATACCTGGAATAATTCTCTATTCCATTACAGTATCCTAATTCTGATAACATCTCTAAATCATAGGTCGTCCTCGATAATAACCTCTGACGTTCTAACTCTGTAGGTAATTGTGGTAACCATTGTTTCAATTCCGTTTTTATCGAATCTAGGGCTTTATTGAATCTGTCGTCGTCGACTATGTAATGTTTTGCAGGGAATATCGTTACAAAATCTAATTCCTTCTTTACTGCCTTAGTTGTCTTATCAATCACACTAATCTTTTCAACGATACTGCCGAATAGATCTAATTTTATAATATCATTTGAATACCCTGGAACTATTTCTATAATATCGCCTTTAACCCTGAATGTACCATTTTTTAATTCGATATCATTTCTTTGATATCGAATTCTAACCAGATTTTGAATTATTGATCGTCTATCGGAGTGTGCTCCCTTAGCAATTGTCATAGATTGGGCCCTCCATTCTTGGGGTGAACCTAGTGAGTAAATACAAGATACAGTAGCTATAATTATTGTTGGCTCTCCCGAAAGCAACATTGAAGTTGCTTCTAATCTTAATTGTTCTATTTTTTCATTGATTTCAGTATCCTTTTCTATATAGGTGTCACTCTGAGGTATATAGCTCTCTGGTTGATAGTAGTCGTAAAAGCTCACAAAGTATCCTACATTATTGTTTGGGAAAAACTCCTTAAACTCTGAATAAAGCTGTGCTGCTAGTGTTTTGTTATGAGAAATAACAAGTGTGTTCTTGTTTTGATTAGCAATTACATTAGCAATGGTGAATGTTTTACCACTTCCAGTAACTCCAAGCAAAACTTGCTTCTTTTTGTTTTGTCGGAATCCATTAATCAATTCTTTTATTGCAGTCGGTTGGTCTCCTTTGGGAATTAACTTATCGGTAAGCTGAAACCTTTTCATATATTTAACATCTCATCGAACCATGCTATCTTTTCAAAAATATATAGCAATTCTTTATCAAGTTATTTATGACTTTTCGAATAAATAATACTTTGTTTTTAGTTATGAAAACTTTGATAGGGCATTCACGGGAGAAATTTTAGAACCTTTGTATGCTGGATATAATCCTGAAAATATGCTTAATGCGATTACTGCTATACCTATTTTCGAAATCTCGACTATGTTAAAAACCGGGTAAATATTAAGCGGTAAATTCAGAAAATACAAAAAGCCATTCAATAACAAGTATGCTCCGATAAAACCAAAAATTATTCCAAAAAATGCACCTATAATGCCCAAGAGTATGGATTCTGTTAAAAACATTCCTAGAATGATTCTATTGGTTCCTCCTAGTGCTTTTAGAATACCGATCTCTTTTGTTCTTTCAACTACTGAGGTGTATATAGTAATAACGATCCCGATAGATCCTACTATCAAAGAAAAAACAGCTATGCTTGAAATGAAAGTAGAGATCCCAACTATGAATTTTGTTATACTCTTTACTAATTCTAAAGAGTTTAATATCGTGATCTGATTGCTAAAATACTTTTGAACTTCTCTGACGATATCTTCAACTCTATTGGTGTCATTATATGTTATGAAGAGTAGATCGTAATCTTCATTTTTTTGCAAAATTTCTTTACCTTTGTTCAAGTCGATAAAAATAGAATTATCGACAATTGGATTTCCTGAGAAATTTAAGATAGTGGGAACAAAAAGGGTGTCGTCTCTAGGTGGAAAGTCGATTATGTTACGGATGTTGCCAATTGTAACCATGTCTGAATTCTCGCCAGTGCTCTCAAAACTGCTATCTTTGGTTATTCCATTTCCTGATTGAGGTAGGTTCAAAGATAGTTTTTCCCCTATCTTTTGAGGAATGATGACATGATTTATTTTTGATGTAGAATTATTTTGCTCAAATTCTAAATTTATGGTAGGGATGATGTCCGTAATATTATCGAAATTTACTGCCAATACATTTGTAATTTGAGATTTATTCTCGTAATTCAGCATTACAACTCCTTGATATGCTGGATTGATGTATTGAACCCCTTGTAAGTTTTGTAAAAAAGTTATAGCCGCATTATTAATGGGAACACGTTTTTCAACTAATGTTACATTCTGATCAAAAAGAACCTCAAGTTTGTTTCTAATACCTTCAATACTTGATTCCTGTATTTTATCGGTGTTGGAGATAACTATTTGATTAGGTAGAATTTTTTTAAAGTTTTGTTCGACAAAATTTATTAACCCTTGTGAGAGGCTGCTTAATGAAACTAATAGTCCACATCCCATGACTATCATAAGTATCGTCAAAACATTGCGTGTTCTCCTCTCTTTTAGTGAACTATAAGTTAGAAAAAGCATCTCTTTAAAATTCATTCTACCTGATTATCAGGAGTTGGAGACATGGTTATATAATGTTTTTAATGATGATAATGGCAAGTGCTTATTAGAATTGGGTAGCACAAACCAGATCTTGTGTATAAGGAATATAGAGTTTGAGACTTTAGGCAATTTTAAGGATTATCTGTTAGATGACGGGTATAAGATAATTGACATTATCGCTAACAAGAATTCCATAGAATCTGTCAAATTGAGCCAATACGATGGGGTATTCATACTTGGAGGACCCATGTCGGTCAATGATAATCATGATTATCTAGTTCGAGAAAAAAATCTTATCCGCTCTGCTATTGAGAATGAAGTTCCTCTATTTGGGATTTGTTTAGGCTCTCAATTAGTGGCTTCAGCATGCGGGGGTTCAGTATACAAGGGTTCAAGAAAAGAAATTGGTTGGAGATATGTCGATATAACTGATGATGGAACAAAAAGCATATTTAGGGACTTACCGAACCAAAAGGTCCAGGTGTTCCACTGGCATGGTGATACGTTCGTACTACCGACAGGTTCCACAGTTTTAGCAAAATCTGATTTGTATATCCAAGCATTTAGCTTTAAGACTGCTGTTGGCGTCCAATTTCATTTAGAAGTTGATGAGGAAATGGTGAAAAATTGGAGTAATAAGTATCAACACGAACTCAAATCAGAAAATATATCAAAGAAGACCCTTATCTATAACCAAGACAAAAATTTTATCGGATTAAAAAAAATATCTAAACGGGTTTATGAAAATTTCAAGTTTGGTCTCGAGAAATAGGTTTTGATATTTGCGTATAAAAATGTCGATAAGAATGACCAGATTTTTTAGATCATTGAATTGAACCTAGAAAAAAGTTGATACAGGTTATTTTATCATATTAAATACAGACATTACCTATCTAACTTGAGAAGATGTATTAAATTGGATGCGATCTTCTCTATGAAGCCTCATAAACCCTTCTATCGGTGCAGTTTTTCGAATATTTTATTCTCCACTTATGCTCTTAAGGCAGTTCCATTACCAGCAAAAGAATTTACAACGTGTATGAAAAGTAAGTTGGATGTGGATTTATCACAAAATTGAGGTTTTCTTCTAGATTGTCATTGGCCATTTTTTCTGTGATTATACAAAAATCCTTCTTATTTTAGGATTGTTTTGTAAACTAATTAGCTTCAAGTTGATCGTCCATAAAATAAGCACGATCAAAAATGTTTTAAGTCAAAACCAACACTGTGGATTAAGATAGTATATAAATCTATCAATTCAAAATAATTTTCTTTATTCCTGCTTTCAAAATTATTTCTATCTGATTCTATTGAGATGTAATGGTTATTATTTCCATGGAAAAAAACTTAGATATTGTATTACCTTGTTAAGTTGGTAAATATCAAACGTACAGCCAATATACACCCATTTAACGCTTTCTAACTATTCTAAGATTCTTTCTAATCAGGAATAATTGATTGTGTTTGATTAGACGATATATGGAGTCTTGCTCAAAAAATCTTGTATTTCTTTTTGACAGATCTCGCCAAAGATAGCCTCAATTTAAACCCTATACCATTTTAAACCTACTAGCAAAATTTTCTACATTCTTGAGAATAGCTCTTGACTCGATTTGTACCAAATAGATATGCTGGACTCTTGTCATAAGTTAAGACGTGATATTTTCGAATAAAATTACAAGTACTTTGATCTCAATCATGATTCATATGTTATACTGGAAACATGATTTACTAACTAATCTCTAACATATTTTTTGAAGTACTGATAATTTGGATTAACTCAACTCAAATCATGGAATCTAGTTTACTCGACGTCTTAAAACATAATATCTTTTCAAACATCGCCATCATTGTACTTTAACTACTATTGGGATCTTCTGTAGCTTTCATAGCAATTCTTCAAGCTTATCATGATACTGATCGGAATTTTGCGTTGCGCATTCAAGAATATATGAATGATTTGTTTCGATTAGTCCTTGTGCTTTATATTATTTTTATTCACTCATTTTGAAAGTGAATATTTTCACAGGTTGAACTATCATGGTTGTACCCAAAATTTAGAATAACGATTCTTTCCTAATTGAAAAAAGGTATTTTAATCATGTTGGTCGACCCTTTTTCTAAATATGTCATTTACAATCCTGTAGCATATAATATTCAATAGTTTATCATGTCATAATTATACTAACATCAAATACAATGGACTCGTCTTTTTGATATAGAAATTTGGTGGAAAACGAAACAGCTAAATGTAGGTAGGGGAGACTGGTAAAATTTCTGTTATATACACAAATATGCGATTACTACATTAACTCTAAGTGAATTAACCCAAAATCATGGTAATTCATTAATTATATGCTTAAAAATTATTGGAAGGCCTTCGGAGGGATTTGAACCCTCCTCAAGCGGTTTCTGTTCTTTTTAAGTCATTTTAGATCCACAGCCGCCTATACTAACCAGGCTATACTACGAAGGCCACTGACCTTTAGAAAATTAAACCTATTATTAATATATAATTGTTTTAGGATATGAGAAAGCGATATAGGTTACAAATTAAAAATGAATACATACAAGACTTATATCTACATTAATATTCAATATTCTAATGAGCTGTTCGGGAGAAATTTATTCTCATAACAGTAGTGAAAATAGTTTAATTCAGATAACACCCTCAGTCAAAGACAAACTAAAGAAGGCAAAATACGGGGTTTTCAATCATTCCGCCGTGGAACTATGTCATTGGACTAAAAAGTCTTTTTCAGATGAGGGTACTTGTTATAAACACAGATTTTATGGGATTTCAACTCACCGATGTATGGAAATGACCCCCGCTGCTCTTAATTGTGAAAATAGATGCATATATTGCTGGAGACCAACAGAATTCTATGATACTTTGGAAATGCCATCCAATTCGGTCGACGATCCCGAAGTAATAGTCCATTCATTGCTAGAAGAAAGAAGAAAATTGATAGTAGGTTATTACGGCAAAAATAATATTAATCAATCAAAATTAGATGAATCCTTATTTCCGGAACATTATGCTATTTCTCTTTCTGGAGAACCAACTATGTATCCAAAATTACCACAATTAATAAAATATTTATTTAGACTGAAAGCCACCAAATCCATTTTCTTAGTTACTAATGGTCAAGAACCAGAAATGCTTTATAGATTAGCTGACGAAAATGCATTACCTACTCAAATCTACTTATCAACAAATGCATCTACAAAGAATATGTTCTATAAGATCAATGGACCAAAACACAAGGATGCATGGGAGCGTTGGCAAAGGAGTCTTGAATTCATATCTCAAGCAAATACAAGAACCGTTTTGCGCTTAACTTTGATTCGAAATTTTAATAATGAATCGCGATTTTATGATGACTTTGCAAAGATAATCGAATCAGGACAACCTCATTTCGTAGAGATAAAATCATACATGCATGTTGGAATGTCCACTAATAGATTAGAACAGTCGAATATGCTGGAAATGGAGGAGGTAAGAAACTTTGCCAAAGGATTGACATCTCGATTATCTAACTATCCAATTATGGATGAAAGTGTTGTTTCAAGAATTGTTGTTTTACAAAATCAAGAAAGATATATTTCACGTTGGATCGAAGATTATGGGCAGGGTTAACTAACTGCTACTACTTTTCTCGGTTTGGGTTGTTGTTATTGTTATTGTTATTGTTATTATTATACCAGATCAAAAATTCCTGCAAAGCTATTCTTCTATGCGAATACTTGTTTTTTAAGTTCAGATCCATCTGGCCAAATGGAATATCTGTATTCTCGGGAATAAAAATAGGATCATAACCCCAACCGCTTTCAAAAATTACTTCAGAGATCTGTCCAGTTATTTTGCCAGTAAAGGTAAGCACTTTTTTTCCATCATGTAGGGCAATTACTGATTTAAAGCTAGCCTTTCTGTTTTTTTTATCTTTAAGTAAATCCAAAATGCCTTTATTTCCAAGGGTATCAAATACAAAAGAAGAATACACGCCGGGAAAGTCATTTAGGGATTCAATAAATAGGCCGTCATCCTCAACTATTACTTTGTCTCTTGTCAATTCATAAGCTTCGTATGCCTTCATTTTGGCAACTTCTTCTAGAGAATTGGACTGGATTTCTCTTAATTTCATTTTTTTGTATTTCAAGGATAAAGACACAGGGGAATAACTACTTAACAATTCCATAATTTCTCTAAATTTATTGTCATTACTACTTACAAAATACATTGATCATGATCTATTAGTTTAACGAATATTTTAGCTTGAACCTAATGAATAATTGTTATATTAAATTTATATTCTATTGATAAATAAATCTTTTTGATTTTTGAATATTGAGAATTTCTTGTTAATGCTAGGCTGGTTGGGTGAACTCGTCTTTGCTAGTTGGTTACTATCTTACGGTGCAGAACACCTTTCTATGAGATTTGGTGCAAAATTTGTAGGTAGAACTTTATTGTCGGTGGCAACTACGTTGCCCGAGATTGCGATTGTTATGTATGCTGCATCAGTTGGATTATACGAAGTTGCCATCGGAGCAGGATTAGGAAGCAATATTCTAATGATGACATTGGGACTTGCGATTATGTTGCTCATAGCGACTACCAGGCTTTCAAGGGCTCCATTAAAAAAAATAGATGTAAGTACTTTTAAAATCGATAAGATCTTCCTGTTGGTTTCTGCACTAATAAGTGCTATGCTATTACTTGATGGGTACAATTTCGTTGACGGTTTTATTTTCATAGGGATGTTCATTGCGTACATCATAATAGCATATGTGGAAATGAAGCGAGAACAGAAGGTTAACCAACCTGCAATCGTTCAGACGGCCGAAAATAAATCAGTTTCTATGCCTGCTCATGTATTGACCGCAAGGAAGGATATGGCTAAGGCGATTTTTACATTCATAGCTGGGACCATTGGTATAGTAATTGGTGCAGGACCGTTTATTCATTCCCTTGAAACCTTTTCTGAAGATATAGGGATTTCTACAATCATTTTAGCTGTTATTATTAGTCCAATAGCAGGTGAGATGCCCGAAAAAATTTCAATGATGATATTGGCCAGGAAGGGAGCAGCAGGGGCTGCGATCGCTATTGCAAACGTTTTAGGATCAAAGATTTTGAATAATTCCCTGCTTCTAGGTGTTGCCATTATTGCTGCCATGTATCATGGTGGATTCTTTACGACTATACAAAATAGCGAATTATTATGGTTTCAGATGGTCCTAGCCACCTCGATTACCGTTGTAGCTTTGATACCTCTGTTTAGACGGTATATTGGTATACATGTTGGAATTTTCTTATTGGCATTGTATATTCTAAGCATAGGGATTCAATTTTTTGCACCTGGGGAAATCAAACCTCATTAATCTTTTTGTGTCAAAATTTCTTTTAATTCTGTGAATATTTCATTATAGTATGAAAAATACGTTAATTACTTAGATAAAAGGATAATATAATTTATTGTAATTCTGTATTTCTGTAAAAAAATTATATGTAAATCTTAAAAATAACCCCATACTATTACTTTCTAATGAATTTTAATAAGTATGCAGCAGGAATATTCGTTTTTGCAGGGATCCTAACTTTGTTTTTGGCAAATGGCGGGATTTCCACTACTCAATATGCAAATGCTCAATCTACGGGTGAGCAAATTGGTGATACAATTGGCGGAGCATTAGATGAGTTGGGTGAGGGATTCGGCAATGCAACAGAAACAATAAGTGAAGCTGGTAGCAACGCAACAGAGGGAGTAAGCGATGCCGTAAATGAAACTGGTCAAGCCGCAGATAACGCAACTACCATTGACGAGAGTGCAAGCCAAGCAGCTAGTGAAACTGGTCAAGCCGCAGATAACGCAACTACCATTGACGAGAGTGCAAGCCAAGCTGTAGATAACGCAACATCAGCTGAAGGAAATACCACCAATTCAACATCAGATAACCCTCTAGATATGTTGATGAATTTGTTTAAGTAAATAAATGAATTCTTCTAAATCTTTATTTTACAACAATTTTTTTGTTTGTTTCTAAAACCTTCTTAGTACTTTTGACCTGAATAATTCTGGATGATCACGTAATTTGTCTAATTTTTGCAACATTTCTTCTTTATCATCTGGTAATGTTCCTCCTATCGAATAGACATTTGAAGCATGATTTGCCCTAAAAATTATTTTATTTTTGGCATTGATGTTTCCTATCAAGTTATATAATTCAACTAAAACCTCGTTATCTTCTAAAGGTAGAAATGGTTCTCCAAACTTTTCATAAAACTCTTTTTCGATATTTGGCTCCATATATAGAGTCAGAGCACCCACGTAATCAGGTGATATTATACTTATAACCTCGGCAGTATCTTTCACATGATCAGTTGTATATGTCCTGCCACCTAGTCCCAAAATCACCATACATGAGAGGATGAATCCTGCATCCTTTGCTTTCTTGCAACTTTTCACAATCGTTTCAGAGGTGGCACCCTTGGTAACCTTTTTCAATATCTGATCATTGCCACTTTCTATTCCTAAATAAACCATATCTAGACCAGCATTTTTAAGACCTCTCAATTCGTCAGCAGATTTTTGGAGCAAATTCTTTGGCATTGAATAACACGAAATCCTGTCAACATTTCTAAAATCTTCTCTTATCTTTGTAATTATTTCTATTAATTTTTCGCTATCCAAATTCATTGCATCTCCATCTGCTAAGAAAATTCGTCGAGTGAGAGGATAATATTTGGCCATTAATTCAATTTCTTTAAAGATTTCCTCAATAGGGCGTTCTACATACTCCTTGGACCGGTACATATTACAAAACGAACACTTGTTAAAGGAACAGCCTAGAGTGACCTGAAAGATTAGTGAATGCGATTCAGATGGTGGCCTATAGAGTGGATAATCATAAACTAATTCCATTGATTGTTATTATATTTTCTGAATAATTAATTTAACCTTTGTTTATATCATGTAGACCAAGGAGCGATAAATCTGAAGGATAGGTGGGAGTTACTCTGAGTGACTCATTAGATCGTTTCGGACCACATGAAATCATATTTATGAGACACCAAACACAATAATTCTTTTCATATTTTGATTATGACTTTGATATTAGCCATAAATCAAAGGTAAAAATTATTATGGTTGTTCTTACAAGGTGTTGCTTTGGGTCAGTTCGTCGCAGGGTCATCATCGTTAAACTCAGACTGGAGCAGCGAATTACTTCATCCCCAAAATTAGTGATAAAATATGACTTTTAATTGATACTATATCATATCACAATTAAACCTTTATCAAAGTTGTGGAAATTGAAAGGGTCAAAATGATCTATTGTTTCTGATTTTTTATTTGAACTTTTTCTAGATGTAATCCACAGACTGTCCTCAATTCTAATTCCGTATTTTTTTTCGACATAAATACCAGGTTCAATTGTGATAGTCATATTCTCTTCGATAGTTGAATCCACATTTGGTCGTATCCAAGGTAATTCATGCACCTCTAATCCTACACCATGTCCAGTAGAATGAATAAAAAACTCCCCGAATCCAGCTTTTTTAATTATTCTTCTACATTCAGAATCTATTTCTGCGAAATTATTGGTTGTCTTAATTCGATTAATTGCGCTTTCTTGTGCGTCTTTTACTATGCAATACACGTCACGTATCTTCTTTGGTACATTGCCCACTCCAAATGTTCTAGTAGCATCTGATACATAATGATCATAACTTAAGGTTATGTCTAAGACAACCAGTTCTCCATTCTTTATTTTTCTAGAGGATGTTTCTGCATGAGGAAACGAGCCGTTTGGTCCGCTTGCAACTATAAGGGGATTAGATGTGAACTGATAATTAGGAAATCTTGCACCCATGCGCAGTGCCTCGTACACAAGTGTTGATTGTATCTCTTCTTCAGACCTGTTGATCTTGATTTCGCTTTGAGCAATTGTGAATAATCTATCAATAATCTTTGATGCTATCTTGATCTTTTCAATTTCCTGTTTGTCCTTAATTTGTCTATTTTTCTGAACAATGTCTTCAGCTATATGGAAGTTCTGTTTTTCGATATGTCTTGTAAGCGTAGTGGCTATCATGTAATCGTTGCCACCATAGCAGATCATGGTTTTGGATTTGATCATCTTTGAGATAGAATCTGTCAATCTTTTGCCTCTTTCGGATGGTATAACCTCGCATCCTCTTGACGTAGTCTGTGCTCTATAATATTCTAATCTTGGCACAATTAATTTGGTATTTAGGTCCTGGTCAATTATCAAGATGCCTTCACCCCAAAAACCAGTGTAGTAAAATATATCCTCGGGTTTATCAATAACCATAATTAATCTTTGGTGTTGCTTAATTTTGCCAAGTTTTTTTTCTATTGAGATCAACAATCTTTGCTTTCTAATATCAGGTTTTTTCATGCTTTATAACTAACAAAGGTAAAGATGTTGAATTACTTATAAATAACGGGAAAGTATGCTGTAAATTTGAAAGTTATAATGGAATATTTAGTTATGTTGCCTGGCCCTACAAATGTGCCAAATAGGGTAATGAATGCAATGTTAGCTCCCGTTATTAATCATAGGAGCGAAGATTTTAGAGTTTTATATAGATCTATTATAGAAAAAACACAAAAGCTATTTCAAACTCAAAGCGATGTAATCTTGTTATCTTCCTCTGGTACTGGCGCTGTAGAATCATCTGTGGTGAACCTCATAAGAAAAGGAGATAAGGTTGTAATTCCTGTTAATGGTGAGTTTAGTACAAGACTAGCTGACCTGATCGATAGTTGGGGTGGCCAATCTATTCGAATTGAGTCACCTTACGGAGAAAACCCTTCATATGACGAGTTTGAAGAGGTGTTTGATGAGCACAAGGATATAAAGGCACTATATGTTGTATATAATGAAACCTCTACAGGAACAACTATTCGGTACATGGACAAGCTAGGCGATCTATGTGGCAGGAAAAATGCATTCTACATTGCAGATTCTGTGTCTATATTGGGAGGAGATGAGTTGCCTGTAGATAAATGGAATATTGATATCTGTGTAACCGCCTCTCAAAAGGCTATTGCCGCTCCTCCTGGCGTATCTCCAATTTCGGTTAGTCCTAAAGCAAAAAAATACATCCAAGAAAACCCAGCACCTATTTTGTACTTTAATCTAAAGAGATATTTCAAATACTATTCTGAGCATTTCGAAACACCATTTACACCAGCATTACCGTTGTGTTATGCTTACGATGAAGCTCTAAATCTAATATTTGAGGAGGGGCTTGAAAATCGTATAAAGAGACATCGTAAATGTGCTGATGCTTTTTATGAAGGATTGGGAGCTATGGGCTTGACTCCATATGCTAAACCTGATGCAAGGAGCAACGTTGTAATTGCTGTCAATTATCTGGAAGGCGTAGATGACAAGAAATTTAGAGATTTATTGTCAAACGAGTTCAAAGTTCTGGTGGCGGGTGGATTTGGAAACCTCAAAGGCAGAGTGTTCAGGATTGGATCAATGGGCGAAGTCAACAAATATCACGTTGTAAGGACTTTATCTGCAATCGAATCTGCGTTCAGAATGATGGGTATTGATGTACCTTCGGGCTCGATAAATAAAGCAATATCGAAACTAAATTAATTTTCACCTTTTATCAAACTTAATATATGGAACCTTTATAGCGAATTTTATGACATTAGAAAAAGGTTCTCTTATTCTACTAGATTATACTGCTAAGATTAAAGATTCTAATGAAATTTTTGAGACTACTCGTATAGAAGATGTAAAAAACAATCCTGATTTTGATCCTAATAAGAAATATGAGCCACGTTTATTAGGTGTAGGTGAAGGCTGGGTCCTGAAGGGATTAGACGAGGCGTTACTTCAATCAAGTATTGGAACGCCTATAAATATAGAAATTCCTCCTGAAAAAGCATTCGGAGAAAGGGATCCATCAAAAGTTCGTATGATTCCATTACGAAAGTTAGGTGAAAAAGCCAACGAAGTGAATGTAGGTGATGTCATAGAAATAGATGATAGAATTGGTATTGTACGTTTCATTGGATCAGGTCGTGTACAAGTCGACTTTAATCATAAATATGCAGGGAGAACGTTGGTATATGATGCAAATATTGTAAAAAAGTTAGAAAATGATGATGAAAAAATTTCAAACCTTATTAAACGTCGATTACCCATAGAAACACAGGAAGTAAAATTTGAGATTAAGGATTCAGATTTGGAAATCTCTCTTCCTGAGAATACGTTTTTAATCGAAGGTATTCAAATCATAAAACGGGGTATATCTGCAGATATTTTTAAGTTCGTTCCCTCATTAAAGAATATAATATTTGTTGAAAAATATACTAATCCATCTTCTACGATTGGAACCTCTACCGAACTATCTGAAAAAACTAGTGAACCTGAGGAGAAAAACAATTCTGTCACTGAATCTGAGAATAAAAATACATTAGGCGAAAACAGTAAGAAAAATGAGGATAATAATCCTAAGGATGTAGCGTCTGAAAAATCAAAAAGTGAGCAATAACAATATGGGCAGATAATTTCTAATTATCCTCTCTTAATCTAAAATTCCTAATTCGGAAAAAATCTCCTGATATCGCATCCTACTCATTTCAATCTTATTTAATATTGTAAACCGCTCAGGTCGAATTTTTCTAGCGAGAAACATGGCTTCAATCATTTGATCCTTATCAACACTGATGTCCTTACAGGTTATGGGACACCCTATTCGTTTGAGTGCAAGTCTTATTTCTCTCCAGTCTAATCCATGCAACTTAGCCATTATAATAGTACCTATTCCAACTCTTTCACCATGCAATCCACATTTATTTTTTGTAATGTATTCTAATGCATGACTAAAGAGATGTTCGGATCCAGAACATGGTCTGCTGCTACCTGCGATCCCTGCTGCAACTCCTGAACTAATTAATCCTTCTACAATGGTCCTTGTTATCTCGTCAGTTTTTTCTGATTTGGTTATTTCTTTTGAAATATCTATAATCATTCTAGATCCCAAGAATGCTAACTTAGCTGCATATTCGCCAAAATACTCGTTGTTAAAATCCCTAGCCAATTCCCAATCTTTTACTGCAGTAGTCTTTGCAATCAAGTCGCCGCATCCACTTGCTAGAAGACGGTAAGGCGCATTGGATATTACTTCTAGGTCACAAATAATTTCTAGTGGTGTTTCAGTCATTATAGAATAAGGTCTTTCGTTACCCTTAAGGGAAACAAACGGGCTGGATATTCCATCATGGGAGGCAGAGGTGGGTATACTTATGAATGAAATTTGTAGCCTATTTGCAATTAACTTGCCTAGATCAATACATCTACCTCCGCCCAAACCAATTATGAGGGAGATTCCTTTACCTTTCAACAACGTGGTAATTTCGTCGGCAAATTGAAAAGATGCTTCCTGTGCAATTATCCATTCAAATTCTAAGTTACATTCTGACAGGCTGTTTTCTATCAAACCCGATACTTTATCTTTAACCCTTGGTCCAGTCATAATGGCAATCTTCTTGGCATTTGAAATACTGTCCGTGATAAACATTCCACAATTCTTTAAAATATTATTTCCTACAATTACCTTCCTTGGTAACTGCATGATATGAGTCGAATTGTAACTCATTTGAACGTAAATAATAAGAAAATTTTTGAGAAAAACTATTAAAGTTTTTTTAAATTACTCTTCAGTTTTAGCTTCTACCAAATCTGCCGTAGCATAACCTCTTCCGACACGGGTGATTTTTACTTTCACCTTGTCTCCTACTTTTGTATTGGGAACAAAAATTACTAATCCTTGAATCCTTCCTACACCTGCATCTCCTCTTTTGCTCATTGATTCTATATCAATTTCATGTTCTTCCCCTGCATTAACTGGTGATGGTTTAAAAAATCTATTGTAGCTTCCACCTCCATTACTACCTCCATTTTCATTTCTTCTGTTAGAAAACCTTCTTTGACCATTGTCAGCTTGTGAAATTTGTTCTATTCCTGATGGTTGTGATTCACTATTTTCCAATCTATATCAGTACACTACTATAATATTATTGGCTATTTCAACTTTGATATTACAGAGCCATTAATGCTAAAGTATATTAAAATACTTTTTTGTTTACTATAAAGTAAATGCAGATCTCTTTGCAACTGGAAGGATTATGTAAGGATTTTATTGAAGTCAGGAACAAGACCATGGAGCTCTTTTCTCCATTGGGTGTAGAGGATGCAGTTATCCAATCCAGTGACTTTGGTAGTCCTCCAAACTGGCATATAGCACATGTAACCTGGTTTTTTCATAAGATACTTGAGAAATACTCTGTCATTAGCATATCTCTAAAAGGTGATTATGACTTGTCATATTTAAACTCGTATTATCAGAAATACGGGTCTATACTGAAGAAAAGCGAGAGAGGCAAATACCCAAGACCTACTGTGTTACAAACAATAAAATACCGAAAAGAAATTGAGAAACTTTTTCTGGATTTTTTAAGGTTTGATACTATTAATTCAGTAGAAAATCCTTCTGGTCTAATTAGAGATATTCAGACAGCCATTAACCATGAAAGGCAACATCAAGAACTTATGGTATATGATTTCCAACATTACTTTAGCCGTTTTGTAAATGAAAATGATAATTATTTTCCCAAATTTAGTTTCTCAATCAAACCAATTAAGAAAATTCAAAAAGAAATGATTGAAATACCGGGAGGTATTTTTGTAATGGGTTTCAACGGAAACGGTTTTTGTTACGATAATGAATTACCTGCGCACAAAGTTTATCTCAATGATTACAAGATTGACAATTCTTTAGTTACTAATAAAGAATACATCGAATTTATTGAATCAGGGGGATATCAAAACTATAGATATTGGCTTGCAGATGGATGGGATATTGTAATAGAGAGAGACTGGACTTCTCCATTATATTGGAATTTTGATAAAGATAGAAATAGGTGGATCAAGAAAGATTTTAGAGGAGTTCATGAAATTAGAGATTATGAACCAGTAACAAATGTGAGTTACTACGAGGCGGATGCATTTTGTAAATGGGCGAAAAAAAGATTACCCACTGAAGCTGAATGGGAAAAGGCAGCTTCTTGGGATCCTACTACAGAGTCTAAAACCCTTTATCCTTGGGGAAATAACGCGGTAACAACTGAACATGCTAATTTGCTAGAAACGTATATCTGGCACCCTACAGAAGTAGGATGTTTTCCTAAAGGTAGGAGTCATCTTGGCTGTTACCAAATGCTAGGTGATGTTTGGGAATGGACTTCATCAGAATATTCGTTATATCCGGGGTTCGTATCAAGATTTGAGGAATATACAGACAAATGGGCTATAAATCAAAAAGTGCTTAGGGGTGGTTGTTTTGCTACCCCTACTAAACAAATCCGAAATAGTTATAGGAACTATTTTAAACCTCACGAAAGGATCCTTTTTTCTGGCTTTCGATGTGCTATGGATGCCTAGTTCTTTTCTGAATTTGTTTGCAACCTAAATACTTAATCTTCCACCTTCAATTTTAATTTCTTCATTATGGTAAAATCTTGGCTTTCAACTCCGACCATCAGATTATGGTCTCCTGGTATAATGTAACTAACTGGTTTCAATATAATACTAAAACTATTAGAATTGAAATCCCTGTCAGTATAATTTCTGTTTAGCTGAATATATAGAATCTCTGGGTCAAATGTAGCATTTAACCCATTCAATCCACCATTAGGAGTCAATGTACTTGAAATGACGGGTCTCAGAGTCAGGATATCGTCATTATATGATAATGACTGGCTAGAAGAGGAATTGTTGTTCGTAACATATTTTGAACTTATGTTTATATCTAGTTTTAGAGTTTCATTATTATTTTTATTACTCATATCTAGGTTGGATGGGCTTACTGATAGCGAAATAGGTAATGGTTTTTTCAGATCGACGTATCCTATTTTATTTTCAGATTGTTCTGTGAACCAAACACTAGAACTTTGATTATTTGCATTTTGAGATATTGCTGGTTCTATGTCAAATTGAAGAGCATTTGAATAACCACATTCTCTAATTGTGATATTTGGATTACATGCCGAGTAAATAATATTTTGACTAGGTATCCAATATTCAATCAATGTGTCGTTTTGAGGAAAATATCTTGCTATTTTATTTCCAACATGTTCATTAGTATATATCGTACCGTCTCTATCAGCCTTAATCCAATAAGGCAACGAGTTTTCATAGATGTTTATCGTATTATTTGATAAATCGTCAATCTCAATACCATAAATTCTGGGTGATAGAGGAGATGTTACTATTTGCTCCATATCCGAAGTTGTTAAAATCCCATTGTCTCTCGGGGAAGGAATCTTATAAAAAGAACTAGTGGCATGATCAGTAACCCATAGGGTATCATTGGAATCCAAAGTAATACCCGTTGGTGATCTAAAAGAATCAGGTAGTTCGTAGATACTAAATTTCTTATTTGTAATATCATACTTGATTAGAACACCTTTTTTTTCGAAAGCCAAGGCTGTTATCCATATATTATTTTTGGCTTTGTCAATTGCCAAAGCACCCAAACCTATTTCATATCTTGGTATGCCTTGAAACATGTCATTCAATGGAATTTGTATTTCTTCAAATCCTTCAGAAGTACCATTAATCATCCTATCTACATTGCCATGCCACAATGACAATGATCTTATTCCTACCAAATACAAATTATTATCATCTACAAAGTCTAGTGACACCGGGTATGAAGTAGAGTACGAGGTTGAAGAAAATGGTACGATAAATTGTTCAAATTCTTTCTGAATCTTATCAAATCTCCAAAGCGAGTTCAACTTTTCATCAGTAAACCAAACACTATTTCCAGAGTTGTCTATCTTCATGTCCCAACTCCAAGAATTACCTAACGGAAGGCCCCTTGAAAACCATACTGGAATGACATAAGAATTGAATGTTTGATTCGATAGGTTATACTCGAACAGAGTGCCATTCCTCGTCCCAATGAACCATACTTTGTCGTCTTTTTCATCAAAGGCTATGGAAATCGGCATGCTGCAATTTTCTGGAATTCCTATTTCCTTTATGTAAGCATTAAAGTTCAACTTGGTGTTATTACCGCAATTCCATTTTTCAAACACTGAAATTTGATCCAAGGATGTCTTTGATGCAGAGGAGGCTTCTACAAATTGGACAATATCTGGATTATGAGTAGTTAAAGACAGTGAGGGAAAAAAGAGGAAGCAACCGAATAGGGAACAAATTAAAAAGTTTTTTACAATCAATTAGTGTAATCAGTATTCCAACTTTTTGCTATTTACGTTTTTTGTGACGCAAGTATCAAGATCTTTGCTCCAGATAAACTATTTTGGTATAATGGATTTCGACGTTCCCAGATTCAATCATATTTTGATCTCAAAGAGAATACACGTAGTTACTTATTTATGAACGAATAATTTGATAGTCTTGATTGTTTTAATGCATCATTATCCAAGCCAAAATTTTGTAGAAATTGATAGTGGAGTAGCTCATCAGCACCCAAAGACAAATATTTCTTCTAGATGATTGTCGATGTTGTACAAGTTAGCATAACTTATATTTTGGATTCAAGGATTGGCTGGATATGGCAAAAGGTTCCAGACGTGGGGGCAGAGTTCGTGATAAATGGAGAGATAAACAGTGGATTGTGGTAAATGCACCAGCAGCTTTTGATCAGGTACCCCTTAATTATATTCCAGTTTCGGATGTAACTAATGCAAAAGGAAGAGTGATAGAAAACACCTTATATGACATACTTAAACAGGATCCTACTCAACATCAAACAAAGATCTTTGTACAAATTGATCGAATTAATGCAGGCATAGCATCGACAATATTCAAGGGTCATGAATACGCAAAAGAATTCCTTAGGAGTCTTATTAGACGGGGTAGCTCGATGATAAATTTTGTAGATGAATATACAACAGCTGATGGCTATCTGTTCCGTGTATCAGTTACTGCCTTTAGTCAAAGAAGAATTAATTCGGCAAAGAAACATGAAATTAGGTTATCTATGGACAGAGTGTTAAGAGAAAAAATTCCTGCATTGACATTAAATGACTTTATAAAGGAAGTAACTATGGGAAAAATGGCTTCCGAAATGATGGAGGAAGCAAAGAAAATAGCTGTTATTAGGCATGTTGGCGTACGTAAAACTAAGCTTATTTCATCACCACTTCAGACTGAAGAAACCAAAGTAAATTCTAACGATTCAGACGAGATAGAATCCATCTCAGACGAAAAAGTAAATTCTAACGATTCAGACGAGATAGAATCCATCTCAGACGAAAAAGTAAATTCAAATACTTAAGAGCAAAAGATAAAAGAATACAATCTAAAACATTGTTTTCCTCTCTTGATGTTTCGGTACTTGCACATGCTACTGAGGATGAAAACAAAATCATAAATCTCATACTCAATTACTTTAATAAATCATCACAATCAAAACAGGTTAAAATCATAAAAACTGAGGGTCATTGGAAAAATCCTATTACACGAATTAATATAACATTCCAAAAAAATATAGAGGAATATTTTAGCGATATTATGAAAGACCTTGCTACTATCTATGGTAAGGAAGAATTGGATTTATATCTGAAAAACAACGTTGATCTAAGAGGATCTATTTATATCAGACTCGACAAACAGAAACTTTGCGATGGGAAATTAGATCTGTCTGATAATGATGCAATTAGATTAGTGTTCAGACGAAAAGGAAAATTTGAAAAGTAACTAATATGACCAAGTATTCTGGTGCCGTTGATTTATCTATTAATTTTGAATGTGATTACGAAACAGTTTCTTTTGTGAAAAAGTTTCTTCGAATTAACAAAATAGGATTACATGGTAACAAACGGCTTTTTGATGCTATGAATGTTTCAGATCGTGAATCTATAATACTAAAGATCCATAATATCGAGAGACATGCGATTAACGATCGTAAAGGCTACATGTATTTGGTATATGAGAATTTGGATAATAGTCTGGATCATAAAGGAACAGGATATGATATTCTTGTGGTAAGTAATCCTATGAATTGCAAACCCATGTTACAAAAATTGGCAGGAAAATGTATCGGGTTCGAATTTCTGATCTCTAGATTAAAGTATTGTCATACACGTGAGGTAGGTAAATGGTTTTCTGAGGTAAAATATGTTCATCATTTATGCAAAAAGTATGGACATCAGCTTATTCTCTCAAGCGGAGCACGTAACCCTTATGAACTTTTATCAATGAAAATTTTTGATTCTTTCTTAAATAAATTGGACATTTTACCGAATGAATATTGGTCAAGTTTAAATGAATGGTTAGAAAGCAAACTCAGGGGTGTAATATATGACACTAAATAAGCAAAAATTCCGGTATATATCAGTATATTTTCCGGACTACTCCTCCTTTGGCTCAGAATATTTTTTTAAAGAGTTTTCATCAAAATATGTTGAATTATTTGGTTCGATAGAGTTTTCTAATTCCCTATGTCGCATAATTAAGAATAGAGAACCAATTAATGACCTCTTGATACTAAAATGTAAACTTGATTCTGTAGCTAGTGCACTGGTTTCTTTGTACCTTCTTAATCACAAATCGATCGTAGTTTCTATATCTGGAACCATCAGACAAGTTAAGAAAAAAAGCCATATCTTCCGCAGTAATTTTTGCGAATCATCATTGTCATCAACAAAATTATGATTTACTTAGTGTGACAATCAATAGCTAAGTATAAAGATGTCGCATATGTATTTGCAATGATCCTGTACCATGAATGAAGGTGAATCAAATAAGACCTCTGCAAAAATGAATGCTGAAAAAACTCAAGATATTTCAAGGAATCAAAAACTAGATAATAAAAAGACAAAGGCCGTGGCATTATTATCTGGAGGTTTGGACAGTCAGTTGGCTGTTAGAATGATCAAAGAGCAAGGGGTTGAAGTAGAGGCAGTGGCAATTAAAACTCCATTTTGTGATTTTGATTGTGGTAAGGGATGTGGACACAAAGTCTTGGAAGTCGCCACTGAGCTTGATGTTAAAATAAAAACAGTATACTTAGGTAAGGAATACCTTACCATGTTAAAAAATCCAAAGTATGGATACGGTTCTGGTGCGAATCCTTGTATTGATTGTCGAATGATGATGTATGAGGAGGCAAAAAAACATATGGATAAGATTGGAGCATCGTTTGTAATAACTGGTGAAGTACTACATCAAAGGCCCATGAGCCAGAATTCAAATGCACTTTCTATTATTGAAAGAGAGACTGACATGGAAGGCAAAATCTTGAGACCGTTATCTGCAAAATTGCTGTCACCTACAACCCCCGAAATCACCGGGTTAGTTGATAGATCTCTTTTAGGTTCAATTAGGGGACGTTCAAGGAAAGGTCAATTGGACCTAGCCGCAACTTATGGAATCACGAATCCTCCTAATGCTGCTGGAGGATGTCTCTTAACTGATCCGCAATTCTCAAAGCGAGTAAAAGACTTGTTCAAGCACATGACATCCCAACCTAGCATTAATGATATGGAACTTTTAAAAATTGGTAGACACTTTAGACTCGATTCAAATTCAAAGCTTATCGTAGGTAGAAATCATGGCGAGAATGAAAAGCTACTTTCCTACTGCGAGGACAAGGATTTCGTTATCCAACCGGCCTTGATTCCAGGACCGGTATCTATCTTAAGATTTCATACAAAATCCGATTTGCGTAAACATAAAAAGTTACTTCGATTATCCGCTAGAATAACATTGCGTTACTCTGATACTCAAGAAGGTAAATCTTATGAAGTTAAGGTTACAAATAAGGCCAGGAATTGGAAAAAGTCGCTGATATTGCAACGATGTGAGAGGGATGAGGTCGAAGCTTTCAGGATTTAGATTTGAATATGAAATTTACTAAAATAATTCTACAATGTTTATATTAATCATTTATTTAATAATTGTTAACCACATCTGATAAAATGCCCACAAAAAATCCTACAAATAGGCCTATATATTTAAAAACATTTACTCTGCGTGATACAAGGGATATTGAAGAAATTAAAAAAGATATTGAAAGAAATATGATAATTATAATAAGAATTACTCCATTAGCTCAAAAGGATGTGGGCGATCTTAAGAATGTAGTTGAAAGTCTATATAATTCGATTACTTCATTAGGTGGAGATATGGCCAGATTGGGAGAAGAGAGGATAATACTCACACCTCCTGATGTAAAAATTTGGCATGGGGAATAAAGTCAATCATTTAGTATCGTGACACCATGCATTCTTATTACAATAATTTTAGAGCTTCTTGATTTAGCATATATTGAGTAGGAACATTTTGCACTTTGCTCGAATAACTTGAAAGATTTTGTACCTTAGATCTCTCGCCATGATTTACAATTATTTTTTTAAGTTTTGACCTCAAGCGCGAAATATAGGCATTAAGCTGATTGAAATCAGAATGTGAATTCAGTGAATAGATGCTTTCAATCCTACATCTTACTTCAATTTGTTCCCTGCCCATAGAAAGCATTTTCTTTCCTTCAATTATTTGTCTGGCGAGGCTTGTTTCATTCGGTTTAGAGGTAAAGATAATTAAATTATCTGGGTCAGTTGCTATTTTCTTTAGATATTCAAATGTTTTGTGACAATTCAGCGTCGATGAAGGATATATTACTATACCTGTTTTCAATTCTTGTCCTTCAATATCAGAAATTAGAGAAATCGACTTTGATCGAAATGGGTTATATTCGTCTGAAATAATATTTCCATGCAGATCCTTGTTAAGGAACTCTGAATCGAATTCATGAATAGAATTAATTTCCGCTAGTATTTCGTCCATGTAAATTTTGCACTTTTTGATCTTCTTTTGTCTTATGAATTGATCTAATGTTACTAACAATTCCTGGGATGTCCCGATCAATTGAGTAGGCATAAGAACGATTTTTTTAGCTTTTAAAACCTGATTCACTTCGTTGATTAATTTTGACTCTGCTTCCTCCCTTGTCATGAAAGAGTCTTCCCTGCCACCGTTGGTACACTCTATTAACAATGTTTCTACTCTAGGAAAATTCCAAACAGCGTTTTCCAAATACGAGCTCTTTCCAAATTTGATATCGCCTGTATATACAAAATTATGGTCACCATTTCCTATGTGGAAGTGAAAGGACGACGATCCGAGTATATGACCAGCGTTATACGATGTCACTTTAATGTCTGGGGTAAGATCTGTAACAATATTATAATTCAGATATATTATATGGGAAAAAATCTTTTCATAATCTATACCATTATAGATTGCAAATTTTCCATTGTTTCTAACGTATTCCCTAAACAAAATATACATAAGATATGCTGTTGGTTCAGTACAGTAAACTGGACCTTGGTATCCGTATTTAAATAATGTGGGTAGAAATCCAGTATGATCAAAGTGAGCATGGCTCAATAAAACGGCATCAATGTCTGAGAGTTTCTTTCCAATAGAATCAAACCTTGGAAACTTCAGCAATGGATCGTCGGTATAATTATTCAATCCACAATCAATAAGTATGTTACTTTCATTAGTACTTAATATCATAGCCGATCTACCGATTTCTGCAAATCCTCCTAATGATATTAAGCTTGCTTCATAATTTGCATTCATTCTTTCCCTAAAAATTTTCTCACCGACTTTTTTAAAAAATTGAACTCTATAGTCAGCCGTATCCTTAGCTATTTTGTTTATAGCCTTTATTGAAGAAATCATTTTAGGAGCTTTCTTGAATGTTACCTTCCAGCCAGTATCTAGTGTTAATTGATCGGATATACTTTCGATATTCGTTATTTCCGTGAACTTTTTTAGGAAAATAACGGCCTCTCCAAGAGCAGGATCAAAAAGGATGTCAGAGATATTAGACTTTTTCGCTAGAGATTTTTCTACAATTTTCTTAAACTTGTCTTCCTCAACCCTTAACGTTTCATCAATTCGCAATACTATTCTCTTTTTAATTTGTGCAACAATATTCGGAAGGATCTTATTATTCTCAAGTAGGAATTTGGGATTATTAGTGTGCAGAGCTATTCTAGGACCTTCGTACTCTATTTTGGTTAACGAACACTCGCGAGGCAGATTTTTGAGTATTGTTGCCATAATGGATTGAGCATCGGATATATTGGGATTTTGTTCAGACGACCTAGAGTACATAACGATCCCTGTTTTTGATCAAAATCAAATGGTAAAACAATTAATTAAGAACCTGTGTATATAAAAACCTATTTATGCCAAATATTTATAGATTTAACATATTTATACCTTGACACCTAATTTGCATTGTTAATAGCATGGCTGATTCTTTTGATAATATGATTTTCTCGTCATCGTTGATTATATTCATTTTGGCGCTAATTTTTATTTTCGCCTATGATCTTTTGTTTGCAAGAGGAAGAGCAAATAGGATCGAAAATATACATGAAACGAGAAAACTTGGAAGGAAAGCCTCTAAAGCCAAGAATAAGCAGCAATTTGATAAAGTTGAATGATTATAGTCTAACAGAACGGTTAATTTTAGATAAATTTGCAAAGGAATCTTTTGATCGATTAACATCGATTCAGGAACAGTCTTACAGGGTTATCGCTAGAAGAAAAAATTCTCTACTGGTTGCACCCACAGGCTCAGGAAAAACCGAAGCTGCTATCATTCCTGTAATTAGTATTCTAAGTGAAGAAAAGAATCATCAAAAAAAAAATAATGGTATCAAGTGTTTATATGTTACGCCTCAGCGTTCTCTAAATAATGATGTCCTAAGAAGGATAGTTAGATATGCCACTGCAGAAAATTTGAATGTTGAAATCAGACATGGAGACACTCCATATTCTAGGCGTAAGAAGATTGTCCAGCATCCTCCGGAGATATTGATTACTACTCCAGAATCATTGGGAATAATACTAGTAAATGAAAAAATGGGTGAGTTATTGAAATCGGTACAGTGGGTCATTGTAGATGAAATTCATGAAATTATTCCTTCAAAACGTGGTGCCTATCTTTCCCTAGCATTGGAGCGTCTTGCATTATATAACTCCAATTTTTGCAGGATCGGAATTTCAGCTACTGTAGGAGATATATACGCTACGGCTAAATACCTTGTTGGGAACAAAAGGAAGTGTGCCATTATTATTGATAGAACATTACGTAAATATGATCTGGAACTGAAACATATCGAAGGTTCGATTAAAGAAGTCTCAAGTTATATAGTAAATTACGTTAGTAGTAACCATCCGAATTCTTCAGTTTTACTATTTACTAATACTCGTGATGAATCAGAATTTTTGAGTACCTTGCTTAAAAGTCATACTTCATTAGAAGTTTATATTCACCACGGTTCATTATCCAAGGATGTAAGAGAAGAGACTGAAAAATTACTTAGAAAAGGTTTTGTGGGAATTGTTGTATGTACCTCTTCATTGGAGCTTGGTTTGGATATAGGATCCATTGACCTTGTAATTCATTACGGATCACCAAGACAAGTTTCAAAATTGATGCAAAGGATTGGCCGTAGTAGGCATTCACATCATGCTTCGGCAAAGGGATTGATCATAACTAACAATTATGATGATTTTATCGAGTCTTTAAGCATCATTCATAGGGTGGAAAGAGGCTCGATTGAGGATCAAATCCCTCATGAATGCGCCCTAGATGTACTGGCACACAATATAGTGGGAGCCATTCTACAAGGTAAAGAAAAATTAGATTTGAAAAAACTTTACGAGGTTTTTTCAACAGCATTCCTATTCAGATCTTTGACTTTCTTTGATTTTGTTGATTGTATAAATATTTTATCTAACAATTACATCCTTAAATTTGACCGAGAAAAAAATCTATTATATAGAACAAGGAAATCGTATCTTTACTACTATGAGAATATTTCAACTATACCTCATGTGACAAAGTTTGAAGTAATTGATTCAATAGCTAACAGGAGAATAGGAACGTTAGATCAGCAGTTCGTGGGCAATTATGGTGAAAAAGGAAATGTCTTTGTATTGAGAGGTTCACAATGGAGAATCCTGACAGTTAACGAGGCAAAATTTCAAGTTTATGTCGAACCCCTTAGTGGTGCACCAATTAACATCCCTTATTGGGTGGGTGAAATGATTCCTGTTGATCATGAGACTGCCATACAAGTTGGCAAGATTAGAAGATTCATGAAATCATGCCGTTTATCTCAAATGAATGTGCTCAAATATGTTGACAAACAATTGGCCACACGAATAAATGATTACTTGAAACCGTTAAAAGTAATTCCTGATTCAGATAACGTTGTTGTAGAGTCGGTACCTTCTGAAAACTTGGTAGTTATACATAGTACTTTTGGATCCAAAGTAAATAATACTCTAGGATCGCTCTTTTCAACATTCTTATCTTCTAAAACCGGGTACGAGGTTGAGTACAGGTCAGATCCTTATAGAATTTTATTAAGCTCAGCAAATACCCGAATAAGGCAAATCCATATCTTTTCTCTATTTGAGGACAACTTTGATATCGAATCTGTATTGATAGCTTCTTTTACAGGTACTTATAGTGCCAACTGGAAGGTTTGGATGGTTGCAAAACGTTTTGGAATCATTGACAAGAACTCTGTTTATGATAAGAGGATGGCTCGTATTATCTATGAGAGATATCGTAAAACGTCGATTAGCAAGGAATCTATTAGAGAATTGATTCATGATAAATACGATATAGCAGCTACATCAGTCATTATTGAGAAAATCAAGTCTGGATCTATTAAGTTACATTGGTTCGATAATTCTCAGTTTTCTGGTCTGTCTCAACCAATATTGTCTAAATCAAAGAAGATCGTTTCATCACCTCAAAATATGGAAAATGGTATTCTTGAATTGATCTACGAGAGACTGATAAAAACTAAGCACAAGTTAATTTGTGTAAGATGTGCATTATGGGAACGTATTTATGAAACCAATGATGTGCCAGAAAAATTGACCTGTCCATACTGTAAATCAAGGTTAATCACAGCCACGTTTTGGAAAGATACTGAATTAAAAGATATTATCAGACGCAAGCTTATGGGGGGTAGTCTTGCCAAGGATGAAATGAATAAATTTGACAGAGCTTGGAAACTGGCCTCGTTGATCAATAATTTCGGTCGATTAGCAATCTTTGTTTTATCTGGTCATGGTATAGGTGTCGATACATGTGCCCGGATTTTGCGAAATTATACAGATGATCGGAATCTCTTGAAGGCGATCTATGAGGCAGAGAAACAATATGTGATGACAAGAGGATTTTGGGACAATTGAGATTTTGACTGCCATCAATATTTCCTTTCGATCACTGTTAGCTCACTTGAATGATTTCTGAATATGGCTTTAATGACAATTCAATATTTCCTTCTTTACCGCTAACCGCATTTACAGCTAATATCTTTATTCTCTCTCCAATTTTAAGTCGGCTTACTATCTCACTGTTGTCCCGCCATCCCACTAATCTAATTTCGCCTGTGTCGTCACCTACTAATGTATCAGCTACCGTTACCTGTTCTCCAACTTTAGTAGTAACCTCCGACCTATTTGGTATTTGCAAGACAATGGCCTCAACCACAAATGGTTTGTTAGTTACACTGATATTTTTAATCTTAGTTTCAAACTGTTCGCCAGTGGGAAATTCTTGATCTTTGCTCAAAACCTGAACAAAAGAGTCCTGATCAGTCAATTCAATTGAATTTCCCAATATTCTGTTTGGATAGCATTCAATTATGTCGTTAGGTTGTAGGTTCAAATCAAAGAGTCTGGTGTTTATTCTTAAAAAGTATGGTCTACTTTCTCTATCTATGGCCATACATAATAACATGTTGTCTTCCTGCTTGGGTCTACTAGAAATAATTCTCAAGATATAGTTCTCAGGTGGGGCCGCATCATCAGAGAGTTCAATTACAGTGCCTTCATCACCATGAATTTCTAAATCACCATTACCAAAATTAGGATTTCCAGCTTTTGTCTTAACTCCAACCAATCTTATCCTGGAATTAACTGTCAATGTCTTTGGAACGTTTTCTTCATTTATATTCCAAATTACGGAACGTATCTTGCGCGAATTGTCTTCATTCGTCAATTCTAAATGTAGAGACTTTGCGCGTTCTCCTCTACTGTTAGTAAATTCAGAAATTCTTGGATCCGAACTAATTTTACCTGCAATTACTAAGTTATCCTTAGGCAATGTCAAATCATCAATCAATTCTGTGATTTCTGATAAGGTTGGTATTTGATACTTGTTGTCTTCCACAATCAAATCTATGGAGCCACTGCTACCCAAATTTACGATAGGTTTGTTGTCCATGCCCGACTTTACCTGACAATTTGATAGCTTGATCAAGTCTCCTTGTCTAAGGTTAAGTTGTTCTGGCAACTCAACGAGATCATCCCAAAGTTTAATCTTGACACTAGAGTCCTTGTCATAAATAGTAATAATCCTATTTCTTGATTGTTGGTCTGAATCTCTTTTCAAAAAAGTTCGAATAGGATTAATGGTTAGTATTCTCCCGATAATTGAAATATCTCGTGCACCTATAAAAATATCTTTTAAGGCATACTCTGTCTTAGGGGATTTTTCCAGAGATACGCCCAAATCAGCAGCAACCAAGAATAAAGCTCCTTGGTCAGTTAAATAACCTGCACCAACATTAGCTTTTTTTTCTTCAACCATCTCTTTCAGTTTATCGAAATCCAGTTCCTGCCTCTCCTCCAAAATTATTTCAATCATCTTGTTATAGTCTAATGTCAATTACAATAATCTACTTCACTATACATATTTTAATTTAAAAAAATTTTGTTTAATTCTCAAAATTTTAAAAAGGAATGGGTATATCGCGACAATATTATTGGTAATCATGGATCACTATTTATTCAAAAACGGAAACTAAAATCTTATTTTTGTATCTGCTTATGATATATTCCTTAGATATTGGACATGTAAGATTACAGCCAATTAAGTAGAGTAATTTACTATATAGAGGCCTAATCAATCGAAATAATACCTAGCTATGACTTAATCTTTTTTATGAAACTTAACTTATTCTTGCGATATAATAGATAGAGTCCTAGAAAACTCAGTGCTATTGTCACAGCTATAACTAAAATTACGATGATTTGCTGACTTTCAGACTCGATTGATGTTTGAGCGTTTATGGTACTATCTATTTGAGGTCCATTTTCCGAGAAATTGGTATTGGTACCATTGATTTTGATTATTTTTGAATTCGAATCAAATTCTATCATTAGTATTCTACTTTCGGTGTTATTAGGATATTGTATAGGTGATAGATTATTAATCATATTATTAGAAAATATTTCCTCTTCGCTCTTGTTTGTTACTTCTAGAAATTTTACTGGACGATCATCTATCATTACAGTAAAATTCTTATCATTTCCATTTGCCTTTGAATCAAGAATATCTCTTGGTATGTCTATCAATAGCTTACCATTATTGCTATATGACAATATCGACAATATTAATACATTGTTGCTCTGAGAATTTGTTATTAATTGAGTATTATTCAATATGCCTCCGGTAAGTTGCAAAGGCAAATGTTTAATGTTACTATTGGTAAGAATAGGAATATAAAATAGAGAACTTTCACTCAAGAGAGAAATATTTTCCTTGTCTAAATAACTGGTATTGGTACCATTGATTTTGATTATTTTTGAATTCGAATCAAATTCTATCATTAGTATTCTACTTTCGGTGTTATTAGGATATTGTATAGGTGATAGATTATTAATCATATTATTAGAAAATATTTCCTCTTCGCTCTTGTTTGTTACTTCTAGAAATTTTACTGGACGATCATCTATCATTACAGTAAAATTCTTATCATTTCCATTTGCCTTTGAATCAAGAATATCTCTTGGTATGTCTATCAATAGCTTACCAGATAGAGTATTTCGAGGATCAGTTATTATAATAATACTTTTTTCATCATTATCAAAAAAAATCGTAGAAATGAAGTTACCATAACTTGATATCGATATTGGTAATATGATTTCCCCTATCTTTATTGGATAATAAACATTAGATAATATTTCTGAACTATTGGTCTGATTCCTATTTGAATTAATGAAGCCTGTTTCATTCTTGACAATAAAGGTTGATTGGTCAGCAGATGCTCCAGACGACTCTAAACTCGGTAGAAAATGGGTAAGTCCAATACTTATTAATCCTATTATCATAAATGAAATAGGGAAATTTTTTCGTACATTGCTGTTAACCAGTACATCTCCAATTTTCCACAACTATTTATTGTAAAGACTGCATAATAATATAAGACTTATTCCAAGATCAAAATCTTTGCACACAATGCAAGATTTTGCATATTTCCTACCTTTATTATACTTACTATAATCAATGTCGTTACTATTGGAAATTTCAGTACTATGCTTCGCTCTATTATTTTTCTGACAATCAAAAATTTGAGTATTTATTCTTTCAAGTAGAATCTAACAAATATTATATATTATTTGAAATTCAACTCTGACAGTTGACGTAATGTTTCATAAGGAAATGAACTCGCAAGAACCTTTCAGAAGATGATAAAATTAATTCAAACTAGCACATATACCTTTATCCAACGACTTCGGAAGGGGAATATTATATATAATCGAACTGCATTTTATAGGATATTTGACGTTTCTTTTGTTAAGACATACTTTATGTTTTACTCGGAGGAGTGAGATCTTTGTCTAGTGAAAAAAAAGATATAAAGATTGTTGATCACATTTACCAACCTAAACATGAAATCCTCTCAAAGGAAGAGGCCGAACTTGTTTTTAAGAAATTTAATGCCAAACCTAGTCAATTCCCATATATTATGTCATCTGATAAAGGGATACAAGGCTTAGGAGCGCAACCTGGAGATGTTATCAAAATCACCCGGAAGAGTTCTACAGCAGGTGAAAGTGTATATTACAGATACGTAGTAGAAGGTTGATCTAGATCATGACAGTAAGTACTACTAATAATTCTATTGATATGTGGCCAATCATAAATGATATATTGCGCAGAGAAGGGGTAGCGAGGCAACATCTCAATTCTTATAATGAGTTCATCGAACGAGGGCTTCAGAGTATAATAGATGAAGTTAATGAAATTGAGATAGAGACTGCTGAATATCCGTATAAAATAAAGTTAGGAAAGATAAAAATGCAGCAACCTCGTATTATGGAATTAGATGGATCCATCACTCATGTTGCACCAGTCGAAGCTAGACTTAGAAATTTAACCTATGCTTCGCCTATAATGTTGGAATGTAGTATAGTTGAAGAAGGTAAGACTTTGGAATCTCGGTTTATACATATTGGAGATATGCCCGTGATGGTTAAATCAAATGCATGTATGTTGCATAATTATTCCGAAGTAAAGTTGGTTGATGTCGGAGAAGATCCAAAGGATCCAGGTGGTTATTTCATTATTAATGGCTCGGAAAGAGTAATCGTCGGGCTAGAAGATCTCTCTTACAACAAAATAATTGTAGATATCGAAGAAACTTCTGGCACTATGCTCTATAAGGCCAAGGTTTATTCCTCCATAGTTGGCTACAGAGCCAAATTAGAATTAATTATGAGGCCAGATGGTTCCATAGTTTCTAAAATCCCTGGCTCTCCTGTCGATATTCCACTTATTATTTTAATCAGAGCCTTAGGATTAGAATCGGATAAAGACATAGCAAATTCAGTATCACTTAATGAAGCAATTCAAGATGAGTTAGAACCATCTTTTGAAAAGTCAGGTGAAGTAACAACAAGCAGAGACGCTATTATTTACATAAGCAAGAGAATTGCTCCAGGCATGTTAGAGGAATTTCAAATTAAGAGAGCTGAAACCTTGCTTGATTGGGGATTATTGCCACATTTGGGGAAAAATCCGGACAACCGTTATGAAAAGGCCTTATTCTTGGGTGAATCAGCATGCAAGTTGATTGAGTTGAATCTCAATTGGATAGAGCCTGACGACAAAGATCATTACGGGAATAAAGTCATTAAATTTGCCGGTCAAATGTTGGCTGATTTATTTAGAACAGCATTTAGAAATTTGATTCGAGATATGAAGTATCAACTAGAGAGATCTGGCCAGAAACGCGGCATAAATGCTGTTGCTGCCGCGGTAAGACCTGGAATAATTTCAGACAAATTGAATAATGCTATTGCAACGGGGAACTGGGGAAGGGGAAGAGTTGGAGTTACTCAGTTATTGGATAGAACTAATTATATGTCAACAGTTAGCCATCTCCGACGTATACAATCACCTCTTAGCAGAAGCCAACCTAATTTTGAGGCACGGGATCTTCATGCGACACATTTTGGGCGAATATGCCCTTCCGAAACTCCTGAAGGCTCTAATTGTGGACTAGTAAAGAACCTAGCATTATCTGCAGTAATTTCTGTGAGCGTTTTGTCCTCAGATGTGATAGAAAAGCTATATGAATTGGGTGTTCAAAACGTAAACGAAGCAAATGATGAATTAAAACAAAAAGGAGCTCGAATTTTTGTAGATGGTCGCTTGATTGGATATATAGAAGATGGAGGCTCACTGGCTAATAGACTACGAAGCATGAGAAGATCTGGACGAATGCATCCTCATATGGGAATATATTACTACTCTTCAATGAATGATAATGCAACAAAGAGATTATACATAAGTTGCAATTCAGGTAGAGTGCTACGACCTCTTGCAATTGTTAAGGATGGAAACATACTTCTTACCAAAGAGATCATAGACAAAATCTCTAAAAAGTTCTTGTCATGGACTGATTTACTTTATATGGGTATCATAGAACTAGTTGATGCAAATGAAGAAGAGAATTGTTATATTGCCAGTGAACTGAAAAATATCACTAATGATCATACCCATGTAGAAATTTACTTATCTTCTATACTAGGTGTGGGGGCTTCAATCATTCCTTATCCTGAACACAATCAGTCACCTCGAAATACTTACGAGAGCGCTATGGCTAAACAAAGTCTTGGATTCTCCACGCCTCTGATGAACGCAAGCACATACGTGCGACAGCACTTTATGCTTTATCCACAGATGCCCGTTGTTACCACTAAGGCAATAAATCTTTTAGGCCTCGACGAAAGACCCACCGGCCAGAACTGTGTAGTTGCCGTCCTTCCGTTTGAAGGTTATAATATTGAAGATGCAGTAGTGTTTAGCAAGTCCGCAGTTGATAGAGGATTGGCTCGTACCTTTTTTTACCGTGTCTATGAAGCAGAAGCAAAGCAATATCCAGGAGGAATGAAAGACACTTTTGAGATACCCTCGTCGGAAGCTAATATTCGTGGTTACAGAGGTGAAAAATCTTATCGATTGCTCGAGCAGGATGGCGCTATCATGCACGAATCAGTAGTTAACGGGGGTGATATACTGATCGGTAGAACATCACCTCCAAGATTTATGGAAGAATATAAGGAATTTGAAGTAAAGGGGCCATATAGAAGAGATACTTCCATCGGTGTTAGACCTTCTGAGAACGGGGTTGTTGACACTGTCATAATGACTCAGTCCGTGGAGGGCGGAAAAATGTACAAGATTAGGGTGAGAGACATGCGAATCCCAGAGATCGGTGATAAGTTTGCTTCACGTCATGGACAAAAAGGAGTAGTGGGTATGTTGGTGAATCAGGAAGACCTACCATATACAGAGGATGGGGTGGTTCCAGACGTCATGATTAATCCACATGCATTCCCCTCTAGGATGACTGTTGGTATGTTCATGGAATCTCTTGGAGGAAAAGCTGCATCTCTTAGGGGTAAGGTAGTCGATGGTTCTGCATTTTTAGGTGAGAAATTGAATGATATTAAGGATATAATGGGGAGCTATGGATTCAAGCATAGCGGTAAGGAAATAATGTATGATGGTAGAACTGGCAAGAAATTTCCTATGGATGTGTATATTGGGGTTGTTTACTATCAAAAACTTCACCATATGGTTGCAGACAAGATCCATAGTAGAGCAAGGGGACAAGTACAGATGCTGACCAAACAGCCTACTGAAGGCAGAGCCAGAGGGGGTGGGCTAAGATTTGGTGAAATGGAAAGAGATTGCCTCATTGCATATGGTGCATCCATGATGTTAAAAGATAGATTGTTAGAGGAATCAGACAAGGCTGAAATTAATGTGTGTGAGCGATGTGGCTTATTATCATATTTTGATACTAAACAAAGAAAATATGTCTGTAGGGTTTGTGGAGATAAAGCCAAGATTTCAAATGTAGTCATTGCATACGCTTTCAAATTGTTGTTACAAGAAATGATGAGTTTAAATGTGGCTCCTCGCTTATTGGTAAAGGAGAAGGTTTGAGCCTTTTTATTTATCTATCTTTTTTGAATAGGAGTTTTGTTAAATGAATGACGAATCGATAAAAATTCTGGATGGAATTAGGTTTAGTATTTGGTCTCCTGTTGAGGTAAGAAAATTTAGCGTTACTGAAGTAACAGCTCCAGAAACGTATGATGAGGATGGTATGCCAGTTCAAGGGGGATTAATGGATAATAGATTGGGGACATTAGAACCTGGACAGAAATGTGCAACTTGTGGCAATACCTCTGCAAGATGTCCTGGTCACTTTGGCCACATAGAGCTTGCTGAGCCGGTGTTACACATAGCCTTTATAGATGACATTCACAAATTATTGCTAATAACTTGTAGGTCATGCAATAGAATCAAGTTAAATAATGACGAACTTGAAAAATACAAAAATCTTCGAGATAGTAAAGCCGCATACGCTGTTATTACTCTGGAAAATGTTAAGGATGAAATAATTGAGAAGGCTAAAAAAGTCAAGGTATGTCCTCACTGTCAGAAGGAACAGTATGACCTGATATTTACAAAACCAACAATATTTGTTGAAAAAACTGATATCGGAGAAAATAGGCTATTACCTATTACCATTAGAGAGAGATTACTTAACGTTTCTAATGAAGATCTAATCTTGTTGGGATACGACCCAAAGACGGCTAGACCCGAATGGTTTATTCTTCAAGTACTGCCAGTTCCTCCAGTCACTGTTAGGCCATCAATAATCTTGGAAACTGGTATTAGATCCGAGGATGACTTGACTCATAAGTTGGTTGATATTATCAGAGTCAACCAAAGATTAAAAGAAAGTAAAGAAGCAGGTACCCCTCCACTGATCGTACAAGACTTGGTTGATTTGTTGCAGTATCATGTGACTACCTACTTTGACAATGAGGTATCTGGTATTCCTCAGGCCCACCATCGATCAGGACGACCACTAAAGACAATAACACAGAGGCTTAAAGGAAAGGAGGGACGATTCAGAGGCTCCTTGTCAGGGAAGAGAGTAGACTTTTCAAGCAGAACTGTCATATCTCCGGATCCTAATTTGACTATTTCAGATGTAGGTGTCCCAAGCGATGTTGCAAAAAAGCTTACAATACCAGAGACTGTATCATCTTGGAACATAGATAAACTAAAGAATTTGGTTTTGAATGGACCAAACAAATATCCAGGAGCAAATTATATAATCAGACCTGATGGGGTAAAAATCCGACTCGATTACGTAACTGATCGAGCAGCTATCGCAGATTCTCTAATGAATGGATACACAGTTGAGCGTCACTTGATGGATGGTGATGTTGTCATCTTCAACCGTCAACCTTCTTTACATCGTATGTCAATTATGGCTCATAACGTAAAGGTGTTACCTTATAGGACATTCAGGCTACATCCTGCCGTGTGTCCACCGTATAATGCGGACTTTGATGGCGATGAAATGAATTTGCATGTTCCCCAGAGTCAGGAGGCAAGAGCAGAAGCCGCACTATTAATGAAGGTTCAGGACCAACTTATTTCTCCAAGGTACGGAGGACCTATAATTGGTGCCATAAGAGATTTTATTACAGGCGCTTTTCTGTTGACCAAAGAAGATACTCTTTTGACGGCTGATGAAATTTCTAATTTTGCTTATTTAGGAGGGTATGATGGTCCATTGCCGAAACCAGAAGTTGAAAAGGACGGTAAGATGTTTTATACAGGAAGACAATTGTTTTCATTATTTTTGCCAAAAGATTTTAACTTTGTAATTACTTCAAAGTGGAATAAAGCATCAAAATTACAAGGTAAGGATGTTGTAATAAGGAACGGACAATTAATTTCAGGAGTTATTGATAAGGCTTCAATTGGTGCTGAAGAACCTGATAGTGTATTACACAGAATTGCCAAGGACTATGGGAACGATGAGGCAAAACGTTTCCTCGATGCCATTCTTGTGATGCTCAAGACCTATATCACTCACAAAGGATTTAGTTATGGCTACTCGGATTTGTGGCTAAGTGAAGATACTCGCAAGGAAATTTCCGATGTTATTGAAAAGACCTATAATAAGATTGATGAATTGATAAAACAATACCATGAAGGAACTCTACCTTTAACTAGGGGATTGTCACCCGAGGAGGCCTTGGAATTGTATGTTGTAAACGAGCTATCAAGGGCAAGGGATAGGGCCGGTAAGATCGCTGACAGATCGTTTCCAGATGATAACTCTGGTGTGATTATGGCCTCTACGGGAGCCAGGGGTTCCACTTTAAATATTGGACAAATGACGGCCGCACTAGGTCAACAGTCAATCCGAGGAAAGCGTATCATTAAGGGGTACAGAAATAGAGCATTGCCTCATTTCAGACCCGGTGATCAAAATCCTGATTCGAAAGGGTTTGTAAAGTCAAATTATAGAGATGGTCTAAATCCAATAGAATTTTTCTTTCATGCTATGGGAGGGCGAGAAGGTTTGGTTGATACAGCTGTAAGAACACAACAATCAGGGTACATGCAGCGTAGGCTAATTAATGCTTTAGAGCATCTAAAGATTGAGTATGACCTGACTGTGAGGGATCCCCATGGAAATATCGTCCAGTATATTTATGGTGATGATGGGATTGATCCAGCCAAAAGTGATCACGGAGATGCTGTAAATATCACTAGAATTGTAGAAAGTGAATCTGTTGTAGATAACGGACCTAAAACTACAGAAGAAGAGATGAAGGAGTTACTATCAAAGTTCAAAGAGAAGATGAATCCCAAACTAAGTCAAGAGATAGAATCAGCACTTATTTCTTATCCATTGAGTAAGTCAAGTATTAAGAAGGTGGTTCAAAAAATTATGGATCTATTTGAAAGAGCGATGGTCGAACCCGGTGAAGCGGCTGGAGTTGTTACTGCTCAATCGATCGGTGAACCCGGCACTCAAATGACTCTTCGAACTTTTCATTTTGCGGGAGTAAAGGAACGAAATGTTACCCTTGGATTACCTCGTTTAATCGAATTGGTGGATGCGCGAAAAAAGCCTGTTACTCCAACTATGGATATTTATTTAGATGAAGAACATCGCCTATCCAGGGAAAAGGCTTTAGAAGTGGCAAAACGTATTATATTCACAAGAATTTCTGATTTAGTGAGTAAAGTTGATACTGACTATAGCGGAAATTTAACCTTTTACTTTTCAGACAAAAAAATTGCTGATAGAGGGACATCTATTCAAGAGATTCATGAAGTCCTGAAGAGTTCGAAAAAGCGGTATGAGGTTACAGTTAATGAGGAGCAGTTACTGATTAAGATATCGTTATCACAGGAGCCAGATGCTCAAACACTTCTCACTCTCCGAAATAAACTCTTAAACGGGAGGGTTAAGGGTGTTCCAGATATAGAAAGAGTTACAATCGTAAAGCAAAATGATGAGTGGGTTATTCAGACAGCTGGATCCAATTTGGCTAAGGTTGTCTTGGTTGAAGGAGTCGATGTTACCAGAGTAACAACTAATAACGTATTTGAAATTTGGCAAACTCTTGGAATTGAGGCCGCCAGGACAGCCTTGGTTAAAGAGATAACAAATACTTTGGAAGAGCAAGGTCTAGAAGTAGATATTCGCCACATCATGCTTGTTGCAGATTTAATGACCTCTAAGGGATACTTGCAGCAAATTGGAAGGCATGGTATAGCAGGAACAAAGACTTCTGTGTTAGCTAGAGCTGCCTTCGAGATTACTGTCCCTACTATAGCAAGGGCGGCTTTAGAAGGACAAGTCGAACCACTAAAGGGGGTTACTGAAAACGTTATTGTAGGAGCGACGGTGCCTGTGGGGACGGGAATGATTGATCTATATATGAGTGTAAAGGAGTAAACTTGGTATGAATGAAAAAAAGTTGGCAAAAGCCTTAAAGGAAGCAGCAGTAAATAACAAATTAAAAACCGGTTTTAAGGAAGTAATGCAGTATATAAAGGGAACAAAGCTTATAGTTCTTTCAAGTTCTCTTCCTCATGATTCGGAGACACGATTGAAGAAAGTAGCTGAAGAAAATAATATTGAGGTAATAAAGTATTCAGGAAATTCAGTGTTATTGGGCAGATTGTGCAGTGTGTCCTATGGGACGAGTGTAGTTTCATTAAAAAATGTATCCGAAGAAGAAATTTCTGAACTGAAGGGTTAATGAATGGTGATGGGGTAGTGAAAGTAATGCAGTTTTTCATAATTTTTGATAGTCTTGGCAGTTAGTTTCCTTTTTTTCAATCTGGATTTACATTTGAATTGCTCAAACAAAAATAGACTTAAATTGGATATCCCAAAGACAGGTAATTATATTTGGAAAAAATACAGGAATTCCATGAGATGAGTTTAAAGTGAGTGAAAAAATAAAATTATCTCCCGATGAATTTAGGTTATTATCTCTATTTCAGGGTATTACAACTGCAGATGCTAGGGATTGTATAATAGATGAAAGAATGGAAAGAGTGATTTTCATAGTCAATAAAGGCCAGATGGGTATGGCCATAGGCAAAGGGGGTTCAAATATAAAACAATTACAGAATGTAATAAATAAAAAAATAGAATTGGTAGAACACTCTGATCATCCATTAGATTTTGTGAGGAATATATTTAATTCAAATATGATTCAGGAAATTAGACTCGTTGATCGCCAGGATGGTTCAAAACAAGCATTAGTCGTAGTTGACTCAAAGAAAAAAGGACTTGTAGTCGGAAAAGAAGGTCGGAATGTAGATAAAGCTAGAATTTTGGCAAAGAGGTATTTCAACATTGCAAATGTTTTGATAGTAAGTCCGGAACAATTAATTAAAAGTGAAAAGATGTGATATATGTTGAGTAAATCACCTTTAGGATTATTTTCGGGTAGAGTGTTAAAGACGAAACGAAAACGAGCCCGATGGTCGAATAAATACTATAAAAGAAGAATGTTAATGCTTGATAAGAAAGCCAATCCTTTGGAAGGTGCTCCGCAAGCTAGAGGAATTGTTCTAGAGAAAGTGGGAATAGAGTCCAAACAGCCCAATTCTGCCGTTCGTAAATGTGTTAGGGTTCAACTGATCAAGAACGGAAAGTCTATAACAGCTTTTCTCCCGCGAGATGGTGCATTGAACTTTGTCGATGAACATGACGAAGTCGTGTTAGAAGGTATTGGTGGTTCTATGGGAGGAGCAATGGGAGATATTCCTGGAGTTAGATGGCAAGTTTTCAAGGTGAACGGTGTATCACTTAATCAATTGGTTAGAGGTAAGAAAGAAAAACCGAGGCGATAAATAATGAGTGGCAAAGAACAAACAAATATGCTATTATTTAATAAATGGGATACAACAAATATCGAAATTAAGGACGAAGGGTTGAAAAATGTAATTCATTTGTATCCATCAATGACTTTTCCCATCACATTTGGACGTCATGAACATCAGCGTTTAAAAAAGGCTGAGGTAAACATAGTCGAACGCCTTGTCAACAAGTTAATGCATTTTGGAAAGAGGTATGCAAAGAATACTGGTCGAATGGGTGGTAAGAAAGCCCGGGTTATGAATGTTGTAAAGACTGCTCTTGAAATTATATCACTGGAAACTGGTAGAAATCCGGTTGAGCTACTCATTAGAGCTATAGAGAATGCTTCTCCAAATGAAGATACCACTCGAATAGTATATGGAGGAGTAGTATACCATGTCTCAGTTGATGTTTCTCCACTTCGGAGAGTTGATCTGGCGTTGAGGTTTATAGCAGAAGGTGTGAGAGAATCAACTTATTCATCACCACAAACTATGGAGGAAGTTTTGGCCAAAGAGATTATATTAGCATCAGAAAATGACATGAACAGTTATGCAATAAAAAAGAAGAATGAACAAGAAAGAATAGCAATGTCGTCAAGGTAATAATCCGCTTATTCAATTTTATTATTCTGTCAAGTACTTCAGGAGCCACAATGAGCAGCAAAGATGATTTTATTTTTAAGAAAACTAACTTATTAAGAACTCCTTCTGGTAGGAGTATTCTCAAAAGTGGTTTACTAAAGGATCAAAAATATTCTTTATTCAAATACTATTTAAATCAATCCAAGAGAGAATATCTAGGATTCGTACAACGCTACAAAGATGGAATTTATCAACTGATTAATTCTGATCAATCGCCAATTGAAACACACAGAAGATTCATAGCAGAGGTTGGCAATACTAAGGAACTCGAATTAGAAATAGATCAAATATTAAGTATAAGAGAAAGAATGACTGGACGTGATATCGTTTACGATATGATCGATCGTATACTTAATTCAAATTTCGTCAAGATGACATTCCCTGTTTTTTTTGCACTTTATGATGGCTATGCTAGCAAAATGAGTTTGAATGATCAAAAACTGCGTGATAATGTAATTGACGGTCATTTAATAGCCATAGATCTTAGCGAGCCAATGGATCGAATATTGGATAGGGATGAAGATCTAGAATTTCTAGACGATTATAAATTTTTGAACCCTTATATTTTATTATTAGCTAAACAGAAGATCAGAGAATTAGGTTCTGATATTTTCAAAGAATTTGAAGCAGGCTTTGTAGATGCTCTTTTAGGTCAGAAAATCGATTATGAGTTAAAAACCAATTCTCTGGATTTGACTTATGATAACTTGGAACTTAGTTATAAGAAATATCGTTCTGTATTAGGGACTGCTGGAAAAAATATGTGTCTTAACCAAAAACCATTATCCGAGATTTACTATATTGGAATGGCCAAAGCCGCAGAGAGTGTTGGTTGTGGAAACGAGATTCAAGACGCAATTACAAATAGGGGAATAAAATCACCTTCGTGGCCTCTTTTCTATTCTATACTCACCGGAGACGTAAAGTCCGGATTTAGATTGACACTAGAGAAAAGTAGAACTTATCTTTCAGAAGCGTATTTGGCTCTGGAAATGCTTGAAGATGATTTTAAAACAAAACCTTACCTGGAATTTTTGTTTTTAACGGTGGGTCATTATAATGAATTCTGGTATAGGGAATTAACTGCAAATAGACCTGAGCTTTTGGAAAAATTTCAAAACGATCTCAAGGTCACCTTAGACAAATAAAAGGAGTTGGATTCTACTTGATGTGGACAGAGAAATACAGAGTAAATAGAATAGACAGTTTTTTTGGTAATGAAAAAGAAAGACTGGCAGTTATTGAATGGCTTGCTAAATGGATAAGGGGAACTAAACCACTTTTGCTTGTGGGTTCACCAGGTACCGGTAAGACTTCTTTTATAAAATCGCTAGCGATACATTTTGACTATGATCTAATCGAACTAAATGCTAGTGATTTAAGGAACAAAATAAACCTAGAAAATATAATTAATCCAATTCTATCTAATTCTAGTTTGTTTGGAAAGAAAACCTTGCTATTTTTGGATGAGGTCGATGGTATCTCAACAAGGGATGATTTTGGAGGATCATCCTTTCTAGGAACTATATTGAAAAACTCTGAAATTCCAATAATTATGGCGTCTAATTCGAAAAGCACAAAGATAAAAGAAATTGTTAAAAATAGTAAGGTCATTACATTTAGTCCATTATCTACCTATGCAAGCTATTTGTTAATTCAACATGTTTTAAATGAAGAAGAGCAAATTTTGGATGAAAATACTAAACTCGACTTAATTAAACAGAGTAAAGGGGATGCTAGAAGTATATTAAATGGATTGCAAATAATTCTCGAAGGAAATCTAACTGTTACCTCAAGAACCGGACAAGAGTTACCAATTGAAGAATGTATCAATAGTTTCTTTTCTCTGAATGACCCTGTCGAGATCAAAAAAATATTATCAAATTCAGCAGTTCGTTATAGTACGCCTAAATTTGGATATAGCCAGGAGGAACGTGGCAAGGATTTATTGGGTGCTCTTTATACGAGTATTATAAGTAATCAAAAGTTCCTTAGTTCTTCGGAATTGGCAGATTTGTTACATCACCTCTCTGAAGTCGACCTTTTTGTGAATAAGATTTATGAAAATCGAAATTGGAGGTTACTAAGATATGCAAACGATGTATTAGTCTCAAAACTCTTTCGTTTTAGTAGATTTCCTTCAATTCGATATAATCAGTATTCGATTCCATTTCCTCTGATCGGATCGATTTTTATGCGTGGTCAAGCTTTGAGTCGAGTTCGAAGTGAAATGGCTAGGACGTTTCACACAGGAGAGAGTAAAATTGGCCTTTTTTATTACTCTTATTTTATACACATCCTTAAGAATGCAGGAAATTTTTCACTAGTTTTCAACAACCCTGATAATTTGAAATTAAATGAAATTATCGAAAAAGAAAAGTCTAGATAGCTTAAGAGTTTAATTTGAAAGCAAGTGTACTTATGACTGTGGGGAATGATTTATTTTCATCGGGAGACTGGATAAAGATAAAGGTTAAATTTTCAGGTTTATGTCAGAATTGTAAGAAAAGGTTAAGCATTGGGGATCTCGGATATTGGTCAAAAGCATCAAGAGCAATAGTACATGAGGATTGTTATCTGCAGTCTAAGACTCCTGATGGACCGGAGACTCAAGGAGGAACTAGAATAAAGAACAAGACTCAGACAAGCCAAGAAGATAGGTCTGATAGAACCTATTTAGAATTATTCAAGGATGCGAGATGTTATATATGTAATAAACCTGTGGATGCAAATGATCCACTAATTATGGAATTATTCAACATCGGAGGTAAGAAGGATCATGGTGGAGTCTTTTATTGTGGTAATTGTCTAAAAGGGTTCAATAAAGACATTCTTAATGACTATAGGACCAGCTTCCAACGAAAAATCAAGGGTTGATTAGTTTAACAAAGTTAAAATAAATAAATCCATAAACAATACTGGTAAAGTAAATTGTCTAGTGAATATGAATATAATGTCAGTAAAATTCTTACCGAAAAGATTAGGAAATTAAACGAATTACAAAACTCAAGCAAGTCTTCTACTTATGATAAAGAATTCTTAAAGATGGAGATAGAAACACTCGAATCATTATATGAGAATTACAATTTAGGATTGAATTACTTTAGACGTGCTCAGGGAGGAAGAAGTGGATTGCGTGAGTTGAAGGATAAGGAAAAGTAATCAAGTATAACAATTATTCTTGATTCACATTTAATATGTCTTTAAATCTATAGCAAAGTCTATATTAAATAATGTTAAGGATCAAAAGCATATTATATGCATGAGGAGAAACTAAAGCAATACTATGACCGAAAGCACAATGCCGAAGCAGGCGGAGGTCAAGATAAGGTTGAATCCCAGCATTCGAAGGGGAAACTAACTGCGAGGGAGCGTATAAATCTATTACTAGATCCAAATAGTTTTACAGAAATTGATAAATTTGTAACTCATAGAGGCGACGATCCTGAAGTTAAGAAATATTATGGTGATGGTCTAGTTACCGGATATGGCACCATAAACGGAAGAAGAGTCTTCATTTATGTGTATGATTTTACTGTTTTAGGCGGTTCTCTAGGTGAAATGGCTGGCAAAAAGGTTTCCAAGGTAATGTCGCATGCACTTAAGGTAGGATGTCCAATCATTGGTATACTGGATTCTGGTGGTGCAAGAATTCAGGAAGGCGTATCGAGTTTAGATGGTTATGGTGATATCTTTCATAAGAATGCTTTGGCATCGGGTGTCATTCCACAGATAACGGCAAGTATTGGACCTTGTGCAGGGGGTGCAGTATATTCACCATCGATGACTGATTTTGTAATTATGGTTGAAAATATTGGACAAATGTTTGTCACAGGGCCAGAAGTAGTTAAGGAAGTTTTGAGCCAGGAGGTCACTTTTGAAGAATTAGGGGGGGCAAGGACTCATGCAACAAAGTCTGGGGTAGCCCACTTTATAGCTAAAGATGAAGTCGACTGCATGGACAAGATCAAAACGCTCATTTCTTTCTTACCTCAGAACAACAGGGAAGAGCCAATGATTTTAACGGACAATTCCGACGATATCAATAGAGCTGATCCGAATTTAATTAATATTCTTCCGGATAACCCGTATCAGTCTTATGACATGAAAGAGATAATTAAATCCATAGTAGATAACGGGAACTTTTTTGAAGTTCATGAACTATTCGCTGAAAATATAGTTGTGGGTTTTGCAAGAATGGGTGGAAGGTCGGTTGGCATTATAGCGAATCAACCTCTTTTCTTGGCCGGCGCTTTGGATATACACTCCTCTAATAAGGCCGCTCGATTTGTTAGATTCTGCGACTCTTTCAATATTCCTATTGTTACGCTCGTTGATACACCTGGTTATTTGCCGGGAACAGACCAGGAGCATAATGGTATAATTAGACATGGAAGCAAACTTCTATATGCTTACTGCGAGGCAACAGTTCCGAAGATAACTTGTATAATTGGAAAGGCTTATGGTGGAGCTTATATTGCAATGGGCAGCAAGAATCTTGGAACCGATCTTAATATCGCATGGCCGACTGCTGAAATTGCTGTCTTGGGACCCGAGGCTGCAATAACTATTATTCACCGAAAGAGTTTGAAGGACTCACCCGATGCAGCTACTAAAAAGAAAAATTTAGCTAAAGAATATAGGAACAAGTTTGCTAATCCTTATATTGCTGCAGAAAGAGGAACAATTGATCTGGTAATAGATCCTATGGAATCCAGAGGCACAATAATAAATGCCCTTAACGCTTTAGCAAATAAGAGAGAGACTAGGCCATGGAAGAAACACGGTAATATCAATTTATAAAAGGTTGGTTAGATGACCAAACAAATATCAAGCATATTAATCGCCAATAGAGGAGAAATAGCACTTAGAATAATAAGAGCGTGTAAAGAGTTGGATATAAAGTCTGTATCCATCTACTCTGATGAGGATGTAAGGTCTATTCATGTAAAACGTGCTGATGCTGCATACCACATCGGTCCTGCAGCCCCGTCACAGAGCTACTTAAATATGAACAAGATTATTGATGTTGCAATCTCTGCAGGAGTTGATGCAATTCATCCTGGTTATGGATTTCTCTCTGAGAATGAGACTTTTGCAGAATTGTGTGAAAAAAACAATATTATTTTTATAGGTCCAAAAAGTGTGTCTATGGATTTAACTGGGGATAAAATGAAATGCAAGCGCATAATGAATGAAGCAAAAGTACCTACTGTCCCAGGAAGCGACGGAGTAATTGAGGATGTAGAAATAGCAGTTCAGATTGCAAATGATGCAAAATACCCAGTACTGTTAAAATCTGCCTTTGGAGGCGGGGGTAGGGGAATCAGATTAGCCAAAGATGAGAAGGAATTAAGACAGGAATTTGAGATGGCTTCTGCTGAATCGAAGGCGGCATTTGGGAAAGCCGCTCTCTTTGTAGAGAAATTCTTAGAAAAAATAAGGCATATTGAATTCCAATTGATTAGAGATTCTCATGGTAACACTAGACATTTGTTTGAAAGAGAGTGTTCCATTCAGAGGAGACACCAAAAGTTGATAGAAATGTCGCCATCTCCGATCATGACTCCTGAAAAGAGGAATGAAATTGGAGAAATAGCCAAAAGGGCTGCCGATGCCGTAGATTACCTCAATGCAGGAACTGCAGAATTTCTTTGTGATCCGGATGGCAATTTTTATTTTATCGAAATTAATTCAAGACTTCAGGTGGAACATCCAGTAACTGAGCTAGTAACAGGCCTTGACCTTGTAAAGCTTCAAATATCGATAGCGAACGGCGAAGAAATACCTTTTGAGCAGAATGATCTAAAATTAAATGGTTGTGCAATCGAGTGCAGAATTAATGCTGAGGATCCATTTTATGACTTTGCTCCATCTGTGGGTAAAGTTCCATATTGCAATTTACCCTATGGACCCGGTATAAGAGTCGATACATACTTGTATCCTGGTTGTACCGTCTCTGGATTTTATGACTCTTTGACTGCAAAGCTGATATCATGGGGATCCACATTTGATGAATCTAGGCGCAGGATGAGAAATGCACTCAATGAGTTTATTATTGAGGGGATAAATACTACTATTCCTCTTTATAAAACAATAATGAACGACAAATACTTTATTTCTGGAGACCTCTCGACAGACTACTTGGATAGGTACTCAATAATCCAAAAGATGAAAGATGAACAAAAATCCATTAATTCGGATCTTCACAATCGACTATTGCCTGCAGTTGGGTCTGCAATATTACAATCCGAGTATGTAAAGAAAAGCAATCAAGTACAAAATGGCTCGTCATATAATTGGAAATTTGGGGGATTGACCAGTTAAATTGGAAATAAAGGTTGAAGAAATAAACCAGGAATTTAAAGGAAAAATAGTGGGTTTTGACAAAGATGGAAATCTGATCATTGAAATCAATGGTTCAGAACACCTGATCAAAATCATTGAAATGAAATCCGACAGATTTGAATTCATTTTTGATAATACATTTCATGAAACAATGATTAGCGAATCTACAAGCACAGAGTTGAAACTTTTATTGGATAATATCCCTATGGTACTCAAGAAACATATCAAACTGTCTGAAATTATTGAAAAATCCAATAGATTATCTGGTGGCTCAAACTCTCAGAACACGATTTCCAGTCAGATACCGGGAAGGGTAATTTCAGTAGCCACTAATAAAGGGGACACAGTAAAACAAGGGGATAATATTGTCGTTTTGGAATCAATGAAAATGCAAGTTGCCATTAAATCACATAGAGATGGGACAATAAAAGAATTAAAAGTAAAAGAAGGTCAAAGTATATCTAGAAATGATGTCGTAGCTATCTTAGAGTAGACTTTATTCGGTTAGGTTAAAAAATTCCTTTTCCAAACTTGTCGAATTTCTAAAAGTTTCTAAAAGAATAAAAAAGTTACTTCTAAGAGAAGGTGCCTGTAGCCTTCCTAATTTCATTATAATCAGGTTCTATCAATGGGTTGTCTGTTACCCATTTATATATTATTTGAGAATTCTTGTTGTCGACTACAAATATAGATCTCTTGGCTACTTTGAAATCCTTTAGTTTTCCAAGACTCGGCATTACTACATTATACTTTTCAATAACTTGTCTGTCATAATCACTTAATATTGGAAAATTAAGACCGTGGTGTTCAGCAAAAACCTTATTGGCAAATGGACTGTCCACAGATATTCCTAAAACCGTAACGTTCTTGCTTTTAAGGCTATTGAGAGAATCTCTGAAATTGCACATTTCTACAGTACATACCGGTGAACCAGCCGCAGGAAAAAAGGCTAAAATTGTCATTCCATCCTTGTAATCAGATAATTTGTGTATTTCTTGGTTTGTATCTAAAAGCTCGAAATCTGGTGCTTTATCCCCGACCTCAATATTCTTACCATAAGTACTATTGCTCATACAATAGAATATTGATTCAGGATAATAAATTATTCTATTAGGGGACTGATGTTACTATATCGGAACCTTGAGATGATTCTGACCAATTTAAATTTCTGAATTCGTTAATCACATTTTTTAATACATTTATTGCGAAATCCATCTCTGTCTTTGTGTTCTGATATCCTAATGAAAGCCGTATTGATCCTGCAATTTCATCATGCGGCAATCCCAACGACCTCAATACATGGGATTCCTTTTTTTTCTTATTAGAAGAACATGCAGAGCCTGTCGAAACCTCTATTCCGAATTCGTCTAATTTGACAAGCAAATCCTCTCCATTGATCCCCTTAAATGAGAAATTTACATTGTTAACAACTCTGTTTTGTAATGAACCATTAATCTTTGATTCAGGGATTTCATTAATAATTCGATTAATTGTATAATCTTGGAGCTTTTTAATGTTCAAATTTGCCTCTTGTAATCGATTTTTCCATATTTCACATGCCTTTCCGAAGCCTACAATAGAATACACATTTTCTGTTCCAGATCTCATACTCATCTCCTGGCCTCCGCCGTATAGTATAGGTTCTACGCTAATACCTTTCCTAATGTACAAGGCTCCTATACCTTTTGGCCCGTTAATCTTGTGTGATGAAATCGATAACATGTCTAATTTCATTTGTCGTACATCTATGGGAATTTTGCCTAGAGCTTGTACCCCGTCGGAGTGAAAAATAGTCTTGTACTGCCTTTTCTTGATGATATTAATCATAGATTGAACAGGTTGTATTGTACCTATTTCGTTATTTACCAACATTACACTTACCAGACATGTTTCAGGTGACAATAGATTGCCGAAAGAATTCAAATCTATAAATCCATCACTAGTGGTACGAATAAAATTAATATTAAATTTTAGGTCCTTCTCTAGGAAACTAACGGTTTCCAGTATTGATTCATGTTCTATTTCTGATATTAGGATTTTATTGCAATCAGGTCTATGCCTCTTTACCATTTTTGCATATCCTACAAGTGCCAAATTATTGGATTCGGTCCCTCCAGAGGTAAAATAAATTTCATTTGGATTGGCATTTATCAATTTGGCGACCTGTGATCTAGCTTTGGATATTGCCACTGAGGCTTTTCTTCCACTACCATGAAGAGAAGAAGGATTTCCAAAGTGATCTACCATAAAGGGCATCATGGCTTCAATTACTGCTGGGTCTACTGGAGTAGAAGCGGCATTATCTAAGTATACTCTAGAAGTCTCATTCATTTGTGATATCTATCCTAAGTTGATACCTTGGTATCTAATATGAGATCGATTGGCGGATCATCCTTATTGCTTCTGTAGCCTTCGAGATCAAGTGTAACATATTTGAATCCATACTTTTTTATGCTTATAACTAACTGTTGAAGTATTTCAGCATTTACAAATTTTGCAAAGTACTCTTTATCTACTTCTATCCTTGCAAGATCTCCATGATCTCTAACCCTGATATTTCTTAAATTCAGAGCTTTTCTTGTAATATATTCTGTGTTTTCAATTCTACCAAGTTTTATCAAAGTCACCTCCGAACCATGGGGGATTCTTGAGGCAAGACATGAATTAGAAGGCTTGTCGTATATTGATAAATTATTTATCTTTGCCAAGTAACGAATCTCTGTTTTGTTCAATCCTATTTCTATAAGAGGGCTGGTAATTCCTTTTTGCCGTAATGCAATCATGCCTGGTCTATCGTCTTGCAAATCATCTACATGGCTTCCGTCAACAATTAGACCAATTTGCTTTTCTTTGGCAACCTTCAGCAAGTTATCTGCCAGCTCATTTCGGCAATGAAAGCATCTCATTTTATCATTTCTTACAAAATTAGGGTTTTCAAGTTCATCGTATTCTATCATCAGGTGATCAACATCTATTTCCTTTGCAATTTTCTTTGCTATCTGTAATTCTTCATCTGCTAAAGTCTTGTAATTTGCTGTTACTGTTAGAATATTTTCCTTGCCTAAAGCCCGTCTAGATACAAGAGCCAGTAGGGCACTGTCTACACCACCAGACAAGGCTACCATGACTTTGGAATTTTTAGTCTTAAACCAATCTATTAGACGTTCGTATTTTTCAAGGCTTGAAATAGATAAACTCCTAATTGACTTTGTAGCCATCGTTATTACTACCTTTGATTACTCCTTTTTGAAATATTAAATTATTGACAAGATCAAGAGTCTTTTTGTAACCAAGTTCCGACTCTATGGCAATTTTTTTTATATCTTCATATTCTGGCTTGACCTTGATTATATTTCCTTGATCATCCTTTGAAATTTTTACTGCAACCATGAATTCTCTTCCATTGACAATAATAGGAACTGATAAACTATATCTTTCTAGTGTGTATCTCTCGTTGATTACTCTTCTGATACCTAATGTACCTGTTTCCTCAAAAATAATCCTAGCAATATTTTTTTCCTCTTGCTCAGAGCAAATTACCTTAAGAATATTAACAGGTCGATTTTTTTTGGTTAAACCATTGACTATTGAAAAATCCTTAACACCCAATTCTGGTGCAGACAATCTTTCTGCCAAATTTCCAAGAATTTCTCCTGACACATCATCTATGTTGGTTTCTAATACAGTTACAAAGTCTTTAGAGATTAAATCTTCCTTATAGTCAAGTCCGATGCATATTCTTAAAATATTGGGTATTTTTTCAAACCTCTTTTTTCCTGCTCCATAGCCAATCTTTTCAACCGTCATTTCGGGATAAAATTGCATTCTTCTTATTTTTAGACCCGAGAGTATAGCAACGCCTGTTGGTGTACTTATCTCAGAACTTACCGGGCCACCTATAATCGGGATTTTGAGATCCTTTGATATTTCCAAAACAGCATTAGTTGGGTTTGGCATTTTACCATGTGAAAATTCTGTGAAGCCTCCACCTACCGAGACTCTAGTAGCATAAAAAACAGTATCGTTAAACAAATTCAAATCTTCTAATGCTACTGCACTGCCTATTAGGTCAACCGCTGTGTCAATACTGGCAGATTCGTGCAGGTGAAGATCTTTGGGCTGCTTATTATGAATTACGGATTCTACTCTAATTAGGGTGTTTAATGATTCTAGCACAAATCGTTTTCCCCGCTGACTGAGTTCCGCAGTTTCACAACACCTGGTCATAATTCGAAGCATTTCCACCGCCTCCATTTCCGAAAAATTTTCTTCCAGCTCCATAAGAAATGCAGTTGCTCTGAAGCCGTTTGTCTCAGTTTGTACAAACTTTATATCATGTATGGTTGCTCCCGGAAATTGTTTCTCCAAAAGTCTTATTTTCTTGATAATCTTGTCTTTATTTGCACCACAGTCGACTAAGGACGATAGGAACATATCACCTGATATGCCGCAAATCTGGGGATCAATTACTGCAATCTTGGTCAAGTACAATAAGGTTATAAATACTCCTTTTTATTCAATTATAGCAGGATCAAATGGATTTTTTGGCAAACTAAAGTTATCTACGCCAACAGGGATTTGAATTTAAAACTATAAATAAAAAAAATAATTTCATAAGTATGTGACTATATCTATTATTGGCTCTGGCAAAGTCGGAGCATCTATAGCCTTGAATTGTGGCCTGAGAGAATTGGATCCTAAGATTTACCTTGTAGATATTATTGAGGGTCTGCCCCAGGGTGAAGCAATGGACATTAATCATCAGCTTTCTGTTCAAGGTTTGGACAGTTACTTGATTGGGACTAATGATTTTGGTGTTATAAGAAACTCTGATATCATTATTTTGGTTGCCGGCGTTGGTAGAAAGCCTGGAATGACTCGAATGGATCTGCTCAAGACTAACGCTTCTATAGTTAAAGATGTTTCTTCAAAAATTTCACAATATAATACCCAATCAAATTTGATTGTGGTAACAAATCCTTTAGACCCAATGACATATCTTGCATTAAAAACTACCAAATATCCAAAAAACAAAGTAATGGGGATGGGTGGTATGCTAGATCTTTCTAGATTTGCAAGTTTTATCCACGATTACACAAAAATTTCAAGAGAATCTATTTCTGCCATGGTCATTAGTGAACATGGTGAAAAAATGTTACCGCTTATCAGATTTTCTTCAATCTCGGGAATCCCCTTAACTAATTTTATAAACGAAACACAATCAAAAGAGATTTACGAAAAAACTAAACAAGTAGCTGCCGAAGTGATAAAGCTTAAAGGAGCTACGGTTTATGCTCCAGGGAATGCTGTTTCGATTATGGCTGAAGCCATAGTTAAAGATAAAAAAAGATTGATCCCCTTATCTGCATATTTGGATGGAGAATATGGGGTAAAAGATGTTTGCATAGGAGTTCCAGCAGTAGTGGGCCGGAATGGGATTGAAAAAATTATAGAACTCCCTCTAAACGACTTTGAACGTAAGGAATTTGAACAAGGCGTAAAAAATGTGAGTGAAGCCATATCCATTCTCCCATCATAAATAGTTATGCTTTATGGATTTAAGGGAGCTTTTACTCGATTATAGAAATGATAAGATAAGCATAGACGAGGTAATCGATTCCCTTTCTCTTTTTTCCATAGAACATGTTGAGGACCAAGTTGCACAATTAGATATCAATAGAGCAAACAGGAAGTTTATTCCAGAGATAGTTCTTGCAACACACAAAAAGCCAAGAGATTTGTTACTAATTTTAAATAGGATTCTCCAAAAGAAAGGTTATGTTCTTGTGAGCAAGATTAGGCCCTCAATAGTTAAAAAAGTAGCACATCATTTCGAAAAAATTGGGTATTTAATAGATAGTGGAAGAAACAGTACGTCTATTTTAATCTACAAAGATGAATCTTTTCTACCTCCGGTAAAGGACGGGAAGGTGGGAATAATTTGCGCAGGGACATCTGACATAGGGGTAGCTGAAGAAGCTAGATTGGCAGCACGAGTCATGGGTTGTACGTCATATTCCTCATACGATGTAGGAATTGCCGGTTTTCATCGATTGATAGGTCCACTCAAGGATATAACTAGTAAGAAGGTTGATGCTATCGTAGCTGTAGCAGGAATGGAAGGTGCATTGCCTGCGGTTATAACATCTTTGGTAAAGGTTCCAGTTATCGGAGTCCCAACTTCTTTTGGATACGGATTTGGGGGGAATGGTATAGGGCCGTTGACCTCTATGCTTCAAACATGTTCTTTTGGACTGGCAGTTGTAAACATAGATAATGGAATAGGTGGAGGAATATTTGCAAGTATGATTGCAAATAGAAAAACGTAATCAACAAATTTGAAACTACTTTATGCGCCCTTCCTTTTTGTCAAAATCTAAAAGTTAAAGATGTCAGTCCTAATATAGAAAACATATAGCCATGTATTCTATCATATAAAGTCACTCATTCTGTTTGAACAATATTTCTAGCAGGATAACTTTAAGGGTTTTTCACCTGTCTCAATTGTACATGAGAACATTCTAATCATTTAGTCCTAGTTCTCTTTTTTATTTCTAAATTCTAAAAGAATGAATGATACAAGTAATGCAACTACAATATATTCAACTTTGGTCAAACTAGGAAAGTAAATAAATCCGCTTTATAGATTTAACCTTCATCTATAAAGGACTAGTTCATAGGCATTTATAAAAATATTAAAACGTTTATAAGAGATTCAAAAGAGTTTTCTTGATTGTTAGAAAATAGGGAAAGGAATAGCGAATGTCTTATATTAAAACTCTTAAAAGAATAAGGAACAATAAAACTAATTACAGGAAAAGAAAGGCCGTATTAATTTCCAAACGAAATTTTGTGACCATCAAGGTGAGTAATCAAAACATCCATTGCCAACTTATTCGTCCTGCAATGAAAGGAGATGTGGTATTGACACACGCAGGAAGTAAAGAGCTCGCAAAGTATGGTTGGAAAGGGTCTCTAAATAATTTATCTGCTTGTTTTTTGGTTGGTTTGATTCTTGGAAAAAAAATGGAGGCCAAGAAACTGGATTCGGCAATTTTGTATACAGGCAAGACTTCATTTACAAGTAAAGTAGCAGCCTGTTTAAAAGGAATAGCAGCTGCAGGCATTGACATTCCGCTCTCTGAGGAATCATTACCAGCTGAAGATCGGGTCAACGGCTCTCATCTATCTGAGTATGCGGCCCTTCTGAAGCAGGATAAAGTCAAGTATGAAAAGCAATTCTCAAAATTGATAAAGAATAATTTAGATCCACAGGAATATTCCAAACATTTTGAAGAGATCAAGAGTAATATTTTAGCTGGAAAATTTGATTGAGTGAGTTGGAAATTGACAATGTGTAAAGTTACCGAAAGAATAATAAACAAAAAAATATTGCTTTCTATAAGGTTATGGTGAATTGGGAATGAAAACTTTAACATTTTTTGGTCCGGTTTCAAGCCATAGGTGCAGACAATGAGTAGAATGTCTAGACCCAATGAGGCTGAAGTTGAATGGAAGCCTAGAACTACCTTAGGCATGATGGTCGCAAGTGGAAAGATCAACTCTATGGAACAAATCTTTGAGAATGGCATGAGGATTCAGGAATCAGAGATAGTAAAACACTTGTTACCTGATATTAAAACACAGGTAGTCAGCGTAGAAATAGTACAAAAACAGACAGATGCTGGTGAATTAACGCGATTTAATGCTCTTGTAGCGATTGGAAATGAGTCTGGATGGTTTGGGATCGGAAAGGGTAAAGCCTCTCAAATGAGAAACGCCATAGATAAGGCAACTAATGCTTCTTATCTTAATGTTATTCCAGTAAAACTTGGTTGCGGAAGTTGGGAATGTAGATGTCACCAAGCACACTCTGTACCTTTCAAAGTTCAGGGAAGAGGCGGAAGTGTTAAAATAGAATTGATCCCTGGGCCACGTGGTTTGGGAATAGTGGCTGGTGAAAATATCCGGAATTTATTGAAATTGGCTGGGTTAAAGGATTGTTGGAGTAGATCATACGGTTCTACCAATACTATGTCATCCACGGCTAAAGCAATATTTAACGCCTTGAGGAGTACTTTTGTAACGGGGTAGATTGGGAATGGTATATCTAGTCGTACGAATGAAAGGAACAGTTAATATCCCTAACTGGGCAAGAATTACTTTGGATAATTTACATTTAAATAAGAAATTCCGAGCAACATTGATCCCAGAAAATGAACAAACACTTGGAATGCTCCGAAAAATTAAAGAAATAGTGGCATGGACATCTGTTGAGGAAGGTTTCATCCGTGATTTTATCGAAAAGAAAGGTCGTTATAGTTCTGCAAAGTTGTTGTCCTCCATTAATAAATCTGAGACAACCTCACCTGCCGTACCAAACATAGACCAGGTGGTCTCTGATATATCAAAGAATAACACGTTTTTATCTAAAATTTCGGGGATAAAACCCTGGTTTGCCTTAAACCCACCCAGAGGCGGGTTCAAGAAGAAATCAAAACTACTTTCTTCGCAAAATGGCATTCTAGGTGAAAATCATGAACTTGTAGAACTGGTAAAGAGGATGATGTAGTCATGTATGACAAAAGTATATTTTCATTAAACGAAGGATTGCAAACTTTAATATTTACACCAAATGTTGCATATCCTCTAAGGAATAAATGGTGATAATGCATGGCTACTCGATTACGAAAAAGTAGGAAACAACGTGGAAGTAGATATTGTGGCTGGGGTCAAATTGGACAACACAGAGCCTCAGGCAGCCGTGGGGGAGTTGGCGGTGCTGGAAAACACAAGCACTTTTACATAAGGACATTAAAAGAAGAACCCGATCACTTTGGACATGAACAATTTCATGCTCTTAGACACAGTGACATTACAAAATGGGTCAATATCTCGGATTTAAATGAGTTAATAAAGTTTTCAGAAACTGATAAAGAGGGAAAGGTGATTTTAGATCTAGATAAATTGAGAATAGAAAAGGTCTTAGGTACTGGAATTATCAATTCTACAGTTACAGTTAAAGTCAGAAAAATCTCTGATTCAGCCAAAAACAAAATAATAGCTGCTGGAGGAGAGGTGTTAGTCTTAGATGAGCTCAATACAGAATGATGGACTATTTAGAACGATTGTAAAAACTATTTCACCCTATGTCCCACAGGTTGAAAAGCCAAAAAAGAAAATTACTCTTACAAACAAGCTAATTTGGACTGGTATTGCATTATTAGTTTACCTTGTTATGGGGCAAGTGCCCTTATTTGGAGTAAATGTGGACCCTGCCACGGATCCACTTGCATTTGCTAGGGTTATTTTTGCAGCTCAACAGCGAACCCTGCTTGAATTGGGAATTGGACCAATAGTCACCGCAGGGTTGCTGATGCAGTTATTAAAAGGATCTGATATATTGAAACTAAATTTCAGGGATCCTAATGATAGGTCATTATTTACGTCCGCAACAAAAATAGTTACTATAATTGTAATAGTTGCTGAGACATTATTATATGGTGTAAGCGTTTACGGAGGTGCGACACCTTCTGGTTATCACTTGGCCGTTCTTGTAGCGCAGTTGACTGCGGCGTGTATAGTTATAATGTATTTGGATGAGCTTGTGCAAAAGGGATGGGGTTTGGGTTCTGGAATCAGTATATTCATTATGGCCGGTGTGGCACAGGCTATTTTGTGGAGCATATTCAATCCCCTTCCTATTCCCAATGGAGTAGAACCAAGCGGGCTTATACCGTTTATGATTACCAGTGGTATGGAGGGTCATATAGGAGACTCAGTACTGAGGTCAGCACCACCAGCTCCTGTACCCAACATGCCGAGTTTGTTTGCACTAGGAATTACCGCGGGAATACTGGTCCTCCTGGTTTATGTGCAGGGTATACACGTTGACATACCTATCGTGTCTACTCGATACAGGGGATTTACTGCGGTCTATCCTATCAAATTGCTTTATACTTCAAACATTCCGGTAATTTTGGCGTCGGCACTGATGGCTAATGCGCTATTTATTGGACAGATGGTGTGGATTAACTATAATCCCAATAACGATAATCCCATGTTCAATTTCATAGCTCAATACGATCCCCAGACACAAAATCCTACTGGCGGATTATTCTATTATGTTACTGCCCCTAGATCTTTTGAGGCTACGGTAGCAGATCCTGTACGAGCTATAGTTTATGTTCTATTTCTGACAACTATTGTTACCATTTTTGGACGGTTGTGGGTCGAACTGGGTGGACTTTCAGCGAAGGCGGCTGCTAAAAATCTTCTTGATGCAGATGTGCAGGTTCCAGGTTTTAGGCGGTCCGAAAGTTCTGTTCAATCATTGCTGAATAGGTACATCCCATCAGTTACTATAATTGGAGGAGTAATTATTGGACTGTTGGCGTCGGTCTCAGATTTATTTAGCGTCTTTGGTACTGGTATCGGATTGCTTTTGATGGTAGATATTCTAGTAAACTATTACAACTTACTGGTAAGAGAGCAAGTGGATGTTCATATGCCTAAATTGGCCGCATTATTGGGCCGCACTTAGGGGAGGCTGGATTAAAGATATGACTGTGTTAGATGCATGCTCTACATCCAACACTCCTGGAAAATATTTTTCAGCCGCTTTGAAATCTTTATTAGTTTCAGAAAAACGCCATATTAGATTATTATAGATCCGTATGACAAAACGTGTTATAATCGTTGGAATTCCGGGTGTAGGAAAGTCGACAGTTATAGCTGATGTACATGATCAATTGTCCGAGAGAGGAATAGATACCAAAATGGCAGAATTTGGGAAAATTATGTTTGATCAGGCGAAATTAATGTCTATAAATAATCGCGACCAACTTCGAAAGTTATCTATTGAACAGCAAAAAACCCTGCAGGAAATGACTGCAAACATGATCAATTCATTTGGCAACGATGTAGTCCTTATTGACACCCATTTGCTAATTAGTACTGATAACGGATTTTATCCGGGAATGCCAATTAAATTGCTAAACATTATTAATCCCACTCATTTGATTTTGATAACTGCTACTGCTCAGGAAATCCAAAGCAGACGAGAGAATGATAACAGTAGACAAAGGGATTTGTTTTCTATTGATCGTATTGAACGTGATCTGCGCCTCTCTGAAAGTATGATTTCTACTAGCTCTATCATTACGGGTTGTCCTTTTTACATAATACAAAATAGTACCAACCAGATACAAGGAGCTACTAATGCTATCTGTAAGATCATATTGGGTAAATGACATGCATACCGAGGGTTGATAACTTTATATACTTTTAGGTCACTAAAGACCAAAATCTAGTTCTAGTGTTAAAAATGGAATCGAAGCAAATAAACGATATTAAAAAAAATAACTCTGCGTCTGGTCGGAAAATCAGTATAGTAATTTCTGGCTGGCCAGCGGTAGGTAAGACAACAATTGCAGTAAACCTCGCCAAGGATTTTAATCTCAAATTGTGGAACGGTGGGGATATACTGAAGATGATGGCATATGATAGAGGTTATTCATCTTCACTTGAGCATGACTGGTGGGATACTGAAGAGGCTGCAAAATTCATGAATGAGCGAAATAACAACCCAAATTTCGATAGGGAAGTAGACAACAGATTGATCGAATTATTAAAGGGTGGCGATGTTGTGATTACAAGTTATACACTCCCTTGGATCGCTGATGCCACAATCAACTTTTGGTTACAAGGATCCGTAGAAAACAGATCAAAGCGCATGTCTATACGTGATAATATTGATATCGAAACAGCAAGGAAGATAGTTCAGAGAAGAGATTTTGAAAATAAGCAGATTTACAAGAAACTCTATCAATTTGAATTTGGAGAAAAACTTGATGTATTTGATTTTTCTATGAATACAGATATTTTAACATTAGAATCACTGATTACAATATCCAAATTGATCGTCGAAAGCGTAATACGGAATTAACCTTATGAAAATTAATTGCGAACCTCAATGACTGATTATAAACTTACACAACTGGAAAATTTGGTACAAATAAGTGAGGCTGTATCAAATGAAAATTATGGTAGCTACCCAACTAAAAGACCGATATCGGAGTTGCTAAATTATGGACTGATACTTCTAGACAAACCACCAGGCAATACTAGTCATGAGATTGTTTCGTATGTAAAAAAAATTTTACAGCTAGAAAAAGCTGGACATAGTGGGACATTAGATCCGGGAACAACCGGATTACTGCCTATCGGATTAGAAGAAGGTACAAAAATAATTCCTGTTTTGTTATTGGGTCCTAAGGAATACATTGCGTTAGGTAGATTGCATAGTCATGTTCCGAATACTAAACTCATGGAAGTCATTCAGGAATTTACTGGTCCGATTTTTCAAAAACCACCACAGAGATCATCTGTAAAGCGTCAAACCCGTGTGAGGAATGTTTATGAATTAAAACTTGACGATCAGTTTGATCGTCTGTTACTATTGAGAGTATTATGCGAATCTGGTACTTATATCCGAAAATTGATTTATGATATAGGTGAGGTTCTCGGCGTGGGAGCCTCTATGATAGAGTTGCGTCGAACAAGGGTGTGCAATTTTAGCGATGAATCTGATTTCATACGGCTACATGATCTTGTGGACGCCTTCCAAACTTACAAAGAAACTAAAAATGAAGAAAAACTTAGACGAATAATCCATCCAATTGAAATAGCAATGACCCACTTACCTGCTGTAACTGTTAGAGATACTGCTATTGATGCTTTGTGTCACGGAGCACAATTGGCGATACCTGGAGTTGTCTCAATTTCCAAGAATATCAAAAAAGGAGATCTGGTTGGGATATATTCATTGAAAGGAGAGGTAGTTGGATTGGGTGTTTCATTGCTTGATTATGAAGAATTTTTTTCCAATAAAAAGGGAATTTGTTTTCAGATAAAGAGAATTGTTATGAAGCCTAACACTTATCCCAAATTTTGGTCCACTACAGCTACTACAACTGCTACTGCTACTATTGATACAGAAACTGAAAAAGAAGCAGGATCAGGAGATGATCAGGACTCTTCCACTGCCACCGCATAATAGACAGACTTTATTCAGTTAATGAAAAAACAAAAGAACAAAGTTGGTCCATCTTAGGGGTTCTATAATAAAATTGAGTTTTGGACCCGGCTGCTGTGACTATATTGTTTCTCCCAAACCTGGATTGGTCTTATCCAACATTGAAATCTTTCTTGCAAGGTTCTCCATTGTACCAGGCACATGACAATTGCACATGCAGTCATCGCATTCTATGTGGTTGAGATTCTTACAGTAGTTAGAGAGTTGCAATTTTTCCATATACATAATTCTTTGTATCTTGCTTTAAATTTAATTGTTTAATTGATAGAAAATCTTATTTAATCTGAATGACATAGAAACTTAACTTTCATTTGGTAAAATTTGGTAGCAAGGATCTGGCTCGATACCCTTTTCTTAGAGAGGCGTTGTCGTATGTAACTAAAAACGAATTTAAACTTGAAGATCTCGATAATCCAGATTATTTTCACTTAGTTGATAGAGCAAAGAAAAAGATTGAACAATATGTGTTTGAAGGAAAATTGGGGTATCAAATAGATTATAATAAGACTCACGAAATAATAGTTCAAGAAGAAGTAATAATTTTTCTGATCTCCTTATTATTGATAAAATCGGTTTCAATTGACTCTGTCACAAAAAAATTTGCACTGCTTGAATCTATGAGATTTGAAAAGTACCTAGTGGGGGATTTGGACAGTTCAAACCATGATGACGGTAAAATAAAATTAATTTTATATGAAATTTTTAAAGACTTATTTAAGACTACTATATATCTGGAGGTGAATATTTATAACTTTTACAAAATTAAAATCGATGATTATTTGGATCATCCCATTGCGTTTCAAGAAAGGGAATGGAATCTTGTAAATAGGACTCTAAATAAGGGATTTGTATATTTGGATAGTAATGAGATAGTGAGGCTATTTAGAAACGAATTGTATTTATTAATTATCGATAGGATAAAGAGAATGAATCCTAAAAAGGTTCCAGAAGTAATTGTAACTATATCAAATTCTATAAAGAATAGGTGGGAAAAAATGTATCCTCCAATACGACCAAGTGGACATCATGATATCACTCCACCTTGTATTCAGCATATTTATGATCAAATTAAAAATGGAGAAAACCTCTCTCACCCGGCTAGAGTTTTGTTAGGTACATTTTTGATTTATTCAAACAAGTCAATGGAAGAAATGTTGGATATGTTCAAACGACTACCTGATTTTAATGAAAAAATTACCCGATATCAACTTGAGCATCTTGCAGGTAAGCGAGGTAATACAAAACAGTATTTTGTTCCATCTTGTGAAAAAATTAAGCTAAATAATCTTTGTTTTGAGACTGAAGTTTGTAAAGGCATAAGTAATCCTGCCCAGTTCTTTTATAGAAAAAAGTTTTGATAAATATGGACTCATTTACTTCAAAACCCGTTTCTGATAATTCACAAAAGCCAACAAGCAATTCTTTTGACTATCCTCGTTCAGCTCAGGATAGTCCAAATAAGATTTGGCTCGAACAAACATTTAGAAAACACTATTTTATTACCTCGTGTGCAAATATCGAACTAGATGACCATATATCAGAACGTGAGTTTGGATTTCGATTGTTCGATGGACATGTACGCAGGCATTTAAGTTTTAAAAACGGGCGAGAATTATTTGCTAGCATAATCAAGTTTTCGCCTTCGGATATTTTTTGCTCATCCGCAAGATATCAATTCCCTTCAGCAGATATGGACCAGAAAAGTTGGATTGGTTCTGACCTCATATTTGATATTGATGGAAAAGATTTGCATCTTGAGTGTGCGCTAGACCATAACCTGACTTCTTGCAAAAATTGCAAGCTAATTGAAAGAGGCGTCTATTCTAATTGCAAAGGTTGTAATTCTCCTTTAGTCCAGATAGTAGAGATACCCTGCAAGAATTGTATAAGGAATTTGAAAGGGGAGGTCAATAAATTAATTGAAGTACTCTGTGACGACTTTGGTATAGAGCAAGATCATATTCATGTATTTTTTTCAGGAAACAATGGTTTTCACGTACATGTCATCAGTGAGAGTTTCTTTAAATATGATTCTATGAAACGTAGTGCTTTAGCGCAGTATTTTCTCATGAGGGGTTATTCAATAGAAAATTTGGGCTTTCGGATTGATAGAACAAATAATGTTACTGTACTTCAGAATAAAATATTGTTCAATAAAGGATGGCGATCTCGTTTGTTGAATCAACTTAAGTTACAATTGAAGAATCATCGTATAGATACCAATTTTATAAGAAAGATTAACCATCTTAAGGAAACAAACAATCTAGATATTCAAAATATGATCAATAATACATTTGACCGTCTTTCGATAAAAATAGATCCAAATGTTACTATCGATATTCACAGGATATTTCGGCTAGCAGGAACAATCAATAGCAAGAGTGGCTTAATTAAGACTAGATGTAAAGATCTTAAATCATTTGATCCTCTTAAAGATGCATGTATGGATGAAGATTCACCTGTAAGAATTAATGCATTTGTTGATACCAAACTTGTATTAAAGGATACATCATACAAGATACAGACTGGAGTAAATAACATACCTACTTTTGTTGCCGTTTATTTGATTTCAAAGGGATTAGGGGATATATGTATTGAGAACTAGAATTAGTGATTTCATCATTAGTTATGTTGGATAACGAAGCGGAATCAGACGACCAACCACTAGTTGAATACTGGGTAATTGCTTTCATAAAGCCCAGAAGGGATAAGCGTTATTTTACATACAGGCAATTTCTTGCTAAGGGTTACTATGAGGCTTTTGATATAGTAATGACTTTTGCAGAAAAGACTTCTAACGAGATCCTGTGGTTCAAAGAGAAAAGAAATTGCGGCAAAGAATTCCAAGGCAAAGTCATACCGAATCTAGAATCTATCTGTACCTTTTGCAATAAGGAGTTTAATTACAATGAACCAATCAAGTGCAATTTCAAAGGTAGGTCAAGTACAATGTGTAGTTCAGAATTCTGCTCTTTGAAATGCAAAGAAGAACATTTTTACTTTAAGCACGTAAGACAGGGGCGGTAAATACATGTATTTTGAATTATATCATATTTTCTTGATTAATCTTAAGTAGTCGATAACCATTTGAGGATCCACTATTCCTTGAACCACATATTTCTCACCCGATCTTAACACAATATCGAGGGCAACAGCGCTATAAGGAATTTCAAACTTTTCAATTTCTGCCTCGGCACTAGTCTCATAAATAAGCTTGTCCCCATCTTTCTCTACATCAAAGGCTAATATTTTTTCTATTTTTCTCATGCCAGATCCGCCACCTCTACCTCCAGCTGACCCTCGTGATTCCTTTATCATTAGAACAAAGATAGTATTAGTTGTCTCTTTATTTGATGAGAAAGTCAAATCAATATCATTTGAGGATACTATCAACTTGCGTTGAGGAAGTTTTATGATCTCTGATAAATCCTGAAGACTCATAATTTGATATAAAATATGTTCTATAGAAATATTTTTTGAATTGTGTTTATTAGAAATAAATAATAATTGATGAATTATTGAAAGGATTATGACTTTGGATCAGAAGAATCCACGTTCTAACTATTTGACTACGATTTTTTGGGATAATGATAGTGTTAAACTTATAGATCAAACGAAATTGCCTGAAAAATTAGAAATTATAACATGTTTGACATATCAGGAATTAGCTCACTGTATAAAAAGACTTGCAATTCGTGGAGCTCCCGCTATAGGTGTGGCTGCTGCCATGGGATTGGCACTATGCGCTGTCAAAAGTAAAGCTACCTCAAAATCTAGAATTCTAGAAGAATTGAAATCTGCTTATCACACTTTACTAGAGACTAGGCCCACTGCTGTTAATCTAAAGTGGGGATTGGATACAATATTCAGAGAACTTGATAAATATGAAACAGTGGAAGAAATCAAAAAAAATGTCGTAGCTAGTGCAATAAAACTATCACAGGAAGATATAGCCATTAACAAAAAGCTTGGAAAATTTGGATCGGATTTGATAAAAGACGGTGATGTGGTCATGACTCATTGTAATGCCGGAGCGTTGGCTACTGTTTCTTATGGAACCGCGCTTGGAGTGATCCGATCCGTAAAGGAATCAGGAAAAAAAATCAGTGTAATTGCAACAGAAACGAGGCCCGTAATGCAGGGGTCTAGGTTAACTGCCTTTGAATTAGTACACGATGAAATCGATGTAAGTTTGATCCCTGATACTGCTGTAGGTCACCTGATGGCAAACAAGATGATTGACAAAGTAATTGTGGGTGCGGATCGAATATTAAGGACCGGCCATGTCTATAATAAAATTGGTACGTATCAGGTAGCATTACTTTCAAAATCTCACGGAATTCCCTTTTATGTTGCAGCACCATTATCTACTTTTGACCTAAAAAGTAGCACAGAGGAGATTACCATCGAAGAAAGGTCAGTAGAGGAAGTTACAAAAATCGGAGACAAGCGTGTTGCACCAGCAGGTGTTAGAATTTTCAATCCGGCTTTTGATGTGACTCCGCCTGATTTGGTTGCTGGCATTATAACTGAAAAGGGAATAATATATCCCCCATACGAAAAGAATGTACAAGCTATTTTTGATGGTATCTGAATCAGATCAATCTAATAATCCTTCATAGGGAAAAAAATTTAAAAAGCATTTTGATTCAATTTGAGTAGTGCACACTAACCAAATTACAAAAGAGAGAGTATTTTCTGAGCTTCGTAAATGCATGGACCCCGAGATCCCGGTTAATGTAGTCGATCTTGGCCTGATCTATAATGTTGATGTATCCGAAAAAAACAATGTGGATATTAAGATGACGATGACGACTCGTGGCTGTCCATTACACGATACTCTGGTTAAAGATGTAAAAAGATATATTAATACTATAGAGGGGGTTGGATCTATTAATGTAGAGGTTGTTTGGGATCCTCCATGGTCCATAGATAAAATGAATCCGGCTGTTAGAGATAAATTGGGTTTTGGAAAACCTGCATTGAGATTCCAAATCGATTATGAACAATATAAGCCACAAAAAAGCGGAAAGGCTGTAAAACAAGAGGATGGCTCTCTTGCTTTAGTCAACGAACGAGAACAAGGCTTTATGGTTAATCAGAACATTATAGAGTTTTGGGATAGTTGTAACGGAAATAGGACCATTAATCAATTAGCAGATGATTTTTCGCAAAAACTTAATCTACCACGACAACAGGTAGAGCAAGAAGTTGTCCAACTAATTCAACAATTATTAGAGGCAGAGTTATTGGTTCCTCCTCCAACGAAAACCTAAAGTACTCTTTATTTATATCGATGTAGATATTCCGGTTATTTGTTATTATTATTGTCATTATTGTTTTCTGGCTCTTTTAATTTGGCAGAAATCATCTTTCTCAAATCATCATCCGACAAATTGTCATAGTGGTCTATGCTAAGGGATGTTGCAATTAATTCTAGTTTTTCTCTTTCGGATGCTATTGGCCGTTGAATTTTAGGACCTATATAATCATGTCTTGAGGACTTTGTGGGGGAATTTGATATTATCATATCTTTTTGGCTAGCTATTTTTGTTCTCGCTTTTTCGTATTCGCCAAGTATTCTTCCAACCGACCTAGAAAAACTTGTGATCTTAGTTGGAAAAATAAATATGATGATAACAACTATGATTATAAACCATTCAGATCCTGCTATATTAAGCTCATAGACAGGGAATAACATTATCATACTAATAAAATACTCTTTTGTAAATATTCTTTTATTTAGTCAAAATTGCACTACCATGGGCTATTTTTCGTTAGTCTATTTTACTTTTTGAAATGTACCTAATATAGATATAATAATCAGTTAATAAAATATTCAATCTGTGAAATCGGGAGGAACTAAATCTGTCCCTCATAATCCTAACTTAACTGATACTAATAGGGAACCAATTGAAAGTATCATTGGTAAGTTTCGATCAGGCGAATATATGGTAGCTGTTTATGGACTGGGTCATGTGGGCGCTCCTCTAACCTCTGTTTGGCTCAGGGCAGGTGTTAAGGTAATCGGTGTAGACAAATCAAGTAGGGTTATCGAAAATACTAGGAATGGAATTACTCATATTCCTGAGCCACTCGTTAACGAATCTTTTTCTCAAGGGATACGTGAGGGTCGGTTTTTAGTATATGATGATCCCATAAAAGCTTCTGTAGATTCCAAATTAAAGATGATATGTGTCCCGGTTCTTGTAAAAAAAAATAAACCAGACCTGTCAATAATTAAGGAAGTTGTAGTATCAATCAGCAAAGGATTAAAAAAAGATGACATTGTATCGATTCATCCTTCACTTCCTCCTTTAACTACTGAGAGAGTATTGATTCCTTTGCTTGAAAAGCATAGTGGGTTAAAATCAAAATCTGATTTTTCTGTTATATATAATCCTGAACGCATCTACGAGGGACGAGCTATATACGATATCGAGGAAGGTCATCCTGGAATCGTATCCGCAGATGACGCTCATTCCTTGCAAATAGCAGAAGCCCTATTTTCTATGTTATACGGAAAGGGCATTGTAAAGATTCTTGGGATTAAAATTGCAGAAGCAGAAAAGTTATTTGAAGGTGTGTATAGGGATGTGAATATCTCTTTGGCCAACGAGTTAGCAAGATTGTGTGATCGGTTAAATATTGACTTTTGGAAAGCCAAAAAAGCTGCCAACTCTCAAAGTTTCTGTCACATCCATGATCCAGGAATCGGCGTAGGAGGTGCATGTATACCGGTTTACCCACAATTCATTATAGATGTAGGATTACGAAACAAAGTAAATTGCAAGATCACAAAAACTGCAAGGGCAATTAATAATGAGATGCCAAAGTATTCTTTATATAAAGCCCTAAAACTTATCAAGGGACGGTATTCGAGAAGATCTAAAATAACAATTTTAGGCCTTGCATTTCGCGGAGGTGTTTCAGATACCCGTTTGTCACCCACTTTTGATCTACTTAAAGAACTCGCAAGATTAAAGATTAAAGATGTAATTGTACATGATCCATTAGTTACTGATTCAGAGTTAATTACTAAATTTAAAAATGCGAGACTTGTATCAGACTTAACCGAAGCCATTTCTGAAAGGGATTTAATCATCTTGGCTACTAACCATAAGGAGTATTCTAATATCGATCCCTCTATTTTAGGTAAAACTCCGATCTATGATGGACGGGGGATATTGCATCCAGAGATGTTCGAAAAAGACCTTTTTGGAGGCATAGGTAGACCTTCAAGTTGAACTCGGTATTTTGAAAAAATCTAGATCAAAATAACATTTTTATTATTTATGTTATCAAACAAAGAGATTATGGTCAAGACACAATCCGCCCAGAAGTTAGTTTCAGGTTCTCCTGCACCAAATTTTTCTTTAAGAGGAGTTGACGATAAAATCTATAGCCTAAAAGACATTAAATCCAAATCTTTACTAATTGTATTTATTTGTAATCACTGTCCCTATGTTAAGGCTAGGATCTCTGACCTTGTCTCGTTGCAATCAAAGTTTGATAACTCTGACTTTCAAATAATTGGAATTAATAGTAATGATCCAAATTATGAAGGAGAAGGTTTTGATAATATGGTGAAATTTGCAAAGGAATATTCACTAAATTTTCCGTATTTAATTGACGAGACTCAAAGTGTCGCTAAGGATTATGGGGCAGTTTGTACACCAGACCCTTTCCTATTTGATGAGTCGAAAAATCTAGTTTACCATGGAAAAATTAACGATGCCTTAGAGCCAAATGCCGTCCCAACTATTAATATCATGGAGGAAAATGTTAGGAAAGTGATAGGAGGCAAAAAGAATGAAATCCAAAAAGATTTCGATCCATCAATTGGTTGTTCAATAAAGTGGATTAATTAGAATATAATCTCTTTTTAGAATTTAATTACCAATGACAAAATGAAACATTTCAGTTAAGTAATTATAAAATATAGTCTAAATAGCGCTATGGTAAAAATAACAACTGCTAGTCCGGATAAGGTTGATCTAACTGACGGTGTACTTGTTGTCGGCGTTACAGAAGATGAGGGTATTCGTAATTTCTTTGTCAAAGACTCAAGGTTGAGTCATATTATAAAACAAATTGATTCCTTCGGACAGGAAAGATTGAACAATATTAAAAAATATGGAAAAAGCATGACCTTGGGACTAAATTTAGACAATTCTCCAATTATGATTTTGTTAATCGGTTTGGGAGAATCTGGCAAGCTCGATTCTGATCGCATCAGACATATTGGTGGATTGATCTCGCTTAGGTGTAAAGAATTAAATTATGAAAAAATTAATGTCTTGAAATTTTTTTCAGAATCTGGATTGACTGAATCATTTGTTGAAGGATTGGTATTGGCACAGTATGAGTTTAATAACTTCAAAGAACAAGGATCGGAAACTGAGCAAAAACAATCATTTTTTGAAAAATGCACGATAAATATGATTACTGGTGAAAGCCAGCTAGAAACAGACCAAATACAAATAAACAAAACACTAGTTGTATGTGAAGCAGTTTTTTTTAGTAGAGATTTGGCTAACTCACCTCCTAATTATATCAATCCAGATGCCCTCGCTGCCCATGCAAAGTCCTTAGAATCTATAGACAATATCGATGTCCAAATATTTGATCAAGATCAAATCAAACAAATGGGTATGAATGGGATAATTTCTGTTGGTAAAGGAAGCCAAAATGAACCCAAGCTTATCGTAGTAAATTACAATAATTCAAAAAGCAATGAAAAACCAATCCTGTTAATTGGTAAGGCCGTGACTTTTGATACTGGGGGAATATCGATCAAACCCAGCGATCGAATGGATGAAATGAAATTTGATAAGAGTGGAGGCTGTACCGTCTTGGGTATTATGAAAGCTGTGGGAAATCTTGCTCTTCCAATAAATGTTATAGCTATTATCCCAGCGGTTGAAAACATGCCTTCGGGATCTTCATATCGACCAGGAGATATAATTAGGATGTATAATGGTAAAACCGTGGAGGTACTGAATACTGACGCTGAAGGTAGAATGATTTTAGCTGATGCTTTGGCATTTGGTATCTCAAAGTACTCGCCAAAGTATGTTGTCGATTTCGCTACTTTAACAGGAGCATGTATAATTGCGTTGGGAACGAACGTAGCTGGAATTATTGGGAATAATGACAAGTTAATTCATGGTTTGATTTCTGCGTCTAAGACTACAGGAGAAAAAATTTGGCAACTTCCATTGTTCGAAGAGTATTTCGATTTAATAAAAAGCAATGTTGCTTCTATAAAGAATATTGGAGGCCGAACAGGAGGTACAATAACGGCTGCTGCATTCTTATCTAAGTTTGTAGATTCCGTACCTTGGGCTCATTTTGATATTGCTGGAACTGCATGGACTCAAGATGGTACTGCTGAAAGGAGCTATAATCCCAAAGGAGCTACTGGATTCGGAATCCGCTTGTTATTAAATTATCTGCAAAACAATAATGATTTTTAGTATACATTACTAATCCTTTTCTAGGCTCTGTTCACTTAATATGTTTTATTTCATTGTTATGATAGTCTACAAAGAGCCGCAGCCAATTCCGTACATGCTTTAACTTGCAGTTCTTTATTCTACAAGGAAAGTAGTCATCGAAACTTTCGGTTCTATCCTTTATGTATTGCATCTTTCTTTCAATCAGACTTTTCTCCAGAGAGGAATGAATGTGATGATCGAGATTTAAGAATCTACAGGCCATTGGATACCAAGTACCTCCATCATCAGTCGAAACTGGATGAATTCCATGAATCTTGACTAAATCTGAAATGAATCTTTCAGCTACAAACATGTTTCTTTCTTTAGAGATAGACAGTGCGAGAATTTGCCTGTTTTCTGTCTGGTTCAGTTGCAACCCAGAGCCAGACAAACTCTGATCCCACCTTTAACATGGTCTCATCTATTATATACTCTAGAACTCTTCTTCTAGTTGACTTAGCTTTTGAGGCTCGTACTTTTGAATCCAGTTCCAGATGGAAACGTGATTTCTCTTGTATATCTGAGATAATCTTTCCGAGGCTTTCCTTAAGGATAGGCCTGAAAAGTACAAATGCAACCCATAATATACATACTTTGAAGGCGTTCTGTTTCTAGTAAGCATAAAAGAAATGGAATGCTTTCAAGCTATAGGTTTATCGTTAAATGAACAGAGCCCTTTTCTATCATCTAATTCTTTTAAGCAATTTAATGAAGATGAGGTGATGAAGAGAAGGTGCCAGCACTGCTGTTTCCCAACGGCTCTCGCACGTCAGTATCCAGCAGCGACGTTAGGTTTGACTTCCGGGTTCGGAATGGGACCGGGTCGGGCCCTAACGCTATGGCCGGCTACCATTAAATACTAAATTCGTTAATTTAATTCTTACTAAATGAAACTGCTGTCATGGCATCTCATTATCAAAATAGCCCTTCTAACCTGCTACCTATTTTGTTACCTAAAAACAAACAATAACAAAGTTGAATATGGATTCTTGTTATTATTTATATAACTTATTTATAAGACCAGTAATGACGATAGATTAACATGTTTTTCATACCTGTATTTAATATTGTATAATTCCAGGATTTATATGAAAGATCGGTGAATATATATTATAAAGATTGGATAAACGTGGAAATTCGATTCATAGAGTTGCTGTACTTGATCAGGATTTGTGTCAACCTAGGAAATGTGGTTTAGAGTGCATAATATATTGTCCAGTTAATAAGACTGGTGGCGAATGCATCGTTCAAAGACCAGAAGATGGCAAAGCACTAATTTCCGAAGACTTGTGTACAGGTTGTACAATCTGTATCAAAAAGTGCCCATTTGATGCAATCGTTATCGTCAATCTAGCTCAAGAAATAGGAGTCGACAAGATTCATCAATATGGTATAAACAGCTTTAGATTATACAAGATCCCAATACCCAAAGAAGGAACTGTTACAGGATTAGTTGGACGAAACGGAATGGGAAAATCGACTATTATAAATCTTTTATCGGGAAATTTAAAACCAAATTTTGGAGAATTCGAACGAGATCTATCGTGGGAGGAAATATTGCAGAGAACAACTAACATTGAATTAAGAAAACATTTCGAAAAAATTCAAGCCAAGACATTGAGAACCTCAATAAAACCTCAGCTTGTATATCTTATACCTAAAGTATTCAAGGGTACTGTTGAGGAATTATTGAAGAAGTATGATGAGAGAAATGTTACTCAATCTCTGATCACAGAACTTGGGTTGAATAATTCATTGCGTAAACAATTGAATACGCTAAGTGGAGGGGAACTTCAACGTGTAGCCGTAGCTGTGGCAGCTGCTAAAGATGCAGATTATTATTTTTTCGATGAGCCCTCATCATTTAACGATATCTTTCAAAGATTAGCCGTTGGGCGAGTTATAAGTAATTTAGCCAAGGAGGGGAAGAGCGTAATGATTGTGGAACACGATATGTCATTACTTGACTATCTTTCAGACAATATTTACATAACCTACGGCGAGCCTGGCGCTTATGGAATCGTTTCTTCCCTACAAAGTACAAAAGTTGGAATTAATAATTTCTTGGAGGGTTATATACCAACTGAGAACATTCGATTTAGGGACAAGGCCTATAAGTTTGATATTTCGAGCATAACAGAGTCTGTTCTTTCAACCTCGTCTATTGTTCAGTATCCATCACTTGAAAAGACTCTTGGACATTTTAGAGTAAATATTGAAGGAGGCAACATCCAACAAGGTGAGGTGATTGGAATCGTAGGAGCTAATGCATTAGGTAAAACGACTTTCATGCGAATGCTAGCAGGCATGGATAAACCAGACAATGGGACATTGGATACCAACGTCAAGATATCGTATAAACCACAATATTTGAATCAAGAGATAGAGGGAGACGTACGTTCTCTGATATACTCTGTCAATGGCGGTCCCTTCGAAGGAACTTTAGCAGAGGAGCATGTTTTTTCTCCACTGGGTTTAAAAAAACTTTATGATAAATCCATAAAAGGTTTAAGCGGCGGTGAGCTCCAAAAGGTAGCTGTGTCATTGTCTTTGATAAGAGATGCAGATATTTATGCTCTTGACGAACCGTCTGCATTTCTGGATATTGAGGATAGAATAGTTCTTGCAAAGTTTATACAGAGATTTATAAAGTCAAAAGGAAAATCTGCTCTGATAATAGACCATGATATCCAACTCATCGATCTTGTTTCAGATAGGCTTATTATTTTCGAAGGTACACCTGGCGTTGAAGGTAAGGGTACATCACCAATTTCCAAGGAGACTGGTATGAATGACTTTCTTAAATCTTTATCAATTTCATTTCGACGAGACGAAACTACAGGTCGCCCTAGGGTAAATAAAGAGAATAGCAGACTAGATAGACAGCAGAAAACAGAGGGAAATTATTATTATATAAAGAATTAGGAAAAGTTTGTTTCAATATTCATATGAGTAAATATCTCAAAACACTTCTTCGAGGAACGTTACCCGATGATGAGCTAAAATTACTTTATTCATCGTATGATATCATTGGTGATATTGCTATAATAAAAATTCCAGAGGCACTAATGAATTATAAGAATATAATCGGAAAGACTCTACTCAAGAATATAAAGAATATCAATACCGTTCTCATGCAAAGTAATCCTGTATCTGGAGAATACAGGCTGCGAGATGTTGACTACATAGCAGGAGATGAGAAATATCTTACCTTATACAAGGAATTTGGCTGCAAATTTCTAGTTAATGTTGCTACTTCGTATTTTTCTCCTAGGTTGTCAACAGAGCGTCTTCGGATCTCGGTGTTGGTGAAACCGAATGAATTAGTACTGAATATGTTCGCAGGAGTTGGAACCTTCTCCATAGTAATGGCTAAAAAAAAACCATTGAAAGTCATTAATATCGACTCTAATTTGGATGCACACATTTTAGACCAAATAAATTCTAAAATAAACGGGGTACAACGACATATTATTTCACTTCACGGTGATGCTAGGAATATTCTTCAAAAAGGAAATTATTTAAATAACTTTGACAGAATCTTATTGCCTTTACCAGAGAAGGCATATGAATTCTTGGATGTTGCTTTGTCCTGCTTAAAACAGTCTGGAGGTATTATACATTTTTTTTCTCATGTTAAGAGTGATGCCAAGAAAAAGGTAGTGTTTGAATCTGAAAAGCATATCGCAAGACTATTTTCAGAACGTACCTGTGATTATCAAATTTTGCATACACAAATAGTGAGGGATGTAGCGCCCCGAATTTATCAGACTGTTACTGATATTCAGATTAACAAACTTTAATTCTAGAAATAGATTATTTTTCTTTGTTTATTGTTCTTTTTCGTTAATCGTTAGTGTAATTCCTATCCACCCCAATATGAAACATATTACTCCAACTATTACTGCCACTGTGAGCTTTAAGAGTAGTAAGCCGTAATCAGTAGCAAACAAAATGTAGATATAAACGAAAAAAAATACAAGTGCGATTACCAACAGACCGATTCCTTTAATTTTTTCTGCCCCTTTCATAATTTTTTCATTCCAGAGTTCTGCTATTTATAGTATTGATTTGCTATCTGTTTTCCTAAATATCGATTACGTTTGGTCTTTCAATTGTTCTAGTATAGTTGTCTTCCAGACGCTTAAGGAAATCTTCTTGGGTTAGAAATTCATTATTCAAAAAGGCAGCTATAGTGTTGCCCCCTGCTCCTGCTCCTTCCTTAACAAAACCTTCGGAATAAGCTCGGAGTCCTTTTTTCGTTGATTTGTTTAACCCCAAGTCAACATAATAAATGGGTACTTCTTCATCGATCTGGTTTATAAGGTCACATATATCTGATTTTTCATCGTCATACAAATAGGATGTTGTACCTATGCAGACCTTGTCCTTTATTTTGATATTTAGAGATTTCAAAATCGCTAAAATACAACACATTTGAGTTCCCCCTGCAAGGATAATTCTTTTACCGCTTGAGATGGATGCCTCTGCTATGCCTACAGTTGTTGGCATCATTGGATCTCCAAGATTGGATATTGCCTTAAATACATCATTCTTACAATCACCATGATCTAAACCTGCTCTCGCCAAAGCCATTTCAATAACCTTATTCTTCAGATCATTTGGATTATCAGGCATACTGCTACTGACTTTGTTATATGCATTGAATCCCATTGCCTGCATCACTCCCAATGCGGTAGTTGTGCCTCCAGGTATGCTTTCACCTAAAATAATGGTGTCATTTATCTTAGCCAATTGGTAGCCTAAAATTTTACCCATTTCATAATTTTCAACTGCTTTTTGAATCTCAATCCCTGGTTCGTGAAGGATATTTCTTCCTACAGGTGACTGGATATTGAAGTATGGTAAGATTGGTTTTATTTCAGAGCCTGAATCAACTACATATATAGGGATATTCGAAATATCCAATGCAGTCTTTGTAATTATGGCGGGAGTTGGCTTGCCATCTGGTGTAGCCGGTATAGTGTTTATTGATTTACATTTTCCATAGTGAATATATTCTGCGTCTGCAGGAGGAGTAAATTTTATTAATTCGGGGTTAGCTCCTGCAACGGTTATCCCTGGAATCGTTGAAGTAGCAGTATGGGAAATAATAAAAACAAATACTGATTTATCTGATTTGAATTCCTCGAGATTAGAAATGTCTCCTTTTGAATTAGTGCTTTTGATGAAATTAAGAGTCATTAAACCCCTAACTATTGTTGAATATAAAACTTTATTTTAATTGGTACTGCTTTAGGATGTTTATTACATTTAGAAAAATACAAGGGTCGACAATTTTAGAAGGTTTGTAAAGATTATCTTAATTTTTAAGTCATTGTCAAATTCCTAGGTGTATGGTTCAACAGATGGTTTATTTTTATTGCTATAAAATCAATATTACTTTGTCAAGAGATTCTATTACAGTCTTACATTCTGAATTGCCGTATTATTGATTCTCCAATTATGGAAACTTTAATCTATTTGTTTGTCAATTCCATTGACTGGTACTGTATACATATAATATCTAATGTCTGGCAAAATCCTTTTTCCAAAACTTGACTCTTTCAACCATGACTTGTTTTATTGTTTTTTCGAAATTGATACCATATACCTTGGTGTTTTGACTTTTGAAATTGTTTTTTGGCTTCGATTTAGATGCCAATTTATTTAAATGAATCAATTTGATCAAGTAGTGATTCATGCTGCTGTAATCATTTGGTGTTTTGAGTATTTCAAAAGTGGATTTTAAGAGAGGGACGTCTCTTTGCTAATGATATTATTAAATCCCAACATGGTATTTTGTATATTTCAATGCTTATCCTAATGCTACTTTTCCTTCTTTTTCTTATTGATCATTGTCATAACGATGGAATTGTCGTTACCTGCACAAGTATAACGAGGGATAACGCATTCCAAAATCGTAGTCGATATGGTCTTCGATATTTGTAAAGTCAAACTGCGTCAACTAGTCTACACCTTATACCAAAAAATATGAAACATTAAATTATGTGTTCATGAAGCTAAGAAATTCTTCCTTACTTCTAAATTTGAATACAAAATTATTTTGTTTTTCGTCTCTCATCGATGAGGTTTTCTTTGATCCATAGTGATGACCGGGATATACTATTAACTTTTCATCGAGATTACTTAGTTTGCCATATATTGAATCGAACATTTCACTTGCACTTCCACCTGGTAAATCTAAACGACCACAACTACCCACAAAAATAGTATCTCCAGTTAGTATAATCTCATTATCCACTATCAAGCAGATGCTATCTTTTGTATGTCCTGGAGTATATATGACATCAATAATAGAACTTCCGAATTCGATCCTATCACCATCTTCAAGAATCTTATCTTTGTGCAGAGGTGAATTCCTGTGTTGCATTATTTTGGCCCCTGTAACCTGTACTACTTGTTCATTGCCTAACGTGTGATCAAAATGGGAATGAGTGTTAATTATAAACTTGATTTGAAGATTGTTTTTCTTAATGTACTCAAAAATAGTATCCAGATCCCATGAAGGATCTACTATTATACATGAATTATTTATTTCATCGATTAGTAAGTACGTAAAATTGGCCATCTCTCCAACTAAAAATTGTTCTATTTTCAATTTAACTAGACAACAACTCCTATCTCAGTTTCATATGGGATACCTATTTTTTTCACTACTAGTTTTCCGACTACAGATGGATTGTTAATGTGTCCATGTTTGGGACGATGGAAAGTTACAGTTGCGTCTGCAATTATTGTCTTTTTGTTTTTTTCTCCAGTGTCAGGATTCAGTCCAGTGGGTATATCTACAGACAAGATATATGAATTACCCTTTCTACTGTTAATCAGATCAATAACAGTAGAGTATGGTTCATTGATATCACCCTTTATACCTGTACCGAAAATCCCGTCTAAAATTATATCCGAGTTCATTATTCTATTTTTGATTTCCTCGATTGTACTCGAATCCAGGGTCAGAGTACTAACTGAATCAATTTTTTCAACTATGTTCCAGTTAGAATGAGCTTCGCTAGTCTTCAACTCATTTGGACGACCCAAGAGGACTACTGATAGGTTGGGGGTTTTTTCTGGTACAATTTTGGGTAAAATATATCCAGACAAGTGACGTATGGCTACTACTGCATCTCCACCATTGTTGCCCTGACCGCAAACCGCCACTATAGATTTGTTTATAATATCATCGCCAAATTCGCTTATTAGAAAATCGGCTATTCTGGAGCCTGCATTTTCCATCATTAAAACCTTTTTCATCAAATACTTGGTTTCTCCGATATTTTCTATCTGATACATTTGTTTGGAAGAAATAGGTTCAAACCCCCTAATACTCTTAAACTTGTTGTCTGGGTCCATAAGCTTATGTTATGTATGCTTTCCCACTATTAAAAAATCTCTTAAATCTAGTAGTGTTTATTGATGCGAATGTAATCTTTTTTCTCTATGTTTGTTGATCTTTTCTTTTAGCTGATTCATATGATGACTAGTAATATGCTTATTACAACAAAGTTCATGCGATAAACCGATCTCGCAAAATTCACATGCGGCTACAAAATCCAGATCCTCAAACTCCTCCTTGCATATTGAACATATATCATTTGGTAAAGATTCAATAGACAATGGTTTTAACCATCCTTCTCTCCAAAGAACATCTGTCAACGATAACCAACAATCATATCTTTCTATTAAGAATTATCCGTAATCAAGGTATTTGAAAATTTTTTAGTTTTACTTTTCGGATCTTAGCATTATGTATTGCAAAAGTATCACCGTCATAATTACACTTTATGCTTGGGAAAACTTTTGGTATTTTTTTGAATTTTATTATTTTATAATATTCTCTTGTTTTCCTAGGAACATAGATAGTTTTTCCACCTATTTTTTGCCTCTTTACCCTCATGAATTTAAAAGCTAAAATTATGTATCTCTCATTATAGGCTTTAAACATCTTTGTAATTCCATGGCATCGCATAATTTGATCCGGTGGTACATAGATACTATTTCCCGTAGCTGATTTTGCCTCAATAGATAGCAAAATAGATAATTTGTTATTTACTGCAACAATATCCGGTAGACCGGTGCTAGAGCCCCCCAACCTTCTAGCTATCCAATCTCCATTGTTTAATCTCTTTACTAATCCATGTTCAAAATTATATCCTCTGCTCCGCCGAATATTGGTCATTGCTGAGGTTTCGCTAATAATGCAATAAATTGTTTCTCATGTTGAGGCTAGTATTTATAGTCTAAATTTAGAGTTACTATATGAGCTTTGAAATAAACTTTTCAAAAATGAACTCTTCATTGGATGAATTTTCAATCCATCTTAAACAGGTCGAGTCAAGTAGAGAAAAACTTATCAAAGAGAATAGAGAAGTAATTCTGTTTTGTAGCAAGGCTATAATTTCCTTACATAGTAACAAAATTAAAGATGCGAATGATATGCTTGTTAAAGCTTTTGAACTGCTTAAAGATTTGAGAAAATTCGTAATTTCTGATTTAGACCGATATCTATGGCCAGCTGAGCAGGAATATGTTGAAGCATATATACTAAAGGAAATCGTAGAAAAGAAAAATTCTATAAGTAGCCATCTTGATTTGGATGTTTCTTTAAGTGCTTATCTGATAGGACTTTTGGATTGCATTGGTGAAATCAAACGCATGATTTATGATAGTTTAAGAAGAAATGATTTCGAAACTTCATTGTCTTTGTTTGTGACAATGCAAACTTTCTATGACAGTATATATCCTTTCTCAATTTATGATAACATATTACCAGGAATTAGAAAAAAACTAGATGTAGGCAAAAGGATAATTGAAGATGTAAGAGTTACTGTGACTGAAGAACAACGACGAAAGGATTTCTTAAGTAAATTTCAAAAGTGATAAAACGAAATCTATCAATCATATTCTTGAATTAAAATATAAATAATGTCTTTCGGTTCAGGAGAACCTTGAAAAGGATTCAGTTAAAAACGCATTTAATTTTGTAGACCACTCGGGGAATGCATCGGGACTTTCAGGATAGTTTCTGTAGTGTTTTACCAGATTTTCATTCATTTTAGCCGTAAACCTCAAGTCTTCGGCTAATTTTTTGTTCAATGCCCCTCTTATCATCATCCCAATTTTGCTCACTGAACTGAATTCAGGATGTTCTCCTTTAGTTATTTTGTCAATATCCATTTTTGACAGAAAATGTTTCATTCCATAATTTATTTGGTCATTACTTAACTGCTGCAACATTCTCCTGAAAACTTCAAGACCAGCCGTTTTGTAACCATATTCATTGATGAAATCCTTGTTATACTGCCAGAGACCCCTTTCTGATACATCGTTTGCTTCTATTGCCTCCACTACATCTTTTCCTGCAATGGTTGCTGCGATAATTGCAGGTCCTATTCCTCCAGCATCCAGTGGTTTTGGCATCCAGGCTGAATCTCCCACCATCATGTATCCATTTGCAACCATGCAGTCATTTTGTCTTCTTACGGAAACTTGCCATGTACCCCATTCATTGCCTTGGTCTTCTGGGCTACTTGACAACCGGGGATTGTTTATAACTGGATTTGCAGCAACATAGTCGTCAATGATCTTTTTCAAATCCCTTTTTATGCCCAATTCTTTATTTGCTTTCTCAAATAGCTTTTGTTGCACTCCTAACCCTATATTCACTTTGGATTGGCCTTTTGGAAATACCCATCCGTATCCACCCGGAGCAAGATTTTGATCTAGGTGAATAATGCAATAATCTGGATCAAAATAGGTTTTGTCTTCTTTCCCTTCTGCGTCAAAATCATAAATATATCTTCCAGTTGATTCCAAATCATTTCTATCGATTTTTTTCTGAATGTATGACCTTATAGGTAGGTTAGTTCTCAAGACAGATGTCACACCTGTGCAGTCGACAACAACCTTTGCCGTCTTCTTAAAAATCTCTCTGGTCTTGGTATCCTCTCCCTCTACACCAACGATAAAATTGTTCTCCGTAGTTAATTGTCGAATCACTATGTTACTCTTGATTTCAACTCCTAATTTGGATGCCTCTTTTAGTTGCTTTTGAGGGAGTTGTTTTCTATTTAAAATATATCCTTCACCATCAAATGACACCTTAGTTTCATGATCAGGTGAAAAGGCTACTACGCCCTTAACTGGATGTTCTATTTCGGGGTAACCCCAAGAAATCTTTATTCTCTCTGTCATATAATCTACAGTATTTTTGCCTACAGCGTCACCACAAATCCAACCCGAAATAGTTTTTCGACCTTGGATATCAATGGAATTCCTATCTACCACCAAGATTCTTAATCTTTGATTGGAATGATATGCTGCTGAAGAAGCTACTATTAGGCCCGCAAGTCCGCCCCCAGCAACAATAATGTCATAATCAGTTTTTGACAGGCTCATCTTTTCCTATAATTACCAACAAGACAGGATAATTAAAGCTATGTTGTTCATAAACACGCATAAATATTATCCGATTCTAATAACTCAAGAATTAACGCAGATGATTGTTCAGTTTAGATGATGAGTGATTACAACCGGAGTTTGATTTTTCCGAAATACTATGTGTTCTATTCTTCCCAGTCTGGTTAATTTAGATAAAAAATCACACATAACTGAAAAAAACAAAGCCTAATACTGATATTGCTAGTACCCTCCCTCCAATAGAAGAAATTAGCATAGTTTCGTCATGAGATTGGTTCATTTTAGAAAAGTTATCTATTTTTGAATGATTATCTATCGGTTAAGATGGATTTTGTTCAAATAAACTTGACTGAGCCAAAATATTTGTTTTATATATATTCTTATTAATGTATGATATAATATATGCTTCAGCAATCAAAAGATTGTAAAGCTTTTCTCTTACTGGAAAATTGATGATTTCTTTATATACTTTTCAAGCACGAAATAAATGTGTCGCATGCGACACAAATGTTTAATTAATTATCCTTAATAGATCTATACCACGAAACATTTATAAATGATCAAAATTTTAGATACCCAATTCTTACCGTACCACAGTATATCCGTTTGAGTTTGATTTTCCTCTGGGTTTTATGATTGTAATAATGGTCTATGCTAGAGTTTGCATCCCCAAACGGGTAGTTAGTACTACATATTCCAATCGGTAATCCTCATAATATCTATGACAAGTCTACTTGCTCAAAAAGCATGATTTTCTATCCTGTTTACAGTGGGGCAGAAGAAGTGGGTTTTTCTTTCTTCTTCTTCTTCTTCCTATACCCCTCTTAGAATAAATTTTTGAAACTAGATAATGATATGGTTTGGCATGTTCCTCTCCTTCTACATCTAGTATCCGCTTGAGCATTACCATCATCACTACCACCATCGCCATGACCACCACTAAAATCACTATCATCAACTAACTTGGTTATCGTTTTCTAATAGATCTTGATACCATTTTTCTTTTTTATACGCTAGAACTAAAATATCATATTGACCCTAATCCCTGCTGCCATCACTAAAGACTACCTTTGTATTTCTGCTCTTTTGTATTCTCCTTGATTAATTCTAAAAGTACTAGAATATTAGAGTATTGCAACTAGTTAGCAAATCCCATATATTTTTTTTCTAATATTAAAGATATGAATAATAAAACACAAAATATTCATAAAAACACAAACAAAAACAAAATGCTTGTAGCATCAATTGCAATGGTGGTCGCTTTGGCTCTATTATCCAGTCCATTGGTAGCCATGGATAATGATGCTCTTGCAACAAACAAGAAGGGAAATAAAGCAAAACAATCGATAGAACAATCACAGTCATCAAACCAAAATGGTCTGTGTGTTTCAGGTGCTAGTACATTCTTCTCATGCAACAACGCTAGCTTCCAGCATCAGTTCAACAGTGGAAACAACGCTTTAGCACAATCCGGACAAGGTGGAAACTCTGCAGAACAAAGCATTAGCCAATCTCAATCTTCTAACCAGGGAAGCATAGTAGTTTCTGGTGGAGATACAGTAGGTTCTGGTAACAACATTAACGTTCAAAGCCAAACAAACACCGGTAGCAACGCAGCAGCACAAAGTTAAGTTCAACACATATTTTTTTTGAATTCAAATTTTCTGATTGGTTTGGTCTTTATCCAGATCCGATAAATTTATTCTGGAACTCTACTACTATAGGGAACTTAATTTCTATAAATAAATACCCTTACTAATATAACCACAATAATATTTATTTTGTATACTGTATTTTTCAGCATGGGAGGACGACTAAATGTATCCAGTTGCTGTAATATCTTCAATAAAGCTATACTTCTTAATAATAGGATGGTTTATTACTTCTGTAAAAATACTGATAAGTGCACGTGTAAATTTAAAACATTCTTCCCAAAGTTCACCTTTATCTTCTGAAATAATTCGCTCACCGTGTTTAAATACATAGGACTTATTTTTCCATTTGAAATCAGAAAATGACTCTTGCCTTTCACTAATATATACTCCATTATTATAAAGAGAACTTCTAAATTTCACCACTATTTCTAAAAAATCTCTTCTCCCAATATCCAATAGATTTAACTTCTTTAGAATAATTACCAACAGATTCTTGATATCCTCTTTTTCCCACTCACCAATTTTTTTAGCAAGAGAATACTCTTCAGTTAAACAACTTTTGCAAATCCTTCTAAATGAAGATTCGAATATATGAAAAACGGAACTAAAATATGAAAGTAGCAAATATTGATCAATATTGTCTGTTTCTATTTGACGAGATTCATTTGAGCTCGTTGAGAAAATCCGTTTATTTATCTTATACTTGGGTAATTTTTTTAACCACCAATCCTCTGTTACTAATGTAGTATCTGAAAAAATCATTAAATGTATAGTAGAATTTGTGGTAGTTACTAAATGTTTGTAGAAGGACACTCTTACGTCGTTTTGTTTGTGTCCTGTATGTAAGAGATCCTGTTTTTTTGAATTACATGCTTCAAACAATGCTTCCAGGTTCCTTATTGCCTGCATTTTATCCATTTTATAATAATCCTGTTCATCTCATAGTTAACCATATTGAAATATGGAAATCGAAATCTGATAACTGCTACAAAAGAGTGTATAATCAATTCTTGATCGAATGAACTTAAATGACGTTTTACATTTATAACTTGATCATGATTATCAATCAAACACCAAGAATCTTTTGGTTTTCCTAGTGTAGAATTAAGAATATCTTAGACTGACTACTTTAATAGTATCTAAGATTAAATTGATAACTTAATGGTTAATTATATGTTCAAAAGTACGAATATGGGAATATTTTAGCAAGTATCTTAAATACATTGGAATATGTATTTTTTTTGCATTCGCCCATTCCAGTGTACTCAAAAGTTTTTTTATCAGTGTGTCTACTTTTGCTAACTTACCATAAATTCATCGACTTACTATTTACTCCCTTACCAATTTAAATACTTACTTTTTGATAGTAGATATACCAAGGTGATTTATGGATGAAATCAATTCAAATAAACAAGTATGGTGGAAGAGATGTTATAGGCCTAAATACGGATATTCGTATTCCACAGGTCTCTCCTGGCCAGGTTCTTGTTGAGGTCAAAGCAGCCGGAGTTAATCCGATTGATTGGAAGATACGTGAGGGGTACTTTCAACAACTAATACCCCTTAAATTTCCTATTACATTAGGAATGGACTTTTCAGGCGTTATCAAAGAGTTAGATGGGAATAAATCTACTCATTTGGATATAGGTGATGAGGTCTATGGACAAGCCTCAGTGTTGTTTGGAGGGTCAGGATCTTTTGCTGAATTGGCCGTGACCAGTCTAAACAGTATAGCTGCTAAACCAAAGAGCTTAAGTCATATTGAAGCCAGCGGATTGCCATTAGTTGGTGTCAGCGCGTGGCAGGCACTTGTTGAAAATATTGGATTGTCAAAAAATCATAAGATCCTTATACATGGAGGTTCAGGCGGCATCGGTTTGATAGCAATACAACTTGCAAAGAAATTGGGAGCGTTTGTTGCGACTACGGTAAGGTCTAATAATAAAGAGTTCGTTCAACGACTAGGAGCAGATGAGATAGTTGATTACACAACTCAAAGGTTCGACGATATACTTCAAGATTACGATGCAGTAATTGATACTGTGGGTGGTGAGATCTATAGAAAATCCTTCAAAGTATTGAAAAATGGCGGTACCATTGTATCCCTGGTAGAACAACCGGATTCAAATCTAGCGAAGCAATATGGAATCAAATCGATATTCCAATTTACTGAGATTACAAATGAAAGGTTGACTAAGTTAGCACAATGGATAGATGAAAATCATGTTCAAGTAAATATTGAAAAGACATTTCCACTCCCTGAAACTGCAAAGGCTCTGGATTACCAAAAAGAAAGTCATCCCCGGGGAAAGATAGTTCTCACTTTATAGTAAAATCTTAAGAACCCTTCCAAATCTTCCTCTTCTTTATTTTGTAATTGCTAGCTATGATCCTAATGTAAAAATTAATATGATCATTATCTTTCATGGGATATGTGTTGTTTCAGGAAGCTTAATCTCAGCTTTTTCCAACTTGATAAACTCTTATATAGTAATAATTTGTTACAAAGAAGTATGAATATTTAAGCAATACCTTCAAATTTTTTTGGTATTTATTTAAAACCCTGAGCAACTAAATATTGTCTCATTGATTTATGATTCGATGAAGAAACCTGAGTTATTAGACGAACTCCCTCATGAATAAAATCTTGACTCGGATTTATCTATCTAAGGTTAGTCTTGACATTTAACTTCCACTTTTGGTTTACGATACTAAAGTTGGTGTTTGTGTTTTATTCGAAATAGATTGATTAAGAACAATGTTTATGTTCACATTATTATTTCCGTAAAGTTAGATATTCTCATCTCCTAGTTCAATAAAAGTAAAGAATTATAATTTCCTTTTAGATACGCATGATTTCCACTTGCGGGTTTAAACCAGTAAATTATTTTTTAAGGTCTATGTGATATATTGAGCTTGATCAGGTGAAGTATACCCTATTCTTTGCATAAGGACTATTGCAGCTTTTGTAGTTCCTCGACCTTCCACTTCGATTCCTGTCAGTTGAATTCCTTTTTCATCTGGCAAATCTAGTAAAATTTTATCGCCAATAAGAATACCCGGATCAATTACCGAAGTCGTGCTTCTCCATTTTCTATTTTTTTAACTTGCTATTGATTGGCAATTTTTAGTTCCGTGCATTAGAATAGATCGAATTTTGGTAAATAGCTTTGTAGTACAAGCAAGATTAAGTATCTTTGTTCTGGAAACCCATTATAAATTTTGAAATTCTAATTAGCCTTAAATGGTATCATGACTTTTTGAAATTCAATTATCATTATTCATGGAAGTATGACAATATGTTTCTGGGATCTGATCTAAATCAACTTCATGTGGACTTATAGTTCTAGTTTTTTCAAATTCACACAGTTGCAATTTAGATGTCTTGTACAAATCATATGTGTCAAATAGGATATACAAGTAATATCTTGCTTCTATTCTTGTATTAGATGTTAGATATCGCTTTTGTCATTTCATTAGAGTTGGTTGTGGTGGATGATATACTATACTGGTAATAATATATAATATATAAAGATGGCTTAAAGGTTGAATATAATAGTTGTTTGTTTCGAGATCTATTATTAGTAATACTCGTTGGATTTATGGAATTTTTGATTTTAAAACAAAGATCAAGAGTTACTAAGGAGGATCGAACGTACAGTAATAATTTTCAAATTGAGTTATTATTTTACTCAAAATAGGAAGCACGAGGAAATAATGTAAAAGAAAAAGACTATTCAAAGTATATTTAGAAAGTAAATAAATATAGATAGTTTGTTGTTAGACATTCTTGATAATTAATTTTCCTTCTCTATTTACAGGCTCCTGATCTCCCCCAAAACATTACAAAATACTAGGAGGGATGATACATTTTTTCTCATATTGAACCACCTTAGTGTTTGTTTTCAAGTTTGTGTTGCACTTTCTTAGCTACAATAATCTTTGTACTGTGGTCTTTCCAATTTTTGATTCTTATCCTTAATCTATTGTTGCGTTCTGTAACACTTTTGTAAGGTTCTCTTGCCAGTCAATCATACTCACAGGTTTTGAGATCGCAATGTCTTTTCCATCTATTAGGCCAGGTACGGGTTGAGTTACATTGAAGAAACCCATTGCACCTCTATCTTCGGGAATTCCATGTTGGTGAAATACATATTTTCCCTCCCAGGGCCATTCCATTTCAAATATTGCTGCATCTCCTGAAGATGTTGCATAGGTTTGAGTATGTACCGGGTCATTCATCCAGATACCAGAGATCCATGTCTTAAAGAGAGTTCCGTGAATGTGATATCCATACGCGGGCAACTGGGATAAATTAATCATATATACTCTTACTGTTTCATTGGTGTACACTGGTAAGGGATTATCATAGTAAATATTTTCATAGCCATTGTAGAACGCACTTTCAGGATCTGATGTGTGTATATCTTTGGTATCATAATCTCCAAATACAATTACAAACTCTTTGGCAGGAGGTAAAGGTGTCTTAGGGTCAACTATGAATGCTCCATATAGTCCCATCCTCACATGTTCAACAACTGGCATCACATGACAATGGTACATGAGAGCTCCAGATGGTGCTGCCGTGAACTCGTAGGTAAAAGTCTTATTTGGTGGTACAATTTCAAACACGCCATCCATTGTACCATTATGGCCGCCATGAAAATGAATCGTATGTGGTAAATCTAACTCGTTTATAAAATGGACTATTACCTTATCTCCCTCCGTTACACGCAGTGTTGGACCTGGGATAGTTCCATTGTATGTCCATGCCTTAATTTTCTTGCTTGGAGATATATCTAACATAGTTTCTTTGGCAACTAGGGTGAATTCTTTCGTATTTGGATTTGTTTGATTTGTTTTTGTTGCTGTAGATGTTTGGTTAGTATTGCTAATAACTGCTTTCGAAGCGACTGACTTATTTTCCAAACTATCTGAGAGAGCAAAGAAAGAAAAACTGATCATTACTATCAGAATGATTGCTTTCGTTCTATGAGTTGATATCGTTGGAAACATATTGTCCATTAAAGCAATTGTAATTTGAAGTTAATAAGAGAGACGTATTGTTTGCGTGTTTATGTATTCAATTGTATTGGAATGTATTCACACAATATACATTATCTGCAAGTCCCGATCCACCGACTCTTTGAAATGTTAACTTACATGGTTACCTTACTTGTAAAATGACACATCATAAATTCGAAATATGATAGGTAAGCAAATGTACAATTTTGTGGGTTATATTATGAGTTTCTATTATGCCCTGAATTGTTTTCCTTGTCCCCATATATTCTATGATAGCTTACATGGTAAATGAATAGATAATTGAATGAGCCTCTCTTAATGGCTACTTAGAGTAATTGATCAGTTATATTCATTGATCTCTGTTAATTTATTGTTCTAGATGTCGTTCTGATCGGCTCTGTTCAGTTAACGATAAGCCTATAGCTTGAAAGCATTCCATTTCTTTTATGCTTACTAGAAACAGAACGCCTTCAAAGTATGTATATTATGGGTTGCATTTGTACTTTTCAGGCTTATCCTTAAGGAAAGCCTCGGAAAGATTATCTCAGATATACAAGAGAAATCACGTTTCCATTTGGAATTGGATTCAAAAGTACGAGCCTCAAAAGCTAAGTCAACTAGAAGAAGAGTTCTAGAGTATATAATAGATGAGACCATGTTGAATGTGGGATCAGAGTTTGTCTGGCTCTGGGTTGCAACTGAACCCGACAGAAAACAGGCAAATTCTCGCACTGTCTATCTCTAAAGAAAGAAACATGTTTGTAGCTGAAAGATTCATTTCAGATTTAGTCAAGATTCATGGAATTCATCCAGTTTCGACTGATGATGGAGGTACTTGGTATCCCATGGCTTGTCAGTTTCTCAAACTCGATCACCATATTCATTCCTCTTACGAGAAAAGTGTAATCGAAAGAAAGATGCAATACATAAAGGATAGAACCGAAAGTTTCGATGATTACTTTCCTTGTAGAATAAAGAACTGCAAGTTAAAGCATGTACGGAATTGGCTGCGGCTCTTTGTAGACTATCATAACAATGAAATAAAACATATTAAGTGAACAGAGCCCTCCAAGGCGATAGTACTCTAGTGTATAGTCAACTAGTTACGGTATGAAGGACTTTAAGAATTGGATACGAATTTTAGGATATCTCTATAGGCTTGACATCAATACTGCTACCATATCAGAAACCAATAATAAAGAGCATACAGAACAAATATCAAAAAAAATCTATTTACTTTATTTAGCCAAAAAATCAAATCCCAAAAACTAAAGGAACCAAAATACTTGTTAATGTTGTAACGAGTATGATGGAAATAAAGTCCAACGGCAATCCAGCTCTAGCCATTGCCCTAGAACTTACTAACCCGGTGGAATATACAATTGCATTGGGAGGGGTACCTACAGGCATGATAAAACCATAACTGGCGGCAACGGCTATAGGTGCCATTAACAATAACGGATTTATCCCCATAGAGAGCGCAAGTGACGCTGAAATGGGTAGTAATAACGCCGCCGTGGCAGTATTGCTTATCATTTCTGTCGGCAAAATAGCCAGCGTTACGAAAACAAGTAATATTACAAGGTAATTTGCATTTCCAAGGAAACTAAGTTGATTTGCAATCCAGTCGCCTAGCCCTGTAGAAGTAAAACCATTTGCAAGAGCCAAACCTCCCCCTATTAATATAAGTACTCCCCATGGAATTTTTACTGCTGTATCCCAATCAAGTAAATTCCTTGACGGACTCTGAAGGTCGGCGTCAAAACCTGTTTTAGGACGTTTACTATCACTATCATTTATGTCCCTGCCTTCATTTGGATGGCTATTGTAACCTACAAAATCTTTGTAATCTTCGGCCCTCTTTTCGGATTTTTGTTTATTTCCAAGTACCGAAGGTATAAGGAATAACGATACAGATGAAGCAATCACTATCATAGAATCGTCTATCATAGGTGCGATGTCTTTCCAAAACAGCCCTCGCGTAATCCATGCGACTATTGTTATAATAAATATACAAGCGACTATCTTTTCATCTCTACTTATAGGCCCTAAATCCTTCATATTCTTGACAATGGTATCTTTTTCGCCGAAGATGTCGTATTTGATATTTGTAATTTTCGAGCCAATTCTTATTAGATATAACCATATTATCATCAGAGATAGTGCACTTATTGGTAATCCGAATAGCATCCATTGTCCAAAAGCAACATCTATTCCCACTATGGAATCGGCTAAAGATGCAAATATTGCATTAGGTGGAGTGCCTATGAGTGTAGATACACCACTGATATTTGCAGAATAGGCTACTGCAAGTAACAAACATACAACAAATTTGTGATGTTTCTCTTTATCTTTAATCAAAGAAATAACCGCCAATGCTATTGGAAGCATTAGGATAGCAGTGGCGGTATTGCTCATCCAAGCTCCTAGAAACCATGTGACTATCATGAATGATAACACAACAAACTTTGGATCAGTTCCAAAAAGGCGTAACATTCTATATGCAAATCGTCTATGTAAATTTGACTTTTCAATTGCTTTTGCAAGGAGAAAACCCCCCAGGAATAAGAATATGATGTTATCCGTATAGTTGCTAGAGGTCTCTGTAAAGGAAGTGACTCTTAATGCCGGAAATATTACTAGAGGCAATAAAGCAGTAACATATATTGGGGCAGCTTCTGTAATCCACCATACTGCCATCCACATGGTTGTAGCTAATACGATTTTAGAAGAAAACGATAAATCCCCACTTATTTGAGGGACAGGCATTAGAATAACTATTAGAAATAATATTGGTCCTAAGAATACACCGATATTTTTGGTCATGGTTCTGGACAGCACAAATGATAGTAATTAGATCAACAATATAAAACAAAGTCTATCTGATTTTATCAACGCCTTAAATCCGTGAGGGACATAGGTACGCTGAGAAAAATTTCATTACGAGTCAATCTGAATTGTTGTATATATAGATACTGTAAAATGATAAGAGTGAACAGTGCATCTTAGGACTAATTCCATCCTTTATCATGAGTTCTACAAGATTGTTAAAAGTCACCCATTAGATTCAAAATCCACACATGTCTAATTGAACAATAGAAGATAATGATTTTATGATCCAAGTGTTCTGAATTTAGATATTGTTGTATTTTTCTAATTCTGTTTAGTGATCACTATTCTGAAGAGTAGAGGAGGGCTGGATTCTTATTACTATGTACCATTATTATCATTTTCATTTTTAACTACGCCGTGCTCTTAATCTAACGGAGTACAACTCACAGCTTACTAAACAGACACTTAACGATAGCCTCATAAATTATTTCATTCCCCTCACAGGACTCTATTACATATTAATAAAAAATTTGTGACAAAACTGAAGAAAAACAAGTCGATGTCAGTCAGTCAATTCTATTTTCAATATCTAAAGTTAATAAAATATAACTCATTGAAAAAGTCAAAAGAAAAGAAACTATTACCTATTTCAATACAATTTCCCTTCCGTTTCCGTCTAACACCTTGCAGCACTTAAAGCATCTTATTATTTTTTAGACACAATATTAAACACAATAACAAGTGAATGTTCCTTTAGCAAAGATTCTTTTGATTTAATGTTCAAATCTGCAAAAAGAGAACTAATAAGTGTACCTATATACAATGAACCCTTTCGACCTAGGTTATGTTGGATTCTAAATTCTAGTTTCCCATCGGACTGAATAACCTTATTATTGAAATTGGATGCAGAAAACCATAGCTTTAGTACATCTACAATACTTTCTAGATCATTTTTACCATGAATAAAAGAAATAGCATCCCTCATTCCTGTGTAGCATGAAGTCCTTGCTGCTTTTATTATAATCTCGTCTGAAAGATGTTCAAAAATGTTTCGTACAAAAGGTTTTTGCAAAAAAACAAATCCGATGTCACTTACAAATTGATCCCATGACACATATTTTCTAAGGACGTTATTTATGATTGCAGATATTGTCTTGTCTTCAGCAGACGCTTGAAATTCAATTTTTTCATATATTTCAGTTGGTATTCGTATTGCAGTGTTTACAGTCGAATTCATTGTTGTTTATCATATATACTACAGTGTCTGACATTATTATGCATTGTCATGATCATTTTCATGATTTTTTCTTATCTTATTTGATGAATAGATACCAAGAATCTTAAAATGGATTTTCTAATCATATGTATTCAGTCAACTTAATCTCTCAAATTCAACTTGATTAAGCGCAAGACATCTATTTCGAAATCTAACATAGTCAAACAAATTTAGTTGATTGGCAATGTATTATTATTTGATCTTTGTTGCTTATTCTGTTTTATCTGTGTATATTTACTAGTTGGACGAATATAACAAAGATTCAATATTAGAAACATCGTGATAATCAGGCTACACTAGTTGGTAAAATTAGAAAAACTTTATATATCTATCGGATTTTTTCCATATTGTCAAAATCCTGTTTGCCGTAACTCATATATTAAGAAGGTAGATTCTTCACTTCTAACAAAGACAATATTTCTTTGTTTTTATAAAAAAGAATTCTAAAAAATGATTGATGGTAATAATGACTAAAATCGCATTAAAGAATATTTGGAGTGAAGGCAGATATTTAAGATTTTGTGATATGCCAAGATAATGATAAATACTAAATATTATTTCATATATATTGTTTCATACGAAAAATAAGTTTTCGATTCATAAATAGTTATTTTACTATTAATTAAAAGACTAAGTTTGCTTCTCAGTGTTAGAACTATTTGTCATCATCATATAGAGCAAAGATACTGCAGGTGATCCATCTTTTAATTGACTAGCTTGATTATCGTCGTAGTCATTCTTTCTAAAAATACGAAATTTTAATAATGGATGACAATAAAATCGGAAAGAACATTAACGAGAAATCAATGCAGGATATCCTTCATACATTTAAGAATTGCGTTTGGCAAATGCGGCTATTTCTTTTGTTACGCATATTTCAATTCATTTTTTATGAGATTATTACTCCAGAGGTCACATTAACCATATCCCATTATCTAATGCAGCAACGAAATGCATGATTTCTCTTAATGACCGTGTCATACAATGTTATACGTTATTCGACAGAGTTATATTATGGCAACGTTCAGTTATTTTATTGAATCATATTAAAATTATCGTAATGGCAGAAAACCTTGCAAAAAGGTCTGGTGTATTATTGTATAATAGTTTGAATTTTCAAACACGATTTAGCGATAAAATAAATGATGCAATAAGTTTAAGGCCAAGGCGACTTTTCATCCATTTGTCTTTTTCAATATTGTCAATTTGTGTCTTAACCATGATGTTTAGTCTTTCTGTCAATTTTGTTGATTTAGGGTCGAAAGCTGTTTGGGCACAAGGATTGAACCAAATGAATGAGAGTGCGATTTCTATAATTGAAAATAATTTAACCAAGAGTTTTCCACCGTCAGGAGCTGATAAAAATTACGTGAGTATAAATGTCAATCAAACGGAAAATAATGACGGAGCTCATCCTACTAAACTCATAACGCTCGTTACTGAGGATGTAGAAATCGATATTGCACCAGGAAAAAGAGTAAAAGCTTGGACATTTAATGGAACGGTACCTGGACCAACTATAAGGATTACAGAAGGAGAAAACATTACTATCAAATATGTAAACAAATCTCCTATACCTCATACGATTCACTTCCATGGCAACCACGATGATGCAAACGATGGTGTGATTCCACAGGTGATGCCTGGTGAAACTTATCTATACAACATAACAGGCGAACCAGCAGGTGCACTAATGTATCACTGCCATGCACCCCCCACGTCATTGCATGTTAGAATGGGCATGTACGGAGCGCTGATAGTTGATCCTATAAATAAAGAAATTGCTCCTGCAAAAGAGTTTGTGATGGTAATGGGAGAATACAGTCTCAAAAACCAAATGGGACTAGAGGCCGATTATTACCTCATAAATGGGTATGCTGATCAATATATGCACAATCCACTTGAAATTAATCATCAAGACCTAATGCGAATTTATTTAATCAATCTTGGTACTACGATACCAGCATCGTTCCACCTTCACAGTACAACATTCTTAACTTATCCATCAGGTCTTTGGGATAACCCTCCAATTCAATCACAAACTATATCTGTAGCACCAGGCGATGCTTCAATAATTGAAGCCAAATGGAAATATCCAGGGACCTATTTGTTCCATGCTCACGGGATACAAGAAGAAAGAGGCAATATGGGAATGATAAGAGTAATTGGTCAAGAAGAGTCACCAGAAGGGGGTAATTCAAGACTAGGTAATGAAAGCAGCAATGTCACTATGGAAAATTCAAACATCCAACAACAGCAATCATCAAGTAATACCTCTGAGCCATTAACCGAAAGTGTATCTATGTTTGATTGGCAATATGAACTGCAAAAGAACCTACAGAATCCAGTAGTAGTTAATCAGACTGGACATGGAGTGTTAGACAAAAAAGAAAAAAAGATAATAAAGGAAATGCATGAAATCGAAAAAATAAAAGAACCAAGTGAAAACTTCGCATCGATATTAGATGAAACCTCATCAACTAACACTACAGAATCTGATGGTGCAAACTCCAGTTCTAATCAGATATCAATAGTTCCTGGTTCCTCCAGTCCGGATAGTAAGATGTATTATGATCCTCCCAACATTGAAGTTAAAGTGGGTACTGAGGTAACTTGGGTTAATAACGACACTAATATGCCACATACGGTGACATCCGGCAATGTAGACACTGGCCCGACCGGAATATTTGATTCTGGAATTATGATGGGTGACGGTAGCAAATTTAAGCACAAATTTGAACAGAAAGGGCAATTTGAATACTTTTGTACGTTACATCCATGGATGACATCAAAGATCATAGTAAAATAAATATACTAGAAAATGTGGAACAGAAATGCATTGGAGAATAGACGGACTATACACAATAGGAACAGAATTGTAAATAAAGAAACACTGTTCATTGTTACACTTGTGAGTATGTTTCTTATGGGTGCAACAATTGTTTCTAACCCTGAATCCATATTTGCACAACACCATGGTGCCCCACCTCCGATGGCCACGTTGGGTGATCGAAACATCGCTATGAATCTCACTATCGAACCAGAAGAAATAACCTCGGATCAAGATGCTCAATTGATACTGCAACTCACTGATGAAAATACAGGACAAATGATTCAGCATGTTACCTACAGATTAACTATATCAAATGATGTACAGACGAAGCTCTCTGAATTCTTTCATTCGCATGAAGGTGATTTGACAATTTTGGTTCGAAATGGCAAATTACCCCAAGTAAATGTTGGCGGAACCTTTGATGTACTTACCAATGCAATTGTTCCCGATCCAGCAGGAAAGATCGTTGTTAGCGGCCCATTGTTTTCAGAAGAGGGTAAGTATGATATAGATGTAGAAGTTACAACACTAGATAATGATAAAACAGATCTGCAAGTTCCTTTAGCGTATCATTTTGTTACTAATAGTAGCAGTAGCAGTATCGGGTCAAATTAATCTTTGGTGAAAATCAACCTATTTTTGTATCCATAGTATCCGTTAACAAATTTCCTCAAAAAACACAGATACATTATTTACAAATTTGTATAGAGTTGTGCAGCTTAGTCTCTTACATGTAGTCACTGCACTAATCACGACAAATTATACGAATGCGGCCACTCCTCTAATGTTATTATAGAAGATAGATTTCATGAAAATCGTTACTCACTGTTCCTCTATTAGTTATTTTATAATTAAAGATATTCACAAATAGAATAGATGAATAATTAGAAAATATTAAAAATATAAATAAAAAAAATGAAACAAAAAAGAAAAAATACCTCTCAAACCAAAGTCTTGAAGTGCTATAATACTTTTATGTAGCAAGATACCTACGAGCTACTCAGAGAAAGATGTAATGATACAAAAAATAATAGTAACAGATGATGGAACTGCAGTATCTGATAGGGCGATCGAAATGGCATTAGAAATAGCAAAGGGTTTAAGGGCTCATCTAATTTTACTACATATAATTGATCCGACTGAACATCCAGAATCTGCGTTATTTGAAAACGACAAGGAACTAATCGAAAAGGCAAAGCAAATGAATCTCATAGAATCAAAGAAAGATACATGGGAAGAAAGAGTTAAACGGAAAATTCAAGAACTAAGTGAAAAAAAGATAGATTCAACGAGCGAATGTAGAACAGGATCACCCGTAGAAAAAATCCTAAGCTTTGTAGACGATAATAAAGCAGATATGATTGTTATGGGCAGTGGTAAGAGACTAACAGGAGTGTCCAAAATAAAAGCCTTGGGTAGTGTTACTAGAAAAGTTTCAGAAATGGCAAATTGCCCAGTATTGATTGTTCATTAGCCTTTACTTAAAAACAAAGACATAACAAATACATGATATTCTACTAAAGAGAATCGATATAGAAGATGAATATATTGTATAAATAGAACATCTAGGAACGACGTATTATATCAAATGTGTAGAAAAGCAACGATGTTAACAAACAGGATTGCTATCCTTTTGAATGCGAATAATAATTTCATCCAATTTGGAAATATCGAAAAATATCTTACTAGCGATTTGTTCTTTAGAGTAATATAGGGATATGGAACGAATTTAATTAAAATATTCGGTGCATAAAATATACAAATCCGTACAAAAATTTAAACCAACACGAAGATCAGAAGGCTCTGTTCACTTAATATGTTTTATTTCATTGTTATGATAGTCTACAAAGAGCCGCAGCCAATTCCGTACATGCTTTAACTTGCAATTCTTTATTCTACAAGGAAAGTAATCATCGAAACTTTCGGTTCTATCCTTTATGTATTGCATCTTTCTTTCGATTACACTTTTCTCGTAAGAGGAATGAATATGGTGATCGAGTTTGAGAAACTGACAAGCCATGGGATACCAAGTACCTCCATCATCAGTCGAAACTGGATGAATTCCATGAATCTTGACTAAATCTGAAATGAATCTTTCAGCTACAAACATGTTTCTTTCTTTAGAGATAGACAGTGCGAGAATTTGCCTGTTTTCTGTCGGGTTCAGTTGCAACCCAGAGCCAGACAAACTCTGATCCCACATTCAACATGGTCTCATCTATTATATACTCTAGAACTCTTCTTCTAGTTGACTTAGCTTTTGAGGCTCGTACTTTTGAATCCAATTCCAAATGGAAACGTGATTTCTCTTGTATATCTGAGATAATCTTTCCGAGGCTTTCCTTAAGGATAGGCCTGAAAAGTACAAATGCAACCCATAATATACATACTTTGAAGGCGTTCTGTTTCTAGTAAGCATAAAAGAAATGGAATGCTTTCAAGCTATAGGCTTATCGTTAACTGAACAGAGCCATGTTGCTCTTGCACTTAAGCGTTTTTATATAGTTTGCTTAATTTCAGTATCGATCCAGTCACCAGAACTTGTCTAACGTGAATACAGGAATCGGATTCGCAGGTCTCATAGACGGCATAGAACCCTGAATTATTCAAATCGCTGTCAGGATATTCCTTTAACTTTACTCCAGCAGTTTTATTAAGCTTAGAGTCAATAAGGTAGATCGCATTGTTGGAAATATAGTCCTCAACAATATGGAGAGCATATATTTTTTCAAATCTATCTTTATTAACATGCGGCGATACCATAGTATTAACAAAATCAGCAATAGTTCGACGTTTCTTCTGCACTAGAGATTTAAATTTATGATATACTTCATCTGCAATATTCAACGGTATGTAATCTTTTTTGTTTAGCAGATTTGTCTGACATGTTAAATGTATAAACTGTATAACCCCACCATTATAAACATAGTTCATACTATTTTTGAATACTTACTAGGTAATTTGCATGCGATTTTTGTAAGTTTAGGTGAATATAATGATTTTTGTTTGTTTATGAATACAACCTGTGACTCAAAAATAGTATAAAGATTGATTGGTAGTTGAATGTCAGTCGTGGTAAAATGAATCAGAATATTGAATTTTAGTCGATCCTATCCATCTAGATAGTCACAAACTGAAAAGGCAATGTTCGCTTTTTTGGAATTCCAAGACATTGCAAACAGTTTTTCATGTTTTTTGTTTCTCCTAACATGGTAATCACTCCATGGTCGCGAATCATGATTTTCAGATTACACGGTTTGGAGACGTTCAAATCTCAATTTTTTTCATCAGTTACATATTTAATCAAATCAATGAAAACACTACACGATCATGTTTTTGGATTTAGCATTCTGATCTTTAGGAAACTATTGTCTTGTACATCATTAGCTTGGAAAAGTCAAAAGATCTTCAATCATAAATAGAACCGTAGAAGAAACTAATTGTTCCAAAATTATTTCCTATAGTCCTTTCTATGTACAGGTTCATGCTGGAATATAAAAACTGAAGAGAATTCGCGGAAAAATCCGAAAAGGAGAAAGAGAAAAGGGTTGATAAAAATACTGAAAAACCAGATGTTCAGATTTTTAAATTATCCAGAACAAAGGTACACATAGAAGTTTAGAACAGAAAAATATACAATAAAAGTATTTTAGATATTTATATCCAGTTGACCTAAATTGAAACCATTGTCCAGTATAAAGACTTTCAGCCTGGTGCTACTTGTTACGACTATAACATTAATGAGCATTTTAGAAGGGAAGAACAGTCCTTTTCATTTTAGTGCATTCGGCCAAGGAGCAGAAGAAGATTATAAAAAATATGACATAGTGCTGCTGAGTCATTCATATGTTGGTAATTTCTTTACTGATGAATTAATCGGAGAGATTTTGAATAATGGAACAGCGACTATAAAGGCGGTAGAGATGACTGCAATTTTTTATGACGAAGATGACGAGACTATTGGCAGCGCAGATAGTGGGACAAGTCCTTACACTATCAACCCAGGAGATACCGCCTCATTCACTATAGAGGTGTTCGACGAAGCAGTAAAGGCTAATGCTTCCAGTTACGATTTTACAGCAAAATGGAAGGATGAATTCTTATCCAACAATTATTTTATAAGGTTGGCAGGAGGCGATATTTCAGATGATACTAGTAATGATGGAGATGATGAAGAGGAGGATGAAGAGGAAAGCTAGCAAAATTCAATACATAGATAAATGAAGTATACAAACAAAATTCAAACTGATGCAAAAATATTAATCTATTCAGAATACCTGGGCTGCTTTCTCACTCCCTTTTTTTGAATTATTCCAGTTGCTTCATGGAATCAATGTAGTTACTCGAGTTTAACCTAGTGGATATTTCGATCATACACTTTGAAAATCAAGATATTTGGAATTGGTCATTTACTTGCAACACTCTATTTCTTTGTGGTAGAAAGATCGCAAGGTATTAGATAGTTTCGATTTACTTTGATTATCAGAAAATAAATTTATACCAACATGTAAATCTGGTAGAAACCTTTACTTATTGTCTATTAACAAAGTATGTATTAGTCAAAGAATTGAATTTGTATCGGGATTATAAAAGATAATCTTAAGTAATATATAATGAAAAATAATCTGCTTTTTGTAATACCTATTATCTCAATATTTTTGTTTTTGGCAACAACCATTGGATGGGCTCAAAGTATATATGCTCAAGGTGAAACCACTAAGAATAGTTTAGATACTGAAGTTAATTCAACATCCAAAAGCAAGAATATTTCGATCATAACTCCTTGGAATACTGGAAACTATGACAGAAAGAATGGCGTTGGAAGCACATTTAACTGATTGATTTTTTCAGGGTATCATTTCACTTGAGACTACCAAACATAAAATGCTGTATGGTAAGGCTTTAATTCTAAAGGGAGAAGTAGCTGATTATTTAATAATTGAAAAGCATGTTTAGTGAACCCAAGGATGGTGACTCTTTTTAGCTATGAGTAATGTTTGAGAAATTTGCAGGGAAAATCTAGGCCCCCATAAAGATCTTTTACAAACTACATAAAAGACTAGCGAATTTACTTGAAACATCATGAAAGGTCGTTTTATCGTCATAATTTCTTGTCTCGTCTTGTAATTTCTACTCCATTTATTTGACTAGAATGAGTTTATCGTCATTTTCGATAAAAAAGAGACAAGAATTATCTCAGTGTAGTTCATATAATAGTCATCAGGTCAACAAAAGATATGATATCAAGAGAAGAATTGACAAAAGGGGAAATGTCGAATAGTTTACGTACTGTTTCAAAGGCTATCATCTTATTGATATATGAAGTTATAACATGGATGACGAGATTAAATGTATATACTGAATTATCGATATAGTCGCAGAGATCGACTACAAAACATTTGTAATTCTAAATTTTAGTCCTTATCTAGTCTTTGGCTTGCGAAGCATAGGAATAATAGGAGGGAAATTGTTGACTTTTATTGTGCCTAGTACTTGGAAGCCATGCCGCTCATACAAAGTTACATTTCTTGGATTTGATGATTCTAGATAGGCCAAAACATTTTCATTATCAAACTTATCAGTCGCGTATCTCAAAAGGATCGACCCCAATCCCCTACCATGGTGAAGTGGATCAACACCAAGAAGTGGTAAATACCAATGAGGTTCGCTCGGATGGTAACTTCCCATTTTTTCAAATACTCGTGGTACTACATTCTGAACTTCCTCTGAAGTAGTTTCTTTTAACAATGCAAGCAGGGCTTCGACATCGGGTTCAACATTTGGTGGCAGCCAGAGAGCGGCGCCTGAATAATTTCCAACATATTGGGCGGCCTTGTTGACAAACGCCCTACCACCAAAGGCCTTTGCAAATTTAGAGAAATGTAAAATATATTTTTGCGGGTCTGGCCATACAGCCCGTGTAGCAGGATCAGTACCAAAGGCCAATTTTAAAGTGTCAAATAAAGCTTCTTGTTCAGACAAATTTGCAGTTTTGACTTGAACATTGGACATAGTAATATCCAAAGAATAATCATGGTTATAACCTTTTATCGATGATCTATTCGTTAAAGCTTGGCAGATTCACGTATTTAGTAATAAGATGATTTATTTCGGCCATATGAGTAGGTTTCATGATAGCCAACCACCAGTTTCCAGATAATAAGTTGCACGGACCGGTCAAATTTATCTCCCAGGTAAACTTAGAAGCAAATGATTGTAACAATATCCATGAGTACTAAAAAAACGCAACGTTAGATATCCAATACTCACCAATGACCTCACAAATTTTCCATTACACATAAAGAAGAGATATTTGTATTTCTGAGGCAAAAGACGTAATAATGTATTATTAACACATAGCATCCCGGTTGATGAGAATTGTTACGGTTATAAAGAAAATAATGATCTGTTCTATAACCCACTTAAAAACCTTATATTAGTTTTACTATTCTTATTAAAAATAATATTCTGCAAAGTCACAACAATCAATTCACGATCAGATATATTGTACATGTATTCTAGATATTTTCCTGTCTTTAGACTACCACGAAGTTTTAATCACCATAATTGAAAATCTTTAAATCAAAAATGCACTTACAAGAATTATTGATATTCTATGGCAGGACAGAAGTTATCCCTCCATAGTGATGTGTTACTAAATCAAGTTATAATTATAGCAATATTCTCTGAATAATTATTCGAAGTATTCATGCCATACACTCTCTTATGGATGTCATCACCATATACAACTTCCGCAACAAACCCCTTTCCAATTGGAACTTCCTTTGAGTCAAATACAAATTCAAAAGAGATTGTTTCCCCTAGAGGAAAATGTTGTGCCCCTAGTCCATCTACGGCTGGACTATCAATGATATTGACATATACTGTTCCATATTCATCGGTATTCCCATTGTTTGTAACCTCGACATTTATTCTGAAAACCTGGCTACTCTGTGCTTTGACATGATCAATGAAATCGATTTCAGTAACAGAAAAAAGACCCAGTATCAATGCAATCAAGAAAATAGGGAAAAATATACTATTGCGGTATAAAGTTGTATTCAGATGAACAAGATAGTGTATGAATCTAGAATTACGATTAACGTAACACATGGTTACTTTTAACTAACCATATCTTTAACCCTTGTTTAAGAAACGACTAACTAATTCTTCAATAGGCAAAGATCAGAATGCTTTTACAAGAGATTCTCTAATCACTTTATAAACTCGATAGTATAGCCAGAAAAAATAATGAGAAACGAATGCCGACAATATCCTTGTCTTGTTCCCTAAAGATCTACTATTAGAAAAAATCGTTTATGTGTCTTGACCTTTGAATATTTCTTCTAATTCGGATAACTTATAACACACTTCCCGCAAGTAATTGACCAACTTCCAAATCCGAGCTCTTCTATAGTGTCCAGCGATGTAGATCGATCAACTATTTTATCTCCCACTGTAGATGTAGACTAAAAATTATCCTTTTGGCCACATTTTGATCATCCTATAACCATGACATGGCTAACCAAATCGCCTATTTTGCCAGTAAATGTCATACACATGTATCAGAAAAGACATCAGACCTGAGTTTTGTTTTCAGAAATAATCATTCATTAGCAAATTTACCAGTGTATAAAATCATCAATATTCCGAGATTTATTGGGTTGATTCATGAAATGATTTTGTAGAAAAAGTAATCTTGCCTAATTATGAAGCATCATTTATTCATGACATAAATGGCAGAGAAATTTAGTTAGTAGTATGAGATGTGGGTTAGGAAATATCATCACGATAAAAGGTATTAAACATACGTGAGTAACCTATGTAGAAAATATCACAATATTGAGGTTTTAACCAAGAAACCGAATTCACAAATACAATAAAAAAGAAACAGTACTCGACAGATTAAGGGTTTGTTATTTCCGTCTCGAGGAATGAGTACCTATCTAATTCATTTAGACGAATACAATTGACAAAATGTGTTGTCAAATTAACCTATGCTTTTTTAGATACATATGATAATAAATTGTATGAAAGATTTTGAAGAAATGACAGAAAAAGAGAAAGAAGACTTTCTAAAACAAGTTCAGAATCTTCCCGATAATAAGGTAGAGGACTATGACTCATTTGATCTGCTGGCTCAATCATTCGATGAAATTTCAATGACTTGGACCGAGTCAATAAAAGAGTTTGAGACCCTCTACCCAGAATATATTAAACCCGTGGAAAACAATCCTCAAAGAAAATACGAGTCCAAATGGATTGCTAGATTCAAGAAGAGATTTCATAGTCATAGTCGATAAATATCATGTTTGCAAATCCTCAGATTCAGATCAGTAATTAAATTGTTAAGTTAAACTTGTAAAATCTACTGTCACATCAAAGAATTGTGTTTCTTTCAAGCCGCCATTATCTCAGAAATTAGAATGAAGGCAATGTTTAATAGCCCTAAAATTCAATAATAGATTTTACCATGCAAGATCTAGATGATTTTGCCAAATCCGATCTAGATAAATTGGAAAGACTGGCAGACAACTTTAGATGGATTTATAAACAACAAAACAATCTTAGGGGAAAGTACGATAACAACTATGTTGCAATAAAGGACAAAAAAATATTGGATAAAGATACAAATCTTGACAGATTGATGAAAAGACTAAATATAAGAAATTACGACGAATCTATTGCAATAGAATATATACAGAACTGACTGCCCCTCATATTCATTCCCAGCCAATAGAGTTGTCATCAAGAACAAGTAAAAATCATTGGGAAGGATCTTACCATCATTTTTTGTTCAAAAAAAATTCTTGACTTGAGGAATCTATTCTAGCTGAAGCGTTTTAGACATTGAAAAAGGGATGAATCTACCTTGTCTTACCAGAGTAATTAATGCATATACAGCAGGTACGTAAAAATAAATGGCCAAACTAAATTGAACATGTTTGAATTGGTTATCTAGGAATACTATTAAAATCGTATTGTTGCTTTTGATCTTTTTGGGTTTATCACACTTTGGATTCAAAATGAACATTAAAGTAAAAAGGCAAAAAGAACTATAAAACCCTCAAGATCGGGGAACACATTGTAATACAGAGAGTAGGAAAGCAAAACACCCTCAATCTCCAATAACGTAGCTAGATAATATTTTTAGGCAAACATGGGAGGTAACAAAATAACGATGTTATTCAAAAAGGTCCCAACCCAGAATTGTCCAAATGGCATCAATACTACAGTATACTATTATTATATGTGATGGGTAAAGGGCAGGACTTGTTGGAATTTACAAGCACGTTTATAGAGTAATTTTATACACTGAAAGTAATAGTTACATAAATACTTTGGCTAGGTAATCTATGAGATATCATAAAAGTCATAAATTTAGATTGAACCGGGTTTCAATTTTATTTTTGATATATTTTTGAATACGTTCATAAAACAATCCACAACCAAGTCCAACTATTGCACCGATTATCAGAGTTAGTGGGAATACAACAGAAAAGGAATCCACAAAAATTGGGATAATATCAACTAAGGTTGTAAATTCCGTATTCGATAAATCTAATGGCATCAAAAAGTTTCCAAGAGCTAGAGGTAACAAAGGATATCCCATTAGGTAAAATAATGATGCCATTATGATTGCAGCAACCAACTTTCTATTTTCTGAACGATGCCTACCACCCCTTTTGAATGGCGGTTTATCATATACAATAAGATCTATCAGAATGAAGGGTATGATAACCAAGAGATAATAAGGCATAAAGAGTGCAAGATCCGCGGATGGAAGAATATTCGATAATGAAGTTGCAACGATTACACCGATGCCCACTAAACTAATGTACCCAAATTTCTTTACAGTATTGATCATAAAGAGGGTCATAAATGAATTAATCAAAGGCAAGAACAGTAGGGCTATTAGCGATTCAAGATATGGATCAAGGTTAAAGTTGAATATCTCTCCATTGGATATAGGTAAAGAGAAAATATATACATAAGAAATTGAGGTGAGCCAGAGCGCTACAAGCCCAAATACAAACATTATAGAGCTAATAACATGAAATGGTCTTTCCTTTTGAAGCGAGTTAAGACGAACTAGTCCCAATGTAGTTCCGATTGCGTTAATAAACATACCAGTAATCAACATCAGATGTGTAGGGCTTAGAAATCCATCGACTCCAAATATTTCATGCCAAGCAAAATCACTTGGACCAGAAACAACAGACAATACCGATCCGACAATAAGAAGCTTGAAGGATAGTGAAATAACATCATTTTGTATTTCTTTATACTTTATCAAGACATAGGCTGCAATAATTGATGAAATGGACAGTAAAAAAATCCCACTATACATCACAGTGTGTGACGGAGTAAAGAATGTTTCTGGTTGTAGTAACAAATGAGAAGTTACATCCCAATTACCTCCAGCAATTTGAAGAATAGAGCCCACAGAAGCTATTCCTAAAATGACAAAACAATAATAAAAAACTCGTTTGTCTAGGAAAGGCTTTGTTTGCATATTCATTATTATAATTTGACAGATATAAATATTACTGACCGGTCAGTCATCATAATTTTTATTGATTTTAGATCCAAAAAGACACACTTACATCACATACCAATATGTTGCATAAAGAAACCAGAGCTGTTGTTTTAGATCATTCAGAAAAAATAGAGATATTCATTAATTTCCTTTAATTTTCTAGATTTCGTAGTCGCTTTTAAGGGATGGAACAAATTCAATTATGTTATCATATTTTCTTACAAATTCATTTCCTTTAGGAGTAGCCAGAAATCTATGCTGTGTTTCATCAAATCTCAACAAACCTAGTCTAACTAGATCTGCCAAGTAATAGTTAAGACGTCTATATGAGCTATAATAACTTAGTCTGTTTTTGGTTTGAGATTTTCCAATACAACTCTTTACGATCAAATAAAAAATCTGACACTTATCACGATATTTTGTCTTGCCCCTATCTCTTCCTTCGACCAACAACCGAATTTCGTTATTTATTCTGGTCCGAGCAAATTAATCGAAATATAAAAAAAAGTGTACTATCTAGTAAAAATTATTCATGAGGCTTTATTGTTGACGACGTTAGAATATTATAATCTGCCACATAATTTTAAACATAATCCAAAGACGTTGCCCGTCGAGGATTTTAACTACAAATATCCAAGGTAATGGCTTCCTGGGGTCTCTCATCAGTAATCATTTGAGTAAAAGATTTTCCACGTTCAATACAAAACCTATTTTCTGCTATGCTGATAGGATAATTATCTTATCAAAATTTGTTCCTTAAAGAAAAGCATATTTTGAAATTGCGATGGCAGGAGATTAGGCAGATCAGCATCATCACCTATATCTCCTTGAATCTCCTGCGATCAGGTTTTATCCGATAATCCTTTTCTTCTATCTTTGATCAGCCAATATGTTACCAATATAATTCCAAAAATTGGAAATGAAGATATAAACAAGTAAGGAAAGATCGCTAGAAATGTGGATGGTTCAAAAATATTCAATGAAATCTAGACAGCTTACCGATATTTATTTTATAGTAAAAACTGATTTATTTAAGATTATGACAATTCGAGTGCCATTAAATTTGCATCTTCACCGTCTCTATAATAAGATTTTAAAATAGATTTGGTTTGAAATCCTAACTTTCTATACAATGATATTGCAGAAACATTGCTTGTTCTGACTTCTAAATAAATCTCATCACCTTTCCGTGATGAAATTCCGTTAATTCCTTCGATCATCAAAGCCTCACCTATCTTTTTCCCTCTGTGTTCTGGTAACAATGCAATAGACACTACGTGTCCTTTCTTAACAAATCCTAATTTTCTAAAATTCGAAAATCCGAATTCCAGCTTACACATAATATACCCAACGACCGCATTGTTAATTTCTGCTATTATGAAAGCTTCTGGAATTTCGCGCAAGAGAGATTCAAAAAAATATTCTGTATAATGTTCAGGCAAAGTTTTCAGGTTTATATCAATAACCGCTTTCAGGTCTTCATAAGTACATCTTCGAATTGTATACCCGTTAACTTTCCTTAATGCTATTTGCAAACAATATTCAATATCCAAAACAAAATATTTAAATTTATCAAGGTATTGCCTTCGATATGTTAACTCAAATGGATTTAACTATTCAAGATTAGGTAATACCGTGTTTGCAATTTATGAAATTTACAAATTTAGAGAATAGAAAAAAAGCCTTATTAATCACATATCCAACCGAGTTTTCCAAATCTGAGGCATTAAGCCTTGCTGAATCTGCAGGTTATGCGATAATGGAGACCGTATCGCAGAGAAATATTACGAGATCTAGATTTGGGATTGGAAAAGGAAAAGCAGAGGAAGTGAAAGAGATTGTCTCAAAATTGAGCATAGAGGTAATAATTTTCGATGAATTATTGAAACCGAGTCAACAGTATAATCTAGCAAGACTGTGTAAAGTAGATGTAATAGACAGAGAAAAATTAATCCTAGAAATATTCTTAGCTCGTGCTACAACAAATGAATCAAAAATACAAGTAAGATTGGCACAACTAAAGTATGATATAGTCAGAGTAAAAGAGAAAACAAGGTTGGCAAAACTAGGAGAACAGCCAGGTTTCTATGGACTAGGGAAATATGACGCTGATGTCCATTTATTAGATATCAAGAGACGTACAACGCTGTTAAAAAAGAAACTAAAGATAGAGGAGAGAAAGAGAGCTCTACATAGGACTCAAAGGTTGAGTAGTAATTTACCCTTGATCGCCCTTGCAGGCTACACCTCTGCTGGAAAAACCACATTGTTTAACTTATTGGCCAAAGAAAAGAAAGATACTAGTGAAAAGGTTTTTACTACTTTAACTACTTATACACGTTCATTCCTTATCGAGGAAAGAAAAGCATTGGTTTCGGATACCATTGGATTTATTAGCAGATTACCTCCATACATGATAGAAGCTTTTAAATCCACACTATCTGAATTGAATTATGCAGATGTTATACTATTAGTTATTGATTTTAGCGAGGACACTGTTGGAATAAGAAAAAAGCTGAAAAGCTCAATGGAAATATTAGCACAATTACAAATTCCACTTGACAAATGCATACTAGTCTTAAACAAGATAGATAAAGTAAAGAGTAACGAAATAAAAGATAAATTAAATGAATTATTCATAACAAAAGGAATGGACCAAGTCATTTCGATTTCTGCTGAATTAGGATACAACATACCATCATTGATCAAATTGATTAAAGAGAGAATAGACACCATTAAGTATGCTTAATTGACCATTGATTACTCCATTACATGACAAATGTCGTAAAAGTTATAGGATATTCATTCTAAATGTTATGAAATACTTGAATAATATTAGTAATATTAAGCTCTTTGAATTCGAATGGTACCTCAGGGATTATTTTTTTAGATCTAACAGTAATAATTCAGGAGAAATCTCCATGGTATTTGAGATTGAAGATATAGTCAAGACTATTGGTGAAAAATATTTTAGATATAAGACATGGACTGACCTTGAAATTCGCGATACTCTCTTGAAGGTTTTACCCATCCTACAAAAAAAAGGTCTGTTAGATAGCAAGCTAGATGCCGATACGGTGCAACTCAGATCTAAACTCGAGCGCAGGCAATGTAGCGATTGTTATTATGTTAATTGCCTAGGGTCAGAAGAGGCAAAAAAGTGTTTAAGATGTAGTTCTGAAAAACTAGTTGAATTCCCAACTCGTATTAAACGATAATTTTCGAATATTCAGTTAGATATTCTAATAGATTAATTAGTAAGAGATTCTAAAATAATTGAACTATACAGGATTATAACATGGCTCTACCGAATCAAATGCATGGACTCAAGCCTGTCGTAAATAAAGGTTTAGAGTGGATATATATTGGTCAACCTACTAGAGAGAAATTGGACGCTCTTTCAAAAAGATATCCACTACACGAGTTAAACATAGAAGACTGTCTATCTAAAAATCAATTGCCTAAAATTGATCGATATGATGATCATGTGTTTATAATTCTTCAATTTCCTACTACCCAAAAGGAGAAAACCTCTCCAAAGTTTAGCCAACTTTCATTGTTTATTGGTCGAGATTTTTTAATTTCAGTTCATCAAGGAGATCTTAAACCATTATCAGAGTTATATCAAGCATGTAGTACGGATAACGAAAAAGACAAACAGAATATTATGGGAAATTCTCCAGGATACCTTCTACACACCATTTTGGATGCTTTGGTCGATGATTTACTTCACCTATTAATGAAAGTCATTGGTAATCTGGATGATATAGAGGATGCGGTATTTGACGATAAAGTTGCAGTTGCCAAAGAAATTTCAATATTGAGAAGAGAAATAACAACGCTGAGGAGGATTGTAGTGCCCTTGAAAAGGATCATGTTAGAACTTATCTCAAGAGACGTCAGAAAATTCTCTACAAATGTGGAAGAGGAGGATCTTATTTCTTATTTTAACGATATCAATGATCATGTATCCAAAGTACTCGAGGCACTAGATGAATCAAAAGAAACTATTGAAATTTACAAAGATACTGATCATATGTTAAGTAGCGAAAAGACAAACAAGATACTTAGTTTCTTAACCATATTGTTTACTTTATCAATTCCAGTAACAGTTGTTGGTACATTTTATGGAATGAATATCATTATTCCAGGAAGTGTTAATTTCAGCTATAATTTATACGATTTTATGCCGTTGATATTGACTTTGTCCTTTTCTATTGGATCAATCATAATAATGCTATATTATTTCAACAAGCTGGGCTGGATGAATAATCTTACAAAATAACTTGTTACATAATTCATTATTTTGATCCTGGAAAATAGCAAAAGTATTACTAGTCATTTTGTTATAGTATTTGAGCCTTGTGAACACCCAACTGACTTTTATTTTTCTCTATCGTGTGTACCCCTTTAAGTCTTGGTCTTGACAGCACAAAGGGACGGAACACAACGTGAATTTAACTCCATACCAGAAATTCAGTGAAAAATTTGCAAAATCAGGGTCAAAAACATACGAATAATTACCAATTAAGGTAGCCAAATCCCATGTAATAATCAAGAAATTGTATTCAAAATAATGAGAATGAGATTAACCAAAATTCTGTTAATCATAGATAATAGTAGTTAGTCAAAACTATAACTTTGTACCCAAGGTACAACATTTTCATTTATTTTTTCAGAAACCTTTCTCAGATGATCAATTACTATGGAGTGTCCGTTAGTTCCTAGCAGCTTCTGGATCAAATCAACAGCCCATATTGTTTGAGATCTAGTCAAGACTACGCGATTTCCTTCGTATTTTTGATTGAACATTTTTCTAATAGCAATATGAGAAAAAGTTTGACCCGGAATCGCACCATGAATATGTAGTATCTGAGGTTCAATCAAAACAATTTCGCCAACCTTTAATGGTTGAAATTTAATATTTTCCCAACAAAGGTCGATCAGTGTGGTTGACGGCTTGAGGGTAAATTCTCCTACAACTCCATTTCCAGATATAGGGATCAGGATTTGTTCAGATTCGTGATAATGCACAGTAGTTAAAGAACCGCCAATGAATTCAACAAAATAGGCTTCAAGATCGTTACTATTATCTGAGTTAAAAATTTCTCTCATAATAACCTGCCCATCAAAATACAAAGGATTAGTTTCCCTGATCTGAGAATTATAGAGAATTTTTCGAATCATATTTGTAATCGAATTAACATGAATTTAATTTAATATGGTTGATGAGTGAAAAATAATTTAGTACAAACGATTAAGCTAGCAACATTACCACATTTGATCAGGTTACCAAAAATTACCCTTGTCTGAACAAGTTAACTCTGCTCCGCAATTTAAGCATTTAAGATGGCAGGCAGACAGCTGACCCATTGGAGAACCGCACCTAATACATAATGGTTTTTTTGTCTGTTTTTTCTCACCATCTTTCTTGCCAAATATTTCGTCATTCATTTATAACATAGTTGTTCATTGATAGGATTAATATCTTGTCTTAATCATCTAGGACAACATATGTTGTTGTGTCGATGAAAAAGTAGACAGCGAAAAGATTACTGAAGCCTAATTCACGAGTGCATGGAGGGAATTAACATGTAGATGGTATGATTAATTAGCTATTTCAAACGATTCCGATTGCTACATTCTATACAAACATCAATAGAGACTAATACTGTATTCGGTTTATCATAATAGTATTTGATTCTTCGTTCAATTATTTTGCTGCATAGATCGCACTTGATGTTTCTATAGAATTCATCTATCTCTATGGTCATAATACCGAATAAGTTTAACTATTACTTAATTCTAATTACATAGCTATAATCACGAAAATTATTTATGTGTCTGAAGAGCCAAAAAAATGACCCTTATGGATTACTATGGATTGTTAAAACAGAAATTAAATCCAAGAAATATGAATTTATGATCTATAAACTACTTAAATTACTGTGTAATCCAATTAGCCTTTATTGAAAAATGATCTTTTCATTAGATAGGTATCAAAATCCCATTTACAATTACGTGATCTATATCGCAATTGCAAGAATAAAATAATAGAAAGATTCGATTTTGCTGTCCAATAACTGATACCCTATCATCACATGATTATCTGCATGAGAATATATGATTAAATATAGGTTAAGAAACATTCCATGATACATTATACAAAAAGCTGTTTACTATATTAAATTTAAGAATACTGAGAAAATAAAAATAATGACATCATAGTCTATAAACTATAACCTTTTATCTGCTGTTATTAGTATAGAATGTCGCAACCTCAGGATGAAAGTAAATTCAACGCAGGTTTGAAAAAAACATTAGGATTATTCGAGGCCACCATTCTTGGTGTTGGTCTTATATTAGGTGCCGGGATTTATACTATAATAGGTGATGTGGCAGCAATAGCTGGAAACGCCATGTGGCTTTCTTTTATCATAGCTTCAATAATTGCCATCCTGATTGGACTAACTTATGCAGAACTTGCATCGCTGTTTCCAAGCAGTGGAGCAGAGTACTTATTTTCAATGAATGCGTTTAACAATAACTTTCTTGCGTCGATAATAGGTTTTCTGGTAGTATTCGCCATCATATCATCCTCAGCTACCGTAGCTGTTGGATTTTCGGGATACTTATCCATATTTATACCTTCAATTCCTCCTATTACTTTTGCAATCATAATTATAATTATATTATCTATCATCAATTTTTGGGGTATTTCTGAATCTACCAGAATTAATTTAACATTTACCTTCATAGAGATCTTTGGACTTATTTTTATTATAGGACTGGCCTTCTATACTGGATCTATTTTTCAATCAGATTTTTTTGAATTTCCTACAATGCAAGATGAATCAAACAAGTTATGGATGATTTTTTCTGCAGCAGGGCTTGTGTTTTTTGCATACATAGGTTTTGAAAATATTGTTACACTATCCGATGAGACAAAGAAACCTCGAAAGGTTATACCCAAAGCACTAATTCTTTCTATAGGGATAACCACAATAATTTATATTTTAATAGCAATATCTACAATCGGACTAGTTGGTTGGGAGATCCTTTCAATGTCGGATGCACCATTGGCTACTGCCGCTCAAAAAGCAGCCGGCAACTCTGGCAATTTTTTACTTTCAGTAATTGGCCTATTTGCTACGGCTAACACTGTTTTGATGCTACTTATTGCAAGCTCGAGAATGATATATGGAATTGCGGAACATGGATTATCAATCCCCAAAGTATTTTCAAATATTCACAGAAAAAGGAAAACTCCATGGATAGCCATTTTAGTAGTAATGTGGATTTCCCTGTTTTTAGTAATAGTACTACAAGCTAACGTTACTAAACTTGCGAGTGTATCTGTATTTAACATGCTTATAGTATATATATTGATGAATGTTTCTTTGATCGCACTTAGATATAGAAAGAAAGAATTAGAAAGATCATTTTCCTCACCGTTGACAATAAAACGCTTCCCAGTATTAGCTAGTATAGGTATCATTTTTTCTTTGATACTACTTTCTCAATTTGATGAAAACACTATAATGATTGGATTAACAGTAATCTCAGGAATAGTATTCCTGATGCTTATTAGATATGGAATCGATCGATATAGAAAATAGTGCGACGGATTTACGTCTTTATTCTCATTAATAAGCCATATGATATATGGCTTATTAATGAAAAAAAGGATCAGTAATAGAAGAAGAAAGAATATGTCAAAGCTTATGTAAGTGTATATTAAGCTAGATAGGTATACGTTCAAAATCTTTTGCAAAACTGATAAATTTTGGAACGTAAATTATGAGTGTAACTCAGGTTATTTCATGAGTTTAAAGCATCTTATAAATGGGGTTTATATTGTGTTTACTGAAAAGATATCGTAACAGAATGTTAATCAATAATATTATATAAGGTTAATAATTATCTGATAGGCAACATTTGTCTAAATCATTAGTTGTAAGAGAAACTGAAATATGGAATATTAATTATCATACTTAAGATATCTTAATCTAGAAGGATGAAAGATACAAAATTCATGTGTGATGATATCTTTTAACATGCGAATTAGATTGATAGATCTATCGTCAGTAAAGGTAGAACTAAAAGCGCAAGACCAAAATCGAATGACAACTTATTTGTGTGAAATTGATGTTCGCTAGACAAAATCTAAATAAAGCACATACCCTATCCTTCCATAATCATTCACTTATCGGTGTTTGATGACTCCCATCAAAGAATTAACCAAGGGAACGTGTTTCAAAATATATTATATGGGAATAAGAATTTATCAATGGACTCGTTTGCTGTTTAATACTATGTTGAGCTTATTATTATCATCTATGTATGAAGATCATAAAGTGAAGTGTTCGTCTTGTGGTAAGTTATTTGTTTCCAAGGAGCATGATACAATCTGTGATGAATGTTCTAAAAAACTTGAGAATATCAAGTTTTAAGTTATCAAATAAAAGGCGTACATGAAATCAACTAAATGCCTATATGCAGTACATGAGAAATTTATTTTACTTTACATGTAGGCTTCATTCACAACTTATTTCTTTTTCATACAGTCAACGCAAATCCATACATTATCGATGTATTTTCCTTCTTTAATATGACCTTCTTTCTTCACTTCCGGCTCAACAAGATCAGTAACAGGAACGTCACAAATTTCACACTTAGGCAGGATGTTTTTTACCATGAAAATTATTTTGCTACATTGTTTTTAACAATAATAAATTGAGAAAAAAGTAAATTATAAGCTTTATCGATTGTGACCTCAGTGATTATAATCGCGTTACTTTCATGTCTTTTTGCTACTGATTGTACTTACATAGGAACTGGCGGAACCACTTTTGTAGCATTTTCAACAGGTAATGTCTTATTTAGCACATCAATAGTTGAATTTGTTTCGTTAATAGTTGTCATTGGAAGATCTGAAGTCGTTGGCGTCTGTGCATGAGTAGGATTGATTATGACTCCTGGCAAAATAATATTTGCAAAAAGGACAACCATGAAAACTTCCTTAGCATTCATGATATACTAACACGTATCATGATATATAACGCAGTATAATTGAATTCCTAATACATATGTAGTTAGCCAAATCGCTCCAGTAAAAATTTTCTCAATTTGACAATTCATCAGATAGCTAAAATATTTTACCTACAGATAAACAAACCTGATAATAATTAATTATAGTAATGTATAGAAAAATTATTCATACAATTAGGATCTCGATTTATTGAACTATCTGAAGAAACTAATGAAGAATTGCCCATTGTAAACCTAAACCTTGAATAGAACTTGTATGATAAAACTCTAGGAGTTTTTATATTTGCATAAAAATAATACGCTAATGAGTGAAAATTCAGATTTTTCACTGAGTCGAATATTGAAAAAAGGAGTGGTAATAGAGAAAAATTTAGTAACGAAAAGCTTTTTGCTGTAATTAGCATGGTCGTAAAACCTTATTTAATTGCTTACGAAGTTTCAGAATCGATTACAAGCAGCCTTGTAGCGAATCCTCCAATAGGTAACTTTATTTATTCTAGTATTTTAAGAGATTGAGTCACGAATAACTTAGACAAAGAAATCAAAATTCCATTATAGAATCTTATTCAAGTTACAGGAAAAATAGTTACAGATCTAAAAGAGGAACAATCAAAACGAAATGATAAATCTGATTCAAAAATTCTACAAATCCATGAATACACATTCAAAACAACAAGTAAAGGATAAAGATATTAAATCAGGTTTTGGACCTTAAGTCAGGGTTCAATATTATTAATTCCAAAATGTGGAGGCCTAAAATATAATTACTTGAAAGATTCTCCTTGCAACTGAACAATGATACAAAAAAAATACCTCTATCAAAAAGGAGTATTGTTTATTAATAATTTCGAAATGTCAATTCACTAACTCCTTTAGAGTTAGTTCTTAAGAAATATATAATGAAAGATTATTAGAAATTTGCTTATATTTACAATATCGGAGGAAAATTTTAGAAACTATAATAATTTTCGTGTTTACAGTCGCGATAATTGCTTTTCGTCCTCAAATAATATTACGTTATGTAATTTTCATCCAATTTTCTGACAACGAATATTTACAATAACAACATCAAATTAAGCTCAAGTTTTTGTCTTGACTCGATCCAAAAAAAAGGATTAAAGTAAGACAAAATTTAAGAATCGTTTTCTATTTTTGTCATACCTCTTTTGCGGTATTCTTCCTGTGCTTCAGGCGATTCTGTTCCAGTTTGACCTGTTGATGTTATATTCTGATCACTAGAATCTCGTTTTACTGCCGTCGGTTCTCCTTCATTGAGCTTTGCAGGTGTCATTGGCTCTTTATCGGAATATTCTTTTAACGGGTCACTATTTCTATTCTTATTTGTTCCTGCTGCACCTTCTTCATATTCTCTATCTGTCATCGTAACAGCAAGTGTTTAACATATTATTTAAGAATGGATACATGTATTGTAAACATGCCAACGATCAATTTTTAGCACAATCGAACGAAATCACATATTAGATAAGATGAACCTAAATTATAGAAATAACCCCATCGGACTAGATTAATAATATCAATCATAAACTATTCATTTGTATTTCGAGAGTTTTATAGACCTAAATAAGATGATCGGCTCTGTTCAGTTAACATGTTTTATTTCTCTGTTATGATAGTCAATAAATAACCGCAACCAATTGTGTACATGCTTCAACTTACAATTCTTTACTCTGCAAGGAAAATAGTCATCGAAACTTTCGGTTCTATCCTTGATATATTGCATCGTTCTTTCGATTACACTTTTCTCGTAAGAGGAATGAATATGGTGATCGAGTTTGAGAAACTGACAAGCCATGGGATACCAAGTCCCACCATCTGTAGAAACTGGGTGCTTTCCATGAACTTTGATCAAATTAGAAAGATATCTTTCTGCAACAAACATGTTTCTCTCTTTGGATATAGAAAGTGCGAGGATCTGTCTGTTTGCAGGCTCTATCGCCACCCAAAGCCAGATGTATTCTGACCCTACCTTCAACATTGTCTCGTCTACAATATATTCTAGAATTCTTCTTCTTGATGCTTTCAATTTTTGAGGCCTGTATTTTTGAATCCAATTCCAGATGGAGACATGGTTTCTTTTATACATCTGAGACAATCTTTCCGAGGCTTTTCTTAAAGATAAACCTGAAAAGTACAAATGTAAGCCATAATACACATACCTTGAAGGTGTTCTGTTTCTGCTAATCATAAAAGAAATAGGACATCTTCAAGCTATAGGTTTATCGTTAAATGAACAGAGCCAGATGATCCAATTCTTTCTTATATAAATAAAGTTTAGACAAATACTTTCTAATACGCTTCAATTTATATTTCAACAACATCTTTATTTGCAGGGATAAGCCTATCGATACTTCAAAATAATTCTTTGTCCTAATCCTTTGGTACTTTATATTTTTTCTATTTCACAAGTATCTTGATGCAATCAAAATTTTTTTATAATCTTGTTTTGCAGTGAGTATCTAATTAGAAGAATCTTTGTTGTTTTATTGTTATCTGTTATATTATTATAAAGGTCTTCTAGATTGAATTTGGGCATTTTCAAATCCATAAAAGATAATTAAAACTAAATTTGATTTTTTAGAATATTCTGTTTTCAAAAAAGAATTAGTAAAAGATACCACATCTACATCCATTCTTAGTCATTTTGAATCGAAATATCGATATCTAAAGTACGACAAAGAAATTACTTAAATTAAAGTGAACAATATGGTATTATTATCAAATGGTAACAAATCAAATATAGTTATCGTCTTGAATCATCACTCATCTAGATCAATTCATCTGTATAAGCTGACCTCCAATGTATTTTGAGACTACCATTTCAAAGTGCCCAATAGTTTGAGGAACAATATTATAGTTTGGTATTAAATGTTGTTAGGAGTATTATTGTAACCATGTTTGTAATCAAAAACATTTTAGTTGCTAATTTGGTAACAATATAAATAGAATATGGACGGCAGTAAATATGATATCGGTCGGACAAAAGTATGTTCAAACTTAGCCCAACAACAAAATTAGAAAACAAATTACAACGTACTTTCTGTATAAGGGAAAGAAGCTAACATTTTGTATTCTATAGTTGAATGACATATCAAATTTGCTCAAGATTACGGTTAATAAAATTTGATTGCTTTATGGCTGGAAATAAAACAGGATATACAAAGACATCTGTCAAAATTAAGGTTGTTTTCAGAGGCATTATATGAAAATTAAAGCAGTTGAGTTGTTAAGGAGTTGTTACTTGAATTTGGCTGATGGAAAGAACCCAAACACAGGTAGAATCCAACGCCATCTTTTCTAATTACCTGTACACTAACCCAGCGGAGGAAGTAAGATCCGAAACTCCATTATACGTTCTATCCTTGAGTTTGTTTAATGCACTTATGATACTATCCTTTTCATCAAAGTCTTCGCTCTGGACGACATAGTCAAGAATTTTACTCTTTGGTGCAGGAAAACTAACATCTTTTAATATATCGGCCAACTTCGAAACGCCAGAATAACTTTCTACGTTTACCTCTTTTCGTTGACCTTCCGTCACGTTTTGTTGATTGATTATTTTACCTGTTTGGCTTTCAGGACCTTGTGATTCTGGAATCTGCTCTTTCTTTGATTGGTTCATGGTAGTTAGTATCTAACAACTTATTTAACCAGTAAACTTGACTGAGGTTGATGCGCATTCCGACTATAAAAACGGAATATTTTTGTTCATTCAATTAGTTAACTACGAATGGAATTATCTTCATATGTCATAGTGTTCCTAGGTTTAACTCAAGCTGGAAAATTAATAATGATATTGAATGCTTTTACCATTTGAAATATCTTAAATATGATTAGTTATGTAGTTAATCATGATCAGGTTTTTCAATCCCACAGATTATTTACCATGTAAAAATTGTTCGCACTCAAAAAAACTTCATATCAAGAATTCAGAACTCCCAAGGTGCAAAGTGACAGGTTGCCAATGTAGTACATACAAGAATTATTTTTAAATTGAGTAGAATTCAATCTAGTGATTATATCCATAATATTGCAGGAGAAATCAAGGTGAAACTTTAACTTATCCTTGAGTACAGTCAAATTTTATGCGTCTTGTAGGAAATATATCGAATTCGGCTTTGTACGACAACACGATTTAAAGCAACAATTATTCAAAGAACCCTTAAAATCAGTTCCAATAGAGATAGTTTGACTGGGTTTTATTTTCCAAACAATAAATAGAGCAGAGAACCATCTAAACATAAGACAGCTAATGTAATAATCTATTACGGAAACTAGTCCTTTGGATGTTGAATTAGTCTGCATGATCATCTTTCAAAATCCTAACAAAATAAAAAACAAATGTATCCTTTAAATGTAAATACCAACAGAGACCGAGGTCGTTTTACTCTTATATTTCTTGTTGAACAATAGTTAAATTGTCATCCACGGATAAGAGTAAAAGCTCGAAGGTGATTGAAAGTCGCGATATCTTTTTCTTTTATCGACCGAAGGTCGATTCCAAAAAAGTGGAAATCATAAAGGACGTTCAAAGGTTATATATGATCCTTGCTCCAGAAAACAATACCCAAAATAAAAAAGAAAATATAAGAAACATATATCGGCTATTTCTCTTGGGTAGAAAAAAACTTCCCAATATCATAAAAGGGGAAATCCAATCCAAGCGGAAGAAAATAGACATTCAATGTATTGACTACTACAGATGTAGGTGATCTACAAGAAGAGTTACTGATTTCTGAAAACTATTCTACAAAAACAAGAGGCCAAGATAGAATAATGCCTACAGCCATACCGACAGGAGAAGGGAAATACACTATTTCAAACCAAGACAATCATACGGAATTGGCAAATATAAAAGAGTTATCCGAAAGGCTCAATCCATCGCAAAATAAATTTCAAATACATGGAGAAGCGAGTTACATCATTTCTATGAAGAATCCCGAAATAAACATACTGTCTTTGCTTGATTCTCAGATAAGAAATCTGAATATCCAGAGAAACTAACACAAATGTTTGGGGGTGAAAGATGAATAAGTATTGGATCTACAGATTTACTCAACTACGAAAATACACAGCTTCGATTAATAGATATTAGGAAAGAAGATGTGGAGGAAGAATCGGGAATTCAAATAGAAGAGCAAGTTGAAAATGAGAAAACTACTGAATTATCGTCCAATCTGCAAATAGACAAGAATAAGATCCCTGTGAAAACATTGTTCTCATGGAAATTTCCGCTGAAAAAGGAGATACCCCATAGAACCACGATGAGACGTTAAAGATTTATCAACATCTGAAGTACAGGGCAAGGGTGGAAAGGAGGGAAAGTGGCTGCAAAATCATCAGCATCAACATCAATATCAGCAATTGGAAGAATCCTTGGCGGAATACATTTACCAAAAAAATATGAATTAATAAAATATGAAGAAAGAAACGAGTAAAAATTAATTCAAAAGAAATAATTAATACAATTAAAGATCTGCCTCCAACAGGTCATTTTACACAATGTCAGAAGTAGAAAAAGATCTGGATGAAATAAGGTAAGTATATACCAAATTTGAGGAATAGTCATGGTCTTAAAAAAAGAATCCATCTATAGATACTACCAAAGAAAAATATTTTCGAATTGGTATTGACTTGTGTTACAAAGAGTTTAATCAAAATTTGATACTTTGAAATGCTGATTAATATCGTAGACCTTATGCAGTATCAGAAGTCAACTTTGAAATATTCATGACTGAGATCAATTACTATAGATACAAGAAATTATGCTAAATGGAGAAATAATGTAGGATATTCAAAAACTAGCTGACTAGTTAAAGTTGAGGCTAAATGGCAATTGTTACCATGATTTAAATTCTTTTCGTATTATTTTTCGTTTGATTATTATTAGAATAAATATGCCATAAGTTGACACGAAAACTTTTCATCAGTTTTTTACTATTGAGTATTTGCTTTCTCCAATCAATTTGAAGTTGGAGCTTAATTAAAGAAGATAAGGTCAACAAAGTCAATAGATAATCACAACCTTTTCGATAGCATTCATAACTACCGACAATTATTCTTTTTTCTCGTTTTCGCATTCGAAGTATTTCTTTAAACGACAAATAATGATATAACATCATTTATTGATCAGCAGAAATGACATTTGAACAAATGGGTCATACGAATGCTTTACTAGTTTGAATTGGTTAACTTCGTATATTTATGAGTATTATAGTAATATCTATTTATTTTTCTGGATATTTTTCCTCAAGACTTTTCATAAATCGCTTGTATTCTTCTGTGTCCATTCTCAGTTCCAATATTTTCTCCAAGATCTTCTCCTTTCTTTGATCCCCTAACCTATCTTGCGGTGATGCTACCGCAAACAAAATCATCAGCCCACCTATCTGCCACGATAGTTGTAAAAATTCGGATTGCCAGTTTTCTGTAGTTTGCCTAACAAATTCATTCCAAAATACATTCATTAATATGGGTTGATGGTGTTGATTTTGTTCGTCTGCAAATTGGTTAAATGCAGTAACTCCATGTATTATCCATGATATCGCAAAAAATATGAGAGTCACATAAAGATATCCTCTTTTTTTGAACTCATGCATATATAGTTAAGGTTCGAAAAGTAAATATACTAGACACTAAATTTGGCAAAAAAAGAAAACGAATGACCCAGTATTAACTTACTATCATTACAGGTCTTTTAAGCAGATGCTTGTGGTAAATAGGCTTTAATTCTCTATTCTAATATTGTATATCCTTTAAAGGAAACGATCCACTACTCATTATTAGTCCAGTACCAAGTATTTCAAAGATATGACCAGTTTTACTATGAGGGTACTAATGACAATGCCTAAATCATGTCCCGGACAACTTCTTGCTGATTTTAGTTCGCTCTTAATATCTAAAGCATCTACATATTGCATAGAGCAATAATAGATATCATATCAACTTATCATCATAAGTTTGTGAACACCGTTCATTGTATTAACCATAAATTGCCATTTTGATTCTAAGATATAAAAAATAATTTAAAGCACCGTATTCAAAGTATATAGACCATGGTTAAAGTAGGACTATACGTCAGATTGGAAGCAAAAGCGGGCAAGGAAGATGAAGTAGAACAATTTCTCAAAAGTGGATTATCAATAGTTCAGAGTCCAATACTACGGTGTGGTTTGCATTTCGGCTGGGTCCAACAACATTTGGCATATTTGATGCATTTCCCGATGAGAACGGAAGACAGGAACATCTAGCAGGACAAGTTGCCGCTGCTTTAATGGAAAAGTCTGCAGAGTTACTTAGTAGTCCACCTACTATTGAGAAGGCAGACATTATTGCATCTAAACTTCCTTAAATCGACTTCTCTCCTAATTTTAAGAGTGAAACGTGACTTGCATTTTCCTTCGTTAGGGGCGTTTGAGTTAATATCCGGAATGAACTGACTACAGGTAAAGGGCGTAATTGGACAAGTCATTCAACCATCAGTTTAAACATAAAGACATCTATTAGTAACAATCGTATAGACCATGTTATTTGGACCGAACATGTAAGTAAGACGGCAAATCTAATTTCAAGTATATACCCAATGGAATCAGAAAAGAATGGAAGTATCTTGCCAAATCATTGGCTTCAGTGCTGCTTAAAGGCAATGTGTTATTGATATTTCTAAATTTAAAGAGGAAGACAGTTTTAATTATCGATATTGAAATTTAATGGATTCTTTCCATAAATTAACAGGCATGATTTGAATTTGAATTATTGAACTGGCACAACAAGTCCATAATAATTCTATTCTTGTCCAATCCATCTTTTTTCACCAATATTTCCTTCGTTGAAGACCGAGATTTTTCTAATAAACAGATAAGCAAGATTCCTGGATTGCTGTGTTATTATCATCAGTAATCCATGTAAAGTTATGAGTATTGAAGATAATTAAATGCTGTTATTAAAGTTCACTTTCTTGTAATCAATGTATATAATACCATTAAAATTCTCGGCCAGTAGAGTATAAAAAATACTACAAAAATATTCAAATAGTTATATCAACGTCTAACAATGAAAGTGACTCATACACTACTTAAATAATATTAATCATAAGGAATCTAAGTGGTTGGTCTCTATACATTATTCTTCCTATTCATATTTGCGTACTTTTGTTCCTTTAGTATTCAACAGATTGATTCTAAGGAAATTTTTTCATATGCTCAAGAAAAGATTTTCAACAATAACGTAGTCAGTATATCCAAGGGGGCTGCAAATCCTGAAGTGGATATAACGAATTTATCCCCAAGGCAATGGTATGATCCAACAGTAATCTCAATAAATGTAAATGATACTGTAACATGGGTTAATAACGATACTGAGCCGCATACTGTAACAAGTGGACTTGGAGGAGGATTAAACAGTTTAATATCCAATTCACAAGGAAAACCAAATGGGTTATTCGATAGCGGATTATTTTCAGCAGGCGACTCTATATCGATTAGATTCAATACTTCAGGTACATTTAGTTATTTCTGTACTATTCACCCATGGATGGAAGGTACCGTTGTTGTAAGAAACACTTCTACAAGTATTCCATCCTATCCCGTTGATCAGGTTGGAAACAAGATTGATGAATTTCCTATCTACAATTTTACAGAAGACAATAGGATTGAAATAGGTCTATCATGGACCCCCGTAACCATAATGACAAATGAACCCATTACCTTTATAATGGATTTTTTTGAATATCCTGAAAACTCTCGCTTACATTTATGGCCATACAACTTTGTAATTTTGCAAAATGGTAGTGAAATATACAGGACTAGCGATATCACTCAGGTAGGTTCCTCTTCGAGAACGTATGCCTTCAATTCATCTGGGGAGGTTACTATTAGGATTGAAAGTACGGATAACAAAAATACATTTGTAGAGTTTGGGACAATAGTTTATGAAAATCCGTATGAATCATCTGCAGATTTTGAAAATGTATCAAACAATACTTTTAGTTTACTTTCCCCTTTAACACTCGTTTACATAGTATACGGCATTATCATAATTTTGCCTATAACGTTAGTTATAATAATAATTCTTTATAAAAAGAAAAAGATTTGACAATCATGGAAATGCAAAATAATTCAAACAAATAGATTTAATTTGTACGGATTATATATGACAAGAAGAAGAATATTTGTGCTATGAATCTTTATACCGCCAGAATAATGATGATTGCTTCAATAGTCATTTATGGTTATTTTTCATTCTTTTCGATAATTCCTTCTCTAACATCTTTATATGTTGATGACAACAACTCCGAAGCTGATTTATTCTATGAAGGGTTTGCCCAAGTAGAGGATAACAATACAACCGAACCCATAATAGACAATACAACTTGGATTAGCGAAAGAGAAAACCTCAAAATCACAATGAACCTTGAACCAAAGATTCCCATCATAGATCAATGGACTCTAATCTCTTTTGAAATTAGAAATTTGACTTCGGACGACCTCCTCCTTGAGAATGGATTGTTGGTAAATGCTACCATTACTGATCATGACGGAAGATTATTCAAATTCCCACAGAAATCCGTTAAGGATGGTATGTTCAACTTAGAGTATATCTTTCCGGACGATGGACAACATCGAATTATACTACAGTTTTATAAAAGTAATATCGCTTTCATAGTAGCTTCTTTTGATTTGACTGTACCTCATCCACAACCCGCCACAGACTTTTGGTCTCAATTATTTCAACCCAAACCATACTAATGTATTATAATCATCATAGTCACATCCAAACACTTTAATAGTTACTTTTGCCGATATCATATTTGATCGACGATAACCCAATCAAATATGACCTTAGGGTGAGAAAATAATGTTTACTATTGAGAGAAACACATACTCTTTTGATATATTTTCAAATTGTATGTGAAATACCTAATTCGACTCCAATCATCTTAGAACCTATTCCAAAATTCGATAGAAATATAGCTCCTTATCTGTCTTGGTAAACCGTGATCTGTGTCCAGACTAAGGAAGACAAAGCAAAACACACTCTTCCTACTATCAGAAGGATTCCCGATGAATTATGGGACGAGTTTAAGAAGATACTGCCTAAAGAAAAGCCTCCAAAAACTGTGGGTAGACCGATTATTCCATATAAACAAGTACTGGATGGGATCCTTTACGTTCTTAGAACGGGGTGCCAATGGAAGATGCTTCCAAAAGAATATGGTTCAGGTTCTACCTGTCACAGGAGATTTCAGGAGTGGAATAAACTGGATGTATTTAAAAATGCATGGATCAAACTATTGAAAGATTATGATGATAAAATTGGTCTCAACTGGACGTGGCAATCCATAGACAGTATATCCATAAAGTCATCTTTAGGGGGGCCAAGACTGGAAATAATCCCACAGACAGGAGCAAACTAGGCACAAAAAGACACATTTTGACAGAGAAGAAAGGTATTCCTCTATCGGTTGTAATTTCACCTGCTAGCACTCACGACATCAATCTGGTAACAGATGTAGTCGATAATACAGTAATAAAAAGACCAAAATCATTATCCAGATCGAGACGACGACGACGACGATTACAACATCTGTGTCTTGATAAGGGATACAAATCTGCAGAGGAAGAACAGGAATTAATCAAACGAGGATATGTTCTGCACATTCCAATCAAGAAGAAAAAAGGGAAGAAAGGTGAAATTGGCAAAGAAATATCAATGCCAAACCGTAAGAAATATTCTTCCAAGAGATGGGTTGTAGAGAGAACGAATTCATGGCATAACAGGTTTAGGAAACTCTTCACACGATATGAAAAGAAGGATGAAAACTATCTTGGTCTAGCACAGTTCTCTTGTAGTATAATCATCTATAGAAAGTTAATTTTGGGATAGGCTCTTATTAGTTCATCTGTGTCATGTATTTTTGTTTCAACTCTTAAGAATGTTTTGTATGGCTTGCAAGATTGCTTTACATAACATCAGGTGGTTCAAATTAGCTTATCAAAAACACTAATATTTTGAATTTTTAAATCAGCGCATTGATCACGCATTATATGGAATTATTATTTAATAAAACACTTTCTATTAGTATATGCCAAGTTAGTTAAATTAAACTCACTAGCAGCAAGTAATACATCAAATTTTGTCACCATTCATACGCTATGTTTCATCGTAGACAATAACAAAATGTCAGACTAATTATTGTTACTAATGACTCGAGTTTGTATATCTAAAGTGATGCACAGTTTTTTCTTTTAGAAATCCTGTCATCTAGTTTTACTAGCCATTTTATGAAACATTTAAAAAATGATTGGTGGCTTGTTACATGATTTGTAAAACTTCAAATTTCGTTTCAATGTATCAAACTTTTTAATAAGAATATTCAACTATTTTATGATAAAAACAGATTCAATCACCCCATAACAAAATAATAATTGGTACTGATATTTACCACATAACAATATATTTGATCGTAAAAGTAAATAAGAATGGATCAAAATAGACACAGGCATATCAATTTTCTTTATTGTTGGATTTAGGTTAAACAGCTTTAAAGCCCAATTAACTACTTGTGGTAACCAATACTCCATATATTGATGGAAGATCGATATAGGTAAATGGCTATTAGGCGTATTCTAATACCTTGTAATAAATCGAAGTTGTCGACCAAGGCTTTGGAAAAAGCAATAGAATTGTCATCTTCTAATCAAACAGAAATCTTTATACTTTATGTAATTAATGAAATACCACTATCAATTCATTATTCGAATATAGAGTCGAAAAACAATGAGATCCTCATTTCTCCTATAGTGGACAAATCCCATGAGGAGATAAAGAACGAACTGACTGAAATACCTGGGGATTTGAAAGAAAAATATACCAGAGACAATATTACTATTACCACGGAAATTAAAATAGGTGCTCCAGTGGAAGAAATAGCCCGGTAGGCTAAAGTAAATAATATCGATCTAATTGTTATAGGCAGTATCGGACATAAGGGAATTTCAGACACTTTTAGAAGATTGGAAAATGTATCAAAAAATGTGTCAGAAGAAGTCGATTGTGTAGAATTGATAATAAAATGAATTTATGAGCATGTATACTTATTCATGTAATTGGAACATGTTTTGGTATTAGACGCTCGAATCAATTAACCGCGTTTTATCGGATTTATAATTAAAACAAAATTATTTAGATATAACTGAGGCTCTAAACTTTTTTGAATAGAATGTTGCTGGTGTTTCTAAACACAATAGAGAGCAGTCAACAAGGTTTATGGATCTGATAAAGGAGGCAAGGCTTGGAGTCCTATTTGCTCCGTTCGATATTATGAAATTAAAAGCCTAGTTATTACCAAAAACTTTGGAATTTACCAAATATCAACTTCCTCATGAATAGTAAGTGGGCAAGTTGGTATACACCATACATGAATCTTATTTTTTAATAAATCCTAGGCTTATCCTTGGTGTAATTTCTTTTAGACAAATAGCAAAACCTACGTGACCGCAATCATCAGTATTACAGACAATGCGATATGGCATACCTTCCCTATACGATACGATGACATATTTATTATCAAAATAGTCTTTGAAAGTTATCAAAGTATTCCCAGAATCAGTCTCTTTTGACATTAACCTTTTCATAGACTCCACAGTACCTAACGCAGACTAGATAATATTGTATTCTTTTCAGTTATTATGGACTTGGTTGATATCGTTTTGTCTACCCTTGTCCGGATATATAATCAAAAAAAGGATTAGATATCAATATCGAATCTAGTTATCTTTCATCGATAGATTCCTTTTGAAAAGGTATTTTATCTCATAAAGATGTATTTGAACCATCATCTACATCTGTTGATTTTTTTTCTTGTTTATGTTGTAGTTTTTCATTCATTTTGTCATGTTGTTTTGCAAATCTTTCTGTAAACTTCCAGCCTAATTTAATAACGTAAGGAGCAATGAATGTTGTTATAATTGTCATCGTACCAATCATTGGTAGAATAATAGGATTTGCCGCTCCGACATCAATTCCTCCTTTTGCTACTACTAGTGCTATTTCACCACCAGATGATGAACATCCCAATGCAGCTCTTGTCGAAGTGAGGTTACTTAATTTTTGGAGTCTGGCTGCAAGGTAAACAGTCATGAATTTTGCACCAATTGAAACTCCTATCAATATCAATGCAGGGACTATAAACTGGGGAATCAGTGAAAAGTCCATGAGCGCACCAACCGATACAAAGAACAATGCTGCAAAAATGTCTTTTACTGGATTAGCCAAAACACTTGTTACAGCATGAGATCTAGACTCTGCAACAAGAACACCTGCAAAAAATGCACCTGCAGCAACAGATATTCCCAGTTGAAATGATACAAAGGCCAATGTAAAAGCCAGTCCTACAGCTGCAACTATTAGAACGTCGTGTTGGTTGGTTCTTGCAACTATGTCAATTAGTTTGGGAATAATTTTGGAGCCTACTACTAGCACTCCTGCAATAAAACCTATGGTTATTCCAACAGATATTATGATTTCGTTAAGAGAGAATTCTCCACTCGCACCTGTGGATTGAAATATGGCCAATAGTGAGATTATGAGGATATCTTCGATTATTGTTGTACCCAGGATCAATGTAGCTGATTCGTCTTTCATCATTTTGAGTTCTCCAAGAACTCTCATTATGATAACAGTGCTAGTTACTGATATAGCAAGAGCAACAAAAAGACTATCGTAAAATCCTAATCCTAATGATTGTGCAACTATAAAACCTATGGCTAAAGTACCAAAGGCTTCGCTTGAAGCTATTACAATTGCCTTTCTTCCAACTTCTTTTAATTTTTGAATAGGAAATTCCATTCCAACAGTAAAAAGTAAGAGGATTACTCCCATCTCTGCGAATAAGTTGAGTACTTCTAGGTTATGGATAAGACTAAACGGCGGAGTATGAGGCCCTATTATTATGCCTGCAACGATGAATCCTATAACCATAGGTTGCTTTAGCTTGTAAAAAGCCAAAGTCATTGCAGAGGCAACAATCATTATAACTGCAAAATCTTGTAATATCTGTCCAATTTGAGATTCCACAATTAGAGTAGCATACTTAACGTTATTTATAGAATTTCAGAGGATGGATCATGAATTGTAGTTCCGACCGACGTTATAAGACTGAAACTTGCAACAATAGTTAAGAGATCGATGACCAATGCTAGGAAATATTCGAATTGGAGTTGCAAGTATAGTCAAAACTGGAAATAACCATTACATAAAAGGCATCGTATTTTAACTCTAATTTGTAATATGTATGTTACAAGAAACAGCGTGTAGGATTTGGTCGGAATTCCCAAAAAACCTAATTGTTACAAAATCCAATAATCTAATTCTGCTAAAATTGATCAGTTGTTAGGAACCAGTCGATGACTCATAAGAATTATTACATTCCAAGATATAGTAACAATCAGATTTTAATCTTGCAAACTAAACTTCATGTCACAATCATCATTGTTTTTATTGGGGTTACATTCTATGCATCATTTAAGAATAAATTTCTTAATTTATGTGGATAAGCTCCAGTCTTCATTTTGAATCTGTTCTGGCCAATCATGAGCCGGATGGATTATGAATTCGTTAATGGAACAAGAGTGATAAAATCATTCATACATGTCCTATGGCATTTATATAACAACAGAGACGATTGAGTTTGAATGAATTACAAGCATTCATACAACAACAATAAGAAGAAAGTACATCCCCACTAATAGGATACATTGATTTAAAATTAGGTTTTGTAAGTTAATTCATTTATGGTTGTTAAATATCAATACTATGAGACATTTCTTAAATTAATTACCAATTAACTCAAGATATTAGAAAATAAACAACCAATTGTCTATAGTTTAATCCATCACAACTACCTAATTTTTTATGATAAACTTAAAACAAAGGATTGCAAAATCACTGTATGAATAATACAACTAAACCTGAGGGAGTGTTAGACTCAATCGTTGAAGGTATTAACAATGGAAACCTTGATGCACTTATGACTCTTTATGAACCCGATGCATGTTTTGCAAGTCAACCAGGAGAGCTTGCAAAAGGGCTAGATGGAGTACGACAAAGTCTACGCAATTTCATCGACCTTAAGGGAAAACTTGATTTAAAGGTAAAGAGGGTGCTTCAAACAAGCGATCTTGCCTTAGTAACAACTGATTGGTCGTTTAGCGGAACTGGACCAGATGGCAATCCTGTCAGTATAAGTTCCAAATCTGCAGATGTACTTCGCAAACAAGCTGATGGGACTTGGCGGTTTGTAATAGACAACCCTTGGGGAACAGACTAATATCAGAATAATACTAGGAAGAGAAAAGTCATGAAATTCATCTGAAGAGAGAGTGAAGACAATTGGCTGTAAGAGAGATAATAAGATGGACCTTTCTAACTTCCTATTAATATTACCTCCTCTAAAATTAATTGTTCCTAACTGCATGGGTTAGATTCACTTCAATGATGCTCTAATACTTTGGTTACTAACGGCTCTATGACATTAAAATAATTAACAACTCTCAAACATAGTCATTTATAATTTGAGTCGTATGGATTTGAGTGTTTGTTGATCTTTTCATGAATACCACAAATTATCCAATGACAATACTAATACATTCAAAGTCTTTTATAGAATTCGATATTCGGTTGACTTGAAATACTACCTGATGGTCATTGTTTTCAGCTTAAGTGACGAGTATAAAATTTTGGAGATATCATCTTATTAGACAAATGTCAATAGTTACAATAGTTTTCGCTAGGTCAATCTCAAAATAGTTGGATTACCTCTGAATCCTTGTTAATCTTCATATCACTCTATTTTACACTAAACTTTTGCAATCGTTTTGATTGATTAATATTAATTTTATTCTACTTATTCTCTGACAGATACATTTCTCATTTTTGAAATTATTTTCCTACGAGTTAAGGCAATTATAATTGTTTTTTCTTTAGGGAACACATATCAATGAACATTTATCGACTTAAGCTAACTGAGGCTCAAGTTGTGTCTATGAATTGATCCTGCACGTATTAAAATCGTTATTATGCCTTTAAGAATTTCCATCTAATCTCTCGAAGTTAATTATCAAAATAAAGGAATCATGGGAAGAATTTAATCTGCAGAATTCACAATTATTGATGGAAAGAACTTAATTTGCAAGAGATACACAGATATTGTCAACGACCTAATGTATCACCTTCTAACCTCTGTGAAGATGACCTTAAATTTCCCAGTAGGTATTAATACGGTCATTCATTGTCCTTTCGAATTAATCAAGTATAAAAAATAAAAATACTATTCAGACCTGCATAGATGTAAACTTAAATATTAATTACACATGACTTTAATTGACAATTGAACAATTCATCGTATTTTTCTCACATTTTGGTTCCACATGACGGAACAGAAATTTCAGATATTGCGTTAGATGAAGCTATTAGATTTGCAAAGATATTTAATTCAAAGTTAACTTTATTATTCGTAGTAGAGGAGCAAATTGTGCCCCCCAGTTTAATTCTCTCTTTCATAAAGAGCGGTTCAGAGATAGAACAGTCAAAGAAAAACATAATAAGCCTTCTTAAAACAGGAGCTGAAGTACTTCTGAAAGATAGATCAAAAAAGCTGACTGCAGCAAACATCCCTTTCGATTTACAAATTGGAATAGGTTCTCCGAGTAAGGAAATACTACGTTATGTTGAAGAGAAGAATGTAGACATAATCATCATGGGAAGAAAACAAATTTCCGGACTCGGTTCTATGATGGCTCTTGGTAGTGTAGCAAGGAGAGTATCGGAATTGTCCAAAGTACCTACAATGCTGGTACATCATAATGCTACTAAAGAAGATAAACGCCCATATTCTAACATCTTGGTACCATATGATGGCTCTGAATTTTCAGATAGAGCGACAGAATGTGCTGTAAAGATAGCCGAAACTTGTAATTCAACTATTTTGTTATTCAATACAGTAGATGAAATATTGCTCCCGCCTACAATGCAGACGTTGAAATTCAAATCCGAAATCACAGATGAGATGGTCTCAAAAGAAGTATATCTAAAAGAACTGCATCAAAAGCTTAAAAATGAAATGCTCGCAACCCTAGAAACCGTGCGAGCCAAATACAAAAATAAACAGAATATAGTCATAGATATAGAGGTAAATATAGGGTATCCGCCCGAAAGCATTATTAGGAAAATAGCAGAAGGCAAGCATAAGTTAGTAATAATGGGCACAGTAGGCCTGAGAGGAATATCGAAGCTTCATGCATTAGGTAGTGTAGCTAGAAAAGTCTCTGAAAATTCGTCATGCAATATATTGCTCGTACATTGATTGCATTTTGACAGCGATTAATTCAAATGATATACACAAAAAGGATAAAAATAAAAGGATTTAATCATCTTGTCGAATTCCTCCACTGATTTAAAGTAAGATATAACATATAATGAATTTGTTGATCATTGAATGGTGAAAGCAATGGTTAAGATTATGTGAACCGTACTTTTCTTATAGGTTATTAAGAATTTAATCTAAACAATCTAATAATTCGCCATCAAATATACATACTTGCCATCGATTTCGAAATTAATGAAACGTTACGTTCTCTTATTTAGAATGCAATTGCAGAAAAACGAGCAAAAGGTGATTATGAGCTTAGTTGGAACAACGATCTTATAATAGGTATTACATAATCCATTCCTATACTTGACGACGGATTACTATGGTCGGTGGTAATTGTATCTCCTTAGTCAATTTGGTCTTTTTAGTAAATATTGTAACTTTAAGAGATTATAAGTTATCTCCAATAATATGGACGTCATGAAAAGAATCATCAATTAGGTTTTAGATTAATGAAACCGAGTGTTAATCTTATTGGGATAAAATCACAAGTGTCGTCTTATATTGAATCTAATTCCTTCAAACAGATTAATTTCCAATATTCTTGTATTGGATATCCATTAAGGAATGCCTCTATTGTAGAAGATGATCATTACAAGTACGAGACTATAATGCCGGATAAGTTATAAACGAATTTCATTTTAGCAATTTGAGTTGATCAAGTTCAAAGGAGGACAATATCATAAGATTATCGGAGATTGTAAAAACAAATTTTTTGAGTCAGATATCTTGGAACAACCAGTCTAGAAGGACATAAGGAGACTAGAAAAGGTGATTATGAACACGATTTCTATATAGTTTAGTTTCTTGATTATATACCAAATCTCTAAGGGGCTCTGTTCATTTAACGATAAACCTATAGCTTGAAAGCATTCCATTTCTTTTATGCTTGCTAGAAACAGAACGCCTTCAAAGTATGTATATTATGGGTTGCATTTGTACTTTTCAGGCCTATCTTTAAGAAAAGCCTCGGAAAGATTATCTCAGATATACAAGAGAAATCACGTTTCCATTTGGAATTGGATTCAAAAGTACAAGCCTCAAAAGCTGAAGTCAACTAGAAGAAGAGTTCTAGAGTATATAATAGATGAGACCATGTTGAAGGTGGGATCAGAGTTTGTCTGGCTCTGGGTTGCAACTGAACCCGACAGAAAACAGGCAAATTCTCGCACTGTCTATCTCTAAAGAAAGAAACATGTTTGTAGCTGAAAGATTCATTTCAGATTTAGTCAAGATTCATGGAATTCATCCAGTTTCGACTGATGATGGAGGTACTTGGTATCCCATGGCTTGTCAGTTTCTCAAACTCGATCATCACATTCATTCCTCTCTGGAGAAAAGTCTGATTGAAAGAAAGATGCAATACATAAAGGATAGAACCGAAAGTTTCGATGACTACTTTCCTTGTAGAATAAAGAATTACAAGTTAAAGCATGTACGGAATTGGCTGCGGCTCTTTGTAGACTATCATAACAATGAAATAAAACATATTAAGTGAACAGAGCCAGCAACATACTTTATAGTATTTTTATAGTATTCCAATTCCCGTTTGACTAGCTGCTTTGTGGCTATCATTATCGAAAGTGCTTCGGGATCAAGTTGTTTATCCGATCTTTTAATTCTCTATAAGTAGATTGATTTGGTAATTCTGAAAGATCTATATTGTCGACCTCATCTAACTTTGAGGAATTTATTTTTTGATCGGCGACCCAAGTATCTCTGCAAACTAGCCTTCTATCTGTGTTAGGATCCTGATCCTTAAGATCAGTATTCTTACTCAATGAGGCCTCCCTACTAATTGTACATATTTTATTTGTGATAAATGTAACTATTAACTATGATTGCTCAATTTTCAAGGACAAAAATTTTAAATGATTAATGAAATCTGTCATAAGCGTCGGGCCTGTTATCATATTGGTCAAATTACGGACCAAAATTGGGAGCTAAAAGTAACTAATCATAATGAGTTAACCTATCCCTCGCTACCAGCAAAACACGTTGGATATAACAGAAAAATTGGATTGAATTAATCGTATTTAATGATTGTGTTAAATATCATCCAATGCTTATAGTTCGTCGTCAAAATTCATAGAAGACGTCAATGTTTTATATGACCTACTTGGCGCAATAGAAAATTTCACATTTATTATATTTTAACAATAGGCCAAATTCATTACGAAAATAGAATTTTCTTTTAAACATAACCAAAACAAGATAACATCAGAGAAATTGCCTTTTGCCTAAATCTAAAAACATTTTCTACATCTTATAATGAAACAGTATTGTTTAATCAAATAGATTTGATTTTCTAGGTGCACCCGATGACATAACACAGCCTGAGTCTGTGCAAATATGAAAAATAATATTTAATCTCATAAAAGAGAAAAATACATTTCTGAATTGTAGATCAGTAGTGAGGAGCTCTTCTCGTCGTAGAACTATCATACTGCCAAATCATTTGAGAAAATAAGAGGAGTTCGAACTGGTTTCATATCTACTCTAACCTCATGGTTCGCATTACTATTAGTGTTACTACTTTGCAATTCTTGGATATTTAAGAATGAAAGTACTGCTTTATTGAATATCTCTGGATATTGATACATTAACCCATGACCTGCATCCTTTATCTTCATTAGCCATGCTCCCGGAATTTTTTGAACTATGTTAACAGAATTCTCTGCTGGGGTAAAATAATCGTCAGTTCCGACAATAGCTATAGTGGACGAGGAAATGTTTCCGAGAATCTGACACTTGCCACTCCAGTTTTCTGACGCTCTTATTTGCATCTCCATTACGTCTGGAGATACTGATTTGGATGGGACTGGAACATAGTTCAGATAATTAGGGTTAGCTTCAAACCATAATTTAGGGAACATTAATGTAATTGAACTCTGACCTACCTCCTCAGGAGTGGAAGAAGTATTGCTATATGTTTCCATTACTTCAGGAGTTGGTGGAACTGAATCAGGACCATCACAACTTGAAGCATATAAAATGAGGCTATCCACTCTATCTGGATCTACTACCGCTAGTTGCTGTGCGATAAAGGCCCCAATAGATCATCCAAGGATATTGGGTTTCTCAATTCCCAATGCATTCAAAAACTCAGAGTATCATTTACAAATTGGCTAATTGAAAACTCTTAGGTCCCTATAGTAGATTCGTCAGCACCGCTATTATCGAAAATAATCACTTTACAGTCATCCAGAGCATTAGTCAAGTTATTTATCACAGTTGGACTTCACATGTCTATAGTATCACCTGCTCCTGCAATTAAAACAATTGTGTTGTTTCCCTCATCTATCTGCTTATAGGCCATATCTATATCATCTACTGTTACCTTTTGAACTGGCAAGCTATCTATTTCCCGAATCATATCCTCAAATAATGATGATGGTGATGAGGGTAGAATACTTGATTGAGTATTATTATTGATAGTAGTCATAGACAAGGTAACGTTAGAATTATCGATAGTATTAATACTATCAACTGTTTCAGTAATTGTTTGCTGAACTTCCTTATTTATCGTTGATTGCAAATCAAGTTGATCTTGTTGAATAGATTGATTTAGAGGGGAAGTCGCATAAACCAAAACTGGACTTGTGTTTGAAATAGTAAAATTACTACCTACAAAAACCATTATAGTAACCAAAACGAGAACCGTTGATGATAATCTTTTATTTGTCACAAAAATTGTTCATCATATAGTTCTTAAAAATTTAAAAGCAGTTGTTGTAAAAACTGGATTCAACACCTTTTTGATAAATTATTCGATTAAATGCATATTGACAATTGTAATTAATTGAAAGTTTTTCTATCTTCATGTTCTAATTTCATTAGTATCTATCTATGGCTCTAAACATTGGGTGTTCTGGATGGAGTTATGAAGGCTGGAAGGGCAAATTCTATCCAAGAGAAATGGAAAATAAAGACTATCTGTCCTATTACTCTAAACTCTTTAAATTCGTTGAGGTTGATTCTACGTATTACCACATACCTTCAAGAACTACAGTTAGAGGATGGAAGGACAAGACACCTGATGATTTTAGGTTTTCATTAAAATTTCCCAAAGTTATAACTCACGAAAAGAAATTAGAAGATGTTGTAAAGCCTCTATCAATTCTTTTTTACTCATTAGAACCATTGATTGATAAAACACTAACACTGCTAATACAACTCCCCCATTTTCTCACAGAAAGGAACGGCTTTACTCCATTAAAAGATATGGTTCATCATCTAGACAAAAGATTCAGATATTCCATTGAAGTGAGGCATCCTTCTTGGTTTACGGAAGAGGTGTATGAATTTCTAAAATACAATGATATCTCGTTGGTCTGGAGTATTCGGGACGAACTTGTATCCCCATCAATTGTTACTTCAGATCACGTATATATTAGATTTATTGGTGACAGAAGTATATCTGAAAAGGATTTTGGAAAAATAGTAAAAGACAGAAGAAAAGATCTACTTGAATACGTTAAACAGGTTAGAGAGATCCAGAATGAAAATTCTGACATACAAGATATATTGATAGCCTTTAACAATCACTTTGCTGGTTTTGGTCCTCAATCAGTTAACGATTTTCTGAGATTAATGAGTATGTCAGAGATTGATTGGAAGGCCGAAATGGAGAGATACAAAAACAACAATAATACTAACCAATCAACTCTGTCAGGTTTTTAAGTTCACATGAAATTGTATGTCCAATCTTGTTTGCATACGTAAAACTGTCAGTAATCTACACCAACCCAATCCTTCTACCGAGTCCCCAACCATGATCATCAAATACCAAGTTACATACTTGTAGTAATTTTAAATACATGAACCAAGATATTGACAGAAAAGGATTAACTACTTTTATGTTGCTCTATGTCATACTTTTTTAAAGATTAAATGGCTCTGTTCATTTAGCGTCAAGTCTATAGCTTGAAGATGTCCTATCTCTTTTATGAATACTAGAAACAGAACACCTTCAAGGTATGTGTATTATGGCTTACATTTGTACTTTTCAGGTCTTTCTCTTAGGAAAACATCTGAAAGATTATCATACTGTATCAAACGAAATCATGTCACTATCTGGAACTGGATTCAAAAGTACCAACCTAAGATTATCAAGACAAAACAAAGAAGGATATGTGAATTCATTGTAGATGAAACATTGCTTAAGGTTGGTTCAGAATACACGTGGTTATGGGTTGCAATAGATGCGAAAAGTAAGGAAATTCTCTCACTATCCATTTCTAAGGAGAGAAACATGTTTGTTGCGGAACGGTTTCTGTCAAACATAGTCAGAGACTATGGAAAGCATCCAGTTTCAACAGATGGTGGTACTTGGTATCCCATGGCTTGTCAATTCCTTAAATTAGAACACCATCTCCATTCCTCCTATGAAAAAAACTTGATTGAAAGAACAATGCAGTATATCAAGGACAGAACTGAAAGTTTCGATGATTACTTTCCCTGCAGGCTAAAGAACTGCAAACTAAAACACGTAAAAAACTGGTTGAACCTGTTTGTCGACTATCACAACAAGGAATTAAAACCTGTTAACTGAACAGAGCCGATTAAATATATTACACGCATATACAGAATATGGAAGATCGGCAGAGGATGTTCTAAGGCTAGTTATATTCTTGGTAGGATAGTATACGATTTGATTTGTTGAATTTACTGATCTAGTCTTTTTATATCGATTACATAGGTTAACTTTATCGTGTTTTCATTTAAACGATGGTCTTAAATCCATCCTACAACTTATTGTAGAGAGTGTAGGGTAGAACCATTCTTGTTATTAATTTTCGAATGCTTACTGCAACTGAATTCAGAAATATGTCTGTGAAAGTGGGTGAATTTAAACCCGAAAATATTTCCGACTGTGGGCTTTGAGGTTTGAATGATTCTCCCGTACCTCAACATCCTGCAGAAGCTACAAAAAATAGCAATTTAATTTTGAATCAGCGCCGGGAGAGGGATAAGAGACCATACAGCGGTAACAAATTATGCTCAATTGATGAGAAATTGGTACAAGATTTCAAAGAGTATCTTGTTAACCAGAAACAAAGTCCTCATACTATAAGAAACAAGATTCAATATATAAAGAGATTCTACTATGTTTTAGAAGAAGAAAATGCTCAAGATTTAATGTCTGTTTCTCCAGAAACACGCCAGCATGCAATGAAATCATTGGCATCATTGTCAAAGTTTATGGGAATATATGATCGGTGGCAAACCCTCATTAAGAGATTCCAATTAAAATGGCCAAAGAAAGAGGCATATGCTATATTTAATGAAATTTTCAATGATTCTAATGAATCCTATACTACTATGTTAAAATGGATAAAGGATTCTATTCTAGTTCTTCCAAAATCGTGGGGGAATATTATCCTCTTTAATACCTTAACGGGGCTTCGGCCGGATGAAGGGTATAAAGCAATGGATCTCATTAGGACTGAAGGTACTACATATATTGACAAGAAAAGGATGCTCTTGATGCATTATAAATTTCCAAACCACTTTATCCGCGTTTCCAAAAAGGCATATGTTAGCATTATAAATGAGGAAATCTTACAAATTGCTCGTAAGTCCGAACAAGTTACTTCATATAATTTGATGAGAAACACCTTTAGTGAATATTGCGTCTCTATGAATATGTATTACTGTAGAAAGGTCTTCGCCACATTTTTGAGGAATGAAGGAATTGAACCAGAGATAATAGATCTATTACAAGGGCGAATTCCAAACTCTATATTTGTACGACACTATTACAGACCGGATTCATCAAAGTTTGACGTGGTTAGAAAGAAATTGGCCAAATTGCATAAACTTGTCACAACAAAAGAGTGACTCAAATGACGCTAATCCTAAATCCTTTGATTTCTTATCAATTGGGTAAAAGGGGTTGGGATGACATAGGTTTTTGGGATGGCCTAGGATTGTCGCTACTTTACTATGATTTATAGGATTCTTAGGATAATGAACCATAGGCAATAGTTTGGTAGGGGTAGTATCGATTGATCCTCAGTTGTAAAAAAATCTAGTTTGTATTTGAGATAACTAGAGATCAATTTACAAAGGTGATCATAAAACCGAATTAAAAATTCTTTAAAAAAAATGGTAGATGGACTAGTTTATCAACAGAACTCACAGTATCCGCCGCTAGGGGACCCACTTCAAGATACTATGGTATTGCCAGAGCAGCCATTGCCGCCATTGCCACCATTGCCACCTGAGCCACCATTGGTTTTGGACTTTTTGAATTTGAACTTCCAAGCATCGGCTTTTTGATCAAAGCAAGAACCTGTTGCCATACTTGTTATCATAACGGTTGACAAAACAACTATTGCAGTTAGTATTGCAATTTGTCTTTTTTGGGTTAAATTTCCCATAACTATAGGGTATTATCAAAAACAGGATATAAATATCGTCTAATGTTGGTAATGTTTTTTGATGTATCTGGTTGACGCTTGAATTTGGTTGTTAGATGTTTTACCTCCTGTAAAAATGAGATTTTAGACAATATAATTGATCTATTCCGTGTTATCGAACCGGATGATATAAGACGTACTGAAAAAATTTTACAAATGATGGAAACTATTGGTGTTAAAGGAAGGAAGGGGGGGTTCTATAATTAAGAATGGTATATATCGGTATTACATACTGGTTTGCATTATATTTGGTTAGGTAAGAATTTTAATATAAATGTATATTAATTCCAATTATTGCATGTTTTATATGTGATTATAACTTTTTATACAAGAATTTCAGATTAAACCTTTGAAAATGAACATTATAACAAATACTATAGGTTGGAGGGGTGCCTAATTGGAGCGTCCCCAAGAATGTCGTCCTTGGACGATAGAAGAAATCGATGATTTAAACAACGAGCGACAACAACCATGTAATTGTTATACACGCCCGGAACAACCTCCCAAAGAGGAAAAACCTCCATGTTCCCATGATAAGAAGAAAGACTGTTGTGAGCTGCTACTTGAAATATTGAGAAATGGGAGACTGCCTGAAAAATTCGAAATCCATAAACCTAAGCAATCCATAAAGGTAAAGACTGCTAATCTTTGCTGCAAATTTTCCCACAAGACATCGGTTGTACCAGTGTTGATGCTATTTTTGAAACGATTTCTACAAGGTAAGCGACCGGTAAGTGATTTTGAAGAGAAAATCCAAGACTACCTGGGAAGTCTACCTGACGAAAGGATTGAGGCATTAACTGTTGGTTTAAAGGCTTATGAGCAAGTACCCATTGGAGTACGAAAATGTGCATTCGAAGACCGATTCGATGATTGTGAAAACCCAGAGGTTTTGGATCCAAGGTTCTTTTTTAAAGTTTGGGTCCAAGAAGCGATCAGACTCGGTAGAGAAATATTGTATGATAGAGTTCCGGGTCCAGGTAAAGTGCGACCATGGGAAAGAATTTTTCCAAAAGATGCTGATGTGAAAGGTACCCCGAAACTGACCGCCCCATGGCCATGGATATGCGCAGTAAATCCTTTGGGAGATAACCGTGAATGGTTTAAAAACAATGATGTAACTGAACCAGGAAACATTCCAATTGAAAAATTCATCTTTGAAAAGCATGAATTTTCAAGAATATGTAAGCAAGATACATCAAAGCCTGTCGAACCAAACAAGTTCCATCTTATATGTATGAATGAGGAGGCGCCAACCATCTCAGGAGGTTTTGGAGGAATCGGTACATGTCATGGTAATAGCCGATATAATTACTCCCAAGGGGGAAAGACATATTGTTTAAAGATACCTGAAGTTGAACCAGGAGATTCTGTAACTTTACGTGGACTAAATTTCTTTTCCATGAATAGTAAGGTTCTGTTGAAAAAAATCGATGGACCTTTCGAAAATATACCTCCTATAAATTGCACGGTTCTTGGAGACCAAGAAACCCCTGATGACATACATACTTGTCAAGTGCAAGACCTCATGACTTTTACTATCCCAACAAGGGTCAAGGATAAAGATGGATTAAACAATATACCTCTACCTCCTGGTAGATACTCTGTTCAAGTCCAAGTACCGAATGAGATTGGATATGCTCCATTGCCCGGATCTGCGCCTTCAGAATTCTTAAGTAACATTGTATGGTTGGATGTGATGGTTCACCCCACTGAGAGTTTTCGATACTTTACAGACTATGCCTTCTGTCATGAAGAAACCGATGGACCTGGTTCAGACGAACCCTGGTTTCAAGCCTTTTCCGTTACTTTTGCGCCGGGTGAAAGTGGTACCGGGAATATAACGATGATAGGACAACGTCATATAGAGATTGTGAAGGGTGATGATGTGGATTCTGGAGAGCCCATATCAATCAGTGCCCCGCCATTATTCCAGGGATCTTTTCAGAAAGGAATGGCCTGTGCAATAGCGATAATAGGATTGGAAGTAGATAGCGAAGATGCGGCTAAAAAACAGATAAAGGATTTTGCTGACGCCTATTTGGAATATTGGAAATCATTTTTCACCCAAACTTTAGTGGCTGCAGATTTGGAAATCGTGAAAGAATTGATACGAGCTGGGATAGCAACATCCACTGTCATCACTGCTGGCATAGGTGGATTGATTGCAATAGCTCTTATAGGCGTACTTTATGCACTTTGGGCCCCTGCGGATCCAATTGCTGTTGATTTTATGATATTGAGTGCAGTTGGATTACATGATCTAACAAATCCTAACAAACCTATACCTCCACCATATTCGAGATCGTTTGGAGAACTAGGCTTATCTGTAACTCCACTACAGACCAAACCAGAGGATATCCAACCTGGAGGTACACATAGGACATATTCGGAAGATCGTATCTATACAAGTTCGGAAGAAAATAGTAAGTATCGATTCACTTATAAAGTACAGAGAATATAAAACAGGAATCCATTTGACTTGTTTCTCTAATCCTAAACGAGGATCAGATGTAGACCAAGTCGGATCATCTTTTTAATTCCCGATAGTAACTATAGTAGTTCTGCTGACACAATTTGGAATATATGCTGTAGTATTATAATGGAGGGCTAGATCAAAAAATCATAATCTAATGGTAGTGAACTCTGTTAAAGGACCGCGTTCTTTGGCTAAAAACGGTATTTAATGGTATTTTGTGGTATGTAATATTACTCTTGATCTACTACAACAATACAATCTATTTTGAAGATTAGTTGAATTGAGAAATGTATGTTTAGTGGGTATTTTTCCAAATTTTACAAGTATTTCAGGTTAAAAATTGAAGAAAACTTTCTTGTTAATTAATGAGATATTTTGGCGACGGCGGATCCGTGAACTACGCAAGCCGGGACAACACAGCTTAACTCAAATCATTAACAATAGTCTTAATGTATGTCTTTTCAAGGGGTGACTGATACAGTCTTCCTCTTAATGGTCTTAAACAAAAAATAGTTTAATCAGATTAGTAATTGCAAAGAATGCCTTCTATATTAAAATCTCTTTTGGATTTGTAACAAACTAAAGAACGGTATAACAATTTAGGACCTATGTGAAATGATAAAGCCTACTACTACTACTACTACTACTACTACTTTTGTTTACCTCGATTATTTTCAAAAACAATTAACGTATTATATTGCATGTCCAAATCAGCGTCAATTGAGAATTAAGCATATCTTTAATCTGCATACTCAAAAGATGTACTTTTTAATCTATGTTGATATAGTACTGCAAGACTTCAAAAATGAGGGTGTGGTTTTATAATTACGTATGTAGATAAAAGGGTTCAAACATTTAAAGTCGAAGAGGCAGTAGATCGTTTAACGAATACATATAACCATGGCTTACACTGCTTGCTGATTTATGATTCTTTGGTAACATATAGAGAATTTTACTGTCATTATGCACAAAAGTTGCTTGAAGAACTAAATGAAGTCGTTCTGATTGTTCCCTTTTATGAAACCCTTGGTTCGGTAAGGGAAATGCTTTCGATAGGTCACAGAGCAATTGATGTAGAAGAACAAGAAAATCTAAAGAATCTTTTCATACACGACTCGGTGGACGAATACTTTGGAAACGAAATTGTAATGGACTCGAGAAAAAAGATATTGAATGAAGCCATTGAGAATGGCAAAGAAGGTTTCTCCGTTGTGGCCGATATGGGCTCCTTTTTTTTTCAAAGGAGCTGTCAAAAAGTTGTTAGAGTATGAAATGAATTTGCCGACTCGCTTTGAAGACAAGACATTTAGCGGTATATGTGTTTATCATCAAGCTGATTTTGACAGGTTATCCAAAGACCAGAAGAATGATGTGATCAATCACCATCGTATTACCATCAAACTCGAGGCCTACTGACTGATAGATTACTTGGTAGTCGATACAAAAATAGTCCATTTATCTGGATAAACAAATTAAACTTTTTTAAATATCTTGACAACTCATTAATCATTTGTTTGGATATTTTCTTTAATGATATTACAAAGAGTATTCAGGTTTACTGGCTTTTGAATGAGTTTACAAATATTTGCAGATTGAAAGGCTGGATCCTTTTCCAGACCTGATATATCAAAAGCAGTGATGAGAAATATCTTGATTGATGAGTTGAGTTTTCTGATCTCATTTGCTAGTTCTAATCCATTCATACCTGGCATTTTCAAGTCAGTAAGGATCATTGAATATTTGTAAGGATTTTGACGATAGTGCTCTAAAGCGAGTAATGGCTTTGTAAAGGATATAACTTCGAAACCAGTAAGAGATAAAAATTGAGTATATAGGGAAGCTAATTCCTCTTCATCGTCTACTATTACTCCCGACACGGATTTCATGTTATAGGCAATAGATTACAGAGCCGAACTACTTAACTATTGCCATGGATTCTATGGATTTTGATTTAAAAGCGGTATTTGTATTGCTTGTATAAAGTCAAAAGAGATGGAGGCGGCATCTATAACGGCCATGACCCAAACTTAAAGGCGGTCAATTTTGTATATATTCTATTGCTATAGACTCGTCATAATTTCTTATGTTCAATCTTTTTATCAGTCTATCTAGATTTGTATCTTTATCCAATACCTTTTTATCTTTTATAGCAACGTATTTGTTATCATACTTTTCTCTGAGGTCGCCGCGTTGTTTATGTATCCACTTAAAGTTGTTTGCCAATCTTTCCAATTTATCTAGATCGGATTTGGCAAAATCATCTAGATTTTGCATCGTAAATACTATTACGGTCTTTTACCACTATTAAACATTGGCTTAATTCTAATTTCTTAGAACTATTTACCCTAACAACTTGACATAATCGCCTCGTCAATCCTATTTGATCCAACCATTATGTAATAGAGTCGTGGCTTAAAACTCATCTATTAAGTCTCATTTACTAGTCTTAGAACAGGGGGGCTCGGACTCTATATATCGATTTGTTGTTCTCTTTCTTTAGAATATTCCAAAAGTTTTAGTGAATGTTTACCTGACTAAATGATATGGTTTAATGATGTCTAACTTTTTGAAAAGAAATTTCCCAATGATTATGAGAATGGTTCTGAGATTCTATAGACAATATACACGTAGCAGTGTACGCCGATAATCTCCAATATTTTTTTAGAATATTAGGGATCTTGATATAAAAAAACATCTGTATTGCTCATTTAAAATCAAAAAGATTTGACCGCTGATGTTTCACAGCAAATTTTAATTTGTCATGCCGATTAAATATCTTGTTTTATAAGATCATTCATGTCAGAAGTTAATGACTCTGTAGAAATTGCAAGAAAAAAAGCAAAAACAGGGATAAACAAATACACAAAAGATGTTGATACAGGAGAACCTGACCCCATAGCAAGTGCAGATTGATACCTAATGGAATATTGTTAAGATTAGGTTTGACATTCACTGTTACGAGAAGTACATTTCGTTAAGGTTAACATGCCTCTCGCAGAATCTACAATAGATTGGTTATAGAAAACTATATCAGATAGAATATTATCAAAATTTCTACGATATTTACTAGTGAAAACTGTAAAAACTTTATCATATTTTTAGCGAATGTTTTGGCGACGGCACATTGACCTTTGCTAATAACCAATCGAGTCGATTATGTTGGAAAAGTGGCCTGCCCCAACCTTAACTTTATACCTTTTCAAGCTACCCACGTGAATAGTATTCCACTAGTCGTGATGTTTTCTTTTTCCTTCCATGAAGTTCTGAGTCTGTCTATCAGTTCTTGATTCTGCAACGAGACTAAGAAAGAAGGAAAATGATAATGGATTCTCCGAATTTTTTCCAACTATGATATCGGCTGCCATTTACTCAAACCATCAAAAACCATACTAACAAATGGAACTTGGGTAACCTGACCCCCCAACTGACTAAAAACACTAATCAAAAAAAATTAAAGAATTAAGAATCTGTTCAAAGGTATCTCTTGAATAATCATGTTGATATTTAATAGTGCTAAATTTGTAAATATCACTTCCATGATGTAAGAATACCTCTATATACAAAATCCCCTTTCCATCGTATACTACAAATTCATATCCCGATATATTGGAGTATGTAACAGGATGTATATTCTGAACTATAGTATCATTAGAAAGTGAATATTTATGTAAATCATCCTCTACATAGGGCTTTATATCACTCAAACCATTATCGGGTTTTATCTCTAGGGTAAATCCATTACCTATTGTAGTATTTAGTACATCTGAAGAAGGTGAGATTCCACCTATAAAAGTTATATCGCCTGATTTTTGATAAGGATAATCTAATGTAAATTTGTGTTCCGGGCTAATGTAAGTTTTCCATTCTTCTTGTTGGGCTAAGGTGGAGGGGGGCGCCCCTAATCCTAACACTACTAACATAACGATTACCACTAACCCAAACCATTTCATCATCAATGTAATGCTGTTCTATTAGATTCATCCACTATTTAGCTTTTCAATAGAATTCTTAATTCTCTCTAGAAATTTTTGATTCTGTAATACAAGACTATAAAAGAATAGAACGGAAATAGATCTCGAATCTTTCCCTTTTATAAGGCTGGCCGCCCCATCGCTCATACCACTGCAACAACTAACTAGCATACTAAGCAATCTTTCTCTATCATCTTGACGGAGTGAGTTGATTAGTCCATACCACTTTTCATAGGTCTTATCGTATAACTCTGTGTTATAGGGTTTGTATATTTCTAGCGTAACTATTTCTTGATCTATTCCAAACTCCTTGTTTGTACTGTTGTTTGCTAAATCCACGACTTTTTTGTAAAGATGAAATATCATTCCAAACATGATTGGTTCTATCGGTACAGGTCTGTTTGCAAAGGACAAATATGTAATATAATGTTCGGTATTATCAAATAGAGAATCAAACATCTTTTTATCATTCTTGGTCTCTAGTTCCTTTCTATATTCAGACCAAACTATTCTTTCTATTTCAATGAGTTGTCTAAACGATGGTATACTGCGGCCCATCTTTTAGGATAGGAATCATCTGTTATAACCTTTACGCATATATACGCAGCGTATACTGTTTGTCGTTAGCCTGGGCCCCAACCTCCAAGATATAAGTATTGCGTAATCTACATGTCTAATAGAAAAAGCTTAATTCGTCTTTGGATTTAAAATTCATATTGCAATGTTATCGAAAGCTGAGATCCAATATCTTCAAGGTCAAAAGCAAGTTTCAAAATCTTATGAAAGGAAGTTAAAATGCTTAATCAGAAAAAAGATTGAGGTTTTGGAAAAGGAGATTCCTCTTTTGTCAAGTCTTTTTGCTAAAAATATCAAATCCATTTTTTCTGAGCATACAAGCCAAATGGAATGGGCCCCATCGACCATGAACCAAGAAAAAAACAATATTCTTGTACAAAATTCTAGCAATACCAAAAACGCCGCTACTGACTTTAGTAATGCACCCTTGAGTGACAATGGACATAATGAAGTGAATTTTAATGTGGATTGTGAGGGCCGCGAGGGTTTGAATCCTTCTCCAGTACCGCAACTTACTATAGAAGCTACGAAATTCAGTAATGGACAAATGTTTAGCGCTACGAAAAACAGTAATTTAGTTTTGAATCAGCGCCGGGAGAGGGATTTGAACCCTCGAGGCCCTCACGGGCCACAAGCTTTGTGGTCTACATTTCCAGGCTTGCGCCCTTCCAGGCTAGGCGACCCCGGCTTTTGATATTGATTGACTTGTCCTCTTTTTATGTATATCTAATTAGCTCATTTCAATCTTGTCTATCATACGCCCCGATAGCAAATCAAATTTATATATTCTAGAATGACCTGTAGAGGCTTTATGATCTTGAATATCTGAATAAAACAAAAAATTTTGACTACATTGGGTACATACCCAAACTATGTTTAGATCTTTATCATTCATCTCAGTCTAACGATAGGAATCAAACAAACGATATAAGCAGTTTGAAAACTAATAATGTTAATTTATTTTGATTAATCTATAGTAAAATTATCTTTAAATAATCTTGTAATAAAGTGTGTATAATAAATTACATATTGTATATATCATTAACGCCTAATTACTATTGTACAAAATTATCATCAATTTTTATCTAGCATTGTAATTCAAGTATCTTATCAACAAACTAAAATTACTATTTCTCATGACACTTCATTAGCGATATAAGTTAAAGAAAAATTATACTAAAAATTTCTTGACAGATATTTCTACGTCAACCTTTATGTGCTGATTAGATGATTTCAAAATAGTGTCGTTGAGGGTAGGAGTACATGTCTCCATAGGAGGCGGAATTCAAAATTCAATAACTAATGCAACCAATATTGGATGTACATCTTTTCAGATATTTAGCAGGAATCCGAGACAATGGAAGGCAAAACATCTAGAAACAGAAGCGATAACTCTATTTAAAGAAAATCTGATACAAAGTCCGATAGATTCTAAAGCAGTATTTGTGCATATGCCTTATTTGCCTAATTTGTCTGCCCCTACAAGTGAACTTTATGAAAAGTCCATTTTGACCCTGACAGATGAAATAAGTCGCTGTAATTTATTGGAGATACCTTACTTGGTAATACATTTGGGAAGCCATTTGGGAAAGGGAGAGCAGAATGGTATCTCTCAGCTAATCCAAGCATGTAAAAAGTCGTTTCAAAACTACGAAAATAATGGTTTTTCAAAAAATAACGTTAAACTCTTACTTGAAAATAGTGCTGGACAAAAGAATAGCATTGGTAGCAAAGTTGAAGAACTTCAAAAAATTCTTGATCAACTTGGTACATCCGAGTATGGCATTTGCTTAGATACTTGCCATCTATTCGCAGCAGGATATGATTTATCTACTGAAAAAGGCATTTATGAATTGCTCGACTTATTTGATGATTGTATAGGAATTCAACATTTAAAGTTAATTCATTTAAATGATTCTAAAGGGGAGCTGGGATCCGGGCTCGATAGGCATTATCATATTGGAATGGGTAAAATCGGTGAAAATGGTTTCAAGACTCTAATAAATGCTAAAAAGCTCAAGAATTTGCCTTTCATAATGGAAACACCGATTGATTCTATAAGGGGAGACAAAGAAAACTTGGATTATGTTAAGCAGTTACGAGACTAAATAGGGGAGTGGCGCTGTCTTTTGATACAAAATAAGAATATGCTTGGAACAAATTTGCCAATGCAATGACCCAAAATCAATTGGGTTCTATTCCATTTGTAATGAAGTTACTTTTGAATTGTAGAAATACAAATCGCTATGGGTAATACATTGATCTACCAAACAGATATGAAACTAATTACATTTATTAACTTTCTTTAATACTAATTTTAAGATGATAAGGATCAGAGAGGAAACACCAAAAAATGGTGGTTCTCCAAAAGTTTACCTAAATGTTGAGAATAAATTTGAAGTTATAGAGGACTCTTATCCCGTTGTTATAAGGCCGAAAAGTCTTACTCATTCGGTTTACCTAGCGTCAGTTCTGGAAAAAAAGAATTGACCTTTTGCAAGTCCTTTTAATTGTCTCAACTAAAAGATGTATATACTATCTCATCCACTTACTAGGAGGGCAAAAATTTGAATTCCCAAACTAATGATAAGAATTTTTCCGAAATTAAGGTGGCCGACCGGAATATGTCTGAAGGAGCATATGGATTGAGCAATATCAATAGTAGTGAAATCGTAAAGGTGGAGGAATTAGTGAGCAAGATTCCTCTCTATAATGAGAATTTTAATATTACTAAGAAGGAGGAAAATGGACATTTAAATATCGAAAAAAAATGGATAACATCTAAGAAAAAAATTGAAATTCCAGTCTTACATGAGGCAATATTCATTAATGGTAAAGAATTAGAATCCTTTGATGATTCAGAAGTTGGTGAGATCCTTTCTCGAATAAAAAGCAAACTCTCAGATGTGTTCATTCGTGAAAAAACGGAAGGGGAACAAAAGGAAATTAAGAATGCTAATGAAAGCGCAATTAGCATAATTAATACGAGACACAAAGAGGACAGTACAAAGAAAAATGTGTTGGAAGAGAAACCGATTCCAATATTTGATTCCTCAGGTAAAGCTTCAACCGATTCATACAAGATTGAATTATGGGGAGAAGAGATTATTATTAATAAAAGAATGGTTAAGATGGGTGAGATACTTTTAAGAAAGTATGAAGTGCGGGAAAATCGAAAAATCGATGTTGATGTCAAAAAAGAAAAATTAACCGTAAAGTTTCCTGGGAATTATAAGGAAGAAATTTTCTAAAATCCAGGGTCATAATAGGATTTCAAAAAAACACATCCATATTATTTTATATATCTTGTTGTCAATATGAAATGTGTCTGTTAGTAACAATAAGGAAAAAATAAACTGGACTAGTGTTCTCAAAAAGGAGGTAATTGGAACTGATGGATTAGATTTGGGAGAGGTAGCGGAGGTAGGAGATAATTTTATCATTATCCAAAAGGGATTACTGAATAAAAAGAGATTCATTATACCTATTTCTACTGTTGAAAATTTTGATGGAGATATTTTAAGAGTAAGAGTTAATGAGAATGATTTACTTGAGTACGAGGAACCAAATGAACCTCAGTTTAAAGATTATTCAACATTCAAGGCTTCAGACATGTCTAGAGAGATAGAAACTAAGATACCAGTCATTGGTGAAAATTTGCAGGTGGCCAAGAAGATTGTGGAAGATAAGGTAGATATTATTAAGGATCCAATCAAAGAAACTAGAACAGTTGAAATCGAGCTTACTTATGAAAAAATAAGTATAGAGCGAATACCAATTGAAAACAAGGACAAAAACTCCAAGGAATATACTGATATATCAAGCGCAGAGTACAAACCTGAAATAGAAAAACCAGTATCCTCGAAAACACAAATTTCAATTCCATTAAAAAGAGAGGTTCCCGTAGTCATCAAAAACCCTTACATCCGTGAAGAAGTAATAATAAGAAAGAAGCCTGTTAAGGAAACTAGAATCATAACTACCGATATTACAAACGAGAGGGTTAGCTATAATGAAAATGGTTCCCAGAATACAAGTGAAGACTCTCAATTAGGGAAAAAAGATTAGAATGAAACTACAAAGCAATTTTCCCATATGTTCTGGTTCTATTAATAATAATAACAAAAGGTGGCATCATTTGTAATTTGAAAAGTCAATAAAAGAACAAGGATGATAAACTATTAAGATGAATTTTAGTGGTTAGTTATTCAAAATTTTATGCATTTTAGAATAATAGTTGGTTTTTATTTCTCACAAATAGATTTAAGGATCCGAAATTTCTAATATGATTAAATATCAATGAATACTTATGACCAAATTATACAACTTGCCTTAGAAAGGGGATTCTACTTTCCCAGTAGTGAATTGTATGCTGATGCGAGTGCTGGTTTCTGGGAATATGGACCTAATGGAGTAAAGATCAAAAACAAGTTTCTCGATCTTTGGCGTAGAGAATTAGTAAGACGTGATAATATGTTAGAAATTGATGGTTCTCAAATAATGAGCAAGAGTGTTTTTTCGGCCTCCGGACATCTGAGTAATTTCACAGATCCCGTAGTAAAGTGCAAAAAATGTTTTAGCTCATTTAGAGCCGATAAATTGATTCAAGAAGTTGCAAAGATCGAGGTACCAGAAAGATTGGCTAATGAACTCGTAGATAATTTGATAAAAGAACACAATATCGTATGTCCGCTTTGTAAGGGAAATTTATCTAATGCTGAGAGGTTTAACATGATGTTTAGGGTCGAAATTGGGCCTAATCATGATGAAGCTTATTTGAGGCCCGAGACATGTCAATCAATCTTTGTAGATTTCTCGCGAATTTATAAGGTTAGTAGAGGAAAATTGCCATTAGGTATAGCTCAAGTTGGAAAAAGCTTTAGAAATGAGATCTCCCCGCGACAAGGATTATTAAGACTTCGAGAGTTCTACCAAGCCGAAATAGAGATATTTTGTAATCCATCTAAACTTGATGAGCTGACTAAATTTGAGGAAGTGAAAGACACTATTTTGAGAATATACGATGGCCACACGATTGAAATTTCTGTTCAAGAAGCGCTTGACAAGAAAATTCTGCCAAACAAATTAGTTGGATACTATCTAGCGTTACTTGTAGAGTTTTTCGAAAAAACAGGTATAGATAGAAAACGAACACGGCTAAGGAGACTTTCTGATGATGAAAAGGCGTTCTACTCAACTATTGCATTTGATTTTGAAGTAGACACATCTATAGGATGGCTTGAGCTCGTTGCTTGCAACTATCGTTCAGATTATGATCTTAAATCTCATTCTATTACTAGCAAAACTAACCTTGAAGTAATGGATGGCGACATAAAGGTTCTTCCCCATGTATTTGAACTTTCACTTGGAGTTGACCGGTGTATTTACTCCATTATAGAACACTCCTATTATATTGATCGCGAAAGCGATGACAGGTCTGTATTGAAATTGAAGCCATACTTAGCCCCAATTCATGCTGGAGTACTCCCACTTTTAAGAAAGCCTGAATTCAAAGAAAAATCAATGAAGTTATTAAATTTGATCCAAAAGGATTTTGATGTCTTTTACGATGAAGCGGGATCTATTGGTCGTCGGTACAGACGGCTGGAGGAAATAGGGACTCCATTTGCATTCACTATTGATCATCAAACACTCGAAGATGATACTGTTACTGTGAGATATAGAGATTCTATGAGTCAGGAACGAATAAGTATTGATAATGTCAGTTCATTCTTATTTACAAATGTTTATACGTTTGAAAGGCTTCCTTCTTCTAAAGCCCAATACTTACCAAAATGAACTCTCTGTCTGCGCATCATTGCTTTCATGAGATTTTTTTTGCTTTGCAAACTCTACATAATCTTCTATAACGGATTTATCGCGAAAAATTCCTTCAACTGCGATTACAGACGGAGCCTTAGTAGTAGGTAATTCCATACAGCAACTTTTTTCAAAATTCTTAACATGATATTTTACAAAGTCTATGCCGTTATCTACAAATAATTTAATAACTCTTTGTGACTCTGGGGAATCATCGATTAATAAGATTGGTTTTCTTGCTCTCAATTTTGTCTCTATACTAGGTAAAGAATATCCTCTAATAAAATATTTAAATTTTATTAGGCAAACGGTAAGTTCGGTGCTGGCCTGGCCTGTATGGACTAGAATACTATTATCCGTAAACTAGAAATAATTTGTATGGTTAACTTAATCCAAATAGCAATTGAAAACTCTTTTGGTAAATAATTTTTCACCATTTATAGCGGACATTGTAAGTATTTTCAACGAATTAGATAATAAATTTGATTGCTATGATTGTAATCAAATTCAGACTATAGATACCCATTTGGATTTTTTACGAGACTTTGATAATGTGATTCTATCAGGCCGACAGAAAAACTCTGTTATTATAAATAAGATCAATTCTAGTATAGTAAAGGCATGTTTGATACTGGACAAGCCCTTGCTTGGAATATGTTACGGAGGACAAATCTTGGCCCTGACTCTCGGATGTACTTTAAAAAAAATTCAAAAAGTTAAGAATACGATTCAAATTGATTTGATTGAACCCACACCTATCTTAGAAGGGTACACGTCGGTACGAATGTATGAAAGTCATAATTTTTGTATTTCCGCTCTCTCAAGTGATTTCAAGTTGCTTGGTACATCAGAATCTTGTACCAATGAATTGTTTTGCTTTCGTAACAAACCGCTTTTTGGAACTCAATTCCATCCGGAGAAAAGTGGACGACATGGGAAAGACATGCTTCGTAATTTTCTAAAACTGAAGTAGACGCAAATCATACTATGCTGAGGGTTGACTGACAAATCATTATGATTTTTATTTCCTTATCTCCAAATTTAAAAGGTGTTCAAAAACGAAGATATTGATGCCCACCAAATCTCATTACCTCTTGTAAACAAAAATGAAGACAAAACCGTATTTCCTCTTGTATTAAATGTAATATCTAGGTTCTGGGGTGAAGAGCCTCCTAAAACCGAGATTGAGACGAGGTCTACGAGTTATAAAAATTATAAAGGCAGTATTTTCATAGAGGGATTAGAAATAATTGAAAAAAAATTAAATCTTTCTTCCATCATTTATAGGGGATCTCTTGATGATCTGAAAAAACGTATAGATCAAGGGATACCTTGTATTGTAATTCTTCCCGGAATTGCAGAAACCATTCAATTTGCTACGATTGTATGTGGTTATGATGAGAATGAGAAAAGAATTATTACATACGTTCCTGAACCTGACTCCTTTGGGGCTATTCCTATAGAAAAATTTGTCAAGGAATGGGAACAAGATGACTTTTTGACAATGGTAGTTTGTCCAGCAGACGTAATGAATATGTTAAAGAACGATTCTTTTCCATTCAGTCATTCAAATCGTGTAGCTTTAGAAGCTGAAAGATTAAGAATCATGGGCAAGGACACTGAAGCACTAAGTTTAATTCAAAAGACTATAGATAGGTATGATGATGCCAGTGAAAATCCGCAGTTATTATTAATGTTGGCCAGTATTCTCAATGAAAATGTCGATGCTAAGTGTATCGAATATTATAAAAAAATAATTGAAATAAACCCTAAATTCTATTTAGCGTATAGGGGATTAGGAAACTATTATCTAAAGAAAAGAGATTATAGTGCATCAAATATGTATTATAATGAGGCCATTAAAATAAGTCCAACAAGATACGGTCCAATTTATAAAAACCTTGGATTGACTTACATGAACGTAGGCGATAACGTCTCTGCAAAAGAGTCCTTCAAAAAATATCTCGAACAAGTACCTGAAGCAAGGGACCGTGAGAGTATTCTTGAATTTATCCATTCATAATTTTTTTAGAAATTAGATCAAGATTATATAACCTAATTCTGGATCCCAAATGACGCAACCATTTGACAATTCTTCATATGAGAACAAGGTTATTGTGATAGAACCTACTATCAAATCCAGCGAATTTAGAGATTTTTTAGTGGAGTCAACAATCCAATTATTGGAAACAACTGGTATAAGAATTCAATCAATAAGAACCGAAGGATGTTTTATAATTCTAAGATTATGTGATCCTTCACTCAATGTAATTGCAATCGATATTCTAAAAAAGACTTCTGGCATCTCTTTCATCTTCTTTGGGGTCGCTATTGAACCATGCTACGATACTATTGTAAATACTGTTTTCGCTTTTTATTCAAACAGTTTGATTAGTGGCAAGACTTATTTCATACACATAAAGTCAGCGAGCATGAGCTGGGAAGATGAGAAACCTATTTTGGACCAATTTGATTTGGAATTTCATCTCAACAATGAACTGTTTAGCAAATTTGCTAAGTCTATAAGGGTGGATAACGATAAAACGGCCGAGATTGTTATCTATATTCTATTATCAGGCAAAATTTGCTATATTAGCATGTTGAGTATTAGAGGACAATCTATCATACCATTAAATTATTTACAAGATGCTATAGTATGCCCAATTTTTGATAATGTATCTTTGATTTCATTAGTTAAAGTCCTAAATTCTGGGTATATTCCAATACCATTGTTCTTCTTCAGTAGAAAGGATGATTTGAAAAGACTGTTAAAGGCATTTGAAAATATAATCTCAGCCTACCCAATTGACCTTATTGAAATCTATCTTATCTCTATAGAAAATCAGGTGACGGAGCTGACTCAAAAGGTCCAGGCATATGAAGCCAAGAAAAAATTACACAAAGTAGGGAATAACTCAGTTTCTTGGCTAATTTTTCGGATGACAAAGTCGATGATGACGGAAGATCCTATATTCAAAATGAAAATGGTAGAACTACCTTTGACGCCATATGCACATCCACGTTGGTTAATTAGGGATGTCATAGAAAATTTCAGAGAATCGGGAAGAACTATCTTTACCCCTTTGCTTTTTAATAATGGTACAAGAGAATTTGAAGTGGATATTTTTGAATTAACAAAAAAGGGATTTTTGATTGATTATCATGGAACTGATATTGAACAGCAAATCGAATTCAATCAATGGGAATACAAAAACTTTCAAAAGGAAATATTGTATAATTCCTATCCATCCAATTCAAAAGTGGTGAAAAAAATTGTACTACGAGTAAGAAAGGATGATATTCTTGATATTTTCAATTCCATTTAACTTTGTGCTGATTTCAGCAAGTTTATCTATTTCTTCCTTGTATTTCAAATTACTAAATAATTCGGTTAATGTATTAAATAGGACTTCATCATTAATGGATTTCGCATCAATTTTGCAACCTATACCAAGCTTTACTATCTTTTCAGCATTCGATAACTGTTCTCCATGACTTTCTATAGGTAGCGAAATAAATGGTTTTCCGAATTGAATTGCTTGGGAAATGGCTGTGTGGCCTCCTCTGATTATCAATATATCCGAAATTAAAAAGATTTCATCTCGACATGGACACCATTCATAGTACCAAATATTTTCTGATATTTTTCTTGGTTGAACACTGCCGTTAGCTTTTCCTTCTGAAATAATTATTTGAAAAACTCTTTGGTTTTTGAGTATACGAATAAGTGCATTGATAATTGGTAATCTTGTATCTTGTGGACCACTGATATGAACAAATATTACTGGTTTAGTACTATCAAGTTTAAGATCTCGTCTAACTTTGTTTATATGTGTTTGTGATAATTCAACTCGTGGGGTGGTAAACCCAATATATTCTATTTTCTTTCTTACCGATTTAACCGAATTAATGTTCTCCTCTGATATCGTATAAGGTGGAGGTAGATCTGGTACCAGTATTCTATCTGCTATATTCCATAATCCTCCCATAAGTTCAGCATTACATGTTTCAAAAATCTTGGCCGCTTTAAACTCTCGTAATCTGGGGGTTAGTAATAATTTGATCTGATTAATCACCAAAATTCTCGGTATTTGAAGAATATTCGAGGCGATCAAGGGGGAGAGTCTAGAATCTGAAACAACTACTTGAGGATTAAATTTTTTCAAATATTTTATCTCTTTGTTAATTTGCCATGGTAGGTTGACTAACCATTGTGGGATCTTATTAATGTTGTTTTTTACAGAGAATTCTCCGTCTTTTCCCCAATGAAATTCTACAGGGGGAACGAGATTACATTCAAAACCTTGGCCTTTTATATAATGAGACGCTTCACCAAAAGATGAAAAATGAAATCGAATGCTGAGTCTATTTAAGCTCTCTGCTAATAGTATTAACCTGCTGGCGTGTCCCAAGCCAACTCCATATGGCGCTAAATAGACTCTTTGCACTAATATCACAAATTTGGATGTGTTTAAAAAGTGTTAAGCAGATTAAAATGAATTATTTATTCTATACTAAAACATCATCTTGAAATCAAAGTGACATCATACCTTGATGGGTCATTTTGTGTCACTATGGAATGCCGAGTTCACTTAAAACAGTACATAACACAATACAATATGTACTCTAATCTTCGATCTTGTTACCATTTGTTTTTATCCTTGATATTTCAGGGATCATCCATATGAATTTTGTGTGTATACAGTTATTACTCTGATCAGCCTCGCATTGGAGTTCTCCATTCACGTAAAATACATCAACTAGGACTTTCTTCTTTACATCCTTTAGCGTAATTCTGTTGCCTTCGTAAGAATCAACCGAAAGGGATGGAGCTACTCTCGATAGAAATTCTTCTTTCTCAATGTATACTTTAAGGAAATCGTTAACATACTCTTTGATATTGAGTCTCTTTTGAATCGCTCGTTTTTTCAATTTTTCATAATTTTCTAAGAAAATCTCTACGGTAACAACACTTCTACCCCCTCTCTTCACAGGCATACATTTACTAACATGTTATTTTGTTTAATATGTTTTCTCGAAATTTCTATAAATATATACTTAAATACTGGAGTATGCGATAACATGTTAATATATGTTAAGGAGGTTTAAGCTACGAATAATTTTGACGTTTAAACACATAATAACGGCAACCAAGATGATAAAATTTGTTACACGAAAGAAAATCGCTTTCGAGTCGGACCTGCTAAGCTATGTCACCAAATTTACATCCTGCTTCGCGATCGAATTATGCTCAAAGTATTATTTCAAGAAACTTAGTATACTTTTGAGGGTTAATTTTAGAATCGCCTTGCCGGAAATAGATGCTCGAAGATTATTTAGGTGGGTAAATGCAATAATATGTAAATTTTTATTCTTGTTAATTGCCATGACAAGCAAGTTAGTATTATATCTAATAAACGTCATAGCCGGACTTTTTTAAATGGAAAATCTGTATAAAGTATGAATTTCTTTAAACAAAAAGGATTTGTCTATCGGATCACATTACTTTTATATTTGAATAACCATTTCCGACTCGCATAAATCGATACTCAAATTTGCTAGTAATTAACTTCATTATAGACAAAAAATTGGGGTTTTTACAATTGTCTAATCAGATTCTTCTGCATAAATCAATTTCATTTCATCGAAGGTAAGTTTTTCTCCACTAGACATTTTCTTTAATGCTACTTCCTTTAATGAATTCCATAACTCTTGATTTTCCTTATTCTTTCGCATTTTATCTTGCGGTAACTCATGCTTGCTTCTTCTCTCGGTACTGTATCTTCTTTGTCTTTCAGATGAATGCTGTAATCTGTTTTTCTTGAACTCAATTGCATTTAATTGCGTATCCACCATTTCAATTTTCGCTGCTGCTTCTCTAACTTTATGGATTATACCTCTCCTCTCCTCATACAGTGCTTCTCTTTTATTCAATAATTCATCCAAATTTGCCTTGATCTTGCCAATTACTTTGCCAACGTCTGCCTTTTGATCAAAAATCTGATTCATTTTACCTTTGATATCTTCAAACTTTGTTGCCAACGATTTGTATGTATCTTCTTTCTTGTTGATCATTTTTAAGGCATGTAATCTAGTTGCAATTTCTTTTGACTTTAAAACAAGACGTCGTTCTTCGTCCTTTGACAATTTCTTAGTTTGGATATCCTTTTCTATTTGTTCTAATGCCCTAGTTAAATTTGCGATGTTAAATCTATCTCGCCTTGACCTAGGTCCGACACCACTTGAAGCTTTCGAATCTAGGGTTTTCATTCTTTTTCTCTCTGCGATCAGACTGTTCTTCAATTCTGTAAATTTTGCATAATCCGCATCCTTTAATTCATTGATCTGTTTTAGTTTCTGCCTCTCGGCCTCCAATTTTACCCGTTCTTGATCAATAATTTTCTTCGTTTCCTCGATTTTCTGATTGATTTGCTCAATCTGACTTTCGCCTGATTTCTGTTCCTCAATTAGAGATTTTTTAAATTCTAATAAGGTTTTTTGATTTGAATCTATTGTACTATCTATTTTGTTGTCCTTTTTTGTTGTAGAAGCTGAAGCTGCAGTTGACTGTGCTGTAGCTGGATTTCCACTATTCTGTTCTTGAACCACGCCGCTTACAAGCAGTAATGATATGGAAAAATATATTTTTTCTCATTTTCCAGATCGATGATCCTTGATGTCTAAAGGTTACATCTTTAGCTACAAGCTGCAATACAAACAAAACCTTATAAATTATCCACATATGGTTTGATGACACTCAGAAACCTAGTGCCAGGTCATAGAGCCTCTGCTCAACAAGATGGCTCATACCAAGCACCAAATAATTTAAACATATATTTATATTCTATCCTGCAGTTAATTATATGAATACCAATGGATGATTTTGATAAAGATTTTCCAGGCTTTGATTGGAAAAATACTCCAGCTTATAAACATCCAGGGGGAAAGGATTGCCCTTGTCCTAAGCACGAGTATATTAGAGAGCAAATTAATGTTGCCAAGACCCTGAATACAAATAGCAAAAATACTGATAATGATAAAAAACCATCATCTAATGTCACTCTCAAGTTTTGTCCTGATCACTACAATGTATACTTCAAAGAGGTTATTCCTGCCATGCCTTTAAAGTATAGAATAATTACCAAAATTGCATTAAAATTGGGAGCCGTTGTAATTCAACAAATTCCATACATGATGTCCGACAAATGCTTTTATTGTAAATTTGGGTCCGGCGGCTTTGACAAAAAGGTGGAGCTCCCACCTATCTAGTTATATTTAATATCCGACTTTGTAAGGAGATTAGTCACCAGATTATTGTGATTTGAAGCTAGTACCAAGGAAGCGATATTCCTTATTATAATCGATAAGTAAGGTATCCTTTGATTTGATTTTGTATCACAAATGTATCCTGCTATAAAATGCTCTTCGATTTTTTTGTATTTTTTATTCTCCAAGTCTAGTAAGCTTGCGAGGAAAATGCCTATGTCCAAACTTTTCATAAATTCGTTAGCTTTGTTTTGTATCAGGCCTAAATCAGTCCTATAAATTTTGGAATTTCGCACCAAGTAATTTTGAGCTTTGTTATCGATGAAACATGCTCCATTGTCGTGAAGAGTTCTTGTGATCCATCCGACTTGATGGACTATGCCAAAATCATTGCTATTTTTTAAGTATTTATACAAGTTTCCATCTTCAAAATATTCTTCTACTATAACATCTGAATCTATTTGCAGTAGTTTGGGTGTATGAATTCCAATTTTTTCCAGTTCTTTTCTCGCTGAAAATCCTTCATTGCGCAATATGTAATTTCCTGTCTTAAGTGGAGAAGAGGGATGTAATAGGATTAACGATAGAAAAGTAAAACTAAATACTAGCAGATACTCGTGAATATTTTTTATGGACTTATTTCTTTTTATTACGACCTTTTGCCCATCAATGGTCGAAATCGAAATATCTCTTTGCCAATTCACAAAGTGCAAGAATGTTCTTTATAGTAGATGCAATCTCTTTAAATACTTTTAATTAGTGTGATTCCAATACTATTGATGGACATGATTATCCGAATAATACTTGGAAATAGGATTAATTTTCTGAGTTGCCATTAGGTAAGTATTGAAAGAAGGAAGGTTTGTGAACAGGAATCATGAACCATTAATTTATGTCCCAGTATGCGAAACAATCCATTCGTAATACATAATGTTTTGGGTAATTTGCTTACTCTACTGACTGCATATTACTATGAAGTTGCTGTGGCCTTTAGATTATCCTCTCTGTTTTGGATCGATTGTCACCATCAATATAATGAGATGGGTTTTGGCCATGCCTACCGAATCATCTAGTGTAATCCTCAAGCCATCTGACTTGTCTTTTCTCAAATTAATGCGGTGCCAAACAAGATCTATACATCACCTGTTCCCTTAAGCAACAGGTGGTTCAATACTGTTAAAATGGTTGACGATGACGAATTAATTTAAAAGAGATTAATTAATCGATGACTGATGGAGATGTGTTGACTTTATTTAACATTGGAGCAAAGTAGTTCGATATTACGACATAGTTTATAAGGCTTTTTCAATAGGAGAAAATCATTTTGGTGATACCCTGTTTAATTTGTGGATAATTCATTTCCTTGATAACACAAAATACCGTAAACAATCAATTATTGGAAGATTGTTGAGATTCTAAAGTATGTACATGATAAATATAATTTAATTAGGCATCCATTTTACTTTATTGTATAAATCACTATTTCAAAAATAACGATGATTCCAATTTTTTATTTAGTTCTTAAATATATCCTTTGTTGCAAAATCGTATCGTTTAATCATTAATAATTATTGCAACTATTCGTTCTACCTTCCTATACATAGTCCTGACGGCAAGCTAGTTTGGCAATTGTTGTTCGAATAATAATTGTTATTTATATTTACTGGAAGATTGTTTGCATTGTTAATGTCCAATATATTGTTAAACACGTTGTTGAAATCCACTTTGTTTGTTGAGCTTTGAGTATCCAGAAAGATTCCGTTACTTGTATTTAATATATTGTTACCATATATCAAAGAATTTTGAGTATTGATCAAAGTGATACCTGAGAGACGATTTTTGCTAAATTGATTATAGTTTATCTCTGCGTTTTTAGAAGAATGTAATGCCACTCCAATTGTATTTTTACTGACCATGTTATCTGAAATTTGTGAGTTTTGTGAACCAGTAATATAGAAAGCAACCTTGTTGTCATTCACATTTATTTCGTTGACATTGATATTGGTGCTTCCTGATATATAAACACCCGACTGAAATCCGGAAATAATCCCATTACCTGTAATAGTTACATTATTTTGCCCACCTACCATTATTCCTACTTTGTTGCTTTCCATGCCCGGTCCTTTAAGTGAGAATCCGTTCATATCTATCACCGTATTATTTTCTCCAACTATTAGGCCATCTCCATCACAAATCAGATTAGAACCTAATTTTACGTTTCCTTGTACTATCTGACCACAAGCAGGGATTAGATCTGTGGACAAGAGTTGTCCACCATTTGGCAAAGATTGATCACTAGTTGGGAGACCTGACGGCGTCGTATCTCTATCATCCGTTGTTTGATTTTCTTCTTCCAAAGTCAATTCGGTATCTTGAACTTGTGTACTCTCTATCTGATCGCCAGATTGCTCATTACTATTATAGTTACCTGTATTTTGACTAGTAATGATATTCCTTTGAGGGTCAGGTTGATTCGTTTGTGATAAATCAGAATCATTTAAAGTTGAACTTGATACCACTTCCCAGTCAGAAAGAGGTAATTGAATTAGAATAAAGAGCAGAGCGAAGACCACTGAGAATTTTAAGATTTCATTCATATTCTCGTTCCCACGGCGATCAGTCTTTTTCATCGATACAAATCTACAAGAAGTATATTATATCAATATTGCCCTTGTAGTATGATTATAAAAAAGGTATTACAATTTGAATATTATTTATATAGATAGCATATGTGGACATGAATTTTTCACCTCACAACTGATAAATCATATGAGTAGTTCTCTTTATTTCTTTAAATAGTTGTCCTCTAATTCTAAATATTTTTTTCGAATATATTCGTACTCTTCAGGACCAATCTCAGGTGCATTATGGTATAGGTAGTTTTTAGCTATCTCATGGCTCTTGAATTTCTTCCAATTCGATAGGAATTTCGATATGAAATCGTCAATAACTTCCTTATTTGAAATTCCAGTCGAATCTATTCTGAGAGTCTCATTAATTATACAAATCTCTTCTTTGTTGTCTCCGCTTATATATTCAATTGGGATTGGTCTAAACTTCTTTCCTTCTACCTTGTTAGGTATTACAATCGCTATAAATGGATTGTTGCCTGGAACTCGAGACATATCATCATATCCCATAATTATCTTTGAACTATTGAAATTAAAAACTCATTGGATTTATTCTCTTCAATCTTCATGGAGCAAGTAATCCCTCAATTTTTTTGTATAAATAATACACTGTTGCTAAAATCTTTGTTCTCAATCAGCTCGGATTAATTTACGGACCTATCAACAAATATTTATGTGGAAATAAAATACATCTATCTAACAGGGCCGATCGTCTAGCCTGGTAGGATACGGCATTGGCATTGCCGAGGTCGTGGGTTCGAATCCCACTCGGTCCATACTTATAGCAGTGCTAAAATACAGTTTTTACAATAACAATAGGGATCTGAGGGTCACTGGCTCAGCATTAACGGACTGTCTACTGGATAAGGATCCTTACGGCTAATTTATTAATTTGATTACATCTCAACCTATTTGATAAAAGCATTTTGATCGTTTAGATTCATTCTTTGACACTATAATATACCAAACTTATCCAAAAGAATCCTGTAAGAGATCCATCAATAATTGCAAAGGAAATCCAAACTATCCAACAAACCATGTCCGAACATTTGCAATTAATTTAAAAGCAAAAATAGAAAAATGAGATGATAGTTACTATAATCTATAACCATGAGATCAATTAAACTGTTGGGTAAATCTAAATTATAAAGATTGAATGGAGAAAATTACTATCAAAAATCGCTTTCATCTATTCGGTCATCACATGAGCATACCAATTTATATGAAAAACAAATCTGGGGCTAAATATTATATAGATTTTAACGATCTGAATTACCTTATCCAATTTCCCTAGAGTTCATGAACCTTTAGTTAGCGTTTTTTCAACTACAAAGATATCCCAAAATCTGTAGTAGAGCATATGGAGATTGGCTAAATCAATTCTTTGAATTAGAGCATAATATTTCTAGGTTTATAATCTACCTTTCTAAAGACTCATGCCAATTAAGAGATTTTGTGATAGTTGGAACCGCTGATTCAAGCAGAATACGCTGGTCATAATATGTTTAGAAAATTGATTATCAAGTTTCCAAACTATTGTCAAATAGTCTTTAGGATAGTTGCAGTCTGCTGCATGATTTATACAGTTAGTTATGCGATGTCTTTTGAAACATATCGTTGTGGAATTAGTGTGTCTCAATTTTTGATTTGAATCATTAATTTGAATGTAGCCAAACAAGTTATCTGTCAATAATAAAATGAATCGTATCTGGTTCTATAAGAATAATGAGCTAATGAATCCTATACATCAATTTTAGATAAATTATGTAATTCGTGCAAATCAAAATCGAAATTTAAATAATTCTATAGTTACTAGATCCAATAATTTTCTCTGCCTACCTAAAGTGATGATTTCCTTTAATTACTCATTACTCTACTTGATATCATCGGAACTTGTTTTCCCATATAATAATTTACTCCTTTAGGTAGGTATGGTGAAAGAAAAAGTTGTTCCTCTTTCTCCATTGTTATTTTCGACCCAAATGCTACCATCGTGAGCCTCAACAATTGCTTTACTAATAAAAAGACCTAGACCTGTACCACTGCGGCCAGATGTAGTGAAGAATTTTGAGAAAATTTTTGAGAAGAGGTTCGAGTCCAAACCCGTACCAGAATCCCTTACTTTGATAATTACATCTTTCTCGTAGTTTGGATTTCCGTTCTCTTTTATGTGAGTGGGATCAGCTGTAGTGGTGATAATGGTTATCTTACCACTATCAGTGTTTTTGATAGCGTTATCCACCAAGTTGATAATTACTTGTGCAATTCTATCTCTGTCTGCCTTTATGAATACATCATTGTTGTTATTTTCCTGATTCAAGTTAAATCTCAAGATAGTAGAGTTATCATAAATTAGGTCAAGATTTTTCTTATTGCTATATTTAATCTGATTTCTGAAATCCTTGACTATTGTAGATATCAGTGAAGACAAATTGAACTGTTCTTTAGTTAGTTCAAGATTAAAGTTATCTATTCTCGCCATATCAAGTATATTGGAAACAAGTTTTTCAATCCGATTCGCATTCCTAGCTATGACTTTAATATATTCTATATTCGTAGTTTGCTCCGATAGAATCAATTCACTGTATCCTAATATTGATTGAGTAGGCGTTCTTAGTTCATGAGCAGTAATGTCTATGAATTCCTTTTGTCTTAAAGATTGTTGCTTTATCTCTTCATTAGCCTTTGTAAGGTCTGAGGTAACCTTTAGCATTTCATCATTAATAATAGTGAGCTTGTCGTTGGCCTCTGATAAGTCTGTGTTTGCAATAACTAGGTTTTTCTCTATTTCGGTCAGGTGTCTTTTTGTTTTTTTCAGCTGTTCAACCTTTACTTTAATTTTTTCATTTGAAAGACGGAGAGATACGTTTGCTTCTTTCAGGTCTTCGCTCTTGGCTAAAAACTCTCCTGTTTTTATTTCCAAAAAGTCCTTTACGGACAATCCTTTTCTCCGCCATTTTCGTTCTTTTTCCGCCGTACTTATCGCTATTCACAGACTATTATAAAAATAACTTTAAATAACCAACAAACAATCACCCGCCGAATTCTTGTCAAAAATTTAAACAGCAATTGTTTTATTTAACGTATGTAATCAAGTAATTCTTGAAATACTTTTAGTATGATGTAAAATATCCAGATAAAAATACTAAACTATGGGACTACACATCAGGATTACATTTGCTAAACTATCTTACGCGTCAGATGATTTTGATATCCATTAATACAACGATAGATCATTTATGATCGAAAACTTTGTCATCTTACTTAATCGGCAAACAGTATGAATGACCTTATCTTTTCATTCATCCCAAGGAGATGATAGATTTACAATCTGGGAGAATCGAATTTGGGAAGACTAAATACAAATGTCGAACCCTTTCCATCGGCATTGTTGAACGCCCAGATTCTTCCTCCCATGGTCTCTATTAGCTTCTTGCTGATATATAGACCTAGACCAGTGCCAGAAGTTGAATTTGAGTTAAATTTTTCAAAAAGCCTTGGCATTATCTCGGGAGAAATACCCTTACCTGAGTCAGAAACAGCAATGTAAATTTCCTTTATGTTGTCTTTTTTTTCTATGTTGGATGATTTTATCTTGATATCTTTTGTTCTTTTAAAAGCACGAATATTTTCTTGTTTTGTCACGTCGTCTAAATCCTCGTAAATAAGTATGTCTATACTACTGTTACTTTCAGAGAACTTTATAGCATTTTCGAGTAAATTGATCAGGATCTGGTTTAGTCTTGATCTATCTGCGTATACGTAATATGTTTCATCGAATATATCATTAATAATACATACCTTGATATTCTTGTTTCTTAATTTTTCTCGTAGTTGAGTATCGACTATGTTGTTTATTTCGGCTATCAAATTGATGTTTTCCTTGTTTAGCATTATCATGTTCTTTTGATGGGAATCTATTCTTGCAACATCTAGTAAGTTGTTTATCAAGTTCTCTAATCTTGATGCGTTCCTGAAAATAATATCTTGGTACTTCTTTAAACTTTCAATAATTTTAGATGATTCTTTCAAAGTTGTTTGGTTTTTTTTGGAGGCCTCTAAATAATCGTCGAAAACTTCATTATTTAATTCCAGATATCCTGTTATCGCCTGTGTAGGAGTTCTAAGTTCATGTGCTGCAGTATTGATAAAATCTCTTTCCAACTCTTCACTTTGCACCAGCTTCTCATTGACTCTTTTCAAGTCTTCTGACATTTCTGCTAGCGTCCACAAACTTCCGAAAAGAGATACATAAGATAACACGGTTGGCTTGTTTGTAGAAAATGTGCATCTCCCTACTGCGTCTTCGAACGATTGTTTATAGTCATCCTTTAATTCGGTAGCCAAAACATACTTTCTATCGACAATTATAATTGTAGATTTCAAATCCTTTTGCTTTCGGATTGTTCTGCATACTATGTTTTTTATCACAAGATGTTTATTCTTGGTATTACCTGAGTAGATTATTTCTTTAATTCTTTTATTAACGGGGGACAAAATCTTGATCCTGACATTTTCAACACTTTTTTGTTTTAGTATTTCTACAAAACCCATGACCACCTCTCTTTTTACTGCATTTATTGTTGGAAACAATATCATGATCTCTCTTGTGGCCCTTAACACGGTTTTTATCAGTTGGTTTTTGGCCTGATAAGGATTATTGATTAGCATGGTAGAGCCTGAGGGAACCTCTTTCTCAATTTGTATGATTCTCTCTTCGGCGTCTAATGCCGAATTCCAAAGGCTATCAAAAAAGGACTTAAAATGCCGTATATACAATTGATCTGTGCTACACAATATAGAAAAAACCATCTGCCCTCCTTTCATTTCTTCAATCATGCTGTTTAACTGTCTTTCAGATACTGCAAAACTAAATAGTAGAGGGTTATCAATATGCCTCATGCGAACACCCATATCCATGAATTTCTTTGCTAATCTAATTGTTTCATCATTGTTATCAATGTTAATTATCCATCGAACACCATCATTTACTTTATCTTCCTTACATCTAGAAACTAGATTTACAAAACAGTCAAAAATTTGCCTGTTACTATTTGTTAACTCAAGGCCACCTAGTGAAGAACATATGGATAATCCAGTTTCTGTTCTCTCAATAATGTTTTTTGTTTCTACAAGAACCTTTTTACCGTAGACAATCTTGGTTTCCTCTTTATATGATCCTTTCTTGACCCTGTCTTGCATCTTTTTACCATTCTTAGTAAGTAAAGATACATCTGTTGAAGAAGAATTTTTCTGGGAGGCTCGAGAGGATTTATTCTGTTTAATTTCATTTACCCCCTTTTTACGTCAAATTTGGGCTAAGCAATTTTTAGTCAAATTAATGTAATCCTAGACCAATAAAAATATTGTTGCAATTTAGAAGGCTAATTATCCTTATAACCATCAAATTCATAAAAGTTTCATATCAAATCTATTCTGTGATTATTATAAATAACATGAGAAGGTCAATCTTTTTAAAATTCCTTAGTTTGTCTGGCTCAAAATACAAACCTGTCTGTTCGTAAAAGTCGATATCCAAAAAGAGAATCTATTTTTAGTACCAAAATTAATTTTAATTATCTCACTCGACCCAGTACGGTAACAATGGTGTTTTATCCTGAATTTATCAAACAAAGTTACAAAAAAGCTTAGAGCCTATCCCAAAATTAACTTTCTATAGATGATTATACTACAAGAGAACTGTGCTAGACCAAGATAGTTTTCATCCTTCTTTTCATATCGTGTGAAGAGTTTCCTAAACCTGTTATGCCATGAATTCGTTCTCTCTACAACCCATCTCTTGGAAGAATATTTCTTACGGTTTGGCATTGATATTTCTTTGCCAATTTCACCTTTCTTCCCTTTTTTCTTCTTGATTGGAATGTGCAGAACATATCCTCGTTTGATTAATTCCTGTTCTTCCTCTGCAGATTTGTATCCCTTATCAAGACACAGATGTTGTAATCGTCGTCGTCGTCGTCTCGATCTGGATAATGATTTTGGTCTTTTTATTACTGTATTATCGACTACATCTGTTACCAGATTGATGTCGTGAGTGCTAGCAGGTGAAATTACAACCGATAGAGGAATACCTTTCTTCTCTGTCAAAATGTGTCTTTTTGTGCCTAGTTTGCTCCTGTCTGTGGGATTATTTCCAGTCTTGGCCCCCCTAAAGGTGACTTTATGGATATACTGTCTATGGATTGCCACGTCCAGTTGAGACCAATTTTATCATCATAATCTTTCAATAGTTTGATCCATGCATTTTTAAATACATCCAGTTTATTCCACTCCTGAAATCTCCTGTGACAGGTAGAACCTGAACCATATTCTTTTGGAAGCATCTTCCATTGGCACCCCGTTCTAAGAACGTAAAGGATCCCATCCAGTACTTGTTTATATGGAATAATCGGTCTGCCCACAGTTTTTGGAGGCTTTTCTTTAGGCAGTATCTTCTTACACTCGTCCCATTATTCATCGGGAATCCTTCTGATAGTAGGAAGAGTGTGTTTTGCTTTGTCTTCCTTAGTCTGGACACAGATCACGGTTTACCAAGACAGATAAGGAGCTATATTTCTATCGAATTTTGGGATAGGTTCTTAGTAAATTCTCGAATGTGTGGGGTAGACGGGAATTTATGATAGATACAATTAATTGCGCGATAGTCAAACCAACTAAAGCCAGGGCTCTGTTCAGTTGACAGGTTTTAATTCCTTGTTGTGATAGTCGACAAACAGGTTCAACCAGTTTTTTACGTGTTTTAGTTTGCAGTTCTTTAGCCTGCAGGGAAAGTAATCATCGAAACTTTCAGTTCTGTCCTTGATATACTGCATTGTTCTTTCAATCAAGTTTTTTTCATAGGAGGAATGGAGATGGTGTTCTAATTTAAGGAATTGACAAGCCATGGGATACCAAGTACCACCATCTGTTGAAACTGGATGCTTTCCATAGTCTCTGACTATGTTTGACAGAAACCGTTCCGCAACAAACATGTTTCTCTCCTTAGAAATGGATAGTGAGAGAATTTCCTTACTTTTCGCATCTATTGCAACCCATAACCACGTGTATTCTGAACCAACCTTAAGCAATGTTTCATCTACAATGAATTCACATATCCTTCTTTGTTTTGTCTTGATAATCTTAGGTTGGTACTTTTGAATCCAGTTCCAGATAGTGACATGATTTCGTTTGATACAGTATGATAATCTTTCAGATGTTTTCCTAAGAGAAAGACCTGAAAAGTACAAATGTAAGCCATAATACACATATTTTGAAGGTGTTCTGTTTCTAGTATTCATAAAAGAGATAGGACATCTTCAAGCTATAGACTTGACGCTAAATGAACAGAGCCAAAGCCAGTCATGATAAATCTATAAAGTATAAACAAGATTCTTTGATTTCTTGGATAAAAAAGATTCGGAATCAGTTAGCAGTTTTAAATCTCGTTTTATAATACAGAAACAAATTCATATCATATTTGATTACATCCAATCGATACTATTATCTGATCTCTACGAGAGTGTTTATTCAGACAATACCCTTAATCAAAGGGTTTGTAATCAAATGTAAGATTTCAAGTATCAGTATGAGCCATTCAAAGTAATAACATTATACTTCTTATGAGAGGTAAAGAGTAATCCAGCTCTATCTTGGAATTGATTACATAAATTATTAATTTTACCATTTTTCCCACTATTGCGCTTCAGAAGGATTAGAACTTAAATGTTTGATAAACTAATTCGTTCTACTTCCCAAATTTGAGTACAATAACTGTAAGTTGGGAACGTGCAGAATCTTTCTTATTGTGACAATAAAGGAGCAACTTTCATTTATGATGGATATATCATGTTACGATTTAGCAAGCATATATACGAGCTATAAAAAGACCAAAGTCATATAGAATACATTTTCCATTTAAACAAGATTTGTGAGTACTATGAAGTCATATGACAAACATGAATCCAGTTCGATACCAGTTTTTAAGTGAAAGAGAATTGGATAATACAATAGGTTAAGAAACTGATGTAATCATGAAAATCTCGCATAGCATAGGGGATTTTCGTTTACTGAATGAATATAATTATAGAACGTCAGCATATAATGGTCAATTTAGTCTGGATTATGTACTATCTATGGTTGATTTCAGATCAAATGAAACAGATCATTTTCAAATAATCTATCCGACTAAAGTACCTGTTTTGTTTATATTTCGATCAATATATTATATAATATATCTTCAGTAATCAGAGAACTGCAAAGACCGCCCTTACCGGATAATTTATATTTTCTTTATATACTTTTCAAGCACGAAATAAATGTGTCGCATGCGACACAATCGTTTAATGAATTATCCTTAATATATCTATACCACTCTACCTTTATAAATGATTAAACTTTGAGTGCAGAAATCTCTCTCCTTTTTACGGTATATCTGGTTGGTTTTCTCATCATTCAATACTACTTCACGGATAGATACTGTCTGGTGTATGTATTTTCTTCGGGCTAATAGGTAATCGAGAAGGAACATTACAACGCTGTATATAGTTCTCTACCATACCAGTCAACTCTTTCTATCCGATCCTTGGACGATTGGTATTCAAACCAAATATACAGCAGATAAACCCTTTTTTATCGATATTTATCCCTTACTTTCTTTTTACACCGCTTATTAGAATTGATCATTGTGTTAATATATCAGTTCTACGTATAATACTTATTAAACAAATTATGAGCACAAAATTGCAAGATTTTATGTGCTTTTTGCATGAAAATAAATTAGTTGATATACACAGTGTTCGTCGAAAGGATGAAGTAGGCAGTATTAACCGATTGAAACTACAAAAATATGTTTACCTTGCTCAATCCTGTTTGAATAATGATATCGGCTACGAATTTAACATGTACAACAATGGTCCGTACTCGCCAGAGCTAGCAAATTACTATTACGAAAAACTGGATATTAACGCAATAGAATCCGACATTATGAACAAGAATTGGAAATTAGATGCTGGTTTCACAAAGAGATTCTTGGATTTGTTTAAGGACAAGGAGCTAGATTGGCTGGTAGTAGCATCAACGCTGGTAGACAACACTAACTACTTTGAAGATGAACAAGAAATTCTAAACAAAGTCTATGCAATGAAATCTGATTACAGTAAAAGTTACATAGATGACGTTTGGAATGACTTGAAAGATTATGCCTTGGTAAAATACGAATCTGGTCTAAAGCTGATGAACAACCTTTTGTCGTCGTTCTGATAAATACCTACTTTTTCTTCACATTGAGCCGATAAATCATCTTGTTTTATATCCTCGATATGAATTTCATCTTCCTATCTATAACCTCTATAAATAACGATGATTTAGCTACCTGACAAGTTTCTTAATATCATCTAGCAAATTCAATGTTTCATCCAACTGTTTTTTCATATTAAATCTCAATATGAACAGCTTCAATGCTATATAGAGATCTTCCTTCTTATCGTTTAATAACATCTTATCTCTTTCGGTTAAAGGAAAAAGCGAAGATCTTTCCAACAGCGATAATCTAGAAAGGAATATTTGATAGATTTCTTCAGTATTTTTAGCATTATCGGTCATCCTGATAGCCATTTCAGTATCCAGATTGATCAATTGGTCTACAAAAGCCGCACTATATTCCGGATATGTTGGCTCGGACATACTAGTAAAATCGACTATAATACTTATAACTGTTTTTAAATAGTTAAACTATTACTGATAAATTACAAATTAGTTTAAACTATATATTTATCTTATCATTCATTACTTCATCTCGTATTATCTGAAACAATTTAAGGATCTGAACTTTCCTATCACATCTACATACAGATTTTAAAATTTTAGAATGGATAATGAACCGAAAAGTTAGGCATTATCTCATTGGAACACAATAAACAGAGGAATCAGAGATAATATCACAACTCCTTGTGGTTATTTAAAAGGTAAAAAAATTGGTAGGGATTAAATCCTCACAAATGCGAGGAGCATGAGATACATCGCATATTTGTTTCCTTATATCGTTTCCATTAGTTGAAATTGAACTTATCTGTAAGTATTTGCCCCGCCCTCGGGTGTTGTAACATTGGACATGTTAGATACAGTGTCTAATACCTGCTGTGTTGTTGAATTCTCCTGTACGGAAATATCCGAAGAATTTGCTTGTCCAGATGTTTGATTCTTATCGATAGTTTGAGCAAATATAGAAGATGTACTTCCGATTAGTAATATAGCTATCCCTATTCCAACGACGTTTAAAAGATTGTAAGTCATCAAATAATGTATTTTATCATATTATTTAAGACATGGAGCGTTATTCAGTCATCGAAGTCCAATTTTTAGCCACGAGAAATTAGGTAGAATAATAACGTTAGTTGGGTTTCTTCAAATCGACTCTATTACTGGAATCGGATCCTTTACTTTGGAAGTTTGATATACTCAAAGGTTTATAAAATAGATTGCAAACGCTTGCAATTGAAACTGAATATTTAATTGAGTTTTATTCAAATCGAACGCATTGACGTGTAAAGGTTTGTGTCTGCGGTATGACAAAGTGGGAGGGGGAAAAAATTCTGTGTATGCAATGGGGTATAAACGATGTACTGGATGTAGTTTGTATATTAAATTTAATGGAGTGAGATGTCCATGCTGTAACTTTCCATTAAGGACCAAAAAGAGAAACTAGATTCCGAATCTTGTGTTTAGACAAAGAATATTATTATATAAATATGATAATATCATGGATGCACGACACGGACAACTCCGGTTTCGAAGAATCAAAAAAAACAGCTACCATGACGTTTAGAATTGATGAAAATGTGATCAAGATTTTGAGGTCCGAGTCTAAGAGAAATCAAATTACACTTAATAGCTTAGTGAACCAATTGCTGAAGCGGTATGTAGAGTGGGATATGTATCAACCAAAAGTAGGCCTTATACCGATAGCTAAACCCATAGTCGTTGAATTATTTAACAAAATGAGCAAAGAGGATATTTCAGATATGGCAAAGCGAATCGGAAAAGATGTAGTCCATGATATTGCTTTATTCATGAAAAATAGGATGGATCTTGATTCTTTTCTTTCATGGTTTGAACGACGAATGACTAGCTCCCTTACCGAAACCAATCATACAATTCAGGATGGTTATCATATTTATGTCCTAAAGCATGAGCTTGGTGAAAATTGGTCCTTGTATCACAAGATTGTTATTGAATTAATCTTTAACGAAATATTTAACAAAACTGTAAACGTGACAGTGAGTAGTACTACAATTAGGTTTCGATTCAAGGACTAAATCTGAGTTTGTGATATTCTCTTTATAATAATAATGGTTTTCTCAGATTTCTCTATCGTTAATATAATTTTTAGGCTATTGACCCTGGCCTCATAGTAAAATCTGATGATTTTATGTGGATTAATATACCGATTTAATATCAATTTCAATTTAATTTTAAAAGGCAAATAATTGTCAGTTCTTGCTTTAAGATATAATTTTATATAATTATCTTCCCTAATAATTTTGCATAAATATCTATATATACTTTTTTTAATATACTTAATAAATGTATAACATATTATCAGGAAAGAGAATATTAGCTGCATCAACAGTTATGGCTATCGCGTTCATTTTGGTCATGGGTACATCCTCAATCGCATTTAATGCTTTTGCTACGACCAATGAATTAGATCAAGAAATAGAACAATCTCAATACTCTACACAACTAGGGATTTGTGTCTCTGGAGATGGCACCCTATTTTCATGCAATAATTTGAATATTCAAGCTCAAAGCAATCAAGGTAACAACGCAGCAGCACAAAGTTCAGGCAATGGCGATGGTGACAACGAAGCTGAGCAGGAAATAGAACAAGAGCAATCATCTGAACAAAGCGCTCTTTGCGTATCAGGAAGCGGAACATTCCTATCTTGCAACAATGTAAACGTTCAAGCTCAAAACAATGAAGGTAACAACGCCTTAGCACAAAGTTCAGGCAATGGCGATGGTGACAACGAAGCTGAGCAGGAAATAGAACAAGAGCAATCATCTAACCAAGCTAGCCAGGTTTCATCAGGCGATGATTCAGTTGCATCAGGCAACAATGTAAACGTTCAAGCTCAAAACAATGAAGGTAACAACGCAGCAGCACAAAGTTCAGGCAATGGCGATGGTGACAACGAAGCTGAGCAGGAAATAGAACAAGAGCAATCATCTAACCAAGCTAGCCAGGTTTCATCAGGCGATGATTCAGTTGCATCAGGCAACAATGTAAACGTTCAAGCTCAAAACAATGAAGGTAACAACGCAGCAGCACAAGACTAAATCTGAGCTTAAACTCGTCTAATTACTATTTTTTTATTTTTTATTCTGGTTCCAGTATTCATGTTCTTTAATACCGTTTTGCTGACTCTACTCTGAGATCTATAGGCTTTTTTCTGATCTTTATAGAAATTGATTGTCTACCTACTCTAAATTTAGATGACAATTGAAGCATTTGTATAGGATGCTAGCGTTAGATATCTGAACATTTAAGATTTGAACTACAAATGGTTAGCACTCAGTAATACCACTATCGGATCACTTATGGCGTCGTTGGACAGAAACATCATCATCATTGCCCTTCCGACAATAGCTGTGGAACTTGAATTGTCGTTAATTACCATTGTTTGGATAACTATCGGTTATTGGGTTGTGACTGCTTCTGTTTTACTAACCTTTGGAAGACTGGCAGATATGTTTGGGAGAGTTAAATTGTATAATGTTGGATTCGCATTATTTACACTGGGATCTGCCTTGTGTTGTGTCGCTCAAACAGGCGAACAACTGATAATCTTCCGGGTGATTCAGGGAATTGGAGCAGCGTTTATATTTTCCAACAGCGCTGCGATAATCTCGGATAGTTTTGCGGAATCTGAACGGGGTAAGGCTTTAGGAATAAATCAAATATCTATTGTCGTTGGTTCTGTCATCGGCCTTGTGGTAGGAGGAGTTTTAACTTCTTATTTGGGGTGGAGATCAATATTCTGGATAAATATACCAATAGGCATTTTTGCCACTGTTTGGGCATTCTTAAAACTAAAAGAATTAGGATATGCCAAAAAGGAGAAAATTGATTGGTCGGGTAACTTGGCCATGACATTAGCTCTACTGTTACTGCTCTGTGGAATTACTTTTGGATCATTCCAAATAATCGACCTTTTTTGGACACTGTTTCTATTAACCTTTGGACTAGTTTTATTGGTATTGTTTTACATGATAGAAAAAAAGGTATTGTATCCTATGATTGATTTGACTCTTTTTTGTTCAAAAGTTTTTACTGGAAGTAACATAGCAATTTTTCTTAATTCAATGGCCAGAGGTGCCTTCTCTTTTGTTATTGTGTTTTATTTGCAGGGACCAAGCATGTCCTTATCCCCACTAGAAGCAGGCATCTATTTAATCCCCGTATCATTGGCGTTAGCAATATTTGCCCCCATTGCAGGGTGGCTATATGACAAATATAAATCGCATACCATTTCGATATTAGGTCTTTTAATATCTGCAGTGGGGTTCTTAATGCTAGCAGGTTTAGGAGAGAAGATGTACATTATAGAGGCAATATTGCCATTCACACTGATAGGAGCGGGGATGGGGGTATTCACCTCCCCAAACCGTACTGCAATAATGAATTCTGTTTCTCAAGACAGACGAGGAATCGCAGCTGGAATAAGTACAACGCTTGTTATGGCGGGAAGCGCATTTAGTGTTGCATTAGTTTTTTTAGTTTTTTCTATTTTGCTACCCGCGGATGATATAAACAAGATCTTTTCAGGCTCATTTGATGCAGAAACAGAAAATACATCGCTATCAAAACAGATCATCCTTGAAAGCTTTTTACAATCGTTAAGATATGTCTTTCTGATTTCTGCATTTTTAATGATCGGATCTGCATTGATTCAGTACAAGTTGAAATAAAAAATCTGCATAACAAATTGTTTCAGTATTTATTATTCAATTGTATCTAATGTGACTAACGATCTTTTGGAAATAGTCTAACTATACTATTTATATTGCACTATGCCTATATAGTAGAATAGTGACAGAAAACTTTTCACACCTAGTAGCGATGAATCCAATTTGGCTTGACAAAACTAATTACGGCCTTTTCAGGAATCTTTCTGATATATCTCAAGGGGGAGCAATCTAAATAATCCCTATAGATAGCGATAAAGAAAACCTCGTAATAAACGCCGTAGAGAATGTTAGCAAGGATGTAGTTAACATAGCAAGCGTAAGGATGGTCAAAGATCAGTTATTAAGAATATTTCCTGTACAAGGTGTAGGATCAGGAATCATCATTGACAAAAAAGGCTATATCCTAACAAATAATCATGTGATCGAAAAGTCCAATAAACTGAAAGTGACAACAACGGATGGTAATATTTATGAGGGTGCTGTGGTGGGAACTGATAAGCACACCGATCTAGCGATTATCAAAATTGACTCAAAGGATGCATTATCAGCAGCAGAATTGGGCAATTCAGATCAACTCAAAATAGGGCAGATAGTTATTGCGATTGGGAACCCATTTGGTCTTGATGGAGGACCATCAGTTACGGCTGGAATTATAAGCTCCTTATCCAGGAGATTACAATTTGAAAATGGCATCATGGAATTGATTCAGACGGATGCCTCCATAAATCCAGGGAATTCTGGTGGACCACTGGTCAATACCAAAGCAGAGGTAATTGGAATCAATACGGCTAAAATGCCATATGCTCAGGGGATTGGATTTGCTGTTCCAATTAATGTAGCCAAAACCATAATTGACGAATTGATTAGAAATGGACGTGTAACCAACAGACCCTGGATTGGCATTTTTGCCATCAAGATAGATAAGGAACTAGCGAGTTCCTATAGACTCCCAAGCATTCAAGGAGCTCTTATTGCAGAAATACAACTTGATAGTCCCGCCTATACGGCGGATCTCCGTAAGGGCGATATCATAGAATCAATAGACGGAATCACAATAGTTGATCCCGTCCAGATTTCAAGCTACATTAGAAAGTTATCTATTCGTGATAAAATAATTGTAAAGATAAATAGATATGGCAAAATAATTGAAAAAGAAATCGTGTTGATGCCTTTCCCAACAAGCATTAACTAAATGTCTTGATTATGGATAAGAGAATTGAAACAACCATCCAAACTATTTTCTTCTATCCAATAATAATGGATTCATTAAAAGGGTTATCCGGAAAATTAAAATACTGATGTGACAGCAACGGTGGAAAATCCCTAGCTAGAGATTTTCCTTGAAATTGAATTTTTTCTCCTCTTATTCCTCGTTATGTTCTTTACTTGTTGTCCATCCGCTTCAATTTCTACATCAATCGGCTTTCGTTCTAGGTTTAACTTTGCAACTCTAGGTGTGGCCATTGCAAATTGGATATGGAAACAAGCAAAGGAATTACAAAGCGAACAATGCAATTTATTTTCGCTTATGCGGACTTCAGCTGTCTTATTTTCCTTAAAGTCTTTTATATACAATGTATCCCTAGTACATCCTTCTTCTGATAGAAAGGGTGCATAATGCCTTAAGAACTCGTCTTTTTCTAATATGTCATGAAGTAGTTCGTTTACAAACCCTCCGAAATGTTCATTTACATACGGGTTTCTTTCTCTTTCTCTTCTCCATTTATTTCTTAGTTCTTTTACAATACTAACTCGCAGAGTTATCAATTCTGCCGAATTTGACCTGGGCATATCTGTACACTAAATAGAGTAATGAGATATTTAACTTTACTAACCAGTGTAATATATTACATAATATCCAAATACAGCGTAACTGCCTCTGTCCATTTTCGAATTGAGGTCTCCTAGATGAATATGGAGGAAGTAATTCAAAATCCTATTGAGGCATACCGTTCTATTACTTTTCTTTCTATTTCTTGTTTCTAATACTGCTCTTGTTCATATATACATCCTGTTCAAGTAGAATCTAGAATACTAAGTTAGTCCTAAAATAACATCCTAAGAGAGATTTTATTGGTGTGGAACTCTCATTTTGTATTAATAAAATTATTTTTGATCTGATGGTCTAAACGGATCATCTTACGAAAAATACTGAATTACGAAAAAAAAGAAAGGTTTTAAGAAAATCTCATCATAAATCATGCATAATATTCCTACAAATAAAACGATCAATCAATACACCCTGATGGATAGTATCTTGAATAGGTACATTATCTTTTTAAGTAAAGTGATAATGATATAGTGTGGAGGATTGTTACAAAAATTTGATCGTCTGATGACTAAAGTGTTGGAATGGGAAATGGATTGAAGAGGATCAATTTACAATTTGCAAAGACGTTTTTAGAAAGACGTTTTTAGAAATATCGTTATCTGTTTTCAAATGTTGGGATTATTGATTAGTGATACGAAATCCTCTAGTCAAATCGTTTGCTACTCAAAAACTATTTCAAATTCGCCATTTTCTTGAGCATGATATGGAAATCTTCGTCTGATAACTTGCTTTTAATTTGCATTATTTGTTCGACATCTTTACCGGCCAAATAACGAATCCTGGGGATAGGGTCTTCTATGGCTTTCAATATGATTTCAGCCACAAATCTAGGATCCTGTCCATTTTCGATAAGATTTTTCATTCCTTTTTCCATATTCTGGATAAAATTCCTGTAGGGGGAGTTTGGATCAGTCGCTTTGCGTGCCAATTTAGATGATTTCAAAAAATTAGTCTTGATGATGCCTGGCTCGACAATAATAGTTCGGATGCCAAAAGCTTCAAGCTCATATGACATTGATTCAGTCAGTCCTTCGATCGCAAATTTCGAGCTAGAGTAGGCAGAACTAGTAGCAATTCCAAATCTCCCCAGGCCAGAACTAATATTTACTATGATGCCTGATTTTTGCTGCCTCATAACTGGCAATACCGATTGTGTTGTTCTTATCAGGCCAAAAAAATTTGTTTCGTACAGGGATTTAATTTCATCAATTTCGAGATCCTCAAATGCTCCTGTAAGTCCGTACCTCGCATTATTTACAAGTATATCAATTCGACCAGAACTTTTTGTAATTGATTCAATGGCATTTGAAACTGAATTTTCTTTCGTTACGTCTAGCTGTATTATTGTTAGTGGTAGACTTTCATTGATTGCGATTTCCCTAAGTGGCTTAGCCTTGTCAATATCTCTCATGGTAGCATAAGTTGTGTAACCTGATCTAGCCAACAAAATCGAAGTTTCAAGACCTATTCCACTTGAGCTTCCCGTTACAATAACTACTTTCTGCCTATCCATGATTTACTCATTCTATGAACAAGCTAATAAGTTGTTTATTTGATCTCATATCCAATACGAGATCAAAGATAAATATGCAAAATTTCTGCTCTTCTACTGACCTCTAATGTTAATACTGTGCCTTGTCTAAATTTCTCTCATTGGATGATGGCAAATCAATTAATTTGTGGTAGGTACCAACGCACGAAAAAATTTTTTACAGGTATTAGTCTTATTTTTTCTTCCATCACCTACTAAATAATTTAGAATTGTTATAAATAGAATTTGAATTTTCACGAAAGAAACCCGTCCAAATTTTGACCATAAGGGATGAGTAATTTGCAACATATGGTTGCTTCTGAAAATCTACTTTTGGACTTCTAATCAATCGATACCATGTCACTGAGAATTTCAATTCTTGTAATCCAGTTGTTTTGACCTTTTTGTGGGTATTTATTCCGTAAATACATGCTCTAAATATTTATTTATCCATGGCTTCAAATTTTATTAAGGAGTAAATTTGGGCGACAAGATAAAGTGTTATCATATATTGGTAAAGAAACATAGTGAAGCTTTAGAAATTTTGGAAAAGTTAAACAAGGGAGAAGGTTTTTCAAATTTAGCTAGAGAGTTCTCCATTGATAAAGGGAGTGGAAAGAAAGGGGGAGATCTGGGATTCTTTGGACGCGGGATGATGGTCAAACCATTCGAGGAAGCTGCATTTAAACTCAAAAAGGGCGAGGTTACAGCTGAACCAGTAAAAACAGAATTTGGATATCATATTATAAAAAGGGCCGGTTAAAGTAACTTTTGCATTCTATATAGTTTAGTTTTTTTAATCATATAAAGAACTTGCCGGATTTTGGTTTTGTGATCCTAAAAGCAAGACAATTGATAATTATAGTCTAGATTACGGAACTATTGATTTCTCTTGAATGTGGAATGTTAGTTCTATGTTTGATTGTAGCAGATATCACAAAAGCTGACATTTATTCTAAAATGTCTATTTGCATCATGACAGCAGTCCTACTAGCAAAGATTTCACTCGGGAACAAGAGTAATTATCTTTCTAATAGGGATCATGATGCAAACAAGTAGGATAAATGTAACCGGTAATATAAATTGAGTTTAAATGATTTTAACTTTTGGTACTCTACTTCTTTTTAGATTGATTATCGGATTACTAGAAAAAGGATGGTGTATAAACAAGGGATTATTTTACGTTTGGTTCAGTAAAGTAATACTTGTCCTTCTGTTTCTAATATTGTTGTTTACACTTTTGTGAAATACATGAAATATGAGAAACGATATTGAGGAAGATGATTGTGTTGGACATATCTTGATAAATATAACAAATGATTGATATTTTTTTCGTGCCTAACTAATGATTATAGTATGAAAAACCGGCATTTGGATAACTTTTGTAAGGCTTGATGTGAAATCCTCCGATTCCTGGTAGAATTAGGGGTAGTCAATTTTGATGATAATTAGCATATTTTGATTGCTTGGAACAATTTTATTACCACATGTAGAAGCAACGAAGCTGATTAGCTATGATATAAGCATAATTAGACTTCCATGAACGTGTTATGCGATTTATAGGTACAAGCAACAAGTAGACTGATTTCTGTGAAGTCCTGTATGAGTATGTTCTGGATGATTTTTAAGGCAACTTTCAACTTTCAATATTTTTTTTGAATACTCACATGTAATATTTTTATACTATATTCAATTGACAAAAGAATGTATTTTTTCATAAAAATGAATAATTGACAATCTGAATAGGTCTTTGATTATGGTTTCTTATTTCAATGAATTATCTTGTACGCCCATACAACCCTGCTTTCTTTTTCTATTACGTTGAATCTATATTTTCTGTGATAGATTTTTTCGGCTACCGATTTAGTTGTCTCAAAAATGATGATTCTAATTTTTTGGTTATCTAATTCAAGTGATTTAGATAACCCAATACAAAATTGCAAAATATACCTACCTATACCATAGCATCGATATTCTTGTATTATACCGATCTTGTTTATTAGCAATCCCTTTATGCTGTTGGGGGTATCAAATTTCCCTAGTATGAAAGTTTTATGATTACGTTCCCTCCTTATGTTAGCGAATACTATGGAAAAGAATCCAATCCACTCGCTTTCATACTTTAAAACAAAAATTGCTTCATTATCGTGGGGTTTTTCAGTTCTAATGCGCTGATAATAATCTTGTACATGTAATGGATCCTCGCCATTTGATTGTGCAAAATTTAGATTTGGTAATGGTTGCTCTTGAGCAGAGTATTTGATAAACTTTAGCCTATCTGAATCAAACGGTAGATTTGATATCATTTTTGTGTTTCTCATAAAAGTCAATAGCTTGCTCTAGGAAATCTCGTTCAAATTTGTCTGGATTGCCTTTTACAAGTTCGGAAATCTGAAAGTAATTATCGTCATCCAAAAAAACGTCGTGTAAAATGGATAATGTGTTATTCATGATTATATATTTACATTGTCCTATTAAAATCTCCGTATTAACCAAGTGGTTGTTACTGAAGTCCTTTGAATGACTATTATTAAGCGAGAATGGATCGACTGTACAGTGATAAAATCATTTTTAGATCATATCCATATCTTACACTAATCATCTTTCAACCTTTACTCTGGTCATTTTTGGCCGTATTCATGTAGGGATAAATCTCAATTGGGTTCCATACAGACTAGTCAAACTTTCGATACCCTCATGCCATGTTTATTAAGGGCCAGTTTGGTTTAATACATGTATAGTATATCCTGTCCTGATTTCAGAAAGCCGCAAAAACTTTGCAGATAGTTTCTAAATTAATAGTGCAATTGAAATAAATGGTTTGATTAGAAAGCGAGCATAGAAACAATATTATATTTATTAAATTACAAATTACGTAATTGGGATAGAGAAGAGTGACGATAGAGCTTTCAGTTGGTGGAATAATAAGATATCAATCAACGGAATTCAATAAGGATCATTCCGAATTTCTCCTTTTGAGAAATAAACGGGGATTTTGGGGATTCCCCCAAGGTCACAAAGAAAGGGGCGAAAATGAAATTCAAACGTTGCAGAGAGAAGTACAGGAAGAAACAGGAATAACCGACTTGGAGATCCATCAATATATCGGCAAAATACAATACAAGTATTTTAGAGCCGACGGAATAAGATCTGAAAAAGAAGTCAAATTTTACTTTGCCACAACGCCTGTGAGGGAAGTTGTGATTTCAAATGAGCATGAAGGTTTTAAGTGGACTACTTATCAGGAAGCACTCTCTATGCTTGACCATCGTCAACTAAAATCAATTATTCTAAAGGGAAGAAGACGAGGTCTATACTAGATTATAGAATCCATTAATATCCTACGTAGCATACTCTAAATGTGATGAAAATAATTTTATACTCACGTCTTTTAATTACTAGAGGATATAGATTAAAAGATGGTTTCTGGCAAAAGAATTGTTCTAACTGCTGATCGTAGTTTGATGACTAACTATCGAGGCAACTTTCTTTATGGCTTTATAGCATGTGGTCCATATGAATTAGTCCCCGAATTTGTTTTCGATAAACTGTTTTGTCCAAGCGTCGAGACAGATAAGAATACGGGAGAGGTTAAAGTTGCACAATGTGGATTGCGAAGAATAGAGAGTGCCTTAACAAGAGAATATGATCAAAGTGAGGTATTCTTAGCTCATCCTGAAATGTTGGACAAGTGTATTGGTCCTCAAACTAAAGTGGTTGGTATTAATGTTATGGATCCCTTAGGTATGGCTCCTGTAACAACTACAATGTCACCGGAGAAACTGTCTTACGTGGCTATGAAATTTAAAAAAATGTGTGCATCGATTATTCAGTTAAAGAAAAAATATAATTTCAAAGTTGTGGTAGGCGGTAACGGTTCTTGGGAGTTGGCAAAACCCGAGAGGATGAAAATACACGGAATTGATACTGTGGTTATAGGTGAGGCTGATGAATTAGCATTGGATTTGTTTCATGATTTAGAGGCAGGTGATGCACCAGAATTACTTCACACCTTTGTTCGAAATATTGAAAATATACCAATGATCAAGGGTCCTACAATAAATTCATTGATTGAAGCAATGAGAGGTTGCGGGAGAGGGTGTGATTTTTGTGATGTAAATAAGCGTTCCAAGAAGGATATTCCGCTAGAAAGGTTACAAGAGGAAGCCAAAATCAATATCAAGTATGGGTTTGATTCAATTTGGCTCCAATCAGACGAGATGTTGTTGTATGGCTGTGATAATAAGGATTTTATTCCTAATCAGGATGCTATTCTAGGAGTCTGGAAAGGGTTAAAGTCTGTGGGGGCTAATTTTGTGGGTACTACTCACATGACTTTGTCTGCAGTAGCATCTTCACCTGATCTTATAAAGAGAATATCCCAAGTAAATGACATGGAAAATAATGGTCGCTGGCTTGCAACTAATTTGGGGGTGGAAACTGTTGCACCCCGAATGGTGAAAAAGCATCTTGGGGTGAAAACTAGGCCCTACCAACCTGAAGAGTGGGGGGCAGTAGTGCGAGAAGGTTGCAAGATTCTAAATCAAAACCATTGGTTTCCAGCATTGACGCTTATAATCGGATGGCCAGACGAAACACCAGACGAAACGCAATATACTATAGATTTAATCCAAGATTTCAAACAAATGAACATGCGAGGTTTAGTAGCTCCATTATTATATCAAGACTTTTCAGAAAAGAACTCGATGCATTTTGGTAATCTCAATGAATCTCAGTTTGCTCTATTTTGGACTTGCTGGCAACATAACCTCCGGGTAATTAGTGATATTATACCAATTATTATTCGAAATAAATCATACGGACCGGCTATGAAGGTGTTTATGGCACTCTTGATCAAGTTTGGTACATGGGCGATCATGAGATACCTGCGAGGCTTGTCTAAAGGATTGTTTGACGGCAAACCCGCAGAGGATATTGTTGCAAAATACGTGAGACCGCGATCGGTAACAGCTCCTATGCCGCCAAAACTTTAAATTCTTTATTAATGGTTTCGTGCTTTTGAAAATCAAAAGTAAAGGATTTCTTGAAGTTTATATTTTTTTATTGATTAATAAACTAAATTTTTATTTCTCTCCCATTATCTAGCTTAACTGACTGATAGCTGCATCTGCTATGGTATCGCGTCTAGGAGAGATAACAATAAAATAATTCTTGTCTGCTCTTTCCATAACGCTAACTAGTTTATGTTTCTTTGCAGAAATATCAAACTCGTACATACCTTGGTCCATTTTTCCCTTTGTATAGATCATTAGTAACGTTTCGCCTGATAGTGGAGTAATCGGTACCATAGAAAAAACATATCCTTTGTACGAACTGATCGGAAGTATTTGTTTCATATAAGGGGCTACCGAGACTAGATAAACCAATACATCCTCAATGGTTTCAAATTCTTCAAATTCAAATTTCATTTATGTAAAGTATTTGAACTGAGGTTAAATAAACTTTAAAAATTAAAAATGGATTTAGCCGTAAGATTCGAATTTCACATCGAACGTTCCATCCTTTCTCTTGTTTCTTTCTGTCACAAATCCCTTGGGAACCAAGGAATCTAACACTCCATCTACAGTCCCCTGCCATCCACAAACATAAAAGGAAGTGTTTTCTGGAGTTATTTTTTCACCAACAAGTTCTTCTAATGGTGATTTATCATGTCCAGGTTTTGGTCTCAAGAATGTCTCCACTCTTCCTTTATGTCCATTCCATGATCTATTAAACCATTCTTGTGGTCTACTAATGCTTGCTCGATATCGAAAGTTCCATTCATTTTCACCTTTGTCTAAACTTTCCTCTTCTAATTCTGTCAATAATTCCCGATAGCTAAGTTCATCTACATAACTTGCTCCGTGTAATACTATTATTTGCCTCTTGCTTCTCTTGTATTTTAGATGTAAGGAATACGAGATAAAGGGTGCCAGACCTGTTCCTCCGCCTATCAAAACTAGTCTTCTATTATCTGGACTACCGTCGGGCATTTTTTCATTTATGGTGAATATTCCAGTAGGTTTTACCCAACTAATTTCATCTCCCTCTTTCTTATTAAACAATTCGGTAGTAAGCCTACCTGGTAGTGGCTTTTTTACCCAACGGACAATGAGTTCAAAATATTTTTTTTGTTCTGGAGGAGATGCTATTGAATAAGCTCTTCGAATAACTTTACCCTCTTTTGGTACATGTAATCCCAGAGTCACAAACTGCCCGGGCTTAAAGTCAGGAACCTGACCTTCATTTGGTTTTATATGAAAAATCGCAAGATCTTCCTTTAAAACTCTTATATAAGAAATCGTTGCCTTATTATCAACTACCATAATAATGTGTGTTTTAACCCAAGTTAGTTAAATATTTTGTTTTACTGTTCATATGCCGAGTAGGTTACAGTAAAAGAAATCTGAAGGTTTATTGCAATCCTATTATCAAAGATCGATATTAAGATTTAGTTGAATTTTTTTATTATATTGTAATATGGTGAGCCTTTGTGTCTTTCAATACATTTCTGACAAAGTGACTTTTCTCCATACTTTTTATGACAAGGACAATCACATATGGAACTGATATTAGCGCCCAAATATTATTATAGTACGCGTTACTGAACCATATAAATTATTATTGTATGTCAAATAAGAGATGCCTCAGCTACATTTGGAAATAATTAATCCAGTGCTAACTTACCTGCATGTTATACACACCCTGCGAAAAAATCTTTTTGTGATCTTGTTAACCTAGAATTGTATATATATTTAGTTTAGAATTCAAGTAAGTTATAATTTGTCCAATTCATTTTATCTTTTTACATCTCAAATTATTCTATCCACAGGACCATGCGATAGACTGTTAGAGTATGATGGAATTACTTCAAATAGGCTAGTGTTACGAGAACATACAGGAAAATTAATACTGAGCTGCAAAAATGTTCCGACACTAAAGGAAAAAATCTGTGGATTGGGGAATTCTATTACAATTATCAAGAATTTAGATGAATATCAATACCTAATATGCAAATATATTCCAAATCTGAGTGATAAGAGTATTTTCAAGTTCAAATTTCAAAAGATTCGTTTACTAATCTTTTTGTTTATCCATAAATTTACAAAGACTCTTGTTCAAAAAAATCATCAAATATCTGATATATTAGATAGATTAAACAAATCGGGGAACAATATACTTAAAGAAACCTCTGAATTGATCCAGGTCTATAGGGAAGCCTCAAATACAAAAGGTTTCGATATTGATAAATCAAAGGATATCGAATCTCAGATTAATCTAAATAACGATCACTTTGTTTATTTCGACCACACCGAAAGTGAAATCAATAAGATACTTTTTAGAATTTATAGTCTTGATCCTGATAAGGTAGGATTACGAAAGCACCATGATTATGACAAAGACAAATACGATGATGAAGATGACTATCAAATGGATAGAAATGAATATACTATTTATTGATTGATTTAAAGTATTCTAGGACTTCTTCTGAATGGCCTTTTGGCTTTACTTTCTCGTAAATTTTTGATATTTTTCCATTTGTGTCTATGAGAAATGTAGATCTGTTGACTCCATAGTATTCTTTACCCATAAATTTTTTTAATCCGTAGACTCCATACTTTTTTGCAATTTCATTTCGAGTATCTGAAGCAAGCATATACGGAATTTTCATTTTTTCACGAAATTTTACATGTGATTCATTGGTATCGGGACTAATTCCTATTATTTCGATATTATCATTCCTGAACAAATTGTAGTCTCTACTAAACTCCTCAGCTTCTATGGTGCATCCAGGTGTAAAGTCCTTCGGATAAAAGTATACTACTATTCTTTTTTTCCCTATCAAATCTGAAAGATGAAATGTTTTGCCTTGATGATCCTGGAATTCAAAATCGTGGGCAGTATCTCCTATTTTAGCTATTTCGTTTTCTCCATGAATATCTTTTTTAGCTTCCATTCTAACGGCAATTACTTAACATTAAACTCTTATTTAATCATCTAAGAGACACAAACAAATAAGATTTATGCCTACCCAAAAACAAAAGTGTAGAAATAGAAATTGTCTGTTGATGGTAGTATCTCTAGCTTGTGGGTTTCTCGATTTTTAGTTTTAACAACATTCATCATAAATGGCCAGGTAATGTCTACCGAACTAATTCCGTCAACTAGTTTGGAATGATATCCTATTTGATTTTCCTCTAAATATTTACCATCAAGTAAGATCTCTGCCTTGGCCGGTTTTCCATCTGTAGAGCCTGTTATGATATTTACATTTGAAGCAGAGTTATATCTAAAAGTAATAGATGGGTTCTTATCCTTGTGCTCGAATGAAGCGTATATACCTTCTTTTCCCCAGAACCATTTCCCTTTCAAATAAACAACATTGTCCATGATTTGGGTGGGTTCGTTGAAAATATTATATTCTTCAACCTTTACCTTTTGATTATTTCCAAACCTTCTGAGTCTAGAGTACCCTACACATATTTCGGGCGCCATCCCTGGAAAGTGCATTCCGTACATTCTAACTATCTTATTCTGTTCGTTACCCGATTGGGGTTCATGTTCTTGTTCATTTTTGTATTGGCCTGTGAAATCATTAAGATCGGGCTGTCTTACTTGTTTAGAATTGGTTTCTTGGGTCGTCTTTGGAGGTAGTTCCAGTAAATCTAAAATTGCTTCCTCAAAATCCTCAATAGTTCCATATCCTGGGTGTTCATACCTTACAAATCCATCTTTGTCTATAAGAATATGTTTTGGCCAATATGAATTTCCATATGCCTCCCAGGTCTTGTTGGTAATGTCAAAACCGGTTATAGTGTTCTTTAAATCGTAAGTTTCTAGTGCCTTGAGTATGTTTTCCTCTTTTCTTGCAAATTCATACTCTGAAGAATGTATGCCAATTACCTCTAGTCCATCTTTTTCATATTTTTTTTTCAACAGCTCTATAGTTGGGATTGTTCTTAAGCAAAATATACAAGTATAGGTCCAAAAATCAAGCAATATTACCTTACCCTTTAATTCTCTAATGGAATGCATCTTATTGTCATTCCATTTTTTGATTTCTTTATATTCTGGAGCAGGGGTTGCGGGAATAATATTCATAAATCATACAAAGTACCTGCCTGCTTGTAATTTATTCCTATTTTATTACTGAAAATACAGATAAATGGGATTCTTGATGCGGGAGATGGGATTTGAACCCACGAACCCCTAAGGGATAAGGCCCTCAACCTTACGCCTTTGGCCAAGCTGGGCGACTCCCGCTTTAAAGAACTATTATTAGACCTATAATTTGAATATTCCCACCGCTTTGACTAGGGTCTTATTGAATGATTTTTATAAAGGATTTCTTTCATTTATGATGTGCTTGTTCCAGTAAGATGCTTTACATGCGGAAAACTTATAGCCAATATTTATAATGAATTTCTGACACGGGTAAAACAAGGCGAAGAACCAAACAAAGTGATGGATTCCTTAAAAATCACTAGATATTGTTGTAGGAGAATGTTTGTTTCAAGTGTCGAAACCATATATCAAGTCATACCTTATTATGAGGCCCTCAGAAAAAGACGGGCGGAGATACAATCTGAAATGGAATGATATTGATTGCCTAAGATAACATCCATTAAGGAAAGGCTTGTGTTTAATAGCCGCGGAGATAGGACTATAGAAATAGATGTAACTTCTGATAACAGGTACACAGGCAGAGCATGTGCCCCATCGGGTGCAAGTGTGGGAATGTACGAAGCACAAAGCTTTGTTGATAATGATCCTGCTAAAACCATTTCAAATTTCAGAAATATAAGTAATAAATTCATAGGCTTAGATTCTTCCAATTTAAAAAGCATTCATGATAAAATAAGGGAAATTGACTCTTCAGATAATTATTCGAATATCGGAGGGTCAATTGCTTATGCGCTCACAATTGCAAGTATTGATTCGGCTTCTAAATCATTATCTGTACCCTTCTATAAAGTCCTAAACCCCAACATCAATTCACTGGTTTTTCCCTATCCACTTGGAAATGTTCTTGGCGGAGGGGCTCACGCAGGTCCAGGTACACCAGATTTGCAGGAATTTTTGATCTGTCCTGTAGTATCACAAAATATTAGTGAGGCTATTGGTTTTAATTCTAGAATACACAAAGAGCTTAAGAAAAGCATTGAGAAAGTTGATCCCAAGTTTACATATGGGAAAGGTGATGAAGGAGGTTGGGCGCCGAATATAGTTAATAACAAGGCAATTGAACTGGTGGAAAGCGCCATAATTGAATGTGGCTTTGACCCAAAACGAGAAATTAGAATGGGCATAGATTTTGCTAGCTCATCATTATGGAATCCTCAAAAGAAATTATATGAATATTCTCGTGAGGGCATAACGAGAAATAGTGAGGAACAACTAGAATATGCTTGCGAGTTGATCGAAAACTATCACTTGATTTACGCCGAGGACCCACTTCACGAAGAGGATTTTGAAAACATGGCGATACTCACTAAAGAAAATCCAAGTTGTATAGTTACAGGAGATGATTTGTTGGTAACAAACAAGAAAAGGGTGAAAATTGCGGCAGATAAAAAATCTTGTTCTGGTGCAATCCTTAAAGTTAATCAAGCAGGTACTCTTTATGACGCGATGGAATTTGCTGGTGAATGTAATAGTAATAATATCAAGATAATTACTTCTCACAGATCGGGAGAGTCTGTTGATAATCATATTTCTCATATAGCAATTGCAACTAATTCTGTAATGATAAAGACGGGAGTGGTAGGCGGAGAGAGAATTTCTAAACTAAATGAATTACTTAGAATTTCAGAGTATGGTTTAATAGAAGGAATGGCTAAATTGAGCAATGTATAATGAATATGAACTCCGAAGAATCCGATTCTACTAACAATTCTAATCTTAATAGTAATAATAATTCTAATTTAGAATCTGAGACCAAGAATCAAGAATTGCAAAATATATCTCCAGAAAAAGATCAATCGGTAAATAAAGATCACGTTGATACCAAGGCCAATCAAGCCCTAGAATCCGAAGAGACCGGGTCAGATGATGAACGAGAGTTAGAAGACCTAAAAGAAACTTCCTCAATAAACGCGCCACAGACAGATAATGAAGATAGAACTGATGACATAAGCAATGACGGCGATGACGATACTCGTAGTTACACTACATCAACTGATGCAGAGGACTCGTCTGATGCATTAGAAGATCCTAATAATCTAGAAAAAATGATCTTGTCTACTGGGATAAGAGTTGGAACTCCAATCAAGACTAAATATATGAGTTCCTTCATCACGCGAGCAAATCCAGAGGGTTTGTATATACTTGATATTAGTAAGACTTTAGCAAGAATTGATGTCGCTGCTAAATTCATTGGTAGAACAAATATTGCAAACGTTGCAGTTACATCTGCAAGAGAATACGGTAAGACGCCGATTGAAAAGTTTTGTGAGTTGACGGGAGCAAGAGGAATATTTGGTAGATTCATGCCTGGGACATTTACAAATCCTTCCTTACCTAAATACTTGGAACCTGAAATTGTGATAGTTACTGATCCACAAGCAGATGAGCAAGCCGTATTGGAAGCAACCAGGGCAGGTGTCCCTGTTATAGCATTATCAAATAGCGACAACATTACATCAAAGGTGGATCTGGTGATTCCTTCAAATAACAGGGGAAGAAAAGCACTGGCAACAGTCTACTGGCTTTTGACAAAGGAGGTTCTTAAAAAACAAGGGAGGATAAAGTCAGACTCTGAAATGCCTATGACAATTGATGATTTCGAAGCAAAGTTAGTTGAAGAATTGATTTAAACTAACTCCAAACTTTTGATACGCCCGCATAGTTTTAGCGATATTTTTTATCCTAGAGATTGTGAAACATTAAAAAGAGAACTTCAAAACCTATTTGATACAGTTTACTCATCCCTAGAAACTAGGCGATTTTTAGGTATGATTGAAGGGTTTGTTCAGAAAAAAAGAATCCTAAGTTTTATTGTACCCCATGGCGCCTACAAATATTCAGGTGTTGTATCCGCATTTGCCTATGCCTTGATTAAGACTTTGGACTGTAATAATTTTATCATTCTTTCCTCAGATCACAAAGGCACAAGTCCAGGCATCTCAATCACTGACGACGACTATTGGAGTACCCCTTTAGGTGAAGTCAAGGTAAACAATTCTATGCGAAGTGATTTACTCAGAAAAAGTGCAAAAGATTACATAAGCTTGGATTCTCTTACCTTGGAATTAGACTATACCATCGAGACGCAGCTTCCATTTATCCAATTTCTTCAGATAGAAAATTTGAGCATTCTTCCTGTTATCCAAAAAAGACAAGATATAGAAACATCAATAAGGTTGGGAAGGTTGTTGTCGTCTATAATACCATCAGGTGAAAGAGTGATACTAATTTCTACGTCAAATCTAACTCATTACTTAGACTACAATGAGTGTTATAAAATTGACAATCAAATACTGTCTACAACGATCAGTATGAACTTAAATTCGTTTTACCAAACTGTAGGAAATTATGCTCATATTATTTGCGGATATGGGTGTATTGCTTCAACAATTGAATTTTCAAGGATGATTGGGAATTCTGATGCCATAGTCTTGAAACACTTGACAAGCGGAGATGTAGATGGGAATAAATCTTCAGTTGTAGGATACGCTTCATTGGTAATGGTTTGAGAATGTTTATGAGTAGACCATCAATAACAACGACTTCAAACAGTTCCTCACAAACAATTAAGACCATGTCTCCAGGAAAAGTTATATTATTTGGTGAACATTTTGTTGTTTACGGATACCCTTCACTAATCGCCTCTATTGATAAATATTTCAAGGTAACAGTCAGGAGACCTAGCTTGTATAAAGGTGAGATTAGAATCGAGTCTAATTTGGGATTTACATCAGTGAAGTATAGGGGAGGAGAAATTACTATATCTCCAATGTCACTTGATACTAAATTTGTCAATATTGTAACAAAACTTTACACGATTATAGACTATTTGATCAACAATGAAAAGATGATCTCCAAGGAATTAGCAGAGACCTATAAAGAAGAAGGTCTGTTTATAAAACTGGAATCCGATTTGCCGCCAGGTGGTGGATTGGGATCTTCATCTGCATTCTGTGTAGCCTTATCTGGATCATTGTATTATGCAGAGCATAACGATCTAGATCAAAACAACATTTGTAATCAATCAATCAATGCAGAAAAATTAATAAATATCGACACATCGGGAGCTGATTGTAGTATCTGCTCTTTTGGAGGCTTTGGGACTTTTGATAAAATAAATGGATTCAAGAGGCTTTCGGCAGATATGGATGATTATCAATTTTTGATCATAAATAGTGGTGTGGCTCATGACACTTATTCTATGGTAGAGAGGGTTTCAAAGTTCAAGAAGAATAATTCAGATTTGTTTGATCAATTCTGCAAGTCCTATCTTCAAATTTATGAGGAGGGAATCAAAACAATTCAAAGCCAAAATATAAATCATCTGGGTATCTTGATCAATCAAAATCATGAATTACTTTCAAAACTAACAATTTCAAATACCTTGATCGAAAAAATCGTTGAAACTTGTAATGGTTTTGGAGCCTTGGGGACAAAGATAACTGGTGCAGGAGGAGGAGGGTGTGTTCTTTCATTAATAGACCGTAGTAATCATCAATCAGAAGTAAGGCTCTTAGAACGACTAGGCGAACTCGGGTTAGAATATTTTTTTACAAGGATTGATACATTGGGATTAAGGTTGACTTGATTTAACTTGCTTGACTTATTCGATCTGCAAATTATATAAATTCTTGCGTTCTTACGATTTCACCTTCAAATAGCGATCAACTAGAAAAGGCACTTTGAGTCTTAAATTATCAATGCAGTCGTCAAAATGCTATTGTATTTCATTGGTTTCATGGCCATTTCTGCTACCTTGCTACCAACAAACACACACACATACACACAATTAATAATGTCTTTGATTTCACTAAAGTCATGGGTGCGATGATTGACTCTAATTTAATGATAATCAAGATGGGTGGATCGGTTGTAACTTTCAAAGATAAACCATTGACGCCCAACATCGAGGCTATCAAAGCCATAGCAAGAATCCTTTTGGATCTGAGAAAGAGAATTAAAATACTTCTTGTTCATGGAGGCGGTTCTTTTGGACATTATTGGTCAGTTAAATATGACATGCACACTAAACCCTCTCCATATTCAGATGAAGGAGTCGCAGTCGTACATGAATCCATGATAAAGTTGAACCATATTATAATTGATGAATTCATAAAATTAGGACTGAAACCTTATTCATTTCACCCATCATCCTTTATGTCAAATGGTTATGCTGACTTGAATAAGGTTAAAGAATTAGTAGATATAACTACCGGAAACGAATTGATACCCATAACATTTGGGGACGTCATTCATATTAAGGATAACAATTTTTCAATCCTTTCTGGCGATACAATAATGTCTATTCTGGCAACAAATTTACATCCCCGATATTGTATTTTTACTACAAATGTAGATGGATTGTATGGAGACCTTGATAAGAAAGATCTAGTACCTCGAATTTTTTTAAACAATGAGGTAGTTGAATTATTTGATTCTAAGAGTCAATCCAGCAATAATCTAGAGGCGTCTACATCAAAGTATGACGTAACAGGTGGAATGAAGCGAAAAATTTCTGAAGCAGTACCGATAGCAAGATCCGGCTGCCCTGTTTATCTAGTCAATGGTCTTAGGCCTGAAAGGATATTAGACATTTTCAACGATCGTGATTGTGTGGGCACATGTATCATGTCAAAATCTACAAACCAATCAATTCGTTGAGTACCTTGTTGGCCAGAAGGATGAACGGAGAGAAGCAAAATGAATAACCCTGGCATAAAGGATGAGATCTCATCTGATGAGCAAATCGAACAAATTAGAAAAAGAAAACAAGAGGGTATCGACATCCCTCTAAAAGAACAAGTCCAAGGAAAAGAGAATTCTACCCTCTTTGAAGATGTCTTGCTAATGCATAATGCCTTACCTGAAATTGATTATGACAAGATAGATTTAACAACAACCTTTTTGAATAAAAAATTCTCAGCGCCGCTTATCATTGATTCTATGACTGGGGGAACTGATGAGGCGTTTGTCATTAATAAGAGATTAGGAGAGATAGCGGAAAATTATGGTCTGGGGATGGGTCTTGGAAGTCAAAGAGCAGGTTTGAGAAGTGATAAACTAGTTGAAAGCTACTCAATTGCTCGAAAGGTAGCTCCAACAGCTTTTCTGATTGCAAATATAGGGGGAGCTCAGTTGGCAGAAGGCCTTTCCAAGAACGACGTCATACGCATAATAAAAATGGTGGATGCTAACGCTTTGGCAATACATCTGAATCCGTTACAGGAACTCATCCAGCCTGAAGGCGAACCTAGATTTTCGGGGATTTTAAAAAAGATTTCAGAGATTATCGGAGAAATAGAAGTCCCTGTGATAGTAAAAGAGGTAGGATCAGGCATTTCGCCTCAGGTGGCAATCAAATTACAACAGGTAGGAACAAGTTCGATAAATATAGCTGGTGCAGGTGGAACTAGCTGGGCCGGAATCGAAAAAATAAGAGCTGATAATATGAATCATCACATTAAATCTAACCTTGGAGCACTCTTTTGGGATTGGGGAATTCCAACTGCATTGAGCATAATTTTAGTATCAAGTGCAATTAGCATCCCAATAATATCATCTGGTGGTCTAAGAAATGGCTTGGAGGTAGCTAAATCTTTAATTCTTGGGGCCCAGATGTGTGCAATGGCATATCCTTTTCTTAGGAAAGCCTCAGAATCCGAATCCAGTTTGGATGATTTTACTCAACTTGTTTTAGCTCAAATAAAAAGTACGATGTTCTTGGTAGGGGCCTCAAATCTTGATGCTCTTAGAAATACAAGATATATATTGAAAGATAAATTAGCAACTATGTTGAATAGTTATGAGCTCAGTAAACGTAATTAGTGAGATTAATGCCGTTGCTTCCGAGATAAATAAATTTATCCTAGAGAACGTTTCTGGTGAGCCTAATGACTTGTATCAATCATCACTACATTATATCAGAAGCGGAGGAAAAAGGCTTAGGCCATTTATGGCAGTAAAATCCAGCGAGTTATTTGGGGGAACATTAAGCCAATCCCTTCCTGCTGCATCGGCAGTTGAATTGATTCATAACTTTACTCTGGTACACGATGATATAATGGATAACGATAATCTGCGTCATAATGTAAAGACTGTCCATAGGGAATATGGAATACCACTAGCCATCTTAGCAGGTGATGTGCTATTTTCAAAAGCATTCAATATAATTTCATATCTTGGCAATAAAGCTGGAATAAATGATTCCAGATTGATCAAGATGATAGAATTATTGTCATCTGCTTGTATCGACGTATGTGAAGGTCAATCTATGGATATACAAATGGCGCAACAGAGAGAGTTTTCGTCAAAGGACTATTATATCAAAATGATCCAAAAAAAAACTGCAGCATTATTTCGTGTTTCCTGCGAGTTAGGAACTCTTTCATCTCCTAATTATACTCAAAAAGATCTTGAAAATATGTCTGCGTTTGGAGAAAAAATAGGAATTTCATTTCAACTAGTTGATGATCTCATCGGAATTCATGGTGATTCAACGTTAACAGGCAAGTTTGTTGGTAATGATATTCGAGAAGGAAAAAAAACTTTGCCCATTTTGATAGCTTTAGAACACCTCGATCCGCAAGGTCAGGACTTGTTGAATAATATTTTTGGTAAAAAGGATGCCAGAGACTTTGAGATCAAACAAATTGTGGACAAAATTGCCGAATTAAATATAGATAAACAAATACGGGAAATTGCGAATTTTTATACTCAACAGGCCTTTGAACATCTTCATGCATACGGGGATTTGAGCGCCAAAAGATCTCTAGAAAATTCGGCGCGATTTATTGTTGAACGGAGTCTCTAGGTAGCATTGATTAGTGATGAAAAATTTGTAAATACGATCAAACTAATAGCACTGAAGAATGCTATAGAGTTTGATAACAAGATAAAGCTCGATGTCGTTATTTCAAAAGCTTTTTCTCTATCAAGATTCCTTGTAAAGGGAAATGATAATTTGAAAAATTATATTCCCGATATAAAGGAGATTGTCTCAGAGCTAGAAACACTTTCTTTAAAAGATAAAAAGGGGTTATACAGTGAACTACTTTCTAAGCAAAATGATTATCTAATCGATACCAAGAAAGGTGATAGTAAGGACCTAAGATCCGAACAGAAAAGAGATGAAAATGATGGTAATAAAATTTTAACTGCCTCTATATCTGGTGATTCCAAATCAAAGGAACAGCAAGTAGGATTTGAATTGCCGGAATTGCCTGAAGCTGTAAAAGGCAAAGTTGTTACTCGATTTCCTCCAGAACCAAATGGCTATCCTCATATAGGTCACGCAAAGGCTGCCATAATAGATGAAGAATATGCAAAAAAATATGAAGGTAAATTGATACTCCGGTATGATGATACCAATCCATTAAAAGAGAAAATTGAATACTATGACGCCATTAAAGAAGGCTTAGATTGGTTAGGAGTCAGACCTCATATCATTAAAAATACATCAGATGACATTGAAAAATTATATGAATACGCTAAAAAATTGATCCAGAAAAATTTTGCCTACGTTTGTACATGCTCTCCAGAAATCATAAAGAAGAATAGGTTAAACGCCATTAAATGTAACTGTACTCTTAATACCGTAGATGAGAACTTGGAATATTTTAATCAAATGATAGCTGGAAATGACTCGAGTGACATTGGTAACAAAAATAGTCGTGGTTACTCAGGTTCTGCTGTATTAAGATATAGGGGTAATATGTCATCCTTGAATACGGCGATGCGTGATCCAACTCTATTTAGAATGATAAAAGGGGGTAATCACCCAAAGGTAGGATCAAAATATTCTTTATGGCCTACCTATGATTTTGCCGCTCCAATAGAAGATAGCCTCGATGGAGTCACACATGCAATGAGAACCAAGGAATACGAGCTAAGAAACGAACTATACTATTCAATACTGGATAATTTGGACTTGCCAAAACCAAAATTATTGGAATTTTCCCGTCTCGAGTTGGAAGGAATACCAGTTTCAAAAAGAAAAATTACTCCCCTAATCGAACAAGGGATAATTCAGAGATGGGATGATCCTAGATTACCTACACTTATGGGTCTTAGAAGAAGAGGGATTATGCCGCAAGCGATACGAAAGTTTGTAATGTCTTTAGGTATAACATTAGCTGAAACTAAACCTTCTATCGAAATTCTTGAAGCCTTTAACAGAAAGTTAATCGATCCGATTTCCCCGAGATTGTTTTTTGTTAAGAACCCTGTAAAACTTTGTATCGATTCTCTCGATTTAAAGACAATAGAGATTAAGAACCATCCGACGGTTGACATGGGTAGACGAAAGGTAGAGGTTGGAAATATAATTTATATATCTAACGATGATGCAATTAGAATTAAAACTGGAGATACATTAAGATTAATGGATTTATGCAATATAGAAATTTCGAGTATTGAAAATTCAATAGATAAGCAAGTCGATGACAATACGACGAGTACAGCTATAATTTATGCTCTTAACAAGGGAAATGAAGTAAGTCACAGGATCCCCAAGATTCAGTGGATATCTGAGAAAGATTTTATTGAATACCGTATCTTAAGACCCTTACCCCTGTATAAAGGTGAAACATACAATGAAAATAATCTACACATCGATAGAGGTTATGCAGAGTCCTTTGTGTCAAACCTGACCCCGGGGACCTCTCTTCAATTTGTGCGATATGGCTTTTGTCGAGTAGATGACAAAACAACTGCAATTTTTACTCACAGGTGATAAAATAGATGAAGATAGCAAGAGTAAGACTAAAAGAAAATTCAATGGAAACATACGGATTAGTTTCCGAAGATGGACAAAAAATAATTACAAAGGAACAGATTCATGAAGAAACGGGTATCCCTGTCCCTCCTAGGATTAAAGAATTCTTATTTGGAGGCTGGCTGGAAGAGGTTAAAAAAGTCGGTAAGGATTTGGAATTCAAATTGCCTTTATCGAAGGTGGAATTATTAGCACCACTTCCAAATCCCCCAAAAATTATCTGTCTTGCCTTTAATTATTACGATCATGCCCGAGATGCAGGTCTAACTCCATCCGAAGAACCTGTTATTTTTTTAAAGCCTAGGACTGCTCTCAATTCACCTCTCGGTGACGTCATTTCGCCTTCATATGTAAAACGACTTGACTACGAGGCCGAATTAGCAGTCGTGATGGGATCGCGCGTGAAAAAGATCGCTGAAGAGGATTCCCTCAATGCAGTATTTGGATATATGATCTTTCACGATGTCTCTGCTCGTGATATTCAATTTAGGGATAAGCAATTCACGCGCGGAAAGAGTATAGATACTTTTGCACCTTGTGGGCCGTGGATAACCACGAAAGATGAAATTCCTGATCCCCAAAACTTGCGCATAACAACCAAGGTAAATGGAGAAACAAGACAAAACTCGTCTAGTAGTAAGATGGTAATACCAATTCGTAAGATAATTTCGTCTCTTAGTAATTTGATAACCATGGAGCCTGGTGACATTATATCTACAGGCACGCCTGCAGGTGTCGCAATGTCGATGAAGGAACCTCGGTACCTAAAACACGACGATGTCGTGGAAATTTCTATTGAAGGGTTAGGCACAATACAAAACAGGATCTTATTCGACTGATTTTGTTATTTCTCTTTTAACATTTTATCCCATCAAGCCTGTTCTTACAAATTTCGATAAATAACCGAACAGTATTATGTTTCACATTCGACTTGTCTGACTATTTTTCTTCTCATTTTCATCAAGTGCAATTCTCAATTCATTTTCCAATATTGAAATATATTGTTTATAAATGCCAAGTAACTGTTCTCTTACATTTGCCAATTGCATTGATAAATTTAAGGTTTTGATGCAGCTTTCAAGTGTTCTCTCTGTCACGAAATTTTCCATTTCGATCTTGAATTGCTTTACAATTTCTCTTTGGTCATCACTGGCCTCTTCTATTGATCTTACCAAATGTTGCAAATTTTCATTAAGCAATTTGGTTTCTTTGACATGAGCATCTTTCCCTCTTTTTCTTGAGAATATCAAGATATGTTTAATTAGGTTTTTATTTATTTAATTGTTAAAGTCATTTTTTATCTTTTTGCAAAGTTCACTATATTATTAGTTAATATTAGTTGTATACTATACAGCATTTTTCATATTATTACTAGCTCTTAGATTAATTGACTGAACTGAATAGTCAATACCTTGCGCAGATTCTTCTAAAGGCCGTAAAACAGAATGATGTCATGTAACATTGAAACAAAGACAAAGTAAGGTATGTATGTTATTTTTAGATGACTGCTTCTAAAACTATAAAGCCGTGATTTTGATTTGAAAGATTATCTTTGAGCTATGATATTGCGATAGTAGGTGGAGGGCCTGCAGGACTTTCTGCTGCATATTCTGCTTCAAAAGAAGGCTTGAAGGTTGCTCTTTTTGAAAAGGACCCGTCATTTGGCCACAATATTAGGACAAGTGGCGTGAGCTGGATAAAGGAAATGCTAAAGTATGAGATTCCGAGTGATTGTTACAATCCAATCAAAAACTTTGTTTTTATATCCCCTAATAATGAGATAAGAATTTCCGGAAAAGAGGATTCTGCTTGCGTGTTGGATGTAAGAAAAATGTACCAGTACTTGGCTAGCAAGGCAGCGGCTGCAGGAGCAAACTTATTCGTAAAAAGTCAAGTTGCGGATATTTCTAGAGACTTGATGACCAAGACAAGTCATTTAAAAGTAAACTCAACCATCAGTCCAAAATCCATTAAAGCCAAGCTAATCATAGATGCATCCGGATTTAGTAGTTTTGTTTCTAGAAAGTTGGGTTATGTAGTAGAGTGGAAAAGATTCGGTGCGGGTGCAGAATACGAGTGTTACTGCGACAATATCGATGAATCAACTCTAACCCTTATGGTGGGAAGTATTTACTCTGAAGCAGGTTATGCCTGGGTTTTCCCTCTTTCAAAAAACAGAGTAAGGATAGGAGTTGGTATTGGTAAACCTGATTCAAATGTAGATCCAGTCGAGAAACTAAATAAACTCATAGCGAATCGTGTTAAACCACTTGACAGTCTGGGCAAAATCCAGCCCATAGAATTCCATTTTGGTTTAATACCCAATGAAGGGCTTAGGACGAGGAGTATTTATGAAGGTCTAATTATGGTAGGTGATGTCGTGGGGCAGGCAAATCCATTAGTTCTGGAGGGGATCCGATATGCAATTGAATTTGGCAGACTAGCTGGAAAGGTGGGAGCAGATTCCATACCATTCGGTTGTACCATTGAATCGCTAAAACCCTATGAGATTGCTAATAGAAAGACATTAGAGAAGAAAATAAATTCTGCACTCCGAGTTCAGGAGCGCTGGCTTGCGCTATCTGATGCAGAATGGGATAAGGAGATTGATATCATAAAGGGGTTAACTATTGACGAATTCTTGGATTTCATAAAATCAGATTTCACCACTTCAAAAATGCTCAAAGTAGCCTTGACACACCCTAAATTGCTGGCCAAACAGTTGTTTAACCTTGTTGCAAAAAAAAATGAATAAACGCGCATATGTATGATTAATTAAATTTAGAAAATAGTGGATATATTCGTTCATGCATGTATCCATACATACAGCATACATACTTTGGTATATGAGGATATTAAACATGTCTAATTGGGGCCGCTCTAGGAGGTTGTCAAATACGTAATATATCCTTAATTTTAGTTTAGCACTTGTTCTACCTAGAATGTATATCAACATGAGGTCTCATGCAGGTTATCTATGGGATTATTTAATATGTAGCTCTTTGCTATCATAAAAATCCAAGTTTTGTTAAGGACTGATATCGCGATATACCACACAAAAAACACAGTTTACAATGAATCATCCAAAAATTACCTATTGATAGTTTATTCTTTTTGAAATACTTTGGGATGATCTTGTGTAATATTTGAACCAACTTATCTTTTTGCGTGGGAAGATCTTTGTTCTACCTTGAGATAGACTTTTCAGGGTTTGTTGGGAGAGAAGATGACCATCATATTTTATATCTCGACATTAAGATATTGTAGTCTTATTTCTCATCCTCGCCCTTTGTGATTAAATTAGATTAAATATTCGTCGACAAGATATCAAAGTCATGATAGGTATGTGATTTGCAGTCATCATCAACCAATTTTTCTTGCATAAAATTAGTTTAATTAATCTACTCTTTAGTTAAATGTTTACTTTCCTAATTTTGTTTTTTTTCAAAAACGGATCTTGGTTTTTTCCCCAAATTACATTTCAAGATACATTATTCAGGCAGTATAGGAATTGCACGAGATTCGGTGAATATAAAGATATTTATATCTTCTATTCTCAGCCACTTTTAATTTGGCAGGAGAAACCGCTACACAATTTCTTCCAATCTTATATTTATTCGGGTTTGGAATTTTGGCTGGGGTTCCCTCAATAGTTTTGTCAAGACTATTGATGAAAAGAAGAAGATATAATCCAGTAAAATTTCTTCCTATGGAGTGTGGTCAAGTCCCGTCGGGAGAGGGCAGATCACATTTCATGATGCAGTATTATTCTTATATTCTTATGTTTGTCGTCTTTGATGTGATGTCTATATTCTTGTATGCCTGGGGCACTACTTTTTTTTCAATTCCAAAAGAAGCAACGTTGCCAATGATCGGATTCTTAGGTATAATGTTCGCTGCGATGGGCTATGCACTATTTTTGGCAGGAAGAAAAGGTATATGGTAGAATTTGTAATCCCAATAGGTATTAATAACTTGAAATCTAAATACTATCAAGTGTAGAGGTATGATAAAAGATCTCGTTAACCCTACCAATTTTAATATTTTAGTATCAAAGCTAGGTGATGTCCTGGTAAAAGCTTTGGATGAACCCCTGGGTTATGCAATAAATTGGGGTCGTGTTTGGTCATTATGGCCAGTTCATTTAGAGACTGCTTGTTGTAGTGTTGAATTCGGAGCAGTTTCAAGTCCTAGATACGATGCAGAAAGATTTGGTGTTTTAGAGGCCTTTGGATCATTGCGTCAATGCGATTTAATAGTGGTTCAGGGAACTGTAACAAGAAAAATGGCTCCTCGGCTAAGGATGGTTTACGACCAGATGCCAGAGCCTAAGTATGTTATAGCAATGGGCGCATGTGCGATAACAGGAGGATTATATCTTGATTCATACAATGTACTACCAGGTTGTGATAGTATCCTACCTGTTGATGTATATGTACCAGGCTGTCCGCCCAGACCAGAGACACTAATTCAAGGTACTATGTTATTGCAGGAAAAGATTAAAAGGTCGAAGATCAAATAATGGAAAAGGCTATTGCAAATGTTAATAAGGAAAACCATGTAGAACTGAAAGAGGATTCTAATTATCCTTTATCAAGCGAATTACTCTCATCCCTCGCCAATAATTTTGGTGACAAGGTAGGAATTGTTTACAAAAAGGAATTTCGATCAAAAATAATGGTAAAACCGGAGAATTTGGTTGAGGTAGCTCTTTTTCTAAGAAATCATCATGGTTTTGATCATGCAGAATCTGCGTCAGGCACTGATTATCCTGCCGATAATGAAATTGAGTTAAATTATCATTTGGGATCTTATAGTAATACCGATTACTATCCTTACATTGTTATCCTGTCAACTAGAGTTAATCGCGATGACCCAAAATCCAATAGTTTGATAAATATATTTCCAAGTGTTGAATACCATGAACGTGAGACTTATGAGATGTTGGGGGTATACTTTCTGGGTCATCCACGAAATGAAAGATTTATCCTACCTGAAGATTGGGCCGATATACCACCACTTCGGAAAGATTTCCGTATTAAAGGGAGATAATAGCTAATGAGCAGTATAGAAGAACAGATTAATGAAGCCAAGAAACTGGCCATTCAAATAACAAGAGAATCAGAGGAGGATCGCTTGATGACTCTGAGTGTTGGACCTCAGCACCCTGGGTCAGGACATTTTAGATTTGTTATTAAAGTAGATGGTGATTATATCGTTTACGTCGATCCCGATCCAGGGTATGTTCATAGGGGACATGAGAAAATGTGTGAATATCGTAATCATTTTCAAAATATCCCTCACTTGGAGCGTCCGGTAATTCATGATTCCTGTAATATTACCTATTCATATAGCCTTGCAGTTGAAGATTTGGTTGGAATTACAGTGCCGAGAAGAGGGCAATTCATTCGTGCTTTGGCATCAGAATTATCCAGGCTGTCATATACGCTTTATTGGCTAGCAATTTACGGGATTTTTCTGGGACATTCTACTATGTTCATGTGGCCTGCCGGCGATAGAGAATTACTGATCGATTTGCTTGAGCGCCTAACCGGAGCCAGAATCACTAATGCATTTAATATACCGGGTGGGGTTAGATGTGATATTCCAAATAATTTTAAGGAAAAATGTCTGGCTCAGGTCAATTATTTCGAAAAAAGGTTGAAGGAATATGAAGATATCTTTTATAATAATCCATTATTTAGACAGCGAACAGAAGGTGTTGGAATACTTACAAAGGAAGATGCAATAAAACTTGGTGTAACAGGCTCAGTGTTGAGGGCCTCTGGAGTTCCTTTCGACGTTCGAAAAGTAGAACCTTATGATGTATATGATGAAATTGATTTTCAAGTACAATATATGAAAACATGTGATTCCTTTGCGAGGGCTTATGTTCCTATCCTTGATATGCGTGAATCTTGTCATATTATACGACAACTTGTAGATAAAATGCCCGAGTCAGGAGATGTAAGAGAAAAATTGCAATTTAATATAAAGAGTTCACCGGGTGAAACTTATAAGAGGGTTGAATCTGGGAGGGGTGCTTTAGGATATCACGTTGTTAGCGACGGATCACCTAAGCCATATAGGGTAAAGGCATCAGTCGGCTCGTTTAGAAATTTGTTGGCACTGCCTTATTTGCTAACTGGTTCAAAGTTGGGAGATATGCCCGCGATTTATTGGTCATTAAATTATTGGCCAGTGGAGGCTGATCGATAATGGGAGCGCTAACACCAGATTTTAGATTTGGAAACTTTGTCGGTAGTATTGTCTGGTTAGTTTTTGTAGTCCTTGCGTTAGTTACATTACTGATACTCCCAATTATCTTTTTTGTTCTGTTCTATGTTCCAATGCCAGTTGTCGATGGTGAAGTATTAACTCCTTATCTTTTCTTTTCGATGATGGTGGACCCTTCAAGGACCTTACCTGTAGTTCAGTTCTTTATTCATACTGATATTTTCAGGGCTGCAGTTTTCCCCGGGTTTGGATTTGCTGCTCTGATAGCTGCAGCTACCATATTTGTTGAACGAAAGCTTTTAGCCAAGATGCAATTACGTGTTGGACCTCTTTATGCAGGAAAAGTGGAGGGTATATTCCAATTATTGGCAGATGGGCTGAAACTATTGACCAAAGAGATCATTGTTCCCTCGGGTGCGGATAAACCGATATTTTGGCTTGCTCCCATTATGTTTGTTTCCACAGCTGCAGCAGTTGTGGCATTAATTCCAGTTGCTGATGGCTGGGTTGTGGCCGATGTGAGCGTAGGCTTGATTGCTGCCTTTGCTATTTTAGGGTTCTTTCCTTTGATTGCTCTATTGTTCTCCTGGGCAAGTAATAGTAAATATCCATTCATTGGGGGTCTAAGAGCATTACATCAGATGATAGCATTTGAAATACCGTTCTTCCTCTCAGCACTTCCGGTAGTTATATTGTCCTCCTCACTCAACCTTACAGAAATTGCCAGATCGCAAAGCGTATTTTGGAATATCTTTGTTCTCCCAATTAACGCATTTGTGTTTTTTATATCATCTTTGGCTGAACTTGAAAGAATCCCATTTGATTTGCCGGAGGCGGAAAGTGAGATTGTTGCAGGGTGGTTAACTGAGACTACAGGTATGCTATACGGATTAATCCAGCTGGGCAGTTATCTAAAATTATACGCTTTGGCAGGGCTATTTGTAGTTCTCTTCCTAGGAGGATGGAGTGGTCCCCAGATTTTCCCACCTGAATTAATAGCTGGAGCTCATGATTCTAATCTACCTTTATTACAAATGTTGGCACTAGATGGTCTTTATAATCCAGTGACTGTTAATGGAATATTTTGGTTTTTGATAAAGACTATTATCGTAATTCTGTTGATGCTTATAATAAGAGGTATCAATCCCAGAATTAGAATCGACATTTTGTTACATACAGGATGGTACAAATTAATTGTTTTAACATTCATAAATCTGTTTGTAGTACTAATGCTGATATACGGTGGAGTTATTGGACCGGGAGGAATGATTTCAATAAGATGAACACTGCTACAGGATTTATCAAGGCATTAGAATCTGGCACTAAACATGTTGTTATGAAAAGATTCACTTTCCGTTTTCCACAAGAAAAACTAAAATTTACCGGTGATGGATATCAGTTTGACCCTAAAAAAGGTGTAGGAATAGCTGGTATACGAGGTAGACATATTCTATTTCACGATAAATGTACCGGTTGCCAGTTATGTGCGATAGCGTGTGAAGGTATTGCTGAGGCAATAACGATGGCTAAGGTAGATGAACAATGGAAGCAAAACAAAAAGTCCATTATGCCTCAAATTGATTATGGCAAGTGTGTATTTTGTGGACTGTGTGTGGATGCCTGTCCCTTTTATGCCCTGTACATGACAGACGACTTTGAATTATCATCATATTCAAAAACGCATCTTATTTATACTCCAGCCCAATTAGCAGTCAAACCCAAGTACGATGGAGATGTAGAAATTAAAATAGGCAAACGTGGTGCATATCATGGTAGATAGTATTTTTGTTGGTTTATCGATCATTACAATTGGATCTGCCATACTTTCTTTAGAAAGCAGGGAGCTGCTGTATGGTGGTATTGCACTTGCAATTTCAATGCTCGGAATCGCTGGTTATTTTATTATATTGGATGCCCCGTTCGTGGCGATGTTTCAAATAGCAGTTTACGTTGGTGCTGTTGCCGTATTGATTATATTTACCGTCATGCTGGTAAGGGCCCCAAATACTGTCACCAAAAAAGAGACTAAAAGAAGAAAAATTACCGGAATTGCGTTGGGAGTAGCTTTCATGATAATGGCTATTTCTATTCTCGAAAGCTCAACAACCAACCAACTCAAATTTAATGATAATGCACAAATCTTTGATGTTCAGGAGATTGGGAAAGGATTATTAACATATTACTCTCCCGTACTAATTGTCTTGGCTTTGACATTAGCGGGTGCTGTAATTGGAGCGCTGGCATTAGCCCGCAGGGAGGATATAGAGGAGCGAAATGAATCAGCCAACTGATTTCTTATATATTGCGGTCATCCTTATTTCAATAGGTATTTATGGATTAGTCGTAAAGAGAAATGCTCTTAGACTAATTTTTTCAATCGAGTTGATAGCAAATGCAGTAAACCTCGCCCTTATAGCATTTTCCAGAATGCTACCGAGCCCGGAAGGACAAATTTTTGTCTTGTTTGCTATAGCTATATCAGCTGCGGAAGTTGCAGTAGGCCTAGGAATCATAATCGTCGCCTACCGATTCTACAAGGACATAGATATAACTGAATATAAGAATCTCAAAAATTAAATCATTTTTCATATAAATATTCCTTTTTTTTCACTACTCAACCGTATAATATATAAAAGGAGATAATGTCGTTGAGGTAGGGGTATTCGGAGCAAGAGAATGTAGATGGTGGATTCTTCCTATTATCTTATGGTGGCAACATTTATGCCCTTGATATTATCTCCGGTAATTTATTTTTTGGGTAAACACAAGGGAGTAAACATTACAACGTGGTCGACATTTGGAATCTTGGCAGTCTCCACGATACTTGTAATTATTCCATGTATAGACCTTGGTTCTGGGGGATCTTATCAAGAAGTTTTTGATTGGAGTCAATTAGGCCATTTCGGATTGAAGCTCGATGGATTGAGTATTCCCTTTGCAATCACAATTTACCTATTATCTACAATAATTGTAATATATTCAAAACCTTATATGGTAAGGAAGATTTTGATACAGTTTGATCAACTAAAGAATTCAAAATCTGCTGATAGTTCTACCTATAACGATATAGAAAACGATCTATATGCTGCAAAGGATGGTAATTCTTTGTCCACCTTGATGTTGACTACTGACCAAAAATCATATCTAAACGAGCAGCTAGGCTTGTACTATTCGTTATATCTCGTATTTGCAATGGGGATGTTGGGGACTGTTTTAGCAACTAATTTGTTTGAGTTTTATGTCTTTTTTGAATTAATGCTCGTCCCGTCTTTCTTTCTAATTGCCTTTTTTGGATATGGCAAGAGGAAAAGAACTTCCTTGATGTTTTTCTTTTGGGCCCATGTTGGTGCCGTTATCATGTTACTAGGCCTTTTGGCTATGGGTTTCTTGTCAGGTGGTTTTGACTTTGATGAGGTCAAAGCTAATGTTTCTCAAATTCCATCTCCTTGGATCGCAGTGATTGTCGCTGCATTGATTATTGGGTTTGCTGTTAAATTGGGCGCCTTTCTAGTTCATATATGGCTGCCTGATTCCTATACCGACGCTCCTACTCCAATAACCGTTTTGATATCCTCCGCTATGACAGGAATAGGAGCATATGGACTTGTTAGAATCTGGATAGATTTGCTCGCAGGACCTGGAAATTATTCTGATTATGCAATTTATGTCAACATCTGGGGATTGATCACGATGATCTATGGTGGAGCTATGGCCTTGATGCAAAAGGATATCAAACGCGTCTTGGCCTATTCGAGTATCAGTTCTATGGGTTATCTTCTTTTTGGCATAGGTTCTGAAAGTATACTTGGAATAAGTGGTGCTATCTTTATGTATGTAAGCCATGCTTTGGGTAAAGGACTGTTGTTTATGATGGCTGGGGCGATTATATTGCAGACTGGCACTAGGAATATGGATAAATTAGGTGGATTAGGAGGCAAAATGCCATATACTGCAGTTTTTGCTATGATTGGAGGGCTAACTATAATTGGTGTTCCGATTACAAGCGGATTTATGTCAGAATGGGTTTTGTTTAACGGTGCATTACAGAATGCCGTAGTTGATTGGAGCGTATTGAAGACTGTTTCTTTTGCTTTGGCTATTTCGGCTACTATATTGACATCCGCATATATTTTATGGATGTACAAGAGAATCTTTTATGGGGTCGTTCCAGAAACATTAAAAAACGTACGAGATTCGAGTAAGTATGTTTTAATAACCATGGGGATCTTGGCTTCACTTACATTAATACTCGGTGTTTATCCTGACCTGCTTTACAAACCCATTATAGGATATGTACAAAATCTATATGAGGAAACTTCTGACGAATTGAAACCGATAAAGATTACGCCTGGTTCTTCTAATGCCCTATCAAATACTACGGAAGCGAATTTAGGAAGAGAACAACCAGGCCAGATTAACAACGTTACTAGTAACACAGAAATTATAACGATGAAAAAGACACATTTAATTTCGGGTAACCATTTGGTTTCCTATGTTACAATATAGGTAATTTGCAATGGTAGATGCAATTGGATTTGAAGGCTTGGGGATTAATGCTTGGCTTATTTGGATGACACCCTTTATTGGAGCTGCATTTATCCCGCTGTTGAGGAATAAAAGCGAAAAAATCAAAAGTTTGGTAGCTGTAGGTTTTTCAATACTAAGTGCATTATTTGCACTTAGTATTTTACCTGTCGGATTATCAAATGGAGAGATACATAGTCAAATTCCCTGGTTTTCAGCCCTGAATTTAGAAGCTGGGGTACTAGCTGATCCATTGGCCATAATTATGAGTAATTTGGTTGCCTGGATCTCTGCAGCTATTTTCATATATTCTGTTTCCTATATGCATAAACAAAAGTCACTCATCAGGTACTGGTTCTTTATGTTATTCTTTATTGGATCAATGCAGTTGATCGTGTTATCTGATAATCTTTTGATGGTTTTCTTTGGCTGGGAGGGTGTAGGATTGGCGTCTTATGCTCTAATTGGATTTTGGTACCAGGATAGAAAGAAAGACTATGTTGGAAAGGAGGGTCATACTGCATGGGGAATACCTCAATGGACCTCCCCTACTCATGCAGGTATAAAGGCATTTTTGCTCAATCGCGCCGGTGACGTTATGATGCTGTCCGGAATGTTTTTGATATTCATGTATGCAGGAACGTTTGGATTTAGGGAGTTAATAGCAGATCAGGCATGGGCACATGAAATGATGCAACAAAACTTGTTGGTGCCCGCTGCAGTTTTAATATTTGGAGGTGCAATTGGAAAGTCTGCTCAATTTCCGTTAAATGAATGGTTATTAGAGGCCATGACAGGTCCTACATCCGTTTCGGCACTCATTCACGCAGCAACAATGGTAAAGGCGGGCGTATTCTTGGTAGCTCGTATTGGGCCTCTATTCTTTGCGTTATCTGTATTTAACATGCAACAATTCTTTGAAATAGTTGCTTGGGTAGGAGCAATTACTGCAATGCTTTTGGCAACACAAGCACTAGTTAACCCGGAAATCAAAAAAGTACTTGCCTATTCCACTGGATCTCAAATAGGTTATATGATGTTGGCTTTGGGCATAGCTGGTTTGAGCACCAATTTTGTAGACGGTTATACCGCTGGCTTTTTCCATCTAATTAGTCATGCATTGTTCAAGGCTTCGTTGTTCATGGCTGCGGGTGCTATTTTGCATACAGTACATTCAAGATTCATGACTGATATGGGTGGGTTGAGAAAGAGTATGAGAAAAACGTATATCTTTATGGTACTGGCAAGTCTGTCTTTGGCCGGTGCACCTCTCATAACATCTGGATTTTGGAGTAAGGATGCGATATTTGCGTCAATATTAGAATCAAATTATGAATTTTCATCCTATTTGTTTTTCATAGCAGTTGCGGTAGCCGTTATGACAGCTTTCTACACCTTTAGAATGGTTGGTCTAGTATTCTTTGGGAAGCCTAGCCAAAACGTCATAGATATCGAAAACAAGGGACATCGAATTAGGGAAGTAAACCAGCTAATGTGGATGCCATTTGCGGTACTCGCAATTGCATCTATAGTGATTGGGGTTGTGGGTTTTGCCTTCGAGGGTCAACTACATCACTTATTTTCAATGTATCTCGCCAGCTCCTTTGGCATTGTAGGAAGCGAAGTTGAGCCCCCGACACTAGCCTCAGAGAATGGCGATACAATACAAGGTCAACAACAGACAGAAAGTCACACAGAAGGACAAGTAGAGGAATCCTTGGAATTAAATCCGTTAGCTGTAATTGCGTCGGTACTGGCATTTGGAATTGGAGGATTTTTGGGATATCTCTTTTATATAAAAAGGGCAGCCGATCCAACCAAGATCAATGAAAATGTTGTTTCAAAAGCACTGTGGAGATTTCTTTACAATAGATGGTACCTTAATTCCCTACTGTATTGGTTCGGTGTAGTAATCCCATTAGGTTTCTATAGACGAGTTAACAAATACTTTGAAAATATACTAATGTATGGAATCAATCCATCTGTGCAACACTCTATGGTTTTCATGTCAAAGGTAACTAAGGCTGCACAATCAGGTAACGTACAAACTTATCTTTATGTTTTCTCTGCGGGCATAATACTAATTACCATGTTACTATTGAGTTAAGAGGGGAGTGAGTGAGTTCCAATGATTGATATCTTTTCAACACCAGCTTTAGTAACCGTAATTCTCGGTAGTGTGGCTCTAGTAATTCCGATAATAGATGCTCTCAATAAAGAAAGAGGTTCCAAAAATAAAGTTTACAGTTCGATTGCTTTTGGTGCTCTTGCAATAGCCTTGGCAGTAGTTATCTACCGAATTTTTTCTGGAGAAAACTTGCCTGCTCTGTCTCTTTCAAACAGTGGTGTAATTGGTGATGATATTTTTGGTGCCTTCTTTTCTATTGCTTTTCTAATTGTTTCTATAATGGTGACTGTTTCTTCTTGGAGTTATATGAGGAAAAAAAGCAATCATGCTGCTTATTATTCGCTAATATTATTATCCAGTATAGGAATGATCCTCATAGGCTACTCTACCGATTTTGTGATGCTATTGGTAGCTTGGGAGTTGATGTCTATTCCAACTTACGCTCTTGCGGCTTTCAATAAAAGAGATCCAGTGTCAAATGAGGCTTCAATAAAATACTTTTTGTTCGGTGCACTTTCATCAGCCATAATTGTCCTTGCAATGGGTATAGTATACGGCCTAACAGGAACTACTAATATTTATGATTCCATTGTGGCTATGACGGAACTAAACGTCCAATTAATGCCATTTGCTCTACTGGCTGTTGGATTGTTTATTGCTGGGTTTGGGTTCAAGATGGGGTTAGTCCCGTTTCATATGTGGTTGCCGGATACTTATTCGGGCGCCCCAACAACAATTGCTACTTTACTTGCCGCCGGAACCAAAAAGGCTGGATTCGCTGCTGCCATAAGAGTGATCGTGATAGGATTAATCGCATTAAATGTGCACTGGACATTTACTCTTGCCATAATAGCCATCTTCACTATGACCCTTGGTAACCTTGGAGCATTAACTCAGAAATCCATTCCTAGGATTTTGGCTTATTCTAGTATTGCTCAGGCGGGTTATATTTTGATTGGACTTGCAGTAGCTCCATATTCTAACTTTGCTCTGGACGCATCCTTGTTGCAAATTATGAATCATGCTGTAATGAAGTCAGCAGCATTTATAGCAGCTGCTGCGGTTATTATTGTCCTAGCTGGATATACGTTAGATAAATACAAAGGACTTGGATTTAGGATGCCCATTACAGCACTTGTTCTTGCAATAGCATTATTGGCGCTTGCTGGGGTCCCTCCTCTAAATGGTTTTTGGGGCAAATACTTGATTTTTGGGGCTGCAGTCGACAGCGGCGAACAGGTCTGGTGGGGACCTTATCTAGCTATTGCGGGTGTACTTAACAGTGCATTATCGTTGGGTTACTATGCCTGGATTATTAGAAAAATGTACATGGAGGAAGGAGAAAATCGGGTAAGACAAAAGGAACCTAAACCCATGGTTGCTGTACTGCTCTTTGCATTAGGATTTATGATCATCTTTGGAATTTGGTATGGTCCACTACTAGATCTGGCATCCATGGCTGTACCAAATGATATAGCAAATCTGATGATGGTCAAATAGCGGTCAAATAGCGGTCAAATAGCGGTCAAATAGCATCTAATCATATGTCATTTGTGCTTCAAGATACAAATTATTTGCTGAATTACAGAAAAAATCTTATTACTAGTCGTATAAATCAATAATTTAGTCTAATAGAATATCTTGACAGTAAAACTTTGATTGAAAATACATATGCAATATCTTTTATTTGCTTCAATTATGCTGTTACGGATATCACTGTATATGGAAAATACTCTTCAATATACTTGAATGTCCTTATAAGTGCCCATCCCGTATGGTACTTACAAATATCTATTTTCTGTGGTATTAATGCTCGTATTCAGATTTAATTTTTTCAAACATCTCAAAAACAACGATTACTGATCGTAAAAATACTAGTAATATTATTAATATTAATGAAATCTTGAAATGTTCCAGAATATGACATCCATATTCCACAGTTTTCACAATTATTGGGTTATCTCTGCAGAAAATTTGTAACACGTTGGACAATAAACAAACGGACCGATTTGTTCAACTACTGCAATTCATTGGCAATTCTTGTTTGAAGGTTGTTAGCAGGTATGGCAGTATAAACCAACAATTTCGATAGTCATATTTTTTACTATGAAATGATACAGCAGATCTCTAAGTTCTGGTTTAGGTCAAAAGATGCCAACAAAACCTACTGATACTTTTCAAAAAACATGTCTACATATTATTCAGTTTCAAAAGTTTCAAATCCTTTTTTACCCTTTATCACGTGGTGTTAGAATTTCCTTGTCATATGAGAAAATCCATCCTTTTTTCCAAAAAGCAATTAATGACAGTATGGTGATGGTAAGCATAACTATCAATAAAAAGCCTAAATATCGAGGTAAGTCAAGTAGATTGTCTAGGTTAAAACCATCTAAACTTAGTACGCTTAGTATGAGTGATAATGGCAGTACAATAGCAGAAAAAACTGTCAATACGCGCATTGTTTCGTTCATTTGCAAAGAAATACTGGCCGAAAAAAGTTCCCTGGTTGAGTTTATGGTATCTTGATAGGATTGAATCATCTCAATTAGCTGGTTTATATTGTCGTATACGATCTGCAGATATTTTATATCGTCTTTATCTTTTTCCATATTGATATGGTAGTTTATGATATTCCTAGCATCCCAAAAATGCCGTCTTAGGATAATTACTTGTCGAGATAGTGTATCCAAATAGGTCAGCACCCGACCAGAAGGGCGATATTGTGCGTCTCTTTCAACATCAAATACCTTGAGTTCAATTGCAGTTAATAGTTGTTCATAATCTTCTATGATACTAGAAATTATGCTGTAGTAAAGCGCATCTATCGATGTTTCCAGGATAGTTTCTCTGTCTGTGAGAATTTTCTTTACTTTCGTAATCAAGTCTACTTTCTGGGAATGAATTGTAATAAGCCGTTTATCTCCTACATGAAAATATAACGGAATGGTTTCAAGAGTTTCAAAATTATTAAATTTTAGATGTAAAAGGATGATAAATTTATCGTTATGATCGATCTCTTTAACCACTGGTTTTTTTGATTTCTGTCTAATTTTGTCAATTGCTTTCTTATTTAGCGACAGCGTAGTTGCCAGGTTCGTAATATCCTCATCAGTAGGATCTAGCACGTCGATCCAAAGATTATGTGAATCCTTAATGCGATCATCAGATTCAGTTTTTTCTTCTATTATCTCGTTTTTATTGTAATAGAAGACTGTTTTTTGCACTATTATTTCTATAATAACAAAGCTTTATAATGTCTACTTTGGAGCGTCCAAATACACTTATTAATTAAAGCAGCTTGGGTTACGATGAGTATAAAATTCTTCTAGAGCGAACTGCGAATCGGGTTCAAAATAATATAAAAAACCAATACCGCCTAATTTATTTATTTAGTGACCGTCAACTGGAATCATATTCAATATCTGCTTTATTCTGAAACTGTTATAGCTTTATACGTTTTTTCAGAGTTTTTCCATTATTGAGTTATACTCTTAACAGGATAATTGCATTTCATAGAGTTCGACGTCGTAATTTATCTTTAGATAATTAGAACGGGGATAATTATGACCTCAAGTTTATTGATGGTTGCCTGATAAGTTCGCTCTATGTCGATTAAACTGGTTTGATATTTTTATAAAGTACAACAGATAAATTTATAGATTATCGGCGTTCTTCCTTTTGTCAATTTCCTAGTTATGAAGGAATTTGATGATATTTTATTTCAATAAATTCGGTTATGAATGTCCATATTCAATTTTAATAGACTTCGTTCATGTTCGTGATTATATATAAGAATCCATCTGAGTGTTGCGGATTTCCCTTCCGAGTTTTATTGACCCGGGTTGTCCCTACTTTAATATCTGCCACCGATTTTCTGAGATAAAGCCCATTCTCTAGCCACATACACATTCAAATCTTGCTTATCTGCACAGGTGATTTATTTACTATTTATAGGTTATTTTGATATCTTGGATTAATGAATTAGCTCATTAGTATTAGGTAAATTTTGATTCCTATTAAAATTGGAATCTTAATGGATCATGTTATATACGTTTATAGAACAAATAACTTGTTCAGAAGGCGATATCTAACCAAGGAAAGTATCCTTAGATCATTGCACAAATCATTTTCATCTAAAAATCCCAATTTGAAAATTCCACTTTAAATTCCACTTTGTTAGTTTTGAGAGCTGTCATATCTTCAGGAAACATTCGAAAGTTTCTCAGATTTTTTATTCGGAATTATGGCGCTCCGGTGAGGTTAGTCGTAAGGAGCAAGTTATTCACTCCTTGAGTTCTGTCTCCCATCGGTATCTCTAGATTGTCTAATCCAGTTTGAGTCTTGTTATCATAGCTTAGTCAGCTAACTGGTATCATAAAAGGTTAAAATATTAAGGTTGTAACAAGCATGCTTAAAGCAGAGAGAATCTTTATTTGATTCATAGACTTTTTGTTCAAACATGATATTTAAAAAAGATATTCACAACAATTGAAATTCTCACTATATAATTTATCATATACATATTGTATTGTATTCTTAGTAATGATATTCTCGAATTACATTCGGAATCTTACTGTTTTTGTAATCCGTGTCACTATGCCAGTTTTATCTCCAATAATAGCCAGACAAAGCTAACTAATTCTAACACTATTTCACACTTTGCCTATCTCAGCAATAGTTTCCTTAATGCATTCTTTTCATGTGAAAAACAATTTTTTTTCTAATTCATATTCTAAGGTTGTCTTAATAACTCAAAATCTTAAAATTTAGAAGTCAATGAGTTGGTTTAAATTTTATTTAGACCATCTCTTGAATGAATAGAATGCGAAAAAGCAACCTTTGAATCAATTCGTATGTTGAATCAATTAGAAATGGTTATAGAAAACGGCTCTGTTCACTTAATGTGTTTTATTTCATTGTTATGATAGTCTACAAAGAGCCGCAGCCAATTCCGTACATGCTTTAACTTGCAATTCTTTATTCTACAAGGAAAGTAGTCATCGAAACTTTCGGTTCTATCCTTTATGTATTGCATCTTTCTTTCAATCAGACTTTTCTCCAGAGAGGAATGAATGTGATGATCGAGATTTAAGAATCGACACGCTTGAGGATACCAAGTACCTCCATCATCAGTCGAAACTGGATGAATTCCATGAATCTTGACTAAACCTGAAATGAATCTTTCAGCTACAAACATGTTTCTTTCTTTAGAGAGATAGACAGTGCGAGAATTTGCCTGTTTTCTGTCTGGTTCAGTTGCAACCCAGAGCCAGACAAACTCTGATCCCACCTTTAACATCGTTTCATCTACAATATACTCTAGAACTCTTCTTCTAGTTGACTTAGCTTTTGAGGCCTGTATTTTTGAATCCAATTCCAAATGGAAACGTGATTTCTCTTGTATATCTGAGATAATCTTTCCGAGGCTTTCCTTAAGGATAGGCCTGAAAAGTACAAATGCAACCCATAATATACATACCTTGAAGGTGTTCTGTTTCTAGTAAGCATAAAAGAAATGGAATGCTTTCAAGCTATAGGCTTATCGTTAACTGAACAGAGCACACTGTACCAAGTTGATTGGTTATAAAGTATGTTGAACACTATAAAATAATGACAGATAATTTTGTTGATGACGCAGCAAAAAAATTAAAGAATTCGCAGCAAGATGCAAAAGCAAAGGCCCAAACAGCACAAGATCATGCAGAGGGAAAACCTAGCTCAGAGACGCTTAATAAGGCGAAAGAAAAGATCAAGGATGCACTAAGCTAATTTTTTTTTGTAAGATCGTTTCTAGCAATTAATCTGATAATTAAAGATCTGCCTTTTCAGTATCTGCAGACCAATGCATAGCTCAATAATCTTACTACATTAGGTAATGACAAAGTGTGCAATTCTTGAATTTAGTAAATTATTTAATACTATATACTCGTAAAAGCCAAGGCGATATCTGGAAGAACCGTTGCAGTAGAAATAGAGACATCACAATAGAATTTCAGAAGTAATTTTCCATAGTATTTGAATCCTTTTTTATTATTTGATGAAGCTTCTTTATGTCAGCAAAAAAAATCTCTTTTAACTTTGAGTTGTAGATTGTCGCAGCCGGATGATAGGTAACAAAGTATTTGTTTGAACCATGGTTGATTGTTCTTCCTCTATATTTTCCCATATTGCCATAACCTAAAAGAGACTTTAATGCAGTAACACCCATGATGCAGATCACTTTCGGAGAAATTAGTTTAATTTCTTTTTTAAGATAGTTGTTGGTACAAATTTCAATCTCTTTATCAGTGGGAACTCTATTGCCAGGTGGCCTACACTTGACAACATTAGTAATATAAACATCATTTCTATTCAGGCCGCTCTCAGACAATGCCAAGTCCAGAATTTTCCCTGCACTACCGACGAAGGGAACACCTTTTAGATCCTCATTTTTTCCAGGAGCTTCTCCAATCATCAATATCTTATCAGTAGTGTTACCATGACCAGGCACTGCATGTGTTCTGGTTTTGGATAAATCGCATAGAATACATTCAACTACTTGCTCATTCAAAATATTGAGATTCTGATCTTGGCGATTCATCAGAATAGTTTCGGTAAGAGATTATGATAAATCTTTCTACTCATTTCAAAGATGATCATAATCATCATCAGAATTATGAGAAGTACTATTTATTGGGTACTGTAGAAGCGTCATGAATGGATTCAAATAAAGGGTCATTCCCTGACCAATAATGCTAGTAAAGCTTTTCATGTTTCCATTTCTGTACTGCAAAACAAAAAATTAAGTTATTTCGCTTATTTTGACATTTTCCAAACATTATCAATGCTAGGGCTAAGCGAAAGAATGCAAATATGAGAATATATAAGACCTGATAGGGAAATGATTCTATAGTATTTTGTAAATACCCATGATTCAAACTTAATAAATTTCTAAAATCAATCTTCATTTTTGTAATATATCAGAATGATGTAGAGTTATTTTGATTGGTCATTTGCTCTTTCCACTTGCTTTAATTCAATTGTTTAATAACATTTAGAGAGAGCAAACTTGTTTTTTAGGAACCTACATAAGAAAAATTGATCCACCTTGACGATCCATTGACATTAGACAATGTTCAAACGATCTAAGGTCCGAGTTACCCAGTAAGTTTTTCATTTGTGCTATAGTATGTGCTCTAAATATAATTGTGTGTTTCTTTGAATAGAGATTAAGGTTGATGTTTTAGTTTTTCAATATAGTCTGAACTTTCGTTTTTTGGTAGGATTGCATTAAATAGATTTGTTAAAAAAGATAAAATTCTTACTTAATATAGCCTTAGATATTTGAATTTCTATTATTTTCTTACAATAGAATGAAATTAAATTGGTTGTTTGACTCTTGATTAATGATTTTCATAATAGAAACGATAAAATGTGTGTCTCACATTATATATAAGACTCGAAATGTGGAGGAAAAAATCAAAATGAGTCAAAAATTAATGAATTCATATTCATCAACCTTATGCCCATTATGTAATAAACCGACTAATATAATTACCGATCAAGAGTCAGGCGAACTAATATGCACTGCATGTGGAACCGTTATAGTTGATCAAAATCGCCAAGAAAATCTCGGATGGATGAATTCTAATACTGAGGAAATAAATTTCAGATCAAGGACTGGAGCTCCTACTTCATTAGCAAAATATGATCGTGGTTTATCAACGGTCATTGGCAAGATTGATAGGGATGCATCAGGACGACAGATTGACGTATCCATGCGAAGCAGGATTGGACGATGGAGAACATGGGATGCACGAACCCAAACAAATGATTCTTCAAAAAGAAATCTACAGACAGCTTTTGTCCATCTATATATGGTGAAAGACGCGCTTGGTCTTCCTGAACATGCAATTGAGAAGGTAGCATACCTTTATCGAAAAATTCAGGAAAGAAAACTAATCAAAGGAAGGACAATAAAAGGTGCTCTTGCCGTAGCTTCATACATTGCTTGCAGAGAAATGGGAATTCCAAGAAGCTTACGAGAGATATCAAAAATCATGAATTTAAAAGAAAAAGAGGTCGCAAGGATCTATCGAAAAGTAATGGTAGAATTAGATCTAAAGATACCTCAGGTGGACGCGGTCAAAGAAATCATCAAAATAAGTAACATGTGCTCTGTATCGGAAAAATCGAAGAGAGTAGCCATAAGAATTTTGATCAGTGTTATGAAAACATCATCTTCTGTAGGAAAGAATCCTATGGGCTTAGCTGGTGCTTCATTGTATCTCGCTTGCAAAGAAAACGGTGAAGAACTCACACAGTCAAAAATTGCTGAAGTTGCAGGAGTGACTGAAGTGACATTAAGACATGATTTAGATCTACTATTGGACCTACCAGAGCTTAAGGTAAGAAATTAAATCAGCACAAAATCTTTTTTTGTTTCTTGATTAGTACCTACCAAATAGACGTACGTAATATTGTGAATTTTTTTGTATCATTTTTGAATAAAAACTATCTTTTTTATCGATCGGCTCTGTTCATTTAACGATAAACCTATAGCTTGAAGATGTCCTATTTCTTTTATGATTAGTAGAAACAGAACACCTTCAAGGTATGTGTATTATGGCTTACATTTGTACTTTTCAGGTTTATCTTCAAGAAAAGCCTCGGAAAGATTGTCTCGGATGTATAAAAGAAACCATGTCTCCATCTGGAATTGGATTCAAAAATACAGGCCTCAAAAATTGAAAGCATCAAGAAGAAGAAGAATTCTAGAATATATTGTAGACGAGACAATGTTGAAGGTAGGGTCAGAATACATCTGGCTTTGGGTGGCGATAGAGCCTGCAAACAGACAGATCCTCGCACTTTCTATATCCAAAGAGAGAAACATGTTTGTTGCAGAAAGATATCTTTCTAATTTGATCAAAGTTCATGGAAAGCACCCAGTTTCTACAGATGGTGGGACTTGGTATCCCATGGCTTGTCAGTTTCTCAAACTCGATCACCATATTCATTCCTCTTACGAGAAAAGTGTAATCGGAAGAACGATGCAATACATAAAGGATAGAACCGAAAGTTTCGATGACTACTTTCCTTGTAGAATAAAGAATTGCAAGTTAAAGCATGTACGGAATTGGCTGCGGCTCTTTGTAGACTATCATAACAATGAAATAAAACATATTAAGTGAACAGAGCCTATCGATCGCTTTGAACCTGAAATAAATGTTATTAAATCTTCTACAGTAATTTCAGGGTGATTATTATTTTACATTGTCTGATTTCTATCAACGATGTAGGAGCATCCGTGATAATATTTGATGTTTTTTAGAGAAATAATATTGCTTAATAATTCAGGATTTTCATTAAACATGAAAAGTTATTTCTAAGAGTACAATCGATTTCAACGAGGTACCTTTACCTTAAATTGGTCTACTCTATCACCATTCACTTTTAACATCACTTCTTGACCATTGTAAGATTGGATTTCGTCTTTAGAGAAATTGAATTCATCTTTTGCTCCCTCAGAAGTAACTATCACACCGTCATCATTTACAGCTGTCACTACACCTATCGAAATTTCGTCCAAAGTTCTTACACCTTTCTTGAGTATTGTATCCCAGTCTTTAATCCCTGCTGTGGGGTTGGTATAAGATGCATCCGTTCCTACCTTATCAATCTGCCTTTTCTCAATTAATGGTAGATATTCTTGTAAATCACCCAAGGATTCTGTTCTCTCTTGTGCTTGGACATCTGGTTGTTCTGTTACTGAAGCTGATTTATATCTAGAATATTCTCCCATTTGAGGTGGATTATCTTTTTTAAAGTTATCTTCTGCTTCGGTTTCTGTGATATTAAACCATAGCACTTCTCCATCATACCCTGAAACCAAGGCCTTGGGGAGATAAAATTTATTCTTCTTGAGTCTCCCCCTTTCAGTAACGACAAATTCCTGACCTATTTCTTGAACTTCGCCTAAATCGTCTCCCTTTTCGTATCCTCTAGCTTCTTTCTTGATAATATCTTTCCATTTTATTCGATTATCCTTCCAATCAAAACGCTTATTATTTTTCGATTGATTATTCATACAACTTTATTAAGAGCATCGTATTTAACACTAATAATTTTATCACAAGTCAACTTTAATCAGGCTATGGTTACCGTATTTTAGTAGTGCCTGTTGCATTCTCTTGTATACATATTTATAACTGGGATTACTATAACTGATTCCCATTCATTAATTTTGGTTTTTCTAATGATATGGTCGATGTCATTGATCAATTTTCTGCAGAATTCCTACAAATCCTTTCGGAATGACTAAAATTCTTATTGATACATTCTATTTTCAATTTTTTAGATTTTGTATCTCTTTGATCTCTAATTAGGTACTATATTATGATTTAAAATCGGGTATTATTCGATTGTATTGAAATCAATATTCAATCTGCTAAATGAATTTCTTGCATTACAATTAAATAGGATGCTCTCGTCTATAATGCATATCAAGCTCAGATTCATCTTTTGCTTGGTAGTTGCATACTTTACAGGTTTTATTATCCTTGCGCCCACTAAGATAGTCCGCAAGACGCATTAAAAGAATAGTTATGCCCCACATGTATACTAACAACTGACATAGTATTTATGTCCAATTATTTTCCCTTACAGAGTATCAATTACCTTTTAATTCTTAAATTTGACAGATTTTCAAAATTTAATAACGCTCAACCATACTATTTATTATACGTAATGTCCATCGTAAAATGATAAATAAGATCATGATTGGGAAACAGAAGTACTATAAATTCTTTGTTTAATGGGGTTTGTATGATGCATAAACTTACAAGATTATCATTGGCAAGTGTATTTATCATTGCCATGATGATAATACCTATTTCAAGTAATAATGCGGTACAAAATATATCCGCACAGTCAGAATCCGCAACAAATCAAACAGGATCTCAACCTCCTGCTGATGATAAGAACAATACTCAAGTAGCACAACTTTTTACTTTTAATGAAAAAAGTAAACCTCCAAATGATCCTAAAAAATGTGCTGCGCTAGCTAGTGAAGTGAAAGGCAAAGCAGTTCCAGATTATAACTTGTGCGATGTTATTGTATATAGACAAGCCCCAGCAATTATGAGACATGATGGCTTAGTTTTGAATAACTTTTCAGGCATAGGTCATTACATAGAAATGGTCCCTGCTATTCTGAACAACACAGATATGTACGCAGGTAATAGTACCAATATTACTACTAGCAGTAGTAACGCTAATACCACTGGAAATCTGAAAGCTGCATTTGGTGAATTTGCTCTCCTTGACTCGGAAGTAATCCCAGTTAGAGAAATTATGAATAAATACAATTGGACTGAAACTGCCTTGCACCATCATATGTTAGGTGAAACACCAAAAATACTGTTCTTGCACTGGTCCGTAACTGGCGACGCAAGCGAATTGATTAAACAAGCCAAAGAAATGATAATGCAAACATCCACTTATGACAACCTTGATAGTAACAGCAAGACTCCGACATCTGCCGGCCCATAATTTTCTTCCCTTTTTTTGAGTTACCGTAAGAAAATCTAAGTTGATTGTTTAATTCATCCATTAGCAGACACCATTAAATAAATCCACTTTCAATTATATTAGATAAGAAATTTCTATACCCGACGTTTCAAACATAATTGAAGCTCAAAAACAGTTGTCAGAACTGAATATTCGAAAAACAGATCTCATAAGGTCTACAACATTTTCCGAAATTACAAATAGTAATCTTTTTCTAAAGTTGGAATGTTTACAAAAAACTGGATCTTTTAAGGTCAGAGGAGCAATGTTTAAAATAAATAACCTTTCTAAGGACCTAAAAAAACAAGGCGTTGTTGCAGCATCTGCTGGAAATCATGCTCAGGCCGTAGCATTTGCTTCTTCTATCCAAAACATATCTTGTGTAATTGTTATGCCCAAGAATTCATCCCCCAGTAAGATACTTGCGACAAGATCCTATGGTGCCAAAGTAATACTTGAGGGTAATAGTTATGATGAAGCTGCCGAATATGTAAAAGAGTTTGCCAGAGAGGAAAATAGAACTATTATCCATGCTTTTGATGACTCAGAAGTTATTGCAGGACAAGGAACGGTAGGTTTGGAGATACTTGAAGAGCTTTCAGATGTTGATGAGATTTATGTACCTGTCGGCGGCGGAGGGCTTATTTCTGGGGTTGCAATAGCTGCGAAATCTTCTCGACCAAAAGTTAAGATAATTGGTGTCGAATCAACAGCATATCCTACAATGAGAGAATCGCTAAAAAAGAAACAAATATTGAAAGTTGAAGTAGGACATACAATTGCGGATGGTATTTCCATCAAGACCCCTAGCCAATTGACTTTTAATCTTGTAAAAGATTATGTTGACGAAATTGTCCTAGTTGATGACCCATCGATTGTCAAAACCATGTTCCTTCTTATGGAAAGATCAAAAATTGTTGCGGAAGCTGCTGGAGCTGCTTCGTTGGCATATCTCATTTCTAAACCTGAACTTTTGAAAAAAGACAAGAAAATAGTGTCTATAATATCTGGAGGAAATGTCGACATGTATTTGCTTGGACAAATAGTTTCAAAAGGACTTATGCAAACAGGACGTCTACTAAAAATATTTGTTGATTTACCTGATAAACCTGGAGCATTAAAAAAAATTGTAGATGAAATAACAAAAGCAAATATCAATATTGTCGAAGTTGAGCACGATAGATTAAGCGCAAATGTTCCTGCAGGGACTGCTGGCGTATATTTGAGTCTCGAGTTAGAGAATAGTGAGAAATCAGAGACACTAATTAATCTCTTTGAAAAAGAAAAAATTGCTTTCAATATAATGAAATAGATATTTTATAGGAGGACTGTACCACCATCTATAACAATAGTGTTGCCAGTTGCAAAAGAGAAACCATTATCAGCAATACACGCTGCAACTTTTGCCACTTCAATCGGTTTACCCCATCGTTTCATGGGCGCCTCCTGAGCTGCCTCGATTCTAACTTTTTCACTTATTGCTTCATATGTAGCCTTTGTTGCTATATTTCCTAGCGCTAGGCTGTATGCCCGTATGTTTTTATCCCCATATTCTTTTGCTATGCATTTGGTCAATGAAATATTTCCGGCCTTTGCTACAGTATACGGAAAGCCGCCTATGCGTCCTGAAATTGCTGGGGTTGAGGAAATTGTAATTATTACTCCTCCGTCTCTTTCTGTGGGTATTGACTCTTGAAAATCATTTTTAAGATCAACCATCCCGGTTATTTCCGGTTTGCTATTGTTAGAATGATGTTGAGTGTATGACGAATTGTTTTTACTTTCTTTGTATTTGGTACCAATTTGTTGAAGCATGATAGGAATTACTGCTCTTGAAAGTCTAATTGCACCCATCAAATCAACATCCATTATTCTCCATAGTTCCTCGATAGTTACTTCATGAAGTTGCTTATTCCAAATATTTTCATCATATGGATAGCCTGAATTATTTATCAATACATCTATTACACCATATCTTTGAACAATTTCTTCAATGAAATTCCTAACGCTCGATTCAGAAGTTACGTCGACCTCAAGTGCCGTAGTGGTGCCGTTTATCATTTTGGCAGCATTTTCCGATTCTATTCGTGATCTTGAGCAAACAATAACGTGAGATTTCTTAACCTCTGAAAATTCTTTTGCAATCTCAAAACCTATGCCCCTACTAGATCCCGTTACAACAACTACTTTACCTTTAAGAGACATTTTGTAAAATAGTAATGGATGACTTTATAATTTATTGTATATGCAATCTACATGTCAAATTGTTCAATTTTTTTATATTTTGATATATCCTGAAGACTCAACTTTGAGCAATTAACATGAATATCTACTATAGTTAACACTCGTTTTTGACGATCATAAATCAAGTCAAATAAATGTCATTTGGATTAGATCATATATTACTAGTCCTTATAAACTATACATACTTTCGGATTCATAAAAACAAAAATAATCCATTAATGGTTATTGTCTAAAGATCTTATATTGCATAAAACCTTCAATAATCATATAACATTGTGAAGATTAAAACAAAATCTAAGAATATGCGAATTAGAAGACTTAAGAATTCCATAAAATTCTATCTGCCTAGGATAGAAGGATATCTTGAGGTTCTCAATAGTCTGTTAGTGGAATTTGAAGGGATGTCATTGATTGAATTTGATGGATATTTTGAAAAAAAAGTGGAACCTGCAAAATATGTTAGAGCAGAAGTACATATTGACAAGATGAATGAAAGGAAAATAATTAAGCAGGCTAATCAAATACGTAAGCGACTAGATCAGAAGAGCCTTGCAATAGAAATAAATGGTCAGCTTGTTTTAATTGAACATAAATAGGGGCATCAATACAGTCACCTCCAAAAAATCAATACTTCTAATGGGGTTTTTCTTCTTTGAACTCCATCAAATCGAGAATTGAAGTGAGCCAGTAGTCGTCGATCTCAAGGTACTTTCAATCTTTGCTGTTGTTACTTTTAAGATATGCTCATCCATTCTGTATCACTAAAAAATGAAAATCATCTGTAGATGTATCCAGAATATCAATCTAAATTTTAGAACATCTGAAAATAATGTAACCTTCCTACAAGACGTCTTCCTCCTTAAGACTCGAAACAAAGAACTTAAGTAGGTGACATTCCATCCTCCATAAAAAAATATTTTTGATATAAACCTATCCGTGCATGTTTTCCTTAAAAAATGAAATACTATAGACTAATCGACTTAGCTGACTTAAACAAAATTATAGAATTCTAACTTCCCTCCTTATTTTGTGAAAAAACTTTACTAATACTGAGATTAGAGTCTCGTAGTTTTCTAATTATTAGTTGAACGTTAGTTGCTGTGTTTTGTAAAAATTCATTAATGCTAAATTACAAAATACATTGTATGTGGATTCTTGTCACCTTAGCTTACAAACCGGTATCGGAAATTCATGTTTATGCCGATTAGATTCTATCCATTTTACAACTAGCTTTACGTCTTTCATATTTACTCCAGCAATGGTTGGTAGTTTAGAATTACTAGATATCTTGTCATATTGGATTTTTTTTAGTATTCTATCAATTTTATCATATCGAACGCCAATTTCTCCTTCCGCTGTTTGACCTCTCCAAATTCTAGCACTACTTTTTTTTCTTATTATTGCTTGAGGTATGCCTAAATATTTCGCAAATTCCCTGACATCGGTCTTGTACAAGTCTGCAATGGGAAAAATATCTGCCCCGCCATCTCCATATTTAGTAAAATAACCAAGCTCTAGTTCGCTTTTATCCGCGGTTCCAACCACTAGTCCACCCTTTGCAGCAGCAAAATAATACAAAATTGCCATTCTAAGCCTTACAAGAAAGTTGCCTCTTGCCAATTTGTCGTTAGGAAATCCCTTTATTAGAATCTTTTTCCCTTTCCCCACCTCAATTACCTTGTAATTTATTCCAAGGGATTCTGAAATTTCTAACCCATGTTTCATATCAACTTTGGGCGTAACAGAATGATCAGGAAGCAAAAGTCCAAGAACCTTCTTGGCGCCAAGAGATTTCGCCGTCACATAAGCTGTTACTGAAGAATCTATCCCCCCACTAATCCCAATTACTGCACATTTTGCCTTCCTAGAATCAAATTCTTTAATTAAGAAATCTGAGATTTTGTCAAATACTTTTCCATTATCCATAGCTCATTTCAAACCTTTCTAATTTCAAGTTGAGCTAATGGTCTAAATAAGTTGTTCCTAAATATCATCAGTAGGAAAACTAGGTTATGTATCTAACAAACATAGAATATCGCATATGTAATAATGGCCCTAAAACTGAATACTGGATGGATTCACCAAATTATTTCCAGAAATTCGTCTTCATAAATCCAAGTTGTTAAAATCATTTGAAAACGCTGGAGATTGTTTTCCTAGTACATTTTGTCTATCTCTCCCTCTTCATCTAAAAGTGACTGAATCGAATATCTGGTTATACCTCATGCAGTAGTAACGTAATTGTTCACAATCTTATTAGTAAGTTGTATCCTTTATTCAGACAATGATACAAAACAGCGCTGTGCAATTCTAATGGTATCAATTATTTCAGATTTTTGTCTAAAAGCAAATGGATTTTTAACTCAAAGATTTGAATCAGTCAATGCTGATAAACATAGTTTGGGAAAAAATTTACAAAGTTTGTGCTTTGAATGAAATTGAATGGCCGTTAACCGGCTACTTCTTTGAAAATACTTGATATATGTGACAAGGGTAAAGTAAAGAAAATAGTTAGATGCTCGATATACTGAAAAAGATTTGTAGAAAGCAGAGTCTATAAATGAGAATAAGGTAGAAAGTCAAGATATATATCCAAATCATGAAGAACTTGAATTCTTGAATGCCACTAAACTAATGAAGTATATTGAAAAAAGAATTATATAATTCAAAGCTTAAGGTTGCTTCGTTTATCGGTCTGGGTGAATTGGACCGTAATAATGTGTTTGGGGCATATCGAGGAAGTTTAATAGAAAGAAATTAGGAGTTTTGCAAAGTTTATACAAAGAAAAAAATTCATTTCAACCTCGTTGGATATATGCTAAGAAAGATATATCATAGTAATTTATGTCGACCTGATCAATAAATATCTCTACACCAGTTTACTAAATAGCTGACAGCTGACTTTGTATCCTTGAACAATACATTCTCCAGTCTTTGTCTATCTTTGGGTAGTTTTACAAAATCATCTAGTTTTAGTGGCGTATTATTTAATGTAACTATAAAGCGGATACCTGCTTTTGCTGCTGATTCTACACCTAGAGGTGAATTCTCGACCGCAAGTGCCTCATTAGTTCTTAGACCAAGCTTTTCGAGAGCAGTAACAAAAGGTTCAGGACCTGGTTTGCCTTCTTTCAAGTCTTCTCCTGTAATGACAAGCTCGAAACTACTAAGAAGATCATTTTTTTGTAATAGAGATTTTACCTCATTTTCTGCAGCCCCACTTACTACAGCTTTGACGCAATTATCATCACCTTTTAATAAACTCAACAACTCTTTTACTCCTTCAAAGGGTTTTACTTTTTCATTCTTTTTGAAGTGATCCTTTTTACGATCGCTAATTTTTTCGATAATAGAATGGTCCGAATTGCTTTGACCATATTTCTTTAAAATCTCTTTTACTAAGTCTCGACCTGGCATTCCTTCAAGTAAATATACGTCTTTTTTGTCAATATCTAGATCGACTACTTCTTTGAATGCTATTTCAAAAGCATTTGCATGAAAAGGCATTGCATCGAGCAATACTCCATCCATATCGAATAAAATCCCCTTCACTATTACTAAATAATCAGAATATGTTAAATATAGTAGAAGAACTCGTTAAGAGAAGCATCCCTGAAGGCACAAATATTAGCGATGTATAATCGGTAAATGAATATTATATATTAATTTCCAATATTCATTTAGTGGCGTTAATAAGAGCAACTCCTACCTTAAAATTAAAAGGATTTGTATAACAGCCATGTGTTTAACTGCGTACTCGCAAGTTATCAATCATAATCAATTTCTATTATGTATCAATGATACAGTATTACTAAAATCAAGAAAAATGATCAGACAAGTAAATGTCCCAAATAAAAGTGACATCAAAATAGATTCTTACAACTCTATGGCTATTTACGGCCCTTTGTTCGCCGTTCTCAGATATGAGTTGAACAGAATCCTGATGGTATTTGGCTCATCAAATATCCATCAGAATTAGATTCTTATATTAAGTAGTTGATAGTATCAGGGTTTCTTTTTGAGAAAAAGATATGTTTTGGTATTCTAGAGTGTTTTTCAAAACTTCTTGATGACTCAGATTGCGCAGCCTTGATTTAAAAGAGCGTTGAGATTGGATCTCAATTTGCGATATCTTATGAGTAATGGACAAAGAAGAGACGCAGATCTTTTTTAATACCAATGCCAATATATTTAGTGTACTCCAGGAGACGCCCCAGCTGACAAGTGAGATCTGTACGGTGATTAAAACTAGATAAGAGAAAACTCATTAATCGAGGGTGTCGAGAAGGGGGAGACAAAAAGTGAATCAAAAGATTCTTACATACGAATTATTTAATATTTAACCTATTTAATCATTTTATTGGACAAGTATCTCATTTTGTTAATTTTGTTTAATATATCTTAACCCCAATAGAGAAAAACTATTTATTTTATATCAGGTGATCCGGAGTGTGTTTAATGGTGATCGTTTCCAAATGATGTGTCTGCCAATCAACAAGTCGATTGACTATTGCCTAATGTACCCAAAGTTTGTATACTAATAACCAATTCTAACTCTCTTGTAACGAAGTCTATAAGAATTTGTTTAATTTTTTCTAAATGTGCTTCGGTTGGGAAATTGAGGGAATCAATATGTTTACAAATGACGAATCGATCAATACCTCAATAAATCAATTGCTCGCTAACTAATTTGAAGGAAAATTTGTTCCATTCTTAATTTTTCTCTTGACTTCATTGATTCAATTTGTAATAACAAATTGATTCCATCTTTTGCGATAAAAAATGATCTTAACCTACCGCTATAAGTTATGAGATTGCATTCAATCATGTAAAACAAATACTCTTTTACCAATTCATTTCGGATAGGCATCATACTCGAGATAGTTGAAATTAGATATGGAATCGTAGTGCCGTCAAAACAGGACACAAGGATAGGTTGCAGAATAGCTGCTTTTATTAATATTTTTTGCTGTTTTTGTAGTCTCTTCCTACGACCTCCATATACTTTCTAACCTTATAGTCTAACTCTTCCCGAGAGTTCTTTATCTAAACTTCTGGTAAGCATAGTTATTTTTCGCTTCTCCGATTATGAACATCAAAGATTAAAGCATTATAATATGATCCATTTTCGAAATTTTTCTCATCTATCATTCTGCTAAGTGTTGATATATGGGAATAGCATTTTAGACTGTTCATTTGGCTCTGTTCATTTAACAAGTTTGATCTCGCTATTATGATAATCCAAAAACATATTCAACCAATTTCTTACATGACTTAGTTTGCAGTTCTTTACTCTGCAGGGAAAGTAATCATCGAAACTTTCGGTTCTATCCTTTATGTATTGCATTGTTCTTTCAATGATGCTTTTCTCATAAGGGGAATGGTTGTGATGTTTGAGTCCCAAGAACTTACAGGCCATTGGGTACCATGTACCACCATCCGTAGAAACTGGATGTTTTCCATTAAATTTTACTAAACCACCAATGAATCTTTCAGCAACAAACATGTTTCTTTCCTTAGAGATAGATAGTGTGAGAATTTGTCTGTTTTTAGGCTCTATTGCTACCCATAGCCAGATGTATTCTGATCCCACCTTTAACATCGTTTCATCTACAATATACTCCAGAACCTTTCTTCTGCGTGACTGCATCTTTTGGGGTTTGTACTTTTGAATCCAGTTCCAGATGGAAACATGGTTTCTTTTGAAAAGTTGAGATGGTCTTTCGGAGGCTCTCCTGAGAGAAAGACCTGAAAAGTATAGATGTAGTGCATAATATACATACTTTGAAGGTGTTTTATTTCTGGTAATCACAAAGGAGATAGAACATCTTCAAGCTATAGATTTTTCGTTAAATGAACAGAGCCGTTCATTTTATATGAATGAGATCGATTAACATTTTATATGAAGTCTGATCTTATTTTGTTCATTAATCTTTTTTCAGTTACAAATACCTTTAATTTCGATTAATCCTTGTTATATTCATTGTTTACAATACGAGTCTTTAATTGTCTACAATTGTAAATTCAATAGCTAGTATATGCTTGCATTTCAAACGTCGAAATTGATAATCTGCACAAGTACAACTTTTTTTTTCAAGGTCAATAATGTATGTTTTGCTATCGTCTACTGTGCTCTTTACTTTGTAAATTCGTGAATTTTTCTCCAACTTTTTTCCTTTGGATACATGTCCGTTTGTTTCTTTGTTAAGGTAGTCCACATCAAGGCCCTTAATTATTGACTTTTCCTTAAGTGTGTGTTCTACTATCTGAAACGCCTTGTTAATCCTTTTTACCTGATTGTCATCATTAGATCTTGACTTTAGTAACCTTATGGCTTTTTTGTTAAGAATATCAACTTCGTTTCTGTTTCTTTTATTATAAGAATTGTCATGTTTTTTTATTGGTTCTGGAGTTTCATCAATAATTCTTCCTTTTGTGACAATCTCTTGAAAATTTCTATCTTGACTATTTTTGATCTCTCTCACACTGGGTCGTTCTTCTGTTGGAGACACAGCCTTAGCAACACTGTCAATCACATTATCATCCTTAGTATCTGGAATATATACAACATATATTAATGCAATACTTTTGTCTTCGTATTTTCTAAGTACCCTGCCTATTCTCTGAACGATTTGATTAATGTTTGAGGTAGTGGCTAGAATTATTTCAATTCTTACTTGAGGGACGTCGTACCCGATTTCGAGAGTATGAACTGATAACAGAACATTAAATGTGGTTCCCCACTTATCTAAAATACGCTGTCGTTCTGAAGACCGTACTTTAGCGTCAATGATCATTGACTTGATTCCTTTTTCTAATAAGATCCTTTTTAGTTCTTGAATCGACTCTATTGTTTCGCTAAAGACCATTATTTTTTCGTCAGGAAATTTTTTTTCTATGATGTCTACAGCTGCTGACAACTTATTGTCAGCATAGCTTAGCAAAAGTTTTCTCTTTCTAACATTTGAGAACCATGCTTTTGCCATCCCGCTTGCAAATCCCCCTTTTTTTAAGAGGTTGGTCATCGAACTAGCGTCGTACCTCTTAAACCGATTCGAAATGTTCTTTATCTTGGTAGTATAATTTTGATATTCTTCTCTTTCCTCGCCTGTGAGCGAAACCTTTACAGGAATAATAACGGGTTTTGCTAACCTCTTGTCTTTTACCGCCATCTTGATTGGATATCTTATTATTGGTGGTACTACTGCCATGATCGTGCTATTTTTTTGATCTCTTTCATCTAAGGTTGCAGTCAATCCCAATAACCCTTTATTTGGATCTTCTATTACGTAATCAAATAATTTAACAAAGGATTTTGAGGAATCCTTTATTAGGTGCACTTCATCAAGAATAACCATATTAGAACGCCTAATCAAAATTGGATTTCTAACTACGCTGTTATATGTACTAACAATAATTTCTTTTTTTTCCTTACGTTCTCCAAAATAAGAACCTATACTTTCCTTTGGAATACCATATGATATTAACCTGTTGATTGTTTGATCTATCAATGATATTCTTGGGACTAAAATCAAAATATTAAAAAATGAAAACGAAAACGATTTTTGATCTTCTTTTTCAGATACAAATGGTTTATTCGCTCCTTGATCGACGAGACTTGGAATGTCGTCAATTTTTGAAGTTAATTCAGATCTACCGGTGGAGTTGGTAATTATGCTACTGTTCATACTTGCAAAATAGGGATATGTCATAATCATTCTTTTAGCACATTCGAATGCAATCTCTGTCTTACCTGTGCCCGTGCTATACAATATGGTTCCGCGATACCCGTTATCTACCCAAGACTCTACAGCAACAAGTTGGTCATCCTTCAGAGTAAAGGGGAATTTAAGTGAAAGAATAGAAGGGGTATTCAGTTTTTTAGCATTTGAAAATGATCTATCAAAGGTATCCATTTTCAAAGTTCCTTTTACCAAATTTTACTTTTGAGTTACATACGAGGAAATGTCGGACACTACCTATCAATATTCTTATTATCTAAATTATGCGGTCTGGCCTATTATGCCTTTGGGATACTGCATAATAACATGTTTTGTGTTTGTTAGAGTTTCAACTTTACAGTTGCGACTGAAAATGATTAATCTTTTTAACCATTGTTGCTATCTAGCTTTGCTGCGATGTCAGCGCTTTTTATATCTCCGTTGTTTACAAGTGCTTCCACAATACGCAAATTGATGTTATCTAGTAGTATGATTTTTGAGTTTTCATACTTAGACTTCTGATCTTTTCTTTTTGTAATCTTTAGATTTTCTTGGTGTATGTCATATTCGGCATTTAATAGTTTTTTTTGATCTTTGAACTCCGAGAATTAATTTTCTCTCTTTGACTCCGCGGCAATTTAGCCCTTGTTTTTATATACGATGAGATTTAAGCATACCTTTTTACCTCTTTTTGACTTTCTGCATCATAATATTGTTCATTTCTGAAAATAAAATCATTAAAATGAGACAAGTATGAATATGTGCAATACAATCGTTCTAGTATCATGCGAATAACAATCTACATCACTAATCATTTCCACAACGAACGATAAAAAGGCCCTGATATTTAATGAATGATAAATTATATAATAACAAATTCGCCTTTGTTAAAAATAATACTAAATATTAGTAATGCGAGTTTTTATCATTTTCTAATTAATCTTTTATTACAAAAAAGCTGTAATTGATTTATCTAGCTCATAGTATAATTTTTGGAACTTTGACTTCTCCAAGCTTGTCAGATAATGCATTTTTAATAATTGTAGCAAGATTGTCTCCAATTATCATGACTTGTTCTGACCAATCCACTTTAGTCGCAACGGGGAGTGCCTTGATTTCTTCTAATAAATAATGCAATTCGTCAGATCCATTGTATACGATTTCAAGACATAGATTGTTTGTTGAGTTTATCCTGGTGGATGCCCGTACAACATTTTTGTCATATTTTTTCAAAAGATGTTCGCCAGTTTCTTTTACTTTTCCTCCTTGAATGTCAACAAATATGTGCGCCATTCTAAATCCTAATCGAGACAATTCAATTTGGTATGTCTTCTTTAAGAGATATTTTTCGATTCTTGCCCTTCGTCTTTGGATAGTTGATAGTGGCACCTTGAGTCTCGTTGCTATTTCAGAGCTCTTTATATCTCCTTCAGTTAAAAGCTCTGCTATGATCTCTAAGTTTATTCTATCAAGTGGGAGTTGGTTAAAAGAGATTGTACTTTTAGCGTTGCTTAACGAATTTGACTTGCTCTTTGTATGAATGAAGGATTTATTTCTTAATTTTTTACCTTGATTCCCATTTATCCTACTAGGATTCTTGACTTTAGGTAGATAGTTGTCATTTTGAATTCGTTGTTCACTATGTTTACTACTTAACCTTTTAATCTCGTCAAAACGCGCTTTTTTAGGCAAAGGACTCATCAATTTATAGACTTAGAACCTTTTAAATATATTTAATTCATAATTTATGACATATCGAATCACTAAAAGTATTTCAGATCAAATTTGTCTCATCATATAGATCTTTTTATAAAGTAAACCTTCTAATATATACATCGTCTCACAATGTTGAAACTTGACACCATTTAATTAAGATCGGTGGTTTTTAGTATGTTGAATAAACCTTCGATTGATAACAAGTAGATTTGATGTAACATTCTAGTTTAAGAATTATATAAAACCAGCCTAACGAATTAATTTGAAATTTCATTTATCAAAGCAAAACTAATCGGATTTAGCTTGTCTCCGTAATCCCTGTGGTAGTCTCTTTACGGTTAATCCTGCAATCCACTTTGAATACAAAAGGGAGCCAATTTGAACCAAATTGAAAAATCTGAATTATTAGACCTTTTACTTGTTATATCTTCAATAATGGATTGAAAAATCCAAACCTTTCTTAAAAATCAAATAACAATAAAAAGTAGATCTATGTTTCGATTAGTCACTACTATACGTGGATTCTTACTAAAAATTGTCTACATCTTCAGTATGTGTTAGTGAATATATATCTTGATAAATATCTGATATTGTGATAGTACATAATGATTATGTGAGCAGTATGGGAAATACCTGTTCAACACCTGGTCATTTAAAAAAACAGAATCCAAATTCTAGTGTTTTATATCTTAATTCAAAGCTGAAATGTACTTTATTTCATTTATGGTTATTCATCATCCCGTCTTGAAATCAGTTACCGCAAATAAGAAGATTAGTAGAACTATCTTAAAGGTGTGTTAAATAGGGTGATCACTGAAAGCATAAGGCGTAGTACTTTAAACCTGAATACTTTTACAAACGTAAAAATTGGAATTATTTTCCAGTCCTTAAACAGAATTTTAAAAGTGGATTACGCTATTTGAGTTCAAAAAATAGTTATAGTCTGCCTATTTTGAAACGTTTAATTACTAGAATTGATCGTACCTCTTCACCCGCTCATGTGGGTAAACTAAAAAATGCAGTAGATTTTTTAGCACCAATAGGAACACCTGTTTTAGCAGCAGCAGAGGGAGTAGTAACCTACGTTGAGGATAGATATAACATTGGTGGACCAGATTTTTCATACCAAAAGTTTTCAAACTTTATAGTATTGAGGCATTCTAACGATGAGTTCAGCCGGTATGATCACCTTAATTGTCAAAGTTCAAAAGTAAAGGTCAATCAAAGAGTAAGATGTGGGGAGCATATAGCAAATGTAGGTATGACCGGTTTTACATTTGTACCTCATTTACATTTTCAAGTCTTTGTATTTACAGGACCAAACATCTGGGTGGATTATGTAACTCTGGCAATAAGTTTTGTTGAGGATGTCTAATCAAATTTTTATTTTCAAACATTTAGGATGAACTCGAAAGAATGCAGGAAGAATTCCAACAGGTTCGCCATCAAGACTTACTGTAATGTTATTACTGTAATCCGTCAACCAGCTAACTGTTTGTGATTGCCCATAGTAGATATCTTCTTCGTTATCCATGGCCTCTTCTCCCTTTTTTATGTTTACAAGCCTTTGCAATATCTTAAAACTATCAGAATTTTTTATAACAATTGTGTCTAGCAAACCATCTGAAACTTCAGCTTTAGTAGCAGCTTGAAATCCTCCACCAAGAAAGCTTCCATTTGAAACCATTCCCATGGTCATTTTAGTGGTAAGACTATTGACGATCTTGTGACTAGTAGTGGATCCTTCTATTATTTGACAGCTATTGCTTTTGTATATAGGCAGAGTGGCAATAACACTTGTGATCGTAGATAAGATTCGACTACTAATTTGATCCCTTATCATTTTTCCTTTCTCAATAATTTCAGCTCCCAATCCTATTTCAGCAGCATTTAAGAATATTCTAAATTGATTCTCGGCTTTTTCTGTGCTTGTCCTTACAACAGCGCTAATGATATCGATGAAGTCAGTTGAAGTTGTCGATGATTCACTCAGATATTTACAGCACTCTTCAAAATCCGATGGCAACCCCAAAGATCTCACAAGTACATTTCGTGTTCCACCAGGAAGAATGGTCATAGTGGCATCAATATTTATTTTGTCCAATTCTGTAAGAGCAAGAATTTCGTTATACTCTACCGTCATAATATCGATCTTTCGTAATCTGTCTCTATCTACATTTTTAAAAAAGCCATTACCAACCTCATTTATCATGCCGTCTCCTCCAATAGGAATGATATTCTCATAACCTTTTTCTAGATATGATCGAGTGAAAAGAGTTCCATCTCCAGATTTTTCTGTAAATACAAATTCTAAATCATTGCCAAAATACTTCTGTAAAATAACTTTTATCGAGTCCCAGTTATTTCCGGTTTGACCCCCTTTGGAATTAGGATTAACTATTACGATTGATTTGGCGGGCATTAATATGACTTATCTTAACAAAAGCTTTCAGACATATATAAAGAAGATTATTGAATAGAGTCTTCTTAATTCTAATGTTATTTCTTTTCTAAAAATTGTACGAAAAATACCTGCTGGCTTGGAGTGTACGTTGCTATATATTGGATATATATATGTTAAAATCTTTTTTATTCTTCCTGCTTCTCACTATCCCTGCCGATACTATCGCCATCTTCAGCCAATGATATACTAATTTCGCCTAATAGTTTGGATGACTCTTTTACACTTTTAATTTGCAAATTATCACTACGAGAAATGATTTTTGATATGCTGGGATTTGCATCCTTGCCCATAATAATAGCCTGCTTCCCTTTTCTATGCAAGACGATAGTAATGTTATTCTCTGTGAGTTTTGATGCAAAATCCTTTACAATTTTGAGCTGATCAAAAATACTTGCTTCGTTATCTGTAAACAAGTGAAAAAACTCCTTGGCCGTATCCAACTTGTTTTTAATCTTATCAACAGAATCATTTTTCGAATCAATTAAACTATCATCATCATCCTGAGAAGGACTGTCCTTTCTTTCATTTACTTCATGATTTTTGAGAACATCAAATATCTCTGGATCCAATATGTCAATATCTATTCTTTGCACTTCGTTTGACCGTGATGCCTTGATATCTATCGTTGGTCTATTTTCCACTTCAATTAAGATTTTTCCTCCTTTAATTGATCCTATCGATTCTACTATGACATCGGGTAATGAGTGTGATTGGTTTTTTGAGTTATTTGGATATTTGTATGCAACCATTTGCAGTCTTCCCTAAGTTTGACTTTTCAATTCCAATTGTTCTAAAATAGGTAGTCACTGTTTTACCACTTGACTTCTAAAATTCAACTAGTTGGATTTTCGGTGCTGTTATAATCTCGAAGTGCGGGTTCTTCAGCAGATGTTTCAAGATTATGGCCAGTAGTATAGTCCACCAAATTATTGTCTTTGCTTTCTGATGCACTTTCGGAATTTTCATTGCTTATCGAAATCCCTGTACCTTTCATATCATTATTCTGATCCTCGAGGTGTTGAACCCTGGCCGAAACTGCAATAGTTCCACGAATGGTTATTTTGCCTTCACGTATATTGCGTCCGTTCGGATCTTTAACAGAAGGCATTTCGATCTTTAGATCATTAAATGAATACTTGATTAATGCACCTTTTCCTGTCAATTTATCAAGCAATCGCTCAATAACTGGTGCTCCTTGCTCGGCTATCTTGCTAGTTATATTTCCAATATTCTTATTTATTTCACTCATTTTTCTTATAAATTATTAAATATATCATAAGTTATAAGGTGTAGCGTTGCTTTGGAAAAAGGATTTGTGCTTGTGATTATGATTTTCTGTCTTTGTTAGGAAACTATTGATAGGAATAAATTGTAATCTTTAGAATAGTATTTCGCGAACTCAGACAATTGATCAGTAATTTGCTTTGTTTGCGCAGGTTTTACAAAAAATGTAATAAACCAAAGTAATTAAATGGGATAGAGACCTTAATAATATTGTTGATTCCAGAAAGCTGTTCCTTTGCATACAGTGGTATTCGATGCCCTCTCCCTCCTCAATTCATAATAGAAATTGCTGATGAGGGACCAAAAAATAGCAAATTTATGATTGGTTTGACCTGCGCAGATCACAAAACAGTTTTAGAAAGAAAATTTCTTACACTCCAATCAAATAACGTTATTCCACCAGGTAAAATTATTCTGAGTCCAATTAAGATAGTTCATACAGACTGTGTTAAAGGTAACTTGCAGGATGAAGAAGAAGTTCAATTAAAGAGAATGACTGACTTATAATTTAGTTGATTAACAATGCCTTTTCATCAGAACCTTGGAGAACATTTACTATATTTAATGCGGCCCTTTCTGACATTTTGTTCCTTGTTTCTGTGCTTGCGCTGCCGATATGCGGTAGTAGAACCACATTCTTCATCTTTAATAGTTGATTGTTTTTAGAAAGGGGTTCCTCTTCGTAGACATCAAGAGCAGCTCCTGTAATGATTTTTTTCTTTAAGGCTGCTATCAAGTCTTTTTGATTTACTATCTTGCCCCTTGCAATGTTTATTAAAAAAGCAGTCTTTTTCATTTGAGAGATGAATTCCTTATCTACCAAGTGATAACTATCTTTATTTAAGGAACAACATACGATAACGTAATCTGACCTGCTAGCAAGCTCGCTCAGTTCACTATATTTTATGTCTGTAAAATTAGGAAATAGATTTATCAAATTTGGTCTTGCAATTGAGGTTCTATTTGTGTAAATTATCTTCATGCCGAACCCTAAAGCTCTTCTTGCTATTTCAGTTCCTATTTTTCCCATCCCGATAATCCCTAGGGTCTTTCCATGTACATCTGTACCAACCATCAAGTCGGGACACCATCCATACTTCCACTTTCCAGCTTTCACAAGATTATCTGCCTCTACAATTCTTCGTCCTACACATAAAACGAGACCAAAAGCTAGGTCGGCAGTAGTTTGTGTCAGAATATTTCCTGTATAGCCGATTTTGATATTTCTTTTTTTAGCTTCTATAACGTCTATATGTTCATATCCGGTGCTATATGTGCTAATGATTTTCAGATTTGGTCCCGCAGCTTCTATAACGTCTTTGTCTATAGTATCAGTTAAAAAACATAGGATGGCATCCACATTCTTTGCCATATGTTTTAATTCCGAAGGCTTCAGTGGACGATTAGTTGAATTGATAATGAGATCATAATTTGCTTCCTTAAGTACGTTTAATCCAATTTCAGGAATAGGTCTAGTTACCAATACCTTAAGTTTTGAAATATTTGATCTCGCCATTCAAAAGATTAGATATCGAACATATTTTATTTGTTCAGATAAAGTTATTACTCTTAATCTATGATTAGCCCCTGAATAGTATTTGAAGAATTGTCAGTGCTGCTGCCTAATTAAATGAGGAGATCTTGTTTTTTTTTGACGAGTCTGTTGAATGTAATTTATCAAGAATTATATTATTATAAGTATATTTTTATAGATAATATCAGAAGAACCTATGTATGCAAGAATCGTCCTCTTCTTCTTCTTCTACTACTTATTATAATGGTAATGAGGAATTCAGAGATTTTGATGATAAATTTGTTACGTCAGGAGCAAAAAGGAATACCCGTTTGAAAAAAACACAGAAGGTTGATCAGGTAGTTTCAGATTCTGATATTTCTCATAGCCCTGAATCCATTCAACTAGAGAATTCTGATCAACTGTTTGAAAATATAGTGGGTTATGATGATGTTAAAAAAATTTTCAATTATGCTATAAATTCTTCGTTACCTGTTCATATCTTATTGGTGGGACCCCCAGGCTCGGCAAAAACTCTGTTTCTAATGGAATGCATGAAACTTCCACGATCTTATTTTACTCTTGGCAGTCATAGCACTAAGGCAGGAATGCTAGATTACTTGTTTAATCATCGACCAAGAAATCTTATTATTGATGAAATTGAATATATGGCAATAAAGGATCAAGCTGCTCTGCTCAGTATCATGGAAACAGGAATTTTGAGTGAGACTAAATTCGAAAAAACACGGAAATCTGTAATGCGAACTTGGGTATTTGCTTCCTGTAATAACGAAAAAAAATTGTTGACTCCTTTGCTTTCACGTTTTTTTGTTCTTTATTTTAAGAAATATGATTTTAAGACGTTTGAAAGAATTTCAAATCATATACTGAGTAAAGAATGCAACTTGGATCTAGAAATTTCATCATTGATTGCTAATCTTGTTTGGAATAAACTAAAATCAAGGGATATTAGAGATTGTATAAAAATTGGACGAATTTGTAAGAATAAGGAAGATGTCAACATGATAGTGAGAATCCTTAAGCGTTATGGTAATCAGAGTTCATCTATTGAAAAGAACTATATATTCTAAATGGGGATTGTAGGAGTTCATCCATTTCTACTATTCCTAGAGATGATATCAAAGTTATTCGTAGAGTGGAGGCCGCTTAGATTGGACAGTTTAAAAGGATTTTTAACTAAATTTACTTCTTTAAAGTTTTTATCGAAAATTACCGTAATTAGCTTTCCATCATAGAGAAGTATGATGTAAGTAAGGCTTGAACAAAAGATATTAACCCCTACTCTTTCGTATTTTGGTTAAGCTTTCATTCTTTTAGTTAGATTTAATATGCCTTTTACGATATTGCAGTTAGTAATCCGTTGAATTTCTCTGATTTTAGATTGGATGATTTTATATTTCCTCTGTTTATTTATGAAAACGAGAACGTCTACAGACAAAGTTTAAAATCAGGATATATGAACAGTTCTAAGGTTTATCTTCACAGATTGGAAATCTTGTTGGAACAATTGATAAAATTAAACGTTTCTCAAATACTCCTTTTCGGCATTCCTAGAAGAAGGACCAAAAATGGTGATTTGTCGTCTGCTAAACGCGGGCTAATTCAAAGCTCGATAAGGAAAATAAGAGAGAATTTTGGCAACGATTTTACGATATTTTCTGATGTTTGTCTCTGTCAGTATAACACCTCTGGTCAATGTGGAATCGTGTCAGATAGATCTGGTAATGTAGTAGTAAAACGAGGTAATTCTTATGATAATGTGATTGACAACGATAAGACTCTGCAATCACTAGGAAGAGTATCTCTAAGTTTGTGTGAAAGTGGGACGGACTTTATTGCCCCCTCTTCTATGATGGATGGTCAAGTTCTTTATTTGAGAAAGTTACTAAATAGTCACGGATTTGGGACTGTAAAAATATTAAGTTACTCAGCCAAACATAATTCTTGTTTGTATTCTCCTTTCAGAAATAACAATTATCTGCATGCAGATTTTATCGATAAATCTAGTTATCAGTGTTCAATTAATAATAAAAGTGAGTCAATAAGGGAACTTTTACTTGATATTGAAGAGGGTGCAGATTGGATAATGATAAAACCCTCACTATGGTATATGGATATTATTAAGCAAGCGAGGAAATTAGTCAATGTCCCATTAGTGGTTCAAAATGTATCAGGAGAATATGCACTGCTGAGATCATTATTGGAGTCAGAACAACTTTATGGGTTATCTTTCGGCATAAATATTTTTGATGAGAAAAAATTGGATCCAAGAAGTGATGAGATTGGCAATGTAAGGATCAAACCCGTTCTACGTAATAGAGGGCAAGTTCAGAAAAGTAAAAGACATATTGATAATATTCGCAATCCTGGCCCCTTCGCAGGCAATTCTAATCCAGACTTTGCTCTAATTTCCAAATTTTTACTTTCGCTCAAGCGCGCTGGGGCTGATAAGATCATAACTTATTTTTTACTCGATATTATAAAAAATAAAGATAATAGTAAGCTGATATGAGGTAATGTGCTTGTTTTTTATGGTTATTTTGAAGCGTTTACAAATGAAATAATGCGTCCACTGGTAGAATCTACGTAGTATTTCGTACCATTGAAAGTAATCTCCCAACCAAAATGACTTCCTCCACTTAGAGGCTCATTAGTCATACCAATGACTTTAGAGGTTGTATGGCTATCCTTGTCAGCTTCATAGATAATTCCTTCTCCATTTATCATTACATATTGAGCACTAAATTTACCCCGCACATCATCAAAAGTGATATTGAGCAGGTCTTCCATTGGTTTATTAAATACATCGTGAAGAATAATTACGTAAGCCTCTTCAGGAATGAGTCTCGCAAAAGTCGTACTCTGTTGGTTGAGTGAATAATTTATAACAAGATACATTGCAAGGGTGAATCCCACAGATAGTAAAACAATCAAAATGACCTTGTTTCGCGATCCATCTGGGTTCACCAATATCAATTATGATAAAGAAACACTATTTAATCATTGGTTACGAACCTACGATTAGATTATATATCAAATACCTTAAAAATTAATTGTCCCGCGGTAGCTCAGCCTGGTAGAGCTTTCGGCTGTAGTTGTTGGCAAAATATTGCTAATCTTGCATCAGCCTATCAGGCTTACATCCAACAGTAACCGAAGAGTCGCAGGCTCAAACAAAAAAGGTAATCTTTTTTGGAGCAAATCCTGCTCGCGGGATACAAACACATTTCGTTTATTATATCTTATTAATTGGGATTTATTATAGCTCGTCCTATTATTTTTCCATTTTTCAAATCCTCCAACGCTTCGTTAACTTGATCAAGTGAATATCTTTTGTCTAATACGGTTTTTACCTTTCCCTGAGAAGCCAAGTTAACTAGCTCCGTTAAATCCGAAAACGTTCCTGTATATGCTCCAGTAAGCGTATATCCTCTTAAAGGAATCATCGGCAAATTTAGTTCCATCGATCCTCCAAACAAACCCACCATAATCATTTTTCCTCTTTTCCTCAGCATATTAAATGAATTAATTGAAGTAATGTTATTATTTACAAAGTCAATGACAACATCAGTACCAGCACCGTTCGTAAGTGCCTTTACCTCTTTGACTATATCTGATTTTTCCTTACTGTTGATGACGGTGTCCGCACCCAATTTTCTTGCCTCAGACAATTTTTGATCATTTACATCAATGACTGTAATATTTGAATCACAGATTGCTTTTGCAATTTGAACTGCCATCAAGCCTAATCCGCCTGCTCCGACGATTACTATGTTATGATCTTTCTCAAGTCCTTGTGCAGGTTTGGCCTTCTTTACCGCGTTATATGCAGTGAGCCCAGAACAAGCAAGTGATGAAGCTGAATCAAATTGCAGATTACTTAATTTTATAACATATTTTGAATCTGGAACCAATACAAATTGCGCATATCCGCCATTTTGATAAATTCCCAAAGTTTTGGGTGAGTCACACAGGTTTTGTTCTCCAGATAAGCAAGCAGGACAGGATCCTTCTCCCAACCATGGGTAAACGAGCACGTTATCTCCAACTTGAACGTTGCTAACCTCATTCCCGACTTCTTCAATCTCGCCTGATATTTCATGTCCTGGAATGAGCGGAAACTTTACACCTCTATCCTCAACCTTCATGAATACACCTTTAGGTCCTGCATAGCCTCCCTCCCACAAATGAAGATCACTGTGACAAACTCCAGACGCAATAACCTTAACTAATACTTGTTTTCCTTCGGGTTTAGGATCCTTGATATCATTAATTTCTAACGGTTGGTTTGTTTTAATTATTTGAGCCCCTTTCATACAAAACCCATAGTTAACATGTTTAATTATCTTTGCTAACCGTAACAAAATTTTGGTTAAAAAGAATATATAATTTGTGATAGTAGCTAGCCTGATGTCGATGATGACGACGAAGAGCCGTCTGATAGTATAACACCGTGACGAAGATTATGAGTACTGAGGCATCGATCTTTAATTGGTTGTGACCACGGACTAGAGTCTACAGGTTTTCAAAATTATTGCAACTAAAAGTGGTTACACGATTTGAATGGTTTAGGTATTTCAGTTGTTGTCTATGGTGTTTTTAGATTATCTAGATAGTTCTTAACATCTGTCATTAAATATCATTTCCATTAACCATCTTTAAAATTATATATCGTAATGGTGAACTCAATTCAAAATTAATGAATTCCACACAACGGTATCTACTATCATCCATTTATTGTAATAACCTATCGTTAGAAATCTTGCAAGAAAATAACGACAATGATTCTAAAGGAAATGAAGATTCTATTTCGATTTCTACTTCTGCTTCTCCTGCCCCTGCCACGCGTGCCGAAATGCCATTTCTTTCCTATTTGTCTAGGAAGTTGGAATTTGATTCAACATTGTTTGAAAATGAACTGCTTAACCTTGAAAAAGAAAAACTCATTGAAATAAAAAAAAATAAACAAATAGGAAGATCTACCATAAACAAGGAAGATGAAGTCTTTTTAACAAAAAGGGGTAGAGCCGAAATAAAAGTAGTTCTGGTAGGTGGTGTCTTTGATCTTCTTCATGCTGGTCATATTCATACCCTCAAGGCGGCTAAATTATTGGGCGATGTTCTCATTATAGTAGTGGCAACTGATGCTACTGTTAGCAATTTAAGAAGTAATCGCAAAATATTTCACAATGAAAACAGTAGGTTAGAATTGGTTTCTTCAATAAGGTTTGTAGATAAGGCCATCATAGGCAGAAAAACGTCAATATACGATACTGTATCGTTTGTGAGGCCAGACATTATTGCTCTGGGATATGACCAATCTCATGACGTCAAATCAATGAAAAAAAATTGTCTGGAAAGGGGAATAGATGTAGAAGTTGTCAGACTCTCCTCTCCGATCCCTGAGTTGAAGAGTTCGGCGATTAAGAGCGAACTTGGAAGCTCTTTTTATGATTTACAATGAAACCATGATTATCACTCTCTGATCTTTATTACTACATTGTCCCCATCCTTTAATTTTAAAGTCTCTTTGATATTGTGAGGTCCAATTACTTCGATTAAACTATTGTCGTGGTGTGTTCTTTCCAAAAGTAACACATGTACGTTTCCTTCTTTATAGTGCTGCGGAGTTGAATTCAAGGTATAACTACTTCTTGCAACGGCTGTTATTGTTGCAGTATAACATTTTACCCATCCAAATGTTCTATCGGAATTTCTAAAGCCATCAATATGAATTGACGGATGATTTATCAAATCCCTTCGCGAGTTTATGTAACGCGCGTCTATCAACTTGACATTGAGTGTGCCCGGAAAGGGTTTGTAGCCAAGCTTATTATAAAATTGCTTTCTATATCCTTCAAGAGACATGTAATACGCACCTTCACCCATCCCGGTGACTATTTTACCCTTAAATATAATTTGCTTGTCAGCAGACACTTCCATCGATTTCTTTAATATTTCGTAAATGTCCTTAAGAGATTGATATCCTTCATCCGTTAATTTGATTCCAAATTTCTTATTGTTTTTTACTCTTTCAATTAAATTTTCCCGTTCCAAATCAATTAACACCTTGGATGCAGTCTGCTGTGATCTATTTATTAGTCGGCTCATTTGACTGCTAGTAACTTCTAAGTAGTTGTTTTTGCCCCCATTTGATAATAGATGTACTAAAATTAAAAAATGAAGAAAGTTAAAGTTTTCATGATCTTTTACCATCATGTGAATTTTAACTACTTCTAATTGATTGACTGATCAAGCCAATATCAGAGAACGTTTGAACTCTGACACTCGGATTGAGTTTTTTTAGATCACTTATCCTATGACCAATTATATATTTGATCCCAGACTTATTTGCGGCCTCTATCAACCTTGGAGTAATTATCCCATCGAGAACCAACAAGTTGCCGTCTTTCAAATTCGAGATCTTTTTTAATATTTCAGAAACAGGAATTTTCACTATCTTTTTCATAGATTTGTCAAAAATTATTGCCTCTAATTTTTCATTAATTTCTTCAAAAACCTTTTTTGCGGTAGAAATGACTTCTTCATCTTCTTTTGAGATGGGCTGTAATGAAGACGAAGTTGTTGCAGTTGATGTTGTCGACGAGTTTGGAGTTCTAATTACCTCTGAATTAACTGAATCATACTTGACATAGTTGTTCCTATTTGAACTTGAACTTGGGAGTTCTTTTTGGTAATCGCGTGCTGCTGACCCTTCTTGGCCGTTTACAAACTTCAGTCCGTATTCATTTCTATGATTATTTCTGATTTGTTGGACGTTTGTAGGTCCTGATGTGTGAGCTTCACTATGCTTATCCTTCATGAGTTGTTCGACGTCCTTAAGTATTTCTGAAATTTCTAAAGGTGTGCATTCTTCTACCTCTCTTCCTGGTGGTGCTCGATAGACTTTATCGATGTTCACCAATCCTTGTAATTCTTTCAAAATAAGATCACCTGCACGATCTCCGTCAATGAATGCAACTATTTTCTTACCCTCTGTTAGTTTTAATATTGTCTCATCAATTTTTGCTCCTTCTATAGCTATTGAATTATCGTAGCCAGCTCTGAGCAAATTTATAACATCGGCACGGCCTTCTACTAATATTATCCAGTCACTATCAAATACTCCAACACCGCAAGCTAATTGTGCTTTTCCAAAAGTAGTTAATCTACCTGGTTTGCTTGCATCATATACATCCTTTAGCATTTCCTCTCCTTCACTAATTGTTTTTGTGGCCCATTCTTGAACAATTTTCTTTGCTCTGTCTACTATAATTTTTTTCTTAATTGCTCTAATGTCATCAATACCAACTAAAGAAAATTTGGCCTGGAAAGGTCCAACTTTATCAATACTCTCAATTGCCGCAGCTATTAAAGCTGCGGTAGAGATATCAGTACTCATTGGAATTAAAGCATCACCTCGAGCCGAGTTAGATTTTGTATCTACATTAACTTCAATCCTTCCCACCTTTGAAACTTTTTGTAATTCATTCAAATTCATTTCCGGACCTAGCAACCCTTCAGTTTGACCAAAAATGGCGCCAATAATATCTGCCTTCTCTACTAGGCCATCTACCTCAAATTTCAGCTTTACATGATACTTAACAATCCCAGTGTTTGGCATCTTTACTATCTCGTTATTAATTTTGTTTATCATATTTTGATGATTATGATAAGTATAATTACATGCCTTGATTAAGTTTTTTGTTTTTAAGAGTATTTACAATAGCCCTACTTTGTCTTTATCTTCGTAATTGAAAAATGTGGTTTTTGTCCAAAAGATTTTCTTGATTGGACATGTCAATCTATCAACATACTATTGTAAAAGGATTTTAATTCTTCAATATTTTTTACTCTTCCTTGAGTTATATTTGAAAGCCTATTTCTATACTTTTGATCAATGTACCGATTACCAAGCATACTGCATATCTTCTTAGTCATCAACTCTCCACTCCTGTCTAAATCCAATAATATTATTAATTTCTTGTAATTATCACGGAATTTGTCAACCATATCAATGGGACTTTTAAAATTATGGTATATCATTATATTGCCACTGCATCCAAGATACGCTAGCGCTTCCCGATCTCTTTTTCCTTCCACTAGCACTAACGACTCCTGGACTGGCTCGCTATTAATTTGATTTATAAAGTCATTAATTTCTCTGATTATCCGTAATCTATCGTTCTTGTCCATTATAATTAGATTAAAAATGCGGATAGAGTTAAGAGCCTACTCTCTTCATTTTTGAGCCACATTTTGGGCAAGCAGATTGATTATGTTTTGTACCACAACTCATGCAGTAGTAACTCACCGAACTACCATTTCCTCCAAAAACAGATCCTGCCATACCCATTTTCTTCATGGTTCGATTTCTGATATAATAACTGAGTAATATGAAAACTACAATTATTACTGGAAGGGATAATGGAAACGGTAGCAAAAATGAGATTGCAAGGCTTATACCTAATGATATGCCAATCCACAATAACTGCTGAGACAAGAATTGTTTGTTATTACCTATCACTATCTCTCAGTCATATAATTAAGAAACATTATATATAAAATGTTTCCCTTCGATATCGATCTAACAATCAGTTGTATTCTGCATAGTACTTGTACCTCTTTTCGACTTCTTTGTTTTTTCCTTGTCTAACTATTTCTATCTCTCGGCTAAGTAGTCCTTTACAATGCTGTTTAAATTTTGTCCCTTCTTCTGTATCTGGAAATTTTCCAAGGGAGTATTCTAACTGGCTCATAAAATCTATAACTGTGTTTCTAAATTCATCCTTAGTTGGCCGTTTGTTATTATTAACTTTATAAAGCGAGACGGCAAGTTGCGATGCGTAGATCTTAGCTAAATCTTCTACCAATCTATCTACTTCAAAGTAATCTGTCATCAAAGTAGGAGGCTGCGATAACTAATAAATTTTGTCAGCACGAGGTGAATGAATAGAAAGGTAAAAATGGGTATTTCTAAAAGAGTCTTTATCATGCCAATTACTGACGTAGTTAAGAAGCAAATAGCCCAGCAGCGAAGACTATTCTTTAAGATTTGTTTCGATTGCGGTGCAAAAAACCCAATTGGTGGAACCAGGTGCAGAAAATGTAGAGGTAGTCATATGCGATTAAAAAACAGAACTTTAGGTGCCAAGAAATAATTTGGTAGTTATTTAATCTTTTTTTAATATTTTTGGGTTATAAATAAGAAAACTTTAATTATCTTTTTTGATTCCTACATTCTGAGATAACATATATTATGAAGTATCCAAAGGTCGTTCTTACTGCCGATAGAACATTAATGTCCCCCTATAGAGGAATTTCACTTGCATCATTTTTTGGATGTGCTCCTGCCCTAGATCCTAATCGCAGCCATGATTCATTCTGGTATAAAATATTGGGTAATCAGGTTACACCTAAATTACTTTTTGACTTTATATGTAATCCCATAGCAAATTCAAATGGTCTAGCTGATTACGCACCTTATGGATTAAGAAAGGTGGAGGCCTCATTATTGAGAGATGGTTATTCCCGCGAAGATGTTGTCGTTGCTCATCCTGATCATATAGATAAATTTATTGGTCCCGATACTGAGTTTGTTGGAACTTATGAAATGGACCCACTTGGGATGGGTCCAGTTACCATGACTTTTACCTATGGTAGAAAACAAATGTCATATGCAGAATTTTACAATCGCGATTTACATCATCGTATAAATGCTGCTAAACAAAAGAACGGAAGTAAGGCTAAAGTTGTGGTTGGCGCATCTGGAACTTGGCAATATAATTATGATCCAGCAAAAATAGAAGAATATGGACTATATGCTATAGTCGAAGGCGAATTAGGGGGAATAGGCCCTGAAATTGATGGACCTGGAGGAAGATTTTTTGATTCTTTAATTAACAATGAATTTGAAACTGCCAATCCATTTAAGAAATCTGAGTTTAAAGTAGAAATTAAGGAATTTAACAAGAACGGAAGAAAGTATCATGGAAGGTTTATTCACTATTCAAAGGAACCAAGCGTTGATGAAATTCCTGACATTGTTAATCCCAGTATGCATGGAATGGTTGAGGTTATGAGAGGCTGTGGACGAGGTTGCAAATTTTGTGATGTAACTCTTAGACCACTACGCTATTATCCAATCGAAAAAGTACAGCGAGAAATTCAAGTTAATATGAAGTATGGGGGGTTAAAGAACGCCTGGATTCACAGTGATGACATATTTGTATATGGTCTTAATCCAAGAACAACTAAAAATATGCAACCCAATCGCGAAGCTATTGAAGAATTATTTAAAGGTATAATGGAGACGGGGGTGGAACATACAAACCCTACTCATGGAACATTGGCGGGAGCCATAGCCGATGAAAAATTAATTCCCAATGTTTCTAGGATTATACGAGCTAGTTCCTCTAATCATATCGGTATACAGTGCGGTTTTGAAACTGGAAGCATTAGATTGATAGGTAAATATGCCGACAGAAAACTTGCTCCATTTAGGCCTTCTGAATGGCACTGGGTTGTGAAGGAGGGTGTTAAAACATTAAATGAAAATTATTGGGTTCCTGCCTTTACTCTTATAATGGGACTGGATAACAATGAAACCGCAGATGATAGTTGGGAAACAATTCAGCTTATACATCAACTAGAAAAGGAGCAACCAGATTCTAAATTCACGGTAACTCCTCTTACTTTTGTTCCCATAGGCCTGTTAGAAAAATCAGACTTTTTTGATATTGGAAATACTATGGACCCAGCTAAACTCGGAGTGATGTATAAAACTTGGCAACATAATTTCAAATATGCTATTCACAAATTTATGCACAAAGTTGGTCAAAATGATCCTATAAGGAAATTCTTTTTCGCTACTCTTGCCAGAACCTTAGGTGGTGTACCTCTCAGTGCTATGGAACGATATGCGCGAAAGAAGAGCCCTGAACATGAAAGAGTAATAGAAAAAATAAAAACTCAATATGCATAAAACAACATTATTTGTTACCTTACCTAGACATTCTTTTTTCTAAATCATTCAGTAAAATATCAAAATCTGTATACATATTTATTCCTACAATGGTTTTTTCGATCTTTTCTTTCAGAATCTTATTAGAAAATACAAAAATTTGATTCCTTTGCTGAAGATTCGTTTCCATCAGTGCTGTAAATAGGAATCTGATGGAGGTCTCACTATTTGAAATCACTACGATGACAGATTTTCCTCTAGTTCTCTTTGAGAGTTTATTAATATACCGCTGTAAATCTATATCAAAAAAAGGATCGATGTATTTCTCTATATTTCCTATAAGTACTGAGTTAATACCTTCCTTTGCTGTCAATATTTCCAACATTATACAGATTGGCAGGGAGTCATCATCTCCAGACATTATTATTAATTGGGAGTCTCCAAACCTTGTATTGGTGGACTTTATCACATTTCTAAGAATCCTGATGCAGTTTGAAAGATTATTTAACAAATGAATTTTTTCTGTCTTTCCGATTTTACCTCTATTATATAGTTCTAATATCGTATTTAGTACTGGTAGACAGACATTGTTAACAATTTTCCTAAGGTTAAAATTCCGGTTAATCAAACTGAGAACAATATTTTCTGCGACCTCCCCTTTACCACTAAGCAGTGCCTCAATTAGTTTTTGTTGAAACTCGAGAAAGTCTTCATCTTGAGAGTCTAAATTGGTTATGCCAGGCTGTAAATACCAAAAATTTACAGACCCTATCTTCCTTTTATTAATTATTTTCTGAAAATATAATATATCTAGGTATTTAGAAATGGTAATACGATTTGTTCCCAAAACCTTCGCTATTTCACTACTGGACATGGGATTATTGTTTTGGAGAAGGTCTATAATATCTCGTTGAATATCTGCCAAATTATATTTCTTGTACATTGGTTACCTCATTCCAGCTATTGTTTATAATGAATAAAAAAGTGTGATCTATTTTGATTCTTTGAATTGTTTTGCTAATTCATAAATTTTTTCATACCAATTGTCCGATTTGACAATGCTGCTTGCTACAAGTATTCCCTCAGATCCTAGGTCTAAAGCTATACGAATATCTTCAGGTGTATTGATTCCTGCTCCGCAAATCAATTTTGATCTTACTCCATTGGAAAGTAAATAATCCGATGATTCTTTGATCAAAGATGGTTTTTCGGTAGAGATTGATCTCTTAGTCCCAATCAATTCTGGAGGCTCTATGGCAATATAGTCGGGTTCTAATTTACTAATATCTGTTAACTCGTTAAAATTCTTTGTACAAACTACAGAAACAAGCTCTAAAGATCTCATCTTTTTTAATATTTCTTTTATACAATTAATGTCAATTGGATGTTCACTATGATTGATTAACGAACCGACGACTCCTGATTCCTTTATCATTTCTGGTATTGTAAAACCAGTACTAGGTCCCACTGGACTGAAATCTACATGCTGTGAAACGATTTCTAGACTGGTATTTCTAGCTACCCAGGCTATAAGTGGTTGTGGGGGTGATATTACAATTCTGGTTCCTAGCTTCTGACTGACCCTCTCTGCTTCTTTTGTAAATGCAAGAGCTTTATCGCCAGAAATTTCTAGATAGTTTTTTAAATTGATTATAAATGGTCCCTTAGTCACTGACATCTAGTTTGTTTCCAGTCATTTGAACTTATCATTGAGTTTAGACATTCGAGTCTCATATCCTTTGTTGTATTCCAGCTCATCAGGAACTAATGTTGCGGGATGAATAAAACCTTGAACCCTAAGTACCATTGCACGTTCAGAAGCTAATCTTCTCTGATAGTCCCAGTCAGCAGTTCCAAAACCATCATGGGGTCCAGTTAATTTCCCATTATGCATACTAAAAAGCAAACACGATACTATGGGAATCGAATAATTAAGGCTAGCAGGTGAATTCAAGGCTACAGGCATAAACGGCATATGGTGACTTCCTCTTGTATTTCCTGCTACTATATGGGGGTCATTAAAAGCACTGCCTGCCTCTTCGGTTGCGGGAAAATTCTTCTGAGTTCTTACTATAGCTATTGGATCATCTTTTCCCACATATGTTCCAGCAATATTGTGAAGTCTGTCCGTAGAACACGATACTATTTGTTCGCCTTGATGCGATAAGATAGAATGCACCACATATCTTCCAGGATACATCAAAGCCGCTTCCAATTCTGGTTTTTCATTCCAGAGTTTTAGGTCAGCAATTTTTCCTGTCATCACATCCATAATCCTAAAAATTACGCCGTGTGCCAATTCTTCGTTAATGATCAAACCTGTGTTGCTTCCGGTATCCACAAACATTCTCCAGAACGGAAAATTGTAAGCACCAGGTTCAGTTTTGTCTGCTGCAAAAACACAAAATACTTCACTCGGCCTTTCATCCATCTCTATTTCTGCAACACCTGGTCCCATGCCCTTCACGTTGCCCGAAAATGAGTCTTTTAGAAGATCTTGGCCTGCGCCGTATAATCCCTGTTCTTTTGCAACTGTGGTTCCCTCTGTAAAGGCATCCCATGCTAACTTGTGAATTTGTTCATTTTCTACTCCCAATGTATGAGTCATTATGATATGAATATCGTCTCCAGTGTATCCAACATAATTATCGATGAGTATACCCTTTCCATTCTTATTTACAAAATCCCTTACTGTCTGTACCAACTCATCACTTGGTCTAGTATGCCCACCTATACCTCCAATATCTGCTTTTATTGCCGAAACAGTGATCTTCATACACCTCTTTGGCTTATAAGAGGCTTAAAAATTTTTGTTTCAAAATCTAATATGACACATAAATGTAAAAGGACTAGCATAATTTCTGTTCAATGAATTTGTTTTACAAATATTTGCATATTTGTTGTTACCTTTTCAAAAATATATCCATATCCTATAATAAATATCAATATTTGTTGCCATACAAAGTAACCAATAAATAACCTGGATTCTTCTTTACTAGTATGCGTGACGCAAATCTAATCAAAATAATGATAGAAGAAAGAGCATTGGTAAAATTGATTAAGACAATCGGGGAAAAGGAATATTCTACAAGAGATCTTTTGAAGAAATTGGGTGCCTATGGGTACGGTCATAAATTACTCATAAAAGCCGAGGACAAGGGATTGGTAGAAAGAAGTAACGTAAAGAACAAGACCTATAACAAATTGACAAAGGAAGGAAAAAAGATCATAAGACTAGCTAAAGAAATTGGGGTATAATCTACCCATCAAGTGATATTTTTTTAATAAAGAATCAATTTTTAAGAAATGTATTAATTCATAAGAATTAAATTATTAATTATCACTATCGTCGCCTGTTAATGAGTAAAGTTGTTCTTGCTTTTTCAGGAGGCCTAGACACTTCCGTATGCGTAAAATATTTGCAGACATTACATCATCTTGACGTAATAACTCTTACTGTTGATGTGGGACAAGATGATGATTTTGAGGAAATTGCCAAGGTTTCTTCTGAGTTAGGTGCTATAGATCATGTTTACATTAATGCGAAACATGAATTTTTGAATGATTATGTGGTCCCATCTATAAAGGCTAATGCATTGTACCAACAAAAATATCCACTTGCAACGGCTATTGCTCGACCATTAATTGCAAGAAAAGTCGTCGAAGTAGCAAAAAAGCATGACGCAATTGCAATTTCTCATGGCTGTACAGGTAAAGGGAACGATCAAGTGAGATTCGATATTGCAATTCGTTCCCTTGATCCTAATTTGAACATAATTGCTCCAATTAGAGATATGAATTTGACAAGGGATAAGGAATTACAGTACGCTGAAAAAAACAATATTAGAATTTCAGACGTCGCAAAAAAGTATAGCATAGACGAAAATCTTTGGGGCCGAGCCATTGAAGGCGGTAGTTTAGAAAATATAGAAAACGAGCCCCATGACGATGCTTTTAAGTTTGTACAACAGAGCAATAATGAGGCAGGTTACATAACCATAGGCTTTGAGAGAGGTAGACCCGTATCCATTGATGGAGAAAAATTGGAAATTGATTCTCTTATAAATAAGCTCAACAAAGTTGCAGGTTCACACGGAGTGGGAATAATCGACCATATAGAAGATAGAGTAATAGGCATCAAGTCGCGTGAGGTATATGAGGCACCGGCAGCATTGCTTTTAATTGAGGCTCATAAGGATTTAGAAAAGCTCGTTTTGACTAATCAAGAGCTTCGATTTAAATTTCATGTGGATGATCAATGGGCATGGTTAGCATATTCTGGTTTGTGGTTAGATCCACTTCTAACGGACTTAAACGCCTTTATTGACAAGACACAAGAGCGTGTTACTGGAGAAATAAAGATTAAAATGCATAGTGGTTCTTATCGTGTGGTGGGGAGAAAATCAACGTTTTCATTATATGACGATGATGCTATAACGTATATGTCAAGTTCAAAATTCGACCAGAGATTAGCAACAGGGTTTGTGACTCTTTGGGGCCTTCAATCTTCTGCCGCAAACAAAAAGATCTGGGAATACAAGCGTCAAAATGGTAAAATTTGATATCTTATTTGACAAATTGCGCTTTGAGGAAAAGGCGTTATACAACACAGCAATAAAGAGAGGATTAGACGTTAGATTAGTCGATTCAAGAAATATTATTATGGATACAGACGATCTGGTATCATCAAATAGAGAATTCGGGGATGTATTACTGCAACGAAGCATTAGTCATTTTAGAGGGCAGTTTCTGACATACTGTTTGGAATTATGCGGTTACAATGTCATTAATGATTCTAAAACAGGAGAAGTGTGTGGAAATAAACTTTTGACCTCGATGATACTTAAGAAAAATAACATTCCAACTCCAAAATCGTTCTTTTCATTTAACGCGGATTCTGCATTTGAATTTATCGAAAAAGTAAATTTTGATGAAAATCCTGTTGTTTTCAAACCTGTGATCGGTTCATGGGGGCGTGGCGTTTTCCCAGTTAGAAACAAAGAAATTGGAAAAATAATAATAGAAATGAGGCAAGAAAGTACTAGTCCTTTTTCAAACATATTTTACTTTCAGGAGCTTATTCATAGACCTCCAAGAGATATTCGTTGCATTGTAGTTGGCGATAAGTTAGTAGCGGCTGTGTATCGATATTCTTCAGAAAACGAATGGCGAACTAATGTTGCCAAAGGTGGAAAAGCGGAGCTTCTGAAGGTGACTAACGAGTTAGAAGATCTAGCTATAAAAGCTGCAAACGTGGTCGGTAAAGGAATATTGGGAATAGATATGATGGAAGATAACGAACGCGGACTAATGGTCCACGAGATCAATAATACCGTAGAATTTAGAGGTGCCAGTTTAGCCACAGGGATCGATGTGGCTGATATGATTATTGAATATGCAAAAAATCAGAGGAAAAGTTGAAATATACATACAGAATAAAAAAATATGGCCGAGGATCATTAAAAAGCTTATAATCTATGAAATTATTTGTTGATAAATACTTTTTATTTGTATATACAATAAGTATAGTCGAGTTGGAGTATTCTAAATGAAAGTTGGAGTAATAGGCGCATCTGGATTTGTGGGAGGCGAACTGCTACGATTGTTAGTTACTCACCCAAAGGTAGAGATATCTATGGTTACCTCCAGACAAAAGGCTGGTGAATATGTTCACAGAATTCATCCAAGTTTAAAGAGTTTTATTAATCTCACATTTTCAGATATGAACTTAGATAAGTTGACAGATAGTTGTGATATAGTTTTTGTTTCAGTTCCACATGGTAAGTCTAATCAGATAGTAAATGACCTTTTTAAGAGAGGTGTAAAAATTATTGATCTTTCGGCCGATTTTAGATTGAAAAATCCACAAGATTATGTAAAGTGGTATGGATGGGAACATCCGTATCCTGACTTGCTTTCAAAGTCTGTATATGGCGTCCCCGAATTTCATCGTGAGAAGATCAAGGGGGCCCAACTAGTAGCTTGCCCTGGATGCATGGCAGTCACATCTCTATTGGCGCTGAAGCCTCTAATTGAAAATGACGTATTGGACACCGATCATATAATAGTTGACAGTAAAATAGGATCATCAGGTGCAGGAGGGCAAGCAGGATCTGCTACCCATCATGCTATGCGTTATGGGGTAATCCGTCCTTATAAACCAGCAAAACATCGTCACACTGGAGAGATTGAGCAAGAGTTGAATTTGTTAAGTAATAAAAAAATTCATGTCAGTATGACCCCTCATGCGGTTAATATGGTGAGAGGCATTCTTACGACTAACCATGCCTTTTTGAAAAAGAATCTTAGTGAATTGGAGATATGGAAATTGTATAGAAATATTTATGGAAAAGAAATATTCGTTAGGCTGATTAGAGATAAAAATGGCATATACAAGTTTCCTGATCCTAAATTTGTAATTGCGTCAAACTTTTGTGACGTTGGTTTTGACTTAGATGAGGAGAACAATAGGATCGTGGCGATGTCTGCTTCAGATAATTTGATGAAAGGCGCGGCCGGGTCTGCGGTTCAAAACCTTAATGTTATGGCCGGATTTGATGAAATTACCGGCCTGAGATTTACTCCCGTAACCCCAGTATGATAGTAATTAAGATTGGAGGTAGTATTGTAGAGGGTTTGAACCCGACTATTCTTGATGATTTTTATGATTTAGTAAAGAATGATAAAGTAGTAATCGTGCATGGTGGAGGCAAAGATGTTACGGAAACCGCAAATAGAATGGGAAAGGAACAAAAATTTATAGTCTCACCAGATGGTAAAAGAAGCAGATATACCGATAAGGAAACATCTTTGATTTATACCATGGTAATGTCTGGAAAAATTAGTAAAAACATTACAGCCATGCTAGAAAAACGGGGAATCTTGTCTGTCGGTGTAACTGGTATCGACGGTGAAATGATTCGTGCTGAAAGAAAAAAGAAACTTCTAATACTAAATGAAAAAGGAAGGAAAATGATTATTGAGGGTGGTTATACAGGCAAGGTATCAACAGTCAATCCGCATTTAATAAACACATTATTAGATAAAGGTTACATTCCAGTGATATCTCCTGTAGCATTAGGTGAGGATTATGAGTTTTTGAACATCGATGGTGATAGGGCCGCAGCAAGTGTTGCTGGGGCATTGAATGCAGATGTTGTTATTTTTATAACAAATGTAAGTGGTCTTCTAATGGATGATAAATTAGTTACCAATCTGTCTCTAGATGAAGCCAGAAATTTGCTACCTAAAATAGGACCTGGTATGGAAAAAAAGGTATTTGCATGCACTGAAGCATTGGCTTTAGGTGTGAAAAAAGCTATAATAGCCTCTGGCTCAGTACAAAATCCTATAAAGATGGCATTGGAAAATAAAGGTTGTACTGTGATATCATGATGCAGAGTTTAGAATCAGAAGAGTATTATGTTGGAAATCTTTACCAGAGATTTCCAGTCAATATAGTAAAAGGGAGGGGATGTAGAGTCTGGGATACCAATGGAAGAGAGTACCTTGACTGCATGGGCGGTTATGGGGTAGCTCTCGTAGGCCATTGTAATGATCGCGTAGTGGAAGCGATAACTGAACAGGCTCGTAACTTGATAACCTGTCACATGTCTGTATATAATGAAACTCGCTTACGATTTTTAAAAAAATTCAACAGTATTGCTCCAAAAAGCCTAAAAAAGACTTTTTTTACAAATAGTGGAACTGAGTCGGTTGAAGCAGCTCTAAAATTTTCAAGAAAATTTACTGGTAAAAGTGGGATTATCGCTCTAAACGGTGGATATCATGGCAAAACTTTTGGTTCTTTGTCTGTTACATATAATGAAAAATATCGCAAGTCGTTCTTACCTTTACTTCCAGATGTAAAATTTATATCTTACTCTGAAGTTGAATCAATTCCTGAAATTATTTCTAGAACGGAAAACAAAATTGGAACAGTTATAATTGAACCAATTCAAGGGGAAACTGGAATAATCATGCCCCCACCAGATTTCTTGAAATCCGTTAAGGAAATATGCATAGCCAATGACGTGGTACTTATTTTTGATGAGATTCAATCTGGTTTAGGACGCACAGGAAAAATGTGGGCTGGACAGCACTGGAATGTTGAGCCAGACATAATGTGTCTGGCCAAAGGAATAGCAGGAGGCGTTCCAATGGGTGTTACTACCATGAGGCCAGAAATCTTGGATTCATTAAAAGTTGGAGAACATTCATCAACATTTGCAGGTAATCCATTGGCATGTGCAGCTGCATCTGCTACTTTAGATGCTTTAGTTCAAGATAACCTAGTTGGAAATTCCGAAAGAATTGGTAAACTTTTTAAGAACGGTTTATTGGAATTGAAGGAAAAATATAAAATTATTCGTGATGTCCGCGGTATGGGATTGATGATAGGGGTGGAAATGAGATTTGATGTTAAGAATATACTCCTTGATGGTATTAAGAATGGTATCTTGTTGCTTTATTCTGGTAGAAACATTTTAAGATTGTTGCCGCCGTTAGTTATGGACGAAGACGAAGTGAACAAATCATTACATCTGATAGATGTTTTATTACAAAATGAGGAGAAAAGGCGGCTTGGCTGATACTAATTCAAACAGTATTGATGACAAAATTTTAGGTATTCTAAAGAATGATTCAAGAAAGCCATTTGTAGAAATTGCAAATTCGATTGGAATGTCTGAATCGGCTGTTCGTCGTAGGGTCAAAAATTTACAAGATATAGGCGTTATCAAGAAATTTACTATTGAAATGGGCCCATCTAACAAGACTAGTGCCATTACTCTAATTTCTGTAAGTTCGGCTGCAGATACTGCTGTGGTTTCTGAACAGTTGTTGAAATTGACTGGAGTTGAAACAGTGTACGAAATTACAGGTCAGTACGATATCGCAACTATCATTGTAGCTCCCACGATTCTCGAAATAAATTCCTATATCGACGAGATAAGAAAAATAGAAGGAGTATCTGATACCAATACCGTCATCATTTTAAGAACTCTGGGAAATATTAAATAAGGGTGTTCTTACTGATTTGATAGTCGAGTTCTAGTCTGATATCAAACAGGGGATTTTTGATCTATATGATTGCGAATATCTTCTACCTAATAACGAAAACATACATTAAATAACCGATTATAGTAAAATTAGTCGTAGAATGTCACTAAAAACAGACGATCCTAACTATTTTGCGCATCAATACAACGATTCATTAAGAGACAGAAAAAAAATCAGGATACTTGATTCAACTTTGAGAGAAGGTGAACAGCACCCTGGGGTATCGTTTTCTAATAAACAGAGAATTCAGATTGCTTGGATGTTGGATTCATTCGGGGTCGATCAAATTGAAATTAGCCCTGTGGTTTCAGAGGATCATTTTGAAGCAACCAAAGTCATTATGAAACAAGGATTGAAAGCTGATATCGTAGCACATGTAAGAGCGATCAAGTCTGATGTAGATCGTGCCTTAGATTGTGATACTGAGTGGGTTGCTACGTACATGGGAATATCGGATATCCATCTTGTATCTAAACTTCGAATTTCAAGAGAGGAGGCAAAAATTCGAGCTCTTGAGGTTGTCGATTATATAAAGTCTCATGGACTCAAATCACGCTTTACTATGGAAGATGCTAGCCGTACAGAACCTGAATTCTTGATAACAATGTGCAAAGAAATGAATCAAAAGGGGATTGAACGGATCAGTATTCCAGACACTGTAGGGATTATGAGACCTCGTGGGATGTATAATTTAGTCAAATTAGTATATGATCAGATTGATACTTCAAAGACTTCCATTGATGTACACTGCCATAATGACGTTGGCTTGGCACTTGCAAATGCTTTATCTGGCTGTGATGCTGGTGCCGACCAAATTCATACCACAATTGATGGTCTTGGCGAAAGAACGGGAATCCCATCATTGGCAGAAACTGCTGTAGTACTTAACTTAATCTACAAGTCTGACAACAATTTTAGATTGCATATGTTAAAGGATCTTTCAAGAACAATTTCCGACTATACTAAAATTCCGATTCATGAATCTAAACCCCTTGTAGGTGATAGTTCGTATAAACATAAAGCAGGTACCCATCTTGCAGCGATATTGAGAAATCCAGCGGCGTATGAAATTATTGAGCCAAAAGTAGTAGGAAATAGACGAAAAATTGTATTTGGTGAATTATCTGGAAAGAATGGGTCAGCCTATTTGCTTTCATTATTGGGTTTGGATTCGACCAAAGAGAATTCCGAATCTCTTGCTAGAGGATTAAAGGAATTGCGGATGGGTGATATCTTGGAATTATTTTTGGATGAAAAACTTGAGAGAAAAATACTTAACGAGGATTACATGAAAAATAGTAAGGAACAAGAAAATGTCAAAAGTTAATTGTAAGGAATGTGACGCAGAGATTACAATTCCAGCAGACTCGATGCAAGGCGAAATTGTCACTTGCCCGGATTGTGGTGAAAGCTTTGAATTGGTTAAATCCGGAGAGGAATTCAGCATCAAACCTGCACAAGTAGTTGGAGAAGATTGGGGACAGTAAATATAGAGGAAGATGAATCTTCTCTCTATATCCTTTTTGATAATATCCGTTGGGAGGAGAAATCCATAATTGAAAAGGCCAAAGAACTGGGGCGGAAATTACAGACCATAGATTGTAAAGATCTAATCCTCTTTCTAAATGACGACTTTAACGTATTCAAAGATAAAATTATACTTCAGAGATGTGTAAGTTACTTTAGAAGCTTACATTCTACGGCTGGTCTCGAAGGACTAGGGGCACGAATGATTAATTCCCTGCACACAGCATTTATGTGCGGAAATAAACTAATATCACATCTTGAGTTACAAAAAAATGGAATATTAACACCCAAAGCCATGTGTGCTTTTACATCAGAGTCCTCTGTAAAGGGTTTAGACAAATTCGGTTATCCTGTAGTAATTAAACCTACTGTAGGAAGTTGGGGTAGATTAATAGGTTTAATCAATGATAAAGAATCCGCAAAAACAGTTTTAGAAGATAGGGAACACATGTTTCCTATTTATCACATAAGTTACTTTGAAGAATTCATTAAACGTCCTCCTCGTGATATAAGAGCCATTGTAATAGGGGACGAAGTTGTGGCCGCAATTTATCGATATTCTGGTGAGAATGAGTGGAAAACTAATATGGCGCTAGGAGGTCGTGCGTTACCATGTCCAATAACAAAAGAAATAGAGGATATTTGTATAAAGTCTGCGAAGATTTTTAAGGGTGATATTGTTGGAGTGGATCTTATGGAAAGTGAAAAGTATGGACTAGTTGTTCATGAAATAAATAACACTACAGAATTTAAGAACACAGTTAAGGTAACCGGAGTTGATATTCCAAAACTTATAATCGACCATATGGAAAATTTACTAAAAAAATAATAGTAAAAGATGGTCTCACCTAATTATGCGATTGAACTATTGAAGAATACTCTTGATATTTATACTCCATCAAGATCAGAATCTCAACTTGCAAATTACTTAAAGAATATTTGTATGGATCTAGGTTTTGAACAAGCAAATATTGATAGCGTAGGTAACATGGTGGCAGTTAGAGGTAACGGTGAACCAATAATTCTTCTTTGTGGTCATATGGACACTGTTCCGGGTATAGTACCGGTTAGACAAGAGGGAGATTATATGTACGGTCGAGGTGCCTCTGATGCCAAGGCTCCTTTAGTTTCTATGCTACTGGCCGCTGCAGATGTCCCAAAACAAGCTGGAACGATTGTTTTTGCAGCGGTAGTAGACGAAGAGGGTAATGCAACCGGTATCAAGAATCTCGTAAAAGATGCTTCTTTAAAACCGCATTATGCTATATTCGGGGAACCTAGTGGTATTGAAAATATTACCATTTCTTATAAAGGACGCCTCGAAATTCGTTTAATGTGTGACGTAGATAATAGTGCACACGCTAGCGCTCCGTGGTTGGCAATGAATGCTATAGACGAGGCTTATGTGGTATGGAATAGTTTGAAAAATATGTTTAAAGAAATTGAGCCTAAAGTAACGCAGAACAAGGCAGATCAGATAAGTTATAGTCTTACCGAAATAAGCGGTGGCACAAGCCATAACGTTACGCCTCAAAAATGCAGAATGACTATAGATATTCGTATTCCAACCATAAAGACATGTGATGGTGTATTGTCAATATTTGATGAACATATAACCAGGATTCAGAATAATCTAAATGGAGTACGTATTAGATACCGTGTAGAGGATAAGACTGAACCATTTGAAGCAAATATATCATCTCCATTAGTAAGAGCCCTAGTTTTGTCAATTTTAGACCAAAGAAAAAAAAGACCATTACTGTTAAGAAAAACAGGGACCGGGGATATGAATATTTTGGGAAATGTCCTGAATATTCCTGTAGTAACTTATGGACCAGGTGATCCTCATTCATCTCATACAACGGATGAAAGAGTTTATATTCCAGACTATTTGGATGGCATAGAAGTTTATAAGAATGCCTTACTACATATGGTAAGGCTTCATAAAAATCTAAAGACAAAACCCCTTGATCATTAGTACCTTGATCATTAGTAATAAGGGAATACCACTGGATTTGAAGAAATGGGTGCCTGAGCCTGGAATACACTCAAATAATTAATAGATTAATCCTTATGAATAATGCTCTACATCATTGGAATTGGGATATCTGAGTTTGAATCCTTGACGATAAATTCCCTAGAGGTTATAAAGAAATGTGATGATGTATACCTAGAAAGATTCACCGGTTTCATTTCAGATGAATTCATAAAGAAACTTGATGAAGAAATAGGCAAGACTTCAAGAAGAAATGATTCTGGCACTACAGTTGGAATAAAAATTGTTAAACGGTGGTTTATAGAAGACGGGAGGGAAATTCTTCAAAAAGCTCGATTGTCTGATATCTGTATACTAGTATACGGGGATCCGTTAATAGCAACTACTTATAACGAATTACTTGTCAGGGCAAAAAAAGAGACCGTGAAAGTTTGTGTCATTCATTCGTCATCGGGGATTCTCTCATTGATCGGTGAATCTGGTCTGCAACCATACAAATTTGGCAAAATGGTAACTATGATGGACGATCCTATGTCATCAATTACTGTATATAATACCATTTACGATAACATGTGTAATGGTCTCCATACACTTGTGCTGACAGAATACAATAATGATGATGGACATGCTAACTCTAATTATAATTCTGATCCATTCTTTTTGTCCCCGAAAAGAGTTATAGAACTTTTATTAGAGAGAGAAAAGGAAATGAAATCTCTAAACTTTTCGCTCGATACTTATGGGCTGGTGGCAAGTAAAATTGGCGAAACGAATTCCGTTGTCTTGGCCGGAAGAATGGAATCGTTATTGGAATTGGATTATCAGGGGGGTCCAAACTCTGTAATTATTCCGGCATCCTTACACTTTACGGAGGAAGAATACATCATAAATTTAACTAAAATGCTAGATCCTCCAACAGACAATACCAAACATCTTTCTCGTCTAGCAACTCGTATGCTAGATAAATATATTCCAAACGCAAAGCTAGCATTGTCGAATTTGAATGCTATAATTAATTCTGAAATACCCGAGCTGACGAGGGATTATCAACTGGTATTGGAAAATGCAGAAAACTATCTAAGGGATGCACAAACATTTTACAACCAAGGTAAATTAGAATTAGCGATATTGAGCATCGGTTATGCCGAGGGATTGATTGATGCAATTAGATTTCAAAAAAACTTGAATCCATGGTAGGTTTTATTACTAATTTTTTATAGTTGATAGTTTAGAATTGTTAATAGTATATCCTTACCTAATTTCGTTAAGTAATGTCAGATAGCAATTCAGAATCATTTAACAACATGACCAGTCACCAATCTCACAATGAAGTTAGTAGCATTAGAAAATATACAATAAAGAGGAATAATATGGGTCATTTGCCATCTGAGATTCTAAAATTTGTCAAAAATGAGTCCTATTCGTTATTAGTTAAAGGCAAACCAGGGACAGGTAAAACAACTTTTGCCCTAACTCTTTTAGATAACCTGCATGACGATAGCAATTATTTTTATATCTCAACTAGACTGTCTTTGAAGCAATTAACCTTCTATTATCCATGGATTGAAAAATTTTTTTCAAAGGATGAAAATAAATCAGGATATCGCTTTGAAGATGCACGTCTCGACGAGCCAGAGTCACTATTTGAAAGGATTACAAACCAATTAATGGATGTCAAATCACCGGTCATTTTTATCGATACCTGGGACACAATAGCATCCTTCATGGATAAAGAATCTAGATTGAACAACGAAAGGGTTTTGCAAATATGGCGAGAAAGAGCTGGAGCTAAGTTGATCTTTTTGAGTGAAACATTTGACTTGGGAATATTGGATTCTATTTCTGATGGTGTGATTACTTTAGAAAATCATTTTAATAAAGCGAATAATAATAGATTATTAAAAATAAATAAGCTTAGAGGACTCCCGATTCTCTGCAACACTTATTCCTATTCGCTTTATAAAGGGATCTTCTTTTCCTCTGATCTTGTATCTCACTTGAATTTATTTGAATCATATCAAAAGGTTAGGCCATATTATAAAAGAAGGTTACGTCTTTCTAATACAAGATCTATTTCAGATAATCAAGATTTCCTTTATTTAAAGGAAGAAAATCTTTTGATACAAAACAATATCATTAGGATTACTCATGACGATAGCTTGAGTCAAGAAGTCTTTTTGTCCGTTTTGTTAAAACCTATTATCATTTGGCTGGGTCTCTCTAATGGAAATAGACTGATGATTAATAACTTTGACAAGAATATTCGTGAGTCATTTAAGAAAATCTTGAATCATCACTTGTCTGAAGATGTCTACAAACAAAAAGTAATTGAACAAGAAATTGATTTTACAGACCCTCATGGAATAAAATTGGCAAGGGGAGATGAAGATTCTAGACGTGGAAATTCCAACAATCAGTACGTAATAAAATCATTCCAGAACAAGGAATATCAATCAAACTCGAAGGATCTTTTCTTCGAATTAAAAAATTCATTGAGTAGTAGAAATCAAATTAGAATTCTAAATGTTTTTAATACAAATGATTTAGAACCTTTATTATCTGATGATTCTTTCTTGGATCTTTTGAGTGAAAGCTTTGCAATAAATGTTTTAATTAAAAGTAATCCATTATCTTGGTCTCCATCAAAGAAGTCAAAAAGCTGCATGGAATGTGAACTAAAAACCGTAGGAAAAAATCTCATATTTGAGATTAATAAATACAGTACGAGTCGATATCAAATGATTGTAGATAAAGATGGTTTATTTGTAAATTGGCACCCGATTTTATAGTCGATAGTAATGAATTTGTTTAATTAGGATATCGGTGGTACAAATTGGATGATATATTTGAAATTGAAGGATCAAGTTTAGATGAATCAAGAAAGCTAGTTCAATCTGTAACTAAATTACATGATGATCAAAAACTACAAGGATTCTTTTCTAATATCGGAATGACATCTGGTGATTATTTACATTTTCAAATTCCTCGCAATTTGGTTGTGGTTGGGGATATTCATGGAGATTTAAACAGCCTTCAAAAAATATTGGATGAATTTGAATGGGAGAATTATCTTCAATCAGAGGAAAATGTAGTGTTATTTTTAGGTGATTACATAGATCGAGGACAGTATTCGCTGGAAGTTGTTTTGAGTTTATGTAAGTTAAAGTATCTCTTTCCAAATAACGTATTTCTTTTGAGAGGTAACCATGAAGCTTTTGATTATTTTCCTTTTTCTAGTTTTAGTTTTCCAGAGGAAATCAAGGCAAAATTTGGTAACGAGGGTGAAGAGTTTTATTTAAAACATATAAGAACATTTTTTGATTCACTGTTTGTATTTTGTGAGATTGATTCATTTGCACTCTTAGTACACGGTGGATTGCCAATAGTAGAAGACCTAAAATTCTTTGAAAATTATAAATTTCATTTATCTAAAATAACAGTACAAAAAGGATTAATGGAAGAAATTTTGTGGAATGATCCGCGTGAACTGGGTAAAACTAGATGGCTGTTTTCGAATCGTGGATTGGGCAAATATTTTGGCAAAAGGGTTACTGATTTATGGCTAAATCAAACTGGTTGTAAATTTGTAATTAGAGGCCATGAACCATGCAAAGGCTTTAAGACAGATCATGAAAGCAAAGTATTGACTCTTTTCTCATCAAAACAACCTTATCCAAAGTTTGAATCTGCGTTCCTAAAGATGTCTCGGGATGAGATACTAAAAACCACCGATTATAAGTTCAAAATAGATTCTTTTGTTAAGAGAATCTAGCCTTATCAATCCCTGATTTCTATTTATTAACTAGATAAAGATAAATATTCAAGATGAACATTAATCAAGTATTTAGAGGTTTATTTTAGATTTTATCTCTTTGCATCTTTTTCTCAATGAAACAGTGGAAATTTCTGCAACTTGGCAAATTTCTACCTGTCTCAAAAATTCATTACAATTTTGTGAGGCCAAGTATATTATAGATCCGGCCAAGGCCCTTGGATTTTTCCCAATTGAGATCCTGTTTTGTTGTACCATTGAATATATTCGTAATGCCTCTCTCTTCGTCTTTTCACTTAATTGTAACCTGTTACATATGAGGGTTACATAATCTGGACCGTGTAATACGGGCATTTGCAATGAAAGTTCTTTCAGTATCAATTTATAATGAGACATTATATCTTTGGTAGTGATATTACAGGCGGTCGCAATATCTGTTATGGTTTTAGGAGTAGCGGTTTCTCTACATGCCGCATACAACGCTGCTCCCACTAAACCTAGAGTCGATCGACCTTTTGCCAACTTTTTTATCGCAGCCTTTCGGTAAATATATGCTGCTCCTTCCACTACGGCTTGACTGAGGTATAATTTATCCCCAAAGTTATTCAGCAACTTAAGAGCCTTTTCTAAATTTCGGGAAACAGAATCGTTAAGTTGTGCTCGATTATTCCATGTTCGTAATCTTTGTATACTGTTTTTCTGAGATGGCTCCAAGGCTTTGCCCCTGGCGTCTGTGTCTCCAATCCCGATCAAAGTGGATAATCCCTTGTTATGTATAGCTAAAGACTCGGGCATCCCTGTCCTTGTCCGATCATTATAAGCTGAATTGACCCTAAAACTAGTCATTGAATCAGAATTCGGATCTTGACTTGAAACACACCCACAAGCTGAACATACGTATTCAAAAGATACATTATCAAAAATAACTGAATCACTCTTACAAAACTCACACACTAATGGCTTTGATTTTTCTACCTTGCCTTCTGGATGCATAAAACTATACTCAATCCCTTATCACTTATAATAGTTATTATTTATTCTTTTTCTAAAATTTAAGCATACCTATCTTAGTGAAATATTTTTCATACCCCTTTTTAATTTTATTACCTATCTTATTGTGTTAAAAAACGATTAAATTATTAAATATTAATAATATTAGATATTTAGTTGATTGATAATCCTGCTTTGCTGGTAGCTACTATTTTGTGGATATTCTTTATTCCCAATGCAGTTAAACTATTCTATAGATTTGTTAGAAATAGTCGTAAATTTATAGAAAAGGATCTTAGGAGAATTCCAAACGATCCAAAAATTATATTCCAGATTACTACAAGATCAGCAACAAAGACTAGCGTTGTAAAACGTGGTATTCAATCGATCATTGAATCTTGCAAATTTACAAAATATTCAAAATATGAAATTATTATAGTAACGGAGGACGTTAATGACAAGAAGACATTACAGGGATTACCATGCGAAGTATTATGTGTTGATCAATCATTTACTCCAAATGCAATAAAAAAGGCAAGAGCACTGCAGTATGCTGTATTACATAGAAGAAAACAGAGAAAGCAAAATTCAAGTCACTGGATCTTTCATATGGATGATGAAAGCTATGTCGTACCGCAAACAATACTTTCGATATTAAAATTTATTCGAGAAAAAAAGGGCATTGCAAGCGAAGGGCCTATATTTTATCCTCTAAAATTCGAGAAAGCAAACAGGATAACTGCACTGGCAGAATCGATGAGATCTTTTGGTTGTTTTGAGTGTGTTACACATATGCATAACCCTCCTCCAATACACATGCATGGAAGCAATCTTTTGGTTAGATCTGATGTCGAAGATAAGATAGGCTGGGAATTTGGTCCAATCTTGGCTGAAGATCAGAGGTTTGGATACGAGTTATTTAAGAAATATGGGAGAAACTCTATGGGTTGGCATGGTGGAATCTTGTTAGAACAGCCTCCTTTAAATATAAAAGATCATTTTATGCAGAGAAGGAGATGGGTAATAGGTAATCTGCAAAATATTGAAAACTTTTCGAAATTCTTTAAGTTCCGATTGATATACAAATGTACTTCGTTCTTCTTGGGTTTCGTTTCGGGTGTGATATCATTGTGTCTTGCCTTCTATATTAACATACCAAAAGTCTCCAATGTGTTCTCTTATGCTAGCTTTGATTGGAATAATAATGTAGCCTTTGACTTTTCTGTTTGGGTAGACCGGATCACACACATAAACAGCAATTATAACGAAATATTCAGACCATTAACGGACATTCAAATATTTGATAGCACGCTTGCATTGATCTTATTGTTCTCTTGGGTAGTTTGGCTGTTTTCATACCAGGCTGGTTTGTTTCTCAATCTAAGATATACACGGATTGGATGGTTTAAGAGAATTATTCTACACATTCAAACTTTTATTCTCGCTCCTTTTCTGGGTCTGTTAGAATCATTTCCAGCTTTTTATTCAGTGATAGAATTTTATTTTTACAAGCTGATAGGTCAAAATAAGATAAAATCTTATGATTTTTATGTAGTGAAAAAGTAGGATTATAATTACATTGAATTGTTTAGTCGGAATCTTGCAATTTCGGCCTATACTTATTTTCGGTAAAATAAATTAACCAAGTCTTTGATAGAGAAAATTAGCATACATTTTGGACAAAAAAATAATCTTAATGGAGGAGGTGGGATTTGAACCCACGAACCCCTAAGGGACGGGATTTCCTATACTCGATCTTGAGTCCTGCGCGTTTGACCAGGCTACGCGACTCCTCCTTTGCAAAATATTGAATAAAAACTCTGTATTATAATCTTTGGATCAGACGCATTTACATAAAAGAGTTATGTGATAAATTAACAAACAAATAAATGAGATTTTTTTATATTAATCAGAACGGAAGATATAACAAAATGACTATGAAGATTAATGAACTAACAAGTGATATGAGACATGTAACAGTTGAAGGAACTATAGATAAAATCAGTGAACCAAGAACGGTTAACTTACGTGCAGGAGGTTCTGCTCTTGTTGCAGATGCCATAATTTCGGATGAAACCGGTAGTATAAAGCTCTCTTTGTGGGATGATCAAATCAAGATGGTGAAGGAAGGTGATAGGATTTCTATCGACAATGGGTACACTCAAGCATTCAGAGGAGAAAACAGCCTTAATATAGGACGTTATGGCAAAATTGCAGTCTTGGAAGGATAGTGTAATATCCAAGAATATATTATCTGACAGAAAAATATTATCAATAATTATTTTTAATCATAGTCCTTTTTAATTCAAATACTGGGCAGGTAGTTTGGTTACTTGGCTAAAGTAATTATTATATCTTTCATATCATGTTTTAAAGCAAAAATGGATTAGGAGAGTAGACCGCTCTGAGTTGTCATTTTTGTGTTGTCTCAGTATGTTAAATAATGATGTATTGAGACTAAATATGATTTGAATGCTGGATTTCTTAGGTCATACCTATCCGAAATGCTATTCATTATCTTAACTCGAGCTCTTGTTCATACTGTTAGAAGATCACAATATATTTTTCCTTTAATATATAACAAAATTATTTAGTTGTCCAATTATATTAAACTCCTATATTTTATTTTATATTTCTATTACTAATGCATTGCCTTAGGTATTTCACTATCTTTATTCTCTTATTACCTCTGATCTTTGTATCACCAATTTCCAATTCTTTCCAAGCAACACTTGGACAAGAAAAGTTTCCTAACTTGATTACTCCATCAAATAGCACCTGCTGCAAAAATGAAACAAGCTTCTCCAATACTCAACCTCTATCTTCGAATTCTGAATCGACTCCACTCAAAGTAATTAGCACACAAGATAAAAATCCTCAAGGTAAAGCTAATGAATCAAATACTACAAAATCATTCGCATCTCTTGAACCTCAGTCCGCTGAGGAATCCTCCTCCACTCTTGCAGGTCCTTTGAAAAAGATGGATGCCAATAAAAATAATATAATCACTCCTGCAAACAGCTTCTCCAATACTCAACCTCTATCTTCGAATTCTGAATCGACTCCACTCAAAGTAATTAGCACACAAGATAAAAATCCTCAAGGTAAAGCTAATGAATCAAATACTACAAAATCATTCGCATCTCTTGAACCTCAGTCCGCTGAGGAATCCTCCTCCACTTTTAATACTGTGAATCATTTGAGCAACATAAACACTAATGACTTTGACTCTTTAACAAACACCTATCCTGCACATTCTACTCCTATCGAGACTAATTCAGGTGAAGAAGATAACGAGGACTCTAATCTTTCACAAGATATCCGGAATAATTTAAACAAGTTACTTCATACTGATACTGTTACTGAATCAAGTAGCGATGAATCAAGTAGCGATGAATCAAGTAGCGATGAATCAAGTAGCGATGAATCAAGTAGCGATGAATCAAGTAGCGATGAATCAAGTAGCGATGAATCAAGTAGCGATGAATCAAGTAGCGATGAATCAAGTAGCGATGAATCAAGTAGCGATGAAAGCAATCTTGAGTTAGAAGAATTGCGCTCGATGATAAGTAAGATATTCTCTTAACTTTTTATAAAAGCATTTATTTTGAATTGATCAAACATTCCAATATCTTAAACATATTTCTTACTTCTTTTGAAGGACCCTTAATGTCTAGTTTAATCCCGCCATTAATTGAAATTTTTGCTAAATTTAATAATCCTCCTTTTTCCTTATATTCCAAACCCTGAAGTCTTTCTATTTTTTCACAAACAACGTCTTCAGATTTATTGAATATTCCGCTTTCCCGGTACAGTACAATTCTTTTGTTTGTGATGAACAAGTCATATTTCTTGTTCGCATATTCAATATCTCTTCTACATATGTATTTGACTTGCTCTTCTGGGACCAAGAAATCTCTTAGAGGCATCAACGATTTTTTATGACCTGACTATATATCGAATTGAGTCTAGGCTTTTAGCCTGTTTAGTAATTAATTTTTAGCTTTGCTTCGAAATAAATGAGCTAGGCACAAATCCGTCATATGAAGAATTCCTCACCAGCATTATATACCTCCATTGTATTTCATTTGCCAAAGAAATACCAATTCTCTCGGAGCTTTCTAAGATAAAATCTTTGCCAATCTTTGGGCACCTATTGTCTTCGATGTATAATATCTTATTGTTCATATCAGCAAGATCCAAATTATTGTGTTTTCTTGTAATCCTCAAAGCTTGTGCTAATCTACCCGGACCTGTAGTAAGTTTTGAAATCTCTTCTGTATTTCTAAAAATCTTCATCAAGCCAATTCCGTCTATGGGTTCAATTGATCTTATCAGGACAGCTCCAGCGTGATCATTTTGGGCTTTAGCTACTACATTTAAACAGTAATGATTACCATAGATAAAATATACATAAGCTTTTCCTACTTGACCGAACATTGGTCGATTTCTCATAGTTTCTCCCTTGAATGCATGACTAGCTGGGTCATTCAGGTATCCATACGCTTCAGTTTCTGTGATTAATCCACTTAATCTATAATAATTTCCATAAAAACTTACGTATCTAACAATCAACTTACCTATTAAAGATTGGGCCACCAAGTGAGTTTCGTTTTCAAAAAAAGTTCTTCCTAACCTCAACTCCTGTGTTAAAGTAATATAAGGTTTGTATATTTTTTTTATCTATGGAGTACAGAATAAAGGATATTTCATTATCAGATAAAGGTAAAAAGAAGATTGAATGGGCTGAATCACACATGCCGGTCCTGTTATCCTTAAAAAAAAAATATGAAGAATCAAAACCCTTGAAAGGTCTCGTAGTTGGTGGATGCTTACATGTAACAAAAGAGACTGCGGTCTTGACAAAGACGCTAGCCGCAGCAGGTGCAACTGTGGCATGGTCTGGATGCAATCCCCTTAGCACAAACGATGATATTGCAGCATCATTGGTGAAAGATGAAGGGTTGTCGGTCTTTGCAAGCCGTGGTGTTACCAATAAAGAGTATTACGACGATATCTATTCAGTCTTAAAATTTAATCCCGATATTACAATTGACGATGGCGCTGACCTGACCATCGAATTTCATAAAAACCTTGATAAATATGGAAAAAATATTATTGGAGGCACGGAGGAGACAACAACAGGAGTACTACGGCTAAAGGCATTAGAAACGAACTCAAAATTAGGATATCCAATAATAGCGGTGAATGACGCAGAAACAAAGCACGATTTTGACAATGTTTACGGTACGGGTCAGTCTGCTTTGGATGGTATAATTAGGGCGACTAATGTGTTACTTTCTGGAAAAACTGTTGTTGTCGCAGGTTACGGTCATGTTGGCAAAGGAATAGCCAGTAGGGCCAGAGGGTTAGGAGCATCCGTTATTGTTACCGAAGTCGATCCAATAAACGCACTCAAGGCCAGAATGGATGGATATACGGTCAAACCTATGGAAGAGGCTGCTTCCTCAGGCGATATTTTTATAACTTCAACAGGATGCAAGGATGTCATAGCACGAAAACACGTGGAAAAAATGAAAAACGGGGTATTGTTAGCTAATGCTGGTCATTTTAATGTAGAAATTTCTATCGATGATATTAAGGAGCTTTCTTATGAATCAAAGAAGATAAACGAAAATGTCGAGCAGTTTCTCTTGAAAAATAATAATAAGATAAACTTGATAGGGGAAGGACGATTAGTTAATTTGGTGGCTGCAGAGGGTCATCCCTCCGAGGTAATGGATATGAGCTTTGCGAATCAATTCTTATCTGTACTGTATCTTTTGAAAAATAAAGGAACCCTTGAAAATAAGATATACAAGATTGATAGAGAACAAGATATAATGATAGCTCGTTTAAAACTTGAATCGATGGGTATTAGTATAGATAAATTGTCAGAGAATCAAAGTAAATATCTTAATGAATATGGAGAAGGTACTTAAAATAAGATGAGATGATTATTTCATTGGATTCTATTATCTTATTTTCTTTAATTCAAATATATTGGCGGCAGCCAAAGCTTAATTAATCTTTTAGATTATTAGATAAAGAGATTTCTAAGGTGGATGGGTAGTCTAGTCTGGTTAGGATACCTGTCTCACACACAGGTGGTCGAGAGTTCAAATCTCTCCTCATCCACTATTAACAAAATTACAAATTACTTTAGGTTAAAAGTAACATTAGCACATATACCACAAATGTGATCGCGAGAAATATTTTTGTAACTAGAAAGGATTTTTCCAATGCAATTGAATAGTCGTCGAATTGATCAGTTCCCATTACCATAACTTTGCTTTCTGTTTTGTAAATTTCAAATGTTGATTGCTCAAGATTTGTTTTGGCATGTGTTGCCAATATGTTAAATACATTTATTATTTTATCTTCAGGTGTAACATCTCCAAGTGTATAATAGCCTTTTGTATTCCTTTTTCCTGACGTTGAATGTGTGTCCGAAGTACATATCTCTATTATCCTAAATCCCTGGTCGGTTAAAGTCATGGCTATTTTTTCTCGAATGCCATTCTTCATATTGTTAGAATCAATCCAGCAAAGTAAGTAAATTTCATTCTTGATTGAGATCGCAAGTACTCCAAATTGACCACGCCCCAAATCTGGCATTTTTTTTAATTCCTTAATTGTTTGATCATTAATCTGATAGCTATTCTTGTAACCAATCTTAAATTCATATTGAGGCGATTCTTTGAGCTTTACGAGGGTTTCTTTACCTATGCTTACAAGTGTCTTGATGTCATTTTCTTCAATCTTTGTGCCAAGTGAATTATGAGCATCAATGATCAAGATCTGTTCAAATCCAACCTGTTGAGCGTAGGTTTCAAGTTCTGTTTTTACTTCTAGCGGTATATCCTCCATACCAGAAGGCGATTTCGAAAATAGAATTATGACATTCTTGCCCATGGCAAAACCACTGCAATTACAATCGTTTTTGGTCACAACTATTGGTATGGAGCATGTTGATCCTGATTCAAGATGATTTATTTGATTTAGTGATTTTAAGTACTTTTCTACCTCTCTCTTAGATGGTATGTTAAGAGAATGATCTGATATACTGTGCATAACCATTGCCGAATTTGAGTAGAACTTAAAGATATCAAATGGTAAATTGCTTCCACCAATGGGATTAAACGGACCTGGATGTAACTCCGGTAATACTAGTGAAATATCCTTTTGATTCTCTGGTTTAAATCTCATAATGAGTGTATTAACTACCTTTGGACTGGCTTTTGCTTCTGCTATTTTCTCCATTTCATCAGATTTGTTTTCCGTCCATGCGATCAAGAAGGCTTGCAAGATCTTGAATGCACTAGTAAAGTTGGGTCTGCCTATCCTGTCAACTATAATGGTCCACATTACACCAATAAACAGAATTATTGAACCGAATATGTAAACTGTAAAATTGGTGTAAAATATATGATTGAAATAAAAAAAAGAAAATAATATAAAAATAATTAAAGGTTGAATAAATGAAATTGGTATAGTTCTTTTTAAGGAAGCCCCGAACACGGAAACAAAAATTCCAATTCTAAGGCCGATAGCCATAAACATACCTTGCAGGACGAAGTTAATGTTTAAGCTATTTGTGTTAATTATGAATTCAGAGATGTAACCGCCTATTACTGTTAAAGTCCACAATAAATTTGCAAAAGCAGATACATGTAATACCTTTGAAAATCTGTTTAAGGGAGTTCCCTTAAGTGACAAGTAATCAAATATTAAAGTTACAGAAAATACTGCTGCAATAATCGGAAAACTTACTAGGAAATCTGTTACCGTATGAGGTGTAATAACGAAGTTAATAAGTGCAACATTAGTAACTAAACTTAATATTGATATTAAATAGGAAAATTTTTCTGAAGAGGGATTTATGTTAGTAAAAAGCCATCTTTTATGAAGGCTAGAAACACTATCGGATTCAAAATCACTCATTAACAGTCAAAAAATTAAATTGGCACCAAAATTTTTATTGCTATGGATATTGCAATTAATGCTCCTGCTATACCAAATATGATTTCTGGTTTAACCTTTATCCCTTTAGTCTCGTCTTCAAAGAACCTTAATAATCCCGCGCTCGATGCAGGAAGAGGTGCATTTTTCTTCGCCTTCTTACTCATATATGAAAATCCTTAGATTGGAAATAAATACATTACTGTCATGCATGCCTAGTATTAGGCATCTTGAAATCCAAATTGTTAATAAATTAATTTGACTTGCTATTCTTAGTTTGAAAAAACTGCAAATAGGGGTAATTGGCTATAATAGTGGAAGTTCGATCCAAATAAGCAAGTCGACTCTAAATACAGCCTATGAGGTCGGCAAATACATAGCCAAAAGGAATGCAATTTTGATTAGCGGGGGACTTGGAGGAGTTATGGAGTATTCATGCATGGGTGCAAAAGATCACGGTGGTTTTACTATTGGAATTGTACCCCACGAGAATAGTATTCAAGCAAATGATTATTGTGATGTGGTTATCTGTACTGGAATTGGTCTATCCCGTGATTTTATTGTGGCCTATTCCTCCGATGGGATCATATCTGTTGGCGGTGGAGTGGGAACATTAATTGAATTATGCGTTGGTTATATGACTAAGAAACCGATGGTTGCTATTGAGAACAGCGGTGGCGTGTCAGATATCTATGGGGGAAAATTTTTAGATGAGCGAAAAAGGATAATCATCGAAACTAATAGAGATCCAGCTAGTGCGGTCGATTACATAATTTCAAAAATTAGGTTTGAATAAGTGCATTTTGTGAGAATCAAGTAAACGATAGTAATTTGCAATTCTCTGTTTGCTAAATAGTGCTAGATGTACCTTTGTTTGTCTATGATGATTTGGAAATATGTTACACTTACTTGAAATTTTCTATGTATTTGTTCGGATGATAAAACTCTTGTTGTTCTCCTAATGATTTGAGGTTTTCTAAAACTCTTGATGGTGATAATTTCCTAACCAAATCGAATATTCCTGTCTTTAGGCCCATCCCTAAACTAAGTGCGAGATTTAGATCCTCTAGTGTGCATACTTCATTTTCAACTAGCCATGCGGCATTATTTGCAGCTACCCCTACAATAGATAAGGGCTCATACTGCGCGGCCTTTTCTTCAGTCAAGTTCACTCTTTCATAATTCTCTTTTTTGTATTCGTAAAATCCTTTGCCAGTCTTTTGCCCTAGTTGATTGCCTTCATATAGCTCTTTGATTCTTGGATGCATTAATAACACATGCTTATCTCTCAAGCTCATTTCATACGATGCCTTGTAAATTACATCCAGACCCGTATAGTCAGCTAATTCAAAAATTCCCATTGGAAAATTAAGTTTGAACTTTACTGCGGAATCTATCACATCCATAGACACTTTATCTCTGTCCATCGAGTGTAAGGCCTCATGAACAAGAGGTATGAAAATTCTATTCACGATGAATCCCGAAACATCCTTTTTACAAATAACAGGATTCTTATCTATACTGTGTACAAACCTGGTTAATTCATCAACTACCTGCTTATCAGTGTCCTTTCCTGGAATTACTTCTACTAACTTCATCAATTGTGGTGGATTGAAAAAATGAACTCCTATAAAATTCTCTGGGTGATTAGTAAGCTTGCTTAATTCAGTTATGGGTAAGGTGCTAGTATTTGATGCAAAGATTACTTCATTCTTTACTATCTCGTTCAATTCGCCATAAACTTTTTCTTTTAACTTAAAGTCTTCTGGAACTGCTTCTATGATCAAATCGGTGTTTTCTGTTGCTTTTTTCAAATCAATCACCGGAGTAATGTTATTATAAATTGTAACGGCATTTTCACTCGTTATCTTATTTTTCTCAGTCAATTTTTGTAACGACCATTTTATCTTTTCCATGGCTTTGTCCAAAAATACTTGTTCGATATCTCTAAGGAAAACCTTATAACCGGCCATCGCAGACACCTGTGCTATGCCATGACCCATGATACCCGAACCTAGCACTGTAATATTTTTAATCGTCATAATTTGAGTTGTATTTTAGTCAAAATATACCTTTTGTTTTTGAATACTTCATCAAATTTCGTTATTCAAATGAGTCTGTTATCTTGGTTTGTTTGGTACTTTTCCTAATTGCTTTACTACTTTTGTTACCCACAGCTTTATCTACCATTCTCAGAATGTTATTATCTTTAGTTTCTTTTGCATAAATAAGGTATATTGAGGCACTATTTTTTTCCTCTGTTTTTCTGATAACTCTTCCTATCCGTTGTGCAATCTGATTAATGTTGGACGTATTTGATAGAATTATTGCAATCCCAACTTGTGGAATATCAAAACCTATCTCCAAGGTATGAACGGATAGTAATGGAAAAAATTCGATTCCCCATTTTTCCAAAATCGATTTTCTTTCCTTTGTTTTTATTTTTGAATGGATTATTTCAGATTTGATATCTTTTGTGATCAGAATTTCCCTTAATTTTGTTATAGATTCGATAGTTTCGCTAAAAACCATCAGTTTTTCGTTTCTATGTTTCTCTATTATAGTAACAGCTTTATCTAATTTTCTCCTGGATGAGTTGAGTAAATCCTTTCTGATTTTTACTTGGTTAAACCATTCTTTAGCATACTTGGATCTCATTCCTCCTTGATATAATATTCTTGAAATCAATCCAGGATCATAAGCATTGAGCTTATAAGAGAGATTTCGAATCATTTCACTGGATTTTTTATAAATCTCTCTTTCTTCACTTGTTAAGGCCACGTCTATGGTAATGATTTCTGGTTTGGCTAATCGTCCATCATCAACTGCTTCCTTGATCAAGTACTTTTTGACAGGCGGTATTATTTCTATGATCTCTTTGTATCTAGAATCACGTTCATTTATAGTGGCAGTCAAACCTAGGATTCGCCTTTTAGGATCTGACGTTATTACCTTGAATAAGTTCTTGAAGGAAAACGCTGTGTTACTTAAAAGATGCACTTCATCAAGGATTACCATTCTCGCCTTTTCAATAAGCTTGTGATTATTTATTGTGCTTTGGTAGGTTGATATGGTAATCTCTTTATGGTTTTTTTTCTCCCCATAAAATGCCCCGATAGATTCATTTGGTATATTATATTTCCGTAGTCTGGTTATATTTTGCTCTATCAAAACAATTCTTGGAACAAGAAATAATATGTTATATGTATTTATATTGGCCTTGTCTTTGCTGTTGGTTGTATCTTTTATACATGCTTTCCTAGCACACTCAAAAGCAATTTCGGTCTTTCCAGTTCCAGTGGAATATATGATTGAGCCCTTACAGCCATTGTTCATCCACGATTCCACAGCAGCCAGTTGATCAGACTTTAAGTCAAATGGGAACTTCAGTGAGCTAATGGCAGGGGGCATATATGAAATGGAGGTTGTTATTTTTATTTAATCTTTGCAGAATAGAACATAAGGATGAGCATACTATTTTTCTTCATTTTTAAAGCCATATCAAAAATGGAATTATATTCCCTCTATTCAAGTATGGCAATTAAACCTCGAATTTTGATCCTAATTGCACTTAAAATAGTATTGTGGAGTTGGAGAAAAATTCCAATAGTTTCGAAACAACATAAATATATCTTTAATATCTTGATTTGTGACTAGTAACTAGTTTCTTAGGGCCAATACTCTTTCGTTAATGGTCAAGGAAGGCTTAATAATAGGAATTGGGTATATTTAGGAATAATAGATGGCTGTGATATGCAAAAAATGTGGCCTACCTGATGATTTGTGTGCATGTGGAGAGTTAGACAAGGAAGATACTCGGATTGTTGTGAGATTAGAAACTCGACGGTTTTCAAAAACAACTACAATGATAGAGGGATTAGATCCCAAAATTAATGATATTCACACAATAGTAAAGGAATTGAAAAGCAGACTTGCATGCGGAGGCACAGCTAAAGATGGCTTTATACTTTTGCAAGGGGATCATCGTGACATTGTAAAAAATTATCTTGTTGTTAAGGGATTTAACGAATCGTCTATTGAAGTAATGTAATTAGATAAGAAAGTTTAGCTTTTGCCAAATATAAATTCCTTAAATATAACAATCGAAAAAACCAAATTTGCCTTAAGTTTTTTTATGGTGTTTATTACTGGAATTTCATTTGGAATAGGGTTATTTCTTGTATTCTTTACAAACCTTGGGGTCGAAGTACATTGGACCAGCGATGTATCGCTTGACTTTTTGCTTTTTAGCGTATTTGGCTTTAATGCTATAAATTTCAATTTGGGATTAACCTTCTTATTTTTTTGGTTCGTCTATCTAGCATGCTACTTTTTTTGTCTTCTTAAACCTATACCAATTACGAAGTTGCGCTTTTTTGGGAGAAAACAAAATATGATGTCTGTAACAACTAAAATGGATCAAAGTACAGGGTTTGTTACTTCACACAATTATCTAATGATAACCATTTCTTGGTTTTCTCTTTACTTTATCTTATCAATACTAATTGATATACTTCAACAATTATTCGGTATAACTTTAGGGAATCCTTTAACTCATGATCCTCTGCTTTCATTTTTTTACTTATCCGCTGCCCCTCTTAATGAAGAAATCTTTTTTCGAGTACTCCTAATGGGGCTACCTTTGTTTCTTATTTTCATTCCAATAGGAAGGGGAAAATTTCTGTCTACATTAAATCATCCATACTCTAATATGGAAAAATTCAGAAGACAATCTACTACTATTGGAGTTTTTATTATAATTATTCTCAATTCATTTGTTTTTGGACTATCTCACGTGATCTTTGGTGGGGGTTATGAATTAGGAAAAATTAGTCAGGCTGCTTTAGGCGGACTGATAATCGGATGGATTTACTATAGATATGGTTTGGCTTCAGCTATTACTTTTCACTGGATCTCTAATTATGTATTTTTTGCATATAGTATTCTCGGATTTTATTTGTTCCAAACGCCTTGGAATGTAGAATCCGATAACCTATTGCTTGGAATTGTTTCGATAGGTTTCATAGCAATTGGAATCTTATTCTTCTACCAAGTTGCGGGTAGGTTTCTAAATAAATATTTGGTAAGATAATTCTAATTAAAGTTTTAGATGAGTTTTGAGACCTTTGTATCTATTTCTAATAGTGACCTCTGTAACTCCGGCAGCTTCGGCTACATCTTTCTGTGTTTTGTTCTCTCCGTTCATGACACAGGCTACATACAAGGCTGCAGCTGCAAGCCCCATCGGATCCTTTCCAGCAGAAATTTTGCCTTCCTCGGCTTTCTTTAGAATTTCTAAAGCCTTTCTTTTTGTTTTTTCAGTGAGTCCTGCCTTGCTAGCAATTCTTGCAACACATTTTACTGGATCCACAACTGGCATTTTGAGATCCAATTCTCTTATTAGCAATCTATAACATCTCGCAACGTCTTTCTTCTTGATGTTGCTAGCATTAGCAACATCCTTCAAAGTTCTTGGTGTTTCAGTGTCTCGACATGCTGCATAAAGAGCAGCTGCAACCAGCGCTGAAATTGATCTTCCCCTAACTAACCCCTTTTCTAGGGCCTTTCGATAAACATAAGCAGCCTTCTCTATTACCGCATCACCGACTGCTAGCTTATCTTTTAATCTATCAAGTTCACTAAATGCCTGTCTAAAGTTTCTGTCAACTGGTTCATGAACTTGACTCCTACTGTCCCAAGTCCTTAGTCTTTCGATTGTACTCTTCATGGACGCAGAGAGCGGTTTCCCCGAGGCGTCCTTATCTACTGGTCCAATAATAGTAGCGAGGCCCATATCATGCATGGCTAAAGATGTAGGTACTCCAGCTCTGCTACGATCCTCATGCTCTTCTTTTGAGAAGGCCCTCCATTCCGGTCCAGTTTCCTCAATTCTCTCTGTTACTACAAAACCACAATTACCGCAGAACATTTCTCCGGTTGAATTATCTGTAACCATAGGACCTTTGCCGCATCTTGGACATCGATCACCAAACATAGAAATATCTTTTACCAATTTATATCACCATAAAACTTATAAACTAATTCCACATGTATTTATATCTTTCCTTACATATAAACATATCGGAAATTTTCAACACAGGTAGTTAATACTTTGCCTTATTTCGCTTTCTCCTTTCTACCTTAGCATATTTCTTACTCTTAGTTCTCTTTGAACTATAACTGTGAGTCCTTTTTGCGGAATTGTTACTCATGCATCTAAGGTAAATTATTATTATTTATATACTATAGTTTTTGATATTCTCAAATTGAGAAAGGAGCCGTTATTTGAAATAATGAATTTATAACACTTTATTCCAAATTATCTTTATAAATGACAAAAATATTGATTATTGTTTCTTTCCTATTGATTATTGGAATGATGTTTATATTCTTTCCTGGTAAAAATGTTTATTCGATTGAGAATAAATCAGGTGGTTTTTCTGACCATATTAAATTCATTAGGTTTTCAAATGAAAATGTTGCTTACCAGCAGGTTAGTAATGGCCAATTGGATGTCTATTTTTTTCAAATTCCTTTGCAATTAGTCGAGACTGCAAAAAAAAACCCTAATTTGAAAATATATGAAAAGGAGGGTCTTAGCTACGGATTATTGCTAAATCCATCAAATTCCTCAAATAACTTCAACCCATTTTCTATCAAGGATATAAGATTCGCATTAAACTTTCTTATAGACAGAAATTTTATAGTGAATAATATCTTGAAAGGGTTTGGCGAACCTATAGCAGAACCCTACGGCTCTACTTCACCTGAATATCATAATATACTTCCCGTAATTGACCAACTAAAAATTAGATACGATCCTAATTTTGCAAAAGAGATGATAAATAACGCAATGTTAAATGTAGGATCTACAAAGGATTCCAATGGGAAGTTTACTTTAGAGGGGAAACCAATAACTATAAAAATATTGATTCGAAATGATGATCTACTTAGAAAATCATTTGGGGATTACGTAGCTTCCGAAATTGAAAAGTTAGGATTTACTGTAATGAAGGAATATGGTGATTTGACTAAGGCTAACAGAATTGTCTACGGATCAGATCCAGCCCAATTGGAATGGAATATGTATACCGAGTCATTGATATCGAATTCTTTTGTAAGGTACAACCCAGGCACTGTTACACAAATGTATGCGCCTTGGTTTGGGAGTATGCCAGGCTCTCAAAATCCTCTGTTCTGGCAATATTCTAATTCTACTATAGATGGCCTAACTCAAAAACTAATTTTCAATAATTTTACTTCAGAACAAGAAAGAAACGAGCTCTTACAAAAAGCAGAAGCAATTGGAATTGAGGAAGCTGTGAGATTATTTTTTGCAAGATCATATGATCCTTATATATCATCTTCAAAAATTGGTGGATTAATTAACGACTACTCAGCTGGTATAGCCAATAAGCTGTCATTATTGAATGCCATTAAAAATGGTAGCGACAATAACACGTTAAATGTTGGTATGATACAAATATTCCAAGGAGCATGGAATAATGTTAAAGGCTGTTCAGATTTTTATTGCAGAATTATATATTCTCTAATTGCAGACTCGCCTACCTTCTCTAATCCTTATACTGGTGATCCTGAACCTATGAGAAATGTCTGGACTAGCGTCATATCTAACGGATTTAATGACAAGGTTAATGTTTCAAAAAATTCTATACGTTGGAACCCTTATGGACAAATTTGGGAAACAAATGAACATGTTAACAATACAGCGCTCACAAAAGTAACAATTACTCCCCAATATTCAAACTGGCACAGCGGAGTACCTGTTGACAAGTATGACATATTGTATTCTTATTATTTCCCATATGAGTGGTCGACTAAAACTGAAAATAATGATTTGACCTATGACTCTGAATATGCGAGTTTAGTATTTCCAACTCTATCTTTGATAAAGGGAGTCGATTTTCATGATAATGGTACTTTCGATACTTATGTAGACTTGTGGCACTATGATAAAAAACAAGTCCCTTCATACGGAACATTATGGCCAACTGAACCATGGGATATAACTGCAGCTACTGAACGTTTGGTAATGAACAATAAATTGTCATATTCAAAAAGCGATGCCAATATTAAGGGTATAGATCAATTGTCTTTGAATCTGCCGGTTCATTCTGAGATGATAAAGGAAGAGCTAATTCGGATGATCAATGAAAAGTATATTCCTAATCCACTTAAAGGAATGGTAACATTAGATTATGTTTTGAACCGGTATAATACTTCTTTGGAATGGATTACAAAGCATGGTAATGCAGTAATAGGTAATGGACCATATTATCTTGAAGAATTCAATCCAGCTGGTGGTGTAGTAACATTAAGTGCTTTCAGGGATGGTACCTATCCAATTGAGGTTGGAAGTTATTCAAAATTTGTAAATCCTCCTGGATTAGATATCCGAAAAATTAATGTTCCTAAATTCATTCAGATTGGAAAGCCGTTTGATTTTAGCATAGAAATGGGTGTAAAGAATTCATCCGGTGAATTGAATCCTTTCATAGGTAGCGTTAATTATATCGTCACCGATAGAAATGATAATTTGGTTATTGCTGATAAATTGACTTTAAATGCTAGCAAAGACGTTGATAATTCATTTGACAGTGTAAATAGCTCTCTTACTCAGACTTCATTAGTAAACATTCATCTCAATTCGACCCAAACATCTGAACTTGTACCTGGACCTTCGAAACTAAAGCTTATCATCACAACCTTTGATTCTCCCAAACCAATGATTAGTGAAAATACTTTGATCGCTAGACCATGATAACATCCGTCTTTACAGGTTGCAAAGTCTTGGTACATCAATAATGACTATTATCTTCTATATAGCCAAAAAAATTATTATACTAGTCGTAGTTTTGCTTGTTACCTTGTTGTTAACTATATTCCTCTTAGGCTCTACTATCGATAAGATCATGCTGGATAATATACGTATCCAAGTCATCAATTCCTTTGCTAGTAGCATTTCTGAAAATCAGAGATTAAATCAATTCGATAATATGTCACAGAGACAAGAATTTTTAGATCAACAAATGGATATCCAAATCAAGAGTCTGGGTTTAGATGAACCATGGTATTCACCAAAGAAAATTATGAATACTTTATTTCAGATATTGATTCTCAATTTAGGAAACTCACGGTTTTTTACTACTTATGATGGATCAAGCAGTGTAAATGATTTGATCCAAGAAAGGCTTCCAAATACAATTCTGTTATTTACCACTTCATCTTTAACTATAGTTTTGTTGGGTATAGTCATAGGTTCATATTTAGCTAGAAAGGAGGGGAAACTAACAGATAAATTTATCGCAGGTTTGGCCTCCGTAAGTCTCAGTATTCCACCATGGTGGTTTTCAATGATAATGATTGTGCTATTTTCGTTCTTTTTGCAGATTTTTCCAGCAAGATCAACACCTGTAATCCCTCCGGATTCACCCGGATATGTAGTATCTTTACTGTATCACATGGCTCTGCCTTTCATAACAATAGTTTTAATCGGATTTGCATCATCAATATATTATGTCAAATATATTGTATTACGTATTATTCAAGAGGATTATATCAAAACCCTGGGAGTAATTGGAATACCTTCGCGAAAAATATTACTTAAACATGCGTTAAAGAATGCCAGTCCCCAACTAACAACTATGCTAGGAATAGGGATTATTTCTACACTAGGAGGATCAATACTGATTGAAGAAATCTTTGATTGGCCCGGTATGGGTAATTTATTTTACAACGCAATAATCCAAAATGACTCACCATTAATAATAGGTTTGGTGTATTTTTTTACTTTGTTATATTTGACTACTAGACTAGTACTAGATCTCGCACTGTCCGTACTTGATCCTAGGATAAGGACTGGAGATTATTAATTGAATGATGTTTTGAAATTGGTGTACGAATTCATCACAATTCTGTCAAATTATAGAGGAGGAGTCCTTGGATTATTACTTCTTTGTTTTCTAGTTGCCGTTGCCTTATATACAATAATATATATTTCCCCTACTGAACGGGTACAGTGGAATAATCCATCCTATTGGATCAATTATCCTAAGAACGCTGCCCCATACTGGACTAATTATTTATTGGGGTTCTTTGATCAGCAATTACCAGAACATAGAATTTTTACATTAAGTGAGGCAGCTGTAAGTAATTATTCTGAGGGTGAAGATTATAATGTTCAGAACATATCTTTTTTCTATAATTATGATTTCAGTGATTTTCCACCTGCTTTTAGTATACCTTATTCAATTCAAATAGGCGAGATCCCTCCTGCGGTAGAAGTTTCCATCAGTAGACCTGATGGCCTATCCTTGGTTATATTTTATGACTCGTTGGACTCGCTGTCCAATGGAAATGAAGTATTGAATTCCCTCAATGATACAAGTGATGTCCAGATTGACACAGAACCATTTTTTGATAGTCATGATAGTGCAAATAAAGACGGTACTTCTGGTATAGTTTCTCAAAGGTTATTCTCATCCTCTAGACAGATTACTCAACCTCTTTCTGATTACTCTCACTTGTTTAATTTTTCGACATCAGGATTGCCTGCAGAAAAAATAATCTTTTCGGACACCGAAAATAACATGCCCTTAAAGGGGAAATACGAGTTCATTTTTACTACTTATTCATTCGACAATTTGACCAAGGTAAAGGATATTGAATGGATAGTAGAAGGAAAGGTTTATGGATTAATGGGAACTGACGATTTTAGAAGAGATGTTTCTTTTGGGATCATGATAGGTACTCCCGTTGCTCTCTTAATTGGGGTAACTGTGGCCATAACCTCAACTGTAATAGGTCTTTTCTATGGCTTAATCAGCGGGTATAAGGGAGGCAGGATAGGAGGTTTTATGGTGGTAATTATCGATATCTTCCTCTCAGTTCCTACCATGGTTCTTTTCATAATACTCTCTTTAAATTATGGGAAAAGTATTATCTTTTTGATTGTACTTTTTATTCTGTTTGGTTGGCCTGGTATAGCCTTGATAAATAGAACCTTTAGCATCCAGATAAAAAACTATCCGTACGTCGAAGCATCAAAATTGATGGGTGAATCTGACGTTAAAATCGTATTAAGACATATTGTCCCGCAACTTGTGCCTTTTACACTTGCTAATTTTGCTTTATCCGTACCTGCAGCGATACTTGGTGAGGCAGCACTGAGTTTCTTAGGTTTTGGTGATCCATCATTTCCAACGTGGGGGCAAATGCTTCAGGATGCTCATTTCTCCTCTGCTGAGATTCTTGGGTATTGGTGGTGGATAATGCCTCCTGGTTTGATGATATCAATTACTAGCATGGCATTTATATTGATAGGAAGATCTTTGGAGTCTAAAGCAAAATTAAACAAAAAGCGGTAGTTCAACTTATTCTGTCTTGACAAGTGGCACTTCCCTACCTTGGCTATCGAATGCACGGAGATCACGTTCTTCATAAGGATGACTTATGATTATTGAAATCAGACCGTAAAAGTGATTCAGGTCTTCAAGGGAAGGTTGACTAGACCCACTAGGATGCGAATGAGCAGTCCCAATGTATTTTAAATCAAAGGGGAGTTCATTTATTGGAAATCCTGAATAAAAAGGACCGTGAACTGAAAAGGGGGGAATTACCAAATTATTAATATGGATTTCAGTTTTTCTTCTTTCACCTTCTAAAATTAATATCCCTTCATATGGGTGGTGCATTTTAGAGTAAGAAATTATTCCATCGACTACATTTTTTGTAATTGTTACAATCTTTTTTTTTGGCCTAGAGTCTGATGCATTGGAGTTTTTATTTCTTTTCAAAAAACTGAAATCCATATAACTTCTATATCGTATTATGATAAAAAATATAATATATTTTTGTATCTAGGAAATTACATTGTGGAAAAAAGCTTGATAAGGTTTTTATTGTTCAATTTTAACTGGTTTTCCTCCTATTGATAAAATGACAATCTTTTAATATTTTTCTATAGCATTGAGTCATAGTTTGGTTTACACGATTTTGATTATGTTTGTTTTATCTGCTTCTCTATTTTTATCTGCTAGTTTGATTACTGTAAATGCTCAGATTCTCCCACAAAATAATGATTCTACGACAGCTCAATCCTCATTGGCTTCTATTGATAATCCGTATGGGCTTAGAATAACTGACCCTGCTAAAGATGAAATAGTTTTCATTGATGGTACAAATTACTTTGACTCCGATGGTAAGAAACTAACTCTCAGTGGTTTTTCAGTTGCTGACAATGGTAATTTAACAGGGTGTGATGTTTCTGTTATAACCAACAATGCTTTTCCTTATCAATCTGCTAATGCGACCGGGCCCCAAGGCGATAAAGATTTTTCAAAGTGGAGTTACACATTTAGCTCAAATTATGCAAATTTGCATGAAGGATCAAACAAAATCACATCGAAGTTGACCTGTGAATCCGGTCAAGCTAGGGCCCATTATAGTATCAATGTAACAGGTGTCATATTCAATGGAACATTCCCTCAATCTCAAAAGCCTGAAGGTGTAGAGACGGGAACGCTATCTGTGGAAATTCTTTCTCCAAAGAATGGTGAAACAGTAAATATTGATAGCCCTATCACAATTAATGGTAGTTCTAGCTATCCACAAGATTATGACTGCGAGGTTCTTTTGGCTACAGGCAATCCTGATGCAGAAGTTATAGCACCTACCAGTTCCAATAACTCGAACTTTAAGAAAACATTGGCTAAAGGTATGAATGGTTCTGGAGATTATAGGAATTGGAGCTTAGTTGTGGAACCAGGCACTACTAACCTTAAGAACGGTTCTCAATCCTTAACTGCCAAATTACAATGTTACTCTCCACTTTCAGCTGTTAAACTTGCCAAAGTAAATGTGGTGGCAGCTTTACCACAACTTGATCTCTCTGTACTATCTGTGGAAATTCTTTCTCCAAAGAATGGTGAAACAGTAAATATTGATAGCCCTATCACAATTAATGGTAGTTCTAGCTATCCACAAGATTATGACTGCGAGGTTCTTTTGGCTGCAGGAAGTTCGGCCGAAAGGATAGCACCTACCAGTTCCAATAACTCGAACTTTAAGAAAACATTGGCTAAAGGTATGAATGGTTCTGGAGATTATAGGAATTGGAGCTTAGTTGTGGAACCAGGCACTACTAACCTTAAGAACGGTTCTCAATCCTTAACTGCCAAATTACAATGTTACTCTCCACTTTCAGCTGTTAAACTTGCCAAAGTAAATGTGGTGGCAATTTTACCTCCTCCTGCTGAGCTGAAAACAATGGATGTAAGTATTGATAAGATTGGTCAGGGTCTAAATCAAAGAATTATAATCGGGGCGAATGATGCCACTACTGATGATGCCTTAGAGGGCACCACCATAACAGGATCGATAAATGATCAAAAATTTTCTGGTTCAACTGATGCGGATGGTAAGTACTCAACTAGCATACCTACAAATTTGTTAGAATCTGGTGATACCATCACCGTGTCTACAACTGTAACCAAAGAAGGGTACAAACTAAAAAAAACTAGCACCTCTTTCGAAGGGACTCCTATAAATGCCGAAACTGGAACTGCTACACCATCGCCTTCTGCAGAAGGTGATGAAGCGAAAAGTGAAGCAGATTTGGCAGACAGAATCTTTGAAGATGTACAGAAACAATTAAGTGATCAAGGAATCAATATCCCATTACCATTCGGATAACACTTTTTATTAAATTATGACAAATGGTTAACGAAGAATATTTTCTATAGTTCGCTATTAATTTTCTATTATTCGTGTGTTTTCCGCACTCAAAATAACAAGGTTATTATTCTCAAACACTCTAGTTATTTTGAATTTGGTTTAATGGAAGACAATAAATATAAATTCTTGATTCTTGAATTGGGCATTGCCATACTTAACGATGATAACGAAATATTACATTTTAAGAAATTTCACGATCCATTGAAATCCCATATAAAATTAAAAATGAATGATTTTGAAGAGATTTCGGAGAATTTGGAATTTTTCAAATTCAAACCTAGCGCAATTGTAACCAATTATCCTTCACTTATTGGAATTCTTAAAAAAATTAGTGAGACGGTAGAAAAAATTTCGCCTAATGAAGAAAGACTCCTTCAGATTAATAAGAAAGAAATATATTCAAGAATAGGGATTTTTGAAAACGATGACTCTAAGAATAATGACGAAACATTAAATTCTATTATAAGGGATTTTTCATTAAAATGGTCATCATTAAAGGTACAGGAAGCTTCTGCACAACTTGACTTACATATCAGTCAATCAGTAAATGCACTAGATGAAATTGATAAAATTCTGAATACCGTAGGAACACGAGTAAGGGAATGGTATGGTTTACACTTTCCTGAACTTGATAACTTGTTACAGAATATAGTTACATATGCAAGTATAGTATCAAAATCTGGAGAACGCAATGAAATTACTAGAGAATCTCTAGCTGCTCTGGAAATCCCTGAAAACAAAATCGAAATTATAATTGATACTGCACATAGAAGCAAAGGTGGAAAGATAACTGAGGAAAATCTCTCAATATTACAAGATCTTGCAGATCAAGTCATCTCTCTAAGTCAGATTCGTAAAACTTTGGAAGGACATATAGAATCCTCAATGGATGAAATCGCTCCAAATATGAAGGAACTACTTACTGCAACCGTGGGTGCGAGGCTAATTGCGAAGGCAGGAAGTTTAAAAAGATTGGCATCTCTGTCTTCTAGTACAATCCAAATTCTTGGTGCTGAAAAGGCACTATTTAGAACACTTAAAACAGGTGCCAATCCTCCCAAGCATGGATTACTCTTTCAGCATCCTGTTATTCATTCAGCTCCAAAATGGCAAAGAGGTAAACTCGCAAGGGCCATTTCAGCTAAAGCTGCCATTGCAGCAAGAGTTGATTTGTATGGTCAAACTCCTCTAGTTGATAATATGTTGTCAAGTAAACTAAATGACCGGATTGTGGAAATTCAGCAAAAATACAAAGAACCTTCTGAGCCTCAAAAGCTAAGAAGCCAAGAACAAACTCAAAGGTTTAGAAAAGGGGATAACAAGAGATACAATGGTAATAAAAGAACGAGATATGGTAAGAGGAAGGATGAGCCGAGAGAAAAAGACAGGGATTTCAAGTTCAAAAGAAACAAGTATAAAAAGCGGTTCCATAAATCTAATAAGAAATAGGTACTCTAGGGCATTGTGAGATAAAGAGGAATGAATAATCTGTCGGTTTTTAAAGAGTTTGATAATGGATCGTATGTCATGCTTATAGATAATATGAAAGAACGTTACTTGGCAACTCGAAACATGGATTTACAAAAGAGCGTATATGGTGAAAAACTAATCAAGTTAGACGATATAGAATATAGGATCTGGGAACCCTTTAGAAGTAAATTAGCTGCGGCAATCCTGAGAAACCTAGAACAGAATCCAATCAAAGAATCTTCATCTGTCCTTTATTTAGGAGCTTCAACTGGCACAACAGTGAGTCATGTATCGGATATAATTGGAAACAAGGGAATGGTTTTTGCAGTTGAACCTTCTGCAAGAGTAGCAAGAGAATTTCTCGAAAATGTAGCATCAAGGAGAAAGAATGTAATACCGATTTTAATGGACGCTAGAAATCATTTGCAATACTATTCTTACTATGGGCTGGTAGACGTCGTTTATTCAGATATTGCACAACCTGACCAAACTGACATTGCAATTAATAATTGTAAGAGCTATCTAAAAAAGGATGGCCATCTTGTTATCATCATCAAAACTCGAAGCATCGACGTACTATTGGATCCCAAAGCTGTAACCAAAAACGAAGCTAGAAAATTGGAAATGAATAACTTTGAAATATTGCAGATCGTTGACTTGGAACCGTTTGATAGGGATCATTCTTTTATCCATACCAGATACAAGGGTTGAGGCAAATTTTTCCAGGTAACTAGAGAATTTTGGTTTGAGCCAGATCTGATAGTAAATACTTTACGGGATTCCACGAATATCTGATGTGTTCTTTGACCAATGTATTTTCTATATTGTTTCTTAAAAAGATTTTTGTTTTGGGATCAGAAGGGTAGCCTGATCCAATCTGCTGATTCAGCCTTCTTCCGATCTTTTCTATTTGTCTGTCTCTAGTAACTTTTGCAATTATTGAGGCAGCAGAAACTACAATGTTGTCCAAATCTGCCTTATGATAGCAGTAAATTTTTACGTCCCGATTTACAAGATTTTGAACTATGCTTTGTTTAAACCTGACTAAATTTACATCACAGGCATCGATTATAATCTTGTCTGCGAATATATTATTTGAAATTATAGTCATGAATTTTGCTTCTAATAAATTCAATTTCTTTTGATTTACATAAAAATCGATCGTTTTGGGATCTATCCTACATATAAAAATCGATTTAGCATGCGAGACTATCTTCGGATAAAGGCGTTCCCTCTTCAAGTAAGTCAGCTTTTTCGAATCAGCCACACCCTCGCTTTGCAATTGTAGGATACTATTTTTGTCTAGAGCAATTCCTGCAACAACAAGAGGACCCATAATTGAACCACGACCTGCCTCGTCAATTCCTCCTAAAATCAATTAATTTTGATTTCAATTTTGAACATATATATCTTATTAGATCTATCTTTTTAATAAGAATAATGAGGAGGAACGATTTACTGCTATGAAGAACGATCCTTATGTAGCATATATAATGATGATCAAATTCTATCTTTCTAAAGAAAATAGAACAACAGCATACTAAAGCAAAAAATCAGAAATATAAAATCTGATCCTTATTAATTCTATTGTATTATATTAGATCAGCTTTTTATTTACAGGAATTGAATTTGAAATCAAGAAAAATCCCATTAATACTTTTTTTTGCAGATATACACTTGATGATACAATTTAATCTAGATACAAAACATCTAGTTCCAATAAATTTTCCAATTCTACATAAATAGAGGTTCAATCCTCTTAATTATCCTGCAACAAAATTTTGATACCCAATCATGGACAGTGGTAAAAGAAGGTGAAACTCGTATATTAGTACCTTCACTTTCACTAGTCCAAAAAGAACCTTCAAAATTCCCCGCATTTTTTAATCCAGCTGCAAAATTCAACCGGGAAATTTCGATTTTGATATATAGGGACTTTTTACAAAGTCCGAGAAAGAATCTAACCTTTGTGGATTCTCTATGCGGTGTAGGATCTAGGGGTTTGAGGGTCGCAAAAGAGGTTTCAAACATCGGAAAGGTTTTTTTTAATGACTATAATTTAATGGCAATACAAACTGCGAAATTTAGTTCGGTTCTCAATGACGTGTATAATAAATGTACTTTTTCAAATTCAGATGTTTGTAATTTTTTACAAAATTTTTCTAATTATTCGGAAAAAGGTACAATTATTGATCTAGATCCTTTTGGTTCTCCGGCACAATACCTGGATTGTGTTCTGCGAGCGATTGAAAATAATGGTATGATTTCTATTACCGCTACAGATACAGCCGTACTATTAGGAGTCTATCCTAAAGTATGTAATAGAAAATATTATGGAATTCCTATACGTACTAAGTACTCACTTGAGGTTGGAACTAGGATTCTTCTATCTTGTTTTGCGATCGTGGCGTCAAGGCTAGATTTGAGCGTTAAACCATTGTTTGTTCATTCATACAGAAACTATATTCGAGTGTATTGTAAAATAACGAAAAGTAATCGAATGGCTAACCGGGTGTACGAGAATATTGGTCATATTCAACATTGTTTCGAATGTGGATATAGAGAATTGGTAAAAGCATATGATCCAAATCTTTTGTGTATAAATTGTCAAAGGAAAACCCAATTTGCAGGCCCATTATGGTCATCAAGTTTGTTTGATAAAAGCATGATTGAAAGTGTAATTAGAAATTTGGATGAGCACCAAAAGAAGGCCTCTAAATGCGATAATTATTCATATTCTCCCTCCAAATCGATCGCTAGATTTTTTAGTATTGCAAGAAATGAATATGATAGCCTGCCTTATCATTATATAAGCGATGAATTCGGTAAGCTTCTGCGTAACAGTACTCTTCCAGTACATGTTATCGTAAGTACGCTGAAACAAGAGGGATTCGTTGCCAGCCTTACTATTTTTTCATCTACTGGGTTTAAAACAAATGCTAAAGTATCACAAATAAGGGCTATTCTAACCAAGTTATCCAACGAAATATTATAGTAATAATGATTATTGAGTTCAGCATAACGTCATTTAGGTAATATTTTTCCTTATTGAAGTGATTTCTGAGAATGGAATAATATTACTCTTACTGTATTTACCATATTTTCTTAAGATCCAATCTAGACCATCTTTAATCTTTGTAACCGACTTTAACCCCAGTTTGTTCAAATATACTTGGGGTAGTGTTGATATTAGTATTATCTCATACTTTTCTTGTATTAATTGAAGGAAATTAATATGTTCAATTTCGTTTATATACTGGTATTTTTCTAATCCGTTTAGATCAAGTCTTCCTTCTATGAATTTTGATAAAGCACCTTCATTTATTCCTCCTCTGTTTTCTGATAATAAAACAATCGTCCCACCATCAAGTACTGAATGACAATTATTCCATAACAAGTTAAGACTGCTCCCTAAATCTAATTGGGATGTATATGAAGTACTACCTGAAATAAATGCTGACTTTAAATATTCACCTGTTATGCTCGTCTTTTCTTTGAAGCGTTCTATTGCATCCAAAAAAGAATTAATTTCGTGTCCAATATAGATCGAATCTATAGTCTCCCTGTTTGAATAAACGTGGATCATTTGACAAGTTAACTTTGAAAGGCTCTCGATTGTGATTTTCAGGGCGTCTCCACTAGATCCTGGCTTTGGCATTTCACCTACAATAGAAGGATAAATCTGATTCATCACATTAGGATAGCATTCTCTAATTAGCTTTGTGGGGCTACCGGCAAATCCAAAGACTGGATCATATTCTATTTTGTCAATCAATATGATGTTTCTATATAATGGTAATTTTTTTAGCAATTCCTCTGGTTCTATTCTCGCAATCTTTAAAGTTTCCTTGTATATATCTTGTCGTAATCTAAGGGTAAAAGGCTTTGAAAGCACAAAAATATCAGGGGACTGTAAATCCAATTTGCTGTTAGATTCATTAATGGTCTTCAGTATGTCAAACATTTTAGGAAAGGGCGTCGTGATTAGGATTAAGGTAGAAGTCTGAAGGTTTATATTGTCGTGAATGATTGCACTCAAATCTTCGGGATTAATAGTCTTAACTTCAGGTTTTAAGATTTTTGAGATATTTTCATACTTTATGTCCAATATTATTTCCGCATCTCCATATCCTAACCATATTTCTGGCATAGAGTTATCTAAGAAGCATCTAACTTATTAAATCAAACATACGAATTATTGTCTAATTTGAGAGACTTGGACTATCAAGAACAATTGAGAGAAGAAATAGTGACTTTTTTATATGATGTTGGTGCAATTAGGTTAGGAAATTTTACCCTTTCCAGTGGAAATCATAGTAGTTTCTATATTGATTTGAGAATGCTACAAAGTTATCCATTGTATTTTCGGAAAACGATATCTTTGCTAAAAACGGTAATTCTCTTGGGTGTTGGAATAGATAATTTTGATTATATTTGCTCAATACCTACCTCGGGGACCATTTTTGGTTCATCGTTGGCATATGAATTATTTAAACCTCATATTTATGTGAGGAAAGATCCAAAAACCTATGGAACTCAAAAGAAGATAGAGGGCAATTTGGTCCCTGGATCTAGAGTACTTTTTATAGAAGACGTAGTAACTACTGGAAATTCGTTACTCTCTGCTGTTAAATCAATTGCTGATTGTACAACCCATAATCGTGTTGTCGCTATTATAGATAGGAAACAAGGTGCTACAGAGAAGTTTCAGGAATATAATGTCTTTGTTGATAGTGTGATTAGCATTGTTCGAGCTATCGAAATCTTGAGAAACAACAACCGGATAAGTCATGAGGACTATAATACGATTAAAAGGGAGATGACTAAAATTTAGCTTTCATATATCATCAAATTCTTTTCTTCTAGAAGGGTATGTAAATTAGTAACTGCTCGATAAACTTCGGTTTCCTTTTTGGCGCCTGTACAAACTAACTTTCCGCTAGCAAAAAGCAAGATTACCGTCTTTGGGTCCAACATCCTGTGGATTAAACCTGGAAATTGTTCTGGCTCATACATGCTCCTCGGTAAAATTCTTGCTGCCAATTCAAGATGTATTTTGCCACCCAAACTTGCAGATGCAACTATATTTTGAATCTCAATTATGGGATCGTTTTCTATTGGAATCCCACCCTTTCTTAACTTTTGTACTACATTTCTTACAGCTTTTATTGCCTGCTCTTCTGATTTAGCTCCCGTGCAAACCATTTTCCCAGAGCTGAAAATTAATGTAGCTGTTTTAGGAGCTTTTAATCTAAACACTAGACCTGGAAATTGATCCGGATGATATTCTACATCAGGAAATATTTGAGTAATTAAATTGAGATTTACTGTTTGATTAACCGTTGCGGATGCCACAACGTTTTCAATACTTACCATTGGTTTTGTTTGAGGCATTATTCCTTTTCTTGGGGTATATAAATACTCGATATAAATATACCTTTATGTGATATTGTCAAGTTTGATCAATATCGAAATCTCGACAAGGTAATACATATTTATTATAAAAGGCTAGCAAATAACATGTTATAATTTGTAGAAAGATATGAAAATGAATAAATAAGCATAAGAATATTATATAAATTTGAAATTATTATATATAAAAAACTGTAAGTAGTTGCTATTGTGTAAATTAGTAAATACTATCGGGCTCAAAACGTAAAGAATCATGCTATTATTGCCTAAACACATTTTAATATCTCTCATTAAGATTGAAACTGATGTCACGAGATTTCAGAATCGATAAGGATTCCATAGGTGAAATTCAAGTGCCCATTGATGCTTACTTTGGACCTTTTACAATGAGAGCCAAGGAACAATACCAAATCACAAAGTTACCTCCTCATAGAAATTTTGTCAAAGCCTTTGTAATGATTAAAAAAGCCGCAGCTATTGCTAATAAGGAATTAGGTGTTTTACCCCATGAAATAGCCGATGCAATTATTCAAAGTTGTGATGAAATTTTAAGTGGCAAGTTATCTAAGGAATTTGTAATCGAGACTCTCAACTCGGGAGCAAGTACTGCTTTTAATATGAATTGCAATGAGGTGATTGCGAATAGGGCGCTGGAGATAATCGGAAGAAAAAAGGGAGAGTATGATAAAGTTAGCCCTAATGATCACGTAAATATGTCTCAGTCTAGTAATGACACTTCGCCAACTGCAATACATTTAGCAATAATGATGAACTGTGAAGAACTTTTGAGATCTTTGGATGTGTTGATCGAATCACTTGAAAAAAAATCCTTCGAATTTAGAGAAGAGATCAAGATTGGTCGGACACATTTGATGGATGCTATACCTGTTACACTGGGTAATGAATTTGGTGCCTATACAATTTCAATGAGAAAATGCAAAGACTTGATAAAGAAATCTCTTGAAGAACTTAGTTATATCGCATTAGGGGGTACGGCTGTAGGGACAGGAGCTAATGCTCCAAAAGGATATCAGGAATTAGTTGTAACCAATCTTGCAAAAATCTCTGGACTCCCTCTTAAACCCTCACAAAACTTGTTCTTTTCTTTGCAAAGCAAACTCGAGGTAGCTAATTGTTCATCATCCATAAAAAATTTGGCTTTGGAACTCTCTAAAATTTCAAACGACATAAGATTAATGGCCTCAGGGCCTATGGCGGGATTAGCTGAAATTACGATTCCAGCTGTACACGCAGGTTCATCCATTATGCCAGGAAAGGTAAACCCATCGTTGTCAGAAACTTTGAACATGATTTGTTTCAATGTCATTGGTAATGATCTATCTGTCAGTCTTGCTGCACAAGCAGGTCAATTTGAGTTAAATGTAATGTTGGGAGGTATGGTGAAATCAGTTTTGGATTCAACCGAAATGCTGACAAATTTTATACCTATATTTTCGAAGAATATGATCGACGGTATACGTGCTAATAGAGAAAAGCTACAATCTTATGTTCAAAAGAGTCCTATACTTGTAACACTTTTGAACCCCGTAATTGGTTATCTGAAGGCTGCTGAAGTATATAAGGAAGCACTTTCTAGTAATCGGACAATACGAGATATTGTACTCGAGCGAAAGCTGATGACTGCAGAACAATTCGATGAAATAATGTCGAAGGCAAAATTGAATTCTTAACTTACTCTGTTCTTAACAAGATTTTTGTCTTTGTTAAAACCACAAATATTACATTTGTCGAATTGCTCTCCATCCAAATGGTTAAAATGCGTTCCACAGCTTTGGCATGTGTGATGGGAATCTTCGTATCCATCTTCTGCAATGAAATCATTACTAATTAGGTTCTGACTCTTGCATTTCATGCATCTACAGTTACATTCCATTTTTCATATATCTGAATTATATTATAAGATTGTATGTTTAAATTGTGGAGATAACTAATTGAAGATATTGAAGCTGATCTTATTTCTCGCCATGTTTCTTATTTCATATTGCATAATAAATTCAGCTACCCTTTCATCTGCTTCTAATCAATTTTCCAATAAAACGGCAGTAAACAACAATGATACATCTGTTGTGGAAATAGGGGATAGGACCATCAAAGTAATGCTGGCAAAAACACCAAGTGAACAGTCTAAGGGGTTAGCAATAAGGGACTTCATGGATGAGGACGAGGGAATGCTTTTTATTTTCGATAAACCTCTAAAACACTCCTTCTGGATGAAGGACATGAAATTTCCAATTGATATAATTTGGGCAGATACTGCAGGTAAGATCGTTCATATAGAAAAGAACCTTGAGCCGTGTATTTTCTTACTGCCATGTCCTTCATATTCACCCGATAGTGACTCTCTGTATGTGCTTGAAGTGGTTTCCAACTTTACCAACAAGTATAATATAAGAGTTGGTGACTATATAGAATCTAAACTTATTTCCGTCAACAACAGCTAAAAAACCTATGTCTTAAAACTATCAACCAATTTTTTATGATAGCTGCTCATGCACTGGATATTTTCAGTGTTTTCCATTGATATTTTGATAATCTTTTTCATTTGTTTCTTGTTATATATTGTTTGAAGGAAGTTAAAACAGGTTTCACAAGCATACAAGCCATCTTTGAATTGATAGAATCTGTTTATTAGACCTATCGTTTTAATTTTTTCATACCCTTGCTAAGTTATGAATGATTCTGTATAATTTAGAATACAAAATGCTTTGGGTTAACACTTAAAAATAGGTAGTAATTTAGGATAACTATCATGGCTGCCCGCAAAACTACAACTAGGAAAATTAGATTATTGAAGAAGATTAAACAGAATAGACCGGTGCCAGCCTGGATCATTATTCGGACACATAGACATGTTAGGACTAATCCAAAGAGAAGATCTTGGCGTAGGTCGGATGTGAACATCGGGTAACGATTAGGAGGTAGAATGAAATGTCAAATATTGAAGATACGTTAGCAAGGATATATACGATAAATTTTAGCAAAGCTTGGTTAACACCAAAGCATAAGAGAACTGACCGCGTCATAAATATGGTTAAGGAATTTGCAATGAAGCATATGAAAAGTTCTCAAATCAAGATTGATCAGGAGCTAAATAGGTATATTTGGAAAATGGGGAAAACGAACCCGCCTAGGAAAGTTCGTGTAAGAATTGTAAAAGATGATGATGATCAGGTCATAGTATCTTTGTATGAGGATATCGTGCTAGATAATGAATCTCGAGATAAAACTGATGTCGACAATACGAGAGAAGATGTGGAGAGCAAAGAAGATACAGGGAGTACTTTAGAAAAATCTGAATTGGATACAGTTACAAAGAACAAGAATAGTAATAGCGATAGAATGGATGTTTCAAAAAGCTAAAATTTATTATTATTTCGGACATTGTGTTATAAGAATTCTATTAAGGATTCTAATGAAAATTATATTTTAATTAATTTTAATTAAAACCAGATTTATTGTTAAATTAAAAGATTCATAGTTAAATTAAGAGACTCGACTCCAAGTCTCTAATGTTGTTCAATTTAACTTCATCCATCGCTATTTCAGGTTCAAAATCTAAAATATTATTTTTTGGTATGAAAAGATTTAGTGGGTCATAAAGAGAAATAATACTATGATCTGTTTTTACCATTATGTGACACCTGGTCTGACCATTCTTCTCTGACATTAAATTTAGTTCCTGTTGGGCGGATGGAAGTAAGTTATTTGAGGATTCGACCATATTCTTGATAGCTGATATGCTAGCATTTGGCTGATAAAGATAGAGAGAGTATTTTTGTATATCTGATAGGTTGATTTTCTCCGTTAAAGAAGAAAAGGTTTCTAAAAAAGCATCCTTTAAGCTGGGACTTCTAATGCCACTTGTACTGATCAAATTAAACTTTATTGGAAAGGTCTTGTTTATGGATTCTATTATAATATCAGAAATTGCTTGGTTTGTGGTCTTCAAATGTTCATCCAGAGGTATATCATGGTTTTTTCTTAGCACTGCATCATTATCGATAACTATGATATTTTCTATATACCTGCTCAAGAGTGACAACGATACGCCACAACGAAACAATTTTTCTTTTTCAAAGCTAAATGGTAAAATTGCCACACAAACAATTTCTATATTTGTTTTTGTTCTGAGCATTTGTGCTAACATTGGTAAAATCGCTGCACCAAACCTAGAAGCTAGGTTACCTATTAAAATAACGGATTGATATTCGTAAATTTTCCGAATAATATTATCGGCCGAATCCAAAAATGCCTTTCGCATAAGATCATGTGAAGGATTAATTATATTACGGAAATCTATTTTAACTGTTCTATCCGAATTCCATGTCTTGTATGAATTGTTTGTGATTAGTAAATAGTCAGAATTTATTTGACCTATCACGTCAATTGTTATCCTGCTCCCCGCATCTCCAACTCCGACTATACATCTAGTAGACTTCTTTACAAAACTCAATGGTCAATATCAAACCTCAGTCGATAGATAAAAGTGTTGTCTTATAATAAACTCAATTCACTAATTCTAACGGAATCGCATTTAGAGTGTGATTGGAATGTGAGACTACCTTGACGATCATTCTTTGACCCATATGCGCACTGTTAAACAAACAACTATTTTCTAATTGTGTGTGACGAATATCAATGTTTTTCTTCCTAACTTTGCCTACTTTACGAATTAGATTATCTTCTTGCTCCAATATGTTGTTAGGGTCTTCCCTCAGAGCTATTGATTTATAATAGTCGTTTCTTCCCTTTAGAATTCCATTCTCAATATCATCGATTAGAATTTCCCCTTTCCAGCCCTTCCATTTGGAATTCTTTCTGAGTGCAATGCTCTTTATTAATTTGTGAAGTAGCTTTGACCTATAAGAAATGATCTTGTCATTAACTCTCTCCATTTTTGATGCTGCGGTTCCTGGCCTCGAGCTAAATTTTGAGGAGTTTACAATATCGGGCTCAATATGTTTAATTACTTTCAGCGTTTCTTCAAAATCTTTGTCTGTCTCTGTTGGGAAACCAGTTATAACATCTGTCGCTATCGTTATTTCAGGAATGTTATTTTTTAACCTATCGGTAAGATCTAGTACGGAGTTAAGGGTATGACCTCTTTTCATCTTCTTTAGGATCGATACACTTCCACTCTGAATTGGAATATGAATAAATTTAAAAAGCTTGTTACTACTCATATAAATATTTGTGATTTCTTTGTCTAGATTTTTTAAATACATGGGATTTAGCATGCCCAATCGGATTCTAAAATACATATCTATTTGTTCGCAGCTTCTGAGTAAGTTTCCTATATTTGTACCAATGTCTAATCCATAGCATCCGTTGTCAGTTGAAGTCAGCCAAATTTCCTTAGCACCTGCTTCCACGTCAGTTTTAATTTGATTAATAATGTTTCCTGTCCTAAAACTTCTTAAATTTCCTTTTGCCAATTTTGTCTGACAGAATGTACATTCGCTTAGACAACCCGTAGATATCTGTATGATACTAATTACAGGGTTTATTCTTACTTTGGGTAAATTGATCTTTTCTTCGTTGGTCTTGTTTAACTCTGTCACTGATCTTTGTTGTAGTGTAGCTAGTGTCACCTCGGCTATCGATGGGATTGAATCTGGTCCTAACAAACTGGCACTTGGACTAAGGGATCTTACCATTCGTTCATTTGCTGCAGGTAAACATCCCGCAATTATTAGTGGTTTATTGGTCTTGGTTAAGCTCTTTATCCGGTTTATCATTTTATGCTCGGTAGAATTTTTGACTGAACAAGTCACAATCAAAGTAACGTCGGCATTTTCTGGGCCATCTGCTTGATTAAAACCATTTTGTTTCAAGATTCCTGACATTATTTCCATATCCGAATAGTTGGCAGAACAACCATACCCTTCTATCCAAAAATTAAATGCTTTGTCATGTTTATCTCTGACATTTTTGGAAACGGAGCCAATGATATATTTTGCTTTCGCCTTAGGAGATAATTCGTGGCTATTCATAAAGGATATTTTTTCAATTAGCGAGGGTTTCAAGGAATACAATTCGTCGTCTTTTTCCATGGATAATTACACCTCATTTCGATAAACCATTATATATAGCGTTAATTTGTATACTCATTTGCAACTATTAGATATTAATATCAATATCTATCTAACATATAAAAATGATTGTACTTTTAATAATTGTTATTGAGATTCAGCAATGAAATCCTTAAAATGGTAAATCAAGTTTTCTTGATCGCTTACGTAACTGGATTTCTATGGCTCAGGAGGAATCCATTATCCTTAATTTTTACTGCCATATCTCCATTTTCTTTACTATTCATATTATTTGTAGTTAGCAATGGTCAATATGTTCAATTTGCTGTTGCTGGGAGTTTAGTTATGGCTTTGGTAGGGTATGGTTTAGCGTTAGGTCAAGATATTTCCCTTTACAAAATAGAGTACAAAATGCAAGATGTTTTTGTGGCCTCGCCTATTTCCCCAATAGTATATATGTTAGGATTGGCGTTGTCAGAACTTTTGTATGGATTACCTGCATTAATTATCTTAATTTCGTTGGCGGTATTCTTTTCGACATCAATCGCCTTTCTGCCGTTACTTCTTTTGAATGTTTTTCTTATTTGGGGAACCATGTCTTCAATTGGTTTTTTTCTTTCATCGCATATGCTCCATATGCGGAATGCAACACAATTGATTTCCTTTGTCAATGTCATTATTGCAGTAGTTCCTCCAGTATTTTATCCAATAAGCACCCTGCCAGAAGCTTTACAAATGGTTTCATATCTTGTACCTACAACTCACGCATCTCTCATGATACAATATTCAATGGGTTTCCCTATTCCAGAAGGGTGGTCCATTTATTTGGGCTTACTAGTTCAAGGAATTTATTTTGGATTTTTTATGTTAATTGCTAAAAAGAGGGCTCTTTGGAGGGAAAACTAGAATACCAGGTTCTTGTCATTTTTCTCTAAAAAGTTAATATATTTGGAATTTTCAAAGATATCTCTAGTTGCATTTAATAATTTAATAGAATCTTTCTTCTCATGTGCATTCGAAAACGCTCCCATTTTGCCAGGCAAAAAGAAAATACCATGATATGCCATCAGTGCTAAATTATAATTATTTAACATTTCCTTATCTGATAGGGCGGCATCCAAAGCATTGTTTATGGCTTTAACATTATCATTTAAGAAATGGATCATAAATATTGATCCTATTCCCGTTACTTCTGCTCTTATCTTCAACTCGTCAAATAATTTAGATAATTCTATCCTAGTGAATTCTCCCAAATTATTTATTTTGTCATAAATAGATCTGTCATTCCTCAAAGTTCTGAGAGTATGGAAACCCGCCTTCATAGTCATAGGATTAGCTGAAAATGTTCCGCCTCCTATTGAACAGTAGGTTGACTTGTCCCCTTCAATAGTGGCATCAGCTAATTTCATGATCTCTTTTTTACCGCATACTGCACCTATTGGTAGACCTCCTCCAATTATCTTACCCAAAGTAAACAAATCTGGTTCCAGATTAAAATTATTCATGGCGGCCCCGTATGAAAATCTGAAACCTGTTACTATTTCATCCAAAATAAAAAGGCTACCGTTATTCTTGGCAAACTCTTGTAACCCCTGCAAATATCCATTCTTAGGTAAAATACAACCTGCTCCACCAAGAACAGGTTCAACTATAATAGCTGCTAGATCATCTTTTATTGATTCAAGAACCTTAAGTGATCTCTCTATGTCATTAAATTGAAGAGATTCTACAAAGTGTCCCTCGTCTTCAATTAGACCCAAGCCTTCGTCGACTTCGTACGGGTAGTTTACTGATTGCAAGAGATTTGTATTAAAACCATGCCATCCGCCTTCCACCTTTGCAATAACTCTTTTACCTGTGGCTGATCTAGCAAGCCTTGTAGCATACATTGTGGCTTCAGAACCTGTACTACAAAATCTTATGTTTTCAGCTAATGGTATTGCTTTTTTGATTTCCCAGCCCAGCTTCAAGCTATCTTTATTTACAGTACCGTATAGAGTTCCATTCTTTAGTTGCTTAACTAATTTTTGTGTAACCCTTGGTGGGGAATGCCCCAGTATTAGGGCCCAGTGACCGTTCCAAAAGTCTAAGTATTTATTCCCATCTACATCATACAAATATTTTCCTCTTGCTTTTCGAGTAAAGAATGGATAAGGTCTAAAATATCGTATATTGTGACTAACTCCACCAGGAAATATCTCTCTTGATTTAAAATATAAATTCATAGATTCAAATGTTTTAGTCTTGTATAATTCTAGATAACTGTCATACTTCATACCAATTTACTGTCAATTTAGAGAATCTTTTATTTGTTTATCCAGGTTTTGGAAAAAACTCCAATAAGTAGCTTATGTTCTATTTTCGATTAATAATAATGATCTGATTCATCCTTTAGTGAAAATGCATGGTAAATTGATGCACATAAGAATATACAAGTAGCCTCTATCTGCGAAAAGATGTCACAATGTATTCATGGAATAAATTCTATCGAGAACCTGGACCTAGATAACAAATGAATTGAATACATTATCTATCAAACTGACAATAGCATTAATGATAATTCTTGCCATAAATTAAGAAAATCTATCCTCTTTGCAATACCTTAATGCTAAAGTTAATATTATCAATTATCTAAATGGTAATGAACGCATCCAAGACAAAAGGCGGCGTCGGTAATGAAAAAAAATTGGCTAATGCCATAATATGATTTACAGACCTCCAGGTGCGCTCTTGACAATAAAAACGATTTAGATACACAACAGTAGAAAAACAACCCCAATGTGGTTGTTGAATATATGGATGATGAATCTAATAGTAAATAGTAATAATAACAAAATCATAATGGAGGTTCAATCAGCATATCAGTGCTGACCTGATAGATTGAATCTGACATGGGAATGATCAGGTAGATGCATGTATGCGAAGATATAAAGACACGTAAATAACAATGATACTGTACTAACTAAAATAAAGGATGAACAAATACTAGTATTATCAGTTACTTTTTTTTGATTGCATTAAAGATGATCCAATAAGAATGAATCTGAATGTCTATGTCTATACACTATACGGAATAGTACAGTTAGTTAGTTTTTTTCAATCGATCGTACTCTTTCTCTTTCTTGGTTGATTAGTGGTTGTAACTTTTTCTCTCTTATACAAAGAAAAAGAATACTAACAACAAGAAAGAAATAAACTCAATAAATGTCCTGACTGGATACTAAATAAATTATTAGTTTCCATCAGGGACGTACGTTCTCTTCTTTCTCTTCTTTCTTCCTGTTCCTTCTTTGACTACTACTTGATGATTGATTATTATCATCAACAAGAAAGCAGTCGGTCAATCGGAATAAAAAGGAAGGAAAAGAAAGGAAAAAAGAACGTATGTATAAACGAGAAAGTGATTCAACGGATAAAAGGCAAAAGAGATTTTGCCATTGACTCCGGTTGATCCTGCCGGACCCGACTGCTATCAGAGTGGGACTAAGCCATGCGAGTCGACATAGCAATATGTGGCGTACGGCTCAGTAACACGTAGTCAACATGCCCAGGGGACGTGGATAACCTCGGGAAACTGAGGATAAACCGCGATAGGTCACTACTTCTGGAATGGGTAATGACTCAAACCTATATGGCCCCTGGATTGGACTGCGGCCGATCAGGCTGTTGGTGAGGTAATGGCCCACCAAACCTGTAACCGGTACGGGCTCTGAGAGGAGGAGCCCGGAGATGGGCACTGAGACAAGGGCCCAGGCCCTATGGGGCGCAGCAGGCGCGAAACCTCTGCAATAGGCGAAAGCCTGACAGGGTTACTCTGAGTGATTTCCGTTAAGGAGATCTTTTGGCACCTCTAAAAATGGTGCAGAATAAGGGGTGGGCAAGTCTGGTGTCAGCCGCCGCGGTAATACCAGCACCCCGAGTGGTCGGGACGTTTATTGGGCCTAAAGCATCCGTAGCCGGTTCTACAAGTCTTCCGTTAAATCCACCTGCTTAACAGATGGGCTGCGGAAGATACTATAGAGCTAGGAGGCGGGAGAGGCAAGCGGTACTCGATGGGTAGGGGTAAAATCCGTTGATCCATTGAAGACCACCAGTGGCGAAGGCGGCTTGCCAGAACGCGCTCGACGGTGAGGGATGAAAGCTGGGGGAGCAAACCGGATTAGATACCCGGGTAGTCCCAGCTGTAAACGATGCAGACTCGGTGATGAGTTGGCTTTTTGCTAACTCAGTGCCGCAGGGAAGCCGTTAAGTTTGCCGCCTGGGGAGTACGGTCGCAAGACTGAAACTTAAAGGAATTGGCGGGGGAGCACCACAAGGGGTGAAGCCTGCGGTTCAATTGGAGTCAACGCCGGAAATCTTACCGGGGGCGACAGCAGAGTGAAGGTCAAGCTGAAGACTTTACCAGACAAGCTGAGAGGAGGTGCATGGCCGTCGCCAGCTCGTGCCGTGAGGTGTCCTGTTAAGTCAGGTAACGAGCGAGATCCCTGCCTCTAGTTGCTACCATTATTCTCAGGAGTAGTGGAGCTAATTAGAGGGACCGCCGTCGCTGAGACGGAGGAAGGTGGGGGCTACGGCAGGTCAGTATGCCCCGAAACCCTCGGGCCACACGCGGGCTGCAATGGTAAGGACAATGAGTTTCGATTCCGAAAGGAGGAGGCAATCTCTAAACCTTACCACAGTTATGATTGAGGGCTGAAACTCGCCCTCATGAATATGGAATCCCTAGTAACCGCGTGTCACTATCGCGCGGTGAATACGTCCCTGCTCCTTGCACACACCGCCCGTCGCTTCATCGAAGTTGGTTCTTGGCGAGGTGGTGCCTCATTGGCACTATCGAACCTGGGGTCAGCAACGAGGGAGAAGTCGTAACAAGGTGGCCGTAGGGGAACCTGCGGCCGGATCACCTCCTTAGATAAAAAAATTGTATTATAGTAGTGGCAGAATAATAGCAGGCTGGCTGGCTGGATGGCTGGTAAAAGTAAAGGTAAAGATAATGGATTAGATGTACATGAACATGTATGTCTTGTCTTGTCTTGTCATGTCTTCTTTTACTAGTTATCTAGTCTAGCCTGCAAAAAAGCTACACATAATACAATTATTATATTATCAAAAATAATCCAACAATAGTAATAACAATTCCTTAATTTTTCATCTTACTACAATTGATTGAAAGAAATTAATTAACTACCAAACTAATCTGTTATGAATGTGTATTGTTATATACATCATTCCTTGCTTGGAATCATTACTATAACTATTGGACATCTGTGTAAATATCAAAAGAAAGACATCATAGTACAACTGATAATAATAATAATAATAATTAATGCATCTATCTGATCATTAAAGATAAAATAACCAACCAAGCAAAGGTTTAAGTCAGCAAAAAACCAAATAGTACAAAACCGGATGCAATCCTTTGTCGAAAACAGTCGTCAAACGTGAGGAGCTAAAAAGACCCCATATAGATACAAAGAGAAAAATGGGCGCGACTGACAAAGGATGAAGTTGATGTAGTAGACTCGGAGTCTACGATGATCATCGTGTATAGGAAAACTCCATCAAAAAATCGAAAATGTAGAATATAGAACTAGGAAAACTATTCGCGTAATAATGGAATAGATTTTGTAGTAAATATATCGTATCGTGGTGTTGTAGTGCAAACAGCAAGAAATAAAAAATTACACTGACAGAGAATCTATGTTTAATACAATACTCGAATTAGACTTTTTATTCCACTACAAAAATAAAGAAAGAAAGGAACTGGTAAAGTAAAGCAATCACCATTACCATCACCATCATCATTTTGATGAGTGAGTGACTAGATAAACAAAATAATACTACTGGACTGGTGCAAAGACGCCGATTGGTGGATGACTCGGCTTGGTAAGCGATGAAGGACGTGGCAAGCTGCGATAAGCCTGGGTTAGGTGCATGCGACCGTCGACCCCGGGATTTCCGAATGAGGTCTCTCTTTACACTCCCTTGCTATTTAATTAGCTTGGGAGAGCGAACTGTCCGAAGTGAAGCATCTGAGTAGGACGAGGAAAAGAAATCAACAAAATTATGAGATTCCGTTAGTAGCGGCGAGCGAAAGCGGAACAGCCCAAACTGAATCTGTTATGGTAACATAATAGAGATGTGGTGTTACGGGTATGGCGTATAGGATCCTGTGATCACAGCCGAAGTGTACTGGAAAGTACCGGAATAGAGGGTGATACCCCCGTAGGCGAACGAGAGTGGGATTCTGCCATATTCAGAGTAACTGGCCTTGGCAGTGGCCAGTGAAGATGGGTGAAAGTAGCATCCAAGGCTAAATATTCACCAAGACCGATAGCATACTAGTACCGTGAGGGAAAGTTGAAAAGTACCCCGGAAGGGGGGTTAAAAGCGCCTGAAACCAATCGGCTACAGACGTGTATGGCTCGAAAGGATATTCTAGAGTCATACGTTCCGTCTAGAAACACGGGCCAGGGAGATTGCTGTCATGGCGAGCTTAACCTTTAACAGAGGGAAGGCGAAGGGAAACCGAATTTGCGCATTTTTTCTTTTGAAAAAAGAGGCAATGGATCTGAAAGGGTCTTGAGTCATGGCAGTAAGGCTAGAAACCGGACGATCTAGTCCTGGATAAGACGAAGGTGAGCGAAAGCTCGCTGGAGGTCTGCAAGGGTCCTGACGTGCAAATCGGTCCTCTGATCTGGGATTAGGGGTCAAAAACCAATCTAGTCCGGTGATCGCTAGTTCCCACCGAAGTGGATCGCAGTCCTGCCTTAGCTGAGATTGCCTGTACTGTAGAGCACCGATCGGGTGGTAAGGGCTCGAAAGAGCTCGCCACTCATTCGAACTCCGAATGTGCAAGCGTCGTAGAAGCTAGGAGGCGGGTTTATGTGGGGTAAGCCTCATAACCGAGAGGGGGACAACCCAGACTAAAGTTAAGGTCCCCAAATGTCTACTAAGTGTCAAACCAAAGGGTGTTTTCGAGCAAAGACAGCAGGAAGGTAGGCTCAGAAGCAGCCACCCTTCAAAGAGTGCGTAACAGCTCACCTGCCGAGCTCGAAAGCCCCGAAAATGTACGGGGCTCAAGTAGACTACCGATACTTTAGACCGCCGACGATGTCGGTGCGTGGTAGGTGGGCGTAGTGTTTGGGTAGAAGCTGGGCTGTAAAGTCCAGTGGACCGAACTACTAGTGCAGATCCTGGTGGTAGTAACAGCAAAGCCGGGTGAGAATCTCGGCGACCGCAAGGGCAAGGGTTTCCCGGCAATGCGTCATCAGCCGGGAGTTAGCCGGTCCTAAAAACAACCTCAACAGAGTTGTTTGAATGGGAAACTGGTTAATATTCCAGTGCCTTGAAAGTTCGTTATACCTTTTTTGTCGCTTCCGGATAGGGTAAGCAGAACCGTCGTTTTGTCTAAGTATTCAAGCCTTGAGGAGTGCCGTAATGGCGAGAATTAAGGCGAGATGCGAATGGCCCTTCGCAAGAAGGGTTTACTTGATTCCAGGAGACAATGAAAGCAAAAATAGGAAGATACTTTCAAGACCGTACCGAGATCCGACACTGGTGCCCTGGATGAGAAGTCTAAGGTCTATCGGGTATACCGTATGGCAAGGGAACTCGGCAAAATAGCTCCGTACCTATGGTATAAGGAGTGCCTGCAGTTTTTACGAGGAGTAGGGACTGCAGGTCGCAGTGACTAGGGGGTCCCGACTGTTTAATAAAAACACAGGTGGTCGCTAGTCCGAAAGGATTTGTATGGCCTCTGTATCCTGGCCAGTGGCGGTACCTAAAACCTGGGTTCAACTGGGCTAAGGGCCGCTAAACGCCGGGAGTAACTCTGACTCTCTTAAGGTAGCCAAATGCCTTGTCGGGTAAGTTCCGACGTGCATGAATGGAACAACGAGGGCCCCGCTGTCCCTGCCTACAACCCGGTGAAGCCACATAACGAGGACGAACAGTCCTCGAACCTCTGTCGGGGAGAGAAGACCCTGTGGAGCTTTACTGCAGCCTGTTGCTGCGATATGGTTGCAAATGCAGAGAGTAGCTGGGAGCCGTTAAGGTCAGTTCTCCGGGACTGACATAGGCGCAAGTGTAACACCAGCCATTTGTTACCGTATCGCTAACCTGTCTATCAGGGACAACGGCAGGTGGGCAGTTCGGCTGGGGCGGCACCCCCTTGAAAATGTATCGAGGGGGCCCAAAGATTGGCTCAGGCGGGACAGAACTCCGCCGGTGAGGGCAAAGCCAAAAGCCAGTCTGACTGGATTCCCAATGATACGGGATTCAGAGGCGAAAGCCGGGCTTAGCGATCCATCATGTCCTCACTATTGGGGGCTGGTGGTGACAGAAAAGTTACCCTAGGGATAACAGGCTCGTCGCGGGCGAGAGCTCCCATCGACCCCGCGGTTTGGTACCTCGATGTCGGCTCTTCCCATCCTGGTTCTGCAGCAGGAGCCAAGGGTGGGGCTGCTCGCCCATTAAAGGGGAACGTGAGCTGGGTTTAGACCGTCGTGAGACAGGTCGGTCTCTGCCTGACAGGGGCGTGGTTGTCTGAGGGGAAGTTGCCCCTAGTACGAGAGGAACAGGGCAGCGCAGCCTCTGGTTTATCAGTTGTCCGACAGGGCAAGCTGAGCAGCTAAGCTGCTTAGGATAACTCCTGAAAGCATCTAAGGAGGAAGCCTTTCCCGAGAAAAGACAGCCTTCCGTAAGGAGAAGGGCGGCCATAGAAGATGGCGTTGATGGAATGGAGGTGTAAGTATCAAGCCTTCGGGCGAGGTATTCAGCCTGCCATCACCAATAGCCCAACGCACCTGAATCCTGTGCTGATTGTATTGCAACGCTACCATCAGATACGAGATATTCACCTACAATTTATCCATACGTAAAGAATAAGTCTAGGCTCTGACTACGTAATGAGGATTTTTTGATGGAGTTTTAATGTACAATTTTTATTATAAGGATTATAATCATTTTTGAATAGTATCTATATTAGAGGCATGTGGTATAACACTATTAATCAATAATATGGGCCTAGTATTTAATCAACAGAACTCAGACACAGAAAGAATGGAGTTTATTCAAATACTGGGTTATAATATCAGATGTTTGATAATTGAAAGAAAAGGCCCATGTAAAACAATCGTCCTTTTGCATGGATTGGGTGCATCTATAGAAAGGTGGTCAGAATTGTGGCCATTACTAAAAGATTACAATGTCATAATCCCCGACTTGATCGGATTTGGTTATAGTGACAAACCGTTAATTGAATATACTATAGATTTGTTTGTAAAATTCCTAGAAGAACTCTTTAGTAAATTAGAGATTAGCAACCCCATAATCATTGGTTCTTCGTTTGGTGGTCAATTGGTGTTAGAATATAGCTTAAGACATAAGGATTTTTTTGAAAAGATAATCCTTGTTTCTCCAGCAGGTACCCTGGAAAGACCCACGTATGTTCTTAGCCAGTATATTTTTTCTGGGTTATATCCAACCATTGAGAATGTTCAAAGGGCCTTTCAAATGATGGCTAATAATCCCGATTACAAGGTAGATGAAAACACAGTAAAGGATTACATTAATAGAATGAGACTCCCAAATTCCAAGTATGCCTTAATTTCTACGTTGCTTGCTATGCGAAGGGATCAAAGATTACAAAATAGATTGGTTGAAATCGTAATCCCTACACTTGTTATCTGGGGAAGTGAAGATTCTACCATTCCAGTTGAAAATATAGAGTACTTTAAACAAATACCAATTGTTGAGACACATATTATGGAAGGATGTGGTCATACCCCGTATGTTGAAAAGCCACATGAATTTTATGAAATAATTAAAAAGTTTATCGAATCCTAGATTGCTACAACAAGAATCTAATTTACAATATTATAATAATGACCTATAATTATCTATTTTATTATGAGTAATGAAAATAATGGTGAAAGTACCAACAACAGCAATAATAGTGCTAGTAGCAGTATTGATATTAAGAAGGCAATTGAAAAGACTACAGAATTTCAACAGGATATGATGAGACAGTTTTCGAATTTTCAATTTAATGCTTTCCAGAATTTGTTCTCATCTCTTCAAGGGTTTACTAACTATAATGCAATGTTCAAGACCAATGTGCAAAGTGGAGGTAGAATTTCAATTCCGGAGGCAGAAAGACAGGCATTAGGTATTGAAGAAGGTGATTTGGTTCAGGTTATAATAATTCCTTTGGCCAGTAGAAAACAAAAATCAGGAAATAAGAATAATTCTTCCCAATCTTAATGGATTTTTATCCAATTACCCACTTTAGGCAAAACTACATTTTGTGAGTATCCACTGGCAATAAGCCCGACATGACCTGTAGAAAATCTCATTAGATTTGTATCTGTGCTTGATACTAGGTTATTTAACGGGATACTGCACTCAGGCGAAACCAAATGATCCTGGTCTGCTACCAGATTCAATAAGGGGACTTTAATTTTAGACAAATTAATCCTACTACTTCCTACAACCAGTTTGTTTTTAGCAAATAAATTTTTCTGATAAATATCCTTAATCCATTGTCGAAAAGTCTCACCCGCAATTGGAGGGGTATCGTAGAGCCATTTTTCTACTCTCAGAAAGTTTTGAATAAAATTCTCATCCTTCAAGTTTTGAAACAAGTTTATGTACTTACTTACTCCTTGTTTGAATGGTTTTAAAGCGGCGTAGCAGCTGTATAATAGTTCATATGGAAAATTTTCATATTGAGAGAGCACTTTATCGATATCCATATGCTTGGCCATATTCTTAATAACTGTAGTATCCTTTTCTGTATCAACAACAGGGGCTATAGTTATCAGATTCTTTACGTTTTTTTGGTGTAATGTAGTATATATTAAGGACATTGTAGCACCCATACAATAGCCTTGAAGTGAAACCTTGTCTATGTGTTCTATATTCTTGATTAGTTCAACACATTCATAGATAAATAAATTAACATAATCATCTATCGTTGTGAATTTGTCAAATTTTCCAGGGGATTTCCAATCAAGCAAATAAACATTAATGCCTTGGTCCAATAGATTCTTTACCCAGCTCTTGTTTGGCTGAAGGTCGAGGATATATGATTTGTTTATTAGTGCATATACTATAAGTAAAGGGTACTTGTAGGCCCGCTCTTTAGTTGATTTATAATGCAGTAATCTATACAAATTAGTCTCTTTTATGACTTCATATTCTGTGGTTCCCGTATCTACTCTTTCAATGTCCGAAAGAAGTCGCTTCATTTCGGTGATTTTCTTGAAATTTTCCGGTTCGTTTATAAATTTTATACACTCGTTAAAGTAGTAATCAAAAATAGTCTTATTCATCATTTTTCTCGTTCAGTTTATTTCTTATCTCAAGCGATAGCTTCTTTATCTCATATAAATTGTTGAATAATAAATCCTTTTCTTCCTTTGATAATGATTGTCTACCTACAAATGGCATTGAAGCATCGAAAAATTTTTGATAACTCTTGTTAAGGTCAATTATGATATTGATCAGATTATTGTAATTGATAGAAAATTCGTCAGATTCAAACATGGAAGAGAATACTTCCTCAAAGGAATCTATTATGTGCTTTCTAACTTCATCTGAGTCTTTGTCTTGTAGTCCTTCAGAAACCTTATCTAGGGCTAGAAAATACGAATTTATCATTTGTGTCAGGTATTTGTTTAGAACAATCTGATAGTTTATCAAAATATTTCCATATTCTCTCATATTGTTTATGTTTAGTTGTGGATCGTTTAACAAAGAGACAAATGGACCCATAGCCGAAATTTTATTCAATTCTGATAGCTGTTTATAAAAATTTTCAAAGAGATTAACAAATTTATCATTCACAAAGCGTTTTGTATTTGATTCTCCATTTTCTATATTAGAGGTCTTACCGTTTTCTAGCAGCTATGATTTCACCTCTTTATTATACCCATGCTCCTCGCAATTTATAAGATTGACTTTGTTCCTTATACTTTTAATAAATGAATCTTAAAATATTAACTTTCGGAAAAGAATATATCGATGATCGAGAATCTGACTAATTGTGTGAAATACCCGTTCTGCATGTATATACAACACACTATATCGCAATGAGTAGTCCTGTTCTAGTCAATAACATGAACACCCACACTCTTTTCACTCAGGACATTTCAAATTGACCTAGGAATAACAATTTTTCAGCTATTGAAGTAGAAAATCGACCCTAACTGCCTTTTATATATGATTTTCACTATATCTATTTGTGATTCTTTCCTAAATAACAATTTATATAGTTGACACTTGGGCTACAAATTTTTAATTAATTACCCATATAATATATGAATAAGTAAATTCGCTTATAAAGGATTAATAATGTAATCGGGTCATATCCGCCAAAAGAATCTATATACTGGCTTTGTAACATCAGAATAGATCTTCTTTAACCTAGCAAAGATCGGTTTTGTATCAATTTATGTTTATCTGATTTGTTTATATGGGTTTTTTTGACAAACAAACAATCAACAAATTTCCGCCTTCCTTCTTCTTTCCTTTCTTTTGTAGACAAAATCCATATGACGAAGGATAGAAGTTGCTACCTTTTTATGCTTCTCTTAGTGCTGTAGTTGTTGCTGTTTATGTTGTTATAATAGGTCTTATTTTTAGTCCTTGTATTGTGTAGTGAAAATAAAAATACAGATAAATCAGCAGTATTAGTAGCAGCAATACTACTGGTTAGAGTCATCAGACAAGCCTAGCCATGTATATCCTTTGGCTTCAAGTTCTTCTGAAAGCTCTTTTCCTGCTGATTTTATTATCTTTCCTTTTGACATGGCATCCATGTACCTTGTCAAGTTTCTTTAGATATCGTAAAATCCTGGCATAGTGGGTAATAGTATGACTCCTGCACCTGTTTCAATTAACTTGTTTATTGCTTGAGCCACAGCTTTAACAGCGTCTATATCAAGTCCAGAGTCTGGTTCATCTAGGATTGCCAGATTAGGCTTTAACACAAGTATCTGCATTACTTCTGACCTCTTTTTTTCTCCACCAGAAAAGCCTTCATTTAGGTATCTGCTAAGAAAGCTTGGGTCCAATCCAACATTGTCCAGGTTTCGCTTTAAGTATTCATGAAATTCCTTTACGGTTGTCAAGTGTACAATTGTACAAAATCAGATTTTAACATCATATTCACATCTTTTTAGCAATGTGGACTCTTATTATGGGTGTCCGATCTAAAAGTCCTGTGGTAAATTTGAAACTTTGTTAGCTAAAGCGGTCTCGTAGTAAAGCTATAGAGATATCTATCAGGGACACAGTAATAATCAAACAAACCAACCAAACAAACCCGTTGCGCTTATTAGAGGTATATGTATACGCCATCCAATCTGATGCGACAATGGTTCAATATCTCAGACATTTTGGACAGTTTTAAGACTTGTTGAAATATCCGGTGAGGATTTTGAGGTAGGAGATAACACTTTGTATGCAAGAATCTCAATAGACAAAGAATGATTCATGAAATCTCTGCTTAACTATCTCGCTTAACAGAAGTTAAGAGTATTTCAAAGAAAAATCTCAACTAACAGTTTACGCAACCTACCTAAACCTATCAAATTATTCTGCGATATGAATGATATTTTGCTCAACTAGCATCTGACAAAAAAAAGGGTTGCATTCAGGAAAAAGGTCGGCTAACGACAGAACGCCAACCATCGAAGAAATTCACAAGCTGCTTGAATTTACAGCCATTTGTATCAAACCAATTGTTTTGTTTTAGCGATGATCTCTAGTGGAATTTGTTTGGGTGCATGGCAATATTTAAAAGGTAAATACGCAATACCCATCCAAAATCAAATAAATGTCAATGCAGCCAAACTTATAGTCTATGCTGACGAATACGAACAGGATTTCACTTTCATTTTATCAGAAGCCTCTAATGCATTAAGGAACTGGATGGATTTTAGACAATCATGCGGTGAGGGTGTGAGTGGAGAATCTTGACTAATGAGAGATATCTGGAGAACAATATCTATTCCATAAGGTATGAAAAAAGAGCTTGCAAAATATACCATAAAATTTCAATTGTATCATAAACCACGATTCTAGAATTATTATCATAACATCTCGATTTTATGATATAATGCGGAAAATACTGCCGCTGGAAGGATAATCCCGCCCTATATTTGCATGCTAAATAATTGATAAATAGTATTCAAAGATACTAATATACTCCTGCCAAAGAAGAAACACCATTACTGTAGAACCCTAGATGTGGAGATAATCTAAAGTAGGCTGTTTATGCTATAAGCATCTATGGGCCAGACCAAGATTGCTACCATTTGCTTTCTAGGTTGGATCCGTTAATACAATTTGTAAGCTCCAATCTGATGATGAGATGCAAAAGCGCTAGGGGTTGTGAGACGACGCTTGACGCCTATTTCGATACCTCAGATTATCTCCCCATCCTATAAATTTAGTATGGCTTACAGAATAATTCATCTATTTATTAACTTTCATTAAGGAGAATTGTAGAAAAATATAAAATAAATTTTAGATATTTATATCAACAAAGTAAATCAGCATCCGCAATGACTTTGGTAGGATCCTAAGTTTATCAATCAAGCAGTAGATTGCAAAGCAAGGAAAGCCTCTTAATCTTCCAAATTGCATCTCATTGTTATTGTTGAAATAATGTAACATTTTATGGATTTCATTAATCTGGTAGTATCATAAACTACCTCCATTTTAACCGTAGAACCCGATTTTTAGAAAGCTATTGAGATTCTTTATAATAGCGGTAAATTTTTTCAAAGATAATATCCTCCTTCACCAAGAAAAATTCTCGTAAAGGTATTATACTTGCCGAGCTCATAGTTTTGGTTATTGTCGATGTCAATCTATTACTTGGAATTTGAGATTGGTATAGTGCATATCGTGAGATAGGGATAAGAGGAAGTTATGTAACTAGATCAAATCTAGAAAATAACAACAAAACTGGCCACCTATTTAATAGTGGTCCCCTTTCAGTTTTGCTGCTCAACTAGGAATTTGTGTTAATTTATCTTTAATCTAATATCATGGAAATAATCTTATCGAATCCCGAACAATTTTATAAGGAATGAATATTCAAAATTTTCCAAGGGTCCGTAGCTCAGCATGGATAGAGCGCCTGCCTTCTAACTGAAATGTTCAGAAAGAGAGCCGGAAGTCGAGGGATCGAAGCCCTTCGGGCCCGCTTTGATATGTCCATAAATTGAACCATTTTGTAAGCAGTTTATAATACAATGGCAACAGTGACAATGGGAGAAAATAATTTTAACTTTATCGAGTGGAGTTTGCAAATGATCACATATTTGACAAATATTTGGTAATGAATGCAGACCAGTTCTTTCAGGTTCTAAATGCGACAAGCTTCCCTTCAACCAAAAGGTATTATTTTCGCGGACTAACTATCTTTTCAAATCTATCAAGAATCCCAAGACAATTAAAGAAACTTAATTATGTCTTTAAGAATATAGTATATGAGCAACAGTTGGATTGATAAAATCGTAAACTCGATAAAATTTTTGGTAGGAAAAATCGATCTTATAAAATGACCGATAATACCACCCCTTTCTTACGACATTGAACCATTATCAGAACTAAAAAACATTTGGTGTAACCTAGGAGATTGCTTGGCTATCCTGCTCTAATGATTGTCCTTGCAGAATGGGTGAATCAGAATAGGTTCCTCTTAAAGCTCCTGACTGTCCTCCTAGAACACTGTCTCTAGAATTATCCTGTACCTGTAGGTTTATGTTGTTACCTGAGCCCAAGATTCCATCGAATGGGAGAGGTGGTGGATTAGGGTGAATATTAGCAGGGTCAACAGTTATAGTAACGCTGTCAGGTAGGCTTTCTACTCCTAATTCGTTTGTAACGACTAGTTCAAAGACTATGACCTGTTGGGCTTGTACTTTTGGCGCTGTGAATGTTGGGTTTACTGAGGTATCATCATCCAAAGTCACGGAAGGCCCTGCTGTCTGGGTCCACTGATATGTCAAAGGTAAGTTGGAAGAATCAGAACTACCGGAGCCATCTAGCTGTACCAAAGATCCCGAAGCCACTGTCTGATCAGTTCCTGCATCGGCTGTTGGTGGTGGAATTGGGGTTACTGTTATAACAAAAACTGAACCTGAGAAAATGTCTGTCACATACATATCTCCGTTGTCCGAATTATATGCGACCCCTATTGGTCGACCTCCAACATCTACGGTCTCAATCACCGTATTGGTGTCTCCGTCTATGACGGAAACTGTACCTGAGTCAGAGTTTGCCACATACATGTTACCATTGTCCGGGTTGTATGCAATTCCTTCCGGAGAATCTCCAACAGCGATAGTAGCTACCTCCGTATTGGTGTTTCCGTCTATGACTGAAACTATACCGGAGCTCCGAGCTACCACATACATGTTACCATTGTCCGGGTTGTATGCAACATATATGAGACCAAATCCTCCAAGAGTGATGGTCTCAATCACCGTATTGGTGTCTCCGTCTATGACGGAAACTGTATTTGAACCACCGTGTAACACATACATGTTACCATAATCCGGGTTGTATGCGACTCCTACTGGTCCACTTCCAATATCTATGGTCTCAATCACCGTATTGGTGTCTCCGTCTATGACGGAAACTGTATTTGAACCAGTGTTTGCCACATACATGTTACCATTGTCCGGGTTGTATGCGAGCAATTGAGGGAAATCTCCAAGAGTGATGGTCTCAATCACCGTATTGGTGTCTCCGTCTATGACGGAAACTGTATTTGAATTGCCATTTGCCACATACATGTTACCATTATCCGGGTTGTATGCGACTCCTACTGGTCGACTTCCAATATCTATGGTCTCAATCACCGTATTGGTGTCTCCGTCTATGACGGAAACTGTGTCTAAAAGAAAGTTTGTCACATACATGTTACCATTATCCGGGTTGTATGCGACTCCTACTGGTTGACCTCCAATAGGGATAATATCCACCACTTCATCTGCAAACACTTCCAGATTTTTGGACGAAGAGATAGCAATTGAAAAGAAAATATAAAACAATATTACAAATGAGATCGATTTTTGAGTTGTTTTCAATACTTTTGAAAATAGCGGAGATTTAATATTTAGTAATGATGACAGATTATCCTATCATACTCATCTATATTTGATTTTAGTCAAACAGTTAGGTGAATTCCGTATGAAAGTTTTGTACAAAAAGAAGATACACAAAGAAAGATAATTGAACGAAAGTAAGTTCCCTGTGATATTTTAACTGCACCTATCGATATAACACAAGCAAAAAAAGTCATATCCCCAAAGCGATTGGTAGTATAGCTAGTACCATAAAAGTCCAATTAATGTATCGCAAGATTACCGTTGCCAAGAATATGACAAAACTTTAAGGTGGCCCAATTACTATTACTATTTTAGTATAAAAATCCGTAGGCAAGTTTTTATCGATGTCATTATCCTCGTTGCTATATCGTTGTCGTCAAGACAAGAACAACAATTAACAAATACGACCCTACAGATCCCTGCAGATTCTTCCATGAAAGGAATCTTATCCCCTTGAGTATGTGTAACGGATCATTATAATTTAATAAAACATTTGTTAGAGAAGTAGGAATAGTCAATACACTAAAGCCTCATTCGTCATTTTGTTTAGTATACTCATTTTTCAATGCGCAGACCAACTTTTCCTGTATAGAAATGGGTAGATACTGATTCATTAGTTAAGAGTAATTTTTAACCAAAAAAAGGCTGAAAGCACATGGCGAAAAACATTAATTAGATAATTACTGTATCCATTCGGTTAATCGGGTCAAACATATGAAAAAGATTTAATAGCTTTTGACCATAAGTATAAGTATCGCAGTTATGAGGCTGCGAGCTACTTCGTTCATGCAAATATAGATTAGGAATGTACCTGGGAAGATCTGTTTGCGGATAGATGATTTCTCTCCTAATCTATATGACTTATTCTCTGACATCATTATTATCGAAGCTAGCAAATATTACTTCGCCAATAAAAGAGTCAATTTTCCTTATCTTATATTCAAATATTCAACTACTCTGGAATATTATCAAATAGATTAAGCCTATAACAGCAATGAATTGTTACAACGAAGATAGGTTATGATAATAATAAGAAAACCCTCTCAATAAAAAATAAAAAGTGTTGTTTAAATTTAGTTTGCGGCCATTGTTGCGTTATCTGTCATATCAGTGGAATTGTCCATGGTCATGGTCATGTTACCATGGTCCATTGGCATTGTTGAATTGTCCATGGTCATGGTCATATTATCTTGTGCTAGAGCTGGAGTAACTGTTGCACCAAACATTGATGCTGCAGCAACTACGGTTAAAACTACGAAAAGATTTAATTTGTTCATGTAGCTCTAGGTAGATTTTTCTAGTATAAATATCTTTTACAAATAATCATAAAATATCTAGTCAAATTTCTTATAAATTTGCTTTTATGTTGTTGTTCCATTGATTTTCAAGCAAATATATCTAATATCTTCTAAATACCAATAATATAAGTAAATGCATGCATAGGAATCTATCAGTATCAAGTAATCCTTGTTTCTATATTTCTTGTATTATTTACACTTTCTGAATAATACCCTTTGAAATTATTCACTAGCCGAATATATCACTCTGTCCATCGTCAAAAAGGATAGTTGGATAAGTCAGCGAGATAACTTGAACATTACTATAAAACTAGAACCAGTTGTTCCCGTCATGGATGTAATTACGAAAATTTCGTTTGATGTAAGATATCTTAATGGTTCCAAACCTTTTGAAGACCTGAATGCCCGTATAACAATTACAGATCATGAGGGACGATTGTATAAATTTAAAGATAAAACAATACCTGTCAATAATAGAAAATTTTCAATTATTTACATCTTTCCTGATGATGGAGAACACAGAATAATTTTGCAATTGTATAAGAATACCACTCCATTTACCGCTAGCACTTTTGATCTAGTAATTCCTCACTCCGTTGAACCATCGACTGAAGATAATTTACTTTCTCCACTAACAGACGTTTTCGACTCTTTTCTTTAGATTCAAATTCGATGAATTAACAAACAGACCTCTTTTATAACAAGTATTTTACAAGAAGAATTCATATTAAGGATTCATAGACAACCTTTAGGATACCAGGGTCATAAAATAATGATTTTATAAAGAAAACAAGTAGAAGAAAGTCGAAAGGGATAAAGAGAATAAATTAGCGAACTTTTTGATAATACGGATTTGTCAAAAAGTAATAAACCAAATAAAGGTAAAACAATCATTTTGAGACGTAGAAAATACTAAAAAGTACGTCAAAACCTGGTTTGAAATTGAGACACTAAATAAATCAATCAAATCTAAACGCTTTTGTCTCACACCATAGGAACGAATTCTAATTGTTATTACTGCTTCAAAGAACCAATATTTTGCTGGATTCAGTATTAGGGGCAAAAAGTCGTTTGACTACAGATGATCAACATAGATTACTATTAACGCATTGGCACCGAAAAGGGAATCTAAGAGGGATTGCAGTTAATCCGACTAAAGAGATAAGAAAGAGGCAGAATTGTAATTTTAAAACATTTTTGGAAAGAGTATGAGTAACAGGCAGGCCAGAACATTGAAATTAAATTCCGTCCTTTTAAGGTAGCAGAAACTAATAAGCATATGAACTGAAATTATGGTTTTCCATTATTATTACATAAATCAAAAATGTTGTATTTAATACGTTAAAAGTCATTAATCTAATATCCAATCTACCAATTGTGGTTGCCATAGATGCATTGTATTTAAAAAAGCTATCGAAATTAATATAAGCTATATATAATCTATATATATAAGGAGGTAGGGCATACATTAGTTTCAGCCATATAACAACAAGAAGCTTTTTGAATGTCCTACCCTTCCCCCAAAGATAGAACAGATCTAGAATTATTGCATTTAAGGATACCGGTTTAAATTTCTATTCGTTTTTTAGATACCGCCTTTTCAACTAGTTAACAAAATTTCTTATATAACCCCGTCAGGGTTTGAGAGCAAGGTCGCCAATCGCATTAGTGAAGTCTGCACAATTGTCCTAATTATAGACTATTTTGCAAATGAAAATGAAACATAGAGAACGAATTATAACAATTTGTCAAATTTAGCAGTTGTATGTGATAAAGCCTGGAATAGGATTAAAAGCACGTTACGCATAATTGTAACGATAAACTCATCAATTTTAGTAGTTCTATAGTGAAGTTAGAGAATCACATAAGCATTTTTCTCATAACAAGAATTACGACAAAAGCCCTCACCATTTTCATGGTAGATTGACGACCATTAGTTACTTCTAATACTTAAAGGGCTGATCAAATAATATTCTATTTTATGAGCCAATATCGTAATTGTTCTATTCAAATTTGTTTTCTAATCCTTTCATTATTAACCAATAGAGCACTTTAAGATGACAAGTTGTACCTTATAATAATAAACCTTATCCCAACAAATCCCTCCTTAGCATTGTATGAAAAGCATCATCTCCTAATTCCCTTTTCAATTTAGAATATTTCTGAGAATCACTTCCAATTGTGACTCTTATAATCGGACTAGAGTTTGCCTTGTTAGATGTTTTCTTTATTGCCTGTAAAATTTCGCTTGCCACAAGCTGTGGATGAGGTGCATTACTCATGGCTGAATAATAATATTTTAGAAATTTTCCGATCGTATCATGATAATTGGAAATCGATGAGGGCTCGTTTTCTTTATTCTGAACAAATTGTCCCTTTTTATTTATACCATATAAATCAGGAACAACTAGATCTTCAACGAAACTGGTGTTTATTACACCAGGTTCGACAATTATTATTCTTACCCCGAATGGTTCCAATTCATATGACAGAGATTCACTCAACCCTTCAACTGCAAATTTCGTACTTGCGTACACCGATTCTGCGGGCACGCCTATTAACCCAGCCAATGATGTGACATTGACAATTAATCCCTCTCTTCTGTCCCTCATTATGGGAAGGGCACTTTTTGCAACCCTTATTACGCCAAATACATTTGTTTCAAACTGGTTTCTTATAGAATCCATATCAAAATCTTCTAAAGCACCGAACAAACCGTACCCCGCATTATTGACCAGTACATCAATTCGACCTGTTTCGCTTATTATCTTGTCCATTGTTTCTTTTACAGATGTATCACAATTGACATCCATCTCCATAGTTTTTATTAGAATATTTTCTCGTACTGAGATTGCTTCGATTTTTTTAGATTTTCGTATATCCCTAATTGTCGCATACGTATGGTACCCGTTTCGTGCAAGTGCCAGTGATGTTTCAAATCCTATACCCGATGAGCTACCTGTTACAACCGCCACTTTATCATTAATAGCCATTGATTAACTCATGAAATAGCAAACCGAAATTAGATATATCTTTATTCTCGCTTTTTTTCAACCAACCGTATCGTTCTGTGAATTGAGTCACAAGGCGTCATAATAGGGAATGAAATTTGATGTAATATCATATTAGACTAAATATAGTACTTAGTAAAGAATTATACTTGTCCCAGAAAATCAGTTTTGATCGGTATCTTTCAAAGTATGTTCTTTTGTCAGAATTAAAATACGCAAATAAACTCAAATTCTAACAGTATGAGGGTCGATAATAAAATGATATTTTAGTCGGAATGTAATGGAACCTTGATCCATCTAAATACCAACTCAACAATATCTTTAACTGTAGACGACCATTACAAAGGTAAGAAGCATCTAGTGTCAGACCGATAGTATAATGGTCGAAGATTGAAAACAATCCCCTATTTCGATGTGGCATACCCTTAATCAAAAAAGTATATTGCGAAATTAACAATAACAAAGTAACTTGATATTATTTTTCTTCCCTAATGGCAAAAGTTATACTTTTGAATTACCTCTTAGATATGCATACAATCTGCTCACTATAATAAAGGACTCGTTTAATTAAAAGGAAGTACTATTCTAATTGTGATTTGTGATTCAATTTCCGATTTAAAAACAAAGAAAAAGTTTAATACAACTTGGAGTTATCATAAGGTACACAACCTATCCGTCTAAATACATACGCCGTGGCGTGGGTTGGCGAAGGGTAATAGTAAGCATCCAACTAGTTCCATAGTGTGACCAATTTGCCGACTCACTCCTTCTCATTACAAAACTTGATCGTTCTTCAATACTTGTTCTATGTAGACCCGTAATATGTGCTACCCTAAAAAGATTGAATCATCCTCTTAAATTAACAGGTTAATTCTGACGGCGATTTGCCTTCAAATCTTTTTCTCGACTATCACCACTACTCAATACCCTGAACATTCTGAAAATACATCCATATTCTTGTCTTTAGTAAACAGACTTTTCTTTAACCTTATTTACTAATTAACGTACTTTAGAGTATCTTTGTTTACATTTTCTGATTTGGTTATGTGTAAAATATTTTAGACTCTTCGTATCCTATCTTGGATCATAGCAATGACATTTCAAATAAAAGACAAGACTTGATTGCCTTACATGATTTTCTATGCATTGGTTAATTCATTTTGCTTTGTGTCTACAACAAAGGAGATATCAAGTATCGCAAATTTACCTAATGCGGTTTGCGTATATCCTGTTTACATACAGGGTCTTTAAAATCCTTGAAATCTAACCGAGATACAAATTTTTTGTATCAAAATAACCGATCATTAATCTTTTGGATAGGGTAAATTCTATCCTTGAATAAACCAGGATACTTGACATCCATCAGCAATCTTTTTCCTACTCCTTCTCTTTGTTAACATGGAAGAATGTATTGCAATAGATAAGCCTGCACTTTTGGTATTGCGTTTGATAAAGGTATCTCAAATTCAACTATTCCAGACATCATTACTCAACCCTTTCCTAGAGCGCTAGATTCATCAATGTAGGATGGAATTCATGCAATTGCACTTTAGATTACTAGCCTATCAATTATCCACTTGAAATAACATATCGGATAAGCCAGATAAATATGTCTGATTTTTGAGTTAAATATATCCTATGCTTAATCTATATGTGAGCAATGATACTCCACGTGACTTTATGACACACCAATCTCTGAGAGTAGATCATATTCATCTGAAAGTGTCTAATTTACAAGAGGCAGTCGAGTTCTACAAATCCATCCTCGGGTTTGCCGTTATTGAAATCGATTCAGGCAGAAATATTGCTTTTTTAGGGGTTGCCGAACCGACTTCAGAAAACATGTCAGCACTACTGGTATTAGATCAAGTAAAGACAGATACTAGTACTACTACCGTCACTGCTAACACAAAAAGGGGAGAAGCGGGGCTTTACCATTTTGCCATATTGTTACCTGAACGAAGGCACTTAGCGTCATTTCTTCGTCATATTCAGGATAACCTTGATTCAAAGTATTACGAAGGGATGGCTGATCATGCAGTTTCAGAAGCGATATATCTCCATGATCCAGACTACAACGGCATTGAAGTTTATAGAGACAGAGATCCATCTGAATGGAAATGGAATAACGAACATAAGGTACACATGGTAATAGAACCATTGAATGTAGACAATCTTTTGGGCCAGCATGAAAACGAAATATGGAGTGGCCTTCCAGCATTTACTACTATCGGTCATGTCCATCTTCATGTTAGAAACCTGCAGAAAGCAGAGAAATTCTATCATCAGTTATTGGGACTTGACCATACAGCAACTTATCCAGGAGCATACTTCTTTGCTGCAGATAATTATCATCACCATATTGCAACAAACACTTGGTTAGGGACAAACATTTTGAAAAGTAGTTCCGATGATCATAGTAAGCCAGGACTTGACCATTACGCATTACGATTTTTAGTTAATAGTGAAAATGATCGAAAAAAACTAATGAATCATATACTTGAGAATGGGATAGGTTTTAACGAAAATATATACGATTCGCAGAAGAAACATAATTCTCCATTTTATGTATATGATCCGGATGGAATTAAAATAGAATTATTATTTGTTTAGTTTACATATAAAATTGATGGAATTGAGTCTTTTAATATTACTCAATCGTCTCTTGATACCAAATGTTGTAAATAATTAGACTTCCCTTCCCCTTGCGCTCTGACACAATATTCAAGCTTATTAGTGAATATCCTTAAAATTTCCATGTTTGTCAGGTATTTTATTATATTCCATAATAGAGAATTGATTAGATAATTTTTCATGATTCTCGTTATAGTAAAACTGCTGGACCAAAATAGTAGGTACTCATGACACATATTACATTTTTCTGATCAAATCCTCCTCTACCCGGCATCCGATCTATGATTAGACAGAAACCTTTTGATCATGAGTTATTAAGTCTAATTGAAGATATACCTGAAGAATCCTTGTTCCTTTAGTAATATGCTATAGAAATTTGCATTAAAATGAATAATAGTGGGAAAATAGCACAAATTTTAGGACTTGTACCAAGTTCAAATTTTAGCATAACACGTAAAATTTTGACTTTGTTTCTACATCGATAATTTTTGGCATTTTAGTAGTCAAGATATTATTTTTGTTTCGAGCCTATCGATTAAATCACAAGTATTACTATTAATGGTTTAGTTTTCAGAGGTATTTAAGATACTATCATTTCTTAAACTAAAGGATTAAGTAGTCCAATGTAAGTGTATTCACTGAATTAAATGCGTCATCCATTCACCCTTATATAAAATCATGACCAAAATCAATCAATGAAAGGATTAATTATTTATGTTAAGGAAAGCAGTTTTAATGCTGCAAAACAAATCTTAATTGATAAGCAGGTTGAAGGTATTACTTATTTTGACATTATGGGACAAGGTCATCTCGATAGAGAGGCCACTGAAAGAATAGTACAAGGATATAAAACAGGAGAAAAATACACCCCAGAATTTGCTCGTCGAACTCGAATTGAAACCATTGTCGATGACGATAAGGCAAATTCCATAATAGAAGCTTTGAAGGCAGAAGGGGACATACATGGAAAAGTATTTACTTTTGATGTAACAGAATCCCATGAATTGTAGCTCTGTTGTCTAAATAGAGAAATAGTATTTTGATTTGGACAGATTATCTTACTATTTCGACTCTCTTAGTCTAGCTTTAACACTAGTACGATCCTTGTTAAATTGAGGATACTCTAATAAAACAATAGTAATTATTAACCAGACATACGGATAGAAATGGTTAGAACAGAATTTGATAGATCCCGTTGTCATTCGACGCTATTGACTGAAACCTTATTTGTAATAGGAACCTCTTATCGCAAGTTTGTTTATTTTTATGATAACAATCATTTATAGAGGATTAGACTTGTTTATTAGAACAAATCAAATCAATATCGTTACCTTAAATATATCACTACAGGGGTTTCATGTCAGATTGAATACTGTTTTTAAAAATAAAATTAATTATAAAACCCTACCTATATGCACCTTTGCTTTGGTTTCGACATGATTCAAAATCTCATTTTTTAGTGTCGGTTCCAAAATTTTACCTACTATATTAACAGGCGAATATGCGAGTATTTTCCCATCCTTGCTAATAGGTGTGGGACCGAAGAATAGACACAAAGCTTTACCTTCAGGCCAAAACCCAACATCGAGTTCATTTACTTCGATTCTTGAGTTTTCTTCCTCATCAAAACTTACGTCTATTGGATCTGAATATAGTTCATCTCCCCATCTGTTCATTTGGACTTTGATTGGCAAACGATCTAATATAGCTTGAAAAGTCTTTGGAGAAAGCGAGCTATCCAATTCGAGCATGATGCTCTTGTCTTTAGCTTCGTCAAACACAAGAGAAACGACACTCTTCATTTACTAAATGAAATCTACCTAAACTTGTATTCAAACTTATTTCTATCCTTTACTTAAAAGATAATTATTGATATTTGAAAATCTTGCTTTTTAAACTTCCTAACAAATTTTCATAGAATTGATTATTCCATTAGTTTTGGATATACATTTGACATTTAAAGTATGTAGAGATAAATAAAATAGAAAAAATTCGAACAAGGTAAATTTAATAATTTTTTCGTAACAAGATATAAACGATTTGACAAATTAATTGGCAATAAAACATTATTAAGCCTATTGATAGGATTAATTTCTTGTGTTGATAGTAGAAACTTACCAGTTCAACATTTTGAGCAAACTATAATAATATTTACTGTTAGGTGAGAAAACCGCCTTCATTTGTACTTTAGAGTCTCATATCCTACAATTCGTTTTCGTTCCAACCTTTCGGATCCAAATAAGTAACGTTGGTATTTTATGCTTTTTAGTACGTATTCAGTTGAACGTAAACTATCGTCATTATATAAGGTGATCCCTTCGATCTCTGCTGTGTACTTGGCAGTTGTAAAATTTCGGCTGGCGTCGTTAATGTCTACTAAATTACTATGTATAGAAGAATATCTAAGACAACCTGGTTTGTAAAGTAGCCGCTCGTTGTGTCTTTCTATAACATTATGAGGTTTTTCAAATTGTCGATCGTACATCTTGACAGCGTATACCTCAGGAGATGATGATTTACCAAGACATTCATTTTTAAAAAATATGGCTTCTAGATTACTACGGAATAACGGGTAATCAATTTTCACATATTCATCAGAATCCAAAACCAATAGAAAATCTAGTCCGTACGAATTAGCTAACTCTAAATATTTATTTCGCTTTTCGATTTCAGTCAGATTGGGAAAACAATAGTATCTAGCATTGGAATAAGATTCGACTACTTCTTTGGAACCGTCTCTACTTACGTCATAACATTCTTCAAACTCTTTAAATCGGCCATCAATTGCAATTATCAAATCAACGTGTGACGCAATTGAATTCAAACATCGTTGGAGCCCTTTCGCATCATCGAAAAAGATTATTCCTACCCCCACTCTCATAATAGATATATTGATTAATACATCTAATATTAATAACGAATTGTAAAAGAAAGCGAACTTCACCAGTTTGTAATTATGAATGAATCTGCCTTACTTGGTACTGCACCTTCTTGTTATGCACTATTTAATCCATGCAAGAAAACGTTATTATCTTGATTTAAATAGACGAACCGTTCGTACACTCAAGTTTATTACGATTAAAAAAATTACCCAAGCAGACAAGGATGCAATCATGGAAGCTAAGTAGGGTTCGAATATTTGGTTATTCAGCAACTCGAAATGAATTACAACTTTTGAAACAGAAAATACAATCTCAGAAATGGCAAATGCTGCAATCAATTTCTTTATGTCAGATTTTATTACATTGATATTCTTTTTACCTGTTCTGCGATCAATATACCTATGTTTGTTATCAAAATAAAATAAAAAACCAAAAATAGGTAAATAAATAAGATACTCAAAGGCTAACGTAACGACAGAGTTTGAGAAACTATTGGTGTCAAAATATGAATAAAACTGAGTAAAAAGCGCTCCACCAATGAAGGCGAAAACTCCAGAAATTATCAAGGTCTTATTGAAAAGTATATAGTCTTTGTATTTTTCGAAATATTTTTTGATAGGCAACAGATTCTTTCCTAAAATCATATAAAAGATGCACATTCAACTTAATAAATTTAAGTATCTGGGTTTGATTTTGTAACCCTTCGTTAATAATAATAAATTATCGCACTAAATAGAATTGAAAATTCTGACAAACTAATACCGAAGTGTCAATTTGCACAGGATCCAAACAAATATTGTCACAATTCCTCATCACGTATCTAACAATGAATATGTACTCAAGAATAGTAACCGTCAAATACTGTGATAACAAGGTAACAAGTTAAAACAATAATTCATTCTTGATCCATAATAAGTATAAAAGAGGTTATTTACAAATCGAAAAGATTTGTTTTGTTTTGCGGTACTTTAATTCTTAGTTCTACTTTTCGATCGGGTTACCTATGATATTCCCCCATTCGGTCCAGGATCCATCATAGTTTTTTACATCAGGATATCCAAGTCAAAACAAACCAAGAAGGTGACGACCGTTCTCCGATTCTACAGTATGTAATTACCTCATCTTTACGCAGTATATTCTTTGACTCATAAAGCCGCAAAAGCTCCTCAGCAGATTTGAAGGTGCCATCTTCATTTAAAACTTGAGCCCAAGGGATATTGTGAGCTCCGGGGATGTGACCGGCTCTTTGTGCGTGTTCGGTAGGATATTCCGGAGGTGAAGCTATAACTCCATTAAATTCTGGCGGACTTCCAACGTCAACCAACCTAATCTGAAATTTTCTCCTGCTGACTAGAGCATTTTGTATGTCAGATAAATATACCCGGATTTTTTCATTTGGCTTAAATGACTCTGATATTTTAAATTCCCCCCTAGATACTTTTACAATTTCTTTCTCAAGAGGCCTATCTTCATCCAACAATTTCCTTCTGCCGCCATTAATCAATCTTACATTGGGATAATTGTAGTACTTGAAAACCCAAAAAGCAAATGCAGCAAACCAATTATTAAAATCGCCGTAAAGAATCAAGTCAGTGTCGTCATTATTAACTCCCAGTCTTCTCAACAAGTCGACGTATTTTTCAATTGACAGAATGTCCCGACGTAAAGGATCGTTAATATCTTTTCTCCAATCTAATAAGACTGAATCAGAAATATGACCTAGATAATAATAACCCGCAGAATCATAATCTACCTCAACAATCCGAATTTTCTTATCGTTTATATGTTCTTCAACCCATCGGGTGTCGACCAATACCTCTGGATGAGAATATTCTATTTTTGTTGTTTGTGCCATTGTATATAGATAATTTACTTTGCAAGATTTGACTAATTTGGTTCGTGTAAGATAGTACAAATACGTGTGAATTTAACATATGTGTGTATCTTCTTTAAAAAGTGCTATTAGCGTAAATTAATTTACATTAGCTTATTATTCATGAATCAAAGGGAATTTGCGTCATTCGATCCCGATAAATCACATTTTGTGTATAAATTATTCAATGTCGAAAACAAAAAACCTCTTAAATCAAGAGTTAGATGACCAGATACAAACCACAAAGAATACCTCTATTCTTGAACTTGAAGTCATGAATGGAGAACAAAATACTAAATTTAAAATAAATAAGGAAAATTGGAAAATCAATAACTTTGTGGTGTGTAACAGATGTTTTAGTTTTAATCCGTATGAAAATTTCAACTTTTCGTCACCGTACGCGAGTAAGATCTGCTCTGAATGTGGTAATAATAGGGTACGATATGTAAGTACTGCAAGCAGTAAACTATTCGATTACGTTTGTAGGAATATTTATTAAAATATTATTACAATGTCCATGTTATTCGTAGGTTTGGGTGAAACCAAACAAGATAAGAAAAATTGAGGATACCATTGAATAAGAATTGTATTCGCCCTTTAACATATGTTTTCATTATTTGTTCAGACATTCTTAATTCGACCATCAAATTTATTATGATTTAAATAATTATGTTCCAAATAACTCAATCGGATGAAAGAACAGAGGCTTAATTTCCGCCGCTTTACTCCGGTTTTCAGCATCGTAATATATCGACTTAAAAATAAAATATTTTTCAGTTTGATTATTTGAGGAAGATGGCAGTTAACCCTGGATCTAACATATCTCATTTAACTGGTAGCTAATTCAAATCATAAATTACTTATATTTGGTAATTATAAAATTTCTTTTTGAAATAAGACGAATCTATAATCATTGTAGGATTAATATTCAAAGAATAAAACTAAATTTAATTAAGCAGAATTATGAATTATATACCTATCATAAAGTTATGTTAATTTGATACGGTATTCTACTAGTTTTTTTAAAAATAGATATAAAGAGAAAACTAAATTACAGACTAGGTGGAATTTTGAAAAAATATTCCAAATGTTCCTAATCTGTAATTGCATGAACATTTATACATTCACAGTCGTAGAGCTGCGAGATCTATTTTTAGATTAGAAATAATAATATTCTTTTTATGCATGAAAAACTTTCTGTGTATGTGATATTTTCGCATATGAATTTTTGAAATTGCTTGATAAGGGAGAGAGAGAACAAATAATACATATTATTATTATAATTTATAGACCCTGTAATGTTATTCTAAATCGGTTCTTGACATTAAAAGTAATTTGATATTATGAATAAAAAATTTTATAGTATAGTTTCGAAAAATTACTGATTTGTCTGTAATGTAGAATTTCCTTCGGTCCAGTTTCCGGTATGATTAGAGCTTGTTGAATTCAGATAAGAAGTATTATTTTCGTTAAGACCAAGATGTATGTCATTACTAATCGATTCGTTTTGCGAAAATGCCATATTCGTATTACTGATAACTACTACTCCGACGAGAAGAGTCACTGCGATTCCAACAAAAAGACTATTTTGAAATATTTTGTTATTCATCAATTCTTATCGAATCTGCTAGTTATTTTATTCCTTTTATCTATGCAAATTAAAAAGAGTAGGTGTAAAACCTACATATTTATTTCTAGTTCGCTTACTTGTCATGCAGTAATTAAGGACGGAGAAATTTAATAAAATGATGATCACAAGATGGATAGATAGATAAAAATCGAGTTTGAAATCCCTTATATGGGATAATATCTACTTTCACATTTTAAACAGATTGACTCTTGCTTACACCTGTTTTAACTTTTGCAGTTCACTTAAATAGTTGCCATATCTCTTTGAGAATCCTTTCTCATCGATGTCAAAATGAATATCAATATTATTTGGTTCCGAAATGATGGCAAACTGGGTTAAGAGTTTTCTAAACTCTGGGTCATATTTTAAATTATTATATTCGTTTAGTATTAATGACAATAGTAGCACCAACCTTCTTCTTAGTCCTAATATAAGAAACGCATGGATTAGATATATTCTAGCATCAAAAGAATCACTATTTAATGCAGACAGGTAAAATTCAAACAAAAGATTCTTTAAAGGTAATCCAGAGCCATCTTTTAGCAGCAATCTGTACCTCCTGGGACTCTACAAATTCTTCAATTCTTGCATCTTTTAGGAGCTTGTTGAACAACTTAACTATTTCCCGGAGACTAATAGTTTCTTTTCCCATTTCTAAAACACCAAGCCTTACAGCAATTCGATCTCTATCCTCTAAATAAAATTGTGTCTACATCAGTGTTCGCTTGAAGTTTACTAATACCGTCCGCAGTTGTTTCAATTGGAATAAATTCAATCAACTTCTCTAGTTCCTTAAAGATTCCATATGATAAATGGAACTACATCTAGGTCTATTACAAGTTAATATTTAATACCATTATGATATATGTAGAAATAATATAATATGCGCAAATTATTTCTACTGTAAAATATACCTGAGAAAAGTATCATGGGCTTATACTTTTGAAAATGTTAGAATTTCTAACGAATTCTAGATGTTAGATATTTAATTCTCTCCCCTATGAGTTAAATATTAATAATCGGAAAAAAACAGAAATGAAATTTTTTTATCTTTTTATAATCATATTTGACATGTCGTCTCGAATCGTACCTTTTTCTCATTTTCTTTCTCGATTATATTTGGATAAAAAATATCCAGTTTATTCGGTCAGCCTATAATAATGTCATGATCTAACTCAATGTTAACATTGATATTTTTTAATGATTTGGAAGGTACAAACACAATTTCCAAGATATAAATAGAAAAAAGGAGAGAGAATCAGGTGGTGTATTGTGTTAATGTTATCATTCCATTTAATAATTCACCCCTAAAAAAAATTGGATGTAGTCAAATTGGATAAAGGGCTTGATAACCTTTAATGTTACTCCCCATACTAATGAAACTCAATATTAGTAAATGAAATAATAGGAATGAAATTTTCATTTCATATAAAGCCACAGCTTACTGTTGTTAATCAGTCCAAAGTATCGATTCATTTACTTTGGGCCGTACTAGTAACCTTATTTGTTTCAAATATTTGTCTAAAAATAATAGATCTTTTACTTACCCAGAAATCACTTTCCAATGTAGCTAACAATATCCATAAATGTGGGCAAAATCCTCTTCGGATCTTGTATATTTTCTGACTCTTGAAGATGGATTAGCACCCACAATAACATCAATTTGACTTTCGTGTTTTAGATTACGATTGGAAATTGATTTACTACCCTGGGTAGTTGAATAGAATCCGGTAACTTTGTTGAATTTCATAAAGAGATCTTGTATTTAGCAATATTTCTTTCATATGTAATGTGTAATTATCGCCATTTGTGAGCAGGTTTTGCACTTAAATATATCCAAGAGAAGAAATCATGTTTTTTCTCAGGGAAAAATGGGCTGAGCAGGTTGTTTTTTTAGTTACCTATTAAGTTTCTTACCGCAGATGACTTGTAAAATAATATGATGAATATAAGTAACCAGGTGTGATGTGTTTGCAATCTATATCAAGAAGATTAGTAACGAAATGGATGCTCCAAAGAAAAGTGTGATGTCCAAATTAGTGCACTGGATTATAGAAAGGAATAATTGATGACTACCTTATAAAATAATCAAATTTTGTTCACATTACTTTGATTTGACATGTCTTCTATTCTTTTGCACAGAATTAAAATATAAATTTGAGTACAATAATGCGCTTACTTAAATCAAATATTGTATGTTGAAGTAACATTCTTATAGTGGGTGCCAATATTGACACTATTTAAGAAACAATTCCCACCTACTTGTTGTACTGGTTTGAAAAGTTTTAATGTAAAGTAGGTTTGAACGTATCCATATTCCTACCTACTTTTACCAAAGAGGATAATTAAATGCGAATAATTCTCATATGATATGTAGTCTTTGCACATAGAACTTTGCTTTTATTGTATTCTTTGTCATGATAAGAATATATGATCTTTCTAATGAATGAACTGACGGATTTTAGAAACGAAAAAGAAAAAGAATATGATTTTACAAACCACTTAACTTTCAAATATACATTGGAATGTAACATATGCCTTTGGAAGAGTTCATTCTACGAAGTATCAGGAAGCATTTATTTGGACAGTCAAAAAGTGTCCTGTCCTCTTTGTCACAACAGACAAATTATATGGCAAAAAACCCAGGTTAAGAATACCCCTTAAAGAAAGATCCAACGGTTGAATAATTTTGTGGACAGTTGAATCACTATTGCTTACCCTTGTTGATTCAAAATATTCAGTTGGAGGTCCTAAATCCCTGATATACTCAAAGTCAGTAAAGGGCGTCTCCTCCTTGTATAATGGAACATCAAATGCCATCACATTCTGTCAAGCAGAAGCCAAAGTATTTTCGGATTTTAAAAAGCGTTTATTTAGAAGGATATTTTTTACCGAGTTACCTGACTTTTAATATGGGTTCATGCCATGAGAAATTTATGTGTATTGGAATACTATAGAAATTAGATGAATCATTATTATAAATTTGTTTTATGAGCATATGCTCAACAATTTCATAGAGAGAGCTTGGTTACCCAAATTGTAAATATATAGTAAGATGTGGCAATTAATTCTATTTAATATATGCAAATTTTCAAAAGCCAATCTAACAAAAAAGTTAATAGTTATGGATGCATAAAATTCTAGATATCTGCAATTTATGCATATTTTTACTAATCCTGCATAAAGAAATTAAAATATATATTTTTGTAGACAAAAACTATGCATTGTCTAAATTATCAACCACGTTTCAGACTAATGATAAACCGATTCTAAAGTTAGAGAACATATACAAAGAATACCATGAGAAGAAGAATCAAATCCATTCTTATAAACACGTTGTAATTAACAAACTTAATCTCCATATTCGAGAAGGAGAGTTTGTTACTATCGTTGGTCCTTCAGGTTGTGGAAAAAGTACATTACTCAATTTGGTTGCAGGATTGGATCCGATATTTGACGGCAAGATACATGTTGATGAAATACCTATAAACAGATCACCTGATACTGACCGTGTTGTAGTATTTCAAGAAGGGGCCTTGTTCCCATGGTTGACCGTTTATGAAAACATCGAATTTGGATTAAAGATTGCAAGAGTACCAAGGAATAAAAGAAAAGAAAAGGTGCTCAAACTTATAGAAATGGTTCAGTTATTAAACTTCACCAATGCTTACATTCATCAATTATCTGGAGGTATGAAACAGAGGGTGGCAATAGCCAGAGCATTAGCACTAGACCCAAAAATATTGTTGATGGATGAACCATTCGCAGCCTTAGATGTCCAAACTAGAAAAATACTCTATAACCACCTTTTAAGGATTCACGAAGAGACCAAAAAAACGATCCTCTTTGTTACACACAATATCCATGAAGCTGTCACTCTTGGAGATAGAGTAATAATAATGTCTCCAAAATTAGCCAATATAAAAAAGCAAATTATTGTGAATATCCCCAGACCCAGAAGCATTGATCATCCTCTTGTAGAATCAATAACTAGAGAAGTAATTTCCGAATCAAATGATTTATTTGCAATTGATAATAAGATTGCCGGAGGCGACCCCGATAATGAAATTATAGCCAACGGGGATATGACTTCGCTAGTTAGATAGTATCAAAAATGCAAAGACTACAAAGTCGGTTAAATAAACCAGAGAAAAGAATCGATCTCAAAGGTTTTTCTAACACAATCTTATTTATTGCAGTGTTTATTGGTATATGGCAAATTGCCTATCTAAGTGGAATCTGGCCTAAGGTATCGTTACCTTCACCTATAATGGTGGTAGAAGCATTCTATGATCTTATTTTAGACAACACGTTGCTAGTAAGTATAGGAATAACGCTTTACAGACTCTTGATTGGATTTGCGGTTTCAATTGTAATAGGTATTGGTGTAGGACTTGCGATGGTAAAGTTCACTGGATTTGGTAAAACAATGAGCTCATTTGCTATAGGATTGCAGTCATTTCCCAGTGTAGCTTGGGTACCCTTTGCTATATTGCTTATCGGTTTGAATGATATTGGCATCCTGTTTGTAGTTATTATGAGTTCTGTATTTTCGGTTATGATATCAGCGTATAGCGGTATAAGAAATATACCTCCTATTTATTTAAAGGCTGCAAGAAATATGGGAGCAAAGGGTTTCGCCCTGTTTAGACATTTAATGATTCCAGCGGCAACACCTGCTCTGATAGTAGGAATCAAACAAGCATGGTCGTTTGCGTGGCACGCACTTGTAGGAGCAGAAATCCTAATGGCCGCATCCATAGGGATAGGACATATACTACTAGTAGGAAGAGAGTTTCAACTAATGGATCAGATAATAGCATCCATGATCACAATTTTCGCATTAGGAATGATATTTGATAAGGTAATCTTTGCAAAGTTAGATGACAAAGTTAGAGAAAAGTGGGGTCTAAGGCATGAACAAATAAGTTGATAATAGTCCATTAAACAATATATTGTAGAAAAGATAAAGGAGTTCTTTATGTAAGCAATTTGTTACCTAATTAACTAACCATAACAATTTTTAGATAATACAACAGACTTTATTAATATTAACAATCAGATTCATTGACTCAACAATTCGTTCCACCATGGCATTTCTAATGCTAATATATAATAACGTATTCACGAGCAAATAAAGAAAACAAAATCTTCTAAGCTTCCCTTTTTGTATCGATAAAAAATTATCAGAACCCTGGTAAATTTGCCATATCACAATCGATCTTAATGCGAGAAATTTGCATATTATATGAAAATTATAACCTAAAATTTATGGCTGGGAGACAAAAATGCATATATCAATTTCATTATATGTAAAACCTGCGTATATCATTTTATGTTAGAAAGTCTAAGTGGGGATCGCATAGATCAAAATAAACCACGTCATGATGGTATTACCTACATAATAGACAAATTCCAAGGTTTGGACAAGGAGAATTTTGAAACAATTTCATCATATATCGATATGGTAAAGATCTACAGTGCTTTTCCTCTTCTTTTAAAGGAAGAGAGCCTAATTAAGAGAATCGATTTTTATCATAGCTTAAATGTATTGGTATCAACAGGCAGTACCCTAACCGAATATGCCATTCGCGAAAATGTATTTGAAAAATTTGTCGAAAGTTCCAAGAGATTGGGATTTGATTTAATAGAGATAAGTGAAAACAGCATTCATTTAACGCTCGAAGAAAAGAAAAAAATAATAAAAATTCTCAATGCTCATGATATTAGAGCACAGTGGAAGATTGGAAAAAAAGATCCCAGAAGACAACTTTCTGTTGAAGAGACCGTAAGGAAAATGAGCGAAATTTTAGAAATTAGCCAAGAAAAAATAATTCTCGAAGCAAATTTAGGTTATAATGTAGGGATATACGATGAAAAAGGAGATATCAAATGGAATCTCCTTTCGGCCATAACATCAAAGGTATCGCCAAATAGTATCATTTTTGAAGCTCCGTTAGAAATACAACAAGCTGTACTAATAGCTGAATTTGGTCAAAGAGTAAACCTTGGAGAAATACGACTGGAGAATGTTTTGTCTGTTGAATCCCAGAGGAGAGGATTTCTTTCGAAAGCCAGCTTCAGCATTACACCTGTTAGAAAAGGCCCAGAGGGAAGCCCTGCCACTAAATTTATTCATTACATTATCCGCAACAAACATCCCATCGATCAAAGTGAGCTGATGTATGTGACAAATTTACCTAGAAGAACAGTGCAAGCCTCAATAGAGGAGTTGAAACAACAAGGGCTCATAATTGAAAAAAATAGCCTAGATGACACTAGAAAGAAAGTCTACAACTTGGTGAAAAATGAATGGATATAAAGATGAGAGGCTTTTTCGTTCAAAATACGCGGTTCGAAAGAAAATTACCAATAAAGATAGCCAGGATCGGATGAAGAAACTTTGATGTCTTATAAAATTATAGAATTCCGCACAATTTTTTACATCCAGTGATACTGGAGTTGCACCAAAAACATAAATGTATTATCATGTTTGGACTGGTAAGGATTTTGATCATGTAGAAATTATTTTAGTTCTGAAATATGGATGACAATTACCAAATCTTCTTAACGAGATCAATCGATCTCATGTCAAGTCTATTCCCCCACCCACCAGTAACAAAAGTAACAAAATGCTAAATCTGTTAGCCAGACCTCAGACAATTATCTTTCCTAGAAAATTATTCTGCTAAAAAATCCGTGACAACATTTTCCTGAAAATCTAAGATATCCAATAAATATTGAATGGTAGTAGTGAAATTTACAAGTATGAATACAACTAAAACATTACTAGTATCAACAGCAGTGGTTTTTGCACTTGCATTGATTTTGGCTCCTTTAGCCATTTCAGAGGATGCACTAGCAAAAAAGAGTAACAAGGCAAAACAAATAATCAGTCAATCACAAAAATCAAAACAAAACAGCCAAGTAATTTCTGGAGATAGTTCAGTATTTTCTGGAAACAACATCAACTTCCAGTTCCAAACTAACTCCGGTAATAACGCACTAGCTCAATCAAACAACTAATCTAACCAACCTATTTTTTTGACGCAAGTAAACAATTTCAAACAAAGAATCAATTTTTGCCACCAATCAATGATCTTTTATTAAAAGGATTATCTGGCGGTTGTTCCTTTTCGATATAAGAAAGGATATGGCCAAATTATCATTCGTTTCACCTTATTCAAGAGAAGGTTTTAAATAAATTTTGTTTAATTATATTACGAATTTATTATCTTGAAAGATTTCTATAATCACATGGCCGGTCTTTCAATACGAGATTAAATTGAGAAGCATTGTTAGATTCAACGTACTTATCTGTTAGATTACAATTCAGCAAATACCCAATATCCAACTAAACTTGATTCGATATCCAGATTACTATTTTTTTCGATATTTCATCGCACATCTATGAAAAAAGGGTCAAGTACAAACTGTTCAATAAAACAATATTTGTATAAATACGTCACTTCTGGATTGGGTCTTAAATAACCCGATAGACTCTACACATAATAAAATTATTGCTTAAGAGCGAACAAAATTGATATACGGGTGATCTAATAGTATTAAAGATTTCCTTGAAAACATACTCGGCGGACAACAATGACCGTGATTTTGATGGCAATGTTGATCGCGAGAAAGGAGTTGGCGCGATAGAAGAATCAGAACTAATTTCATCCAAAACAGGTAAACATACTAGAAAGCGTTCTTTCAAGGGCGCCTTCAAGATAGAAGAGCTTTCTAACACAATCTTATTTATTGCAGTGTTTATTGGTATATGGCAAATTGCCTATCTAAGTGGAATCTGGCCTAAGGTATCGTTACCTTCACCTATAATGGTGGTAGAAGCATTCTATGATCTTATTTTAGACAACACGTTGCTAGTAAGTATAGGAATAACGCTTTACAGACTCTTGATTGGATTTGCGGTTTCAATTGTAATAGGTATTGGTGTAGGACTTGCGATGGTAAAGTTCACTGGATTTGGTAAAACAATGAGCTCATTTGCTATAGGATTGCAGTCATTTCCCAGTGTAGCTTGGGTACCCTTTGCTATATTGCTTATCGGTTTGAATGATATTGGCATCCTGTTTGTAGTTATTATGAGTTCTGTATTTTCGGTTATGATATCAGCGTATAGCGGTATAAGAAATATACCTCCTATTTATTTAAAGGCTGCAAGAAATATGGGAGCAAAGGGTTTCGCCCTGTTTAGACATTTAATGATTCCAGCGGCAACACCTGCTCTGATAGTAGGAATCAAACAAGCATGGTCGTTTGCGTGGCACGCACTTGTAGGAGCAGAAATCCTAATGGCCGCATCCATAGGGATAGGACATATACTACTAGTAGGAAGAGAGTTTCAACTAATGGATCAGATAATAGCATCCATGATCACAATTTTCGCATTAGGAATGATATTTGATAAGGTAATCTTTGCAAAGTTAGATGACAAAGTTAGAGAAAAGTGGGGTCTAAGGCATGAACAAGATATCGAAACCAAATAAAAAGCTAACAAATCCGTGGTTTTAGAGGGTTATTCTTAATCATCAATGTATTATTAATCCAATAGATTAATCATCGGCCCATGCAAAAATTTCGCGTAACGAGCGTTTTTTGCCTATTTCATATTACTAATAGGTGGCTGACAGAGAAAATTACGTGTTCCATGAATTCCAAAGCAAAATTAGGGATATCTGCTGCCATATTAATAGGAGTAATAGTATCATCCAACACGGGCTTTGATTGGTCCGTATTGTCTGGTCAAATTTCAAATACAATTCAATCTAATGATGGAGGTAGTGATTTGCAATCTGATACGTTGAATATAGGATACTTTCCCAACGTTAACTTAGCCCAAGCGATAATAGGAATTGGAACAGGAAATATTAGCAAATCAATTACGGAGTCTATCGAAGACAGAAATTTTACGATTAATGCACGAGCTTTTAATTCAGGTCCTTCAATGGTTGACGCTTTGTATTCTGGTCGGATAGATGTTGCGTATATTGGTCCGAATAATATAATCGATGGATTCATACTTTCTGGAGCTGACGGTTTGCGAATTATATCTGGTGTTTCAAGCGGAGGTACTTCCTTTGTCGTAAGAAATGAATCGGGAATAGAATCAGTTAATGATCTAGGGGGGAAAAAGTTTGCAACACCACAATTAGGTAATACACAGGATGTGGCTTTGAGAAAATACTTGGTAGATAGTGGTTATAATACCATTGATAATGGAGGAAACGTAACCATTGTTGCATTAAAACCAGGTGATATCATATCTCAGTTTCAAAATAAAGAAATTGATGGTGCATGGGTCCCAGAACCTATAACTACTATCTTAGAACAACAATCAAATGCAAAAATTCTGGTTGACGAGAGGGATTTGTGGCCCGACGGTAAGTTTGTTACTGGCAACATAATTGTCAGAACAGATTACTTGAGAGATAATCCCGACGTAATCAAAAGGTTACTTGAAGCTCATGTGGATGAGACATTGTGGATAAACGAAAAACTACTCAAAACTGACGACAATAGTCCGGATGAGAACAAGGTATCTACACTCGTAATGGCGTTTAATAATGGATTGAAAAATTTGACCGGAAAAACGTTTCCTGATAATCAGCTGTCAGAAGCACTATCCAGGATAGAATTTACAAACGATCCGTTATCTGACTCGTTATTGAAGATTACTGACTTGACCTACCAGTTTGGCTTCATTAAAAAAGGATCAGGCTGGAATGACGAATTTCAAGAATTGTACGATCTTACATTATTAAATGAAGTGCTAAGCGAGAAAGGATTACAAGCCATAAACAAATGATTATAGTATTCTTCTCTGCCAACCAATTTCTCCTCCATTTGTTTCACTAGCCACATTAAGTGGCAACTTCTAACAATAATCTGATTTAATAACTCAATCGTTCGTTGTTCAAAAATAGCCTAGAACAATATTAACAAAGTATTTTTTGTTTTCTGAAATTATTGAACTTTATTATTTGTCGTTTTTTTCTGATGTAGATATATACACCACATCGTCATTTTCGGTCGATGTTTTTTATGTGCTTAAATTACATAATTTCTTGAAAAATAGCGCATTAAAAATGAATAATAAATAACATGGAAGTAATATTAGTCAATGAATAAACTTATCAAAAAACCTTTATTCAATGGACCGAGGGATCATAACCAAAAGAAGAGATCTCTTTCTATTGCAATGGTAATGGTTATTACTGCGGCTGTACTAATTGCTGCACCAATATCTGTAGCTAATGCACAATCTGCAGGAAGTTCACAAAAGACATTAAGGATCGGATATTTTCCAAATATCACACATTCACAAGCGGTTATTGGACTAAATAACGGCGATTTTCAAGAAATTCTAGGAGACAATGTCACTGTTGAAACATTTAGATTTAATGCAGGTCCTTCAGCAATAGAATCTTTACTTGCAGGTAGAATCGATGTTACCTACATTGGTCCTAATCCAGCTATCAACGGATACCTTCTTTCAAATGGCGAGGATGTAAGAGTAATAGCCGGATCTTCTAGTGGCGGTGCATCCTTTGTCGTAAGAAATGACTCTGGAATAGAATCAGTTAATGATCTAGGGGGGAAAAAGTTTGCAACACCACAATTAGGTAATACACAGGATGTGGCTTTGAGAAAATACTTGGTAGATAGTGGTTATAATACCATTGATAATGGAGGAAACGTAACTGTCCTTCCGATAGCCAATGCAGACATCTTAACCGTTTTTCTAAAAGGGGAAATCGATGGTGCATGGGTTCCTGAGCCATGGGCAACTAGATTAATCCAAGAAGCTGGAGGGAAAGTATTATTAGACGAAAGAGATTTGTGGCCCGACGGTAAGTTTGTTACTGGCAACATAATTGTCAGAACAGATTACTTGAGAGATAATCCCGACGTAATCAAAAGGTTACTTGAAGCTCATGTGGATGAGACATTGTGGATAAATAACAACACAGAGGAGGCTGCTCGAGAATTTAACACTCAGCTTCAAAAATTAACGGGCCAACAGATTGATCCCCAAGTACTTGCCAATGCCTACTCAAAATTGGATATAACTTACGATCCATTAAAGTTAACACTATACAAGAGTGCCAATGATGCGTATGACCTTGGATTTATTGAAAAAGGAAAGGAAAGACCCAATCTTTCAGGAATATACGATACGACAATACTAAATGAAGTACTAGCTGAGAAGGGACTTGCTCTAATAGATGGACAAACAGCATCAACTACACCAGAAACTTCATCGTCAAGCAACGGGACATCATCTGGAGATGCAATAGCAGATATAGTCGCATAATCTACCCTTATTTTTTTAATCTGATTTACAACTTTTGTTTAAAACTATTATATACAAATTAGACAGGTGAAAAATACAGAATCGCCAAGGTTTAGGAATCATGGTTTAAGAGGGGGTTTAAGAGGGGCCATATCTAAATTGAACGAGAAAGTTTCTTCTTTATAAAGCAAAAATATCACAAATTCGTTGAATTAGAAGATTGATCACCAGAGGCTTTAATATCATCGGATGTAGATGAAGAATTTCGCAATACTTCAATGTCCAAGATTTCAGTCTCTAAGGTTTCGGTCTCCAAATTTGGAGCCTTGGAAGAGTCCTCTTGATCTTGTGATTCCGATTTATCATCTTCACGGTTAATTTCTTCAAGTGTTCCATCGAAATCTCTACTCAGCGAACTGAATATCCCTTCGCTATTTTGATCAGTAACTTCATAAGCTATTATAAGGGGACAAATTGAGAGCAAATTTAATGTTGAAATGAAAATGAGGGAACCAAATAGAACCGTAAATACACCATATATTGGAAATCCATTTCTTGCCAATTATAGTTGACAATTTATACTAATAGAATTCAAGATATATTTGTTAAGAAGAATTCATTAGTAAGAATCGTATCTATTTATTCACTGTAACAACTTTTGATTCAAAAAAATTATAATTGATTAAATTGCAGTCATCCTGTGAAGATATTTTTTGGTTTATTGTGCTTCATAGTATTATTAACAATTCTAACCTCATTTCCAGTTCAAGATTTATCCGTATTTCTTAATTATCAACAGCTTTATAGACCATTTTTAGATGACACCATCAGTAGTAGTAGGAGTAGTAGCAGCAATATTAACCCCACATGGTTTACAATTGGCTCCGCTTTTGGTCAAGAATCTGGAAGAAACTTTGTTGCTGGGTTCTATACGGGTAGTTATCCTATTGGTGTTGCAATTAATCCCCTGACAGACAAGGTTTATGTTGCAAACCAGTACTCAAATACTGTTTCAGTATATGATGCAAAAACTGACAAGTTAATCAAGACAATTCCTGCAGGTACCTTTCCGTATGGTGTCGATGCAAATCCATACAATAATAGGATCTATGTAACCAATAGGGGTTCAGATGATTTAACCGTAATAGACGGTGCTACTGATTCGGTTATTGATAATATTGCAGTTGGCAAATCACCTGTTCAAGTAACAGTAGACCAGGCAAGCAGTTGGGTATATGTTACCAACATCGATTCTAATTCTGTTTCGGTGATTGACGGAATTACAAACGTAGTAAAAAGCACGATTAATGGTATAGACACCCCATATGGGATAGGCGTTAATCCACTATCCAACAAGATTTACGTTTCAAATATTGCAAATTCGAACTTAACTGTCATTGATAAAGACAACTATGACTTTATCAAAAATATCGAGGTGCAAAAAGCTCCCGTTGGGATAGACATAAACGAAGAAAGGAACCTCATATACGTTGCTAATTACGGATCTGACTCAGTTTCAGTAATAAACGGTAGTGACGACAAGGTTATTTCCACATTACCTGTTGGAAAATCTCCTGTAGGATTGAAGGAAAATCCAATACTAGACAAACTATACGTTAGTAACATAGATTCTAATACTGTGAGTGTAATCAATGAATCAAATTTTGAGAAAGCCAAAGAGATTAAAGTAAACCCTTCTTCAATAATTGAAAGAGAAGTATATCCATATGCAATTCCCACAAACATCAAGTTTCCATTGATAGCTAGCTTTGTTGCAACAAACCCATTGACTAATTTTACATATGTTACCAACACTGCATCTAATACCATTTCTCTGATTAATGGGAAGAATGATGAAAGCATAGTTAGAATAGGCTTTAAAACACAGCCAGAGAATTCAGGATTCATAGAATGCAACGGGGTAAAAAACCTAAATCAGAATTCAACCATCATATCAACAAATAGTGAAGCAACATGCAACGCGATTCCAGAGAGAGGCTATTTGTTTGATTCATGGTCTGGACTAGTATACAGTACGTCTAACCCTCTAAAATTCAATGCTTCTGAATATGGAAACATAATTGCTAATTTTAGGCCAACATTATCGACGGAACAGTACATTTTTTTGATAGGAGGTATTACAGGAATGTCATCTGTACTATTGACCTGGTTTTTTAAGGGAGGACAACGCAGAAAATTCAACAAGTTTATCCAGATAACAAACAAGGCAATAGAGGATGCCGACGTAGGCGACAAAAAAGAAAGTATAATCAAGTTAGAAAATCTCAGGAGAGACATCTTTAATACGTACAGACGAGGTTCTCTAACAGATTTTCAGTTTGATTTTCTTGATAAACGTTTGATAAATTACATAAATAAGATAAGTAATCTGTAGACAGTTACGTGTTCAGTGTGACTATCTACAGAATGACCCATTGAAGAATGCTCCAAATTGTGGTTGCTTGCTTTATCATCCCTCGATTTTGATAAAATACACCGACTGGCTAGCTCCTTTGAACCTTTTTCTTTTAAAGGCACAGAACTTACTAGACCTCAAGCATTATCATAGTGACTCCTTTAAGATGATAAAAAAGCATGGTACTCTGATATTAAAATCAAGTCATGAGGTTTGAGGGCTCTGTTCAGTTAACGATAAGCCTATAGCTTGAAAGCATTCCATTTCTTTTATGCTTACTAGAAACAGAACGCCTTCAAAGTATGTATATTATGGGTTGCATTTGTACTTTTCAGGCCTATCCTTAAGGAAAGCCTCGGAAAGATTATCTCAGATATACAAGAGAAATCACGTTTCCATCTGGAATTGGATTCAAAAGTACAAGCCTCAAAAGCTAAGTCAACTAGAAGAAGAGTTCTAGAGTATATAATAGATGAGACCATGTTGAATGTGGGATCAGAGTTTGTCTGGCTCTGGGTTGCAACTGAACCAGACAGAAAACAGGCAAATTCTCGCACTGTCTATCTCTAAAGAAAGAAACATGTTTGTAGCTGAAAGATTCATTTCAGGTTTAGTCAAGATTCATGGAATTCATCCAGTTTCGACTGATGATAGAGGTACTTGGTATCCAATGGCCTGTAGATTCTTAAATCTCGATCATCACATTCATTCCTCTCTTGAGAAAAGTCTGATTGAAAGAAAGATGCAATACATAAAGGATAGAACCGAAAGTTTCGATGACTACTTTCCTTGTAGAATAAAGAACTGCAAGTTAAAGCATGTACGGAATTGGCTGCGGCTCTTTGTAGACTATCATAACAATGAAATAAAACATATTAAGTGAACAGAGCCGGTTTGAGGTAAAAACGATTTTAAATGGCCTATGTGCGATTAAATGATATACTCATGTTTAACAATGATCAATTAAAGGAGCTTGTAAAAAAGGCAAGAGAGGCCACTCCAAAAAGAAATTTTGCTCAATCAGCTGAATTAACTCTGGTACTTAAAGATATTGATGTAAAGAAAGGCTTTAACGTCAACGAGATAGTTGTTTTACCCAACCCAACGAAAGAAGGATCTTCACTTTGTATGCTTGCAACCGGAGACATGGGTTTACGTGCAAAGAAAGCAGGAGTTGATCAGGTAATGGAACCTGATACTCTCGATAGAATTGGGACAAATAAAAGAGAAGCTAGAAAAGTCGTTCGTTCTTATGACTTTTTTCTAGCAGATGCCACTTTAATGGCATCAGTTGGTCGTTCGTTAGGTCAATTTTTAGGTCCAAAAGGTAAAATGCCTACTCCCGTTCCCTATGGAGCACCTATTGAAAATATTGCTTCAAGGCTTCGATCTTCTACAAGAATACGATCCAAAAATCAACTAAACATGTCAACCAAAATAGGCGACGAATCGATGACTGATGAGCAACTAGCTGCAAATGCAAGCGCCGTCATTGCTTCAGTTGAAAAAAAACTCCCTCAAGGAGAGAAGAACTTTAGAAATGCCATCATTAAATTCACCATGGGTAAAGCAATAAAAGCAAGTGCCCTTGGCAAATAATCTGTAGGGATAATTTAAATGAGTCAAACAGCGGTAGTAAACAAATTAGCAAGGACTTCTTACCCTGAAAGAAAAGTCCATCTTTACAATACTTTGCAGGAATTGGCAAAATCATATAATGTTATAGCTCTTTCCAGGATGACCAAGGTAAGATCTGCTCAACTAATGGCAATAAGGAAGAAGTTCAAAAATGATATAAAAATTTTAATAGTAAAGAATAAAGTTGCTCAAAGAGCATTTGAGAAAATTTTTAAGGATGTTAAAGGTTTGGAGTTACTAAGTAAGGAACTCGAAGGTCAATGTGCACTCATGTTTACAAACTTGAGCCCTTTTAAATTAAATCTGACATTTGACAAGAACAAAATTTTCATGGCAGCCAAAGGTGGCGATATTGCCCCTAACGAATTGGTTATTCCTGCAGGAAATACCGGAATAAATCCTGGGCCTGTTTTGTCAGAATTTAAACAGGCTAATGTTCCTACTAAGATAGATCAGGGGACCATTTGGGTTTCAAAGGATACTGTAGTTGCAAAACCAGGAGATGTTATCTCACAAGAATTGGCTGCATTGTTGAGCAAACTGGACGTCAAACCAATTGAGGCAGGCATATCTATTAATTATGCAATTGCAGAAGGGTTAGAATTCAAAGATAAAGACCTCAAGATAGTGGTCCAAGATTATATAGATGAATTGGCAAAGTCATTCCAAGAAGCTCTGGCACTTTCAGTAGAAGCAGTTTATTTCACAAAGGAATCGACACCCTTGCTGTTGGTAAAGGCAAAACAACATGGATTATCTCTAGCAATAGAGGCAGGATATCTATCTCCAGAAAGTGTAGAGATGGTCATAGCCAAGGCCAATGCCGTGGCTGCGAGCTTGTCTCAGCAACTAAACTCCAAGGGATATTCGACCCAAAACTAATTTATTTAGTTTCTAAAACCAATTTATTTAATTAACAGAAAAACTATTTGTTGCATTTGTTACTCTATATTAGATCAAAGTACAGAATTCATATACTTAGTTTTCTAACCTTCCTACAATATTAATTAAATTAAAATTAAAAAGTTTGAAAGGATTTTAGAGTTTGTTTTGCAAATAATAAATTTATGAGAAAAAATAAGGTATCTAGCCAAAAAGGGATGAAAGCCCTTCGAGCGCTTCTTCCTCTTTTTTCTCTTCTTTCTTCTCTTCTTCTTTCGGAGCTGCACCTGAAGCAGCAGCAGCAGCACCTGATGGAGCGGCGCCTGTTGCAGGGGCTGCAGCGGCTATTGGAGCTGCTTTTAAGGCATCTTCAATATTAACTTCACTTAAAGCTGCAACTAAGGATTTAACTCTAACATCATCAGGTTCAACACCTGCAGATTTTATTACACTTTTTACTTTATCTTCATTGATATCTTGCTTTAGTTTATGTAATAATAAAGCAGCATATACATATTCCATGATAAGAAAAATTTGATATGTCCATAATATAAAACTTTATAAAATTTGAGAACTTCTTGCTACAGCATAAACATGTTCCTTTAGTTCTTGTGAGGTAAGAGAATTCATCCTATTTATCAAGATACTTCTGGCCTCCGATCTCTCATCTTCAGAAGCTGAATTAAAGTAATTGCTGAATAATTCATGCAAGCTCTCTTTTATCCAGCCATCTAAGACAAAATAGCGGTTTTCGTTTATGGGAATAATCTTATCAATACGTGGATCGACAACGTCGTCAAAATCTCCAGTATCTAACCTATCGATAATAAGGAAAATACAATTGTTAGGGTCTGGATTATTTAATGCATCAATTGGCTTTCCTCTAGCCCTGCCAGCACGAACCCGTTCAATCAAACCAACTGGTCTCATGAATGTCCCCCTTACTCTATAAAGCTTATTGGCATCTGAAATAATTCTCCCGATTACCACGAAATTGGACGTATCATCTCTTTTGACTGCAAAGACAAAACTACCAGACTTTAGCTTAGACATTCCGAACATAGGTAAATTTACTGGTCTTAATAATATAATATTTACTAATACCATAAACAGGAGAATCCGTAGAATTTGTAATTAATTTATCATTTTAAGTAAATTATTCAATTACATTTATTAATGTAACCAATAATTATAAGGTTGAGTTAATCTTGCAAAGATTTGACGACTTAGATATGAAAATTTTGTCCGAATTGACAAAAGACGCAAGTATTTCGATTCCTCAGTTAAGCAAGAAATTGAACATAAACTCATCCGTTTTGTACAGTCGAATCAAGAGACTAATTAAAAGAGAACTCATTCGAAAATTTACTGTCATAATCAATGAATCACAGCTAGGAATCCACATAAAGGCGACTGTAGGAATCAATAGGGATCCAAAACTAAAGGAACCAGTTCACAATGAATTGATGCGCATTCCTGAGGTTAGATCCTTAATTGAAGTCACTGGACGTTTCGACATAATCCTTTCTGTTTATGCAAGGACCCTGGAAGAACTTCATAAAGTAGTTATAGAAAGAATAGGAAGGATTAATGGTATACAAGCAACAGAAACATTTGTAGAAATGCAACGAACAGACAAGGAACCGGTTTACTCTATCCAAAGTACTTCACAGGGGTACGTCTAGATATTTGCCTCTGTGTCTATATTATTAGAAATATTAAAATTATATTGATGAGATTTATCCTCTAGAAATCATTTGTTATCAACAATAGGCACTCTAGTTCAAAGAAGAATTATGGAGATCTTTCAAACGCTTAAATTAGCAAAGAAAACCAGCAAAGATGACTATTATACCCATATGAGATTAGTCTTATTAGCTATTGGAGCAGTAGGAGCATTGGGCTTCGTTATACAAATGCTAGGCGAATTATTTTTAGATTAAACAACCCCAAACTACAGAGTGCATGTATTGTTAGTGCTTTTTTGTTATTTGTCCAATCACTTTTTCTGCGTTTTTGATACTTGTAGAAGTTGGGATAACCATGTCTGAGTCTCCAGTGCACATAGATGAAGAGAACAAGATAAAAATTAAACCCGAGTTGATGGTTACAGAAAATTTGTATCCTATACTTTATGAGAATCTGCTTTTCTTGTTTTTTAAAGATGAAAACGAATTGATAAACTGTTATGAAGTGACTGATAAAGAATTGATTGAAAAAGCACAAAAGAATCCTGAAAAAATCTTAGAAATATTGGAAGAATGGAATAAATGATATAACATTATATTATTGAATTATACATTATACATTATGTCACATGGCAAATACGAAACAGGAAATAGGAAGAGCAATGAAATATTCATTGGCAAAAAACCACTAATGACTTATGTAACTGCAACTCTAGTTCAACTAGCCAATGAACCAACAGTTGTGATAAAGGCGCGGGGAAAGAGTATTACACGAGCAGTAGATGTGGCTCAGATCATTGTAAAGAGAATGAACACACTCGGGTACAGGGTTGAAAATGTAAAATTAGGTTCAGACACATTGACCGGCACTGAAGATGACAAAACAAGAAATGTTTCCACAATAGAAGTATCTATTTCAAGATCAAAGTAGGAATCAGAGACATTTTTTAAGATAAGGTCCGTCTCCTCCATGGATGGACCCCTGTATATGCAACGAGAAATTTGATATTATGGTAATCGCATAAATAAAATGTGTCTGAAATTAGTAGAAATGACATCATAATATCGGTTTCTATAGTTGCTATGCTTTTAATTTCGGTTGGTTTTATTACTCTTCTTAATAATAATAATCCTCCTGTTTTTGGATTTTTTCATGAAGGTGAGTCACAAACATTTCTTACATATACTGACAACAAGAATCATTATGAAATAAAATATCCAAACACTTGGGAGAGATCAGTCAAATTGAATAATGAAGTCTTGTTTATTGCACCAAAAGATGCAAGCTCTGTAAGTAGTCCTGCAGGGTTTGTTGTAAAAACAATACCAACTCCAGGTAAGAATATTTCTACTGATGCCGCTACGAAGCAATTGACTTCTGAAATTCAGGCCGCGCATCAGGATTTCAATTTGGAATCTACGACTACAACAAATATTGATGGAAAAAAAGCAACTAAAATCATCTTTACTGCTACTGACAGCAAGTTACAAAATAGAAAGGCTATGCAAATTGTGATATCTAATTATGAAAATCTGTATATTCTAACCTATAAAGCATCAACCGATAAATATGGATCCTATGAAAATACAGCCAACCAAATGGTTGATTCTTTTAAATTCTTGCCAAGATAATCTAGTAAAAATTGCTTAACAAACTAATGAAAATTAGTTTGTTAAGCATGTTCCCCTTCGGTTTGGTCGATGTACTACTCACTGAACCTATTTCCTATTTAAACCTATCACCATATAGAAATAGAAAATCAGGTAAAAATTACATAAATTGTGAAATAAAGTACACAAAATGCATTGTATCAATGTAAACATACGAAATAGTATCTTCAAATGAAAACCTTTTTTATAAAATGATCATATTGATGTATACAGGGGGATGAAGGTAAAAAAGCTTGAAGCATTGCTTATTTGTATAGTCGTAGTTGTAACCATAGTTGTTCTATATAACGTCTTTATTTCCATTCCTTTCAAAAATTATTCATTAGAAGTAGATGCTTTACGAGATCCAGAATCTCTCTTTGTTAATGCAAGAGTTGTGTTAAAAAATACAGGTAAAATGCCACTAAACGATATTCTTATTATGTATGATAATAATCGTGACCTAACAGAAAACCTAAAGTTGATAAATCCGGGTCAAACAGTCATACTTTCACCCCCCCAAAGTGCAAGTCTAAATACGGTTAAGGTAGTTACTGCTGAGGGAATAAGTATTGACAAGCAATTTAGATCCCCAGTAAAGATGCCAGGAATGATAGGTTCGTAATGCAATGATAGATACTGGCAGATAAATAAACAAACAAACACCAAAGTGAAAAAAGAAGAACAATAATTCAACCAAGCTAAACTGAGCTGAAATCAAAAACTGATTCGATCCTAATTAATTTGTTATCCAATGATGGTCCAGAGTTTCTCACCAATATAGACCCATCATCGTTAACAAGGACAATCTTACCTGTGTATTCTTTATCTTTTAGCTTAAAATTGTAATTTAAAGTCTTTGACGATTCTTTTATCTTTCTCTTGTACCATTGCCTTAGCTCATCTCGAAATAATTTAGAACTCAACTTAGGAACAAGTTTACTAAAGTTGTATAACATAGATGAAACAAGTTCAAAGTTACTAACTTCCTGATTATGATTACTTGACTTTAAGGTTGCTATGTCGTAGTTAATAGTTATTGCTGATGGTGATTTATCTATGATTTGACTTTTAGTAATTTCAAGATCATTATTTGAATTAATACCCATGCCAATAATTACCCGAGTCAACGTACCTCTTTGAATTTCAGTGTCCACAAGAATCCCAGCTACTTTTTTACCATCTACGAGTATATCGTTTGGCCATTTAATTTGAGGGTATATACCAAGATAAGAGCGGATTGATTCCGAAATAACATATATGGTGAGAATTAGCATGGTGAATATTTCAGCTGTTTCTAATCCACTCTCAAAGGCCAATGACATCCAAATTCCGCCCTTCGGTGAAGCCCAATTAGCACCTCTTCTCCCTCGGCCTCCAGTTTGAATATCAGTCATAACAACAAATGGTATGGTCGTATCAGGTTGTTTGCTCAGCACTTGAGCATAATCTTGTGTAGATGACAGAGAATCAAAAAAGTAAAAATTTTTAAAAATAAGTTGATCTGGAAACTTGTTAACGACATTAGATATGAATTCTACTTTTTTTTCATTGGAGCATTGTATTTTAATCACGAAGATCATCTCACCACGTCGATATTGTTCAAGATTACTATAATAATTCCAAGTATTAATGCCACTCCAAATAAGCGTGAAAACAAGACAGCATTGCGCATTATCAAAACATAATTCAAACTTTCATCATCACCTTTCATGCTGACTAGATATCTTTTGAAGTCTACCAATATTTTCAATGCCAATGGCAATACTAAGATAACAGGAAGAATTGAAAGAATATTGCCATCTAGTTCATTAAAAAAAAGTAATGCAGACAAATAAGTCAACATGATCAAACCCATAACAAAATAAAACTTGGCCTGGCTGTCATACACATCCAAAATTATGGCCAAGGTCCTTCTACCTCCTTCTCTGTCTGCCTTTATATCGGGTATTGAATTAATAAACAAGACCATTGACGAAAGTAGGCCTGCAACAACTCCCAAACCAATTGATTCCACCGATACTAAAGATGTTTGGATATAAAAGGTTCCTATAACTATTAACGTTCCTTTAATACCTACAAATAGCTCGCCCAAACCCAGATCTACTAGTTTTGTAGAATAGAGTACAATTGAGATTGCGGCAAAACAAAGAATAATACCAATAATGTATCCTTTTAAGATGACAAATAATCCCCCTATTGTCAAACCTATCAATAGAAATACGATACCTGCTAAGTAAACACTTCTGGGAGTTAACAACCCTTCCGGTAATACTCCTGTCCCACCACTAAATTTCGTTTTCTTTGTCCTTAAATCAATTCCTCGTTTGAAATCAAAATAGTCATTTAATAGATCAACACTACTATGAAGGCAAAATACTCCTAAATAGATTAAAACAGAATTTAAAATACTGAACTGGGATGGATTTGCCCAAATAGCCAAGGCTAGGCCGCAAGAAACCCCAATAGCAGATGCAGCTAAAAATCTATAACGTATTGCTCTAAGCCAAACATTTAATTGAAAATTCAATGCACAACACTCTCGCAATCATACTCACTTTCACTTTCACTTTCACTTGCATCCTGACATTTGTATATACAGTATCACAGTAGTCGTCATCTATCTAAATTGATTTTTTCTTACAGATTCAAATCTATTCAAAACATCTTCGAACTCGGAATGAGTTAGTGTAGGGTACCTTGAGATTAAAATATTTTGATTTGTATGGTCACTACTTTTCTGACCTACAAGGGGTGCTACAATGCCTGGAGTGGAACGCACAAATTGCAACAATCTAAGTGACTCGTATGGTAAGTTAGAGAGAAATCTATCGTTTATTTTTAAGATTAGGAGCTTGCCTTGAAACAAGGGGATACTTGTAAATACGTGAATACCTAAACGATTTGCTGCTTCCAAGATTGAGACATCTTCGGAAGATTCCTCAACTTTTTGATTTCTATATGTAAAAGCCTCTGTCATAAGGGAATTATAAGGTAATTGTATGAACTTGAATCCATTGTCTGTTCCCCCAACTTCGTTTGCAATCTTTACTACGTCTCTTAAAGAAAGGTAATTTGGGTTTCTTGGTTGAGCAGTAAAACAATTCCAAGTTGCCATACCATAATACCGAATTTTACCTCTCTTCCGGTACTCTTCATAAACCTTGAAAACCTTTGAAAGCATCTCATTGTATGTTTCTTTTTCTACCTGATCGTACCAGCTCTCAAAAGAATTATGGATGTACACCAAATCAATTGATTCAAGACCCATATTGCATAAGGACCTATCAATACAATTTGCTATGTAATCAGGATTCATAATATTATAAGAGGGGCTTATATCACCATAATCGACAATATTTCTATCTATATACATCACTTTTAGATACGACTCGATGTCTACATGATTATAGTCACCATCATTAGTAAAATATCCGTTTTTTGTGCAAATAAACAGCTCATTTCTTTGAACAATTCCTTCCTTCATGAGTCTATCAACTGCACGACCGATACTCTTTTCAGAAAGCATCGAGCGATAGTTTAATGCCGTATCGATAACGTTTATGCAACCTTCCTTCACGCTCTTGTAGAGTGAAGATTCCAGATTCTCGTTATCCGTTGAGGAAAGGTTCCCCAAATATGTTCCCATTCCAAGAGATGAAAGATATAAATCCTCTACAAGTTTAAAATGAGACTCATGTACACCTTTTCGAATAGCCCTGTCTTTAAAAGTCGTCGTACCCAAGGAAGTAGAGTGACCAGGATAGAATTTCTTATCAAACGACACTAGATAAATAAATTAGAATATGGATTTATAACTAACTATCTAGTAGGGTAAAATTTGAGCCAACCGAATCTATTGTTTTTCTAACTCAATAATAAAATCTGTTGGGTTCAATTCTATTCCACAGTTAGAACACCTGTTCATGGTATTTCTCAAAACATCTCTTATAGGTTTGACATTTATCATGTGTTTTATTTTGCTATTGCATTTATAACAATAAATTTCAATGATAGGACAAGACATCACTGATTCTATTTTTATTGGCTATAAATTAAATGATGGTAAAAGATCATTGACATAAAACTAAATTCTCTTATAGAGCAATCACCTTTAGGAAATATTAAATATCCATTTAATTTCTTGTCAATTGTGCCAGTAGATCCTGTGTGCGGAATTGAACTAGCCGAAGACTTGGCCACTGTTTTGGAGTTTAATGGTAAGAAATTTTACTTTTGTTGCGAGGGATGTAAGAGAATTTTCCAAAAAAAGCCAAAGAAATATTCAAAGTAATAGAACTTTAATAACGCTCATTTCAAGATAAGTTATGAAAGCTGCAGTTCTCGAGAAAAGTAAGGTTGTAGTAAAAGATATTAATTTGCCAAAAATTGGCAAAAAGGAAATATTGATAAGGATGAAAGCCTGTGGGATTTGTGGTTCAGATTTAGAAAAGGTTTTTGGAAGGTATGGTATGAAATCGTCGAGAATCGGACATGAACCTGTGGGGCAGGTTATGAAAGTGGGCCGGGAAATATCCAATTTTAAAAAAGGAGACAGGGTGTTTGTTCATCATCACGTACCATGTTATTCATGTAGATTTTGCTATAGTGGAGATTATACAATGTGTGACATTTATCAAAAGAGTAACATTGAACCTTGTGGATTATCAGAATTCATTCTTGTTCCTGAATTGAACGTAGTAAAAGGAGGTGTCGTAAAGATCCCCGATGGAATTACTTACGAACATGCTGCTCTCATAGAACCAGTTGCCTGCTGCTTGCGCTCTCTTGATAAGATCGATATAAAAAAATCAGATTCTATATCTATTTTTGGAGCTGGACCTACGGGCCTGATGCATCTGATTTTATTAAAGTGTTCAGGTGTTTCAAAGATTATTGTTGTGGATGTAAACGACTTTAGACTGGACTTTGCCAAAAGAATAGATCCAAACATAACTACTATTGATGTCGGTGCAATGGATGATGAACACTTTCAGAAGAAAATGGAATCAATTGTTGGGAAGGATGGTGTTGACAAATCAATCATTTGTACAAGTAGCAAGTCGGCTTTCATTAATTCACTTGAAATAACTCGACGTGGGGGAACTATTTCGTTATTTGGAGTTCCTCCTAAGGACAAAGGATATGATATAGATTTAAACAAAATATATTCTAAAGAATTAAAAATAATCCCCAGTTATGCAACGTCAGAAAAAGAAATTCATCAGGTCATAAGGTTGATGGAAAACGATATTATTAACTTGGAACCCTTAATTACTCACAAGTTCAGTTTGGCCGAATCTGAAAAGGCCTTTTTGTGTGCTCACAAAGGAAATGATTCTATGAAAATCATCATTACAACTGAATAAAATTTACCAAAATTTTTATAGCTTTTAAATAATTAACTAGAGCAGATAGGTAGATATTTGAAATGGACTGGGGAATGAAAAACAGATTTTCACAAATAATAAAGCCCGAAGATGGACGGTGTGTCATGCTTGCAGTTGACCATGGATATTTTTTGGGACCCACAGAAAGACTCGAAAATCCGAGGGAAACTATTAGACCACTTTTGAATCTTGCAGACTCGTTAATGTTGACCAGAGGAGTACTTCGATCATCAGTTACTCCTGAAAGTAACACACCTATTGTGTTAAGGGTATCAGGTGGCTCCAGTATAATAGGAGAAGATCTTTCTAAGGAAACAATTACTACTTCCATCGATGAAGCAATAAGACTTAATGCTTCTTGTCTAGCATTGTCGATCTTTGTCGGTAGCAAATATGAATATCAGACTCTAAAGAATCTTGCAAAACTCGTAAACGAAGGTGAGAAATATGGAATACCCGTTTTGGCAGTTACTGCAGTCGGAAAGGAAATGGCAAGAGACGCTAGGTATTTGGGACTAGCATGCAGGATTGCAGCCGAGTTGGGAGCTCATATCATAAAAACGTACCATTGTGTAGATTTCAGAAAAGTAGTTGACGGGTGCCCTGTCCCTGTAATTATAGCTGGAGGAAAGAAATTGGCAGAAAGAGATGCATTACAGCTAACCTATAATGCCATCACCGACGGTGCTTCTGGGGTAGACATGGGCAGAAACATATGGCAGTCAGACAATCCAGTAGCGATGATAAAGGCGGTAAGGAAGATAGTGCATGAAAATTTTACAGCCCAGCAAGCGTATGATCATTATTTGGACCTTATTGGTTTAAAAAACACAATTAGAAAAGGTACTTCAGCGAGGACTTGATCTATCATTCATCCATGCATTCATTTTTTTAAATACAATATCAGCAGCCAGCAAACTTTTAACTTTATGATGATGAGATTTCATTGAGATAAGGTTTTCACCACAAGACAAGGTTTTTTTAAAAAAAATTTATAAATTAATCCGCGCTATATTTATTGATGAACTCAAGTGAAACAATAAAACGCACGTTGACGTGTAACAGAATTAGTTATATTAAACGAAGATTCCTACTATAATATTGAGTTCTACAAATTGGAGTTGTTTTAATTATGGTTGAGATGTCTGGTGCTTCAGCCTTAATGGCTGCATTAGAAAAAGAGAAAGTCGAATACATATTTGGACTTCCAGGTGGAGCTAATCTCCCAATTTATGATGCTCTCGTTGATTCCAAAATAAGACATATACTGGTTCGGCATGAGCAGTCGGCAGCTCATATGGCTGATGGATATGCAAGAATAAAAAGGAAAGCAGGAGTATGCTTTGCTACTTCTGGCCCAGGTGCGACGAATTTGGTGACAGGAATAGCGACTGCTTATGCTGATTCTTCTCCAATTATTGCTGTAACGGGGCAAGTTGCTTTGCCAATGATAGGTAAAGATGCCTTTCAAGAAACTGATATAATTGGAGTAACAAACCCAATTACAAAGTACGCTTTCCAACCTCGTAAAGCCACTGAGATACCAGAAATGGTAAAAAAATCATTTTATATTGCAGAAAGTGGAAGGCCTGGGCCTGTGCTTTTGGATATTCCTAAAGATGTGCAACAAGAGGTAGCCAATATGGAATTTCCTGATTATATCAAGGTAAGAGGCTATAATCCTGTAGTTGATGCAGATTTATCAGAGATCAATAAAGCTTGTGAACTGTTACTTAAAGCAGAAAAACCAATAATAATGGCTGGAGGAGGAGTAATACTTTCAGGTGCATTCTCTGAATTGCAGGCGTTGGCTGAATTACTATCTATTCCGGTGGTAACAACATTTAAGGGAAAAGGAGCCTTTCCCGAGAATCATCAGTTGGCTTTGGGACCCATAGGAATGCACGGACACGCAGAAGCAAACAAAATGGTATTAGAAGCTGACTGCATAGTGGCCATTGGAGCGAGATTCTCTGACAGGACTGTGGGGAGGTTTGACGAATTTGGAAAGGATATTAATGTTATCCATTTTGATGTTGACCCAGCAGAGATAGGAAAAAATAAATCAGTAAATGCTGCTGTTATAGGAGATGTCAAATCCTCTCTGAGATCACTTATTAAGCTTATTCCCAAGAATTTTAAGAGAAATGAAGAAATATCAAAGTTGTGGTTGGCAAGAAAAAGAGAATTGGTAACCTATTATGAGGATAGTATCAAAGATTATTCTCGAGAAATTACTGCCAAAAAATCATTAAAGAAATTGCGCGAAATACTTCCTCCTGAAGGTATCGTTACTACCGAAGTCGGTCAATGCCAAATGTGGGCATCGCTTCATTTTGATGTGATAACACCTGGAACCTTTTTTAGTTCAACGGGCCTAGGAACAATGGGATTTGGTTTTCCAGCTTCCATAGGTGCAAAGGCAGCAAAAAGTAGTGTTCCAGTTGTAGATATAGCAGGCGATGGATCATTTAGCATGACAGAAAACTCTCTTGCCGTTTCGGTTTTAGAAAACTTGCCTGTTATCGTATTCTTACTCAACAATCAAATGCTTGGAATGGTTGCTCAATGGCAAAGAACTTTCTATAACAGACGATATAGCGGAGTCCATCAAAAGAATTGCCCGGATTATTGTAAACTTGCTGAATCGTACGGAGCACAGGCATTCAGAGTTGGGTCAATGGATGAACTTGAAAAGGCATTAAAAAATTCGATAAAATCAGATGTTGCTACTGTTATTGATATACCAATCGATCCGGATGAAGATGTTTATCCATTTGTCGCACCAGGAACCGGCCTTAAGGACATGATTATTGGAGCGTGAAAGAAAATGATAGACAAAAAATCAATTTTTGATGAAGACCCAAATAAGATGTATATTCTTTCAGTAATTGTAGAAAATAAACCTGGTGTTTTATTTAGAGTCACCAATCTTTTCAGATCAAGGAATTTCAATATAGAAAGCATAACGGTAGGATTAACCGAAAAACCAGACCTTTCTCGAATGACAATTACTACTGTATCAGATGTAAAGACTTTAGAACAACTTGTAAAACAGTTGCGAAAGTTGATTGATGTTATTCAGATAAATGTATTAAATAAAGAGAATGCTGTGTACCGGGAATTAGCCTTAATCAAGTTGAATGCCAAGGATCCAACTACAAGAATCGAGATAGCAAATTTCGCCTCAATATACAGAGGAAATATAACGGACATAAGTAATGAAACTATTACAGTAGAAATAATCGGTACTCCTGACAAGATAGATGCGTTTAAGAATTTGGTTTCAAGTTATGGTATCATTCAGTTAGCCCGTACGGGTGTATCCGCTTTACCGCGAGGAGCAGTAGACGATGACCTTTAGTAACACGATCAGGATTTTTGATACTACATTAAGGGACGGAGAGCAGACGCCTGGTGTTACTGTTTCACCAGATCAAAAGCTTGAAATAGCTATGAAATTAGATGAATTGGGGGTAGATACTATAGAGGCAGGTTTCCCCGTTGTATCACCTGGTGAGATGCAGGCAATTAAAAAAATAGTGAAACAAGGCCTCCGAGCCGAAGTATGTGGACTGGCCCGTACTACAAAAAACGACATAGACACAGCGTTAATTAGTGATTTGAAGTATATTCATACATTCATAGCGACCTCCGATATTCACATGCAATACAAGCTTAAGATGAGCAGAGAACAGGTTTTGGAAAAAGCCCTCTTTGCAGTGGAGTACGCAAAAAAGCATGGGATGATAGTAGAATTTTCGGCAGAGGATGCTACAAGAAGCGACAGAGCTTTCTTAAACAAAATTTTTAAGGCAGTTGCAGAAGCCGGGGCTGATAGAATAGATATCCCAGATACTGTCGGTTACAGTACTCCACAATACATGTCAAAATTAGTAACGGATGTGATAAACTCTACAGGTCTACCAGTGAGCGTTCACTGTCACAACGATTTCGGATTAGCCGTTGCAAACTCTATCGCAGGATTTCAGGCTGGCGCCAAGTGTGCACATGTAACTATCAACGGACTAGGAGAGAGAGCAGGCAATGCATCCCTAGAGGAACTTGTAATGGCATGTCAATGTCTTTACAAATTAAAACACAACATAAAAACAGAACTCTTGTATGAAGTATCTAAATTCGTATCTAGTGCAATGGGAATCATTGTACAACCAAATAAGGCAATTATCGGCGAGAATGCATTTGGTCATGAATCTGGAATTCATACTCACGGTATCATCAATAATCCCTTAACATATGAACCAATTAGTCCAGAACTTGTTGGAAGAAAACGTTGGATGCAAGCTGGAAAACATGCCGGTGCGCATGGTATAAAAGCAATACTGGATGAATTTGGAATTAGTACTAACGAGGCTCAATTAAAAGAGATTGTAGAAAAACAAAAGGTAATTGCAGACGCTGGTAAATCGATAACAACTTCCGACCTTTTGTCACTGGCTTCGGAGGTGATTAAAAATAAGCGGTTTGACGAGAGTTTTAAGTTAAATGACTTCCATATTGTTACTGGATTGAACATCATTCCTACCGCAGTAGTAAAGCTGAATATTCATGATAAAGATTTTATAGCTTCTGAAACCGGCGTTGGTCCCGTTGATGCAGCATTGAAGGCGATTCAAACCATAGCTCATGGAATAGCAAATATCAAGATAAGAGAATACAAGCTTGATTCTATCACTGGTGGCTCTGATGCGCTTGCTGAGGTTTCCGTTAAAGTAGAGGACAAGGAAGGCAATATAATTTCAGCCAGAAAATCTGGCGAAGACATTGTAGTAACATCAGTTCAAGCAATGATTGATGCTATCAACAAGACAATGCTTAAAAAATTGATAGAAAAAAATAACTAGGCAAAGTAATTAATAGGAATTTAGATCTTTGAGGTAAATCTTTGATGGCCACTTACAATATTTCACTATTAGTAGGAGACGGCATAGGTCCCGAACTGTCTACTTGTGCTGAAGAAATCCTACAATATATTCATGACAACTCGAATAGATTGAAATTCAATATTACAAAAGTAGAAGCAGGAGACAATGCCAAACAAAAATATGGAAAGGCGTTACCAAATGAAGCGTTTGACAAGATAAAAAATTCTCAAGCATGTCTAAAATCCCCAGTCGGAGAATCGGCTGCTGACGTTGTATTAGTATTAAGAAGATATTTTGATCTTTATGCAAATGTAAGGCCTTCTAAAAATTACGCCAATATTCCATCCATTTCAAGCAATGTGGACATGGTCACCGTTAGAGAGAACACTGAGGATTTGTACCTTGGTTGGGAATTCTTTTCTGATGATGATACAGTAATATCACTCCGCAAAATTAGCAAGGTTGCTTCAAGAAGAATTGCAGAATACGCTTTTAAAATAGCAAATTCCAGAAAAGGCAAGAAGGTAACGATAGTTCACAAATCAAATGTTTTAAGATTAAGTGACAGATTGTTCATTGACATGTCCAAAGAAATTGCCAAAAAATATCCAAATATAGAATTTGAGGAGATGTATGTAGATGCATGCTCAATGGAGCTCATAAGAGATCCAAATAGATTTGACACGATTCTAACCTCAAATCTATTTGGTGATATAATATCAGATGAAGCTGCACAGGTAACAGGAAGTATTGGCCTTGCTCCAGCCGCAAATGTCGGCAAAGACTTTGCAATGTTTGAACCAGTACATGGTGCTGCATTTGATATAGCAGGTAAGAACGTTGCCAATCCAACTTCATTCATTTTGGCAATAAAAATGATGTTTGACTGGCTTGGCGAAAAATGTGATGATAACGACCTGAAATTGCAATCAATCAAGTTTGAGAATTCGATCGACGAAATGTTTACTAAAAATATAAAGACGAAAGATATTGGCGGCACACTTTCAACTGCCGAGTTTAATCAAAGTTTCTTGAAGATCCTAAAAGACAAAGGAATTGACTAGGCATCATCACTTGTAATTTTATTTTCATTATCGATCAGCTCCAAGAGATTTTTTAAAATCCTTGCTGTAGCACCCCATATCAAGTGACCCCCTACTAAGAATCTGTACATTTGATAGTTCGAGCTTGAATGTTCATTATCTAATTCTACTGATTGTATCAATTTTTCCAAAGGTATCTCAATGATTTCTTCAACCTCTTCATTTGGTATAAATTTATCTTGTTTGCTTGTCATAATCACAACAAATGGAAAAATCAATATCTTTGTTGTATAGGTATTAGTTGGGGTGAGGCATCCCAATACATTCTCTTTACTGACCAGTAGACCTATTTCTTCATAAGTCTCTCTTATGGCTGTATCCAATAAAGAATTATCGCAAGCAGCAATTCTGCCTCCAGGAAAAGATATTTCTCCTGCATGATTTCTTAATTTAGAACTCCTCTTAGTGAAAATAACAACCGGAATGTTCATCTGATCATAATAAACTATTACCAAAACACTTGAAGTCTCATCTTTACTTGTTCCAAATTTCTCAGGCAAATTGAATGCACATCTATCCCTAGGCATGGGTATTTTTCTATGTACTAGTTCACAAAATTTTTTTTCTGACAGCAAGCACCTGATCATAAATTGAATCAAAGATTTTATAAAACTTTTTTTACGTAAGGTAACTCAGTATCTTAAACGACTATATGAACATAATCTATGAATTAAATCCCCCAAAAATCCTTCATGGTGAAAGTATAAATCTAGTTACACTAAGAAATGAAGTAGAGAAATTTCTGTCCAGAGCGTCCATCGTATTGGGGATTACAAGTCATGTGCATCTGACAGATTCTGTCTTAGGCATGCCAAGATTGTCTAGTATTACTGCGGCACAATTGATATCAAAAGAAATCGAAAAGCATACAATTAATTTGACTTGTAGTATGAGAACAAGAGACAGAAATATGAATTCAATAATCCAGTCGGTCGCCGATTCTATAATACTAAAAATCAAAGGGTTATTATTCATACAAGGAGACAAACCGAATTATGGTTCATGGGATATTAGTTCATGCTCGCCAAAACCTACAGAAGTAATCAGAACCCTGAATTCTTTAGGATTTGGAAATTTGATTAATTTAGATTTATCAATACCTAATAACATATCAAACATTAGTAACTTTCAAAAAAAGGTAAGATCAAAACCAAGCAGATTGTTCACTCAATCGGTCGGCTCGATTGAAGAAATCAGAAAGTTAAAGGCATTGCTTGAAACCGAATGCAATCAAGTCGAAGATAATAATACTGGAAAAGGTATCAGGAACGGCATCAACCTCATACCATGTATCATGGTACCTTCACCAAAAAATCAAAAGGCTGCAAATATGATAGGATTAGACTGGAGTTTATATGAGCACAATTTTTTTGAATTCATCGAACAGATAAGAGACCTGGGGATTACCGAAATATTATTGACATCTCCAAACAGTTTTGACGAAGGGGTAGAAGTCCTTAAAAAAATTTTAAATTAAACTTCTTTCTCTACGCTACAGGCTCTTCTTGTAAGGAGTTATTTCACTTTTTAATTCATCTAAAACCAGGCGGTTGTATTCAAAGAGATTTGAATCTTCTGTCAAACGTGGTCTTCTATAATCTATTGTTATTTCTTTTTTAACCTTAGCAGGTCGCTTGGTAAAAACGACGACTTTATCACCAAGGCAAATAGATTCTGAAATATTATGAGTTACAAAAACAATTGTCTTCCTAGTTTTAGCCCAAATTAATTGAAGTTCAACAAGCAATAGATCCCTAGTTTGAGAATCAAGAGCAGCAAAAGGCTCGTCCATCAATAAGACATCTGGATCCATTACCAAAGCTCTCGCAATTGCCACTCTCTGTTTCATACCCCCTGATAACTGATAAGTATATGACTTTGAAAATTTACTGAGATCCATCATCTCTAAATAGTGCATAGCTATCTGGTTTCTCTTTTCTTTTTCTACTCCCACCATTTTTAAACCGAATTCTACGTTGTCTATAACACTTAGCCATGGAAACAAAGCATTTTCCTGAAATACCATTATACGGTCTGGACCCGTGCCAGAAACAGGTCTTCCATTTAATATTAATTCCCCTTCGGTCGGCTTATCCAAGCCTGCGATAATATTTAGCAGAGTTGATTTACCGCATCCGGAAGGTCCCACAAAGCATACAAACTGCCCCTCTTCAATTGAAAGGTTAACATTATCTACAGCCAAAACTCTCTTTTTTTCTCCTGCAGAGGAATTTACTGCAAAAGCTTTTGTAATATTTTTCAATTCCAGCTTGCTCAATGAAATTAAATTATATTGACATTTCATCAATATAATTTAAAGGAAAAAAGCCCAACGAAGATCTAATAGAGTAGCGTTACATTGACTGCCAAAGGACCGCCTTCTTTCAACCTCATCGGTAGTGATGTATCTTAATTTTCATTGTGGTATTGTCATGCATCAATAAATGCTTGTAGCATCGTATTTGATAATATGATGAAATGACAGCAAGCATTTTTTTGAGGATTCATCAAAGCAAGTCCAGTATCCTCAACATTTCTTGTCTTTGTTAGTAAAACCGAAGAAAAAGATTGGCTGTTCACAAGTTGAAGTGGAGTTCATAGAGTAAATTTGACTCACACTGAATGTTGTTATTTATTAATTTGTCATGGATAGATTTGTAACTTTCTCGCAAACATAAGTGGATTACAATGTTGATCCCAATTAATAATACCTGTTGTATTTCAATTAAAATCTAATTGAGCTCCTCTGCCGATATTTCGTCATTATTATTATTAAATTGTTAACCTCAGAAGAGAATAAGCATAAATACCTATTTAGATCTTTGAACAGATTGAAAAGATTTGGCAAAAATTGGAGTTATTGTAACAGTTATAAGCATAATTTTAGGGGTATCCGGCATCTCTGGCGTGGTTGCCTTGTATGATAGCATTTCTCAAAGAGAAGTATACTGGAATAAGGTCTTTGATGAAAGATTATTACAACTAGATATCATACTTAATAATTTTTTTGAAGTTTGTAGATCGAATCCCGAAATTAAGGATGATTGTAACTTGAAATTTACAGAAATCTGGAACAGTATGTGTAACAGAGAATTGGACTGGGATAAGATCGACTCTTGTAAACTGATTCAAGGATTCCTTATCAGATCTTAAAATAATATGTGGTATCTCCATAATTAAATAATGTAGCGCTAGATTGTATTATTTTTGGATTTGAGATTTCGAATGGTAGTAACTTGGTAGAAATCCTCTGGCGTTGTTGAAAGTATTAGGGATAGCAATTTTCGATTACAGACCTCAGGCATATATTATTTTCGCATTGATTTTTTTGTAGTATTTGTCCTGATCTTTATCCTTTTAAATTAACCATTTTGTTAAAGTTATCAAAGAAAAATTCGCCGAGACACTTCATGAGGTTTTTTCTCCTGTTTGAATCAAAATTGATTAATTACATATTTTCCTGTATGTATGCATGAATAAACAATCCCATCTTTAGGCCTTAAAATTTCCAACTAGGGATCTTTTGGGTACTAACCTTTTTTAACAATCCATGGGAAGTTTAAATCACAACCGGTTTGAATAAGAAAATCGTCTTAGATACTAGTATTATAATTGATGGTATTATTAGTAATAAAATTGAGAATAACGAGATAGATGAGGGATCTGAAATTATTATCCCACGATTAGCAATAGATGAGTTGCAGTCTCAGGCCTGTAAACAACGTGAACATGGATTTGTAGGACTAGCAGAGTTGCGAAGAATTAGGGAAAAGTGTAAAATTCACAACATTGATGTAAGGATTGCCGGAGGAATGCCAACTCCTGGTGACATAAAACTTGCCAAGAACGGCCGTATTGATTCGCTAATCTGTGCAATAGCCGAAGAAGAAGAGGCAATTCTTTACACATCAGACTACATACAGTATCTAACGGCCATTGCTTCTGGAGTCCAAAGTATATTTTATAGATCTGTCACTTCATCTGAATTTGACATAGAGAATTATTTTGATGAGAATACAATGAGCGTACACTTAATCGAGGGAGTAGAGCCTCTTGCAAAAAAGGGAACTCCAGGAAATTTCATCCTCGAGAAAATCTCTAATGAAAAACTAAACAAGGTAGTACTGAATGAAATAATTAACTTTTTGTTTTCAACAAGAGAAAACAAGAAAGTTTCCAATATTGAGATTTCCTTTGATGGATGCTATGTGTTAATGTACAAGAACCTTCGAATTGTAATTACCTTTCCCCCAGTATCTAACAAGATAGAAATCACTGCTGTTAGGCCAATAAAGAAACTCACCCTAAAAGATTACGAATTAGACACCAAATTGATCGAAAGACTATCTAGTGATGCAGAAGGTATTTTGATAGCTGGCAGGCCAGGATCCGGAAAAAGTACTTTTGCTAGTAGCATAGCAGACCATTATGTATCAAATAATAGATTAGTTAAAACACTAGAGTCCCCAAGAGATTTACAAGTTCCCGACAACATAGTTCAATACGGATCATTCAAAAATGGATATGAAAGGGTCGCTGATTTATTACTACTTGTAAGACCCGATTTTACAATCTTCGACGAGGTCAGAAGAATAAGAGATTTTGAACTGTTTGCTGACCTGAGGCTTACCGGCATAGGAATGATAGGAGTGATTCATGCAAATGAGGCCCTGGATGCCATACAGAGATTTATCGGAAAAATAGAATTGGGGCTAATTCCCCATGTCATAGACACGGTAATTTTTATTAACGGTGGCAAAATCGAAAAAATATATGAATTGAAACTTACTGTCAAAGTGCCTACCGGAATGATAGAACAAGACCTGTCAAGGCCGGTGGTGGAGATAAGAGATTTCTACTCGAAAGAAGTAGAATATGAGATCTATTCTTATGGTGAAGAAAATATAATTATTCCTCTTAAGAATATCGATAAAAAAACTGCAGGTGAAAAAAACAATAGAATAAACAAGCTCGCAGAATCCAAAATAAGAGAAGTTATAGGCAGATTTGATAATCAGGCTGAAATAAAAATAATTTCAAATGACAAGATACGAATTTTGGTTAGCAAAGATAAGATTCCAAAGATTATTGGTCGCGGCGGCTCCACAATTTCGGAAATTGAGAAGATTCTTGGAGTCAAGATTGATGTGGAAGCTAAGGTTCCTTCCATAGGGGATGAGATACCTTTTAGCATATCCGAATCAGGTTCACGAATCTATCTGTTAGTAGATGAAGAGCACATAGGCAAGAAAGTTAACCTGTTTCTAAATGAGGAATTGTTAGCTAGTAATCAAATTGGAAAAAGATCGAAATTAAAGATAGACAAAAAATCAGAAGTTGGTAGGAAAGTGTTCAATCTTATAATGAGTAACAATCAAGATGCCTTAAAGATTTATGAAAGCAAAGGAGATTAGAAATAAAAACAAAAAAGTGTATTAAAAGGATATTTTCGGAACATAGGCTCCGAAAACCTCCTTAAAGGCTGAACTAATTTCTCCAAGTGTCACTCTGTCTTTAACAGCAGAAATTATATATGGCATCAAATTGGTTTCCGGATTCTCCGCAGCTGAGGTTAACTTTGAAATCTGATGCTGAACCTTGATACCATCTCTATTTTTCTTAAACTCCTTTAGCCGATTTATTTGTTTTGTTTCTAGCTGTGGATCAACAATTGCTAGTTTTGGTTCCAAATCTTTTTGATCTCTAAATTTATTGACCCCTACCAATATTCTTTCATTGTTATCAACTTGCTTTTTTAATGTATATGCATTCTTCCTAATCTCTTCTTGGAAAAAGTTTCTTTCAATTGCGGCCAAAGCACCACCCATCTTGTTAATGCGGTCGAGATACTCATTGACTCCTTCAATAATTTGTTCAGTCAAATATTCGACATAGTAAGAACCCGCTAATGGATCTACGGTCTTGGTTACACCAGTTTCGTATGCGATTATCTGTTGTGTCCTCAGTGCAATTTTTACAGATTCTTCAGTAGGAAGAGCTAATGCCTCATCTCGTGAATTTGTATGTAATGATTGACATCCACCTAAAACTGCCGCTAAAGCCTCTGTGGTTACCCTTACTATATTATTGTCTACTTGTTGAGCTGTCAGTGATTCTCCACTTGTTTGAACATGGAACCTTAGGTGAGTCGATTTGGGATCTTTGGCACCATACTTCTCTTTGATAATCTTTGAATAAATAACCCTTGCAGCTCTAAATTTTGCAATCTCTTCAAAAAATTCCATAGTACAACAGAAAAAGAACGACAGTCTTGGTGCAAAACTATCTATGTCTAGTCCTCTGTTTAGGCACGTATCAATGTATTCTATAGCATCGGCAAAAGTAAAAGCTAATTCCTGAATTGCATTTGATCCTGCTTCTCTTATATGATATCCCGAAATACTAATCGGATAAAACTGAGGAACGTTAGTGGAACAATATTGAATCATATCACCTATTAAGCGAAGGGACGGTCTTGGCGGATAGATATAGGTATTTCTAGAGTGATATTCTTTTAGAATATCATTTTGTGTAGTACCTCGAAGTTGAGATGGAGATACCCCCTGTGATTCTGCAACACTGATATAAAGTGAAAGCAACGTAGCTGCAGTTGAATTAATAGTCATAGATGTACTTACTTTGTCAAGTGGAATATCCTTAAAGCAAGTCATCATATCCTCTATTGAACTTATAGCTACTCCAGTCCGTCCTACCTCACCTTCTGATTGTGCATTGTCGGAATCCCTACCTGTTTGTGTCGGCAAATCAAAAGCTAATGACAATCCTGTTTGGCCGTGTTCAAGCAAAAATTTAAACCTCTTATTAGTCTCTTCGGCACTTCCGAAGCCACTGTATTGTCTCATAGTCCAATGTCGTTCTCGGTACATGGTAGGATAAATTCCCCTCAAAAACGGATACTTTCCAGGCTCAGACTCAAATTCTTTCTTAATATCTTCTGATGTGTAGAATGTTTTAACTGGAATATTCGAATCTGTTTTGAACTGTTTCTGTTCTTTGCTCATAAGATCTCATTTGCTATGAAATACTAATAAAGATAATTCTTCTGCTGCCGTGTAAGGGTCCTTTAATTTTTCGGACATAGAATTCACCAACTTCGAAATCTGATTATTATTTGAATCAAGTATCTGTAATGATTTGTTTTTTATCTCTTCTATTACAATCGATTTAAGTTCCGTTTCCAAGTCTGAACGCTCTTTTTGTTTCTTCTTTGCTAGCCAGGTGTCAGTTCTTATCAATTCAACAAGCTTCTTTGAAAAATCCTCCAGTCCTTCGCCAGTATTCGCAGAAACTTTGAAAATTAATGGTTTATGAGTAGCTTGTCCAACCAAATCTAAAAGGGTTAGATACAATGTATGTGAACCTATTAAATCTGCTTTATTTACTAGATAGATGTCCCCTATCTCTGTAAGTCCAGCCTTGATTGCCTGAACATTGTCTCCAGTATTGGGGTTAAAAATTACAATTGTAAGATTTACAACTTTAGATATTTCCACCTCCAACTGACCAGCGCCAACGCTTTCTACCAAGATCAAATCATAACCTGCAGCATCAAGAACTCTAATCACGTTACGCAAGGATTTTGAAATTCCTCCCTGGGCTCCCCTTGAACCCAGACTTCTCATAAACACGTCGTCGTCATCCATCGTCGATGGCATCCTAACTCTATCGCCTAGTATGGCTCCACCAGTAATAGGACTTGTTGGATCGACAGCCAAAATAGCTATCCTCAACCCAAAATTTTTAAAAAATGGTATCAGTTTACCAATTAATGTGCTCTTGCCTGCTCCTGCAGGTCCAGTGAACCCAATCGTCACGGCTTTTCCGGTTTTGGGATAAATTTTCTTTAATATTTCACGAGCTACCGGATCTTCATTATCGATTTTAGAAATTGTTTGTGCAATAACACGTTTGTTATTGCTCAAAATTCCCTCTACGAGAATATCCACACGAGTATGAGAAAGTTAATGCCAATAAATTATTTTGCAATAATTACTTACAGACTCTTTGTATTCATCAAAAAAAACGACATGTTGGACTAATTCAGGAATAAATCATCCTTTTCCTTTCTAATTAAAACATCAATGCTTGGTTTAGTTTCATCCTCCGATTGAATAAATTTGTACTTGTAACCTCTTACAATTGCGACTGGCACTTTGAGAGCCTTTTCCATTACCAATTCTGCCGCTGAGGCAATTTCGTCTGCTATTGCTATTTCTGTAACTCGGAGTTCTCTTCCATACTGATCAGTATTTCCTATGTAGCTCCTTAGAGGACTAATGCCAGAAATTCCAATTGCTACATTTGTTTGACCATTTCTGAAGGGTCTTCCAAATGTATCGCTAATGATTACAGACACATTTTTTTTAGTCAATTCAAACATCCTCTTTCTTATTTTTCTTGCAGAACTATCAGGGTCCTGTGGTAGTAACAATACATAGCGAGGATCCTTGGATACATTGCTTTGATCAATTCCAGCATTTGCACATACAAACCCATGCTTAGTTTGAGTGATAGCATGTTTCTTAGACAAGCGAATAATTTTTTTTGATTCATTAAGGATTAGTTGAATTAGGCGAGGATCTTTATCATGAACTCTAGCAAGTTCAAGGGCCTTTTTTGACGGAAAAATACTTGCAATATCAATCATCCTTCCCTCAGATTTTGAAATTATCTTTTGGGCTATTACCAGAATATCATACTCTTCGATTTCTAATTTAGATAATTTGATACTGCGGACAATAATTTCTGATAGATCCTGTCCTGATATAATATCCGCGTCGACTCCGATGGGTATTATCGATAACAAAAGAAATTTCCCTGATCTTTGAGCGCCTCTATGTCGGATTCACTTTTATTCCAAATTTTTCCTTTATTATTGGAATTAGTAAAGACAAATCTTTCTTGTCAATTACAACGTCTGCTTTATCCCGTATAATATCTACAGGGCAAAAACCTATAGTAAACGAAGAAAGGTTAAAGAGCTTCAAATCATTAGCACCGTCAACAACAACGATAACTTCATCCTTTGAAAAACCATTTTCTTCAACATACTTTTTGACAGATGCTGATTTATCTGATGTCACACGGATATCAACGTCATATAGTTTCCCATTCCTGAATATAAGGTCGTTTGAAAATATCTTGTCGATCTGTAGCTCGGTATGCAATCTGTCTGTTATAATATCAAACCCCCCTGACACGGCCACCAGTTTCCAACCTAATCCCTTCAAGAATGCACATAATTCTCTAGCTCCTGGCATAATTTCCAGATTTTGAGCTATTTGATGAGCCTGGGCATATTCGATCCCTTTTAACGCATGAACCCTTTCTTTTAGTCCATCTTCCCAATTAATCTCTCCTCGAATGCCTTTATTTGTAATGTCCCATATCTCCTGTTCTTTCTCAGGTCCAAGGAGCCTTGCGAGCACTGGTAGATATTCTGCGTTCAATAATACGCCTTCTACGTCAAAAATAACAAGCATTACTTAAATCAATCTCCTTATTCATACATAATATTAACATATTGCAGAAATATCTATCTAACTCAACATTAATTCTGATAAATAATCAATTGTGTTTTACACTAAAAGTCTAAAATAGTATTCAAAGATATGATACATATTTATTATAATATCAGATATGCTAATTTTGGATAATTATTGAATAGACCATTGTTACGTTTTCTCATGGAAAAACATTTAATTAAGTAGGAATGCCTTTATAAGGTTATGTCGTCCAATTCTGATGCTACATCAAAGTCCAATATGAAAACAATTGATGTAAGGGGGCTATATTGTCCGGAGCCGGTTTTTAGAACAAAAATTGAAATGGAAAAAATGATGAAAGGCGATTTGTTAAAAGTTGTATCTGATGACCCTGATTCTGAAGAAGATATATCAAGATGGGTCAATAGAAATGGTCATGAATTATTGTCCTTAAACAAGACAGATAAAGATTTGGAGTTTACAATTAAAAAGGCAAAATGATATGAGTACTTCAACTATCACCCCGTATTCAAGTAATATAATAGAAAGGATTGGTAACACCCCATTAATAGAACTAAAGAAATTTTCAACTAATAAGACCAAAATTTACGCAAAGCTCGAATGGTATAATCCATTCGGATCTGTTAAGGACAGAGCTGCGTATTGGATGATTAAGAATGCTGAACGTCAGAATATTCTAAAGAAGGACAAAAGCATAATAATAGAACCAACTTCTGGAAACACCGGAATTGCATTAACTGGTATTGCATCGCACTTAGGATACAAAGTTGAAATCGTCATACCCGAAAAAGTGAGTAGAGAAACAAAAGATATATTGAAAAAATTAGGAGCAACGCTCCATGAAACATCAGATGACTTGTGCCCTAGAGTTGGTGCAGGAACGGATCAAAGTATAGCTTTAGCCTATGCTATATCAAAGCCCAGACCAGATGTATACTACATGCCAAATCAGTACGAGAATGATTCGAATTTCTATGCCCACTACGAAAGTACCGGTCCTGAAATATGGAAGCAGACTGAAGGTAGGGTAACACACTTTTTTACAGGTTGTGGAACTGGAGGAACAATCACTGGTACGGGTAAATTTTTAAAAGAAAAAAACAGCGATGTAAAAGTAATAGCTGTTCAAGCCCAAAGGAATCACCTATTGCAAGGTTTGAGGAACTTTGAAGAATCAGCAAAACCTGAGCTATTTTTGAGAAGAGAAGATGTGGTTGATGAATGGTACACTGCTACAAATGAAAAATCCTTCACAATGGCTAAAGAGATAGCACTAAAAGAAAACATTTTAGTAGGTCCATCTTCAGGGTCGGTGCTTGCAGGAATGATGGATCTAGTAGAAAAAAACTCAGATCGGGAAAATGTCTTTGTGGGAATCTTTGCTGATGATGGCCGTAAATTTAAGAGTCTTTATAAAGAACAAGGGATCTTTACAGATGAAGAGTTTGATAAATATTTGAAAAGTAGTAGGTTCATGACCCAATTAGCATACAACTAATACTTTTGCTTTTAATTGAAAATGCTGTCACTGCCGATACTGCTACTTTCCCTTGGTTTCTGATAACCACTTTTCTATATCCAGCGCTGCCATGCATCCGAATCCGGCGGCAGTAATAGCTTGTCTATATCTGTGGTCATGTACATCGCCGGCTGCAAAAACTCCCTCGATGTTTGTCTTTGTATTGTTGTTTATTATAACATAACCTCGTTCATCCAAATTTATCTGACCTTTGAATAGCGCTGTATTGGGTTCATGCCCAATTGCAACAAAGAGACCACCTGCATTAAGGACTGTCTCTTCCCCCGTTTTGATATTTTTGATAGTAACTGAAGCAACCTTGTTTTGGCCTTCAATATTAACAACGGCAGAATTCCATATGAATTCAATTTTTGGATTTTCAAATGCACGTTCTTGTAGGATCTTGCTCGCTCTCAATTTGTCCCGTCTATGAATGACCTTAACTGATTTTCCAAATTTTGTCAGAAAGGTTGCTTCTTCTAATGCGGTATCCCCTCCACCTACTACTAAAAGCTCTTGATCTCTAAAAAATGGACCATCACAAGTAGCACAGTATGAAACGCCTCTACCAGAAAACACACTCTCACCTTTTATGCCCAATTTTCTTGGAGACGCACCAGTAGAGATTAAAACGCTTTTGGCCAAATATTCAGAGGACCCAGTTTTTATCCGAAAAGGTCTTCTCTTAAAATCTACGCTTGTTACTTCATCTACTTCAATTTTGGTACCAAATCTTTCTGATTGCTGTTGCATATTCATCATCAATTCTGGGCCTGTTATACCATTTGGAAATCCAGGAAAATTTTCGACATCAGTAGTGGTCATCAATTGTCCACCTGGCAAGCTTCCCGAAATGATTATCGTTTTCAACTTTGCTCTAGAAGTATAAATTGACGCTGTATATCCAGCTGGACCTGATCCAATTATGGCTACATCAAAGTGGTTATCGATTACGTTCTTAGACGCAGTATCATCAGATTTGGCTGCAACGTCCTCAGCTAGATTCATCATTATGAAACAATTTATCATATTTTCATTTATTAATGTATTATCTTTAGTTTCGCAATTCCAAATTTAATTAATGAATAATTGTTATATTCAGAATACAAATTTTATTATAATCTCTACTTATATTAATAAAAAGACAAATCTAATGAGGATAATCGTTTGCGGTTTGGGTGTTGTAGGACAAAGCTTCCTAAAATTACTTTTGGCAAGTTCTACTTCTTTATACAAAGATTATGGAATTAAACCTAGAATAATTGCCTGTGTTGACAGTAAAGGTATTGCATATTCACCAACCGGTCTTGATTTAGAAAAAGTCCTAACAACCAAACAAAATTTTGGTAGTTTAAAAGGTTTTGATGGACCTAAGCTAGACTATGTAAATTATATAGAGGACCTAGATGCAGAAGTATTTTTGGAGCTTACACCTACTAACCTTCAAACAGCAGAGCCAGGCCTATCGAATATTATTTCTGCACTACGATCAAAAAAAAATGTTATAACAGTCAACAAGGGTCCCCTTGCCTTATCGTTTTCTTCACTAATAGAACTTGCAGACTACAATAATGTGATGCTACGTTTCAGCGGAACAGTTGGTGGTGGTACCCCAGTTTTGGAATTTGCAAAACATTGTCTTAAGGGAGACAAGATTACGTCATTCACTGGAATTTTGAATGGAACGACAAATTATATACTTACTAGGATGGCAGACGGGTTGCCATTTCACGAAGCCCTAGATGATGCTAAACAGAAAGGATATGCAGAAGCAAACCCTTCGCTTGATATCGACGGTGATGATGCGGCAGCCAAGTTGGTAATTATGGCAAATTGGATAATGGGCTACAAAGTAACGCTACGAGATGTAGACAAAGTCGGAATCTCTAACGTAAAACAAGAAGATATCAACAAGGCAGCCATTGAAAAAAAATCCATAAAATTGATTGCCAAGTGTGACAAAAATGAATTATTTGTAAAACCGATTCCTATTTCAAAAGACGATCCGATTTATGTAAACGGAACATTAAATGCGGTTACTTTCAGATCTGAACACTCAGGCGAACAAACCATAATTGGAAAGGGAGCTGGTGGTATGGAAACTGCAAGTTCTATTTTAAGGGATCTGATAGAGATAAGACAAAACATGACAACTTATGAATTGGTCTAGCAATTCAGTATTAATCCCATTGAACCGGATAAAAAAGAATTTAAGAACAGTGGGACAATACAATTCCTATATGTATAGCGGTGAGCTGGAATTCCAGGCAAAGAGAAAAACGATAGCCATATTACAAGAACAAACAAACAAGATTCTAAATTTATCAAGAGAAATGGCATTGATGACTAATGCGATATTTGAAGGAAATAAGACAAAAATGGCAGAGTCTTTTGAACGTATGACATTAATCGAAAATGAAATTGTTATACTAAGGAAACAAATTACTAGAGAGGTCATAGCTATTGGAAGCCTTATGACATATAGAGAGGATTTGTTGAGAACCGCATATTTTATCGATGAAATATCTGGATACATAGGAGGCATTTCGTTTAGATTATCAAATATTGACCCACAGGTTATTCGAGAAAGGTTTGAGGTTGATTTAAAAAGCATGGTTGACATCATTATTGACGTTATTTTCAAGATAAACGAAATGTCGAGGACTCTCACCATAAAACCAGAGCACACAATAGAACTAGCAGGAGAGGTTCAAAAGATAGAATCAGAGGTGGACAAAAAATATAGAGAAATGACTATCAAAGCATTAGATTGTGTGTATAGTCCAAAGGATTTAATACTTTTTAAAGATACTATTGAAGGGATTGAAGGCATGGTTGACAAATGCCAACAAGCATCTAATTCCTTCACAATATTAGCATTAAGTATTTGATGATGCAATTTACTGGCCAGCTAATTGAAAATAGAATCTTCATCCATGATTTAGATGAATCAAGAAGATTGTTTGCTGATGGGTATTATGGAAAACCGCTTGGAATTTCAAAACCCAAAAATGCCGATTTCAACTCTCCACTTGTATTAGACCTCATTGAAGGCTATTATCTGATATTAAAGAACAAACTCTACGTTTTTAAATATAATGGGACCCCTGTATCTTCAGATGAAATCCTAAAAGAGTGCAAAAAGCAGTATGTAAATTTCAAAGTAAAATATAAAGTATTTGAAAATCTCAGAGATAAAAGTTATGTTGTAACACCTGGTATCAAATTTGGGTGTGATTTTGCAGTCTACATTCATGGTCCTGGGATAGACCATGCCCCCTATCTGGTAAAAGTTCTACTAGATAATGAAAAGATCACAAGTATTGATATTGTACTTGCTGGTCGACTAGCAACTACAGTTAAAAAGCAATTTGTCTTGGCCATTGTCAATGAGAAAGAAGATACACTAAAATTTGTAGGATTTGATTGGTGGAGGGCGTGAATAGAAGTAGGAAAAAAATCTCCAATTATTCTAGGTATCATTTTACCGACTTTTTTGGTAAATCAAATTTGACATAATTTTCTCCAGAAATAGTTAATCTTGTTGTGTACTTTTCAGATCCTGGTTCTAGCCATCCTTTATAACGGATAGAATTCTTAACAATGTCAATAACACTGGGCTTTTTCTCGTTTATCTCTTCATAGCAAGATAGAATTTCACCAAATTTGACCTCTGGTTGTTTATTGTATTTTGTTAGATAATAAACAAATAGAGTAGATTTTTCATAATGGTTAGAAGGATTCTTCTCCCTATAAAACTCTCTCAGTCCAGGTTTGTCAGCATTTGCCTTCAAGTCAACGGGGAGTGGTGGGATATTGACGGATACTTTGGGGATTGAATGTTTTGTAGTTTTACCAGAAATTGGAACTTCTGTGTGTATATCGAGTGTGGAGGTGGTTGGCATATTCTTAGTCCTAAGGATATGTATTTTATCACCCTCCGAAGGAAAGGTTTCCAATGACATGTTTGTACTTGGTGTAAATTGGTTGCTCGTATCTAATTTTGGAAGATTTTCCTTGTTATTAATGATAACTTCTTTAATAGCTATCTTAAATATTTCTTCAAATTTTTCTAAATGCTTGTCTACAAACTCTTCATTTCCCTCTAATTCAAATAGACCTTCCTTCAAATTAATCCGGAATTTTGTGTCAGAGGTCAACAAAATTTTTCAAATTGATAATTATATAACTATTTGCATTAACTCATAGTTAAAGATAATCAAAGTCCTCTACCTCTTGCCAGTAATGTAGTCTTTGATGAAGCCAAGGGAAAAAGTTACTTTCTTTTCTCTCAAATTCCTTTTTCAATATCCTTATAATCTTCTTGGATACTTGACCTGGTTGGCCATAGATCTTTTTCTTTTTCCTAAAATCAAAGCCAAGGTCCTCTCTTTTTTCGTAGACAGCAGAAACAATTCTTGGTAGCCAATATCTGTTTATCGGAGGTACCAAAACATTTCCCTTAGCATCAAAGATCGTTTCTGGCCTATCGGTGTTAAAACGCACAGTGAAGGAACAAACATTGCGAAAATACAAGAGCTCTTCTTGCATCGACCCTGAATCAGTAATTTCAGCCCAACATTTCCCGCTATCCAAGAACTCTACCACGTTGCCATACTCTTTCCACAAATTAGTAATCAAAAATTTATCTGGATAGGTCTTTTCAAGTTCCAATAGTTTTGTGTACAAATTATATCTATTTAGAGCTGATATCGTACCGTTTAGTAAAACCAATACGATCTTAAACCTGGTCTTTTGAATCAGATCGACAAGACCTCCCATAATTGCATTGAACCTATGATTGGTCAAATTCTCCCTCCTATGTATATCCATGCGTATCCAGTCTCCAGATTCCAATTGTGGATACGACTCAAATATACTCTTTCTAATCTTGGTTTTTCTTTTCAAATCAATGGCATCTACTACGGAATTTCCTACTACATTAATATCTTCATCAGGATACCCTTCTCTAATGAGATGTTCTTTATTTAGTTTGGTGGGAGCAAAAAAGAATTTAGTCCCTGATGAACATATCCAGGTATCTATTTGTTCGGGAAATGGTTCTTCTCGAGTTAAGAACCATTTGACTGATAATTGATCAGTAACGAACTTTTCAATAGTATCATAACTAGGTACTCTATTAGCCTTAATATCTACAATACTTACTGGACTCATAGAACGGAGTCCAGATTCGTTTTGTCCTACCTTCTGCCCCAATCCAAATACCCATGACAAAGTAGCTACTCCTGCGACCAGCGTATCCCCATGAACAATCGGCAAAATTCCTTTTCCATGCATTCTATTCTTAAGATACCGTCCAAAGTATCCAAATTTGAGCATTAAGTCGCTGGATTTCTGAATAAGATCTCCTCTAATTTGTAAGTCACAAATAATGGATTCATAGAGGTCAAATTCCTTAATACCGTATCCCAGTAGGTTATCATAGTGTTGTCCTGTAGAAATAATAAATGAAGGTAGGCCCTGTCTTTTTGCTTCTATCAAAAGAGGGGCTTGTTTATAGAAATCAGGCTTGGTACCGATTACGATTGCAAGAGCTTTATCATATAAATAGCTATTTGAAAAAATAGATTCTAAATTTTTCCTGTTAACTAGTATTGGTAGACTCTTCTTGCCTACATTAATTTCTTGTAGATTCGACAAGTCGATCTTTACATCATATTGGTTCTTTCCAATATGTTCAGTTTTTCTTGACTTTCGGATATCCAATTCATCTCTCAAGAATTTCAAATATCATTTTTTCTTAATGATCTATAATTGACATGTCTGAAATTCACATACCCAATAGCAAGAAGTAATACACCAAATGCGCTAAAAATCCAAGGAGAATTGGCAATCCACCATGGTAACTCAACAGTTTCTATCATAGGTATTAATGTTGAAACGTAAAACATGCCGAAAATCAAGATAATTCCTGATACCAATACCAAGATAGAAGATAATCGCGAACCTTCAGATAATTTGCTTGAAAAAAAAGACAGAGCTACGGCTGGCGCTATTGATAAGAAAATAACCTGAAAATATGCACTTGAAGGCTCGACTGTTGTTGTAGGCCCAGTTCCATCTGGGCCTATCAAAAAATTGAAAAATCCAACGGAGGTGAATATGAATAATAGAACAAGACCAAATACTGCGATAGATAACCATTCGCCAGAGCTAAACATTCTCTATAATTCTAGTCATAATTACAATATTTTAATATTGTTAAAGACTAGATGACCCCAATTAATCGAGCCAATTCTTTTCTTGAAGCTTCTCCTAATAATTTGGCCGATTCCTCTGGTGTGGGAGTATTTACAAAAATCCCAAATCCTCTTTCTAATCCAGACCACGAAGTTACAAGAGGGTAGATTTCCAAGTGCCAGTGGAGCTGCCGACTGTTCTTCTTTTCAGGAGAAATATGAAAAGCAATGTTGAAATCCGTAGTACCTAATACTTTATCCATTCCCCGAAGTGAAGAGCTGACAACGAGTGCAAGGTCTTTAATCTCCTTTTGAGTTGCCTTCGAAAAAAAAGTTGAATGTTTTCTTGGACATATCCAAAATTCATAATTATAAGTAGGAGCCCAAGGAACCAAAGCAATGAAATTGTCGGTAGAGAAAAGTTGTCTTGGACCATTTATCTCAGTTCCAATCATGTCACATGCCGGACAACTCCCACTCTCATTCATTGACTGATGAAAAGTCTTTGCTTCTTTTTCAATAATTGGAGGGATGGCTGAAAAGGTTGTAATATGAAAGTGTGGATGTTTTATCTTGTTGCCGTCATTTAATCCTCTGCTTGCATAAATTGCTACATATGTTACTCCTCTTTGGCTATATAGCCATCTAACCCTGTCTTGTAAAACCAGCAATAAATTCGTCCATTGGTCGACTGATAATTCCGAAAGTGCAATGTTGTGTTCAGGAGTAGGGACAACGATAAGGTCATAACCGCAAGCTGGCTCTCTATAAAATGGCTTATCGGAGTATTGGTGATTTGATACAGAAGTTACAATAGGATCTCTACATTCAAAGACACGAATGGCCCAATTTTGATTTTCTTCTTCTGTAGTATCATATAGCCTTTGCAGTATGCCTTCTTTTACAACAAAGGATAAAACCAAATTATTGCATTCCTCGACTGAACAGGGACAGTATGGACATTCACGAGAATCGGTCTTAGAAGTGGTTTGCTGTTCATTGTAAATCAATTCAGAAAATTTATTTATTTGATCAAAATTATTTGGTATTAAAACATACTTGTCAGGTACATAGTAATCTTTTCTTAACTCAGACAATTCTTATACTTAAAAGGTTCAGTAGTTTGTTTTAATTAAATATTATGTATCCTTTTTTGCTGAAAGCGGATCTTTCGTATATAAATTGTTTAAGAAAAAATTTTAACTAGTCTAGAAATTTATGGTTTTGTAACATATTTTGAAAAATGCAAATAACTTGTTTGTTTGAATTCAACCGCTTAATTCTTCATTTTATTACCAAAAATTAAATTATGTGAGAGTGCATAAAGACTATGCCGCAGTCGACCACCGCTGAGAAATGGGATTCAGTAAAGAAATACAAACTTACTAAAATGCTAAATGACCTTTCCAAGATTACAGGTCACGGAACGGAATTAGTAAGTGTTTATATACCACCTAAAAGACCAATACACGACGTTTTATCTCAGTTAAGAAACGAGGCCGGGACTGCCACTAACATAAAATCAGATCTGACAAGAAACCACGTCCAAGACGCTCTAAACAAGACAATGGAGCAACTCAAACTCTATAAGGAACCACCCGAAAACGGACTGGTAATTTTTTGTGGTGCAATCCCTACTGGAAAAGGCATAGGGACTGAGAAGATTGAGATTTTTACAGTAATTCCCCCAAAACCTGTGCAGATTAATCTGTATAGATGTGATGATCATTTTTGGCTTGATCATATTAAAGAGATGCTGAAGGATGATAGAACAATCGGAATAATATCGATAGATACGCAAGAGGCTGGTTTAGGAATCCTCACCGGAGATAGATGGGAAACGGTAGAGACTCTCACATCTGGAGTGTCTGGCAAGCACAGACAAGGAGGACAATCAGCAAGAAGGTTTGAGAGATTACGGGACAATGAGTTAAATGAATATTATCGTCGCGTTGCTGATTATGCTCAAAAGATCTTTATCGATGAGTATACCGTTAAAGGTTTGATAATAGGGGGTCCAGGTCCAACGAAAGATACATTCATACGTGAGGAATATTTGGATTATCGACTACAGAACAACATACTCGCAACATTAGATACGTCATATTCTGGAGATGAGGGAGTGAGGGAAATAATTGACAAAGTAAATGAACAAGGGATAATGGCGGAATTCCGTTCGATGGAAGAAAAGAAAATTGTAAAAAAATTTATGAGCGAGATTTTTTCAGGCAAGGGGCTGGGTATATACGGTTTGCATGAAGTTGTTAATTACCTGAGAAATGGTGTCACTGAATCAATAATCGCAACTGATAATATAGATCTAGTTTACTTGGAAGTTATTTGCAACAAGTGTGGAAACATTTTTGAGAAATTTGTAGAAAGAGATCAACTTGTAGATAATAAACAATCAATATTGTCTTCACCTTGTGTCAAGTGTAGTAGTTTGGATTATCAAATAAAAGAAAAGGACTTTATAGATTATCTAGATGAACTTGCATCATTGTCAGGGACAAAGTTAGATATCATATCTTCTAAAACAGAAGAAGGGGCGCAAATTGAAAGTCTCGGCAAAATAGGTGCCTTGTTGAGGTTCAAACCATTATCCTGATGTTACCCGATTGTTGTCCCTGTTGAAAATTCTCAATGCTTCTTCAATTACTTTGTATCCATATATTTTGCCAATCGAACCACGTTTCGAGTTTGATTCCGTAAAACGAGTGGTTCCATCTCCTGCAAGTCCTTTACCAGATATGAGTAGCGGTATAGGATCATCTGTATGTGCCTTTTTTATACAAGGGGTAGAATGATCTCCACAAATTATGAAACGGGTGTCATACTCGCCAGCTATTTCTTCTAATCCTTCACACAAAATTTTAAAGAAATGTTTATCAATCTCTTCGATATTCCGTTTTTTCCCTCTTGCATCACCATCATGCCCAAACTCATCTGGTCCCTTTATATGAACATAGATCAGATCATGATTTTTGAGTATTTTTAATAGAGTTTTAGCCTTTAAATCATAATCATTAGTAGATCCTCCTTCATATGCTTTCATTCCCACAATCTTTGAAATTCCAATTTCAACAGGCATGTCGACAAGCGAAGCAAAACTGAGCCCATATTTCTTATTAATATCGGCAACGAAAGGATATTTATTTCCCGCATCCCTCATTAGAATACAATTGATTGGTAAAAGACCTCTTTGCTCTCTCTCCTTATTTATTTGACAACCATCCAAAATGTCTATCACTTTATCTGAAAAGTCATTGACTATTTCTGAAGACACTCTAGAATTTTCGTCACGAGCTTGAGATCTTGTAACATATAAATCAGAATTTGATGTGTCTAGAGCAATTCCTATGCCGTTGACCTTATCATATGCAGGATCCGTGTTAGTAATGTTTTGACCCAATTTCAAACCTTTTCGTCTAAACCGCAATACTACCCTATGTCCTATTGTAGGTTCAATAGAATATTCGACATTATCCAACTTGACATTCTCTCTTATCAATTTACAAATCGCATTTGAATCTTCTTTTGATATATTCCTTCCAGCTCTCCTATCGATGATCTTCTTGCTTGTACCTTCAATGGTTGCAAAATTGCCTCTTAAGGCCAAGTCCCCATCGACAAAATCTATTCCACAGCCAATGCATTCAACTACTCCTCTACCAAAGTATTCTACATCTTTGAAATTATAACCCAGCATATTAAAGACCGCAATGTCTGATTGAGGAGCGATTCCATCTCCCACACTAATGACTTTCCCTGATACGCCCATTCTAGCAATCTTATCAAGATGAGGAGTATAAGCAGCCTCCAACGGAGTTAGATCATTTAGGTCTGGATGCGGTAAATCACCAACGCCATCCAACAATACGTACACGGTTCTAGCCTTTGTCAATATTGAGGTTTTCAGTTCATCAAATTTAATTTTAATGGATCTGTAATAACACTAAATAAATAGTCTCGACTGCTAAGGTGAACTGTGAGTTATCAGATATCTGTCGATTCCAGGAATCAAATATATTTGACCAGCGGGGAAACAAAAATATATTTAGATCCAAGGAATCTCTCTTCTGAGAATTTTGTATTTATCTCACACGCACATAGCGATCATTTAGTTAGTAAAAGCAGTCTAAAGAAATTAAATCTAAAGAAAAAAATCATGTGTTCTCAAGAGACTATAGCTATAGCAAACATAAGAGGGCATGTTTTTGATACTTTTGAAGATTGTCACGGGAATTTTAAATTTATTGACACAGGACATATCCTTGGTTCGCGAGGTCTTTTGATAGAGGATAAAATACTTTACACAGGTGATTTATCTATCAGAGAAAGAGCATTCATATCAAAACCAATTATTCCAAAAGTTGAAACGCTCATCATAGAATCAACATTTGGTAAACGGGAATATATTTTCCCCCCTCTAAACCGCGTAATCCATGAGGTAAATTCTCTTATTTCAAGCATGTATGATAGAGGAGTACCAGTCATCCTGATGGGTTATTCTCTAGGTAAAGCTCAAATATTAACATCCTTGTTTGGTTCATGGAAACCACTTATTGTTCATGACGAAATTTTAAAATTCAATCAGGTATATAGAAAATTTGGAATTAACTTAGAAGAAGAACTACCTCTTACTTTCGCCATGGAGAAAGGAATATTAAACAAAAAGCCTTGGATCCTTATCCATCCCTTAGTAAATTCGAATCATGTAATTATCAATATGTTAAAGAAAAAATATGGTGCAATAACGATTGGATTCAGTGGTTGGGGAGTGAAAAAGAATTACAAGTATATGATGAATCTTGATCATGTATTTCCATTTAGTGATCATTGCGATTTTAAGGAACTATTAGAAGTTGTTACTAAATGTAAGCCGAACAAGATTTACACATTTCATGGTTTTGAAGTTGAATTTGCGAGGGAGTTAGTGAATATGGGTTATGATGCAGAACCTGCAATCCATAGGAATCAATACCCCATACAAAAAGTCAAAAACAGCTCTAAAATAGAGCTAATGGACACCTACCTTTGATATTATTTTTGTAAACTATCAAAGTATGGTATAACTTTATTACCGAATGTCTCTATATTCTTGTATAATCCATCACCCCAGAATCTAATTATGAAATGATTAGTTCCTGCTTTTATGAATCGCTCCAGCATTTCAATTACATCGTCAGGGCTTCCTACTCCGATCGCAGTGCGTGCAACATCGTCTGGTATTTGCAATGATGCTTTTTTCATCTGTTCCATAAGTTCAGGCTTGTTCATGGCATATTCTGTAAAATACCTCCTAAAATCAAACTCGGAGTCTTGTTGTATATTGTGTACTTTCAAAAGTTCCGGTTTATATAGACTTACTTTGACGGCATTTTTCATCTTTTCCCAAGCTGCTTCACCATCTTCGGTAAAATAAACATCTACATCATTGGCAAACTCGAAATTTGATATATCACGACCGAGTCTCTTTGCATGATCTTTAATGATGTTTGCATGATTTTCGAAGAGTGCAGGTGTGTAACCTATCGGGATCCATCCATCGCCATATGTAGCACACAATTCCAATGTCTTTGGAGCACCCGCTGCTATATAAACAGGCGGTCTAGGCTTTCTTACAGGTTTTGCCTGCAAACAAGCTTCAATGAGTCGATAGTATTTTCCCTCATAATTAACTCGATTATCAGGACTAGAATCAAACAACTTTTCAATTACTTCAAGTTGCTCCTTAAATTTGGTAACAGGCTTACTGAATTCAATACCAAAGTCAACAACGTTCTGAGCTTCGCCTGCTCCAATCCCCAAAATTCCTCTACCTTTTGTTATACGGTCCAGTGTTACAGTAGACAATGCAATAGTAGAAGGATGCCTCCTTATTGCATCTGTTACGCAAGTGCCTAATTCTACCTTGTTTGTTACCGCACCGATTGCAGTTAATATTAACCAAGCGTCATTTACTACGGCGTTTTTCCACTGCGGTACATTGGTATGATCCATTGCCCATACAGAGTCAAAGTTTGTTCGATCTGCAATTTGCGCAGCTGTAATTACTTGTGTCTCATCCAAGCCCAACCTTGCAACATTTAGTCCAAAAGTAAGTCCAAATTTAATTTTCATATAATTACTTCCCCCAAAGAGGCAAATCTATTGATCAATCCATAATCGCCCATTTCTATATTAACAGAGAAATACAACTTATTTTAAAGTTTTATTGTGCGAAGAGAAACGTATTGTGTTTACCATAACAAATCACAAAATTATCCAATATTATTACCAATAAACAAATAATAATAATATTTAAGTCACAGTTATTATCAACATGAATGAAATTAGTAAAACTGTACTGGTTACGGGAAGCGGAACCGGAATCGGACTAGCTGTAGCAAAAAAATTTGCAAAAGCAGGATATAATATCATAATTTTGGGAAGAAGGAAAGAACCCTTGATTGAGGCAGCTGCAATACTTAATAGAATTATAAGTGATAATAGATTGAACTCCAGAGTAACTTACTTTCCAGGGGTCGATGTCTCAGACTTGGATGGACTTGTCACCATGTATAACGAAATCAAAAGGGAATTTGGACATATTGATGTTATAGTCAACAACGCTGGAGTATCTGGTCCAGTAAAGGTTTTTACTAATTCAAGTTACAAAGAATTTAAAGATTGCGTCTCTATCCATCTAAGTGGTACGTTTTGGACGAGTATTAAAGGGTTAGATGTTCTGTCAAAGTCTGGCAAAATTATTACAATATCTACTTTTTTTACGGAAGAGAACAAATTCGATCAGAGACCATATAGATTCAGGACCCCTTATACTGCGGCTCAGGGTGCTAAAAATAGACTCTCTGAGTGCTTTGCATGGGAGCTAGTGCAGCAGGAAATACATGCAATAGCAACAAACCCAGGTCCGGTTCATTCGGATCGAATTTACAAGACGGTCTACCCAAAGGCTGCGGCTGAATTCCTGAGAATAGGGGGCTTTGCTGGGCTGACAAATAAACAGGTTGAAGAAGTCACATCATCACTACTCCCATATCTTGGTGAAGATGCTGAAACAATACAATCCCAAACAAAGGAAGTGGCAAAGGGACTAGTAGAACAAGACCCGAACTTGAATGTAGACGAAGCTCAAAAATTGTTAAAGGAACTATTGCAAAAAATTCAAGAAATAGCAGAAAAGGTCCAAAGTAACACTAAGAAGATGATTGTTGACAACGAGTTCTTATCACAAGATGATGTTGCACATATGGTATTTACTCTCTCGGACGAAAGAAATGGAAAACTTCTAAATGGAAAAGTGATTCCAAATGATAGAGTTTTTTATCCTGTAAAACCGATTATCGAGAGAAAGCTAAGCTATGATCCCACCAAGACGTTGGAAAATAAGGTAATTCTAATTACAACAACAGCCACAGCCGATGAACAACTAAGAGATATTAAAGAACTTGCTACGGCGATAGGAAAATTAAACACCAAACAGTTGATAATTTTAACTGATAAAAACGAACATGCAGAACTTTCGGAAAAGTTATTTGAAGATTTTCATCATCACAACCTAGATCTTTCTAATGAGGACACTGTGCTGAAGGTATTTAATACAATCAATTCGCGATATGGAAGGGTGGATACAACTTTTCATTTTACCGGATCTTATGATTATGAAAGCGATTTTGTATCCCTTAGTGCAGATAAATGGAACCGACTGGTAGAACAGTTTATTTACATCCCTCATTTGATTACTAGAGAATCAGTGTTATCGATGACTTCCCATGAAGCCCTTGACAACCCTAAGCTTTTCAAAAACTCTAAAGGTAACGTTATTATCATCGGACCGAGTGCTCCAATTGGAAAAAAAATATCTGGAAGTGTAAGAGCCAGATCAGAAGTTTTCAGAGGAGCTTTAAGACCCTATGTAACTACAGTAAACCAAGAGTTACATGACGTATTGGATTCTGAGATCAATATGACACTAATCTTGCAGGGAAATGTAAGCGGAGAAGCACCAAATCCCGATAGACTAAGAGAAACGCTGATAAAATTAGGTTCGCAGGAAGAATTTAGAGATAATTTGATCTATTACATGGATGAATAATTTAATGTAAAGATTAATGATGATGCTCAGTGCTATGCAAACTATGCTTTTTTTCATACATAGCTGTCCATACGCCTATACCTATCGTGGCCAATCCTATAGCCATGATAATATAGTCAACGATGAATATTGTAGCCCATACTGAGTTTAGCAATCCAGCAATGAAAAACAAAAGACCTAGTATAAATACTGATAGCCCTGCCGCGATTTCAGAATTGAATCCAAGCATAAATCCAAAAAGAGGAATCTATTATAAATACTATTAGTTTTCCGGAATCAGGTAGCGAATAATGAATTTTGCAGCACTATTTTCTGGAGGAAAAGATAGCACATTTGCTATAAGCGAATTGGTACGACAGGGGCATAATTTGACCTGTTTGATAGTAATGCAACCAGCTAATGATGAAAGTATGCTTTTTCATTATCCCTGTACAAAAATACTAAGAAAAATTACAAAGGTTTTCGACGTTCCCGTAGTCCAATTGCAGTGCAGTTCTCCTGATAAAGATTCTGAATATGAACAATTACAAAGAGCTATAGCAATAGCCAGTTCCTCCTATCCCATCACCGCCATCAGCAATGGTTGTATTAGTAGCAAATTTCAATACGACATAATTCACAAAATCTGCAGAGAGATTAATTTGACTGTATTATCCCCAATTTGGCAGATTGAGAGTGATTTTTATTTCAATCAATTACTTGATCAGGGATTCGAGATTATTATTACCAGGGTAGCTGCATCAGGATTAGATAAGAGTTGGTTAGGAAAAACAATCGATCGTTCGAACTATCTTAAATTGAAAAAATTAAGTGAAAAGTTTGGATTCAATCTAACTTTTGAGGGTGGAGAGGCTGAAACGCTAGTTTTGAATAGTCCAATATACAAGAAGAAAGTCGTTGTAAAACAAAGTACTGTCGAATGGGACGGGTTGAGGGGAATATTTGAAATAGCAGAAGTTGATCTAATAGAAAAGTAGATACTATATGCTTGATAGCCTAAAGGACAATTTACGCTCAGCCCTGAAAAAAATAGTTGGAGCTTCAGACGTAAATGAAGAATTAATCGATGAATTATGTAAGGATTTGCAACGTGCTCTACTTGCAGCTGATGTAAATGTAAGATTGGTTCTACAGATAACAAAGAATTTGAAAGAGAGGGCACTTGTTGAAACACCCCCTAAAGGATTGTCAAGAAAAGATCATATTATTACAATTCTGTATGGAGAACTCTCAAGCCTGCTGGGCTATAGTGGAGAAGTAATCCGCACTATTGATAAGAAAAAAATAGAAGAGAATTTAATTGCATTTCACCCAGATAAAAAAAATACCATACTGATGCTTGGAATTCAAGGGAGTGGAAAAACCACTGTTGTTGCAAAGCTAGCAAGATGGCTTTCGAAACATGGATATAGGGTGGGAGTTATTGGAGCAGATACTTGGCGACCGGGAGCATTGACTCAACTCAAGATGAATTGCAGTAAAATAAATACCCAGGTTTATGGGGAAGAGAATAATAGCAATGCATTAGAAATTGTTAAGAATGGATTAAAGTACTTTGAATCTGAGCCTGTAGACATAGTAATTATCGATACAGCAGGCAGACATAAAGAAGAGCAAGGTTTGTTAGATGAAATGAAATCAATGTATTCCATAGTTACTCCAGATCAGGTTTTCCTAGTCATTGATGGAACTATCGGACAACAAGCCTATAATCAGGCAAGAATCTTCCACGAGAATGCAAAAATTAGTGGCATAATTATAACGAAACTAGACGGAACAGCAAAAGGTGGAGGAGCACTAGCAGCATCAGCTGCTACTGGCGCCAAAGTTTTGTTTATAGGAACAGGTGAAAGAATCGATGATCTAGAACAATTTTCTCCTACAAGTTTTGTTGGGAGATTACTTGGCATGGGAGACATTAAGGCGCTGCTAGAAATGGCAAGGAGCCTCGAAATTCAGTCAGACGAGAATCAAGCTAAAAGGCTTATGAGTGGAAAGATGACAATTGAGGATTTTTATTCACAAATGGAAAACATGGGAAAGATGGGATTTCGAAACGTAATAGAGAATTTGCCGGGACTATCAAACTTTGTCAAGGACGATCATCTTGATGTTTTGCAGCAAAAAATGGAAAAATGGCGTTACATTATTCAATCCTTCACAACTGAGGAAAAAAAAAATCCAGATATTATTCATGAGTCTAGAAGAAAAAGAATAGCTAGAGGAGCTGGCGTGATGGAACACGACGTCAAAGAATTGATTAAGCAATACAATAACTCTAAGACAATGATGAAACAAGCAAAGGGTCGGCAAATGCAAGGACTTATGAGAAGATTTGGTCTCGGATAGACACCTAAGTATAATAAGAGAAAGGAAGAAAAAAATAGAATCTAATTGCATTTTTGAAATTAATCTCTGCAAATATTGTTACAAAAGGAATTTCGGAAAAAAAAATCATTCAGTAGCGAGACATTTCACTAATATCCACGTTCAATCAGCATCTAGAGGAATTTGTTTTATATGCAAGAATTTTTTCCATGAAAAATTCCCGAAAATTATAGATAATATTAAATCCCAACTATCCGAATTTACGGATTATCGACCAAATATAGAAATTGGAACTATTTTGAATTATCAATTTTATGAAAATGAGGATTTCCTTAGGTCCATGTTTCAAATTCGTGGAAAACCTAACATAAAATATGAAATCAATTCGCTTATAAGAAAAATGATCGAAAATCATACAGGTTGTAAAATAGATCATGTTAACCCTGAAGTTAAATTTGAACTTGTTGTACAAGGTGATCTCTCATATTCTATTAATTCAATAAATAAGGAATTTTATTGGTTGGGTAGATATCGAAAATTTAGGAGGGGGATTCCACAAAAAAATAGAACTAAAGGAGAGAACACTGCAAATTCGGTATTTGATGAGAAAGAGTACAAATGTCGTAACCAAAGTATTGAATCATTTATTAAAGATATAATGAGTCAGACCTACAATATAAATTCATTAAAAATTAGTTGGACAGGGGGAGAGGATAAAAATAGTCTTGTTATGGGCAAAGGACGGCCCTTTCTAATAAAGTCAAATAGCAATAGCTATTGTTCAAATAAGAATTATAAAGATATTTTTACTAGTAACGGCATTGAAATAGAATTTGAAAGAATCGGTCACAAAGGTGTTGTAAGTATTCATAGGTATAAACAACTAGTTAGGATATTACTAAAACTTGAAAAAAAAATAGATGATACTACTGATCTGGCAGAAAAAGTAAGCGGTTTGGTTGGGGATGTGCGGTTCAGGGTAAAAAATAAGACGGTTACCCGTAGAATATATGAAGCAAAAATCATTTCTATAAGAGATAAAGATGTAGAATTATTATTGAATATGGATAATGGTGTCCCAATAAAGCAATTTATAGGTGGAAAAGATCCCATTGAGCCTTGTATCTCAGAGGTTCTGAATATGAGGTGTGAGTGCATATACTTTGATATTATAGAATTCACATAGGTTAAATATATAAGAGTACGTATGAAAAGGATCAATCCGTTCACCTTACTTGAAAAATATATTTGCGAAGGAACATTAGATAAGAAATTTTACAGCGAGTGTATGAAAAGAATTAAAATAGTTGAAGATGCGGTGGGAAGAATTGAGAAAATTACTCGTTTGGAATATCCGGATTATTATGTAGAACCAGCTTTGACCTTAAGTTCTTCTGAGATGGAATTTGACCAATACAGTGTATTATATGCTAGAACTATACCCGTTTGTACAAGACAGAACCAGATACGAATAATTATTCAAATCTCATTGCCCTTGATCCTTTACGGATTGAAAGGAACTATTCATGCAGTGATGGCTCACGAATTTACACATTATTTAGATCTAATAAGAAAAATTATTAATTTAGATATTAGTTCCGACCATATTCCACAGACAGGTTTTGAAATGAGATTCGCAGATAACGAAAAAACTATTGATTACAATTTAGTATTTAAAGACGATCGATCATTAAAGAGAATGCTGAATACGAAATTTAACCACGGTTTGATAGATCCTAGGTTAGACAAGAAAACCAAGACAAACTGGATAGAAAAGAAGCTTCCCATAAAGCACATTATGATAGCAGATAACTATACTAGCTTACCATTTCAAGCGATTGTAAATACACCCATAGCAGAACAGTTAAAGATCAAATTGTTGGAATGGAGATAATTGAATTTACTATAAGATATGTGTAGATGTTATTATCTAACTTTACTCTATTATTTGGATTTCTTGGTTTGATCCTTCTGAAATTCCGTATAACTACACTTCCCACAAGTTAATCTATCCTTATGCACTGCCATAAATACACCCTTGCCACATCGTGGGCATTCTCTCCTAATTCTTTCAACCTTATCACCACTGATCTTGTAGAATTTCGAAATGCTATTTTTTGTATTAGATTCTTTACCCATATTCGTTCAGATCTTCATAAATGCCAGAATTTTACTTCTTTTTTGATTTTGCGTCGGCTGCAGCAGCTTGTTTTGCTTTAAGTTTGGCTGCTTTTTCATCATCTAGAATTTTCTTACGCTCTTCTTTGCTCATTATTCTCAAAAATCGATATCGTGGCAACTGTTTTTTTGCATCCTCAATATCATCATAATAATACATTAATGCTAGTACATCAGGATTGCCATATTCACTTCTTAATGCTATCGGTATCAAATTTTGCTTCGTAATATGCAATTTCTCAGCTATTAAATTTGCCGCTTCATCTTTGCGTATGGACCCTATCGCATTCTTGATTATTGATTTTATCTCTCGACGTTTCAACAGTACGTTATTGTTATCTTCTAATAGCACAACTTCTAAACTCAATCTATTCCAATTCTAGTCATAGATTATTTAATATATGTATTACTGAGTAATTAAGAGCCATAGTTATATAAAACAAGATAAAGATAAACATATAATGCATGTACGTAACCTTTTACTTCTATTTGCCACCCATCTCTCCGATCTGACTGGAATCCTCTGACGCTAATTTAACATTACAATCTTTTTGATGGAAGTTTTCGGATAATAGATTCTATGGTATTACCAACGGAAAAATACTTAATTGTCCAATTTTACAACTAAACATCGATCACAGACCTATGAATACAAATTAATCTGTTTGTGTAAAATAAATTGTGAATTACACATGTGTTTCGGTGTGGAAATTACTTATACATCATGTTGTGTTAGTCCAAATCTAGATTTTTATGTATGTTAATTGTTTAATTAGTTTTATTTGAAAAATGTTAAATGGTTTGCAGTGGATATTGATGGAACTATAACTTTGAATGGCAATGGAATGGTAAACCTAAATGCCTTATCAAAGTTAAGATATTTAGCAAGATTAGGTTATCAAGTTGTGTTTGTCACGGGTCGCTCTTCAATCGAGGCATTGGCTTTAGCGATATTTGGCGGAACGACACAAATAACCATTGGAGAAAACGGTGGAGTAATTAGTACTGCACCAAATTCTCACAAGATTCTTGCCGATATAGATAAGTGTAGAAAAGGCTACGAGATATTAAGATGTGAATTAACCCATGTTAATGAAAAATCGGTCTTCCCAAGAATGAGCGAAGTAGTAGTAGACAGAACATTTAACTTGGATGAAGGGAATCGAGTATTCAAAGAAAAGGGACAAGATTTGATACTAGTAGATAGTAATTATGCATACCATATTAATGAAACTAAAATTAACAAAGGATTTGGATTAGATTCCTTAATGAAAGCCCTTGATATAGGTTATGACGAAATAGTCAGTATCGGAGACAGCACAACAGATATTCCAATGTTCAATAGAACCAAATATAGTATAACCTTTGAAAGCTCAACCAAAGAAGTACGTAATACAGCAACTAGAGTAGTAAAAGGTGAGAACGGTGATGGATTGATAAACGCTATAGACTGGATAATGGAACAAAAATCTTATTGTGAAATCATATGATTTTGGAAGAAATAATTGAAGAAATTGGTGCAGTTATAAATGAAGTTTTGACATTTTTCGAGCTTGGGAGTATTAAGATCGATTACGACATCAATGAACCGCCAATACCCGAATTTGGGGACTTTTCCACGAATATTTGCTTTCAGTTAGCAAAAATTGTTCGAAAACCCCCCCTATCAATCGCCGAGGAGATTGTGAAAAACAAACTAAAGTTAAGCAGTAAATGGAAAAGCAGGAGATACATCGAAATTGCAAGTTTTGAAAAACCAGGCTTCATCAATTTTACCCTAAATAAGGACATATTCTTATTGGAATTCTTACAAAACACCAATCAGAAAACAATGATTGTTACTCCCAAGACTCGTGATTTAAATAATAATGATACCATAATTATTGAACACACAAGCGTAAACCCAAATAAGTCCTTACATGTAGGCCACCTGAGGAACGCTATAATTGGAGATTGTTTATACAGGATATTTAAAAAAGTCAGAAAAGAAGTGAAAGTTCTAAATTATGTGGACGATTCAGGACTCCAAGTAGCTGACATTATAGTTGGTTTTAAATATGCTGGGATGTCCCTGGAAGAATGGAAATCAGGATCTGCAAATTACTCAAAGTTTGATCAATATTGTGGGAATGAAGTTTATGTCAAGATTAACGAGCTTTACAAACAAAGACCTGAGCTTATTGCATATAGAGCACAAGTGATGCGAGAACTCGAAAACCCCTTATCAGAAATATCGAGTTTCACAAATCAGATAGTAAGTAAGGTTCTTATTGATCAACTAAAGACAACATGGAATTTTAGAATCCATTATGATTTACTTAATTTTGAATCTCAGATCATACAATCCAACCTTTGGCATCTATTGTTTAAAACCTTGAAAGACAAAAAAATAGTGAGGTATGAAACAGAGGGGAAGAATAAAGGGTGTTGGATATACAGCTCGCCTAAAGAAGGCGATAAGGTTATAATTAGGAGTGACTCAACTCTTACTTATTTTGCAAAAGATATTCCGTATGCAGTGTGGAAACTTGGTTTTTTGAAAAATCCATTTGGATGTAAGATCTTTGCAAAGCAATGGGATAACACATATTTATATTCAACCACATTGCAAGACCAGAACATTGATGATAATGGAAAACCAAAGCTGAAAATTAACAATGAATTTCCAATAAATTTTAACAATATTAGCAGAGTTATTACAGTTATCGATTCAAGACAAGAAAGATTACAGACTTTGATGATTGAGATATTAGCTAAGATTGGGACATCTTCATCAAAGTATGAATACCTTGGATACGAGCCTGTAATTTTAAGTGGGAACACCATGGCTATGCTAGGCATTGAAACTATTGATAACAAGGCGGTACAAATGTCAGGAAGAAAAGGAATATTTGTTGAAGCAGACCTTGCATTAGCAATTTTAGAGGAAAGGGCAAGAAGTGAAACGGAAAAAAGAAATCCTGGTATGCCTCAAGAGGAATTGTCTCGTATTTCACGGGAAATAGCCATATCAGCAATTCGATATTATTTTATTAAATTCGACTTTGGAAAAATCATTAACTTTGATATAAATGATTCATTAAGTCTTGAAGGAGATACTGCGCCATATATACAATATGCTTATGCAAGAGGCAAAAAAATTGAAGATAAATTAAATACTAAACAAAAGTCAATAGAATTTTTTGAGACGATTACCAACCTATCAGCTATTGAATTTTCAAAAGTGGAAATTGATCTTATCAAACATTTATGCAAATATACTATTAAACTGTCTGAATCGTCTGAGAAGGCGAATCCCAAAATTATGGCAAAATACCTCTATCAACTTGCCACTTTGTTTAACAATTTTTATGAAAGCTCGCCAATCATTAGCGAATCCAACGCAAATTTGGCTAAGGCAAGATTAAAAATTATGCAATGTAGTATGATTGTTTTTGAACATTGTATGGAAATAATTGGCATCTCAACCCTTAGCAGAATGTAGAGTAACTCAACAGGAAAAAGATTAATAAATCTCAAAAAATCACTCCCCAATAGTTTGATAGATCTGTATAGCCTGTCTGAGCGGGTAATTCTACAATTTCCCGGCTTTACTCCACATTACACTCAAAATCCCATATTTCCAGACATGTTTACTTCCGCAGTCGTAGCAGCTATTATTGCAATTGGTTTAAACTTAGGTATGGCTCTTTTAAGGAGAAAAACAACAAACATAGAAAAAATGAAATCTGTCATGAAAGAAACCGGTGAATGGAGAAAAAAATATACAGAAGCAATCAAGAAAAGGGACAAACAGCAAATAGACGAACTAAAGAAAAAACAATCCCAAATGCAAAAGATGAGTATGGAAATGCAGCAACAGCAAATGAGACCTATGATGTTGTACATGGTCCCGTCCTTTATGTTATGGATATTTGTATTCCCAGCCATTTTTGGTCAAACAGTTGCGCTGTCCCCAATTGCAATTCCATATCTAACATGCTCAGATGAAAACGTCAAGATTGATACTCCGGTTCAAACAACAAACAGCACAAGTACAGAACTTAAGCAAGGACCATGCAAGGTTCCAGGTCAGGTATTTTTATGGGGATGGTTTCTGATAGTTAATTTTGCGTTTACAGGAATCGTAGCTAAGATAACCAATACCAGCATACCTACCTTTTAGTATCTTTTTGCAACGACAGGATAGCACTACTTACAAACTAAAAAAGAATATATTTATTCGTGGTCAGTCCTAATATTTATAATGGAAAAGATTTTTGGGAAGAAACTTTTGTCGGATAGAAACAATTCAAAATCTTCCCTTTCTCCCAGCGGGTACAGAATTACTGAAGATGATATTAAGAAAGTTAATTTGTATAACAAGGGTGTCAACAAGATGTCAGAGGAAAAATTTGAAGACGCTATCAGATGCTTTGATCTCTCCCTAAGAATAGATCCATATTTTGTAGATTCCTTGATTAAAAAAGGATATTCCCATTTTCATTTAAATCAATATAATCAGGCAATTTCATTATTTGATCAGGTTCTAGAAATTGATGTAAACAATGCCGGAGTGTGGAACTTAAAGGGACTAGTGTACTATAAATTAAAAGAATACGAAAAGGCAATAGAATGCTGTCAGAAAGCATTAGATATTAATCCTAATGATGCAATGGTGTGGTATAATTATGCCTGTTATTTAACTTTAAACAAGCAGATATCTGAGGGTATGGATGCATTAAAGAAATCCATTGAGTTAGACATATCAAATGCAAAGAAGGCCGTTAAAGATAGGGATTTCCTGAGTGCACGAATGGAAGAAGATTATAAAAGGATTATAGAAGTGGTAATTTTAGAATCGATAAGACAAGGTAATGACCATTTGGGAAAGATATTATGGATAACTGGTCTAGATAGGATTGAAATTCAAGATGCTACAACACGACTAGCAAATAAGGGCCTGCTAATCAAACATACTAAAAAGACTTTTACTGGAAAAGATGAACAGTACGAACTTACACAAGAGTTAATTTCTAAAATCGGAGTAGAAAAAAGAAAGACTGGATCATCACCTTCAAAACACTTTGAAGGAAAGAAAGAAGTATTCATCTCTTCTCAGCAGTTAAAAGACATTAGTAAAATTCTCTACGAAGCCTCCGAAGCATCCGATAGAGGCGACATCAAGAAGTTAATGCAAAACATAGACCAACTTTTAAACCCCATATTACACGGTACACTAATTCTGGATAATTTCTTTGAAGAACACAGAGAATTAAGATTATATGGCAGCAGGCTGCGGGAAAAAGGACAAGAGTATCTCAACTCAAATAAGGAAGAAATTTCTAGATTTTTACTGGAGATGGATAAGAAAATAAGAGGCTAATTTACTCTCTAATCTGAACTATTCTATTATCTTTTAATAAGAGCTTATTAGAAATGAAAAGGCTTAAAGCTTTTACATATATCTGATGTTCCTCAATCAATATTCTTTCAGATAAAGACTCTTCGGTGTCCTCATCGTATACTGGAACACATTTTTGCAAAATTATGGGACCAGAATCCACGCCGTTATCGACCATGTGCACTGTGCACCCAGTTACTTTAACCCCGGCCAGGAGAGCTTGTTTTTGTGCATTTAATCCCTTAAAAGCCGGGAGCAAAGATGGATGAATATTCAATATCTTATTCCTGTAACGATTCACAAAATCCGGACCTAAGATCCGCATAAACCCAGCTAGACAAATAACACCATTATGCGCATAAACATCATTTTTCTCTAGTTCTGATATTAGCCGTTTTTCAAACGAACCTTCGCGAATATCAGGTTCAACTACAGATGTCTTAACACCAAATTCCTTTTTCGCAATTTCCAATCCAATTGCATCTGGGTTATTTGAAACTACCAATACACTCTTGACTCCCTTGACCTCACCACTTCTGATCGCTTGAAGTAATGATTTCATATTGCTTCCTCTTCCAGAAATTAGTATTGCTAGGTTTATCACTCCATATAATTATAAGATAAATCACACTAATTAATCAATCATTAATACCATTATGACGAAATTATAATGCCTCTCTCTCGAAATGCTTCTTGTAAAAATACGACAATGTTACTACAACATTATAGTAAGTTGTTATAATCAACCAAATTGGTACTAAATCACAATCAGTCTTGTAGATTTATGCCATCATATATTAATTTTAAGGAAACTATAACCAACAGTCCACTAAACAATTTTAAAATATGTAAAGAATTTATTCGAAATGACAATTGACTACCTATGATTCCTCCTATTACCCCTCCCATAGAGAGAAAAAAGCCCATTTGATAATCAGGTTTGCCTTGCATCACAAAGATGATCAATCCTGCAAGAGATGTAAATATTAATGCAAATTGTGATGTGGCGGTTGAAGTTTTGACTGTAAAATTCATCAACATAATTAAACTCGGCACAAAAATTATTCCACCACCAACACCAAAACTACTCGATATGATTCCCGCCATAAAAGATAGCATTATCAAAAAAAAAATCTTAATTCTTGGAGTATCCGAAAGATCAGGTTTGGAATAGGAATCTGATGCGGAATGGTCATCTTCATATAGTTTCCGCCTGACTAAGAGATAAATTGCTGTACAGAGTAAGATTATTCCAAAGAGATACCTAAATTGCTCCATTGAAAAATTATTTGAAATGTTGACTCCTATAATAGAGCCAGGTATAGAGAATACAGATAAGATCAATCCTATTTTTACTTGAATTAACCCTCTACGCAAATACCTAATTGATGAGGAAAGACTAGTTGAGACTACTGCAATCAAGCTCGTAGCCGAAACCTGGGAAGGGATGTAATTCAGGAAGCTTAGGTATGGACCGTTAATCACCCCACCTCCCACTCCAACCATAGAGCCAATTGTACCAGCAAACAGAGAAACAAAAAAAGCGATGTATAATTCATTCAATACAGTATCAAATATACTCGTTATGTTAAGTGATATAATTATGTCGCGTCAAAATTCCTTTGAAGATTTATTTGCCCAAAACAAGATGGCGATCGTGCTAATTCCCGATCCAATTACGCCCGCAATAAGGGCCTCAAAAAAATATTTTGAAAACAAGTTAGGCATAAATGTACTGAAAAAACTAATCAAAACGGGCAGAACCGAATAAATTAGGACCCCACCGACAAACCCAATTATCCAAAATAACATGATTAAGAGTAGCCTGTTCATCGATGATTCCCTTTAAAGACATATTGGGTATAATTTGATTTGTTATTAAATTTTTCACATATGCTTTTGGGAACCATATAAATAAAGCTATTAATAGGAATAAGGTGAAAATTAGGATGTGTGATCCAATATGACCGTTACAAAAAAAGAATTAAAACAAAAAGAGAATATGGAAAGATTAAACAATGCAATCTCAACTCTAGATTCACTGATCAAGAATGTCAATATTCAACGAAACATTAGAAATATGATACGAGAGGTATTGACAATCCTAAAAGATGAAAAAGGTGGAAGTGTTTCTGTTAGAGCAGCTAATGCTATCAGTATGTTAGATGGTGTAACACAAAATCCACAGATGCAATCACATATTAGAACGAGTTTGTGGCAAGTAGTTTCGGCCCTAGAAAGCATACGCGAATAAATTATTCAAACTGTCTAGGTGCTAGACTTACCTGGCTTAGGTGGTGGAGGTAATTTCTCTAATTTATGATTAGGATTAGCTAAATAATGGCGAGAAGCACCTTCACCACTTAAAACTATATTACAATTCATACATCTATATCTTATAGCCAACTCAGTTCAACATTAAGAACACCATACATAGGAAAAAACCTATCGAATTACTTTAACTTGATTATCTCTCTGTTATCAGGGACGCTCGAACGTATTCTCATTCTAGAATATATCATACTTGCAACATTTTCGGATTTGGATTTTTCGCCATGATTTACCAAGACGCGTTTAGGACGAATCTTAGAGATAAAATTCATTATTTGATTGAAATCACTATGACCGCTAAAGCCATCTATTTTTTGCTTGGAGCAACGTACTGGTATTACTTTAACCTTTCCGTTCTTGTCAATCATACTTGCTTCAGAAATTGATCCATCTAACACTCTCCTGCCCAAGGTTCCGTTTATTTGATAAGAAACAAAAATAATCTTATTTTGAGGTTCTGGAGAAATTTGTTTAAAATATTCGACTGATGGTCCACCTTCAAGCATCCCAGACGTAGCCATAATAATCGATGGCGAATCATCTGCAAATACCTCTTCCCTCTTACTTAATCCATTTATTACAGTAAAGTAGGATGAAGTAAAGGGGTTTATCCCTTCAGAAACTGATTTTCTAACCTCGTATCCTAAATAGTGTGCATAAGACATATGAATTGCACTAGCTTCAGAGATCATCCCTTCGATGAATATTGGTGATTCGATCAGGCGACCTTCACGCATCTCTTTATCCAACACCAACATTATTTCTTGAGCCCTTCCAACAGCTGGAACTGGGATAAGGACTTTACCCCCCTGTTTCAAAGTCTGGTTTATACTTTCTGTAAATAGTCCATAAACAGTTGACTGATCTGGCATTATGTCATTCGACGCACCGTATGTACTTTCAGTAATAACCGTTTCAACTCGAGGAAAATTAGCCAAGGCTCCATCAAGTAATTGGGTTCTTGCATACTTGTAGTCCCCTGTATATAGTATATTATGAGCTCCAGAAATATTAATATGGACAGTAGCACTTCCCATTATATGACCTGCATTGTTCAACGTTATAGTAACATCTGGTGAAATATCAGTGGGTTTCCCGTAAGGAATAGGAATACAGTGCTTTATAATTTCGTTTACATCCCTCACTTCGTATGGGATGTATGATCCATTATTTTGGGCTATTTTAACAGAGTCCATCTGTAACAATGTCATCAGTGGTAAAGTAGGTTCCGTACAGTAGACTGGCCCCTTGTATCCAAACTTATATAGAGTTGGAAGAAATCCCTGATGATCGATATGAGCATGGCTAATGACAATGGCATCCAATTCATCTAAATTAAAATCAAACCAATCTAATCTAGGGTAGGCATTATAATAAACACTCTCACCAGGGTTAATGCCGCAATCGAGCATTATTTTGCTTTCAGGAGTAACGACAACAAAACAAGACCTGCCTACTTGTTTGACACCACCCAAACAGTAAATTAAGACTTCCTTGATGTTGTTGTAATGATAACGAGGTTTTTCTAGGCTAGAATCCTCCTTATAGTTAGTAACACTCCCTTGTATTTCATTATTCTTACCAGGTATACCGTTATTGTTATGGATCAACGGGCTGGAAAGTAATGAGGGGCGAAATGTTCTGCGACCTAAGCTTTGGTAGAAATTAATACGTTCTTTTGAAGAACCTTTTAAAACTGAATGGATATTTTTTATACTGTTTGAGGGTATATGCGGAGAACGTCTAGTATGGGCTATCCATCCTGTATCTATTGCAATCTGAAGGAAAATGTCAGATGTAATACCTTCAGGTTTGTTGACTTCCAAGATTACTTCTCCAGTTGCCTCATCACAAAAAATTACAGATATTGTTACTTCCTTCGGCAAGATCCTGTTTATAATGTTCCTGGTTTCATCCTCGGAAAAACGAATCGAAGGGTCAGTTCTGATAATGAACCTTTTTTTCATCGATTTCGACAATGCCGATAAATGCAATGTCAATTCAGTAAGTGCAAACCTAGGATTTTTAGTATACAATGCAATATTTGCTGCTTCAAACCTTATACTTGTGATTTGAGCTTCCTTGGGGATTGATTTTAATATCCGCTCTTCAAATGATTCCTCCGCTACATATGAAGTCTTTTCATTTCTCAAGTTTGAAGGTGTTTCTACTTGATTGCTATCCGTTTCATTCTTCTTACTTATAACTTTCTTTTCGGGAATCAATTTCTTACATATTTCCTTAAATTATTAACCATATCGAAAAAATCAGGTATATTTTATCTAAAGGAACTTGATTATTTATATTTTGAGTTTTATAAACTTCTACCTAGTTCTTGATCTTGTTCTATCTAAAACTATTTTTTCAGAAATACTCTTTAACAATGCATTTTTATTTAACCCCCTTTTTTCTACCATCACATACCCAGATTTAATATGAGCTCTCTTCGGAAATCGAGCTCCATCGTTGATATGCTCCTTGTCAATAGTGTAACCTAATGATTTGATCGCGTTGACTAGCTCCGAAACCTGGGGATCATAAACAGCAAACGATCTAGATACTTTTCTGCCTTTTTCCCGAGACAAATTTTTGTTAAAATAATCTAACCAAATTATTACACTATCGTAATCCTTCATACTCCAATGATTTTGACATTGTCAGACCATTAAGGTTTTCTCCTACAAATTTAGCAAAATAATGCCTACTTGTTCGCAATTGTTAATTCACAAGTACTAACTATAGGATTATAGATTCGCAAATCTTCACACATACGCTTTATCTTATCTAACGCATCCTGATTGTCGCGAGCCAAAACCTTAATAGATAAAGATTTAGCTGATCGTACTGAAAGAATATCTTGGTAACCCTCCTTTAGAATTAAGTCTTTGAGAACAGTTTCACCCTCAGGGTCATTGAGAAATGGTTTGTTACTAATTGTTACTATTACCTGAATAATGCGTTTTTCTTGGCTGGAAATCATATAATTACTAACGAAAAAGTCAAATATATATATAGAAGCTTTTAAGTAAAGGTTTCATCTGATCTTAAAAAATGGTCATGTAGCTCAGCCTGGCAGAGCGAAGGTTTTGTAAACCTTAGGTCGCGGGTTCAAATCCCGTCATGACCTGCTGTATTCAATTATTAAATAAATTTAATTGATTCATTTGATAGCTTTATTTGACAGAATGATTTGTAAGTGATTGTGATATTGATCATTTGACTATGGAATTGTTGGGAGAAATTCTTCATTTTTCTAAGAGTGGCCGGTTTATAGTAAAAATAGATCAAAACCGAAAAAACCCACAACCTGGGTTGATTGTATATAATAATGAAAAGAAGATTGGTAAAATATTAGAGTTGATAGGTCCAGTGAGTTCACCTTACGCGTCAGTAGCCCCATTTATTCAGCCCAGAAATAAGACCGTGGGTATAAGAGTATATACAAATCCAATAGATAACAAATTCAAATCAGCTAAATCCAGAAATTCCTTCAAACGAAATAAGAAATAGGCGATAGAAAATGTACAATAATTTAGACTTAAGAAATACTTGCCCTGAATGTGATTCAGCTATAATACAAGATATTGTAAAAGGAGAATTCATTTGCAGCATATGTGGTTATGTTTTGCAGGATAACCTCGAGGATTTTGGTCAGGATTCTTTCTCAAACGATTCTTCAAATAGGACTAAAAATATTCGTGCGAGCGGTGTTAATAGCATATCTTATCATGATTTTGGCCTTCATACAGAAATTGATAATCAATTTAGAGATTATACAGGGAAACATTTTAAAGAAAATTCAAAAAAATCTATTCTCAGTCTTAGAAAATGGAACAGTATAATTAGAATTTCCAGTTCAAAGGAGAGAAGGCTTTCAAATGTACTAAGTAGGATAAATGAAATCACTTCGCTACTTTCCGTCCCAAAGGTTGTGTGTGAAACGGCGGCATTATTATATCGAAACTATGAAAGTAAATGCGATACCAAGGGAAAATCTACTTCCTGTATGGCAGCTGCTTCAGTTTATTATGCTTGTAAAGTTTGCAGGGTTCTGAGGTCATTAAACGAAATAGTTCGTTGCAGTAATTCGATCGAACATTCAAATGATAATCAAAAACTTGCCTCAAAATATTACCGAGCAATGGTTATGGTATGTGAGAATGAGGAACATTTGAGCCAACATCAACCAGAACAACAGAACAAAATCACAGACTATATAGTCGCACCAGTACAAGCTCGCAGTTCAATCAAAACCAACCATAGCATATCAAACCTACAATCGATTAGTATTAATCAATATATTTCTAAACTCGCCAATATTGCGAAATTTGATATAAAAATAGAGAGATTGGCATTAGATATAGCAAAGAAAACTGAAAATCACATGCTATCGGATGGAAAATCACCTAATGGGATTGCAGCCGCATATATATACTTGGCATCCGTGTTGCTTGGAATTAACATTCTCCAGATGGATATATCTAGACTTGCAGGTGTTACTGAAGTCACCATCCGCAACAGATGTAAGGATATATTAACTTGCTTTAAAATCGTCCTTAAAGTTAAGCCATCCTTAAAAGTATAAATTATGTCAAAATTCAAGATATTTGTTCCATAATGGGTGGTAATAAAAAGAAGCCAAGCCAATCTAACGCAAGTAAATCGCAAGAAAATAAAGGAAACAAAAAAGAAGAAACAAAAAAAATCCCAAAGACACAACAGAAACAGAGGTTATCTGTATTGATAGAAGACGCTCAGGGGCTCAAAACATTAGATTCTATGAAAGCTATTACAGTACAATCTTTAGCCCGATCACTGGGAGTAAAAATTTCAGTCGCAAATAATTATTTAAGAAATTTAGAAAATAAAAACATTGTAAAAATGGTTGGAGGTTATAGTGGACATAGAATTTATCAAAAAATAAAATAGTAGATTTTTAGTGCACTATTCTTCCAATTTTCTTATGGTCAGAATATCTCCGGGCTTCGCATATAATAAGAGATCTATATTTGCTGAAGTGATATTGCCTAGTAAGCTGAATTTTTGTCCAACGAGATAATCCTTCAAAAAAATCGTTATAAAATTTCCAGAAGGAGAAAATGCAATGTCCCCTCTGTTGAAGGAATCACGAGGCTTTTCAATTCCGATATCTAGATCCGTCTTTACATAAATAAATTTATCATCATACTTATAGATTAGTCCTGAAATCGGCATCCTTTTTAGTAATTTGTTAATTGTTAGAGGCGACAAATGTCTAATAAACTCTGCATCAAGTACCTTTTCATCACAAATTAGTATTTGCAACCTTATCCGTGAAACGCTTTCTACACTAGATGGCATAAATTATAATTAAAAGTTTATAAATATGAACTTTCAGTAACATTTAATTATATTGATAAATCTTTCTGGATAGTAGTGGCTATTAAGAGAATAAGAAAAAAATCAGGTACTAATAAAGGTGATAATATTGAGAAAAACAATAATGAGGATAATTCTGAAAATAGCCTAGGAGTAGATAGTACCGAAATTCAACTGGAATCTAAAACTAAAGAAGAAGAAGATATAACAAAAAAATACAAGACTTACGAGGCAGATGTAGATTTCAAATTAAGAGAGGTTGACTCTAAAAGCGAAGAGATAATAATTGGTCCTAATAGGCTTACACGTTTTGAAAAAGCAAGGATTACTGGCGCAAGATCCTTACAGCTATCACTAGGGGCACCTATTCTGACGAAAATCCCATTGGAACTAACTGACACCATTATGATAGCCAGATATGAACTTGATAAGAAAAGTTTACCGATCTCAATTAGAAGGATTCTACCCAATGGTCTATACCAAGATATACCTATAGGATGGACTGTTTAAACCATTTCTCTTAAGATCTTTTTACAAATAAATATACATCATTAAAATTGGTGCCTGTGTACCCGGTTTCAATTGTAGAATGTAAATCCTTAAGTATTAAGTTTGAATTATGAGACTCTATAAAGCTATTAACATCTAATCCTTTGAGCCTAAGAGACTCTAGTGTGAATGGTGAGAGGAAGCCGCCTGCAGATTTGGAACTACCATCAATTCCATCAGTCCCAAAACAGATGATACAGTAATCCGAGCCCTTTGGTATAACTAGGGATTTGATCATCTTGCAAATTGATTCCTGATTCCTACCTCCGATTCCTTTTTTGGATTTGTCTATTACAGTAGTAAGTTCGCCTCCAACAACTATAGCTGTCTTGTCTTTGTTAAGATGGTTCACGGCCTCTTTGGCAAACATTAAAAATTCAGTCGTACTCATATTCAGATTGGAACCTTTGTAATCAACTACATATCCAAGTGAGGTTAGATGAGAAATTATCTTTTGACAAAAGTTTGAGTTGTTTCCGATAAGAAAGTTATCAGTACTTAAAGTTTGAAATTCATCTAATTTTACTGTTTCAAGTGAATTGTCTCCCAAGCCCCTTTTCAATACATCCGAGACTTTAGGAATCGAATCTGATTGTTCCGCAAAAATAGAGTATTTTCGAAGTATAGATATTGCGTCCCCAAAAGAGGAATTGTCATAGTAAGTGAGACCTGACCCAATAGTACTTAAATCATCCCCTACGACATCAGATAAAATGAGGCTAACAACTTGTCTTCTAGGATTAAGAAATCTGAGTATTTTGCCTCCCTTGATTTGTGATAAATGTTTTCTGACTATGTTAATTTCATTGATATCAGCTCCGCACGATATTAGTATTCTATTAATTTCTCTCTTATCTGAAAGGGCCAAACCCGGCAAAGGGGAAACTATTAGCGAAGATGAGCCACCAGAGATTAAAAAAATTACCATATCAATATTATCTAAATTTTGCAATTCTCTAACTACAGATTTTGATGCAAAAAGACTTCTTGTATTGGGAATTGGATGCGATGATTGTATTACTGTAACATTCCGCAAAAAGGATTGTTGCTGCTCACTAATATCATATCCCTTAGGAACAATTAATATTCCTTTAGATATCTTATCATGCAGTTTACTAAATAACCCATTCATCATTTTTTCTGATGCCTTACCTACGGCTATGACTAATATGGACCTGGTCTTTGGTAAAGGAAAACTACGTTTTTTTCCATCAATATCCCCAATCTTAATATCATTATTCAGTTCCACTGCATCCTTTACAAGCACTTCTGGACTACAAGTTTTAAGGGCAAATTCAAGTGCATTGAGCGAATCTCTTAGAGCTTTAGACTTGTGATATCGCAGAAGTGAGGTTCGGTTCTTGATCAATTCCACTAGAAAGATTTGAAACTACTCATATTTATGGTTCATTTTCGAGTGAAAATGAAAGCTTACTGCTACATATAAATAAATAATATCATCATAATCAAATTAAATAATGTTTGATTTCTTCACACCGGCAAGGGCAAACTCGATCTTACCGCAAGTACGTTCGAAATTGGTTGGTATTTTAAATCAACGTGAAAAAGTTTTGGAATTACAATCCGAGCTAAGCCTTGCTATTGAAGAAAATATAGGTCATGAAAAGTTTTTTAGAATTAAGAATCAATTGAATAAATCCATTACTGAGATGTACCAGCAAATAGAAGAAATTGAAAAAATGGGAATAATAATAAAAAGTTTTGAAGAAGGTCTGATTGATTTTGCTGCCAAGAGATTTGATGAAGAGGTTTGGTTATGCTGGAAATTAGGTGAAGATAAGATAAGATTTTGGCATCGAAAGGATGAAGGATTTATCGGAAGAAAACCCTTATCAATCAAAGGAACTTTTGATGAGGATGACCTTGAGGATTTGCGTTAAATGGCAATGGATTTAAATAAAAAGTTAAACAAAATTTTAGTTTTAAAGAATGGACCCAAATTTCTTGAGTTGGATACCAATAGTCCACCTTTTAGTATATTCAAGAAAATAAGCAAGGAATTTGATAATTGTTTCATATTTGAATCATTAGACGGACCAAAGGAACTAGTTGAATCATCTATCATAGGGTTTGATCCAAAATTTTCTATTAAATGTACTTTGAGAAATTTGCGTATATATTACAACCAAAAGGAAATTTATAGACAAAGGATTAAAGATCCATTAGAAACAATAAGAAGTTTTTTTCCTTCTGTCAAAAATAAACAATACAGATATGTTGGAGGTCTGGTAGGTTATTTTTGCTATGAAGCGATCAGATTTTGGGAAAATATACCTATAAAGAAGGATTTGAAATACCCTCTGTGCCACTTCGGTTGGTATGAGGATGGAATAGTTTATGATCATCAGAAAAATAAATTGGAATACTTTTACTACGATAAATCACGAATTGAGAGAATTAAAACATTAATCGAAACTCCGGAATTAAAAACCAATATGAGTAAGTCATCATACTCAAATTTGAAGAGAAGTATCAATAAAAGCGATTTTGAAAGAAAGGTAAATCTAATAAAAAAACACCTCCTTAATGGAGATGTCTTTCAAACTGTGCTGTCAAAAAAAATTACGTTTGAGTACCATGGCGATTCACTGGATTTCTATGAACAATTACGAAGCATCAATCCTTCTCCATATATGTTCTACTTTAAGGATAATTCAAACATATTATTAGGAGCAAGCCCTGAAATGCTAATTAGAATTACTGGCATACATGTCGAGACATATCCAATAGCAGGTTCAAGACCAGTTTCAAATGATCCCAGAATTACCAATCAATATCGAAAAGAAATGGAAGGTGATAAGAAGGAGGTTGCCGAACATACAATGCTTGTAGACTTGGCCAGAAATGATTTGGGAAAAGTATGCCGGTTCGGAACGGTCAGAACACCCGAACTAATGAAAGTAAAGAGGTTTAGCCATATACAACATATGGTTTCTCACGTAATAGGGATTTTGGACAGTAATCATGATATTTTTGATGCATTTAAGGCAGTATTTCCTGCAGGAACAATTTCTGGAGCTCCAAAAATAAGGGCCATGGAAATAATAAGCATTCTAGAACCAGAAAGCAGGGGACCGTACGCTGGTGCGATCGGATATTTTTCTTTTAATCGATGCTGCGATTTTGCAATCACTATTAGATCAGCATTCTTGGACAATAAGAAGGGGTTTACACAGTCAGGAGCCGGAATAGTTATTGATTCTATACCCAGTAAAGAGTTTCAAGAAACAGAAGATAAATCAAGAGCAGTTCTGACCGCACTTGAAAGACTGAATCAGAAATCACCTCAAAATATATTTACTCGGAATAAATGAAGATAAAATCAAGTTAAGTGATCGCGAGGTGGCTTAGCAAACATATTAGATTTATTCAAATGATAGTTAATAGCTAACGACGGGTCTTTCTGTCTTCCGGTTAATACCCCAACAACAACTTCATCTTTTTTGATAATCTCTTTTTTACGCAATTTCTTAATCCCCGCTGGTACAGAACCTGAAGCCATTTCGCAGTCAAATCCATTCAATCCGACCACAGCCATTCCATCGAGCATATCAATGTCATCTACTGATTCAACTATGCCATTTGTAAAATCAATGGTCCTCAGTGCTTTTGCGATGTTAGCTGGTTTTCCAATTTGAATTGCGGTTGCCAAAGTCTTAGGTGAAATCTTGTTGATATCCTGGTAACGATAAAACCTTTCGATAAGTTGTGTGTCAATCTTACCGCCATTCCAACTAAGTTTAGAGTTATCAAACAATCCATTAACTAATCTATAAAAAGTATCAGCACCGTTTGCGTTGACTACCAAAACACGAGGAATTCTCTTAATCCACCCCCATTTATAAAGTTCCATTAAGGCCTTACCACAGCTTGATATATTACCCAATGCACCACCAGGGTAGACAATCCAATCAGGAGGGTTCCAATTTAGGTGCTCCATAATTCTAAAAACAATAGTTTTTTGACCCTCGATCCTAAATGGATTGAGAGAATTAACCGTATAGCCACCTTCCTTCGTAGCATTAATTAATGACAGTGACAACGCATCATCAAAATTCCCATCAACTTCTATCACTTGGGCACCAAATTGAAATGCCTGACCAAGCTTACCTGGAGCTATTTCTCCTCGAGGTATGTAAACGTCACATTCTAAATCTTCATTTGAAGCATACATAGCAGCAGAAGCCGATGTATTTCCCGTAGAAGCACACACTATTTTTTTAACTGACAGGAGTTTTGCATGGGTAACTGCAGCGGCCATTCCGTTATCCTTAAAGGAACCACTGGGATTGTAACCTTCAGGCTGAAGATAAAAATTTTCTGATTGGATATCTACATAATTTGCAACCTTACTCATTTGATAAGGTCGTGATGATCTACCTTCCGATCCGTCTAGTGAGACTAAAAATTTGGAACATTCGTGGATATCTTCCGTGTCAATACCAACAAAATTCAATAACTCACGATATCTCCAGACTCCACTTTCGTTGAAAATATTTCCCATGTAATTCCGTCTCTGGTAGAAGGTTTCTATAAGATTCTTGTTGGGAATTTCGTCGTATACAACATCTAATAGAAATCCACAAGAACAGCGATATATATCATTATCAATTGAATATTCAATCCCACAAGAAGGATTAATACATTTTTTCTTTGCACCAGACCTCATATAACCTTAAATCAACTAACTATATTTATAAACGTAAAATAATTAAATTAATAGTGGTCAATCCATGCGATGAGATTCGATTTCTTTTAAATGAGGCCTGTAAAGCAGTTCCTAATGAATCCATTTTACTTTCAGGGGGATTGGATAGTAGTATCCTGCTATTATACATAAAACCAAGAAATGCGATCACTATTTCGATTAATGGTATGTCTAGTGATTATATATACGCATCCAAAATCACAAAGAAAATTGAAACAAGTCATAAAATCATTCATCCTGAAGATAATATAGTACTCGAGTGTCTAGATGAGCTTGTATCTGATTACAAGACTTTTGATCCAATATTTCTTCGAAACATGGCAGTACAATTGATTGGATTCAAAAAATTGAGCGAGATGAATTTTCGATCGGTAGTCACCGGTGATGGGGCCGACGAACTTTTCGCAGGTTATAACTTTCTACATAAATATAACAAAGAGCCAATTCTACTTGAATCCAAATTACAAGCCTTGATACAAAATATGAATTTTGATTGGATGACTTTGGCTAAAAAATATGGATTGGATATCTACTGTCCCTTCTTAGACAAAGATATAATCAACTTTGCCAGATCTTTATCAGTCAGAGTTAAAATCAGAGAAAATAATGGAACAGTCTTTGGAAAGTACTTTCTAAGGGAATGTTTTGAAGATGTATTGGGAAAGGATATTGTCTGGAGAAAAAAAGAAGCTATGGAAAGTGGTTCGGGAATGTCCCAATTTATGAACAGATTTATTATGAAAATTTCTGATGAAGATTATATAAATGGTTATAGGGCTGCTAAAATGGATAACGTAACAATTAGAGACAAAGAACATTTGTATTACTATCAAATATACAGGAAATATTTCCCAGCTCCTATAGATGATCCTGCAAATCAGATTCAAACTTATAAAATATGTTCTTACTGTAAATCTAAATTAGGATACCATGGATCATTTTGCAAAGTATGTGGCGCATACCCAATTTAGAAATTTATGTTTTGTAACCGTAGATCCTAGTTACTCTGGTTACTCCTAAGGAATAAAATACATATTTATATATAAATTTCGACATTGGCATAAGGGTAAAAAAGTCAATGTCTTTTAGCAACAAATGGATTAAACCACAAAATGAAATAGGTAATGTAGGTATGAAATTATTAGAGAACATCAAACCTCCATCTCCATTAAAACCACGAATAGAAGAAGCACAGAAGAGACTTCACTCGCAGATTTCAAAATTAGAAAGTATGTCTGCAAAAATGGAAGAAAAAGATCAAATCATTTTCAAGAGAATTATAAGTGCCATGCAAAATCACGATAGTCAATATGCCAAGATTCTTTCAAATGAGCTTTCACAAATTAGGAAAATGAATAAGATGATAACATCAGCAAAATTGGCATTAGAACAAATCCAACTCAGACTGAATACTATTACCGAATTAGGGGATGTAGTAGTGACACTAAGCCCTGCAATGTCTGTAATAAAGAACATTCAAGGTGGATTAAACTCAATGATACCAGAGGCAGGACAGTCGTTTGGAAAGATAACTGATATTCTAAACGGTATTATGAATGATTCAGGACAAATACCTACAGCGTCCGAAATTAGTGGTAACACAGGTAGTGTGAGTGAAGACGCCCTTAAAATCATAGAAGAGGCAAGTGCCATAGTAGAGCAAAATATGAAAGACAAATTTCCCGATTTACCAACTTCGGGACTGGATTCAAAGATATCCGAGAGCAATTCCTTATATTGAGTACTCAATCCTAAATTTTTAGCCTAGGATATCTATTCTTAAATTTTATGAACTACTCATTAAGTATTTTTTCAAGTTGTACTTTAATACGGTAGATTGTGGGATAGCTATAACCTTTTTCACGATATTTCTTAACCAGAATTTTCCAGTTTTTTAATCTTACTTTAGCTTGTTTTTTAGTTAACAAAGATGTTTCCATCTTTACGAAACTTTTTCTTCCAGGATTTAAATATCCACCTAAATCTGCTACATAGCGATTGTTGGAAAATCTAAGCCCTCCTAATATCACTTCCATTGGAAGCTTTTCAAAATAACTTTTTACTTCCAAATATTCGTTTCTGAAGGCATAAAATTCAATTTTATATTTTTTCATAATTACCTCATGAAGGCGAATATTTCATAATTCGAGTTTTGAAATGTATTCAATTTAGAGTATTTTGAATCCAGAATAATTAATTCTATCAACATGTTGAACAATATCTATCATAATCTGCGAAAAAGGATAGACATTGTCACTGTTTATTGTTTTACTATTTGATATCACATAATTTTTCAGTGGCTTGAGGGTATCTATACTTGAATAGGATACAATCCATATATTTTGGTGTAAGGGTTGTATGGCCTTTAGTTTTTCAACAACATTCTTGATTGTTTCATCTTCAGTTAAACAAAATTGGATAATTATAACCTGTTCTAGGATCTTATAGATATCTCTTGCATTTGGTATCATTATTCCAACTTCCAATCCGTTGATATTTATTTTACGTTGTGAAGGTATAACCATGATTGTTAACAAATAATGCATCAAGGCCTCAGCTAATGAAACCCACTCACCATTAGAAAGAGTCTTGCCGTTGGTTGAATTCATACAATTCTTCAGCAATTCCTCGATTATGAATTTTGAATTTTCATTTTTATTCAATAGTTTCTGTTTTATATTTAGTGAACCCATACGATCTATTTCCGAATACAGCAAATTTTTTAAATCCATATAGACAAACTATATAGAATTCTTTCATTATTAATCATTACACAAAAGGCAATAATTTTAATTATCAACTTTTTACACTAATATTATAATTGTATAAGAATGATAATATTTGGTATCCATATACCCAGATGGCGGAATCCTCCAAAATTTATAAGAAACGAATCATCAAGTCAGGTCAGGATTTTCATTTTGTAGATGAGCGTGGACAAAAATATTTGGACGGTATATCAAATATGTGGTGCAATGTATGGGGATTTAATGAAAATAATATTACGAATGCAATGATTGACCAGATAAAAAAGATCCCTCATTCCACGATTTTTGGTTTGAGTAATCTTAAGTCAATGGAATTATCAAGGTATTTTTTGAAATTAACAAAGGGAATGGATAAAATTTTTTATACAGATAATGGATCCTCTGCTATCGAATCAGCATTAAAGATTGCTACACAATATTGGAGTAACCAGGGAAAAGAGACCAAAACAAGATTTTTATCAGTAAAATCAAGTTACCACGGAGACACTATGGGTGCTATGTCAGTAGGATATGTAGATTTATACTTTAAGAAATACAAGCATATACTTTTTCCCACAGTAACTGTTCCAAAACCGATAGGCAGTAGATTAGATGTTTCCAACAGAGAAATAGATACGGACCGTGTAATAGAAAAGACAGAAAAAATAATTGAGGAAAATTCTGATAAGGCGATTGCTTTAATTATGGAGAGCGGTGCCCAAATAGCTGGAGGAGTTAATATTTACCCTGCAGGATATCAAAAAAGAGTTGCCGAATTGTGTAGAAAATATAATGTTCTATTTATTTTGGACGAAATAGCTACTGGATTTGGGCGATTAGGTAACATGATAGAATACATAGCACAAGATTCGATTCCCGATATAGCATGTTTTGGGAAGGCTATTACAGGCGGTTACTTTCCGCTAGCAATTACAACAGCTTCAAGAAAAGTATATGAAGAGTTTGAAGGCGAATGGATAGATCAAAAGCATCTGTACCACGGTCATACCTTCTCAGGACATCCAGTCGGTTGTACGGCAGTAATTGAGAATATTAAAATGTATAGAAAAAACAAACTCATTTCCAAAATTCGAAAAAATAGCAATCTCCTAGTCAAAAGATTAACGGAATTTAATCAATTCCCTATCGTTAGTAACATACGCGGAAAAGGTCTACTAGCTGCCTTTGATCTAGTTAAAAATGGAAATCCCATCAAAAGTATAAATGGAGCACCTATTTCTATGTTTATAATTAAGGAGTCATTAAGACGAGGAGTCTATTTGCGTTCCTTAGGCTCGACAATTGTAATAATCCCTCCCCTTGCGATTGATAAGGATTCTCTGGAAATAATATTAAATACACAATTTGAAATTGTAGCAGAAATTTACAAGAGTATTAAATAATTAGTCACAATAGTTTTAGATTCTTGTACAATGTAGTTTTGGATATTCCCAATTCTTTCGCTATAGAAGCTTTTGATTTATTTTGAGACAATAATGTTATTAATTCCTTATCATTTATCTTCTTTAATGGCCTACCTATCTGTTTACCCACTGATTTTGCTCGGATAATCCCGTCTTTAGTTCTTTGAATCAATAGCTCTCTCTCTCGTTCGGCTACCCACGTTAGAATACCCAACATTAACTTTCTAATGCTAGGTTCTGTTGTTTGTAGAAATGATTCTCGTGGGGAGCACGAGATTAGTGGAGTAAATCGCTCCACAGCTTTTATAGCTTCTAATGTATCCCAAAAGGTACGCCCGATTCTAGAGAGTTCATATACTAACACTGCATCAATTTCTTCCTTTTCAACTAGATTTAGCAGCTCTTTAAATCCGGGACGAGAAGTTGCAGCAGTCTTGCCACTAGTTGAAGAATCTTCAAAGTAGTCGAGGATCTGATAATCATGAGCTCCAGCCCATCGTTGCAGGGAGATTTTCTGATTCATCACAGTTTGATCTTCTGTACTCACCCTCAGATACGCAAATGCGTATTTCATAGACAAATTTTAGAAATCAGCAGTAAAAAAAAGGTAGTCAATAATAAACGATAATTTGTTTAAAATTCATAGACAAATTTTAGAAATCAGCAGTAAAAAAAAGGTAGTGGATTTTAAACAGTTCATTTAACGGTCCTTTATTAAACTAGAATAAGAAACAAAGGAGTAGACGAAATTCGTTAATTCTTATTGATCGGGATTTTTTAAAATACTAATATAGGTGAGACATAAATAATAAAAAAAGTAAGGATAATTGACCAATTCAAATCGTGACTTTATTTTAAATATGATGTCAACAGTATTGGAAGGCCATAAAATTAAGTTTGATGATGCTCTTAAATTAATTCGTTCTGACGATGTGAATACCCTAGCTGCCTGTGCAAAAGAATTAACACAAAGATTTGTTGGAAATCATATAGATGTAGAAACCTTGATTAACGCGAAGTCCGGCACATGTCCGGAAGATTGTTCATTTTGTGCCCAGTCTTCTTTCAATAGCACGATCATAGAAAAATATCCATTGCTGCCCCCAGAGAAAATATTAGAGCAAGCTGAAAATGCATTGAAAAACGGTGCAAACAGTTTTTGTATTGTTTGTGCATATAGAGCCCCTCCTGAAAAAGATTTCCGACAAATTTGTGAAACAATCAAACTGATACGAAAAAACCTTGACATCGAAGTTAATGCTTCATTAGGTTTCATGACCATGCAGCGAGCAAAAGAATTGAAAAGTTTGGGTGTCAAAAGATATAATCATAATTTAGAGACTGCAAAAAGTTATTTTGACAAGATATGTAATACACATTCTTATCAAGACAGAATCGATACTGCAAAAATTATTAAGAATGCAGGTCTAGAACTTTGTTGCGGGGGGATCATTGGTATGGGAGAGTCTGTAGAACAGAGAGTAGAATTAGGGATGGCATTAGCATCACTAAACCCTGATGAGGTTCCCATAAATGTGTTAATTGGAAGAGAAGGAACACCACTACATGGCCAAAATTTCATAACTAAAAAAGAGATACTTCAAACGGTTGCAACTTTTAGATTCTTGATGCCCAAAACCATACTAAAGATTGCAGGCGGACGAGAAGTTCACTTAAAAGGAGATGACAAAAAAATCCTACAGGCTGGTGCAAACGGAATAATTACAGGTGGTTACCTCACAACTCAAGGAAATAAACCCATAGATGACTTCAAGATGCTAGAGGAAATTGGTGCTAGACAAAAATAACTTTACCTATTTTACAAATGTTTTAAACAAATTAAATGAAGATTGTCTATACAGACATTTAAGAGTAGTTGGTGAAGCTATTCACCAAGGAAATACAAAGTCTGGAAATGATATTTGTAATTTTTCTTCAAATGATTATTTAGGATTATCTAAGAATGAAGATGTAATCAAGAAATTTAGAAATTTAAGTCTCGAGTCAGTATCGCAATGTAGTTCGAGATTAATTAGTGGTAATACTTTAGTCCTAGAAAAATTGGAAAAAGCGCTTTCTAAACACAGAAACACAGAGTCATCATTACTTTATCCAACGGGATACATGGCAAATTTGGGTGTGATAGGTTGTATTGCAGATAGAAATACGGCGATTTTTAGTGATGAACTGAATCATGCAAGCATTATCGATGCTTGTAAATTATCCAATGCAAAAACCTATGTTTTTTCTCACAATGACACAATAGAGCTTAAAAAGATGGTTACAAACTCGAGTGAGCGCAGAAAAATCATTGTTACAGAAGGAATATTTAGCATGAACGGCGGTTACGCTCAGTTAGATGAAATATCTGAAATTGCTGAAAAATATGGATGTATCCTAATTGTTGACGATTCACATGGAGACTTCATAGTGGGTGATAAAAAATTGAAAAACTATTCGGGGACACCCAGCTTGTTTGGCGTTGAACAAAAGGTGGACATTCATATAAGTAGCCTAAGTAAAGGATTAGGTTGTTTTGGTGGTTATGTTAGCTGTCCACATTTGATTAGGAACTATTTAATTAATAAATCTAGATCATTTATCTTTACATCGGCTTTACCTGAATTTTTGTGCGAACTTGCTATGCTTTCATTAGAATTGGCAAAAAAAGGTATACAACAAGAAAGACTTGAGAATAATATTAATTATTTTCAAAAAATTGCACATGAGCAAGATATTCCTGGACTAGTACACGGAGTTCAAAGTCCTATTAACCCGATAATCATAGGAAGTGAGAAAAAGACTATAACTATTTCAAAAAAGTTACTAAATCGTGGATATTATGTTCAAGGTATTAGATATCCAACAGTTAAAAAGAATGAAGCGCAATTAAGAATTTCGCTCTCATCGTTGCATACTTATCATCAGATCTCAGCTTTGGTTGACAATATCAATCAACTGATAAGAAATTGTTGACTACATATTTCAAAATTCGAATTTTGAAATATAATATTTCTTTTTGAATTAATTACTCTATTATATTCTTATTTTATTAAATAAATACAACATCTAAATACATAGTTACATTATTGTAAATGTCATCAATAATCTATAACCTTTACTATTCTGTTATCATTATTATATAAATACTATATACATAATTGTTACACTATAAATATAGTACATTAAAATGTTAAATCGATATCAGTTATGTTCAATGGTAACTATCAGATCCTACAAATAGTGGAAAAAAATATATCTTTATTTATACAATTTATAATGTTTTGAAAGCAGTAATATTAGCAGGAGGGTTTGGAAAGAGACTTAAGCCCATCACAGACAATCGGCCAAAACCAATGATTGAAATTTTAGGTAAGCCAATTATTGAATGGCAAATACGATTACTATCCAAAAATAACATAAGAGAGATCATTATTTGTGTAGGATATCTCAAGGAACAAATAATTAATCACATCGCTAGCGGAAATAAATTTAATGTTAATGTGGCATATATGGTTGAAGAAGAACCTCTGGGTACAGGAGGGGCCTTAAAAAACACTCAATCTTTGTTGAAAGATGAGAAAAATGGTTTTTTCATGATCAATGGAGATATTCTGACTAATTTAGACTTTAGTGCACTATCTCATAAAAATGAATTCAATTCATTAGCAGTAGTTCCACTAAGAAGCCCGTTCGGGATCGTAGATTTTAACGAACAACTATATGTTACAGGGTTTAAGGAAAAACCTAATATTCTAGACAAGTGGATTAACGCCGGAGTATACTTCTTTAACCAGGAAATCTTTAACTATCTTCCTGATAAAGGAAATATAGAAACTACAGCCCTTCCCGCCATGGCAAACGAACAAAAATTGAAAGCAAAAAAATTCGAAAAATCATTTTGGAAATCAATAGATTCGCACAAAGACATAGAAGAATCCTCTAAAGAACTTGCCAAATTTTATCCCAAGTAACTATGAAGAATAAAATTGCATTTAGCACCGGCTCACTATTGAACCCAAAACAGGTATTGGATTTTTCGTCAAATATAGATGCTAATAAGAATGTTCATTCACTATGGACACCGGAATCATGGGGCAAGGAAGCGTTCTCTATTCTAGGAGCAATTTCTCAAGTCACTAAGAGAATAAAGATAGGCACCTCAATCATTAATATCTATACAAGAACTCCTGCAACAATTTGCATGGGAGCGATTACATTGGATTTGCTCTCTGAACATCGAGTTATCCTTGGATTAGGAACAAGTACACCTCCACTCATAGAAAACTTGCATGGATTGAAATTTAATAATCCTGTTCAAAGAATGAGAGAATATATTGAATCTATCAGACTATTACTTAGGAAAGGTAAAACAAGCTATGATGGTCGCATAGTAAAGATTACTAATTTCGAACTCTTGGATCATTCAAGGAAAGACATACCTATCTTTGTGGCAGCAGTTAATCCAAGAATGCTAAATCTCTCGAAGGAAATTGCCGACGGTGTTATTTTGTATTTAAAACCAAAAGACGAAATGGAAACTATAGCTAGACAGACCCACGATAATAAAAACGGTAAGTCATTTACAAAGGCATCTGTAATTATTACATCCGTGTATAACAGGGATCCTTCCCAAGCAGTTAAGCGAGCAGCAAGGACATTAGTTTTTTACATTTCCGTTGGTAAGATATATTATGATTATTTATTAAATACAAGACATTGTGAAATAATAAAAAAAATATATACAGACTATCACAAATTTGGTATTGAAGAGGCACTTAAAAATATTAAGACCGAGATTTTAGATGATTTTGTGATCGCAGGAAGTATAAATGAATGCATAAGTCAAATCAAAGCATTCAGGAGGACAGGTATCGATTTACCCATTTTACAAGTGAATCCCATCTTAAGTCCATCTGGGAGTTTAAGTTACAAGGATTTCTTTGATTTATGAGAGTAGCAATAACAGAGTCGGATACACAGAAATTTACAAAGAATACGAACTTTACAGTAGCGGAAATCGCATCAAGATCTATAATTAAACTATTACTTAAATCAAGGATCCAAAAGTCCGAAATTGATGGAATAATTGTATCAAGTAATTCATTTGAACCTTACTTGAGCAACATTATTGCAGAAATGGTTGGAATTAAACCCAAATTTTCTACTAAGGTGGAAAATCTCTGCAATTCTGGAACCAGTGGTATTTTACTAGCATATTCTTTGATCCAATCAGGATTGTGTAATGCAGTTTTGGTAACTGGTGTAGATAAACAAGACAGTCCTGGAAACAAATTGAACTGGGATATTACAAGAGGTATTTTTGACATGCCAGTTCATTGGGCATCACTATTTGCAAGTAATCACTTCCGAAAATATGGTACAACTCAGGAGGATTTGGCTTTCGTCTCTTTAAAGAATCATAGAAATGCAAACAAGAACCCAAATGCGATTTTTTTTGAAAAGTACTTTACTTTTGATCAAATAATAGACGCACAAGTTGTTGCAGCACCTCTAAAAAAATTCGACTGCTGTTATCCTTGTGAAGGCGCATCATCAGTGCTGTTGGTATCCGAAGAATTAGCGGCAAGATTTGAACAACCTATTTGGATAATTGGAATTTCACAAAGCAATCTAGGTGCAAGTTTTGCCTCTGTGAATAAAATTCTAGACGGCATAGTATCTACCAAGATAGCAGCAAGAGATGCGTTCAGTCAGTCTAAGCTGACCCCATCCGATATTGATATTGCTGAGTTGCACGACGCTTTTTCTATATTAGAAATAATGGCTTATGAGGATATTGGTTTTGTAAAAAAAGGCGAGGGTAAAAAAATGCTTAGAGAACATTTTGTTTATACAAATACAAGAGGTGGTTTGTTAGGCTGTGGTCACCCAATAGGAGCCACAGGGATCGATCAAACCTCAGAGATAACACTTCAACTGCAAGGTTTGGCCAAGCAAAGACAAGTCAATAATCTAAAAACAGGACTCGTTCACAACATGGCTGCTGCAGGTACATCTACATCAATAATAATATTAAAGAATTAGCATGAGTCTGTTTGATTTAATCCTTCAAAACGCCAGTTATGGAAAGCTTGTTACATCGTTTTGTGTGAACTGTAACAAGTATATGTGGCCACCTAATTATATCTGCAATTGTTGCAATTCAAAGACGAGTCTCCGAAAAATAAAACGAGTAGGGATCTTGTTAGAAAAGACCCAGTCCAATATTCTAGGTAGGGAGGGGACATTCGGGATTGGCGAATTTGGCGGTATTCGACTTATTGGCACAATCAAGGAAGATGTGAGAATAGGGGAGGTTATCAGGATTCATGAAATTGGAATAAAAAATGGAAGACTTGATATAAAATTTACTATCTTGTCAAGCTAAAATCATTAATAATAAGTTCCACTTTCTATTTTGTTATGGGCTACGAGGGATACCTAAGTGATAGAATGCTGATGAGCAGAGATGCACTTAATAAAAAACAAATCAAAATAAAAATATTGGAACATGATGAGCGGATTAGAGATATGTCAAAGTATGGCGACAGAGTATTAATAAAAAAAATCCTATTGATAGTTCAGAATCTGGAAACCGAAGAAATAGAAGAAATCGAGCTAGATATCGAAGAGCTTGAAAACAGAATGAAAAAAGAGAGGTTATTTACATCATCGAACAGATGGGTTCCGCGTGTAGATATTAAAAATAATTTTGTTTCTGGAAGCAGGCACACTTACCTACTTTCTGACGCTATTGCTTTAGACGTTGTATCATTTTGAAAATTCAAGCACAAGCGCCGCTGATCAGACTCGAACTGATGACCTACTGGTTAACAGCCAGTTGAGCTTCATAATACAGATTATGAATTTGCTCTACCAAGCTGAGCTACAGCGGCACTATATATTTACAAATTATGAAGAATAATTAAATGTTATGGTTTTGGTCAGAGAAAGTTGTAATAATAGGGGCGAATTATAAAAGTAATAATTTGAGTTATAAAAGTAATAATGATTCAAAAAAATTATTTGGCTTTTGAGTATATGTAAACTCCATCAAGGAACACTCTTGAATCTTTATTCTTTATCTTAGTAGAAGACTCTATATTGGCCGCCGTTTGAGAAACACTTTCAATATTAGGTCCTGTAACTAAAATATCATCCCCTTGTACTACCACCTTAGTTTCCTTACCGACTATTCTCGATATTCGAGACGAACGTTCCCCAAAGAAATTCTCAATATGGACTTCTTGACCTTTGATTTTAACAGAGATGGGAAAGTGAGCAAATACAATTTTTAGTTTGTATGTAAATCCGGTCGTAGATCCCTTAATCATATTTTGTATAATGCTCTTAATAGTATTAACTAAAGCGTAATCGCTTTTTCTATTGCTATAAGACTTGATTATAACCTTATCCTTTTTCACTTCAATAGCAACGGGCATTTTAGTAAAGTCCTTCTGAACGGTGCCATTTGATCCCTTCGTGATAATGGTATTATCCTCTTTTTGTATAGTAACATTCTCCGGAATTGAAAGTTCATTTGTATAAAATTCGGGTTTAGTAGACATATCCTATTAAAGTACCTCCAATACCTTGGTTTACAGCCTCATGATGAGACATAACTCCTTTGCTTGTGGAAACGATTAATATTCCCATATTATATGAAGGCAAGAATTGACGTTCCCAATTAAGATATTTATCTTTTTTTACACTAAATCGTGGTGTAATAATACCACATTTATTAATTTTTGCAAGTAACTGAATTCTAAATTTTCCTAAACGTCCATCGTCAACTTGTTCAAATTCACCGATAAATCTATGTTTTTGCATTACACGTAGAACTTCACTTGAAAACTTTGAAGCTGGTAGTACAATACATTCTCGTTTTCGCCTCATTTCATTGTTATACAATGTAGTAAACAAATTGGATAAAATATTTAAAGCCGGCATGTCTTAGACCTCTATTCGTATTTCCTAAATCCCAATGAATAAGCGACCTCTCTGAAACATCTTCTGCACAACATTAGATCATAAGAACATATCATTCCGCTAAATGATCCACATCTTTTACACCATCTAGTTCCCTTGCCATGTGCTAATTTTTTTCTACCTGTTAAGGCATAATCTCTAATTTTTATCTTCATATAATTTCCACACCAAATTGCGATTTAAAATATTGTATAGCTTCATCTCTTGAAATTCTATGCCTTTTACCTATCTTGTTTGGATTTCTTCTTGTCGATATCCTATACCCTGGTCTCTTCAAAGCTGCACACACATCCATACCGAAAATACCAATATCAGGATTATATTTTGTTCCTGGTATATCTATATGCTCATGAACACCAAATGAAATATTTCCATTATTATCGAAAGATGAGGCCTTTATCACATTCCTTTTTGATTCTATAATTCGTCTTAAAAAGTTTGTGGCATCAGATCTTCTCAAAGTAACCATCGCACCAATTGGTTCACCCTTATGAATTCCAAAGTCCCTCACACTCTTCTTTGCACCTCTAACACTAGGTGTTTTACCTGTTAATTCAACTAACGCATTCTTAGCTTTCTCAACAGGGTCACCAGACTTTCCAACTCCAATATTGATCACCACTTTAGATATTTGGATTTCCTTCATAGGATTACCCATATTATCACTCAATTGCCAAAACCTCCAACACCGGATCTTCTACTCCAATAGGCATAATAAGTTCAACCGGTAATTCAACTGTTTTTTCATCGAATGTTACTACCACTCTCTTAGGTAATGAAAACATCCCATCCTTTATTTCTTCAACTCTTCCTATCTTACCAGCATTTTCTCCTTGAACAACAATTGCAAGACAACCAGTTTCAAATTTGATATGTTTATCGATTTTTAACTCAGGTATTGTTACCAAACATACATCACCTACTTTCATATCCACATCGTCACCAATTAACGATTTCCCATCATGAAATCCATATTGAATCTTACCCCCACTAATAGTTGTTTTGCTTGTAATTTTTAATAACTTTGATTTTTTTTCATTTGTTTCAACCGGAACTAATAGCTCTGATCCTTTAGGTATCAACCTATATGCCTTGTTGCTACTAGATATTTCAATAACATCCATAATCCCCACTCCGAATCTTATATCTCGCCTGACTATTCCATCGACCTTTATTTGACCAGAATTCAAAATCTGTTTAGTCTCGTTAGCAGTAGAACTGAGATGTAACACATCTCGAAGTAGTATGCCAAGAGGATAACATTTTGATTTAGGGTATGGACCAGGTCTTGGTGAAAGAATAAACTGCGATGATTTTCTTCTAACATCCCAGAAATTTGGGGCCTTTTGTCTTTTTAATTTTGTACTCCCGCTTTTTCTTACCAAATACTATTCACTATCCTTAACTACTCCTTTATTACTCGTATTCACTGTTGATTTTCTTGATGATTTATTAATTTGTTCCTTTTTCTCTTGCAATTTTTTCTTTCTTTTTTCATCATCTAAGTGAAGCGAAGTGATTTGAACATTTGATGCATGTATCTGTACTTTCACTTGACCACCTTTTATTTTCTCCCTCTGGACTCCTTCAATACTTAACCTTCCCCTATGAATGTGTATTTTTTCAACCTTACCTTCTACACCTTTATATTCGCCACGCATGATTTTCACTGAATCTCCTTTTACAATTCCAACACTTTTTCTTCCATAATCCTTTCTCAGATTGTTTGACAAATTGGCTGAAATATTATTAGTTTTGCTCTTCATCTTGATCACATTCTTAAACAATCATAGATGCTAGATTAGCAATTCTTGGCCACTTTTCAGCTGCTTCGGCAGCTACTGGGCCTTTCAAATCAGTTCCTTTTATTTCTCCCTCTTGTGTTACTAAAACTGCTGCATTATCCTCGAAGGATACTCTTACTCCGTTTAGTCTTCTAATTGGATACTTTTGTCTCACTATTACTGCCCCAAAAATCTGCTTTCGCAATTCAGCAGGTCCTTTTTTTACTGTGACTGTTACAAAATCGCCAACAGCTGCTGTAGGCAACCGCGAATGCCTACCCTTGTATCGTGTCACCTGTGCAATTTGCAATATTTTTGCTCCGGTATTGTCTGCACAAACTAGATTTGCATATAAGGGTAAGGATCTTGTCACATATGGCCTAAATTCCTCGACTCCTCTTGAAGAAACAGCTCTTGATTTTGACGACATAATTATTCACTGACCTCCACTACTGCAAATGAAACAGTCTTTGAGAGCGGACGACATTCCGCAATCTTTACCTTATTTCCATCTTCTACTTCCTGACAATCGGAAATGAAAGCGTGAATCTTTGACTTGCTACGTTCGTATCTTTTGTATTTACTAACAAATCTTGAATATTCCCTTTCAACAACTACCATATTCTTGCTCTTATGACTAACAACGATACCACTAACAAGCTTACCGCGTAATGACAAGGAACCACAAAATGGGCAATATTTATTTGTGCATGTTTTTTTGGGACCTTTAACTTGAATACCTATATTTCTGACCATTATCTTCACTTGCTTATACTCTTGATTTCTTCTGGTCTTCCTAATAATCGCTTGCCAGGAAGTATAGTTACTCCTTTATCTGTAATTATACTATATTTTGAAATTTCCTTCTTAGGTATCTTTATTACTCGATTGAGTGTATTACCTCTTAATACAATCATATTCTTCGTTATATTAACAACTTTACCACTTCTACCATTGTTCTGAGCATTGGAGGATTTAATTATCTGCATCGATGAGTTTAATAATTTAGTATTAGTATTCTCAAAATTAGCTCTGTACTTGCTCATTGTGTTTTTTTCCCTCTTACTCTTTCATTCATTATAGTCAATATTCTGGCAATATCACGCCTCTTCCATCTAATTACACCGGCATCTTTTTTCAAAGTACCTTTCAATGCTTCCGACCTTAGCTTGGCTAAGTCGACTTTCAGGTCAGTTAACTTATCTTTTAAATCATCATCATCAAACTGTCTTAATGTCTTTATCTTATTTCGGGCCAATTACTTATTGATCTCTCCTGTATTTTCTAATATTTCTTTTGGCTTGTTCTTTCCTGTTGTTTCCTCTTCTTGAGTTGAACTGGATTTATCTACCACCTTCGCATCTATTTCATTATCATTTGTTGCGTGTTCTTTATGCATCGATAGTAGCTCAAATTCCGGTGGGGTAGCATCCTTTATTGCGATCTTCAATCTTATACCCATAATCCCCATCTTCGTTAATACATTCGCAATACCTTCTCTCACCACCTTATCAGCCATGTTTCCACTCTTTGGTATTATACCAGCAGAATGTTTTTCGAAATGAGCTCTTTCGCTTCTTAGTTTTCCTGAGATAGTTACCTCTACTCCCAAGGCTCCAGCGTTTTTAACAGTATTTACGGTCCAAAGAGCTGCACGTCGAAAGGCCGTTCCTCTTTCAATCAACTGAGCAAGTCTATTACACATTATTTTAGGGTTCAATTCAGGTACATCAACTTCTACTACTGAAATCTGCGGGTTAGAAAGACCGAATTTAACTTCAAGTTTTGATGTTAAATCTCTAATGCCACTACCCTTTCGTCCAATTACTAGCCCTGGTCTAGTAACGTATAGAGTGAGTCTAGTTCCTAAGGGTGATTTTTGAATGTCTGCTCCCCCAAATCCTGCATCCTTTAATTCTTCTTTCAAAAATTCATCGAGTTCACTATTACGATAGTTATTTTTTAAAACATTCTTAATTGCATTCATGTTAACTTGTCCTTCCCTCGATTGCGACAACTTCTACGTGTACCAGCGTATCATACTTTGGACTAGCTCTCCCCATTGCTCTAGGGGTAAATCTTTTTAATTTTGTTCCTTGATGAACAACGACAGAAATGATTTTTAACCTATCCAAATCCATTCCTTTGTATTCTGCGTTCGACTCAAGATTATCAAGTAGTTTAAGAAACTCTTTGGTGGACTTATGTGGATATCGCCCTGAGCAAAAACCATCACTAATATTTGATCGATGAGCGACCTCGTTATGATACCTGCGATAAGGTACTGCTACCTTTCTTATCAAAACATTTTCCAAAAATTCCCTTGCCTTTTCTATTGACTTATTATTTATTGCAAGTGCTATTTCTCTTGCGTGTTTATGCGATATCGACTTATCCCTAATTGCAGCTCTAACATGTCTTGATTTCTCGTATTTTTGAAATGAGTATGAGTATTCGGGCATATTTCTCACTTTAATGGAACGTATAAACTAGACCTTGACGATCCGACACCGGGTGCGCCGTGCTGAACCCTCTTGTTTGTTATTGCGTATTCTCCAAGATAATGTCCTACCATTTCCGGTTTTATAGTATAAGAAATGAATTCCTTTCCGTTATGCACTAAAACTGTCAGTCCTATCATATCAGGAAGAATTATCATATCTCGAAGATGAGTTTTCAACTGTCCATTTAATTTTCCGTCTCTGGCCAGCTTTAGATCTTCTCGAAACTTCCTTTTCTCATCATTCATGTATGTAGAAAGCCTTCTGTCAAGTGATCTCCTCTGTCTAGAATTGAGAAGAGGCATCAAAGTTTCAATTGACAATTTTTGAATTTGATCACCTGAATATCCTTTAAATTTAAATTCTCTTGCCATCTTAACTTCTCACTCCCAAATTACTAATTCCATATTTCATATTCAAAGAATTTTCCATATCTAAACCAATCCTAAGTTAGTTGCAAGCTGTCTTGCCCCATCCGCGTTCTTAAATTTCATAATGGCTTTTTTACCACGAATCGTATTAAAAGTATTTACTTCACTGATGTCTGCTTCATAAATGATTTTCATCGACTTTATGATTTGTCCTTTAGTGGCTTTGTTATGAACTATAAAGCTAAGCTTATTCTCTTTTTCAATTATATTAAATGTCTTTTCTGTAACATATGGTTCAAGAATGATCTTGCTTGCCTGATCAGTATCAATGTCAAGACTCTTACTTTTCAATGTATTGTTCATTTATTTCCCTCCTCGAGTTTGTGGGGTGAAATCTTCTTGTTTTGGAGCGATTGGAGAGAACTCTTTGAATACAACGTCAAACGTATTGGTCTAGCTCCTGGGGCTAAATCAATAATACTTAAATCTTTTACACTTTTAATACTTACGCCGGGCAAAGAATCATCTAATTTTAACAAATCGCATTCTTGATTACCTACTACAATCAGGACGCTCTTACCTACTCTACTTGGACGGCCACGCCGCTTTGCTTTCCCCGAGCGCTTTTTTACTGATCGTTCAACTCTCTCAACATCCCTTCCTAGTCCAAGAGATTCTAACAATGCAGCTAAATTCTTAGTTTTATTAATATTTTCTACATCATCTGTCAATACTATGGGAAACGAATTAATCCCTTCTACCATATGGCCTCTTTTGGCTATCAACTCACCATTAGACGTGCAAGAAATAGCAGAGTACAATGCAAGAATTCTTTCCTTTTTGTTTAGTTTCTTATAAGTCACCTTCCATGATTCTGGCGGATGAGCTAGTCTACCCTTGCGGACACCTCCAACACCGGCAGCTTGACCTGCTCTAGAAAATCCCTCTCCCTTCGCACGGGCTATCCTAGCTATACCCAATCCCGTATTACGTGATTCAGCGCTGACCATTTCACCTGCAGCAGGATATCTTCCCTGCTTTTGAAAGTGGTGAGTATCCATATTCACGAATGCTTTCTTAATAACTTCCGGACGATACGGATAATTAAAAATTGGGGGTAATTCTATGATTTCTAATTCCTTACCTTTTAAATCAAAAATTTTTGAATACAATTATATCACTACCTCCAATATTTTTGGTTCATTAATCTTGGATTGTTTGCTTCTAATTGGGTGTCTTAATTTTACTAGTCTTTTGGGAACTCCAGGAATAGTACCCCTGACAATCATATAATCCCCACTAACCAGACCAAAATGCTTATATCCACCTGCAGGATTTATGTTCAAAACATCTGTGTTTTCAGAGTTTGACATCATCAAGATTCGTTTATTATATTCTGTTCTTTGATGAAACCCTCGTTGACCTTGTCTGGCCACTGTATACATTACGACTGCTGGAGATATTGGTCCTAAGGTTCCAACTGCCCTTACACTTTTTCTAGACTTATGTTGTTTTCGCTTTACTCCAAATCTAGTAATAGGACCTTCAACTCCCTTTCCTCTGGTAATTCCATGAACATCAATATATTGCCCGGTCTTAAAAACCTCTGAAACCTTTATTTCTTGACCGAGTTTTGATTTTAAAAATTCGAATTTTGATTGAATATCCTTTCCTGTAACTGGTATTTCATAAATAAATGGTGTTTTTTGAGACAATCCAATCTTATTTGGATTTACTGCAACAATTGCCACCAAATTTTTTGCCTCTGTAATTTTCTCTTCGGCTTTTTTCATGCTTTCTTCCGAATATTTCGTCTTGTACTTAGCGGCTATCTCTTTGCTACTATCCTTCGAGAATACATCAAATAGGGCATGCTTGCCATTTTGATCTTCATAATAAGCGCGCATACCCACAACTTTTAAAGGCGGTAGTGAGATTACTGTAGAATGATTCATTAACGGTTTACCATAATTTGGGGTCTTCTCCTTATCATCAACAGTCATAACTTGAATTTGACCTACTTTAAATCCTGCAAATCCAACTAATCCTACATTATCACGGCCGAGATTTTCAGGCCATGTTCTTATCCTAGCTTCTAAGCTTTTCGCTCTGGCCCTAGGACGAAAAGCAATACTACCTCTTCTTGGTGCACTATATTTGCGGTGACCCATAGATAGAAAAATTTTTCTGATCCCTTTAATAAGTTTATTATTAATTAATCGAATTCTTGAGTCATTTTAAACAACAGTTTAGAATAGACAAAACCCCGAAAATAGCTTCTTCAAGTCGGACAGTTTGAGTGCCCTGATGTGGAAAAAAGTTAAAAGATTGATACTTTTTATTGTCTATTCCTTCCTTGTTAAAAATAACGTCCAAGCCATACTTTGGGGAGCCAAATATTACCAACATGGCACAACTAGGATCATAGTCCTGAGTCGAATTATAATCCATGACTTTTCCATTAAAATAGGGGGAATTTTTTGAGGTTAATAGCAAGTTAGATGGGTCAAAAGTTTGAACCAGTTTTTTCAAATCTGTGTAATAATGAACGGAATATCCCCAAAATAAATTTGCTAATTCTTCATTTGGTACATCAATTGCATATATCTGTTTACCAGTTCTCATAATTTTTACATTTATTTTGTTTCCAACCTGACGTATATTTCCCCTATATTGAATCAATGAATCCAGTCCTATGTCTACGCAAAGCATACCCCCCTTTTTTTCCAACAATCCAACACGTATTTCCCCACTTTTCAAATTCTTTTTCCCTGGGTTATCTTTATGATGAGGCGATCTTATTGGATGTAGTCGGCCGACTGCTCTTAACATCTCTGACATAGGATAAATTTTTCTTCTCAAATATTGAGGAGTGTCTAAATATTCCAAAAGCATAGTCAAAAACTTTCTTTCATAATTACTTGGATTTAATACCTTATCGTGATAGATGTAAATACTGCTAATACGGAAAATTGAGAGAGTTCTTGATAATTGAAAAACTTTTATTGTCCTATCTATATTGGTTTTTGTTCCATAGAGATATGAATCTGGAATTGCCACATTGTACTTTAGAGTTCGCACTACCCTTCACTTAGCAATTCGTTAACTGCACCTTCCAAGTAACCTTCTGAACCAAAAAAACTATAACGTAGAATACCCTTCTTATCAATGATAATTGAAGAAGGCGTACCACGTAATCGGTATTTTTCAAAGGTCAAAGGAGAATATTGTTTGTTAGCCAAATAATCACGCACTCTTTGAGTTATATCATTCTTGTCTTTGACCGAATATGCAGAGAAATCAGGAACATAAATTTTGATAAAATTATCAATCATTTGATCAGTAACTTCTGTAGGCATTTTAATAATCTTATCCTGTGCGACAGGAAATGGAATTTTATAATATAACTTGTCACTATCGATTAACTTTCCATGTTGTTTCAATGCTTTATACGTTTCTCCTATTACTTTGCCTTCCGAAATTAGGTACTTCAAATTTTCGACCGTATTTTTATCGTAATCTTCAAATGCGGTAGCAATCCCTATAATCTTTAGGTCCTTATCTTTAAAATTTTCATATAGGTTCACCACTTGAGGCAATCCGTATAGAAAGCAACCTGGACAGTTTACCTGAAATACTTCAATTACAATTACATTGCCCAATAACTGATCAATGTTGGTAGGCGACCCCTGCACCCATTCAGATACTTCGAGGTTTGGGGCTTTGGATCCAATTTCGAGAGACATTAGAAATCATATTCTTATCTAGTCAGAATTATTTAAACAATAGGTACATTAAATAAAAGTTTTTATGGAGTTACCCAAATTTTAAGTCTGCGTATTTTTATTTTGAACCTGTTTGGCATAATTTTCTATTTCCTCAGTTGACATCATTCGCAATTTTTTAGTTTTGGAATCTATCACTGCCAATCTTATGTGTTTTGTTCCTGTTTTTTCTTCGCTTACCATGAAAATTGATTCGATTGCAAGAATACAAGCTTGTTCCAGGCTAATGTCATTTCTATAATTTTTCTCCAAATGTTCAGTAACCTGTTCACTACCCGCTCCTATTGCTACTGCATCGTATCCAATGTATGTCCCACTTGGATCAGTAAGATATAGACCAATTCCATTCTTATCAACTCCTGCAAGTATCAAAGCTACCCCAAAGGGTCTTGCTCCCGCATACTGTGTATATTGCTGAGCCATGTCTGCTAAATTCTTGGCCACTCCTTCAACATCGACTACCTCATCGTAAATCAATCTGTTACTTTGTGCGAAAAATCTTGCATGATCTACTTGAGTTCTAGCATCAGGAATATAACCTGCTGCTGCAAGTCCTATATGATCGTCTATTTGAAATATCTTTTGAGTTACATTTGAAATTTGTAATTTTCTAGTTTTCTCTTCAACTGCTAAAATAACACCATCTGTGCTTTTTATCCCCAAAGCGAGAGTTCCTCTCCTAACTGTTTCTATAGCATATTCTACCTGATATAATCGACCATCAGGAGAGAAAACAGTAATTCCCCTATCATAACCTGCTGCTGCTGGTAACAATTCAACTAAACTACTTGTAAATCTTTATTTATAGTTACCTTATTCAAAAAATAAACGATTAATTATACTTACCTCATGATCTCATTATCTAGTTGATAACAGAGGAAATAAGATTTTTTGGTCATAAAAATATCCTTTCCACCCATCCTCGAACATTAGAAATAACAAAAGAGGAGAATTTGACATTGAACGGAGATTGCATCATAGGTGTGAGAGCAAATAAGGCATGCTATGACATTAGAGCGGATCTGAAAGAAAAGTTGAAATCAAAAAATATATATATCGAATTTGAATTAATCATAGAACCTTATTCTGTTAGTTTTTCTGGAAAAGGAAATAGCGGACTGCTATTGACTGATAAGCATGATATTGTCCTTAGAAAAAGCAAGTTTGTTTGTGGTCGTACTATTTGTATAAATAGTAGCATCGCGGCTATAGATATACCTAGACAAATAGTTAACCTACTTAAAGATCCAAATAAGGAAGCATTCATTAGGATTAAGGTAGACTAAGAGATAAGAACAGTCACGATTTTTCAAATGTTCGTCCAGTTATTCTCTCGTAAGCATCGATATATTTATCAGCTATTTCGGAGATTAGGTGTTTAGGTAAACGAGGTATGATTGGATTTAATTTGGATCCACGATATTCTTCTACTTTTTGTTTGAATCCGGTTTCATTCAACCAATCCCTTAGCAATTGCTTGTCATAGCTTTCTTGTATTGACCCTAAACGATAATCTTTCTTATTCCAAATCCTGAACTCGTCTGGTCCTATAGAATCAGCCAAGAGCAACCGTCTTGTGTTTTGTTCCCTTCCAAATTCAAATTTGATATCGGCCAAGATAAAGCCAGCCTTAGAAATTATTGAGCTTACTTTATTAAACAAATCCAAGGAAGAATTCTTTAGAAGGTTGAACTCTTCTCGGGATACTAAATTGCTCTCTAATACAGTGGATCTAGTAATCGGTTCATCATGCTCATCAGATTTCGTCGTAGGATCAAATAGTAATTTAGGCAATTTGGATGCAAGTTTTAGATCCTTTTTTTGAAAATACTGATGCAACTCATCCAAATTCAATGAGTTGTTTAAATACCTGTTATACAAACTTCCATAAAGATAAGCTCTCACTACGCACTCAATAGGTATCATATTAAGTTTTTTTACTTCAATCATCGTAGGAGAAAGCCGTCTGATAAAGTGATTATCAAAATCTAATTTCTCAAACCAAAATACAGCAAAATCGCACAATACCTTTCCCTTAAAAGGAATCTCATCGTCCATTATGACATCGAATGCAGAAACTCTATTTGTAAAAGAAAATATCAACGTGTCAGAACTAGCTTCATAAATATCCTTTACCTTTCCCTTCTTTATTAATCTCAAAAAGAATTCTCTGACTTTAGTATTGATTAATGACCTTAAATCCTTTGTTACTTAGTTTTCGCATTTCATCTTGTTCAAGGCGCTAGAAACAAAAGTGTATATGTCAAAACGTTATCAAATCGCCCTTAGTTTCTTAAAGAAATTGAGAAAAGGTAAGACATAGGGCCTTCACGACTAATGATTGGAAAAATTTAGGAAAATTCAGAGTTGTTTGAAAGTTAACCGATTGCAACTTACAAGCGTTATAACTAATCTAAAATTGGCTAGCAATACAAATAGGCCAGCATCATGTATCTTCCTATAAGAAGCGGATGATTAATGGGTGAATAACGGAATCATCCTTTTCCATTACCATCAAAGATTTCTTATCTCTAATGAGTACCATGGCGGGTTACTCTTTAACCCACCTAAAGAAAACCGTACCCCCTTTGCAGGAGGCAATCAACTCCTTTCTATTAAACGTATTTTCGACTTCCATTTCTGATAATAACCTTTCAACTAGCTTTTCATCTGCATCAGACACAGCAAATCTATTGATTAGTTCCTCCTTTGAGTACTCTGTTCCATCATTTGATTTTAAGAAATCAAGTAATACTTGCTTATCCAACATTGATGTCTAATTAATAATCACTCCTGAAATTTATATATTAATAGAAAAAAGAGAAAGAAATTTAACAAAATGTTTCCAACTAGGACTATTGAAAAGTAAAGGAATTTTTTTTGTGCTTTTATCACATTTATTATTTGTTATATTAATTATTACATCATCAGAATTGTTTTATCACGATTATCTATGGTTTCAAGTAAGTCTAGGTCAAGGGTCGACGAATATTATGAATAGAGTAAATGACACCTTCTCCATTTCTGGAGCCTTACTTTCAACTATTCATCTCGACTCTAATATGACCCAAGAATCAAGTTATCTACAGCCTGGTGAAATAGGATTCAAAGATGCTTTAGAAGAAAATCAACCGATCGATGATTTAAGTAGTCCAAGTCGATTTGATGAATCCTCTCAACGATCTTCAACGTCAATGACTTTAAATCAAACAGACAATCTATCCAATAATCTTGTATCCATGTTGTCTGGAATAATTATTCAGTCGATAGAAAAAGGTAATCCCACTATAAATAAAGTAAATTTGAGTGATCCAACACAATTAACGAGGGAAAATGTTCCGATTGTATTGGCAGGCAATTGGCAATTCTCTGTAACCAAATCAAAAGTTACGATGTTTGATGTTAGATTTGTAATGATCACTTCTAATGGGACTGGTTTTCATTGGCATGGTCTGAGCAACCTTGAGAGTGAGAAGAAGATTTACTTTGGTAAAGACGATAATATTTACCTTTTGGGCACCGTTGATTTTCTTACCAACAATAAGATTATCTATGACGACATTAAGATTGCTATCCTGATTAACAATCTAGAAACTGTTCAAATTATTTTCTTAGATGAAAAAGTATCAAGTCATTTGTATAGTCATCCATTATATGGTACGATTGACAAAATAGAGATTCCAAATTAATTTGGAACTCTTTTCATATATTTAACTATAGGTTTTGTAACTGCACCTTCTGATGCAGATTGAACCAAGGTTGCATATTTCGCCAAGGCCCCATATGTGTATCGATTTTTTATAGTCTTGGTTTTATCTACTCTACTCAAAAACTCCTTCTTCCTAATTTTCAAATTAACACTTCCTTTCTGTAAATCTATTTCGATCTTATCCCCGTCCTTAACCAAAGCCAATGGTCCTCCAACCATTGCTTCAGGAGAAACATGACCTATCATAAAACCCCTCGTTGCACCTGAAAACCTACCATCGGTTATCATTGCAACCTTTTCTCCTAATCCTTGTCCAACTATAGCAGCAGTAACTGCAAGCATTTCCCTCATGCCTGGCCCTCCTTTAGGTCCTTCATATCTAATAACTACTACATCTCCTTCTTTAATTTCTCTTTTTGAAACAGCTTCAAACGCGGATTCCTCTGAGTTATATACCTTAGCGTAACCTTTGAAGAATTCTTCCGTTAGTCCAGCGATTTTGATGACTGCCCCCTGAGGAGCTAAGTTACCAAACAATATTTTTAATGTACCCTGCTTATGGATTGGATTTTCAACCGTTTTGAGAATATTTCTGTATTCGGTTTTATGTTTTCTGTAATAATTCCTTGCTCGACTAAAATTGAATAATTCTAAATTTTGTTTTAGAGTTTTCCCTGTTACCGTAATCACGTTACCATTTATAATACCTTTATCAAGTAAGGATTTCAGAATCACCGGGACACCGCCAATATTATCTAGATTTAACATAACATAATTGCCTCCAGGCCTCATGTTTGCTATATGAGGAGTCTTTTTTCGTATATGTTCAAAGTCCTTAATATCTAAATCTATTCCTGCTTCACGTGAAATTGCTAACAGGTGCAGAACTGCATTGGTCGATCCCCCTATGGCGTTAGCCATCATTATTGCATTTTCAAAAGCCTCATAAATTAAGATGTCCCTAGGTTTGATATCGTTTTCTAATAGATAGCCTATCGATTTTCCAGTCTCAAAGGTAATATGTTGACGCTCCTCACTTTCAGCTGCCGGAGTAGCACTACCTAACAAGGACATACCTAATGCTTCGCTTATTGATGCCATTGTATTTGCCGTATACATACCTGCGCAGGACCCGGCCGAGGGACATGCAACATTTTCCAGACTTTTTAAATCTTCTAGAGACATTTTGCCAGCATCATATGTTCCGACCGCTTCATATACATCCTGAATGGTAACAGACTTGCCGTTCCAATCTCCAGGCAGAATTGTTCCACCGTATACAAATATCGAAGGTAAGTTGAGCCTCGCCATCGCCATTAATGTTCCAGGAAGGCTTTTATCGCAGCCTGAAATGCCTACAACCGCATCATATTGATGTGCACGGACCATTATTTCTATAGAATCTGCGATAATTTCACGACTAATTAGCGAGGATTTCATCCCTTCATGCCCCATAGCGATTCCATCTGATACTGCTATGGTAGTAAATTCCCGAGGTGTATTACCTGATTCCCGCACCCCTTCCTTTGCTTTTGAAGCCAATCTCCCTAAATGTATATTGCAAGGTGTTGCTTCGTTGCAAGTACTACATACGGCCACCAACGGTTTTGACAGATCCTCATCCGTGAGACCCATTGATTTGTACATAGCTCTATGAGGTGCGCGAGAAGGCCCTTCCAAGGTTTTTCTACTTTGTAAAACCATTACTATTACCTAATTCAAGCCTATTGAAGATAGACTAGGCTATAACTCTTGTGTCACGTTATTCAAGGGTAGCTGTAATTTTAATCGAGTCCAAACCCTCGAATTTGAAAATAGTTTCACACATTCCACACTCTATGCTGTTATTATGTAATTCACTTGATGAAATTTCATTTAGGTATTCACATTTTGGGCACGGGAAAGAGAAGTTCACGGTAAAATTATCTAACTCAATCGATTCGCTCATACATTCTAAAAAATTTTCGACCTATTTAAAATGAACTGAATTCAATAAAAGTATGTGTATGATTTAAAGCACTATTGATACTTAATGAAATAAATATTTCCAAAAATAAGATAATTAGATGGACAATTGGAATAAGAATTGTATTTTTTGCAGAATAATTCAAAAGGATATACCTAACGCAATAATATATGAAAATGAAAAATTTTTGGCATTTATGGACAAATATCCAATAAATCTAGGTCATACTTTGATTGTCCCCAAACATCATTATAGTAACCTTTTAGAAATGCCGATAGCTGTTGTCGGTGAAATGTATTCTTTGGTTCCCCCATTGGCTAAGGCGATAACGGGTGTAATAAAAAGTGATGGTTTCAATATAAATCAAAATAACGGTAGATCAGCGAACCAAATCGTACCTCATGTACATGTGCACATAGTTCCAAGATATTCTGCAGAAAAGATAAAGGGTCAATGGCCTACACGAAAAATTGCTAAAATGCAGGATCTGCAAGGTTTGGCAAAAAAAATTACAGAAAACTTGTCAACTAGATATGAATAATATCGATATCACAATAGGCATCCCTACATTCAATGAAGAAGGAAACATAAGAAAATTCTTTAACTCCCTCAAGAAACAACTCCTAACTCAAGATGGCTCAGTTGAGGTTGTCTTTGTTGATGAATCAGAAGATAAAACATCTCAAATTATTGACGATTTAAGACTAAACAATCCAACACTAAACATTCATCTTATCCACAATAATGATAGAAAAGGTGTATCACACGCATGGAATACCATTTTCAAGGTTGCAAACGGTAAAGTCATAATCTTGTTGGATGCGGACATAATATTGGAAGAGAAATGCATTTCAAGGTTATCTAAAAGTATAAACAGAGAAGTTGGACTTTGTGCCTCCAACACCATTCCATATAGAAAAGATGAAGGAATGTATTCTCATGCTGCCACCTTCATAGCACATTGGCTCAGATCTATCAGATTACATGGTCTATCACAGTATACCACAATGGGCAGAGCTTTGGCATTAGATTCCCAATTAGCTAAGAATATTTCAATCCCAGATGAAATTATTGCAATTGATCTATATCTTCAATGTATGATAATAAAGCAGAGCAAGCGTGTCATTTATAATGATAAGGCAATGATTTATTTTTTTACACCAAATAACAGTAAAGATTTTTTTAGTCAAATAATAAGAGCTATCAAGGGTCATAAACAGATAAAAGACATCACAAGGAGTTTAGATTTTAATGCTCCAACAACCTTAGTTATAAAAGAATTTCTTAAGAATTCTAAAATTCATCCAAAGAGTGCAATTTATCTCCTACTTTGTTATTGTGCTCTTCCATTCTACTATGCCAAAAACTCTTCTAAAGTCTCACACATTTGGGACGTTGCGTATAGCACAAAAAAATAACGTCCCACAGAGTGGCATTCTAAGAGTCGAGTATACTTTCTGAGAATTATTTCCTTTATAATTAAAGCAATAAACTCATGGTTTGGATGCCTAGCTTGACACAACAATGATGAATACTGCTAATGTAGCTAGACATCCAAATAACGCAAGAGTAGTCTTCCACATTCCTCTATTCTCCTTCTCACCAATATCCCATATGCCTCCAGTTGATCTGGGTACTTTCCAATTTTTGATGACTTCATAACTATAATAACTCGATAAATCCGCTGACGGAATCCACTTGCCGTTAACATGAAATGAGTTTTGGGAAATTTCATTTCGCAGAGTTAAATCATACTTTCTTCTTAAATTGGTATCAGATAATACTTCATATGCTTCTACAATTTTGAGAAACATTTGATTTGATTCAGAGTTTCTATTCTTATCAGGATGATACTTTAGTGCTAAATACCTAAACGATTTCTTAATTTCGGTCGCGCTAGCATTTTTATTCAATTGAAGTATGTCATAATATGTAAGCGACACTGTTATCCATAATGCAGATCCCAAAGATAAGTTTTCTTATCAATTTGAATCGTTCTTTGATTGAGCTACTATGTTTAGTATTTATTTCAATTTAGTAAGAATTTCAATGCATAAATTTATGAGAATTCCCCTCTAAAATCTGCAGAATTCACAAGCATGTACAGTATGGAAATCTAAAGAACAAAATAAATAAGAGCAAATCAAATTGAGTATACGAATGACTCACGACATATGCTAAGCCTGAGAAAAGAGTTTGGTATAATCATATTGCTTAGAAATAAGAACAGTCTTAGGATCTTGTCGATGTAATACTATATATTATCTTACTGCTCAGGAGGTGATCGAATCTTAAATTAAATCGTTACTTATGCATCATCTAAAATGCTAAGTAATTTCACAAATTTGAGAAGAGATAAAAATTTTTTTCCAGTTTAGACATATGACTGCCTTCATTATAGATAATTTGTAACAAAAAATGAAAATTACTTGCTAAATGTAATACGATTTGACTATCAATACTTATCGAAACGTTTCAAATTAAAACAACTCTTTAGTATAATATATCGTCGTCATACTAAAATAATAAAGTAGTAATGGTCCATTATCCGATACAAGTTATTCTGCATAGCGTACTATACCTAATTATATTGATCAATGTATCAAGTCGTTTTAAAGTATGATATTATAAGATGCTTGATAAATTCCTGAAATTAAATACTACCTGTAACCTCTTATTCATGCCAAACTAAGTAATAAGTATTAAATTCTTCCAATACTCTTGTTAACTCATAATAAAGGATTGGTCTGAGAAGTCATCTCCAAAGCATAGAAACAATTCCTAATCCGCTTATGCATAAACCGGCGTAAGCTACCTGAGGCACACTAATGCTAGCGGCACCTATAGCTAATGCTATTCCTGAGACAGTCATCAAAATTTCTCCCTTTCTCCTAATTGTTAAATGCAAATCGATCATTTGTATTTTATAAATGGTTTATAAAGGATTTTCTATTTATATGATTGACCACTGGCCAGACATAACAATTGGTACTACATCAACAATAACAAGATTGGTATAGACGTCTGGTATGAGTTATCCTTATTAGAATAGCATTTCAAAAATTAGAGAAAAAATTAGAGATGACTCAAATTCCCTGCACCAGAGCTGTAAGGTGATTGACCAGGGAAATTTCGCCTAAAGTGACCAGACGGTCTTTTTGATAACAATTCAATAAACCAGGCCTCATGCTCAATTTCTTCTTGCATTATTCTTTGAGCTATATCATAGGTCCTTGGATCTTTTCCAGCAGTCATATCACAAACTTCACCCCATGAGCGTATTGCACATTGTTCTGCTTCAAGCAATACCTTTATTATAGAAGTAAGGTCTTTCCAATTCTCTGGCAGGTAAGCGTCTGGACAGCCAGCCTGGGTTGCAAAATCACGTATGTCGCGAGGTAAACTGCCTCCTAATTCATAAAGCCTTGGTACCATGGCCTCAAAATGATTTCGGTCTTCAATGCGTGCATCTTCAACGATTTCCTTAATTCCCTCACCATCTAGGCCTGTACAATGCATTCGTAAAATAGTATAATAGTAGTAAGTCGTAAATTCTGCTCCCACGCCCTTTGTGATCAACTCCTTCAATCTTTCAACATTAACACCATTTTTTTCCAAAACTTCTAACGCAACTACATTTGGAACATATTCATTATTTTCAGTCATCATCAAACCTTAGATAATTGCATATAAAAATATTATTGTAAAAAAATCCTCTTAAATAAAGGTTAGACGTCATCAACCGACAAATTGCAAGTGCTATTTTCAAACTCAATTCCCTCGATCGAATAGCAAAATAAGACAAAGGACAAAATCTGAGGATAATTATCTGAGTTACAGGATTTCATCCAGGAAATACAAAATGATTCCACTCCAATCTTTCGAAACCTGTATTTGCCAAACATATGAACTTCATATGAACGCCCAAGTCAAAGTTTCCTGGAAGAGCTGGAGTTTATTTGGGTTTCGGGCAAAAGTCAATTAGTCGCTTCAATTAAGAAACCTAAAATCTTTGCTAGGTTTTCATACTATTCAATTTCCTTGACCGATTAAGTGTTGTTTACTTTTATTTCTATTTGGTTCGTTTTGGAAGGAAAAATAATAGTGTGAATGGTTTTCGCTTCCATAATCCTTATACTTATGAAGCATTCATATCATACAAAACATCTTGTTAGTCGGTTGTGCGAGGGAACTTTGTCTTCACTTACTGATACTAAATATACCCCAGATTCACACAAATGTTTGTATCTCTTTGACATTGGGTTCTTGACAAATTCAATATGAATACTACTTAGTGGACACAGAAAAATTAATTTATTTTAGGATTCTATATATGTATATTACTTTGATAAAATGTGTATATATTTAGAAACTAAAGGCTCTAGTATCCTGAATAGTTCCTTAAAATTTAAAGCTCAAAGAAGTATTTGTTGTAAAACTACCTATTAATCATACTTTCAGTAAACTCAGTCTTGAATAAAGAAACACGTTAGAGAAATTAGTTGTTTTCCATGAAGGAAAATTTGACGCACCATCAAAAAAATCGAAATCATTTGTTTTCCGGTTTAAGAATTTACTATATTTGTCATAATGATATATCACTGGTGGCTCATCGCCAGCGGTGATCAATGATTATCTTTCAAATCTATTTTAAGGGATATATCAAGTCCATACTGACTCCATTTACTGTCAACCAGTTTCCTTGTTTCTTGATCGACTGCAACTTCTTCCTGTATTTCTCTAGAAAATCCCTCCTCTTTCCATTTAGTAGTGGCATCAATCCCCATTTTTGAGCCATGATTGAGTAGTGGTGACGCTGGATCAAGAGTATCTGTTGGTGTGTTTTCAATGATAAGAGTGTCTCTTTTAGGGTCAGACTTGGTGGTTATTGCCCAAATTACATCCTCAATGTTATGTATATTCACTGTATGATCAACGACAATAAAGATCTTTGTGAGAGATAATTGTCCCAAACCCCATAATCCCATCATCACCTTCTTGGCTTGACCAGGATATCTTTTTTTTATCGATATTATTCCCAACCCTTGAAACCAACCTCCTGGAGGCATAGAAAAATCTACGACTTCAGGTTGAAACATCTGTATTAAAGGCAAGAACGATCGTTCAATTACCTTCCCAAAGTAAGCATCTTCTAATACTGGCTTCCCTACGACAGTTGTTAGATAAATAGGATTTTTTTTGTGACAAATTCCTGTCAAGGTAAAAACCGGAAAATAATCAGGGGGAGTATAATATCCGGTATGATCGCCAAATGGACCTTCAAGTTCCAATTTTCTGGGATCTACTGTACCTTCAAATACAATTTCAGCGTTAGCTGGTACCTCTAAATCAATTGTACGACACTTGACAAGTTTAACTCCTTTCCGTCTGGAGATTCCTGCAAAAAGGAACTTGTCCATTCCTTCTGGAACTGGCGCTATGCTACTGAAAATTGTTCCAGGGTCAGACCCAATTACAATTGCAACTGGGATCGGTTTGTCGAATTCTTTAGATATATCAAAATGTTGCGCGCCTCTCTTGTGAATTTGCCAATGCATTATCGCCTGTTTGTCGTTCAAAATTTGCAATCGATAGACACCAAGATTCCTAATTCCAGTATCAGGATGTTTGGTTACGGTCATTCCAAAAGTAATAAATTTACCAGCGTCCTTAACGAAAGATTTAAGGATTGGAAATTTGCTAAATGACGCATTTTCTGTTTCGAAAATCTCTTGAACTGGGGCGTTTTCTACCATTTTCGGCCCGTAATCAGAAATTTCAGATAATTTAGGTAGCATTTTAAGCTTGTTTAATACCCCAGAAGGTATCTTCATTTTTGTTAACTCCACGATTCGGTTACCTATATCAGAAAAGTCATCTAATTCCAATGCTAATTGTAATCTTCTAATTGAGCCAAATGCGTTCCCTAGAATAGGTATATTATATCCCTTTACATTCTCAAATAGGATAGCAGGACTATTCTTAGAATACATCATTCTTCGCATTACTTCAGCAACTTCCAAATCAGGATTGACTTCGGTTGACACTCTTCGCAGTTCACCAGCATTTTCTAACTTTTCTATATACTCGGATAAGTTTTCAAAAGGCATGTAACTAGTCAGAATGAAGTCATATATATTATTCAGTCTCTGCGAAATATCCGAGGCAAATTTATGGGCTCTTTAATGAATGACTTAATGTTATAGGCGTTATTGCATTATTTGGAATACAAAAATTCTTGCATGTACATATAAACTTTTAAGCATATACGAATACAACAATATTTTCCATTTGTTTTTCACATATTTAGATACTAATAGAGAAGAAATCCTTAGAATGAATATCAAAAAGAGATATATGAAAGTTTTTTAGAAATTTAAGATCATTAATATAATACACGAAATTCTTTTTTGCTGATACCGATTATTCCATTTATTATAAAGTATATTGATAGATAAAAATATTCAAAATCATTATCCGTGTAATCTCCCCAAGTTAGCTTTGCTTTCATTAATGAAAGGGATTATCTTCTTTGTTATGATTTCATGAAAGTTGGAAACATCTGGATCAAAAGATAACAATAACACATATGAAAGAGTGCTATTTTCGTCAGTTATAGGAATAGTAGCTCGAATTAGCTTCTCATATTTCGAACTTGCATATTGAATTTTCCCTAGCATGAATTCCCACCTCAAACGTGTATATTGACGCGTCGCAGCTGTAATTGCATATTGAGCCCTTTCTTCTGGAGACAATAATGGTACCAAATTTTCTCTCTCTGCAATTGATTCTAAAATTCCGTCCTCGTTTGCTATTCCTGCAAATCGTATTGCAGGATCCAAACTTATAACTTGTTTACAAAATTGATTAAATTCATCTTCATGTTTTGATTTCATGTTTTCAAATCTTATTGTCTTTTTCCCTTTATATATGATAGTTCATCGGGATTTTACCTTATAGTCGTCATAGAGCTACATATTTCTCTCGAAAATGTTTTTGAACATGAATCTAGGAATTTGTCCAGCAATTGAGATGGAAAAGAAAATTCGCTGGATTGACCCGGTATTGAATGTTGCAATCTTCGCTGGTTCTCACTCATTTGTTCAAGTGTGATTGTTAATGTTTTGAAATCTCCATCTCTTAATATAGTAATTGTTACGGTATCTCCAATTTTTTTCGTTTTCAGGTAATCACGGATATCCTTGTGAGTCTTGACAGTATGATCATCAATCCTAGTAATAATATCACCTCCCGATTCAACTAAGGATCCATTAATATCATTCATAACATACCCGCCTCTCAAATTTGCCTTTGAAGCAGTACTATTTTCAATTATACTAGTAACGAGGAATCCGTCTGATTGAGTTAGATTAAGTATTTTAGCTATTTGCGTGTTGAGATCTAGACCAAGAATACCTAACGTAGGAATATTAAGATCACTATCGTGAGCAGGTCTAGCAGTCAAATTAATCGAAATTACCTCCTCAACAAGATCCGGACCGCGAAGCACAGTCAAATTTACGTTATCTCCGATTTTTTTATAATTTTCCAAATATGACAAGATATCATCAACTTTCCTCACAGTTCTATCATCAATATCAGTAATGATATCTCCACCGATTTTCAATTGAATACCATTTATTTGAACGGTTTGATTTCCTCCGAATACACCCGACTTATCAGCAGGACTGTCTTTGGTAACATTCACCACCAAAAACCCAACCGCCTCAGGTAAACCAACTAACTTAGCGATCTCTGGAGTAATATCAAATCCATTAATTCCTATGTATGGATGTTCATACGACCCTTTTTGGATTAATTCCGGGATAATCTTACTTATAAAGTTAGATGGAATGGCAAAACCAATTCCAGAATAAACGCCTGTATTAGAAAATATGGCAGTATTGATACCTATTACGCGACCAGTCATATCAATTAATGGCCCACCAGAATTGCCTGGATTGATTGCAGCATCTGTTTGGATGATATCAGGTATAGAAAAAGTCGGTGACTGATTTTGAATTGCCTCTTTCCCTGAATCCTCGGGCAATGGTTTATGTTGATCCCCAACAGGCATTAATCTTCCTAAACCGCTTATGATTCCCTCGGAAAGAGATCCCGATAAGCCAAATGGATTTCCAAGTGCAACAACTTTTTCACCTATTCGAACAGTAGATGAATTTCCTAGAACAAGTGGGACTAGTTTTGAACTAATATTTTTATCCACATCTATCAATTTTATAACAGCCAAGTCGGAATAAGGATCACTGCCAATGATTTCTCCTTCATAAGAAACTCCATCCAAAAAAGTTATGAAAGCTTTATCATTTTTTGAACCATCTACAACATGGAAGTTAGTAACTATATGACCTTGTTTATCATAAACAAAGCCAGAACCTAATCTAGATTGATTTGGTTCTGTGCTTTGAAGACTACCAGATTCAGTAATTTGGACTACCGACTTTTCAACCTTTTCAAATAAGTCGGGTAAAGAATTACTATAATCTAGTATTGTTTCTTGTGATTTATTTAATGAATCAGTAGTTAGATTAACCTCCAAATTATTAACCTCAGTTTGCGAGGAAGATAGCTCTGTAGCACCATTTACATCCATCCCAAAAATCATGCTAAAAACACTTAGTGTAATCAATAAAGAAAAAACAAATTTCAAAAGTCTCCCCTCCTTTCTTTTGAACGCTGTAACTTCATCCACAGATAAGATCATGACTTTAAGAATGATGTAATATCAATTTAAGTATTACACGTTGTCTAACCTCAGAATTATCTTCCAGTCAAAAACCTATAAAAAGTGTTTATAGCCATTTCCTGTCTTTCAGACTGAATCGAACCAGGTCTCATTTCTCTTAATTTTCTAGCCGCTTCAATAGGAGTCAAACCCTCTGTCTTTATAAGATATGCAGCAAGTACCGTTCCAGTCCTTCCCTTGCCAGCAGCACAATGGACTAGCACTGGTTTATTTGTTTGAATTTTTCGTTCAATGTACTCGATAACCTCATGTATCTCGTCTACAGTTGGAGCATTATAATCATCTGTTTTTAAAAAGTAGTTCTCTAAATCTCCATATTGAGAATTTATTTTTTCAATCCAAATCTTTGGCAAAGGTATTTCTCTCACAGTTATTAAAGTCTTAATCCCATTTGACGCAAGCCATTCTAATTGATCAAACGAAGAGGGTAAGCCACTTCCGGCAAGTTTCTGTGGGATCACCCAACTGAAATTGGTCGGCCTTTCCATAAATCGACCATGAACTTTTCTATAAATTTCTCCTATTTTTGTCATCTAGATATTATCCTAGTTATTGTCAAACAACTTAATAGTTTTTCAATTTTCTCTAACAAATCAATTCGTCTAATTTTTCTAAGAACGCAGATATGTTTTCGATAGGTATTACTGCTCCACAGGCTTTCTCATGTCCCCCTCCACTCCCACCAAAATCCATCGATAAATTATTTACTAGTTTACCCAAATGTACTTGGCATTCTTTTGAGCCCCTGATGGATAATATATAAGAATTTATGTTTGACTTCATCTTAAAAGCTATACCAACCTTCTTTCCTGAAAGTCCAAGAACAAAATTTACAATCATGCTAGAAGAGAGTTCAAGTTCATGTTCGAAGTAGGATATATTAGCCAAATGAATTGATTGTTTCTCAATAAGACTAATAGCATCGGATACTTTCTGTGAAAATTGTCTAACCAAATTGCATCCATGCTTTAATTCATGTGGCATTATTCCTTTTGATATATCCTTAGAGATTGATTTCAAAAAATCGATATTCTTTTGAGATGCAGAAATCATATAAGAAAGATAACAAGATTCTAGCATTAAGAACGTTCTATCAAATTTATTCACCAATCTTCGAGCCCTCGGCCGATCTTCCATATAATCGGTTAAGGCTCCTGCGGACGCAAAAAAAGAATATACTTTGTCCATACGATTTCTCAACAAATAATAAATTTGTACAGAAGTACATTCGTCTATATCATGAATTAGTGTAATCCCCATTTTGGTAATTTTGTCTTTGATCGCCGGTTCTAGATAATGATGATCAATGTAGATAACTTTGATATTATTCGATACTAATAGGTTCAATTTTTCTAGAAATAAGAACTGATTTTTCATATTCAGACCGACGTCACAAATAAATACCCTGGTGAAGGTCCTATCCTTACTACACATAGAGATCACATAGTCAAGAGAATTTAGTAAATTAGGATAATCAACCAAAAATAAATGCCTAACTTTTAGCCCCGCTTGCAATAGAGCAGCCGATACTATCCCATCAACATCTTCCTTGTGGGAAATACAAATACTTTTCAAGATTACGAAAATTCTAATCATTATAGTTATTTAGATGTTTATATTTCTACAATAAAGACAAAAATGTAGATCTATTTTCATGTCTACCTTATATCTAGTGTACGCCTAGATGGGAAATTAGAAGAAAAAACCAACTAAACAATTACAATATCTATAAGATAATATCTTCAATTTTCAAGATAAAAATTATTCTTTACGCACAATTCAGTTACGAATTATTAGGACAACTAACGTTACTTGGTAAGCATATCGATATCATAGTTTGTTGTGTGAATCAGCACAGATTACTATTG